>OY970261.1:0-3245000 GCA_963715635.1 Candidatus Aminicenantota bacterium | reverse complement strand
TTGAGCGCTGTCTTAAAGAGGGGCACGGCGAAATTGTGGTACCGGTGAAGACGCCGGTTACCTGCCGCTGGACGGAAAGACCCCGGCACCTTAACTGCATCCTAGCATTGGATTTTGGGATCGTATGCGCAGGATAGGTGGGAGACTTTGAAGCCCTACCTCCGGGTAGGGTGGAGTCAACGGTGAGATACCACTCTTACTATTCTGAGATTCTAACCTACCTCCCTAATCGGGAGGGGGGACAGTGTTAGGTGGGTAGTTTAACTGGGGCGGTTGCCTCCCAAAATGTAACGGAGGCGCCCTAAGGTTCCCTCAGGCTGTTTGGAAATCAGCCGTAGAGTGCAAAGGCATAAGGGAGCTTGACTGCGAGAGAGACATCTCAAGCAGGGAGGAAACTCGGGCTTAGTGATCCGGTGGTCCTGTATGGAAGGGCCATCGCTCAACGGATAAAAGGTACGCCGGGGATAACAGGCTAATAGTCTCCAAGAGCTCATATCGACGAGACTGTTTGGCACCTCGATGTCGGCTCATCGCATCCTGGGGCTGAAGCGGGTCCCAAGGGTCCGGCTGTTCGCCGGTTAAAGCGGTACGTGAGCTGGGTTTAGAACGTCGCGAGACAGTTCGGTCCCTATCCACGGCAGGCGCAGGAGATTTGAGGGGGGCGGTTCCTAGTACGAAAGGACCGGACGGACGAACCTCTGGTGTGCCAGTTGTTCCGCCAGGAGCATCGCTGGGTAGCTATGTTCGGAAGTGATAACCGCTGAAAGCATATAAGCGGGAAGCACGCCCCAAGATTGGATCTCCCTCCCGCAAGGGCTGAAGGTCACTCGTAGACTACGAGTTTGATAGGCTGGATGTGTAAGTCCGGTAACGGATTTAGCTTACCAGTACTAATAGACCGTGAGGCTTGACCATAAAGTTTATTCAGACAAAAAATGCATTAAGAGACATTCGGGGATATGTTCCAAAATCTCCAGATTTTGGCACGTGTCCCCAAGAACGTCTGATCATGTCATTCGATTGCGGATTAGATGATAATCCCGGCGACCATGACGAAGGGGAAACGCCCGTTCCCATTCCGAACACGGAAGCTAAGCCCTTAGGTGCCGATGGTACTGCTCGGGGCGCCGAGTGGGAGAGTAGGACGTTGCCGGGTTTTTTATTTTAAGCGAAAGGAATCAATCTCTTTCGTCCCCGGAGACGGGGACAGGGAGGGGTTCAATAAACATCGGAACGGATAAAGGAATGGGGGGCACGGGCCCTGATCGGTCATACTCCTCTCCTTTATTTGGATCACATTTTTAAGGGAGATCCGGGGATTTGCCTCCCCGGATCAAACCCACGTCGAAGGAGACGAGTATGAATATCTATGTAGGCAATTTGTCAAGGGAAGTCTCTGAATCGGATCTCAAGGAAGCTTTCCAGGCTTACGGCGAAGTAACGTCGGCGGCGATCATCAAGGAAAAGTTCACGGGCGAGTCCCGGGGATTTGGCTTTGTCGAGATGCCGAACAAGGACGAGGCCGATAAAGCCATTTCCGGGCTCAACGGCAAAGATCTGAAGGGCCGCAACCTGACCGTCAACGAAGCCCGTCCGCGCACGGACGACCGGAAGCGCAGCGGCGGGTTTGGCGGAGGCCGGGGCGGCAGTGGACGCGGCGGCTTTGGCGGCGGACGCCGGTTCTGAACTGATTCAAAGCACCAAGACCGTTTTTCGGTTTCCTCGAACTCGAGCGAACTTGAAGTCTGTCAAAAAGGAGAGGGGACGGCCGTTTTGGCCGTCCCCTTTTTTTATAGGCATGCCCCCGGATATACCGTTATGAAAATGGGGGGAAGGAGGAGCTTTGCCAAAGAGCAATAGGGCATACAAGAGCGCGAAGAGAAATAAAGAACTCGATCGCCAGAGACGGCGCGAGGAGAAACGGCGCAGGCGACTGGGCGGTGATAAGCCGGCCCAAGAAGCCGGGAGCGAGCCGCCCTCCAGCGACAGCACGCCTGACTCTGAAAAGCCTTTATCCTAATAAGAGAGCGCCGTGGACCCTGGACGATTCAGAGTTCCGGCACGTTAGGCAATTTACTAATCATTTCCGGATATTGTCGGAATATGGTATAATAAAAAGGATTACAGGCCACAGGTGGCCCGGGAATCACGCATAACTTGCGCATCGAATAAAGGAAGGGGCACGGGCCCTGATCGGTCACATACTCCTCTCCTTTATTTAGATCACATCTTTAAGGGAGACCTGGGGATTTGCCTCCCTTGGTTAAACCCACGTCAAAGGAGACGAGTATGAATATCTATGTAGGCAATCTCTTACAGAGCCTTTCCGAGACCGAGCTCAAGGAAGTGTTCCAGGCGTACGGTACGGTCCAGACCGCGGCGATCATCAAGGACAAGATCACCGGAGATTCGCGCGGTTTCGGCTTCGTTGAAATGCCGAACAGGGACGAGGCCTTGAAGGCCATCTCGGCCCTCAATGGCAAGGACCTCAAAGGCCGCAACATGACGGTCAATGAAGCTAAGCCGCGTACGGATGGGCCGCGCGGCGGCGGTGGCTTCGGACGCCGGTTCTAAGCGAAAAACAACTGCAATTCGGGGACAGCTGCCGAATTCGGGACATGACCCCATCGTGCGTGTCCCCTAAATTGCTTCCCTGGCCTGTTTTTATTCCCTGAATTCGGGCGAACCTGAAGTCTGTCAAAAATTATGGGGACGGTTATTTCAACCGTCCCCTTTTTTTTATTTGACAGAGCTGATCGTCCCTGACTAGACTAATAAAGTGGGATCGAACTTACTCGCTCCGCAAAATCAACTTCTCCATTTTTTGAAAAATTCGGAGACACCTGCCAAATTCCGGAGAATTCGAAACATGCCACTGAATTTTTTAGAAATGAGAAGGTTTAACTCCGACGGATTTTTGGGAGGCCCATGATGAAACCATCGCGAATCCTTATGTCCATTGGGCTTGGCCTGATGGCTCTGCTGCTCGCCGGCATACCGGCTTCCGCTCAAAAGCCATTCAGCCTCGAGCAGGTCTTGAGCTACTCATTCTCCTACCAGTTGGTCTCGGCGAAAAAGGCCGATCGCATTGCTTGGCTCGAGTTTGATCTAGGAAAGCGCAATGTTTACACGGCCGCAGCGCCCGATTTCAAGCCGGCCCGCCTAACCGGCTTTATGGAAGATGACGGGACCGACCTGACCAGCCTTTCGATTTCAGACGACGGCTCGGTTATAGTCTTTGTCCGCGGCAGCGACCCGAACAGGTCGGGCTGGGTCGCCAACCCATCCCAGTTTCCCGACGGCAGCGAACAGGCCATCTGGGCCGTCCGGACGCACGAGGGCAAACCCTTTCGGCTGGCGGCCGGCGCAAGTCCCGTGCTCTCGCCCAATGGCAGACGGGTGATTTTTGTCAAAGGAGGCCAAATTTTCGGAGTGGCTGTTCCGCCGGCCGGGCAAGTGCCCGCCAGCCGGGATGACAAGGAGTTGAAACCCCTCTTCCGAACCTGGGGCACCAACAGCAATCCGCGCTGGTCTCCGGATAGCCGGAAAATCGCTTTTGTGAGCGACAGACAAGACCATAGCTTCATTGGCATCTATGACGTTGCCAGCCGGAAGATCTCCTACCTGGCGCCCTCGGTCGACAGGGATTCCAGCCCGAGTTGGTCGGGCGACGGAAAGAAGATCGCGTTCATCCGGCGGCCAGGATCGGCCTTCGCTCAAATAACTGCCGCGGCCCAGACCCCAAGCCCCCCCGGACAACCTCCTTCCAGGCCGACGCTGTCTCGAGAACAGGCTCAGCCTCAAGCGGGCCAATCCCCGCAGATCGCATCGGGGCCGGGATTCCAGACGGCGAAGTTCGCGGACGGCCACACACTCACATTCTGGGCGGCCGATGTTGAGACTGGCAAGGGGGAGAAAATATGGCATGACCCGCTCGACGACGAATCGTTTCGCGCCGTCCGAGAGATCACTTGGGCGGGTGACAGCCTGGTCTTTCAATTGGAACGCAACAATTGGCGGCATGACTATACCGTGCCGGTTTCCGGAGGCGTGGATTCCATTCCGACGAATCTCACGCCGGGCGATGGCGAGGCCGAGTTCGTTGGATTCTCCGCCGACGGCAAGACACTATATTACACGACCAATGTCGGGGATATCGACCGGCGGGACCTGTGGCAGTCGCCGACGGCCGGCGGCCCGCCTGTCCAGCTGACCAAGGGCGATGGGATCGAAACGGAGCCCGCGCCCTTGGCCTCAGGCCGCAGCGTCGCGGTCTTTTACTCAGACGCGAAACGGCCCCGCTGCGTCGCGCTTGTGCCGGCCCAGGGCGGCAATGCGCAGATCATCAACCCGAAGCTCCCAACCGATTTTCCGCTCGAGGCCCATGTCGTCCCAGAGTCTGTCATTCTCAAGGCCGAAGACGGGCTGGAGTTCCATAACCAGCTGTTCCTGCCGAAAGACATCCAACCCGGCGAGCGGCGGCCTGCCATTCTCTTTTCCCACGGCGGTCCCGGACGGCAAATGCTGCTCGGATATCACTACATGTTCTTCTACCATATGGCCTACGCCGTTAATCAGTACTTTGCCAACAAAGGCTATGTCGTCATCTCGGTGAACTATCGGTCGGGCATCGGTTACGGCCGCGAGTTTCGGATGGCTCCCAATCGCGGCGCGGCAGGGTCTTCGGAGTACCAGGACGTTGTCGCAGCGGCCAAATATCTGCAGTCGCGGCCCGATGTGGACCCCGACCGCATCGGGTTGTGGGGGCTTTCTTACGGCGGCCTGTTGACCGCCATGGGCCTATCGCGCAATTCCGACATCTTCAAAGCCGGGGTGGACATCGCCGGCGTGCATCTCTGGGGGAATTCTCTGGATACCACCAGCACATCCTTCAAAGCCTCCGCCGTGTCGACCATTGATAAATGGACGTCGCCCGTTTTGCTCGTCCAAGGGGATGACGACCGCAATGTCGCCTTCTCCCAGACGACCGGACTCGTCCAGCTGCTCCGGGGCCGCAACGTCCATTACGAGCTGATTGTCTTTCCCGATGAGGTCCATGATTTTCTCGTCTTCAAGAGATGGCTCATGGTCTTCAACGCGTCGGACGACTTCTTTAACCGTTTTCTGCGAAAACCATAGGTCAAAAAAGGCCGGGCGATCGTTCGCTCCAGCGGTCTCTTTTTATGGTAAAATCTTAAATATAGCGAAATGAGTCCATTGAAGCGGTATTGGAAAAGGTGGAAAGCGTTCGGTCGCAAAGCCGGGGATGTCCTAGGCCGGTTGCTGATGACGGTGTTCTACTTCACCGTGGCGGCACCCTTTGGCTTGATCGTGAGATTTTTCGGCGACCCGCTGAAATTAAAACGCGGACAGCCGCGCTGGGAACCGCGTCCAAAAGAAGAGGCTGATCTGAAACGGGCCCGGGAAGCCTTCTGATGGACATTTTGGGGATTTCCTGTTTTTATCACGATGCCGCCGCGGCCTTGATTCGGGACGGGATGCTTATCGCGGCCGCTGAAGAGGAGCGCTTTTCACGAAAAAAGCATGATTATGGATTCCCGGCCCTGGCCATCGATTTTTGTCTGAAACGCGGGAATATCAAGGGCGGCGACTTGGATTATGTCATCTTTTACGAGAAGCCGCTGGTCAAGTTTGAGAGGATCTTGATGACTTGCCTCGGCGCCTATCCCAAGGCCTGGCGGGTCTTCCGGGAATCGATGATTGCTTGGTTCAACCAGAAATTATGGATCAGGGGCCAGATCGTCCGCTATTTGGGAATCCCCCAGAACCGCGTCCTCTTCGCCGAGCATCACACCGCCCATGCCGCCAGCGCTCTTTACTGTTCGCCATTCGAAGAGGCGGCCATTCTGACTGTGGACGGTGTCGGCGAGTGGACCACGGCGACCATCGGCCGGGGGTGTGCCGATTGGACGGACGGAAAAGACAATGCCATCAACGTGGCGGGCGAGATTCGATTCCCCCACTCTCTGGGACTGCTTTATTCCGCTTTTACAGCCTTCTTGGGCTTTGAAGTCAATGAAGGCGAATATAAGGTCATGGGCATGGCCCCCTATGGCGAACCCCGCTATCTGGACCAGGTTTACAAGCTGGTCCAAGTCGATGAGGACGGCAGTTTTCGTCTTAACATGGACTATTTCAGCTTTTATCACTCGACGGAACACACCTTCAATCAAAAATTCGCCGACCTGTTCGGGAAACCGCGCATTCCCGAGTCAGATTTTTACACCTTTCGGACTCATCCCCGGCAGGACCATCCGCGCTGGGACAGCCATGCGGCTGAACAGAACCAAAAGTATGCCGACATAGCGGCCAGCATCCAGCGGGGGACGGAAGAAATCCTGCTGAAGATGGCCTGTCATGCCCACAAATTAACCGGCCTGAAAAAGCTGTGCCTGGCCGGCGGCGTGGCCTTAAATAGCGTCGCCAACGGCCGCCTTCTGCGCGAGACCCCGTTTGAGGATGTCTTCATCCAGCCTGCGGCCGGAGACTCGGGTGGAGCGCTCGGAGCGGCCCTGTATGTCTATCATGGGCTGCTCAAAAAGCCCCGGCGGTTTGTCCTGGAGAATTGCTACTGGGGAGAAGAATATTCTGAGAATGAGGTGGCCGATTCTTTAAAAAAAGAGGGGCTGACGTTTGAAGAGTTTCACGACGACGAACCGCTGCTGGATCGCATCGTCGAGGGGCTTATCCAAGGGAAGGTGGCCGGATGGTTCCAGGGACGATTCGAATGGGGGCCGCGTGCATTGGGCAACCGCAGCATCCTGGCCGACCCGCGCCGGGCAGACATGAAAACGATTGTCAACGCCAAAATTAAATTTCGAGAGCCGTTTCGGCCGTTCGCGCCGGTGATCCTGGAGGAGCAAACCGCCCAATACTTTGACTTCCCCCAGCCGGAGCGTCACTATCCCGCACGATTCATGCTCCTCGTCGAACCCATCCACCCGGACAAGCAGGCTCTGATCCCCGCCGTCAACCATTGGGGAACTGGACGGCTGCAGACATTGAAACGCGAAACGAATCCGCGCTATTACCGGGTCGTCGAGAAATTCGGGGAGGCGACAGGGATTCCGGTTTTGATGAATACCTCCTATAATCTGCGCGGAGAGCCGATCGTCGCCAGTCCGGCCGACGCACTCCGGACGTTTCACAACAGCGGCTTGGATATGCTGGCCATCGAGAATTTCCTTGTCACCAAGAAGAAATGACAGGAGGCTGAATGAAAAAATGGTTGAAAGGGGCCGCCGCGAACGCTGGGCTGGTGGGCCATTTTTTTATCTTCCTCTGGAAGCGAAAATTGTGGTGGCTGATCCCGCTCGTGGCGATTCTTATTATCTTCGGATTGTTTCTCGTGTTCGCCTCTGTCTCGGGCATAGCGCCGTTTATTTATACATTGTTTTAATCCCCGGCTGAATGGCATCTTTTTCAAGACTTATTTTTCTTGATTTTTTCCCACAGGATTTCGTTCAATTTATGATTCACTTCCGTATTCTGCGGATCGAGGCGCTGGGCTTCCTTCAATTCGGCAATGGCTTCGTCCCGTCGTCCTATTTGATTGAGGGAGTCGGCCAGGGTCACATAGAGATCCGCGGCATCGGGCACAACCTTCAAACCCCGGCGGCAGATTTCCACGGCGTCTTGGAGCCGGTTGCTCTTCGTATACAACATGGCCAGATTCGTGTACGGCGCGACATAGTGGGGTTGAATATCGATGGCCTTTTTGTACCGGGCTTCGGCTTTGTCCGGCCACCCCTTCAGCTCGTAGGCCGCCGCCAGGATATTTTCGACTTCGGCTTTGGTGGGATCAATAGCCAGAGCCTTCAGACAGCAATCAATCGCCCCCTCGCCATCTCCCAGTCGATGCAGGATAAACGCCATCCCCGAATAGCCCCTGACAGAGTGCGGCACTAATTCCGTAACTTTGCCAAGATGTTCGAGTGCGTCCCGGTCTTTTTTCAGGCCTTGATAGAGCAAATGGGCATATTTCCAATGCAGCCACCAATCCTGGGGTGAATGAACGATGGCATCTTCGTACTGGGCCGCGGATTTTTGTGCGATTTCAACCGTGAGGCGGGTTCTCAAGCTGGCCAGCCCTTGCTCCAATTTTGAAACCTGCTCCGCATGATAGAGTTGGTTGCTGAACGGGGGTTTCTTGATGTAAGCGTTCAGCATCTCCTCGGCGATTTTGTATTGGTCCCAATCGGTATAGGCCAATTTTTCGGCGCACGCTTCCGCACTCAACAGGTTGACGGTAGCGCTGCCCGTTCTTTTCATTTCATCCGGCAGCAGGGGCTTAATCCGGTCAAACAGGGTCCGGGCGACGAGATAGTTTCCCCTGAAGTTCAGGTGAACATGGTCAAGAAAGAACTCATCCCCGGGGACGCCGCGGCCAGACTCAGCGGCAAGCGCCTTCTCCATATCCGCAAGATAGATCCCTTGTGATTCCCGGCCAGCCGCCGTTTCCCGTATCAGGCGGTTGATTTCTCCGTCGGCCCGAAAACGAAGTGTGTCGAGTTCCCTGGCTTTTGTAAATGAACGCCTGGCGTTTTCATAATCCCCCAGCCTCCAGTCACAGCCTCCTATCCGGAAAACGAGATCGGCATAGCCGTCGTCGATCCTTAAAGCAGACCGATAATTCTGAGCGGCGCCTTGATCATCGCCGGCGTTCTCTCTTTCGATTCCTTGGCGGTAAAGATTTTCCCATTCTTCCCGGCGGCCGGCGGACAAATCGTGGCGGTGCCTGGAAGCAAAGGGCGGGCAGTCTTTCAGGTTGACGGCCACCGTGCAAAAAACGACCGCGGTGCCGTTGCGGCCGGCCGCCCGGCCGATATCCTCGAGATTGCCGGCAAAGTGCCGGTAAACCGATTTTAATCGGGGGTCGTCAGCCGGAATTTGCCTCTCCAGAAACATTTCCATCCCGCGCCAGACGCGAAGGCCATTTTTTTTCGAGACCAAAAACTGAGTTAGCCCGCCTAAAAGCTGCCCCAAGCGCAGGGTTTTTAAGGCCATGTTGAAATGGATGAGGGCCAGGCTGGAAAAAGGGGCGAATACGGTTCCGGGACCGTATGGACCCACGACTTCGTTGTTGCCCATGTAGACAATCAGCAGGTCGGCCTGATGCCTGGCACACTCCTTGGCTATAGGCAAGACGGCATGGGAATTGACCGCTGTAAGGGCGGTATTGATGACTTCAAATTTGATCAGGGGGAATGCTTCCCGGAGAATGACCTCCAGAATGCGTCCAAAGGCGAAGGCGCTGTCGGGCACTCCTTGTGCCGCAGAACTGCCCAATATGAAAATTCGATACGTAGACACGGGCTTTTTATCGATAAAGATGAAGGGGTTGAAATCCCGGGAGATATCGGGAGGGAAGAATCGCCAGGGGAACCGGAGGTTGTCACAAAAAGCCCGGCGGCCGTTCATGTCGTAGGGTATCATCGGAGATGTTTGATATCCGTATCCGAATATCCGCAATCCTAGTTCCATCAGTCCGAGGAGAACCAGGGGCATCAGGATCATGATCAAAAGGCGGGACGCCCATAGGCGCAGGCCGCGACGCCGACTTTTCGTTTTATTGTTCTCATTCTGAGGGGACAAAGGTGTTTTCTCTTTCTCGGGGTTATTTTATCTCTGAAATCAAGCTGTCCAGCTGTTGGCGCTCCTTCTCGCTCAGTCGGTCCGAATATCTTTCCTTGCACATGTTCAGGACCTTCAAGGCCTCTTGCTTTCGGCCGGTTTCGATCAGGGTGATCCCCAGGTTGAAATAGGTGTCGGTAAATCCGGGATCAATGTCCAGGACCTGCTTCCAGCAAGAAATGGCTCGCTCGAGCTCTCCGGCGTACCTAAATGCGACCCCCAGCCCGTTGAGGGCGGACGCCAATTCCGGCGAGGCTTCCTTGGCTCGGGTATAATATGTGATAGCCTTTTCCAGGTCATCTTTTTGTTTCCGCTGCCGGAAAAGCGAGAGGTGGAAGGTGCCTAGGCTGCTCAGGGCCAGGGCATTGTGGGAGTCCAGGGATAGGGCTTTTTCCAAAGATTCCCGGGCTTTTTCTAGATTTCCCTGATTGAAATATCCCAGCCCGATTTGGGTCCAGACCGTGCTGTTGCCATTGCCATTGGCGACAAGGTCCAGCAGCCATGTGTTGGCCATCTCAAATTCGCCGATTTTTATCAGCAGCCCCCCGATATCAGCCTGAACATCGGCGCCGGCTGGGTCGGCGGTCAGGGTTCGGTTTTTCAAAAGATTTTTCAGGATCTCCAGAGACTTCTCTTTTTTTCCGAGCTCGGTGAGCCGGGCGGCATACTCAAGCTGGAGCCGGACGTTCTGCGGCTCCTGGTCCATTGCTTTTTCCAGGCAGGAGAGCGCCTGGGCGGTCCTGCCGGTTTTTTGGTAAATGGTTCCCAGCAGAATATTGGTTTGGCTGAGGCCGGGATTCCTGGCCAGTTCCTCGATACAGATTTTTTCTGCCACTCCCAGCTGGCCCGTCGAGGTTAACAACTGGGCCAGAGAGAGCCTGAAGCGGTCGCTCTCCGGGTATTTTTCAGCCGCTTGTCTCAAAGTTTCTTCGATCTTTCTGGGGTCATTTTTTTTCTTGTCCAGGAGATACTGATAATCGTAAAGCTGCGGCAGTTTCCAATCTTTGAAGTCCGATCGGATGCCTTGGATCTCCTTTTCCGCTTCCCTCCATTTTTCGGAATAGATCAGCCGTTCCAGTTCGATCATCCGTTCGATGGCGTCGATTCCCTTTTTCGGGTCGACGGCTCGATTGTCCTCCCGGCTTTGTTCAGCCTTTCCCGGGGCCTTCTCTTTTTTCCCCAAATGCTGTTCGATATAGCGCCTCAAGTCCGTGTCCATTCTTTGGGCCACATCGCTTTTTGTCAAGATCAGATTTTCCGTTTCGGCGGGATCGGTTTTCAAATCGTACAGCTCGGTCTCCGGCAAAGAGATGTATTTGTAATTTTCGCTGATGAGGCCGGTCAAGGGCGCAAATCCCATTTCCCTGGATCCATACAGGCTTTCAAAATAGACCGGCTGATCGATCTGTCGATCCCGATTTCTTTTTGAAAGGAGGGATAGAAAGCTTTTTCCCTGAATTCCTGCCGGGCTTTCCAGGTTGAAGAGCTGGAGAAAGGACGGCATGAGATCCAGCAGCCTGACCCTGGCTGCAATTACCTGTTTTTCCTTGAAAACAGCGGGATTATGGATGATCAGGGGAACCTTGAGGGTCGGCTCATAGCAGAAAAGGCCGTGGCCCGATTCCCGGTGTTCATGAAGAGATTCGCCGTGACTTCCCGCGATTACCACCACGGTCCTGTCCATGAGCCTTTTAGCCTCAAGGGCGCGGACGATCTCTCCGATATAATGATCGACCAAGGCCACTTCGCCGCTGTAAGGATCGTTTTCAAACATTTTGGCATATTCCGGAGGGGGCTTATAGGGGGCCTGGGGATCGGAAAAATGTACCCAGGCGAAGAATTTATTGGGGGTTCTCTGTTCAAGCCAGGATTGAAACCTGGCAAAGACCTGGTCTGCGGCAATGGACGTCCGGACATTGTGGATGATGGAGCCGTAATCGAGCGAATCGTCATAGGTGTCAAAACCCTGTTTCAGGCCGAATTTGGAATGCAGAAGATAGGAGGAGATCAGGCCACAGGTCTCGAACCCTTGATTTTTCATCACCTCCGCCCACGTCTGCTCGCTGTCGGGCAAGGAATTGGTGTCGTCGTTGCGGACCCCATGGGCAAGCGGCTCTCTGCCCGTAAAAATCGTGCAGTGCGATGGCAAGCTCAACGGCACGGAGGCATAACAGCTCTTGAATATCAACCCATTTTCCGCCAGGCGATCGATGTTCGGAGTCTGGGCGTTTCTCGAACCGTAGGCACCAATGCGGTCAACCCTCAGGGAATCGACGGTGATGAGAAGCAGGTTGAAATTCTCACCGCGTTTCAAGCTGGGGATCTTCTGGCCCTTTTTACAGCCTAGATGAAGAGTGAAGATCAAGGCCAGGATGGCCAGCAGGGGGACAAACGGACGGGGGCTCGTTTTTTGTCCTTGCCCGAGATCTTGTCCTTTAGAACCCGAAATCATTTTTTTCGCCCGGCAAAAAATATACTGCCTGCTCATGAAAGAAGTCAAGGAAACCGAAACGCCTGGTGAGGAAACAGGCAGTATCTCAAGGCCTGTCTCATGCGAAGTTGTCATGAAGCCGACCGAAAATCTTTCTTTTCTTGACACTGATCATTCGCTGGCCTTATACTTTTTGTCAAGAGGGAAGGCGACATGCTTGCCGAGCTTATAAGGGAGATCGTGTGCATACGTGAAAAACGAATTTCCAGGCTCATAAATTGGAGGACTTTATGAAAAAGTTGTCGTGGCTGGGCGGATGGATCGCGTTATCTCTTGTCCTGACGGCCCAAGCAAGCGCTCCGCAAGAAGACCGCGGGCCCCGAAATTTTGTTGTTTTATTTGATATCCTCAACTATACGAGGGAAGTGGGCGATGCCGTCACGTTCTTTTACACTCAGGTCTTGGCCCCCGACGATCAGCTTATTATCTATACTCCAGCCCGGGCTTATGGCTTTTCCAAGAACACTCTGGCCAAGCCGAAGAGAGAATTGAGCGAGGCCATGAAGGAAAAGCTCCGGGGCGACACGGCGGCCTGCAGCACCAGCTATAAAATCATTTTCAATGAGATGAAGAATCAAGTCGAACGCCCTAGAAGGCGGGCAGACGACGAGCGCGGATGCTCTGGCCGGGGTAAAAAATTCCCTGACCATGTACCGCCAGGATATGGAAGACCTGCGGACTTTGCGCAAGGTCAACGAGCCGCTCCTGATGAAGATTGTCGATATGTTCAAAACTCACCAGGGCAAAAATCATATGGTCATGCTCTACGAGGCCGAGTTCAGGCCGATTCCCAGCAAGGACACGCTCTCTCGCCTGAGAGCCATTCCTGAGATTGCTTTTATCGTGGCCGAGCTTTTTTCGAGCGACGACCAAAATTCGCCTCTCGACGCCGAGAAATTCATCGATATCTTGAGGGAAGCAAAGGTCAGCCTTCATTTTCTCTATATCAAACCCAAGGATAAATCCTCGGTCCAGGATTTCAAGGAACATTCGGCGGATATGTATGATGTCTTTTCCAAAATTGCCAAGGCCACCGGCGGGATTGTGGAAACAACGGCCAGTCCGGAAGCGGCCCTAAAATCGCTTGTCAAAGCCATCGGTGAATTTTCAAGATAGGAGGAGAAAAGTTCGGGAATTTGGATTTTGGTTCAATTTATTGGATTTTTTCCGGCTTGATCCTCATAAAAAGGGGTTTTTTTGTTAAAAAATATTGGCATATATCTTGCGGTTCTTTTTTTTAGAATTTATGACAAGGAGGTGATGTGATTTTTCAGGGACGTATCAGCAAAAGGTGTAAGTGTCAAAAAAGGAAAAATCTTTTTGAGGAGGCGTGAATGCTTAAAAAAATTCTTTTGACGACGGCAATCCTTCTCTTTGCCGGGCTGGCGTTTGCCCAGTCGACACAAACTGGCAACATCGTCGGCCGCGTTCTTTCCCCGGAGGGCGAAGGACTGCCGGGGGTTTCTGTGACCCTCACCTCTCCGGCCATGATCATTCCCTCGTTGAGCACCGTTACGGGTGAGAAGGGAGCTTTTCGGTTCATGGCCCTGGCCCCCGGCGATTATCAAATAACATTCGAACTCTCTGGGATGAAAACGGTGATCCGGAAAGGGTTTAAGGTTGAAGTCGCCCGGACGGCGACGATCGACATCACGATGGAGATGAAAACTCTCGAAGAGAACATCACGGTTATCGGACAGAGCCCGACGGTCGACAAGCAGCGGACGACCCGCCCGGCCAACCTGGACAAGATGTTTCTCCAGTCGCTCCCTGCCCAGCGCCAATTGGGAACCTATGTCAACATGGCCCCGGGCGTCACCAACGATTCCGCCTATGGCAGCTCCACTATGGACAATTCCTACCTTCTGGACGGTGTGAACCTGGTTGACGCCGCCACCGGCACGCAGAGCGTCAATTTTGGCCTGGATATCATGGAAGAGATTTCGATTGCGGCCGGCGGGCTGCCTGCGGAGTACGGCAGCGTCCGCGGCGCCATGATCAACGTTGTGACCAAATCGGGCGGCAACAAATTCAGCGGTAGTGGCTCCTTCTACTTCAACCAGGAGAAGCTGAAAAGTGTCAATACGCACGGCACGCCGCTGGCGGGATCGAAGAGCGGAAATAAGATGGAAATCGAGCCGGTTCTCACGCTGGGCGGACCCATCATCAAGGACAAGCTGTGGTTCTTTTTGAACGCCAGTTTTGATCAGACGGAAGCCTTTGTCGCCGGCTATCCTGCCGGTGTCACCCCGGGCAACGAGAAGCCTTTCAAAACCATGCTGCCCTACCCCTATTTCAAGCTGAGCTTCCAGCCGGGTGCGAACGACAAATTTATGCTTTCCTACAACTACTCCGACCGTATCACGGACGACAGGGGCGCCTCCAAGTTTAGTGCGGAGAGCGTCACGATCCTGCAGACAAGCCCGGCCCACGTTTTTAATGTCCAGTGGACTAAATTTTTTGGAAACAACTTCTTCGCGAACATGAGATACGGCATGGTCCTTTACCAGTTGCTCCTCAATGCCAAAGGCAGCGAGGCCCAACGTTATGATTATAATACCGGTATTTCCACCGGCAACGCCTGGCGGAATCATGATCTTTACACCCGCAATCGGTTCCAGTTCAATGCCGATGCCACCGCGTTTATCGACAACCTCGCTGGCACCCATGAGCTCAAATTCGGCGGTGAGATCCAATATGCCCATACGACCTGGGATATTCACGGTGTGAGCGATCCGGTCACCGGCGGGTGCTACATTGACTTTATCGGTAGCGCATACTATGACACTCTAATTCTGAAAGGCGGCGGTTTTAACCGCATAGACAACGTCGTCGATTATGCAGGCTTTGTTCAGGACAACTGGGCGATCACCCGGAACCTCAACCTCAGCCTCGGGCTTCGCCTCGAATACAACAGCGTCGTCTATCCCGCGCAGAACACCACTGAGGGCGACATTGTATTCCTGGGGAAGACCTACAACCGCAGCATTCCGGAGGCCAAGACGATGTATTCCTGGCTGAATCTGGCCCCCAGAGTGGGGTTGATCTATGACCTGTTTTCCAACGGCAAGACGCTCTTCAAGGCCAGCTGGTCGCGCTACATTCTTCCCAACCAGGTCGGCTGGATCAACCTGGCCCATCCCAACGGCTGGTTCGGCTATTACCAGTATTTGAATCCCGACGGCTCGCCCATTGAGGGAAAGGTTTCTCTATGGGCTACGCCCGGCGGTGCCAACAATCCCGGCGGCGCTGTGATAGGCTACAAGGACTATGACCTGAAAGCGGGCTACACCGATGAGCTGGCCATCGGCGTTGAAAGAGAATTATTTCCGGACTTCTCCATCGGCGCCCGGTATATCAGGAAGTGGGATCGCAATCAGCCTAACCTCGTGGATGCCGCCCAGCTCGATATTGATAAACTGTTATCAACGGGCGAACTCGATTGGAGCAAGAACTGGACATCGAAAACGGTCGTCGATCCCTACAACGGCCAGACGCTGACCTACTACGAAAAGATCAACCTGACGGCTCAAGAGCTTCACATTGTCAATCCTCCGGGACTCAACAGGGACTATGATGGATTTGAGCTGACAGTGAACAAACGGTATTCCAAAGGATGGGCGCTGAATCTTTCCTATGTCTATGCCAAATCGAGAGGTTTGCTGACCACGACCCGAACTGACGAATCCCTGGGCGGCGCCGTTGGAGGTTTCTTCCAGAGTCCCAATGCCCATACCAATGCTCTTGGCACGCTGCCTCTGGAAAGACGGCACCAGGTCAAAGTGGAAGGCCTTGTCAAAGGGCCGTTTGGAATCAACCTCAGCGGGTTTTTCCGATACCTCTCCGGCCTGCCCGTCACCCGGACTGTCTCCAGCAACTACCTGGGTCTGTCCTTGAAACAAAACGTGACAATCTACGCTGAAGAAAGAGGTCACACATATTTACCGCCTGTCGTGCAGCTTGACCTGAGACTGGAAAAGTCCTTAAGGATCAGGCCCCTCAACATCGCCGTCTTCGCGGATTGCTTCAATATCTTCAACCGCGGAGTGGCCACGGGCATGTGGACAAATTCCAGCAATCTGACCACCTACAAATACCTGCAGATGACCGCCATCAACGATCCGCGCATTTTCCAGCTTGGAGCCAGAATCGAGTTCTGATTCGCTCGAGGCAAGCACAAAGGGAGACACCCTGTGTCTCCCTTTTTTTTCTCTTTTAGGAAGGGGAGGGGATTCTTTCCCCAAGAAATCGCCCTATTCGATCTTGGATATTTTTTTGATGATGTCCTTGGCCATCGCCACTTCGGGATCATCGGGAGGGCTGATTTCGACGAATTTGCTGAAGGATTCGACAGCCTTCTGGTTGTTGCCCTTGTTCAGCCAGGCATAGCCCAATTTCAAATAGGATTTGGGCCAGTCGGGCTTGATCCGGATGGCCATCTCGTAGTACCGGATGGCCTCATCGGCGTTGTTGGCCTGCATCATGATTTCGGCGACATTGTAGGCCAGGGCATGGTCGGCCGGATCGATATCGATGGATTTTTTGAAGTATTGTTCGGCCTCCTTGAATTTGTTCTGCCTCATATAGGCGTCCCCAATGCCGGCGTAGACCTGGGCCATGAGCTTATTGTCCCTTTTATCGGGAGCCTCGGCATTCATTCCATCAAGGACCTTCTGGTACTCAACAATAGCCTGGTCATATTCTTGGAGTTCCATGTAACAGTTGGCCACATTGAGCCTGACCTTGTACAGCGACGGGTTTTTGTCGACGAATTCCTGATAGAAGGCCAAGGCCTCGGCGAATTTTTTTTGCTCAAATAGCGCATTCCCCTGAAGCAGCCTTTCTTTGAAGCTGTCGCTGAGGCCCTCCGCCGCCGTATTTCCGGTCGCTTTCTTCAGGATGATTTTTGGTTCAGGATTTTTTTTAACGCCGGAGACCTCCAATTGGATGGTCGATGGAAGAAAACCTTCCTTTGCCGTAGTTATAGAGATGACTCCTTTGCCCAAACCGATAAATCCCCACTGCCCCTTGGGGTTGGAAAGGGCCGTCAATTTATAGGAAAACTGCAGGTACTGAAGGATGATCAAAGCCCCCTCAATGGGATTTCCGGCTTCATCCACCACAATTCCCGTCAGGCGGCCGCTTCCTCTTCCTTCCTGGGGGTAAAGCCTGGGCCCTGATAAAGCGAATATCAGCAGTGACACATGAATGACAGCAAGGACAGCCTTTTTCTTTTTCATCATCATTTCTCCATTGGCATTTTTGTCCCTGAATTTTTATTTTATCATGGTTATTGGAAAAACGAAACCTGGACGGCCATGAACAGGCCGTCCAGGTTTCCCGGCCGTAGCGCGCCGAGCCTTTCCGTTGATTATTTCTTTTGAATTATTTCCCTGGATGACTATAATAGCTTCCTCGTTCCGAGGAAATCGGGTTCTCCCTAACGCAGAAAACCTGAAAGAAGATAGCCTCCATGAAGATAAAATGGACGATCGCGATTTGCGTATTCGCTCTTATCGCCGCGAAGGGCTTTCCCTCCCCGGCCTTTCCGGCCCAAGTCCTCCGGGCCGTGCGCGTCGAGAAGGGGCCGAAATTTGACGGTATCCTGGATGATAAAGTCTGGGAACTAGCCATCGCCTTCACAGACTTCAAGATGGCCGAACCCAAACCCGAGAGCGCGCCGACCGAGAAAACAGAGTTGCGCATCCTCTACGACCAGGACAACCTATATCTGGGAATTCATTGTTTTGACAGCGAGCCCGCCAAAATCTCCGGACAGACCATGGCCCATGATGCTTTCGAGGATGAACACGTGAGCGATGACCTCGTCCGGATTCTCCTCGACCCTTTTCTCGATAAACGAAATGCCTACATCTTTTTTATCAACGCCCGTGGATCTCGGAGCGAAGGCCTGGCTTACGGCCAAAACTATAGCTTGAACTGGGACGGCATTTGGGATGCGCGAAGCCGGATTCTCGAGGACGGCTGGAGCGTCGAAATCAAGATTCCCTTCAAAACCATATCCTTCAATCCCAATTTGGACCACTGGGGGTTGAACGTGGAGAGATATATCCCGAGAAAGCAGGAGATTATTCGGCTCTCGGGAACAACACTGGATAGTTTCTTTTTTAATGCCATGGAGGCGGCTCCTGTGGAAGGCATCTCCGGCGTCAAACAGGGGATGGGGATCACCTTCCGGCCGTTTGGAAAGGCGAGCGCCTCCAACGATTATGCGCCCGGCTCTGAGGCCCAACAGAAATTGGACGGCGGGTTCGATGTCTATAAAAATTTCACGCCCAACCTGGTCGGGGCCTTTTCGTACAACACCGATTTCGCCGAGACCGAGGTTGACGAACGGCAAATCAACTTGACCCGCTTTCCGCTCTTCTACCCTGAGAAGCGCACCTTTTTTCTGGAGGGCTCGGAAATCTTTAATTTCGGCACGACGGCCGGCTTTCAATATCATACGAGCTTTATTCCCTTCTTTAGCCGGCGGATCGGGCTTTTCGAGGGAAGCCAGATTCCTGTCTTGTTCGGGACCAAGCTGTACGGCAAAATGGGCAACACCAGCCTCGGCTTCCTGGATGTTCAAACCAAGAAATTTTCGGGGCTCGGACTGGCCGGCAATAATTTTTTTGCCGGCCGCATCTACCAAAACATCTTAGAGGAAAGCAAGGTTGGAATGATTTTCACCAATGGCGATCCCGCGGGCGGAAGCAATCAGCTCCTCGGGTTCGATTTTACCTACAACACCTCGCGATTTCAGGGGAACAAGAACTTTTCAACGGGCTTCTGGTCCGTTTACAACTGGAATAAGAAAAAGACCGGCAAGCCATATGGTTTCGGGATTAAGGTGGAATACCCGAATGACCTCTGGGATCTGTCCCTTACGTACAATTATTTCGGCGATGCCCTGAATCCCGGCCTGGGATTCCTGCCGCGCAATAATGTTCAATCGCTCAACAGCGGAATCGTTTACTCGCCGCGGCCGGAAAAAGGCTGGTTTGGAAAATGGGTCCGCCAGTTCAACTTCATGTTCGAGCCCCAATTTTATTGGGACCTGAACGGCAGGCTCGAGACTTATGAGATAATGATAATTCCCTTTAGCGCTCAGACCGAGAGAGGCGACCGGGTCGAGTTCAATATCACACCCAACCGGGATGTTCTCCCTTATAATTTTGAGGTGGCCGAGGGAGTCACCATTCCCAAAGATGCTTACAACTTCCTGCGTTATGGCCTTGAATACAGCTCGCCCTCTCACTATGCCTTGAATGTGGATGTCGGTTACAACTTCGGCCAGTTCTATTCCGGACACCTGAGTGAAGCCGAGATCGGCCTCAGCTACACATTTAAAGGATATGTCTCGCTGGGGCTTTCGACCAATCTTATCCGTGGACGACTGCCCCAGGGGAATTTCAATGAGAACGCCTATCAACTCAAAGCGGACTTTTACCTCTCGCCCAACCTGGGGTTGATGAATTACTTGCAGTATGACGACGTGTCCAAGAATCTGGGCGTGAATATCCGTTTGCGTTGGCAGATTTCGCCCGGCAACGAGGTTTATCTGGTTTATAACAAAAACTGGGAACGGCGCTGGGATCCGCTCAGCCGCTATAGTTATATTCCACTGACAGAATACGGAGCGGTCAAAATCCAACTCAGCATCCGGCCGTAAAGAGCTTTGCTCTATTTGCCTTTCCCGAGCGCTGTCCTTAAGGCCTGGATGTATTTTTCCGAACCGATAAAGAGCTGCACTGGAAATTTGCTAAAGGAAATCAGGTCATTGAGAATGAAGCCGCTGAGGTAGGAATTCAGTCCCAAACCCGCCAGGTACTGCAGCCGCAGGTTCCGGTCTCGATTGATTTCCGCACCCTTCAGCCAGGCTCCCAAATCGGAGGCTTGCCCGGCATAGGTCGCCAGCATCTGGACCGCCGACTTGAATCCTATTTCCGCGAGCGACTGCCTAATCGCTTGATGGTCTGGGCGGTCCAGCCGTTCTTCAAGTTCATCCACGTTGATCTTCAACCCTTCCGACTTGCCCACCACAACCGAATCATAGCCCTGGCCGACGATGTCGTTGCTCCAGATGGTTCCATCGGGAAAGATATCGAAAAATGTCGCCATTTCGCTTTTGACAGTCTCCAGCGTGCTCTCATAAAAGGGGACCCACAAGGCCATGATCCCGTCCGGGTTCAGATGGGCCTTGCACACGTCGAAAAATTCCCTTGTATACAAGGTGGCGGAGCCTTTAATCCATGGATGGATCGGGTCGGTCGTGATGATGTCGAACTTCTCCTTTGTCGTGAGGATATAATGACGGGCATCGTCGAAGACCACTTCGACGCGGGGATCATCCAGGACGTCGTAGTTCTCCGGCCCGAAGTAGCGGGCGACAATCCGTGGAATTAGTGGCTCGATCTCGCAGATGACGATTCGCTTAACACTGGGGTAAAGGACAAATGTCCCGGCGGTCACGCCCGCCCCGCATCCCACCACGAGGACCGACTTGGGCTCCGGGTGGAACAGCCCCGGGATATGCCCCAACATCCTTTCGATCCGCATATCCGTCGCGTCGCTCGAGGCTTCGACACGTCCGCTGACGTGGAAATTCCGTATCCCTCCCTCGAGCTCTGTGACGGCGACCGAAGCGTTCATGCCTTCGCCCGCGTAGAGGACTTGGGCGTTGACGGTTTTCGTCGGAAGATAACGGCCGTAAGCGATCAGCTCCCAAGGAGTCCGGGGAACGCTCCAGGCGAGCCACACCGCAAGCCCCGTCCCGACGGCTAACGAGGCAGCTCCTGCGGTCTTTAGCACAGACGGCTTGGAGGTGTTCCGAGAGAAGGACCCGGCCAGGACCGACCGGACCAGCGGCGCAAACGTTACCAGCGCGGCGGCGGCCGATACCCCGATCATAAGGCGCTGCGCCTGTTGTGTTCCGATGGCAGGGATGACAATCAGGCTGAAACCGATGGCCCCGACGATCGCTCCGATCGTATTGGATGCATAGATTCTTCCGACCAGCCGTCCCCCGTCTTGTCCCGGGGAGGCCGCGGCCGCCAATGCCAGCGGAAAACTCGCTCCCCACAAGCACGCCGCGGGCAAGATCGTCCAAAGACACCGGACGAGGTCCACTTGAAAAATAAACCAGGGACTTCTTGCCAGGGCGGGGTTGATCGGCCAATATGGCAGGGACTTGGCAAGCATATAAGAGGCATAGGCAATCGCCGCCGCCAAAAGGATTTGGCAATAGCCGAGCAAAATCCGAGGGGGCACTTTGCCCCGAGACAACGCCGAGCCGAACCCGCTCCCGATTCCCAGTCCGGCCAGGAATACGGCCAGAATGATGGATAAGGCATAAACCGTCGCGCCCAACATGAGCGACAACAGCCGTGTCCATACGATCTCGGCGCCGAGCGCGCACAGCCCGGACAACGCGATCGCGACGTACACGGACCAGGCCCCCGGAATTCGGACCGCGACACTTTGCCTCTGCTCGCCGGCCGAAGCGCCGTGCGGTGATCGCATGGATAAGCCGAGACTGAGCAAGGCCACGATTCCATTGATGGTGGCCGCGACGTAGGTTGCGGTTGCCATATCGTGGACCCTTAACAAATAGAATCCCGCCAGCAGACAACCGAGCACGGCCCCGGCCGTGTTCGTGCCGTAGAGAAATCCCAGCCACGAGATTCCCTGGGGCGTCGTCTCAACCCACCGCGCTATGGCCGGCAGCGTTGCTCCCATCAACATGGTGGGCAGAAGCAAACAGATAGCGCTGACCGCACCTCGCAGCAGAATCCCCAAAAAGCCATGGCCTGCGTTCGCCGTGTAGAACCGAACGACAAAAGGCATGCCGGACAAAACTGCGATCCCCAGGATCCCGATTCCCAGCTCAATCAGAGCGTAAACGCGCAAGGGATGCCAACGCGTCGAGATGAGGCGCGGCAAAGCGAGGCTGCCCAGACACATCCCGCCCATGTATGTTCCCAGCAAGACGGCCAGGGAAACCGCGGTCGAACCGATCACCAGCTGCAGCAACTGGAGCCAGACGATTTCATAGATCAGAGCGGCACAGCCGCTGCCGGCGAATAAGACAAGCAACAAAGGAAGGAAACGACGCGAAGCGGGAAGGCTCGATGGCGGATGCGTGTTTAGTTCGGTCATGGCGCCGGCGACTCCTAGCATGGGCAACGGCCCCGATTCAAACGGGAAAATTTTATTCTAGACCCGGCCTGAAATCAAGGGCGAATAAGGTTCCCAAAATTGCCAATAGAAACGCCCGACGGGTCCTGTCGGATACTATTGGAGGAAAACCCTTATTCCGGGTTTCCCTCCAACGCTCACCACCGACCAAGGCGTTCAGAAAGAAGATGCCGTCAACACTTCGTTCCGCTGGGCGGACCTGTTGACCCGGGAGCTTGGCCTGGCCATTTTCGTTTCGCCCGATCACCCGGGCTTTCCGGTCGCCTGGCTTATTCGCAACAGCTACGGAGGCGTTCTCAATCCATCATGGCCCGGCCTTAAACCTGCCTTCCTTCAGCCGGAGAAACCGGTCGTCCTGCGCTACCGCCTCTACATCCATCGTGGCGACGCCGTTACCGGCGGCGTAGGGGAGGCCTATCGACGATATCAAAAGAGCGGTTGAGATGCTCCGTGGCTTGCTGGGGGGACCGCTCGAGAGGGTTCCAAGAGTATCCGACCAACCCAAGCTGAATCAATAACACGCTCAACAATCCCGACATCGATATGCTCCCAGAAAAATGGAAGACATCCGGATATCGTAACGTCTAAAGAGACGGTTAAATTTATATTGACGGCGAAACGTTTCCTTAGGATATAATGGAAAGCTCAGTCCAAGAAAAAGCCAAACGGACAAGATGACTAAGATATTCCAAGGACATCAGGCATTCAACTTTCGCTCAAAGATCAAACACCTCCGGCAAGTCTTTTATCTCTGCTTCATCATCCTCCTGGCGGCCGGTTGCGTCCGCTTTCAGCCCAAACCAATCACCGCCTCCAAAGTCCTTGACGATTTTGAGGCGCGAAGGCTTGACGCGCCGGAACTGCGGAATTTTCTCCTCACTAAACAAGGCCTCAAAGAGTGGCCGCCGCAGGCCTGGAACCTTCATGCGCTCACGCTGGCGGCTTTTTATTATCATCCCGACTTGGACGTAGCCAGAGCCCAATGGGGGGTCGCTCAAGCCGGGCGGATTACGGCAGGAGAACGTCCCAACCCTGTCGGCAGCGTCCTCGCGGGATATAACAGCACGACGCCGGTCTCGGAGGTCACCCCCTGGATCCCTGAAGCTGCTCTGGAGATCCCGATCGAGACCGCCGGCAAAAGGGGCTATCGGATCTCGCAAGCTCGGCATCTTTCGGACGCCGCGCGCCTGAACATCTTTTCCGTGGCCTGGGAAGTCCGGAGCCGCTTGCGCCAAGCGTTGCTCGATCTCTACGCGGCAAGGGAAATGGAATTTCTTTTCAACCGGCAGCAATCGATCCAGGTGGAAAACGTACGGATTCTCGAAGCCCAATTGGCCGTCGGAGAGGTCTCTCCCGCCGAAGTCACGCTTGCCCGCATCGCGCTCGACAACAGCCGACTGGCGGCGCTCGACGCCGCCAACCAGAGCGTTTCAGCACGAGTCCATCTTGCCGATGCCCTCGGCGTCCCGGTCAAGGCCTTGGACGGCGCCGCGCTTTCGTTCGATGAACTCGGTCAGGTCCGGCCTGATCTTCCCTCAAACGAGATCCGCCGCCGAGCGCTGGTCAACCGGGCCGATATTCTCAGCGCGCTGTCAGAATACGAGGCCGCCCAGTCCTCTTTGCGGCTCGAGATCGCCAAGCAATATCCGGATATAAACCTGGGCCCGGACTATCAGCTCGACCAGACGGACAACAAATGGACCTTGGGATTGTCCTTGATTCTGCCTCTGTTGAGTCGGAACAAGGGTCCAATCGCCGAAGCCGAGGCCCGGCGCGCGGAGTCTGCGGCGAGGTTCTTGGCTCTTCAGGCCAAAGTGATCGGTGAGATCGAGAGTGCCACGGCGGCCTCCCAGTCGGCGGTCGAAAAGGTGAAGGCGGCCGACGACCTTTTGGCGAATCTCCAAAAGCAGGAAGCTTCCGCCAAAGCCCGCTTTGAGCTCGGAGATATTTCCAGGCTCGAACTCCTGGGCATTCAGCTGGAGCTCGCCTCGAGCGCGCTGGCCCGGTTGGACGCCCTTGTCAAAGCGCAACAAGCGATCGGAGAGCTGGAGAACGCCATACAGAGCCCGCTCGATCTTAAGGAATGGTTTTTGGAAACGCCGGGAAGAGCCTCCGGGCAAGCGAAGGAGCGAAAGGATGAGTAAACGCCGGACGTGGATCAGTGTGGTCATTCTCGCGGCGGTGGTGCTGGCCGTCGTCTTTATCTTAAAACTGGTCAAACCCAAATCGGCCGGAGAGAATGAAGAAGTCTCTCCGAACGTGGCCGTCCATGTCGGCAAGATCTCGCGCTCGACGCTCCATCGGTATGTCACGGCATACGGCAGCGTGGAGCCCGAGCCCGCAGGCGCAGGGCGCATCCCTGCCGACGCAGAAGTGGCCTCTCCCGTAGCGGGCGTCGTTGCCCATATCGACTGTCACGAAGGCCAGAGAGTGGCCAAGGGGACGGTTCTCTTCCGACTGGACAGCCGCATCGCCGATGTCGCCTATGAAAAGGCCAGGAAAGCCATGGCCTTTGCCCAAGAGAATTTTGAGCGGCAGAAAAAGCTGCTCCCGGTGGAAGGAACGTCTAAGAAGAGCTATTTAGAGGCCGAACAGCAGCTCAACGTTGCCCGCAGCGAGCTTGCGGCTGCAGAGACCGATCTCGCCCTCCTCAGGGTCCAGTCGCCCCTCGCAGGAACGGTGGTTAAGATCAACATCGAGCCCGGCGAAGCCGTGGAGCTCAACACGGTGCTGGCCACGATCATCGACCTTGACCGCCTCGTCGCGGCCGTGAGCGTTCCCAGCCGCGAAGCCGCATTGTTGAAGGTCGGACAGTCGGCGCACTTCGAAATCGCCGGAGCCGCTTTAGGCGTCGTGATCTACATCGGGTCGAAGATCGATGAAAAGACCGACACTTTGCCGGTCCGGATCTCGGTTCCCGCGGGCGGCGGATTCCATCCCGGCCAATTCTTAAGTGTCCGCATCGTCTGTGAAGAGCATGCAAATTGCCTGGCCATCCCGGAGGCCGCCGCGATATCTGATTCTGTGGGAAGCGAAAGCGGCGCGATCGTTCTGGTTGAAGGCAGCAAAGCCGTCCGGAAGTCCGTCAAGCTCGGCCTTCGGGAAGCCGGCCTGGTCGAAGTGATCGGGGAAGGCCTGAAAGAAGGGCTGGTCATCGTCACTGAAGACGCCTATGCCGTTCCCGGCGATACGAAGATCCATATCATTAATTAGATTTTAAAACGCATGAAAAAAAATTCCGCCTTGGGAAAGTTTGCGACCCACCATTCGCTCTCGATCGCCTTTATTTGCGTTGCCCTGTGCCTGGCCGGCGCCTATTCCGCTTTGAACATCTCTTCGTCGGTCTTCCCGCAGACCAACTTTCCCCGCGTCGTCGTCCTTGTCGATAACGGCGTCATGCCCGGCGATGAGATGATGGCGACCATCACCCGTCCCATCGAGGAGGCGATGAAGGACATCCCGGGCGTGGTCACGGTCCGCTCGGCCACGGGGCGCGGCTCGGCCGAAGTCAATGTCTTTTTCAACTGGAAAGTCAGCATGGTCCAGTCGGAGCTTTATGTGATCGGACGACTGTCCCAGATCCGAAGCTCTCTGCCTTCAACGGCCGAGGCCGAAGTCTATCGCGTGACCTTTTCGAACTTCCCCATCATCGGCGTCAGCCTCACCAGCAAAATGCGCTCGATCACGGAGCTCTGGGAAGTCGCCCGTTATAACCTCAAGGTTCGATTCCTTAGGATCCCGGACATCGCCCGCGTAACCCTGATCGGCGGCCGGACGCCCGAATACCACGTCATCATCGACCCCTTCCGCCTCCAGGCCGCGAATCTCACCCTGCCCCAGGTCACCGAGGCGCTGACGAAAAACAATTTCGTCGCTTCGACGGGTCTGCACGAAGAAAATCATAGGCTTTATCTGTCCGTGGTCGACGGCCGTGTCCATTCGATCAAGGACATCGAAAACTTTCCGGTGATGGTTACCAATGGACATCCGGTCCGTGTCCGGGATTTCGCCCGGGTCGAGCGGGGGCCCAAGCCCGTCTTCAATGTCGTCACGGCGGACGGGCAAGAGGCCGTTTTGCTCAACATCTATAGCCAGCCGGATGGAAGCACCCTGGATATCGCCAAACGCCTGAGAGAAGAGCTGAAGGCTTTGAAGAGCGAACTGCCGCCCGACATGAAACTGGCCTTTTTTTACGACCAGTCGCTCCTTGTCCGGTCCTCGGTCGCAAGCGTCTGGGAGGCCATCTTCTTCGGCCTGGTCCTCTCGGTTTTCATCCTCTTTTTCTTTTTAAAGAATTGGGGGACGACGTTCGTGGCCACGCTGGTTATTCCCGTCACGGTCCTGACCACGCTTCTTTCCATGAAAATTACCGGCCTGAGCTTCAACCTGATGACCCTGGGAGGTATCGCCGCTGCCATCGGCCTCGTCATCGATGACGCCATCGTCGTCGTCGAGGCGATCCATACAAAACGGATGTCCGGATTGGGAAGGATCGAGGCCATCCAGTGGGGGATCAGCGAGATTTTCCGGCCCCTGGTCGGTTCAACGCTGACGCCGGTCGTCGTTTTCATCCCCCTGGCTTTTTTGCAGGGCATCACAGGAGTGTTCTTCCGCGCCCTGGCGCTGACCATGGTTGTTTCGCTGTTGACCTCACTCGTCCTCGCCGTCAGTTTGACGCCATCCTTGGCCGCCTGGCTGATTCGGTCCCGCAAAGACGAACACGCCACTCCGTCCGCAGAGCAGGGAGGACCCTTGCTGCGGCGGGTCATCCAGATCTACGAGACGGTCGTCCGCGTCGCGCTCAAGCGCGCCTGGCTAACGATGGCCGCCTGCGGAATCATTTTGGTCCTGGGCATCATCATTTATAAAAATCTTGAAAGCGATTTCCTCCCGCCAATGGACGAAGGCGGATTCGTCATCGATTATCTCACCCCGCCAGGGACCAGCCTGGCGGAAACGCACCGCCAGCTCCAGTATGCAGAAGATATCATCCGGTCAACACCGGAGCTCGAAAGCTATTCCCGCCGCACCGGAGCCCAGTTGGGCCTGTTCATCACCGAACCCAACAATGGGGATTTCCTGCTCAAGCTGAAATCGGACCGGAAGCGGTCCACCGAAGAAGTCTTGGTCGAGCTAAGACAAAAACTCAACACCGCCCTTCCCGATATTATCTGGGAATTCCCCGGCATCCTGGGCGACCTCATCGGCGATTTGATGTACGCCCCCCGGCCGATTGAGGTAAAGCTGTTTTCGACCGACACGGCCTTTTTAAAGAAAAAAGCGCCTGAAATCGCTGAACAATTAGCTAAAATCAGAGGTGTCGTAGACGTCTTTAACGGCCTGATCTACACGGGGCCGGCGATCGGCCTCAAGGTGCGTTATGTCGATGCCCAGCGGTTCGGATTGACCGCCGAAGATATCACCGCGGCCGTCAACACGGCCATGCTGGGACAGACGGCCTCGTCAGTTCTGGAGGGAGACCGAGTGGTCGAGATCCGAGTCAAGGTCGATCCCAAGCGCATCGACCGATTGGCCAGCCTGCGAGACCTGCCCTTGCGAACGCCGGAGGGGACACTGATCAAGCTCTCTCAGGTTGTGGATGTCGTGGAGGAACCGGGTCAGCTTGAACTCCGGCGCGATGACCTGCGCCAGGACGTAGCGATAACGGCCAGGCTCGAAGGGCGCGACATGGGCAGCGCCATGGCCGAAATCCGCGACACGCTGAAAAAAGACACGTCCCTCCCGCCGGGTTCCATTGAATACGGCGGGACCTATCAGCAGCAGCAGGAATCCTTCCGCAACCTGATGATCGTCCTGTTTATGGCCATTTTTCTCGTGTTTGTGGTCATGCTGCTGGAGTTCGGGACTTTCTACGAGCCCGTGGCCATCGTCTTCGGCGCCGTGCTGGCCATGTTCGGGACTGTCCTGGCCCTGTGGATCACCGGGACGTCGTTAAACGTCGTCTCGCTCCTAGGCGCCATCATCGGCATCGGGATCGTGGCCAAGAACGGTATCCTCATGCTCGATTTCGTAAAGGTCCTGAGGGCCGAAGGGCTCGGCCTGGTGGAAGCTTTGGTCCGGTCGGGACGGCGTCGTCTGCGGCCTGTCTTGATGACATCCCTGGCAGCGGCGCTGGGCATGCTGCCTCTGGCTTATGGCATCGGCTCCGGGGCGGACATGCTCAAGCCGCTCGCCATCGCTGTCATCGGCTCGCTCTGTATTTCCGTGCTGCTTTCTCTCGTGGCCACGCCGACCGTCTATTTCCTCCTATTGCGTTCCCGCACAAAGACAACATCATAAATACTTGGCTATGGGTTCTTAAAATCTCGCCCATTTTTATTTCTCGGAAATTTTCATCTTAACGAGCGGTTCATATGCCCCGTGGCTTGCCACGGGGAACCGCTCGAGAGGGTTCCAAGGGGGAGTTGCCCCCTTGGTCGCAGGGCGGGGTTTCATGCCCCGCCCAAGAAGGGGAGGCAGGGCGGCCGGGTCTTCCCGGCGCCCGTTGGAAGGGGTCTTCCCCTCCAAGTTGACTTTGCGGTGTTTGTCGAAAAAGTTGAATACGGCGCCCAAGTTCGGCACGACAATGTCGATATGATTCCCCTTAGGGACCTCGATGTATTGAACCTGGACGCCCTCTTTCTTCATCTCAGCGACCATCGCCCGCGATCCGGCCACCGGCAGCGTGGGGTCGGCGTCCCCGTGAACGACGATCTCGGGGATGTGCTTCATCTTGGCCACGCTGGAGGGGTCCCCAAATCCCGCGAACGGGGCTAAAGCGGCCCAGATCTCGGGATACTTCGCTCCCAGGTGCCACGTTCCGATGGCGCCCATGGAGTGGCCCATGAGGTAGATCCGGGACTCGTCGATTCTGTAATTCTTCCGCATCAGGGCGAGCACGCTCATGACATCTTTTTCGCTGTACTCCGCCCTGCGCATGGCGCCCGCGTCCTCGGGGCTGCCGAAGAGGCTCATGCCGTAAAAGCCGTCCACCCGATATCCGAGCGGCGCCGCCACAATATATCCGCGCTCCTCGGCGAGCTTGGGGACCTGCTTGTCATACGAGTCGAAGAAGGAGTCTTCCGTGCCGCCGAGGCCGTGAAGCGCGATTATCAGTGGAAATGCGGTCTTGCCGTTGTACATCTTCGGCACGTACACCCGGTATGGCATAATCTCGTTTGCGCTTTCCAGGAAATAGTGCCTTTCCATGTCTCCGGTCCTGCCTGCGAAGGGATCCTTCCCGTTTTTGATCGAGGTCAGGACATCCTCGGCAGCCTTCAGCTCTGCCGAAACCTGGAATGTTCCCATCTCGAACCGCCCGCGGTTCACGCTGCGGATGTGATCGACCGGATAGAGCGCATCGGCACGAAAAGAATCAAGCCCTTCGATTTTTTTAAGATCAGCTTCTATCGAACGCAGCCGTTCGGACAGTCCCTTCCATAGACCGATGAGGAGGGTGGTAGTGCCCAGGGATCGTTCTTTCTCCAGGATTTCTGCCTGGAGGAGATAGGTCCCATCCTCGATGCCCGAAAGGTCGAGATCGATCCGGCAGGGATCATCCTGGAGGTCGCGACCCACTCCGTCCTGTTGCCCGAGATCCTTCACTTTTTCTCCCGTCTGGACTCCCCACTGGGTGCGTCCCAGTTTGTGCAGTGTTATCCGGACGGTCAGAGGACCGCTCAGCTGGACTCGCGGGGCATAGATTTGTTCGAGACGGACCATGTAGGGTAGGCTCGAATCGAGGCAGACTTCCTCGGCGCGCAAAACTAACGAGTTCGAGAATTCAAGGGCATCGGTCCATTCCCGGCCCGATAGAAGCGTTGTGCCTTTAGCCAGCAGGTGGCGCACTTCGCCGGTTCTGCCCGCTCGCGCCGCTTCGGCCATTTCTTTATCAACGGCGTCGAGCTTGTCTTTGAGCTCCCCCTGGGGCTTGGCCATGGTCTTCATCGTGTTGTAGATCACGCGCTGGAGTGCCAGGTTGGGGCGGGCCTGAGCCCTGGCGCTGGCCGTGCATACCAACAGAATGGCCACGGCCGCGATCAGATTCTTTTTCCGAATCATGGGGACTCCTTTTTTTAGAATATCGATTCTCCTCTGTTTTCGGCAATCCTGAAGATTTCTTATAGGTTTCTTAAGTTGTAATTTATTTTCAGATTCATCATAATAAAATCCGAGCCCAAAGGCTATTAAAAAGCGAGGAGAAACGATTGAAAATCAAGAGTTTTTTGGCGATCCTGGTCGCGGTGGCGTTCGTCTTCGCCATCGGCTGCAAAGAAAAGGCGAAAGAAACGGCCCCGGCCAAAGCCGAGGTCAAGGGCCAGGCGGCGAGCGTCGAAAAAGTTGAGACCAAGGAAACGGAAGCAAAAACAGAGAAAGAAGAGAAGGCAGAAGAAGTCGAGAAGGGAGAGAAGGAAGAAAAGGAAGAAAAAGCCGAGGCGGGAGAAAAAGAAGAGGCGGTTAAAGGCAAAGAAGCCGTCGTGGACCTCAAGATCCTCCCCCCAGCGGTCCTGGCCGCGTTCAAAACGGCTTATCCTAATGCCGTGATCAAGGGGACAAGCAAAGAAACGGAAAAAGGCGTGACCTATTATGAGGTCGAGAGCGTTGACGGAAAACTTAATCGCGATCTTCTCTACACCGCCGAGGGCAAGGCTGCGGAGATCGAAGAGGCCATCCTCCCTGCGGATCTGCCCGCGGCCGTTCAGCAGGCCCTGGCCAAGGAATATCCCGGCTACAAAGTCATCAAAGCCGAAACGCTGACGAAGGGCGATATCAAGCAATTTGAACTCTCGATCCAAGTCAAAGAGAAGACAATGGGAGTGACGATTGATCCAACCGGAAAAATCATCGAAAAATCCGGTGCCGAAGGAAAGGCTGAGAAGACTGAAAAGAAGTAAACTTGGTATTCCGCAAAATTCTGTAGACCGAACACTTATTTTTTGAATTTCTTTGCTCCAGGGGAGGCGTTTTAGCGATCACCCTTTTTTACGCCATTGCCATTTTTTTGTATAATACTCTTCAGAGTCAGAAGCCCCGTTCATGATACGGGCTCGAACGGGGCTTGAGAAGGAGAGATACCCATGAAACGGCTGTTGAAGCTCTTGATGATTCTCGGGATCGTCGCCGGCCTGGCCGGACAGGAGGCGCGACCGATCAAGGACGACGTTGGCTTCTGCTGGAACCCGGCAAGCATGAAGACGCTTGTCGAATTCCTAGAGGCGCAGGAGAAGGAAAGCTTCAAAGCAAAAGGCCTTGTCGCCGCAATTTCTCCGCATGACGATTATCTCTACGCGGGCCGCCTTTACTACGCGCTCTTCAAGATCTTGCGGACGAGGGAGGTTGTCATTTTCGGTGTCACGCACGGCGCCGTGCGCAAGGAGATGAAAGATCCTCAGAGCGTCCTGATCCTTGATGAATACCCTGTTTGGTCGGGCCTCTTGAAACCCATTGTCGTGTCGCCGCTCCGCGAATACATCAAGTCGCACCTCGACAAAAATACCTTTCTGGTCAGCAATCGGGCCCACGAGCTCGAGCACTCGATCGAGGCCCTGCTTCCGTTCCTCCAGTATTTCAACCCGGACATCAAGATCACCCCCATCATGATCGCTCCCATGCCGTTCGAGAAAATGGAGGAGATCTCCGGCCGGCTCGCCGAGGTCATCGCCGGCTATATGAAAGAGAAGGGCCTAGAGGCCGGGAAGGACATTGCCTTTCTTATTTCTTCCGACGGCAATCATTATGGAAAGGATTTCAACAACTCGCCGTTCGGAGAAGGGGAGAAGGCCTGGGAGACGGCACTCGCGCTCGACCGACGCCTGATCGCCACATACCTTACGGATTTTCTCGACGCTTCAAAAATCCAAGGCCTGACCAGGGAACTTTGGGGAGCGACTTATACGGATTATCGCAATACATATTGGTGCGGAAAGTATTCGGTGCCGTTTGGACTTCTGGCCGTCGAAAAGATCGTCCGTCTGGCCGAGAACAAACGGCTCCTCGGCCGCCTGTTCCGCTATTCCGATACGTACAGCGAGGGTGTCCTCCCGCTCAAGAAAACGGGGATGGGAACGACCGCGCCGTTTTCGCTCCGGCACTGGGTGAGCTTCTTTTCGATCGGGTATTATAGGGATTGAATCTTCTTCTTGTTCTCATTTAAAACGGATGCAGCGGCTAGATACTCAATTTAATGCCGCCTATGACTGTGAAGCCGGACAAATTGATGTCAGCTTTTCTGGCCCCGGAAACAGAGCTCCCCGCGGGTCCAATCGTATCATAGAACCCTATCAGGGAATAGGAACTACTCTGGGCATAATCGTAATACCATAGATAATATTCGGAATTGCTTTTGATGGTCGTCCCGGACGGCGAGCTGACAATGTCCGACCAGTTTCCCTTGATGTTCGAGACTTTTCCATATCGAAAATAGCCGTCCGCGACCAGGGCGATATTCGGGGTGATTTCAAAATTCAGCCCCAGTCCGCCTTGAAGGCCGAGCGCGGCTATGCTGCCGGTGAAGGCCACAGTCTCCGTTGTCGAAAATGTTGGTGTGACCGAAGGATTTTCAAAGTTAAACTGGACGATGTTGAAAGCCGGGCCGGCAAAAAGGTCAAGTTTCCATTTTGGCGCCAGCCGCAACAGATAATGGAAATTCAGAAAAAAGGGAATGACCGATACTCTGGACTTGTACGTAGACTCATTGTCGAACGGGACGTCCACAAGCAGGCCATGGCTGGCCACCTTGCTTTCGGTGCTCGTCCGAAAGTAGCCGCCTCCGAAGCCGATTCCCAGGCTGGGGTTTAGATAATTAATGATCTCGGCCTGGAACTCCAGGCCGCTTTTCAACTCTCCGTAAGCCCCCGACATCGAGAGGGCCGTGTCCTTGATGTATTGGTTTTCACCGGCGATGCCCTTGTTATAATCATCTCCATTGATCCAAGCCAAACCCCCCGCCAATTTAAAGGAAACCTTCTGGGAATAGACCATGGACGCCGCGATGAGAATGAACGTCAAGCTCAATAGGGCTTTTCTCATGATGCTCCTCACTTGTAAGGGTTAATTCTTAAATACTCTTTGACTGAATGTCAAGGACTCGATTCGGTCATGATCGCCGCAACTATCCTCTTGATATTAAACAAATTTTTCGTGCGGGGGGAATCGGAGCGCGCCAGCGCCGCGACGCATTCGTTGCAGAACCGGCTATTGGTAGGATGATCAGCGCCGCACGCCGGGCACTTTATTTGACAGGTCCCAAATAGCGGTCAAACCAATTCAGCATTTCTTTGATCATCTCGTTCCGGGGAACGTTATGGGCTGTATCATATAGAAGGTGATTTTTCTGCTCTTTGGGAGTTCCCAAGAAATCAAACATCGGCTTCTGGGATGTTTCCACGGGAAACAAAAAATCATAGCGGCCGTTCAGCATGAGCGTCGGGATGGTCAGCCTTGGGGCTAAATTGATGAAATCGATTTCGGGCACGCTCTCAACTTCTGGCCAGGGGACAAATCCCCCGCTCACGAGAACACACGCTTGGATCCTCTTTTCCCAGGGCAGGAGAAAGACCCCGGCCATGGCTCCCAAGCTGAATCCTGCAAAGCCGATTTTCCGGCTGTCGATGTCCACCCGGGTTTCTAAATAGTCAATCGACCTGGCTAAATCCTTAACCCAGAAAATGCCATGGTCTCTAATGGAATTCATCGTAAAATTCGGGGGTATAAAATTGAACCCATCGCCCCTCTCGTAGGTTGATTTATAGACTGGATAGAGCACGGCCCGGCCGCTTTTGATGATATAATCCATATTGCTTATTTGCAGATCCTGGCTGGACCGGAGGACCAGAGCCTGATCCCCTGGAAAATAGACGACCGTCTGATAAGGAGGCGCACCTTTCTTGGGAAGAAAAAGATAAACCGTGACCCGCTCCTTCCCATAGGCGGCATTGAAAGATATCTTTTCTTTCTTCCAATACTCGGAGCTTTCGTCCGTGGATTCCACGACGGAATTCAGCTCTCCCTTATCATAAGCAAACAGTCTTTTGTAGATATTGAAGACCTCATCGGTGACCGGCTTCGCTTTATAAAAATCGCGGGTGTAAGGAAGAAGAACCGGTTTCATCATAATTTCGGGAACGGCGGCCGACAGATTTTTTATGCAGCGAAAGCCGTTCGACGCGGACCGGTCGAACGGAGAACGGGCAAACGGAACGTAAAACGAATAAGGGGGATCATCCCAAGCGCCGCCCAGAAGATAGCGCAATCCCCGGGATTCATTCCAGCACCATTCCTTGACATTGCCGGCCATGTCGTAAGTCCCGCTGGGACTTAAACCTTGATAGCTTCCGGCCCGGGCCGGGCCTTTGCCGCCAAAATTGCTCAGGGGGATGATATAGGCCGCCGCATCCATATTTGCCGCCAGGATCCAGTGATAAATTGTCGGAAGGCTTTTGGCGACGGATTCGGCATAGGCGGCCGCTTCATACCAGCTTATTCCGGTCACGGGAAAATCCGCCTGGCCTTCGGGATAAGTTCCGAGCTCCCAGGTCGCGGGCCCGGGGCGTCCGGTCGCATCGTGGAATTGGGACATGGCTTCTTCCCAGGACAGAACTTTTCCGTCCTTCTCGAATGGATATCTCCAATAGGCCCGTTCTTGGTATCCTTTGCGGTCAACAAACTCCTTGAATTGCTTGTTCGTCACTTCATATTTATCCATCAGGAAGTCTTCCTGCTGAACCGCAGGCAAATTCGTAATGATCGACATACGAAGCCGTCGGTTCTCGCCGCGAACCCGGACCATTCCCGGAGGCAGGGACTCTTCCTGGTCCAAGGCGAATTGGCGTGTACCGGCAGAGATTGAACCGGCCGCTTCGACCATTCTGTAACCCTGTTTCTCGATTTTCCAGCGGAAATAGCCGATCGGAATTCTGATCTTTTGCAGCGGAGATTTTCCGAGATTATCCCAGTCTCCGTCAGCGGCTTTATAATCTTTCAGAAACACATCCGCTCCGGGCGGGTCCGTTTCAATCGTCACCTCTCTCGACATCTCGGGCCAAAGCTTGGCCAGCGAGGAATCCTGAGGGATGAATTTTTCCGCCTGTTTAGCTTCGTGGAAAGCCTCGAGATATTTTTCCTTCTGAATGAATTCCATGATTTCGGGGATGGCTTTTTCGCGGGCCCATCGGACTTTCGATTGATGATTGAATAACTTCACAGCAAAAAAGCCAAGGACAAGGACGACGAGCGCCGTGGCGGATATCCAATATTTTTTGAATCGGTCTCGGACGATGACGTCATTTGAGGGAAGGGATTTTCTTGGAGAAACGGCCTTTCCCGTGGCCGGAATGTGCTTTTCGATCTTATTCAATTCAGAGACAAGATCCTCTGTGGTTTGGTATCTTTTGGCCGCATCCTTTTCCAGGCATTTCAAGATGAGCCGGCTGAGCTCCTCGGGAATCTGGGGGTTGATTTTTTGGGGCACAGGTGGCGATTCCGCTTTCTGCTTCAAAGCGACGCTGAAGGTCGAATCTCCCTCAAACGGCGGCCGGCCCGTGACCATCTCATAGAGGACGATCCCCAACGAGTAAATGTCCGAACGCCGATCGGTTTCTTTGCCGTCCACCTGCTCGGGCGACATATATTCCGGCGTCCCGATGATGACACCTTCCCCGGTCAGGCTTTTGGTTTTGAGCGAACGAGCGATGCCGAAGTCCATGATTCGGACGTTGCCTTCTTTGTCGATCATGATATTGGAGGGCTTCAGGTCGCGATGAACGATACCCAAGTGATGCGCTTCGGCCAGTCCCTCGCAAATTTGTTTGGCGACGGAAACAGCCTTATCCATGGTCAATCTTCCCGACCGTCTGATGAAACTCTTGAGGTCCTCGCCGGAGACATATTCCATGGTGATGAAATGAATGCCGCCTTCTTCGAGCAGTTCATACATCCGCCCGACGTTCTTATGGACGATTTGCCGAGCCATTTTGAGCTCGTTACTGAAACGCTCCAAGGTCTTTTTATCCAAGGCGATCTCGGACCGGAGGAGCTTGATGGCCACGACTTCGTTGAGCTTCTTGTCGAGCACTCGATAGACGTTCCCCATGCCGCCCTTGCCCAGCTCTTCGATGACCTGGTAGCGGCCGGCGAAGGTGGCGCCCGTGGTCAATTCCTTGACCGGCGTCCGGATGGTTTCCGTGGGAATGGATTCAAAGGGGGGTTCGACAGGTAGCGCCGCCGCGCACTTGCTGCAGAACCGGCTGCCGGGAGCATTCTCATGCTGACAGGTGGGACACTTCATCCTTCTTTGTCCTCTTGGGAAAGCTTTACCTGCAAAAAAGAATAACAACAAAAAGGAACTTAGTCAAACGATCCCGGGGACATTTGTTATATCTCGTATGACTATCAGATCAGGAATGTTTTGCGCGGCTGCCCTGAAGGTCTTCTCGATCGTACGGCTGTTGAAAGGAAATTAGAATTGGATGGCGGCGCCGGGCCCGTTCATTTCAGAATGATGAGAGAATTTGAGTCGGGGACGAGGATCAAGCCGCCGCTCAGAACAACGCCCTGCGATTCGCCCGGCGTGTCGAAGGAGGCCTCGAGCTTAGGCGCGGCGGGCTGGGCGATGTTGATTTTCTTCATTCCCGCGTTCCCGTCCGAGACATAGGCGTAGTCGCCGCGGATGGCTACGGAGTTGGCGAAATCCTGGACGCGGAACGAGCCCACGATTTTGGGCGCGGCTGGCCGGCTGATGTCGATGGCCAGCAGGCCGCGCGGCCCCGACGCGACATAGGCCGTGTTGCCGCGCACCGCCACGCCGTAGGGTTCCCCCTCAAGCTTTATCGAGCTGACCAGGACAGGGGCCGACGGCCTCCGAATGTCCAGAATATGAAGGCCCGTATCGCTGTTGGCCAGATAGGCATAATCCCCCTCAAGGGCAAGACCGTAGGTGAACCCGGGCATTTTGTATAGGCCGGCTGCCGAGGGCGCGATCGGGTTTGTGATATCGATCACATGGAGTCCGGCGTGGTCGGCCGTGAGGTAAGCATAGTTTCCTTTGATGACGATCGTCCGGGGTACGCCTCCGGGCGAGTTCAACGTATGGACAAGCTTTGGCTTGTCGGCTATGGCCACATCGAATATTCTGACGGACCAGCGGTCCGTGACATAGGCATAGCGGCCGCTCACGGCCAGGCCTTGGACTCCTCTGAAGATGGCCGTGGAACCGATGGATTTGGGGCGAGCCGGATCGGCAAGGTCCAGGATCTGCAGCCCCGACAATTCGCCCACGGCATAGGCATAGCCGCCTTGGGCGGAGGCGGCTACGATGGAGCTCGGCGTGAAAAACATCCCGGCCGTGGCGGGCTTTTGAGGAGACGTGATGTCCATGAAAAAAATGCCGGAGAAATAGTCCACGACATAAACGAGATTCCCCTTCATAACCACTCGCCAGCTCTCGTTATACATTGTGTATTGGTTGGTCGATACGACCACTGGGGAGTCGGGATTGGAGATATCGAGAATCTGGAAACCTCCGTCGTAGAGATTGCCGGCGCACAGGTATTTTCCCTCGATAGAAACGCTATGGGCATAGCCGGAGGCGGTCAGGGAAGCGGCCAAGCGGGGGCGGGAAGGGGTGCCGATGTCGATGACCTTGAGCCCGGACGCGCCGTCTGCGATAAAGGCGTGATTCCCGGAGAGAGCGATCCCTTCCGATGTCCCATCGGTGTCCAGAGCTCCCACCGGCACGGGTTTTGCGGGGTTTTTGATATCGACGATCTGCAGTCCGGCACTTCCGTCCGCGAGATAGAGGAGGTCTTCGCGCCTGATCATTTCATTCAACTCTCCGGGCGAATCCCATTTTCCGGCTAATTTTGGAGCCGACGGAACATGGATATCGACAACAAGAAGGCCCGCGGCACCGTCCGCCACGAACGCGAACGACCCGGCCACAACGACATCCCTGGCCTCGCCGCCGGTGTCTAGCTTTCCTCTAAGCACCGGGGATTTAGGGTCAGAGACATCGATAATGTTCAATCCTTTATCGCCGGCCGCCACAAAAGCCAGACCGTCTCTGACCTCGAGCGCAAACCCTCCACCGAGATAGAGCTGGGATATCCGCACCGGATTTTTGATGTCGGAGATGTCCAACACGACGAGCCCGTTTATGAAAGCGCAATAGGCCAGCTTCCCTTGAATTTCGATATCGTGAGCCTTTGTCCACAAGGCTGAGCCGACGTAGGCAAGGGTCCCGCCGTCTTGGGCATGAAGAGAAAATCCTTGCAGAGCGGCCAGGAACAAGAGCATGAAAATTCCTGTGGTGCCGATTTTTGAGTTAGACATTTTCGCCCTCTCTGTGCCGGCTTAAATCATAACCTCTTCGGCCCAGCCCAGCTTAATGAGCTCGATCTTATTGATATCGCTCGTGCCGATTCCATATTTGGTGTCTGCGATCTGGATATGCTTGGGGACGGGTGGAAGCTCCCGCCCGGGTCCCAACTCTTGGCGCCGCTTGGCCATGATCAACCGAAGGCCGATGGTATCCACGGCCACGGGGTCCTGGCCGATGATCAGGCCTTTATAATTCCAGACATAGCGGCGGCTGAAATGGTGGGGCCCGAGCCCGTGAAATTGCGGCGTCAGAGCGCAGAGAATATTCAAGCGCGTCTTTCCTTTGACCTGAGGGAGGTTGAAGAGAGAGCCCAGGGCGGCGCAGTTGTCGGGGTGATATTCCGGCTGGGACTCCCCGAACATGATGTAGTTCTTGATGCAGCCGGACATTCCGGCCAGGTAATGCGTCCTTATGGGACGTGTGTTGATCAGCGCCGTGGATTTCACAAAAACCGGGTTGGTTCTGACGCTGTGATCATCGATGGCGATATTTTCTTCCTTCACGCCGGCGTCCAACACGCGGCGCTTGATGGCCTGTTCAACCTGCTGCGGCGTCGGAAGATAGGACCAGACATTGCTTTTGATACCGACGATGTCCTCCGGCTTGACCAACAGCCGGAAGGCCTCCACGGGGTCGTTTTGTCCCAGGAGCTTCATGACGGCCTCGTCGATCATCCCTTGGATGACCTGTTCATTGAATTGAGAATTTTCATCGAGAGCTTGGGAATGGCGGATCAGAATCACCCGGGACGTCTTCGCCGGGAGCGGCGAGTCTTGAGAGGAGCCGACCGCCGCGGCCGTCCCGAGAACGGCAAACGCTGTGCCCCGGATAAAATCACGCCGGGTCATGACGTATTTCATGTTAACCTCTAAAATCTTGTTAAAATCTTTTGCGTTATGGATATTTTTATTGCTTTTATTAGCATCCAAATGTGGATTCTACAATAATGAGAATGAAAAGCGATGTCAAATGGAAAGCCACTCAGGCTTTGGCAGACAAGAGCAGCCGTCCTCCTTCCCCACGAATTTTGAATTGTCCATCAAAATGAGGTACGATTGTATAAAAGCATGGTTCTATATTAGATGTGAAAGATAAGGGAGGTCGTCATGAAACATAAAAGGATTTTCAACGTGGGGCTGATCTCTCTCACAGTATTTCTGCTGTGGGGATGGGCACTTTCTAAGGACGTCGTGAAAAGCAGCTGGACAGCCGTTCCTCCGGCCATCGACGGGGTCAGTTCGGATTGGACGGGAGCGGCGTTCCTGACCGAGAAAGGGGTCAAAGTGGATTATGCGTTCATGAATGACGGCGACTTTCTCTATGTCCTTTTGACATTTAAGGACCCCAAGTTTTTGTCCAATATCGAGGCCACGGGCATCAACATCTATTTTAATACCGAGGGCAAAAAGAAAACGGACCGGGGCATTCGGTTCTACAAAAGGAAAGTCACGGGAGACGAAGTGATCGCCATCATGGGAAAAAATGGCGAGCCGCTCACGGAGCAGGACAGGGCCAGCCTTCAGGGCTCGAAGATTTTTTATTTGTATGACTGGGAGCCCCTTGGCAAGAACAAAGAGGTCCCCTCCCAGGTTCCTCTTCCCCCCGGTATCCCCGTGCACAATCCTGTATTCAAAGCCAAGATGAGTGAGAACGTCTGGACCTATGAATTCAAGATTCCCCTGGCCAAGAGCGGTGGGCAACCCTTCGGCATCGGCGCCGGAGCCGGCCAGGCGATCAAGATCGGTTTTGAATGGGGCGGTGTGACCGAGGAGATGAAAAAGGCCGCGGCGAAGCGCGGAGGCACGCCTTCCACAATCATAGGTGCATCTGAGTGGACCGGGGGATCGGTTGCGGTTGATCGATCGGGCGGCGGTGGCAGGGGTGCGAGGGGGGGAATGCCCGGCGGCGCGCCGCAAGGGGGGGACGGAAGCCCTAAACAATACGACTTCTGGTTGGATGTCCGGTTAGCCGCAAGTAAATAGTCCGGCCCTCAATCATCCTTGTTCCCGGAGCGAGCGGAGACAGCCCACTCGGGATATGGGACTGCGCTTCCTTTGGCAGCGTGCCAAAGAATCCTGTTCAGGATGTCTTCCGGGCAGGCGTCTACCCGCTTGAAGTCGAGCCGTCCGGAAAGCGCAGCTTGTCTGCGGAGCAAAGAGTCGGCAATCTTTTTCTTTGGAGGATTCATTTCGTCGAGCGGAACGCGGTTGGGCACGGCCCGGAACGGCGTGAAGTCCGGCGTTTGTCTGAAGCAGTCGAACATGGGCTCTGCGGCCGCGTCGAATTGATTCATCGGGGGAAGGCCGAGGATTTGCTCGATCGTGCGCAGCATGCTGATTGTATTGTAGGCCGTTTTGATGACCTGGCTGCGCTTCGTGTACGGGCTGATCACGTAAGCGGTGGTGCGATATCCGCTGACGTGGTCCCAGCCGTCCTGGGGATCGTCCTCGATCCCGAGGATCGCCGTGTCTTTCCAAAACGGGCTGCGGCTGATTGCCTCCACGATTTGGCCGAAGGCCAGGTCGTTATCCGCCGCATAGGCGGCCGGAGTCGGGCATCCTTCTTTGGTGCCGCTGGTGTGGTCATCGGGGAGACAAATGAGGACGAGGTCGGGAAAGCGGCCTTGTTTTTCGAATTCCTTTAGCTCTTGGATGAAATAGCGGGCCCGAAAGGCGTCGGGCACATCCATGTTCCAGCCGACTGTCTTGGAAGCGAGATAGGGCCGCAGCGATTCGATCGCCGGCTCGCAGCCAAAAATAACCTCTCCCTTGGGACGGTTGAACTCGCGCCAGCAGGCCGTCCAATCGGGATCCCCTTTGCGCTTGGGATCGGCCCAGCGGACGGCCGGCATACCGAATTCACCGTAATCCCTGAGCGTTTTGCCATGGCGGAGGGCGTTGTCCCAGAGGAACCCGGTCGGAGCGTATGCCAGTGCGTCGATCTCGTTCTGACCCATGCCGTCCGGGTAGCTCCGCGCCCACCCCGCGAACGATTTCTCGAGGTAATCCGTGCCAAAGGCCGACATTGACCATTGGTGTCCATCGGCGCTGAGGATGGCGGAGCAGAAGATATTGTCGAGCAGAACGAATTCGCGCACCAGCGCATGCTCGTTCGGCGTGACGCGCTCGCCGAAGATGCACAGGGACGGATCGCCGTTCCCTTGGGGCACGTCGCCCAACACCTGGTCGTAGGTGCGGTTTTCTTTGATGATATAGACGACATGCTTGAACACGCTGGGCTCGCCGATGCGCTGGGGAACGGGCCGGGCCGGTTGTTCGGGCCGAGGGGGAAGGAACGTCTCGGCGATCTGCTGCCGATGATAGTTGTCCCAGACGACCGCCGACATCTGAGGCAGTTCGGATACTTTGGGAACGGGCACAAGGGAAAGGGAGCCATGATACTGATGAGAGTTGAATCCCGTGCTTCCACTGCTCCGGTCCTTTTCTTTGACCGTTTCGATCCCTTTGATGTTCGCTACGCAGAGCCGGTCCAGGCTGGGGATGGTATACGACCGCGCCGGGAAACCAGCCGACGGGGATCAACCCGAGGAACTGGGAGGACCGGCGGGCAGGATTGAACTGGATGACGGCGATGGCGTTTTGCGTCCCATTGGCGACATAGAGATATTTCCCGGTCTTTCCGAAGGCCAGGGCGTTCGGCGATGCCCCAAAGAGGTCGGCGGGGTTGGGTTTGGTCCATATGGTTTCGACGACGGCGTCGTTCTGTGAGTCGATCACACTTAGGTTGTCGCTTGCGGCGTTCGCGCAAACGACGTAGCGGCCGTCGGGCGACACGGTCAGGGCGGAAGCGTGCAAATGAACCAGGACCTCAGTTTGGACCAGACCGGATTCGAGATCGATCACGCTGACCGAACCTTCGTTGGCGATATAGGTCGCCGGATCGACTTTAACCAAGGTGCCCCGGCCGGCGGGTCCAGTCACATCTCCGGTCTTCGGGCGGCGTCCTCCCCAATTGCTGACGTAGGCCTTTTTTCCGACGAGGGCGACATCATAGGGGGCCACTCCGACGTTGAACAGCCGGAGGACCTTACCTGAGCCCGCATCGAGTTCGCCCAGCTGGTTGGACAGGTTCAGCGCCACATACAAGCGCCTGCCGTCTCTGGAAATCGCGATCCCGGCCGGGATCTCTTCCTTGCGGCGGGGCGCATCGGCGGGTGGCAGAGGAATCGAGAACAGTCCCGAGATTTTTCCGCCTGGACTTATGCCGAACACTTTGAGGCTTCCGTTGACGTTGCTGAGATAGAGTCTCCTGCCGTCCGGCGAGAACGCCAGGCCGGAGTAGCTTGCCTGGCCCTTCTCGTCGGGCTTCAGGATATTGGCCGCAGGAGCTTGGGGCCGGCCTTTGCCGGGCGGGTCGGGTGGAAGAGGCACGTGCTGAAGGATCCGTCCGGTTGCCGGGTCCACCGCCACCAGCTCATGCGTTTTCCCGGACGTGACGAGCAGCCGTCCGTCGGGGCTAAGGGCCAGGACTTGAGGCCGCAAACCGGGCAGTTCCACCTGGATGCCCGATGGGGTGACGACCTGGTTGACGGGAAGCGGGGTGCTCCGGCCGAAAGGTGCGCCGGGTCCTTCCTTGTGATCCGTGGAGCACACCGTAGAACTGGCAATCAAAAGGCCTAAGATCCATGCCGCATATCTCGCCTGTGCGATAGCGCCGCTTCGGAGGAGAATCTTTCTTTCATTCACAGTTGTTCTTCTGTTCAATTAGCCTCCGTGAAGTAATCAATCATGCGCGCGATAGCCCGCTGGCAGACTAGGCAGAACTCGTCCTTGGGGCTGGAAATCATCAGGCAATAGACCATGGACCGATACAGGCCTTTTGAGGCATAACCCGCGCCTTCGAAGACGCCGACTTTATCATTCAAATAAGCGTACTGTTTGCGCACATCTTCGATCTGCTTGGCCAGGGCTTTGTCCGCTTCGCGATATTTTGCTTCGATTTTTTTGACCTGTGCTTCGGCCTGTCCCTGTTGCTTGGCCTGCCCGACCTCCTGGGCCTGAGCTTCACGGTTTTTCCGGCGCTGGGCCTGCAGGGCTTCGATCTTTTCTTTTCCGTATTCGGTGGGGACCCCGATGCCTGGAGACAAGAGGTCCTTCCACTTGACGTTTGCCGGGTCAAGCAGAGCCGTGATGTTGGGCTCGAGCGGCTCGATGCCCTTGGGAAAGAAATCGTTGTAGGCGACATCCGAGGTGTAATACTCGTCGGCCAGCCCGGCGAAGGAATGGCCGAGCTCATGGACGAAGACCTGCCTGCTTGAGGCATGATCGACCGTCGTCACGCAATAATCGAGGCCGATGCTCCCTCCGCCATAGCGCTTGCTGTTGACGAGGACCACGATCACATCATAGGGCACCTGGGCCGCGATTTCGTGCAGCCGGTGGTCGTTCTCGATCAGCATATAGCGGTCCAGGTCGAAGGCGTTGAAGGAGGCGTTAAGGACTGTCTTCTTGAAGATGCGCTGGCGCGGCTCGTCCATCGCCCCTTCCGGCGACGGACGCAAGACGCCGGTGACATTGAACTTACTGCGGGCGCTTTTATAGGGCTCGTAGCTGAAGAGATATCCCGCGAACCGGTCCACGTCGGCCTTGAACTTGTCCTTATCTTCGGCCGTATAGCCTTCGGCGATGAAAACGACATCCACTTTCCCATGAGGATCGCCGCTTTTCTGGGCTTCATAAATGAAATCCCCGGCGGCGGTTGCCTCCTGGATGATGTGGTAGTCGGCCGGATCGACGGTTTCGTTGAATAAAGGATGGAGGATATTCTTTTTGTCCCTCATCTCGATCACGACAAGGACCGGCCGCTTCGGGTAAGGGATCCGGACGGAACGCTCGAAGACCCGTTTGACGCCGTTGAGAGCGGGCGTCGTGGTCTTGTATTCCCCGAACATGCTGTCAAAACCGTGCGAAAAGATCAGCCGGTTCGAAGCCAAGTCATAGACCTTGACGGCATAGCGGCCATAGTTGAAGGGGTCGATGAGATGAGTGCGCGACTCGGGCCAGATGCTCTCTTGGCAGAGGTGATCGATGGTCACAATCTCGTCTTTTGCATCGCCGACATGATAGAAGTCGAGGCGCAAGGCCTTGTCCATGAAATAATCGTCGAAGGGAACCTGGGCGAGCGCGGGCATTGCCGTCGTTGCGACCAGAAAAATGATTATTGCTAAGCGCTTGGCCATGTTTTCCTCCGTGGATCCATGATTCAAATTTTTAGTCCAACAGGCTGTCGGCGTTGGCCATGCCGGTGACGGCGAGAAAAATCCACTTGGCGACATCTTCCATAATCTCGGGTGTCAATGTGTCAATGGTATCCCCCGGGTCATGATAAAAGACTTTCTTGACGCCGTCCGTCGCCCCGATCCCCATCGTCCGAAATCCGGCCCGGCTGAAGATGACGGAATCGGCCCGCGGCCGTCCCGCCGAAAGCCGCGATTCTGAGGACCGCAGCGTCCGGTGGAGATATTTGGCGTTCGCTTCTTCCCAGAAGCGGTAGATCTTCGGATAGGACAGCCCTCCGCCGAGCGACAGGCCCATCCCGTTGCCGACCATGTCCAAGTTAAAGAAGCATATCGTTTTGTCTTTTGAGAAAATGGGATGCTGTGTGTAATACGTACTACCCAGCAAGCCGTTTTCTTCGCCGCCGATGAACAGGAACATAACCGATCGTTTGAGCTTCACGGGTGACGCGGCCAGGGCCTGGGCCGCGCCCATCATATCCACCGCCCCCGAGGCATTGTCCAGGGCACCCGGCATGAGCAGGCCGTTATTGCCCACAGCATCCAGGTGGCCGCCGATGATGATGACCTCGTTCTTGAGGACGATGTCCGTGCCCTCGACGACGCCGACGACATTGCAGGCTTTGCCCTCGGGATGAAACTCCGTGTCCTGGGTCAGCGTGACGATTTTTCCCAGTTTGAGCGAAGCGGGTTTGAGCGTCTTGTTGATTAAGTCTTTGACCGTCTCGTATTTCTTCCCGGTACCCTCGAACAAATCGGCCACGATCCCTTCAGAAATGTGACAGTAGACGAAACCCTTTTGAAAGAGAGTGTTGGGATTGACCACTTTGCCGATATAGAGCATTCCGGCGGCGCCGTGCTTGAAGGCATTGGTCTGTTTGTATTGATGATAGCTGTAGGGGACCCATTTTGGGAACGTGGCGTCTTCTTTATTATACGGGAGCCCGGAATCCAGGACAACGATTTTGCCTTTGATGTCGAGCCCTTTGTAATCGTCGTAGCCCAGCTCCGGCGCCGTGATCCCGTAGCCGACATAGACGGCCTCGCCGCTCACAGTCCCGGCATCGGAATTATTTCCCGGATAGAAATCCTTGGGAAAGGCATAAGCTTTCGTCGTGGCCGAGGTGCCTTTCTGGGGGATCTGCATGGACAGCACACCGGGATTCTTGATGACGCAATAAGGCGCGTCGAAATATTGAAAATAGGAGCCGCCGTCGCCGTAAGGCTTGAGTCCCCAGGCTTTGAGGTTGTCGGCCACCCACTGGGCGGCCTTTAGATATTCAGCCGTGCCCGAATAGCGGCCGTTGTATTTTTCCGAGGTCAGCTCGGCGGCGTAGGCCAGAAGGTCATGGCTCGAGATCGTATGAAAAACCTTGAGCAGGTCTTTTTCCGTGTTGTCCTGCGCGGCGGGGGCCTGCGCCGATATCTGTGCTGAAGCCGCCAGTACAAGAGCGGCCAGGAGAAAGGGGAGCCAGATGTGAAGAGCAGGCTTCTTTTCAATCATGACGACGTACCTCCATTCAACTAAATCATTTTTTTTAAAACGAAGGAATGAATTATATGTTTATCAGCGTAGACAAACAAGCTCGGACTAGCCTAAAACGTAACTAATCCCGCCTTTTTCAATATTTCCAGATGGGCCAGGATCGCTTCCAGGCCGGTTTCCTGGCGAAACTCTGTATCGAGCATCTTCTTGATATCGAAGGCGCTATTGCGGCCGTCGCAGAGGAGCTGGATCTCGCCGGGCGCGCGCATGAGGGGCGGGGGAGCGCCGGCCTTGCCGGCCTGGCGAATGACTTCTTGGATCAGCACCTGATATCCCCCGTAGCCACTCTCCTTGATTTTCGGCGTTGGTTTGGGGATGACGGCGGCCGCCTTTTTTTCAAGATCGGACAATTTGAGCGCGATCGGCTGGGTCCCCAGGAGCACGGCCGTCAACCGCATATTGTTCTCGAACGCTTTCAAGCCGGCCTGTTCGATGCCGGTGACGGCGGTCTTCTGCGTTTCGAGGTATTTGCCGAAGTTGGTCTTATCTGCGGCGAGCTGCCGAACGGAATCGAGCGTAGCCCGCTCATTGATCGCGGCCGCCTCAATATACGCCCGTCCTTTTTTATAAATGGCGAGGAGCCGCTCCCTGTCCGCCCTCTTGAGCTCCTCCAGCCCCCGGGCGAGCTGATGGCCGATGCGGGCGGAGGCATTGCTCACGATTTCCGCCGCGATCTGGCCGGCCGTCCGGCCGTCGGCCGAGGCAATGGTGTAGGCCGCCGCAGCGGTTATGACGACGGCCCGTTTCAGCTGCGTCGGGTCGAGCTTGTCAGGCCGGTCCCCGGATGTATGATACCACTGATCGGGCCAGGTATTCATGACCACACCCGGCACGCCCACACCCCAGTCGTTGAAGACCTCGTGGTCCGAGGCACCGAAGTGCGTTCCCACATAATAATACATCGGCTCTTCGCTGCCGCTGGGAGCGATGATCCTTTTTTGGAAGGTGCCGGACATGCCATTCGTAACGTAGGAGCGGTTGGTCTCGCCGGCGTAGCGATAGTAATTCTCCATGACGTTGTTGATGTAATGCGGATTACCGTAAGTCGTACGCATGACGGTGAAAAAGGCCAGGCTCTTGGTCAATCGCACGCCCACCATATCCAGGTTGATATTGCATAGCGTCCGTCGCATCAAGTCCTTGTTGGCTTTGACATATGGAATGGTCCCGGAAAATTCGGGCACCCACAGGAAGCGGATCGTACGCTTTGGACGCGGCAGCCGCCCGTCCTGGATCAACGTTTGGAGCGTCCGTGCGGTTTCCAGGATGGCCGCGCAGCCGGAAAAATTATCGTCGGCGTCCTGCTTGACGAACCCCTCGAATAGGTGGGCTGTTAAGATGATTTCGTTGGCGTTCGGGTCGGTCCCGGCGATGGTCGCAGCGACGTCCTGGAGCTCGTAACTCTGTTTCGAGGCTTCGACCTTGGCGTGGACGGTGATTTTTTCGCCGCGCTTCAGCCGGTCGCGGAGGATAACGCCCTCGCGGGGGGGAAGATAAAAAGCGAACTTGGCCGGCTTCTCCTTTGTTCCGTAGATGTCCGTCCAGGGAATGCTCAGGGGATCGAAGAGCGGCCGCGGCGAAGCAAAGGAGATCACGCCCTCGGCGTCCTTCTGCTGGCAGGCCAGGCGATGAACCATCGGCGCCGACCCGGACGTGACGACGATCTTGCCCTTGACATCCAGCCCCTCGAAATCCCTGGCCTCGCCCTCGCCGACCCAAGCGAGGTCGGCCGTGACGTTGGCGTTGTTCGAGCCCTGGGCGAGCTCGGCGCGGAGGTCGGTGTAAGACGCGATTTTCTGGGTGCCGGGTTTCACTTCCCAGAGCTCGCCGGAGATGCCGTTCCAGGCCTCACCCCCAGGGAAGCGGACGATGGCGGCATCGGTCAAGCCGTATTCTTTGAGAAGATCCAGGATATACTGCGCTTCCATGAACGTCCCGGCGTATTCAGCGGGCTTCCGTTTGCGCGGGCTCCCTCCCATGACCATGACGTGGCTGAGGGCGGTCTCCCCCGATGCCTCACCGATAATCAAATCCATTTGGTTTTGGGGGAGAAATGTCCACTGAAACCAGGGTGTCATCTGGGCTGCTACAAGGAGAGGAACGAGGAGAATGGCCCCAATAGCCGCCAAAAATTTTAGGCTTTGTTTCATGACAGACCTCCTGAGGCGGGCGCTCGTAGACACGAAAGACTTATTTTGAATCAGAAGATGGCAGAATAGCAAATAGGATGTATCTCGTTTTCTTTCAAAATCATGGGAAGGGACTATCAAGTGTTTGCATTGTCGGCGCTCTTTTGTTATGAATCGAGAAAGCACCATGTCAAACAAAAAGAGTCGCCTGGCGAATCGTTTTCTTTGGGCCGCCCTAGTTGTCACCGTCCTTCTGTCCACGGGTTGCGGCGGGCGGTCGGCGATCGTAGGATCCTATCAAACCGTCACGGAGTCCGAGCGGGCTGTGACGTTGAACCTCAAAGAGGGCGGCGTCGCTGAAATCATCATGGAGACATGGGCGGCAGGTGAGCATGACAATCGTGTGGAAGAAAAAATCCCGGGACGCTGGTCGGCCAATGGGAATATCGTAACATTGGAATACAAGGGCATCATCGACACCTTGGTCTATGATGAAAAACTTTCAATTCAATCTCTTGGAATGAGAGGCGGATGGCCGGGCCTGCTCCAGATCAGAGCTTTTGACGAGCGCAGCCTGATCAGCTTCTATCCCTTATGGAAACTCCCCCATAAATTTTAAGATCTTGCCGTATCGAACTAGATAACCCTTTGATTCCTAACCTGTAACGATGATGTCCCCTTCTTTGAGGTCTCCGCTCACGACTTCCGTATAAACGTTGTCTGTGATCCCCGTCGTGATCAGAACGGGCGTCAATTTCTTATTCGGTCCTTGGACCCAGACAAAAGGAATTTTTTTGCCTCCGGCCTGCTTCAGACCGGGCTTATCTGTCGGCTTATCGCTGGGCCCCGGCGGTGCCCCCGCCGGTCGATATCTTAAGGCTCCGTTGGGGATCTTCAAGACATTTCGAGCTTCGGCCGTGACGATGGACACCGTCGCCGTCATGCCCGGCATCAGCTTGGTCTCGGGATTAGAAACCTCCACGATGGTCGTATAGGTAACGACGTTCTCCGATGTGTCGGGCTCATCCCTGATCTGGAGAACGCGTCCGTTGAACGTTTCTTCGGGGAACGCTTCCACAGAGAAACGGACTCTCTGGCCTTCTTTGACCTTGCCGACATCCGCCTCATCCACGGCACACTCCACTCTCATCTTGCTCAGGTCATCGGCAAGCTTGAAGAGAACCGGAGTCTGGAACTTTGAGGCGACTGCCTGGCCGATGTTGACATCCCGGGAGAAAACAACGCCGTCGATCGGCGAGCGGATCGTGGTCTTGGTCAAGTTGACTTGGCTGGAATCGAGCTCCGACTTGGCGACCTGCACTCCGTCCTGGGCGACCTTGACGTCATCCTTAGCGCTCTCGTATTGTTCGTCAGCCGCCTCCTTGTCTTCTGCAGAGATCATGTTTTTCTTGAAAAGATCCATCGCCCGGTCGTAGGACTTCTTGGCTTCGTCGAGGGCGACCTTGGCCTTGTCCAGGGCGGCCTGTGCCACTCGATAATTGGCTTCGTTTTCTTTCAAGGCATCCTCAAAGGACGCCTTATCAAGCTCGGCCAGAACCTGGCTTTTCTGAACGTGGGAATTGTAGTCCACGGCGATGCTTTTGATCACTCCTGAAATCTCACTGCCCACCTCGACCATGGTCACGGGGTCCAAGGTACCGGTGGTGACCACAATAGCCTCGATGTCTCCCCGGGTCACGGTTGTTGTTTTCAGCTTGGGTTTATTTGAGCTGCTTTTGATCAAAATCAAGCCAAGCCCGGCGCCGACGACAACGATCAAGACCAAGATAATCACAATTGTTTTTTTATTCATGAGCCACATCCTTACGGATTTTCGTATCCTTATTCTTTACACACTATTAGACAATAAACGATAGCAACACCTTTGCCGGCGGGCTTGCCTTCGGCTCTGTTCAAGGGGTGCCATTTTTATTTCTTTTTCTTGAGGAACGAGATGCCGTCCACCATCCAGTCCGGCGCGGGGGCGTCCTTGAGGTAGTGGTCGAAGTACTGCTTCATCCGGGTCAGGAAGTCCTTTTGGTTTTCCTCCTTGGCCAGGTGGTGCGGCTCTCCGGGGTAGGACAGGAAGATCACCTGCTTTCCCAGCCGGCGCGCGGCATTGTAGTACTCGAGCGATTCGATCCAGTCCACCGACCCGTCGTCCGTGCCGTGGAGGAGCAATAACGGCGATTGGATATTCTCCGCCTGCCGGATCGCGGACTGGCTGTCGAAGAGCGCCGGGTCTTTCCATGGGTTCGTGCCCATGCGGCCCTGGCTGCGCTCATAGTAACTGTGGTTGTTGTTGCCGCTGCCCTTGAAGACCTGGTTGAACTCGATGGCGACCGACGAAGGCGGCGCGCCGGCCACGACACACGCGAAAAGGTCGGTCTGTGTGACAAGGAACCCCGCCTCGTACCCGCCCCAACTGTGACCCTGGAGGCCGACACGCTTGGGATCGGCGTAGCCGAGCTCGATCGTCTTTTTCACGGCGCTCGTCACGCAGTCGAGGGCAGACGTTCCTGGTTTCCCGATTTCGTAGACGATATCCGGCATCAGGATGAGATACGCGTCCGAGGCGTATGTTGACATATGCGGCCGGTCGTCGTAGGTCGGCATGGAATACCGATGGTGCGCCTGCGATTGTTTTTCGTAGATATAGACGACCATCGGGTAGCGGCGGCCCTTTTCGTATCCTGCCGGCAAGGTCAGCGTGGCCTGGAGCTTCCGGCCTTTGCTGTTCTGATAATCGACGAGAACGCGGCTGCCCCAGGCATAATCAGCCTGTTGCGGGTTGGCGTCCGTGATTTTCTTTGGTGCGGCGAAATCCAGAGCGCTGACGTAATAGTCGGGGAAATCGACAAACGTCTCGGTCGTGTAAATGACACGGTCAGCGCTTCTCGCCTTCATCGGCATGCCGAACGCCCTGTCTTCAAAGATGAGCTTGCGGGGAGCGGCGCCGACCTGAAGCGAGTAGAAGCCGGATTTTTTGGTCCGCTCGCCATACGAGGACAGGAGGAGCGGCTTGGACGCGTCGATGAAATATTCCTCGGGATCCAGCCGGATGTATCGGAAGCGGATTTCTTCTTTATCGCCGATGCCGGACGTGATATTGCGGGGAGCGGCGCCGTCCAAGGGGAGGAGCCAGAGGTCATATTTATGGTTCATGATCACGGCTTTTCCGTCCCTTGTCCAGCCGCCGACACCGTAAGCCGGTTTTTCCTCGGGATGGTCGTCCTCGTCATCGGCAAAATTGACGCCCGATTTTTCTGAGATATTCGTTGTCTTGCCGGTATCGAACGAGTAAAGCCAGAGCTGCTTGTCTTTCATGTAAAGGAAATGGCGGCCGTCCGGCGAGTCGCCCAGCGGCCGCCGGATCCCCTTGACGATCGGCTTGCGTTCGCCGGATGCGGTGTTGACCGCATAATAATCGGCTTGGAGAGTCTCGACATCGGTGAGGTAGGGCTTGTCATCGCGGCCGATACCCCAGCGGCCGTCCCGCGTTATCGCTACGGTCCGCATCTTCTCGTCGGCAAGCCGGAGAAACTTCTTTTCCTTCACATGATAGACCGACCGGGAGGCGAAGTTCCGGTCGCTTTCGGCGCGGATCATTTGCTCGGACTGGATGTGCTCGTCCTTCCAGTGCCAGACATCCACATTGGCGACCGGCGGCTTGTCCTTGCTTTCCTCGGGCTCCTTCTCCTGCTCTTTAATGCCGCAGAAGATCCTCGATAGGTCATCACTCCAAGATAGGGCGGCATTCCCGGCTTCCTCGGTCACGGCGCGCCTGCCTTCGGCCTGTCCTTTTTCGGAAAGGACCATGTCCTTTGGAAAATTCGGGTCCTTGGCTGGATCATAATCAATGCGTACGGGCGGGGCGGTCGTTCCTTTAGCCGGCGTGCCCAGGCCGATAAAGGCGACGAGCGCGTTATCTTTCTGGACGACGCCTTTTTTCTTCGCTCCCTTGAGGGCGGCGAGGGCCGTGCCCGCTCGGTCCCAGGCGATGCGGCTGTATTCAATTTCGGCCGAATCGAGCAGGTCGAGCTGGCCGGAAGCCGGTTCCAGAAGATAGAGGCCGTTGCCTTTCTTGTCGGCGGCGTCCACGGTATAGGCTAAAAGGCGGCCGGGTTTGTTGAAGACGAATTCGCCGACGCTGCCGATGAGCAGCACCGAGCCGGTATCGAGCCGCCGCAGGACGAGGTCCGTGCCGGAGGATTTTGAGTCACCTTCGGGTTTCGGTTTTTTGACGGCGAAGCATTTCGAGTCATTGGAGAAGAGGAGCGAGGCGGCGTTCTCGATGGTGAATTTTTCGCCCGTGGCCAGGTTGAGGAGCTCGGCTTTTTGGGGGACAGGCTTTTTCTCCTTGCGGAGCTTGTCCGCTTCGGCCTTGGGCAGGCTGATCGTATAGGCCGCCCATTTGGAATCGCGCGAGAATATGGGACGGGAGCCGCCCGCGATCTCATAAGTCTTCTCCGCGGCAAGGCTCTTGAAATGGAGTGTTTCATCGCCGCCGTTCGGCCTCAGGCTGTAGCCAAACCAGGATCCGTCCGGCGAAATGGCGGCCGAGGCGATATGCGTCCAGCGGGGATAGTCCTCGAGCGTAAGGACTTTTTTGGCCTTCGGCGTCTGCGCCGCCAGAGAAGCGGCACAGGCGAGGACAAGGATTAGAGCCAGGATGCGGTAATGATTTTTACAGATTCTCATGCCTTCCCTCCTCAAAAACATTTCGTGAGAATTCGGTGCGAGTCTCCAAATTATTATGGATATGACACTATAATTCAATGTTTTCTTCTTCTTGACCCGTCATTAAAAAAAATGTATTAATGGCTTAATCACAATCATCGGAAAGGAGGAGGCTTATGAGATCATTTCCGTTCGTCATTGTCCGTTTCATCCGGCGCGCAAAGGCAGTCAAGGCGCCTCTGGCGCTCGGCCTGGCGCTGCTTCTTGTCTTCACCACGGCTTATCCTCAGAAGAACCATGAAGAGTATACGAAGAAGATCCGTGAGTTCACGACCGATCCGCATTTTTCCACGAAATATGTGAATTACATGCCGTATAAGGCGGGAGTGCCCACGCCCCTCGAAGTCCTGGGTCACATCGTGGGAGCGCCCAATATCCTCAGCTATTCACAAGATGTGTATAAATACATGAGGGCTCTCGAGAAGGCGTCGCCGAGAGTCAAAGTTTTCACGATTGGCAAGACGGAGGAGGGGCGGGACTGGATCCTGACCGTCGTCGCCGACGAAGCCACGATCAAGAACCTCGGCCGCTATAAAGACATCACCGCCAAGTTGGCCGACCCTCGGCAGATCACCGATGCGGTTGCTCAAAACCTGATCAAGCAGGGCAAGCCTATGTACTGGGCGACGGGCGGCATGCATTCTGGAGAGACGGGCTCGTGCGAGATGCTGATGGAGCTCGCCTACCGCATCGCGGTCGACGATTCGCCGTTCATCAAGACTATCCGCGAGAACTCAATCGTCATGATCACCCCCATTCTCGAGGTGGACGGCCGCGACAAATATGTAGACTTGGCCATGGCCCCGCGCAAGGACCCCAAGGCCACTCTGCCGAGAAGCCCTCTTTGGTGGGGGAAGTACGTCGCTCATGACGACAACCGGGACAATATCGGCCTGGCCCTGGCGTTGTCCAAAAACATTATGAAAGTCGAGCTCGACTATCATCCCCAAGTTATGCACGATCTCCATGAATCCGTCTCATTCCTGTACATTTCCACCGGGACGGGTCCCTATAATGCCTGGCTGGACCCGATCGTCGTCGACGAGTGGCACCAGCTGGCCTATCAGGAAATCGACGGCATGACCCGGGAAGGCGTGCCCGGCGTCTGGACGCACGGGTTCTATGACGGATGGGCGCCGAATTACGCGTTCTATGCGGCTAACGGGCACAACGCCATCGGCCGTTTCTACGAGACCCAAGGAGCTGGCGACGCCAGCACGCGGATCATTAGCGCCAGTCCGGACCGGGCCTGGTTCCGTCCGAACCCTCCCGTGGCATCCACCGTGTGGTCGATTCGCAACAACGTCAACATGCAACAAAGCGCTATTCTCATCGGCATGAACTATATCGCGGCGAACCGCGAACGATTCTTGGAGAATTTCTACCTCAAGAGCAAGCGGTCCGTGGCCAAGGCCAAGAATGAAGGCCCGGCCGCCTACATCTTTCCCCATAACGACCCGAGGCTTGGCCAGCAGGCGCGCCTCCTTCGGCTGCTTCAGGCTCAAGGCGTGGAAGTGAATAGTGCGGACAAAGCTTTCAAATTGGGGGACATCGAATATCCGGCTAAAAGCTATGTCGTCCGGATGGACCAGCCGTATTCCCGAATGGCGGACATGCTTCTCGACAAGCAATATTTCAACATCAACGATCCGCGTCCCTACGACGACGTCGGCTGGACCTTGGGGCCGCTCTTCAACGTGAAGACGGTGCGCGTCGATGATGTCTCTGTGCTCTCGGTTCCCATGACCCTGGTCAAAGGCGAGGTCCAGGCTCCCGGTGGATTGGCCCGCGCTGTCTCTTTAACCGGTCCCGCCCAGGCTTTCCTCCTCAACCACAATGCGGACAACGCCATCGCCTCGTTCCGGTTCAAATACAAAGACTTGAAGATCAAAGCCGCGGAAAAAGCCTTCGAGTCGAACGGCAAGAAATTCAATGCCGGAGCTTTCATCATCAAAGCGAGCGAGAATTCCGGGAACCTCGAAAGCCTGCTGGATGAGGCCGGGAAGCAGTATGGACTACAAATCTACGCCGTCCCAGCGGTCCCGGACGTTCCCGTTCATGAGGTGAGTGTGCCTCGCATCGCCGTCATGCATACCTGGCAGACCACCCAGACCGAGGGATGGGTGCGCATCGCGCTCGATGAGCTCCAGATCCCTTACGAATATATCTCGGTCCATTCTGTCCGCGACAACGCCCGGCTCCGTGACAGATATGATGTGATCCTGTTTGGCCCTGCGTCCGGAGACGCCCTGAGCATCCTTTCGGGAGTCGCCGGCGACAAGCCGATCCCTTGGAAGAAAACGGTCCTCACTCCCAACATCGGCGTTGAGGATTCTACCGACGACATGCGCGGTGGTATCGAGCTTGAGGGCGTGCTCCATCTGCGCGATTTCATCAAGGACGGCGGCCTGTTCATCACGCTCGCCGGCAGCTCTGCACTGCCGGTCCAGTTCGGACTGGCCGGGGGCACCTCCATCCGGACCACGACGAACCTCTGGGCGCGCGGCAGCATATACAAGGCTGAGGTCTCTGATAAGACGAGCCCCATCGTCTATGGATATGACGATACGCTGGGCGTGTACTTCAGCCAGTCGCCGGTGTTCGGCATGGGAGGAGGGTTCGGCGGTCGCGGCGGCGGCGGCGGCGGAATGATGGGGCCCCAGGGCGGGGCTCAAGGTCGGCCGTCGGGACGCGGCGGAGTCAACGACGCCGATATTCCTCAGGGCAGGCCGCGGGACATCGGCAAGGCATCCGTCGAGGAATTCCGGAAGATGGAGAAGGAGAGCGCTCAGCCCGAAGGGAGAGGGCCTGGGGCTGCGGTAATCCGGGCGAGGACGATCATCCGTTTCGTCTCTGCCGTCAATGATCTCCTGATCAGCGGCGGCTTGGCCGGCGGCGAAGAGCTGGCCAGCACGCCCGCGCTCGTTGACGCCCCACTGGGCAGCGGTCACGTGGTCATGTTCAGCTTCAATCCCATGTGGCGGCACGAAACGCACGGCTCGTTCTTCCTTGTGTTCAATGCGATGCTAAACTTCAAGAACCTGAGCCCGGCGGCGCCCTCCGCACCGCAAAAATAAAAAACGAAAGGGGGGACACAATGTTGTGCCCCCCTCTTTCTTGACGAATTGTCCCGGGAAAGCCGCTTCTCCAGGCCCAAGAGAAACAGCGATTCTGTTCATTTGGCCGAACCGGAATGCCCGGCGAATGCCGTAGAAGAGATAAAATTTTGATTAAGATCATGAGCTTCACGGTCATATCAGCCATAGCGGTGGGCTCGTTGGTTGGGATAAACGGCGTGGCACAGACGCAGAGTGCGGTTGTGAAAGCCGAATTCATCTTTGAAACTGCTCCTTTTCCTGCCTGCCATGCTTCGACGATTGCCGAAGCCAAGAGTGGGCTTGCCGCGGCATGGTTCGGCGGGAAGCGCGAGGGTGATCCTGATGTGGGCATCTGGGTTTCCCTCCATGACGGTGAGAGTTGGACTGCTCCGGCCGAAGTCGCCAACGGCATCCAAGAGGACGGCAAAAAGCGGTTTCCCTGCTGGAACCCGGTGTTGTTTCAATCGAAGCGAGGTCCTCTCCTGCTGTTCTATAAGGTCGGGCCAAGCCCGTGGCAGTGGTGGGGCATGATGATGACCTCAGGCGACGGCGGGAAGACTTGGTCGAAGCCGCGCCGCCTCCCGGACGGCATTCTTGGACCCATCAAGAACAAACCCATAGAAATGCCGGACGGTTCCCTCTTATGCCCGTCCAGCACGGAACAGGCGGGCTGGCGGGTTCATTTGGAGCGATCGGCCGACCTCGGCCAAACCTGGACGAAAACCGAGGCGCTCAACGACGGCCAAGAATTCGGCGCCATCCAGCCGACGATCCTGTTTCATCCGAATGACCGGATCCAGCTTCTTTGTCGAAGCCGGCAGCGACGGATCGTCGAGTGTTGGTCGGAAGATGGCGGTCGAACATGGGGTGCGATGAGGGCCACGGCGCTGCCGAACCCGAACGCCGGCATAGACGGTATTGCGCTCAAGGATGGCCGATACCTGCTCGTTTACAATCCGGTCACCGAGGGCCGTACACCGCTGGTGGTTGGTATCTCTACGGATGGCCAATCTTGGAAGACGGCCGTCGTCGTCGAGGACAAACCGGGAGAATATTCCTATCCGGCCATCATCCAAAGCCGCGGGGGCCTGGTCCATATCACCTACACATGGAAGCGGCAGCGGATTAAGCACGTTGTCCTCGACCCAAAAAAACTGTCCTAAGACGCTGTTGACATCTGTCTACATGGGATATATATTTCTAAAAGCATTCGCCGATACACGTCGAACCAGAAAGACTTAGAGCGGGACTCATTAGAAAAAAGGAAATTTCTATTTTTGGATGTTGCTTGAATAATAGTGGCCGACAAATTATGGATGAGGACGTGAACTATGAACGCATGGAAGAGACGGGGTTTGAAACGAGCAGGCAAGCCTTGGACCTCTGCCTTTTTTGATCGGGCGGGGCGACCGGCAGCTGTCCTGCTGGTCGTGCTCTTGGTGGGCGGCGGACGATTGATCGCCGAACAAGTCCGGCTCGGCCTTCACGGCGGACTGTGCATCCCAAACATCAGGGGGGGCACGACTGAACAGAGCAAGGGGTACACATCGAGATTAGGCCCCTTTTTCGGCTTTTTTGCCGACTTTGCGCTCGGGCCCAATCTTTCGCTGTGCACAGAAATGAACTACGCCTCTCAGGGCGGAAAGAGGAACGGCATGCAGCCCGTTTCCATGGAGCAGCTACCAGGCGTGCCGCTATACGCCAATTTCCATAACGAGACGATCCTGGACTATCTGGAGATCCCGTTGATGCTGAAGCTGACCTGGGGACAGAGACTGCGCTTCTTTACCGAGGCAGGTCCATATGTGGGATTCCGCGTCCGCGCTAGGACCGTCACCAGCGGTTCAAGCCTATTGTATATCGACCCGGCGGGCATACCTCTCGACAGTCAGTTGATTTCGTTCGAGGGCGATACATGCATTTGCAATGACATTCATCGCATCAATGCCGGGATTTCGGGGGGCATCGGCCTGGAAGCGCCTTTCGGCCCCGGTGACATCATTCTGGACCTCCGTTTCTCCATGGGCCTGACAAACATCCAAAGTGATCCCGAGCTCAATGGCAAGAACCATACCGGCGCCGTGATCGTGAGCCTCGGCTATAGCTTCGCGTTAAGAGGTAAATGAAAATAGTCATATGATAATAAAAAACTATCAGGAGGTAACGTATGGCGACTTATATCATCCTCAGCCAAATTTCTCCCCAGGCCTTCAGCGATCCCTTCGAGTTCAAAAAAATTGCCGAAAAAGTGGCAGCGAAAATCAAGACCAAATGCCCCGGTGTTGTTTGGAAGCAAAGCTATTCCACGATGGGCCGGTTTGATGTGGTGGATATCGTCGAATCGGAAGATCCCAAGCAGTTGGCCCAAGCGGCGATGATCATCCGCGCCTATGGGCATTCGACCACAGAAACGCTAACGGCCATACCTTGGCAGGAGTTCTTGGACACGATTTAGATTGATCCTATCGACCCCTAGCGGGCCGCTTCGTGCACCGGCGATTCGCGGAGAAATGTGGCCAGGATAAACGTGATGACCGTGAGAGCGGCGAGGGCCAGGAGCGAAGCGGTCATAGCTTTGGTTGCCGGAGACTTGAGCGCATCCATGCCAAAAATGAAAACGATTCCCGAGATCTGCCCCATCACGATCAACAGGCTGTTGGAGGTGCCTTCCGGCGCAGGGCGCGTGATCTCGGCTCCGTACTGAAAACCGATCGGGCCGGCGCTGAGCAGAAAGAAGCCGAAGATAAAACCCGAAACGAGCAGCAGCCAGTAGCCTGTGGAATAGGTCATGCCGATCAACCCGGGAATCAGTCCGATCAGGGCCAGGAGGATGAACGGCTTGCGGCGCCGCAGTTTGTCGGAAAAGAGGGGGATGATGATCGCGCCGAGGATACCGCCGATGAGCATCAGCCCGCCCAACATTCCGGCCTGGGAAATGGTGAAGCCGCGTGGACGGATGATGTCTTCGATCCAGGTAGAGACGCCGTTAAAGATGCCCAGGCCGACAAAGAACAGGATGAGCAGGAAGAGGAAATCGCGTTGGCGAAGCATGGACTTAAGGCCGGCGAACATCAAAACACGCTCATCCTGCCCGGCCGGGGTCGGGGGATGCTCGCGGGCAATGAGAAGAAAGATAACGGCCGCTGCGGCCGCAGCGATTCCGTAGTCCAGCAGCATCCGGCTGATGCCGACGCGCAGCACTAGGAACGGTGTGAGGAGCATCGCTACCAGGGGGCCCAAGTAGAGGGCCAGTGTCCCGAGCCCCGAAGCCGTGGCCCGTTCTTTGACCGGAAACCAGCGGGCGGCAATCTTGGTAATCGAGCCGATGACGAGGGGCTGGCCGATGGCCAGGCCGATCTGAGAGAGGAAGACCAGAGTAAAATTCGACGCGAATATCCCGCGCGTGAGGCCGAAAACGGCCGTCAGGACAGCGCCGATGCCGACCGCGGTTCGAAAACCCCAAGTATCGATCGCCCAGGCCGAGGGAAGGACGACGAGGATATAGACGACCATGAAGCTCATGGACAGCAGGCCGATCATTAGGTCGGACTTGTGATAGAACTCGGCCGCGGCGCTTGTGATCGGGGCGAACGTGATCCAGAACACCTGGGTCATGCAGGCAATCGGGACAAAGGCCAGCAGGACCAGCCAACGATAGCTATAGACTTTGAATGTTTCTTTTCCCATGGAATCCTCCTCTGCCAAATTCGCGCAGCCTTCGGAAAAAGCGATTTGTCATTATTTTGGAAATGATTATAATATTTTCCAGACAAATTAAATAGAATAAGCAGATTTTTTGCATTCTAACGGCTGCGGACCTTAAAAGGGGAATGGAAGCTGGAAATTGGATCTCCGATATTCACCACCTTTTGTCCAACTGCGATTATTTCACTTATGTTGCGGGATGTGATAAAATTTTTAGCCAGTTTGAATCACGAATGGCAAGAACCATCACCGGATTAGGAACGTGGGAATATCGATCTTGCCTCGTCCGTCCGGGCCGATCATTCTCGATCAATCCTATCAGACACACCGGGGCTCCGTCGGCGCGGGCGCCGCGTAGGCGGCACGCTTCGGCCCGCGAGAAGAAATTCCTTTATGCCTTTGAGGCGAGGAAGGAAAAAAATGGGTAACGACTTGCGGCTGCTCATGTTGAGTGCAATGTTTGAAAATGGCGGCAACACGACCCACCGTTTTCTGGACGGGCATCCCCAGATGTTCGTCTATCCGTTTGAGTCCCAGCTCGGCACGCATCTGGTGGCCGATGCGCTGACGTCCATGTTCCCGGCCAAGTACCGCTGGCCGGTATTTGGCCTGGATGCCACGCCCGAACAGGATTACAAAGCCATCATTGACCAAGAATGCAAGGTCAGGGCGCGCACGCCGCACATCAGCAAATTCCGCGATGCCCGGTTCGATTTTTCAGACGACGAGCGCTGCGCCATCTATCTGCGCTACGTGGCCCAGACCGGACGGTCGCGGGCGAACAATGTGGGCGCGTTCTTCCGCGCCACCTTTGACGCCTGGAAAGACTACAAGCGGACGGGCCGGCAGGTCGTTTATGTCGGCTACAGCCCCATCGTCGTCGTCGACACGGAAAAAATCTTGACGGATTTTTCCCTGGCCCACGTGCTGCATATTGTGCGCAATCCCTGGTCGGCCTACGCCGACACAAAGAAGCGTCCCATACCGCCCTCTCTCCAAGATTATATGCTCGGCTGGACGGTGAGCCAGTATCACGCCCAGCTGTTCAAGGAGAAATACCCGGAGCGGGTCCACATCGTCCGGGCCGAGGACGTCATGGCCGATCCGTTCGAGACTCTGGGCGCGGTGTGTGAAAAGCTGGGCCTGGAAACCGCGGCCACGCTCCGCATGCCGACCTGGAACGGCATCGAGCTCGAAGAAGTCTTTCCTTGGGGGACGATCCGCCGGGCAACGACCGAGGCCAATCACGCCACCGCTCAAGAACTGAGTCCGGAGGAGCGTCGCCTTGTTCGCAGCCTCGCCGGGCCCTATTTGAAACCCTTCGGATATGATGACTGGTTCAAGTGATGTAAACGGGATTTCTTCAATTTCTCATTGACCGGAGCGGCTTGACATCCCCCTCTAATTTGACTAAAACTCAAGACGATGAAAAAGCAGATGGCCGGGCTTGTCATCGCCCTCTTGGCCTTCTTTTCCCTCGGACTTTCGCTCTTCGTGCAAATCTACCTTCAAAGCTCCGCATTCACAATCATCGAGCATTCCTATAAGCTCAAGATTCTCTCTTTTTTCTTGAGTACAGTCATGTTTTTTATCCTGCTTTTCCTGGCTTGGAAAATTTGGGTTAAAGCGCGGGACGGGAAATTAGGGGAGACGTTTCGGATTCATCAATTAGAAACATGTTCCCCCATGTGCGCCATGCTCCCGCTCTGCTTTTTCTTTCTCAGCCCTCTTCTCCTTGCCCACTACATGACCCGATCCGATTTAAAGACACGCTTGAATCTTCTCGCCTTGTTCATACTCCTTGCCATTCTTTACCTCGTTGTCGCAAGACTCAACCGGATTTCAAGCAGGGTGCCTTCACTTATTGAAAAAGGAGTCCAGAAATTTTCTTTGCTGACTCTCCGAAAAAAGCTTCTGATTCTTTTCCTCGTATCCTTGTTCATCTACCAAGGAGCCACCTTTATCCTGGTTTCGGAGGGGATTACGTTTTCCGGAGATGAACCCAACTATCTATTAACTTCTCACAGCTTGCTCAAAGATGGCGACATCAACCTGGCCAATAATTACAAGAATCAAGACTACTTTGCCTTCTATTCGAGAAAAAACAATCCCCGGCTAAAAATGGGAATCTACGGTCGCTACGGCCGCAAAGGGAAAGACTACATCTACCCTATCAACCTTCCGGGAATTTCGGTGTTAATGCTTCCATTTTACTGGCTCAGCCAGTCCTTCAGCGGAAAAATGCTGACATTTATACTCAAGGGCAGTCTCACACTCTGGGCGGCGCTCCTCGGCCTCCAGTTATACCTTTTTGCCCTTGAGCGATGGAAACGGGAGCGCCTTTCGCTTCTTCTCTGGTTCCTGTATTCTTTCACGACACCCGTTTTTTTCTATGCCACCCACCTCTACCCTGAAATTGTCATCGCATTTTTCTCCTTGTTGATCTTCCGCAAGATATCCTCAGGATCACCCCTCTCCCGCACCGGCTTGCTTCTGCTAGGCTTTTGCCTTGGGACTTTTCCTTGGCTCGGCCTTAAATACAATTTCATCTTCTGGGCTCTTCTTCTTGTCTCCGTTTATTATCTGTGGCACGTTCATAAAGTGCGGCAAGCCGCCTCCATCCTTGCTTTTCTCTTTGTCCCGGTCGTCTCCATGGTTCTCTTTTATTCCTTTGTTTATGATCTTTATGGCACCTTGTCGCCCTTCTCCGTCTATGAGGGCGTGATGACGTCGGATCGGATGCAGGCCTTAACGCAGGCGGTTCTCCAAATCCCCCTCGTCGAGCGCATCGACGCATTTTTGGATTATTTTCTCGACCAGAGAGATGGGCTTCTTCTCTATTCTCCTTTTTATTTCTTTACCCTTGTGGGCCTTGTCGAAATGTTCCGCCGAGCCAGACGTGACTTCTGGGCTTTACTGTTCATCAGCCTTCCCTTCCTCCTTAACTATGCGTTCTTTACTCACCGACAAGGCTATTGTCCCCAGGCTCGAGTGCTGATGCCAATATCCTGGGTGGGAGCGATCGCCATCGGAACCTTTATGATCTATAACTCGAAGAAAATATTTACCTTTCTCTTCCAATTCATGGGCTGTCTCAGCCTTGTGATTTCTGTTTTGCTTCTCCGCCATCCCTCTTTTCTCTATCAGCCGACAACTCATGAATTTACTTCCCGGCCTGGCGACCTCTTTGTCCATCTCAGCAACCTTCGCCTTTTCCTGCCCCCTTTTCTCCCTTCCTTCATTAAAATCAGGAATATCGAATACTGGCCCAACTATGTCTGGCTTTTACTCCTCATCGGATTCGTCCTGATTTATGTTTTCTGGAAGAGCGATATTTCTTTAAGGCCGGCTTTTCACTTCCTCCTGGTCTTCGTCATTCTCCTGGGAAGCTTTTTCCTTTGGGTTCTCTACCCACGGACCGTTGCCTATCCGGCCAAGACTATCTTTTATTCGCCGCAGCGATCGCTTGGCTTTTACCTTTATCCGATGGGGAGAGGAGTCGTTGCCAAAGAAAGCGGTGATTTTTACCTTCATTTCGAGAAATCCTACAAATTTCTTTTCGGCTCCAAATCCAAACTCAAAAAAATCAAGCTGCTCTTTGGATCGCAAAAAGGGGAGTACGACCTCGACATGCATCTTTTTGACCTGCCCCTTTTCTCGGGGCGGACGGCTTACGAAACGAAAGAGATGACCGTCCAGCCTGCTGCTTGCTACCCTCTCAAAACCCTATTTCTCTATGAAGTTAACCTGACTCTCAAACACCACTCCCCAGAACCGATGCTCATTGAGCCCTATTTCTTCCAGGTGATTCCGCTCAAAGATTGAAGCAGAGATAAGCCTGTCGATCCAGTCAGGCTCATGCGCGTCAATCCTAAAACATGGGCTGTCCAGCCAGGCCGTTTCCCTATTTAATGCGCTAATATTCGATTAAAGGAAAAAGGTGAGCAGGAAGAGAATGAGTAGAAGCAAGGTGTAGACGGCAAAAAGAGGCCTTTGAAGAAGGCTTTCCGGCTCCTCCATGACTTCTTTTTCTTCTAATGTCTTCTTAAACAAAAGAAAAAAGTAGAACGCTAAAAAGGGAGAAAGTCCGAGGAAGAGGATGAATTTGATGGACAGGGCAAAGACGAAATAGGCGATAAAAAAGATCAGAGTGCTCACGGCCATTCCCGCGAGCAGCGATCCTTCGGAGTATTTCTTGTGAGAAATCCTGTAATCAGCGGCTTTTTCTTTCAAAAACCGGAATTCGGAGAGCCGCTTGCCCAACATTAAAAAATTTCCGAAGGCCCACCAGGCGATGAGCAGACTCAAGGGAGGGAAAATTTCCGGCGGCGAAAAAGCATACCAGCCGATCAGGAGACGGATGGGGTTGTTGGCCGACTCGGAAATCGCATCGAAGAAGGGAATGTCTTTTGTCCGGATGGGCTTGACATTATAAATAAAACCGGCAAGGAGCAGGGCGACTAAAGAGAAAAAAGCCGTCTTAGGAAAAAATAGCAAGGCTGCGCCAAGGCTTCCCAGGATGAAGAGAACGCCCCATGCCGCAAAGGGGATGATCCTAATTTTTCCGGAGACCAAAGGCCGGAAACGCTTTGTCGGGTGATGGATGTCATAAGGGGCATCCACGATTTCATTGAGGATGTAGTTGGCGATGGAAATCGCCCAAGTCAGAAGAAAGGACAGGAGCAGCCGGGCTGCAAAGCTGAGCCAAGTGAAGGACGAAAGGTAGTTCGGTTTAAGGAAAAAAAAAGCAGCAGTTCCCGACAAAATGGCCGCACTTCTAGGCCACCTTTCCAGGCGCATGGCTTGCAGGTAAGAATTCACGCTTGGACTTCCTTTCTGGCATAAACCTCGAACGAATCGCCGAGCGCTAATTTTATCGGAATTTTTTTCAAAAAAGAAGAGAAAGATGGCTTTTGGAGAAGACTGTGAAAAATCTTTTTCCGGGAAAGGAGGTAATGGACGCTAAAGGTCCAGGAATAGCGCCGGACCTGAATGACAGAAAACCCGGCTCGTCTAAAAAGGGCAGCCAGGCTCTGCGGCGAAAAGTAGGCGAGGTGAGCTGGACGAAAATGCCACCAATTTTTTCCTGCCAGGCGGGCCGCCAGGCTGTGAATATCGGGAGTCACCAGACAAACGATGCCTGCGGGCTTAAGAATTTCATGAGCCTTTCGAAGGGCCGCAAAAGGCAGGGGAGTATGCTCGATGAAATCGACCAACGTCACTGCCGAGAAAAAATTGTTTTCGAGCCGGACTTCCTCAAAAAAACCCTGATGGAGGCGAATTTGGTATTTCTCCGAAGCTAACCTCACAGCCCAGGTGCTTGCTTCAATGCCATCGACCTCCCATCCTCGTCTCCTGGCCAAATGGAGAAGAATCCCGGTGGCTGCGCCTACGTCAAAAAGGCGGCCCTTATCGGGGTGGAATGTTTCGAGATGGGAAATAATCCTCCGGAAATTTTTAGCGCGGCCCATAGCTTCTTCTTCGTAGAGAGGATCTTCGATCTGGCTGTAGAGGGAGAAGATCAATTCGGGCGAAGGGCAGGGGTTCGCAAAAATATGGCCGCAAGCGGAACAACGGCTCAAGTCCCAGATTTTCCCATACTGGCTGTCGGTGATCTTGATCTGACTTTTGTCCAGCTTGAAAACGTCAAAGGTTTTTTTTCGGAAGAAGGAGATGTCCGGACTTAGGCAGACCGGGCAACTCGGTAGGGTTTCAAAATCTGCGTCGGAAGCGATTCTCTTCAATCGTACTCCTCCCTCCATGAGCGAGACTGAGTAAGGCTTCCCGGAATCTTAATACAATTCGGGTCTTTTGGACAAGATTGAGGCTTGATCAATAGCTTGTCGAGCTCTGTTCCTACAAAGGGTTTTGTGGCCCAGGCGCTGGCCGCCTCGAACGACATTCAAACAAGGCTTTTATTTGATCGTAGATTGGTTCCGCGCCAACCCGGCAATGTTAAGGTCTTATAAGCGCCGGCTGAAATAGCGCCTTGCTTAGCTTGCCTTTTTGTTCTCCTGGGCCAAATGGGCCTTCAGCCAGATCTTGATTGGCTCCTCGTTCCTGAAGCCCCTGCCCGTCCCAATCATCATGCCTCTCCCGCCAAATCCACCTCGCAGGCCGGGGCCGAAACCTCCGGGAATCCGGCCGCCCATGCCCCGCCCAACGAAAACGTCGGGCTCCGGCCGATCGAACCCGATCCCCACGATTTTTCCCGGCGCCGACCCGGCGGCGGACGGCGTTTCCTCGCTTTTTATGAGGGGGACTTTAAGCTCGTAGATAAACGCGCCGCCCGAGGTCGCGACGGCGGCCTGAATGCCTTTTAGCTCGTCGAGATGCAACCGTGTTTTTTCATCTCTCCCGGGTCCGAGGATCTCGATTTCGTCGAGGTTTCTGCGCACGCCGCGCCTGGCATTTTCCTGACCGCCGGCCTCTCCGCCCGGCGGGCCTTGGAAATCACTCCATTCCATGCCCAGGGGATAACGGATGCCCAATATCTTGTCTTTTCCACCTTGCGGGTCGAACCAGACGACAAGGCCCTGCCGGAAAACCTGGCTGGCGACGCGCCGTTCCGCCGCCGACACGCAAATATAGATATTTTTTTCATCGTTGAGCAGGCCAAACGAAAGGCCACTGTCTTTTATGGGCACGAGCTGGCCCTGCCAATCGCCGGTTTTTCCGTCGATGGTGATTTCCCTGTCGCGCCATTGGCTTTCCATTTCCACGGTGCCGCAGCTCTCAAGCAGCAGGATCGAAACGAAGAATAAAAGATAGAATATCCTTTTCATATTGTCTCCATATAATTAGACAAGAATGAAAGCAATTTCTTGGATTCCAGGATGCAGAAAAAACGGAGCAGAGGCCGCGGCCGGCCCGGAGGCGAACGGAATAGCCGTTGACAACTGGTTTTGTTAATTCGGCCCTAGAGGCCGCCCAGGCTGAAGTGGGATAAGAACGCCTACCGTCTCAGCGGGTATTTCATAGGGTCCGGGAGCGGCTTGCGGGGGAGCATCTCGTCGCGCATAGCCGTGTTGTAAACGAAGGCGGCCATGATCACGGCCGATTGCATAAGGTCTTCGCCGACGAGATGGTCGAAAACGTCCATGTTGGTGTGGTGGATGCGAGTGCCGTAGTCGAGCGGGTCCTGGATGAACTGGAAGCTGGGGATGCCGATGTAATCCAGGGCGCAGTGGTCGGAGCCGCCTGTGTCGCGAGTCGCGACCTGGGTCATGCCCAGGTCGCCGAAGGGCTTCATCCACTCCTCAAAGATGGGACCGACGGCGACATTGTGCTGGAGGTAGATGCCGCGAATCCGGCCGCTGCCGTTGTCGTAGTTAAAGTAGCCCGAGATTTTCGCCTGCTCGGGCTTGAGCTTCATGGTCGTGACATCGCCGAAGTGATTCTCGACATAAGCGCACGAGCCGATCCAGCCCTTCTCCTCGGCGCTCCACAAAGCAATGCGGATGGTCCGGCGGGGTTTGACGCCGAGGGCCTGCAAGATGCGAACGGCTTCGAGGCAAACGGCGCAGCCTGCGGCATTGTCTGCGGCGCCCGTTCCCGGGCTCCAGGAATCGATGTGACCGCCGAGCATGACGATCTCGTCTTTTTTGTCCGTGCCGGGGATCTCGCCGATGACGTTGTAGCCGCGAAGGTCCTTATCAAAGAACTCGGTGCGGACTTCGACCTCCATCGTCACGGGCTCGCCATATTCCACCATGATCCGGTGGATCCGGTCATAGTGCTCTGCGGCCAGGATGATCTCCGGCAGGGGATGGGGCCGGCCGGGGTTGCGGGCGGAACGGATGCCCGTCACCACGACGGTCCCGTAATCGCGCATTCGCGGCCCGCTCGGCGAGACGAGAACGCCGACGCCTTCCTGGCGGAAAAAGTCCTCTAGGTCGTCCAGGAAGCCGCGGACATAATCTTGATAGGGGCCTTCCTCATCCGGGACGGGCGTTTCGGAGAGCCGGCTTATGCTTTCGGCGTCATGCCGCCGCGCATCGGGCGTGAATTGCGTGGGGGTGGGACGCGGCGGCGCATATAGGACGATTTTGTCCCGGAGCTTGCCGCTGTATTTCGCGAAGTCCTGCTTGGACTTAATATCGACATAGACCGGCTGGCCCGTGATTTTTCCTTTAGTGCCGGAGCCCCATTCGACTGATATGGCGATGAGCGGAGCGTAATGCGGCTTGAGGAGGTGGGCGGACACATAGCGGACGGCCCAGCCGACTCCGAAGTTCTCGTAAGGCTCGAGGTTGATGTTGAGCAAGCCCCACTCTTTGAGCTTGGCGGCGGCCCACCGGTTGGCCCGGTCGATCTCAGGCGAGCCGGTCGGCCGCGGTCCGATGACTTCCGAGAGATAGCCAGCGAGCTTCAAGACTTGGGAATGCTTAAAGCCTTCGTACCTGATCCGGTTCACCATGTTCAGATCGGCTTTGTCCTGGGCGGCCACGGCCAAGAGGACGAGAGCGGCGAGGGTCAAACCGAAAAACACAGAACGCTTGGTCATCATCTGACCTCCTCGTGTTAAGAATCAAATGGCGAAAAATATTGGAGGAAAGTGAGCGAATGTTCGTTTTTTGGACGCCCCGGTCTTCCCGGCGCTTGTTGGAGGAGTTTTACCCCCAAAGTCGACAATGATCCTCAGCGAAAGCTCTTGACGGCCGATTCTTCGTCGTCGAAAATTTCGATGATTTTCGGGATCCCGCAATAGTTGAGGACAAGGCGGACTTTCAAGGAAAGGTTGGCGATCCTCAGCTTCGCGCCCTTGTTCTGGGCCGAGACATAGCTGGCGACAAGATCGCCGATGCCGTAGCTGTCGATAAAATCGACTTTTTTAAAGTCAAGGATAAACTTGGTTTTTCCGCGTTCAAGCTGTTCTTTGACCAATTTTTGCATAGTCAGGGCGAGCGGCGGCTGTTCCGTGAGCCGGAGCTCCCCTTCGATCTTGAGAATAACGATATCGTCTCGTTCTATGATGTTAAATGTCATGGTCCCCCTCCTTTGATCTTCAAAACCATCATTGCTCCTTGCTCTAAATATATCGCCGAAGAGCGGTGGAAGTCAATTATAGAAATAAGATAGAAAGAGAAAGCTGATTAGCCTTTTGGGGTGATAAGTATTTTTGTGGCTAATATTAATATAATCAATAAGATGGATAGTTTATGGAGGTCAAGGGGTGATAAAAAGCTTGACAAATAGTTTAAAAGCTCCTAGCTTAATAGGTATCCAAGGCTAAGGAAAAATAACGATCAGATTGTATTGTCGTCTGATCTTTCTTTCGTTGAATAAGCTGTAAGAGGGAAGGGAGGGGCTTGAAGTCAGCGTTATCGGGCGCTATTTTTCCCCAATTTTCGTCTATTTTATTAATCTATCGGCTAATTTTTCCTGCCTTTGAGGAACTGAGGGCTTCAAATAAAAAATTTTTTTGGGGGTGCTAGCATGTCTATTCGTCGCTATGCTTTTTATTTTCTGCCGATTCTTTTTGCCGCGATTCTCATCGGTTTTCCGACAAAATCGCAATATTTTAAAGCGAAAAATCAGGCTGTAAATCAGCAAGAGACCGTCCTCATTGCCGGCCGAAATGTTAACATGGTGTCCGGCACGACACTGCCGTACGGAGACCCATGGCTGCAGCGTCAGAACGAACCATCGGTAGCGGTTTCAACCCGCAACCCGCTCCATCTCCTCGCTGGCGCCAATGACTACCGCACTGTTGATCTGCCTCAGTCTGAAGGCGAATTGCCGGGAAAAGCGCAAGGGGCAATGGCAGGTGACGCCTGGGTGGGGATATATAAATCCTTTGATGGGGGAGAATCTTGGGTGACAAACCTTGTCCCTGGCTTTCCTCAGGATAAATCAATGGAAGGGGCGGCCTCTCCTCTCAAGCAATTTAGCACGGCAGCCGACCCCATCGTGCGGGCCGGCACCAACGGGCTTTTCTACTACAGCGGCATGGGCTTTAACCGCTCTCAAACGAAGGGCGGAGGCTCTGTATTCGTGGCCCGTTATATCGACAACAATAATATTGAGAATAATATTGACACAGGAAACTGTATTCAGTACATCGATACAAAAGTTATAGACCTAGGCACATCGGGGCAGTTTATCGATATGCCGCGGATCGCTGTTGATATTCCGAGAGGAACTGGGACGGTCACTATCGCAGGGCAAAGCATTCCTCGCAGCAATATCTATTCTGTCTATTCCGTTTTCCTTGGCAACTTAGACCAGAATATCCGAAGCAAAATCCTTTTTAGAAGATCCACGGATTGCGGCGAAACCTGGGGGCCGGCTATTAAGATAAGCGATAGCCAGCACATTATCCAAGGCGCAACGATCGCTATCGCTCCTATTAGCGGCGCCGTTTATATCGCCTATAGGCGTTTCCTCCATCCCAGTCAAACAAATGCCATCGTCGTCTGCAAATCAACAGATTATGGCCAAAGCTTTTCCACGCCCGTAGTCGTAGCAACTCTGCCCGCTTCACAAGATGCATTTGATCAGCAACTGTCGCCAACTACGTTCCGAACGAATAGCTATCCCACCATGGCTGTGGATGATCTCGGGACGGTGTATTTGGCCTGGGCGCAGAGAGGAGTCGATATTACTTCGGCAGCTCGCATCGTCTGGGCCACTTCAAGTGATGGTTTAGCTTGGACACTCCGCGGGCCGATCAATAATCCTGCAAATGTTGCCAGCCACCAGTTCATGCCTTCCATGACCTATGCTGCCGGCCGGCTGACAATCATTTGGTATGACCAGAGGCTCGATTTCTCCAGTCAATTGTATGGTTGGCCTTATTTTATAAGCGATGATAGTGTAGGGTACCGCCATACTGTCGATGTCTGGGCTTCTCAGGCTGAAACGAAAGACTACCCAAATCTTGCCTGGAAGTCTATCCAGACTTCTCGCTATCTATTCAATCTCATGTTGGAGAATGGAAAGATTGTTACCACTAAAGATCAAAATGGAAATGATATACCTCTCCTTTTGCAGATGCAGTTTAATCCCCCCAACTACCCTCTCTTTAAGGGAGGAACTCATCCCTTCTTTGGCGATTATATTGATATCACGCCCTCTCCCATCTTTGTGGTCGGCAGCGACGGAAAATGGAAATTTAACACAGAGCCTGCGATTTCACCTGTCTTCCATGCCGTTTGGACCGACAACCGAGACGTACGCCCTCCCCTTAATGCCCCATATGATTGGACAAATTATGTGCCACCCACATCTCAACAATTGGCAGAGTACATTTCGCCCGATCATCCATCTTGTATCGGTTCATCAGGACAAAGACCGGGCATGAGGAATCAGAATATCTATACCGCCCAAATCACCAGCGGCATAGCGGTGGGCTCACCCGCAAATGACAAGCTGCTTAACTTACCTGTCCCGAATGCCTTTGTCCTCTTTGTTAAAAATGACACCGATATTATCAGAAGCTTTCGATTGACGATCGCCAACCAACCTCCCGGTGGCTCAGCATCGTTTCTGCAGTTTCAATTAAAAACGATTTTGGACGTGACGATCGCACCCTATTCAATAATGACGCGTTCAGTTTTTATCGGCTCAACAGATCCCAATGCCATGGTCACGATTAACATTGACGAAATTGACCAGCCAGGTGGAGGTATTCTTACAGGGGGACTCAAGAGTTCCGTCGTCATCAATGGAGATAATACTAACCCTAGTCTATCGCTCGGTGAAGAAAAACATAATGTAAAAATAGGCAATCCGAATATTGTGAACTGGGTTGTCAACCCGAATATCGTCAACCCGAATATCGTTAACCCGAATATCGTCAACCCTAACATTGTCAACCCCAATATCGTTAATCCGAATATCGTCAATCCTAATATTGTCAATCCCAATATCGTTAATCCGAATATCGTCAATCCTAATATTGTCAACCCGAATATCGTTAACCCCAACATTGTTAACCCGAATATCGTTAACCCCAATATTGTCAATCCTAATATTGTCAATCCGAACATCGTCAATGCCAATCCTGGAGATCCCGCCGCGGTTCGAGTCCAATCAATGAAAGATTACTCCTGGACAGTCACGAATCAAGGGAACACGACAACGTCCTATACATTAAAAACTCTCGCCAAAGAAGCTCTGCCGGAAGGATATTATGCCCAGCTTCTTGTTTACAAAGAATATTTGTTGCCGACGGTCGCAGGAGCGGTGCATCCCACTGGCATGGTCGAATGTGAATTAAAGCAGGAACCCCACCAAGAGCTCCTTTTAAATGTCACCAATCCCAACATTGTTAATCCGAATATCGTGAATGGGCATATAGAGAACCCCAATATCGTCAATGCGGCTGTTGAAAATGCAACTTTTTCTATTGCTCCGGGTGATACGGCGCTAGTTACCCTTCGAATATTCGAGATCGATCCCTCAACGGCTGCAGCTTCCATCCGGGCAAAAATAGCCGCGCAGTCTCTGACGCTTCAAGATTTTATTGATTCTTTTGGTTTTGTGGTCGTATCACAGGCGGTCAATTCCTCTGACGCTGCACAAGGAATAACAACGCCCCCGCTCGACTCCACTTTCGTGGTCATCGGCACAGAATCTTTGCCCGATGGAGTTGTGAATAGTCCCTACACTACGACAACCTTAAATGCATATGGAGGGACTGCTCCTTATAGTTGGACCCTCAATGCTGGGGAACTGCCAAATGGATTATCTTTGTCAAGCACGGGTGTCATCAGCGGCACGCCCACGGCCGCCGGGACTTCTCATTTCATGGTCCGAGTTGAAGATAGTTCAATCCCGATCCACAAATTCGATACGCAGCAGTATAGTATTTACATAGATTCTGATTCCAACCCTGATCCTCTCACAATAACTACGGCATCTCTCCCCAGTGGAGTAAAAGGCTACTGGTATGGAGCCACCCTTGAAGCCACGGGAGGAGTCTGGCCTCGCACGTGGAGCCTGAATCCTGGATCAGCCCTTCCCACCGGGTTGAGCCTTGACAGCGGCGGTGTCATCAGCGGTACTCCGACAGTTTCAGGCTCTTTCTCCTTTACCGTGCGTGTCACAGACGAGATTAATAATTCCGCTACTCAATTGTTCTGGTTGACGATAAATGCTCAAACGACCACCTATTACACTATCTCCGGTACGGTTTATGATGGAAACGCAAATCCTCTGAGTGGTGTCGTGCTTCACGGCCTGCCCAATACCCCCATAACTGCGGCTAACGGTTCTTACCAGGATAAGGTTCCCGCCGGTTGGTCAGGAACAGCTGTTCCTTTTAAGGTTGGATTCACATTCACGCCGGAAAAGATAATTTATAGTTCCATAGGTTCTCATCAAACTCTCCAGGACTACAATGGGTTATCCACATCTCCTTTGGTGAGCTTTGTGGTCGATGCCCCCGCGAGCGCCACAGCAGGAGTCTCGTTCTCGTCTACGGTCACGGCCAAGGATGCGAACGGCTATACAACTTCTAATTTCTCCGGACCTACGGCCCTATCTGCGGATTCAGGAACAATCACACCTGCTTCTATTCCATATTCTGAATTTACCGCTGGCATTTGGACAGGAAATGTCACCCTTTCCAAAGATGGTACAAGAACTATCACCGCCAGTAATAGCGGAAAAACCGGCTCTGACACGATTGTCATAAATCTTCCGCAATACACGTTGAACGTGACTAAATCGGGGACTGGAACAGGAACGGTGAGTTTGACTCCGCCAGGGGGGATATATGATGAGGGCACGGCGGTGAGCCTGTTCGCGGATCCTTCGGCGAGTTCGACGTTTGCGGGCTGGGGCGGGGATCTGGGCGGGACGACGAACCCGACGACGATCGCCATGGATGCCAACAAGACTGTTACGGCGACCTTTGCAATCAAAACCTATACGATCTCCGGAACAATCACGGTAGGAGTGTCGGGTTTGGAGGGAGTGGAGATGACTGGGCTCCCCACCAATCCGGTGACGAATGCTAGTGGTTATTATAGCGACACGGTAACTTATGGCTGGTCAGGGACCGTAAAGCCGCTTTTAGCATACTATCACTTTACTCCAACCGAGCAGGTTTACAGTAATGTAACTTCGAACCAGACAACGAACTACGTGGCAGTAAAAACACAATACCAGCTGAATATTGGTAAACCTGGTACAGGGGCGGGTACGGTCACAAGCGCCGATGGAGGAATCAATTGCGGCCTCACCTGCCAACTAAATTATGACTATGGGACAAACGTGGTTCTGACGGCAACCCAGGCTGGCGGATCAATATTTGTAGGCTGGACAGGAGACGTGCCCGCGGGCAGTCCTAATCCTGTGACCATCACAATAGATGGGAACAAGTGGGTATACGCCACTTTTGATCCTGTTCCTCCTTCGAAGATACGTGTGGAGACTAAGGCGGATGGTTCCGGGACAGTTGTGCCCACTCAGAATATAGCTTCGGGCAGTTCAATTACTGTGTATTCAATAAGCCGTGACGCAGGAGACTACTTTATAGCAAATGTGGCAGCCGACTCTTGGTCGCTAGTTAACATCTCAGGAGGAATTGTAGCGGGAGATCTGGCTCCAGCAGGAGATTCTAAAAGTGCGATATTTACCGGCCATTTAGCGGGGAGCGCTCAAATTCATGCGCCGAAGAGCGGTTTATCCTCTACCGACTCCGGTGTGTTGACGGTCATTCCTCTCATTCATACAGTAGCTGGGAATGGGACTCGAGGTTATAGCGGAGACGGAGGCGCCGCCACCAGCGCTCAATTGAATTACCCCGCAGATATGGCATTTGATGCTTCTGGAAATTTTTATATCGCGGATCGAAGCAACCACCGAGTCCGAAAGGTGAATACCTCTGGAATAATTACCACATTCGCTGGCACTGGAACCCCAGGTTACAGCGGAGATAATGGCCCCGCAACCAATGCCCAGTTGAACTATCCGACGAGTGTTGTGGTTGATCCGACCAGCGCTAACCTTTACATCACTGATCAGGGCAACAACCGAGTCCGAAGAGTCAATCTTAGCACGGGGTATATTTACCTAGTCGCTGGCAATGGCAGTGGAGCGTATGGCGGAGACGGAGGCCCTGCCACAAGTGCCAGCTTGAACTCTCCCCAAGGACTGGCATTAGATGCGGCCGGGGCTAATCTTTACATCGCTGATTACTCCAACAACCGAATCCGAAAAGTAAATTTCGGCAGTGGGTACATTTACACAGTCGCTGGGAATGGAATTGCGGACTATACCGGAGACGGAGGCTCTGCCACAAGTGCCAGCTTGAAAAATCCTTATGATGTGAGTTTAGATGCAAGTGGGAATCTTTTTATTGCTGATACCTTTAACAACCGAATCCGAAAGGTTGATACTTCTGGGACAATCACCACAGTCGCTGGCAATGGTACTGGGGATCCATATAGCGGAGATGGAGGCCCTGCCACAGATGCACACTTGAACGGTCCAGCGGGTGTTGTAGTTGATGCGACCGGGGATAATCTTTACATCACTGATACCTCCCACCACCGAGTCAGAAAAGTAAATCTCAGCAGCGGGATTATTTCTAGAGTCGCTGGCACCACCAGCGCTGGCTATAATGGAGACGAAATAGCTGCAATAAATGCTGAATTGAGCACCCCATGGAGCGTAGTCTTTGATGGATCTGGAAATCTTTATATCGCTGACATGTTTAACTGGCGGATACGCAAAGTTGATCATTAAGGAGATAGAAGAAGATATAGACAATTATTGAGTGCGAAGTCTGCTTTGGGCATCGGTAATCATTGCCTGCTCCGAGTCCGCCTTGGCTTTGATCTGTAAGAATTTCTCGTAGGATTTTTTGGCGGCGTCCTTGCTTCCCTGTCCTTCCTGCGCCCGGCCCAAATAATAATAGAGCGTGTCTAGATAGCGATACGTGGGAAGATCATTAACCAGGAATATCGACGTTGCCTCGCCCTTGCGCTTTTCACACTTTTCGAATTCCGAGTAGGCTTCTGCAAATGCGCCCGCATCAAGATACGCACGCCCTAACGAAAACCGTCCCAGCCACGTATCCGCGGAAGTCTGGGCTTCATCGAATAACTTCAATGCATTCGCCGCGTCGCCGCGCTTGAGGGATCGATGTCCTCCAATCAACTTGGCGTAAGCAAGATGAATGTCCTGGACTTTCTTGCTTAGCTCGCCGCCGATATCCCGCGCCTTATCGTCCTCACCGGCCTGGATGAAAATCTGAGCGGCCGCAAATAAAATTTCTTCTCGTCTGTTCTTCTTGAGGATTTGGTCCGCCGCCTCAATGGCCAGCGCGTTTTTCCCCTGAAGGAGATACGCCTGGGCGAGCATCATCGATTTATCCACAGACCGATAATTGAATTTGTTCTGGATGTCACTCGCGATTCCCTTTTTAAGGATGACGACCGCATCATTGAGCCGGCCCTCATAGATGGCCAGGTCAGCCAATCCAGTGGCGGACAATGAAGCTCCCAAAGGGCTCAAGGATTCGAGCTTCTCATAGATTTTTGCAGCTTCTCCCGGCCGGTCCTGGGCGAGTTCAACGAGCGCGAGGACAACGAACGCCTTGGCATAAGTTGGATCGATCTCCAGCGCTTTGTGCGCCTCCTGTTTGGCTTGTTCAAAATCGCTGGCGGCCAAGGCATACCAGCTCTGGTTGTACCTGTAATCGAGATTTTCCGGGTCGAGGTTGACGGCGCGACGTCCCTGCTCATTGGCCTCCTGCATCTTGTAGCCCAGGAAATTGGCAAGGCCCAGGTTGGTGTACCCGGCCATGTCCTTTGGGTTCTGTTTGACGAGGGAGCTGTATTCTTCGATCGCTCGTTTGTAATTTTGCTTGAAGAGATAATATCCGCCCCTCGTCCTGTGTTTTTCGAGGTCCGTCATCTGCTCGATCCGGTCTAGAGCGTCCTTGTAATACTTTTCCGCCTGCTGTTCCTCTTGCTGGGCGTAATAGGTAGCGGCTAAACCCGCATAAGCTCGGCCAAAATTCGGATCATTCTCGATCGCCCTTAGGTAAGCGGCGATGGCTTCTTGTTCCTTGCCAAGCGCGTCCAGCTTTTGGGCATCTGCATAGGCTTTCATTGCTTCTAATGAGGTGGTGGTGAAGGTTTCTTTGATAATCGCCTGTGTAGATTCCGGCGGGATGACGCCCAATCCTGCCCTGAGTTTCGCCGACAGGTAATCTGCCGCTGTCAGGACTTCGGTTTTTGACCGGATCGACCGGTCTCCCGTGGCTAGTGTTTTTCCGCTAATAGAATCCAGCGCCGCGGCCTTGATGAGATAGCCGCTTTTATCTTTTGCGATCGAGGCATTGACGATGACGCTGATGCCCTCTCTCTGGCACAGAAGGCGGGCGGTTTTTTCGTCCAGCTGACCGTTGGCGCTCGGCTCGAGACGTTTGATCAGGCTGATGGCCTGTTTGCGTTCAAAGAGGGACACATTTTCCGACCCGCCCAAGCTGATGCCCAACAATTGTTCGAGGACGCCGTCGAGCGACGCGTCGCCGGTTTGGTTTTGGACATCGGCGATAATAAGCGAAACGGACTTAGTTTCGGCTTCTTTCGTTTTGACCGCGGCTGGCCGGATCAGTTTCAGGACGAAGAAAGCCAGGATGGCGACGAGAAGGACGGCGGCAGCTGCGGCCGGCCATCCACGGAGGCGAAACCGGCCTCCCCCTCCCGTTTCTCTTTGTACTGTCTTTAAGTCGGTCAGGAATTCTCCGATATTCTGGTAGCGCTGCGTGAGGTCTTTGGCCAGGGCTTTTTTTAGGATAGGATTAACCAGCGGGTTGACGGATTTCGGCGTGATATGGGGTGGGGGAGTGGGGTCTCTCAAGATAGAGGTGAGAGTCTCGACGGGAGTCAGCTTTGAGAAGGGATGTTTCCCCGCGATCATCTCGTAAAAGATAATCCCTAGAGAAAATATATCGCTTCGATGGTCGACAGGATCGCCGCGCGCCTGCTCGGGCGACATATAATTGATTGTTCCCGTAATGACGCCTTGCCCGGTGAGTGAAGCCTGAGTCAGGGTGCGAGCGATCTCTCCCCCCAGGGGCTGGAAGCGCTTGGCCAGGCCGAAGTCCATGACCTTGGTGTGCCCTTGGGGCGTGATCATGATGTTGGCGGGCTTCAAATCACGATGGACGATGTTTTTCTGGTGGGCTTCTTCCAGAGCTTCGGCGATTTCGGAGATAATGCGCAGAGATTCCCGCAGCGGCAAGTGCTCTTTTTCCATCTTTTCCTGAAGATCCTGGCCTTCTACATACTCCATAACGATGAAGGCCTTGCCGGCATAATCTCCAGCCTCAAAAATCTTGCAGATAAAAGGGTGGTCCAGGGCGGCCGCGGATTTGGCCTCCCGGAGGAAACGCTCGCGGACTTTGGCATCGCCTTGGAGCTCTTGGGAAAGGAACTTAAGGGCGACCCGGCGATCCAGGATCGAGTCATGGGCGAGATAGACTTCGCCCATTCCGCCTTTCCCGATGAGGCGGATGATTTCGTAATGCTTTATCTTATCGCCTGGAGACACCATGGCTTTCGCTCAGAAAAATCACCACTGGGCACTTTATTTGCTCGAATTTATCCCTAGCTTTGAGAGAGATCCCTTTTCAATTTGCGCAAGAAATATAACATAAGAAAAACAGGGGTGTCAAATTTTGAGATATGAATTGAAAATAAGCGGATGGTTCCGGAACGGGCGCCTTTCGGGTTTATCGAGGAGGTCGCCGAAAAAAACAAGAGCTAACGCCAGGAAAAATGGCAGGTGTGGATTCACAAAGGCGGGAAAAATCGATGGCAGGCCAGTAGAGAGAACTCAGAGATGCGGCCTACATTTTCGGCATGGCCGAGGTCTCGGACCCCGCCTCTTCGTCTTCCATCTCGGACTCCAGGCCGAGAAGCTTGGCCATCCCTTTGTAAACCTGCTGAAGGGATTTTTTAGCTTGCTGGAAGTCGGCTAGCCGTTCGCGGACCTTCTGAATTTCCGACTCGATCTGACCGTCGATGTCATCGATCTGCTTTTTGACCTCGTCCATGGTTTTTCTGTAAAGATCTTCTTGATCTCTTCTTAATGGCATCGTTCACTCCTTAAGAGAACTGCCTCCCTTCACTTTTTAAGCTTGAAGGTTATAGTAATAGGCTTCCAGACTTTGACATTCACGCCGTCTTTTTGGGCGGGCTTGAATTTCCACTGCTTGATGGCATTTTGGGCGGCTCTTTCGAACCCGAAATTTCCCTGGATGCCCCGAACCACGTTCACCTGAAGGACATCTCCATATTCAGATATGAGGGCGCTCATGGCGACATCTCCCTCCACCTTTAGATTTTGGGCATAGGGCGGATAAACGGGATCGACCCGCCTGATAACGATGGGCTGGCTGTCCACCTTATCCAAGGCGACAAGATCCCCCAGGTTTGCTTTAGCATTTCCTTCATTGTTCGCCGCTGGAGGATTCGGCTTTGCTTCGGGATTCGCGTTCTGGTCTTGAGCTTGCGTTTTGACCTCTTTGTTCTCGGCGGTCTGCTTGGGATCGGGGAGTTGGATTTGGAGTTTAGAGTTTTCGGTCGGCGCCAGGGGCTTCACGTCTTCCGGGCGAATGGTGTCTCCCGTCACCGTGTCCGCGGGCGGAATCGCCAGTTTATCTTTAGGAATAGCATTTTTCCCTTCGTCCTGCGCCTGTCCCATTTTTTCGATGGTATTCAAGAGCTGTTGGGATGACAGGGGCGTTTGTTCATCTCGATTTTGCTGAACCGTGTCGGCGGCTTGGTTTTTGGAGGCTACATCCGAGGCCGGGGAATTTTTATGAGACTTGAGGAAGTAAAAGGCCAGGCTGCTGACGATTAGGACTCCCGCCGCAATCCCGATCAGCCGCGGTGAAAAGCCTTTTTTCTTTTCGGGGTAGAACTCTAAAAAAGGATCCCAACGGGCTTTCGACCCCGGCTTTTTATGGGATTCTGTTTTGCGGGCTTTGAAGTCTTCCTTGAATTCGTGAGCCATCTTCTCCGGAGCAGGTGATTCCGGGTATACCGGTGACTCGACTCCCGGTTCATGGAATTCCTGTTTTTTGAATTCCGACTCGTTTAACTCCGACTCTTTGAACTCGGGTTCTTTGACGATCGGCTCTTTGAATACCGGCTCCCTGATCGCAGGCTCCTTGACGATCGGTTCCTTGACAGCCGGCTCCTTGATATGCGTTTCTTTGACATGCATCTCTTTGGCAATCGCTTCTTTGATCGCCGTGCGAGCCTGTTCGGTAAAAGGCGAGGACGCCGACGGCCGAGAGGGTGGAGTGGGCGCGGCTTTCTCTTTAGCGGCATGATCTGTGATCTTGACGGCCGGCTTCTTTTTTTCCGGGGACAGGCCGAAATCGGCGAGGGCGTCTTCGAGGATTCGATCGACGTCCTTGTCGACTTCATGGCCGTTCTCTTTCTTCTTCTCGATGTGGAGCTTTTCTAAGACGGGCGGTTTTTCAGGAGCTTTGGCCGGTTTCCTTTCCAAGACGTGGGGCTCGCTCGCCTCTGCTTTTTTCTCTTCTTTTTTGACCGGCGCTTCGGATAAGTTAAAGATGCGGCGGATGGTCGTTCGCAGGCTGTCCAGGGAAAATGGCTTTTCGAAATAAGCCGTGGCGCCGAAGGTGCGCAAGGCCTCTGTTTTATAAACGGGGTCCTTATAAACGCCGGTCATGATGATCACCGGCACGCTCCGTTCGTCCTTAGAGATTTTCGAGCAGAGTTCGAAACCATGCAGCTTGGGCAGCATGGCCTCCATGATGACCAAGTCCGGCTCCGTGGCTTTGAACTTTTCCAGGCCGGCCATGCCGTCCATGGCATTGGAGACCTGAAAACCTTCATTCCGGAGGAATTGGGAGACGTTTTGCAGAAACTCTGTATCGAAGTCGATGACAAGAACCTTTTTGTTATTCATGGTCGCATCCCCGCGCCGTTATATCGAAATTGTTCGACGCTTGGACTCGTCTTTTCAAGTTATTTCCTTTCAAACGATTCGCTACATTTATTTCATTTATCAGGCTAGACTTCAATCATCTTTGGGGGTGATTTTATGTATGAATTTACCCCCAGGACAGGGTGAGACGGGGTCCTCCGCTTAGAAGTCAGGGTTTTTTGCCCTGTTTCTCGATCAGCTTGCTAGATAAGATCCTCTTTAAAAAGAGGAGAAGGGATACCCCCGCCGATGGCATAAAACGACCTGGGGTTCTTTTTTTTGCAAGATTTTCAAGGCTTTTTTTCGGAGCTGTCCAGCCCGGAAGGCCCCGGGAGAGCCTCATGGGGGCCGAAGAGGTTCAGCTGGACGTGCCCTTGGGCCTTTCTCGTTGGTCGCTAATCTCTTTGTTCCTGAGCCAAGGTCTGTTTGGCAGACTCCAGGTTGAGCTTGAGCTCATCCCGGACCTTGCGGAACGCGCAAATCGTCCGCTCGATATCTTCATCCGTATGAGATGCCGTTGGAACCATCCGGAAGAGGAGAATTCCCCTGGGGACAACGGGATACGTGACGCCCGTAATGAAGACTCCCATATCGCGGAGACTTTTGATGATAGCCATGCCCAGGGGGATGTCGCCCGCCGGAACATAGACGGACGTCAGCGGAGAAAGCACGTCTCCGACTTCATATCCGAGGGCCTTGAGTCCGCTCTTCAGCTTGGCGGCGTTCTCCCACATCTTTTTCCGGAGTTCCTTGCCGTCCCGGATCATGTCCAGGGTCCTGGACAGCACTTCGACATAGATCATAGGCAGGCTTTTGGCGAAAACCTGGGTCCGTGCATTGTAGCGGATCCATTCGGCTACGGGCTTATCGGTGGCGGAAACGCCGCCGATCGCGGCGAAGGCCTTGGCGAACGTCCCGAAATAGATGTCCAGCTTGTCATGGACGCCGTAATATTCGCCGCTGCCGCGGCCGCACTCCCCCATGATACCGAAGCCGTGGGCATCATCCACGAAGATCCGGGCGTCGTATTTTTCCTTCAGCGCGCAGATGGCCGGCAGGTTGGCGATGTCCCCCCGCATGCCGAAGACGCCTTCGGTCACGATTAGGATTCCGCCCTTGCGGTCTTTATTGACATGCTTGAGATGGGCTTCCAGGCTGTCCATGTCGTTATGCCTGTAAACGCGGAATTTTCCCTGGGACATGAAGACGCCGTCCAGCATCGAGGCATGAGATAGTTTATCGACGATGATCGTGTCGTGGGTATCGACGAGAGAAGTGATCGTCCCGATGACACCCAGATAGCCGTAGTTGAACAAAACGGCATCCTCTTTCTGAAGAAAATCGGCGAATTTCTTTTCGAGAGCGATGTGATGCTCGGTGTTGCCCGTCATCATCCGGGCGCCCATCGGCGCGCTCGTCCCGTATTTTTTCGCCGCTTCGACGGCGAGGGTTTTGATCTCCTGGCTCTCGGCCAGGCCCAGATAATTATTGATCGACCACTGGATGACTTTTTGGCCGTGAAAAAGCATCTCCCTCCCGGGGATGGGGTCCAGGACCGGACGCGTGAAGTAGTGGTCTTCTTTGGCCCTGAAGGGCCCAAAATATCCGCCGTCCGTATAGCACTTGTCGAATAAATCCATTATCCACGTCTCCTCTTCAAGGTCAGCGCCGGCCCAAGCGTTAAATGATAAAGCTCCGCGGCCAGAAATGCAAGAGCTAGATCAGGGCCCGAAATTGCCGATAGGATAATTTTGGGAAAAGGAATTGCTTCAAGGGAAACCTCCGGAAGGTGATGAAAGGCTAAAATCTTCAAAACGGAAACGCTGCTGTTCGCGATTTGACTTGGTGTTGGCGAAAGGCGGGCATTTTAGGAGAGCTTCTCCCTGATAATCGTCGCTTTGATTTTATCCGAATAAAAACGGATTGCCCGCAGTTAGGAAAACGCCGCGCAGCGTTCCCGGATCTGAAGAAACACCCGGAGTTTTTCCCAGGACGCTGCGATCCGTAAGACAAGGCACCGGCCATGACGAACTAAACGGCCGGCGGTCTCCAGGAGCTGCCAGCGCAGCGTGGCCATCGTCTTGGGCCTCCACTCCGGATCCATAAACAGGAGCTTCTGGGCCTGAGTCAGGTTATACGCCAGGACTCCGATCGAAAACCACAGGGCATTGGCCGCAAAGTCGCCGCTGGTCATTTGCTCCATGCCAAACCCGATCTTCAGTTCCTTGATGAGGTTCTCGACTTGGCCTCTTTGGTTATGGAACCAGACCACTCCTTCCGGGGACAGATCGTCCCTGTTGGTGGCGATCACATAGTAACGATAGCCGTTCGGCTCATAGAGCCGGAGCTGAGGTTCGCGCCAGCGCTGGACGACCAACCGGAAAGGTTCTTTGGCCTTGGTCATCATATGAATCCCCGTTCCAATCTCCCGGTCTGTCTTTTTTCCGTCCTCATCCAAGAGCGGCTTCCAGTCCCGAACAGTCGGGATAACTCCTTTCACGCCAGCATCTTGGTCGGCCGTGATCGTGAAGCCCAGGTCGTTTTTTTCACACTCATTGATGACAGGCGCCTGATAGAAGGCGCTATCAGAACGAAGGCGTTTAATCTTAGGACAGAGCCGAAGACAACGCTTCAGAAACTTCAAGGCGTCGCTCTGGGCCGTGACGTTCCCTTCCCGAAACTCATGGGTCAAACACACCCCGTTTTCCGCCAAGTACCCCAAGATCGGCTGATACCCTTTAACTTTCTTATACGTCCACTCCGCCTCCTTCTTCTCCGCTTCGATCACTGTCGCGTCCACATCCAGCGTATACTCCGGCCTCGCTGTTCGTTTCCAGATCGTCTCCGCCGTCTCTTCCCCGACCTTCCTCATCGCCTTGATTCCGCCATTTGCTCCCGCTCTGGCCAACCAGTCCCCATACGTTGACAGCGACGGCATCCGCTCAAGCCCGATTAGAAGCCGCAGCGTTCTGTCCTCCCGAATCTCGCGGAGATCTTCGATATGCTGGCCGCCGCCTTCCATCATCAATAACAGCGGCTCAATATAGGACCACGCTTCATAGCCCCGGTTCGAGCCGGGCTTGGGAAAATACGCCTCGACCTTCCTTTTTACCTTGAAGGCATGGATGACTTCGGCAAACAGAGCCAGACCGCTTCGCGGCGTTATCAGCTCGTCAGTCAGTTCAATCTTGAATGGCAGGATGCCTTGCTGTATCATACTCTCGCCCTCCTGGTTAAGGTCTCACCCCCAGGGTGAGTCTGTTTTTAGACCAAAAACACCTTATACCAGGAGTCTGTATCGTTCAATAGATTTTCCTATCGGCAATTTAGGGTCAGGGAATGCTTGGCCTCAGCGCGATTGGCCGCCTTTGTTTGCCCAGTCTTCCAGAGTCTGCCCTTCGGATATCATATCAACCTTCTCCGCGCGTGCGGCCTTGAGAAACCAGTCCAACCATGCGTCACGCGCCTGAGGCCAGGGCCAGGTCCGGTTCCGCTCGCGCGCTTCTTTTTGAAGCCCATCCCAGCGGGCAAGGACGACATAAGCCATGGGCATCTGGACCGCGCGAACACGCCGGGCGTATTCAAGCGTGCCCTTGACCCTCTTCTCGGCTTTTTTCAAAATATTCCAGGCGCGTAGAATGGTGTCCAGAGAAAGGAATTTTGCATCGGGCGGAGAATAACAACCGAGGTGATCGCCGCCGGCCTGCGCCGCCTGCTCGAGCAAGGTCATGTAATCCGATATGGATTTGGCTGCCGGCCCATAATAGCCGCTCAAGAATTCCCGGCGGAGCTTTTGCGGATCGAGGGCCGGGTTCCAGAGGATCTTGGCCAGCAGCCAGGCCCGGAATTCGGCCATTTCCGCCCCCGTGGACTGGTAAGCGCCCTGCTCGAAAATCCCCCGGACTTTATGCTCAACAAAGAGGCGGATGTTGAGCCCCAAGACATGATAATTGGGATGCGGCTGAATATAGTGGGCAAAATTGGTCGTGTAATCCCAAATAAACAGGCGGTCGGCGATGTTCGACCAGCCCTTCAGGTCCTCAAAAAAGGCTTTGTTGCGCTCTCCGTTCAAGGGCTGGCTAAAGGAACACTCGATGCTGCAGAGACGGATGATGACATTGGGCCGGGGCCGGGCGAGCCGGGGCGGTTTGCGCGTGTATTGATAGGCCAGCGTATCGACTGCGACCAAAGGAAATTCAGCCTCGATTTCTGCGGCGACGGCATTGACGAACCTCAGCAGCGATCCCGAGGGGCTTCCTTCTTCCTCATCCACGGCGCGACAGAGGGGGCATGTGCAGTTGTTGTAACAGTCATTTTGGGATACGGAGGCGATCGTGGCCTGCGGGTTGAGCCGCAGGCGTTCTATGAGGTTCTTGACGAGCTCCCGCCTCATCTCTTCGTTAGTCAGGCAGAGCTGGGCGTTTTGGAACGTTCTCTCTCCTTTGATTTCGCTGAACCATTCGGGATGGTCCTTGAAATATTTTTCTGGGGGAATCAATGAATAGAGCGTATGCACAAAGCCTTCGTAGACGTGCCTTCCACCCCGGATATCGTCACCGCCTGCCCTGGCGCCGTTGACCTTATTTCGGGCGTCCCAGATGGGGTCAAAGGCCACGAACCAAAACGGCTCCCGGTATTCGAGCGGCGGAGCGTAGCGGATGGCAACGGGCCGGATCTTCAGGGTGCGCTTCCAGGGCATGGCGCTGGCCGTCGATGTCCACCAGCGGCAGCCGACGACGTCTTCGAGGAAGGCGTACACTGCGTAGAGAGTTGCGCGCGGGCTTCCCCCGGCGAGGAGAAGGTCGCTACCGGCGGTCCTGACAATAATTTCTTCTTTCCCTAATCCGCCGGCATTGAAGCCCGGGTCGGCAAGCCGGACCGCTCCTTCACCCACTAGCAAACGGCTGCCGTTTCCGGAATCCTCTTGAACGACGGGGAAACTGCTTCCCGTCACGATGTGAAGGAAGAAAGCCAGTTCGTCCGCAGCCTGCTTTTCTGTCGGGTCCGCTCCTTCGTCCACAACCACTTTGGCCGCGGCCTTTCCGCGTCTCGCGATCGCCACATCGGCCGCGGCGTTTGATGCTAAAAGGGAGAGAATGAGACACAGGAGGACCTTTTTTCTGAGAGAGGTTGCTTGCATAAGTTTTATCCTCGAGAAATCGGATCGATAAAATTCAGAAGAATTTTACCATAAAAAATGCCTGTCTTTTTATCAAAGTTCTTGTACAATGAGATCCTTGGAGGCTGACCATGACTTTTCTTCGCGATAAGATTGTCTTCATCACTGGAGCGAGCTCGGGAATCGGCCGCTCCTGCGCCCATGCTTTCGCCCGCGAGGGGGCCAGGTTGCTCTTGGCGGCGCGCCGGCTGGGCCGCCTGGAAAAGCTGGTTGCAGATCTTAAGGCTGAGTTCGGCGCAGAATCGCATTTTTTCGAGCTCGACGTCCGCAACCAAGCCGCCGTGGAGAGCACGATTTCCGCCCTTCCCCGGGAATGGCAAGACATAGACGTCCTGGTCAACAACGCCGGACTGAGCCGCGGCCTGGACAAGCTGTATGAAGGGAAGGTCAGCGACTGGGAGGAGATGATCGATACGAACATCAAGGGACTCCTTTATGTCAGCCGGGCGGTCATCCCGGGAATGGTCCGCCGGGGCCGGGGACATGTCATCAACATCGGCTCGATCGCCGGACGCGATATTTATCCCAACGGCAACGTCTATTGCGCAACGAAAGCGGCTGTGAACGCGCTGTCCAAAGGGCTTCGCCTGGACCTTTTGGGCACACCCCTGCGCGTGAGTCTGCGTTGACCCAGGCATGGTCGAGACCGAGTTCAGCCTCGTTCGCTTTCGTGGGGATGGAGAACGGGCTGTAAAAGTCTATCAGGGCCTGACCCCGCTCGCGCCCGACGACATCGCCGAGGCCGTCGTTTTCTGCGCCACACGGCCGGAGCACGTCAATGTCAGCGAGTTGGTCGTCTATCCAACGGCCCAGGCCTCGGCGACGATGGTTAACAGAAAATAAGAGAGATGAGAGAGCTTCTGTCCTCTGTAAAGGGGCGATCTTATTGACTTTGGTTTTTCACGGGTTATATATTTATCGGGACTGATAAGGAGGGAGGGCGGAATGTTTAGAAGATTCGCGGTTATGGTTATATTGTCCCTTTCTTTTGTCTCTGCTCAAAGTCTTCTGGGAATGCAGCCTTCACAAAAGCAGGCGGCTCAAGAGGCCGACCGGGTCGAGAAATCTATTCAGGTGCTCAAGGAGATCGTCGAGCTTCCCAAGCCCGAGGAGGCACTGCCCGGCGTCCTGCTCAATAAGGCGGAGGGCCTGGCCGTGTTTCCCGGCGTGATCAAGGCCGCGTACGGCATCGGCGGCCAATACGGACGGGGGATCGTGGTTATCAAGAGCGAGACGGGAGCGTGGAGCAACCCGGCGTTCATCAGGATCATCGGAGGTAGCATCGGCTGGCAGATCGGGGTCCAGAAAGCCGATATCATCCTGGTCTTCAAGACGCGGAAGAGCATCGGAAATATGGCTTCCGGAAAAATTACCTTGGGGGCCGATATCAGCGTGGCGGCGGGTCCGGTGGGACGGCAGGCCGAAGCCAGCACCGACCTGGAGATGGAAGCGGAAATCTATTCCTATTCCAAGACCAAAGGGCTGTTCGCCGGCGTGTCTATCAAGGGAGCTTCTATCCAGATCGACAAGGACGCCGACAGCGCTTTCTACGGGCGGGGTGATGTTACGGCCCGCGAAATCCTTTACGGCGAGACCATGAAAGCGCCGGCCGTTGTCGAGCAACTCAAGGCCGCCCTGGCCAAATATTCCGGACGGAAAAAATAGCTATCATCGCCGTGGCATCCGGTCGGCCGCGATCTCGGCCGATGGCGGCGACTCGGCCCAGGCAGGGCTAACCTACTTAAAAGCGGTGCTAAACGAGACTTCGAGCTTGATTTTGTCATCACCGGTCGCGGCGGCCGACGTGGACCAGGCCCTGCCGGCAAAGGTCTTGGGTTCGCTTTTCTCCAGCCCGAGTTCGAAGACCCCCATCGTGCTCGTCTGGCGTCCTTCCCAGTAATAGTCATTCCTGAACACCTCGCGGTCCTTGTCCAGCCAAAAACAAATTCCGACGAAAGGATGATCCCTATGGTATCTCATGAAATCGAACTCACTCGTCCAGCTTTCCGCCGGCACGGCGCGGTCGGCGATGAGCAGAAGGACGGGCTTCCGGCTGTCCTTCTGATCGACATAGACGAAAGCATGAGTCAGCGGGATGACCTTCCCGTTTCTGTCAAATGTCCCCTTGGCTTGGCCGCTCTTCAGAACCGATTTTGTTCCTTGTGGCCCGGCGGCCAGGCCGATGATCAAGGGAACCGTGACCAGAGCAAGCAATAACCATGTGCCGTTAAGATTGGAATGCCACATCGTATTCCTCCTCCGTATAATCTCTAATTTTGCCTTAACTTCCGGAAAAATGTCCAGAGAAAAAGGGCAAGCATTTCTTTTTCCATGGTCTTTTTAGATAGTCTTTATTCATCGGATTAGAAATGCTCCCCTAAAGAGGCAGGAAAAAAGAGAAAACGCTTCTCTCTGGTCTAAAAGAAATACTGTCCCCTCTTTAAAAGGTGAAGCCCATACCGAAGGCCAGGCCGAGGCTTTGGGTCCGGAGCAGCTTGCCCCACTCGGGTCCGCCGTATCCAACCCGCAGGTCATTGATATCTCTTCCTTTGCCTTCGCCGGACACATAGAGAAATCCGAGATATCGGTAAACGACCCCGCCGCTAATAAACAGCCGGGGGAGCAGATGGATCGTGATCCCGCCGCCCAGATTGAGCCCCATCCCGTAATAGGTGGCGTTGCTGGTCGTGTCATACAACTGAGCTCCGTTCCGGACATGGATCCAGGGAATGCTGAGGCCGAAGAGGACATAGGGTTGGATGGGCGCGTATTTTAGAAGAAATACCCTGCCGCTGACCTCGATCGAATTAAACGTTGACTCGCTTTCCGTTCCCTGCAAATTGGTTTTATGGGATGAGCGAAGAAAAACAAGGTCCCAAAGAGAGGACGATTTTTTATAGCCGAGGCCCAAGGCGAATCCCGTAGCTTTCTGCATTCTCGGGATAAAAAATGCTTTCTCGAAATGCCACAGCACCAGGCCTTTGTTCAAATCGCCTCCGGGGGACAGGTTGTAGCCGGACAGCCCGATAAAAAATCCATCCTTGGAATACCTGTTCCCTTCCGCTAAGGCCGGGGATACGGCGATGAGCGCAAGCAGGGTCGCCGCCAGGAATTTTCTCGACGTGTTCATGCTCTTGTCCGATTCAATGGAGACGTATCTCCCTAGTTTGGTCGTCGTTTGGGCCGGATGATTGGAAAACCGCGATGAATCGTATGATTTTAATCGCTGACCAACTTGATTTGGACCTTGCGCGCCTTGCCCTCGCTCTCGACCGTCAGAGTGACCGAGTCCCCGATCTTGTAATTTTCGAGCGCACTATAGAGATCGTCGTAAGACTTGACCTTGGCCTGGTCGATGGCCGTGATGATGTCACCGATATAGAAATAGCCGCGGCGGTCCCGGCTGAAGCCGTTCAGGCCGCTCCCGGCAGGGGCTTGGACAATAGCCACGCCGCTGATGTTGACGCCGAATCGTTGAGCTTGCTCATCGGTGAGCACCGAAAACGGAAGCCCGGGCTTGGTCACTTTTCCAAAGCGGATGAGCTGAGGGACGATTTTGTTGATTGTATCAACAGGCACGGCGAATCCGACGCCGCTCGAGGCGCCCGATGGAGAGACGATCAGCGTGTTCATCCCGATCAGCTCCCCGTTCGAATTCAATAGCGGGCCGCCCGAGTTGCCGGGATTAATCGAGGCATCTGTCTGGATCATATCGCGGATGGTGACTCCGCCGACTCCCAATATTCTTCTTCCCAGGGCGCTGACAATGCCCTTGGTCACGGTATAGTCAAAGCCGAACGGATTCCCGATGGCGATCACTTTTTGGCCTACCTCGAGGTTGTTCGAGGATCCGGCCTTCAAGGGGGACAGGCTTTTTAGGTCGCCCTGGATGAGAAGGACGGCAATATCTTTGCTCGGCTCCTTGCCGACAATCCGGGCCTGCCGCTGTTCCTTGTTGGGCAGAGCGACGCTGAAAATATCCCCTTCCTCGATGACATGGTAGTTGGTCACGATGTGGCCCAGGGCGTCCCAGATAAACCCGGACCCGCTCCCCCTGGGAACCTGCTCTTGGTTGAAGAAGAAATCGCGGACGAGCTGGATATTGGTGATGAACACGACGGAGTTTTTTGTCTTTTTGACGATGTCGATCGTGTTCCGCTCGTCCTCCGTCAGCTGCGCCCGGAGGGGCAAGCCAAACAAGAATAGGAGCGCGAAGAAAGCCAGCAGAAATGTTGACACGTAGAAAAGCTTTCTCATAACATTTTCCTTTCTATCATTTTATCATAAGTTATGCCAATTTTTCTTGAGGTTCTCTCATAACCAAGCATTTCAAATCCACAATAAGGTATATGATGGGTGGCACGTCCGTGACAGGATCCATCGAACCTTTCGTGGAATTTGGGATGCGCCTCCATGATAACAATGGTATAATCAAATCGTTAAGGGATTGAGAAACATGGGTGAAATCGTATTGAAACTGATCCTGGCCATCGTCCTGGGAGGTCTAATCGGGTTGGAGAGGGAATTCAGCCACAAGCCGGCCGGCCTGAGGACGAACATCATGATCTGCGTCGGCTCGGCGATGATGATGATCCTTTCCGAAGTCATGCTTGCCGGAAGAGGCGCCAACTCCGGAGATTCGCTGCGCATCGCGGCCGGCGTGATCACCGGCATGGGCTTCATCGGGGCCGGCACGATCATCCAATCGCGCGGGGTCGTCCATGGACTGACGACGGCGTCCACGCTGTGGGCGGTGACAGGCCTGGGGCTTGTCATCGGCGCCGGCTATTACGTCATCGGTCTGATTTTCTCGGGCCTGGTTATCCTGACCCTGGTCCTGTTCCGGAAGATCGAGGAATTGTTCCCGAAAAAATCCCAATTTTTTTATCAACTCAGAGTCAAGGACAGTCCCACGATCCTGACGGATCTCAAACAACTGACCTCCGAGCTCGGGATAAAATTAGAAGACCTCAGCTTGAAAAAAGAGAAGGAGTCTTGCCACGTCAGCTTCCACTTCCAGTCTCCGTCTAAAAAAGAGCAGAAATTCGGCGAGAGGATCAAAGGCTTCGGGGAAATCCTGGAATTCAAAGTCGATCTTTGACCGAATTCTCGTCGAGGGCGATTTTGACAATATCGTCGTCTTTGGGTTAAGCTGAGAGGCAAGCAAGCATGAAGGCCCGAGGGCTTTTGGTTGTCCTGATATTGGCGGTGGCGATCGTCTATCTCATCTGGTTTTCCAAGTCGGGCGATAAGACGCATTTGGAACAGCAGGTGGACCGTTTTGAGCAGGCCAAAGAGGAGCTGACCAAAGTGAATATGCAAACCCTCCAGAAAATCATCCAATCCTTCATCGCCAGTGAAGGCCAACCCCCCAAGAATCTCCAGGAGCTGCGGACGGCCAACTTGCTCATGGGAAACATGCTCGACGGCTGGGGGAAGCCGTTCAAGTACGAGAGGCTCTCGGATTCTTCGTTCCGCCTGGTCTCCGCCGGGAAAGACAAAGTGTTCGATACACAGGACGACATTGTCCTGGAGTATTAAGTTCTCGTTCTCAAATTAGAAACATCGAGTCGCCGAGCTTTAAGTCGCGGTTGAAAAGGCTCATCTGTTCATTGTTGAGATCAACAGGCGGGAAATTTCCTTTGTAATTCGTCACCATATGTGGTTTACTATCAGGCTGTTTCTCAATCTTAGGAGATGTCGATGAAGAAGATATTCGTTATTTTTATTGTTATGGCCGTCGTCGCCACCGGCTGCTCTTCCAAAAAGGAGAGCGCCAAGCTCCAGCAGGGAACGCCGGCCTATCAGTTGGCGAAGGACCTCACCGCCATCTTGCCCAGGCTCGACCCGGATAAAAATGAAGTCATGATCACGACAAAAGAGTTCACAGTCACGGCGGGAGATGTCATCCAGACATTCCAGGATAGAATGGGGAACCGAGCAGCCCAACTCAAAACTCTCGATGCCCAAAACTTGAAAAACGCCATGGAGCAGAACGCTGTCCGCTTGGGAGAGAGAAAGTTATTGCTGGCCGCAGCCGCCAAGGCGAAAAGATCCGTCACTCCGGACGAGCTGAAAAAAGCTATAGACGTCCAGTACAGTCAGGCCGGCGGCGAGACGCAGTTTCTCGAAATGCTGAAGACAAACGGCATTGCCATCGAAAACTTCAAGAAGGGCGTCGAGGAAAGCCTCCTCATCCAAAAATACCTCGAGACGGATCTTTTCAATACGATCAAAGCGACGGACGCGGAGATTCAAAAAGCTTATATAGAAGACAAGACGGCTTCGGTCAGGCATATCCTGCTTCTCACCCAAGGAAAGAGCGATCAGGAGAAAGCGGATATCCGGAAAAAGACTGAGGACATCCTGGCCAAGGTTAAGAACGGCGAGGACTTTGCCGGGCTCGCCAAACAGTATTCCGAAGACCCCGGCTCGAAGGATAACGGCGGGCTTTATGCGAATATCAGCCGGGGACAGACGGCCAAGCCTTTCGAGGACGCCGTTTTTTCTGTTCCTGTGGGTCAGATCAGCGGTATCGTAGAAACGACATTCGGCTACCATATTCTCAAAGTGGAAGGACGGAGCAAGGAGACCTTGCCCCTGGACCAGGTCAAGACGCAGCTCGAGGAGCAGATCAAACAGCAAAAAAAGACGGCCGCGTTCGAGTCGCACCTGGCCAAATTGAAAGAAAAAGCCAAATTTTCCACCGTGGGGTTCAAAGCCTAAAGCGACTTCCTCGCCCAAGCATCTCTCTTTCCGTCTAAGCCCTAAAGTATTTTGACAGAAAAGCGGTCTTGTGTTATCAGAGTGGCATAGAGGAGGGAAGCATGAGAGGCCGTCTATTCTATCCGCTCTTTGTCACAGTCCTTTTCCTGCTCTTGTCCATGGGGACCGGATATCTTAAGCAGCCCGCGTCCGGTGAGCAGGAGGGAAACGAATTTGTCTATATCTGCAGGGATGCCGGAGCGGGAGGATACGAAGCATTTCCCGATGTCTTCCGCTTGAAAGACGGCAGGTTGATGGCCGTCTTTTATGCCGGTTACGGCCATGTCTCCCTTCCCAACAAGCAGTGGCCGAAAGGCGGCAGAGTTTGTTATGCCCTCTCGAGCGATGACGGCCGGACCTGGACCAGGGCGCGCCTCCTCTACGACGGGCCGGACGACGACCGCGATCCTTCCCTCGTTCAGCTCAAATCCGGCAGGCTTCTCTGTAATTTCTTTTCTTTGAGAAAAGCGGAAGGCAAGCCTTGGCAGGGACTGGGGACGTGGCTTGTGTCGTCCGATGACCTTGGCAAAACCTGGTCCCAACCGCAGCTCATCTCTCCTGACTATTATTGCAGCTCGCCCATCCGTGAGCTTCCCGACGGCCGGCTGGTTCTCGGCCTTTACCGGGAAGAAAAAGATAAAAGCTGGGGCGCGGTCATCATGAGCGAGGACGGCGGCAAAACGTGGGGCCAGCCGATCGATATCAATAACGGCGGCTACAAACTCGATGCCGAAACCGATGTCCTTCCGCTCAAGGATGGCTCTCTCTATGCCATTCAGCGCGAGCCCGCAACGACGATGTGCTATTCCGTCTCCAAGGACGGCGGGCGGACCTGGAGCGTTTCGAAGCCGATCGGCTTTCCAGGCCACTGCCCCTACCTCTTGCGAACAAAGGACGACATCATCATTCTCGCCCACCGCCTCCCCCAGACCTCTCTTCATTACAGCCTGGACGAGTGTCGGACCTGGAGCGAGAACGTTCCCGTTGATGATTTCGGCGGCGCGTATCCTTCGATGGTCAACCTCAAGGACGGCTCTGTTTTGATTGTTTACTATGAAGAAGGCGAAGGGTCGAACATCCGGGCCAGGCGCTTTCGGGCAACGCCTTCGGGGATTGAATGGCTCTCGTTTAAGGGTTCCAAAAGGATAGAAAGAAAAGATAGACAAGCCGGCTGGGGGGCGCCCGACATCCAAGTCGGGCTGGAACAGGGACATTGGCAGATCTCCGGCCGAAAGCATAAAGTCGAGATTAATCCGGGGGACCTCCAAATGACGGTCAAGGCAGGTTCCGTCGCCTGGCCGATGATCTCTTCCTTTTCGGGAGACCTGGTCGTGCGTTCCTCGGGAAAGGTCTATCAGCTCAAGCTGGCAGATGCGGCGACCAAACGGATCTTTCCGTACAAGACAGGGTTTAAGGCCGGGTTGAAAATCGAGCTCCAGGATTTTCGCGGCGAAGAAGGTCCGCTTGATCTAGCGCTCCGGCTTTCTGTGGCCCTGGAGGGCGTTGATGAAGACCTTGCTTGCGAGATCGTCGCCACGGATGGAGAGACACGGATCCGGGAATGTCTCTGGCCGCAGGCCTTCGATTCCGGAGCGTTCGACGCCACTGTCGTCCCTTTCATGCAGGGGATGCTGCTCCCGAAAGATTGGCCAAAGAAAGTCTGGCTCTATGACACTCTATCTTACGGCCGCGGGCTGTACATGCCCTGGTGGGGACATCAGCAAGGCCAGACCGCGGTCCTGGTGCTGCTTGAAACTCCCGCGGACGCCGGCTGCCGATTCGAGCATCCCGCCGGCGGTCCCACGCGCATGGAAGTCCGTTGGGTCCATTCGCTGGGCCGATGGGCCTACCCACGCCGGGTTCGTTTCTGCTTCTTGGAGAAAGGCAATTATGTGGACCTGGCCAAGCGTTACCGGCGTTACATGATCGAAACGGGACGTTTTGTCTCTCTTAAAGAAAAGATCAGCTGGAACCCTCTCGTAGCCAAGCTCATCGGCGCTCCCGTCGTTCACACTAGCATCCTTTACCATATCCAGCCCGGGTCGAGCTATTATGACAAAGAGAATCCTGCGAAAAACCATCAGCTGGTCACTTTTGACAAAAGGGCGGCTGAGCTTCCTCGAGCTTGCCAAAACAGGGATTCAGCGTGCTTACGTCCATCTCGACGGCTGGGGATTTCGCGGCTATGACAACCTTCATCCAGACATCCTGCCGCCCTGCCCGGAGGCCGGAGGCTGGGAGGGAATGGCACGTTTTGCCCAGGCCTGCGATGATCTAGGTTATGTCTTCGCCATTCACGACCAGTACCGCGACTATTATCTGGACGCAAAATCTTATAACCCGCGGCATACCGTCCTCGACGAGGATGGAAACCGCTCCTTTCACAGCACCTGGTACGGTGGAGCGCAGTCTTTCTTATGCCCGAGCCTGGCCCTGGGCTATGTGAAGAAAAATCACGGGGCGATTCTCGACCACGGCGTAAAGATGCGAGGCGCCTATCTCGATGTCTTTGCCGTCGTCCCACCCGATGAATGCTACAATCCCGAGCATCCAGTCACTCGGGCGGAGTGTTTGGAGTATCGCGGCGACTGTCTGGATTTTGTGCGGTCCTGGGGAGGCATTGTCAGCTCCGAAGAGCCCGCCGACTGGGCCGTCCCTCACATCGACCTCGTCCATCACGGGCCCTATGCCTTGGACCCCAACCCGGGCCAGGGTCCGGCGATGGGAATCCCCGTGCCGCTCTTCAACCTGGTCTATCACGATGCGCTCGTCCTGCCCTGGCCCCTGGGGCGAGGAGCGTGGGGCATTCCGGAAAAAGAGCTGGGTTTTCTCCACGGGCTGGCTAATGCGGGCATTCCCTATCTTTCTTTGAGCCCGTCGGAAGAGGAATTGGCGCGGGTGCGGACGATGTGCACCCTGCAGGAGCGGGTCGGTCTTCTAGAACTCGTCAATCACACGTTTTTGGGAGGCGATTATCGAAGACAGGAATTCACCTATGCCGACGGAACGAAGGTCGTCATCGACCTGGACAAGGATCAATACGAAATTTCACCGCGTTTGGACATCCGCCGCGAAATTCGTTAGAGCCGCCCGGACACTCTTGGAGGGAAACCCTTTTTCGGGTTTCCCTCTAACGATCGCTTCGCTCTCTGCCACCTTTCCCTGGAGCATTTGGCGATGAATTCATCAGGGAGATAATCTTATTCTAGACTTCCCGCACTTTTGTGATTTCGAACACCACGGGATTGGCGGCGTCCGTACAGGGGTGGGTCTTCTTATCCGGGTTTTGAAGCCAGGGGAACTTGACATCATAGAGCATGGCGAAGACCGCGGGTATCATGCTGTAGAGGGCATGAATGCAGATCTTGCCGTCCACCCCCGTTTCCGTGAAGGTGATGACATCGCCGACCTTATGGCCCAGCCCGCAGGTCCCTTTGACGCTGATGACTTTTGCCGTGACCGCCTTGACCTTTTTCTCCATGGGAGCCTCCTTGCTCAGAACTTGGCCGCCCAGAGAGAGAAAAGAAAGAGTTCCCAAGGCGGCGCAGGGGAGCTTCTTGCAGAATTCTCTTCGGATCATGAATTATTTGTACGTGATTGGAAGGAATTTGTCAAAACCGACGGGTATCCGCGCCAGATGTATATCTTAGATCAGGCTGATTTTGAAAAACTCTTTAAGCCGGAATAATATAACGCTTTTACACGATCTAATACCGGATTTCCCTGCCGCTCTCCACGTCGATATCCTTTTGTGTTGAGGGGTTGCGGCTGGCTTTCCACTCCCCCAATTCTTTTCCGTCCTGAATCGCTTTTCCAGCGATCGTGTGTCCGCGGACGACTCCCTCAAAAACGAATGAGACGGTTTTTCCATTGAGTTGCCTTTCGACGGTGAACTTGATCTTGTCACCAGAGAGCACCGCGTCCTTCAGGGCGGCTGAAGCCCCGTTGACGGAGATCGTTCCGGAGATCTGCTGGAAAAGCTGTTCGAGGTTCAGCTCCCAGTTGGCTTTGGGCTCCGCCATGGTCCATTTCCATGTCCCGCTGGCATTGGCCGGGATAATCCACAGAAAAACGTCATGGCTGATCTCGTCGACCGTTACGGACGAGGACTTGTCGGGCTTCCAGGCATCCATTCCGAAGTTGTGGGAGACGACGCGCGTGCCCGGCGCAAGTTCCCGGATCAACCTGGGCCGCAGCTTCAGGTTGACGGATGTGAGCAGGTAGAGGGAGACGACGCTGGCCTCATGCACATCGGCCTGAAAAAGGTCACCCTGGATGAACGTCACGTGGTCTTTCACGCCGGCCTTCGCCGCATTTTCCTGACTTTCCTGGATGCGGTCGGGATCGATGTCGACACCGATCGCTCTGGCGCCGCATTTCTGGGCGGCAGAAACGACAATCCGGCCGTCCCCGCAGCCGAGATCAATAAGAAGGTCGCTCTTCTGGACGTTGGCCAGTTTCAGCATTTCATCGACGACCGGATACTTGGTGGGGACATACGGGACGTCGAGGTGTCTTTCCTGGGCCTGAAGAAATGGCACTAGGCACAAAGAAAGAAGAATCAAGGCAAGTGTCATTTTTTTGAGCATGTTGTTCTCCCTTTCATCCTCCGAATATAGAGCGGGAATCCCGTTCCTGTCAATAGGGAAGTAATTGTTCGCAGGCAAGATGCGCGGCATAGTGATATATTTTATGATAAAATAGCCGCATTTCAAAGAAGGAGGTTGCGGATGGTAAGGTCATTGACGCTTGAAGGAAGCGGCGGACGGCGGTTCTGGAGCTTTCTTTCCGGGGCGGGGATGATCGCCGCCTCGGTGCTCACGATTCAGCATTTTTTCAACGCTAATTTTCCGGAATCCATCTTCAGAGGCTCGTTTTGTGATATCAACTCTTTTTTTAACTGCAACAGCTCGGCCTATTCCTCGATCGCCCAGTTCTGGGGAGTCCCGATGGGATATTTCGGGATCATCGTCGGCGGGCTGGTGGTGCTCGGAGCCCTATTTCCTTCGGCGGCCTTTGAACGGACCAATAAATCGCTGTCCCTGCTCAACGCCCTGGGCGTCGTCGGGCTTTTCGTTTACTCCGTGTTCTTCCTCAAGAGCCTGTGCCTTCTCTGCAGCGGATATTATTTATTTTCCCTGCTCAGCTTCGCCCTATTCTGGATATACGGCCTGGCCCCGGCCGGCGGCGCCCTGAGGACCGTGCGTGCTTTTCTTGCCCCATCGATCAAACACCTGGTTGTCTATGCGGCCATTCTGCTCGCTGGCGCCTACGGTTTCCATCAATTTTACAAGGCCAAGCAGGATGCCCAGCTGGGCGGAGTCGCCACCCGGGTTGTCAAGGAATATTACAGCCTGGCCGAGGTGAAGACCCCGAGCATCGTATCGCCCTTCTGGACGGCCAAGGCCACCGAGCGTTTCGAAGACGCGCCGATCCGGGTCATCGAGTATGTGGATTTTCTTTGCCCCGACTGCCTGTTCCTGTACAAACAACTGAAACAGCTCAAGACCGAATACAAAGGGAAGATTAACATTGCTTTCCAATTTTTCCCGCTAGACGGCAAGTGCAACCAGGTCGTCCCGGAGAAGGGCAACAAACATCCCGGCGCCTGCGACCTCTCTTTCATCGCCGCCTATGACCCGGCCAAGTTTAACCAGATCCATGACGAGATCTTCGAAAATTTTGAGAAGGCCAGGAACCCGGAATGGAGGGCACAACTGGCCAGAAAGCATGGGGTCGAAGCAGCTCTGACGGACCAAGCTGTCAAGGACCTTGTCCTGCAAATCATCAACACGGGCGCCGAATACGATAAGACGTCCGATCAATTCGCCCACGGCATCCGCTCCACGCCGACCATGATCGTCAACAACCGGATGATCATCGGCACGCTGCCCTATGCCCAGCTCAAGGCTATTTTTGAGTCGCTGCTGTCGGAGAGCGGCGCGGCCGGGAGCCAGCGTTTTATGGAAAACTGGGTCGACCTGCAGCCCGCCAAGAAGAAACCGGCTGCGAAATCGGGAGCGAAAAAATAGAAGCCGTTCCGGCACTTTGAAAAGTTCTACTTGACAAACCTTCTCGACAAAACTAATATTCCTGTACGTATACTTTAATGGTATTTACAGATAAATATATACGTAAACGTACAATATGAACAAGAATGTTTTCACGAGGGACGATCTCCTCCGGAGGACCGGCGTTTCCGAGGAAGTCCTTGTCCGATGGACGAAAGAGAAACTGGTCAAGCCGGCGGGCTTCACCGACGACAAAATCCCCCTTTTTTCGGAGGAAACCCTGGCCAGGCTGGAGAACATCCTCAAGCTCAAGGAATTAGGCTATGGGCTCGAGGAAATCCAGAAGATCATCAAAAAGATCGGACTGCCCAGGGCCAGGACAAACCGCGCCAATAACAACGGCCTCGATCAATACCTGACCGTGGGCAACCTGGCTGAGAAAGCAGGCGTCAGCCCCCGGACGATCAAACATTGGGAGGACAAAGGCATCATCGAGCCCGACATGCGGAGCGAGGGCGGGTTCAGGCTGTATTCGAAAATTTATGTCTATCTCTGCAAACTGATCCAGGACCTGCAGCTCTTCGGCTACACCCTGGAAGAGATCAAAGTGAATTCGGACTGTTTCCGGGACTTCCTGGCCTTTCAAGAGCGGTTGGAATCGTTTGACAAGGCCGCCGTGACGTCGAAGCTCGAGGCCATGCTTGAAGGTATCCAGGCCCTCTTCGACAAAATGAAGCTTTTCCGGGAGGGCATGGAGCGCTGGGAGAGCCTGATGAAAAAAAAGAAAAAGGAGATCCTCAATCTGAAGGTGAAAAACCAGAAGAGACCGGGGAAATCCAGCGGAGCGTAAGATGAAGAAAATCGTGTTTATCGAGCCGAAGGCCCCAAACCTTCATATCTTCTCTCAATTTCCCCTGCCCCGGTTGGGGACGATTCTTTTGGGCACGATCATGAAGAAGAGAGGCTGGGAAGTGGAGATCTTTGTCGAAGAGATGCGGAAGATCGATTACGAAATTATCAAAAATGCCGATTTGGTGGGCATTTCCACCATCACGCCAACAGCGCCCCGCGCCTATGCCATCGCCGATCGGATCCGGGAAATGGGGATCCCGGTGATCATGGGCGGGCCTCACGTAACGTATCTGGCCGAGGAGGCCCTGGGGCACGCCGACTTTGTCGTCCGCGGGGAAGGGGAGCGGGCCCTCACGGAATTGATCGATGCTTGGCAAGCCGGAGGCGACTATTCCCGCGTCTCCAACCTCTCCTACAAGAAAAACGATTCGATCATTCATAATTCCAAACAGCCGCCGGCGGACAACCTCGATTCCCTTCCTTTTCCCGACCTCTCGCTTTTGAAGCGGGATCACCCGAAAAAAGGCGGGCGAAGCACTGTTCCCGTGCTGACATCGCGCGGCTGCCCATTCGACTGTTCCTTCTGCTCGGTAACCGGAATGTTTGGCAAAAAGTACCGGTTCCGCTCGACGGAGAATATCCTGGCCGAGCTCCGGCAGTACGACAGCCGGAAAAATGTGATATTCTTCTATGACGACAATTTCACGGCCAACCGGAAGCGGACCAAGGAACTTCTGGAAGGCATGATCCGGGAACAGCTCAAGTTCAAATGGACGACCCAGGTGCGGGCGGATGTCGCCAAAGACGTGGAGCTGGTCAAACTTATGAAGCGGGCAGGCTGCCATACGCTCTATATCGGATTTGAAACCGTGAACCCGGACAGCCTGGAGGAGATGAAAAAGAAACAGACAGTGGAAGAAATCACCCAAGCCGTCAAGGTCCTCAGGAAGCACCGCATCCATATCCACGGCATGTTCGTCCTGGGTTTCGACCAGGATGACTGGAAGACCGTCAAGAAGACGGTCCGCTTTGCCAAAAAAGCCAGGCTCAACTCCACCCAGTTTCTGATTTTAACGCCCGCGCCCGGCTCGGAATTCTACGAAAAAGTCGCTTCGGAGAACCGGATCCAGTTTCGTGACTGGACGCTCTACGATGGCCACCACGCCGTCTTCCGGCCGGCCCGGTTTTCCATATTTGACCTTCAAAAAGCCCAGATCTTCAGCCATAAGAAGTTCTATTCGATGAAACAGACGGTCAGAAAATTCTTTAAAGGCAAGTGGATCGACCTGGCCATCGCCCACTACGCCCGCAAGTTGAACCGGACATGGCAGAAACGCAACAAGACGTTTCTTCGGGCCGTGGAGCTCCTCCGGCCCAAGAAGGGGGCCAAGATTTCGGTGGATTATAAAGTAGAAATCAGTCTCGAACGCTGACAAAGAAAGGCGGAGAGGCCCCCGCCTCATGTCCTTGAGCAAGTCGTCCTCCCCGGGGGCCGAAAAGAGCGCCGGATATTTCTGATCATCATCCCGTAGTTATCTTCATGCGGAGCGAAGAACTAGAGTCTTCCGGCGGGAGGAACATGGTTTTTCGCACTAGCGACCTTCAGGCCTAGCTTTTCTGGTTTCCTTGATTCCGGCCGCCGGCCGGCGATATAATATTCATGTCATCAGGAGAAGGGATTTGCCGTTTCGAGGGGCTTTTGAACGGAAAAAGGAAAAAATCCTTTTCTATTCTTGGTTGCCTCTCATGGCATTTCTCTTGCTTGTTTTTTATCAAAACGCCAATGCCCACGGTCCTTCCCAAGAAAGTCTCGGCCCATTGAATCTCAACACGATCCTGAAAAAGGTCGAAGAATATTGCCGCAGATTGGAAAACGGCGTTTATGATTTTATTTGCAAAGAGGAAATATCGGAGAAGATCGATTTTTCCCGGGATCGTTCTTTTGCTCAGAGACTTAACAATAAATATCTTTATGATTATCAGCTGATCAAAAAAGGATCTGACGTGAAAGAACGCAGAATATTATTGGAGAAGAACGGCAGGAAATTCCATGAAGAAAACGCCCTTCTGGAAACCCTCGCTTTTCGCCACCAGCATGTTCTGCTGAGAACGGCCGATCTTTTCGGTGAATTCGGAAATACTCTGAATGATTTTCGCCTGATCGATGAAGAAACCCTTTATGGAGAAGAAACGATCGTCATCGAAGCCGTTCCCAAAAACTCGTATGAACGCAGATTTCTTTACGGAGTCGATCCTTCCTATCTTTCGGGGAAAATCTGGGTGAACAAGAAGGATTCGAGCATCCTGAAAATCGTATGGAATCCCATCGTTATCAGAGACTTTCAGAATATCGAAGAGATTGCGAAAAGATACAAGGCTGAGCCCAGGATCACTATCATTTCGGAATATCAGTTTGAAAAGAACGGAATTCGGTTCCCGAGTCGATTGTCCGTTGAAGAGGCCTATATCGATAAGAGGGGACAAAAATTTGTCCGATCGGAAACAGAGATTGTCTACAAAGACTATAAATTTTTTATTGTACATACCGAGATCAAGTATCGGACAGAGAAACCTTCTTGATCATTATTTTTTTATTTTTTCCCACTCATTTCCCGTGGTGATGCATTCAACCAGATCCAATAGGGCAGGCATTGCTTCAATCAACGGCTGATCGTATTTTTGAGAATCATGAGAGAATTTGGTCAAGCGCTTAGCCCTATCCAGCCAAAAAAACATTGAAATTTGCCGCCGATTCAACAATAATTTCCATGGTTTTCGAGCGTTCTCTTAAAGAGCGACGAGGAGTGAACATGCCGACAAGAGCTAAAAATCCCCACCTTCCCTTGGGCGACCATAAAATGGCACCCTGGTACGGAAAAGATATCCTTTCGATCAAGCAATTCAGCCGGGCCGACCTGGAATACATCATCCGCGTGGCGCACGAGATGCGGATCATGGTCGAGCGGATCGGGACGTTCGACCTCTTGAAAGGCAAAATCCTGGCCAACCTGTTCTACGAACCATCCACCCGGACGTCCTCCTCATTCATGGCGGCGATGGAGCGGCTGGGCGGCGCGGTCATTCCGATCAACGAGGTGAAATACTCTTCGGTGGCCAAGGGCGAGAGCCTGCCCGACACGGTGAGGACGCTGGGATGCTACGCCGATGTGATCGTCCTGAGACACCCCGACGTCGGCGCGGCGGCGCTGGCGGCGAAATACGCCGGCAAACCCATCATCAATGCCGGCGACGGCGTCGGCGAGCACCCGACCCAGGCCCTGCTCGATGCCTTTACGATTCGCGAGGAATTGGGGCGTCTCGACAACCTGACGGTCACCATGCTTGGAGACCTGAAGTACGGCCGCACGGTGCACTCGCTCGCCCGGCTGTTGACCCAGTTCATCGGCATCAAGCTGAACTATATTTCCCCCGATATTTTGCATATGCCTAAAGACGTTATGGACGAGGTCGCCCAGAAAGGCCTTCCCCAGAACGAATATTCCACCCTAGACAAGGTGCTGCCCGAGACCGACGTGCTGTACGTGACGCGCGTCCAAAAAGAGCGGTTTGACGACCCTGCCGTCTACGAGAAGGTCAAAAGCGCGTTCGTCATCACGCCTGAAGCCATGAAAGCCGCCAAGAAAGAGATGATCGTCATGCACCCCCTGCCGCGCGTGACCGAGATCAGCATGGAATTCGACGAAGATCCCCGGGCGGCCTACTTCCGCCAGATGGAGTATGGGCTGTACGTCCGGATGGCCCTTCTGGCCATGGTCCTCGGCAAAGCCTAGCCCGTTCGTTCTTTTTGATGCCTTTCAACAGTCCTTCTGTATCGCCGACGAATTCGAAGCTGGCGTACCGGGAAGATCGCCGAAAGAACGGTCTGGGCAACCGGGCAATCCGGCCCAAGAAGGGGGCCAAGATTTCGGTGGATTATAAAGTAGAAATCAGTCTCGAACGCTGATAGAATAGACGGATAGGCGCGGCTAGTCTATCCGAGAAACGTTGACAAAAGACATCTATAATCAGCTGGCCAAATATCTCGACGATATGCCGGGAGGATTCCCAACTACGGAGAGCGGTGTCGAACAGCGGATCCTTCGCCGCCTTTTCACGGCCGAAGAAGCGCGATTAGCTCTGCGCCTCACGCTCTTGCCCCAAGAACCCGCCAGGATCGCCAGAAGCCTTCATCGTTCCCTCGAGGAAACCGCCCAGAAGCTCGAGGATATGGCCAAAAAGGGGCTGATCTACCGGATCCAGCCGAAAGATGGGCCGCCACGATACGCAGCCTCGCAGTTCGTCATCGGCATCTGGGAATTTCATGTCAACGCTCTCGATCAGGACCTCGTCCGGGATATGGAGGAATATATCCCTCGCCTGCTCAATTTTGAAACCTGGAAGAAAGTCCCCCAGCTGCGCACGATTCCGATCGGGCAAACCATCCCGGTCGAGCACAAGATTCTGCCCCATGAAATGGCCGAAGAGATCGTCCGTTCCCATCGAAGGATCCTGGTTGCGCCCTGCATCTGCCGCAGGGAAAGGAGAATTGCCGGGCAAGGCTGCGAAAAGCCAGAAGAATCCTGTCTCGTTTTTGGATCTGGAACCGATTACTATCTGAAAAACGGACTCGGTCGGATGATCGAACAGGAGGAAGCCCTTCGGATCCTCAAGGAGGCCGACAGAAAAGGGCTGGTCTTGCAGCCGAGCAATTCTCAAAAAGTGGGGAGCATCTGCTGTTGCTGCGGCTGTTGTTGTGGAGTCCTCCGCACGATCAAGCAGCATCCCCAACCGGCCAGCATTGTCTCTTCCCCATTCAGGGTGTCTTATCGCGAAGAGACATGCCAGGGATGCGGGATCTGCATAAATCGGTGCCAGATGGAAGCCCTGAGCCTTGATGGAGGCAGCGTTATTGTGGACATGAACCGCTGCATCGGCTGCGGCCTTTGCTATTCCACCTGCCCGACAAAATCTTTGATCTTAACGCGCAAACCTTCCGCTGAACAGCCGGATGTGCCCGAGACGATGACCAAAACCTATATGAGGCTGGCCCGCGCCAGGGGTAAGCTCAAACCGGGCCGCCTGTTGAAAATGTGGATTCGTTCAAGGCTGTGATAAAGGCCACCCGCATGCAAGGGACATCTTCTTTTCGAGCCATTTGCGCTCATGGGGGCTAGTGATCCCTGCCTTTGGGAAAAATGCGCAAGGAGTCACACTCGCGAGGGAACTCGTGAAGAGCAAGCCAACCGTTAAGGTCAAGGTCCTTTTTTATTCCGGATACAAGGGCGAAGAGACTCCCCGGTCGATTATCATCGATAACGAAGAGATCGCCGTCGAAGAAATTCTCTCCAGAAAACGGACTTTTTATGCTCGCTCCGAGAAGGGACTAGAGGCCTTTACCTGCAAGACGCGTCGAGGAATCGTCAAGCTCCAGGAGCTGGCAAGCGGGGAATGGGCGGTTCGCTTCCGTCAATAGCCTTGTCCGTCCCCTTTTGGTCAGTGTAGAATATTTTCGAATAAGGAGAGCCCATGTTGTTATTGAAAATATTCGTCCTGTTCAGCCGAGTGGCCCTATTTTCCTGGGGCGGGGGACCGGCGTCGTTGGCCTTGATGCAGAGGGAAGTGACCACGGTCGGTTGGGCAACGTCCGAGGAATTCGCGGATGCGGTCGCCATCAGCAATGCCCTGCCGGGTCCAATTGCTCCGCAGGTTTCTGCCTATATCGGTTATAAGCTGGCCGGAATTCCGGGCGCCATATCCGCGGTGGCCGGGACGGTGCTTCCCGCGACGATCTTGATGCTGTTGATGATTGTTTATTTCTTCGGCATCAAGGATAGCCCCGCCGTGAAATCTATGCTTCAGGCCGTTCGCCCGGTCGTCGTCGGCTTTCTGCTGTGGACGGCCTATGATATGGCCTACGGAGTTTTTTCGGCGAAAAAGCTGGGATGGAGCTCGGCGCTTATTGGCGGCTGGGATAAAATCCTGATTGTGCTGGTGGCGTTCGCCCTGCTCACGCTAACCAGGATTCATCCGGTCCTGGTCATCTTCGGCGCCGCCGTGCTCGGGTTTTTCGTTTACAGATAGCCGCTATTTGCGCCGGTCAATCCTTTTTAATCTTCCGCTTGACGACCTCTTCCACGTCCTTCTTCTGGCGTTCCGAGAGCTGCCTCTTTTCGTCCGCGTGTTTCTTTTGCAGGTCCGAAATCGTGGATTCCATATCTTTTCTTATTTTCTCTTTTTCGGCGGGCTGCCTGACCTTCTGCTGCTGGGTCTGCATTTTGAGCCTCATCTGCCTAATCTCATCCGACTGCGTTTTTTCCAGGAGCCGTTCTTCCTGGACATGGCGTTTCTTCAGGATGGTCGTTTCTTCGGCTGCCGTGCTTCGAGGGCCGGCCTCAAAGATCTTCGCCCTGGACAGCTTGACCCGCGCCTCCTCCGGCTCTAAATATTCTTTCGGCTTGGCGCGATCATCCTGCTTGATGGCCGGCCGGTAGATCCGGACCTCTCCGGCGCCCACCCTGGTCAGGCCGGGCCGCGGTTCATCCCTAATCACCTCTCTGGTGATGTTCTTTCTTGTGACATTCCGGATGAGATTCAGGTCAATCCCCTCATTGATGATCCGGTTGTCGCGGACAAGGATGTTCTTGTGAACTGTTGTATAGCGGACGATCGTCAAATTCCGCTCGTAGGGAAGCGCATGCGTGTAAAGGTGTGGCTCGAGGAAATATCGGCCTTCGATGAAAATCCAGTAATGGTCAGGAATGTCAAAATACCCTGAAAGACCCACGCCCATCCCGAATTCGGCGTCCGGTGGAAGAGGAGCCCATCCCATATAGAGGTCGCTGGACCGCCAGATGACCCAGGCCGGTCCCCAGACCGTTCCGGGCACCCAGAACCAGCCGAAGTCATTGTCCCAGCCCCAGCGGCCGTAGTGGAAAGGAATCCACCCCCACTCATACTCGGAGATCCAGGTCCAACCGTAATCCGTCCAGCCCCAGCGGCCGTATGTGTAGGGACGCCAGCGGTATCCCATATGGCGGGGGATCCAGACATATCCGTACGGCCGCATAGAAACCCACGATCCGTAGGGAGAGAGATAATTATAAAAATAAGAAACGTCTACATCCGAATAATTCTGCGCGGGCTCATTGTAATAACCGCCGGCCCGGCTGGGATAGCGAACATCATCGGCGGGGACATAGAGCATACAGCTCACTGAGAGAATGATCATGGCGGAAACCATCAAAAGGCATTTTTTCATCTTCCTTCTCCTTCCTATAATAGTTTTAGCAATATTCATGCCAATTATGATTAAGCCTGATTTTGGGCTGACCCTTTGCTTTGCGTCATGACGACTTGTCCTGAAAATGAGACAAATCTTATTTCCTAAGACAGTATAGCGCATTTTTTGAAGAATTCAAGGCCCGAGCCTGCTTGCCGTTCAAATAATTTGCACCCATTCCAGAAGTCATTTAGAATTCTTTTATGGGTCCGGAATTGCCTTCGCCTGAACAAAGGTCGAAACTCAGTCGCCGGCTTGCCCTCGCGTACCCCCCCGAGCTCCCGATCACGGCCAAGCGGGGCGAGATCGTTCGCGCCATCCAAAAACACCAGGTCGTTATTATTTCCGGCGAAACGGGCTGTGGCAAAAGCACCCAAATCCCGAAAATGTGTTTGGAGGCCGGCCGCGGGATCCTCGGCAAGGTCGGCTGCACCCAGCCTCGACGGATTGCCGCCATCACTATCGCCCACCGGATCGCTGAAGAATTGGGCGAAGCGATCGGCCGCTCCGTCGGCTATAAAATCCGCTTTGATGACAAGACGTCACCCGATGCGTTCATCAAGATCGTGACAGACGGCATGCTCTTGGCCGAAACGCAGTCCGATCCCAAGCTCTACGAATATGACACGCTCATCATTGACGAGGCCCATGAGCGCAGCCTGAATATCGATTTTTTGTTGGGTATCGCCAAGACACTGCTCCCGGTCCGGCCGGACCTCAAACTCATTATCACCTCGGCCACCCTCGACATTGAAAAATTTACGAATGCGTTTGATCAGCCTCCGGTCTTGGAGGTGAGCGGTCGTCTTTATCCGGTGGAGGTCGAATACAGGCCGGCCGGTCCCGAGACTGCGAACGTGGATGAGGACGACTATGTGGATATGGCCGTGGAAGCCGTGAATTACCTCAAAGCCGAAAAATCCCCCGGCGATATTCTCATTTTCATGCCTACAGAGCAGGATATCTTGGAAACCTGTGCGCTCTTGGAAGGAAGGAAATATTCCGGCGTCACCATCTTGCCCCTCTACGCGAGGCTGCCGGGCAGCCAGCAGGGCCGGGTCTATTCCGTCACCGGCCCGAAAATCGTTGTAGCCACAAATGTGGCCGAGACTTCTCTCACCATTCCGGGCATTAGATATGTCATAGACACGGGGCTGGCGCGAATGTCCCAGTATCTGCCCGGCGCCCGCATTAACAGCCTCCCTATTCGTCCTATCTCCAAAAGCAGTGCCGACCAAAGAAAAGGCCGGTGCGGTCGCGTTCAGAAGGGATTTTGCGTCCGGTTGTATTCCGAGGACGATTTTGAGTCCCGGCCGCAATTCACGCTGCCCGAGATCCTGAGGTCGAACCTAGCCGAAGTGATCCTGCGCATGATGGACCTCAAGCTTGGACATCCGTCCCAATTTCCCTTCGTCGATAGGCCGTTCGCCAGGAACATCGAGGATGGCTATCAGACCCTGATTGAGCTCGATGCGATTCGGGAAAAAGGCCGGGATTTTGTCCTAACGGACAGGGGACGTCGCATGGCCCGGGTGCCCCTGGATCCGCGGCTCTCGCGCATGTTGCTCGAAGCCCAAAAGGAAAATTGCCTGGGAGAAGTCGCCGTTATCGCTTCCGCCCTAAGCATCCGCGACCCCCGCGAACGACCGCCCGACAAAGTGGCGCAGGCCGATGCCATGCATCTGCCCTTTCGCGACCCCGACTCGGATTTCCTGACGCTCCTCAATATTTGGAATAAATATCACGGTGAATGGAAAGAGCTGACGACCCAGAACAGGAAGCGCAAATTCTGCCAGGAACATTTTCTGTCCTACCCCCGGATGAGGGAGTGGGTTTACATCCACGATCAGATCGTGGAGATTCTGAAAGAGCTAAGAATTCCGCCGGGACGCCCGCATAAAGCCGAGATGTCCAAATCCCTCTATGCCGCCATCCACAAGTCCATCCTGAGCGGGTACCTTTCGAATATCGCCGTCCACAAAGAAAAGAATATTTATCAAGCGGCCAAGGGCCGCGAAGTGATGGCCTTTCCCGGCTCCACGCTTTTCAATAAATCCGCATCCTGGATAGTCGCTGCCGATATGGTCAAAACCTCCAGGCTTTTTGCCAGGACCTCCGCCAGGATAAGCGCCGAATGGCTGGAGCCGTTGGGCGGCGACCTCTGCTGCTATTCTCATTCCAATCCACGCTGGGATAAGAGCCGCGGAGAGGTCTGCGCAGAAGAGCGGGTCACACTTTTTGGCCTCGAGATCGTCGCTGGAAGATGGGTCCCATTCGGCCCGATTAAACCCGAGGAAGCCCATAACATATTTGTCCGCTCCGCGCTCGTCTCAGGATCCGTCAAAGAGCAATTCGATTTCCTTAAACACAACCTGGATTTGCACAAACGGCTTTCAACGATGGAAGAAAAACTCAGGCGTCGGGACATCTTGATCGGCGAAGATGCCATCGCGGAATTCTATTCAAGACGATTGCCGGGTATTTATGACATTCGCGGGCTGAAAGAAAGAATCCGGAAGCGGGGGAGCGAAGAATTTCTGAAGATGCGCGAACGGGACCTTCTCCGGTCTTTTCCCGATGCCGCGGAGTTGGAACCCTTCCCGGACGCGATGGACTTGGCAGGCATGCAATTCAAGGCTTCGTATCGGTTTGCTCCGGGCGAGGACGAGGACGGTGTCACTCTGAGAATTCCGGCTCGGCTGATCTCAGCCGTTCCGGCGGAGCCGTTGGATTGGGGCGTGCCCGGATTTTTCAAGGAGAAAATCACGGCCCTCATCAAGGGGCTTCCCAAACGATACCGGAAGCTGCTTGTGCCGGTAAGCGATACGGTCGATATCATCGCCAAAGAAATGCCGAGGGTGGAAGATTCCCTTTTTTCAGCCTTGTCTCAGTTCGTCAAGCGGCGATTCCGGGCGGAAATCCCCGAAGACGAATGGGCTCGGGTGGACATTCCGAAACATTTAAAGGTACGCCTGGCCGTCACCGATCTTCAAGGAAAAGAATTAGCGGCAGGCAGGGACTTGGAGGCGCTGCGGCGGCTGCGAAAGGAGGCCGCGGAAACCGCGGCCCAGGATCCCGAGGTATGGAGAAAAGCGAAGGAGAAATATGAACGGACCGGGATCGCGGCCTGGGATTTTGGCGATCTGCCCGAGCTCGTCGCCATCGGGCCGTCGACAATCGCTTATCCGGGCCTTGAGGCGGCCGAAAACCATGTCAACATCCGGCTCTTCAAGACGGGCGAGGAGGCGAAGGCCTCTCATATGAAAGGAGTGCAACTCCTTCTCCTGTTGAAGTTTTCAAAAGACCTGAAATTCGTGGAGCGATACCTTGGCCTGGCGCCGGAATATTTGAAAGCGGCCCTCTATTTCGGCGGAGAAGAGGCCGTTCGAAAAATGATGACCGAAAACCTCAAGACCGAGGTCTTCCAAAGGAACCTGCGCTCCCCAGAAGATTTTCGGGCTTATTCCGAGACGGTCGTCAAGGGGCTTTTTGAGAAAGGCCACCAGATCCTGGAGGCAACCATCAAGGTCCTGGCCGCTTATCAAAAGCTTCGCGCCGAGCTCTATGCCAGCGAGAAAACCGATCCAGCGAACAAGGTCCTTGGGGCGATTTGCGCCGAAATCCGGCTCGACTTGGATAAGCTCGTCCCGAAAAATTTTTTGGAGATTTACCGGCTCGATAGACTGATCCATCTGCCGCGTTATCTAGAAGCCAAGGAGTTGCGGGCGGCAAGAGCCAAAAATGACCCCCAGAAAGACAGGAACAAGGCAGCCCAAGTGGAGAGCTTTTCCACGGCCCTTTTGAAAATGGAGCAGTCCGTTTCTGCCAGAGCATCGCCGGAGAAGAGGCAGGCAATCGAGGAATTCCGGTGGATGATCGAAGAGTTCAAGGTATCGCTGTTTGCTCCCGAGCTCCGGACCGCACATCCTATCTCGGCCCAGCGCCTCATCAAAGAGTATAAGAAATTGCTTTCGAGCTAGCGCCTCTTCTTCAACTCAAGGGCGGCCATCACCGTCTTTTCAGCATCGATGAGGCCGTAGCCGCACTCCGGGGAAAATCTATTGAAGCCGACGCGCTCCGGGCTTGCGTTTTTGGTGACGAGATCCATCAGGATCTGCCCGTATGTTCCCGGAGCTTCATTCCCCGGCTTGGGATAGACGGAAACCAGGAGGGCAAAGAGAGATGACACAACCGGGATGGCCGCAGAGATGCTCGGAATGTATTTATCTTTCTCCCCCACATATGTCGGGAAGGCGCCAAAAATATCGTTGGGCGCGGCGACGGTATTTGTCTCCTGAGCGGCACAGACATCCCAGTAGCCATATGTGCCATCCGGCTTTTTCCGGGCCGCCGTCACCGAAACCACGGTCTTATACTGCCCGGGGAAGTTCAGGACATTGCCCTGCTTAAACCATCGACTGTAAAGCGCGCCACTGACCAGGATGCAGTTCCGGCTGTAAGCATATTGACACGCTTCCCTGAGGTAATCGATATCTACGCCTGCACCCGAGGCGCTGATGCTGATGATATCGTTTCCGTCGTAAACAGCGCGGTAAATTCCGGCGGCCAGAAAACATTGCAGCAGGAGCTGGTAAGGCGGGTCGTTCTGCGTGTCGCCGTCCAGGACTTTGTACACGGTCAGCTGAGCCTCGGGGGCGTAGCGGGCGGCAACGGAGGAAATGAGTGTTCCATGCCATCCCCAATCGACAAGGGAAGCCTCGGCCGCCCAGGGTTTCCCGGTGCGGCCGACCAAACTCCAATTCTTTCCCCATTTTGTATCTTTGAAAATAGAGTGGCTCTCATCGATTCCGGAATCCAGGATGGCAATTTTTGCCCCTTTCCCGCGCGTAATCTTGTGAGCTTCCCTGAAGCGGGCTCCGTCAAGAGCTCCCTGACGTTCAAATTCGGGACTCAAAGGATTGTTGAAAAACTCCCGCTGGGGAGGAGGATCAAGCCTGGCATTATAGCCGACAGACCGTACGACCAGGTCGACGGCATCAAGGGTTTTATAAGCGGGAATGAGCTTGCGCACGAGGTCGGTGGAAAAATCCGTGGTGAAAAACGCTTTGACAAACATGCGGCCGGAAAAGCGGGCGAGCTCGAGGTACATCTTGGTGAAGCGCCGGCGGGACGTCTTATCCTGCTTCAAGAGGAAGGCCGAAAAAATGGGCTCGTCTTTTTGATAGAAAACATTGACCAGAATTTCATAAAGCTTGCCGTAGCGAGTTTGAGCTTCCTCTATCTTTAGAATCTCAACCGGGCTAAGCTGGGAGCGCTGAGGATGAATCGAGATCTCTTGGCGGATGGTCTGGTAAAACAATGCCCTGCCCTGCTCGAATAGAGAATCCAGCCAGGCCTGGTCAGTTCGGACGGTGTTTCTTTCCCTGCATGAGATAAAGACGAATACGGTTAAGAAGCCTGAAACGATGAGGAGCGCAAGCCTGGCTATCCTTCGAGAGACCATGGATTTCTCTTTACCTGTTCGCTGGGAAAAATCATAGCCTCGGCTGCGAATGAAGTCAAGAAAGCCGAGAAGTGACCGTCAATCACTTTTAATATTGGGGTAGGAGGGGGAAAAAGCTCTTGAAAATAACAACGGGCTTAGCGGTTTCTTGGAACATCTGCTCACGTTTTCCTGCAAGACGCGGGGCTTCTGTCCGTCCTGCCATGCTAAGCGTCTTGAGGAGTGGGGCGAGTGGATGCGGGAGACGCTCCTTCTTGACGTTCCGCACCGCCAGGTGGTCTTTACGATTCCCAAGATGCTGCGGGTTTTCTTCAAGTTCAAACGCCGGCTCCTGGGGGAGCTTTGCCCCTGCGCTCTCCGCTCCCTGACCCGTTATTTTGAGGCTGTCACGGGGAGCGAGCTTATGCCCGGAGTCATCGCCGCCGTTCAGACATTCGGCGACCGGATCAATCTTCACCCCCACCTCCATTTCCTGGTGACCGAGGGCGGAGTGAACGGGGCGGGCCTCTTCCATAAGATCCCCCGGATCGACGACTCGCGGCTGGCTTCACTCTTTGCCCGCGAGGTCCTGGCCGATCTTGTCCGCAAGGAACTCCTCAGCTCCGAATGGGCGGAACGCCTTCTCTCCTGGCAGCATACCGGCTTCAACGTTCACAGTCTCGTCCGGGCCAAGACCAAACCGGAGGCCGAGCGGGTGGGTAAATACATGATCCGGCCTCTTTTATCCTTGGAGCGCCTGTTTTTCGATGTGAAAGAGGGCAAGGTGATCTACCGCTATGGGAAAGACACCCAAGAGGTGGAGCGAATGGACTACCTGGAGTTCATCGCTCGGGTGACCTCCCATATCCCCGACAAGGGGCAAGTGACAATTCGTTATTACGGCCTCTGCGCCAACGCCCATCGAGGGAAGGTCAAGAAGGCGAGCCTGGAGGCTTTCCCTCTCCGGATGGTGGAGGAGGAGCTCCGGCCCATCCCCTCCAAGGGCTGGGCCAAGATGATCCGCAAGGTCTTCTATGAGGTGGACCCGATGACCTGCCCCAAATGCGGGGGAGTGATGAAGGTCGTCGCCTTCATCACCGATTATCGGGCCGTGGACCGGATTATCAACCACCTGAAGCTGACTTTTGTCGCAGACAAGCCACCGCCGCCTCATATCGCCTGCCAGGAAGTCCTGATCGCTGCTGAGGCCGGCGGCGAGTATTTTTCGTGATTCTCTTTTTGACCGGGAGAAGAGGTCCGGCCGATTTCCGACGCTTTAGCACCTCGGATGGCTATGCGGCCATACCCTGCGCCCTTAAGCTTTTCTTGACACCTCTTTTTGTCGTGATTTATACTTCCTCACGACGGTTGGACGAGCAAATGGGCGTTATTAAGGGCTCTTTCGGCCACCACAGCCGAAAACCAAATTCTCATCCAGCCAGGTGATGTGCGAGTATTGACGATGATGGTCAATACCGACATAATTCATCTGTGCACCTCCTAAATAACATGTTCCAATGGGGAGTCTATCAAACTCCCCGAGGAGGTGCGTCACATCATCATGTTATCTTATCCCTTTAATCCAATTTTCTCTCTACATCCAAGACAACCATTTTTCTTTCTTTTATATGCACTGCAGAGATGACAGTCCATTCCGCAAATCGCGATTAATTTCTTTGATATTTTGTTTTTCTTCATAACATTCATGTTTCCTAATTACACTTCAAAATGGATAACATGAATGTTGCCCGTAATCGATCCATCACCTGGGAAGCGAGGAAGGCTGGTCGGGCGTCCGATAGTACGTTACGATGTGCTTTTGTGATCATTTGCCCCTGACAAACTCGATCACATGACCCGGTTGCCAGGACCCCGTCATGTTCTGAAAAAAGCGGTCGGTCAGTTTGCCATCGGCGCTGACTTCGAAGGTATTGCGGTAATCGTATGTCTTCCCATTCATGGTCATCCGACCGCCAACGGTGATTTTGCCTTCTTCCAGGGTGACTATACCCCGGTCGGCGTTGCCGCGGCTGTTGATATTCATCAGGCAGACCTTCTGTTCGTTCACGTCCCAATAGATGTACCCTTCGAGGAAGAAGGGAAAGTCGGGAATAGAGCGGGTATAGTGGATCACCTTGCCGTTCCACAGAGCCTCATACGCCTGAGTAATCCGGAGCGTTCGCTTGCCGTCTGGCAGTGTAAACTCCCCCTGCCAGGGTCGGCCCAGGAGGGGTTCGAGAAAAGTCAGCTTCTCATGGAGCCCTTCGGCCCTCAGAGGAAGGCTGACACTTGCGGCCACCAGCAGAACCATACTGAACACATGTCTCATCCTAGTCATCTTGACCTCCATCTCCACACACCTGGCCAGAAGCCTCCACTGTCTATTCTCTGGCCGTGTAGCCGAATTCTCTTGAATTCGGCACGTGTACCCTGAAATGCCTTCCGGATTTCTTTAATCCGGGATCTGCATCGAAACTAAGAAGGGGATGGTTCCCCAAGAGAACTATCCCCTTTCTTATTTTAGGAGGGATTTTTCGCCGATTGGCCCGCAAGAGAGCCGGTGTCGATGTCAATACCTGTCACGTGCGCTTCTTCTATTTACTGATTCCCACAGAAGTTGAGCTTTCGGCGGACGACGAATCCTTGATACATCTGACCGAGAAGCCCATCGTTTTGCCGAAGTTGTCCCGGCGCGCATTCCGGTCATCATAGACCAGGTGCCTGCGCCAGGCATTCGACGGAGAGGATTCCGTCGACGACCAGAAATTCGCGAAGTAAGCGAGACCGCTGAACTCACCGTCGTCGTCCCGACCTCCGCCTGGAAGAGCAGAAAACGCGCTGCTGTTGCCCGCGCCCGCATTAGGCGCCAACCAATAGGCGAAACCGGCTTCTTTCATCTTCCCTCCGGCGACAGCTTCTCCGCCGAGATAGGCAGCGAGCGTTGTCCATTCGGCATCGGTGGGAATGTGCCATTCTTTCGGGGCAAGCTTTCCCGAGTTCACCGCATGCCAATTGTATAATGCGCCATACGCACCTAGATTTGTCTCTTCGTTATTGTAGTAACAGTACGATGGCGCCCTGAGGCCTCCCCAGGCGCTATGATCAGTGACTTGAGGAATCGGCTGTCCATCATTATACCTGGTTGTTTTCAGATTCTCTGCCATCCATATCTGATTCCCTATTTTAACGGTTCTGTAAACATGGCCGTCAGCGTCTTCAACCGGCTTTGCTTCTTCAACAATGATGCCGTTTTGATTTTGTGACGATGTCATATGGCCAATAATCACTCCGAAAACAATGATGAGTAAATTAAAAAGCTTAGCTAGTCTATTCTTCATCGGCAACCTCTTTTGAAAATTGAGTTCATAACGGGAAAGACACGAGGTTCTATTCCGGCATTGATCCGGTCCCCGAAGGTCCGGATGGCGGCGATGACCCCAGAGGCGAGATCTTTTCCCCGTTACGGCATTAAAATACCCCGTCAAAGGATTGTCCGCCGATCGGCAAAGATCCTCCAAGAGCCGGCGCGTGAACTTGAAATAGATCCGCAGCATCTAACAGAATTAAAGCTAATATTAAGGGAACGCAGGCGAATAGGCTTGCCAATGATTTGATTTGATATTTCTTCGGCCGCAGTTCTTCGGTGATTTTCGCGGAAACCTGGAGTTCATCGCCCGGGTGACGTTGCATATTCCCGACAAGGGGCAGGTCATGGTCCGGTACTACGGCCTGTACGCGAACGCGCATCGGGGGAAGGTCAGGAAGGCGAGCCTGGCGCCTTCGCCGCTCCGGATCGTCGAGGAGGAGTTCAAGCCTGTCCCTTCCAAGGGCTGGGCGGAGATGATCCGGAAAGTCTATGAGGTCGATCCCCTCCTCTGCCCCAAATGCGGAGGTCAGATGAAGGTCGTGGCTTTCATCACCGATTATGCCGCCGTGGACCGGATCATCGACCACCTGAAGCTGACCTTCGCCGCAGAGAAGCCTCCGCCGTCACGAGTTTTGACCGAGGTCGCCCTGATGGCGGCCGAGGAGAGCGAGGGATATTTCATAGAGGGATGATCAGGAGGGAGCGGGAGTCCGGCGTCTTTCGGCCCGCGCCGACGGATGTTCCGTGCCGGTCCGAGTGCCGGATGTCGTTTTCCGCGAATGAAGCGGGAATTAATTGACACGGCCAACGGCCGGAGTATATTTCCGGCGTGGTCAAAGGGGGAGTCTCAGCGCCCGGAGCGGGAATTCGCGGCGCTCCCGTTAAAGCAAATTATTATCCCCTCCAACGGTCTGGCTTAATGGCAGGCCGAAGGCCTGTCCGGTGGAGCTAGTGTTAGGTGCCTCTTGCTCCATGTTGATACCAAAGAGAACCTCGTAAAATCCACCATACACCCAAAGCAACAAGTGGCAGCCCAAGCAAGACCGCGAATGCATAAGAACTCGCTGTTCCGTAGTAATCAGCGTAACCAAGGGCCTTTGTTTGTAATACCCAGTTTGTGACTCCATGAACGAAGACGACTGGCCATATGCTTCCCCAGCGAAGAACAATAGCGGCCAGCCATATACTTTCGAATAGTGCGATTGCCATTTGTCCAAGAGCCTCGCTAGAGTTTCCGGCAATAGCATTGAGGGCATGGACTGCGCTAAAGAGAAAGGCTGATATGATAACGGCTTTCAATATTCCTTTTCTGGTTGCACCCCAAACACTTACCAATGCACATAGAACGAATCCACGAAATAAGAGCTCCTCGAACACAGCAACAAGGAACATGCTGGGCACCCTTAATCCGCTCACCGCAGCGATAGGCACAGTGAAGGTAAACTTGCCGAAGAATGAAAAAATAAGTTCAAGAAGGTAATAGATTAGCAGCACGAGAGTCATCCCCCACCCTTTCCAGCTTCCCAAAGACGCGACTCCTGCGGCTTTTAACCACGCAAAGGACCAGAGGATGAATACGAGATAAAGCGTGGTAATGAGTAGTACAACGGGAGCAAATACAGGATCTGCTTGCTTCACATGCAATAACATTGCTGTCAGAATACCCGCGACAACTTCTACAATCAGCGAGCTCAAAATTAGGAATATCACAAAAAGGAACGGTCGTCGGACGGCAATACCCTTTATTTTTTTCAAAATGCTCTCCTTAATCACTCCTATTGCCAATCACAGAAATAGATATTCATTGCAACTGAGGCACCTAACGCCCCCGCTTCACCTGCGGGACGGGGACGACGACTTCTCAGAATTTAAACCGTCATTTCTAGCACGCCAACATGATCTTGGGAACACATCTGGAAGAAGAAGCCCATGGAGACCATTAAAAGGGATAATACGATTCCGATAAAATGTTTCTTTTCCTTTACTTAACTCCTCTATTTTGAGTTCAAATTTCATTTCTGCCGGTTGGCCTTAGCCTTCCAAAGGACGATGGCGGGAGCGAGGCCGATCCCGTCGTTTCTTCATCAGCAACCTTGCCCGCTTTCAGAAGCCAAGGTCCTCGTTGACGAGGACGACCTTGATCCGTCCCGGAGGAAATGATTTGGCCGTGATGAGCCATGTGTTGCAGATCCGCCACTCGCTCCGGCAGTCCGCGCAAACGCCCGTGGAAACGCAGGGAGTCGGGCGCGGGGTGTGGAGGTCGTGGCGGATCGCGTTCATGGGAGCAGCCAAGCGGCGGACCCTGGCCCTGGCTGCCTCGAGGTTCTCCGCCAGCTTGTTGCGGCCGGCCACGACGACAACGTGCCGGGGGCCGTAAGCGAGCGCTCCCACCCGATTGCCCCACATGTCCAGGTTGACGAGCATTCCAGACTCGGTCACGGCATTCGTTCCGGTCAGGAAAAGGTTGACCAGGAGCGCTTCCCGACACCGTTCCATGCGGACTTCCCGCGGCCCCGGGACATTCATGGTTTCAACCATTTTGAGCCCAGGGTGCCGGCGAACCTCGGCCAGGATGTTCGTGGCCTCAATGGTGATGGACCCCCCATATGACACCGTCGTCGCTTTGGTCTGCGGAATGACCGTTTCCAAGATGAGTTCTCTGGCCGCATCCGGATCAGGGACGATATGGGCATCGAAGCCGTTTTCCTCGAGGGCCTTCCGGCAGGCCGCTAGCTTCAGTCCCCAAAACTTTACGACCGCGTCCCTCATTCCATGGACTCAGGCGAGTTCCCGTTTATCGGTCACTGGCGAACGAGAAATGCTGCGAGACGACGACCCAGCGGCCGTCTCGTTTCTCCACGACGCCGGTCCAGCGGGTGTTCTCCCAAGTGGCCGGCTCGCCCTTGTAGGTGTTGATGTCGTCGAGGACGCAGAAAAACCAGGCGACTTCGCCGCAGCGGGCGAATTTGATTTCCAGATCCTTGAGTTCGTGCCGGACATACTTGAAATCGGGACTCATCCAGAAGGGGACGTTCTGCTTGACGTCCTCGAAACGCTTGATGATTCTTTTCGTGGGCGTCACGCTGATGTAATCCTCGTCATTGGCGATCGAGCTGTAGAAAAGGTTGAGGTCTTTGGTCTTCGCCCAGCCGATCACCGAGCTGATGACCCGGGCGATCTTCTGCTTCTCCGCGTCTTGGCCTTCGGCTTGTTGGACGGCAACTTGAGAGGCTCGTCCGCGCCAGGCCAAGGTGAGCGTCCGAGTCAGACGGTTTGGAATCGGCTGGCTGACAGAATGAGAAATAGCTCAATATTAAGCCGAGAAAGATGGCTGCGAATTTGGCTTTCATTTCTTCACCTCATGATTTCCTTTCCGAACAGAAAGAATAATGGATATATCAGTATTTTTGTGCTGTTCCGTCTCGATAGCTGTATAAATCCCCCCGATCTTCAGGGGGGATGACCTTTGTCCGATAGCCGGACTTGGCGATCTCGTCCGAGAGTTTCCGGAATTGGTATTCGCTGCTTTGATAATGCATGGGGAATAAAATTCGCGGTCCGGTCGTTTCAATAGAAAAATTAATATACTTGGGCACTTGGCCGCCGATCAATCGGCCGGCCAAGAACATGATATCGAGGCGGTTCGCTTTTTCTTGTAGAAATCTCATGTCTTGATCATAAAAGGACTCGATTTTCTCAATCCCGCCCAAGGGGCCATAATCGCCCCCGTGATAAATCATGAGGCTGTCCGCCTTGACGAGAAAGGCATTGTCGAGGGGATCCGCTTCGGGCGAGTTCACCGACAGAACTTCAATCTCTCCGGTCTTTTTCTTTTCCCTCGGGGAAAGGCAGACGTGTTTTTTGCCCCTTTCGTTGGGCCAGCCGAAAACGTATGTTATTCGGCCAACGCTATTCTCCCAACGAAAAATGATCTCATCATAATGATCCTTGTGAGCATGCGAAGTGAAGACATAGACATCAAGATCCTTAATCTCTTCGGGATTGATCCGCCCGTTGGCGAGAAGAGGCTGGTCGGATTTTCCCCTTTCCCAATAATCGAATATCAGGAACGTGCTTTGGATTTTTATGGCCCACCCCGCATAACCCAGATACCAGATGACCGCTTCATCCACCGCCAGTTTTTTGCCCAGCCACGGAGAAAAGCCGAATTGGCCGGCCTCTTCTCCGGCTTTCCCTCCCTTTGTCTTCAGCAGCCGCGCCACGATTTCGTTTCCGTGTTTTCGGGCATAATCGAGCGGCGTCTTCCCCGCCGTATCCTTTTCATTCACCCGGGCCCCAGATGCCAACAATAGCTCGGTTATTTTCAAATATCCTTCGATGGACGATTGATGGAGGGCGGTTCTCCCCAACTTGTCTTTCGCCGACGGGCTCGCGCCGTTGTTCAGGAGAAGCTCGACGATATTTTGGTATTTCCCCTCCACCGAAATATGGAGCGGCGTTTTGCCGACGATGTCGGGATCGTTCACCCTCGCTCCGTGAGCGATCAACATCGCCGCGATTTCTCCTTTTCCTTCCCGGGACGCGAGAAAAAGCAAGGACGTGTCGTCCTTATGGAAGTTGACATCAGAGCCCCGGCTGATCAGCTGCTTTGCGATTTCGACATTCCGTCCCAGCCAAACCGAATAATAAAGGGCCGTATATCCGGGATTGTCTACCGCCTTGACATCTACGCCGCTGTTCAAAAGGAAATCTGCGATGCCGAGATGATCATTCCGGGCGGCCCAGTGCAGAGGAGTCCTTCCGGACCGATCTTTGAGATTCACCTCGCTCGGATTGGCCTTGACCAGCGCCTTGACCTTCTGAAGGTCCCCCGCTTTAGCCGCTTCATGGACATCGGCGGCAAACGCCGGGATAACTAAAACGGTCCAGAGAATTAAGCCCTTGATCCTCTTCATGATGCGCCTCCTCCCTCGGCCTTGAAGACTCCTCCATCACCTTGAGTTCCCCAATTCGGCTGGGAATTCACGATGTCTTCATTATGAACTCCTTGTCGAGATCGTCAAGGGAAAGGGACGAATCGGATCAGCCGCGCTTTAACGGGATACGTATTCAAACGCCCCCGTCTTTCCTTCAACCGCACGTTATCGGCGTCAGCTGATCCGTTCTTATTCCATAAGCGCAGGGTTCTGAACGATGACACGTTGGATCCTCATGACTTTTTAGGATTCTTCTGGCTCGGCGATTAAGGCGACTTCGCCGCAGCGGGCGAATTTGATTTCCAGATCCTTGAGTTCGTGCCGGACATACTTGAAATCGGGACTCATCCAGAAGGGGACGTTCTGCTTGACGTCCTCGAAACGCTTGATGATTCTTTTCGTGGGCGTCACGCTGATGTCATCCTCTTAATATTAAGCCGAGGAAGATGGCTGCGAATTTGGCTTTCATTTCGTCACCTCCTAAACCTCCTGGATTCCAGAATTTCACGTTTTTATTTTTCTTTGTTTAAAGTACCTCCGCAAATCCCCGGACGTAAGTCCGGGGATGGAATGAGTTCCTAAGTCTTCGGACAGATATGAAAGAATCCGAACGTGGATATCCGGAAACAAGCCCACTGTGCATTCAGATGCATGTATCACATCGTCTGGATCCCCAGGTATCGATACAAGATTCTGGTGGACGGTGTCGACGAGTACCTGAAGGTCAAGATGGACGAGATTCGAAAAAAGTACCCGGAAATCGAGTATCTGGAACGAAATATCCAATCCGACCACGTGCATATAGTGATCAGCTTTCCACCCAAGTACAGTATTGCGCAGGTGGTCCAGATCATCAAACACAATACGGGGCGGGCTCTGTACGAGAAGTTCGAATTTATCAGGAAGCGGTACTGGGGTCGAGGGGGGATATGGTCGGTTGGATATTTCGTGAGCACAGTGGGCTTGGACGAAAAGACAATCCTCGAGTACGTCAAACATCAGGAACGAGAAGACTTAGGACAAGCGAAGCTTGCTCTTTAGGAATCCCCGGACGTAAGTCCGGGGTTGGTTCAATTTATTTCTTCGGTCTCAAACCTTCAACAAATTTTGCCGGCATCCAGAATATACCGTCAGAATTCAGAAAGAAGAACTTTCCATCCGGCGATATCAACGGACATGCCCCCTCCAGCTCTTCATGGATTTTTACCGGCGCTAGCCACTTGCCCGATTTATCTTTGTAGCTGATAAAAAATCCGGCCCCGGCATCACCAAATCTCGAAAAAATTATATAGGATTCATCCGGCGCAATATAGGGGCAATGATCGGTCCCCTCGCCGTTGATCTCCGCCCCCATATTGACCGGCTTCGTATATGCCCCATTTACCAGTTGCGAATAGTAAATGTCATATTCTCCGTAATTTTCCTCCCCTCTTCCTCCAAAATAGAGCGTTCCGGCATTCGACACCGAGATACTCCAGTGTAATTGCATGGCGTTCACTTCGGAGCTGACCGGTTTCGGTTCAGACCAACCGGATGAGGTTCTCTCTACGTACCAGATATTTTCCTTTTTCTCAGAGACTGCCCCGGGACGGGTTGAGGAAAAGAACATTCGCTTCCCGTCCGAGGTAATAAACGGATTGTCATACATGAGTGAATCCTCTCGACAGAATGAAACGATGGCGGGTTTGGTCCATTTCAGGTTTTCCAGTTTTGTCAGCCATATTTTGTTTCTCATATTCCAGTAGATTTCTTTCCCATCGGGCATGAAGGCGATGCTGCCATGATTATCATCGCCATTCGAGCTTGAAACGATATCGGGAGCAAATAATGCCAGCTCACCTACGGGATGGGTCTGACCAAGGCAAGCACCAGTTAATTCGGGAAATCTCTCTGGACTGGTATCGCCTTTAAGCTCTTTGATTGTTCCAATCACTTCAATCCGATTATTTTCTTCGGCGATATTATAGACTGATTTTCCAGAAAGCGTCCGCTTATTGATATCGAATTTTCTTTCAGCAAGAAAACGAATCATGGCCGTATGTCCTCTGGCCGCGGCATAGTGCATGGGGGTCCAGCCATATCTGTTTGCCGTATTGTCCAATGGAATGTGCTGTTTCAAGAGCAGTTGCACTATATCAACTGATCCCCCCATAATCGCAGACCGCATGATGTTTTTCATAAAGGATTCGTCCGCTTTCAATTCTTTTTCCCTCTCCAGCACCACCTTAAACAATCGGAGCGACCCACAGTCCGCGGCTGACGAAAGCATGATGCGAGCTCCTTCACGGGTGGTATCATATTCAGCTCCATGGTTCAATAAAAAATCAATAAAGCGATTGAATCCCCTCCAGGCGGCTAAATTCAAAGCCATTTGGTTATCCCGGTCTTTCAAATTAATATTTGCGCCTTTGCTGAGCAGGAGCTTCCCGAATTCAACGTCACCCGATTGTCTCGCTACATACATAAATGGTGTGCGTTGATAGAAATCCCGTGGATCGATGGACGCTCCTTTGGCAATTAACAATTCACCGATCTCCCTTTGATTAAGCCATGCCGCTCGATGAAGAGGGGTTTCTCTATTCAAGTTTATCTGATTAATATCGGCACCCCTCTCAATCAGTAATCTGGAGATGTTCTTTTTGCCAGCATTAACGGCTTCATGCAGAGGGGTGTTTTTCCGTATGTTAGCAGAATTGATATCGGCTCCTCGAGACAAAAGGAATTCCGCTATTTCAATTGAGCCGCTTATGGCCGCCTGATGAAGCGGAGTATTGCCTGCGTTGTCTTTGTAATTAACAAGGGAGGTGTCTTTTTCAATTAACGCTTTTACCCTGGCAAAGTCATCGGCTTTTGCCGCGTCAAATATTTCCTGGGCAAGTGATGTTTGAATTGCTACAAAGAGTAGAGTAGCTATTAATGCAATTGATTTTAGTGTTTTCATTTTAATTTTTCCTTTCATTTTTCCTATTCCTTCGGTCTCAAACTTTCGATGATTTTTGCGGAGATGAATTAAATATTTGAAAGCCTGTATTATGGCTTTTATCTGCTATTGGTTTGGTCTCCTATTGTTGGCACAAATCTAACGCATATTGAATCTCGGCATTCGGGTCGAACGCATACGATTTGAGTTTGTCGTATGTCATAGGGAAATGTGGCTGGAGCACCCGTCCCATTTCGGGATCGTCATGGAAGTTCACGTATTGTTTGTGTGATATGGTTCCTGTGAGCCCGGAGTGTTGAAGTTTAAAGTCGAACGGCTCGCCGAAGCAGTTACCCGCTTGCGCCGAGGGAGTACCGACAATCTTTGCCCCGGCCCGGAATAGGTAATACATTAATGTGTAGCCTGAACTAAAGGTTTTTGGGGAGATCAGTACCATCACATTGGCAGGCAGGTAGTGGTTCTCATATTTCCCCGAGCGATATTCCGCCGCAAATGTAGGCATCTTATCCAGCTCCCGGAGTTCCCATTCGGACTTGATCTGATCAATCGCCGACGGATTACGTTGAATGCAACCGTACCAATCACCACTGAAGTCGTAGTCCGTCCTGGTGAGCGGAACCGTGCGCCCGCGATTGATTCGCTCGAAGTATTCCGGGGAGTTATTTTGGAAATAGCATTCGGAGAAGCGTTCTGTCTCAGTATGTTGGGTTTTGGCCCGCCACAGGATCTCCTTACCGTAGAGGTAGTATAGCAGGATATTGTACATAGTGGAGTTCCCGCCATCGTTGTTCCGCAAGTCAACCAGCAATGTCCTAGTACCAGCCTCACGCATCTCCTTCACAAGCTCCCGGAATGTTTCAGTGGCAGATGGAATTCCTGCCAAAGCCTCCTTGATATCTCCCGGTGCATCCGACTGGTGAATCCGCTTGTATATTTCACGAATCGCTTTATCCGCATTCACCGGACTGCTAACTAACCATTCTTCGTACATCTCACGATAGCTTTGCATATCATCAACAACCAGCAAAGCAGTTTTTCGTTCCTTATTAAGGAATGTATAATCGAATCCTTTTGGATAGGGACGCGGGCGTTCCATTTTGGAATCTGGTCTAATCCATTTTCCAGGGACATAGGAAAGAACCGGGAAGGAGTGTTCAGCTACTTGCCCATCTTTGTCTCGAAGAACAGCCCTTACATGGCTTCTGTCCTGCCACTCTGGAAGCAAATCGGTCAGATACGGACCCAGGATGAGGAATCCGCTGTACGCCAGGTTACGTAGGAGTTGGTAATTGTTTTCCGCACTGACCATGGTACGCGACCTCTCCAATAACTCCTTTAAGGGAACACTCTCAACAGATATCAGCATGGCTCCGATCAGCAGTCGGTATTGCTCTTCTGGAACGGCCCGTACGTATAAATCGGTACCCACCACACCAAAGTTCAGAGGAATTCCCCCGGGTACGCCCGATGTCCAATCATAAGCATCCTGCAACCAAGTGTGTGCATCGCCGATCGCCGTGACGAAGGGCCGCAGGAGCCGGTAAAAGTCAACGCGGGTCATGCCATCGGCAGGAATCCCCGCGAGAGTCGATTGCAGGCGGCGGTGAAAGGCCACTTTTCCGCCACCGTTGATGTAAGGATCGGGATGAATGTTCTCGATCATATCGGCAAGTTGGCGCACGTCTGCAACCAGTGAATCGTGATCGAACTTATCCGTTGCTGTTTGCGGCATGGCAATTTTTGTGAACAGAAGAAAAACTGCTGCCAATAATTTTAGTTTTTTCATTTTTATTTTTCCTTAATATGTAAATACAAATTTATTCTCGGTTTATTCTCTGTTTTACATCTTGCTTCTCATACCATTCAAGTTTTTTCCCTCGGAACTTAGTGATGAAAAATGTTTCATCTATTTCTCTCTTAACTTTTTCAGATTTTCTGTGACCCAGGAATTCTGTGGATTGATTCTTAATGATTTCTCATAGCTTTCAATGGCAAGTGTTGTGTTCCCGGCTTTCATGTATGCCTCACCAAGACGTTCATACGCATCGGCAGAATGTGGATGTATTTTTACGATGTATTGGTAGACTTTTATGGCTTCCGGAAGATTTCCTTTTCGGACAAGGTTGCGGCCTACACTGGCGGCTGCATCTTCGGTAGGTTTGCATTCAAACCCAAATTTTTCGGATAATGAAGCGTAATGCTGCACAAGTTTCCCCGAGTCATCCTCACCCAGATACTCCCAGCGGGAAAAGAGAAGTTCCAGTCCGTCATAAGCTGACCGCAGCGGGCTCGAGTTGTGTCTGTCGTTGGGCATGAAGGCAAATTTCCATTTAAAATCTTTGGGCGCTTGAGTTTCAAGAATGTTGACCAGTTTGTCGGTTGAAGACCGAGTATTGGAACCGTCGCCTTCACTGTAGGTCATGTAAAGAAATTTCTTCAAGGACATTTGGGGGTCGAACACCTTGCCGGCCTTGGTCACTTCCGATCCGCCATTCCAAAACAAGGCAGGGCTGATGGCAATATAGGCACCGAAAAGCTGTGGTTCACTCAACAGTGTGTGAATTACAAATAGCCCTCCCAGTGAATGACCAACAAAAATGTGATAAGTCTCAGTCCGGTAATTTGTATTCATATAGGGCAGGAGTTCATCTTTCAAGAAGGCCAAAAATCTTGCTCCGTCCCCGGTATCGGATGGATCTGGATTGTCTGCGTCTCGTGTCGGAGGCGAGAAATCACGAAACCTGTCCGTATTGACAATGGCAACGACGATCATTTTGGGGGCCTTGTTTATCTTCGATAAAAATTCGACCATCCCTGCAGTGGGAAGAAAAAAATAATCGCCGTCCAATAAGAAAATAACCGGGTATTTCATTTGCGAACTTGAATAATTATCAGGAAGATAAACCAGAAAATGTCTGTCTTCATTGAGAATATCAGAATGAATTTTGAAGGTTTCGCCAATGATGATTTTATTGCCCTGCCCGAGGCGGTCGGGTGTTAAAGTGTCTTTATCCGCTTGCCCGTAAGCAGCACTTGAAAATAACAGGAATGCCGTTATAAACGCCGGCATAACACGGAATATGGTCTTTGTTGTCATAGAGAACTCCTTTTCCTTTTTTTTGATATCTTTTAAGGCTCTTTTGACCGATGCAAAATTGGGGTCTATTTCCAGATCTTTTTTGTAATTGTCAAATGCCAATTCTATGTTTCCATTTGCCAGATAGGCTTCCCCAAGGATGATTCTCTTTTTATGGGTTTCTCTCCTAGGGCGGCTGTTACTTGTAGTCCGGGGGAAGGAACAGGCTGTCGTCCAGAGGCACATTGATGCGGACCTCTTCCACAACGTCGCCCTGAGGCGGTTCTAGAGAGCCCATGTTGCGCATGAAAACGAAGGGGAGTTTCACCCTGTCCACTTCTCGGTAGTTATGGATAAGAGTTTCCTTTTCGGCTGTGGTGGCCAAGTGAGCCTTTTTGTATCGATTTACCCCTATATCCATCGTGGGAAAATATAAATCACGAAAAAAAATGTCAATGGCGGTTGGGAATTGCTCATGGCGGTCAAAAAAGCCGCCGAGCGGCTCAATCTCCGGAGTCATCCCAGGTGGCTTCTGGCCGAGATAGGGCCCGGTGACTTTTGGAAAATCGCTTTGCTGAGCATGAATGACTTGAACTACAAAAATTAGCAAATAGCTGATAAGAATTAGTTTTTTCATATTGATTTTTCCCTTCATTATTTTCTGATTCCCACAGAAGTTGAGCTTTCGGCGGACGACGAATCCTTGATACATCTGACCGAGAAGCCCATCGTTTTGCCGAAGTTGTCCCGGCGCGCATTCCGGTCATCATAGACCAGGTGCCTGCGCCAGGCATTCGACGGAGAGGATTCCGTCAACGACCAGAAATTCGCGAAGTAAGCGAGACCGCTGAACTCACCGTCGTCGTCCCGACCTCCGCCTGGAAGAGCAGAAAACGCGCTGCTGTTGCCCGCGCCCGCATTAGGCGCCAACCAATAGGCGAAACCGGCTTCTTTCATCTTCCCTCCGGCGACAGCTTCTCCGCCGAGATAGGCAGCGAGCGTTGTCCATTCGGCATCGGTGGGAATGTGCCATTCTTTCGGGGCAAGCTTTCCCGAGTTCACCGCATGCCAATTGTATAATGCGCCATACGCACCTAGATTTGTCTCTTCGTTATTGTAGTAACAGTACGATGGCGCCCTGAGGCCTCCCCAGGCGCTATGATCAGTGACTTGAGGAATCGGCTGTCCATCATTATACCTGGTTGTTTTCAGATTCTCTGCCATCCATATCTGATTCCCTATTTTAACGGTTCTGTAAACATGGCCGTCAGCGTCTTCAACCGGCTTTGCTTCTTCAACAATGATGCCGTTTTGATTTTGTGACGATGTCATATGGCCAATAATCACTCCGAAAACAATGATGAGTAAATTAAAAAGCTTAGCTAGTCTATTCTTCATCGGCAACCTCTTTTGAAAATTGAGTTCATAACGGGAAAGACACGAGGTTCTATTCCGGCATTGATCCGGTCCCCGAAGGTCCGGATGGCGGCGATGACCCCAGAGGCGAGATCTTTTCCCCGTTACGGCATTAAAATACCCCGTCAAAGGATTGTCCGCCGATCGGCAAAGATCCTCCAAGAGCCGGCGCGTGAACTTGAAATAGATCCGCAGCATCTAACAGAATTAAAGCTAATATTAAGGGAACGCAGGCGAATAGGCTTGCCAATGATTTGATTTGATATTTCTTCGGCCGCAGTTCTTCGATGATTTTCGCGGAAACCCAATGAATGTCCCGGTTTTTCATAAAAAACAGAAATTTCCCTTCTGGGGAAAACGTCGGTGCCGATCCGTTGAATTCGCTCATTTTCTTCAGTCGAGGGGCGATGATCCCGTTTCCCGGCGTATGGACCCTGAGGACGCAGAGATAATCGAGCCTCAAGAACGTCTCGATCCGGACGACTTCGCAGAAATGCATCAGAATTTTTCGATAAGCACCATCGGATATCGAGAAGCACGCTTTTCGAGTTCAACGCCGGTTCGCGAAAGCACATAACGGTCGAAGAAATCCAGAGTCAAGGCGACGATGATCTCATGACAGAGTTTTGTATCGATTTCTCCTTTGGCCGCGTCGTCATAAAGCGGATAATCGGAAAAATTAGTGTGTTTGGATCCCTTGATGGTAACGCGGAATAGCTGCTTGGAGCGGGCTATGAACTCGCCTTCATCTCTTTGAATCACTTCGATCATTTTCTTAAATTCGTCTCCTGGAACTTCAGGAAGCTCCTTTTCGCTCTTCATGAGCATAAACGGTTTTCTCACGCCATTCTTGGCGATGATGCCGTTGATCGTGCCGTCGAAATTGATGCCCGCCCGCATACGGCTCTCGTCGTTGCACATTTGGGCGGCGCTCACGCCGCCCATGGACCACCCGCATATGCCCATCCTCTCCATGTCGAGCCTGCCTTGGAAGAACGATCCTTCTTCTTCATGGAGTGCCGCGATCTGCTTGATGACGAACTTCGTATCGTCCACGAGCGGCATAGTCGTGTATCGATGCGTAAATTCGGCAAACTGACGATAGCTTTCTTCCTGCGAACTCCTTTTCTGCATCTTGGGGAAGAAATCCCTGGCCGCATGATACCCGTCGGGAAACTTCTCCACTCCGTTGAAAAAGGTGTGGCCGATACCGAAGACCACATAGCCATGGCTTGCCAATTGCTCCAGGAGAAACGTATCCGAGAATACATTGGCATTTAAACCATGGCTGAAGATGATGACAGGGTACGTGGATTTTGCCCTGGACAACTGCGCACGCAGATAGGAATTGGTCGTCAGACGTATCATGTCCGAAGAGGCGATGGCAGGGCCATAGATTTCAGGATTCTGTACATATGGCGCCACCCGGGCTGCGGGTGTTACATCGGCCGGATACCAAACCTGTACGAACAAATGCCGTTTGTCTCCGGCGGCCGTGGTGAAGATTTCCTCCCGTTGTGGATCAATCCAGAAATAGGTCTGCACCCCGACCTTAAACGGGCCCTGCAAAGGCGGAAAGGGATTTGCCGTTTTCAGCTTCTGGCCTTTGTAAAGCGTTTTGCGATAGACCCGTTTTTGCGTATGAATGTCGCCGTTGGCGCTGACAACGATATCGTACCCGATTCCTTCCATGGCTTCATTCCATTTCTCGACGCTCATGACCATCGGCTCAAATTTTCTATTAAGTCGGGCATCATAGAGTTCGCCGCGAAAACGCCATGTGATCTCTTCCGCAGCCAATTGCCGGCCGGGGAGATACACCTCTTTTTCGAACACCCGTCTCTCTGCCGCAGACAGATCTCTCAAGTCTATAGTTCCGGAGATCAATATCTCATCGCCGCAACGGACCAGGTATTCTCCCTTGCAGTAGCTAACGGCGAGCTTCCCGGGCAAATCGACGGTCAAGCGGAAAATGATTTTCCGCGAGCTCTCTTCCGCCGCCGCGTTCCCGCCGTAAGGCTCGGAGGGCTTTTTCTCGCCCGGACGAAATGCTGATTTGGTGATGGCCCAGAAATCGAACCTCAGGTCTCCCAGCGTCATCCCCGGAGGCTCCTGGCCGAGGCAAGGGCCCTTGAAAACCAGGATATGATCCTGTTGAGCATGACTACTGAATACAAATAGAAGGGACAATATCAGCCCTGTTAATAGTGTCCTGTGTCTCATGGGAATCTTTATCTATTTTTTCTCCAGCTTTTTCAGCACCTCTATCGCATGAGTATTCTGAGGATTCAATTCGAGCGATTTTTTGAAGCTTTGAATCGCCGCCGCGGTATCCTTTTTCAGCCTATAGGCATCGCCGAGGGCGTCATATGCCTGCCAGGATTGCGGGAACTTGGAAACGGCCGTCTGCAAAACGAGAATGGCGCTATCCAAATCACCCATTTCGGCGAATTGGCGGCCGTGGTCGATCACGTAATCCTGACCAGGAACGATGAAACGCTCCGTGTCGTCCATAAGGCGGAGGTATTCACCGACGGCCGCCGGGATCCCGGCATGCATGGCGATATCCTCCGAGATGTACTGCGCCAGGCTGTATTGGATTCGGATGTGATCGTAAGGCCTCCCGTTGAGCAATTGATGGATCTTCAGGACCATTTCGTCGCCCTCGCCGCGGAAGCTGAGGTTGCTGAGGATGATGACGACCCGGTCCTTGTCGCTGAAATGATAGTGATGCGATTTGAACAGCTTGCAGGTCCCGTCATGCCAGAAGAACGTCCGTCTCTCCTTGGATCCGGGATCCTCGACGATGGAGATCTCTCCCGCGAACCCGTTTCCGCAGGTTCCGAACAGCTCCTTGGCCAGCGCCGGGGAGATATTGGAGACGGGCGGTTCCGACTTGACGTTCCTCATCTTCAGGTACATTTCCGTATACTGCCGCGATAGCAATGTGTTCGAGGAGATCGCCATGCTGAACTTGAACAGATCCCCGACCGTCGAATACATGAATCCCGCGCTGAATTGGACGACGCCGGGGTCATAAGAATGCACGTCTTCGTTCCAGGTGATGTATCGGTCCGGAAGCTTCTGGTACGAAACGGCTTCGTTGTCCAGCGCTTGCCCCTTTTTAGCGCAACCGGTATCCGCCATGCCGAGCGGGCCCAGGATCTGTCCCCTGAGAGCCTCCTCATAGGTCTTGCCGGTGACCTTTTCGATGATCAGACCCAGTATGTAATAGCCGGCATTGGAGTACGCGTAGCCCTTCCCCGGCTCAAAACGGAGCCCTTCTTCCGATTGCTGCTTGATGAATTCCTGGAGGAAATCCTCCTTTTTCGACGCGGAGTAGTACTTCTCGACCCCTTCCGGCAAGCGTAAACCGGAAGCATGGTTCAGAAGCATTTCAACCGTAATGACCTTGCCGATATCCGCAGGGAATTCGGGTATGAAATCCGATATGGTGTTCTCGAGTCTGATTTTACCTTTCTCCAGCAGTTGCATAATCAGCATGGCCGTGAACTGCTTGGTGATGGACCCGATCATGAATTTCGTCTCGGGCGTGTTGGGCATATTCCGGCCGACGTCGGCCAGCCCGTATCCCTTGGCGAATACGACCTTGCCTTTCTCTGCAACCAGGACGGTGCCCATGAATTGGTCATGGGCGACGTAATCATTGACCAGGTTGTCGATCCTGGGCGGCAGGGATTGTGAACACCGCTGGAAGAAGAATCCCGCTGCGGCCATTAAAAAGGATAATGCGATTCTGATAAAACGTTTCTTTTCCATCACTTTACTCCTTTATTGATGCTTTCTAATGATAATTTTCGTAGAATTCTGCGACAGCTACCATATGAGAAATTTTGGAGTAGTTCCAATCGCCGAAGCGAATGGCGATTGTCCCGCTGGGCATAATCACTACCCGATTTCCTCCGGCCCCGGCCATCGAGGGAGCATAGATACTGCCTGTGGTTAATATCATTTGCTCAATCCAGAAGGAGTGAAGATACCAAGTGCGGTATCCAGCACTATATCCTGTCCTCGATGTCCGATAGAGGCCTTCCCGCACTTTGTTTTTACATAATACCTGTTTGCCCTGAAGATTTCCTTCGTCGTGAAGCAAGCGGCCGATTTTCGCAGTTTCCTGGACATTGGGATAGCTTCCCCAGCCCATCACCGGTGTCCCTAATTTTCCCTCCTCCTCAATTGTTCGAGTTATGGGCAAGTATTCAATCCCCAGAGGCTTAAGGATATCTTCCGTGACCATCAGCCAGTAGTCAGCTTCCGGTCCTTCCCTGGCTTTTACATACTGGTTGAGCGCACAGGAGAGAACAAAGGTGTTGGTGGAGTGATAAATAAACTGCTGGCCAGGTTCCAAGGGAGCGTCTGGATGGTCTCTAATGGTAGCCAGTTTCTCCTTAGCCGTTCGGGCCAAGATAAGGGGGACCAGGTCTTGATTCTCACTGCTGGCCCGGACTCCGGTGGCCATGCACAGGGCATGCTCGAAAGTGACTCCCTGCCAGCCAGGATGATCAGAGAGCATAGGAACGTAGTCAGTGATGAGCTCATGGAATATGGCCTCACCATATCTTTCCGCTGCATAAAACATAGCCAGTCCCATACCCAAGGTTTTGGTGACTGAAAAGACGCCATGGCGCATCTCCTCCGGGTAGGGATAAGGGCCAGTCCTAGTTTCCGGTTTCTGAAGGTAGAGCCATCCGTCCAAGAGCAGGGCTGCGGTGCTCACGGCTTCGGGGGGCAATCCACCATTATAGAATGCCTGAGTAAAACCGCTCAGCGGCAGTTCACTCCAGGAATGGACTTGAATTTTCTTGGCTATTTCATTATTAAAATTGAGGATGTGGTATTCCTCATCAGCGAATTGCTGGGGAACATAGGTAGCAGGAATAATCCCGTGAAAATCCGCCAGAACGTAATCGTTCAAAGGGCATGTTTCCTGGGTGATCTGAACAGCTACTGAGGATATTTCAGCGGAGTTGTAAATGAAGGTGGCAATACCATTTCGTGCCTGGCCGACATAGTTATCGGTGAGAGTAAAAGGGAAAGAAGCCCGGCAATATCCGTTATCTCCAGGCTCCTGCCAGACGCGTCCGGGCGAGATAATAACATTCCAGAAACTTTGCCCTCTGTCTCCTGAGTAAATAATCCCCCGCTCCAGGGGAATAAAATGCCCCTGAGAGCTAACCACAGGCAGGGAAAAGGCAGGGAAGAGTCTCTGTCCGCAGCCTTTCCAGTCACAATTGGGGTGTGAAGTACTCATCAATGTTTCTGAGAAGTGAATTATTCCGGATAACTGGGTGGCAGGAGGCAACGTGTCACCCACAGGCAGGAAATAGTCATTGTGGACCAGCTGGGGAAAGCTACCATTGAGCAGGTCGTCAGCAGTCAATTTATCTCTCACTCCCTCAGGTGCCTCAACCATAGCTCTGATTGAGGTTTCTTGGCTGGGAGAATTGGTGGCTATAAGAATAAAGAGTAGGACCGGCATCAAGATAAAAACTTGATTTAGAAGTTTCCGCCGCATTTTTGTTCTCTTCACTTAGTATTATCTACCTTTTAAAAGGTGATTTTTAATCCTGCGCCGAAGATGATCCCGGAAAACCCAATTGTTAATTTTTTCACGTTTCTCAGCGCTGGACTGGACGGGTCTTCTTCAGAAACGCGAAAGGTTGGGTAGTATTTGCCATTTTCTTGATTTAATTGTTCGACATACCAGAATGTTCCTGAATCCACCTGGGTACCCCAGTCCTCCCTATGGGTGTTGTTTACTTCCCAGTCATTGAAGTGGGTGTATCTCCATGAGCCTTGCCCATAGAGGGCAATATTTTTGGTGATGGTATACTCGAAACCCACTCCTCCATGAAATCCAAGGCCGTTATCTTTTGCTTGCCCCTCATCCTGTTCCCACTGAAGAATATTATAGAGTTGATTTTCAACGCGGGTGGTGTAATCAATTTTGGCCAAGTAGTATCCAATCCCGGCCGTAAGATAGACATTCATTTTTGGAGCAATTTGAAGATAATAGTACCCACTTAATTTGAAAGGAATAGCCGTATAGGTTGGCTCCCAGGAAATGGAAGTTCTGGCCGTGGAGCCAATTTTCATTTCTGCCCTGCTTTTGACTGTTCTTCTCATATATCCCACCGAGAAGCTGATTCCAATATTTGGGAAAGGTTTAAAAATCACTTCGCTCTCAAACTCAGGACCCCAGCTGACATTTTCTAATTCATCGGTTACGGTGGCTCCATAGAGCGTTGCGATATCCGTAAATTGGGAACTAATACCGTCGATGACGTTGCCAAGATCACCGCCTGTGGTGTTGCCGTAGCCTCCGGAAACCTTCAAGGAGAACATTTTAAGCAAATTTTGAGCATTGCCTGATGAGGCTATGAAGAAAATACAAAAGATTACCATAAAAGATAGAACCAGCCTTTTTTTCATTTTTTTGCTCCTTTGCTCAGAGTTTTCTCCTTCATCGTGCGCTTTGCTTTCAGCCTGAAAATGAATTCATCGCATTGAATGCAACACAACGGTCCATCCCACCGCGCACTTTTTATTTTTGTTTCTTGGAGCCTGGCTGGCTATCTCATTGATATTGAATATATTAAGCCATATTTCTTGTGCAGGATTGACCATGGATGCTCCGATCCGCATCTATTTTTTATGCCCGGGTGGGAGGAAAAGCCCGTCATCCAGCGGCACGTTGATGCGGACCTCCTCCACCATGCCCCCATGGGGAGGTTCCAGCGAGCCCAGGCTGCGAATGAAAACAAAGGGAATTTTTATCCCTCCCTCATCCCTGTAGTTCCATTTCGAGTGGAAAGATAGGGATTTCCTTTTTCGAGCTCCGCAACAATCCTTCCCTAAAAACTTGAAATCGATACTCCTGATCACGAAAAAACGATGATCCAGGCCGCCTCTCCCAGGAAAGAAGTTCTGCGGCCGGCCCGGATGGGGGGAATCCGGACGGAAATCGTCAACCGGCGTTGACACTCGATCATCAAAAAGTAGCCTGAGGGATCAAACAACGCTGCGCCCGAGTCGGGAGCGAGGCCGATCCCGTCGTTTCTTCATCGGCAACCTTGCCCGCTTTCAGAGGCCAAGGTCCTCGTTGGCGAGGACGACGTTGATCCGTCCCCGAGGAAACGATTTGGCCGTGATGAGCCATATGTTGCAGATCCGCCACTCGCTCCGGCAGGCCGCTAGCTTCAGTCCCCAAAACTTTTCGACCGCGTCCCTTATTCCATGGACTCAGGCGAGTTCCCGTTTATCGATCACTGGCAAACGAAAAATGCTGCTGGACGACGACCCAGCGGCCGTCCCGCTTCTCCACGACGCCGGTCCAGCGGGTGTTCTCCCAGGAAGCCGGTTCGCCTTTATAGGTATTGATGTCGTCGAGGACGCAGTAGAACCAGGCCACCTCGCCGCAGCGGGCGAATTTAATTTCCAGGTCCTTCAACTCATGACGGACATACTTGAAGTCCGGGCTCATCCAGAAGGGGACATTCACCTTGACGTCCTCGAAGCGTTTGATGACCCGCTTCCCGGGCGTGACGCTGATGTAATCCTCGTCTTGGGCGATGGAGCTGAAAAAAAGGTCGAGGTTCTTGTCCTTGGCCCAGCCGATCACCGAGTCTGATGACCCGGGCGATCTTCTGCTTCTCCGCTTCTTGGCCTTCGGCTTGTTGGACGGCAACTTGAGAGCTCGTCCGCGCTAGGCAAAGGTGAGCTTTCGAGTCAGACTGTTCGGAATTGGCTGGCTGACAGAATGAGAAACAGCTCAATATTAAGCTGAGTAAGATGGCTGCGAATTTGGCTTTCATTTCTTCACCTCCTACACCGCCTGATGAAGCGGAGTATTGCCGGCGTTACTTGCTGGGATTTTCGAGTACCGGCGTTGACTCCCAATCTGGGAAGGGCGGCTTCGCGCCGCCGGTCCAATTCTCGTGTCCGATGGTCTCGGCATCCGTGATCATCCATCGATGATCCTCTTGCTTCCAGCCGGCGCGGGTGATCCTGAGGCTATAGCCCTTGTTCCCGCCGGGAGCCTCGATTTCGATCTTCTCTTGGATGATGGCCACCCAGCCGTCCGCCGTCGGTTGAACCGTCAGCACGGTGGTATCGTATCTGGTCAGCTTGCCATCGGGCCGATCGATCGAGATTCCGTCGATAAACTCCTGCCGGGTGAGCTTTCGTCCCGGTTGCTGAATGGTGAAGCCCGAGGCCAGCATTTTTTCGAAAACTTTCCTATCTAGGGCTACGCGGGCGCGACTCCAGTCGCGATAGCCGTCGGTGATGATCTTCCGCGCTTCGGTTGCCGTCAGCGTTACCCGATCCTGCGAGGATATTTGGAGGATCATCAGAGCGAAAAGAAACAAGCACACGAAGGTCCATAATCTTCTTTTATGAGATCTAGGCATGAAAAACCTCCTTTGAATCAATGCCCTTCCTTTGTGCCCTATAGTTAACGGGCCACCGCTTGATTTTTCATTTTGCATTTGTTTTTTTTATTCCTTCAGCCGCTTCCCCGGCTTCGAGACGGCAATCTCCTCGTGGTACTGCCCGGTCTCCGGTTTTTAAAAACCGAATTTGACTCCCGTTTTGAAGACAATCCCCGACAAGCTAAACTTCGCTTTTCTGACGGATAGGAAAGCAGGGTCTGAAGGCTGTGTGTCTTTCATTTCGAGGCCCGGATAGGTCTTCCCAGTATCCTCGTTGTTCTTCTCGACGTACCAGAAAGTCCCCTTCTGCTTTACGCTCCCGAGGGAATTTGAATTTCGATAAGAGTTATCGACGTCCCAGTCCGTAAGGGCAACGTGCCGGCCGCCGCCTTCGAAGTACAAAGCCAGACGGCTTGAGATACGAACCTCCAAGCCCAAGCCTCCCTGAACTCCCCATCCGCTCTTTCTGGCAGTCCCGTCATTCTCCTCCCTGAGGGTGAGGCCGCCGATCTCGCTTTCCTCGAACGTCTTATAATCCAATGCCGCAAAATAATATCCGAAGCCCGCCCTGACAAAGACGTTCAGCCTCGGTGCGACCGGGAAGCGATAATGCCCGTTCACAGTGACCGGTACGACCGTAAAAACAGGTATCCATCCAAACGCGATCCTGCCCAAAGTCCCAGCCCGCATTTCTGCCAGGCTGTCGGCGGATGCGCGGATGTATCCCGTTCCCAGGCCTATACCGAGACGGCCGGAGATGTTATAGACAAGCTCCCCCTCGAGTTCTAAGCCCCACTTCGCGTTTTCGAGCGCTCCGGACATCGCCCCCCCGGCAAGGCCGGCGATATCCCGCAGGAGACTCGTTGGCCCCGTTTTTAAACGAGGTGAGGTCTCCGCCCGATAGGCTCCCGGCACCGCCGCCCAGCTTCAGGGTGAATGCCCTGGGCGTTTCCTGGGCGATTCCGGCTGCCGCCGAGAGGATGAGGCACAGAATGGCCCCACCAACGCCGATCATTTCTTTTTTCATGTCATGTCTCCTTATTTTAATAATTGGGATATTCTCCCGTTATGTCTTTCGTTACCCCTGTATGCGTTGACCGTGGCAAAAACCCTGAGGTCAGCCGGCTGAACGCCACCCGGCCGTTGTGGAAGACCAGCACCCTGTTGTTCTTGAGGACATTAAGATCGGTCAGGGGATCGCCGTTGAACGACCAGGACGTTGGCTATTTTTCCGGATTCGATCGTTCCCAGTTCGGAGTCGAGTCCGCAGACATGGGCTCCGTGTTTTGTCGCGGCCACGATGATCTTCATGGGCGTCATTCCGCACTGCCGCATCAGCAGCATTTCGGTGGAGGGCATGCCTGTTTCCAGCCCGGGCTCGAAATCGGTTCCCACGGCGCTCACCTCGTGTTCGAGGATCCGGGCTGCGGACCGAGTTTCAGCCGGACGCCGACCCTGAGGCTCAAACGGCCGACGCCTTCCCCGCTTAGGGCCGGGATAGCCGATAAGGCCGCTGCGAAAAACAAAGCCGCGGCCGTCGCCCTTGGACTCCAGGAAAGGCCGCGAAAGCGGCGTTTTATTAGCAGATGTAATCCTCGTCCTGGGAGATTGACCTGAAAAAAAAGCCGAGGTTCTTGTCCTTCGCCCAGCCGATCACCGATTTTCAAGAAATTCCTCCCTAGAATTGAATGGCAGGCTACCGCCAGCGTGCCCGAGAGATGCCCTTTATCGAGCATAACGTGTGCCATTCGATCATTATTACGAGGGCGCACGACGAAAGGAAATAAGAGGAAGGGAGTATTTTGACTTTTAATACTTTTTTATTACACACGGATCACCATCCACAACCATTTAAAAATCAATTAGATAAAGAAATTTTGCCCCGAATCTCCGACTTTGGTATAATGGAAAGTTCGATGATCTTCCGCATCATTCAAAAGTTCGGCGCTGTCGCCGCACTCGTAGCCTATCAGGCGGCGGGCCCCGCCTTTCTGCCGGCCGCCCAAAATCGCGTTTATTTCGACAGGATCTCTCTCGAGTCCGGACTTTCCCAAAGCATCGTGACGGCGCTTTATCAGGACCGACAAGGATTCCTCTGGCTGGGGACCCCCGATGGCTTATTCAGATACGACGGATACGAATTCACGCCCTGCCGCTTTGAATCGAATAATTCCCGCAGTTTGAGCAACAATTACGTGAGGTCGATCTTGGAGGACCGTCGCGGCCGGTTCTGGATCGGGACCATGGACGGACTGAATCTCTTCGACCGCGCCAAGGGGACATTCCGGACGTTCAAGCCCGATCCGGCCGACCCTAAGAGCTTGAGCGACAAACAGGTCAGCACCATCTTCGAAGACAGGTCCGGGAACATCTGGTTCGGAACGGGAAGCGGCTTGAACCGGTTGGCGCCGGCGGACGATCCATCGTCCTTCTCCTTCCTCCGCTACGAGTATGTGCCGGAGCCCGGCCAAAAAAAATGGGAGCGCCTCGAGGTCTTCAGCCTGCTCGAAGACCGTTTGGGCCGGCTTTGGGTCGGGACCCTTCCCTACGGTCTCATGACGCTGGCCGGACAACCGCTCCGTCTGTCCAGGGTTTTCCCGGTTCGACAAAGCAACCCGGAAGATGCAATCGGGATTTTCTGCCTATTCGAAGACAGCCGAGGGGGTCTATGGATGGGCGGCGATCATGGATTGCAGCGCTTCGCGGTCATTCCGGAATCGCGCCCGAACGTAGCCGTCGAACAGGTCTATCCCCGAACGACGCTTCCGCGAGATTCCACGCGGTTCATCGTCTACGATATTGTCGAAGACGCCGGCGGAAAGCTTTGGATCGGGACATACGGCCAAGGTCTTCTCCGTCTCGATCTGAAAAGCGGAGAAGCCGAAAGCTTATTGAACGACCCAGGAGACCCGGCGAGCCTGAGCAACAATTATATCTTGGCTCTCTGCCTCGACAGAACGGGCACGATGTGGGCCGGGACGTCGGGTGGAGGCTTGAACAAACGTAACACGACCAAGGAGCGCATCAGGCATTTCGCCTGCTCCCCCCAGGACCCTCTGGCGGCCAACCGGAACATGATCTTCGCCATTCTGGAGGACGGTCCCGGCCGCTATCTCCTGGGAACGAGAGACGGCCTCTGCGTCCTGGGTCTTGAAGGCTCTTCGTACGGGCTCTGGAACGACGGCCGTGTCCCTGACCCTCTGAAACACGAGTTCATCCGATTCCTGCGCCGGGACCGGGGCGGCCGTATTTGGGTCGGCACGGTCGGCCAGCAAAGCGGCCTCTTCCGCTTCGACCCAGCCTCCGGCCGATTCGACCAGTTTCTGAGGCAGCGGAACAGATTCGATTCGCTCGGGCAGAATACGCTCACGTCGGCGGCCATCGACCCCGCCGGAAATCTTTGGATTGGAACCTTCTACAATGGCCTAGACCGGATCGCGGCCGAGGACCTTGGGAAGCCAGCCCCGGCGTTCCGGCATTACCGTCGGACCCCGGCGTCCCCGTCTTCCCTCAGCCACAACAACATCAGCGTTGTCCTCGCGGACTCGACCGGGACGATCTGGATAGGGACGCAAGGAGCGGGACTCAACAGATTATCGCCGTCCGAATCGACGCGCGACAATCCGAGCTTCCTTGTCTACAGGAACGCGCCCGACAATCCGACGTCCTTGAGCGATGATAACGTTATCAGCCTGTTCGAGGACCGCGCCGGCAGGTTATGGGTCGGGACGGCCAGGGGCGGGCTGAACCTTTTCGAGCCCGCCAAAGGATCGTTTCGACGGTATACGACGAAAAACGGGCTTCCCGATGACACGATCTACAGCATCATCGAAGACGGGGACGGCAATATCTGGGTCGGAACGAACGCCGGGCTGGCCAAAATGAACACCGAATCCTTCCTGATCATGGCCTACGATACGCAAGACGGCCTCCAGGGCAACGAATTCAACACCGGAGCGGCCTTCCGCAACGGCGCCGGAGAGCTTCTGTTCGGCGGGATCAACGGCTTGAACATCATCCGGGCCGGCACCTCCGAATCGGACCGATCTGCGCCGGTCGTCGCCATCACCTATGTTTCAGTCGCCGAAAAGGAGAAGGACGAGGTCGTTCCGGCCGGCCTTCGCCTCCCCATATTCGACGCCGCTTCGATCCGTCTCCCGTATCGGAATGCCGGGTTCAAAGCCCGGTTCGGACTTCTCGATTTCCGCGCTCCCCGGAAGAACTCGATCATCTGCCGAATCGGGGAACTCGGGCGGGAGTGGACCTTGCGGAACGGGGAGCATCACCTCGACGCCCCCGCCCTCGACGCCGGCCGCTATACGCTCGAAGTCCTGGGCGTGAACGCGGACGGTGTCCGGAGCGAGCGGCCGGCGAGGTTGTCCGTCGAAGTCGCGAGTCCTTACTGGAAGACGGCCGCTTTCTATTTGGTGCTCCTCCTTCTCGCCGGGGCCGGCGGGGCCGCGTCTCTCGTCGTCAGAAAAAAGCTCAACGCCGCCCGGCTCCCGGCGGAGATCGACTTTGTCCCGTTCATGGAGAAATACGGCCTTTCCCAACGCGAGCGCGAAATCTTCGTTTTGTTGATGCAGGGGCGCAAGAACAAGGATATCGCCGGGGAATTGTTCATCTCCGAAAATACGGTCAAGGTCCACGTTTACAACATCTACCGCAAGCTCGGCGTCAACAGCCGGCTCGGCATCCTCGAGATGTTGAGACGCCGGTAGCGGCAATGCGGAAATCCTTATCGGCACTTTCGCCGAGGATTTCGTGGCCATCATCGCTTCGAGAGGCATTGCCCATCCGATGTACAACAACTGGGAAATCCGGTTCGGCCTCTGGTCGGCAAGTTTAGGATTTAGATTTTCGTACTGACCGGCCTCACCTAAAGCAGCGATTCGAAGAGCCCGCCCTTCCCGCGAAGGACGGGCTCTTCCGAATTTTCTCACACGGCCCTCGACGTTCATCCATCATTCAGTGCGTAGTGAATCCGCCGCAGCGTCCGGGCGCCGACCGCAAATCTGCGTCAAGGCTATTCCCTCCCTAAGCTTCCAATTTTCATTCCGCTTATCTTTTTAGTATGATAATCCGAGTGGAGGTCACATGGAGAGACGCGATTTCATATGCAAAGCCGGATGCAGTTTTGCGGCCCTGATGGCATCGCCGCTGGTTTTTGAATCGGCGTCGGCCGGGCAGGAGCAAACGCCGCCTCCCCCTCGGCCGAAGTATAAAATAGAGATCGAAATCTACGAAGCCCGACCGGACTCGTGGTGCCACAAGAAGGGCGATAAGTTCAACTATCCTCAGGACATCGGGAAGTTGTGCCCCTGGCTTCTGAGCAGCATGCACGATGCCCTCATCCTCCTCGGGCAAGGGGTGATTTTGCCCTGGAAGTACGAAAATACGCCCTACCAGAAGGTCATCGATCCCAATGGCGTAACCACGGAGTTCATCCGCTGCCCCGATCCCACTTCTAACCTGGTGGCCAAAATTACGCGGACAAAAATCGGCTAAGAAAACACCCGGGGTCAAACCTACTCATTACGCACAATTCTCCAGGGGAGAATGCGTAACGAGTAGGTTTGACCCCATTATGGAAATTTTGCCAACCAACAAGCCGGATGCCGCGTCTTTATTCTGGAGATATAATGAGCCGTGATGACGAAAAACTCCTTGCGGAACGCCTTATCAGGGGCGAAACAGGAGCGTTCCGGGAGTTTGTCGAAACCTATAAAAAGAGAGTCTACGGTCTGGCCTTTCAATTCACCAGAAATCATACGGATGCCGAGGATGTCTCTCAGGTGGTATTCATGAAGGTCTATAAGTCCATCGGAACTTTCGATAGGGATGCTGGCCTCAACTCTTGGCTTTATCGTGTCGTTGTGAATACCGCGATTGATCATCTCCGGAAAAGGCACTTTTTCCCCGCGGAAAACCCGGAAGCCGTACCCGGCCGCTTCGCGGATGACGGCATCCGGCATGCTTCGTCCCGATCCGGGGAGCCTCAGAAAGAGGCCGAGATGGCCTTGATGCAGAAGAAGATTGAGAACGCCCTAGCTCGCATTTCGGAAAGGGAAAAGGCTGTCTTTGTTCTTCGCCATTATCAAGACCTCAACCTGAAAGAAATTGCCGGAGCTCTGGGGATCTCTCTTGGGTCCGTGAAGAGCTATCTCTTTCGCTCGATCAAAAAAATTCAGAAGGAGCTGGGCGTCTCCCAAACTCCGTTTGAACCTGGAGGCTGACCATGGCTGAATGCCGAAAAATGAAAAGCCTTTTCTTGGAATCACTCTACGGGGAGCTGGACATGGACAGGAAAGAGTCTTTAAAGAGCCATTTGGCTTCATGCCGCGAGTGCTCGGAGGAATACGAAAAGATGGCCGAGACGCTCAGGACGATGAGCAAAAAAGTGACGCCCGATCCCGGCCAGGATTTCTGGGACGGATATTGGGACAAGCTCGAGCAGAGGATGAGGAAGGACGGCCTTTCGGAGTCCTCGCCGGCAGAAGCCCAAAAAAAGCCGAGGTTCCGGCTCGGCTTCTTTCCCCGCTGGGCCTATGGAGCGGCCGGCGCCGTCGCAATTTTGGCGGCGGGTATTTTAATCGGCCGCCTGTTCTTCAGCCGACCCATAAATGTCGTCCGTCAAATCCCGGCCGGCGCCCCTGCGGTCCTTCCAGCGTCTACCACGGGAGATTTAAACTTTAGAACCTCCAGGTACCTGGAGCGTTCCAAAGTCATCCTCCTCGCCCTGGTCAATTTTGACCCCCAAAAAAAAGATGTCTGCGGGCTTAACCTTCCCCGTCAAAAAGAAGTTTCCAACGAGCTGGTCAAAGAGGCGTCGGCGTTGAAAGGCGAGCTCAAAAACGCCAAGGAACGGCAGCTCGAGAAGCTCGTCGGCGATCTTGAAGTCATCTTGATGCAGATCGCCAACCTCAAGTCTGAATATGACCTTCCCACTGTGGAGATCATCAAAGCGGGTGCCGAAAACAAGGACGTGTTGTTTAAAATCAGCTTGAGTGAAATGCGCCGGGCTGAGAAGAAGAGCCGTGTTCCGGAGCCTCCCGCCCGGAAGTCGGATCCACCCGCCGAAACGGCTTCTAAAATATAAACAAAGGAGAATCCTAATGAAACGAACAAAGATGATAATCGGACTCATCATTTGCCTCGGCCTCATGCTGGCCACTGGATGGGCCGGGCTCCGCCCGCTCGTCCAGCCTAATGCCGGCAGCGAGGAACAGACCGAAGACGCCAAGAAATATCAGGCGGCCTACCTCCTTGTCCTGGAAGAAAAATGGACCGAGGCCGCCAAAGCCCTGGATGGGTTTATCCAGAATTATCCGAAGAGTTCCTGGGCCGTCGATGCCCGTTTCTGGAAATGCTATGTCATGGAGAAATCCGAAGATTCTCCGGAACAGGCGTTTAAATGCTATCAAGAATTCATCAAAGCCTATCCATCGAGCGAATGGGCCGAAGAAGCCCGGTCGAACATGATCCAGCTCGGCCGCGAACTGGCGGAGTCGGGCAAGCCGGAGTATGGAGCGATCATCAAATCCATGGAGAAGTCGTCCAATGACGAGGTGACCCTGGCGGCGCTTTATGCTCTTCGAGACAGCGGTGGTGAAAACGCCCTTCAATCTTTGATCGACCTTTATGACCAGAGCAAAAGCTCCAAACTCCGGTCCAGAATCGCCGGCCTTCTGGGGGACTTCGAGTCCGCTAAGGCGTTCCAGAAATTGGCCGAGATCGTCCGCAAGGACCCCTCCCTGACAGTCCGCCGTGAAGCCTTGGAAGCCATTGCCGATAAAAAGTCTCCGGAATCGGTTCGCATCCTCAAGGAGATTGTCCAAAAAGAGCCGAGCCTGGAAGTTCGACGATCGGCCCTTGAAGCGCTGGGAGAGATGAATGATCCCGGGCTGATCCCTTTTCTGAAACAGATCGCACTCAGCGAGGCGAACCAGGAGTTGGCTCGAACAGCCGTGTCCAGCCTGGGCGAGATCAAGGCTCCGGAGGCCGCGTCCGCCCTGCAAGAGATCCTGAAGCAATCCAAGTCTTCGGGGATCAAAGAAAGTGCCATCGACATTCTGTCCGACCGCAAAGACGTTTCTTCTCTTCCCCTCCTCCGCAGCCTGGCCTTGAGCGATCCCGACCTTGAGCTCCGCCGGACCGCGACGAATCGTATCGCTGAAGTAAAGACTAAAGATGCTCTCGGCATCCTGAAGGAAATCCTGTCGTCGGCAAAAGACCGTGAGGTTCAGGAAGCGGCCCTTTTCGCCATTGGAGAATTCGGAGGGTTGGAAGCTCAGAGCATCCTTGTCTCAACCGCCGTGGCCGGTCAGAACGAGGAGTTGGCGGTTACAGCCGTGGAGGCCTTGTCCGATGTCGTAAAAGTTGGGCGGGTCGATATTTTCTTAGATATCATGCGGAAAGCTAAATTTCGCGATGTTCGGAAAGCGGCTTTGTCTTCTATTGCCGAACGGAAAGGAAGCCCCACGATAAAAATCCTGGGCCAACTCTTGAAAGAGGAGAAAGACCCAGAGATGAGAGAAGATCTCGTCCAGGCTTTGGGCGAGTTGAAAAACGACGAGGCGGTTCCGATCCTTCTCGACACAGCCAAGACCGACGCCGAGATCCGGGTCAGGACCGCGGCCGTTGCGGCGCTGGGCGAAATCGGGACGCCCAAGGCACGGGAGGCCCTTATGGAAATCCTGAAAAAAAAGGGCGAGAGCGGGGAAGATCGCTGAGGAAGGAGCTATGGCCGGCTCAATGATAAGGAAGGTCCTATGTCTTCTCTTGGCATTTAGCCCGTCTTTTGGATCGGCCGCGCGCTTTGTTGCTGCCCAGGTGATTCATCATCCGCAACCGAATAGTCTTTTGGCCGGACGCTTCGACTGGGCCCTTCAACAAGCCAGGAAGGATGGACTGGGAAAAGGATTCTGGGTCGGGTTCAGCATCCAGAGATTGATGGGCGAGCACTCCTTTATAGGCTCCTATTTTTGCGGGCCGTCCGGCCGAAACATCGCTCTCGAAGAGCTGATCTATGGAAGGAAGACAGCCTCAGAAAAAAAGATTTCGGGAGAGCAGGCGGTCAAAGATGCGGCGCACCAAGCCCTGCTCTCCGCTGAGCGGGGAAAGCCCGAACGAACCGTCCTCAAGGATATCGCGATTCTGATGAAATTTGCTTCGACGGGAACGCGGGAACCGGGCTCGGTCACGATCAACAATCTTTCGCTCTCCGCTTCGCTCCAAGGTCTGCCCTTGATCTGGCTTGGGGCGGCGGAAGATAAGGACAGCATTTCGTTGCTTATAGACTATTATGATAAATCGACGGCCGAAAAAGCTCGGGCGGGCCTTCTGCAGGCTGTTGCGCTTCATCGAAACGCAGACCTGGTTATCCCTTTCCTGGAACGGATCCTGAAAGGCCGCGATGCCGACTCCATCCGTGCAGATGCCGCTTCTTTTTTGGGGGAACAGAATGATGGCCGGGCCTTGGAGGTCTTGCGCAGGACCATACGAACGGATGTCTCGCTCGAAGTGCGGAAAAATGCCGTCTGGGGATTGACGGAGATGGAGCTGCCCGCGGCCCTCGAGGCACTGATTGATTTCGCCCGCAATTATCCGGAGAAAAAAATCCGGATGGAAGCCGTCCAGGGGCTTGCCGAGAAAGCGACAAAAAAGGCCGTCAGCACTCTAGGCCTCATTGTCTTTCACGATGCAGACACCGAAGTTCAGATCCAGGCCGTCGATGCCCTTGCCGAACTCCCCTCGAAGGAAGGCCTTCCTTATCTCATCCGGGTCGCCAAGACCCACGGGAATATCCAAGTCCGGAAAGCGGCCATTAGTTTTCTGGGGGATATAGACGATCCGGCCGCCATCCAGGCCCTTGTCGATATCGTCAAAGGAAAATCCTAAGCCGGCCACGGCCCACGCAAATTTTGATCTTTTTCTATTGGATAATCGGCGCTCTTCGCCCAGCAAACGGAAAGACCGGGGTCAAAGCTACTCATTACGCAGTCTTCCCTGGAGAATTGTGCGTAATGAGTAGCTTTGACCCCGAGAGTTTAGCCGTCAATCCGGCCGTCACGGAGGGCGATCGTCCGGTCGGCGATCTTGGCCAGAACCGGGTTGTGCGTGACGAGCAGGACGGTCAGGCCTTCTTTCTGGTTGAGTGTCTTCAGGACCTCTCCGATCTCCCCGCTCCGCTTGGTATCCAAGTTTCCCGTCGGCTCGTCGGCCAGCAGGATTTCCGGCTTATTGACCAGCGCTCGGGCGATGGCTACCCTTTGCATTTCTCCACCCGAAAGCTCTGACGGCCGGTGATGAATCCTCTTGTCCAGCCCGAGAAACGTCAAAATCTCCATAGGGTCGGCATTCGCCTCCGGCTTCCGGAAAAAGGCGAACGGGAGGAGCACATTTTCGTAGACCGTCAGAGTGGGGACCAGGTAAAATTTTTGAAAAATGTAGCCGAATACGCGGCGACGGATCTTGGTCAAATCGCTTTCTGAGAGGCTGCAGTTTTCCGCAAATACCGTTTCTCCGCCGATCTTAAGACTTCCGGCGGTTGCGTTATCCAGGCAGCCCAGGATATTGATCAAGGTCGTCTTTCCAGATCCCGAGGGGCCGATAAAAGAAACAAATTCCCCTTTGTTGATATTCAGGGAGACGTCATCGATGGCCACGATGTCTTCGCTGCCGCGCTTGTAAATTTTTTTCAGGTGATGGGCTTCAAGGGCGATCTTATTGCCTGCCATGTCAGTCTCCTTCGCTGCGGATGGATTCGAGCGGTCTGACTCGCGCGGCCCTCCAGGCCGGGTACACTCCGCTGACCAGGCCGATGGCGACCACAACGCCCAGCGTCAGCAGGCCTAACTGCGAGTTGATGATGACCAAGCTCCCGGTCGGCGTGTAGGGGAGAAGACGGCGGATGAGGATGTCGGTGATCTTGGACAGGGCAAAAGAAAACGCGATTCCAATGGCTCCCCCGAGCAAGCAGAGGATGACCGTCTCGGTCCAGATCATGCGGAACACATCCCAGGGCATGGCGCCCATGCTTTTGATAATACCGATCTCCTGAAACCGCTCGAAGACGGACATGAGGATGGTGTTGATGACGCCCAGCATGGCGATGAGGATGGCGATCAGGGCGATCGAGAAGACCATGACCTTGGCCGTGGAGACCAAACTCATGATCGTTGTCTTGACCTGGGCCATGGACACCACCTGAACGTCGGGCAGGTCATAGAGCTTGTTTTCGAGCTCGGTCATGTTGGCGTTTTTGTTCACTTTGATGCCCGCCGCCGTGATCAGGCCCTCCTTCCCGAAGATCTTCTGGACGGTCCGGAGGGGGACGAAGATCGTGCCGTCATCCGCAGTCCCGGACCGGGACAGGATGCCGACGACCTTGAGCTCGATATTCTTTTCTGGAATAAGGAGCTTGTCGCCGACCTCGCGCTGCTCAAGCTCGGCCGCCTCAAAACCGACGACGGCCTCCATGGCGCTGGGGTCGGTGAACCAGGCGCCCTGCTTGAATTTTATGTAGGACTTCATCGCGGGAAAGGTGACCGGGTTGACGCCGAGGTAGGCATTGATGCCGCCGCTTTCACCCCTGTTCGGGTCAAAGACCGCGGCCATGAGCTGGGGCGTGACCTGCTCCACCTCGGGATGCTTGAGGATATCCGCGAGAACCGCCTCTTTCATATAGCGGAGCCCCGTGCCGCCCTTGAGCATCAGCGTTGCGGCCTCGTAAGGGCAGCCTTTGGCAGTCACCAGGACCTGGAAGCCCATATTGTCGATGTCCTTGTTCAGGGCCGATTCGTAGCCTTTGTTAAAACCAAGCAGGCTGACCAGCACCCAGGCCGATAGTCCGATGCCCAGGATGGTCAGCGCGCTCCGTGTTTTTTTGCGGAGCAGGTTTTTATAGGCAACCTGATAGATATTAATTTTTTTCGCCATTGCGACTCCTTTGAATAAGAAATTCGTCACACAGAATTAGGTTTTTCTTGGTGGCGCGCAGGGCGGCCCGAAAATCGGACTCGGCCTCAGGCGCCGGGTTCTTGATGGCGGCGACACGGCTTTCGCCTTTCACCTGTCCCGTGACCACGTCGTAATTCGAAAAATCCTTCAGGTTGAGCCCGACGAACTGCTGGCCGAAGGACGGGTTGCGGAGCAGCTTGGCGTATTGATTGGTCAGCTTCTGAAAATAAAAAGCTCGGATGTTTCCTTGGAGGTCCAGCGCCAGAAAGACCTGGATGCCCCCGAATTGGCCTTTCTGGTTGACGCCGTGGATGTAGCCGATAAGCTCCTTGCCTTTGAAGATCTGGTACATGGCGTAGGGGACATCCGCGGTTTCATAAAGGCCCTTGAACTTGTCCCCGAGCCGTTCCTCGATCTTGCGCAGGAGCTCTTGGCCGCCTTTCTGGGCCACCGAGACATAGATGGTTTTGTACCCCGTCGATTCGGGGAAGAGGCGCTTCACGTCGCGGTCCGGGTCATTGAGGTCGCAGCCGACGGCCGGGAACAGCGGCAATGCCGCTACTGAAAGAATTAGAAAGATGGTCAGAAAATATCTCATGCCGACTCCATAAAAAAAAGAGCGGGTGGCGCCGACCAGGGGGCCCAGACGCCCGAAGCGAATGGGACCCTCGTCAGGGTGAAGAGCGAGGGCGGATGGGCTGGTCGGTGACAGGACCCGCACTGTCCTTTTCGTTGAAACACTTAGAACCTGATTCCTTTATAAAAATAAGCCTGGATGACAAAGCGAACGTCTTTCATGTCCCGGTCATACTGGATCATGGCCCGCAGGGTCCAATCCGGGGTCGCCAGATAGCTCGCCCCCACGGACAGCTGAAATTGAGTCTTTTTGCGAGCGAACACGATGACCGGCTGGGCTTCGAGCTTCAGCCGGCCCTCCTCGAGCAAGCCCATTCCCGTCCTCCAAAAAATGGCGAAAACGCCTTGGTCGTCCAAACTTCCGGCCATAAATTCGACGCGGTGTTCAAGGTTGTTCCTGAGCCAGGTGAAATCAAGGCCTGCCCCGGCGAATTCCATGGGCGTCTCGGAAATTAAGTGATACCCCAAGACATCCAGGATCCTTCCGTAGCCGATAGAGATTCCGATATTATAATTGTCCTGGTTGAGGATGCCTCTTGAATATCTCCCTGATAGGAAAAAATTCCCTTTAAAATAAAGAGGCATGCCCGATCCGGTCGTGAGGGATATCCCTGCATTTCCCTCGGCGTAATCGCCCTCGACACCGACCCCCCAATCGCGGTCGAAGCCCAAGCCGTTCATGGACAGGGACTGCAACAGCTGGGCATGGGTGTCGAGGGAAGAAGCCAAGCCGAATTTCGGCCGGTTGTGCCCGATCCAGATATCGACCGACCGCGTCTTGATCTTGAGATAGGCGTTATAGAGCTGGGGTTCAAGGGTTTTATCTCCGTCGGCATTGATGGCCAGACGGGCCTGGACGGCCAGGACGGCAAAATCGCCGGATGCCCCGGAAAACCTCTGCACGTAATCAAAGCCGAGGCTGGGCTTTTGCATGGCCTCCATCTGGCTCATAGAAAAATAGACGGCTTTTTTCGCTGCCGTGGAATAGCCGGCGATCCCCTGCGCTTCGAGAAAAAGCAGATAACTGGAAGAGAAAGCGAGGCAGGGCAGCACAGCTAGGATGAAAAGAGTCCAGGCGATGGTTTTTTTAAACATTGAAGGTCAGGCTGCCGTAGAAGACTGGCTTCCCGTCCTTGAGAAAAGTCAGCCGCACTTCCCAGCCGCCCGGCATGACGATATTGACCGGCAGAAGATAATCGCCCTTCTTGTTCAGCTTGAACTCCTGGTCGCCCGAGTCGTGGGCGCCCCTCATCGAGGGCATGTCGGAGCGGCCTTTGATCGTGAAAGGAGTCAGCGGGTCTCCCTTTTTATTGAAGACCTGGACAATCAGGATGACCGTCCCCATTTTGGGTTTCTCGCTGAATTTATAGGTGAAGTACATCTCCTCATGGATCCAGCATTTTTTCCCGGGCCCCGGCAGCGGCTTGTAGAAGATTTCTTCCTTGCCCGTTCCGGCCTGGACGGATTGCGGATTTCGCCCGCCTGTGCTGGAGAAAACGGCCGGACTTCCTGCGGCGATAAGGCCAATCATCAAACCCAAGCCGACGAGCCTGACGATCATTGGCTGATAACTCATGCGTCACTCCTAGGCTTAAATTATACTATTCCTATATAAATAATGGAAGGAATTTAGGTTAGCCTTTGTTGGTGAGAACGTCGCGCTCTCTTTATTCGACTTGAAGGCGAAAAGAGTTAATGTTTATGCGTGGTCGATTCCTTAGCGGCGATCGGCTTCCATCCCTTTAGGGCTGACGGCTTTTCGTAGGGGATTTTGGAAATGACTTCATCGACGGTGCTGATGCCTTCCCCGATCTTCGACCAGGCATCTTCGAAGAGCGTGACCATGCCGGCGCTGCGGGCCGCGTTCCAGAGATCTTCTTCTGTGCACCCTCTGGCGATCAGCCTCTTGAATTCCTGGTTCAGGACAAGAAACTCATAGACGCCGATGCGCCCCTTGTAGCCGGTGTATTTGCATTCCCGGCAGCCGCGGCCTTTATGGAACTTCTTGATCTTCGGGACTTCCAACTCCAGGATGATCTCCGGCGTTTCCGTCTCGACCTTGCAGTTCTCGCATATCCTCCGGATCAGCCTTTGGGCGAGGATGCCCGTGATGGACGAAGCCACGAGATAAGGTTCAAGCCCGATATCGATAAGCCTGGTGATTGTGGCGATTGTATTATTGGTATGGACCGTGCTTAAAACAAGATGGCCCGTCAGGGCCGCCCGCGTGGCGATCTCGGCCGTATCGAGGTCCCGGATCTCGCCCACCAGGATGGTATCAGGGTCCTGCCTGAGGACGTGGCGCAGGATGGTGGGAAACGTCAACCCGATAGCTTCGTTGATGCCGACCTGGGTCGTGCCGTGGACCCGGTATTCCACAGGGTCTTCGATGGTCACGATATTTTTCGTCTCGGACTGCAACTGCTGCAGGATCGCGTAAAGCGTCGTGGTCTTGCCGCTTCCCGTCGGCCCCGTGACGAGGATCATGCCCTGCGGCTGGCTGATCAGGGACAGCAGGGTTTTGAGCGTGTGCTCGGGAATCCCCATCTTGCTGAGGGGGACCAGCCCCGTGGTGTGGTCGAGCAGCCTGAGGACGACCTTCTCACCGTACACGGAGGGGAGAGTGGAAATCCGGATGTCGATGTCCTTGCCCTCGAGCCGGAGCAAGGTCCGCCCGTCCTGGGGAAGCCTTTTGTTGGTGATATCCAGGTCGGAGATGACCTTGATCCGGGTGACCACGGACTCGTGGACATGGATGGGGTATTTGAGCATGTTCTTGAGCTCGCCGTCGATCCGATAGCGGACCTGGATGTCCTTTTCGCCCGGCTCGATGTGGATGTCGCTGGCCCTGGCTTTGGCGGCATCGACCAGGATCATGGTCACGAGCTTGACGATGATGGGCGCCTCGCTCAACTTGTCCACCGTCTGGATGTTGATATTTTCCTCTTCGATTTTTTCCGATTCCTGTCCGCGGAAAAATTCGACCTTTTCCCGGATGGGGATTTCCCGGATCAGGTCCAGGAGGTTTTCGGGTGACGTGTAATACTTTTCGACGGCATTCCGGATGCAGGTTTCCGAGGCGACGACAACCTGGATTCTCCGGCCGGTGATGAAGGCGATGTCATCCACCGTCTGCCAGTCCAGAGGATAGGCCATGGCCACGGTGAGCTTTTTGTCTCTCAGCTCGACCGGCAGCACGACCTTCTGCTCGGCGATCTCTTTCGGAATGAGCGACAGCAGCTCCTTGGTGAGCTCGTAATTGTTGCAGTCCACGAGGGGGATGGCGAGCTGCCTGGAAATGGCTTCGGCCACCTGGTCTTCGTTGACATAACCGAGCTCGGTGAGGATTTTTCCGAGGGGCTTGTCCTTTGTCGTCTGGAGGATGAGGGCATTTTCCAGCTGGCTGGGGCTGATCAGCCCGGCCTCCATCAGGACTTCGCCGATCTTTTTTCGTTTGGCCATGGTTTATTGTTCCGTCATAAAGAAAAGACGCTTGCCCCTCTCATTGTCTGCAATTTTTAATAACTCCTAGCCCGCTGATCTTCGTGAACAGATATTTATACCATAGGGAAAAATCCCGGTCAATTCGCCTACGTCTGCTTCAGGCGCTTCTGCTCGTACATCAGCTTGTCGGCCCGGGCAAGGAGTTCTTCGATCGTGGAAGGATGGCCGGGATCATAGCTGGATATGCCCGAGCTGAAGGACAATTGAAACGAGTCTTCCCCTTTGGCATTGAAAACATCGATATTCTTTTCCAGCCGTTTCATGGCCGCTTCGGCGCCCGCCTCCGTGGTGTCAAAGGCGAAAACGGCGAACTCATCACCACCCATCCGGCCCTTCACGTCCGTGCTGCGGAACGTCTTCCGCAGGATTCTCGCCATTTTGACGAGCGCTCTGTCCCCGATATGGTGACCCAAGGAGTCGTTGATGTCCTTCAAATTGTCCATATCAATATAGAGCAGGTACATGGGGGATTGATTCCGGGCGGCCCGCAGCAGGTGCTCGCTGGCGATTGTGAAAAATCCGCGACGGTTGTAAAGTCCCGTAAGTTCATCCGTGATGGAATGCGCTTCCAGCTTGAAGATTAACTCCTTGCGTTCCTCATTCAGCGTCTGCAGCTTTCGCAGCACTTTATTCAGCTGCGCTTCTGTTTTCTTTTGGTGGGTGATGTCGATCAGGATCCCGTCGAGATACTCGATTTTTCCCGAGGGCCCGAAAACCGCGTGAGGGTAATCACGCCCCCAGATCGCGCCGCCGCTTTTTCGGCGGAGCTTGAATTCGGAGAAGCGAATTTTCGATTTTTCGAGCGTGCGGAACTGTTCGGCCCGATCTTCTTTTTTGACATAGAGTTTTTTGACGTTGATTTTTAGAAGTTCCGGGAGCTTGTAGCCCAGCATGTTGGCCAAGGCGGGGTTGGCCTCGATCAGGTTTCCCTCCGCCGTCGTCCGGTAAACGCCCACGGGAAGATGCTTCAAAAGGGTCTGGAGTCTTTGTTCGCTTTCTTTGAACTTTTTTTGGAGTGAAGGAGAATTCCGTTTCCCTCGAAGAAAGGATTTTTTTGTTGGCGGCTTTAACTTTCTCACCGAAAATCCTTCTTACATTTATCACGAAACACCGCCTGGGTCAACTTTCGGGTGAAAACGCGAAAAAAGAGATGCCGACGTTGTCAAACTTGAATATAATGAGCGAAAGGATTCAGGATGGCTTGGAATCAAGTCTACGATCCCGTAGGTTATTGGGTCTTCTCGACGTTGCTGGCGGCGCTCCCGATATTTGTTTTGCTCGGCAGCCTCGCTTTTTTCCGCCTCAAAGCGCATTGGGCGGCCTTGCTCGGCCTGGGGGCGGCGCTGTTAGTCGCCGTTTTTATTTTCGGCATGCCGGCCGGCAAGAGCTTGGCCGTGGCGGCCTACGGGACCGCCTATGGCCTTTTTCCCATCGGCTGGATCATCCTCAACGTGATCTTTCTCTACACGCTCGCCAACGAGAAAGGATATTTCAAGGTCCTCCAGGAAAGCCTGACCGGCATTTCTCAGGACCGACGCCTGCAGCTTCTCTTGATCGCCTTCTCGTTCGGCGCTTTCTTTGAAGGGGCGGCCGGTTTCGGCACGCCGGTGGCAGTGACGGCGGCCATTCTGATCGGCCTGGGATTCGGCCCGTTGGCCGCATCCGGGCTTTCCTTGATCGCAAATACAGCACCTGTTGCTTTCGGCGCGCTCGGCACTCCTATTATCGCTCTCGCGGGAGTCACCGGTTTGGACATTCGCGACCTGAGTGCCATGGTCGGCAGGCAGGTGCCCTTTTTCTCGATCATCGTGCCCTTCTGGCTGGTCTGGGCGTTTGCCGGCTTTGGCGGCATGCTCGAAGTTTGGCCGGCGCTGCTAGTGGCCGGGGCTTTCTTTGCCATCCCCCAATTTCTAGTCTCAAACTTCCATGGCCCCTGGCTTGTGGATGTCATCGCCGCGGTCATTTCGATCTGCGCGCTTATCGCCTTCCTCCGCATCTGGCATCCGAGGAGGATCTGGGGACTGAACGGTTCCGAAGAGGGGAGAGAGGCCCGCAAGGCGCCAGGCTATGGCCGGGCACGAGTGGTCAGAGCATGGACCCCATGGCTCGTTCTCAGTGTTCTCGTTTTCATTTGGGGCATTCCCCAGGTCAAGGTTTTCCTCGACGGCATATCGGTGTTCAAGACTTCTGTTCCCGGAGTGGATATTCTGATCAACCGGATGCCGCCGGTCGTTTTGAAGCCTACGGCGGAGCCCGCCGTTTATACTTTTAACTGGCTGTCTTTCACCGGGACCGGTATCTTTATAGCGAGCCTCATTTCGGCTTTGATCATGGGGTTCAGGCCGCGCGAAATGGCGATTGCCTGGTGGAGGACGCTTAAGCGGGTCCGGTTTTCTCTCTTGACCGTGGGTGCCATGCTCGCGCTGGGATATTTGACCCGCTATTCAGGGTTGGATGCAACCATGGGCTTGGCCTTTGCTCGGACGGGCGTCCTTTATCCGTTTTTCGGAACGATGCTCGGCTGGCTGGGAGTGGCCTTAACAGGCTCGGACACGTCTTCCAACGTTCTCTTCGGCAGCCTGCAGAAAATTTCGGCGGAACAGATCGGCGTCAGTCCGGTCCTGATGGCCTCGGCCAATAGCTCGGGCGGCGTCATGGGCAAGATGATCGATGCCCAGAGCATCGTCGTGGCCAGCACGGCCACCAGGTGGTACGGCCATGAAGGGGAGATCCTGCGCTATGTTTTTTTCCACAGCCTGGCCCTGGCCGCCCTGGTGGGATTGCTCATCCTGCTCCAGGCCTACGTCTTTCCGTTCACAAAGCTCGTTGTCCGCTGATCCGGCCATTTTTTCTATGGCGGATCCTGATCTTGACCAGTTCCAGGAGCATTTGGACCGAGCTTGCCAAAATCCGGACTTTACTCGGTGGTGAGTTCTGCCAACAGATAGGGATCTGCTTGATTCTGCAGCCCGACCGGCGGCAGAGATAAAGCGCTTCGACATCAAAGCTGAAGCCTCTTGTCTTGACGAACGGGAAGATCTTTCGCGCGACATCCCCGCGGAACAGCTTGAAGCCGCATTGCGTATCCGGGATGTCCTTCATAAGGAAAAGGCGGACAAACACGTTGAACGTTTTGCCCATGAGCTCGCGAAAAAAATTCTGGCGGACTTGGATGTCGGACTCGGGCAGGGCCCTGGAGCCGATGACGACGTTGAAACCCTGGTCGATCCACGGCAAAAATTTTTCCAGCTCTTCGATAGGCGTAGACAGGTCTGCATCGGAAAACAACACCAATTCCCCTTTTGCCTGAAAAATGCCTTCCCTGACGGAACAACCTTTGCCTCGATTGTCGCAGCGCCTGAGGATATGGACCTGATCCATTCCCCGGAGCGTTTCCGCGGCCTTTTCGGCGGTCCGGTCCGTGCTTCCGTCGTTGACGACGATGATTTCAGCGGCATAACTCTGGCTGGCGAGATAATCGCGGATTTTCTGGAGGGTCTTGCCGATCCGCCGTTCCTCGTTGTAAGCGGGAACAACAATGGACAGGAAAACGGCTTTAATTCTTGGCTCTTTCATGGGCAGCCGTAGCGAGATATTCTCACGTTATTATATAACACACTTTTAGAAATGCCACCGTCAACGGAAAAAGGCCGAAGACGGGCGGCACGGATGCTGCCCAGACACTCTTGGAGGAGGACCCTTTGACAGGGTCCCCCTCCAACGGGCGGCGGGAATACCCGCCCGCCCTGCTACCCCTCCAAGGAGCATCCCTCCATGAATTCATCGTCAAATGCTCCATAGAAAGAGTGTCCGGTAGAACCCGTTGATATTTTAATCGGAAGCGAGTGCCGCTCTACTTCGTTTCCTTATCTGTGCCCGCCGGAACGGCCGGCGCCGTCAAATTTGGTTTTGGGTCGCCGAAAATATAGTGGTTGAACCAGGCCAGGTTGTGCTCCATCACGGCGCGCATGGACTTGGGCTTGGTGATGCCGTGTCCATAGCCCTTATAGACAATCATCTCGACCGGAACGCCCCGATCCTCGAGGCCCTGCCGCAGCTCATAGGCATTCGGTATGGGAACGCGTCTGTCCAGCTCGCCGTGCTGGATCAGGGTCGGCGTCTTGGCCTTCTTGATATAGGACATGGGGGATGTCTTCTGATAGATCAGAGGGTCGTTGACGGGATTGTCGCCCAGGTAGTTGATCGTGAAGGGCGTAATATCGGTGTTGTAGTAGTAGGTGGCCCAGTCGGAAATTCCGGCCCCGACGGAAATCGCTTTGAAGCGGTCCGAGGATGTCGTCAAAAACGCGGAGATATACCCGCCCTGGCTCCAGCCCATGCAGCCGACCCGGTTTGCGTCCACCCAGCCCTTTTTAATTAAATAATCCACTCCCGAAATTACATCCCAGGCGTCGCCGACGCCGAGGTTCCGGTAGTTGAGCTTGCGGAACTTCTCGCCATATCCCGCACTGCCGCGGTAATTGATTTTGAGAATCAGGGCGCCGCGCGCCGCCCAAATATCCGAAGGATAAGAGCGCGCATCGGGAGAAAGAAGCGCCGGACGATCAACGCCGGTCGGCCCACCATGGATAATACACAGCAGGGCATATTTCTTGGACGGGTCGAAGTCCGCCGGCTTGATCAAAACGCCCTCGATCTCCGTCCCGTCCTGGCTCTTCCAGGATATGACTTCCCGCTTTCCCAGGAGAAGCGCGTTCGCTTGGTCCGTCATTTTTGTCAACGGGCGGGGCGCGAAGGGAAAGTCCGAGACGCAAATTTCGTTGAGCGAGGTCGGGGAGGCGGCGCTGAAGGCCATCCGCTTTCCGTCCCGCGTGAACGAGAAAGAGCCTGCCATCAAGCTGTCCGGACTCGTGATTCGCGTGATCTTCAACATGGCAGGGTCGAGCCGGAAAAGATAAGAGGCTGTTTTTTGAAGGGCCGAAAAATAGATGCCGTCGTTTGTCCAGGCGACAAAGCCCGGGTTTTCATCGAAGCTGTCCGTGAGAGAGCGAATCGGCCCTCCGTCCGCCGGGACAAGGGCCAGGCGGCTGTCGTTGGCATAATATTTCGGGTCGCCCATGTAGGTGGAAAAAAGGATCTGTTTGCCGTCCGGGGACCACTGAGGCGAGGAGTCGGGCCCCGGCTGGGCAACGATCTTTTTGACCGAATCATCGGCCAGGTTCAGCACAAAGATGTCCGATGTCGCGCCGTTGATGAGGTCGGGATTGATGGTTGCGCTGAAGGCGATCTTGTTCCCATCGGGCGACCAGGAAAAAGAGCCGACAGTAAAGTCTTTTCCTTTTGTCCGCTGCCGGCCGGCTTGCGGCTCTTTCAAAGCGTCGGCGACATTGAACGTCCAGAGGTGGGTGTGATTATACTCGCGGCGGACGACTTCGTAATCGCCCAGATAGTCCTTGCGGTCTTTCATGGCTTTCGAAACTGGGTCCGACGCCGCGTAGGCGATGATCTTGCCGTCGGGCGACCATTCAAATCCTGAAACTCCGGTTTCGGATTTTGTGAGCTGGATGGCTTCACCACCGGCAGGGTTGATCAGGAAAATCTGGTTTTTATCGCCGATGCGGCTGCTCGTGAAAGCCAACCATTTGCTTTCCGGCGACCAATCCGGGCCTGAGGAGGATTTCTCGCCCCGTGTCAGCTGGAATGAGCTTCCACTCGCCCCGTCGGCCAGCCAGATTTGGGTGACATAGGCATCCTGCTTGAAATCCGTTTCCGCGACGGTGTAGGCGACCCACTTGCCGTCAGGCGAGATCGTGGCCCCGCCCGCAGACTTGACCAGGAGGAGGTCGTCGATCGTGGGGACGCGGCGGTTGCCATCCGCAGAGCCCACCGCCGGAAGCGAGCCGATAAAGGCAACGAAGATGATGCCCAGGACAACACTTGTTCGCTGTTTCATCTGGCAGACTCCTTTTGTTTTCGCGCCTCCACGGCCTTTTGGATGAAGTCCCAGATCTCCGGGCTGAAGGGCGCTTTTCCATCCGGCGTTGGCCATTCGTTTGTCTTGAAGGAAGCCCGATTGGCCTGACCGATCTTCTGGAGAAGCTGCGGGTGACCGCCGTAGCCCTGGTCGAGCAAGACTTTCCATCGGTCGGCCAGCGATTGGGCGACTTCGCTCGACGGGTCCGCTTGGATATTCTTCTGGACCTCGGCGATGAGCTCGGTCCATTTGTTCTGGTAGTCCTGCATCTGCGCGGGCGTATACTTCTTGCCGATCTCCTCGAATTCCTTCAATTCTGCCTCCGTGAAAAATTTTCGAGCCCAATTTTTTTTGATCTCTTCGCTCATTTGAATAACCTCCATGATTTTTAGGATTTTTTTCCAATGAATCCGGCCTTCCGCATCGAGCACTTGAACTGCCTGACGAAGGGCTTTGGACGCTTTGCGAAGGCGGGCTATTTCTTCCTCGACTGCCTGGATTTGAATCTGCAGTGATTTCTGAACGGCATATTGCGGCCGGGCCAGGATGTTTTTGATCTGCATTAAGGAAAACCCCATGAATTTCAGGGTCATGATCTGCTGTAGCTTCAGCAGGTCGTTCTCCGTGTAAAGACGATAGCCGCTGTCTGTACGGCCGCTGGCATGCAGCAGGCCGATCTGGTCGTAGTAATGGAGCGTCCGCACGGTGACCTTAGTCAGTCCGGCGAATTCTTTGACATAAAGCTGTTTCTTCATTGTTCGCCTAGAGCGCCCATTGTAAACTATAACGTAACGTCAGAGTCAAGGGTTTTTTTGCAGATTTTTAGACCGAGAGAGGCGCTCATCTTCCTCAGAAATCGTCAGGAAGACATCCACGAAGGTCTTTAATGAATGCGCCGCGTATACCTGAACGTCTGGTCCTTTTTGAAGAAGTTCAAGAGCGAATTCTTCTGATCGCTGGCAGGGATATTCACCTTTTTCTCGGTTTTCGTGGCGGCGTCATATTCGATACCGTAGAGCAATTTGATTTTCTCCGGGTCGTTGAGCGAGCGGTGGAGTTCGGCCATCTGAATCAACCCGTATCCTTCGAGCTCCATCCCCAGCATGCCGAAAGTGAGGTCGATCCAGACCCACCTGTTCAATTGTTCATCAAAAACCTCTGTTGTCGCATGGCCTTCCGCCGTTCGCAGTTCGAAATTTTTCCCCTGGGACCAGATTCTGTGCATCTCGATCATGCGGGCCGGAATGCCGAGCGAATTGGCCGCGCGGACAAAAATCTCGGCCAGGTTTCCGCACCAGACATGATCGAGGCCGGCGACGGCCCGCCGGTATTGCTCAAAAGGCGTCGTTTTCATTTGGTCGGAAGGGATGCCGCGATGAGGATTGAGCGATTCCAGAAGTGAGCGGGCTAACGCCCGAGCTTTTTCACGCGGCGAGGCAAGATTCTGAACGACCGAGCCCCAGGTCTTTTCGGCAAACTCTTTGTCTTTCTCGTCGGGCCTATCGACGATCCAGTCTTCCACACGGCTGGAAACGAAGGGAATGTCCGATTTTTGGACGATGACATATCCGGGTGCTGTCTGGCCGCTTTTTGCATAGAGCTCTTTGGGGAAATAGCCGATGATCAGTTCATAGTCTTTGGACGTTTTTCCCGAGGCGGCCACGGCGTGGATGCGGAGTGCAGTTCTTTGGGATTCCGGCTTGTGATTGTCCTCGAACGTGATGGTCAGGATTCCTGATTCTGATTTTTGATTGTCGGTCCCGTTGATCGAATATTGAAGATATCTGAAATCTTCGAGGTCTGAGCGGAATTTCAAACTCACACCGATGCCTGTCGGTGTTCTCTCCAAAGATTCGATCGCCACGTCTTCCCGCTGTGGATAGAGCTCGGCTTCATTGCTATGGAGCTCCACGATCTTGGTCAAAGGCTGAGTCGGGTGATCGACTCTGCAGGCGGTTACTGTGGCTGCCAACACCAAAAGCGCCAAACAGACCCAGGTTTGTGTCCGCATTGTTCCTTTTAACCTACCAGAGCCCGTTCTTTTTTTCAAACAGATTCTATCAGCCTATCGAGGCGATCCGGGGCAGGCGTTCAGCGGCCCGCTTGCTTGACAGCCCGCGTTTCTTAAAACTAAGATTAACGCAAATCATGCTCCTTCATCGCAGATCATATCTCTTGGCCAAGTTGGCTCTTAAGTCCGCCGTCAATCATTTGTTTCAGGAGGCGCAAAAATCATGAGCGAGAATCATAAAGCACACAAATCAATCATCGGTGACATTAATTGGAGTCAGATGATGAAAATAAAATCACCCGTATTCCCTTTTGAAAGAAGGGGGAGAGAGGGAATTTTTGACTTTATTTTCAAGGCAATCCCGTGTCTTTTTCTGGCTTTTATGCTGATGCCTTCAAGCCCCGCCTTCTCTCAACCCGCGTCTCAACCCATGGAGGTCACGGTCTGCACCATCAGCCATACGGATAAAGATGCCGATGAGCGGCTCGAACTTCTCAAACAAATGGGCGTGACGAGCATCCAAACATACATATATTGGAACAAAGTCGAAAAGGAGCGCGGAACGCTGGACTGGTCCGAGTATGACGCGGACGCGGCCCTGTTCAAGAAACATGGAATCAAGTGGGTCCCGTTCATTATTGCCGGTCCCTGGTACGTCACGCCGGAATTCGTGCGCCACGACCCACAAATGGTCATGCTGCGCTGCCTGGAGCACGGCCGCGACAGCGCCATCCCCTCCATCTGGAGCCCACGCCTTCGCGATTATGTCCGCGAGTATCTGCGAAAATTCGCCGAGCACTATATGCCGATGGAAGTGCTCGAGTCCATCAACATAGGGATTTCCGGCGATTATGGCGAGGCCATTTTTTCCGTGTTGGGGAACTGGCCCGGTGAATATCATTCCCATGGAGGTTTCTGGTGCGGCGATGCGCTGGCCGCCGCGGATTTCCGCAGAACGGTCAAAGAACTCTATAAGGGTGATCTTCAGGCCCTGAACACCGCCTGGAAAAGCAAATACACGACATTTGATAAAGTCGCGCCCTTTCGTCCAGAAACAGCCGCCTCCGAGCGCGCTTGGCTGGAGTTCCTTCGCTGGTACCGCGATTCCATGACGGCCCATGCCGACTTCTGGATGTCGGCCGCCCGCGAATACTTTCCGAACACCGAGATCTATTTATGCACGGGCGGCGATATGTCACCCGAGCACGGCTCGGATTTCAGCGCCCAAGCGAGGACGGCGGCCAAATACAACGGCGGAATCCGCATCACCAACGAGTCCAGTTCTTTCCCCCACAATGTCCGGCTGACTCGGCTGGTTGGGTCGGCCTGCCGGTTTTACGGCGCTTATTTTGGGCATGAGCCTGCCTCGGCCGTGACTCCTGTTGGAATGCTGGGGCGGCTTTTTAACGCCGTTACGTCCGGCGCGCGTCAGTTGTTTTTATACCATACGCCCGAATTGATCTCCCTCAAAGAAGGGAAGCCGGTGATCGGGGAAGGCGGGCGCCATCATATCTCTTATGGGGAGTTGCAGAAGACGACGAAGCCCGTGATCGACGTTGGATTGTTCTTCCCGACACCGACATCCAGAGAGGCATTTCGCGAGCGTGAGTCGTTCGGCGACCTGGCTGCCGATATCCGCCGCTTTGTCGATTATGATTTTCTGGACGACCGCCTCGTCCGGGAAGGAGCCCTCGAACAAAAAGCCATATTGGTTTTGGCCGGAACGAATATCCTGGAGAGCCGGACGCTTACTTCCATTCAAACGTGGATCGAAAACGGCGGAGTCCTCTTCATTTTGAACTGCCAGCCCGCGGATTGGGACGGCGACCCGCGGCCCTTTCACCATCTGGCTGGCTTGACTGTGGACTCGGACGAGATCCAGGGAATCACGGAATTGGCCGTTGACGCGCCGAAGAGCCTTCCCTCGATTGCTTCGCTCGAATCGGTTTTTGTGACGCGGGCTTTCACCGCGTTATCCGCGGACGCGGAACCGCTCCTGTCCATGCGCTATGCTCCAAAGGGCAAGGTCGCCTGGAAGCGTCGTTTGGGCAAAGGCCGGGTTTATGCGTATTTCGGTCCCATGGACCTGAGGCCGGAGGAAGAGAGCTGGATGGTCAGTCACCACCTGCCCATGCGTTTTTTGAAAGACGGCATCCAGGATTGTATCAGCGAAGGCGTGTTGAAAAAAGTTCCCCTCAGCCTGAATCTCACCGCGCCAGACGTTTTTCTCGTTGAAACAGAGGACGGCGTCTTGGCCCTGAACATGAGTCCCGTTTCCAAGAAAGTCGATTATCCCGGCGGCTCGTTTGAAATCGCGGGCACGAGCATCCTGAAAATAAAAAAGTAGCCCGCCTGGGGGGATTTACCGGCGGTACAAGAAGAGCGGCCGAGAAACCGTTTTCCTTGTTCTTGACTCGATCCGCGACTGTGTTTATATTCTTTTCGCGATGGCGGGGATCGATTCCGAGCTTATTGAGAGGCAAAGCAGCGCAACGCAAAAAAGTAATTTCGTATCCCAAACTGGACATGCCGAATTTCTCTGAATTCGGAAAAGACCGCAACAATGCCGGGGACAACCATCGTTTACGCTTGATGCCGTAAAGTTAGTTAACGCGCTCTTTTCCTTCATCCTGGCGAATAATGTCGAAGACGCATGATTTCGTGCAATTTATTAGTTATTTTATTCCAATCGGCCAAATTTTCAAATATTTAAAAGCGTAATCGAGAAACTGGATTTTGTTATTTATTGCTAAGATGAAGATGGCCTTAGTTCAAATGCTTTTTCGAAACTTTTTGCATTTAATATTTTCTTCTTTAGCCCCTCATAGGGTGGAAAAGCGCCCCCATAGCCTATAACCCTTCTTGCATCCGCCACCATTTCTAGCTGCTCAATAGTCCAATTGGGCGATGTATATGTGTTTTTAGGGCGGGGTATAAGCGGCTCATATCTCATGGGATATGCCACAACTTTCCACTCCATGAGATCTATTATGCGGTTTAAGAAATCCTCTGGGGAATCGAGGTGATTATATAAGCAATATACAAGTATGTTTCTCCCCCTTATCCCAACACTTTTCAAAAGGTTAATTGCTTTTTCAAGAGGTCTTTTAATTCTATTACTATCATAAGCGAGTCTCAGAATGGGCAACCTAAGCTTTGTAAGCCTCAAGGCTACATCTTCATTTATTAATCTAGCATCAAGCCCCTGATTGAAATCGACTTCAAAATTTAGTTCTTCAAGCTCATCGAATATGCCTCTCCAGTACGGAGATGCAAGAATATTGTTGTCCCAAAATATAACCTTTTTGTGTCCAGGATAAATTAGATGTCTGATAGACTTCTTAGCCGTAAACTGCGGTTCTATTTTGGGAACAGAACAGAAGCGGCATTTTCTGATACATCCTCTCGATGAAAATAATATACTTGCGTTCCAAAATGGGACAAGAGAATAATCGGGCAAGATATTTTCAATTTTTTCCATTAATCCCTGATGAATTTCTATCGTCTTCTTAAACTTCTCTTTTAAATGGTCTGGGCAAAGGGTTGCGTAAATGCCCCCTACGATTATTCTCGCTTTCTTATATTTTTCTCTATATGAGCGAATAGCAGCATGAACTGGTTCATAAGAATAAGTGAAAAGGCTAGTGATGTATATTATATTAGGTTCAAATCCATCATCAGAAAATCCTTGGACAAATCTCACCTTGTCTTTTTTGCTTTTGTGATAAGCAGCAAGTTTAAGGAGTCCGAGGGGAGGATAGGAGGTGTAATATTTCCTAGATTTTTGGGGCTCGACCAATAAGATTTTCAAATGACCAGTACCTTGGGATACTCGAATTTTATTCCATCGCATTCCACAAAATGCTTAAAGTTCCTACATTCGGCTTTTAACTTTCCGATACGCGGATAGCTTTTGGCGAAACTCTCATTCACTCTAACTAGAACCTTGCCGTTGTAAACCAAACCTTCTATAAGATCTGGTACTTCGACAGAGAGAAATTTATCCCGTCTATCTTCTTGCAAGCTGTCCAAGTAAATTAAAAGGACTGCGAAAGGGAACCTGCTAAGTTTTACCTTTTTGAAGCCAATCCCCCGAAGCTTTTCTCTAAATCCTATATCATGAAGGGCGATCGATACCGCTGCTGGATAAATATGATTTATTAAAAATATTTTTCTTGCTATATCTTCCTCTCGCCTTCCTTCAGCAAAAATATCTACTAAAAACCTAAAGCATCCCGCAACTCCATGAGATTCGTAGTAAAGCTCACGAAAGATTTGCTCTATAGACGTATCTTCTGTCCCAAAGACTTCAGGATGCCAATCAATCTTATGTTTCTTAGTAGAAAACGAAAATTTAAATAGAGAAACTAGCTGTTTTAGATTTTCCTTGTATATGGGGTCATCCCAAACATTTGACAATTCTTTTTCGGATAATACAGTAGGAATTCCAAAAATATCTTCTTTTAAAACATCGATTTTGGTAATTGGATACCCAACATCGTGAAAAATTGAAGTAAGCAACCAAACAAATTCAAGGCGAAGATGCTTATATCTGGGAAAAGTGTTTTTATAAAATTCCACAAATATATCTTTGTAACGATTCAGTATTAATAATCCTAATAAGAAAACATGAAATGAGTGGAAATAATGATCCCTAATATCGTACCAGAACTTTTCAAATCTACTTAAGATCTCAAGAGAACTTGCTCCCCCAGTATATCGCTTATCAGAACTTAAAATTTGCGCAATTGTGCTTTTTACTAAATTCTCCTCTTTTTGCCAATCCATTCTATTTTTTGTTTTAAGCTTAACGTATTCTGTTGAGAAATCCCTTAGCGCTGTTCTAAATTGGGAATTACCTAGGTCAACAATCCTAATTTCTTCTATTATCCATGGGGGGTAATGCCCCATGTATTTATCCGAAGTGCTCGGAATTACTGATTTCATAGCATCACGAATTAGAAGTGGAGGCCTACCTTTATTTAAAATTATTCCAAATCCTTTGGCGCGGCAGTTCTCTTCAAAAATACCTAAAAGCAAGTCATTTTCAAGAATAAAAAAGAAATCCAAGTTACACTTGCTTATCGCTTTTTCTATTTCGCCAGATAGATTATTTGGAAAAGAATCTGCGTCATAAATGATATTAAATGCAAGATATCTTTTATTTTGGGTGATGTAGAGCAAACAATCTGGGCGCCAATGGACATCGGGAAGGCTCTTCAAAAAACGATCAATGTTTCTAAGTTGAATACTGTTTAGATTGATCTCTCTAGATTTTGAAAGCAGCTTTCTTAGTTTTTGAGCAAGATTCGTGTCCATTAATCTAGTTTCTTAATCACTTCCTGTGTCATAAGCAACAATTCATTAAGGGCGTTTTTTAGATCCTTTTTCTGTGAAGACCTCAGTTTAATTAAAATCGCTTCGCCGTATTCAGTTAAGACGCTAACCACACCCCTTAAAGTATTAAGCAATTTTCTCGGAGAAATCGTTGGCTTTTGTGCCTCTCCCGGGAAGAGAGAAATATATTGTTCGTGCGCATCTGAAAAAGTAAATGATCTAACTTTAACAAACTGCAAGAAAAGGCGTTTGGCTTTAGACAACTCCTTCTTTTCTCTTCTTCTCTTAGTCAAAATGGCAGCATCTCTTATTTCCTCAGCACGCCTGACGTATCCAGAAGTAACTTTTTCAAACAGCGCTTCTCTTACGCTATCCGGAGAAATCTTTTTGGTTATATCTGGGAAATTGCGGAATGCGGGCTCAACGATCTTTGCTTCTATCTCAACAGCATAGCTATAATAATTCTTATTTGTTTCTCTGTAAATGTATTCTCTAAGTTGCTCGGGCCACCTAAAAAATCTTATTCTACTCCAAGCGTTTGTTTCGTCCATTCCTGTTATCGACATGATTCTTTTAACAAGTTCCTTGTCAATTTCCTCGTCGGTCTTATATTTTCGTCCGGCATCCGCCTTCAATACAGAAATCATTTTTTCCATTGCTCGGACTTGTTCTACGGCATTCCATCCTTCCTGATTCATATGTATCTGGAACATAGTGGCAAGAACATCTAGGTCCTTCTCCGCAGGGAGGACATATGCCGGGATTGTATCTCGGTTAGTAGCGATTGCTGCTCTCCATCGACGTTCCCCATCTATAAGCTGATACCTAATTCCTTTCTCTTGTCTTGAAAGCCTTTTTATAATTATCGGAACTAATACACCATAATTCGTAACAGATTCCTTTAGGCGTAGAAAATCTTTGTCTTTATCAAAATCGTTACTCCGGGGATTTTCTTGGCTCGGTTTAATATATGTAGGTTTCACCCACTCAAGTTGGGCACGATTCTTCTTAATATCCATTTCGATGCCTCCAAATAGAAAGCATATTGGCAGATACGTATTTGGTTTTCAGCCGCGTAGACTGAATGAGTGTTCAATTACCCAAATTGCTTTTTTCATCATTAAGGATGATAAAACGTGGAGAGATCGGATGTCAAGTTGGGCTCAGCTTAGCGGAAGGCGGGACGGAAAGGCCTTCTCCGAGCATAGCCAGAGTAATTTGGAAATTCTTGAACTTTCTGATCTGCTGTGCATCTATACATATAGAGGATGATCAATGAACTTAAAAGACCGGCTGTCGGAACACGTCCTGATCCTCCGTTGTCAGATGGACGATAACAAAGCTTTTGCCGAGCTTATCGAGAAGTATCATCGTCCGCTAAGCTATTTTTTAAGTCATCTGTCGGATAGCGCTGAAATGGCCGAAGATCTTTTTCAAGATACCTGGGTGAATGTTATCAGAAAGATTCGCACTCTCAGAAATTTCGATGCGTTCTCTTCCTGGCTCTATCGGATCGCACGCAACGCGGCCTATCAGCAGCTCAGGAGAAAAAAAGTATCCAAACTCAATGAAAACATCATCGTTTCAGAGGAAATAACAGACGACGCTTTTTCAGCCGAGGATGCGGTCCTGATCCACGCTTGTCTGAAAGAATTGCACCTGGAGCATCGAGAGGTCCTGATGTTGCGCTTTCTGGAGCAAATGTCCTATCAACAGATCGCCGATGTGCTGAGCTGTAATATCAACACCGTCAAATCAAGAATTTACTATGCGAAACTCGCCCTAAAAAAGAAAATGGAGGGAAAAAATGAATAAAGAAAACAATCTGAGAGAGGAGCTTCTCAAGCAAATGGAGAAAAACCACGGCCGAGCGCCGAGCATCGATCCAACGTCGGTTCAGGCCATCGTGACAAAAGAGATGGGTCGCGTCAGACGGATGAAGCGTGTCACAGCAATAAGCTGGTTTCTCTTGGCCGCGTCTTGCGTCATTGCGGCTATCACGGGGGCTGTCTTGGGATTCCATAATGAGACCTGGCTCGTCAGTTCAGTTCTCGGGATTCAAGCATTATTAATAATTGCCGTTGCTTGTGCCATTTCACTCTATTTCATGAGGAGATCTTTAAAAATGGAGCAGATTCAGGCCACGTTGTCCGACATTCAAGAACAGTTGAGAAAGATATCTCAGGACAAATAAACACTTGCGGTTTTTCCAATGTTCGCATAATGATAAAAACCGCTGAGCTTGACGCTAAGTTACTTGATAGCTAGCTTTTGGAAATTTACCGGCGGTACAAGAAGATGCTGTGTTCCGTGCCGTCCGTGTCCTTGACCGAGAGATATCCGACTTCTTTGTTCTCCCAGCCCGGGATGATGTAGTTATGTGAGACAACGGGCGTTCCCGGCTTCAGCTCCTTTTCGAATTTCGGACGAAGCAGTTCGTTGGACTCCGGAAGGAGATAGAGGGTCACGATGGTGGCCTTGGAAATGTCGGTTTTCGTCGCATCTTCCAGGCGGAACCTGACGAGCTTCTCTACGCCGGCCTTTTTGGCGTTCTCTTTGGATTCCTGGATCCGCGCCGGGTCGATATCGATGCCGACGCCGTGGGCGCCGTATTTTTCCGCCGCAAAGATCACGATGCGGCCGTCGCCGCAGCCGATGTCATAGACGACGTCGTTTTTGGTCACCTTGGCCAGCTCGAGCATTTTTTCCACGACTTCCATCGGCGTGGGCACGAACGGCGCCAGGTCTTCGGCGTCTTGCCGGCCGTGAGAGCCCAGCCAGATATCGATGTGATTTTCGCTGTCGTAGCGGAAGGAATATGGCTTCCCGGGATACAGGGAATAGGTCACATCGCGTCCCCATTTCTTGTACGTGATCACCATAATCTGGGTGGCGGGAATGCGGTCGACGGCGCCGACGGCCAGGCTCTTCTCCACGGGCTTGACCGTCGATCCGTTCGGCTGGAGCGAGTAATGAATGACTTCCTTGGTGACGTTGCGGATGGTGATTTCCTTCGGTCCCGGAACGGCCGGCCTGGCCTTGCCCGTCGGCGTGTAAACCTGGGTCTCTTTGGGCCCGATATTAATAAAGAAATAAGCCCCTGCCGCCAGGACGATGAGGGCGACCAGGATGCCAACGATTAATCTTCGTTTTTCCATGCTTGGCCCCTCGATTAGGGCTCTCTTTCTTTATATATGAGGAGGCAATAGAGGTCAAGTGACAAAGAAAAGCGGGTGGCACCGTATGTCCCCGCCGGCGTCCCGAAGAATTTTCTGTGCCACGCGATTTGCCAACTTTGCCTGATTATTTTATCTGTGGTATAAGTAAGACATCGGAACGTATCGTCGGGGTTATAGATATCCATGATCATTGGCATTGATTTGGGTTCCTCTTCCTGCAAGGCCGTCCTCCTCGACGAATCTCTCTGCATCCTCCGCTCCGCCACAACTCCAACCAAAGGCAATTTTGTCCAAGCGATAAAAATGTTGCTGACCCAGCTTCTGGACGAACAAAAAGACATTGTCTTGAATGTGGGCATCACGGGCTCGGGCAGAGAGTCTTTTTCCGGTCCCTTCGAAGTCGCCTTTGTCAATGACATTGTGGCGCTGGCACTGGGTTCGGCATTGACATTCCCATCGACCAACACCGTGATCGAAATCGGCGCAGAGATCTCCCGCTGGCTGGTCCTGGATAGCGAATCTCGTCTCAGGCTCGACAGGGAAATCCTGGACTTTGCCATGAACGAACAGTGCGCGGCCGGCTCGGGCGCTTTCCTCGAGCAGCAGGCCTCTCGGCTGAAGCTGGGCATCGAGGAATTTTCGGCCTTGGCGGCATCCGCAAAAAAGGGGGCCTGCATTGCCGGCCGGTGCAGCGTTTTCGCCAAATCGGACATGATTCACCTCCAGCAAAAAGGTACGCCCCTGGAGGAGATCGCCTACGGCGTCTGTCTGGCCCTTGCCAGAAATTTTATGGCGACCATGCTCAAGGGCAGGGAATGCCGGCCGCCGGTTTTATTTACAGGGGGCGGGGCGAAGAACAGCGGCCTGGCCAAAGCCTTCCGCGAGATTCTCCATTGCCGGGAGACGGATTTTGTGAAGGCCGAAACCCCGGACCTGACCTGCGCCCTGGGCGCCGCGGTTTCCGCATCGAGGCTGGGGAAAAGGGTCCTCATTCCCGATGTCGAGAAATTCCTTCAGGCTTTGACCCCTTTTCAAGGCGAAGCCAAAATTTCTCTTCAGCCATTGGGCGATTTGGACATTCGGACGAGCCAGGAGCCTTCCCCGGCCCAAGGAGAATTTATCGAAGGGTATCTGGGCCTCGACGTGGGGTCGGTCAGCACCAATTTCGCCCTGGTGGATGAGCAGGGACGGGTCAGGGCCGGCATTTATCTTCCCACCAGGGGCCGTCCCTTGGAAGTCCTGAAAGAAGGATACGAGCTCCTCAAGGAAAAATGCAAAGGCGGCTTCAAGCTGCTCGGCACCGGCAGCACCGGCAGCGGCCGGTATCTGGCCGGCCAGCTCTTCCAGTGCGATGTCGTCCGCAACGAAATCACCTGCCAGCTTGCTGGAACGGTGGGCTATTTTCCGGCCGTGGACACGATCTTCGAGATCGGCGGCCAAGACTCCAAATTCATCTTGGCGAGAGAAGGGAAGATCCTGGATTTCACCCTGAACAAAATCTGTGCGGCCGGGACGGGGTCGTTCTTGGAAGAACAGGCCGAGCCGCTCGGAATCAAGATTGAGAACGAATTCTCCGAGCAGGCCGCCCGGTCCCATGCCCCTCATGATCTTGGCTCGAGGTGCACCGTTTTCATGGACACGGAGCTTGTCCACGCTGCCGGCCGCGGCGTTCCTTTTCCGGATATCTGTGCGGGGCTGGCCTTTTCGGTCGCCCGCAATTACATCGAGAAAGTTGTTGCCGGACGCCCCATCGGCCAGAACATAGTCTTCCAAGGAGGAGTGGCCTCCAACCCGGCCGTGGTCAAGGCATTTTCTCTCCTGCTCGGCAGGCCGATCCATGTTCATCCATACAACCGGATCTCGGGCGCCATCGGGGCCGCGCTCTTGGCCAGGGAGAAAGTTCGGTCGGCTGGCAAGGTCTCCCCCGATGAAAATGCCCTTGAACAAAGGATTTATCAGCCGCACCGAGTGACGAGCTTTGAGTGTTCGCACTGTTCCAACCGCTGCCAGGTGAACCGCATAACGTTTGCCCAGGACGTGATTTACTTCGGAGACACCTGTGAGCGTTATACGTCTCGGCAGTATTCCGCGAAAGCCCGGCTGAAAAAGAAGGAATTCCAGGATATGGAATTTCCCGATCTCTTTGCCGAGCGGCAAGCCCTTTTGGAAAGTTGCCTCAAAAGGCCTTCCGCGCCGACGCGCAGGATCGCTATCCCCAAGACCTCGGTCATGATCGAGTACCTGCCCTTTTGGTCTGCTTTTTTCCGGCGGCTGGGCTGTGAAGTCGTGGTCTCACCCAATTCCAATAGTGAGGTTCTTGAGGAAGGGCTGAGGAGCGTGACGGCCGAGACATGCCTTCCCATCAAGATTGCCTTCGGGCACGTCAGCGCGTTGAAAAAGCTCGATGCCGACTGGATCTTTTTTCCTTCGCTCGTCGACCTCCATAGAAATCCATCGGAGTCATTCTACCTCTGTCCCTATTCCGAGAATGCGCCGTTCATGGTGAAATCGGCCATGGAAGGAAAGTTCCTTTTTCCGGCCATTGTCTTTGGGAGCGGTGTGGAGGATTTCGCGAATTCGGCGCAGGAAATCGAGAAAGCCCTGGAAATCGAGAGCGAACAAATCTGCGACGCCCATGCGGTAGGGTGGAAAGCCCAGAAAGAATTTGTCCGAAAAATGAAGGCCCGGGGCCGGGAGATCCTAAAGGAATTCGAGGACAGGGATCGCATCCGGCTGGCCGTGCTCGGCAAGCCATATAATCTTTATGATTCCTTCTTGAACATGAACCTTGCCAAGCATTTTCAAAAGCTCAAAGTCCAGGCGCTGCCCATGGATTTCCTTCCTTTCGAAGAGGCAGTCCCGGCGCAATGGCCCGGAACTCCGCCTTGGCGATACAACCAGCAGATTTTGCAAGCGGCTGTGTGGTGCTCGGAGCAAGCCGGCATTTACCCCGTAATTCTTTCCAATTTCGGCTGCGGGCCAGACGCGTTCAACTTTCGGCACGTGGAAAAGATCCTGGAGAAAACGCCCCATCTGCATCTCGAATTCGATGAACACCGGGCGGAAGCCGGTTTAATCACCAGGCTGGAAGCGTTTCTTGACGAGGTCCGCGAGAGTCACAGAGATAAGCTTCTGAAGTCCAAGTCTATCGCTGTGATCGAGCGTCCGAAAAAGACCGTGCCGCCAGTAGAAGAATATAAAACACGGCGGTTCATCATCCCTTATTTTTCCGACCATGTCCACGCCTTTGCCGGGGCCTTGAGATCGGCTGGGATCGAAACGCAGGTTCTTCAGCTGCCGGACACGGAAACTTTGGCATTGGGGGAGAAGCACAGCTCGGGCAAGGAATGCCATGCCTATGCCATGATCGCCGGAGACCTGATCAAATACGCCCAGACCGAGCGTGCCGGCGGAGAAGTTTTCTTTTTCCCCGGCGCCAAGTATGGCTGTCTTCTCCAACAGTATGGCGAAGGCATGAACTATCTGATCGAAAGCCTTGGAATTCAAGACATCAGAGTGCTCCCTTCCTCCGACGATCTGCTTTGGGAGCTCATTGGATTCCAGGGGCTGAGATGGATGTGGAGAGGCTTGGTCGCGGTCGACATTTTGGTCAAGGCCGCCTGCGAAATTCGTCCCTACGAGATACGAAAAGGCGAGACGGACCGTATGCATAAAATGAACCTGGAGGACGTCCAAGAGGGATTGGCGGACGGGACTCTCAACTTGGCCTTGCGGCGGTGCGTCGAACGCTTGAAATCCGTGGAAACGCGGCCGGCGACCAGGCTCAAGGTCGGTATCGCAGGCGATATCTATACCCGGATCAATCCGGTCGCCAATCACAACCTCTTTTTAAAGCTCGAGGAGATGGGCTGCGAAGTCTGGCCGTCCTCCTTTCTTGTGGAGGGGGTCGATTTCAGCTACCACAAAGACCTCATGGAGAAGGTCCGGGCGTTCCGCTTCCGTGAAGGCGCTATGATCGCTTTGCTCTTCCTGGTTAAAGAGCTGGAAAAATGGAAGGTCCGGAAGACATTGCAGGGAACCGTCAGGCATTATCGGGAACCGACGTTTAAAGAGGTCAATAAGTCCACATCTTCCTACATCGGCTTTGACAATAATCAGACATTGCTCCTGAACATCGCCAAAATGGTGGACTTCGTGAAGCAGGGGGCTGACGGGGTGATCAACGCGATCTGCTTCAATTGTATGCTGGGAACCGTGTCCGGGGCCCTGGCTCAGAAGATCAGGAAGGATTTTCGGAACATCCCCATCCCGACGCTGATCTACACCGGCACCGAATCGGCGGTCGAGCAGATTCGGCTCGAGGCCTTTGTCTATCAGGTCCAGCAATTCGCAAAAAAGCGCGGCCGCCGAGAAACGATTTTGGCTCGTGCCTGAACTATTGCACATATATTCTTAGATTCAATAGAATAAAAGTATGAGAAAGCACATCCTATTCATTTTTTTGGCGTGTCTGATCACGATCGCGGTAGGGCAGATGGTCTTTCCCACAGGCCAAGCGCCGAAGCCGGCGGCCGCTTTCGCCAAAATCTGGCCTTTAAAAATTCCCGCCGATTGCCCTTTTGAAAAATCCAAAGACCTTGCCGGGATTGCCTTCACTGGCAGGCACCGAGAATACGAGGATGCCGATACGTGGTATCCGTCCTGGGCGTCCGACGGCAATCTGTATTCTCCGTTCACCGACGGGCGCGTGGGAACTGTTTCCTCAGGCTCGGGAGGTCCCAAGGCTACGACGGGTCAGGCGAAGATCCTCGGCGAAGACCCCTTGAACCTCCAGGTCATTCCGCTGGGCGTTCATGCGGCTTCGCCGGAGCCCTACGGCGGACGATATCCGTGCGGAAGCTTGGTCTATAACGGCATCTGGTATTACGGAACCTACTGCCTCGATCAGAAGCAGTTCAATTGGGACATCCTCGGGCCATTCGTCGGCTTTCGCATTTCCCGGGACCTTGGAAAGACTTGGGCGGACACGCCCTGCACCCCGGCCAACTCCCTGTTCAAGGAATCCGGCAAGGGCGGGGCGAAGGTCAAGATTGGCGCTCCGCATTTCGTGGATTTTGGGAAAAATATGGAACATTCTCCCAGCGGGAAGGCTTACCTGGTGGGACACGGCGCTGCCCGGCCGGAAGCGAATCTGAGTTGGATTTCGGGCGATCAGGTCTATCTGGTCCGGGTCAAGCCCACCCCGGAAACAATGAATGATTTCTCCAAGTATGAATTTTTTGCGGGGCATGATGCCAAAGGCGCATCACTCTGGACAAGCGACTTTTCGAATATAAAGCCCCTCGTGGAATGGCTAGACCGCGTGGGCGTCGTAACTATGACGTACGATGCGCCGCTCAAAAAATATCTGATATGTATTACCGACGGCTGGCCCACGGTCGGGCCGATGAACACGTACATCCTGGAATCGGATGCCGTGACCGGCCCCTGGCGGATCGTCGTCTTCATGAAATATTTCGGCGAACAGGGATATTTTGTCAACATCCCTTCGAAATTCATTGGAGCCGACGGGCGTACGGCCTGGCTTTGCTATTCTGCGAATTTCACGAATGGCTGGATACGAACCCGCTATGAATCGGACCCGCCGGGCAGCCGCTATGCTTTATGCCTCCAAGAATTCAAGCTGCTCAAGCCGGCGGAAGGAAAATGAAAGGTCCGAAAAATTCGCTTACTTTTTCTCTTGGACGGCGGCCTTGAGTTTTTCGAGGTCCTTTTTAAAAGTCTCTTTGGTCGCGTCGGGCGCGAGTTCGATCGATTTTTCTTTGGCCTTGATCGCTTCTGGGTAGTTTTTCATTTTCTCATAGACCAGGCTGAGCGTGGACCACAGGTAGTAAGCGCCCGGCATGAGCTCGACAGACTTCTTGGCCGCGGCGAGGGCGTCGTCGAGGTTCTTCCCCTGCCTCGCCCAGAACCCGGCGTAACTGTAGAGGCTGGTCGCGTCCGTGCTGTTCTTCTTTGCGAAGGCCGGGCCGTAGAGAGCGAGAGCTTTATCCTCCTTGCCCGTTTTAGCATAGGCATTGGCCGCCTGCTGGAGAATATAGGAATTGTCCGGCTCGAGCTTGAGCGCGGTTTCGGCCATGGCCAAAGCGCTGTCCTTGTTGGTGTCCTGCCCAAGCCAGTAGTTGGCGTAGGCGACCAGGCTGTAGGCCGTGCTGCTGACCTGGTTCTCCATGAATGTCTTGCCGTAGAGCTCTTCGGCCTTGGCCTTATCGCCTTTGAGCGTGTAGATCTGGGCAAGAAGCTGGTTGATGCCCGGATCGGGATTGAAATCAGTCATCTCCTCAAGTTTCGAGGCCAACTCGACTCCCTTGTCTACAGGCTCTTTATCCCTGACGATGCGGGACAACCAGCTGAACAGGACCATCGGATCGTTGGGGAATTTCCCGGCGTATTCTGCGAAAAACGTGGCCGCCTCTTCTTTAGGCGCCTGATAGCCGTAATAATAGGCCATGCGGTCGTATACCTGCTTGGCGAGCTTTGTTTGGGGATACTTAGCCAAAAACGCTTTGACGGGCGCTAAGTCCGGTTTCTGGCTTCCCATCAGGGACATCGTGGCGATCGAGAACTCGGCAAATTCGGTGTAAGGCACAGTGACCTTATAATATTCCTGAGTGTATGTGCCGGCCTTGCCCTGGGGATCAAGGGCGATGACTTCCTTGTATTTTTCCTGGGCCTTTTCATCGTTGTATCGGCCGCCCCACTTGCGCGCCAGCTTGAATACGGTCGCGACATCCTTCGGGTTCTTGGCGTATGCGGCCGAGAGAGACTTGAACGTTTCCGTGCCGTTCAGGATCGTCTGGAGCTTGTCCTGGAACTTTTCGGCCGGAGGAGTATAGCCAATGAACCAATCGACGTTGCCGCCGTCATCCCCCAAGACGAGTGTCGTCGGCGTGCCGCGGATGCCGAATTTTTTGAAGATCGCACTCCCGGCAGGCTCCTGAGAAACGGCCCGAAACAAGATGAAATTCTTATCGAGGAAAGGATGGAATTTCGCGTTGTCGTAAAACTGCTGACCCAGCAGTTTACAGCCGCCTCAAGTGTAGGAGTAAAAATCGACGAGGACCAGCTTATGTTCGCTTTTGGCCTTGGCCACTGCCTGGTCCAAGGTGCCCTTGAACCAATTCTGGGCCGAAGCCATCGAGGCGAGCGCAAGCACCAGGAACAGGGTGAGAAATTTTTTCATGAGACTACTATAAAAATTGCGCCCTGAAAAGTCAATCGAAAAAGCAAACCCCAGGATTGCCGTCGGGAATGCCCAACGGGTCCTGTCGGATACTCTTGGAAGGAAACCCTAAGCTAGGGTTTCCTTCCAACGCTCGCTCCGCTCGCTGCTATCCTTCCAAGGAGCATCAGGCGATGAATCCATGAGAGGATGCTCCTTGGAGGGGTGGCAGGGCCGGCGGATCTTTCCGCTGCCCGTTGGAGGGGGAACCCGTGAAAGGGTCCTCCTCCAAGAGTATCCGGGGGTCCCCCGAACCGTGCCACCCGTCGGGCATGCCTAATTTCAATTTTGGGACGAAGGTGGCCTTGATTATTGGGAGTCAAGATGATTTGACTTCCCTGTCTTGCTTTGTTACAGTCCAAAAAGGTTTCGAGCCCGATGAGGAGGAGACGGGCTATCATGAAAAAGACATACCTTTTTATCAGCATATGCCTGGTAGCATTTTTAGGCTTTTCTTCGCCGGCCTGGGGCGGCCCCGCGTCTGCCCAAGGTCTCAAGAATGAAAGAACCCAGTGGTTCCAGGATGCCAAGTTCGGCCTGTTCATCCACTGGGGCGTCTATTCGATGCTGGGCCGGGAAGAATGGGCCCGGCAGCTCTGCCAGATTCCTCTTTCGGAATATCAGTATTACGCCGACCATTTCAATCCGGTTCTTTACAACCCCGACGAATGGGTCCGGCTGGCCAAGGACGCCGGCGTCAAATATATCGTCATCACCTCCAAGCACCATGACGGCTTTTGCATATTCGACACCAAGTATACGAACTACAACATCATGCACTCGGAGTTCGGGAAGGACGCTCTGGGTATGCTGGTCGAGGCCTGCAAGAAGAATCAGATGCCCATCGGATTTTATTATTCGATCATGGACTGGAACCATCCTGACTATCTGCCCCGGCGGACGTGGGAAACGGGCCGGCCTACGAGAGATGCCGACTTTAGCCGCTACATGGATTATGCGATCAACCAGATCCAGGAGCTTATGACAAAATATGACCCCGCCATCCTCTGGTTCGACGGCCAATGGGAGCACACCAACGAAGAGCAGCGGGCACCGGAGATCGCGGAGATGTTGCTCAAGATGAAGCCCAATCTGCTCATCAACGATCGGCTGTTCAAGCAGGAGCCGGGCTTAGGCGATTTTGGAACGCCCGAAAACTTTGTGCCAACGACGGGCGTCCGAAACGCAGACGGAACACCGCGGCTCTGGGAAGCCTGTTATACAATGAACTTCAGCGGCTGGGGCTATAACCGCTATGAGACGGAATTCCACAGCGCCTCGCAGCTCATCCGCCAGTTGATCGAAATTGCCAGCAAGGGAGGAAACCTACTCCTGAACGTCGGCCCGATGCCCGACGGGACAATCCAGCCCGAATTCGCCGCCCGCCTGAAGAGGATGGGCGAATGGCTGAAGGATAACGGCGAAGCGATCTACGGTACCTCGGCCAGCGTTTTCGATAAGCTTCCGTTTTTTGGCCGCTGCACGGTTAAAGGCAATAAGCTTTATGTGCATGTCATGGGTTGGCCGGAGGACAAGAGAATCCTCCTGCCGGGATTGAAGACCTTTCTGAGGAAGGTCTATTTTCTGAAAAATGAAAAAGCGCTGGATTTCCGGCGGACCGGGCGCGGCATCGTCATCAGCCTTCCAGACCGCGCACCCGACCCGGATGCAACGGTCATCGTGGTCGAGCTCCAGAACCCGCCGGATGTGGCGCGGTATGAAATCCGGCCTTCTGCGGGCGGCCGGATCGAGCTCCCGGTTTACCTGGCGGACCTCCAGTCCGAGATGGGGCAGCGCGCCTACCTCGATTATTTTTATCGGACGACCATGCTCACCAACTGGCAGAACGTGAACGATTATCCGTCCTGGGAATTCTTTGTCGAGAGGACAGGGACGTATGAAGTCCAAGCTTCATATGCCAGCATGTGGGGAGGGAAGAGCACGTTTGCCGTGGAAATCGACGATCTCGAGATTCCCGGGACCTCCCAGAATTCGCCCAGCGTCTATTTTCCGAAAACGTTCACCGTCGGCACGGCGGACCTCAAGGAAGGAAAGCACGCTCTCCGGTTCAAGATCAAATCGATTGCGAATAATCAAGCCCTGCGGCTGGAAAAAGTTGTCCTCAAGCCGCTCTGATGCCGAGCCCCGTGCGGGTCGGCGGGGATTGGAGAGGGCGTCTCCCAGTTGACAAACCGCGCCCGTCCCATTAAAATATTTACAGTCTAGACATTTTATCGGATAACTAGATTTTAAGGAGGTATCTGATGATCGGCAAAAAAGTCCTGAATATCATGAATGAGCAGATTAAGCATGAGCTTGAATCCTATTATATCTACCTGTCGATGGTGGCTTATTTTCATGAGCAGAACCTGGACGGCATGGCCCATTGGCTGCGCTGTCAGGCCCATGAAGAGATGATCCACGCCATGAAGTTCTTTGACCATATCATCGACCGCGGCGGGACGGTCACCCTTTTAGACGTTAAGCAGCTCAAGACGAAGTGGAGCTTGCCGCTCGAAGCCTGGCGGGATGCTTACGAGCACGAAAAGTTCATCACGGGAAAGATCCATGCCATCATCAAAATCGCCCGACAGGAAAACGACTACACAGCCGAGCCCATCCTAAACTGGTTCTCAAACGAACAAATCGAGGAAGAGATGAACACGGATAAAGTGGCCAGGCAGCTCGATCTTATCGGCGACGACAAGCAGGGTCTTTATCTTCTGGACAAAGAGCTGGCCGCCAGAGTATTTACTCCGGGCTCGCCTTTCGATCGCACGGCCTACAGCGCGACCTCGGCCTAGATAATTGGCGGGGTCAAACATACTCCTCCGCTATCTTGAACAATCGACGATCGAACCCAATCAGGGATCCAACGGTTATGGCGGCCCTGAATTCGACCTTTTCCGCTCCGACCCGCGCTTCGCCCAAATCATCAAGAAAGTCGGCTTCCCGATCGAATAATCACAAACGGGGTCAAACCTATTCGAGCCCAGCGGCCCTTCCGTACGCGGTTGTTTTTCTTGACTCCCATTCGCTCCCGAGAGTATCCTCTTACCGGAGAGAGAGGCGCCGATCCCGGCCCGATGTGGAGTCACGGCCGCACATCTTAGAAGGAGTGTGAGTCATGCCGAAATTCCAACCTTTCGTCATGGAACGGATGATGTCCAAGTTCGAGAAGGAAGTCGATTACAACCTCTCGGAAAGCGGAGTCCATCCGCTGGCCCTGAAAGAGCTCTTCCAGGACGATCCGGACGGATTGGCCGACTTGCTGTCGATCGAAATGGACTACGCTCACGCCAACGGCATACCGGAACTGAGAAAGAACATCGCGGCCCTGTATCCCGGCGCGGGTCCGGAGAATGTCCTGGTGACCGTGGGGGCGATCGAAGCCAATTATGACATCCTATGGAGCCTGCTGTCGGCCGGGGACGAGGTCGTCGTCATGCTACCGAACTACATGCAGATCTGGGGGCTGGCCAAGAACCTGAATCTCGACCTCAAGACCTTCACCCTGGACGAGAAGAACGGTTGGGCACCCGATCTCGACGGGCTGAGGAAGGCGGTGACCGGAAGAACGAAATTGATCGCGATCTGCAATCCGAACAATCCGACGGGCTATATTTTCAAGAACGAGGAAATGGAGGCCGTCATCGAAACGGCCCGCCGGGCCGGGGCCTGGATCCTAGCGGACGAGGTATACGCCGGAGCCGAGCGTCTGGCCGACGAGCAGACGCCTTCGTTCTACGGAAAGTACGAAAAAGTCCTGGCCGTCGGCAGCCTGAGCAAGGCGTACGGCTTGCCGGGACTCCGGATCGGCTGGGCCGTCGGCCCGGCCGATATCGTTGACGAGCTTTGGGCGAGGCACGAATATCTGACCTTGAGCGCTACCATGCTTTCGAATCACCTGGCCGCGTATGCCCTGTCCCCCCGCGTCCGGCCTCGCCTCATCCAACGCGCCCGCGGCTATATCCGCCGGGGCTTCCCCGTCTTGGAACAATGGATGAAGGAACATCGGGAAATCCTCAGCACGATCCCGCCGCAGGCGGCGGCGATCGCATTTGTCCGTTACCGTTTGGACCTCCCTTCCACGCAGTTCGCCGAACGGCTGCGTGAAGAGAAGAAAGTGCTCATCGTACCCGGCGACCATTTCGGCCTGGACCATTTCGTCCGCATCAGCTTCGGCCTGCCTCACGATTATTTGACTCCGGCGCTCGGCCGGATCCACGACCTGATCACTGAATTGCGGAAAGCATGACTCCCGTCACTCGAGGAGAGCCGTGAAGATCGCGACGCTGGCGCAGATCAAGGAGATCCTTCCCTCGCTGGATCTAATCTCCGCCATCGAGGAAGGCTTCGTCGCCTATTCCTCGGGCCGGGCGACCGTTCCTCCGGTCGGAGAATTGATCTTGAACAAGGGCGAGGTCCACATCAAGTCCGGCTATATCGATGGGGAGGATTTCTATGTGATCAAGATCGCGTCCGGATTCTACGACAATCCCTCCCTGGGCCTGCCGTCGGGTAACGGCTGCATGCTGCTCTTCGAGCAGCAAACCGGCGAACCCGCCGGTATTTTGCTTGACGAAGGCCTTCTGACTGATGTTCGCACCGCGGTCGCTGGCGCCGTGGCGGCCAAATACTTGGCGCCTCGAACGGTCGAGCGCATCGGCGTCGTCGGCGCCGGCGTCCAAGCCAGGCTTCAGCTCGAGTGGTTGACGCGCGTCACGGCGTGCCGGGACGTGCTGGTCTGGGGACGCCGAGCGCCGGCACTTAAAAATTACGAAGGGGAGATGGAATCCCGCGGTTTTTCGGTTGAAACCACGTTGGATGCCGCCGCGATCCTCGAAACCTGCAACCTTGTTGTTACGGTGACGCCGTCGAAAACGCCTCTCCTCTCGGCCGCCGATCTGCGGAGGGGAAACCATATCACCGCCGTCGGCTCCGACACGCCGGACAAGCAGGAGCTCGATCCGGCGATCCTCGCGAAGGCCGACGTGATCGTCGCCGACAGCCTTTCGCAATGCCGGCTTCGGGGAGAGATTCATAAAGCGCTCGAAGCGGGCCTGATCCGGGAAGACCGATGTGTCGAACTGGGAGCCGTCATCTCCGGCAGAGCGAGGGGGCGGACGTCGGAAAGCCAGATCACCGTCGCCGATCTAACCGGGGTGGCTGTTCAGGACATCAAGATCGCAACCGCGGTCTATCACGCGCTGAGGTAAATCTGAGATCGGGGAGCGCGGCCGATCCGCGCTTCGCCCAGATTATCAAAAAGGCCGGCTTCCCGATCGAGTAAAATCAATAAAACCGGCGTCGATAATCACAAGCGGGGTCAAACCTACTCGTTACGCATCTTCCCCGAGAGAATTTTGCGCAATGAATAGGTTTGACCCCGATCTTGGATCCCGATCTACTTGGCTGTCGTAATTCTTCGGCAGGACCGAAAGGATTAAGAATAAACGTCTTTTTGGTGCTTGATCCGGTAAATATATATTCGCTTTAAGGCATCGTCGATCCGATAGAGAATGCGATAATCCCCGGTTCGGATGCGATATCCTTCCTCATCCGTCAACTTAAGACAGCCAGACGGACGTGCGTCCTCTAACAGGGCGCGGATTTTCTTGAGGATACGAGCAAAGACCGGAGCCTCCAGCTTATCGAGGTCCTTTTGCGCTGCGGGGAGGAGGAGTTCATACACGGCGCTTCTTTAGGTACTCGTCGAGGGAAACGGCTTGTTGTTCCAACTCGCGCAGGCTCTTCAAATCCACGAGGTCTTCTTTGAGTTCCTCCCGGGCGAGCTGTTCGAGGATGGCTTTTTCTACAAAAAACCCATACTTCAGCCCTCTCTCCCGGCAGAAATGCTTGACCCTCTCGGCGACGGCATAATTCACTTTCACGGCCAAAATGGTCTTTTCTTCTTTCATGGCGCTCCCATGATAGAATAAATAATTAACTTTGTCAATATTTAGTTAATTCTAGTTAAGCTATATAACTTTAGTTTTAAATGGTAGGAAGAAAAGTTTTCTCTCGATCTTGCAGCAGGCCTAGGCTATCCGCGTCTTTCCTTCTTCTGTCTCTGTTAGAACCTTAATAAAAATTTAAAAAATCGGAGATACAGATTCGGGAACACGTACCCAAGGTACATGTCTCCATTGATTATCCCATCCCCCCGATTTTAAGCATTGATTGCGCGTTGAGAATGTATTATAAACCTCTAAAGAGGAGACGGCCATCAAGCGATCCATCACCCGCCGCAATTTTATCAAAACCGCCGTCGTCGCCTCTGCCGGGCTGACGATCGTTCCACGCCATGTCCTTGGCGGACAGGGTATAACACCCCCGAGTGACCAATTGACGAAAGCCGTCGTCGGCGTCGGAAGCATGGGCCGTGGGCACCTCAAGTATCCGGGCTCTAGGCTGCTGGCCGTCTGCGATGTCGACGATACTCATCTCAACATGGCCTTGGAAATCGCCGGTTCCGGCGTCCAAGGCTATAAGGATTTTCGCGAAGTCCTGGACCGGCCCGATATCGATATCGTCCACATCGTCACGCCTCCTCATTGGCATGCCCTCATTTCAGTTGCCGCCGCCGAAGCCGGCAAGGACATCTGGTGCGAAAAGCCGATGACGCGCACGATCGGCGAAGGGCAGAAGGTCGTAGAAACCGTGCAGAAAACCGGTCGTATTTTCAGGATCAACACCTGGTTCAGGTTTGAAGACCAGTATTATGGCTTCGGGACACCGGTCAAGCCGATCAAAAAAGTCGTTCAGAGCGGCTTGCTGGGCTGGCCGCTCAAGGTGACCTTGAGCGGCATCACGGGTTTCGATTGGAAATTCTACTGGAGGGGAAAAACGTATCTGCCGCCCCAGCCCGTTCCCAAGGAGCTTGATTACGATTTCTGGCTCGGGCCGGCGCCCTACAAGCCCTATCATCCGCACCGCGTCCACGGGACATTCCGCGGCTACTGGGACTATGACGGCGGCGGCCTGGGAGACATGGGCATGCATTATCTCGACCCGGTCCAATACCTTCTGGATAAGGACAATACGAGCCCGACTGAAATCGAGGCCGACTGTCCCCAGCAGCATCCGGATGCCTGTGGGAGCTGGCGCCGGATCCGGCTGAAATATGCCGACGGCTGCGAGATCGTCCTGGACGGTGAAAACAAAGATGTCGCAGTGCCTTTTATCGAAGGGCCGCAGGGTAAATTATCCAAGGGATTCAAGTCCGATATCCCGGATCTCGAGCATAAAATCGCATCGCTGCCCGACCCCGAGCCGCAGCTGAGCGATTTTGTCCAAGCCGTTCGGACGAGGCAGAAGTTTCCCCTAAACGAGGAAAACGGCCACCGCTCCTGCACCCTCGTCAATCTGGCCAAGATAGCCGTCCGTTTGGGAAGGCCGCTCCGGTTCAACCCGGTTGCGCAACGTTTTATCGAGGACGATGAAGCCAACCGGTTGATTCATGAGCCCATGCGGGCGCCGTGGCATCTATGAAAGGAAGCGGCCGGTGCAGAAAGTAAGAAACGTGAAAAGCCGCAACAAGATCCTCGTTATTCTCTTTTTGGCCGCGGGCTTTCTCTTTGCCTCTTTTGCTGAGGCCAAGGACACCGTCCGGCTCCAGGCAAAAATCACAGAAATTTTGACCAAGTTTCCGGCCCAAAGCCCTGCGGAAAAAGACGCCTTGGCCGCGGAACTTCTCTCGCTGGGGTCGGATGGCATCCAGGAGACCTGTCGAAGGCTCGTCGCCCCCGGGACCGGCGATGACAGCTTGGCCCGCTATGCGCTTGACGCCGCGGCTGTGTACGCGAGCCGGGCAGGCGCGGAAAAGGACCGGCGCGTGTTTGCCGAAGCGGTTATCGAGTCTCTCGACCAAGTGCGGTTTTCGGAGAATAAGACTTTCCTCATCAGCGAACTGCAGTTGGCGGGGAAAGACGAGTCTGTGAAACCACTGAGCAAGTATCTAGAGGACCTGAGATTGTGCGAGCCCGCAGCCCGGGCCCTGGTCACGATAAAAACTCCTAAGGCTGAGAAAGCTTTATTGAAAGCCCTGGAGGCGGACTCAGTCGTAAATCCCGTTGCTCTCATTAAAGCGCTTGGCGAATTCCGAAGCCGGGCAGCTGTAAAAAAGATCTCGGTCTATGCCGAGAGCCGGGACGAGAAAACGCGCCAGGTCGCCCTGTATGCTTTGGCCAACATCGGCGATCCGGCGTCCCAAGTCCTCCTTGAGAATATTCCTGTGACCGCCTCGTCCTACGAAAGGACCTCGGCCGCTTCTCTCTATCTCCTTTATGCCCAGAGGCTGACCGAATCCGGAAGAAAAGAACAGGCGTTTAAGATCAGCCACGACTTGATCAGAAATTTCACTGGTCCGGGTGAAAGCCAGGTCCGTGCTGCGGCCCTGACGCTGCTGAGCGGGATTGTCGGCGAATCCGTTCTCGAGGACCTCCTCCAAGCCGTTGAGTCTCCAGACCCGAAATACAGGCAGCGTGCTCTCGAGCTGGCCGAACCGATCAAGGGGGAGCAGTCGACAGCGCGATGGATCGAAAAAATGACCAAAGTCCCGGCGGAAACTCAGGCGGATATCATCTCCATGCTGGGCCGCCGCGGTGACAAATCGGCATATCCTGTGATCAGAGAAAAGCTCAAAAGTGAAGAGAAGGCAGTCCGTCTGGCCGCGATCCCTGCCGCCGCCCGCCTGGGAGGGGGCGACATCATCGATGATTTGATTCCGATTTTGCTAAAGGGGGAGGAGGACGAGGTCGCAGCCGTCAAGCAGGCGCTTTTGGGGCTCCCCTCAGAATTCATCGTTCCAAGAGCGGCCGGCTTGCTGGCCGAGGCGCCGCCGTTGGCGCGTCCGGCCTTGATAGGAATACTGGCCGAGAGAAAGGCCAGGGATTATGTCGATGTTGTCCTGGCTCAGGCCAAAAACGAAAACGATACCGTTCGGCGCTCCGCCTTGGCCGCGCTCGATCAGATTGTCCGCGATAGGGATCTACCACAAGTGATCAATTTGCTGCTTCGAACGGCCAACAGCTCGGAGATTCCGCTGGTTCAAAATGCCGTCGTCTCTGCGGCGAACCAGATTCTTGATCCGGAGCGACGAGCGGACCAAGTTTTAATCGCATTAGAAAATGTGAAGGGTGCCAAGCGCGCGAACTTGCTGAGGCCGCTGGCCAGGATCGGAGGGGAATTGGCCCTCCAGGCCGTGATCGTAGAGACAAAGAATGTTGACCCGCAGGTCCGGTCCGTGGCCATCTATGCGTTATCGAACTGGCTGGATTCTGCCGCCATAGAGGAGTTATTCAACATCGCCCGGACCGCGGAAGACCGCAAATTTCGGTATTTGGCGCTTCAAGGGATTGCCCGTCTGGACGGTGTGTCCGCGCTTTCTCCTGAGAAAAGGCTGGCGCTTCTGAGAGAGGCCATGGACTTGGCTAAAGAAACTGGCGAGAAAAACCTTCTTCTCACCGGGATGGCGAATATCAAGACTCTGGAATCCCTGACGATCGCAGCCACGTTTCTCGATGATCCCCAATTACAGGCAAGGGCCGCTCAGGCCGCCGCAAAAATCGCCCTTCCTGCGCCGGGGGCAGAGGGGCTGCCAGGATTCGATGTCATTTTGATATTAAAAAAAGCGGCTCTGCTGATCGAGAATGAGTATGACAGGGAGAATGTCGAAAACTACCTCCATACGCTCTTGATGAAGGAAGCGTTTGTCCCTCTTTTTAACCGCAAGAACATCACGGGATGGAAAGGCTTGGTCGACGACCCGGTCAGCCGGGCCAAGATGACCCCGAAAAGATTGGGCGAGGAACAGAAAAAGGCCGATCGTGAAATGCGGTTGCACTGGAAAGTAATCGACGGAATGCTTGCCTTTGACGGCAAAGGTCACAGCCTTTGTACGGCCAAGGACTATGCCGACTTCGAGATGTTCGTGGATTGGAAGATCGAAGAGAAAGGGGACAGCGGCATCTATTTGCGAGGGTCGCCTCAGGTGCAGATATGGGACCCGGCCCAGTGGCCCGACGGATCGGGAGGCCTTTACAACAACAAGATCGGTCTGTCTAAGCCGCTCCTGCCGGTGGACCGGCCCGTTGGCGAGTGGAATTCGTTTTACATCAAGATGATCGGCGAGCGCGTGACCGTTTATCTTAACGGCGTGCTTGTCGTGGATAACGTCGTGATGGAGAATTATTGGGAGCGGGACAAGCCCATTTACCCCGCCGGCCAGATCGAGCTCCAGGCTCATAGCACGCCGCTCTACTTCAAGAATATTTACATCCGGGAGATCGCTCCCGAGAAAAAATAAGCCGCTGAAGGAGGCGTCCATGAGAAAGGCGTTTTATATCCTGGCGATCTTTGCCGTCTTCACCGCTCTTCCGGCCGCGGAAAAAACCGGGCCTAAGGTTTTTATCTCGGTGGACATGGAGGGAATTTGGGGAGTGGTCCACGGCGACCAGACTTCGCCCGCCTCTCCCGAGTATGGACCGGCCAGAAAATGGATGGTCGATGACGTCAACGCCGTCATCGCCGGGCTGTTCGAAGCCGGGGCTTCGGAGGTCGTCGTCAATGATTCTCACGGGAGCATGAGGAATATTATTGCGGACGGGCTCGACCCGAAGGCTTCTTTGGTCTCAGGGACGCCCAAACCGCTCTTGATGATGCAGGGGATTGACGGGACATTCGACGCTTGTATTTTTATCGGCTACCACGCCAAGGCAGGCACGGCTTCCGCTATCCTGGACCATACGATCAGCGGAAGCGCCGTACGCTCGATCAAAATCAACGGCATGGAGCTGCCCGAGCTCGGCATCAATGGCGCGATCGCCGGCTATTTCAAAGTGCCCGTGATCATGATCAGCGGCGACACGGAGACCTGCGTCCAGGCGAAATCCATTCTGGGAAACGAGATCGTCGCGGTGGCCGTAAAAGAGGGGATCGGACGCTATGCCGCCAAGCTCTTGCCCCAGGAAGAGGCCAGGCGCCGCCTGAAAGATGGGGCCAAAGAGGCTTTGTTGAAAAAAGCGAAGATCGCTCCTTTCAAATTGAACCCGCCCTACCAGTTTGAGTTGGAGTTCAACAACAGCGGGCAGGCGGAGCTGCCCGGGCTGATTCCCCAAGTCAAAAGAACGAGCGCCCGCGGCGTCGCTTTTTCGACGAGCGATTATCTGGACGGCGTCAAGCTGATGAGGGCTTTGATCGCACTCGCCGCTGCCCAATAAGATTTGGGGACATGTGCCAAAGGTAAGTGTCCCCGGGGAGCCATTTTTTAAGTTCGTATTTCCAGGTTGACTCCAAGCTCCGTTCATATATATAGTATTTTAAGACTTTAGGATTTCATCATAAAATATGCTAACCATGGAGGGAAAAGAGTCATGACAGCTAACAAAGAAAATCCAGGAAAACTGGGAACCGCCCTGACCCGCCGGGAATTTTTAGGGAGCACCGCCACGGCCGCGGCAGGACTGATGATCGTGCCCCGGCATGTGCTGGGTGGCCGAGGCGTCCAGGCGCCCAGCGACACGCTGAACATCGGCTGTGTCGGTGTCGGAGGCAAAGGAACGTCTGATATCTGGGCCATCAGCACGCAAAATATTGTCGCCCTGGTCGATGCCGACGATACCCAAATGGCCGGCTTCTTGAAAAACGAAGAAAACAAACCCGAGCTTCAGCCAAAATACGAAAAGGCCAAAAAGTATCGAGACTTCAGGCAGATGCTGGACAAGGAAAAAGACATCGATGCCATCACCGTCAGCACGCCCGACCATACGCACGCCGTCATCGCCATGATGGCCATCAAGATGAAAAAGCATGTCTTTGTCCAGAAGCCGCTGACCCATACCATCATGGAAGCCCGGCTCCTGGCCCAAGAAGCGAAAAAGCAGAACATCGTCTCTCAGATGGGGAACCAGGGCCATTCCAAGGAAGGTGCGAGGCTCATTTGCGAGTGGATCTGGGACGGGGCGATCGGAAATGTGACCGAGGTCCACGTCTGGACGAACCGGCCGATCTGGCCGCAGGCAATCGATGCTCCGAAAGAAATCCCCTCGGTGCCGCCCACCCTGGACTGGGATGTCTGGCTGGGCCCGGCGCCATGGCGGCCGTACCACCCGGCTTACTTGCCTTTTGTCTGGCGCGGCTGGTGGGATTACGGCACGGGCGCAATTGGCGATATGGGCGCTCATTTGATCGACCAGCCATTTTGGGCGCTCAAGCTCGGGTATCCAACCACGGTCCAGGCCAGTTCTACGAAATATACGAAGGATTCCTATCCGCTTGCCGAAATAATCACTTACCAGTTCCCGGCGCGCGGCAAAATGCCTCCCGTGAAAATGGTCTGGTATGACGGCGGATTGATGCCGCCCCGGCCGGCGGCTATCGAAGACGGCCGGCTGATGGGAGATGACGGGGGCGGCGTCCTGTTTGTCGGAAGCAAGGGCATGCTGATGTGCAGCACGTACGGTGAGAACCCGCGCCTCCTTCCCGAAAAGCTGATGCAGGACTACAAACGTCCCGATAAAACCATCCCCCGTTCGCCCGGCATTACGGAGGAATGGATCGCCGCCATCAAGGCCGGCAAAAAATCGACCACGGATTTTGATTATTCCGGCCTGCTCACGGAGGCCATGCTCCTTGGAAACGTCGCCCTTAGGATGAAGGACCAAAAGACCGCGCTTGAGTGGGACGGCGTGAAGATGCAGGTGACGAACCTCCCCGAGGCCAACAAGTACATCCACAAAGAGTACCGGCAGGGCTGGTCTCTCTGAGCTTTGGAGGAGGGGAAAATGAAAAACAGGATGCTCTTTATTTTATTGGCTGTCGCCGGATTGGGGTTGATCGGATGCGCGACTATGACTGGCGGTGCCGGCGGCCGGGGGCAATCTGCACCTTCGACCCAGTGGGCTATTCATGATATGAACAGGCCGCTGCCGCCCGTAGTCAATCCGGGGCCGGCCGGACCTCCCGTGCCGCCTCCTTCGGATGCCGTAATTCTTTTTGATGGCAAAGAACTTTCCCAGTGGGCGAACGAGAAGGGCGAGCCGGCTCAATGGAAGGTCGAAAACGGCTATATGGAAGTGGTGGCAAAAACAGGGTCGATCCTTACAAAAAAGGGATTCGGCGACTGCCAGCTCCATGTGGAATGGGCCGCGCCTTCGGTCGTGAAAGGCGAAGGCCAGGAGCGTGGGAACAGCGGTGTCTTCCTGATGAATACCTACGAAGTCCAGGTGCTCGACTGCTATGAAAACAAGACCTATGCCGACGGCATGACGGCGGCGGTGTACGGCCAGTATCCGCCGCTGGTCAATGCCTGCCGCAAGCCGGGCGAATGGCAGGCCTACGACATCATTTTCCACGGGCCGCTTTTCGACAAGGACGGCAAAGTTACCCGGCCCGCGCGCATGACCGTGTTCCATAACGGCATCCTGGTCCAGGACAACGTCGTGCTATCGGGTCCTACGGCGCACAAGGCGCGGCCGCCTTACAAGGTCCATCCCGACAAACTGCCCCTCTCGCTCCAGGACCATGGAAATCCGGTCCGCATTCGCAATATCTGGATCCGGGAGCTCAAGGAGTAAAAGGTCGCGCAGGACCTGTCAGACACTCTTGGAGGGAAACCCTTTTGAAGTGTTTCCCTCCAACGGTCGCTTCGCTCCCTGCCTCCTTTCCAAGGAGCATTTAGCGATGACTTTTCCGTGGGATTTCGATGATTAGGCAATCGAGTGCGATTGGCAGCATTCCTGCCACCCGCACCGTTGTTCTTGATTAAAGGAGAATGGAATGGGCAAAAAAAATGCAGCAGTCATCTTAGCCATTGCTGGCTTATTATTAATCTCTTCTTTCTTAGCGGCGGGGCAGGCGCCGGCGAAAAAGAAAAAGGCGCTCTTTGTTTGGGGCGGTTGGGAAGGCCATGAGCCCAAACAGGGCGTGGACATCTTCGCGCCCTGGCTGGCGGAACAGGGGTTCGACGTAGAAATCTCGCACACCCTGGATTCTTACCTCGATGCTCAGAAGATGAAATCTCTGGACCTCATCGTCCAGGTTGTCACGATGGCTACGATCACCGCCGAACAGGAAAAGGGATTGCTCGAAGCCATCAAAAGCGGAGTGGGCATGGCCGGCTGGCATGGCGGCATGGCGGACGCGTTCCGCAGCAACGTCGAGTATGAATTCATGGTCGGTGGGCAGTGGGTGGCGCACCCTGGTGGCGTCATCGATTACGAAGTCAATATCACGAACCACGGGGATCCCATCACGAAGGGCCTGACGGACTTCAAAATGCATTCCGAGCAGTATTACATGCAGGTTGACCCGATCAATGATGTTTTGGCAACGACGACATTCTCGGGTCAGTACGCGCCTTGGATCAAGGGAGTTGCCATGCCCGTCGTCTGGAAAAAGATGTATGGCAAGGGAAGGATTTTCTATACATCACTGGGCCACGTTTCCGCCGATTTCAACGTGCCCCAGGCGCGTGAGATCGTGAAAAGAGGCCTGCTCTGGGCGGCCCGGGTCACCGGCAACGACCCCAAGCCGACCAACCCCTATAAAAAATAAATCCGGGGTCAAACCTACTCTTTACGCACAATTCTACCCTGATTTTTGCGTAACGAGTAGGTTTGACCCCAAATATTTGACCCCAAATATTAATCGGCGAGGCCGTCCACGGATTCGCGCTTTCCCGTCTTGACCGCGCCGGCCGGGACCGGCTGGTGAATTTCCGGCGCGCTCACCGATTGTGCGACAAACTTTTTCGTGCCCCCTACGGCGAGCTGCTCGAACAGGAAGGCAAACGTTTTTTCCAGGCTGACCCCGATGGCCGATCTGGTCTCTTTAGGCAGCGACCAAAATTGTTTTTTGAAGGGCCCCACGGCCTTTTTGCGCGCTTTATAAATAAACTGAGCTTCAGTGTCCTTGGGCTTTCTCTCGTCGGCCGCGTTAGCCCGGATCCAGTCATACATTTCCTGGCGGAGCGATTCCGGCGTGGCTTCGTGCTCGATGATGAGCGTTTGAAAGGCCGTGGCCAGGTGGACTTCGCAGGTTCCCGCTTCGACAAATTTGTGGAACGCCGCGTCGGGAAGCGTGCTGGCCCCGTGTTGAACGGCGCCCCCGATCCCATATTCTTTGTGCGCTTTTTCGCCGAGGATCCGAAGCACGTCAAAATCGATGGCCACTTTGGCCAAGGTTCCGTCGGGAAGGACTACGCCGCCGTGGCTGGTGCCCGTCTGGATGCTAATCTTGCTGATGCCCTTGAGGTTGCCGCGCTTGCTGTTATAGCCTTTCATGAACGCGTCCAGGTCTTCCGGCGTGCTGTTTTTTTGTCCGACTTCGCCTATTTCGCCCCCAACCGAGATCGTGACGCCCTTTGGCTCGTGTTCCCGGATGAAGCGCGTGAAATCTGCGCACAGCTCGTAGTTGAATTTCTGCTGCTCTTCCAGGCTCGGCTGGCTGATATCGACGAGCGTCGATGTGTCGATGTCGATGTTATAAAATCCCGCCGCAATCGCTTCCAGGATCAGGTCGCGGATGGCTTTGACTTCGCCTTCAGGTGCGGCGGCATATTTTTTTGCCGAGGTCTGAAAATGGTCGCCCTGGATGAAAATGGGCCCGCGGAATCCTTCCTTGATGGCTGCCGCCAGAACCGCCGAGGCGTATTCGGCCGGACGCTGGTCGGTATAGCCGATTTCGCTCCGGGCAATTTCGAAGATGAGGGCACCCACGTCGAGTTTGTTGGCCGCTCGAAATACGGCCTGCGCCGAGTCATAGGCGAGCATGCGCAGGTTTATTGCCGGAACGGTGAACGTCTTCGAGATATCCCTCCGGCCGATCGCCATGTAGAATTCATGGATCGAAGCCGGCCGGATGCCGAGGGCTTGGGCCGTCTCCCAAATGAGCCAGCGGGCGGCGGCTTTGGATTCGGCCTCGCCGAAGACCGCCTCATGGATCAGGCCATCGATCTTGCCGGCCAGCCGTTTTTCGCTCTTGATGGCGATTCGATCGCCTTTTTTTTCGACGATTCCCGCCAAAGTTGATAATTGTTTTTCGAGGGCGCTTTCGGCCATTGGATTTCGCTCCTTTCTTTTGTCTAATTCGCTTTCTAATGAATGTATCCCAAGGAGTGAATCTCTGTCAACCGGTTGCTATAAATCATCATCTTGACGCGCCCACGCATCCTGATAAAATAGGGGCCGTGAGCGAACGAGAAACGCCGTCGGCCAAAGTGTTGGCATCGGCCCTTTTCTGGGGTTCGGCATGGGGAATTTGGGAAGCGACGGCTGGATATTTCATCCATCTGACGCATATCCCCGGCCTGCCGGGTTTCATAATGTTTCCGGCCGCTTTCTATTTCATGAGCCGGGCTTTTGTCCGGAGCGGAAAACATGAAACCATCTTTTTAGCGGCTTGCGTCGCTTCGGGCCTCAAGCTGCTCGACCTCTTCATTCCTGGGCAGAACATCCGAGGCGTCGTCAATCCTGCCCAGGCCATCCTGCTCGAATCTCTGGCCGTGGCCGGCTTTTATTCTTTTCTTGGACACCTGCGCTTGGGCGGTCCCATTTTTGATCAATGGAAGCGGACATCCCGCGGATGACACGATGAGCGAGCGCGGCCGCATCAAGAAAAAGCTCGACTCCGCGCCCATGAAACGCCGCAGCTTCCTGGGCTGGGGCACATTCTTCGGCGGTTCCGCCCTGGCCTCGACCAAACTCGCCAAAAAATTCAAGAGGGCCACTTCGCCCACATCCGCAGGGCCGCGGCTCCAAGAATCCTCGTCCGAAGTCAAAATGATCCGCACCGGTTGCCCCTCGCACAACTGCGGGGGGAGATGCCTGCTCAAAGTCTATGTTGTGGAAGGACGCATCGTCCGGATCGAAGGCGACGACCGGCCGAGCGATGCCGTTGAAAACCCACAGCTCCGGCCCTGCATCCGCGGCCTCTCCTACCGCCGCAGGCAGTATCATCCCGACCGCCTCCAATACCCGATGAAGCGGGCCGGCAAGCGCGGCGAGGGAAAATTCGTCCGCATCTCCTGGGACGAGGCGCTGGACAAGGTCGCGGCGGAAATGCAGCGCATCAAACAGGCCTACGGCAACGCCGCCATTTACGTTCCCTACGGCACCGGAAGCTACAACCAAATCAACGGCCGCCAGACCGCGCAACGCCTGATGAACCTCTTCGGCGGCTCGCTCGGCTTCTATAACAGCTATTCATGGGCAGCCATCTCCTATGCCACGCCCTATGTTTACGGCACGAACGTGACCGGAAACCAGCGCCAGGATTGGCTGAATTCCAAATACATCTTGATGTGGAGCTGGAACCCGTCCGAAATGCGCGACGGGACAAACTCCGAATATATCCTCAAGAAAGCCAAGGAGAAAGGCGCAAAGCTCGTCTGCATCGACCCGCGGATGACGCTCAGCGCCGTCGCCCTCGCCGACGAATGGGTTCCCATCCGGCCGGGGACGGACGCGGCTATGATGTCGGCCATGGCCTACGTCATGATCACCGAGAAGCTCTATGACGCCGAATTTGTGAAGACGCACTGCGTCGGCTTCGATGAGACCCAGATGCCCCCCGGGGCCGAGGGAGCGGAAAGCTATAAAGATTATATTTTGGGGACCCGCGACGGCGTCCCGAAAACGCCGTCCTGGGCCGAAGCCATCTGCGGCGTTCCCAAAAGCATGATCATCCGCCTCGCCCGCGAATACGCCACGATGAAACCGGCCGTTCTTTATCAAGGCTACGGGATGCAGCGACGTGCCTACGGGGAGCAGCCCGTCCGGGCCGGCTGCGTCCTGGCGGCCATCACTGGGAATATAGGAATTTCCGGGGGATGGGCGGGCGGAATCGCCCTGCAGGCGCCCGACGGCGGGCCGGCCTGGATCGTCTTCCCGACCGGCGAGAATCCAGTCAGGGCGCAAATCCCGTCGTTCCTGTGGTCGGAGGCGGTCCTCCGCGGAAAGGACATGGGACCTGCCGACGGTGTCGTGGGCGTAGAGAAGCTCGGTACGAACATCAAAATGATTTACGCCGTAGCCTGCAACGCGCTCATCAACCAGCACGCCAACATCAACCGAACGGCCAAGATCCTCCGGGACGAGACGCTCGTGGAATTCCTTGTCGTCCAGGACAATTTCCTGACGCCAACCGCCCGCTTTGCCGATCTCCTGCTCCCGGCCTGCACCCAATTCGAGACGTGGGGCCTCGCCGACGGCTGGAAATATGGAGACGAGGTCATCCTCATGCCGAAGATCGTGGACCCGCCGTTCGAAACAAAGAGCGATTATCAGACTTGCGCGGAGATCGCCAAGCGGCTCGGGTTTTATGAACGCTATACCGAAGGCCGGAGCGAACGCGACTGGATCGCCTGGGCCATCGAATATTATCGGAAGACGCGGTTCCCGAACATCCCGGCGTTGGATGAGTTCGAAAAATCGAACATCGGCGTGTATTCGGTCCCTGTCACGAAACCGGCCGTGGCTTTCACGGAATTCCGCCGCGATCCCGAGAAATTTCCCCTGCCCACGCCGTCCGGAAAAATCGAAATCTTTTCCAAGAGGCTTCATGACATGAACAAGCCCGACGTCATCCCGGCCGTGCCAAAATACATCAGGGAATGGGAGAGTCCGTTCGGCCCCGAAGCGAAAAAGTTCCCGCTCCAAGTCATCGGCCACCACTATCTGGCGACCGTCCATTCCACTCTCGACAACGTCGATTGGCTCCGCGAGGCGTGGCCGCAGCGCGTCTTCATCAACCCCGTGGACGCCGCGGCGCGCGGCATTGACAACGGCGACGAGGTCAAGGTCTTCAATGACCGGGGGGCGACGCTGATCCACTGCCGGGTGACGAAGCGGATCATGCCGGGCGTCATCGCCATCCCGCAGGGAGCTTGGTGGAGCCCCGACGAAAAAGGAGTGGACCACCGCGGCTCGGTCAATGTCCTAACGTCGGAGCGGTGGACGCCACTGGCCTTCGGCAACACCCAACACACGATCATGGCCCAAGTGGAGAAAGTCCGATGAGCCTATCGCCTTGGGTCAAACAATATGCCTTCTACTTCGACTCGAACGCCTGCTCGGGCTGCAAGACTTGCCAGGCGGCCTGTAAAGACAAGCATGACCTTCCGATCGATGTCCTCTGGCGCCGTGTGTATGAGGTCACCGGCGGCAATTGGGTCAAATCCGGAGACGTCTGGGTCCCCGGCGTCTTCTCCTATTACCTGTCCATGGCCTGCCATCACTGCGAAAAGCCGATCTGCGGTGAGGCTTGTCCCACCAACGCCATTTACAAGCGCCAAGATGGGATTGTCATCCTTGATACGCAGAGCTGCATCGGCTGCCGTTACTGCGAGTGGGCCTGTCCTTATGGCGCGATGCAGTACATCGAATCCGAGCGGCTGATGACGAAATGCCATTTCTGTTACGATTATATCGACCTGGACAAGCCGCCGGCCTGTGTGGCCGCCTGCCCGATGCGGGCGCTCGATTTCGGGGAGCTTGCCGACCTGCAGAAGAAATACGGAGGGACGCGCGTGGTCTTCCCGCTTCCGGAAGCCTCGATCACGGAGCCGGCCCTCCTCATCAGGCCGCACAAGGACGCGGCGCGTGCCACAAAGGAAACCGCCGAGGTCGCAAATTGGGAAGAGATCTAAGGTGGCCGGGTTCGCCCTAAAAGAATGGCCCTTGATCGGGTTTACGCTCTTATCCCAGACGGCGGTCGGGGCGTTCTGGATGGTCACGGGCGCATCGATTTATGCCGAGGGGGCTAATGGATGGAACAGCCGGTACCTGACGTTTCCATTTCTCGCAGCCGTCGTCGCTACGATGGCCGCAGCCGCCGCTATCTCTCTGTTCCACCTCGGGCGGCCGCGGCGCGCCGTGCTCGCTCTGAACAACCTCAGACAATCCTGGCTGAGCCGGGAAATCCTATTCGAGCTGGCCTTCATGGCCTCGACCGGGTTTCTCGCGCTTCTCGTTTTCAAGAAGACCTATCATCCGACGCTCATCCGAGTCTTGGTGGGGCTGGGGATCGCGGCAAGCATCCTATTCCTTGCCAGTATGTCCAAGCTTTATATGCTGCGCACCGTGCCGGCTTGGCGAGGCCTTTATACGCCCCTGTCGTTTTTTGGCTCGGCCCTGCTGATGGGGCCTTTAGGCGTAGCGTCTTCATATGATGTGCTCCTCGATTTGGGAAGAAAAGTGCGTCCTTTTCAAGATGCCGCGGCCGTCATCGCGCTCGCGGCCATCGTCGTGATCCTTCCGACGATCTTCCTATTCTCCCCGGGCGTCGGCCTCTTCCGCCCGAAAAAAGCTACTCTTCTCGAGCTTCCGACCGCAAAGATATATCCGCTCTTGATCATCCGACTTCTTTTCTTATTGGCGACCGTCCTCTGTTCGTACCTCTATTATCAGAATCAAAACACCCGCCTCCTGACGCTGGCGTTTTTGGGCGCGGGCGCGGCCGAAGTGTCCGGGCGATATCTTTTCTACGCCGTCTACAGCCGCCTCGGCGTCTAAAAAAACGGGGTCAAACCTACTCGTTACGCATTCTCCCCTGGAATATTGTGCGTAACGAGTAGGTTTGACCCCAATCTGCTTATGCTTTTCGACCAAGCGACCGAAGATATTCCTTATAATCCTCCGGCGTATTCAAATTTTTCAGCCATGAGGCATCGTCCATCTCCAGGGATTTCGTCCGGCAGAGGTCAAAAAGGGCGAGAACCTGGCGGTTTGACGAGGCCAGGAGCTTTTCGATCTTGGGGATGACCGACTTCTTATAAACGGCCAGCAGGGGCTCGAACAAGCCTTTCGCCGGACAGGGAACGACGATCTCGTATCCCACCGCCTCTTCCAGCATCCGGGCCAGAAAATACAGGTTAATATCCGGAATGTCGCAGGCCATTGCGACACAAACATCATTGGCTGCCGCTCGCAACCCGCTCAGGATTCCGCCCAGCGGGCCCTGCTCCTCGACTTCATCTTCGACGAGCCGGCAAGGGAGAAATTCGTAACTCTGCCCCCGGGAAACGCTGATCAGAATTTCGCCGAAAAATCCTTCAACCTGATTCAATATTCGTTGGATCAACGGTTCGTCAGGAACAAGCAGGCGCGCCTTGTCCCGTTTCATTCTCCGGCTTGTCCCTCCGGCCAGCAGGATCAAGGTGACGGGATGGGCATTGTGTTCGGCTGGCGCGCTCATATCCTTATGATAATCGAATTGACGGGAAACGGCAAAACGCCGTCGGCGGCCAGGCCCGGGCCCCTTGTTGACAACGATCGAACGCCCAAACGATAATGAAATGGCTCATCTAGAAAAAATGAAGAAAAGCCTAACCGTAAGCTTCATCGGCGCCGTCGAAGCCCGCTACCCCGGCTTGATCGATAAGATCAAGGAGCTGATCCAAGAATCGGAGCGGCAATTCAACGGCGGATCCGCGACGGCGGAAAGTTTTCTTTGGGAGCACACCACACACGTTGCTTCGCTCAGCTTTGAACTGGCGCGCTCCGAGAAAATGGACCCGGTGATTCCCGCTGTCGCCGCCCTTTTTCATGATGCCGGGAAATTCGCCGGCGGCGCATATCATAAAGGCGAGAAGGCCGAAGAAGAGGCCGCTGCAGCGATCGCGGCTGGCATGCTTCGCCAGCTAGGGATGAGCCGCATCCACATTCATCGCGTCGTCACCGGGCTCCGCGCCCTTTATCGCGCCCAAGCCAAATCCAATCGAGTCACCGATATCGTCCACGATGCCGACTTTCTCTCGAAGTTCGGAGCCCTGGGCGTCGCCCAATTCTTCATCAAATCCACTCTCCGGGGCCAGACTCTCCAGAATGCGATCACGAACCAATTGAGCAAGGAACTCACCTACGCCGCTTGCCTTCCCTGCAATATGCGCACTCGCGCTGGAAAGCGCTTGGCAGAAAGAAAATCGCGGCAGACGCTGAAATTTTTTGGCTCGCTGCTGCGGGAACTCAAGGAAACGCATGCCGCAGATTTCACGATCAAGCGACTCCGCGTCAATCCTTCTTCCCGGCCCCGGGCATCCGTTGAGGTCCGGCTGGCCGTTCCCCGCTCCTGCAGCCACTGCGGGGGACAATGGAGGATTGCGCTTAAGACCGAGCAGGGAGTGAAGTGCGAAATCCTCGAGGCGGAGATCACGTGCGCCCGCTGCGGCGATAGGACAAGCTTTTCGTTTTGCCTTCCGGAAATCCGCTCGTCGCCGCGCGCGTGATGCGGGCTCCGAATTTTGTCCTCAATTTTCCAGATTGATATTTTTCTTAAGAAATCCGGGGTCAAACCTACTCGTTGCGCAACTTTTTCCCCTGGAACATGCGTAACGAGTAGGTTTGACCCCAAAAGGAGTTAGCGTTTTTTCTGTTTCCGGCCCAGGATGCCGCCGCTCAGGAAAAGGCCCGCGCCCAGGATGAACCCAAAGTTATACCAGTTGCCGTTGTTGTGGACTTCGTAGAATCGGACATTTTTGGTGAATAGGGAAATGATGAAAGTGATCGGCGAGATCAGCCCGTGCCACAGCCCCGCCCAGAAGCCGGCGGTCTTACCTTCTTTGTCGGCCGTCTTTTCAACATCATTCGGCCCTGGGGCGCAGCTCATAGCAAAAAGCATCAGCCCAAGGACGAAAAGAATTCCCAGTGTCAGAGTCTTGTTCATGGCTCCTCCCTTCTGAAGTATATGGGCCCTGCCTTTTAAACGTCAAGGCCGAACATCACTTTTTTTCTTTGAGATATTGCTCCCAGAGGTCCTGCCGGATGTGGAGGAGCAGGAACACGCCGGGCCGCAGGCTGTAATATTCCGATTGAAACTTGTCGCGAAGGAGCGGCTGGAGCTTGGCACCCTGATCCTGATCGGTGATGATCACCGGCGCCTCCGCGAGCGGACCCGCCTGGTTCGGATCCTGCCAGTAGCCGACGTTCTCGAAGCTCCTCAGATACCAAGGCAGGGGCCAGGTCTCGTAGAGCCCGCAGACGACTTTGATCAGCATATTTTTTTCGTCCGGATGCACGGCGGCCAAGTCATCCACGCGCCGCACCAGCTTGAGAAAATCGGTGCTCGTCTGGGCATAAACATAGGGATTGGCGGGGTCGGCATAGAATTTAAAATTGGCGCGATAGCTTTCGAGTCCCAAATGGTAGAGCCCCGCAGCCAGCACGAGCAGGACAAGAGCTTTAAAATGGATCTTGGGGACGATGTCAAGAAGAAATCCGACCCCGATTCCGGCCAGGATGACCCACCCCATGAAAAAGGAAAGCAGGTTCCAGGGCGTCTTGTAAGGGATGATGGAAAATGCGGCCGTAGAGATGAGGGTATAAAAAAAGATAAACCGTGCCGGAGAAGGCATGGCCCCTTTTTGCCTTCGCGGGACAAATGCGGAGATCATTCCGATGAGGGCCAGGACCAGGATCAGGCCTTCGGTCCACAGCGGGCCAGCGCCGGATTTTGAATACGCCAGCAGTTTTAAATAATACGGCCAGGGCTGGACATGAATGCCGGCCGCCCCGCTTTTCTCGAAATAGATTTTTAAGGCGGTGATGGAATCCCAGATCCCCTCCGGGTTCTTGAAAAAAGAAGTGAAAAAAGCGATGGCGGTTAAAAGAGCGGCGACGAGCCCCAGGAAGAAATAGGTGAAGCCCGGGACGGCCAAATGGTACGGCGTCTGCGGCCGGACTTTCTGAAAGACGATCGTTAGAATGAGGGCCAGCCCGGCGGCGGCTAAGATAATGACGGACGTTTCCTTGGTCGCGTACATCATCCCGGCAAAAAGGCCTGCCGTCAAGGCCCACCGCGCCGAAGGATACAGAAGATAGCGCCAGAGCGACCCCAACAATCCCAGGACGAAAAACACGAACAGCATCTCCTGAATATAGAACCTACTGTAATAAACCATGGCCGGTGAAATCGCCGCAAACAGGCCGGCGAAAAGGACGGCGGTCCGGCCCATTCCCTTGACCAAGAGAAGCAGGAGAAGAAGGATTGCGGCGCCGAAGAGAGCCGGAAGAAGCCGGAGTGTCACTTCGTCCAGCGAAGCCAGGCTGGTCTTGGAGAAGGCCCAGGCGACGGGAAGCGTCAGGTAATAAAGGCTGGGGCCGTGGTGGTCTGCCTTGTCGTAGCGATACTCGCCTTTTTCGAGGAGCGTCCCAAATTTCACGGCCTGGTTGGCTTCGTCGTGGTGCATCGGCCGGAGGTCGAGTCCAGGCAGGCGGAAAAGGATCGCGCCGATGAAAACGATAAAGAAAAGCGCGCGAAAGGCGGCTTTGTTCATTTGGCCGGCGTTCCGTAAGCCTCCACCTCGACGTAATGGTTCATGTCGTTGGACGTATTGCCGTTGCTGTAGAGCCGGATAAAGCGCGCCTTGATGCCCTTGGGATCGATCAGCCGGCCTTCATTGGTTTCTATATATTCTTTGTCCTTGCCGATGCCGAGGCCGATGGCGTTGTCATGGTCGTTGTTGAAGATCGTCGTCACGCCCTTGATGAAGTCCTTGTCATCTGAGGCCTGGACGACGACATCCCGATAGACGCGGGCCTGGCTGTGGTAATGCCAGATCAGGATGGCGTTCAAATTGTATTCACCCTGGAGGTCGATCTGGACCCACTGCTTCCCTGGTCCAAGCTCGACAAAATAGCCGTCCTCGCCGGATTTTTCGTCGTCGGTCACAAAGGAGAGCTCGCCGATCACCGGCTGCATATCACTGGAGGTCACCGGCTTTTTCAGGGAAACCAGCTTCGTTCCTTGGGGGACGAAAAACGGGCTGCGGGGTTTGCCCGAGATCACTTCCAGATTTGGCGATTTGATGTTCCGCGGTGTTCCAATAAACATCGGCTTGGGCAGTTGCAGCTTCAGCTCGACCTTGTTCTGCTCTTGAGATTGGGGTGCGGCCAGGGCGCAGAGAATTGTGAGTTGTAGCAAGGCTGCATAAACGATGGCTTTTTTCATCGTTTTCACTCCTTTTTTTGTTCGCCGGCTTTTTTGAGCTTAACGACGCTCTAAATATAATATCTCTTGATTTTTTATACAAGAGGCTGACCGACCGTGATAGGTTCGATGGGCCTGCGGGGCAGCATCCGTGCCACCCATCATAAACTTTATGACGGAAACGGAAATGCTAGATCAGGGCTGGTGCTAATTGACACGGTTAAACGGATAAGGATATATTCCAAGCATGTTTTGCGATTCGGCTTTTCTTCTTAATTTAACGGGGGAGAGATTATTGCCCGGGAATAAGGGAATTATCTTCCTCTCTAAAACATTTCATTCGAGGTGATCCCATGAAGAAATCTTTAAGATTATGCCTAATTTTCTTTGCGCTTTGTTCGGTTGTCGTATTCTCCCAGCAGAATGACCTCTCGAAGGAAAAAGTTTTGTATACGGTCGGATATGCCCATCTGGATACGCAGTGGCGATGGGACTACCAGACGACCATCAATGAATACATCTGGAACACGATGGCTTTTAATTTCAGGCTCTTTGAGAAATACCCCGATTACGTGTTCAATTTCAGCGGCGCCAATCGCTACAAAATGATGAAAGAGTACTATCCCGAAGAATATGAGAAGGTCAAAAAATATGTGTCCGCCGGTCGCTGGTTCCCCTCCGGCTCCTCCATGGAAGAGAACGACGTCCTGGCGCCGTCCCACGAATCCATCATCCGGCAGATCCTCTACGGGGCCAATTACTTCAGAAGCGAGCTTGGCGTGACCAGTCAGGAATTTATGATTCCGGACTGCTTCGGGTTCCCCGCTTCGCTTCCCTCCATCCTGGCCCACTGCGGCATCAATGGATTTTCGACACAAAAATTATCGTGGGGCTCTGCCGTCGGCATTCCTTTTAATGTCGGCACCTGGATCGGCCCCGACGGTGAATCTGTCACGGCCGCCTTGAATCCGGGCAGCTATGGTTCGAGAGTTCAAGAGGATTTGAGCATCAACGCGAATTGGAAGAAAAGAGTTTACGATCTCGGAGCCAAAACCGGAGTTTATGCCGATTATATGTACTATGGGACGGGCGATGTCGGAGGTTCCCCCACGGAGGATTCCGTTCAATGGATTGAAAAAAGCCTGCAGAACGGCAAAGACATCAAAGTCGTATCTGCCCGGGCCGATCAGCTTTTCAAGGATCTCACACCCGCCCAAAAAGCGAAGCTTCCGAAATATACGGGGGAGTTCTTGTTGACGAATCATTCGGCCGGCTCCATCACCTCGGAAGCTGCTATGAAGCGATGGAACAGAAAGAATGAGCTGCTGGCCTACAAAGCCGAAGCTTCTTCGGCCATGGGGGAGTGGCTCGGCGGCATGGCTTATCCCCAGGCGAAAATGAACGAGGCCTGGCGGCTCGTCATGGGCGGCCAATTCCACGATATTCTGCCCGGTACGAGCATCCCCCGAGCCTACGAATTCTCGCAGAACGATGAGCTGCTGGCCCTGAATCAATTCGGCAATATTTTCGCGGACGCTTCGGGCGCCGTCATCCGCGCTCTGAATACTCAAGCCCAGGGAATTCCGCTGGTCGTCTTCAATCCGTTGTCCTTCGAGAGAGAAGATATCGTGGAGGCAACGGTCGCCTTCCCAAAAGACGTACCAAAAGCCATTCGTGTTTATGATCGTGCCAATAAAGAAGTTCCCTCACAGATCGCGAGGTCCGACGGCAATAAAATCACCGTCTTATTCCTGGCCAAGGCGCCGTCGTTAAGCTATGTCGCTTTCGATGTTCGGCCATCGGACGCGCCTTGTGGTCTGGCCACGGGACTAAAGGTAACTCAGACATCGCTGGAAAACTCGAAATATATCGCTAAGCTCGATGCCGCGGGAGATGTCGTCAGCATTTTCGATAAAACCGATAACAGGGAACTATTGTCATCGCCGGTCAAATTGGCGTTTCATTATGAGCGGCCGGAGCAATGGCCGGCCTGGAACATGGATTGGCAGGACCGGAATAAGCCCGCCTCCGGCTTCGTCGAAGGCCCGGCCAAGATCCAGATCGTCGAAAACGGGCCCGCGCGGGTCGCCCTGGCGGTCGAGCGGGAATCGCGCCATTCGAAATTCGTCCAGATCATCCGCTTGGCGGCCAACGGAGGCAGGGACAGGATCGAATTCAACACGTTTATCGACTGGGCGACCAAAGAATCGTCTTTGAAAGCCACTTTCCCCTTGGCGGTCTCCAATCCGCGGGCGACGTACAGCTGGGGCGTCGGCACGATCGAGCGCGGCAATAACGATCCCGTCAAGTTCGAAGTGCCTTCACATCAGTGGTTCGACCTAACGAACAAAGACGGACGCTACGGTGTTTCGGTTCTCGAGGACTGCAAATACGGGTCCGACAAACCGGCCGATAATATCGTCAGGCTGACTCTGCTTTATACGCCGGGCGTGAGAGGTTCCTATCGAGAGCAGGGCTACCAGGATTTCGGAAAACATGAAATGCTCTATGCCCTGTTCGGCCACCAGGACGATTGGCGCGCCGCCGATTCCAACCTGCAGGGCGCGCGCATCAATCAGCCCTTAGTCGCTTTCCAGGCGACGCCGCATCCGGGCTTTTTGGGTAAAGCGTTTTCGTTCCTGAAACTCAATAATAAGGATGTCGTGGTCTCCGCGGTTAAGAAAGCGGAAAATAGCGACGATCTGATCTTCCGGGTCGTCGAAACCAAAGGCAGGGCCGCCAAGAATGTCGAGTTGATACTCGCCGCTCCTGTCGTTTCCGCGAGAGAAGTCAGCGGCCAGGAACAGGACCTGGCGAGCGCCGTAGTGAAAAACGGCAAGATCGTTTTTGATATAATGCCCTATCATTTAAAGACGTTTGCCGTAAAATTGAGGCCCGTTGACAAGGCGCTTTCTGCGCTTCAAACGACACCGGTCGAGCTGCCCTATGATGTCGATGTCATCAGCAATGACAAACACAAAGCGGACGGCGATTTCGATGGGAGCGGGAAATCCTTTCCGGCGGAACTGCTGCCGGATATGTTGGTGAGCGAGAATATCGTTTTTAAATTGGGGACGAAGGCGGACGGCGCCAATAACGCAGTCACCTGCAGCGGCCAGACGATCAAGCTTCCGGCCGGAAACTTCAACAAGCTATATTTCCTCGCTGCGGCTTCGGAATCAATGGGTTTCCGCGGGACGGATGCGGGGGGTGCCGGGACAGCGAGCAGGGCCGTCTTCAAGGTCGGCGGGGCAAACGTCGAGATCCCGATCGAAGTCTGGTCAGGATTCTTGGGGCAGTGGGACAAACGCCTGTGGGACGGCGACAGCGCCGCGACGAGCTTCGACCGTGGCAACATCAATTATGTGGGCATAGCTCCGGGTTATGTCCGAAAAGACAACGTAGCTTTTTTCACGACTCATCGGCATTTGAGAAACGGCGCCAATGATCCCTATATGTATGCGTATATCTATAAATACAAAATCGACCTGCCGCAGGGGGTCAGGGAAATCACGCTGCCCACAAGCGCGAGAGTCAAGATCCTGGCCATGACGGCTGCATATAACGAGAACGACGATGCAGTCCCCGCGCAGCCTCTTTCCGATACCCTGATCAGGGATCGAAGCGACTATGCGAGGTTCCAGGCCTGTGCGAAGCCTATGATCTCGCCGGATAAGTCCTTTATCGATTACAGCCGGCCGCTCGTCGTGGCCTTGGTCGCCGCGGATGAGAACGCCGAAATCCATTACACGCTGGATGGCAGCGTCCCGACCATGAACTCGGCCAAGTACACGGCGCCGATCAGCTTGAATCAATCCGCCGTCCTGAACGCGATCGCATTCGATAAAGTGAAATTGTCGAGCGTGATGGCCACTGCGTATTTCAGCAAATCGTTGCCGGTCAAGAGCGTCCAGTATATTGTCCCGCCCGCTCAAAGACGCGGCGGGCCGGCAGGGCCGGTCGCAAGTACCGCGCTGATCGATCTGGTCAGGGGGACCGCCGAAGCGGGCGACCGCAATTGGCAGGCGTTCGACAAGGACCTCGACGTAATCCTGGATATGGGGCAGGTCAAGACACTCGAGGAAATTACTTTGGGCTGTTTTGAAAACAGCGGCGCCAGGGTCTTTTTGCCGACCTCAGTCGAGATCTCAGTTTCGATAGACAACAAGGATTATAAGATCATCGCCACGGACAGCCTGGCCGTGCCGGAGAAAGCGCAGGGCCCCGTTATCAAGAATCTGACCTATGACCTGAGAAAAATCCAGGGGCATTATATTCACGTGAAGGCCAAGAACATCGGAGGGTTGCCCAAGTGGCACCCGAATGTCTCTGGTCCGAACGCCGCCGCGATGATGAATTTCGACGAGATCATCGTCAAGTAGGTTTTAGAATCGGCCGTTGGATTCTTGATTCGTTGACAGCGGTTTGGAGGGCGTGTATTATGGCAGTGAGGACGTCAGCATATGGCATTCGGCAGCCTAAGCGAGAAAAATGATCCTCGTGCTGAAAAGCCAATGTGATCTCCTTATGCTTTTTATATGCGTATCTGGCTCAACGCCATGGCGTCCGAAGCTTGACAGTTCGGGCGAGGGAGGGTGAATTTGGACATCGCAAAATTCCTTGATTTTGGGACCGAACTGGAAATGAGGGTTTCGAAGGTTTATGAAAAACTTTCCGGATTGGCGGGCGACGAGCCGTTATCCAAACGGCTTATTTCTCTTTCCCGGGAAGAGATCAACCACGCCAATATTTTGCGAACCGGGAAAAACTATTTGAGCGAAATGCCGGATTTGTTTGTCGGAGTCCGTCTTAAAGACGAGGAGATGCAGAAGGGTTTAAAAGACGCCGGAGCATTGCTGGCCGAGTTTGATACAGGGCTGAGCTTCCGTGAGGGACTGAACAGAATCCTTCAACTCGAAATGGAATTTGAACGCATCCACTTGGGCGCATCTGTGGAAATTCGCGAGCCTTCTCTGATTAGCCTCTTTCAGGCGCTGGCAAACGGAGATCAGAATCATATCCACATTCTCTCTGAGACGATCGCTGCCTTCAGAGGAATGTAAGCGCCGCTCCGATATCCAAAAGCGCAGTAATTGCAGAGGGGGTCAAAGCTACTTATTACGCACCCTCTCCCGGAAAGAAATGCATAATAAGTAGCTTTGACCCCGGCTACCATCTTTTAAGACTAGAATCGACTTCGCAAAAGTTGATCAAGACGAGTGGTCGTGGATGATGCGCCAGCCCTCCGGGAAGCGCTTGAAGATGATCGTAAAAACGCCTTCTTTTTTTGATTCTTTAATCGTCAGTTTCCAGCGGCCCAGGACGTAGGCGTAATCGCTGCTGAGGACTTTAACCTCGAGGTCGGTAAAATCCAAGAGGCCCCAATTTTCGCCGGAATAGCTTTTTTGGTAGCGCTCGAGAAGGGCATTCCAGCCGCGAAGCCTGTTCGCTCCGGACTGAAAAGTGAATTCTTCTGACTTCCAATAATAGGCCATGAACCCCAGGATGTTCTGTTCGTTCCAGGCGGCTTTTTGGATTTCGAGGATTTTGAGCAGATCCGATTTGAGATCCGCCGCAGGCAGTGAGTTTGCGATATGAAAGGAAAAAAAGATAGCAATAACAAATATCCATTTTCGCATCAGTCCTCCTCCCGAACTTCTTATAATTTTTCGCCGCAGTGCGGACAGGCTTGCCAGCTTTTCTCGAGGGGCTTTCCACATTTTGAACAGACAGCCTGCATCCGTTCCCCACAGTGAGGGCAGTATGTGAAATCCTTTCCCACGGCTTTGCCGCATTTGGGGCAGGCCGACGCCTGGACATGATCTGCGGCGGGGGCGGCGATCGGGTGATCCGAACGGACGATCAAGTAAATCAAAAGGCCGACGAGGTGCCCGATGAACACAATCAGGGCCCAGAGCACGCCGCTTATGCCGCGGCTTTCCGCATCACGATAAACCCAGACGATGACGGCGATCCAGAAAAAGAGGAGCGCCAAGGCGATGAGGGAAAACCCCGCGAAGCCGATGAAGTGGAACGGCCCGAGATGGATCCTGTCAAAGGCCGGCGGCCAAGCGTGAAAGAGCCCCGAAAGAGCGGCTACGGGTGCAAACAGCAGAACCTTTATGGGCCAGGCGATAATTAAAAGGATCAGGATCAACAGGATTATTCCAAGCGTCTTTCCTGCGGAAGCGGTCATGATTATCCTCCAAGGGATTTCATATCCCGAATTTAAGCTTCAATTTCTTCTTTTATATTAAACGAAAACGAGCAACAAAAGTTCAAAAAAAGCAAAACATCATGGGGTCAAACCTACTCGTTACGCACCATTTCCGGCGCAGTGAATTCATGGCCCGATGCTCCTAGGAAGGAAAGCAGCGAGCGGAGCGAGCGTTGGAAGGAAACCCCTACGTAAGGGTTTCCTTCCAAGAGTGTCCCAGGGGCGGTTGCGTAACGAGTAGGTTTGACCCCGGAGCCATCCTCCTCTGAATTGCGCTCCTCTGAATTGCGCTGTATAATCTGCCTTTATCGAAAGGACAAGCGATGAGCAAGATGATTGACAACAGACGGAATCTTCAAGAAGTCTTGAAGTCCAAGGACGGAGTTTTTGTTCTTTTCTACGCTTCCTGGTGCCCTTTTTCAAGGATGTTCCTGCCGGCCTACGAAAAGCAGTCTCAAAGCCGAAAGCAGAAATTTGCGCGGATCTTGATCGATGAGAATGGAGATGTATGCGACCAGTACTCGATCGACGTGTACCCGACCGTGATATTCTTTAAGGCTGGCCAGGTCTCGAAGAGGCTCGATGGGACTCCTAACGTCGGGCTTAACGAAAAACAGCTGGCCGACCTGATCAATGTGTGCGACCAGAAAAAAGACTAAATAAAAACGAATGGAAAAGAGGGAGAGATTTTTTTCATGAAAAACAAAGAAAATAACCGTCGGATCAAAGTGACAAAAGACGGCCCCTATATTGTCACGGGGAGCGTTCCTCTTGTCCAGGAAATCATGGTGATGGGGAGCGACGGTGAGCCGGCGGGGTGGAAAAAAGGCATCAGCTACCCGGACCAAGGGACGTATGCGCTCTGCCGTTGCGGCGCGTCAGAGAACAAGCCGTTTTGCGACGGGGCTCATACAAAAATAGGATTCGATGGCACGGAAACGGCAAGTCATGATCATTACCTCGATCAGGCTGAAAGAACATCCGGCCCGGAATTGGACCTGACCTGGTCACCAAAATTCTGCGCCGTTGCCAGGTTCTGCCACAGGGCCGGGGACGCATGGAATCTCGTGGAACGATCGAATGATCCCGCATCAAAAAATATGGCTCTCCGTGAGGCATGCGACTGTCCATCCGGGAGTCTGGTCGCTTGGGATAAGAATACGGGCAAAGCCATTGAGCCCAATTTTGAACCCTCGATCAGCTTGGTCGAAAATCCGCAGACGAATATCAGCGGCCCGATATGGGTCAAAGGCGGCATTCAGATCGAATCGTCCGACGGCAAGGAATATGAAATCAGGAACCGGGTGACGCTTTGCCGCTGCGGACAGTCCAATAACAAACCTTTCTGTGATGGCAGACATATTTCCATCGGATTTAAATCCGGCTCCTAAAATTCATTTCGCCTTGAAAGGCTGACCACTATGTTCATGGAAATGTCGCTTCTCCTATACTTGGTGGGGAATATCTATCTTCTCCGGCGGGCCTGGAAAGCCTTGGCCGGGACGGGTGTTTTTCGCCAGGTCATTCTCATCCTCTATCTCATCTTGTCTTATAGCTATTTCCTGTGGCACCGCCTCGAGCGGGGCCAGCCCACGCGTTTGAAAGAAACTGTCTGCGCCATGGGGTCCTTCTATACGGGCGTTTTGCTTTATCTCGTGCTTTTCACAGCGCTCGTCGATCTTCTGCGCCTCGTCAACCATTTTTTTCCTTTTTTCCCGAGATCCATCCGTGAGAATCGCCGAAGAGCGGGACGCTTGGCGTTTGTCGCCGTCGTGGGGATCACGTTCGCCCTTCTTTTCGCCGGGATGTTCTATGCCCGTCATGTCCGTATCCATACTATGGAGATCGCGATCGACAAGAAGGCGGACGGGAGGACAGGCCTGAATTTAGTTGTTTTATCGGATATCCATCTTGGCCCGTATATGCGCACCTCGCGCCTGGATAAAATCGTCCAGATGGTCAACAGCCTGGACCCCGATGTCGTCCTCATTTTGGGCGATATCATGAATGAGGAAACGATTGCCCCTGAACGCGCGCGTCTGCCGATCACGCTGGCAAAGATCCGCGCCCGGTTCGGCGTCTACGCCTGCATGGGAAACCACGAATACTTTGCCGGGATCAAGAATAGTCTGGAGTTGCTCCGGAAGAGCGGGATCACCGGACTTTTGAACCAGGCCGTCCTTGTGGCGGATTCCTTTTATCTCGTCGGGCGCAGCAACAGATCCTACATCGGCCAAGGAGAACGGCGAATGCCGCTCAAAGAGATCCTCAAAGACGTGGACATGAATCTGCCGGTCATTCTCATGGACCATCAACCCGTCCATCTTGAAGAAGCGGCCGAGGCCGGCGTCGATCTCCAGTCTGTCCGGCCATACCCACGGCGGAGCGGTTTTCCCTGCCACGTTGGTCAATGACCGTCTCTTTGAGATTGCCCGAGGATACGGCCGCAAGATGAACACTCAATACTACGTCACGTCGGGCGTCGGAGTCTGGGCGCCGCCGGTCCGCATCGGGACCACCTCGGAGATCGTCCAGATGAAGATTGCGTTCCGCGCCCCATAAAACCGGCGAGGCATGCTCATTTGTTGAGAGGCAGAATAGGGGACCAGAGTTCTCTCCACGCTGACGAAATGCCAGGGCTTATAGAGCGGGATCAATCAATTTCTTAGGCTTTTTCTTTTCTTGAAAGACCCGTATATTTTTCCGGGGATCTTAAAAAGCAACCTGTTCACGATTCGGAGCATAAGTGGTCTTTGGGGGGGTAGGATGAAATCTGAAGCTACATGCGGCCTTGTCTTTTTTAGGTGCCTTTGGACAATCGGACAACCAAGGCTCTCCCGGCAATACCGGGGAAGTCTGCCTCGACAAAGTTGCTTTCTGATCTTTTGGAGTTGAGAAGAATTCCATGCGTCGGCCCAGTCTGTCATGGGAGCGATGATGGGATTCCCATAACTGCAGGGCAAGATGCCGCGACGAAGAATGAAGTAACTTTGCCACGGCTCTCGGCACAAGGGAAGTTGCGAAATCCCGAGTTCATCTTCCCAATCCTCCGTCTCTCGGTTCTTCAATTCCAAAGCTTCGATCCTCCGCCTGTCAATGGTTTTCTATTGCGGGCTCCGATCGATCCCGAAGGCAAATTGGTTCGCGATAGGGATTCTATAGATTTTGGAAAATTTCTCGCTGTTCTCGATAATTTTGACGATTTCTTGGCGCCCCAGAAGTTCTTTTTCGTAATCAAAATGGTATCCTCCTCTATGTGTTACCATCTGAGGTTTCCAAAAGTAAAGCAATGGTCGGAGGACAAGTGCATCGGCCTCGATTTCCTGGCAAAGGCGAAAATACGCTTCGAGTTCATCCTGATTGACTTTCATCGGCATGAACACCATAAAAAGTTTTGGCAGATTCCCCGCCTTTTTTCTTTCTTGATTGAGACGCTTGAGGTCTCGGATGATGGAATTCCATGCGTCATTCCGAATTTTGGCATAAGTTTCTTTCGTGGCCGCATCGAGAGATACGTAGAGGTTGATCGTCTTGCCCACCAGGGCTTGAATGGTTCTGCTCGTGAACGCCTGGCCATTGGTGGATATTTCTAGGATCTTTTTATTCATTTGACAAAATTCAAGAATTTGCTGAAGCCTGGGATGAAGGAGAGGCTCTCCAAAAGAACAATTGATGAGAATCCTTGCCGACGCAAAAAACGGGCCATAGCTTCCCAACGTAGCTTCATCGACAACCTGATTGACATATTTTCCTTCCAGGGCCTTCATCCGCTCCCATAGACAATACACACAGGGAGGATTCACATTGCACTTGGCATACAAATCCACACCCAGGTTGAGCGGGTACGAGGTCAATCTGTGTTTTCCTGCCCGCATTTCTTGGTCATTCAGCAGGGCATTTTTATGAAAAAAAATCGATGTTCGATGGAGCTCGTCATTCTCATGGAATTCTATGCGCCCCACTCGGATTCCCAGTTGTCTCTTATCGTCTGGATGATATTTTTCGGGGATCACTTTATTTAAAGAAAGAGTCAATGTCTCTCCCTGGTTCTGTGGAAGAGGGGCCATCTGGCTAGGGGAAAAGCTATAATAATTCCATTTGTGTAGAAGAGAAATCTCACAAAGCATTTCCTCTCCCAGCGAAACCTTAAGTTTTTGTGTCAAATTGGCAAATTCGGAATAAGCGAAAAAGGAAAAATATTTCTTTTTTAATTGTCCCGACGAAAAAAAAACTTCCGCTTTCGATGACATCCAGCGATACAAAATCATATCTCGATCTTCCCATTCATACCAGCCCGGTCCGTAGAGAGGTCCCTCTGGATCGCAGAGAGAGGCGATTTCCATTTTTCTGACCATAATCCCCAACTCGCGTGAGTCGGGGAATACTTGAAGACTGCGATTTAGCCTGAACTCAAATGATAAATCCCCTTCTTCCTCAAAAGGAAAAACATAGGTGAAAAATGTGCTTTGAATTTCTTTTGTTCCGATTTTTCGGCCGTTGACAATAACCTCAAGAATGGGAAGGTCGTTTTCTTCAAACGAATGTCCGGCTGTAAGGAGAAGATACTTCTGACCCGGAATCGTTACGTGGCTTACGGAACAGAGAGCATTTTTTCCCATCCAGCGGAATGTCCGGAATCCATCGCTCTCCTCTGGGTACCAGCCGCTGAGATAGGTCATATTGAGGGTTTCCATTTTCCGATTTAAATATTAGTCTGGTATCCTTTGAGTTGTCAACGGCACTTCGCTCAACCTTGTCCGGGGGACGAGGGACCGTTGCGATTTCTGTGTTTGAATTTTATGGGATTAAGAACTTCTTTTTTAATCAGGAGAAGTCTGCTCTATTCAAAAACATCGACCTCATAAACGGACCAGTAGTAAATTTTTTCTTCCCCGGTATTCATGATCTTAATATAACGGGCCTCTTGGGGCGAAAAATAGATATTCAAGGCGATGTCTTTTGGCTTCAAGAATGATGTAATCGGGAGAATCGTATTTTCTTCGCGGGCGACTTGCGCCCAACGGGTTCCGTCATAGGATAGTTCGACAACATAGCCTCTCGGGTAATCGAGAACGCTCTTTTCGAGTTTCAAGGATAAACCTCTGATCCTCTGGACGCGGGCCAGGTCGAGTTGAAGAGTATGGCCTTTTCTTTGAGGGCCGGTTTCCCATCGCGTTTTTTTCGACCCATCAATGGCAAAATGGGCCTGATCGCCATTGACGTTGGCGCTAACCTTCCAATCTTTCTTTAAAAGGGGCTTGAATTTGTCATGGCCCAAGATCGTTGGCGAGATCTCGGACCATTTTGTCAATTCGTAGACAAGATCTTCTCCAAATTGGCAAACCGATCGGATATCATCGGGAAGGGCCAGGATTTCGGATGTGAGTTTGTTCAATTCATTTTTTTCATAATCCGAGGCGTGGATGATCACATATCGCACACCAAGCTCTGCCAAATCTTTGATATTTTGTTTGACCGGTCGTTGTTGCCATCGTCTTCTCAACTCGTCATACACGGGAGGAAAATATCCACTATAGCCATTGATCATTCTTTTCCAGTGATAAATGGAATAATAGAGCCGGGGACATTCGATGCTACCGACTCTCTGACTCTCGGGTGGCGGAAGCGGAAGTTCGACGAGGGCAAAGTCAGCGGGCTTGTTTTTTGCCAGCCAATGATAGACATCTGGGATTTGATTTTTTTGAGGGACTGAGAAGAGAGGGAGAGGAATCGAGAGGTATTCTGTGAGGATGAGGATTAAAAGGACGATCGTAACGAGCGGGCGGGTTCGGCGGGCGAGTCTGGAAGAAAGCCCGGTGATGCCAAACGCCGCAAAGACTGCAAGAGAAAACATGACGAAAATATGAAAGCGGGCAGCCACGCGAACCGTATCAAATCCAGGGACGTATTTATACAAGAGGAGATAGGGCCCGTGGCGTCCGAAGGTAAAGAGAAAAGCCAGAATCAGAATCGCCATGTATATCCGAGGAGGCTTGGCCTTGTCGCTTGAGATGGATTTTTGTTTTCTCCCGAATTTTGCACTGGACACGATGCCCATGAGGCCGAGACAGAAAGCGATTATTCCGGGGAATAATTCTCCTTCCGACCTCCACGCAAAACGCGTGAGTTTGCCATAGAGCCTGTTAATCGGAGGAGCTGAGAGATAGCTGGTGATCGCTGCGTATGCGCCAATCTTCCGGGAAAAATCTATCTCTTGCCGAACCTTTAGATGTTGGATTCCGATCGGGCTGACGACAATAACGATGATCAAGAGAGACGAGGCCAGTTTGATCCAGAAGCGCCGATCCCGATATCTTTTTTGGGAAATTGTGTAAACCAAGATAAACATCCCGGCGAAGACAGTGAGGTATAAACCATAGTAGGCATTCGCCAGAATCTGGAGCAGCTAGAAAAGAACAAACAGCAGGAGATGTCGGTATCGATCACTTTAAAAAAATTTGTGGAGGAAGAGAAAGGTCATGGGAATCCCTCCCGCCGTGAGGAGTTGAATTTGCAAAACGTGGGCGAGCATAAAAGGAGAAAAAGCAAAGATGACGCCGGCGACAATTCCTCCAAAATGATTTTTGGTCAAAGCAAAAGCGAGAAAATACATGCCAAGTCCAGACGCAATCAAGCCAAACAATAAGGCAAAATTATGAGCAAAGATTGGATTGCCTAGGATCAACATCACGGGAAAGGCCGCCACGGACTGGGGCAATAACAGCTCTGAATAGGCAAGTGTTCTTTTATGGGGAAAAAAGATATTGGCATCAAAAAAATTACTAAAATCGAGCTGACGAAGCTTATGAATGTTCCAGCTGAGAATCCAGGTATTTAACTGCGGATCGCCCAAGCCTCTCACCCCGGAACCCATATTCAGAACAAGGGGAGATGTCATAAGAAGGGCCAATCCCGAGAAAATGAAGGCCGCAAAAAGGGGACCTTTTCGTTGGGTGATATTCATATCGAGCTCATGAACTGTTAATGGATCGGTGGATGAAAGAAGATCCTTTTCTTATGTTTTGCCGAGACCGTGAGTAAGGTCGGCGAAGAAGTTGTGAAGAAGCGTATCCGCCAGCAGCGAGGTAAGCCATAGCCCGGTTAAACCAGCTTTCAGGAACTCCGGCCTTTAGGCCGGAGGAATTCATTATAGGTTTGAAAAACCATCCCTGTCAACGAATTGGGAAAGTCGAACCTACTCGTGACGCAATATTTTCCAGGGATGGATGTGCAATGAGTAGGTTTGACCCCAAATTTCTTTCAAATGAAGCTTAAGTTCCGACCCTGACAGAATTCGAATTCTACGATAAATCAAGCGGTGTCAACAATAAGCGTCTTCAATTTGCCGACGCTTAAACGAGCAAAAAAAACCGGAGAGGCTTATGATTGATCGGGGAACAATCTTACAGCACCAAGGCATAGCCGATCTTGAGGAAGAAGGTGCGGTCGGTTCGCGTGATATCGATCCCCTGTAGGCCGAGGGAGTTATCCGAGTAGCCGAGGAAAAGAACGGTCTGTGGGTTGATTTTGTAGGAGAAAAGGAACTGGGTGAAGATCCCTTTGGAGTGGGGATCTACCGGATCGAGATAGCGCTCGGCCGCGCGATCGACATCGCGATACTGCACGATGGCACGCGCAAAAGCTCGGGTACTGAAATTGTAGATGAGACGCGCTTGGGAAAGGTTGGCCGTGTATGTGCGCAAGCCACCGCTTTCCAGGCGCTCCAGGTTATGGGAAATATTTAGGTTGATGTGGTGCCCCAAACCCAGCTCGGCCCAGGGCCCGAGCCGCAGGGCCTGGGCCGGACGGAAGTTATTGTAATCGATAGCCTTAGCAAAATTGTTATCGATTCCAAAGCTTAACCCTCCCGCCGGCTTAAGGATAATCCCGAGAACAAAGTCGCTGACGTTGTAAGTCTGGCCTTGGTAGAACTCCCGGTTTATTCGGCCGATGGCCTGGATTTGGCTCTGCAGCGGGCCATCATAAGCGCCGCCGAACGCGATCCGCGAATCGGTCATCCGCCCGCTGTGGTCACTGGTGTGATAGGCGCGCAGCCAGAAGGAGATGCGGTTAAACCAGCTTTTTCCGTCGCTCCAGAATATCCGCCATAACTCGCCGTCGAATATTCGCACGTCGACTCGAGGCAGAAACCCGTAATCGGCGCGGAAGCCGGCGTTGGCATCGGTATAGCTTGCCAAGAACTGCCAGTTGCGGGTCTGATGGGCAAACTGGGCTTGCAGTGCGTCGCCGCCGAAAACGCCCTGTTTTTGTCCGAAGTCTCGGGCGACGGCTCCGGGGTATTCGGTTTCGGAGTGCAGATACTGAAAGCTTAAACTATCGCTTTTGCTGAGCCTTAAGAAGCCATCCGCCCCGCCGACATGGTTGGCATAGCTGTCTCCTGCTCGGCCAGTGTAGAGCAGCCCGAGCGTCGACCCTTTGCCCACATCGTGGCGGTAGCGGAGCACGCCGCCCAGAACGTTCTCATCGAGAGAAGTCGAGAGCGACCCCTGGTTGGAAGGAAAAATCAAATTATTGATCCGGTCTTGGGTGGCGAAGAAGCCCAAGGCGCTGCGGCCGACTTTTCCGGTTAGCTTCGTGCCCCACAGGGGATCGGCGACGGTTCGGGTGAAGACGGCTTGGAAAGGAGTGAGAAAAAAATCGCCTCCCTCGAGGAAAAAGGGGCGCTTCTCCTGATAATAAAGGGCGAAACGCGTGTTCACGTCGAGCTGGGCGACGTCGGCCTCCACCTGAGAGAAGTCCGGGTTGGCCGTGGCATTGAGAATCAAGTTGGGCGTGACCCCCCATTTAGCCGTGACGCCCGGCTCCGCTTTGACCTTGCCCGGATCGAGGGCTCCGGCGGGGAAAGACGCCGGGTCCATGGCATCGGTACGGTTCGCGGTGAAAGTTGGGTCGAATTCCAAGTTGCGGCCGTGGGAGATGTTTTCGAAACCGCTGATCTTGTTGAACTGACAGATGAGGCAGGCTCTATTTCGGTCGCGCGGGTGCGATTCAATGCGGTGGCGGACATTGCGCGGCCAGGAGCGCTCGACCGAAAAGCCCCAGGTCTGCTTCTGCTCGGTACGGGGAAAACGAAGCTGGTTGAAAGGGATGGCCATTTCTATGGCGTAGCCCCAGTCGGTGATGTTCCCGGCAGAAGCCCAGATGGCGTCCCAGGAGAAGTCTTCGTAACCCTCGAGCTCGCTGAAGTTGGCATCTGCTTGCACCCCCAAGGGGTTGACGCGAAACTGAAATCCGCGCCGCTCGTCGTTGAAAGCATCGATAATGACGGAGATATGATCGTCCTGGATGAGGGTATCGGTGGCGTCACGGTCCATCAGGTGGGCGCGGATCTTCTTCGGCTCCGGGTCGAAACAGCGAAAAGCGATGTATAAGTTGGCGCGGTCGAACGTGACGAGGCACGCGGTCTTGACCGGGGCGGGCGTATTGTCTCCAGGCATCCACTCGTAAGGCAAATCTATTAAGGTCGCTTTTTGCCAAGCTTCCTCATCAAGGAGGCCGTCAACCTTGATCTTCGAAGCCGCCGGCGCGACGGCATAGTTAGCGGCAGGAGGGACGATTGAACGTTCGGCCTGGCCGGATACGACTTTTGGGGCATCCAGCTGCACCCAAAGGATTAAGACGAACGCCCAAACGACTTTTTTCATCACGCACAACTCAGTTGGCTATCCTAGCTTATAGATACGGAAGCGGCAAGCAAAAGGTTACTATGCCAAGAAAGTATGAGAAAAAATACCGGGGTCAAACCTACTCGTTACGCTATATTTTCCAGGGAAGAATGCGTAACGAGTAGGTTTGACCCCAATTTTTTTGGTTCTCCGCGCATTCAATTCTCCATCTTAATCGCCGCAAGCCTCTTGACGATATCGATGTCTTTGGGCTTCTTCATCTGGATCCGAACCGCTGTTCCTTCCGCATACCGTTTAGCTTCGTTGATGATCTTGATGACATGTCGAGGGAGTCTGCTTTGGCGTGCCGCTTGCACCGCCTTATCACCAAGTGCGAACGATGCAAAGAAGCAGCCTCGACACGGAGAAAGGTATAGAATGGCACGTTTCTCTCGAATCAGACGCAAGGACCAGCCGGCTTTCCTTGAGTAGGAATTCCATTCTTGAACATCTATTTTGTATTCGTTTGCGAGGGCGGCCAAAAGTTCGTCCCAGAGCGCTTTGGCGGGGCCCAGCACTTCACTCAGATCGGCATCCGTGGGCTTCTCAAGCTTGCCAATGAATGCGTTTGGAAACATTATTCAGTCTCCTTGATATTATTCATAGAATCGTCTCCTGCCATAAATGCGGTGTGATATATTATGATATATAATGATCAAACTATAAAAGTGCGTGAACTGGTCGCCTACTGTGGTTCATCATGCCAGAGCTGTCCATCTTTTTGGCAACCCGAGAGGGTGACCGCAAGAAACAGCAGAGAATGAGAGCCGCTATCTCACGGCTCGCCCGGAAGCACTATGGTCTGGCGCTCGGGCTCCAGGACATCGGCGATTGCGATGGATGCAGAACCGAACATGGAAGGTTATTCTCCGGATGCGTCACATGCGCGATCAGGAATTGCGCGAGACAGAGAAACGTTGAGAGTTGTGCGCATTGTCCTGATTATGCCTGCGAAAAACTTCAGAAGTTTTTCCTCACCGATCCAAACGCCAAAACAAGACTTGAGGTTATTAAAAGCAAGATTTAGTTCATATTGACAGGGAATCTCCGCTGGAATAAATTCATCTTCATACCACGGATCGTTGACCTTGATGTCAAAGGAGAATCAACCATGAAATTACGGATCAGGCCTGCCCAACGTGTTTTAGGGCTGTTGTTGTTGGTCGCTGTCGTTTCGACGAGCATCGCCCAGCCGTTCGACGCGAAGTACTTCGCCGGAATGCGCTGGCGCTCAATCGGACCTTATCGGGGCGGCCGGACGAGGGCCGTCGCCGGTGTCCCGACCCAGCCCAATGTTTTCTACATGGGCGTGTGCAACGGCGGCGTGTGGAAGACGACCGACTACGGCGTGACATGGAAGCCGATCTTCGACAGCCAGCCGACCGGCTCGATTGGCGCCATCGCTGTAGCTCCCTCGGACCCGAACATCGTCTATGTCACAAGCGGGGAGGGGCTGCAGCGCCCCGACCTTTCGACGGGCGACGGCATCTACAAGTTGACCGACGCCGGCAAGACGTGGACGCATCTCGGCCTGCGCGACGGGCAGCAGATCCCGCAGATCATCGTCGATCCGCGCAATCCCGACCGGCTGTTCGTGGCTGTTCTCGGCCATCCGTACGGCCCGAACGAGGAGCGCGGTATCTTCCGCTCGACGGACGGCGGCCAGACATTCCAGAAAGTACTTTACAAGGACGAAAACACAGGGGGCTCCGAGCTTGAATTCGATCCCGTCAACCCGGACATCGTCTATGCAGGCCTTTGGGAATCGCGGCAGGGTCCCTGGGAGAATGCCGCATGGAGCGGCACGGGGGGCGGCATCTTTAAATCGACCGACGGCGGCACGACCTGGCGGCAGCTCACGAACGGCCTGACGACGGGCACGGACGGAGTTGTCCAGGCCAATCTCGCCATCGCTCCGAGCAACCCTGCCCGCATCTATGCGGCGATTGCTATGACGCGCGGCACGGGCATCTATCGCTCGGACGATTCGGGCGAGAACTGGACGCGCATCACGACCGACTCGCGTCCGGCCAGCCGCATCGGCGGCGGAGATCTCCCCAGGATGGCCGTTCATCCCAAAAACCCCGATATCGTTTTCAGCGACAGCACGGTAACGTGGAAGTCGGTGGACGGCGGGAAGACCTGGATAGGTTTTCGCGGAGCTCCGGGCGGCGACGATTACCAGAACATCTGGATCAACCCGAACAACCCGGACATCATGCTGATCGTGGCCGATCAGGGAGCCATCATCACCGTTAACGGCGGCCAGACATGGAGCTCCTGGTACAACCAACCGACCGCGCAACTGTACCATGTCGCGGCCGACAATGCCTTCCCTTACCGCGTTTACAGCGGGCAGCAGGAGAGCGGGTCGGCCGGCGTAGCGAGCCGCGGCAATGACGGGCAGATCACGTTTCGCGAATGGCACCCGGTCGGCGTCGACGAATATGGATACGCTGCGCCCGACCCGCTCGACCCGGATATCATCTATGGCGGCCGGAGCGTAACGCGCTTCGATCGCCGGACAGGACAGGTGCAGAACGTCGGGCCCAAGCCAATCCGGTCCGCTGATTTCCGGACCGTCCGCACGCAGCCGGTTCTCTTTTCTCCGGTCGATCCTCACATCCTCTATTCCGCGGCAAACACGCTATGGAAGACGACGAACGGCGGCCAAAGCTGGCAGCAGATTAGTCCTGACCTGACCCGGAAGACCTGGGAGGTGCCGGCGAGCGTCGGCAAATATCGAAACACCGATGCCGCAAAGCCGTCTCAGCGGGGCGTTATCTACACCATTGCCCCGTCTTATCTCGACGTCAACCGCATTTGGGTCGGCACTGACGATGGACTGATCCATGTCACGGTAGACGGGGGAAAGAATTGGAAGGACGTGACACCGCCGCAGCTTACCCCATGGGCCAAGGTGTCCATTATGGACGCGGGCCGCTTCGACGCGCAGACTGCCTACGCGGCTATCAACACCATCCGCCTCGATGACATGCGGCCGCATATCTACCGGACGCACGACGGCGGAAAGACCTGGACCCATATCACCAGCGGGATCCCCGACGGCGCTCCCGTCAATGTCGTTCGCGAGGATCCGAAGCGCAAAGGCCTCTTATTTGCGGGTACGGAGCGCGAGATCTATGTTTCTTTTGACGATGGCGATCATTGGCAGTCGCTTCGGCTGAACACGCCGGCGACGTCGATGCGCGACCTTATCATCAAGGACGACGACCTTGTGGTCGCGACGCACGGTCGCGGCTTCTGGATCCTTGACGATATCACGCCGCTCCGCCAGCTTAATCAAGAAATCGTCGCGGCCGAGGCTGTTTTGTTTAAGCCTCAGGTGGCGATCCGGGTGCGGTGGAATATGAATACCGACACACCCCTGCCGCCGGACGAGCCGGCCGGGGAGAACCCGCCGGACGGCGCTATTCTCTATTACGCATTGAAGTCGGATGCGGCGGGTCCGGTGACGCTGGAAATTCTGGACGGGATGGGCAAGCTCGTCAGGCGCTATTCGAGCACGGACCCCGCCGAATTGCCGGATTCCGCGACCGCGCCGGTCCCGTTGTATTGGTACAGGCCGCCGCAGGTCCTCTCGACGGCGTCAGGCATGCACCGCTTCTTATGGGATATGCACTATCAGCCCCTGAGCGGAGCGGGAGGCCGGGGCGGTCTCCCGATGACGGCTATTGCGCATAATACCGCCCCTTCGCCGAACTCGCCCTGGGTGGCGGTGGGTCAATATAGCGTAAAGCTGACGGTCAATGGCAAGAGCTATACGCAGCCGATTACGGTCAAAATAGACCCGCGCGTCAAAACGCTGCCGGTCGCCCTTGCGGAGCAGTCCAATCTCACAAAGGCGCTATACGACGGCGTGCTCGGCACGCAGGCGGCTCTACGACAGCTCCGTGCGATCCGCGCCCAAGTGAAGACGCTTCAGGAGCGCGCCGGCCAGGGGCCCTTATCACAGACGCTGGCTGAGTTCGATAAAAAGGCGGCGGCGCTAGAGGGCGGCGGTGGCGGGATGGGCCAACGCGGAGGAGGCGGCTTCGGCCCTGGAGCAGGCGGCGGGCCGGACACACTCGCTGGGATCAGTGGATCGCTAAGCTCGCTAATGGGGCTGCTGCAAGGCGCCGACGCTGCGCCGACGAGCCAGGCGCTCGCGGCGGTCACCGAGCGCCGGCAGGTACTAACAAACTTAATGGCGAAGTGGAACGCGCTCAAGACACAGGACCTGGTGAATTTGAACGCCCAATTGAAGGCCGCGAACCTGCCGGTTATAGAAATCAAGGACTAACCGGGGCGAGCTTATAACCCTGGGGTCAAAGCTACTCATTGCGCATATTGCCCTGGAAAAAGGCGCGTAATGAGTAGCTTTGACCCCGGCCTCTTACAGGGCACGAAGCCGTAAAGTAAGGCCGTGGTCGGTCCGAGGACGGGTCCTGCCCCGGCGATGGCTGAAAAATGGTGAGCGAAAACCACCCAGGTCTTGGTCGGAACGTAATCGCGTCCGTTAGCGAGGCTTGAGTCAAAATTTTCCTGGATATCAAAGAATTCTTGCTTTCTTGACAAGGATTCGCGGCCGGGAATATTATTGCCCTCTCCAACTCTTCACGGAATCGGAGGACAGATGAGAAAACGCGCCATTTTGTTCCTTGTCGGTTTGGTTATACTGGCGGCGACCGTCGTCAGCTTCCAGAAGCCTGCCCGGACGCAAGACGACCCTGTTGTCAAGAATATCATCGAACTCGGCACGAATGATAATCAGGTCATGCTTTGGAACGACTATGCCAGCAATCGGTTCGGCGGTCGGGAGACGGGTTCAAACGCTTACAACGACGCGACCGCCTGGGCGGTCTGGCAATTCAAGCAGTGGGGGCTCGACGCCGAGCTCGACGAAGCCGGAGAGGTGCCGGTTGGCTTCAACCGCGGCCCGTGGTTCGGCAAGATGATCAAGCCGAACGAAAAAGCGCTCTTTTTCGGGACGCCCAGCTATACGGCGGGAACGAAGGGCGTGCAGCGGGGACCTGTCGTCATCCTGAAGTCAGATCCTTTCTCGATCCCGGGGCGCAATGCCACTCCGGAAAACGTCGAGAAAAAGCGCGCCGCCGTCGAAGCGGCGATCGCGGAAGTCAATGCGAACAAGAGCGCTTTCAAGGGTGCCTGGGTCCTGATCCCGGGTGAAAGCACCGGTTTTGCCCGCGATGGTCGCCGCGGCACTCCCGAGTACGCTGACGCGAAACTAATCCCTCCGCTCACCGCCTCGCTCGTCGATGCCGGCACCCTCGGCACCATTCAGCTGTCAAAAACGGAGCCGTTCAGGATCCTGGACGGTTATGTCGAGTCCTGGGACAAGCTGCCCGTCCTGCCCGATATCAAGCTGGCCGAAAACCAGTACAACGAAATCAAGGATTTGGTCGAAAAAGGCGAGCGGGTCGAGCTCGAGTTCGACATCCGGAACTGGTTCAAAATGGGCCCGGTCAAATACTATAACGTCGTCGCGACGCTCCCCGGGACGACATGGCCCGACGAGTGCATCGTCATCGGCGGCCATTTCGATTGCTTCAGCGGCGCGACCGGCGCCGTCGATGATGGATCGGGTTTTGCCCCCGGCATGGAAGCGATCCGCCTCATCAAAGCAGCCGGCGGGCAGCCGAAGCGCTCCATGATTGTCATCCTCTTCGCGGCAGAGGAAATCGGTCTGGTCGGCTCGCAGGCGTGGCTGAAGAAGCGCCCCGAAATGCATCTCAAGATCATGATGATGATCAACCGGGACGGCAGCCCGAGCGCCATTACGGGAGCGTCCGTCCCCGAAACCTGGTATACGGATTTCCAAAAGATCACGGCCTCCCTGACCAAATTGAACGCGAAGTGGCCGTTCAAGCTCGAACGGGGCGTGCCGAGGGCGCACGCGACGAGCCCGGGCGGCACGGATTCTTCTTCATTCGAAATGATGAGCGTGCCGACGCTGGGCTTTAGGACGCAGACGGACTACGTTTACAACCATGCCTGGCACACCCTCTTTGACACATACAGCGAGCTCGTGCCGTACACCGAACACCAGCAGCATTCCGCGCTGGTCACCGCGGTGGTCGCTTACGGAGCTGCCAACCTCGACAAACCTCTCCCACGCGAAGGCGTCTACCTGGCCGACGGCCTATATGCCGATATCGCCGTCGGGACCGCCGACGCGCCGAGCCACTTCATGGCCACTCTCGACTATGTGAACGCCCCCCTGCAGACGGCGAACTTCATTCGCATCGTCGAGGGGAAAAGTTCCGGCCAACGGGGTGCAGGCCCCGGTCCCGCCGGTCCGGCCGGAGGCGGTCGCGGGATGCGAGGTCCGGGCGGGGCGCGGCCGGAGATCCCGCCGATCGGTACGGTCGACGTGAGGGATAAGCAGATCAAAGGTCTCGTTGCCTCCGAGATCCAGAAGTCGGTGGCGCTGCCCAGCCTGCCGATGGCCGTTAACGCGGCGCTCAAGCACGATGCCGCGGGCATTCTTGGCGTCTCGGGCCCGAATGCGTTCTATCTCACGCTTCAGAAAAATCCAGGGCTCGACAAAAGGTACACCGCGATTGGCAAAACGATCGCCGGGCTCGATCTGCTGCCGAAGGTGAAGAAGGGAGACGCCATTAGGAGCATCCGGATCATTCGGGTGGGCCAGGCGGCGCGCGATTTCAAGACGGACGACGAGGCGTTCAAGAAATTGCTCGAACCGGCGAAATAAGAACGGCCGGGCGCAGAATCGGTTGCTCAACGGCACATCGCGATTTATCATCCCTAACGATGGGACGAGTCAAAATCGGTGCATGAACGCTCATTCAGCCAGCGAAGAAGAAAAGTAAATTCCTATTCGTATTATCCTCTTTTCTTGTTGAGCGGCATCAATTCCGAGTTTATTGGGAAGCCAAGTAGCGCCAAGAAAAAAACACTCTCTTTTCTTGCTGATAAGGAGATTAAGCGATGAATTCTAAAAAATCCGAACCCAAGGAAGGACCTTCCACCCGGTCTGTTCACCTCTGCAGCCGCCTTGACCCGGCCACCGGTTCGATTGTCCCACCTCTCATTGAAAACGCAGCCTTTGGCTATAACGACCTGGATACCTGGCGTTCGGTGGCCTTAAAGGAAAAGCCCGGGTATATCTATAGCCGGAATAGGAATCCCACCACGGATTTATTCGAAGAAAAAGTGGCTGCCCTGGAAGGGGCCGAAAGTTCCACCAGCTTTGCCACCGGGATGGCTGCCATCAGCACCACGTTGTTCGCTCTTTTAAGCCCCGATCATCATGCGGTGACCGTTAAAGACGCCTATGGAGCGACCTATCTCCATTTTACGCAGATTTTGCCGCGCTTCGGCATCCACTGTCATGTTCTGAATACCGAAGATACCGAGGCCATTGAGGCCAGGATTGACAGGGGGTGCCACCTCTTGTTTTTGGAGAGTCCAACCAATCCGACTCTTAAAGTGGTGGACCTGGAACGTCTGATTTCTCGAGCTCACAAAAAAGGTGCCATCGCCGTGATTGACAACACTTTCGCCACTCCGATCAACCAATCACCGATTGCGCTGGGCGCCGACCTGGTGATTCACAGCGCCACGAAGTATCTATGCGGACTGGGTGATGTTCTGGGCGGTGTGGTCTGCGGCGGCAAGGATTTGGTTGACAAAATTTTTCGTTACCGGGAGCTGACAGGTCCTTCCTTGTCTGCTCATTCTGCTTTTTTGCTGTTGCGCAGTTTAAAAACGCTGGGCTTGCGTGTCCAGCGCCAGAATGAAAATGCGCTGACCTTGGCTCAATTTTTGGAAAAGCAATCCGAAGTGGCCCGCGTCTTTTACCCAGGGCTCCCCAGTCACCCGGGCCACGAAATTGCTAAAAAGCAAATGAGAGGGTTTGGGGGAGTCCTCAGCTTCGAATTAAAAGGCGGTTTTGCCGCAGTCAAACGCTTTCTGCCTCAACTCAAATATGCCTATATGGCGGCCAATCTTGGCCAGGTTGAAACCGTGGTCGGTCCGCCGGCCGTGACCAGCCATGTCGAACTGTCAGACGAAGAACGCGCTGTGGCAGGAATCCCGGAAGGCTTGATTCGCTATGCCGTCGGGATTGAAGATGTAGAGGATTTACGGGCCGATCTCCAGGCTGCCCTGGCAAAACTATAACGGATTTTGATCTCGGATTCGTTATTCACGTAGACATCCCTCGCCGCCCGGGGATATATTTTTGAGGTGGTCGGCAGGATGGATTTCGTGCGAGAAGGATAGGGGAATTGTATGGCGGCACAAAGGAATTCCAATGATAAGAAGATCAATGCGAACAATGCGGGCTAATTCAAAATTGGCCGCCGGGATCGCGGCCGGTGTTTTTTCGTTCCTATTTGCCGCGATGGCGTTCGCGGATGTCACGCCCCCCGAGAAATTCCTCGGATTCCGCGCAGGCGCGGACTATCACCTGGCGAGCTACGCGCAGGCCGTCGGATATTTCCGACTCCTGGAGAAGGAATCACCGAGGCTCAAGGTCTTTGAGATGGGGAAGACGGGCATGGGCCGGTCCATGATCTACGCTGTCATCGCTTCCGATGACACCATGAAAAACCTCGAACGCTACCGCGACATCTCCCGGAAGTTGGCCCTGGTAGAGGGCCTGACCGACGACCAGGCGCGCAATCTCGCGGCCGAAGGCAAGGCCGTCGTCTGGATTGACGTTGGCATCCACGCTTCGTAATGCGCGCCCGCCCAGCACGCCCTGCAGCTCGCTTACGACCTCATCACGGCCGAGGACGCCGAGACAAAGCTCGTCCGGGACAATACGATTCTCCTCCTCGTTTTCGCCAATCCGGACGGGATGGAAATGATCGCCGATTGGTATCAAAAGAACATCGGCACTCCGTTTGAGACAGCGCCAATGCCGTACCTCTATAACCGATACGCCGGACACGACGACAACCGTGATTCGTTCATGAACAACCTCGTTGAAACGCAAAATATTACTAAGCTGCTTAACCGTGTCTGGAGTCCGGTGGTCCTCTATGACCATCACCAGACCGCGCCCTTTCCGGCCCGAATCTGGATCCCGCCGGCTGCCGAGCCGACGAATCCCAACCTCCATCCGCTGTTCATCCGGGGCAAGAACCTTATCGGCAGCGCCATGGGATATGCCTTCGACCGCGAGGGCAAGGACGGCGCCATTTCCCGGTTCACGTTTGATTTTATCTACCCGGGGTACGAGGATTCGTTCGGCGATTTTTTCCACATCATCTCCATCATGACCGAGACCGCCCTTTATGCTTACGCCACGCCGCGCTTCTACACGATCCGGGATTTCCCCGAGGATTACCGCGACCTCACGTTGTCCGTGTTCTATCCCAGCCCGTGGAAGGGGGGCTGGTGGCGGCTGCGGGACGCGGTGGAATACTGCCTGACGGGATCGAAGGCCGTCCTACATACGGCGGCCATCTACCGCGAGCAGTTTCTTTACGCGAAATACAAGATGGGTAAGGACACCGCGGCGCGCTTCGCCAAAGAGCCGCCCTACGCCTGGATCATTCCGCGCGAGCAATGGGACGGCCCGACGGCGGCGCTCCTGGTTGATAAGATGTTGATACAGGGGATCAAGGTCTATCGAGCGGAAAAGGAGTTTGTCGCCGATGGCGTTTCTTATCCGGCCGGGGCTTGGGTCATCCCCATGAGTCAGCCGTTCGCCCTGTTCGTCAAGGCCGTTTTTGAAGAGCAGCAGTATCCCGACCTGACGAAGTATCCGGACTTGTGGCAGGGGATCGTCTCCCCGCAGAATCTGCGGGATGCGTACTTGCCCCCGTACGATTTGGCCGGGTGGTCTTTGCCGTACCAGATGGGGGTCAAGGTGGCGAGAGTTGATACACCGCTCAAGGCTTCCTTGATCGAGATAGAGAAGGGCGACCTCCCGGGGGCGGTGGCGGCCGGATCGGGCGGCTCATATTTAATCTCGCCAAAAATGAATAACAGCTTCACCGCCGTCAACCGGATCCTGAATAAAGGCGGCGAGGTGACGAGGGCGCGGGAAGCGTTTTCTGTCGGCGGAAAATCCTTGCCCGCAGGGACATTCGTCGTTCGCGGATCAAGCGCCGGCCGAGAATTCTTAGCCGGGCTGGCGAAGGACCTGTCCCTTGAAATCGGGGTGGGAGATCCGCCCGCCTCGGCGAACATGGTTCGTGTCAAATCGCCCCGGATTGCCCTCTACAAACCCTGGCGCGCCAGCGCGGACGAGGGATGGACGCGTTGGATCCTTGAGCAGTTTGAATTTCCGTATGTTAATGTCGGGAACGCCGAGATGAAGGCCGGCTCGCTTCGGGATAAATTTGACGTACTTATCATTTCCGCGATGTCCACCGACGCCATCGTCAACGGCTATGCCCTGGGGACCATGCCCCCCGAATATGTGGGAGGGATCGGGGACGGGGGCGTCCTCAACATCGCGCAATTCGTCAGGGAGGGCGGAACACTCGTCGCGCTCAATTCGGGCTGCCAATTCGCGATCGATAAGCTGGGCCTTCCGACCGGCGATGCGCTGAGGAGCGTGCGGTCCGCTCCGGGCGGCGGGGCGCCGGGCGGGGCGCCGGAATTCGTTTGCCCGGGGTCTATCCTGCGCATGACTTTCAACTCAAAACATCCGGTTGCTTACGGCATGCCGGAGCAGGGTGCGGGTATGTTCAACAACAGCCCGGCCTTTCAGGTCTACCCGGGAGGCGGGGCGGAGAAGGGCGGCGAGATCATTGCTTCCTATCCGGATGACACGCTGCTCATCAGCGGTTACCTTAAGGGCGAGAAATACCTGCGCAACAAGGTCGCTGCGGCAGCGTTCTCTTTGGATAAAGGGAAGGTCGTCCTGCTCGGCTTCGGCGTTCAGAACCGGGCCCAGCCCTACGGCACCTTCAAGCTGCTGTTGAATGCGATGTTTTATTAATCTGCGCAAGATCCTCGGGGTCAAACCTACTCGTTACGCGTCTTTTTCCAGGGGAACATGCGTAACGAGTAGGTTTGACCCCGGGTTTATACGCGGGTTTATACGGATTTCTTCTTACATCCGGGCGATTTGTTATTTATGATCTCTTGATTTTCGCCCTGAGTGCCTGGAATCTCGGCGAGGACATAAACTCGGCGATCCACGGCAGGTCCCAAAATTCAAAAAGCTCCAAAGATACCGGAATGAGATAGTCTCTGGCCTGGCTGGATTTTTCGAGTTGAGCCAGCGCTTCCTCCTGCCTGTTCAGCCCAAGGTAGATAAAGGCTTTGAGGTAGGATGGGACGTACTTCTTTTTAAATGTCCGGAAATGCCGCAATCCCGGTTTCAGATGGAGAAGAGGTCTCAGGACAAAAGGGACGAAGGGCTCTTTTTCGATCCTCTTCAGCTTCTCCAGACACCTTAGAGCTTCTTCCTTGCGGCCGGCCATGGCCTGGGCCACACCCATCCATCCGTACGCAGCACTCGTGCCGAAATCAGCGGCTTTCTGCAGATATTCAATGGCCTTCTCCGGGATAGCCGGTTTGTCGAGATAGGTCATACCAAGCCAGGCATTGAGCATGGGATTATCGGGCTCCATGGCCAGGGCCATAAGCATTTTATCGCGGCTTTCTTGCTCCCGTCCCAATCCCCCCAGGATGATGCCGTAAAGGGCGTGGTTCATAGGCGATAGTGGGTCCAATTCGAGGGCTATTTTTGCCTCTTCCAAAGCTTCCTCCGCCCGTCCCCAGGTCCCCAGGATTTCCGCGTGCCAGGCGTGGGCCCATACGCTCTGCGGGTTGAGTTCGATGCTCCGGCGGGCGAGGCGCTCAGCGGCCGGCAAATCCCATTCATAACAATAAGTAATAAGGCCCAGAGAATAATAGAGATCGCTCAGCGAATCATCGATCTCCAGGGCACGCTTGAGCAATTCCCTGGATTTCAAATACCCTTCCCGGGGAGGGATAAAGCCGAATTCCGCCAGCATGTTGAAGACATCGGCTATCCCGACATAGGGAAGGGCGTAGCGCGGGTCTTTGTCGATAGCCCGCTGGAAGCAGTCGACGGCCTGGATCATATCCTTTGGAGAGCGCCGGTTCCAGTGATATCGCCCTTTGAGATAGAGCTCGTAGGCCCTCTCATCTCGGGTGTGACGCCTCGTGACTCTTTCTTTTTCTCCCTCGAGGAGCTCGACCTTCAGCTTCTCCACGACCGCCATCGAGATCTCGTCTTGCACAGCAAAGACATCTTTGATATTGCGGTCGAAGCGGTCCGACCAGAGATGATAACCGTCCGCAACGCAGACGAGCTGGGTGGTCACTCGAAGATGCGTCCCCGATTTCTGGACACTCCCCTCGAGAATGGAGCCGACGTTCAATTGTCTTCCGATCTCGCGGATATCCACGTCTTTTCCCTTGAAGGAGAAGGCGGAGGTGCGGGCAGCGACCTTCAGGCCCTTGACCTGGGCAAGGGCGTTGATCAGTTCCTCGGCCAGGCCTTCGCAGAGGAAATCCTGGTCGTGCTGTGGACTCATGTCCTTGAACGGTAAAACGGCGATGGAAGAGATACACTCCCGCTCGCCAGGAGACATTGTCGCCGTCTTTTTACCGGGAACTTCTGCCGTGATCGGAACCTCTCCCTTGGCGAAGGGGGTCAGTTCGGCCAGCAATTCCTCGGCGTTCTGGCAGCGTTCTTCTTTCCTTTTGGCCAGGCATTTGATGATCAGCCGGTCGAGCTTTTCCGGAATCTGGGTATTGAGCTCGCGGGGATGCCTGGGAGGTTCAGTCCTGTGTTTCAGGGCTACGCTGAGCCCGCTTTCTCCTTGGAACGGCGGTTGTCCGGTGACCATTTCATAGAGGATTGCACCTAAAGCATAGATATCCGTGCGCTGATCTGCGCTTTCCCCGGCTGCTTGCTCCGGAGACATGTAATACGGCGTTCCGATCATCATTCCCGATGCGGTCAAGTCGGGGCCGGCGGCCTCGCGGGCGATTCCGAAATCCATGATCCGGATGCTTCCCTTGAGGTCGATCCTGATATTATGCGGCTTAAGGTCCCTGTGGATAACGCCCAGCCGGTGAGCCTGAGCTAGTCCCTCGGCGATTTGCATGGCTAAAGAGCAAGTTATTTCGGGCGGGAGTCGGCCTTCGCGGCGGAGAAGCGTTCCCAGGTCCTCGCCGGGAACGTATTCCATGGTGATGAAGAGGGTTCCGGCTTCTTCATGGAGGTCGTACAGCCGGCAGACATTTTCGTGGCTGATCCTGCGGGCCAATTTGAGCTCGTTTTTGAAACGCTCGACGGCCGTTGTATTGGGAGCGATTTCGGGCCTCAGGACCTTGAGGGCCATTTCCTCATTGATTTTCCGGTCGATGACCCTGTAAACAGTGCCCATTCCGCCGGTCCCGATTTCCTCAAGAACCTCGAAACGCCCGGCAAGGAGGCTGCCCTTGGCAATAATTTTTTTAGGGTACTCAATCGTCAAGGTTGGGGAGGGAGCGGTGTCCTTCGCCTCCTCCAAGCGGGTTCCGCATCGGCCGCAATAGGTAAGGCCGCGAGCATTCTCAAACCCGCATCTTGGGCAATTCATCGCCTGGATTTTCCGATCGCGTTCTAAGGAATAAGCTTAGTCGTCCTATGATTCCAAGTCAAGTTGAGGGAAGGTTGAGAATAACCGATGTACCGTCATCGCCCCTGTACTTGCCGACGAGCGGGGCCATCGCCGGGTGTTCAGCGGAGACGCTTCAGGTCTTTTTTTGCGCCTTCTAGGTTGGGATCGAGGTTCAGGGCGGTTTTGATGGCTTCCACGGCCTCGGCTTTGCGATTGAGTTTTTCCAGTGTCTGCCCCAGCCTCCAATAAACCTGCGCGTGCGGGGCGGACGACGGCTCCGGATCCTGGGTGAGGTATTTACGGAAATAGCGTTCAGCCCGGGCAAAGTCCTTGCCCTGCTGGAAGACGACGCGCCCGGCCTGAAAATACGGATTCAAGTTGTCCGGGACGTTCTTCTCGGCCTGGTCGAGAATATCATCAAGCTCCTGCCAGCGGGCCTGACGGGCATAGCTCTGGGCGAGTAAGCTGTACGCGGCGATGCGGCCCGGGTCGAGCTTCAGAGCTTCCGACGCATATTTCTGCACGAGCTCGACATTGCCCTGCGGTCCATAGGAATGGGAACGGGCCAACGTGATCATGGCGTGGTAGGATTGCGGGTCCGCTTCGACGGCCTTCTTGTACATTTCTTCCATGCGGTCGTTTTTTTCTTCCTGATGGGCGATTGCGGCCTGCGCTATATAGCCGCGCACCGGGTCCAGCTTCACCACCTCCCCGGCCAGGGCCCGCGCCTTGTTCTTGTCGCCGCCGACGATTCCCGGTGCTAAGCGGTAGTATTCGATTAGGATAAGGCGGCCCTCCACATGATTTGGATTGAGCTGAAGGGCCGTCTCGGCCTCTCTCTTGATGCGTCGGGCCAAGCCGAGCTTGCGGAGAATGCCAGCCCTAACAGCTTGCCTCCCGTATACAAACGCCAGCAAACAGTGGTAGTCGGCATTCTTGGGATTCAGGACGAGCAATTTTTCAGTCAAGGCCAGAGCCCCTTCGTAGTCTCCGGCGGTCTCCTTGAATCGCGCCATGATATAGAGAGCCTGAAGATCGTTGGGATCGGCCTTCAACCGCGGCTCGACAATATCACGAGCCCTTTTCCAATGCTCCGCTTTGATTAGCGCCTCGGGGGATTTGTCGTCGGCGGCCGAAACGGTCTCAGCCGCCATCGCCGATAAGACGGCCAAGACAACAAGGCATAAAGGGATATTGAGCGGAAATCTTTTTATTTTCTCTAGCACGATATTGTCCTTTAAGGCAAATGATCCTGGCTTCTGATTAGGCAAAAGATAATAATTTTAACCAAAGTCGAAGTCAAGGCGGCTGAGCCGGAAAATTCCCTTTTCTTATTTCTGGTCCCGAGTGGTGACGTTAAAGCCGAGAAGCCTCCACTGCGACTCTTCATTTACAAATTCCAGCTTGAATTCGACCAGATAAGGCTTTGTCGGATACTGGCCGTTTACGATGAGCACGCCGTCTTTATCGAAATTGGGTTTTTCCGAAAAGACCGGAGAGACGCCTTCGATGATTGTCAGGGGTATCTTCTTTTCGATGAAGCTTACCATTTGCTCTCGCAGCTTGTCCTTAGTTATTTGTTGCTGCCACAGCGTTGCGATCGACCCGTAAAAATCAGAGAAATCGTCCCGGCTGACGGCCTGAGCGAGAAGCATCATAGAGCGATTCGTTAGGGCAACCAGTTGGTCCTCGGACGGAATTTCCTTCTTGCTTGCCGCCGATGACGAGCTGCCGGGCGCTTCTTCCAAGGAGACATAAATACCAACCAGCTTCCACTCCGATTCCTGGCGAATAAATTTGATAGTGAAGCTCAGCCGAGAAGGTTGAGTCGGATAATAGCCCTTTAAAATTAGCCTCCCGCTCTCATCAATAGAAGGTTTCTCGATGAATTCTGGAGAATGAGCCTCAACAATCGTCAAATCGATATTTTGCTCGATGTATTTTATGAAGTTCTCCTTCAAAGCTTCTGGGGTGGTTTGGCTTTGCCAGACTTTGGCCGTTGCATTGTAGAATTCCGAGAAGTCCTTGCTGTTGATGGCTCGGGCCAAAAGCAGCACGGAGCGGCTTGTCATGGCCTTCAGATCATCCTCGGCGGGCACGGTTGGCTCAGCCGATGTCTTGACCAAACCGGCAGCCGCCTTTTCTATAGCACGAATCTTCCATTTGCCATCCTCTTTGATCAGCCGGAGCTTGATCGGAATGACGCCCCCGGCCCGGGTCTTGATCGATCCTTCCAGCTCGCCGATTTTATTGGCGACGGACCGGGAGCTCCAGGTCGCACTTTCGTAATCGGCGATTGTGGATTTTTTTAAGAAAGCCACGAAGTCCTCTTCGGGTGCTGACGCTTGAAACTCGCGGCTGGCTGATAAGTAAGCGTCCTTAGTTTTTCCTTCGCGCACCAGTGTGAAAAACCGATCCGCTGATTGAGTCAAGCCGCTTGTCAGGTAGAAAACGAAAAGGATGATTGCCCCGATCACCACCAAAACGACAACGAGCCCAATCAATACTTTCTTCAAAACGACCTCCTTTCGAGTGACGTCTTCGAAAGCAGCCCGCAGGGGGATAGGCGTTCGCTTTTTTGGACGCAATAAGGATCTCCCCTTAAAAGCAGAAAATGGTTCATGTTCTCATGAAAAAATATATCGCCAGACGATGAACCATGTCAAGGATTGGGGTCAACAAGGATTGGGGTCAAAGCTACTCATTACGCATATTCCAGGGGAAAAGGTTGCGTAACGAGTAGGTTTGACCCCAAATTATTCGCCTATGGCGGCGGCGATTAGCTGGAGGATCGCCTCCTCATCGCCGGCGGTCCGCAATTGTTCGCGGAACTCCTCATGGACCAAGCGGCGGGAGAGGCGGGCGAGAAGTTTCAAGTGATCCTGTGAATGCCCCGATGCGGGGATGGCGAGCATCACGGCCATATTCACAGGCTTGCCGTCAGAGGAGCTCCAATCCATTGGCGCGTCGAATCGCAGAAAAGCGATCGCCGCCGAGCCAACCGCCGATGTCTGGCAATGAGGAATAGCCACACGGAACCCGATTCCGGTGGAAAAGGTATCCTCCCTCTGCCATAGCGCGCTCTCAAAATCTGCCCGGCTGTCAACGCGCTCGGCGGCTTCCATCATGATCGCCAGTTCCTGGAGGGCCTCCGCTTTAGAGCGGCTGTCGGAGTGCAGGCGGATCAATCGGGGCGTAATCAATTCTTCCTTGACGGCGATCCCCCGGAAGGAATCCAGCAATGCTTCTACCTCGCGGCCGAGAGAAAGCTTGACGGCCGTCTCCGCCAGCCGCCGGCATTCAGCGCTGGCGAGTGTGCGCAAATTGGACTTGATTTCCGGAATGGACGAGTAACTCATGCTAAGCTCGTCAAAACCCAATCCGACCAGGAGCGGCAGCATACGGGCAGACCCGGCAATCTCGCCGCAGAGCCCAATCCACTTGCCGCGGGCGTGGGACTCGTCCACAACCGATTTGAGAAGCCGGAGAAACGCCGGATGAAAGGGCTGATTCAGATGGCGAACCGAAGGATTGCCCCTATCAGCGGCCAGGAAATATTGCAGCAAGTCATTGCTACCCACGCTGAAAAAATCGACATATTCGCTGAAACGGTCGATGAGCAGAGCAGCGGAGGGCACTTCCACCATCATCCCAATTTCGACGTTGGCGCGATAAGGAACGGACCCTGCCGCGAGCTCCTCAAGGATTTTTCGCAGAAGCTCTTTCATTCGTACGATTTCCTCCGGGATGCTCACCATCGGGAACATGATCTTTAACGGGCCACCTGCGGCCGCTCGCAGGAGAGCCCGCAATTGTGCGCGGATGAGATCAGGATATTGCTCATAGATGCGAATGCCCCGGAAGCCGAGGAATGGATTGTTTTCGGGGGGCAAGGGGAGAAAAGGAACGGGCTTATCACCGCCGATATCAAATGTGCGGATAATGATCGGACGATCTCGTCCCTCCCTGGCCAAGCGGGAATAGAGTGCATATTGCTCCTCCTCGTCCGGTGAAGCCTGACGTTCCATCAACAACAGTTCGGTCCGAAATAAGCCGACGGCCTCGGCTCCGTTGTTCCAAGCCGCCTGCAATTCCTCCGGGTCGCTGATATTGGCCGCGATCTCCACTTCGCGTCCGTCCGCTGTCTCCCCGGGCAGCATAGCTTTTTCGCAGCGAAGTGCGTTTCTTCGTTTTTCTGCGTCCGTCTCCCGCTCAAAATATCGGCCGACTGCCGGAGAAGGCACGGGAATGACCAGCCCCCGCTCACCGTCGAGGATAATATCCTCTCCGGATTGGAGCTTCTGGAGAATGCCGGGGCAGCCGGTGACGGCCGGAATCCCCCGGGCGCGACACATGATCAAAGTGTGGGAAGTAACTCCCGCGTTTTCAAGAATGAGGCCCTGCAGCAGGTTCCTGTCCAATGAAAGAAATCGGGAAGGCGCCAGGTCTTCGTCCACTAGAATGGCGGGTTCACGGAGTTTGATATCCGTCTCTTGCGCCGGAATGCCGGAAATGCGGGCGATGAGTTGACGAGATACATCCCGGATATCGGCCATCCGTTCCCGAAGGTATTGGCTCCGGCTGGCCTGCAGCATCTCGGAGAAGAGGCGGCTGGCGAGAGCCACGGCGGCAAAAGCGCTGCGTCTTTCAACCGTGATGATTTCGATGACCTTAGCGGCAAAAGCGCGGTCCCGAAGGATGGACAGATGGGCTTGAATGACGGCCCGTTCGGTTTTCTCCCGATTTTCTTCCTGACGGTTGCGGAGTTCCGTGTCCAGAGATTGCACCGCCATCAGAAACGCTTTTTTTTCTTTTTCCGGCAAACACTCTGTTTCTGTCTCCTCGGCGTCTACCTCCAACACGGGGTCATGAATCAACGCCCGGCCGCGGGCCACCCCGGGTCCCGCGGGAGTTCCCAGGAAGAAGACGGCATGTTCCAGAGTGAGAATTCGGGGAAGCTCCTTCGGGGCGGCGAGAATGAATTGCTCGGCTTCGGCTTCTTTTATCGGCAGCTCGTCTAGGACCAAAGATCGCAGCGCCTGCAGGGCCTCCTTCTCGGCGGGGCCGCTAATACGGATACGGCAGGGGTCGTTATACTGGGTGTCGGAACCAACCAGGGATAGGACGCTTTTAGCGTCGGCCGTGATCCCATCCCGATGATTCTCCCAGAGGATCTCGGCCTGGAAGTGTTCGGCCTTTTCCTGGATCAGGCCGGCTGGCCGGGCATGCAGCCCCAGCGGCAGGGGAAACGAAAAAGAAAATTCAAGAGCCAAGGTCGTTTTTAATTTTCAGGAGGATGGCTTGTGGGTTCTTGATCGCTTCCTGGGGGGAGATCTCATAGACCTTTTTCCCTTCAAAGCGTTCCCGTTTCCGGATGGGGATGCCGACGGCGAGCACAACGGCGGCGGCGTCCCGGATTTCTTCTGGGGACAGCTCGTTTTCGATGCCCATGGCCCCCTGGGTCTCCACCCTGACGGGGATCCCCAGTTTTTTTCCAGTTTTTTCCAGCTGCTCGGCCGCCATGTAAGTGTGGGCGATGCCCGTAGGGCACGCGGTAACGGCAACTATGGTCATGGGGCCTCCTTATTTTGATCGGGAGCGGTTCAACCTTTTTTTGATCAACACCATCAGCGAGGCGACGGTGATCATGCCGGCAACGATCGCCAGACAATAGATCAGGCGGTGGTCCACAACCGGCAGCACGATGGGGCCGCCGTGCGGAGCATGGTCTCCCACTTTTCCCAGCATGGCGATGACCGAACCGACGCTGGAGCCGACCATGATCACCGGAATCACCCGCAGAGGATCGGCGGCGGCAAAGGGGATGGCTCCCTCAGTGATGCCGATGGCGCCCATGGCCAGTGCGGCCAATCCCGCTTCTTTCTCCTGCTCCGTCCACAGTCTCCGGTTGAACAACGTGGCCAAGCCGAGCCCGAGAGGAGGAATGCAAATGGCGGCAGCGCAGGCTCCCATCACCGCGAAATTGCCCTTTTGGATCATGGCGGCGCCGAAGAAAAAAGCCACTTTATTGACCGGCCCTCCCATATCAAAAGCGATCATCGAGCCGAGAATGATTCCCAAAATGACCTGGTTTCCTGTGTTCATGATCGTCAGCCAATGTTGGATGGCGGCCATAAGGTCCCGGATAGGAGCGCCGATGATTTTGAACATCACGAAACCGACGACAAGCGAGGAGAGAACAGGGATGACCAGGATGGGCATGATCGGACGGAGGTATCTGGGAGGTTTTAGCTTCTTGATCCAGAAGACCAGTAATCCGGCCAGCAGCCCCGAAACGATCCCTCCCAGAAACCCGGCGCCCACCTGGCCGGCGATGTAGCCGCCGACAAACCCGGGAACGAGGCCCGGCCGGTCGGCGATGCCGAAGGCGATGTAGCCGGAGAGGACCGGGATCAGAAAGGCGAAGGCCGCCGAGCCGATATCGTTAATCAGCTTGAGGAAAGGAGCGTTGGAAAAATCTGGGCCCTTGGCCGTCATGGGGGCAAAGGCGATAGAAACGGCGATAAGGATACCGCCGCTCGCGACAAAGGGAATTGCATACGATACGCCCGAAAGCAGGAATTGTTTAAGCCGGTTTGCCTTCATGCGATTGTCCCTGCAATTGTATAAAACTCGGCCTGCTTTTACAACTAGAGGACCGGGGTCAAGGACTGGGGTCATCAAGGACTGGGGTCAAAACAAGGACTGGGGTCAAACCTACTCGTTACGCATATTCCAGGGAAAAAAGTAGCGTAATGAGTAGGTTTGACCCCGGATTCTAAAAGGATGTCACGACCGATGGATTAAAGACCCGGCAGTCACCATAGTCCTTGACCACAAGGGCCCAAACTTCCGGATGCTGGTGACAGTACTCCTCCACCTCTTCCGTGCTCATGACCATGAAGGCTGTCGAACAAAGCATCGGACTCGGCTGCCGAGGGACTGGAGCCCCAGGCCGCCAGGTGTCCTTGGGCCGGACCGCCGGTCCTTGGATTTAGGAGATGGTTACCTTTGACCTCGATCCCAGAGCCGCTGAGCGCCCTGCCCTTGAGAAAGATTTGGCGAGGGGCCTCGGGGCAGGGCCACCCTCCGCCGACTCCGACAGGCCAGCCAGTGTTTTCCCGGCCGATGCTTGAAGGAGAGCCGATGGCCGCAACCGTGCTGGTTCCCCCATGAATAAGCACTTGGTCGATTCCCCAATCCATGAGAACGGCCAGCGCCGTATCGAGAGCATAGCCCTTGCCGATTCCCCCGAGGTCGAGCTCCAGGCACCTGATGAGGCTTTTTTTCCCCGAGTGCAGCCTGGCTTCAAACCCGGCCGCGGTTTGGACGACTTCCAGGTAGGGGAACTCATGAGTGGCGGTTCCTACAGGAAGCGTGTGCAATTCCCCGCCGCCTTTTATCAAAGGGGGGAGAATAGGCATTTTCTTCCCGACCTGAAGCGCGTCTGATAAACCTGAGGCGGAAATATGCGACCGAACATTGATATCAAAAGCGCCGTCCGTTTCAATCCGGACCTTCTCTGCGATGGACAGACATTCATAGGTCTCAAGGCCGATGATAAGGGCATCACCCGGATTCATCCTGTTCATCTGACTGATCTCGCTGCAAGGATTGAAGCGGCTGAACAGCCCTTCGATCCGGTCGATCTCTTGGAAAACGGCCCTAGCCGCCTGGCCAGCGTAGGATTCATCCACTCCGGCCAATACGGTTTCAAAGAATGTGCCCATCGCCTGATGAGAAAAACGGTAAATGGGATGGACGGATGCCATGGCTACTTGGCCTGGGATTGGGGCAGGAAGGCGATGTCGAGGAAAGTCGACGCGGTCAAGAGTGCGATGAGCGCGCCGTACCGGTGGACATCGATCATAGTCTGTTGTGTTTCAAAAGAGAAAAACGGGACCATCGAGCCAAGGGCAGTTTCGATCAGGCATAAACCGGCAGCCGCAAAAAGCCAAAAGAGAATTTTGCGGAGCATGTATTTGGAAATGTTTTTTAAGGGCGGACGAGCAAAACTTTGAGTGGTGGCTTCCTCTTCTTGATCCAGGCGATAGGCGCGGGCCCGCAAGATGAGCATCATGGCTAGGCTGACAGCGAAGAGGCCGCCCACGCTGACATGGAGCAGAAGGGGAATGCCGAACATCCCCCGCGGGCTGAAGACGGCAAAAAGGAATCCGCTGGCCGCCTGATAGACAAAGCTCGCCGCGAGGGCCCAAAAAATCCATTTGGTCCAGCCCGGGTAATAGCTGTTAATCCAGCTATCCAAAACCTTTTGGCCTTTTTTAAAGGTTTCCTTTTTAAATAATCCCCGGATGCCGGCCCACAGCCAGGAAAAATAATCCGCCTTCTTTCCCGGTGCAGGAGGTTTGGCCGCGAACCTCGCGTTCGTCAGCCAGAATACGAGTCCCAAAACGGAAAGCACGGTGATGATGATGAACACCATGGCGGACTATCTCCTCTTTTCGATAAGCCCCGTGAGCTTCCCCAGGACGAGCAGGAGCACCAAGAGCAGCATCATGCCGACCACGACAGCGGCAATGAAGAGAATCCATTTTAGGACCGGCCGGACGGTGAATGAAAGGCCGAAGAGAAAATAATAGGGCCGTGTCAAGCCCATGAACGACGAGGCCGACCGGACCAGAACCCTGTTTGTCTTCAACGGCCCGCTGGCCGTGACCATTCCGAAAAAGAACGATGAGCCGGCCCTATGACAATCCGTGCAGCCGTTTGTCCCCAGCGCCTGCTTGGCTGGCCGGACCTGATGCGCGAAAGGCCAGGCCACAGGACCGGCCGCTTCATTGTTTTTGACTTCTAGCGTTTGCTTGTCGCTGAGACGGAAGAGCTTCCCGCCCGAAATATAGACAAATTGGCCGGTTTCGTTTGATTTAGTTTCTTGACGTTTTCTCTCAAGAGATTTCAGCACGAGCTCGACCTGCGCTTCTGTCAGGGTTTGTTCCGCGCCCGTCAACTCTTCGATTGTTTTTCTCTCTAAATCCGGAATAAAGGGCAGCGTTTTGCCATCCTTCAGCCAGAAGAGCTGGGGCGGCGATGCCGGTTCGCCTTTAAATTCCGACTTATCCACATAGCTTTCGACAATCCGATAGAGGACATTTTTGTAGACGCAGACCGGCTGGCCGGGGGCTGCCTCTGTATTTTTTAGGGCTTCAAGGACCTTCTGGATGCGCGTCTCGGCCTCAGCGGCCGCTTCTGGAACGTCTTGATTGAACGCCGGGATCAATGGAGTGATTTTCCCGTTTTTCTTTGCGGCCCAAAAAAGAGCCCTCTCTTTTGATGCTGCGGGAAATGGAGATGCATCCAACCCGCCGTTGACGTTCAATTCATAGATTTTTTCGCCCATGACCAGCGCCGGCATTCCATCGAGCTCGGGCATGTTGTACAGGGCTGTCAAAACCCGCGTCACGGCTTTTTCGGGAGTCAGGATCTCGCCGGCCGCGGCCGAGACAAATTCGGGCTTGAGCGGCGATATCTTTTCCCCTTTTATTTCGGCCCAGAATGACGGCCAGAAGAGACGGTGCGGCGTAAGCTTTTTGTTCTTGTCCCGGATGTAAACGGGCTCGAGGATGGAGGGAAACCCGGTGGCCCACTGAGCCACGCCATAAATTCCCAGGCGGTTGGCGCGCGACGTCCGGACTCGGGCCGCTTCTTTGGCCGGCATTGGGCCGGAATGACAGGCCGTGCAGGACAATCTGTCAAAATGGACTTTTGGAATGCCTTTATGCAACGGGTAAGGGGCTCCCAGCCTGCCGGGAAGGATATCCTGGTCTTTGGTCGATTTTCCCCCGAGATGGCAGCCAACGCAGGTGAAATCTTCGGAAGGGAGCGCCGGGATGTCCTTCCCCTCGCCTTCATAGCCGCGGACCATGGCATGCGTTATATCATTCCGATGGCAGGAGACGCACTTGAGTCCGGCCGCCGAGTGGACATCTTCGTCAAAGTTGAATTTTTTCATCTCGGCCAGGGCCGCCGAATGGCAGGCGAGGCAGCGGCTGTCCTCAGGCTTATAGGCGATATCGAACATGGCCCTGTGCTTGCTGTCGAAAAGATTCTTGTTATAGAGGACCGAAGGGGCGATCGCCCATTCCGAGTCGTCGGGATTGGGGCCGTCGAAAACATCCCACGTCCCTTTGAGGCGCGAGGACATCCCGCCCACTTCCCCCAGCCCCGAGGCGGCCGTCGCGGCCCATCGGAAGTTCTCGCGGAGGATTTGCTTGGCCCATTCGCTGTGACTTTGGACTTGGGATGCATTGTGGCAGCCCAGGCAATTGATCTCGAGCTTGCCCGCGACGTTCCACCGTGATTCCGGAGTCATGTCTTTATCATCCGGCTCGGCAATTCCCCCGCCGGTCATATGTCTTCCGAAAAGCAGCGTAAAATCCCAGGGAGTCAGGCCCAGATCCTTTGGATTCCAGATGCCCTTGGAGTTCCGGTAGGAAAGCGGCAGCGTCGTGCCGGTTTTTTCATCGACCCAGACCCAGGGCTCGCCGGGCCGTCCGGGATTTGCTGATGTTGTTTCATTAAAATGTAGGCCTTGCCGGATGACCTGATAATCATGGCAGGGCTCGCAGGTATAGCGGGATGAAAATGGCAGGGGATAGGATTCGGAGGGAACAATGACCTGGTTGAGCTCGTCCTTCAGCGGAATTTGATGGACGGGCGTGATGCGGCTTCCATCCCAAGCGATCTTTTTTTGAGGAGAGGATGGGATGGCCGCAGCAGCAACGAGAACAATTGCCGGCAGTACGAAGATTAAGATACGTCGTTTCACGCTTTGAATTGCTCCGGACGGAATCTAATCAGGCTCCGGGTTCTCACCGCTTGGTTCACCTTCAGGACTGCCACCGCGCTTTCATAGGCCAGATAAGCTGGGCAGCTCAAGGCTGTCCCATAGCGCACGGCGCTAAAGAAGTTCTCCAGATGGGGCTGGTGGGCGGGCTTGGCCAAGTCAATGGGCAGCGGCCAGCGTCCGGCCTCGGCCGTGACCCGCACGTCGAGAAAGATATTCCGCGTATCCAATTTCTGAATGACGGGGGCCTCAGAAAACAGGAGGCCGTCTTTGACCAGCGAATCCCATTCGGGTGCATGGGCCTCGCGCATGGCCCAATTTCCGCGCTGCGGGACTTCGGAGATGACAAGAGATCCGTTATCGCCCATGAAAGTCTCGTAAAAGCCGCCGTGCTTTGTCGTGGTCTGGACTTGGTAAAGAGCCCGCGACGTGCCGGCCGGGGTCTCGAATTCATAGATGACCATGACGTTGTCGTACCACTCGCGGCCTTTGTAATAATCGACGCCGCCGCTGGCGACAACGGTGGCCGGGTTGGCGCCGAAGACCCAACTGAAAAGGTCGATCTGGTGAGAGCCCAGGTCGACGATCGGGCCGCCGCCGAATTTTTTATACCATCGCCAATTCCTGAGCTCAACCATGGAGTCGTATCCATATTGCTGGAGCTTTGCTTGATCCACGACATAGGTCTTGGGCCATCCCAACATATCGGCCTTGGACCTGTTCCACTGGGCGTAGGCCAGGTTGACCCGGCCCAGGAGTCGCTTTTCCTTGATCAGGCGGTCGATGGCATGGATATAGCGCGGATTGCTGCGTCGCTGGTGCCCGATTTGGAGAAGCTTGCCCGTGCGCCGGGCGGTTTCGACCATGGTCCGGGCTTTTTCCAGGGTATTGGACATCTCCTTTTCGCAGTAAACATGAAGCCCTCGCTCCAGGCAGGTGTTGGCGTGTTCGGCGTGCATCCAATCCGGCGTGGCAACAATGGCCGCCGCCAAGTTGTTCTCCTTGGCCAGCATGTCGCGATAGTCCTCGTAGACATTCGGGTTTTGGCCGTATTTTCGAAGGTAACCGCTGGCATACTGCCGGCTGTACGACCAGATGTCGCAGACGGCGGCGATTCGGATCCCGGGAATGCGCAGGCAGGATTCGACGAGCACTCGGCCCTGCTCGCCGGCGCCGATGAGGGCGACGCGCAGCTCGTCCTGTGGTGCTTTAGCCGGATTTTTTGCGGAAGCTTGCGGCGGTTGGGCTTGGCTTTGAGCCTGTGGGGCGCCGGTCAGCGCGTTTCCGGCAAGTGCCGCGCCCAGCCCGGCCGCTGCCGACGATTTCAAGAACTTACGCCTCGTCAGGCCCGGATTTTTTGTAGCATCATCTTTTTCGGACATTTTCTTTTACTCACACAATAAAGTCTAGGCAAAGGAAATAATTTTCGTTCTGTCCCGCGCCAAGCGATATTGCGAAGACATCATTTTCCTTTCATATCTTTATCGAACGCGACTGCTGACGGCGAGAAATTGATCGACCGGACAAATTCGAGCGATTCCTGTGCGCCGAATTCGCGGTCCATGCCGTTGTCTTCCCATTCCACGGAAAGCGGCCCCTGGTAATTGATGCTGTTGAGCTCCCGGATGATCTCTTCGAAGTTGACGTTGCCGTGTCCCAGCGACCGGAAATTCCAGCCTCTCCGCAAATCGCCGAACGGCAGATGCGAGCCCAGGATGCCTGCTTTGCCGTCGAGCGTTACGGCCGCGTCCTTCATGTGGACATGGTAGATGCGGTCGGCGAATTCGCGGATGAAGAGATGCGGCTCCAGGCCCTGCCAGACCAGATGGCTGGGGTCGAAATTGAAGCCCAGGGCGGGCCGATGATTGAATTTGTCCAGCAGCCGCTTCGTGGTGTAGAGGTCAAAGGCGATTTCTGTGGGATGGACTTCGAGGGCGAATTTCACGGCGCGCTTGTCGAATTCATCAAGGATCGGAGTCCAGAGCTTGTAGATCTTATGGAATCCAGCTTCGACCATTTCTTCGGTCGTAGGCGGGAACGAATATAAAAATTTCCAGATCGGCGAACCCATGAAGCCGTTGACGACAGAGCAGCCCATGTTGTGGGCCGCCCGGGCCGTTAGTTTCATCTCTTCGACGGCCCACTCGCGGAGCTTGCCCGGTTTGCCTTTGACTTTATCGGGGGCGAATCCATCCAGCCGCTCGTCGTACGTATCGCCCACGCATTGGCCGGCCAGATGGGCGCCGAGGGCCCAGCACTGCAGCTTGTATTTTTTCAGGATCTGTTGTTTTTTCTTGATGTAGGCCGGGTCTTTGGCCGCCTTGCGCACTTCCATATGGTCGCCCCAACAGGCGATTTCCAGGCCGTCGTAGCCCCAGGCGCTCGCCTTCTTGCAGATCTCTTCAAAAGGCAAATCCGCCCATTGGCCGGTAAATAGCGTAATCGGTTTTCCCATGATTATTCTCCTAATCATTTTAAAAATTGATCCAGACCGCTCCTTTTTTGGAGCTCTCCACGCATTTTTCGATAAATTTTACGCCCCGGATGCCGTCCTGGACGTTGGGATAATCGAGGTCGTCTTTGGTGAGCGGCTCGCCGGCCATCTTTTTGTTTAATGTCGTGAGGAACGTCGAATAGATGTTGGCAAAGCATTCAAAGTAGCCTTCGGGGTGGCCGGAGGGAACGCGGGAAAGGGCCTGGGCGCGCGGATACATTTTGTCCCGGCCGCGCGAAAGCCGGGCTGTCGGTTTATCGATAAAAGCGACTTTGCAGTAATTCGGGTCTTCCTCGACCCACTCCAGCGAAGACTTGGTCCCATAGATGCGGACGCGAAAGCCGTTGTCATGACCCACGGCGATCTGCGAGCTCCAGTACAGTCCTTTTGCTCCGCCCTTGTAGTTGAGCATGATCGAGGCGTTATCATCCAGCACGCGGCCTTCGCCAATAGTGTCGAGTCTTGCGCACAGGGATTCGATTTCCAGGCCGGTCAGGTAAGAAACCATATGCTCGATGTGGCTGCCGATGTCGCCGACGCAATTGGATATCCCGGCCCGTTTCGGGTCGGTCCGCCAGGCCGCCTGTTTCTGGCCTGTTTTTTCAAGCGGCATTGCCAGCCAATCCTGCGGATACTCGCCGGCGACAAAGCGGATCGCGCCCAGCTCTCCGTGGGCGATCATCTCCCGCATATGTTTGATGATAGGAAATCCCGAATAGGCATAGGTAACACAGAACAGCAAGTCTTTTTTCGCGGCCAGCTTGCCCAGGTCCTCGGCGTCGCGGCTGCTCGTCGTCAAAGGTTTATCGCAAACCACATGGAACCCGTTTTCCAGGGCAAGCTTGGCGATGGGGTAGTGGAGGTAGTTCGGGGTGACAATAATGATAAAGTCGATCTTATTCGGCCGCTTGGCCTCGGCCTTGATCATCTCTTGGTAGGTTTTATAAAGCCTGTCTTTGTCGACCCCCCAGAATTCTCCTGTTTCCACCGTGTTCTCATAAGACTGGGAGAAGCTGCCGGCGACTAACTCGGCCTTGCCGTCCATGGCGATGGACTTGCGGTGGACGTCGCCGATAAACGCGCCCTTGCCTCCGCCGACCATGCCGTACTTGAGGCGAGCGACTTTCGTCAGAGTCTCCTGTCCTTCGATCATCTCCGCACCTCCTTGTCGAGCAGCCTATATCATAATGAAGACAGGGCAATTTTTCAAAGTGATTTATGACTCCAAAAATCTCTTGAAAAACTTTTTAAAGACAATAGAATGATTCTTATCCAAATTTTATGAGGAGGGGCTTCATGATCGCATTTCTCCGTAAAAACAGGCTCAAGGCCGTATTCTGGATTGCGGCCGGGACGGCGCTGCTCTTCGCGGGCGCCATGAACCAGGGCATCGCGCAGAAAACTGGGCCCGATGCCCAAAAGCTCAAGGCGGATATTCCAAAGATAACACCCGATATCTTTGGCGCGCTCCGCTACCGATACATCGGCCCTCCGGGGAACCGAGCCGCCGCCGTTGTCGGCGTGCCGGGCGACCCTCTGGTGTTCTATGTCGGAGCGTCGTCGGGCGGCATCTGGAAAACGACGGACGGCGGCGAACGCTGGCTTCCTATCTTTGATGAACAGCCGGCCCAGTCGATCGGCGCCATGGCCATCGCGCCGTCAGACGCAAACGTCGTTTGGGCAGGGACCGGCGAGCCTTGGGTCAGGAGCAATATCTCCATCGGGAACGGTGTTTACAAATCCACTGACGCCGGCAAAACGTGGAAACACATGGGGCTCGATAAGACGGGCCGGATCGGCCGGGTGGCGATCGATGCTTTTAATCCGGACATCGTTTTCGTGGCCTCCCTGGGACACTGCTATGGCCCTCAGAAAGAGCGCGGGATTTTCCGCACTAAGGACGGCGGAAAGACCTGGGAACAAGTGCTTTTCGTTGACGAGAACACGGGCTGCTTTGAGATTGCCATGGACCCGAATAATCCTCGGATCCTCTTCGCCGGCATGTGGCCTCTCATCATCCATACTTACGGCCGGGAAAGCGGAGGCCCCAACGGCGGTATCTGGAAATCCTCCGACGGCGGCGACACCTGGAAGCACCTGACGGGAAACGGGCTTCCCGAGCCTCCGCTCGGCAAGATCGGACTGGCCATTGCCCCCAGCAATTCCAATGTCGTCTATGCTGTGATCGAAACCGGCAGCCCCAACCGGGGCGTTTTGTGGCGGTCGAGCGACGGCGGCGATACCTGGCGCTTGGTAAGCTACAACCGCCTGCTCAATGAGCGACCGCACTATGCCTCGCGGATTGCGGTCAATCCTGCCGACGAGGACGAGGTCTATTTCGCGGCCAACAGCATCAGCCGGACGCTCGACGGCGGCTTTACGACCGAAGTGGTCCCTTGGAGCGGCGACTGCCACGATCTCTGGGCAGATCCCAAGAATCCCAATCGGCTGATGATCTCCGACGACGGAGGCGCCACGATTTCTCTTAACCGGGGCAAGACCTGGAAAAGCATCACGTTGCCCATCGCCCAGATGTACCACGTGTCGGTGGATAACCAGATTCCTTATTACGTCTATGGGGGCATGCAGGATGGTGACGCCTATAAGGGACCCAGCACGGCCGGCGGATTTGGCCGCGGCGGATTCGGAGGGGGAGGCTCGGATAGCCAGTGGCAAACAACGGCCGGCGGAGAGTGTGGATATGTCGTCGTTGATCCCGTCGACCCCAACATTGTCTGGGGCGGAAGCTACAACGCCATGCTCGAACGGGCGGATTACGGGACCGGCCATACGAATACGGTCCACGTTTGGCCGGAATCGAACTACGGGTCTCATGCGGGCGCGGCAAAATATCGTTTCAACTGGACTTTTCCCATTGTCATCTCGCCGCACGACCACAATAAGGTTTATGTCGGGAGTCAGTATGTCCATATGACGACTGACGCCGGCCGGAGCTGGACGATCATCAGCCCCGACCTCACCACGAACGACCCCGGCAAAATGGGGCCGTCCGGCGGGCTGACGCTGGACAATCTGGCCGTGGAATACGGCTGCGTCGTCTTCGCCATTGCGGAATCGCCGTTGGAAAAGGGATGCATCTGGGCGGGAACCAACGACGGGCTGGTGCAGGTGACCCGCGACGGCGGCAAGACCTGGACGAATGTCACCAAAAATATCCCGAACCTGCCGCCGTGGGGGACCGTGAGCAATATCGAGCCGTCGCGGTATGCTGGGGGAACGGCGTATGTCACGATCGATTTCCACCAAATGAACAACCGCGATCCTTTTATTTACAAAACCACGGATTACGGACAGACCTGGGCTTCAATCAGCTCCGACCTCCCGAAAACCGTCTTCGGCTACTGCCACTGGGTGCACGAGGACCCGGTGAGAAAGGGCCTGCTTTTCCTGGGGACGGAAAACGCGATTTATGTTTCCTTCACCGACGGGAAGAACTGGCTGCCGCTCCAGAACAACCTCCCTCACGCGCCAGTGCATCATATGGTGGTCCAGGAGCATTTCAACGACTTGGTGGTCGCGACCTACGGGCGCGGCTTCTGGATCATGGACGATATCACGCCGCTCCAACAGCTCACAGACGATGTACTGAAATCCGAAGTTCAATTTTTCAAACCCCGCCCGGCCTATCGCCTCAATGCGATCGCCGGCGGGCCTCGGGCCATGAACCAGGCGTCTATCAATTATTATCTGAAGGAGGCTCCCAAGGGCCCGGTATCGATCGCTATCTTCGATGAAGAAGGACGCGAGGTATCGACCATGTCGGGGACTCGACGGCCGGGGATTAATCGCGTGAATTGGGGGATGAGATACGCGGGTGCGAGCGTGGCCAGGCTGCGGACCAAACCGCCCGGAAATCCCCATGTGGTCGAGGAGAAGCGCTTCGTCCAGCAGTGGGAGCGCGAAGGCTGGTACCCGGTACAGAGCTGGGGCACGTCCGGCGGTTTCCAGGGATTCATGGTGGCGCCCGGTACCTATACCATGAAGCTCAGAGTCGGCGATAAGGAATTCACGCAGACACTCGAGGTGCGAAAAGATCCGCGCTCGGCCGGGACGTTGGCCGACATTAAAGAACAGGTTAAGCTGCAGCTCGACATCCGCGAGGATCTCAATGGCGCCTCGGACATGATCAGCCAGATCGAGTGGATGAAAAAACAGCTCTTCGATATCAGGGACGTCATGAGAGCGGACGCCGGCTTAAGGGATATGATCAAGACTTTCGATCAGTTCGGGCCCCAGCTCCAATCGATCGAGGACGAGCTCTTCCAGCCGACCATCGCTGAGGGCGATACCAAGTCTTTCCGTGATCCGCAAAAGCTCTATGAAAAGCTTTCCGTGCTGGCGGGGGACGTCGCCGGCAGCGTTGACTTTGCGCCCAACAAGCAGCAGCGTGAAGTCTATACCGTGCTCAAAGAACGGCTGGCCGCGCAGAAAAGCCGATTCGAAACGCTGCTCAAGACCGACCTTGCCGCTTTCAACGATATGCTCAAGCAGAAGAATATCGCTGGCGTCATTGTTCCCAAGCTCAGATAGATAAAAAAAAGGAGTTGCTGACCTATATAGTTCTTTGGCTCGGGGACACGTACCAAAGGTACCTGTCCCCGTCCGTCTTCTTGACATCGATCATCAGCCGCATATATCATTTTTGTGCCGCAGACAGCATGGTTTTGACGTTCACTGGCGAGCCATCGCGTGCGGCTGCAAAAAGCAAATCCCTTTGCTAAAGGAGGCAATATGGGGAACAGACGTGATTTCCTTCGGAATTGCGCGGTCGGCGTCGGCGCGTTGGCCGCCACGCGTGACGGCGCTCTCGAACGGATTCTCGCGGCGGGACGCGATACAGCCGATTTGAGCCCTGAACAGCTCGCGGCCAACGAGGACTTCTGGTTCGAAGTCCAGCAGGCATTCACCGAAGACCGCAACATCATCAACCTAAACAACGGCACCATCCAGAACGGCCTGCGCATCGTCCAAGACGCTGTCCGCCGGCACAGCGAGTTCTCGGGCAATGCCGCCTGGCATTCGATGGCCATCCTCGGCAAAGAGATCGAGAGCTGTCGGCGGCGGCTGGCGTCTCACTTGGGCTGCGATTCCGAAGAGTTGGTCATCTGCCGAGGCGGAACGGAGGCAGGTCAGATCCCGATCATGGGCCTCGACTTGAAGCGCGGCGACGAGGTGATCATCACCAACCAGGACTACCCGAGGCTGCTCAGCTCATGGAAGCAGCGCGAGAAGCGCGAGGGCATCGTGCTCAAGATCGTCCCGCTTCCCGCCCCGCCCGTGCCGCTCGACCAGTTCTATCGGCTGGTCGAGCTGCAGGTGACGCCGCGGACGAAGGTGATCCATGTCTGTCATATGACGCACTGGACGGGCCAGATGGCGCCGATCCGGCGGATCTCAGACATGGCGCACCCGAAAGGCATCGAAGTGCTGGTCGACGGCGCGCATGGCTTCATGCACGTGCCTTTCAAGCTGGCGGACCTCGGGTGCGATTACTATACGGCGAGCTTGCACAAGTGGCTGATGACGCCGCCCGGGAATGGCTTCGTGCGGATCCCGAAGGATCGAATCTCCAAAGTCTGGCCGCTGACCCCGCCGTGGACGGACAACCCGAACGACATCCGCCGCTTCGAAGACGTGGGGACGCGAACCCCGGCGAACCGCGTCGCCATCGCCGAAGCGATCACGTTCAACGAGGGCATCGGTATCGAGCGGAAATCGGCGCGCATCCGGTATCTGAAAGAGCGCTGGGCCAACCGGCTTCGGACGCTGCCGCGGGTGCGATTCTACTCAAGCCTTGATCCCGCCGAGTCCTGCGGCGTCGCCACCTTCGGCATCGAGGGAATGGATATGGCTAAGCTCACCGAGCATCTGCTCGATAAGTGGGGGATCGTCGTCTCGCCGATGAAGCATCCTGACGGGCTGCTCGACGGAATTCGGATCGTGGTCAACGTGTCGTTGTCAGCGCGGGAAATCGACACCTTCGCCGACGTCATGGAGAACATTATCAAGAAGGGCGCGCTAGTGTAGGATCGAACGGGCGGCGCCTGAGAAGCGCAGGCAGCAATGATCCCGTCTTGACTCCTCAGGAGGTGGCGGATGAGACTAGGGGGATTGCTTAAACAGCGATTGCCTGTGGCGATGGCCATCGTCTTACTTTTGGCCAGCGCATCATGGTCGAAAACACGATCTCAAGGTCCGAAAAACTCTGCGATCAGGGTTCTGGTCGTGACCGGAGGCCACGATTTTGAACGGACTCCGTTTTTTAAGATGTGAACCGATTTGGGGGGCATTGACTACCGGGAGGTTGTCCAACCCGGAGCCGTCAGCCTGTTTGGGCCCGAACTGAAAAAAAGGTTCGACACCATCGTATTTTATGACATGGTCGAAGACATCTCGGAGGAGGAGAAGGCCGCCTTCGTGAACCTGCTGAAAGAAGGTGTCGGGATTTTGTTTTTGCACCATTCCCTGAGTTCGTATCAAAATTGGGATGAATATGAAAAAATCCTGGGCGGCAAATATTATTTAGCGGCAGCAACGAAAGACGGAAACTCCCACGAAGCTTCAACGTACCAACACGATGTCGAGGTCCCCGTGCATGTCGTGGATCCAAAGCACCCGGTCACGAGGGGCATTTCGGATTTTATTTTGCACGATGAGGTCTATGGAAAATGCGAAGTGCTATCGGACATGCATCCGCTTCTCCAAACCAGCCATCCTCAGAGCTCGAAAACCATCGCCTGGTGGCACCTGTACGGGAAATCGCGGATCGTGTTTATCCAGCCTGGGCATGACCATTGGGCATACGAAAATCCTGTTTATCGAAAGCTTGTCAAACAAGCTATTGTCTGGGTGAGCGGCAGAGGAGAAAAAGATTAAAAAGAAGGAATGGCTAACTATAATCACAATATATTTTTCGATCTTTATCGTGCTCATTTGCTGCGGAAAAAAAAGATCTGAATGGAAGGGGACAATAAAGAAAGAAAATGGAGTTACGATCGTTAAGAATCCGAAGGAGCCGATGCATAGCGAGGATATATTCAACTTAGAAAAGGAGCTGGTTATCGGAGAAGAAAAAAAGGCCGACGAGTATATGTTTTCTCAGATAACCGATGTTGGAGTGGATAACGAGGAAAATATTTATGTTCTTGATCTTAAAGATGCTCATATCATGGTCTTTAATAAAAATGGTGAATACCTAAGGACAATAGGAAAGAGAGGCCAAGGTCCCGGGGAGTTTCAGCGTGCGACGAATCTCACCATCACGCCCGGCAATGAAATCCTGGTCAATGACCGAGGGGCTCGATTTCTTCATTTCTATGCATTGAACGGGGATTATCTTCGGTCGTTGAGTTTTGCCTCCATGCCTTCCTTTCATCGTCCAAAAGTTGATTCGCAGGGCAATATCGTGGCGCGGCATATGTATATCGATAAAACCGCGGTTTTTGTTCTGGCAAAATTCGATTCCAGGCTGAATTTGAAATTTACGATTTTCTCTTATGAGATTTCAGTGAGTCCTGGAATTTCAAATCTTTTCGCCCCTGATAGCTTTTGGGAGATCGCCAATGACGATACGATTATCTGGGGTTATTCTGATAAATATGAATTTGAGGTTCTTGACAGGGCTGGCCGAATGATTCGGAAAATTACCAAAGATTATGATCCCGTAGAAATCACTAAGGAAGAAAAGCAAAAGTGGGTTATGGATCGTTACAAGGATGGCATGCCTCCTAATGAAAAAGTCACTTGGAACAAAAATCATAATGCATTTCAATTTATGAAGATAGACGACGCCGGAAGAATCTTCGTCCAAACATACGAAAAAAAATCTGATGGAGACGGTTTTTTCTATGATGTTTTCGACTCAGAAGGAAAATATATCGTGAAAGTTTCTCTTAAAACCCGCCCTTTTGTTTTCAAGAGGGGCAAGCTCTATACCGTCGAGGAAGATAGAGAAGGCCTTCCGCGAGTTATACGATATAAAGTCAAATGGAACTCTTGATCATAGGCAATTTTTTATCCCCTCGAAAGACCGCACAGCCTTTTCCGAGGACTTGACATTGATCATCCACCGGCAATATGCTCCTCGAAGGGATTGCTGCTAGTCACAGTCGCCCGAAAGGAAATTCGCACGATGTCTAAAATCTTCCGGCCCTTCATCTCATACTGTTGCGTTTTTTTCGCGGCTCTGACGCTCGCGGTAGCTGCGAGCACAGCCCAGCCCGCCAAAAATGCAGGTCCGGGGCCTGCCTATTCCAAGTTGGCCCGCGACATATTCAAGGACCTGATCGAAATCAACACAACCTTGAATATCGGGAGTACGAAGGCGGCAGAAGCGATGGCTCAGCGGTTGAGAGCCGCAGGGTTTCCCGCGAACGATATCCGGGTCCTTGGCCCGCGGCCGAACAACAGAAACCTCGTCGCCCGATATCGAGGCCGGGGAAAGCTGCGGCCGATCCTATTTATCGGTCATCTCGATGTCGTTCAGGCGCGTCGAGAAGATTGGTCTTTTGATCCTTTCACATTTCTCGAAACGGACGGCTATTTCTACGGCCGAGGTACAACCGACATGAAAAATGAAGATGCGGACCTTGTCGCCAATTTCATCCGCCTCAAGCAGGAAGGTTTTGTGCCCGGTCGCGATCTCATTCTCGCTTTGACCGACGATGAAGAGGGCGGCGACGCCAACGGCATTCAATGGCTTCTCGCGAATCACCGTGACCTCATCGATGCGGAGTATTGCATCAATCCGGACGGGGGCGGGGGAGACCTCAAGAACGGCCAGCCGATCGTCATGGAGATACAGACAAGCGAAAAAATTTACATCAGCTATCAGCTTGAAGTAAAAAATAAGGGCGGCCACAGCTCCCTGCCTGTCCCGGAGAATGCGATTTACCGGCTTGCCGCGGGCCTGACGCGCCTGGCCCAATATGAATTCCCTCTCAGGCTGAATGAAACGACGCGCACGTATTTCGAACGCTGCGCAAACCGGGAAACCGGCCAAACAAAGGCCGACATGTTGGCGATGCTGAAGACTCCGATCGACCCGACCGCGGCCAAACGCCTGGCCGCGGCATCTGCATCCTACAATGCGATGATGCGGACGACTTGTGTCGCCACCATGCTTAGCGGAGGGCACGCCGAGAATGCGCTGCCGCAGAGCGCGCGCGCTATCGTGAACTGCCGGATGCTGCCCGACGATACTCCCGAAAACGTCTTGGCGACTCTCCAGCGCGTTCTGGCCGACAGTCAAATCATCGTCACTCGAATAGACGAGCCGTTCCTGAGCCCATTGTCGCCGCTTCGCAAGGACCTCATGGAAGTCCTTGACCGGCTGACGGCAGCTAAGTGGCCCGGAGCCATTGTCACACCCAACATGTTGACAGGCGCTACGGATGGCCGGATGCTGCGGCGCGCCGGAATTCCCGTTTATGGCGTTTCCGGCATGTTCGGGGACATGGATGATGTGCGTGCCCATGGAAAAGACGAGCGCATGGGTGTCAAGGAGTTTTACGACGGCGTCGATTTCATGTACAAATTCATCAAAGCGCTAAGCCAATAGAGGAAAAGTCTGGGCGATTCCCGGCCATTTTGAGCTTGCTGGCGGCTCCCTGGCCCCCGCGCTTTTTTTAGCCCGGCTTGACGTCCCATCTCGTCGAGATTTAATATCCATGACGATTTGGGCATCTACTCGGTCAGCTTGATCCGCGGGTGCTCCCGAGTGAGTATCTCACAGCGGGTCCGTCCGCCGCAGAATCGCTGGATTGAATCCATGACTTGCCTGCAGACCTCGTCGACTTCAGAAACGGGAATAGGCGGGAGTCCGTCAACGTTATACTCGATGGCCTTTGTTGTCGGCAGCGTCAGGGTGTGATTCGCCTGCCGCCACGTCCACCGACGCGTCAGGACGGTGTTCCCTTCAGCAAAGATGATCTCTCCGGGCAGAGGGGATTCAGCCTGTTCTGAGCCGAATGGCGTAAACGTTTCATCGCCTTTCGCCAGTCGCAAGGAGATATCCTCCGTCACGACATCGATCGCGTGTCCACCCGTGGGGACCAGATATCGCAAAGATATGGCGTTTCCGATATCCGCGAGGGCATTGATAGACGGCAGGGGATCGTTCCTTAAGGCGCGCCGCGCCATCGCCTCGATCGATGAGCGAAACTCGCTCGGCTTGGCCCCAAAGGACCGGTATGCTTCTCTCCACGACTTTATTTTTGGATGTTCGGCGATATTTTCGATTGTCAGCTGCTGACGAACAAACGCTTCAGCGTCGCGCAGCAGCGAAACAATCTCACTCGGGGACTCTCCGTTTGTCACATCATAGGCGAGGACAACTCCGCGAACATATCCGGGGAAGCGAACGAATATCTCATCGGCGATGGAATAATATAGCTCGTTCACAGCCCCACCAAAGTCGTCCCCACAGGCACGCGAATATTCTTGTGCCGCAAGAACTCTTCGACGGCCAAAAGAAAATCTACCAAATATTCTCGTGTGGCGGCCTTACCCAGATGTCCCACGCGGAATATCTTGCCCGCAAGCTCACCCAAGCCGCCGCCGATAGCCAGGCCGCGCTCGTTCTCCAACCACTTGCTGAATTCCGCCACGTCGAACTCGGAACGCGCTTTGACGGCTGTGACGATCGGCGCGGCATACTCATCGGGCACGAACATTTCGAAGCCCGCATTGCGCAATCCGGCTCGGACGATCCGGCAGGCGCGGGCGTATTTAGCCAGGTGCGCCTCTAACCCGCCGTCCACGATTTTGCGCAAGCTGGCCAGCACCCCGAGGATGATGTTCACCGGTTCGGTCACGGGAAAAGGATGCCAGGAACCCCATTCTTGGGCATACTTGCGCCAAGTTCTGAGGTTGAGATACCAGCCATGCTCCATGCCCGAATGACTGTCCGCCAACTCCCAGGCCCGCGGGCCAACACTCACAAAACCCACACCCGGCAACGCTTCAAGGCACTTGTTAGACGCCGTCACGCAAACGTCAATGCCCCACTCGTCCACGGGCAACTCGATGCCGCCCAGCGACGACACCGCATCCACCACAATCACTTTGCCGGCCTCGCGGACCACCTCGGCCAAGGCGCGCAGCGGGTTCACGACCGTCGTGGCCGTTTCGTGATGCACCAGCGCCACTGCCAGGGCGTCGGGATGCTCGCGCAGTAATCTGCGTAATTCATCCGGCTCGAGCGGCTTGCCCAACGGCGCCGCAAACGGCACAGTGGTCAACCCGTACCCTTGCGCTATAGCGAGCAACCGCTCGCCAAAGAAACCGTTGTGCCCGACGATAATTTTTTGACCGGTCGCCAACAGGCTGCCGATGGCCATATCGTGCACGGCCGAGGCGGCACCGGGCACGACGAACAGATCATTCTGCGTTCTGAAGATCTGCCTGAGAAGTGTGAGGAGTTCGCTGTAAATCTCCATCCACTGCGGCCCGTAATGGCGCTGCATCGGGCGCGCCGTTGCCTCGAGGATATCCTCGTCCACGTCGCCCGGGCCGGGCGTAAAGAGTTTGATATGCCGAGTCATGGTATGCTATTTGATGTTTTCAAAATTTATGAATCATGCAGGCTAATTGTTCAGTTGGCAAAATAGCCGAGGCGGTGGGCTACGGTATAATTCCTGTTTTTAACCACAACTTTGATAGTTTTGAAATTTCCGTCTCTGGTATCGTTCGCGGGCGTATAGTAGAGAAGATAATAATTCTGGGAACTTTCCGCGGCTTTCTTGAACCCTGCGGCCGGATTGGGTGAGTTATCGACGATTCCGCCCGTGGCTTGGGCTGTATCTGAAAACCCCCTGAAAATGTCTTCCGACTGTTCACGCATGGTCAGGCCGAAAAAATACTGGGATTCCTTGTTCATAAAGATTAAGTTGAAGCAGATGGAAGCGTCGGCAAAGGCCTGGTTGATCTGGTCAATCTTGAAGCTCGTTTTTCTCGAGTAAAACTGAAAAAGATCCATGAGGTCGCTCAAAACATTCGGCTGGTCCTGGTACATACTCATCATCGTGTTCAAAGTCGCCGAGCTGATTTCCGGCCGGAATTCTCTCTGGTAAAAAAGGAAGACAATTTTTTGGCCGGGAACCCTTTTCATAGCCCTGGCAAAATCGATGAACCTGCTATCATCGACCAGGCGGACATTTTCGAGCTTCGCTAGAGTCGTCTTATAGCGCTCGAGGGTGAATTCCAGACCGATCTCACTGGACGTGGAATCGCTCTCCATATCCGACTCCACGGTCGCGCTTCCACCAGCGGAAATGACTTTGACTAGCTTTTTCAGGTCTTTCAAGAGTTTATCGTATTCTCGACTTCCCTGCTGGATATCCTTCTTGAGCAGGCTTTGCATATCCTTGGAGAGCTTTTCTTTCGGCGCGGACTTGAGGGCATCCCGAGTTAGATGATAGGGTTTCATCGGCGTCATCAGCGTCATCGTGTCTTGGGGAAGAAGGAACCGATTGAAGAGAAAATCCACGGCTTGAGCAAGCTTGGGGTCATACTCATTCGTCTGAAAGAGAAGGTAATAGTGCCGGGAGAGGTTGACAGGAAAAGAAGTCTCTCCCTGTATTTTCTCGAGATTGATGCCCTTGACCAGATAGCAGGCATCAATTTTTTGTGATTTTCCATCTTCAAAGATTTCAAAATCACCGAGCGATAAGTCATCAATGAATTGCCCGCCCGAGAATACCCGGACGGGCACCTCGATTGCGGGCGGAGCAACAGGCTTCTGATTGGTTTGAGAAATAAGGATAAGAGGGAAGAAGATGACGAGAAGAACCAGCATTTTTTGGATTAAAAATCTTTTATCGATGTGGAGCCTCCTGGCGTTATAAAATTTTAAAAGTGCTTGAATAATTATAACATAGCAGGCAAAATAATTTCCATTTTTTTGAATAATTATCCAAATTTTTGAATTTTTTTCGCATAATATTTTTTCTTTTGCCTTTAACTAATTGAAAATAAAAGGGAAAAAATAAGACGTTCTTTGGCATGAATGTTGCATATTAAATATTATATATCTATTTAAATTAAGGAGGTGTGAATGACACGGTGCGTGGACTTTTCGGGCAAATAGTGGAGCGAAAATTTTCACTTCATGAAAGTTTTCACTCTAGGGAAAATGGAAACTTTTATCTCCTGGCAGTCGGGGGATTAAAAGGGGGCAAATTTGAGAAAATTTTTAATTGTGGTTTTCGTCTTATGCTTTGCCGCTTTCCTGCCCGCTCAGATTAGGAATGGAAATATCTTCGGCAAAGTTGTTGACGCTGAAGGAAACGCGCTTCCCGGCGTTAGCGTGACATTGATCCCCAGTGCTGGTGCTCCAGCAACCCAGTTGACGACGGCTGAAGGGGGATTCAGGTTCCTGTCACTGGGTCCGGCGAAGGACTACAAAATCAAATGCGAAATTACAGGGTTCAAGTCAAGGACTGAATCAGGTATCGTCGTTGTCGTCGGCGGGAATACCAACATAGAAGTCAAGATGGAAATTGGCGTGCTCGAGGAACAGGTCACGGTCGTGGCCAGATCGCCCGTTGTTGACAACAAGAAGACAAACGTCGGCCAGAGTATCACCCAGGATATTTTGCAGATGCTGCCGACAGCCAGAGATCCTTGGGTTGTTCTGCAGATGGTTCCTTCGGTCACGGTGGATCGAGAGAACCTCGGCGGGACGGACTCCGGCCAGCAGGCCTATTTCGTGGGCAAAGGCGGCACCAGTGATCAGAACCAGTGGTCCGTGGATGGAGTCCTTGTCACCGACCCCGCGGCCATTGGCGCATCGCCGACCTACTTCGACTTTGACGCCTTTGAAGAGATGAACGTCACGACCGGCGGCGGGGATGTCACTTCTCAAACAAGTGGCGTGGCGTTGAACATGGTGACCCGTCGCGGCGGCAACAAAGTCTCGCTCGGCGGACGATTTTACTTCACCGACCCGCAGTTCCAGGCTGCGTGGACTCCCGCTCAGCTTAAAAACCTAGGAATCCCTGGCAGCCAGACTTACAACGTGATTCGGGGCATCAAGGACTACGGGTTCAACGTCGGCGGGCCGCTCTGGAAGGATAAGGCCTGGCTGTGGGGGTCTTATGGCGTCCAGGATATCAAGGTCAATAACATCAATGGCGTTGCCGATGACACACTTTTAAGCAACTATGTCGCCAAACTCGACCTCCAGCTCATTTCCGGAAACAAGTTCGAGATCTTCATGCACAGCGGGAACAAAGAAAAATTCGGAAGAGATTCCGACTACTACGGGAATCCGCTTGGCAATCACCAAACCGCCCGATTCCATTTTGGCACGCCGATCTGGAAAGCCGAGGATGAGCAGATGTTCGGCGATAACCTGCTCGTCTCTGCCAAGTTCGGCTATTCTCACGCCGGATTTTTGTTTCTGCCCATGCAGGATCAAACCCTGACCAATTGGACCGCTAACAACATCGCGACCGGCGTCACAACACAGTACGACTGGTACTACGATACCAACCGGCCGCTGCTTCAGTGGGGTCTCTACGCGAACTATTTCAATGACAAGCTGTTCGGGGTCAGCCACGAGATGAAGTTCGGAGTCGAGTATGTCCGAAGATTTACGACCACCGACTCCTCTTCGGCCGGCAACACGTCTTACAATTACAATTACAATTATCCCACCTACGACCCCAATGCCACTGGTGATCCGTCAAAAATGATCGTCGATCCAGATATCAAATACATCAGCACCTGGAGAGGATACTATATCGACTCGAAGATTGCATCTTGGGCAGGCTATTTCACTGACACCGTCACCATCGGCCGGATGAATTTGCTCCTGGGCTTGAGGTATGACTACCAGAAACCGTATCTGAATCCCTTCACAATGACCCATGCAGATAATGTCCTTCACGGCCAAGAAGTTTGGACGAACTATTTTACTGCAGCGGCCCATACGGCCATCAGCAGCCTGATGCCCGGCCTCAGTGTTCCCGGATATTCGAGCGACTATGTTTGGAGCAGTCTACAGCCGAGACTAGGCATCACCTATGATGTCACCGGAGATGGCAAGACAATCCTCAAAGCTTCCTTCGCCAAGTACGGCGAATTCATGGGAATAGGCGAAGCCGGGAACTTCTATCCCTCAGGAACCGGCGGCTGGATGGATTTCTGGTGGAAGGATGCCAATAAGGACGGAAAAGCCGATATCAATGAGCTCTATTGGTTAAACCCCAACACCAATGGCCTGGAATCAGTTTTTAACGGATCAGGGAATTTGCAGCTTCCCTATAGCTTGTACCAAGGCATCATGTGGGGCGGATATGATCCCACGAATCCGCAGAAGGTCGGCCCGGTTCTGTACACCATCGACCCCAAAACCAATAACGTTAATACTTGGGAAGGCATCATTACCCTGGAGCGTGAAGTTTTGACGGACTTTCAAGTTGCGCTGGACCTCACCTACAAAAGGTTCGATAATTTCAGATGGACGCGCGTGTACTATCCTGACACGGATTATATCCGTTCTACGGCAGATTACATGCAGGTTTCTTATACTGTCCCGGACCTAAACTCCAAGGGGGTCAATATGGGCACCGGCACTGGAAAGCCTTTTTGGGTTCTGGGTACGACACCGGGCGCCACATACTCAGATTACCGTTACGTTGCTCCGAACCCCGGATTTCACGAGACTTATTATTCCCTTGACCTCAGATTCAACAAGAGGTTGTCCAACCGCTGGATGTTTAATGGATCTTTTACCTATAACATGCAGAAGCAGCATTATGATGCAAGCGGCTATCTCGACCCGACCCAGATTTGGGCCGTCAACGACCGGGAGTATTCCCAGTACATGGGTAGCGGCAGTGGAAAAATCAGCCAGTACACATTTTCCCCCTGGATGGTCAAGCTGGAAGGACTCTACCAGCTTCCCCTGGGCTTTGACATTTCCGGCACCTTCACCGCTCGAGACGGGCATATCATTACTCACACGATGGTTATAAATGATCGCAGTCTGCCCAACCCTCTGCAGAGAAGCACAACCGTCTATCTTGACTATTTCGGAACAGAGAGACTGCCCACGTTCTGGAACATGAACTTCAGGCTTGAGAAGATGGTCAAAATTGGGGACGGCGGCAGAATCTATTTTATGGCTGATGTGTTCAACCTCTTTAACCAAGCCCTTATGAACAGAAGGTACATGCGCAGTGAGGGCACGTACTATGTAGCCACCGATCTATTCGTGCCAACCCCGAGCAAGTTCCAGGCCAACGAAGTTCTCAACCCCAGAACGACTAGATTCGGAGTCCGATTCACGTTCTAAACGACCAAGCTCGAGTTCAAAGCCCCTCCCCTCTATGAGGGGAGGGGCTTTTTTTTGGGGGAGAGAAGTTTCTTTCTTTTTCTGATAAGTGATAAAATAAATATCAAGATCTCTGATGAAGAATAAAAATGTCTTTCTGGTCATTGGATTGATGAGCTTCCTCATCCGATCCGCGGCGGGAGCAGAACAATCCCGCCTCAACCTGCTTCTCATCACCATCGATACCCTTAGGCCGGACAGGCTGAGCTGCTACAGTCCAAAGTACCTCCAGACGCCCACAGTGGATGAGCTGGCCGCCAAGTCTGTTCTTTTCACGAGAGCCTTCGCCCATACCCCGACGACTCTGCCTTCGCATACGAATATTCTGCTGGGCACGACCCCCGCTTACCATGGAGTCCACGATAACGGGTTTTTTGTTGTGCGTCCGGAATTTTTATCCCTGGCCAGACTCCTCAAAAACAACGGCTATTCCACAGGCGCCTTCGTCGGGGCCTTCCCCCTGGATTCCAGGTTTGGCCTGGATCAAGGGTTTGATGTTTATGATGATAATTACGGCACCCAGCCCGCGTACGAATTTGCCTTCTTGGAGAGGAAAGCCGGTGATGTCATCGAAAACGCTTTAAATTGGTTGAAGCGGCAGGCAAGCCCTTGGTTTCTATGGATTCACTGTTTTGACCCCCACCAGCCTTATGAACCACCGGAACCCTTCCGGAGCCGGTTTAAAGACGACCTCTACAGCGGTGAAGTGGCCTATGTCGATTCTGTTTTGGCTAAATTGTTCGCTTATCTTAAGGAGAAAGGCGCCGAGAACGAGACGGTCATCGTTTTTACGGGAGACCATGGTCAGTCCCTGGGCGAGCATGGAGAGACGACGCATGGTTATTTCGCTTATAATTCGACACTCTGGGTGCCGCTGATTATTTATTATCCGGGAACGAAGCCGGGCCGGGTAGACCCGTATGTCTCCCATATCGACATTTTCCCGACAGTCTGCGATTTATTAGATGTCAAAAAACCTTCCTTTCTTCAGGGGATCTCGCTCGTTCCGGCTCTGAAGGGAAAGGGATTATCCAAACGTGCGATCTATTTTGAATCCCTCTATCCCTATTACAGGAGGGGTTGGGCTCCCATAAGAGGATTTATCGAGGATGGAAAAAAATTCATCGATTCTCCCATCCCCGAACTCTATGACCTTCAGCAGGATTTTAACGAAACGAAAAATCTCGGCGAGAAAGCCGACTTGACCAGAGACAGAGCCGCCTTGGCTCAAATCATAAAGAATGAGACATATAAGGGGAGTCCGGTGACCCCGCGGATTGATGTCGAAGCTCAGGAGAAGCTCAAAAGCCTGGGATATGTTGGAACAGTCCAAGCGGCCAGAAAGGGGAATTTCACTCCCCAGGACGACTTGAAAACGCTCCTTCCCTTTAACAGGAAATTCGAAGAGGCCATGGAGACCTATGACAAGGGCAACGTGGAGCGCTGTATCGAACTCCTCAGACAGCTCATTTCAGAACGAAAAGACTTTGACAACGCCTATTCCTACCTGGCCTCGATCTATATAAAGCAAAAGCGATTGAAGGAAGCGGTGGCCATGCTCCAGCAAGCTCACGCGGATAATCCCACCAGCTATAAAATCGCCCTTGATTACGGCAGCTTTCTGATGGAAGTGGGAAGGTATGATGAATCGATCGCGACACTCAAAAAGGCGATGACCCTCATTGATTACGACCCTGAACTCTGGAACTTCCTCGGAGTGGACTACTGGAATAAGGGGGACGTGGAGCGGGCTCTCGAGGCCTATCAACATGCGCTATCACTCGACAAAGATTATACCATTGTCCTGAATAACCTTGGGACGGTGTATCTGACTTTGTTTATGAAAAACCAGAACCGCGAAGATTACAGCCGTGCGGTTGACGACTTTAAAAAGGCGATTGAGTATGATCCGCGTTATGCTTCGGCCTATAACGGTCTAGGGTCAGCCTACCGCCAGGCTGGCAACCTGGATGGGGCCATTTATTGCTGGGAAAAAACTCTTGAGATTGACCCCCACCACCAGTTTGCTCTATTTAACCTGGGCGTCGGTTACTTGGACAAAGGAGAAAAGGAGAAAGCCTTCGATTATTTCAGCCGGTTTAAAAAGGCCTATTACAATATCTTGACGGCCAAAGAGAGAAATGAGATCGATGCCTTCATTGAAAAATGCCGCCGCCGGCCATAAAATAAGAGTCGTGGACTGATCATGAAGACAAAGAAATTGCTGGTCATAATCTTCATCATTCTGTGGGCGCCGCTTCTTTATCCGGGGCAAAAGGGAAAGCTGGAGAAGGCGGATATCAAGAGCCTCTCCCAGAAATACGAGGATTGGCTCAACGTCGTGTCTTACATCATCTTACCCAAAGAAAAGGAGGTTTTCCTGAAGCTCAGCAAAGACCGGGATCGAGATCTTTTCATCGAGAACTTCTGGGGAAGGCGCGACCCCACGCCGGGTACGCCCGAGAATGAATACAAGGATGAACACATGCGCCGTTGGCGTTATGTCAACGAACACTACGGGCGGGGCACCAGCCGTCCCGGTTGGATGACGGATATGGGCCGGATCCACATTATTCTGGGCGAACCCCAGCACATTGAGCGGTTCGAGGGAACGCTGGGCATCGTTCCCTGCCAAGCTTGGACCTACTACGGCGACCCCAAGAAAGATCTGCCGAACCTTTTTGTCCTCTTGTTCTACCAGAGAGGGGGGATCGGAGAATTCAAACTCTATAGCCCGGTCGCGGACGGCCCCGACAGCCTCCTCCAGGACAAACGGAACATCGACCCATTCGACTATGAAGGCCTCTATGAAAAAATCAAAGAAATGGCGCCGACCCTGGCCGACGCCGCCATCTCCATCGTGCCTGGAGAATTTAACCCGGACTACAGCCCGGCCGCCCGGAACAGCATCATCCTGGCTGATATCTTTGAATCTCCCAAGAAGGATATCGACACTTCTTATGCCACTCATTTTTTGAACTACAAAGGCCTGGTCAGCACCGAGTACATGACCAACTATGTCGATAGCGAAGCCGATGTCTCCCTGATCCACGATCTTCAGACCGGTCTCGACTTCCTCAATTTCTCCCTTGCACCCAAATCCGTCTCGATTGATTATTTCGAGCCCAAGGAGCAGTACTACTGCGCCTTCAGGCTGGATGTGAGTTTGCGCGTGGGCGAAAATGTGATTTTCCAGTACAACCGGGTTCTCCCTTTTTATTTCAGCGAACAGGACAAACCGCGAGTCATGGCCAACGGGGTCACGATCGAAGACTCTTTTCCAATCGCCCAGGGCCAGTTTCGGCTGACCGTCCTCCTCCAGAATTCCATCGGGAAGGAGTTTAGCATTCTGGAAAAAGATGTCTCGATTCCCGGCGATACCCGGGCGACCAGGCTGAGCGGACCTTACTTGGGTTACAAAACCGAGAGTTTCCAGGCAAACGTTCATGTCCCTTACAAAATCGAGGACAAAAAGCTCCTGATCGACCCCAAGAACGTTTTTTCAGGAGCCGATCATCTGGTTTTTTTCTTCATGGTTTCAAACCTCGGGGAGGACCTCTGGAGGGACGGCGAGGTCAGAGTCCGGATCAAGGGAATGCGGGAAAAAAATCCTTTCGAAAAGACCTACAGCCTGAAGCTCGCGAACCGGGCCTATCAAAAGATCTTGGCCTTCGAAGAGGCTCTCACCCCTAAGGATTTTCCTCCCGATTATTACGATCTCCGGCTGGCCTTGGTCGATCAGGCAGGCCGGACGCTGGATGAAAGAAGCGCCAATTTTATCATTTCCTCAGACTCGGCTGTTCCTCATCCGATTGTCAATACCAAAGGGTTCCCGCTCTCCGGCCAGTTCCTTTATTTTTACATGTTGGCCAATCAATATGATAAGCTCAACCAGAACGACAAGGCGGACGCGTTCTACCGGAGAGCCTACGCCCTCAACCCCGCTTACAAAGATAAAATTGTGGACTACGCCAATTTCCTTATTAAGACGAACAAGTTCGATGAGGCCAGCGGGCTGATCGAGGGCATCAAGGATGTCGAAAAGCTGAAGTTCGATTATTATCTCATCAAGGGAAAAGCCCTGCTGGCCAAAGGGGATTACGCGGCAGCCATCAACAGCCTCCTCGAAGGCAACAAGATCTATAATTCCGATACCAGGCTGCTCAACGCCCTCGGCTTTTGTTTTTACCGGACCGGCCAGAAGTCCAGAGCGCTCGAGGTCCTCAGGATTTCGCTTCGGCTGAACGCGGCCCAACCCGAGATCAAGAAGATTGTTGAAGAGATAGAAAAGAAGTAACCGGACCATCCGCATTTAGCTATTTCATTTTTCGATCTCGGCCCGGTCCGCCGGTGCCGTGAATCCGGGGCGTGGGTTCGCCGTCAATCCAGATCATCTCACCCCCCTCGTTCCAGCCTCCCCACTGATTCTGGAAGACGGAAAGCGTCACCCCGACAAAATGGCCGTCGCCCTGGGTTTCGAGAAACACGTAATTTCCCTCTCCCGAGGCGTTGAACCAACGCGGGTCCCGGCGCGCTTCGCTAAAATCGTTGCTGTAGAAGTTTCCGTGATACTAACCTTGACAGGGGGCGCACTGCCGGAATTGCGCATGAAAATAAGCCGTGTCCGGGGCGAGCGAGGGGAGCTTCACCCAATCGATATTCCAGTAAAAGTCCGTAATCTCCTGCTTGCCTTCATTGGTCACCGTGATGCGGCCATGACGGGCGAACGGCATCGGAAAGTAAGCGTTCAGCGCCTTGTCCGGTGCGACGGCCACCAGCGCCGAGTGAAACACGGTGTAGGTACCGAGCCCTAAGCCAAAGAAATCGCCGATGGGCGTCTTGACGCTCGGACCGGTCTCGTGATCCCAGTACATGCGCAGCACGACTTTCTTCAAGTGGTAGGCTTCGCCCGTAGCCATAGTGATCCAGATGTGCCGAATTTCGGCCGGGCCAGCCTCGGCGAACAGTTCCAGGGTTTCTCCGGCTTTTAGATGTCGATAGTCCGCATTGGCGCCGCTCCGGTCATAACTCGAGGCGCGGCGCGATTCATAATCTCCCAGCTTGGTGAGAGCACCGACCGCAGACTGAGCAGACACCCTCTTCGCCAGCACAAGAAAAGCTAGCAATAAAATTCGCCTTCTTGACATCGTTCCCTCCCGACTTGTCCCTCAGAGAATTTCCTTTTTCCCGACATCCGGTCCATCGGCCTTGCCGGCCCCGATTTCATCCCCCAGATCATTTCGAAAATATATTGGCAAACCGGAGCTGCTGTCAAGGTAATCAAAATCGCGACGCGGGCCAGAACCTCACCTCGCAAGAGATGATGGATTAAACGGACCGCGGGGATTCCCGGAATTTTATCGCGACTTGACGAATCCACTCAGCATATTTTATGATTTTCTATGATTTTTTCTGATATGAGGCGGACCATTACTCGCAGAGCATTCTTACGGGCAAGCGTCGCGGGCGGCGCGGGGGCCATTGTGGCGTGGCCCATGTTTGCCCGAAACGCAGGGGCGGCCGAGGAGAAAGCCGGCGTCTGCTTGACTATCTGCAACCATTGGAGCTACATCGGGATTGGCTGGCAGTTGGGGATCGAGTCTTGCGTGCTCTCCGTTACCGACGCGATCGAAATGGCCGATCGGCCGCCTCACGCGAAGACCTGCCTGAACCTCGACGCGCGGGCGTACGAGTTCATGGCGGAGAAATTCCCCGAGGTGACGGAGCGGCTGAAGAAACACCTGGCGGCGGGCCAGGTCGAGTTGATCGGCGGCACCTACGGCCAGCCGATGGGCACCACGATCAGCGGCGAGTCGAACATCCGGCAGATCACCATGGGACGGGAGGTGATCCGCAGGGCCCTCGGCTATTCCATGGTCACGTTTCTCGAAGAGGAAGAGTTCACCCATCCGCAGATTCCCCAGATCGCCAAGCTGGCCGGATTCCGGTACGCCAGCCTGGCGCAACTCGACACCTGGGGCCGAGCCGGCTGCCCGCGAACGGATGTCAATGCGCTGGGGTGGAAGGGGATTGATGGGACGGTCATCCCGTGTGTCCCCAAAAATGCGCTGTTCGGCTATTCGCCTGACCTGAAAAAGCTCGCGGCCTCCGCCGAGTTCCAGAAGCTCGCAGGGCTCGGCAAGCCGTTGATATTCGCCTGGGAGGAGTTCGGTTGGGAATCACCCGAGCAGCCTGCGTACCTCACCGCGCCGGCCAAGTACCGTGCGCTGGAACAGGTAGAGTTTGTCACGCTCAAGGAGTACCTCGACAAATACGGTTCGCAGGGGAAAGAAACCATTTACTTCCCGATGGATGCGTGGAACAAGTCGCTCACCTGGGGCCTGGGAGGAGATCAGGTTCGAATTCTCGACCGCAAGGTCGATGGGCTGCTCCTGGCGGCGGAGCTGTTCGATGCGATCGCCTCCGCGCACGGCCACGTTTCGCAAGCGGCAGCGCTCGATAAGGCGTGGCGCGACCTGTTGGCCTCGCAAAGCCACGACGTGGGCCTTTGCGAATATTCCCGCTGGCAGGGCGACCGGATGGCGCCGTTCGATCGCATCGAGGACTTCCATAATTTCACATGGGGCGCGATCGGTTACAACCACCTCGACGCTGCCCAAAAGCAAGGAGAGGTAGTTCATAATGCTGCCCTGGCTTACCTAAGCAGCCGCGTCAACACCCTCAATAACCGCCACGGAGAGCTGGCGGCCTTGGTGTTCAATCCGAACGCATGGCCGCGAACCGATCTCGTGGCGACGCGGCGAATCCACCCTGTGCCGCCGCAGAGCCGCACCGTGGTTGTCAAAGACCGAACTGGCCGCATCGTCCCTTCCCAGGTGGCCAAGAGCACCAAGGATTCGGATGGCAACCTCGTCGTGGCCGAATTAGCCTTCCTTGCTCGGGAGGTGCCTTCAGCCGGATACGATACCTATTATCTTCAGTTCTCGTCCGAGGTCGCTCCCTCGGCTGAGACCGATCTCCGGGTCGATGAGTCCAAGCTGACCATGGAAAACGAATTTCTGCGCGTCCGCCTGGACCCGGCGACTGGTGGCGTCGCCAGCCTCGTGGCCAAACCATCTGGCGAAGAGATGCTCAACTCGGCCCGCGGGGCCTTTCCTCACTTCACGGGTCGGCCGAACCCGAACCTGTCGACACGACCCAACCCGCCGGCCTTCTTCGATAGCGGAGCATCCAAGGCAAAAATCGATTGGCTCGTCCAGGGACCGCTTTGGTACACGCTCCGTGCCCAGCACGCCTGGAAGTACCTCAACTTCGAGACCCGGGTAACTCTGGCAGCGGGGTCGCCGTACTTGGACGTGACGAGCCGTATCCTGGCCCTGGTGCCGCCTCAGGCCGACGCCTCTCCGCCGGACATCAAGGAGGGCTACTGGTTTTCCTTTGTTCCGAGCTTTTCCGTGACCAAAGTGCTGCGAGATTTCCCGTTCGGCGTCGAGGAGACGAAGAATCCGGCCTTTCATGCGCTGACGTTCGTGGACCTGCTCGGCCAGGACAGGGGACTCCTCGTCTTGCACGCCGGCACGCAATACTTCCAGCAAGAGGCTTCGGGCCAAGTCTCGAATTTGGTGATGCGGGAGTGGGAATCGTATTTCACGAAAGAATATGGTTGGCCCATCTATGCCGAGTATCGTCACGGCCTGCTGCCGCACGGAGGGAAGCTGGACAATGCCGATCGGATGCGCGCCGCGGCGGTTTTCGCAAGACCATTAACCTGTGTGCTGCAGAAACCTGGGTCAGGCGATCTTCCGCTGTCTGAGGGTTTTTTGAGCGCGTCGCCACCCGGGATTCAGCTCTCGGCATTCCGGAAGAAGCTTGAGGGTGGATATGAACTGCGCGTGGTGGAAACCGAAGGCCGCAGGACAAGCGGCAGCGTCGCGATTCGCCTTCCCGTGAGCCGGGCCGCGGCAACCGACCTGCTCGGCAGCCGGCTGGCCGATGCCAGAATCCAGAACGGTCAGTTGGCGATTGTCGCTGAACCGTGGAAGATTCTCACCTTCCACCTGGAGTCGCAGGGACGCTGAACCTCAAAATCTTCGTTCCGGCTTGCAAAAAATCTCCAACCTTTTGACTTCGTTCATTCGCTAGTGATATATTTTTGATGATCAGCTAAAGTGCCGGACGAACGTTAAATGCCTGGAAAATTGGCCTCTAAGAACCCGAAAATAAGAGGAGGTGAATGATGCGCCGTCTTGCTTTAGGACTTTTGATTTTGGCGGGGCTCGGTTTGATTCCCCAAGGGGTGAAGCAAGTTAAGCCGGATGCTGCAGCCCCGCAAGTCGAGGTGCCTGCACCGACCATGGAACAAATGTTGGGCATTGAACCTCTGCTGACGTCCAGCCTTTCCGATGCCCATGCCGATATGCCGTTCTTCGACAATTTCAACCCTCTGCGGCCCGCCCTGATTTCTCTCCTTCCGCACACCGATGACGGAGGATATCTTTTAGCTCGGTCTGGATTTTACCAACAAGATTTCGAGAGCTTTTGCCTTCATGCGGGCGCTTACGGGCCGGGCGAAGGCGGCGGCTATGTCTTCGCGCCGATCAAAGGCCCCATGGCGTCCGTGTTCCGCAATGTTATGGCGAGATCCGCCAAGCATCCTGATATTCCCCAGGGGGAGGTGCAAAGTCTGCTTTGGCATATGCTCGGTTCTCTCAATTCTCAAAGCTTCAAGCACCCGGCGGCCGGCAAACTTCTGGCTCCAGACGAACTCGCTGCCTTGGACAGACTTTGCCAGGAACGGACGAAACGGTCTCAGGAGTGGACGGCCAAATGGTCTCAGGAGTGGATAGCCAACTCTCAAAAGCGCCAAAAAGAACTGAAGGAAAGCGACTTGGCCAAGAAAAAGGCCGAATCGGAAAAACGCCTTAAAGAAATGGCAAAACGCATGGAGGAGCTCCAGGCTAAAGGGGATTTGCAGGCTCTTATGCGCGAAGTCCAGGCTATGCAGGTCGATCTCCAGGAAAGCATTAGGATGCAAACCCTCTGGACGCAGGCCTTGATGAATCCCAACATATCGCTCGCGGAGATGGAGCGCGTTTTTATGAAAGAAGGGGAGCCGAAACCGGGGCTGGGCAGCCGGAACATTCCGCGCGAGCGTTGGTCGTTCCATCCGGATGGATTTTTCCTTCGCTACTTTACCTCGGGCTATAAAAGAACAAAAATCCAGGTCTATGTCCCTCGGCCGTTTGAGATTAAGAGAGACCGCCGGGGAAGGATCGCTTCTCTATCCGACGGTTCCGGGAAAAAAGTCGAGTTCGCCTACGATGATGCCATTCCGCCGGCGACGGTTGCCGATGATCCCTCGGTCAAAGGCTATGCTTTTCGCACGATTCGACTTGTCCATCGCACTGCCTTCGGGCCTGAAACAACTGTGAACCGGGAATATGTCTGGACAGATAAGGGCTGGTATCTCGCCGGAATTCCGTCGGGAAAAGGCCGGCCGGCCCAAGGAACGGGCCGTTTCCAAGGCCTTGGCCAGAGCTACACTGTCGCGGCCCAGCTCCCTGGGCAGCTCAGGGGGTTTAAACAGGAACTCGATAAGTTCAGAGAGGAGTCCGGTCGGCCCGCAGCCGGGTTTAGGGGGCCGGCGGGGATCGTCCGCCCCGGCCTAAATGATGCCGTGGAACTTCTCAACCTTGCCAGCGGAATTAAGGAAGTTTTCAACCTGACGCCTGCTGACGAGCGCAAAGAGCGAAGAATGCAAAGGTCCAGGGAAGAGCTCAAGAAGATGTTTGGCATTGTTTGGGAAGGAGTAGACGCGGGCAGATCCGGCGAGCAATATGCCTTGGAGATGACCCAAGAAGCCGCAGCCTACTGCCTAGCCGCTTCATGCGGCGGCTGGATCCCCGAAGGGGCTTTTTTATCCGGCCCGGGAGGCGGGCTTTCCGGTGCGCCTTCCGCCGGGGGGCCTCCTTCGGCAGGCCAATCAGGAGGCCAGGGTCAGGGGCAACAGTCTGCGCCTAAATTCAATCCGTCCGATGGAGTCGCTGTCCCGGGCAATACGGCCCGTCAGCGTATCGGCGTGGGAAAGCCGCAGCCGAAATCGAACAAAGATAATGATAAGAATGCCGTCCAGTATGAACTCGAGGTCGCCAAGATGATTAAGAGCGTGTTCCAGGACCTCGTGCCCAACGATGGCGAAAGCATCGATGATTACCTGAAGCGCGTCAACGATGAGATCACCACGCGGATTGATTCGGACCTGAAAAAGACTTTGAGTGAAAAGAACATCCGTGGGACGCCGGAAAAGCCGAAAGCTCCGATGGGCACTGATCCCGGGGACCTCCGCCTCGCTCCTGGCGGTGGACGCGACGATCCCGCCTACAAAACCGATTGGGAAAACTACGACCGCATGAGCCCGCAGGACTTTGAGAATTATATCAGGGACAAGTACTTCGGCAACGATCCCGATCCCGTCTGGAAAGCCTACCGTGAGCACGAACAAGACCATATGGATCTGGGCAGAGAACAACAGGAAAGGGCCAAAGCTGGAGGCAACCAGAATTGGAAAAATGCCTTCAAGGAGTGGATTAACAATCCGTTTTTGCGGCGCCTTGCAGAACTCCGGGCCTATGACCGTCAGATCAAATCGCTTGAAAATTGGCTGGCCAATGATCCTTAAGCGGATCCCTCAGGCGTTAAAGCCGCCAAAACGGGGAATGTCAGGGGAGGAGCAAAGAAAATAAAAGATTGCGGTCAAATCCTTTCTCTAGCCTCTCCGGCAGGCCGAGAAAAAGAGAAAAGAATTTAGGGAGAAGGTAGTCATGAAATTCTTTGCCAAAAAACGAGTCTGGATAGGGATTGCCGTCCTCATCCTTGCGCTCGTCGTTTATGTCGGCTATGCGAAGCGGGAGTACATCCAGCAACTTCCCATCGGCTGCGGGGCCAAAGCGCAGCTTCTCTGCTCGGGGATTTTCGTTTCCGGACGCGACGAAGCATCTGTTTTGAGCGAAGACGTTGCCTTCCACCCTTTGTTCAAAATGTTAAAACCGAAGATAGACTACAAAGAAAAGAGCGTCGCGGTTTCCCTATGGGGACTCGGCCTCTTTAAGAAGAAGGCGATCTATCATGACCAGCTGGGCGCCATCCTCATTCAGAACGTTCCGCAGGACACGATCCTCGGCTGGAAAGTGAGCATTCCAGCGCCCGAGCCGGCGAACCCGGAAGCCGTTCCCTGGCCCACCGGCGACCTCCTGCCGAGCGACCCCCTTCCTGCGAATGTTGACCAGGCTAAGCTCAAGGCCGCCTTGGATAAGGTTTTTTCCGAGCCGGACCCCAAACATCTCAAGAGAACACGGGCCATTCTTGTTGTTTATGACGGACGCGTCCTGGCCGAGCGATATGCGCCTGGCATCCACAAGGATACTCGGCTGATCAGTTGGTCGATGGCCAAGAGCATTACGAACGCACTGGTCGGTATTCTTGTCAAGCAGGGTAGGATGAACATCAAAGACCCTGCACCCGTTCCCGAATGGCGGTCTCCGGATGATCCGCGCCATGCGATCACGATCGACCAGCTCCTTCGGATGAGCAGCGGGCTCGAATGGTACGAGGCCTATGCCGAACATCCCGTCTCCGACGTCAATCTCATGTTGTTCACCAAGCCCGATATGGCCGCTTTCGCCGCGGCAAAACGACTCGCCGCCCCGCCTGATACGAAATGGGAATATTCGACGGGGACGACGATGATCATCAACAGGATCATCAGGCAAGCTATCGGGAATCAGGAAGAATACTGGTCATTTCCGCGGCAGGAGCTTTTCAATAAGATCGGCATGCGGAGCGCGGTCATCGAATGCGACGCTTCGGGGACGTTCACGGCGGGCTCCGGTATTTATGCCCGCGCCCGCGATTACGCACGGTTCGGCCTGCTCTATCTTCAGGACGGAGTCTGGCAAGGAGAGAGGATCCTCCCCGAAGGCTGGGTGCTTTATACGACGACCGCGACGCTAACGAATAAAATGAGCGAGTACGGCGCCCAGTTCTGGCTGAACAAAGGAGATTCCAACGATCCGGCAAAGCGTCCCTATCCCAAGTTGCCTCCGGACATGTTTTTGGCAGAAGGCTATCAAGGACAGATGGTTGCGATTATCCCCTCGTGCAAGCTCGTCGCTGTCCGTCTGGGAATGACATTCGACGATCGTTGGGGAATGGCGGAATTCCTGGAAGAGGTCTTGCGCGCGATCTCAGAACCATAAAAATGCTTGGAAAATAGATATAGCTGAATTTCCAGATGAACCTTTAGCTATTTTGAGGCGTCTTTCTCCAGCTTCTTTTTGAGCTTATCAACGGCCGCCTGGGCCTCCGCCTTGATATCGTTGAATTCGAGCAGCGATTGGGCGAATTCGAGTGCGCCGGGGCAGTCAAAATTCGGCAGGACCCCCAGGACAAGCTTCTTTTCCTCGGGCCGGTCCGCTAGGCCATACGCCAGCTTCAAGTCCTTGACCGCCGCTTCGGGAGCGCGGTATTTCTCGAGGCCGATCATTCGCACATAGCCCTGCAGAGTTAAGATCTCATGGACATCGTTTTTGGTCGTCTCGTTGATCTGGAGCACATCATCTTTGGCTGTGGCCGTCGGCCAGACGGCAAGCGCCCGCACCGCCGCATCGACAACCTCGGCGTGGGGATCATTCAGAGCCTCGCGGAGCGGGGAGAGTGCACTGTCGTCTCCTATTCTCCCGAGGACGTAGAAAAGAAGGCATTTATTTTTTATGTTTGTCTCTTTTTCTAGTTTTGCTTTGATGGCCCCCGACCGCGCCAAGGGATTGGATATCTTTTTGGCGAGTGAGGCCACTGTATTTTCGATCTCGACCTGCTCCTGCTCATTTTCGATCTTGAGCAACAGATCGAGTAGCCCGGGGATATCCGAAGGGGTGCCGACGACTTTGAGCGCCCGCAGCGAATCCCGGCGAATCTTGGCGGAAGGCGAGCCTGTTTGCTTAACGAGCATGCTTTTTGCGGCGAAGATCTGTCGCTCTCCAATGCTCAAGATCAATTCATTAAGAACGTCGTCGGTCGGCTCTTTTGCCATAGCCGACAGCACGCCCTCATCGACCTCACGGCCTTTGAGCCCCCAGAGGCTGGTGCGCGCGGCGTCCTGCTCCTTTCCGCTGGATTTGGCTGCGGTCGTGGCCAGGAATTCGACCGTGGATGCATCGCCTACTTTTTCCAGTGCTTTCAACCCGGCGACGCGGACGGCCTGCGGCGAACTCCGAGCGGCCTGAAGGATTGTTGTGAGGACCGCTCCTTTCGGATATTCTGCGAGGACGGCCAGAAGCTGGACCTGGCTCGCTTCCGGAAGCTTGGGCAGGAGTGGGCAGACCGAAGCGATGTTCGAAGCATTAAAAACGCTTTTGACCATGCCGATGGCCGGCAGATACATATCTTGGTCGGTGGCTTCCAGCACGGAAAGGATTGTTTTCGCGGCTCGATCTTCAGCGGTGGCGATCTTTCCGCTCATAGCCGCGCGGCGGAGCTCGGCCGGAAGTTTGAGCCCGAGCAATTGATTATATATTCCTGATGCGGCATCCGTGCTATTGAGAGCCCTAAAATCCTCGGCGCATATTAGGAGGGCGGAAGCGATTTGGGCCTGAAGATCGGGCTTGGCTTTGCCCAGGGCTGCCGAGAGCAGGCCTGTGGCTTCTTTGCCCGCGATCCGGCCGAGCGAAGTCACGGCCGCCGATGCGATGTCTTTTTTCGAATCTGTGATCAATGCACCGAGCGCTGGGACTGCCGCTTGCGTTTTTCTTTTTCCCAGTGAGGAAATGACGCCGAGTTGCACATCGCCTTTTGTGATTGTCAAAGCTTTGAGCAGGGCTTTGTCGGCCGCCTCTCCCGGAATTTTTTCAAGAGGGTAGCGGGCTATATCCGACGTGTCTTTTTGAAGCAGCAGTTTTTCGAGAACCGGGACCGATTTTTCGCTTCCGATAATGCGCAATTGGCGGCAGACGGTCATCTTGGCAGCCGCAGTCGTTTGCGAATCGAGAAAAGCCAAGAGCTTTTCTTCGCAGGCCAGCCTGGATTCAGGGATGTCCTTCATGGAATGGACGTAGTTTCTGAGGTCCCAGAGAACTCCTTCGTTCTGCCCGTATTCATAAGAAGCCAGTCGCTTGAGGATTTCATCCAGGTTGAGCGGGCTTGACGCTTGCGGCGATTGGGGCACCGGCGTCGCTGTTGCCATAACCGGAAAAAGCAGGCAGATACCCAGGAGTATGATTCCGAAGAACTTCATTCTTTGATTCGACATGTTCGCACCTTTGATCATTGGCCGATTCTCCTACGCGGGAAGCTGCCAGGGCTTGCGGTATGCGCGGCTCAGCAAACGGGTGGCTTCGGGGTCGCCGATGATCGTTTCTGTGGCCGGGTCCCAGCGGATCTTCCGGCCTGTTTCAATGGCGATGACGCCGAGATGCCCGACGCTTGCCGACCTGTGGGCGACTTCGCAGGGCGTAATCGTGAGCGCTCTGGATCTGACGCAGTCCAAGAAGTTTTGGTAATGGTCCCTGCTTTTATAGAGGCGGATCTCGTTGGGTCCGATGACTTCGCTCGCAAGATTGGCGGGCTGCGTCTCGAATCCGCCGCGGTCGACCCAAATCCAGCCGTATTCGCCGATCCATTTCGTCCCGCCCTGAATTTCGGGGTAGCCGCCGGCGAGAATAATGGGCGTTCCATCGGCATATTTGGCTTCGACCCAATAGCGCATAGCGCTGTTATAGATTCCGCTCGCTGGAAATTCGCCGTGGCCCTGAATTTCGACAGGGCCTGTGTAATCAAAGCCAAGCCCCCAGTGCGCGATGTCCAGATGATGTCCGATCCAATCCATGAGCTGGCCGCCGCCGAAATCCATATTCCAGCGCCAGTTCATATGGACTCGGGCTTTGCAGTAAGGGATGTAGGGCGCGGGCCCGACCCAAAAATCGTAATCGAGTTCCGATGGAGGCGATTCGATGTCCCATTGGCCGAAGGTCCGGGCAAAATCATAATGGCCTTCGGGCAGTCCGACCTCAACCCTCAGGATCTTCCCGATCCGTCCGTTGCGGACGAGCTCCGAGGCCTGGTGGAAATTGGCGACGGAGCGCTGCCAGCTCCCGGTCTGCCAGACACGGCCATAGCGTTTCATGGCATCGCAGAGGGCACGGCCCTCGGCCAGGCTGTGGGTGAGGGGCTTTTCGCCGTAAATGTCGAGGCCGGCGCGGGCTGCGGCAATGGACAGGATGGCGTGCCAATGGTCGGGCACAGCGATGGACACGGCATCAAGGTCCTTGCGCGCATAGAGCTCGCGGAAATCGTGGTAGGTTGCGCAGGCGTTGTTCCCGTAGTGTTCATTGACCATGTCCTGCACCTGCTTGAGATGGACTTTGTCGATATCGCAGACCGCGACCCACTGGACTTCGTCCTTTTCCATGAATGCCTGCATATTGGGAATGCCCATCATGCCGAAGCCGATGCCGGCCATGACGATACGATTGCTGGGGGCGACGGAGCCCGATTTGCCGAGAGCCGAGGCTCTGATGATCGTGGGAAATCCTGCGACCCCGGCGATCGCGGCCGGAATCGTTTTGAGGAAATCCCTGCGGCGGATTTTAGCGGATTTTCTTGCCATGGTTAGCCTGCCTTTCTTAGTCCGGGGCAAAGATCGGGGTCAAACCTACTCATTACGCATTCTTCCCTGGAATATTGTGCGTAACGAGTAGGTTTGACCCCATTTTATTTTAAATCAATGGTGTGACGCCCGGGATCGCCACCGGCTCGACCGGCAGCGGCCCGAAGTTGTACTTGGGCGGCGTGAGGTCGAGCTTGGAGCTCGTCATCGCCCATTCCCAACTGATAGCCCGTCCTGTGTAAGCGCTCATCCGGCCCATGATGGCGCACATCGTGCTTTCGGCGACGCGCCGGCCCTCGTTCAGCGGCTTTCCGGCCCTGATGCTGGCTATCAAATCTACGTGCTCCTGGACATAGGGATTGGGTTCGTCGGCCTCGAACTTCCAGAAGTTCGCGCCATGGATTTCGCCGTAGCCGAACGCATAACCCTTCGTCCCGACGATCCGTTCCTCGACACGGTCGGCACAGCCCGGGATTTGGCGGCACATGCTCATCACGCGGACGCCGTTCGGATATTCAAACTCCACGGCGAAATGGTCGAAGATGTTCCCGTATTCGGGAGCCGTACGCTGCTGCCGCCCCCCCATGCCCGTGACCTTGATCGGCAGGGCGCCGAACGCCCAGTTCATGACGTTGATATTGTGGACGTGCTGCTCGACGATGTGGTCACCCGAAAGCCAGGTGAAATAGAGCCAGTTCCGGCACTGCCATTCCATGTCCGACATCTGCGGAGTTTTTTTCACGACCCAGAGATCGCCCTGGTTCCAGTAGCACTGGCCGCCCACGATCTCGCCGATCTCTCCTTCGTGGATGCGCTTCACGAGCTCGAGGTAGCGCTGCTGGTGCCGGCGCTGCGTGCCCGTGACGACGGCCAGCCCCTTTTTCCGGGCTAGGTCCGACGAGGCGATGACCGACCGGACGCCCACGGGATCGACGGCGACCGGTTTTTCCATGAAGACATTTTTTCCGGCCTCGATCGCGGCTTTAATGTGGAGAGGCCGGAAACCGGGCGCCGCGGCGGTTACAATCAAGTTCACTTCCGGACAGGCCGCGACTTTCAAGTAATTGTCGAAGCCGGTGAAGCATTTATCGGGAGGGACTTTGACCTTGTCCGAATGAGCCTCCCTGATCTTTTTCAGGGAGCTGTCGATGCGGTCCTTGAAAAGGTCGCCCAGGGCCACGATCTCGACACCGGGGGCGGCATTCAAGCAGTCGATGGCGGCACCCGTCCCTCGGCCGCCGCAGCCGACCACGCCGATGCGGATTGTGTCGGACCCTTGTGCGTGAAGCCCGAGGTTTCCGGGAATCGCCGCCGCGAGCGATGCACCGACCGAAGTCTTAATAAAATCTCTTCGAGTAATGCTTGCCTTCCGTGAAGACTCTTTTTTCATTTAGCTCTCCTGTTTAAATTCATTTTTCAGTCGCCCCATAAAGGAGCGAATCGCAAAATGGGTCCTGTCACGGTACATTCCCTCTCTGTTCTCGCTCATCACCCTTCAAGAAAAGGGCCGATTCGCTGCGGGCGTGGAGGGAACATGCTGCGCCACCCATTTTGCGATTTCCTCCTTTAAAAATTATCGCACCAGCGGTAGGCATCGATGACGGCCCGCTCGCCCACCTTTCCCGGCTGGCTCTGGCCGTGCTCCATGCACAAGACGCCCTGATAGCCCTTCTGGTCAAGGTGTTTGAAAATGCTCTTGTAGTTGATCTCGCCCGTTGTGGGCTCTTTCCGGCCAGGGTTATCCCCGAGATGGAATGAGGCAATCTCATCCCAAGCCGCGTCGATATTCGGGATCAGGTTGCCTTCGGTGATCTGTTGATGATAGATGTCGTCCAATATTTTGCATGAGGGGCTGTTCACGGCACGACAGATCTCGTAAGCCTGCGGGATTTTTGTAAGGAAAAGGCCGGGATGGTCCTTCGGATTGAGGGGCTCAAGAACAAGAATCAGCCCCGCCGGCACGCAGACGTCCATACAGAACCGCAGGTTTTCGATGACATTGGCCGTCTGGTAATCCCAGCTCAAGCTTTGATTGTAGCGCCCGGTGACGACAAGCGCCCACTTCGTTTTCACACGCCTAAATGTCTCCACGCCGTCCTGCATCCTTTTAAGCAGCATGTCCCGAATTTCCTTGTCCCGCTTCACGAAGCTCTCGACTTTGAAATCTGCGTAAAGAACAAACGGCCCCAGGGTCATTCCTTTGCGCTCCAGTTCCCTAACGATAGCTTCTTGTTGGGGGACCGGCCGGTCCATTATTCCGTTGTCGAACATGGCCGTGAACCCCTCGTCAGCGGCGAACTTGATTTGGGCGATGGGGTCATCGCCGCTGTGCTGTTTAAATTGCCCGAAGCTCGGGGCGTATTTTAGCTTGAACTTGGCGGGTTTTTGAGAGGCGCCGGCTTGAAGAGATGCGGCCGCGCGACCGGGCCCGGCCAAAGAAAGCGCGGCAGCCACGCCGATTCCGTTAGTTAAAAATTTTCTGCGATTCACGTCCCAAACACCTCCTTCCTTAAGATAGGTATTGCTTATACCAAGCAGAGGCGAAAATCAACTGGAAATTTGGGATAGGGTATTGTATCCCCCCTGACCATTAAAAGCGATTGACGGTCAAGGCAGATTGTGGTTGACAGAAGGAAAAGTTTATATAAAATGAATTTCGGCGATATATTTTCACCAGAGGCAGGACCGGATGAGTAAAAAATATTTTATTGAAGGACATAAGTCCAAGACGAACCTCGAGGACGAGAATACACTGGTTTTCGACGGCGAAAGCTATGAAACGATCGAAAAGGCCACGGCTAGAGCCAAAGAATATCTTGAAAAAGAAAAAGACGTGAGCTTGACCGTTATTTATAAAGAAGACCTTGACGGGACCAGAGAAGGGGTGAAGTTTATCTACAAAGACGAGGAAGGGAAGCTCGAAGAATCGTCCCTTTTTTGGGGATGCGGAGACCGCTGCTTCGAGGGTTGATCCGCCCTTAATAATCCGGGGTCAAACCTACTCATTACGCAACTTCCCCTGATAATTATGCGTAATGAGTAGCTTTGACCCCTCCCTCTCACTAATCTAACGAACTGCGCGCTCAATTTTGTCCTTTGAAGCGGCAGCCGCGGGAAGGAAGTTCTCCATTGCCCACACTTCGTGACGATACTCGAAACAGTCGAAGGCGATACGCCGTCCGTCGGGGTGGACATCCAGCGTGCTCCACAAGAGGCCATACGTCATGGTTTGAGGTCGGCAGAGCTCGCGGGCCTGCCCGCCGCCCGCCGGAATAAACCAAACGGCGTTAGTTCCCGCATTCACGGAATTGGTGAAGAGCAGAGACTGTCCATCAGGTGTCCATGCAATCAGGGGATACTGTCTGAGCTCTCCGTTTTTGAGCAATTCCCTGGGCTCGCCGCCTTCGGCCGGCATGGTCAAGATACGGTGAATAAATGTCATCGGGGAGAACTTTATTTCCCAGGTCGCCAGGGCCAGCTGCCGGCCATCAGGCGATAGGGCAAAGTTTAGACTCTGGGCGTTGCTGGCATTTTCCATGCTAAACAACTTTTTTTCCAGGCTTGACTCCATATCTCTGGTCATGAGGCTCGATTTTTTCGAGTCAGGATGGTGAAGAACGTAGAACAAAGTCCTGCCATCCCGAGTAAGTTGAGCAACGCCCAACATGGCAGACTCACTCTGAACGAGGTCCACGCGTTCACCCGTGCTGGCATTGATCCTGGAGACAGCCTGCGGTTTATTTCGGACGAAATTCGACAAAAGAAAAAACTTGCCGTCAGGTGACCACCGCAGAGAGAAGAAATGTGGTAGATTCGGATCGATGGCCCTTTCCTGACCAGTTTCCATATTCCGGATACGGATGGTCTGGGGTTTATCGGGCTTTTGGATGCCATACGCCAGGTAGCGGCCGTCGGGCGACCAGGCAGGCGCGACGTTGGTTCCTGTCTGACCCACCGTCTGGGATTTCTTCAACTGCTTGCCGGTCTGCACATCCACTTCAGCGACAGCGATCTCCATGGTGCTGAACTCGACAGCGTAATAAAAGACCCCATCCCGGGTGAATCCTTTCGGTCTGATCTTGGCGGGAATGTCGCGCTTGACCAGTTCAGGCGCCCCCTGCCGCACACCTTCGGCCATAGGCAAAATGTAGGCATCCCAGGTATTCGAGATGGAGAGGCCGCCGGGATATCCCTCCTTTCGGCCACTGGCAAAAAAGATGTATTTATCGTCAGGTGTCCAGCCCAGTAATCGATCATTGGCGGCGTGCTGAACCACACATTCCGTTTGTTGCTTTTTGATGTCCAGGATGTAAATATCCCTGTCCCCAGAATCTTTCTCCTGCGGCCGCTCGAAGGCGAGGTAGCGGCCGTCCGCGGAAATCGCCATCTCACTGTTCCAGGCAGGCTTATCTGTTACGAAAGTGTGGATCACCTGCATGGAACCGTCTTCGATAGCGAAGGCGACCAACCGGGGATTTTCGCCCTCTTTCTCCAGGGATCCCAGAATCTGTTTGCCATCCGGCGTCCACGCACGGATGACAAACTCTTCGCCTCCCGTAAAGCGATGGAGAGCTCGGTGCCCCGTGCCATCCATTTTGATCAGCTGAAGCTCGGTCTCCGACGAAGTGTAGGACTGGTTCATGTAGGCGACGTGCGTGCTCTCGGGAGATATGACCGGGTACCACATCCCCGTTCGATTCACTTTCGTCAGCGGTCGAATCTCGCCCGTGGCCAGATCGCGAATGACCATCTCCGCTGTCTGAACATCCGACGTTGTCTGGAAGTCACAGATGTACCGTCCGTCCAGGGAGGGCGGGCCCGAGAAGTCCGACATGGGGCCTGTTTCGACCCTGCGAAGCGAGATGCTCGGCTCAGACTTTGACAAAAAGGTGTTTTGATTCTCGCTCCAGACAGTGAAAGAGAGTGACACGAAGCCTAATGCAAGAATCATAATAACGGACAGAGGTGACCATTGATAGGAACCCTTTTTGAATTGGGCGATCATGGTGATTCTCCTTTTTAATTGTGACCTGTTCTCCAAGATTCCCGCCAAGGCCGGCAGGGGCCGAGAGCGGGAGAAACGACGCAGGAGCCCGACGATGGCTCGTCCGTATTCCTGTGATTTCTCGTTTCCCGTACGTGCTAGCACGAAAGCATCACAGGAAAGCTCCCGGTCGGCCCGCATGCGGTGGAAGGCGAACCAGACCAGTGGATTGAACCAGTGCAGGATCTGCAAGAGACTGGTCAGCCACCCCAGGTATATGTCACGGTGTTTAAGATGGGCCAACTCATGAAGAAAAATATACTGCATCTCTTCTCGGCTGGCTTCCCCCAGCATCTCCAACGGTAGGAGGAGACGGGGGCGGATAAAGCCGAAGAGAGCCGGGCTCTTGATTCGGGCGCTCGGGATAAGGCCAACGAGCGTTTGGACGCCCATCCGCTCTTTACACTCTTCAAAGAGTTCCAAGGTCTTCTGGTTGAGCAGCGGACGCTCCCGCTTGACAATCCGCCACAGGAAAAAGTTGCTCCAGATAAGATAGCCCCCGATCATCATTGCGCCTGCCAGCCAGAGAAGAAGCAGGACTTGACGGAGGTCAGCCGACGTAGGCTTGGATTTGTTTTGGATATTGGCGAGCGTTCCTGGTTTTGGAGTTATTGGCATCTGATTTCCGACGTTGGACTCCGGTCTCTGAGCTTGTATGGCTGCGGGAGTATCGGAAATCTGAGCTTTTCGAGAGACCTCGAGCTGTTCAGCCGTGTCAGATGGCTGCTGTTGTTGCGCCTGCCGATCCCACGAAGGGACTAGGTTGAGGAGATTGATTTGACCCGGAAATGCCCCGGGCAGCACCAGTCGTATCAATAACACCAGCCAAAGCGTATGGCACCAACGAGGGCCCAGCTTGCCGCCCAGCACCTTCTGGGCGGCCAAAATCAGACCGATGACGACACTGCCAATCAGGGTCGTCTGCAGGAGCCAATCAAAAAATGGTTGAATAGAAGTCAGTGGTGCTTCCATTTTCATCCCCCTCTTTTCTGGTCGAGGATTTCCTGAAGTTCGTCGATCTCTTGGGCCGATAGGTCGGCATCCTCGAGGAAAGCAGCGAGGACAGGCGTCATCGCTCCTTTGTAGACGCGCCGAACGAACGTTTTGGTCTCAGACCGGATACAGGCGGACTCATCCACAGCAGCCGAATATCGATACCGATAGCCCTCATCAGTGACTTTGATTGCGCCTTTCTTCACCAGCCGGCTTATTAACGTCTTGATCGTTCTGGGCTTCCACTTGACCCCACTTGACAGAGCATTGACCACGTCATTGGCAGTCTGAGGACCGCGCTCCCATAGGACCTGCATCACCCGCCACTCCGAGTCGGCGATCTTGGGCAATTCTTTTTTCATTGCGTTTCTCCTCGATTACATCAGTAGTCGTGTTGATAACATATTACAAATGTAGTCATCTGTCAAGTAAAAAAAGAAAAAAATTGAAAAAGCTTTGAACTAAGCTAGGAATAAGTATCTTTGAGTCAATTCGGAATCGACAATTCCGAAACTAGACGGAAAAGCAAAACTACTTGGAAACAGACACGCCGGCCGTCGCGATCTTGGACGGATCGCTCTCGGACGATGCCCGGAGAGTTACCTTAGCCGATGGGGAGCTTCCGGCCTCCTGAGACACATAAACCGCTACTTGTCGAGACCCGTCGAACTCAACGGCGGCCAGGCCGTTGAGGAGTCGGGCTTTCCACCCTTTCCCCTCCACGGATACGGAAAGCCTGTAAACATCGGATTTCAGATAGGCATTGGCGTCGGCCGGATGCGCTGCTGGATCCGTCTCCGCGGCCGTGCCGGTATTTTTCAGGGTGAAGGTGACTGGAGTATTGGGCCCTCCGACCTTCAGGGAGGTCATCGGTTCCAGCGTCGCGTCCCTCTTCTGCGGACCCGAGCCGTCTAGGGACCGGACAGCCAGCGTGTAGGAGAGGATTCCTTTCTCGTCCTTGCGGGTGTCGATTATGTAGAAATGCAGCCGGTTTGGCTTGTCTTCCCATTCGTATTGGCTGCCCGAGTCGAGCCCGGCGTGGAAGAGTGCGTCATTGAGCTGCCGGTAGTCGGCGATCGTCCGCATCACCTTTTGGCCGTTGGGCTTGACGTAGTCCACCACGTTGATGTCTTCGGGGTGGGCGTCGATGACCCAGATGTAGCTGTTGAAGGCGTTGGGGCCGCCGTTCCGGCCTCGCAGGCTGTCTTTGTTCTCAGCGATAAGGACCCCGTTATCGGGGGTGAACGAATCGTAGCCGATCCGTTGGACCACTTCCAGGGTGTAGGAATTGTAGTTCGGGATTCCCGGTGAGAGGGGATTCGTGGCCGGATCGTCGGGCGGGGTTCGGTCGCCGGGCTCAGGGCCGTCAAGCCTGACGAGGATACCGGCGAAAGTACCAGGAAGGGGATCCACCGCTCGGGCCGTGACTTGGGCCACCGCCAACCCTGATTTGGCCAGGCCGTCTCTGTTCAGCCGCAGGAGCTGGGATTCGGAAATGAACCCGTTTTCCAGACGGTTTCGCACCATCAGTCCCGCAGGCATTGCCGCGCCTTGAGTCGGCGGTACCACCCAGCGTTTGTGGGGTCCCCCCGGTCCGTTGAAGCAGCCTCGATCCATCATGTCCCAAGTGCCGGCGGCGACCCTCCGGTAAGGCTGCACATAAGGATTGTTGTTGAGGTCGGGCAGGCGGAACGCGAAATGACCGAGCTCATGGGTGATGGTGCCGGAGTTTTCGCCCTGGCGCATGGAGGACAATCCCCATTGCTGAGAACCTGCCAGCCAACTCGTCCATTCCACGTACCGGGTGATGATCCAGCGGGGCTTGTCCGGATTGGGGTTGCCCCATTCCCGCGGAATATCGTCCTTAGTGTTGAATTTCATCTCGCCGAACTCTTGCCAGACGCCCGTCTCATCGTAGCTCGCGTATAGGCGCAGGATGGCGTCGTAGTTTTTGCGAACGTCCTTCCCGATGGCGGCCGTCCAGACGGCGTCGCAATCTTGTTCCATGCGTCCGTCCGCTTTGCTGCCGTCCGGGGTTGAATCATTTTGGCCATACTCGTTGAGGCCATACGCCCAAATTGGTTTCGGCATCCGGTATGGACCGAAAACGTCGACCTCGGTGATGCCGAACTTTCCTCGGGACTGCTCCATCCAATAGCCGTTGATGGTCTGGCCGTGATTGACCGCGCTCGGCTTCATGAAGAAGTCGGCATAGAAATGGGAGACTTTTTCGCGGGCGACTGGATCGATCTGCGGGTTTCCAAAGGGGTCCGATCCCTTGGGGAGGCTGATCACGAAGGGCTGATCCGGAAAATCGATGGCGACGACCGCGAGACGAAATCCACGTTCCGGCTTGAGGGACGGGTCCGCCCAATTGCGGCCCGGGATAGGACGATAATCATCCCAGGTCATGACGTCCTGGTCCTGGACCTTTTGGGGGTCGAGGGGCGCTAGGGATGCGCTTCGACTCTGTCCCGGATTGCCGGCCATCGAGATCAAGAGAACGAAGCAGATACTCGTGAAGCCAAGGATCGATAGGAGCCGATTTTTTCGGGCAAGAAATCTGGAGCAAGATGACGGATTCAGGGATGTTTTTTGTTCGGCCATGATTTTTTCCTCCATGCGAGTCCCGGGAAATGAAAACGTTCTTGGGCGGTGCGTCGTCTCTCCCGCTGAGCCGGCGTTCGTTACTTCCCAAAGATTCACGATGCCGTCGTTGCGGAATGATTATAGAGCCGGCCGAAGATTGATGTCAAAGGGCGTGCGGGTTTACCCGAATTCGGTGTCCGGAACCGGCTCGAGCTGGTCAACCTCGTCGGCCAGGACGCGCGGAAAAAGGAATAGTTGGGCGAGGCTCCATTCCGCCTCAAAAAACTCCTGGGCCATGCAGGGCGGTCCGACTATAATCATGCCCGAATGGCAACTGCCGAAATATGCTCCCGACGAATACAACCTTCGCTGGCGAAAGGCCGCCTGGTCGGCTAGCCAAGACGATGAAAGCCTCATTTGCGAAGAATCTTCCGTTTTTGGGGATGCGGCGACCGCTGCTTCGAGGGCTGATCCGCCCTGAATGATCCGGGGTCAAACCTACTCATTACGCATAATTATCAGGGGAAGTTGCGTAATGAGTAGGTTTGACCCCTCCCTCTCACTCCAATTCCCGTCCGCGCGTTTCCGGAATCCAGATCCACATCACGGCCGCCAGCAAAAATGCCCCTGACGCCAGAAGAAAAGCCACGTTGAATCCTTGTCGTTGCGCCAGCGATCCGATGGCCAGCGGCGCGATGGCCGAAGCGATCCGCCCGATGTTGTAGGTAAAGCCTTGAGCCGTCGCCCGGATTCGGGTTGGATAGAGTTCTGCGGTCAGGGCGCCGAAGCCCGAAAAATAGCCGGTCCCAAAAAAGGCGACGAACGGTCCCAAAAAGAACAAAATTATAGTAACTTTGGCGCCAGAATAAACAAAGACGAGGAGCGAAGCCGCCACCAGAAAAAACACATAGGTTTTTTTGCGGCCGAGAGAATCGCTAATATAGCCGAAGGTGATGTAGCCCAGCCACATGCCGATTTGCATGAAAATGACCAAGGCCGACATCTGTCGGGTACTGAGCCCGATTCCGCCCTGGCTCTGCTCAAGCGATAGGTAACCCGGAATCCAAAGGTTGAATCCCCACCAGGCGAACATAGTGAAGGCATTCATGATTGTCACGGCAGCCGTAATTCCCAGGAGCCGGCCCCGGATGATCGACTTTTTTTTTGGCAAGTCTTCCGCAGTTGCTCGGGCTAAGCTTTTCTGTTCCTGCCAGATCTTGGGCTCGTCCACGTTTTTCTGGATCCAAAAGGTCAAGAGCGCCGGCAGCACACCGATAAAAAAGACCGCCCTCCAGCCCCATAGCGGCAAAACGAGTCCTGTGATAAGCGCCGCCGCGGCGTAGCCGACCGCCCAAGAGCTCTGCATAAATCCGAGGGCTTTTCCCCGGTGTTCGGATGGCCATGTTTCTGAAACAAGCGCTGCGCCGCTGGCCCATTCACCGCCCATGCCCAAACCGAGACAAATCCTGAATACGGCTAGCATAGGGACGGTCCGGGAGAATCCGCAGGCGGCCGTAAAAACCGAATAGATCAGGATGCTACCCCGTAGCGCGCGCGTCCGTCCGAAGCGGTCGGCGATTACTCCGAAGATCATCCCCCCTGCTGCCGAAGCCAGAAGGGTGATCGAGCCCATGAGTCCGGCCGTGGCTTTGCTCATCCCCAGGTCCTTCATCAGCTTGGCCAGGACCAGGGCATACATCATGATGTCGAAGGAATCGAGCATCCAACCCAGCGAAGCGGCGATTAACGCCTTGCGCGAGCGGGAATCAGCCTCCCGCCACCAGCCGAATAATTTTCCGTTCTTGCTCATGGAGTCGCTGTAAAACGTTTTCACTTTGCTATCATAAACATTTGGGGATCCATAGACAATGATATTTTCGGTGCTGGAGCAAAGCGTGGACAGGGCGACTCAAAGTCTATATAATCTATAGAATCTATATTAATAGAGGTGTTTCATGTTGCGAGCCGATGAGATAATGGATAGGGCATGTCAGGCCGCTTCTGCCTTTCGGGCTTTTGACCAAAAAGAAACGGACGCCGTCGTCCGGGCGATTTATCTGGCGGCCCTCGCCGAGCGAGTCCGGCTGGCCGAGCTCGCCTATCAGGAGACGGGCATCGGCGTGTTCCAGCACAAGGTCATTAAGAATACCATCGCCGCCCCTTATTTTTTCTCCTCCTGCGGCTTGAGCTTGTTGTATTCCACCAGGGCTTTGAGGTACCAATCCGGGAAGGGCAGGGCATTGCGCTTTCTCGTTTTGGCATCATAGACCCAGAGATGGTTGTATTTGACCAGCATCTGGTTGCCCAACTCCCACCAGGCATTGATGACCAGGTTGGCGTTGTTGATGCAATAGTCGGTCAGATACTGCCTCGCCCGGGCCGGATCCTTCTCGTAGATCTCGGAGGCGGTTTTGTCGATCTGGGGCGTCCTGTCCACGGCCGATTTTTCCCACTTCTTCTGGGCTTCCTGAACGTCCTGGATGCCCAGCGAATAGACCACCTGGGTATGAAAATCGACATAATCGAAAGCCCAGCGCGCTGATTCCCTGCTGAATTCCCAGTGATCTCCGATCTCGAAGGACCTCGGGATCTCGGTGATGCCTGCGTAGAACGGCATGAAGCAGGACGTATCCTGGGCGCCGAAGGCCAGCCAGACGATTCCGCCGATGGGGTTGGGAAGCCAGCCGCGGGCCTGGGTTACTGTGACGTACTCGGCCCGGTTGACGCTGATGATGCGTGATGTGTTGTATTGCTTGCCTTCGAGCTTGAAGCCATAGGGCAGGAAGTTAGGGTTGCCAAAGGCTCCGCCTTGAAGGCCCCGGGCCGGGTCGAAGACCGTGCCTTCGCATTTGTCGCGGGTCATCTCCATGATGTCGTGGACGGAATATTTCTTGTCGGCTTTGACCGAGAAGGGGAGGTCCATGTTCGGGGTTTCAGGGCCTAAGTTTTTGGACGGGGCGACGAGGTTAAAAAAACGCCACAGGCGGACGCGGTTGCCGTTGGTACCAGCGGCGCTCACTTCATTCGGCGAGTAGGCCCGCTTCCAGTTGAAGGGCTTGCCGCTTTTGGAGTCATAGAGCTTTTGCTCGACGGCGAAGGAAATGACATTGGGCGAGGCCATGAAATAATCTTTGTTGTTCAGGTCGATCTCGCCGATGCGCGATTCGTTGGGGCAAACGCTGACGTGATCGTCCGGGACCCTCTGGGCGCACCAAACGGCGCCGGGCTTTCCGCTCTGCGGCGTCCACAGCGGGCCGACGGGCATGATCTCGAACAGCCAGACTTCTTTCGGGTCGGCCACGGCCAGCATTTCTCCCGTGTCGGTAAACCCGTAGCCGTATTTTTCTCCCAGCTCGCCCATGATTTTAATGGCTTCGCGGGCGGTCTTAGCCCGTTCCATGGCCAGGAGCGTCAGCATGGTGATGTCGAACTTGGGGGTCGGCGTCTGGTTTTCCATTTTTTTCTGGCAGCCGATCGTGGACTCGCCGATGGACACCTGTAGGTCATTCATGTAGCCGAAAGCGCCGTGAATGTATCCGTAGGTATGAGGAACTTCGGGGATTTCGAGACCGGCGAAATTGTCTTTGACTCTGTCCCACTTCAGCCCGGTGCTGGGAGGAATGGTCCCGAACTGGTCGATGTGGTAGATTTTGCGCTTATCTTCCGGCTTATAGTCGGCGGCCGGGATGTAGCGGAAGGTCCAGTCGCACAAGCCGCAATCGCAGGTATGAGTGGTCATGACCGAGCCGTCCACCGAGGCGTCCTTGCCGACCATGATGACCGTGCAGGCTTCTTGAGAGAGATCCAGCGGCACGCACGTGGGGCATTTTTGTTGCTGGTTCTGGGGCGGCCCGCTTGAGCCCGATGCCGCGACGAATAAAATCACGGCGAATAGGACTGAAAGAGAGACAAGGGATTTCTTTAAATTCATATCGACCTCCTTTATTTATCTTAATATAACGAAAAAGGAATCACTTCTTCAACTAAAACTCAAAATCTTTCAGTTGTGATCACGAGGATGAGGCGAAGCGGCATGGCGCGGACGCGCATTTTAAAAATCCGGGTCCGTGATCTTCTTTTCCGTCCACGTCCCATATTTTTCGAGCTGCTTCTTGATATCCGCCGCTTTGCCGACGACGACCAGGACGAAGTCCGTTTCGGGCAGAAGCTTCACGGCGGCATCCTTGGCCTCCGCGGCGGCGACCGCCTGGACTTTGGCCAGGTATTTGTCATAGTAATCGAACCCCAAGTTGTAGAAAGCGAGCGTCGTGTATGTGCCGGCCTTACTGGCGTTTGTCTCCAGCCTCTGCGGAAATTGTCCCAGCAGATAATTGCGAGAGCTTTCCAGTTCCTCCGCCGAAAACCCCTCTGTGCGGGCCTTCTTCAACAGGTCAAGGGCAATATCCAGCATTTCGCCGATTTTGTCGTTCTTTGTGTAGGAATTCGCGACAAAAAGCCCATCGATCGACCACGTCTGAAAATTGCTTCCGGCTCCATAGGTCAAGCCGCGTTTGATGCGCAGCTCAGTGCTCAGCCAGGAAGTGAAGCGGCCGCCGAAAAGCGTGTTCATCACGTCCGCCTGGGGCGTGATTTTATCGCCGAGGGGATATCCCGGCGCTCCCAGGACCCAGTAGGCCTGAGTGGCATCGGGCTTGTCGATCAAGATCAACTTCTTGCCCTTGGGTTTGGGGAAGGCGGGAAGCGTGGAGAGGGGCGCTGCGGGACTCGGATTGTTCCATTTTCCAAGGGTCGATTCGAGGATTTCGACGAGTTTTGCTTTTTCGATATTCCCGACGACCGCGGCGATCGCCCTTTCGGGCCGGTAATATTTTTTGTAGAAATCTTTGACCGCGGCGGCTGTCATTTTCTTCAGGGAGGATTCTGTCCCCGAAGCCAGGTGCCCCATGGGGTGCGTGCTGAAATAGGCCTTGGTGAAGTAGGGCCTGACCGCCGACCCTGGATTATCCTTGATGGCCTTGATGTTGTCGATTCTTTTGGACCGTTCTTTCGTGAACTCATCTTCCTTGAATGACGGATTCAGCAGGCAGTCGGCGGCGATTTCCATGAGCCGGGGAAAATGCTCGGACAGGCTTTCGGCCACGACACTCGCATTTTCGCTGCCAGCCGAAATATCGAACCTGGCGCCCATGAAATCCACGGCTTCTGCGATGGCTTCCGCATCCATTTTGGCCGTTCCCTTTTGCATCAACTCGGCCGTCAGGCCGGCAATCCCCTCGAGCTCGTTGCTCTCAAAGGCGGAGCCTGCGCCCCGAACAAGCATCCGAAAGCTGATCAGGGGATAATCGGCATTTTTGAGATAATAGACGATCATGCCGTTTTTGAGGGTGATCTTTTCAGGGGCGGGGAGCTTGAAGGCGCATTTGCCGAGAAACGGGGTGAGCAATAAAATGACGGCGAGTGTTATCGTCGCGATCAAGCGCTTCATTGGACACCTCCTTCGGGGATGAGTTTTCCGACGGTTTTATTGTTCTCCGTGAGATATTTTTTCGCCGCTTCCTGGATCTGCTCCCGTTTGACGGCCGCGTAGTTGTCCATCTGGGTGAAGAGCTTTTCATAGCTGCCGTAAAGGACTTCGGTCGATCCCAACTGCCTGGCCTTGCCGGCGTTTGTCTGCAGGCCGAAATAGAAGCCGCTCCGGATCATGTTCTGGGCCTTTTGGTACTCCTTTTCGGTGATGCCGTCTTTTTTGACCTTGCCCAGCTCTTCTTCGATCACGGATTCCAGCCGATTGAGGTCGACGCCGGGACGTGGTTTCACATAAATTTCAAACAACATGGGGTCAATCGTCTCGCCGATCCCGCCGTAAACATTGAGCGCCAATGGCTCGTCGCGGACGAGGCGCTTGTAGAGCCGGCTGCTTTCGCCGTTGAGGAGAACCATGTCCAGGATGGACAGGGGATAAAAATCCGGAGACTGGCAGTTAGGGGCATGATAGACCATATTAAAGGACGGTGTTTGCGCTTCCTTGCGGATGAAGACCTGCTTGGGCCCCATTTGAGGTGGTTCGACCGTCGTCACGGCCGGCGGCGGCGGCCCGGCCGGGATCCCGTTGTAATACTTCTTGATCAAATCCAAGGCCTTGGCGCTCTCGAAATCGCCGACGACGATGAGAATGGCATTGTTGGGCGAATAAAACGTCCGGTAGTAGGCCATGATGTCATCGCGTTTCCAACTCAGGATATCGCTCATCCAGCCGATGACGTCCCAGTGATAGGGATGGGCCATGATGGCCGTGGCCCGGACATTTTCGGAGAGGATCGAGTCGTTGTTGTTCTCCACGCCCATCCGCCTCTCCGAGGCGACAACGCCCCGCTCGGACTCGAGGACCTTGGGCTCAAAGAGGAGGCCCTGCATCCGGTCGGCCTCCATGACGATCATGGCTTCGAGGACGGCCGGCGGAAACCAGTCCGTGTAGCCGGTCATGTCATCCCCGGTAAAGGCATTGTTGGCGCCCCCGGAAAACTCCATCTTCCGGTCGAACTCGCCCGGGCCGAATTTCTTGGTCCCGTTGAACATCATGTGCTCGATGAAGTGGGAGACGCCGGTGATGCCGGGCCGCTCATTGCGGGACCCGACGCGGAAGAACGTATAGAGAGCCACTTGCGGAATGTTGTGGTCTTCGTAGAGAAGAATCTTCAGCCCATTGTCCAGCTTGTGGACCTTGATGTCCTCCTTGCGAAAGGCAGCCGGCAGAAGGGCCGTGCAGATGAGTGCGATGAGAACGAAGTTGAAAAGCTTCTTGCGCATACAAAACCTCCTGGAAGGAAAAATTAACTCTACCAAAGGTCCCGCCGTCCGTCAATCGATATGGGCCATTCTTCCGGTTGACTTTAATTCTTTTAATTTTGTATGATGGCTTACTTATATGACTAGATTTATGGATTTCCTAAAACCAGAGACAAAAGAATGAGGTGAAAATGGCCAGCAAGCTTTTCCGGAGAAAACCCCTGCATGTCCTCCTCGAGGAGCTCCAAGGCGAGAATAGGCTCCGCCGCATCCTGGGGCCCATAACGCTCACGAGCCTGGGTGTTGGCGCTATCATCGGCACCGGCATCTTCGTTCTAACCGGTGTTGCGGCCCACGACAAAGCCGGCCCGGCGCTGATGCTGTCATTCGTCGTGGCCGGCGTCACCTGTCTTTTCGCGGCTTTCTGCTACGCCGAGTTCGCTTCGATGGTCCCCGTGGCCGGATCCGCTTACACCTACGCCTACGCCACGCTGGGCGAGCTGTTCGCCTGGATCATCGGCTGGGACCTCGTCCTTGAATATGCCGTCGCCTCGGCCACCGTCGCCCATGGCTGGTCGCATTATTTTCAGGATTTCATAAGCACGTTTAAGCTCTATATTCCCAAGATCATCGGCTGGGCGCCGTTCAAGCTCAATACGGCCACGGGCAAGGTCAGCCTGAGCGGAAGCTGGATCGACTTGCCGGCCATCGTCATCACGGCCCTGGTGACGGTGGTTCTCGTCAGAGGGATCCGCCAAACCGCGACGTTCAACGCCTCAATGGTCATCCTCAAGCTGGTCATCGTGGTCTTCGTCATCGTCGTCGGGGCCTTCTATGTCAACCCCAAGAACTGGACGCCCTTCGCTCCGTTTGGACTGTCGGGGGTGAGCTTTTTCGGCAAGACCATTTTCGGAAAATCCATGGGGGGGGCTCCGGTCGGCATGTTGGCCGGCGCGGCGATCAGCTTCTTCGCCTACATCGGATTTGACTCGATCTCGACGCATGCCGAAGAGGCCAAGAGGCCGCATAAGGACGTTCCGATCGCCATCGTCAGCTCCCTCCTTATCTGTACGGTTCTCTATATTCTAGTCTCCGTGGTCCTGACGGGCATGGTCCCTTACGACAAGATCGACATTAACGCGCCGGTCTCCCAGGCCTTTAAACAGGTCGGCCTCGGCTGGGCCCAATTTCTGGTCTCGCTCGGAGCTTTGGCCGGGATCACCTCGGTGCTCGTGGTCATGATGCTGAGCTTGCCCCGCGTTTTATTGGCGATAGCGCGCGACGGCCTTCTTCCCCCGAAGTTCTTCGGCGCCGTGCATACGAAGTTCCGCACCCCTTGGAAATCGACGATCCTCGTGGGTTTTGGTGTCGCGTTGTTGTCCGCTGTGCTGCCGCTCGAGCTGTTGGCCGAGCTGGTCAACATCGGGACTTTGCTCGCCTTCGTCATCGTCTGTAGCGCAGTTTTGATCATGCGCAAAACGCATCCGGAGGCCAAAAGGCCGTTTCGCGCGCCGCTATTCCCGCTGACACCCATTTTGGGTGTCGTTTTATGCCTGTTGCTAATGTTCTCACTGCCTCCGGCAAACTGGATGCGCCTCTTCGGCTGGCTGGTCATCGGCCTGATGATCTTTATTTTTTACGGCCGGAAGCACAGCATCATGGAAAGAATGAAAGGGACGGAAGAGGCCAAAGACAGCTTCGTCTCGCAAAAATAGGTGCCTGTGCCGAAGAAAAAGAACCGGCAGACGCTCTATATCTTTATCGGCATGGGGATCGGCCTGCTCATCGGGACGATTTTCCCAAATGTGGGCGCTCAGCTTCGGCCGCTCAGCTTGATCTTCATCAGGATGATCAAATCGATCATCGCCCCCCTGATCTTCGCCACAATCGTCGTCGGGATCGCCGGACACAGCGACCTCAAGGCCGTCGGCCGGATGGGCATCAAAGCCCTTGTCTATTTTGAGGTCATCACCACCCTGGCCCTGTTCATCGGTCTCGCCTTCGTCAATGTCGTCAGGCCCGGGATTGGCGTTGCGCTCAAGGGCGGCGAAGTGACCGCGATCGCCAGCGAGCCCCAGAAATTCGGGGATGTCCTCATCCATATCTTTCCCCAGAGTTTTTTTCAAGCGGCGGCCGAGGGGCAAGTCCTGCAAGTCGTCATCTTCAGCATTCTGTTCGCCTTCGCTCTGAGCATGGTCCACCACAAGAAAAAGGCCATCCTCGATCTCTGCGATTCGCTGGCCGAGACCATGTTCAAGTTCACGGCGATTGTCATGCGCTACGCCCCGGTCGGCGTCGGCGCGGCCATTGCCGTCGCTGTAGGGAGCAAAGGGCTTCCGGTCCTGATCAACCTAGGAAAGCTGATATTGACGTTTTACGCCTGCGCTATTTGCTTTGTCCTGGTCATTTTTGTCCCGGTCATGCTGATCTTCAAGGTCCCGATCAAGCGATTCTTCCAGGCGGTCAAGGAGCCGGCTCTCATTGCTTTCTCTACGACAAGCTCGGAGGCGGCCTTGCCCAAGGCTATGCAGGCTATGGAAGGTTTTGGCGTCCCTCGCGAGATCGTCGCCTTCATCGTCCCCACGGGATATAGTTTTAATCTGGACGGGACATCTCTCTATCTGTCATTGGCTTCGGTATTCGTCGCCCAGGCGGCGGGGGTCCACATGACCTTGGGGCAGCAGTTTGTCATGGTCTTTACCCTGATGCTGACGAGCAAGGGAGTGGCCGGGGTGCCCCGGGCTGCGCTGGTCATCCTGGCCGGAACGCTGGCCCAATTCAACCTGCCGCTCGAGGGGATCGCCATCCTTCTCGGGATCGATGAGCTCGTGGACATGGTCCGGACGACGATCAACGTCGTCGGCAACTGCTTGGCCTCGGCCGTCATCGCCAGATGGGAAGGCAAATTTATCGATAACTATATCGCCGACCCTTGATCTTAGAACGGATCTTTTGGCCTCCACGAGAATTCATTGAAAAATACCCCTTGGCAAGAAGGCCAGGAACGAAGCGGCTGGTGGAAAGAAAACCCCGCCGAGGATTTCCTTTTGAGAGCATCCCGCCGGCCTATTTTTAATGATATTCCGCGAGATTTGCGGCTTGCAATCGGCGGCTGATTTGATATATATCATAAAGCCTAAGCCATCATGAGATTCTTTCTTCCAAAAGAGCCCGCCTTTTTTGAGCATTTTCAGGAAATGTCCGTCTGCTTGACGGAAATCACTTCGCTCTTCCAGGAATTCGCCCAGAGATTCAGGGACTTTGAGGCGTATTGGCACAAGTCGAAGGATATCGAGCACAAGGCCGACAGCATCGCCCACGAGATCATCAACCTGCTGAATAAGAGCTTCATCACGCCGTTTGACCGCGAGGACATCTACCGCCTCATCCACGAATTCGACGACATCATCGACCTCCTCGAAAACACCATCCACAACATCCACCTCTTTGAAATGACCGAGAAAAAAGACTTTATCAACGAGTTTTCCGAGCTGATCGCCAAAGCGACGATTGCCTTGAACACGCTTTTGGCGGAAACCTTTAAACACCAGAAATACACGGACGCGATTTGGAAGCTGATCTGCGAAATCCATGACTTGGAGGACCTCGGCGACGTAGCCTACCATCGGGCCCTCCGGGCGCTTTTTGTGGAAGAAAAAGACCCCGTCGAGGTCATCAAGTGGAAAGACATCCTGCAGACGCTGGAGCACGTCATGGATGTCTACCAGAACATGAGTAACACCATTGAAGGCATTGTCGTCAAAAGCAGCTAAGCATGGCCGGCTGGAGCTTTGCCTTTATCATCCTCATCATCGGCATCGCCCTCGTTTTTGATTTCACCAACGGCATGCACGATGCCGCCAACTCCGTCGCCACCATTGTCTCGACAAGAGTCTTAAGCCCCAAGCAGGCCGTCATCTGGGCGGCCTTCTTTAATTTTGTTGCCTTCATCATTTTCGGCACGGGCGTAGCGACGACTATCGGAAAAGGCCTCATCAATATTGCGGTCGTTGACCCGCTGGTCATCTTTGGAGGCTTGATCGGCGCCATCGCCTGGAATATTTTCACTTGGTCCTTGGGGATCCCGTCGAGTTCCTCGCATTCCTTGATGGGCGGGTATCTTGGAGCGGCTGTATCAAAGGCCGGCTTTCACGTCGTCATTGTCAGCGGCTGGATAAAAATTGCCATCTTCATCGTTCTGGCGCCCATGCTTGGGCTGGGATTGGGGTTTGTCCTGAAAATCCTGACGACGTGGCTTGTCTATAAAAAGCCGTTGTCTTTCATTAACCTTTGGTCCAAGCGAATGCAGTTTGTCTCGGCAGCTCTTTACAGCCTTGGCCATGGAGGAAATGATGCCCAGAAGACGATGGGTATCATCGCCAGCCTCTTATACTCGTCAGGCCATATGAAGGAATTTCATATTCCTCTTTGGATCGTTCTCTCGGCCCATACCGCCATCGCCCTCGGCACTCTGTCGGGCGGCTGGCGTGTCGTCAAGACCATGGGCCAGAAAATCGTCAAGCTGAAGCCAATCGATGGGTTTTGCGCGGAGACGGCCAGCGCTATTAGCATTTTTACGGCGACTCACCTGGGCGTTCCGGTTTCGACCACCCACGTCATCACGGGCGCTGTCACGGGAGTCGGCACCGTCAAGAGTGCGTCATCGGTCAAATGGCAGGTCACCATAAAAATCGTCTGGGCTTGGATTTTGACCATTCCCATGTCTGCGCTCTGCGCGTCCCTGGTCTATAATGCCTGCGTTTTGATTTTTTATTGAAAATGAAATTGCCTCGAAATTGATGCTGACAATCCCCAGGACCCGCTTGAACAGAGCCGGGAAGGGAGATATGTTTTTCATCGATGAAGGGCTCCTCAGGCCGGGAGGCGCGAATGTCTTACAAAAAAACGTTCGGGATGTTCATCCTTGCTTTTTGGCTTCTTTCTATCTCTTGGATTTGGGCCGGACAAGAAACGCCCTTCCGGCCGCCCGCTGTCCCTTTGGTCGTGCATGACCCTTATTTCAGCATCTGGTCCACTGCCGACCGGCTGGGCGACGACTGGACCAGGCATTGGACGGGAAAGCCGCAGGCCCTGATGGCCATGCTCCGCGTTGACGGCAAAACCTTCCGGGTGATGGGACGCGAACCGCGGAGCGTTCCGGCCATGGCGCAGGTGAGTTGCGACGTGTTACCGACGCGGACGGTCTATCAATTTCAAGAAGCGGGCGTTGAAATCGTGATGACTTTTTTATCTCCGCTCCTGGCCGATGACCTGGACATCCTTTCCCGCCCCGTGACTTATGCCGCTTTCCAGGTTCGCCCCACCGACGGCCGGCCGCATGCGGTGTCCATTTATTTTGACGCCTGTAGCGAAATCGCCGTCAACAGCCTGGACCAGAAAGTCGTTTGGTCGCGATTGAATTTAGAGGGCCTTCAGGCTCTATCCTTTGGATCGCAGGCGCAACCCGTGCTCGAGAAATCGGGCGACGACCTTCGCATAGACTGGGGCTATTTTTATCTCGGCATTCCCGATCGGGAGGGGGCGACGACGTGCCTCAACGGCGACCGTGAATGCCGAGAGTCCTTCATCCAAAACGGCAGGCTGCCTGTGAGGGATGACCTTCGCCAGCCCCGAAGCGTCGGCGACGGCTATCCTGTTGCGGCCGTCGTCTTTGATTTGGGGAATGTGGGCGAAAAGCCTGTTTCGCGCCGGCTGCTGCTCGCTTATGATGACCGGTTTTCCATCGAATATTTTTACCGAAGGTTGCGGCCCTACTGGAGAGGCCGGGGATGGGAAGCGACGGACCTGCTCGAAGCCTCGACACGGGACTATGATGCCCTGGCCCAACGCTGCGCAAAATTCGATGAAGACCTGCTGGCCGACATGAAAAAGGCTGGCGGCGAGATGTACGCCCGCCTGGCCACCCTGGCCTATCGCCAATCTCTGGCCGCCCATAAACTGACCGAGGATATTGATGGCACGCCGCTCTTTTTCCCGAAAGAGAATTTCAGCAACGGCTGCATCTCGACGGTGGATGTCATCTATCCAGAAGCCCCGATGTATCTTTTGTTGAATACCCAGCTGCTGCGGGCGTTGCTCACCCCGGTCATGGAATATGCGAAAAGCCCGGAATGGAAATTTCCGTTTGCCCCGCACGACCTGGGGACCTATCCGAAAGCCAACGGCCAGGTCTATGGAGGCGGAGCCAAAACAGAGGAAGACCAGATGCCGGTCGAGGAGAGCGGCAATATGTTGCTGATGATAGCGGGTTTGGCCAAGGTCGAGAACAAGGCCGATTTTGCAGTCAAATACTGGCCGCTCCTCCAGCGCTGGGCGGAATATCTGAAGGAGAAAGGCTTCGACCCGGAAAATCAGTTATGCACAGATGACTTTGCCGGCCACCTGGCCCACAACGCCAACCTCTCCATCAAAGCCATCCTGGCCCTCAGGGCTTATGCTTATCTATGCGAAATGACCGGGAAGAAGGCCGAGGCCCAGGTTTACAAGAAAACGGCAGCCGATTTTGCCCGGGAGTGGGTCAAGAAAGCAGACGACGGCGATCATTTTCGTTTGGCGTTCGACAAGCCAGGCACGTGGAGCCAGAAGTACAATTTGGTCTGGGACAAGATCCTCGGGTTTAATCTTTTTCCGGCCGAGGTAGCCCGCAAAGAGATAGCTTTTTACAAAAAGGTCCAGCTTCCATTTGGCCTGCCTCTAGATAACAGAAAGGAATACACCAAGCTGGACTGGATCCTCTGGACGGCCACACTAGCCGAATCAGCAGAAGATTTTGCCGCGCTTCTTAAGCCCGTCTATGAATTTCTCAACAAAACCCCGGACAGAGTGCCGCTGACCGACTGGTATTGGACCAACACGGCAAAAAAGACGGGTTTCCAAGCCCGCCCTGTGGTCGGCGGCGTTTTGATCAAAATGCTGGCCGACCCGGCGCTCGTGAAAAAGTGGAAACATAATTAACAAATAAGCAGGAGGCGCTATGAAATATTCAATCTTGGCACTATCGCTCGTCATGTCTTTGGCGGCCGGCTGCGGAAAAGCAGCCAAGGAGGAATCCAAAGGCATCATGTTCAAGGATGATGTTGCCTTTTTGAAACAGCACACTCAGGTTGTCGTGCTCTCCGATGGAAGCGGACAAGCGCAGATCGCGGTCAATCCCGACCTGCAGGGCCGGGTGATGACCAGCACCGCGGGCGGACCCGAAGGGTTGAGCTTTGGCTGGATTAACCGCGAGTTCATCGCTTCCAAGCAGAACAACGTCCACATGAACGCTTTCGGCGGCGAGGACCGCTTTTGGTTGGGCCCGGAGGGCGGACAGTTTTCGATCTTCTTCAAGAAAGGGGCAGCGTTCAACCTGGACAACTGGTTCACCCCGCCGCCGATTAACGAAGGGACCTACGATATCGTTTCTCGGGCGGCGGACCTCATCCACTTCAAAAAAACGATCCATCTCGTCAACTATTCCGAGACCGAGTTCGACTTGGAACTGAACCGCCTGGTCGGGCTGCTCGATACAAAGGACGTGGAGGCCCTCGGGATTGGATTGCCCAATGGCGTCAAGATGGTCGCCTACCAGTCGGACAATAAAATTACGAACACCGGCGCCAAGGAATGGACCAAGGACACGGGGCTCCTCTCCATCTGGATCTTGGGCATGTTCAACCCCTCTCCGTCCACAACGATTGTCATCCCCTTCAAGCCGGGACCTGAAGCCGAATTCGGCCCGGTCGTGAACGATGCCTACTTCGGCAAGGTGCCGGCCGACCGCCTGGTCATCAAGGACGGCCTGCTTTTCTTCAGCGGCGACGGAAAATATCGCAGCAAGATCGGCATCTCGCCAAGGCGGGTCAAGCCGTTTTTGGGAAGCTATGATGCGGCGAACAAAGTGCTGACGATCGCCCATCTGACCATCCCTGACAATGCCATGGACTACGTGAATTCCATGTGGCAGATCCAAGACAAGCCCTTCGGCGGGGATGTCGTGAACAGCTACAACGACGGCCCGTCCGCGCCCGGCGCCAAGCCCCTCGGCCCGTTTTACGAGCTCGAGTCCTCTTCTCCCGCCGCGGCGCTCAAGCCCGGCGAGACGCTCGGGCATGTTCATACGACCATTCATTTTCAGGGCAAGGAGAAGGCCCTGGATCAAATTGCCCGCCAAGCGCTCGGCGTCGGCCTGGCTGAGATCAAGAGCGCGTTTCTGAAAAAATAGATCGACGAGCTTTAAGGAGGGGACAAGACATGACGTTTACATGGCGTGAGGTCTGGACGATCGTCCATGGCATGGTCCTGGGAGGGCTGTTGCTCCTGGGGTTTTCCGGCGTCATCATCGGCTTCTGGAACCTTCGGCCCAACCGGCTTGAAGCGGCGGCTACGGATAGACAGATCCGCAGCTTTTTTACTTACCTTATCCTTCTGACGGGCTTGGCCTGGATGACCGTCATTCTGGGGACCTATTTTCCGTATGCTTGGTACAGGGCAATGCCTCCGGCCGGCGCCGACCTGACTCAATATCCCATGGCCTACCTGCTGTCCAAGCCGGGCTTTGGATTCTGGGAGGATTACGGCATGGAATGGAAAGAGCACCTGGCCTGGTTCGTCCCGATCCTGTTGACGGTCGTGACTTTCATTTTCGGCCGCTACCGGGAAAAACTCTTCGAGGAGCCGCGAGTGCGCAAAGCCTTGATGGTTTTCTTGATGATCGCCTTTGCGGCGTCCGCGGTCTCCGGGTTCCTGGGAGCGCTCGTCACGAAAATCGCGCCGGTGCGGTGAAAGGAGCAAGGCGATGAACAAAGTCCATTCCGCTATTTATAACGGCGCGGCGGCTGCGGCCGTGCTCGCGGCAGGGATAGGCAGCTGCATTCTAGGAGTCTTGACAACGCTCAAGGCTTCGAGCGAGGCGATCAGGCGAGTCTTTTCATTCTATGTCCCGACAGGACCGCTCAGCGGGCAGACGATCATTGCCGTAGCCGTCTGGCTTGTGGCCTGGATCGTCTTTCATCAAATGTGGAAGAGCCGAGATGTGGACTTCAAGAAAATTTTTACGATCGCCCTAATCCTGATCATCATCGGGCTCATCGGGACCTTCCCTCCGCTCTTCGAAATCTTTTTCGAAGCCTACGAATAAGTCCAGGCTGGAAGCCTTAAGCCAAGGGCGAATTGAAATCCTCTCTCTAGACAATATAGATTAGAGGAGGATGGGGGAGTATTAAGAGACGAGAGGAGGCTTGACTATGATAGAAAAGTTATTGGCGTTGACCGCGCGATCAGGCTGGATTTTTTTCCTTCGTATTCTTGGGGTTGCCCTGTTGATCGTCGGCCTTGTGACGGCGGTTTTAGGAGTGTCATGGGGTGGTTTTACGCCCACCTTTTGGGTTCTGCTGGCTCTTGCTAGCTTTCTGGGCGTAATCTGTAATTCGTTATTTAGAATAGTCATTGTTCTCGAGAGAAGGGCACAGGGCAAATAGAGCCCAAACACGCTTTCTTCGTCTCTTCTTGACAGCTTCCGTTGTCGGGGAGAATAATTTTTCACAATGGAGAAAAGGGAAAGTCGAAATAAAAATCGGTTGACAAATATCATAATATATATTATATATGTAAACCGAGGAGAAAAAAATGAGCCTGCTAGGAGATCGGCTGCAACAGGCAAGAAAGGCCCGGGGATGGTCTCTGGCGACTCTCGCTGGGGCCGCGGGAGGAATCGTAACTCGACAAGCCCTCTATAAATATGAAAACGGGCTGGACATTCCGCGGTCAGAAGTCCTTATGGCGATAGCCCGTGCCATTGGGGTGACCGTCGACTATTTTTTTAGGCCATCAAGTAGCCTCGTCACTTTAAGCGAACTCGCCTGTCGGAAACGCAGCGGGCTTGGAAAACGGAATCTAGCGGCGATTCGGGCCCAGGTCAAAGACCGCATTGAAAGGTGGCTGGAGCTCGAATCATTTTTCCCCCCAAGGCGCTTTGCCCAATTTCTTTACTCCCCTGAGAATCTCCTAGCTATCGAACGTCTAGAGGACATAGAGACCTTGGCCAAGAACATACGTTCCCGTTTGAGCTTGGGCCTGGCCCCTATTGAGAACATGACTGAACTGCTAGAGGATAGGGGCATAAAGATCTTCCAATGGCCAGGCGAAGAAGGGAAATTTGATGGGTTCTCTTGCTGGGCCAATAACGATATTCCTGTAATCGTCGTTAAAGCTAGGCTTTCGGGCGACCGCCAACGATCGAGTCTCGCCCATGAACTCGGGCATCTGGTGATGAAACCCGTAAAAGGGCTTGATGCTGAAAAAGCCGCGCGGCGCTTTTCCGGCGCCTTTCTTGTCCCCGATGTTGTTGCCCGTCGTGAGCTTGGTGAGAAGCGGCATAAACTCGAGCTGACTGAACTCTTCACTCTGAAGAGGAAATACGGCATGAGCATTCAGGAATGGATCTATCGAGCTAAAGACCTGGGGATAATAACCAAAGGATATGCCGCAAGCCTATTTCGCTTTTTCCGGGCGCAAAGCTGGCATATACGCGAACCAGGGGAGCCGTTGCCGGAGGAGATGTCCAGTCGGTTGAAACGTCTGGCTATCCAGGCGGTTGCTGAAGACCTGGTTTCTCCAGCTCGAGCGGCCGAACTGTCCGGAATCTCCGTCGGTGAACTCCCCGAGGCTTGTCTTGGTCGCGAAGTTGCCGTACAGTGATAGTTGAGCACGCAGAATTGCCGGGTAGCTGAGTTCGATGCCGTCGGTTTCTGGAATATAGTAGACGAATCTGATAAACTTCTAGCGGAATGAATAATCACGAGATTACAAAAAACATGACTGAGCGTACTGCCAAGGCGGTTGCCCACTACTGGCAAACAAGGGCCACGCAACGAAAAAGACAGGAAGCAAGTGGCAGGGCAGATCAGGGGTTGCGTAGTGCCGTCACTGGTGGTGCGCAGATGGATGGTTTCATTGTCCTTTTCACGGAACTTGTCACACAGGCCGGAATCCCTAGTCGCTACATCTTCAGAAAGAAGGCCGTAGAACTTCCTGGCTTCTTCAGACCAACCAAAGAATGGGATCTCCTCGTTGTTCGCAAACGGACAATGATCGCCGCTATCGAAGCTAAATCCCAAGTCGGCCCTTCTTTTGGCAATAACTTCAACAATCGGACGGAAGAAGCAATTGGCAGCGCCCTTGATCTCTGGACAGCCTTCCGCGAAAAAGCTTACCTTGAGAGTCCACAACCGTTCCTGGGCTACTTCTTCATGCTTGAGGACTGCGATGCATCCAATCGTCCCGTTGGCGTACAGGAACCTCATTTTAAGGTCTTCCCGGATTTTGTCGGTGCCTCATACATGCGCCGTTATGAACTTTTTTGCCGGAAGCTTGTATTAGAAAGGCACTATACAGTGTCTGCCTTCATCACTTCATCCAGCCTTGCCGGTCTTAACGGCGCCTATAAAACACCGGCAGATGACCTGTCCATGGAGCGATTCGCAAAGAGGCTGGTTGCTCATGTGACGACTTTTGTGTGAAACCATGTCGTTAACGGTCCATAAGCTTATCAATGGCGATGCGCGGGATTTGTCCTTTTTGGATAATGAATCGGTACATCTCGTTGTTACCTCACCACCATATTGGAATCTCAAACGCTACAAAGAAAATCCTGATCAGATGGGACATATTCAAGACTACGAGACCTTTCTGAGGGAACTTGAGAAGGTCTGGAAGCAAGTCTTTCGTGTCCTTGTCCCAGGAGGCCGGCTGGTGTGCGTGGTCGGTGACGTATGCGTGGCCAGACGCGATTTTGGACGCCACCTGGTATTCCCGCTCCACGCAGACATCTGTGTGATCTGCCGGCGAATCGGCTTTGACAATCTGAATCCAATCATCTGGCATAAAATCGCCAATGCTTCCTACGAGGTGGTCAACGGCTCCAAATTCCTAGGCAAGCCGTATGAACCGAATGCTATTATTAAGAACGACATGGAATTCATCCTCATGCAGCGAAAACCGGGAGGATACCGGAAACCGTCTGAAGCTCAGCGAGATACCAGTAGGATTTCAAAGGATGAGTTTGACCGTTGGTTCCAACAGATATGGAACATTCCGGGAGCGTCAACCAAACAGCACCCTGCCCCATTCCCATTGGAGTTGGCTAAGCGTCTTGTCCGCATGTTCTCTTTCACGGGCGATACAGTGCTTGATCCATTCTGTGGATCAGGCACGACAATGATTGGTGCCCTCAGAACAGGGCGGAACAGCGTCGGTGTTGAAATAGAGCCAGAATATTGCCGAATGGCAGCACGATATTTAAAGGCTGAAACTACCGAACTTTTTCCAAATGCAACCTTGATCTTTGAGAAGGCAACCACAGAACGCGCGCACCTTGTAAGAGAGGATCAGGAACTTTACCAAGTCCGACCGGCGAAGAAAAAGTTAGATTAGGCCAACAATCGGCTTAAACGAACTGCTAATAGCGTCCCCTGCGCCGCCGCGTTGGATGGCGCAGTTTAAAGGCTAACAACAATGCAGCTCGGCAAATTAAAAATAGCTGCCATCAGAAACGACCATGGACCAAATTTTTTTTGAAGCCTACGAATAAATTTCGCTCGGAAGCACCAGCTTTTAGCGAACCTTGACGATGATAAGATCCCACGGGGCCAACGTTATCTTCTGGGCTTTTTTGATCGGCTGGCCTGTCAGAATATCGATGCCGTTTTCATAAGCATATATGAACGTCTGAGGCTGGCCGGAAAAGTTGAAATAGAAAAGGAGCGACTCCCCGGCGGCGGACTCCGCATGTTTGACTTTCAACGGGGCAGGGAGGCTGCGGTCCATCAGGGGAATGCCTGCAATCTTCAGTATCTCCCGCATGAGCTTTTCCTGGAGCTTATCGGAAAGCTTCGTGCCTTCATACGTGAGCGTTCCTTTACCATACGTATTTCTAGTGACGGCCGGATATTTGCCAAAGAAGGGGTGGTCATAGTAAGCCAAGGGTTTGGCTTTTTCCGGTATGATGAATTCTGCCCAGACCGAGACCTGGTTCTCCGGCCCGGCCTTAAAAGGATCTTCCTTAAGGGCAAGCGGCTTGGTCAGGTTTGAAAATTCCTGGTAATAAAAGCCGGCCGCCTCTCGCAAAGGTCCGGGCGCCAGTGCCCAGCGAACCGTCGAATATTCATTGCAGAACCCGCTCTTAAACGCCATGAGAATGTGGCCGCCGTTTTTTACATAGGCCGCCAGGCGGTTGAGCAACTCGTCGCTTGCGATATAAAGCGGAGGCACGATAATCAAGCTGTAGTTCTCGAAATTCGGGTTTTGCGGAAAGACAAAGTCGGCTTCCACATCCAGGTCATACAATGTCCTGAAGAACTGGCCCAGGATTGTGTGGTAACTCGTGTTTTTATCGAACGGCATGAAATTCAGGCCGTTGATGGAATCCAGGCTATGGAGAATGGCCACCTTATTCTTCTTTTTTAGATTGACAAGATCCGGCCCGGCTTTCTTGAGGTCCTGGGCGATACGGGTGAACTCCCCATAAATCCTGTTCGGCTCGAGGTCGTGGGCCAGAACGCCCTTCCAGTAGGTTTCCTGGCCGTAATGGAGCGAATGCCAGTGCCAGTAGCCGACGAGGCTGGCGCCGCTGGCGACATTGGCAAAAGCGGCGAGGCGGAGCTGGCCGTCGTAAGGCGGGAACTGATATTCCGAGCTCCAGCCGGTTGTCTGAGCGTTTGTCTCCGTGACAAGGTAGTTGCTTTGTTGGAGCGAGCGGACAAAGGCGCCCAAATAAGCGATCTCTTCGCCGGTGAGGCTGTCCTGCGTGCCGTGGTAGATATTGACGGCTGGGATATCGAGGGCTTTGGTGATTTCGTAAAGGTCGACATCCGTCGGAATCCCGGCGAAATCATGGGTGATGAATTGGTCGGGCCGCTTGAGCTCACGGATGATGGCCGCCTGCCAGCCCAAAAAATCCGCGGCAATCTTCTGTTGAAAGCGTTCCCATTCCAGCTTGTAGCCGGGGTTGAGGATGCCGTCGCGGGGCGGCAGGTCATCGAACGAGGCGATGTTCTGCCCCCAGTAATTCAAGCCCCAGGCTTTATTGAGGTCAGCGGCCGTTTTGAATTTATTCTTGAGCTCCTCGGCGAACTGACGCTGGACATGGGTATCCGCCGTGCCGGACGGGTGCGTCTCGTTGTCCAATTGATAGCCGATAATGGCCGGATGGTCTTTGAAGCGGGAGACAAGCTTCCGGATAATGCGTTCTGCATAGCGCCGGTAGGTGGGATGGGTGAGGTCGGTCATCTGGCGCAGCCCATACGCGTACCTGGGCTGGTTAATGGGCTTGACCTGGATTTCCGGATGTTTTTTGAAGAGCCAGGTTGGAATGGAATATGTTGGTGTGCCTAGAATGACCTTGATGCCGGCCTTGTGGAGCCGGTCGATGACTCGCTCGAGCCAGTCGAAATCGAATTTGCCGTCGCTTGGCTCCATGACGCCCCACGTCGATTCGCCCAGCCGGACGAGGTTGATGCCGGCTTTTTCCATCATCTGGACATCCTTCTCGAGCCGTTCGTACGGCATGTACTCCCAGTAATACGAGACGCCGTAGAGAACGCGATCGAATTTTGGAGGTCCGGCCTGAAGGCGGACGGAAGAGAAGAGAAATATCGAGACCAAGGCCGGAATCAGAATTCTTTTAATTTTGTCGGACATGGAAAGCCTCCTCGAAGAATTCTATGAGTCCCTCTCCAAGGATGAGCGAAGGAGAAGGAGTCTTGTCGGTTCGCTACACTGCGCTCGCGATGACAATGCAGCCATGTTAAATGCGTTTGTATTAGCCGCTGAGAATCCGATGGGCTTCGGCAATCTTTTCATGGACAGCGACACCATACGGGCAGGTCTGATCGCATGTCCCGCAATTCCGGCACGACAAAGACGTGCGCTCTTGCCCTAATCGAGCATATTTCGCTTTTGCTGAGGCGACCTTTCCGTAGCCCTCTGCATAGGCCAGGTATCTCAGAATGTCGGTCGTCCTGATTCCGGAAGGACATGTCTTTTGACAGGTCCCGCACATGTGGCAGTAGTCCCCGGCATTTTCGGCCACATATTGGTAGAGAGTTCTCCTCTCGGCTGCGGAAATCGGGCTGCCGACAACGCCCAGGTCCTCCTTGAGTTGATCATAGTTCAAGATTTCGGTGACAACTGCGGTCAAGTCCTTGTTGTCCAGGACCCATTTCAGCATGGCCTGAAAGATGGATGTCGTCCCTGTTTTATATTTTTCCAAGTCCTGGCGCCTGCCTCCCACTTTCAGCGTCTTCATGGCGGTGACGCCCACATCCTTGGACTTGGCCAGGGCGATAAGATCTCGGGTGCCGCTTTGCCCGAGATAATCTTTGTATGTTTTAACGTTCGTTTCCGCCTCCTGGATGTCGAAGGCATTGTAGCCCAGTTGGACCATGTCGTAATGGCCGCTTTCGACGGCCGTCTTGATCACGCGGTTGTGGTTGGTGTGGCAGGACAGGCCGCGGAATTTGTATTTTCCATCCTTCTTGAGCTTCTCAAAAGCGCCGAGCACTCGGTCGTCCGTGAGGTCGGCCTCGTTTTCCGCCCCGTGAATCGCCAGAACGTCGATGACATCCGTCCCCAGCCGGCGGAGGCTGCCTTCGACGGACATGATGATGGACCTCTCGGTGTACCTGCCCTCGACGTGAAATTTCGTTGAGACATAGACTTTGTCCCGTCCGATCTCTTTGAACAGGCGGCCGATCTGGCGCTCGCTGTTGCCGTTATTGTAGGTGTGGGATGTGTCGATGTAATTGACGCCCCGTTCGATGATCTGCAGAAAAAGAGGCCAGTCGGGGAGAGGGCTGCCGCCAAGCGAGATCTCCGAGATCAGGAAGCCCGTCCGGCCTAGTCGGCGGTAGAACATATCGCCTTTTTTTGTGCGTTCATTTGGCACGGGAGCTTGGAGGGCGGATTGGGGCAGCCGGGCGGCAACAGCCAGCGCTCCGGCGGCCAGGTTTTTCATGAACTGCCGTCTGCCGGAGGGTCCATGACGAGAGTCTTCAGACATTTTAGCTTCGAGCAATCTTGGCCAAGGCTTTTCCGAACCTTTCGATCTCTTCCAGCGTGTTATAGTGGACCGCCCCAACCCTGACCATGCCGCCTGTTTCTTCAACGCCCAGCGCCTTGGTGACCTCGAGCGCATAATAATTGCCGTCCCTGACGTAGATGCCTTCTTGGTCAAGCTTGGCCGCGGTCTGGCGCGGACTCCACTTGTCCAGCCGGAAGGAAAACGTGGGAACGCGATCGGCCAGGCGGTCGGCGTCCGTCAATCCGTAGATTTTAAGTCCTGGGGTTTCTTTGAGGATTTTGAGAATGGCCCGGCTGAGCCCGAATTCGTAATCCCGGATGGCGGCCATGGCCTGCTTGAGATGCAGGGCGCGGCCTTGGTAATTTTTCGCCAGCTCGCTGGCAAAATCTTTTCCATAATGCGTGCCCAGCCATTCCAAATATTCCAGGGTGCCGAACAGGCCTGCGATGCCTTCATGGTTTTGGGTGCCGGTCTCGAATTTCCAGGGCAGGTTGTCGGGCGAAGGCCGGATCTTGTAAGCGAAGAGCTCCTCGAGCAGCTCATGGCGCCCGAAGAGAATTCCGAGGTGGGGGCCGAAGAATTTGTAGGCCGAGCATACCAGGAAATCGCAGCCCAGCCGGCGGACATCGATCAACCCGTGCGGCGCATAGTGGACGGCGTCGATAAACACAAGTGCGCCTGCCTGATGGGCCATTTGAACGATTTGGGCGACCGGATTGATTGTTCCCAGAGAGTTTGAAGCATAGCCAACGGCCACCAGCCGAGGCTTCCTCTCGAGCGCTTTTTTCAGGCCCTCGAGGTCGAGCGTGCCGTTCTCGGGATGGAAATCTGTCCAGTGGACCTTGCAGCCGCGCTCTTCGGCGATGAGCGTCCAAGGGGTGATGTTGGCATCATGGTCGAGACGCGTGACGATAATTTCGTCCCCTGGATTTAGCCGGCGGGCCAGCGACCGGCTGAGATGAAAGGTCAGGCTGGTCATGTTCTGGCCGAAGACAATCTCTTCCGGACGGGAGGCGTTGAGAAAGTCGGCCATCGCCGCCCGGGATTTGGCGATTAGCTCATCGGATTCACGGCTCGTTTGAAAGACGCCGTCGTGGTTGGCATTGGACTCGATGAGGTAATCCAACATGCGGTCTAAGCAGTTTTTTGCGGCCTGAGTGCCTCCGGGATTATCGAAAAAGATGCCCCGCTGGTGCAGGGCGGGAAATTGGGTTCGGATTTTTGTCAGGTCAAGGGCCATGCCATACTCCTCTCCGCCGCCGGCGATTTCTTTTATAGCGATAACGAGGCTTGTGCGGTCGAGCCGTCATCGCAGGACCTAGCGCTTGATTTTTGATCGCGATGGGGAAGTATACCGGCTTTCGATGTCCCTGTTAAGGAGAAATCGCTCGATATGGGACTCGATGTTTCGGGCGGCCAACCTGTAAGCCTCCATCCCTCTGCCGCAGGGGTCGTCGATTTCCCAGGCAAACAACTTGTCTTTGGGAATCGCGCTCATCTCTTGAAGCCTCATGAAGACCGAAGAATCCATGGCCAGGATGTAATCGAACCGGCTCAGATCGGCTTCGCCGACGTGCCTGGGCCGGTGCCCGGAAATGTCGACCTCATAGAGTGAACGGACGGTCTCGACGGCTTCAGTAGAGGGCGTGTTTCCGTGGGGCGCGATTCCCGCGCTTTCGACATAGACGGCTGCGCCCAGCCGCTTCTTAACGATGACCTCGGCTATGGGGCTCCGGCACATATTGGCGAAGCAGACGAAGAGAATTTTCAAGGGATGGTCTTTCGTGTATTTCACGGCATTGCTTCTCCGGGATTTATATCCGGCCGGGGAGGGATTGTCAAGGCGGCCGCTTCTTGAGATAATAGGCGCATGAAGTTCATAGGTGTGTATTGTGTTGTGTTGTTTCTCGTCGGCTTGGCGAGGTCTTCGGCCCAAACCCAGCCTCTGGAGACTGTGCCTAGCGTAGACCTCCAGAAATATGTAGGAAAATGGTATGAAATTGCCGCCTTCCCCCAACGCTTTGAGAAAGGCTGTCATTGCACGACAGCCGAATACGGGCTCACGGACAAAGGCTATGTCAGAGTCATCAATTCCTGCCGAAAAGACAGCCCGACCGGCAAGATGTCGGTGGCGAAAGGCAAGGCCTTTATCGTCGAAGGGAGCAATAACGCTAAGCTCAAGGTCCAATTTTTCTGGCCCTTTCGCGGAAACTACTGGATTATCGACCTGGCCCAGGATTACAGCTATGCCGTCGTGGGTGCGCCCGACCGAAAATACCTATGGATCCTCTGCCGCACGACTAAAATGGATGAAGGCCTTTACCAGGACATTGTCAAACGCATCGCCCAAAAAGGCTTTGATGTCAGCCAGCTGCAGCGAACGGACCAAAGCTGCGCAGACCGCTGAGAGAACGCGCCGGGCCGAAGGTCGTTGCCAGCCGTTGCCTTGCTTTTTCGTTTTCTTTGTGATACGAAAACCCATAGAACATCAGAGCAATACTTAATAAAGGACATGGATATGAAAAAAATGAATAGACGAAGGTTCGTCATTATCGTTTTCCTCGTGGTCTGTTGGCTGGGACTTTTAGCGACGAGGGGAGAGGCCGCCCAGCCCCAGGCTTCCGGGCGTGGTTTCAGCCTGAAGCTCGGCGGCGGCATGGGCTTTTTCCTGGATGGAGGCGGAGACCTGGAGAATTTGCGGCTGGCCAGGAATGCCTATTACCAGGAATTGAAGAACGATCCGGATTATACGAAGACTTGGGTGAACTGGAAAAAATTGTCCCGGACGCCCAATTTTAACGCCGAATTGATCTATCACATCAACAAGAATTTCGGCATCGGTGTCGGCGCGGGCTATCTTTCCGTCAACCTCAAAAGCGATTATGGGCACAATTATAAAACGGAGGGCAGCGTCTGGTTCGGGACCTATTCGATGGAAGACAATGTCAGTTATCAGCGGGAGTACAAAATCACGGCCACGCCGGTCACGCTCAACTTGTATGTGAATTTCCCTTCAGGCGCTTTCAATATTTATGCTTATGCCGGAGGCGCGTACTATTTTGCCAAGCTGACCCATGCATTCGGCTATGAGGCCACGAATACCCTCTCGACAAGTTCCACGATTTTTTATAATACCTCGGACGAGATCACGGAAAAAGACGATGTGGTCGAAAATGCGAAGCCAGACAAAAAAAACGCGTGGGGGCTCAACGGCGGGCTGGGCCTGGAGGTCAAGCTGATGTCCCACGTGTCGCTCGGCCTGGAATTGTTCGGCCGGCTCGCCGATTTTAGCGGCTGGAGCGGGGACTACAAAGAGACTTATACAGCGCGCAAAAGAGAATGGAACGAAGCGGAGGGATGGGTTTCTGATGAGACGACCCAGGAGAATTACAGCGAGTCCGGGCCGTTGTGGTACTATGACAGCTATGCCGATGCCCTGGACAAATATTTTGGACAGATGTTCATCTGGCAGAATAAGCCCGACGAGCCCTACAATAAAAATGCGAGACAAGCCAAGATCAACCTCAACACGATGGGCGTAACCCTGTCCCTCCGGATCTATTTTGGTTTATAATGAAGATCATCAGGGAGGAGGCTTCGATGCATTTTAAAAAAATGGCTGTATTGGCTTTTATTGTTTTTCTTTTGGCAGGCTGTGGGATTCAGTTTTCTCCATCCAAAGACTCTTGGTTCGCCCAGCACTATTTCATCATGCAGGATTTCGAGCGCGCGGCGTATAAAAGCCTGATTCCGGCGGCCAAGCTCGAATTTCAGGCGCTATTTTGGGAAGTTCGGGCGCCGGTGTCCAAGCAGGAATTCGATAACAGAATCGACTATATCACCAAGAATTTCAAGAAAGAGAATTTCAAGCAGCCTTGGAACACGGACAGGGCTCGGGTGTATCTGCTGAACGGGAGCCCGGCCCAGATTGATTATAAGCAGAATGATGCCTGGGCGATGCGGGTCGTCGCGGGCCGCGGTGGTGCCGCTGTCGTCGATGATCGGTCCGGTGAAGACGTCGGAGCCAACTTAGCTGAGGTCTGGACCTTCCCGTATGACAAATTCCTTGTCAACTATATATTCACCTTTTCCAAGCCCAATTCTTGGGTGCTGAATCCGGCGACTTTTCAAGGAAACAGGTATTTGGGTGAGCTTGAAAAGCAGAATAAGCTCCAGACGTACGCCATCGTTAACGAAAAACAGTATAAAGAGAGACTCGAAGGCTTGAAGGCTATCAAAGAAGAGAAAAAATAGCGTCTTGCCAAGGACCTATTTAATCCTCTTTGCCCACATCCAGGCGGCGATGGCATTGTGGATGCCGCCGACCTGGCCCGCCCAGCCCGAGCCGATCGGCAGACTCTCGACGGGCGTTCTTTTCTAATAATCGTTCATCGAGACGCATTGCTTCTTAAACGAACTTGGGATCCAGTCTTGGACTAGAAAAACGGTTGACAGGCTACAGGTCATTATAAATAATTAAAAAACATCCATGAGAAGGAGTTATCCTATGAAAATCGCATTCCGTAAGAATTGGCTTGGCCGTTTGGCCCTGCTGACGGTCATCCTGGTCTCTGGGCTTTTGTTAATTTATGCCCAGCGCCCCCAAGAAGAGTTTCAACCGTTTCCGCAGGGGCAGGCCGACCCCGATAGCTGCACGAGCATTCAGGTCGGCCGCCTGGCCTCGGTGGACGGCTCGGTCATGACCGCCCACACCTGCGACGGCAATTATCGGATGTGGCTCAACATTGTGCCCCACGCCAAGCACCCGGCGGGCTCCAAAACAAAGATCTATTCCGGGAAAATGCATACGGAAACGCCGCCGGACCTAAGAGGAATGATCCAAAAGGGTGAAATCCCCGATGTCGAGGAGACCTTCGCCTTCTTGAACACGGCCTACCCCTGCATGAATGAGGCTGGCCTGGCCATCGGCGAAACGACATTCGGCGGCCGCAGAGAGCTCTACAACCAAGAAGGCGTGTTCATGATTGAGGAAATCGAGCGGCTGATGCTCGAGCGGTGCAAAACGGCCCGGGAGGCGATCAAGCTCGGCGGCGAGCTCGATCAAACAGTACGGCTACGGCGATAGCGGCGAGTGCATCACGATCGCCGACGCTAAAGAGGTCTGGCATTGCGAGTATATGGGCGCCGGTCCTCTTGAGAAAGGCGGCGTCTGGGCCGCGGTCCGCATCCCCGACGACCAGATCGGCATCTCGGCGAATATCCCCCGTATCGGCGAGATCAACCTCAAAGACCCCGACCAATACATGGCCTCGGATAACATCTATAAGGTCGCCCAGGACATGGGCTGGTGGGACCCCAAGAGCGGCGAACCGTTCAAGTTCTGGAAAGTCTATGGGCTCGAACCCAAGAGCGGCCGCAAGCCGTATTCAATTCGTGAATTCTATGTCTTCAATACGCTCGCGCCCTCGCTCAAGCTGACAATGGACTTGCCCGAACTGCCTTTCTCGGTCAAGCCGGATAAGAAGGTCTCGGTCCGCGACATGTTCAAAATGTACCGCGAAACGTATGCCGGCACGGAGTACGATATGACTAAGAACCTGATGGTTCCGCGGCGGCAGATGGGCCGGCCCGGCGCGGCTCCGGTGGAAGGGGCGGCCCCGCCGCCTCCAGAGATGATCAAGAGCCCTCTGGCCCAGCCCTGGATGTCGGGCGAATTGATTCAACTCTTGCAGGCGATCAAGCCCGGGATCGTTCCGATGTTTCGGCCGATCGCCATCAGCGGCTGTGCGTATGCCACCGTCCTTCAATGCCGGAGCTGGCTGCCGCCTGCGGTCGGCACGGTCTGCTGGTTCGCCTTCGACAATGCCGGCCTCAGCGCGCGCATTCCGATTTTCGCCGGAGTGACCGAGCTTCCGCCGAGCTTCGAGATTTGCGCCCAGCACCGGTTCCGGATGGATTCTGCAGCCTGGGCGTTCCGGCGCGCCAACCGGTTAGCCACGATCAAATGGGGATCCACGCAGAAGATTATGGAAGACACTGTCAGGGAATATGAAGAATTGGCCTTTGCCGAGCTTCCCCAGGTCGAGAAAAAATATCTCGAGCTCCTAAACAGCAAGAGCCCCGACACAGAGCCTTTCAAGCCGAACGCCTACCTGACAAAATACACCAATGACTTCGCCCGGTCCGCCATTAACAAATACCAGGAGCTTGGCGACAAGTTCTGGATGTTCTTGCGGGGCGGCCTGTAAGAAGTTTCCGCAGCGTTATAGAAAGAGGAGCATCATGTCTATCTTGGAAGTCAAGGATAAAAAGATCGAACTCAACCAGGAAGGCTTTCTCCTCCGTCCCGAAGAATGGGATGAGGACGTGGCTAAGTTCTTGGCTAAGCAGGAGGAAGGGATTGATAGTCTTAGCGAAGAGCATTGGAAGATCATCAAATATATCCGGGACTATTATTTAGAAAAACAACTGGCGCCCATGGTCAGGAAGATCTGCCAGACGACGGGATTCACGCTGAAACATATCTATGAGCTTTTCCCTTCAGGGCCGGCGAAAGGAGCCTGCAAGCTGGCGGGATTACCCAAACCGGATGGGTGCGTCTGAAATCAAACGTTCAACACCACATCCCGGTTGATCTGCCGCTTTGCGGGACGGCCAAAAATAAAAAATTATACGGGGGGAAAAAGATTACTTTTTCAGTCGAGCGATCTCTCGGACGGCATCGATAGCGATTTGGATATGCTCGGCTGTATTAAAGGGACCGATTCCGAATCTGACGGCGCCGTGAATGGCGTCTGTTCCCAGTTGCTCATGGATAAGCGGCGCGCAATGAAGACCTGTCCGGCTGGCGATGTTGTGGTCAACATCCAGCATAGTCCCCACATGAAGGGCTTCCAGCCCATCCACATTAAAACACATCACACTGATATGGTCGATAAGGTCATCCTGGCAGTAGAGAGTCACTCCATCGATAGACTTCAGGCCATCCACGAGCTGCCGGGTGAGCTCCATCTCATGATCGTAGATGTTATTCAAACCTTTGCCTTCGACCCATTTAAGGCCGGCATGGAGTCCGGCCACGCCTAGAACGTTAACCGTTCCATATTCGAGCCTGTAAGGGTATTCCTCGAGATGAGTGCGGACGCTGGAGCGCACGCCCGTTCCCCCGGCCCGAGTCAGCCGGATCTCTACGCCTTCTCGCACATAAAGGCCGCCTATGCCCGTCGGCCCCATCAGCGATTTATGGCCGGTAAAAGCCACGATATCGACATGGCATTTTTCGATATCAATGGGGATTTTTCCGGCCGATTGGGAGGCATCGATGACAAATAGGATGCCTCGTTCCCGGCAGTACCGGCCGATGGCTTCGATGGGCTGGACGGTCCCGATGACATTGGAGGCGTGATTCACGATGACGAGCTTCGTGTCGTCCCTGAATTTTTTGCGAAAATCGTCCGGATCCACAAAACCCTGCCGGTCAAACGGGATGTAATCAACCTTGACGCCGCGGTCTTGGAAAAGATGGTAAAGAGGTCTGAGGACGCTGTTGTGTTCGAGAGTCGTCGTCAGGGCATGATCGTTGTCCTTGAGAATCCCGAAGATGATCAGATTCAGGGCATCCGTGGAGTTGTATGAAAAGCACAGCCTGTTGGGGTCCTGTCCGTTAAAGAATCGGGTCAGCATTTTGCGCGTGGCCTCCACTACCTCGCCGGCTTCCATGCACAAGTCGTAACCGGAGCGCCCCGGATTCACTCCAAATTTTCGGTAAAAGTGGTCCATGAAGACATAGACTTCTTCCGGCTTGGGGTAGGAGGTTGCCGCATTATCGAGATAGATCAATTCGCTCATCATTATCCTCTCGTCCGCTTTATTCGCTCAAAGAAAATAAATACTAATCAAATATCGGTCGAAAATCAATCTCCTGCTGGTTGGTTCTTCTCCGGCAAACGGGGATTGGCTAGAATTGACTTTGCCTTCTTCGCGGAGCGCTTCTTTGAGAAGCTTCAAGTCAGGCGCCGCATTTGGGCATCCGCTGAAATGCTGAGCCGTTCTTTTATTTTTCCAGCAAGAAAAGAATCAAGTGTTCCAGGGGAATCGTCTTTATCCGAGAAAAGCCGGAGGAATTCCCCTCGCGGAAAACTTCGTCCGATCTCAATCGATCCTTCAACGGAGGACCATAGTCCAGCTCCGCTGAGCAATTTTCTTGAGACGGAGGATATTTTATCATAAACTGGTTGCGATCGACTTGAATATGAACAAATCGACGGCGCTTCCAAAGAACCTTGAATCCCAAGAATACGAGCGGATGACGGCGGACGATGTCCTCACACGCTTGGCAACGGATTTAAGCGCCGGATTAAAGAAAACAGACGTCGAACATCGACTTCAGCGATTCGGCTCCAACGAAGTTCCCGAGAAAAAAGCTCATCCCCTCCGGAGCTTTCTCAAAAAGTTTTGGGGCCTGACTGCCTGGATGCTCGAGCTCATCATTGTCCTGTCGTGGATTCTGCATAAGGACGCGGATGTCTATATCGTCGGCGGACTGCTGATCATGAATTCGATCATTAGCTTTTTGGAGGAGCAGAACGCCTCCCGCGCGGTCGAAGAATTGAAAACAAAACTCCAGATTCAAGCCAGGACGCTCAGAGACGGCGCGTGGGCGCTCGTTCCCGCCAGGGAATTGGTTCCGGGAGATGTCCTGAGAGTCCGGTCCGGAGATTTTATCCCCGCGGACATGAAAATCCTAAACGGCGCAGTCTCCGTGGACCAATCCGCTTTGACGGGAGAATCTCTGACCCTGGCTAAGAAGACCGGAGACCTTTTATATGCGGGATCGGTGCTTAAACGAGGAGAGGGGACAGGGGTCATCATCCAAACGGGCGCGTCGACAAATTATGGAAAGACGACGCAGCTTGTTCAAAGCGCACGTCCCAAACTTCACATGGAAGAGGTGGTCGCCAAGCTTGTGAAATGGTTGCTCATGATTATCGGCGGCCTCTTGAGCTTGACACTGGGAATATCGATAATCCGGGGCTTCCCCCTCCTCGAAATTTTACCCTTGATGCTGGTGCTTCTATTGTCGGCGATCCCCGTCGCCCTGCCGGTAATGTTCACCGTGAGCATGGCCGTCGGGGCCAGGGAACTGGCCAGGAAAAACGTCCTGATCACGCGATTGAGCGCGACGGAGGACGCCGCGACCATGGACGTTTTGTGCGTGGACAAAACCGGGACCCTGACGTTGAATGAATTGTCCATTTCCCACATCATCCCCTTAGAACCGTTTTCCGATAAGGACGTCATCCTGTATGGCGCACTCGCCTCGCAAGAAGCCAACCAGGATCCTCTGGACCTGGCATTCATCAAGCTTGCGAAGGAGAAGGATTTGCTGAGCTCCTCGTACATTCAGGACAGCTTTGTTCCTTTCGATCCCCTTTTGCGAAAAACGGAAGCCCTGATCAGACACGATCACAAGGTTTTTCGCGTCATGAAAGGAGCGGTGTCGGTTATCGCCCGAGTTTGCGGTCTCGAATCGCAAGAGCTCAAGGACTTGGAAGCCCGCATCGAGGGCTATTCGAAAAAAGGATATAAAACGTTGGCCGTCGCCCTGATTGAAGACTCGAAGCCGGCCGTCGCCGGATTGGCCGCCCTCAGCGATCGCCCCAGGCCTGATTCGAAAGCCTTGATCCAAGAGCTTCAATCTCTAGGCATATCGATCAAGATGTTGACCGGCGACGCCTTGCCGATAGCACAAGAGGTCGCTAGAGACATCGGAATTGGAGAAAACGTCTCCCGCATGCCGGATTTGAAAGCCCTGATGACGACCGATCGCGCCGCGGCATTGAGGATGATGGAACAAAGTGCCGGTTTCGCGGAAGTCTATCCGGAAGATAAATATCTTATCGTCCAAAGCCTTCAGGCTGGAACGCATGTTGTGGGGATGACGGGAGACGGCGTCAACGACGCCCCCGCCCTCAAGCAGGCCGAAGTCGGGATCGCCGTGAACAACGCCACGGACATTGCCAAAGCGTCGGCCAGTGTCGTCCTGACGAGCGCGGGATTGTCGGGCATCGTCGAACTGGTCAAGAACGGCCGGAAAGTCTATCAAAGGATCAACACGTGGGTTCTCAACAAAATCATGAGAACAATCCTGAAGTCTTCCTTTGTCGTCGGCGTCTTTCTGATCACCGGCGATTTTGTGGTTTCCGCTCTTGCCATGGTGCTATTGCTGTTGATGACGGATTTTGTGAAGATCTCCTTGTCTACGGATCATGTCAGATGGTCAAGATCGCCCGATACTTGGAACATCGCGAGTTTCGTCAAGGTTTCGACCGTTCTTGGCATATTCATGGTTTTGGAATCCTTGGTTCTTCTTTGGATGGGATTAAAAATTTGGCATCTATCGCCGTCCGATCCGCATGTTCAAACGTTCAGCTTTGAAATTCTCTTCTTTTCAGCCGTAACCTCTATATTCGTCGTCAGGGAACGGCGTCATTTCTGGAGCTCAATGCCAAGCCGGATGCTGTTGAGCGTTATTCTAGTCGACATGCTTGTCGGGATCATGATCTCAACGCTTGGAATCCCCGGCGCTCTTCAGCGCATTCCGCTCCAAATGACCGCTTTTGCTATCGGCTTTAACATCCTATTTTCATTGTTCATCAACGATTCCGTAAAAACCCGTCTTATTAAAAAGATGAAACTTGCCTGATCGGCCCAAATGACTATTTTGGACTCTGGAAGAAAGAATTGAAGTGAACGTGGCGGGTGGATTTATTCTTATTTCTTGAGCGTCAGCCCAGGAACAGACCAGGCCGTATTCATAATGTCCATCGAGGCTTGAAGTAATGCAGCCGTCGCAGACCAGCCTTCTCCATCTTTCACAGGTGTCTTTATAGAATTTTCCTTTTTCCGGGGTGTGTTGAATAGCCGTCCCGGCCCATAAATCTCCCCTCTTGATCACGATGGAAGAATATTTCCGGCCGCGCGGCGATGTAAAATAAATCTCCTTCTGGTCGGTTCTCCCGGCGGACAAACCGAGAATTGCTAAAATTGACGAGCGGTTCATATGCCCCGTGGCTTGCCACGGGGAACCGCTCGAGAGGGTTCCAAGGGGGAGTCGCCCCCTTGGTCGCAGGGCGGGGTTTCATGCCCCGCCCGAGAAGGGGAGGCAGGGCGGCCGGGTCTTCCCGGCGCCCGTTGGAAGGGGTCTTCCCCTCCAAATTGACTTTCTTTAGATATTGTAATATATTTCTCGGCAGAAAAAATGAGGGGCAAAAAGGAGAGCTTTCTTTCAATCACTTTCCTCTTTGTCTTTTTTATAGTTACTCTTCTGGTCAATTTTGCTCATACCGAAAAAACTGTCTTTCATAAAGATAATTGCCCCGCCTGTAATTTCCTGAACTCGACATTCGCTACGGGCCAAATTAACTTCTTCCAGATTCCTGAACTCTTTTTTATTGACATCATCAAGATTTCTCTTTCATTCCATTTGAAAGAGACCTTATTAATTTCTTCTTGCGGCCGCTCCCCTCCTCAAAGCTAGCCTCTTCACCTCCCCTCAAAACTTTGGATCTCTCTGACAAAATTCCGAGGAGGCTAAATGGACCTAAAAAAAATATCATTCTTCTTGATTATGCTCTTGGGACTTGAAAACTCCTTCTTTAATCAGGCAAGCGCAAAAGAAGTCCTATCTCTCGAACAATGCATCTCCGTCGCCCTCGAGCAAAATCCTCTTATTCTCTCTTCCTTAGGGCAATATCGGGCGGCCCTGGCTCGAATTAGTCAAGCGAAAGCTTTTCCCCAGCCATCCCTCGACTATGACTCAGATTTACAGCCAAGCTTATTGAATTTTAAGGAATCCAATGAATCGTATTTCGGCCTCAGCCAAACGGTTGAGTTTCCCGGGAAAAGACTGTTAAGGGGAAAAATTGCCACCCAGGAATCGTTTGAACTCTTGTCCGAAATTGACCTCTTAAAGCTGACCGTTGCTTATCAGGTCAAACAAGCCTTCTATGGCCTTCTTCTCGCAAAAGAGAAACTCCGTTATGCCCAACAGAACTTAGAACTCGCTCAAGATTTTCTCCAAAAGGCAGAGTTCAAGCATGGGGCGGGAGATGTGGCCAAGGTTGAAGTTCTGAGAGCGCGAGTGGAAGCTTTAAAAGCTGCCAACGAAGTGAAAACTGTCGCCAATGAGGAAAGCTTGGCCAAAGCCCTGCTGAATTTTCTTTTAGCGCGCAAAAAATTCGAGCCACTGGAGATCAAGGGAACGCTGAAAAAGACCTTCAGCCCCATGGAGCTTGAGGAGTTGAAACAGAGGGCCTTTTCTTTTCGCCCCGAGGTCAAGAAATTGAATATCTCTCTAGAAAAAGAAATTAACAAGAAAAAGCAGGGTTACTTAAGCTATTTCCCGGATTTCGAACTTGGACTTTCCCGGCACCGCCTTGAGGGAGAAAAAACCACATGGGATTTTACTCTTTCCTTTCCGGTTCCTCTGTTTTTTTGGCAACCTAAAAAAGGGCAGATCGCCGAAGCAGAAGCTTATATAGAATCCCTAAAAAGAGAGTTAGAACATTTGAAAAACTCCATCAGCCTGGAGGTTGAGGAAGCCTATAGGAATGCACTCACGGCAGCCAGTCAGATCCAACTCTTCGAAGAAGAAATGCTGGCTCAGGCGGAGGAAGTCTATAACATGTATCTTTTCAGTTATCAAGAAGGCGAAATAGGGGGGATAGAGCTAATCGAAGCCAGGCGGACTTTGATCGAAGCCAGGAGGTCTTATGCTGATGCTCTTTATAACTACGACGTCACTTTAGCTGCCTTAGAAAAATCCGTTGGCCAAACCCTTAAAGGAGATAACGATGATTAAACAAATTTCTCTATTCTTTCTTATGATTTCCATTGCTATCTTTGAGTTCCAGTGCTCAAAAACGCCCGAAAAAGAAAACATAAGAAACGATATATCTTCGCAGAAGTCAGAAAGCGTCCAAGAAGAAACGCTGTCAGCAAAGAGAGAGGTAGAAAATCGTGCTGCTGACGTCGGCCGAGGAAGGCTCCCGGGAAAAGGCTTTGGCCGAAGAGCCGGAAGAAATTATCAGAGAGCTTGGGAAATCTCTGACCACGTCGAATTGAGCGACGCCGAGAAGCAGGTTGTCGAGATAGAAACAGCGAAAGTTACCACTAAAGGTCTGAGATCTCACTTGGAAGCTATGGGAAAGATTCTCGCTCATCAAAGCAGAAAGGCCATCGTCTGCTATGCGTTCTCTGCCAGGATAGGCCAAATTCATGTGACAATAGGTGATTGGGTGAAAGTCGGCCAGCCGCTGGTCACTCTTCAAAGCGAAGAAGTCGGTGAAGCCAAATCCGCCTTCTATAAAGCGAAGGCGGATTTTGAGCTCGCCAGGAGCAATTATGATCGGGAGAAAAAGCTCTTTGACCGGGGAGTCGGGGCTCAAAAAAATTCCTTGGCCACGGAAGCGGGATTCAAAGTCGCCCAAGCCAACTTAGATGCCGCCGAGAAAAAACTGCATGTTTTAGGCTTTTCGGAAGAGCAGGTCAAAGGCATAGCTGAAACCCATCAGATTAATCCTGTCATCACCCTTTTCGCGCCCATTTCAGGAAAAATCGTCCAGAACAACGCGGTCCTGGGAGCTATGGTCGATCAGTCTTCGGAGATCATGACCATATTGGACCCCCGGCTCCTCTGGGTGGATGCCGAAATCTATGAGAAAGACATCGCGAAAATTAGGATTGGACAAAACGTGGAAGTTTCTGTTCCGGCATACCCGGGCGAAACATTTGTCGGGAAAATCTGTTATGTCAGCGATATTTTGAAAGAAGACACACGCACGATTACTGTCAGAACCGAAGTTGAGAATATGGGATATAAGCTGAAGCCTGGCATGTTTGCCACGATTAAAATCTATCTCAATCATTTAAGCGACAGCTTGGTTGTCCCCGAATCCGCAGTCTTGGATGATAAAGACGAAAAGATCGTTTTTATCAAAAGAGAAGGTAAGTTCTTTCCTCAGGCCATTGAAACGGGGGTAAAAGAGAAAGGATTCATTGAAATTCTCAGCGGACTGAGCGAGGGAGATGATATCGTGACCAAGGGAAGTTATCAGCTGAAATCAAAGCTCTATGATGAAATTTTGAAGAAAGCTGGCATCCACTGAGCCAGGAGAAATCATCATGATCGATAGAATCATTGATTACGCTCTGAAACATCGATTGCTGACTGTTTTTCTCGTCGTTCTGGTTTCTATCTGGGGCGTCCTCGTCTACCTCAATATTCCTAAAGATATATATCCCGACCTCAACGCTCCTCTGGTAACGATCATCACGGAAAACCCGGGCATGGCTTCTGAGGATGTAGAAAGGTTGATTTCTTTTCCTCTGGAGAGTTTGCTCTCCGGAGCACCCCATGTGACGCGCGTCAGGTCGGAGTCAGCCACCGGCGATTCCGTCGTCACGGTAGAATTTGACTGGGGCACGGATATCTACCTGGCTCGCCAAATTGTCTCCAGCAAGCTCGAGCTCGTCTCCGGGCGTCTCCCACTGGGCACCACCCAGCCCATCCTTGGCCCCGTGTCTTCGAGGATGGGAGAAGTCTTCGAGTTTGCCGTGATTGGAGACGGCGCGGACCCTGTGGAGCTCAGGTCGATCGCAGACTGGACGATCCGGTACAGGCTCCAGGGAGTTCCTGGAATATCCTTCATCATCAACCTCGGCGGCTTTGTGAAACAGTTTCAGGTCTTCCTCAAGCCGGAGATGTTGAAAAACTATAATCTGACGATTCGCGAAGTTAAAGACGCCATCGAAAACAGCAACAGGAATTTCTCTGGAGGAATCATCTCCAAGGGGGCTCAGGAAGTCCTTATCAAAGGAATGGGCCGAATTGAAACCCTGGAGCACATCCAGAATACGGTCATCACTTCGCGTAACAACGTTCCTGTTTTCGTGAAAGACGTGGCTGAGGTGAAAATTGGAGGAAAATTTAGACGCGATGCGGCCAGCCACAACGGCAAAGAAGCTGTTTCTGTCACCGTGGAAAAGCAGTATGGAGGAGATACGCTTCGAGCCATAAGCCATCTCAAAAAAGGCATCGCTCAAATCGCCAAGGACCTTCCCCAACACATCAAGATCAAGCCCTTCTACGACCAGTCGATTTTAATTCTGAAGTCCATCCATCATGTCGAAGTTTCCATTCTGGAAGGTATTTGTTTTATTGTCCTGGTTATGCTCTTTTTTATGTGGAACCTGAGGAGCTCATTCATCGCTTCGCTGACCATTCCCTTTTCGATTCTGATCGCTTTGATTCTGATGAACATTTTCGGCATCAAACTGACCGTCATGTCCATCGGCGGCTTGGCCATCGGAATAGGGAAGATGGCCAATGGCTCGATCATCATGGTGGAGAACATCTTCCGCGTGCTGAAAGAGAAAGAAGGCCAGGCGCCCCGGCTTTTCCTGATATCGGAAGCAGCCAAGGAAGTGGGGAAGTATCTATTCTCAGCCAGTTTGATCATCATCCTCGTTTTTCTTCCTCTGCTGACTCTCCAAGGTCTCGAAGGGGCCATGTTTCGGCCCACGGCGTTTGCCGTTGCCGCCGCCCTTTTTGGGGCGATGCTCCTCAACATCACCCTCCAGCCCATTTTAGCCTTTGTCTTCCTGACCGAGAAACATATCAAGGACAGACGGAACCCGGTCAGCGATTTCTTGCAAAAAAAATATCACGTGCTCCTGACGAAAGCTCTCCGGCACAAGAGGCTTCTCATAACCATATTTCTAATATTAATTGGGGCGGCAGCGGTCGCCTACAATTTCCTCGGAAAGGAATTTGTTCCCCCTCTCGATGAGGGGTCCATCATGGCCTCGACGGTGATGCTTCCTGAGACTTCCCTTGAAGAATCCATGAAAATGGGCACGCGCATCGAAAAGACATTTCTTTCTTTCCCTGAAGTCGTTTCTGTGACCAGGACGACCGGAACAGCGGAAGGATCGGAACACCTTCATCCTGTCAATCACAGTCATTACAACATCGAACTTCTGCCCCGGGAAAATAGAAAGCGAGGGTTTAAAGAAGTCACCCAGGCGATGCGCCAGGAGCTGGATAAGCTGCCGGGAGTAGCCTACATTTTTGAACAGCCGATCGCGAACAAACTTGCGGAAATGTTGACCGGCACAGAAGGGCAGCTTTCGGTGAAGCTTTTTGGCCAGGAGCTGGATATCCTTAACGAAAAGATTGAGGAAATAAGGAATGCCTTGGCTGAAATCAGGGGAGTGGCTGACCTGCAGATTGAACAGACGACCGGCGTCCCGCAGTTGGTCATTCAATTAAAAAGAGAGAAGCTGGCTCTCTTTGGAATCTCTGTCAGCCAGGTGGCCGAGACAATCGAAACTGCTTTAAAAGGAATCGAAGCTACGGACGTTTATGAGCCTGACCGGGTGACCTCTGTCCTTATCCGACTCCCGGAGGAATACCGAAACGACGAAGAAACTATAAAAAATCTTTTGATCAGCGCCCCCAGCGGAGAACGGATCCCCCTTTCGGAGCTGGCGGACATGTCGCGGAGCGAAGGGCCTCAGGCAATTTTCCGTGAAAATCTGATGCGGCGAAAAATCATCCTCTGCAACGTGGTCAAGCGTGACATTGGGAGCTTTGTCGAAGAAGCCCAACAGAAAATTTCCAAGCAGGTGATGTTGCCGCCGGGCTATTTTGTGTCCTTCGGAGGCCAGTTCGAAAGCCAGCAGAGAGCCTTGCGTCACCTGACGCTCCTTATGGCGATCGTTATTATGATCATCTTTGTCGTCCTTTTTTCTTCGTTCGGCTCCATCTGGCAGGCGCTCCTCATTATCATGAACATCCCATCGACTCTGATTGGAGGCATACTGGGCCTTCTCATCGCCGGGCAGACAATCAACGTGTCCTCCACGATCGGGCTCATCGCTCTTTTTGGCATCTGCGTCCAGAATGATGTCATCCTTGTGGCCAAGATCAACGATTATCGACGGCAAGGCTTTTCGCTGAGAGAATCCGTCGAAAAGGGAGCGCTGACCAAATTCAAGCCTATTTTTATGACCGATATGGTGATGATCGTAAGTGTCATTCCTATGGCTTTAATTGTCACGACAGGGGCGGAGCTCCACCGGCCACTGGCGGTGGTTTATATCGGCGGATTCTTTTTCGCCATCCTGCTGCGACTCTTCATCGTCCCCGTCCTTTATGAAACCCTGGCCCGTCTTGCAGGAAAATCCCATGAATAGGCCCCTCTTTAGTTTCCATCTTGTTATCATGATGATTCCGGATAATATTTTCAGGTGAGCAAAATGATCGCTTTTGGACCCATTCCCTCAAGGCGCTTGGGACGCAGTTTGGGGATCAACAACATCCCGCCAAAAATCTGCAGTTATTCCTGTGTCTACTGTCAACTTGGAAGAACGCTAAAATTGCAGACGGAACGTCAAATATTCTACAGCCCGGAAGAAATTTTCCAGGCCGTCGCCGAAAAAATCAAAGCGACCGGCCGGAATAAAGAACCGATTGACTTCTTGTCGTTTGTCCCAGATGGTGAGCCGACGCTGGACTTGAACCTCGGACAAGAAATCGAACGGCTTAAGGCTTTAGGGTCCAGAATTGGCGTGATCTCGAACTCATCCCTGATCTGGAACAAGGACGTGCAGGCCGAACTGAACAAGGCCGATTGGGTTTCTTTGAAGATCGATGCGTTAAGTGAAGAGATATGGCGAAAGATCAACAGACCTCATAAGACCTTGATGTTGGAGAAAATTTTAGAGGGAATCGAGGCTTTTGCGCGCGACTTTGAGGGCTTTTTAGCGACAGAGACGATGCTTATTCAAGGCCTGAATGATACCCTTGAGGAATTGGAAAAGATCGCCGAATTCATCAGGAATCTGCGCGCCAAAAAAAGCTATATCCTGATTCCGACAAGGCCTCCGGCTGAGAGTTGGGCTCGGCCGGCGAATGAAAGGTTTGTCGCAGCAGCCTACGAGCTTTTTCAACGCAAAGCTATCTCGACCGAATATCTTATCGGGTACGAGGGCGACGCTTTTGCTTTCACGGGAAACGCCGAGGAGGATTTGCTTAGCATCACGTCCGTGCACCCTATGAGAGAAGAGGCGGTCCGAGCGTTTCTGGAGAAGGCTCGGGCTGATTGGGATGTCGTTCGCAAGCTAATCCAGGAAAATCAGTTGATCGAAGTCGAATATGAAAACAAGAAATTCTACCTGAGAAAGTTGAGAAGACCGAGGAAAAAAAATCGTCTTTGATTTCGATGCTGGGTTGATCGAGGATATACGGGAATCATCTGACGGAGTCAGGCCCCAACAATTGACAAATAGCTCCGGCACGGCTGCTGTCAGGCGAAAAAGCTTATCGGCTCTCTGTCCCCGCTTCCCGTCACAGGGGGATGTTCTTCAGAGTTCTCCTCAAGACCACGGAGAGGGGGACCTCGAGGCGATGGCTCTCTAATAAGTCCTGATTCCCCAGGATCTCCTCCGGATCGTCCTGAGCGATCACCTGTCCCGCGTCCATGAGGATCACGCGAGTGGCGATCTCGGCCACGAGATCAAGGTCATGCGAAGCAATGATTTTTGTCATGGAGAATTTTTTGAGAAGCCCGATGAGGGCTCTTCGTGTCCCAGAGTCAAGCCCGGAGGCGGGTTCGTCCAGTACGAGAATTTCCGGCTCGAGGACAAGGACGGTGGCCAGAGCAGCCTTCTTTTTTTCGCCCAGACTGAGATGGGCCGCCGATCTGCGCTCCAAACCCTCAAGGCCGAGCGCCATCAAAATTCTCATCACCCTTTCCCGGATTTCATCCGCCGGTCTTTCCTGTTGGACGAGCCCGAAGGCGACGTCATCGAAAATCGTCGGCATGAATAACTGATCATCGGGATCCTGAAAAACCAGGCCGACTTTCGACCGGATTTTCTTCACGTTCTTTCCGGAAACAGGCTCAGAAAGGACTTCAACCTGCCCCTGACCTTTAAGAACACCGTTCAAATGAAGAAGCAACGTCGATTTTCCCGCGCCGTTGGGCCCAATGATAGCCAGTGTTTCTCCCCGATAAACGGTGAAACTGACTCTCCGGAGGGCGCACGTTTGATCTGGGTACGCGAACGAAAGCTCTTTCACTTCAAGAACTTTTTCTCTCAATGGCGTTCCTTAAAACACGATCGTAATCACGGCGAGCAAAAAAATCGCAAGACAACCAACAAAGATATCCGCTTTCTGGAATTCCAGAACATCCAGGGTGCGGATTGTCCTCCCATCACACCCCCGGGAGAGCATAGCCGCATAGATCCTTTCGCTTCTCTGCAGGCTGCGTGTGAAGATCGCGGGCACAAGATAAGAGACGATGGTGATTTCGCGGCGGAGCTTTTTTCGGCCGAACGTCCTCGATTCCTTGGCTTTCAGGAGCCGGCCGACCTCTTCCCGGAAAAGGAAAAGGTAACGATGCGCGAAGGATAAAATAGCGACGGCAAGGCTCGGGACGCGGAGTGATACCATGGCGTTGAGGAGCCGATAAAACTCCGTTGTCAGGAGCAGAAGCTGGAGCGCCGCGAGGATGAGGAACGTCTTGATCCCCAGCGTCACAAAGAGGTTGAGTTTTTGAGCGGGGGGTTCCTTGCCGAAAAGGAAAATCGTCAGGCCGAGCCCGAGGAGAAATGGCCAAAGGAGCGCCATCTGCTTGATGCTGCGCGCGAGAGACTGTCGGAACAGCGCGGCGATGGCCATTAGGAATAAAAAATAAGCAGCGAACCGTTGCCCGCGAGAAACGGGCGTGAAGGCGATCACCAGAGAGAACGTGACGAATAAGATAATCTTAACCCGGGGGTCAAGTCGGCCAAGGGACAGGGACGCGGCGCCGGGGCTTGTGCTCGTCTGGCTCATGCTTTGGCTCGGGCGTGATAGAACGAGGGTCTATCCTCGATGGAAATATCCCGGAATCCTGCACGGGTGAGCAACCGGGCCATGTCATCGTGGTCGGGGAGCATGTCCTTCCGTACAGGGCCCACGACACGGGCGTGAAACGCGTTGATTTCCTCCCGACTCATGAAGTGGATGATGCTCAACTGTCCCCCTGATTTGAGCACCCGACGGAACTCCCGAAGGACGCTCGCTTGATTATGGAAATGGGGAAACGTGGAAAAACAGATCACGGCATCAAACGTATCCTCTTTCAAGCAAAGATCATGAGCATCGGCCTGAAGAAAGCTCACGCGTCCTTCTGAATGTTTTTTCTTTGCCATCCGAAGCATTTCGAGCGAGAAATCCAGTTCCACAATTCTCCCTCTTTTTCCTGTGGCCTCTCTCAGATATGGGACGAGCACTCCGGTCCCTGAGCCTACGTCCAGGACCCAATCGCCTCTTTTGGGGGGGAGGGCTTCAACGAGTTCTCGAAATCTTCTTTGCGACTCCTCCTCGTCGTCCTGAATTCGTCGATCCCATTCAACGGCCAGAGAGTCAAAAAATTCCCTCTTATTCATGTCGTTCCCCGCGAATTTCATTCGATCATGGTTAGCGCTTTCATTCTTTTTTCAAGCTTGTTCACCAGAGGAGGAACGATGATAAAAATCAGGATCACTCCAGGAAGGCTGTGAATGAGAGAAAAAATTCCCAGGACGCGACGAGGCAACTCTAAGAAAAGAGCAGAAAGGATAACAGCGGCGAGTAAGACGATTCTCTCCAGAATGACGGCAACTGCCAGCGTCAGCCAGATGTTGATTTTATGCTTCCTGTAAAGAATGGATGGCACGACAGACAAAACGATCCCTTCGGCCATCATGACAAAGGCTACGGGCGGGAAAAGCGGTGGCATTCCGGTCAGGAGGGCCGAAGCCAAAGGTGAAACTAGCCCGACAGTCAAAGCGACAGGGACCGGCGTTAAGAATCCAGCGAGGAGAATGGGATAGAACATCGGCAGGAAGGCGCTTCCCAGACCGACAGCATGGAACAGGATGGGAATGACTATGGCCAGCGCGACGAGCAAGCCGCCGAGGAGAACGTCCCTGCCCGTGTATTTCATGAGTGGACCCTCAAGCCGAGCTTGACCGCCCGTTTGGGCATAGGAGAGACACCCGCTCCGGTTCCAGGGAGATCGGCACGAATCCCGTAATCAGCGTTCAAATTGCCCATATCCTCCAACTCATCACCGGATCTTGATAACTCTTGTCGGCTGAAACGCGGAAAAGGGCCTTTTCTTTTTTGTCTTGATCTCTGGATTCTTTGACCTCCTCGCGGAGAACACGTCTTGGGATCGTTGCGAAAATGAGAACAAGGACCATCAGCGGGATGAGGACGGCTTTTCGGGTGTTCATTCGCACTCTCCTTGGCCATTCATAGTGTTACGAATTAATAAATAGTAACACCATGAATGAAAAATGTCAATTTTTTATAGCTTTTTATCGCTGAAGGGGAAGGTGAAAAAGATACTCAGCTGATGTTTTGGCCTGTAGTTGTCCTGATGAGCTTTCCGTGCTTGACGCTTTTTGTGCTCAGGAGCTCGTCGGCGATTTTTGTGACCAGAGCATTTTGTCCTCTGAGAATGATTACCTCAAGGCAATTGTGCTCGTCCAGATGGACATGGGTTGAGGAGATGACTGCGTCGAGGTGTCGGTGTTGAATTCGGGTTAGAAGATCAGTGACCTCTCGACTGGCATGATCATAAACGAGGCTCAGGATTCCGATGACTTCCTGATCCTCTTTTTTCCATTCTTCAGAAACAAGTCGTTCCCTGATTAAATCGCGGATAGCTTCAGAGCGGCTTTTATATCCAATTTTCTCGATGAGGGCATCAAATTGGGCCAGAAGATTGGTTTCCAGGGAGACACCGAATCGCGTGAGTTTTGACATTTTGTCCAAAATAATCCTCGCTGAAAAAAATGTCAAGCTCAGGAGATGCGAAGGGTCGGCATGGGAGCAAACTCAAGGGCGAAAAAAATTTTCGTTGGGAACTTGACAAAGAGAAAAAAACGCCTTATCATATTATTGAAAATGATTATCATTATCAATTCGAGGAGGTTCGATGCCAGGCCCGTATAAATGGCAGCACCGGATGTGCGGACATGTGGCCCGCTGGACCGTGCCCCGGGACGTCATCCTGGGCCTTCTGAGCCAAACCGACAAACACCTTAGCGCCAAGGAAATTTACGGATCCCTCTACAAGATGTATCCCGGGATCGGCCTGACCACTGTTTACCGGACGCTTGACCTTTTGGCCAGAACGGGCATCATCACCCGAGTCAGCATCGGTGACGGCCAGAACAGGTATGAACTCAAGGGGGACTCCAAGAAAGACCACCACCATCATCTCATCTGCACCCGGTGCGGCAAAATCATCAATTACCGTGACTTTGTGCAAGAAGAGCTGGAACTGGTGAAAAAAACAGAAGAAGCCCTGGCTGAAAGATACAATTTTGTCATTAAGGACCATAACATTGAATTTCTAGGGTTATGTGAGAACTGTCAATCAAAAAATCTCTAAAAAAGGAGGTACCAAAAAATGCCAATGGGAGATAGAACAGGTCCCTGGGGACTAAGCCCGAGAAGCGGCCGTGGCCTGGGATATTGTTCCGGTTACCCTTATCCAGGATTTATGAATCCTTCCGCAGGCTTCCTTTTCGGCCGCGGATTGGGCCGGGGCTTTGGCAGAGGCCTGGGATTTGGCAAGGGCCGCGGCCTCCGGCGGGCCGGTTATGGTCGGTGTTGGGGATACCCTTATCCTTCGGTTGCTCCGTCTACCTATCCGCCTTTCACTCAGGATGAAGAAGTCGTCTTCCTTGAAGAGCAGGCTAAAATCCTGGAGGATCAACTCGGCCAGATCCAAAAAAGGCTCGATGAGCTCAAAAAACAAAAAAAGGAGTCAAAATGAGACATAGAAGGATGTATCAGCTTACCGGATTGCCCGGCTGGATGAGATTCGGGTTTTCCCCTGGCTGGGTGGGCAGAAGCCCGTCCGGCCTTGGCCCCTGTGCCCAATACCTTCTCCATGGGACATGGCCGACGCCCCAGATGAATTTTGCCTGGCAACGGGGCATGCTTCCATTCGCCCCGATGCCTGGCTTTCCTATGCCTGGCTACCCTACGCCTTACGACCCCTGGGGAGCGGCGGATATAACGCCTGAAAAAGAGATCGAATTTCTCAAAGCAGAGGCAGAGAGGACCGAGGATGAACTCGCAGCGATCGAAAAGCGCATCAAAGAACTCGAAGGAGAAAACGGATGAAAATCGCAATTTCTGCCTCCAACTCAGATTTCGGCGCTTCCGTTGACCCGAGGTTTGGAAGATGCCCTTATTTCCTTTTTATTGACACCGAAACCATGGAATTTGAAGCGGTGGAAAATCCCAATATTTCCTCTGCCAGTGGAGCGGGCATCCAATCGGCCCAGCTTATCGCCAACAAGGGGGCCAAGGCTCTCCTTACAGGAAGTTGTGGGCCAAACGCCTTCCAAACTCTCCAGGCGGCTGGAGTCGAGGTCATTGTCGGGGTTATGGGGAGCATTAAAGAAGCTGTTGAGCAGTATAAGGCGGGAAAATTCCAGTCAATCGCTCAGCCCAATGTCCCTTCTCATTTTGGTTTGGGCGAAGGCGGAGCCATAGGGCCCGGTTTCGGCATGGGCAGAGGAATGGGAAGGGGAATGGGTAGCGGTATGGGCCGGGGAATGGGCAAAAGCGGGGGAAGAGGCTCCGGAAGGAGAATGGGATATCAAGTGCCGTTTGAAAATCCAATTTCTCCCACTTTTGAGACAAATAATCCTCCGCTTTCTCCTCCTAGGGAGATCGAACTATTGAAGCGTCAGTCTGCAGCTCTTCGTCAGCAGATAGACCTGATCTCAAAAAGAATCCAGGAGATCGAGAAGAAAAATAAGTAATTTTTAGGGGAAAATTAGCTCTTTTTCAGTGGGAATAACAAAGAGAGGAGTAATTCATGAAAGTCGCCATTTCAACAGAGAACGGATTCGTCTCGTCTCATTTCGGCCGGTGTCCTTCCTACACCATCGTTGAAATCAGAGAAGGAAAAATCATCGGTAGAGAGGAAATCCCTAACCCGGGCCATCAGCCTGGTTTTCTTCCCGGCTATTTGGCAGAAAGGGAAGTCCATTGCATTATCGCCGGCGGAATGGGCCCTCGGGCTCAAGACCTTTTTGCTCAGAATAATATCGAGACGATTACTGGAGTTCAGGGCCAGATCGATGACATCATAGGAAAATTTTTAAAAAACGAACTCGAGGCAGGGCAGGACTTATGTAATCACGGACACGGCGGGGAGCAGGGGCTGGGCCATCAACACTGTGAGGAAGAGAGTCCCATCCAGTCAGGTCAAAAGCTCTGCTTCAGTGCAGCCGGAAAGGACCTGGAAGCGGAAATCGACCCAAGATTCGGGAGAGCGCGCTATTTTTTAATCGCCGACCCCAGGACTCTAAAATTTGAAGCACTAGAAAACCCCGCTGCGGAAGAAACCCAGGGGGCAGGAATCCGAACCGCCCAGCTTATTTCGAGTAAAAACGTCGGGACAGTCATCACCGGAGATTGCGGGCCTAACGCTCTCAACGCTCTTCAGGCTTCAGGGATCAAGGTCATTACTGGAGCGCGGGGAAAGATCAGAGACGTCCTTCTCAAATATCGATCTGACTGAGGTGCATGGATGGCCGCTAAAGAAGAAGACATAAGGCTCTCCCAGGTTTTGGCCAAAATCAAGAATCGGCTTCTCGTTTTCAGCGGAAAGGGCGGAGTGGGGAAGAGCACGGTGGCCGCCAACCTGGCACTTGCTCTGGCGATGAAGAATTTTAAGGTGGGGCTGCTGGATGTGGACATCCACGGCCCAAACTTGCCTAAAATGCTGGGCGTCGAGGAAAAAAGGCTTGACATTGCCCCGCAGAGGATAAAAGCCGTGGAGGTCAACGGCAATCTCAAGCTCGTCTCCATGGCCTTTCTTCTTGAAGACCCGGACCTTCCCGTTATCTGGAGGGGCCCGATGAAGATGAAGATCATCCAGCAGTTTTTAAGCGATGTGGAATGGGGGGAGCTTGACTGGCTGGTCGTCGACTCTCCTCCCGGAACGGGCGATGAACCCCTTTCTGTAGCGCAGCTCATTCCCGCCACAGGGGCCATTATCGTCACCACCCCCCAGGAAGTCTCGCTCATGGATTCACGGAAAGCGGTTGTTTTTGCCCGGAAGCTTAACTTGAAAATCTACGGGATCATAGAAAACATGAGCGGCCTCATCTGTCCTCACTGCGGTAAGAAGATTGATCTTTTTAAAGAAGGCGGCGGATTAAGGGTGGCCCTGGAGATGGGAGTCCCCTTCCTGGGTAAAATCCCGCTCGATCCCCGGATTGTAACTTCTGGAGACGACGGCAAGCCTTTTGTCTCCAGCCTCCCTGGTTCAGAAGCCAGTTTGGCCTTTATGAAAATTGTGGACAAAATCATCGCGGATGCGACTCCGCCAAAAAAGGAGTCTTAACCACCATGAAAAGAATCGGAATCATCATCTGCGGAAGGTATAAAGAGTGCGGCGGAGGCAAATGCTTCCGCGCTCTCAGAGAAAGGGTGGGGGGATTTTCGAGATACCCCAAGGACGAGCCGGTCGAAATTGTCGGCTACTCTTACTGCGGGGACTGCCCGGGAGGGAATATCGAATATGTGCCCGCTGAAATGAAGAGAAACGGAGCTGAAGTTATCCACCTGGCAACGGGGCTGGTGGTTGGCTACCCACCTTGCCCCCACATCCGGCAGTTCAAAGAATTTATCGAAACCCATTATGGGCTGCCTGTGGTCATCGGGACTCATCCGATTCCCTTAAAATATCTGGAAGCGCACCATAAGCTTTCCTTCTGGAAAGACATGAAGATGGACGAGCTCGCCGGGGATCTGATGAGGGAAAACAGGGATCTCATGGAATCTTATAATTAATGAGAGGAGGTTGAGATGCCCGGACAAGGGGAAAGAGAATAATGCCGATCTATGAATACAAATGTCTGAAGTGCGGCAGGATCATCGAAATTTTCGTCAGATCCCTTCATGAGACCACAACTGTTATCTGCTCCGATTGCGGAAGCGCGAATCTAAAAAAAGTCTTTTCCACGCCCGGCGCGGTCAAGAGTGGAAGGACGTCTCCTCCAGGGACCACCTGCTGCGGCCGGGAAGAGCGATGCTCGACTCCTCCCTGTTCCACAGGCGGGACTTGCCGCCGGGATTAGCCCGACGAGCCATTCGGACGATAAAGAATCATTCCCGGTCAGGGATGAAGGACAGGCCTGAAAATAATTTTCGCTTCATTATAAATTTTTAGCCAGGAGGAAAAGTCTTGAAAGACGCAAAATTCAAAAGCTCGTTCACCAGTGTCATCCATGCCGGGCAAGAGCCCGACCCTGCTTTTGGCGGCGTTTCGGTTCCTATCTATCAGTCTTCCACTTTTGCCTTTAAGAGCGCGGAACAGGGAGCTGCCCTTTTCGCAGAGAGAGAAAAAGGATATATCTATACGCGCATTGGCAACCCGACCACAAAAGCCCTGGAAGATTGCGTGGCCCATCTCGAAAACGGCTGCGGGGGCTTGGCCACCGCCTCCGGGATGGCCGCTATCACGACGATCTACATGACCTTCCTTGATAAGAAATCCCATCTCATCAGCACAGCGGCAGTCTATGGCCCTTCACGCACGGTCTTGGAGAATGAGTTTTCAAGGTTCGGTGTGGAAGTCGACTTCGTGGATACCTCCGACATAAGAAACATCGAAAAACACGTCAGGCCGAACACAAAATTGCTCTTTATAGAAACCCCAGCTAACCCAACCATGATTCTCACAGATATCAAAGCGTGTGCCCGGCTGGCCAAAAAAAAGAAACTCCTCCTCGTCGTCGACAACACCTTTTCCAGCCCGATTATTCAAAAACCTTTGGACCTGCAAGCGGATATCGTCGTCCACAGCCTGACCAAATTCCTCAACGGCCATAGCGATGTCGTGGGTGGGATGATCGTCAGCAAAGATGAAAACCATCATCGGCAACTTCACAAGGTGCTGACGTTGATGGGTGGAACGATGGATCCTCACCAGGCCTGGCTTGTATTGCGCGGTGTCAAGAGCCTGGCTTTACGGATGGAGAAAAGCCAGGAGAATGCCGTGAAATTGGCTCGCTATCTGGAGAGCCATCCCAAGGTCAAATGGGTCAATTATCCCGGACTCGAAAGCCATCCTCAGCATGCTCTGGCCAAGCGTCAGATGACGGGTTTCGGCTCCATGCTTTGCTTCGGCTTAAAAGGCGGTTTTGAAGCCGGCCGGCGAATGATCAACTCTGTCAAGCTCTGCACTCTGGCTGTCTCATTGGGCGGGATCGAAAGCCTCATCCAACATCCAGCCAGTATGACCCATGCTGGCGTTTCCAGAGAAGAAAGGGAAAAGGCAGGAATTACTGATGACCTCATCCGGCTTTCCGTCGGGTGCGAAGGCTTTGAAGACCTAAGAGATGATCTTGAGCAGGCATTGGCGCAAGCAGACTGACACGCCCGGATTGAATTTTAGCCGAGGTGAGGTAAAAACTCATGAAAAAGCCGATGATTTATATAATAATTTTTATTTCATCAGCCATCGGAGTCGCGTCTATGAATTTCCTCAAACCTTTAGAGATCACTATCGTCTATGACAACAATCCTTACGATAAAAATCTCCGGACAGATTGGGGCTTTTCTTGCTTCATCAGTGGTTTAAGCAAAACCCTGCTCTTTGATACAGGAAAAGACAGTCAGATACTCCTCTCCAATATGAAAAAATTGGAGATCGACGCTCGTTCTGTGGAGGTTGTTGTCCTTTCCCACGAACACAAAGACCATACGGGCGGGCTGGAGGGCCTTCTTAAAGAGAAGCCTGGAATTGAGGTTTGGGTGCCTTACTTTTTTGCTTCATCTTTCAAAGAAAAGGTCAAAAAAAACGGAGGCCGTCTTGTAGAAGTCAATGGCTTTCGAAAAATTTGCGATGGCGCCTACACAACAGGCGTCATCCAAGGGTGGATAAAAGAACAGTCTCTCGTCCTGGAATCGCCGCAAGGACTCATCCTGATGACGGGATGTGCCCATCCAAGAATCGTCAACATCATCGACAGAGTTAAAGTGCTCATGGCCAAAGATATCCACCTGGCTTTGGGCGGTTTTCATCTGGCGGGATTTCCTAAGAAGGAAATAAGAGAAATTATCGCCCACTTCAGGGACGCAGGAGTAAAAAAAGTCGGATCCTGCCATTGCTCGGGCGATGAAGCCTGGAAATTGTTCGAAGAGGAGTACGGGAAAGATTTTGTCCGGATTGGCGTGGGCAGAAGGATTCAGATTCAATGATTATCTCCGTAGCCAGTGGTAAAGGAGGAACGGGGAAGACGACCGTCGCTGTGAGCCTGGCTCTTTCTCTTGCGAGAAAGCGCCCCGTGCAAATTCTTGACTGCGATGTCGAAGAACCTAATGCTCATCTCTTTATCAATCCGTCAATCGACAGGACCATTCCTGTTTTTATCCCTGTTCCAGAGGTCGATGAAGCCAAGTGTACGTTCTGCGGTAAATGTGCGGAAGTTTGCGCCTACAATGCCATCGCTGTTATCAAGAATACAGTCCTTGTTTTTTCCGAGCTCTGCCATGGCTGTGGCGGGTGCAGCCTCCTCTGCCCCGAGAAGGCTATAAAAGAGGTGGGGAAAAAAATCGGCGTTCTGGAGTCTGGCGCAGCGGGCAACCTCCAGTTCGTCCATGGAAAGCTCGATATCGGTCAGCCGATGTCTCCGCCGCTTATCAGAGCTGTAAAAAAATCCATAAACACAGAGCGAACGGTCATCATTGACGTCCCACCCGGAACGTCTTGCCCGGTGATTGAAGCGATAAAAGGGAGCGATTTCTGCCTTCTGGTGACAGAGCCCACTCCGTTCGGGCTCCATGACCTTAGATTGGCTGTGGAGACTGTGCGGCAACTCAAAATTCCCCTTGGCGTCATCATCAATCGAACAGGCCTCGGCGACCGAGATGTGGAAGCCTACTGCCTGAAAGAGAATATTGCGATTCTTATGACCATTCCTTTTGACCGAAAAATCGCCGCAGCGTACTCCGAAGGGATACCGGTGGTCGAAGCCATTCCCGCTTACCGTCAAGAATTTTTTGAGATTTTCGAGAGGATTGAGAAGACTGCAGGATGAAACAACTCGTTATTATCAGCGGCAAGGGCGGGACCGGCAAAACCGTGCTTTCGGCTTGCTTTGCCACTCTGGCTCGAAAAAAAGTCATGGTCGACTGTGATGTGGACGCCGCTAACCTTTATCTTCTACTTCATCCTGAAATCCAGGAAGAACACTCATTCTCCGGAGGGAAAAAGGCCCGTGTTGATCCCGATAAGTGCACTGGATGCTGGAATTGTTTGGATGTCTGCCGCTTTTCAGCCATCTCCGAAGAAGAAGATGGAAAGATCTCCATAGACCCGATATCCTGCGAGGGATGTGGCGTTTGTTCATACATCTGTCCGACCAAATCCATCGCAATGGAAAAGAGAGTTTCGGGAAAATGGTATGTTTCCCGGACCAAATATGGACCTTTTGTCCATGCCCGGCTAGGTATCGGAGAAGAAAATTCGGGGAAGTTTGTGGCAGAAATCAGGAAAAAGGCTAATGAAATCGCCGAGAAAGAGGCCCTCGATCTCGTCATTATCGATGGGCCGCCGGGCACTGGTTGCCCGGTGATCGCTTCTCTTTCTGGGTCTGACATCGCCCTTATCGTGACGGAGCCGACTCTTTCCGGAATCCACGACATGGAGCGAGTTATTGGGGTTGCTGAGCATTTCAGAATAGAGACTGCGGTCTGTATCAATAAATATGATATTAACCTCGCCCACTCCTGCCGCATCGAAAAATGGTGCGAGGAGCGCTCCATACCTGTTCTCGGAAAAATCCCCTTCGATGAAGTCGTCACCAAAGCCGTAAGTCAGGGAATGCCAGTCACCGCATACGTGAATAATTCACTGACCCGTGAAATCAAACATATCTGGCTGAGAATTTGCGGCTTGCCTGAACAGAAGGATCGCCAGGAGTAAAAAAATGAATGTCGATTGCCTTTTGGTGAAATACTAAATATCGTAGACCATCGGAAAGGAGTGAAGCATGAAGACCATTGGCCTCATCGGAGGAATGAGCTGGGAGTCTTCGGCCGAGTATTACCGCATCATCAATGAAACGACCAAGGCCAGACTCGGTGGATTGCATTCCGCGAAGAGCATATTGTATTCCGTGGATTTTGCGGAGATCGAAGCCCTGCAGCACCAGGAGAGATGGGAGGAAACCGCTCGCCTATTAAGCCATGCTGCCAAGAGCTTGGAAACGGCGGGTGCAGAGTTCATCGTTTTATGTACCAATACCATGCATCTAGTCGCCGGAGAGATTGAATCAAATATCCGGATCCCCCTCCTTCACATCGCCGACGCAACGGCCCGAATAATACAAGCTCAGGGTCTCAGGAGAATTGGATTGCTGGGCACTCGTTTTACGATGGAAAAAGACTTCTATAAAGGGAGATTGACACAAAAACACGGCTTGGAGGTCCTCGTGCCCGACCTTGGCGAACGCGAAATCGTCCATAAAGTAATTTATGAAGAGCTGTGTGTCGGCCATATCAACCAAGCATCCAGGCAGCAGTTTGTGACGATCATGGAACGCCTGGCCGGGGCGGGCGCTCAGGGCATCATCCTGGGATGCACCGAGATCGGCCTGCTGGTCAAAGAAGGAGACAGCCCGGTGCCGTTGTTTGATACGACCAGGCTTCATGCTGCAGCGGCTGTTTCGTACGCGCTGGAGTCTTGAGGACGAAAAGATCGCTAATCGCACTTTCCAGATCGCTGTTTTATTGACAGCGGCCAATCCTCTGATATAATACCTCCTAATTTTTTGATTGCCCTGAACTCCCTCCGATGCTCTCTCCAAGACCAGGAGAGCAAGGGAGATCGCCGCATCAGGAAATTGAATCTCTGACGGGAAGTGGGATTTTCATGAGCCCTGCACTAAAGATATTGGAGAATGAGGTCCAGATTGCGGCTCTCCTGTTTATGGCGGCGGTCTATATCGTTCGGCTCATCTGGTTGTTCCGGTTCAAATACCGCAAAGAGCGCACTCTAGCCGAGGGAAGCGAAAAAGCGGGGATGGTCTATTCTCTGCTCAACGTGGCCATGCCCTGGGCCATGGAATCCACGCGCAAAAAGCCAGGTTTTTACATCCAGTTCGTCATCTTTCACGCGGGCGTGGCGGCTGCGATTGCCGCCACATTTATCATTCCCTACCTCCCACAAATCTTCGAAGTCAAGGTTGTGGTTTATCTGTTCCAGATTTTGATCGGAGCCGCGTGTCTGGTCGGATTGATGCGCCTCAACCGGCGCCTGACCAACCCCGCCATAAGGTTCATCAGCACGCCGGACGACTACCTATCCCTGATTCTGATTATTTTCTTTTTTGCCGCCGGAGTCCTGGCCGTTCCAAATAATTATCGTCGGGCGGAATGGCCGTTGATCTTGTTCTTCGGCCTGACGGCGTTCTTTCTCGTTTACGTTCCTTTTTCCAAAATTTGTCATTATTTGTATTATCCCTTCAACCGGATTTTTTTAGGAAAGACTCTGGGTCATCGAGGCGTGCTGCCTCCCAGAAAAAAAACCTCGTCTGATGGGGCCGCATCATGAAAGAGAAAAGGAGGGGAACGAGCCGGAAAAAACGCGATGTCCCTGAGGCCGTCCATGCTCCTCTTGAGACAAATTCCCAGGCTAGAGCGCGGGAAGAGAAGCTGGATTCCGTGACCGGCGGACGGCTCAAGCTTTATGAGCCCGGGGCCCAGAACGTTCAAAAATTCTTGACTCTGCTCGCCCAGCGGATGACCCGGCCACTGGCCGCTTCCCTGGTGGGCTGCGTGCATTGCGGGATGTGTTTGGACGCTTGTCATTATGCACTAGCCCGGCCTCATGACCCGACCATGACCCCTGTTTATAAAGCCGAACAGATCCGGAGGATCTTTAAAAGAAAAATGGATTGGACCGGGCGCATCGCACCATGGTGGGTTCACGCCCGTTCTCCGGAGTCCGATGAAGACCTCAACAGGCTGAAAAACATCGTTTTCGGCACATGCAGCGCCTGCCGGCGGTGCACACTGAACTGTCCGATGGGGGTGGACACAGCGGCGCTCGTCCGGTTCACCCGGGGCCTCCTCACCGAACTGGGCATCGTGCCGGAGGGGATATTCAATGTCAACCGCGATCAGTGGGAGACCGGTAACCAAATGGCTGTCACGGAAGAAGATTATTTGGAAACGCTCAAGTGGGTGGAGCAGGACCTTCAGGACGAGCTTGGAACCTCTGACCTCAAGATTCCTCTGGAAAAGGAAAATTGCGATTTTATGTACGCTATAAATCCCCGGGAAATCAAGTTCGACCCGCGCTCTCTTTTCCATGCCGCCAAGATTTTTTACCTGGCAGGGGAGACATGGACTCTGCCTCGGTTTGGATGGGACCAGACCAACTTCGGACTTTTTTCGGGAGACGACAGCCTTGGAGCGTATCTCGCCCGGAACGTCTACGAAGCAGCGGCCAGGCTTCAGGCGAGGCGCATCGTCATTTCCGAATGCGGCCACGGCTACCGCTCGACACGATGGGAAGGCTACAATTGGGCGGACTATGAGCAAACGCTCCCCAGCGAGTCTGTGATAATCACCCTCTTGCGCTATATCCGGGAAGGCCGAATTCGTGTTGACACTACGAAGAATCCCGAGCCAGTCACGTTTCATGACTCCTGCAATATCGCCCGTTCGGGAGGCCTCACCGAGGAGCCCCGCTGGATCCTGCGGAGAGTGTGTTCGGATTTTCGGGAGATGTTTCCCAACCGGACCGAGAATTTTTGTTGCACCGGCGGCGGAGGGTTGCTGTCGATGGCCGAATACCGGCCGCTCCGCATGGAAGTAGCCAAGATCAAGGCCGAACAGCTTCGGACGACGGGGGCCAAGTTTGTCTGTACGATCTGCCATAACTGTGTGGACGGTCTCAATGATGTGATCAAGCACTATAAGCTCGATATGAAAGTCGTCCAGATTCTGGAACTCGCGGAAAAAGCCCTGATTCTTTAAGTGGAATCCGAGGACTTCTTTCGGCTCGGCATAATCGGCGGTGTCGTTTGTGTTCTCGCAATTGCCGGCCGTCATCGCCCGGTGCCCATTGACAACCCCCGTCGATTCGATAAAATTGAGGAGTCCTCTCGTAACAAGGCTTGATCATTAAGCGGAATCCTTGCATGTCTTCAAAAAACAATGAATCCTTTTTCTCCGAACCCGAGAAAGCGGGGGGCGAAGGCTCGCTGATCGGGGAGAGGATCCGCGGCATTTCTTACATGATCGGTAACACGCCGCTTCTATCGATCCATTTTACCTACCGCGGAGAGAAGCGTGTCCTTTATGCGAAGGCCGAGCACCTGAACAAGACCGGGAGCATAAAAGACCGGATGGCATTGCACATCATCCGGGAAGCCTACCGGCGGGGCGATCTCAAACCCGGCGACACGATTGTAGAAGCGACCAGCGGAAATTCCGGAATTTCATTCGCCGCCGTCGGGCGGGCGCTGGGTCATCCCGTGGCGCTTTTCATGCCGGACTGGATGAGCCGGGAACGGATCGATTTGATTCGTAGCTTGGGAGCCCAAATTTATCTGGTAAGCCGGGAAAACGGCGGTTTTCTGGGCAGCATAGAGAGGGCGGAACGGATGGCCCGGGACAACCCTCGCGTGTTCCTTCCCCGGCAGTTTTCGAACCAAGACAATGTCGCCGCCCATTTTGAAGCCACGGGTCCCGAGATCTGGTGGCAGCTGCGTTTCCGTTCTCTTTATCCGGACGCTTTTGTCGCCGGCGTGGGCACAGGAGGGACGGTCATGGGTGTCGGGAAATTTCTCCGGCAAAAGCGGCCGACGGTCAAGGTCCATCCTCTGGAGCCTGCCAACTCGCCGACGCTATCGACGGGATATAAAGTCGGAAAACACAGGATCCAGGGGATTTCCGACGAGTTCATTCCCCTGGTCGTCGACCTTTCATTTTTGGACGAAGTCATCAGCGTGGACGACGGGGACGCCATCATCATGGCGCAGAAGCTGGCGCGTGAACTGGGGCTTGGCGTCGGCATATCGTCCGGAGCCAATTTCCTAGGGGCCCTGAAGGCTCAGAATAAACTGGGCAAAGATGCTGTAGTAGTGACCGTGCTTCCGGACGACAATAAGAAATATCTCAGCACGGATCTGTTGAAGGATGAACCGGTGAAAAAAGGATTTCTGACTCCCGATATCGGTCTCTTGGGCTTCGGGGCGTCCAAACGTGTCTGTCACACCTGCTGCGATCCCAAGGATTGCCTAGAAGCCGGACCCCGACGGGCGGAAATTCAAGAAGAATTAATTCTTCCGCCGTGTCCGCGCCGACGGGGATGAAGCCTTCTTTCCCCGGCCAAGAATCAGAGAAAAAATGCGTCGAGCCGATACCAGGTCTAATGCCTCCGCCGAGAAAAAGGATTCTCCTCCGCTGTTGGAAAATCTTCTTGCGCTTGACTTCAAAAATTTCCCCGGTATATAAGGGATATCTGGATCTTATTTCATCGTGTTTTTTATTATGCATTCATAAGGAGAGGTGGAATGGCAAAGTTCGAAGGGATTCATTGGGCTTCCAAGCAGATGCGGTATATGCTTCCGGAAAAGCACTATGACCTTTTGGATATCGATTCGCAGATCCCCGCCGTTTCCCGTTCGGTCCATTATGCCCTCTTTCTGGCGTTCGAAGGGATCCGCTTTTTCTGCAAAAAAAATCCCCAAGGGGGACTCGAAGTCATTTTCCTCAACTGGCATAAAAACCTAGAACGGTTTCAACGAGGCATTGCCTTCAATCTCAGCAGCGACCAGCAGAATTGGGTTCCGTCCGTGGAGGAGCTTGAGCAGGTCTTGATTCACCGTTTCTTCAAAGAACCGGCCCTCCGGAATTTTTTTGATGAGATGGCCGTCCTAGGAGCTCAAGGATATCTGCGGCCTTACACTGTGGATGAAGAACAGTCCATCGGCGTCACATTTCCCAACCGGCCGGCCATCCGGGCCGCCGTTTCGCGTTATGATCGTTACCTGGGCGAGCCATTCACCGGCGTCGTCGTCCCCCAGATGGTCCGGGCTGTGGGAGTCAATATGACCGGCTGCCTCAAGCTTGGCGTCAATTATTTGATGAGCGTTAAAGCCGTCGACGCGGCCAAAAAGATCAGCCCGGAAGCGGCCTCCGCCCTTTTTCTGGATGATAATCCCCGGGCTAAAATCGAAGAGCGCAATATCACGGAATGGGATTCCTCCTGCTGCCTGTTCGCTTTCCGCGAGGGCACGGTCGTCAAAATCCCGGAAAGCAATCTGATCCTTCCCTCGGTCACGATCCAAGGGATCGTCGCCATCTTGAAAGAGATGGGCGTCAAGGTCGAGGAGCGGCACATCACGTACGGCGAGTTGCTCGAGAGAGCGAAGAAGAGTGAGCTGGTGGCGGCCTGTAGCGTGGGGACGGCGGGAATTCTCAACCGCTGTTTCGAGTTCGTCTTTGTTGACGCTGAAAGCCGCGTCCTTCTCACGCATCGGCCCGACCAGAAGCATCCTCTCTTTCAAAAACTCGGAGAGGCCAAGGAATATTACTGGAACATTTATAAAGAAAAAGCCAAAGTCCCGGCCGGCCTGAAGCTGTATAAATACGCTATATAACCGTCTGTTAATTTGACTCTTTTTTCATGAGTTGATATTCTTTTGGCAGACAGCTAAAAGGTTGTCGGGAATGAAATGCCCCAAGTGTCGTTCTGAGAATCCCTCCGACGGCCTGTTCTGCAGCAGGTGCGGGACACAAATCCGACCTTTAGATAGCGCCGCGGCTTTCCCGCCTACGGCAACTCTTCAAACATCCATCAAAGAATTGACCACGGGCACCACGTTTGCCCGGAGGTATCAAGTCGTCGAAGAGCTCGGCCGGGGCGGGATGGGAAAAGTTTACAAGGTCCTGGATACGGAGATCAAAGAGCGGGTAGCGCTCAAACTCTTGAACCCGGAAATCGCGGCCGACCAGCAGACGATCGAGCGCTTCCGGAATGAGCTGAAGTTTGCCCGGACGATCAGCCATCGAAACGTCTGCCGCATGCACGACCTCGGCCGAGAAGAAGGCGCCTATTTTATCACCATGGAGTATGTGCCGGGAGAGGATTTAAAAAGGCTCATCCGAAAGGTCGGCCAACTCAGCCCCGGCAAAGCTGTTTTCATCGCCAAACAGATCTGCGAAGGACTTGCCGAAGCTCATAGGTTAGGCGTCGTCCACAGGGATTTGAAACCGCATAACATCATGGTCGATGAAGAGGGAAACGTCCGGATCATGGATTTCGGCATTGCCCGGACGACCAGGGCCAAGGGGATCACGGGCTCAGGGGTGATGATCGGGACGCCCGAGTACATGAGCCCCGAACAGGTAGAGGGAAAGGACACCGACCAGCGTTCGGACATCTATTCCTTGGGCATCATCCTCTATGAGATGCTGACCGGCCGCGTTCCTTTCGAGGGGGATACGCCTTTCAGCATCGGCATGAAACAGACAAGTCAACTGCCGAAGGATCCCAAGGAGCTGAATGCTCAGATCCCCGACGACCTGAGCCGGGTGATTTTGAAATGCATGGAGAAGGACAGGGCGAAGAGGTATCAGAGCGCCGCCGAAGTATTGTCCGAGCTGATCCAGGTCGAAAAAGGTCTGACGACGACGGAGAGAATTCTTCCTGAAAAGAGAAAGAAGACCGAACGATTCGCCAAGATCGCATGGAAAAAGATATTCATTTATGCCGGCGGACTGATTCTCCTCATCGCGGTGATTGCCGCTGTCCTCTTCCTGCTGCCCGGGCGCAAAGGAACGATCGACTCGATCGCCGTCCTTCCCTTTGCGAATCTGGAAGCGATACCGGAAACCGAATATCTCGGCGATGGGATCACCGAAAGCTTGATCAGCCGGCTTCAAGAACTTCCCAGCCTTAAAAAAGTAATTGCGAGTTCCTCAGTAGCCCGCTACAAAGGACTGGCCATCGATCCTATGAAAGTGGGAAGCGAACTCAATGTCCGGGCCATTCTCACAGGCAAAATTAAGAAGCTCGCAGGAGGTTTAACCATCAGCGTCGAACTTGTCGATGCCAAGGACGGCAGCGCCATCTGGAGCCATCAGTATCCTCAGAAATTGGCCGATATATTCACGCTGCAGGAGGACATTGCGAAAGAAATTTCCGATCGATTGCGTTTGAAAATTTCAAAAGCGGATAAAGAACGGCTGGCCAGGCGCTCAACGGTCAATACCGAGGCCTACCAAGCCTATTTAAAGGGCCGGTTCTACTGGAACAAGAGAACAAAAGAAGGCTTGCTAAAAGGCCTTGAGTACTTTGAGAAAGCCATCGAATCCGATCCCGGATATGCCCCGGCCTATTCAGGCGTGGCCGATTCCTATACATTGCTCGGCCGCTATAGCTATCTTTCCCCCAAAGAGGCCATGCCCAAAGGTAAAGCCGCGGCCCTCAAGGCCTTGGAAATCGATGACGCCCTCGGCGAGGCTCATAATTCCCTGGCCTTTGTGAAAAGATACTATGATTGGGACTGGGTTGGCGCGGAGAAAGAATATCAGCGGGCCATCGAGCTCAGCCCGAATTATGCCACGGCTCACCACTGGTTCGGTCTTCACCAGGCCCAGCTTGGCCGGACCGATGAGGCTTTGAAAGAAATTCAGCGGGCTCTCGAGCTCGATCCGCTTTCGATCATCATCAACACGAATGTCGCATGGATCTATTACTTCGCCCGTCAATACGATCAGGCGATCGACCAATTCAGGAAGACGCTCGATTTAGACCCGAACTATGCCGTCGCTCATATGAGACTTGGGGAAACCTATATTCAAAAGAAGATGTATGGAGAAGCACTTACCGAGTTGAAGAGAGCGGTTTCTCTTTCTCCTGAAAGCATGGATATCCTGGCCGAGCTCGGATATGCCTATGGCGTCGCGGGCCAACGCAGCGAAGCGGAAAAAGTTCTGGCGAAGCTGAGCGAATATGCCAAAGATAGATATGTCTCCTCTTACGACCTTGGGGTCCTCTACCTGGGGCTCGGCCAGAGAGACCGGGCGCTGGATTTGCTGGATAAAGCGTATGAGGAACGTGCCAGCTATCTGGCCTTCTTGAGGGTCGATCCTCGGGTGGACAGCCTGCGTTCAGAATCCAGGTTTAAAGCATTAGCAGCGAAACTGAAGCTTGAATAAGAGGAAGCAAACAAGGCTATCATTTATGGCGGCGTAACGATTTAAAAGGCAAAAACGCGTTATGAAATGCCCCAAGTGTCATTCTAAGAATCCCACCGGGAGCGTTTTCTGCAGCAAGTGCGGAACACAGATTGTGTCCTCCGAAAAAGTCCTAATCACCCAGACCGAGACCCTCGTCGCTCCGATCATCGAATTGGCCAGGGGCAGCTTATTTGCCGGCCGGTACGAGATCATCGAAGAGCTCGGCAAAGGCGGGATGGGCAAGATCTATAGGGCATTTGACAGAAAGATCGACGTGGAGGTTGCCCTCAAGCTGGTGAAATCAGAGATCGCCGCGGACAAGAAAACGGTCGAGCGATTCCGGAACGAGCTGCGACTGGCCCGAGAGATCGCCCACAGGAATGTCTGCCGGATGTATGACTTCAACGAGGAAAAGGGCATTTATTACATCACCATGGAATATGTCCCGGGCGAGGACCTGAAGAGTTTCATCCACAGGGCGGCGCCGCTCAGCACCGGGAAAGCGATTTCCATCGCCAAGCAGGTCTGTGCCGGGCTGGCCGAGGCACACCGGCTGGGAGTCGTTCATCGGGACCTTAAGCCAGGCAATATCATGATCGACAAGGATGGAAACGCCAAGATTATGGATTTCGGGATCGCCCGGTCCCTGCACGCCAAGGGCATCACGGGCGCAGGCATGATGATCGGAACGCCCGAGTACATGAGTCCCGAGCATGTGGAAGGGAAAGATGTCGATGAGCGGTCGGACATCTATTCGTTGGGGATCATACTGTATGAAATGTTGACGGGGCGCGTGCCGTTCGAGGGCGACACGCCTTTTACGGTCGGCGTCAAGCACAAGAGCGAGATGCCAAAGGACCCCAAGGAAATCAACGCGCAGATCCCCGAGGACCTCGACCGAGTCATCCTGAGATGCTTGGAGAAAGATCGGGACAAGCGGTATCGCTCGGCCGAAGACCTGCGGTTGGAGCTCGAAAAAATCGAACAGGGCGTTCCTACGACTGAACACATCATTCCGAAAAGGAAGACAACCACGGGCAGGCAGATCACCGTTACCTTCGGCCCGAAGAAAATACTCATTCCGGCTTTGGCCGTGGCCGCGCTCGCCGTCGCCATAGCCGTCTGGCTCGTTTTTTTTAAAAAGGAAAGCGGCCTCCGTCCCGAGCAGAGGCGCTCGATCGCCGTGATCAGTTTCGAAAATCAGACGGGCGATAAGGCCTTTGACTACCTGCAGAAGGCGATCCCGAATCTTCTCATCTCGAGCCTCGAGCAGTCGAAATATCTCAGGGTGACGACGTGGGAACGGATGGACGACCTCCTCCGTCAGTTGGGCAAGGCCGGCTCCGAAACGATCGATAAGGAATCGGGCTTTGAGCTCTGCCGCAAAGACGGCGTAGAAACGATCGTTGTGGGCAGTTTCGTCAAAGCCGAAAACATGTTCGCTACAGATGTCAAGGTCCTGGATGTCGAGTCCAAGGCCCTCCTGAAGAGCGCCAGCTCCCGGGGAGAGGGCGTTCGCAGCATCCTCGAAAAGCAGATCGGGGAGCTCAGTAAAGAGATATCCCGAGGCGTGGGCGTATCCGAGCGCAAGATCCAAGCAGCTCAGCCCAGCGCGCCCGATGTGCCGACATCCTCCATGGAAGCCTATAACAGCTTTCTCAAGGGAAAAGAAGCTTTTGAGAAGTTCTATTATGAACAGGCCCGGCAACTTCTGGAGAACGCCGTCGCCCTCGACGCCGATTTTGCGGAAGCCTACCTTTACCTGGCCCGAGCGCAGGAATCTCTCGGCGATCAGCGGGCCAGGGTCGAGGCCTATGGAAAAGCGAAAGTTCTCTCGGGAAAGGCTGCCGAGAAGGAGAGACTCTATATCGAAGCGGCCTATGCCGGAGCGGTCGAGAGAAATCCCGAGAAGCGATTGCTCATCCTCGAAGAAATCGTTCAAAAGTACCCCAAGGAAAAAGAGGCGCACTTTGAGCTGGGTTCCTACTACAGGGGGCGAAATAAGCTCGAGTTGGCAATTTCGGAATTTGATAAAGCGCTGGCCCTCGACCCCAACTATGGCTCTGCCCTGAACGTAATTGCCTACGCATACGCCGACTTGGGCAATTACGACAAAGCGATCGATTATCTCAAGCGGTACGCAGAGTCTTCGCCTGGCGATGTCAACCCGATCGATTCCATGGCGGAGCTATACTTTCGCATGGGGAACCTGGATGAGGCCATTGCCAAATATAAGGAAGTGCTTGATCGAAAGCCTGATTTTATACTGGCTTTTGTTTCTCTGGCCTATGTCTATGCCTTCAAAGAGGACTACACGAATGCCATGAGCTGTGTGGTCGAATTTATCGCCAGAGCCCCATCATTAGGATTGAAGGGGGCGGGATCGTTCTATCACAGCTTTTTCCTTTACTGGCTTGGCCGCCTCAATCAGGCTCTCTCCGACCTTCAGCAATTGGTGGACTTGGCAGGATCCACGGGTTATACGGAGGGCAAAGCCGCCACAGAATTATTGATGGGACTGATCCGCGGCGACCGTGGAGAATTCGAGCAGAGCCGGATTCTGCTCAAGAGCTGGTACGATTTCACTTCGAAAAGCGTTCCGGCTTCGTTCTCGGATGCTAAAGCCTATTATCTATTTTTTCTGGGAATGACTGACGTCAAGCAAGGTCGGCTCGATGCGGCCAAAACGAGCCTGGCAGAAATGAAGCCGCTCTTGGCTAAAATCAGTCCCGCCAACCAAGCCCAATTCGCCTTCCTTTACGATTGTTTTCAGGGCGAGTTTTTGATCGCCGGAGGATTCGTCGATAATGCCGTCTCCGCCCTCGAGAACGTCGCGCCCCAAGCGAAACCTTCCGCTATGCGGCAGGAAATCCTGTTCATCTATAATATTCCGTTTCAAAAGGATATTTTAGCGCGCGCTTATGTCAAGAAGGGAGAAATCGATAAGGCCATCGCCGAATATGAACGGCTGATCACGTTCGATCCCAAACGAGAGCAGCGGACACTTATCCACCCCCTCTATCACTACCGGCTGGCGAAGCTGTACGAACAGAAGGGTGACAAGAAAAAGGCGTCGGAACAATACCGGAAATTCCTGGCTATTTGGAAGGATGCCGATCCCGACCGCCCCGAGTTCGGGGACGCCAAAAAACGCCTGTCAGGACTGAAAGACTAATATCTCCAGCTCTCGTGGTCGCGGTTCCATGGGTGGAGAGGATTCTCTCCATTCTCTGTTTGCCCGGACGGGGAGATCTGGGTGGTTTCCGGCGTAGCGGAAAACGAAATTCTTATCCTTTGAAGTTCTATTTTTCTCTTTCCCCCTTTTTTCTCTTTTTCTTCTCGCCTTTTCTTTTTTTTCTCTGTCTCTTTTCTCTTTTTCTTTTGTCATTGATTTGCTTCTTTTTTTGGTGATTCCTCTTTTTTCCCCTCATGCCAAACGACAATCAACGCCAACAGACAATCATTTTCCCATCCTGACCAAATTACCTTTTTTCTACGATCTCAAGATTTACTCTCTTTTTCAGTTTCATTCCAGCAGCACCGAGAATAAGTCTGATAGCCTGAGCGTTTCTTCCCTGTTTTCCAATAACCTTGCCCATATCTTCCGGAGCAACCTCTAATTCAATGATTGAGCTCTGTTGCCCGTCTAATTGGGAAACCTTCACTTTGTCCGGGTTGTCTACTAATGATTTAGCAATCAACTCTACGAGTTCTTTCATTGCTACCTCCTTTAATACATAAAGTGTTTTTTTCCGCTTTTGAGCATTTCTTTCTTCTCATCCGTCTTTCCTGTGGGGAGTGAATTCACATCAATGTCTTTTGAGCCCAAGCGTTTTAATTTTCTCAAGTATGAGCTAATAAAGCAATTCAAAATTCACTGACCCTTCAGCCCTGCCAGCGCCTTCCCGGCATCCTCAACCTCGGGAATACCGATGAAAATTGAATCCAGGATATAGAATTAACTACTTAGAAAAGGACTTTAGTTTTCGACTGTATTTAGAATGCTTTAGTTTTCTTATCGCTTTTTCTTGGATTTGCCTTATTCTCTCACGCGTAACCTTGTATTGCTGTCCGACTTCTTCTAGGGTATGCTCGTTGCCGTTTCCCAACCCAAATCTCAGTTTTAAAATATTTGCTTCTCTCTCGGTGTGAACATTCAAGGCTTCCTCAATTTTCTCTTTCAAATCCATATTGATGACCTCATCGACAGGCGAGAGGGTATCCTTATCCTCGATAAAATCATTCAGCTGACTTTTTTCTCCTTCTCCTATTGGGGTCTCGAGTGAAAGGGGCATTTGGGCAATTTTCATTATTTTATGCACCTGATGGACGGGCAAATCCATCTTTTTCGCAATCTCTTCATCTGTTGGTTCTCTTCCTTTTTCCTGGAAAAGGTTTCTTGACACTCTATTTAGTTTGTTGATGACTTCTATCATATGCACCGGGACCCTTATCGTCCTTGCCTGGTCAGCAATTGCGCGCGTTATTGCCTGTCTTATCCACCAATGGGCATAAGTTGAAAATTTATACCCTCTTTGGTATTCAAATCTATCCACGGCTGTCATCAAGCCTATGTTTCCTTCCTGGATCAAATCAAGAAACTGGAGTCCGTAGTTGCTGTACTTCTTGGCTATGGAAACCACGAGTCTCAAGTTGGAGTTGACTAATTTTTTCTTCGCTCGATCGCAGATCTCCTTTCCTTTGGCGATGGTTTGGTATGTCTTTCTTAATTTCTGCGTATCAAAACCGATCTCTTTCTTGTTTGATCTCAGAAGCGTGTCGATTTTCTTGATTCTAAGTTTCAGCTCCTCTCCTTCTTTCTTGCCCTTAGCGCTAGTTAAAAAGGCATTCAATTCTTGTTTACTCGTTTCTAATTTGTCGATGACCTTAAGCTTTTTATTGAGACTCTCGGCAATTTTTTCTCTGTAAGCAGAGTGGATATTCAATCCCTTGATGAGACGACTCATATTAACGATGAGACGCCCGCGTCCAACCGCATATTTCTTTGATACAGGAATTTTTTCTAAGTCGGTGCTTAACTTTCTTGTTTCATTGATTATGGCCAGAATCTTCTGGTTTTTTTTCTCAAGTATTCCTCTTGCGAATTCCTCTTCAATGGAATCGAACAAGGCAAAGATGATTTCATCATCTTTATCCAGTTTCTCCAGTGAAAGAATTTCATTGTGGATAAACCGTGTTTTTGAAAGGGCTTTAATGACTATCTCTTCTCCCCTTTCAATTTCCTTGGCTAGGACGATTTCTTCTTTTCTTGTCAGCAGTGGAATTCTACTCATTTCTTTCATGTAGATTCTGACGGGATCCGTTGTTCGCTCCGATTCCTCGAGCGAAATGATTTGGATATCACTTCTATTAGAGCGAACTCTTCCAGGTTCGTCGAAAACTTTTATCCCATGATCATTGGCTGCCATATTCAATCTTTCAATACGACAAGACCGGAATTGCTGGGCAACTAACTGTCAGGTAGAATCTTCCTTTCTTTTGATCGGAATAATAGGTGTGTTTACGAATTTTTAGGTGCAAATGGGCAAACCAAACAACCTCTAAATATGCTGTAATGAATAAATTGACTGTGATCTTGAATGTCCGAGCGCCGCTTATCAGAAGCGTCTTCTCCCCCCAAATCCACCCCCACGGTCGTCACTACGAGGGCGGGCCTCGCTGACCTTAAGAGTGCGCCCCTTCAAATCTTTGCCATCAAGCCCGGAGATTGCGGACTTGGCTTCGGGACCGTTTGGCATATCCACAAATCCGAATCCCCTCGAATCGCCGGTGTACTGATCTTTGATGATTTTAACAGATCCAACCTGCCCGAAGGCTTCAAAAGCATGTCGCAAATCTTCTTCAGTAGCCTCTCGCACTAAATTGCCTACATAAATATTCATTCTAGCTTCCTTATAGTATTGGACTTTTAATAAGGGAGGGAAACAATTTATTTTATTGAAATTTTCCCTGATTCCGCGTGATTCCTGCCTGCTCTTTCAAATGAAAATGTCTCTTCAATCTCGCCGTGTAAATAATAATAGCAAAGGAAAGCTTCTACGTCAATGAAAATTGGGGACGTTCTTTAAAATACCTCTCTCTAGCTACTTTTCCTCAGCTTCATCAGCAAGATCATCGTCCGACTCTTCTTCCTCTTCTTCTTCAGAGCCTTCTTCGTCCTTCTCCGATTCGACCTTCTCTGCTTCCTCTTCGGTCTCTCCTTCCTCGTTCTTTAATTCTTGGCCGATTAAAACCTCATCCTTGACATCATGAGCTTCTTCTTTTTTTGAACTGACGATATCAAAGCTGATTACACCTTGCTCAATTTCTTCCTGAGCGATCCGTATGAGGTTTCTAAACCTTGACTTTATTTTTGGCTTCGCCCCGTAAAGCAGCTGTTTGGCTCTCTTTGAGGCAATAATCACAAATCTGAATTTACTATCAATCTCTTTAGAAAATTTCAATGATTATCAACTCGTCAGATAGGAATCTCGCTTAACTGATTTGATATGAATATATTAAACACTATAAACCATTAAAATTCAACAACTTTTCATTTTTGTTTAATCCCGCCTCTTATTTATTTTGCATGCCGAGCTTCGCCAGAAGCTATTTAAGCGGCTTTTCCAGATATTTCGGAAATTCGCCGCGCACACGGGGAGAGGGTCATAGGGAAGCCTATGACTCAAGCACAGAAAATCTTATCGTTTAGATCCGGCGTTAAGTATTTTTGAAATTGAGAGCAGAGAGTGTTACGGGCTTCCTCAGAGGAACAATTGAAAAAGCTGGCCTCGAATATCAATTTGACCTCAGATAGCCTTGAACATTTTCTGGACGACGATAAGGGATATTTTGAATATCCAGTTGGAGTGAAACTCAGGAACCTAATTTATTAGCCGTTTGCGTCCTTTTCAGGCCTTTCTTCGACGATTTTTCTCGTCAAGGTTTCGCTTTCAATCCACTTTACTGTAAGGTCAATCAGAGCTTTCAAATCTGATAGGTCTTTATCCTGCCATTTTTTAAATTCGCAGATCTCGCCATTCCCTAACCATGTCACTTTTTTCGCGCAATCTTTTATCCTCTTGTCATCAATAAACTCTGCGATACATTTGCCGAGGGATTTATTTTCTACGGCTTCAAACTTTTCACCTTTTTCCCTAATTAAATAATCCTTGATTAAAAATTCGAGAGCTTTTCTGTAGCCAGGCCCGCAAATTTCCATAAGCCTTCTCTCTTCGGCTTCTTTCGCTTCATTGAAGATGTTACATAAATTAAGGGAAATTTTTTCTATTGTTTCTGAAAATTCCTTTTTTTGAATTTCATAAGGAACGCTTCTTATATAATTGTATATCGTTTTAGGTTTTTCGGAGCTGCTCTCGACTGAAGAAGTGTAATAAGAGATAAAAAATTTTCCACAACTTTCGAAAGGACACATAAATACGGCTTGGATTTTGGGATATTTAAACCATCCGCTTTTGTACACGGGCTTTATCCCCTTATGACAGAACGGACAATTATCTGGAAGTTTATCAATTGGGCGTGCTGTAGTCGAGATCGTTAGGCCATGCTGATATTCAACATTAATTTTTACTGACATAATATTCCTCTTGAAATATTAACATAATCCTGAGGAAATTTCAATTTTGGGGTTTTTTAAAATCTCTCTTCAGTGAATAAAAAAAGGATCGTGTGCCGTTTCATTGTTCGCCCGCTTAATTCATGAATTTATGGATCGCCTGCTTAATATCACGCCGGTATTCCGCGAGTGCCGCCTGACGTTTGGCCGCGAGGCAATGAATTTCTTTCAGTTCATCCTGAAATGCCTTTGATTGGAATTCCTCCAAATGCGCCTTGGTCTGCGGGTAAACTTTATCAATAAACTTAAGACCCCCTCTTAAGATGGCCTCTTTTCTATGGGTCGAAAACTCCTTCCGGGCTAGTTCATTTTGTGCGACTCTAATCGCAGCCAACTTGGCCCTCAAATCCTTTAGCCGCCTAGTGATCCTAGGGCTGCGAGACAAGGCCCTTTCGATGTCGGACGAAAAAAAATCTTTTTCTTTTACATGTTTCGTGGTTTGTTCCTTTGATTCTTTTGAAATTGCACGATTCGTTTTGCCTTTCAATTCAAATAAGGCTCTCTTTACGGCCCAAGAAATCGCTTCCTTGAACTTATCGCTTTTCGGGTATTCCAAAGCCGTTTTTTGCTTCATGGCCTGCTTCCTTTCCACTTTCCATTATCCTTAGAGTCGCTCCCCGAGTTGTCAAAAGTTTGTTAAGACCCGCATGACGAAAATATCCCTATCCAACTGCCTGGCAAAAGAATAACACCAATCGAAAAGGAAATCAAACAGAGGGGGCATGTGCTTGGATCTTAATAACGCGCATTTGGGAGCGGCTTGTTTCACGCGGCTTCGCGTGATGGGGTAGGTAGCCTGCGGTCAGAGGCGAAGTTTAAATCACTATTAAAAAAACTGAAGCTTGAATAAGCAGTCTCAGCCTTAGCGTCCACCGGCCACAAAAATCATCTTCATCCTGGCAAAATCGATCGTCCAGGCGAATTTCCGCAGGAATTGATGGCTGATGATGCCGTCATTGATGAATCCGAGCCGCCAATAGCTCTCGGGCGGAGTGCTGCCATAGTCGCCCTTCAGGTTTTCCTGGACAAGCGGGCCCAACCCCAGCTTTTTGATGGGAAATTGTCCCGTAGCGAATCCTCCACCGCCGCCTCCTCCGATGCCCTCCTGGACCTTCGTTTCTGGAACGGGAATGCTGGCGTATTTTAGCGTTTGGAGCGGCGCCGTGAAAGCCGCTTCGCTAGCCAGCCCCGAATCCACGAAAAAAGTCAGGCCTTCCTTGTCGTCCAGCCGTCCTCGGGCCATCATGAAGTGGGTTGCGGCCAGGACGAACGGGACTTCAACGACCGTTTTGCCCGACGCGGCTCGCATCATGGCCTGCCGGCCCTCTTCATCCGGCCGTCGCAGGATCAGCCGGCCGCTCCCATAATCGAGCGTCGATAGGAATTGCTTCAGCACCCCTGTTCCCACGATTCCCCCGATCGTGTACTTGCCGCCGGCAAACCCCTTGGAAAATCTTTGCGTGGGGAGGAGCGAGACCGGGACCGCCTTTAGGACCACCTCGCCGAGCTTGAGGGACTCCGCCTTGGCAAAACCGACTTCAGCCTGCTTCCCGCCGGCAAACGTTCCCATCATCGAGGAGATGGGTTTAATCCCCATGGAAGCGGCGATCTCATTGTCGAGGATGAAGGCATCGGCTCCCGTATCGATGAGCGCATGGATCGGCCGGCCTTCGAGCTCGACGGAGATGACCGGCAGGGGATCGGTGACAGCGAACGGCGTTTCCGCCAGATTGATCCCTTGGGGCCAGACAACCTGATAGGGCCGTTCTCGGCCGAAAGCCTTCATTAGGTCCCACACCGGCAGCTTGATCTTGCCCTCGAGCCCCTTGAAGAGATCGGCGGACTTTGCGTATTGGTTCGATTGATAATAGGCGAAGACAAGCTTCGCTTGAGCCCTGGCCTGGATCTGGAGGTCTCCCGGATTTAAGGCGATGATTTTTTGGAGCAGGTTTTCCGCATTCTCATAACGGCCGAAGAGATATTCCAGGTCCGCTGCCAAAAGCAAAATGTCATTCGATGGTTTCGCGCCATCAAGAAGTAGTTGAAGCAGCGAGTTTGCGTTCTCGAAATCTCCCGTTTGGTAGAGAAGCCTGGCCAGGCGGAATCGCGCCTCGGCGTTACTCGGCTCTTTATTGAATTCGACCTGCGCCTCTCCGATTTCCGTCAAAATCTGTCCGCGGTCTTTCTCTGGTGCCTGGGCAGGCTTGTTTGTCGGCGCCTGCCCGAAGCTTGTGAAGCTAAAGCCGATAAGAAAAGAAAGAGAACAAAGCGCGCGGGTAAGATGGCTAATGATTTTCATTGATCGGACTCTCCATTTGACATTCGTCTTTTTCTTATATCGCTTAAAAAAATATGCCAATATTTACATTACATCCGGCAGCAAAATTTCGTTGCGAAATCTCCGGGGTCAAAGCTACTCATTACGCATAAGACCGTCTTTCCTATTCTGGCTATGCTCTTTTCCAGCGAGGCCGAAAGAGGCTGCTGTCGTTTGCGTAATGAGTAGCTTTGACCCCGATCATTGACCCCGATCAATATCTCCAGCTCTTGAGGTCGGCGCCGAGCGGGGCGGTCTTCATCATTCGTTCCACAGCCTTGGGGATATACATCTGGTGGTAGCGCAGCCTCGAGAGAGCGTTGGGCCGGGTGTGATCGCCGTTCCAACAGTGCTCGGCCCTGTCTCCGTAATCCACCTGGCCGGCATAATACGGGTCTTTGGTGCTTTCCAGAAAAGCCTCTATGAGATAGACGGCATTATTGAGATAATAATTGTCCATGTCGCCAACATAGATATGGATTTTCCCCTGGAGCTTCGGACCGAGCGTCTTCCAGTCGCGCTGAAGAATGGCCGACAGGTCGTAGTGGTCTTTCCAGTATTGTGCCACCGATTTGTCGATTTCGCCCGTCATCTTGTTCCAGATCGGCTTAGGATAGCCGTCCTCGCCAACGGGCCCGAACACAGCCTGCCAGATGTCCCACTGGTCGCCCGACCGCGAGTGCATGCCGATGACCATCTCTCTGTGGTTCGTCTGTTCGAGAGTGGAGCTGACCTCACCGAGATAATTGCGCAGCGCGGGCCGAGGCGTCTTTTTCCACTGACTATCCACATAATAGGCATTCTTGTGATCGTAGATATTGACGATTGTATAAGCGCGAAAATCGATGGGGTCGGGGCAGGCCGCATAGCAGCCGTTGAACTCGTCGGGATAGAAGATCTGCGCGGCCAGCGCCTCCCAGCCTCCCGTCGATCCTCCGTACAAGAACCGGGCCCAGCCTTTGCCGAGGCCGCGGTATTTCTTCTCGATGTAAGGAATGAGCTCATAGACGATGGCATCGCCGTAAGGCCCGAGGTTGGCGGAGTTGACAGCATAGGAGTCGTCATAGTACGGGTTGGCATGCTGGATCTCAATCACGATAGCCCGAGGGAAATTTTTTCCCGTCCAGTCTTTGTAGAATTGATAGGCGTATTCTTGCTCGATCTTATTGTAACCTGCCAGTCTGAACCGTTCACTGTATTCCGGCTTGAGGTTCGCGTCGGGCGGCGTTTCGCGGAATCCGCCGAATGTGTAGGGGAAATGACCGTGAAAAATGATGAGCGGATAGTGTGCTTCGGGATGCGAATCGAAGCCTTCGGGCAGCAAGACGCAAGCGCCGATCTCCATTGGCCGGCCCCAGAATTCGGTCAGGAGCTTGCTCTGGATTCTTTCGTGCTTGATGTATTTCGTATCCTGGGGCGGCGGAATGGGCGGGATTTTCTTGTCGAGGCTGACCTTGATCAGTTCATTTTTCTTGGGGTCGAAGGAGACCTTCTTTGGCGTGCTGTAAAGATTTCCGGGCTTGGCGTTCCATCTCTGTCCCTCGCCTCGGTCCATCGGCAGCTTGACGGCGTGGCCGTCGGCGCGATGAAAGGTTTCGTAGCGGTTGAGCAGCCCTTGAACGTAGTATTCGCCGGCAGGAATTTCCGAGATGCTTTTCAAGGGGTAGCCGAAAACGCTGGCGTCGATCACGGCTTCCTGTCCTGGCTGAAGGCTGTCCACATCCACGCCGAAGATCAATTGAGTGTTCGCGCCGTCATTGATCTGCAACCGCGGCTCGTTCGAGTCGTTCGTAGAAATGATCAGCAGCATCCGCCCGTCGAGAGGCGTTTTTGACCGTTCCTGGGGAAAAGAGATCGCAAACTTGATTATGGCCGCTGGGTCCTGCTTGGTCGAATAATAATTCGCCGACAGGGTGACGACGAACAGGACAAATACGATAGGAATCAAAAAACTTTTTCTATAAGTTGTTTTTGCCTTCATCCTTGTGCCCTCCATATTGGGATTGTTGTCTGAAATTAAATATCCTAGGCAAGCGAAAGTCAAGTCCTGCGGCTTTTCATCTAAGACAAACGCAATAAATCGCATGACATTGTCATTGAGAACCATGCTTAATAGAATCTTTCGATATGACTCGGCTTATCGAAATTGAAGGCGGAATAGCGGCCCGGCGGAATCCTAGAACAAGGAGATAATCTTGACTGCCGCACCCGCCGCGACGGCCAGAATGGCCAGGATCAAGAAGAAATTCCAAACGGCGCCTTTGAGTTTGCGCAGGCGATTGGCCTCGGTTCCCAGGTAGCATTTTTTGTTCTGGAGGATGAAAAAGCAGATGTATGTCACCGGCATCATCAGCAGGTTGAAGGACGAAGTGATGACGGGGAGCCAAAAAGGCATCTTGGTGAATGCTCCGAGGATGCCGATATTGGCCAGCATCGTGCTGGCCTTGTACTTCCAGCCGTGCAGCTCGAAATTGAACATCTCGCTCAGGACGAATCCGCAAATGAGCATCTCGATGACGAGTGTCGTGAAGCACATGCTCAAAATGCCGAGCGAAAATACGACCCGGCCGATGGTCAACCCGACCAGGGGCTGGAGGGCATGGGCGGCGTCCACCGCATCGTGGACCTTGATCCCTTGGACGTACAGAGTGTTGGCGCAGGCCATCGTGACGAAGCCTGTGGCCAGGACAAAAGGGAAGAACATCGAGACGCCCAGATCGAAATTCTTGAGGCGCCGGTGCTCTTTTCCCCAGCCGCGCGCCAGGAGCGTATAAGGATAGAGAAAGGTCATATTAACGCCGACAGCAGCGCCGAGCATGCCCAGGACAATCGTCGTTCCTTCGCGGCTTTTCGGAACATAAAAGGAGAACAGGCCTTTGAATGTTTCCTTCCAGTTCACGCCTGTTTTGATGAGCACGAGCAGGAATGCCGCGGCCATAAACAACAGGAGGTATTTCAAGGTTCTCTCAAAGACACGGATGGCCCGGCGGCTTCCACCTCCGTAACTCCAGCAGACCGCCGTCCCCGGCACGAGCAAGACTAGGGCAATTATGCTTTTTGGGACGGCAAGGCCGACTACCGCGAAAATATCTTTGAGCACCGCCGTCCCGAGCGAGTATTGAGGGAACTGCCAGACGATCGAGGCCAGAAAGACGCAGGTTCCCCAAAGCAGAGCTAGGCTTGGGTGAAGTCTTTTCATAAAGACGTCGTAGGGCCGGGCGCGGGTAACAAGAAGCTGATGGCCGATCGCGGCGAACATGACGACGCCCAAAAACATGGCCACGGGCTGCACCCAGAGAAGTTTATAGCCGTAAAGGGCGCCGGCCATGATGGTTGAGCCGGCGGATCCCGCGCCGAGTGTCAACGCGCTCTGGACCCAACCGGGGCCCGTCAATGTCCAATATCCCCTCCAGCGCTGCCAGAAATGAGGCCTGGCATCAGTCTCACGTAGAAAATTGCGCTCCGCTTCAAGTGCTTCTGCATCACGCACTTCCACCATGGGGAAGCCGCGGCGCAGGCTGTCTTGGGTATGGTTTTGGCCCTCGATATGGCTATCGGGCATAGTTGCATTATAGGAATATTGCGGGCGGCGGGCAATATCGGCGGGTTGACGCGCGGGTTCCTCTTTAATAAACTCTAGGCAGTGCCTTTCCTAACACATTGCCGAAGGAGGTCCCAAATGAAAAGAATATTCCCGTTATTGGCACTTATGCTGATGGCCATTCCTATCGCAAACCCCGCGCAGAATCCCAAGGTCCTGATGAGAACCGAGTTGGGCGATATCACTGTTGAGATTTTTGGGGACAAGGCTCCAATCACGGCGGCCAATTTTTTGAAGTACGTTGACAACAAGCTCTACGACGGTTCGGTCTTTCACCGGACGGTGACTATGGATAATCAGCCAAAAAATGAGATCAAGATCGAAGTCATCCAAGGCGGCCAGCTTGCCGGGGATAAGGAATTTCCGGCGATCCCGCTCGAGAGAACCTCAGTCACCGGCATTAAGCATACCGACGGCGCCATCTCGATGGCCAGGGATGGCCCGGACAGCGCCACCTCCAGCTTTTTCATCTGCGTCGGCGATAAGCCCGAGCTTGATTTCGGCGGCCGGCGCAATAAAGACGGCCAGGGATTCGCCGCTTTTGGCAAAGTCATCGCCGGCATGGATATCGTGAAAAAAATCCATAAGTCGCCTAAGGAAAACCAGAACCTAAAGCCTCCGATCAAGATCATATCGATCACCCGGATATCGGACTGACCAGCCAGGATTCTAGTGATGCTTATGTATATAAATAATCCCCCTTCTCCCCTTATGAGAAGAGGCGTGTAGGGGGATATTTTAGCCACATCTCTTGAGAAGGAGGGCTTCATGAACTTAAAGCATTCATGGAAACGATATCCTGCGTTTGCCCTGCTCTTTGTACTCAGCTTGGGTCTCACTTTTGCCCAGCGGACGGGCTATACCAAAGACGAATTCATGCGCCGGCGTAAGGCCTTGGCCGACCATGTCAAGGAAGGAATGATCATCCTATTCGGCGAGACCATGTTTCAGCCGGGGGCGCATTTCCGGCAGGACAATGACTTTTTCTATTTCACCGGCATCGAAGACCTGGGCGCCATTTTCGTCATGAACGCCAAAACAGAGGAGACCCATCTTTTTCTTCCCCGCCAGACTGCCCGAGAAATAATGGTGAGCGGGCCGAACCTCCTCAATGACGAGAAAGCCAAGGAAAAGACCGGGCTGGCCAATCTTTACGATGTCACGTATTTCGATGAATTTATCTCTCGGAATATGCGAAGCTTTTCCCTGGCTTACCTGCGGCTCCAGCCTGGGGACACCATGGAAACCTCCCGCAGCGAAGTCGCTCTCTTTATCGGGCGGAAAAACCGCATCCATTACAACGACCAGATCTCGCTCGACAATAATCGTATCCAGAAGCTCAAAGAGCGCTATCCCTCGTTTGAAATCAAGGATATTACGCCGCACATTGACGCCCTGCGTATGATCAAAAGCGCCGAGGAGATCAGTGTGATGCGGCGGAACGGCAAGATTTCAGCAGAGGCCGTCAAGCAGGCCATGTTGGCCTCGCATCCCGGTGTTTTTGAATATGAGATCGAGGCGGCCGCCATGCCTATCGTACTGAGGGGAGGGGCGAAGGGCGCGGCTTACCCGCCGATTGTTTGCTCAGGCCCGAATACCTGCGTCTGGCATTATGAAAAAAATTCCAGGAAAGCTGAGGCAGGTGACCTCGTCCTGATGGATTTCGGCGCCGACCTCGACCAGCTCTGTATGGATATTTCGCGAACCTGGCCAGTATCGGGCAAGTTCACACAGGAGCAGTGCGAGGTCTACCAGGTCGTGCTCGAAGTGGAAAAGGCTTGTATCGAAGCCTACAAGCCGGGCGCCACCGCGGCGGATGTCCAGAAGCATGTGGAGGATGTTCTGAAGAAAAAGGGACTCGACAGCCGCGGCCTGAAGGGAGGGTTCGGCCATTTTGTCGGGATGTGCGTCCACGATGTCGGGACGCGCATCCAAACTCTTCAAGAGGGCATGGTGTTTGCCATCGAGCCCGCGCTCTATTATCCGGAAAAGAATATCGGTATTCGCGTCGAGGACACCGTGTTGATAACAAAGGACGGGTGCGAAGTCTTGACCAAGAATGTCCCAAAGGAGATCGACGAGGTCGAGAATCTGATCACAGCCGCAAAGCCCCGAAAACTCGTCGGCGAGCCGGACCGGGTCGCCGTCCAGCATATCCTGATTGCCTTCAAAGGATCGATTCCGGAAGAAAAGGTCAAGCGGACGCCGGACGAGGCCCAGGCCCTGGCCGAGCAAATCCTGGAGCGAGTCAAGAAGGGCGAAAGTTTTGACGCCCTAGTCAAACAATACACGGATGACGAATATCCCGGGATCTACAAAATGACGAATTTCGGCATCGAGCCGGACAAGGCAAAAAAGGAGTATTCACGATCCGGGATGGTCAAAAGCTTCGGCGACATGAGCTTCGGCCTTTCCGTCAACGGCATCGGACTGGCCGTTTATGACCCGAGAAATTCCAAGTACGGCTGGCACATCATCAAGAGGCTGGAGTGAGAAAAAGACGAATCGCGCGTCGGGGTCAAACCTACTCATTACGCATCTTCCCCCGAGAAAATTTTGCGTAACGAGTAGGTTTGACCCCGTCCTCCGGGTACGTTTTTCATTCCCAGGTGACTCGGAAACGCTTGAGAACATTATAGCCAGCTTCTGTCTCATCCTGGCCGTAGAGTTTTTTATTTTTCCATAATACAGGATCGATTTTAAAAAGAATTTCTGCGATATAGCGGCCGTCCGCGTCAAAGACATCGAAGAAATGTTCCTTTTTGGTTTTTCCTTTTTTATAAGTCCTGACGAACATCCGCCCTTCTTCATCAAGGATAAAATTGACATACGCAGGATAATATTTTGGAATTTCAAGTTTCTCTTTGAGGCCGATTCCGGAATCAGGGATTTTAGCGAGGCCCTCTTTTTTGTCTTCCTCCGAGATTTCTACGGGATCGTAGTCCTTCAAGATTTTTTTCATGAGTTTCCCGGCGGGCGAAAATATTTTGATTTCATATTGTTTTGGGTTTCCGTAAATGATCGTGTCTTTTCCTCCCAGCGCATACATGAACATATGGAGAAAAGGATTGATTTTTCCGGCAAGAGGATTTTGAAACTCGACGGCGTCAACGATAAATAAAGGATTTAAATCGCGATCGTATTTTTTAACCTGCCACATGAACTTTTGATCGGCCGTGGACAATTCTCGTCCGATGATATTTCCTTTCGAATCGATATAGATATTGAGCAAGCCGAACGTTTTGCCTAGGGAGATATTTTTAAGGAATTTGCCTTCCGGAGTGAATATGGCCAATCGCCGATTGATGCCATCCTCGATTAAAAGCTCGTTGCTTGGAGTAAAATGAATCCCTACGGGCTGGTTGAATTCTCCGGGGCCCTGACCCTGTTTGCCGAATGACCGGATGAGCTTTCCGGCCCGGTCAAAGACTCTGATCTGATTTTCTTTTCTGTCAACAATATAGATATTTTCATTCCTATCCACGATAAAAGCCGTTATTTCAGAGAACATTTCTGCCGTTTCTCCGCTTTCCCCGAGAGCTAGGTCTTCAATGAGCGTAAGCTTTGTTGGAACGCCTTTGGCAGGGGCTGGTTTTTTGGGGTTGGAAATGATCTGAACCCCGTCAACGGTTTTTACTTCAATCTTTTGTGCACTCAGGGGCGGCAAAATCAATAACGTCGCTGTCAAGATTAAAGCCAGAGAAAAGAAAATCTTCCTGTTCATGACGAAAGCCCCCTCTCAACGGATCTCTTGTATCCCAACATATTTTAGCATATTCTGGCCGGTATTGGCATCAAGGCTTTCCTTTGATAGATGCAACTCGATTCGTTTGACATTGCTGGATTCCTGTTATATTAAACTTAAAACGAAAGCAATTCATGGTCAAGGAGGGAAGCATTGAGAACGCGTAAAACTTTCCAATTTTTTCTGGTCATACTCTTTTTTATCAGATCTTCGATTCCGCTTGCGGCCCAGACTAAGGGGCTAAAAGCCATCAGCGCCGAGGACATGAAGCCGTACCTCAAATTCCTCGGCTCCAAGGAATTCCGCGGCCGCAATGCGCCGTCGGCAGAGCTCAATATCGCCTCCCGTTACATCGCCCTCGCGGCCGAGAGGATTGGCTTGAAACCGCTGATGCCCAACGGCTCGTATTATCAGGATGTGCCGGTCGAAGTCACGACGATTTCCGCGGCCAAATCCTATCTGCGTATTATGGGCGAATCCGGGGAACAGCGGTTTTACTTTCCCCATGCCTTTACGACCAATATCCGGGCGGACGTGGAGTGGGCCGTCGCCGGAGGCCTTGTTTTTTTGGGGTCGGCCGTAGCCGGATCCAGCCCAAATCCGGAAGCGCTAGCCGATATTGACCTCAAGGGAAAGATCTGCGCTTACCTGGATATCCCTCGACCGGTCGATGCCTCCGGACAGAGACCGGTCATGCTAGGGGGACTTCCTATCGGCTGGAGCCAGATTTTACGGGAGAAAGGAGCTCTCGGCCTCATCACGATCATAAGCCGCCAGCGCGAAAATACCCTTGCCGAGAAAGATTTGACCTTCGACGTGTCCGGGCGCTTAAGATTTCTGGATGTAGAGACGACAAATCCGAGGCCCTCAGCTTCGTCCGCCCCTGTCCCGGCGTCCCTGGCAGCGGCGAGAGCGCAGGCAGCCGCGGCTCCGTTTTATACGGTTGACGTCCGCCACGAGGTGGGCGCGGCACTTCTGGGAGTTACCAGGGCCGAGCTCGACAAGATGTTTGAAACGATCACTCTGGGGCAGCAGCTTCCCGCCAAGAGTCTTGAGGGGAAAACGCTCGAAGTCGGTGTGTTTATGGAGCAGCGAAAGGAGTCGACGCCGAATGTGGTAGCGTATTTGCCCGGGAGTGACCTAAAGCTCAGGGAGGAGTATATCGTCATCGGCTCCCATCATGATCATCTCGGCGTGCGCGAAAGCCGAATATTTCCGGGCGCCGACGACAACGCCTCGGGAGCCGTGGCCATGCTCGAGCTGGCCAAGGCCCTGATTACGGAAAGGCCGAAGCGGTCAATCATTTTTGTCTGGCACACGGCGGAGGAAAAGGGCATGATCGGCTCTTACTATTTTGTGCAGCACTGTCCCGTTCCCGTGGAAAAGATCAGCGCCAACCTGAACCTGGACATGATCAGCCGCAATGACCCGAACGGCATCTATCTCATTGGCTCGAACAAGATTAGCAAGGAGCTTGATGGCAGCATTCGGGCCATGAACGATCGCTCGATTCATCTCACGTTGGATTACAAGTATGAGGACCCCGGCCATCCGGACCGTTTCTTCTTTCGCAGCGACCAGTATCCCTACATCCGCTACGGTATTCCGGGCGTCTGGTTCTTCTGCGGCACGACTGAGGATTATCACCAGGAAACGGATGTCGAGGAAAAAGCCGATTACAAGAAGATGGAGAAAGTGACGAAGCTTGTCTATCTGGTCGCGATGGACATCGGCAACAAGCCCGGCCTGCTCAAGCTCGATGTCAATCCGGACATCACAACCCGCGGCAAGCACAACATAAAGATCGTCTGGCAGAGACCTCCGGTCCCTCAAGAAAAAAGATAAACCCAGGGCCCGGCCGGCCTATTTGCGATCCTTCCAGCTCCACCACTTCAAAAGCGCTGGGTCATGGCGTTTCGTAGAGGCATAATACACGGCGCAGCGGAGGATATAGAGCATGCATCTATCCACGGGCGCTTGTTTTTTTTCGCTCAGCTTTTTGTAGAGCCTTTCCGGGCTTTTGCCCTTGAGGTCCCGGGCGGAGTGGATTCCCATCTGCCAAAAGTCTTCAGCGGTTTTCTTGCCCACGCCCGGGATGGCCTGCAGTTCCCTTAAAGACGATTTTCGAGGAATGTTAGTCATGGATTGTCCTTTCGGGCTATTCGATGACAAACCAAGTGAAGCTGTTCGGCGCGACCTTGGCCGAAAGTTGGACTTCGTACTTGCGATCTAGGCGATAAATTTTTGCTTCTCCTTCTTGCTCGCGGATCTTCGCCCCGTCGGTCAATCCCGTATAATAGAGCGGCAGAATCAATATTTTTTCAATAAGGCGATCGGTCGGGTTGAAGACGAGCGCAAACCCTTTTTCTTCGAGCCTCGAGTTGACGTGCAGAACGGCATCCAGGTCGCGGCCGTCCGGCCGGCGCAAGTGGACGACATCCGAGTTCAATATGGCGCGGTATTTTTTGTACCAATCCGCCCATTTTTTGACGAGCGCTTTCGTCTGCTCGGTATCATAGAGGCGCGTTCCCCGGTAACAGGCCTGGACGCCATAGCCGAAATTCTGGACGAGATGAGCTTCGTAGGAATCGAGATGTTCGGATAGGGGCTCGAGCGTGGCGGCGGCGCCCCCTCCCTGGTATTCGACTAGCGGAACAAATGTCCAGCCCATCGACGGTGTCTTCTCCCAGGTCCCATCATACAGGTTCTGCCGGCCCAGCACGATCTGCCTATCGCGCGGCAGCGACCAGTTCACTTCCCGGTAGCCGATGCCGGTCTTGTTCGACCCGGCCAGAAAATACCAGTCTGGGACGTTCAAATAAATCTTGCGGTTTCGGCACCATTGATAAAAATCGGCGATGATTTTCCACTGTTTCCATTGCGAATCGTTCAAGCCCGTGTGCCCCGGATGCTTGATTGACGCGCAGAGATCGCCCGGATAGGAGCCGTCGTGCTCGAGAATGTTGAACCCTGTTTTTTCGAGGAAGTTCGTAATCCGGGCGAAATAATCTTTGCCCCATGGACTGCCCAGGCAAGGAGAGTTGCCAAAAATAGCACCGCCGGTTTTACCGGTTTTTGGGTTGATGACGTCGTCCTTTTCGCTGATGCGGCGGCTGGCCAGGAGTGAATAGCCGCCCAGCTCGATGCCCTTGGAGTGGGCATAGTTGGCCAGCTCTTTCATCTTTTGGATGTAAGCCTCATCCGCGCTCTCCATATTGAGGCCGCTGCCGAAGCTGAGGATGATCATCTCGAATCCCACTGCGGCGGACTGGTCCACGGTCTGTTTGACAACCTGCGGCTCGGTGGATTTGAGATGGAGGAAGATCGGGTTTTCCGTCACCCAAGGCGCAATCGTCCGATACATTCTGCGCAAGGCCAGGCCTTTTCGCTCGCGGTCCGTCGAATCATAGATCAGCTCGAAGGTGCGGAATGTCTCAAAGGTGCGGCCGGGTTCGATCGTTTCTTCGGGGCCGAGCGGCAGGCGGCTCTCGAGGACGCACGGCGTCTTCAGATCATAGTTCACCTGGGAGGTGAAGGAAGGGTCTTCAACCCAATAGGCCGTCCGGTTGGCGGATTTCGGCGTCATTCCGTTAAAGGCATAGTCGCTTTCGATTTGCATGTTGGGCCGGTCCCACACGTCCACAGTTCCCACGGAGACTTCCGGCTCGACCACAGCCAGGTTCTCGCTGATGAAGGAATTCAAGACGACGGCTTTTGGGCCGGCGTTGGAAATCGTCAGCCACTTGTCGATTAGGGGAAGGCCGTCATAGATCTCATAATGGACGTCGACCGCGATTCCCTGGAGGTCCGACGATGCATGTTTGAAATGCAGAGTCAGGGATTTCCCCGGCGGCGGCCACGGCCGGTCCTCGGCCCATCGTTTGCGCGGATAAGGAAAGCGCGGCAGTGTTTTGCCTTTTTCGTATCCCGAGTAATGAAAGGCATCCGGATCGGCCGTGAGCGAATCGAGCCAATGAGGAAGGATGTAGGCCTGGTCGGGCTGGCCTTTCAAGCCGCCCACTTTGATTTTTTTTCCATCGATGACCAGAATGGCTTCAGGCCGCGCGGCGCGGATGACGGCTTCTCCGGTCATCAGGTTTTGATAATCAATAGTCGCGCAGTCGGGGACAAGGCGGAGGATGCGGCGAACAAGCCCGTTGTCCAGAATTACGGATTTGCCTTGGCTTGTTTCCTCGATTTTGGCTTTAAACGCTTCCGGTTTAAGGAGCCAATCCGGCTTGGCTTCTTCTTGAGGAGTCTTACATGCAAAGGATAGAAAGAGAAGACAGAGGAAAATGGCCGCAAAATATTTTCTCATCAGAACCTCTTTGAAAAGCGGTATTTATTCATGACCCCTTCGATTTATACCAGAGCAAAAAATGAAGGTCAAACCAAAACATGCAGTTCGGTATGCAAGCGGAGACAATAGGTCGGGATTGCCAGTTGTCCGGCTCTTCGCACCCATGATCAAATAAATGGGAATCGACTCCGCGAGCCATTTATTGTAAGATTCCTTCCAAAGAAGTATTCGTTTTGTGGCATGCTGAGGACAAAGGAGGGCGCGTATGGAAATCATCGACCTCAACGAAAAGTATCGAGACACGTATTTGGTATGCCTTGAAGATTGGTCTGAAGAGATCAAGGAGGGCGGAAATCACAAAGAGGCCTGGTTCCAGCGCATGAAAGACAAAGGACTTCGCGTCAAGCTGGCCGTTGATGGTGGAAAAGCCTGCGGCATGATTCAATACGTCCCTATCGAGCACTCGTTTGCCGAAGGACAAGATGCTTATTTTGTCCACTGCATCTGGGTCCACGGCCACAAACAAGGCGTCGGGAACCATCAGAAGAAAGGAATCGGAAAAGCCCTGCTCCGGGCGGCCGAAGAGGACGCCAGGTCGGTGGGCGCCAAGGGCTTGGCTGTCTGGGGCGTCTCGCTTCCGTTTTTCATGAAGGCCTCCTGGTTTCGAAAGCAGGGGTATGCCAAGGTCGACAAGGTTGGAATGCAGGTGCTGCTGTGGAAACCTTTTGCGGACGACGCCCTTCCGCCGAAATGGATCCGCGAGAAAAAGCGGCCGCAAAAGAAAGAGGGAAAAGTCGCCGTCACGGCTTTTCTCAACGGCTGGTGTCCCGCCATGAACATGACGTTTGAACGGGCGAAGCGGGCTGCCCGAGAATTCGGGGATAAAGTGGAGTTCCAGGACATTCGGACGATCGACCGGCCGACGTTTTTGAATTGGGGAATTGCGGACGCGGTGTTCATTGACGGGAAGCCGGTGAGGACCGGACCTCCGCCTTCCTATGATAAAATCAAAAAGAAGATCGCCCAGCGTGCCAAAAAACTCAAGAAATAAAGACCTGTAAAGAACAATGCCATGAAAATCTTTGGCAAGCCTCTGGCCCGGCGGCCGCTGGATTATAACGACGGGCGCATTAGAATTATCGGCGCCATTGAAAAAATTACAAATGGATACAAGATCACGGGCTCGATTAAGGGACGGGCGGGAAGATTGGAAATCTTCCGATGCCCCGCGCCCAAGGAATTTCTGCTGAACAACTGGCAGTCTTGGGGGCCGATGCAAAAGATGGCCTCGGGCGAAAAGCAGGAAGGCCTCGAAGAGAGAATGGCCACACAGAGCCGCTATGTCTTCACTCCTATTCCGGACACGATTCTCTCGCACCTTGTCAGCGATTATTTCCTGGCTTGGGAAGGCGCCGTGGCCGGCTTTTTGACCTCGAAAGTGGCGCATCCCTTTTTTATCATCGAAAACGATCAGTTGGTGGGTTGCCTGGAATATTTCGATACTCTCTTTAGCGAGCCGGTCCCGCTCGATCCCTTAGTCATTCTTCAGGGGAATTCAGTGGAGACGCTCCTGGAGACCTATGCGGATTTGGCGGCCGCTGAAAACCGGGCGAGCGTGCCGGGCTGGAACCCGGTCGGATGGTCAAGCTGGTATCATTATTTCGCGAACCTGGGCTGGAAGGACGTCGAGAAAAACCTCAAGATTGCCCGCGGCGGGTTTCCTTTTGAGGTTTTTCAGATCGACGACGGTTTCGAAAAGGACGTCGGCGACTGGACCCAGGTCAAGGAGGGATTCTCCTCTTTGCCCGACTTGGCCGGCCTCATCCGCGATCACGGATTTACTCCGGGTCTTTGGACCGCGCCTTTCAGCGCCTCGGAAACATCGGAGCTTTTCAACCGCCATAAAGACTGGATGGTCTCTGAGGGAGGACGGCCCAAGGAATGCTATAACGGCTGGAAAAAGAAAATTTATGCCCTGGACACATCCCATCCCGAGGTGAAGACATGGCTTTACGAGATGTTTTCTGGGCTCAAAAAAATGGGGTTCGATTATTTCAAGATCGACTTCATATTTTCGGCCGCCATGGATGGGGGCCGGGCGAGAAACGTGACACCCATCCAGGCTTATCGGGAAGGGCTCGAGGTGGTCCGGCAGGCTGTCCGGGGCGGCTTCCTCCTCGGCTGCGGAGCGCCGCTTCTGCCGTCGATCGGCCTTGTCAATGGGATGCGGATAGGGGAGGACACCGCGCCGTACTGGAATTCCAAGCTGGCTCCGTTCCAAGGCGTGAATGCCCTCTATGCCCTGAAAAATTCAATCATGCGGTATTTTATGCATAAACGATGGTGGCTCAATGATCCAGACTGTCTTCTGCTTAGGAGCAAAGATATTGAGCTCACCGCCAATGAAAAGGAGCTCTATGCTCTTGTGGTCGGCTCCCTGGATAATATGATCATTGAAAGCGATGATCTCGAACTGGTTGATGACTGGGGGAAGCAACTGCTCAATAAAGCCATCGGCCTCAAAGGGGGGAATGTCCATGTCAAAGGGCTTATGGGAGACTGCCCCTATCTCATAGAATCTGCGGGCGGGCCGGCCGGCACGTTCCGCCTGGCCGCCAATCTATCCGATGGCCCGAAAGCCTTGGAGGGTCGCGAAGTCCCCGGCCGCTCGGCTGTCTTTCTATGAACGCCCGCGATATAGTCATCCAGGATAAGGATTTTCATTTTCCAGGCGGAATTCAAAGCAATAGTCTTTTCTCGGGGGGCGGGCAAGAGCCGGTCATGGCGGAATTCTGGGATGAACGTTCACGCCGATCAAATTACGGATTCTCATCCAGAGCGTATTCGACCGCGGCCTGGGCGTGAATCTTTGTCGTGTCAAACAGGGGAATCCTGTAATCCTCTTGTCTGACGAATAGGAAAATTTCTGTGCATCCCAGGATGATCCCTTCCGCGCCTTTGGCCGTAAGATCGCCGATCGCCTTTTTGAAGACATCTCTCGACGCCTGGTCGATATTCCCGGTGCGGATATGGCCATAAAGGACGCCATGGATGAGCTCCCGGTCTTTATCCCCGGGAATGATGACTTCGAGTCCATGCTTTTGGACCAGCCGGTCTTTGTAAAAGCCTTCCTCCATCGTGAAGCGGGTGCCCAGCAGTCCCACTTTCCGGAGCTTTTGTTTTTTGATTGTTTGAGCCGTGACATCGGCGATGTGCAGGATGGGGATCTTGATGTGTCGCTCGACCCCGGGGACCAATTTGTGCATGGTGTTCGCGCAGATGACCAGGAAATCCGCCCCTCCCTTTTCCAATTTCCGGGCGGCATCCGCCAACAGCTTGGCGGCATCCTCCCATTTTCCTTGATGCTGCCATTTCTCAAGGGGTTCGAAATCAACGGAATACATAATACTTTGAGCGGAATGAAACCCGCCGAGTTTCTGCCATACGGTTTCATTGATGATTCTGTAGTACTCCAGCGATGATTCCCAGGTCATGCCGCCGATGAGCCCGATGGTTTTCACGGATGGTATCTCCTTACAGGACAATTGGCCAAACGCTCTCTTGGTCTTATTATATTCGACTTTTCGCCGGAACGGGATCGTTTTCTCTGGCAAGTTTCCTACTATTCCTATCGGACAAAGGATATTATGATTCCGCTGTCTAATATTAATGAAAGGAGTTCGCCATGAAAAATGTAAAATCGTTTCTAACGGTTTTCTTCGTTTTGGCCGTTTTCCTCGCTTCAGCCGCGGCCCAGGATTCCCAGGAGACTAAGGTCGTCAAGCTCGACGTCAAGTTCGACCCGACGACATACGTCAATCGAGGGCCTCAGATCATCCTGGTCGTCAACACTTTCCTGATGCAGAAGCTGGATGAAAAACAGGGCTATATTCCAATCGAGGTCGGGATCGCCAATGCCTCATCCTCGAAAGTAACGTTGTCCCGGGACGGCTTCACTCTGGTGGACGAGGCGGGCAATACCTATAGCGCCGTTTCCGGCAAGGAAATCGAGCAGAACTACAAGCGCCTGAATTTTGACCATGAGAAAGCCCGAATCCCTCATATCATGGGTCCGATCTTCGCGGGGTATCACGCTGTGACCGCGCGGCTCACGCCTGAGGCCAAGCCCCGGAGCCTCGTCTATGACAAGATCGATCTTTCGGGCAATGATGCGTTCATCGACATCCTTTATTTCAAGATGCCGGCCGCGAACGTCAAGGGCAAGACCTTCGAGCTTCGTTTGACCGCGCCTAACCTAAAGGTGCCAGCGTCGATCAAGTTCAAAGTCGATTGATTCTGATTTTAGTGAACGGTCTTTGTTCTGAGCCTGGGCAGCGCTGCGTCCTCATAACCAGAGGGTTGATTTGAACGAGCCGCAGCCTTAGAATTAGGTTCGTTCTCCTCGCGCACGAGATTATCCGATGCGATCGCGGACTATTCTAGTCATTTTTTCCATCACCTGCCTAGCTCTGACTTTCTATGCGTCGGCTTCTAGTGCCGATGATCTAGCCTCGGGATTTCGGAATGTTCCGTCCGAGTCCCGGATGAGGATGTACTAGCGCGTCTTCGGCCCTGCATGGACGGAACGCGAGGTCCCCCGCAGCTCGCTCTCACGAAAGAAGCGGGTCTGGGAGGGGTAACGATCTATTTTCTTTATCCGGTCGCGGTGGACAATCCCGGCGGCGGAATCATCAATCAGCGCTTCGGGTCTCCGGAATTCCTGCGGACATTCGGCTACGCTGGCCGGCGGGCCGAAGAATTGGGTCTGAGCCTCTCCGTCAATGGTGGGACGGGATGGCCCTTCGGGGGACCCGCAGTCGCTCCAAGAGACATGGCTCTCAGACTCCGTGAAGTGCTCGGCGCGAAGGACGCGGCTGCTGGAGATTTTGTTCGGCTAGGCGCGAACGAGACGATCATCGCGGCCTTCCTGGGCGATCGCGACGTCACGGATACGGTCCGGAGTGGACGCCTTCCGATGCCGCTCCCTGATGAACTTCGTGCTCTTGGCATTCTTTTCAATCTGCCGCTCGAAGCTGAGGTGACCACGGCTTTGAGGTCGGGTGTCAATGTCCTCGAAATCATCGTGGCCAATCTGCCGCTCAACCGCTTTCTCGGGCTTCCTGACCAGGACCTGGGAGCGCTCCGGGCGCGGTTCGGGAGCCGCTTCCCCTCGCCCGAAGAAAAAAAACACCCGGTAGCCCGGTCCCTTCAGGGCTGATCGGGAAAGTTCATCTGGTTGTTTACAGATAGCGTCGAATCGAATACTATCGTCGATAGGAAGTAGGAGGAAAGATGAAACAAATTATCATCATCGGATCGGGGATGGGCGGCTTGACCGCCGGCAACCTTCTCGCCCGAAAGGGCCACAAAGTTACCATCTTTGAAGCCCAGGGCACTCCCGGCGGCTACACCGCCGGCTTCCGGCGCCAGGGTTACTATTTTGAAAGCGGCACGCTATCATTCGAATCGTCGGCCCTTGTCTTCAAAGTCATGAAAGAGATCGGCGTTTACGACAAGGTCGAATTCGTGCGGCAGACGATGGGCATCATGGCCGGAAAGATGAACGGCGTCTGCTCGAGCTACGAGGATTTCAAGCGGCTGGCATATGATGCTTATCCCGGCGAAAAGGATAAACTCGACAGCTATTTTGGCCCAGCCGATAAAATGATCCGGGTCATGATGGCCGTCATGATGCCGCGCGGTGTGACCGCCTACCTCTCTTATCTGTTCAATCTGACGCGGTTTTTCGCCCTTTACCGGAAATACTCCCGCGAAACGATCACGGATTTTGCGGCCCGCTCCTTCGGCCGTGATTCGGCGCTGTTCCTGTACTTCAAGGATCTCGGCTACCCGGACATGTCGGCCGCTTTCATCGGGCCGGCGCTCGTTTCCTTTTTGGACGACTACTGGACGGTCAAGACGGGGATGCAGTCCTGGGCGAACGCGCTGGCGGACAACTTCCGCGGCCTGGGCGGGGAGTTAAAGCTCGGCGCGCGCGTTGACAAGATCGTGACTCGAAACGGGGCCGCCGTGGGCGTCGAATTGCTGGGCGCCTTCCATCCGGCCGATTGGGTTATTTCTGCCGCCGACTATAAAAAGACGTTTCTGGAAATGCTCGACGACCCATCTATTTTGCCTGACCCCTTGCGTAAAAAGATCGGCCAGACAGCTGTCTCGGAGGGGATCGTCACGGTCTATCTGGGCCTGGACATGCCGCCGGCCGAACTGAGGAAATGGCTGAAGGTCCCCCATATCAGCTATCGCGAAGATCGAGCAGATGCCGATGTTCGCCTGGGCAGGAATGACCCAGATTTTTTCCAGAGGGTTTCGGTTGGCCTGTATTCCCCCTCGCTTCATGACCCGAGCCTCGCGCCGGAGGGCAAGTCCGGACTCATGATCCAGGCCATCGCCCCCTATCGCTGGATGGACAACTGGGGGGGCGGGGATAGGCAGAAATACCGGGAACTCAAGGAGTTGGTAAAGCAGGCCTTGGTCGCCAAGGCCTCTGCCGCGATTCCCGGCCTGGCGAGTCGGATCGAATACTCCGACCTGGCGACTCCGCTCACGTACGAACGCTACACGGGGAACACCGACGGGGCTACATCGGCCTGGAGCTGGAACCCGAAGAACAAATTCTACAAAAACGCCATTGGCATCCATATCGATACGCCGGTCAGAAACCTGCTGATCAGTTCCTGCTGGGCCAACCAAATCGGCGGGGTGCCGAGCGCGATCGGCGCCGCCCGCAAGTGCGCAAAGAAGATCGGCTAGGGACTATGATGAGAATGGAGTCGAGCCTTATAGCCTCGCGCCGCTAAATTTGGATACCTGACTAATTTTTTCGATTATCCTAATATTTTATTGCGTCAGTTGTCTAAATAAGCGGAGAGAGATATCCTATGGCTAAAGGAGGAGCAATGAAGCGGCGCGATTTCCTGGGGACTATCGGCAAAGGCACGGCGGCCGTCTTCGTTGTCCGCAATGAACTCTTTCCGTTCGCTCAGGCGGCCGAGCAGTCCGGGGCGGGGCGAAGGCCCAACATCGTCCTCATTCTTGCCGACGACCTCGGCTATGCCGGCGTCGGTGTCCAAGGATGCACGGATATCCCTACGCCCAGCATCGATTCGATCGCCAAGAACGGCGTCCGGTTCACGCACGGCTACGTCTCGGCGCCGCTCTGTTCTCCGACGCGCGCCGGCCTGATGACCGGTCGCTACCAGCAGCGCTTTGGCCACGAGACCAACCCCGGACCGATCAACCAGGCGCAGCCGGATTTTGGCCTCTCACTCGATGAGTCGACAATCGCCGAACGGATGAAAAAGTTCGGATACGCGACAGGCATGTTCGGCAAATGGCATTTAGGCTTCCAACCTCAGTTCCATCCGACCAAACGCGGCTTCGATGAATTTTATGGGTTCATGGGTGGAGCCCATTCCTACACGCCGGGAAGCCGGCGGATGAACGATGGATCGATCCAGCGCGGCACTCAACCCGTCAAGGAAAAGGAGTATCTGACCGATGCCTTGGCCCGCGAAGCTCTGTCGTTCATCGACCGCCACAAGAACGAGCCGTTCTTCGTCTATCTCCCCTTCAACGCCGTTCACACTCCCATGGAGGCCGGCCAGAAATACCTCAACCGTTTCAAGAATATCAAGGACGACCTCCGCCGGAAGCACGCCGCCATGCTTTCGGCCATGGACGATGCGATCGGCGGGGTTTTAAACAAGCTCCGGGAGCTCAACCTTGAGGATAAAACCCTTGTCATTTTCCTCAGCGACAACGGCGGACCCACGCCGCAGACGACCTCCTCGAACGCCCCGCTCCGCGGCTTCAAAGCTCAGGTTCTCGAGGGGGGTATCCGTATTCCGTTCATGATGCAGTGGAAGGGGAGGTTGCCGGCGGGAAGGGTGGACGACCGGCCCGTGATTTCGCTCGACATCCATCCGACCGTGGTGGCCGCCGCCGGCGCTGTGATCGACCCGGCCTGGAAGCTCGACGGCGTCGACCTCGTGCCCTACCAGACTGGCGAAAAAGCCGAAGTGCCCCACAAAACGCTCTATTGGCGGATGTTCGCCAACCAGCGGGCGGTCCGCCACGGCAAACTCAAGCTCGTCTGGTCGGGGCGGGCCGAGCAGGGCGGCCTCTACGATGTCGTCAACGACCCGGGCGAAAGCAAGAACCTGGCGAAGGACCGCCCCGAAGACGTCAAGACGCTTCAAGCGCTGCATGATTCCTGGAACGCCGAGATGGCAGAACCGAAATGGCGATTAGGCGGCGGTCAGATGCAAGCGGCGCCGGGCGAAAAGCCCGCTCTGCGTCTCAAATTGACACCGAACCAGCGGGCCGCGCTTCCCCAGCCGGCTCAGGTCAAGTCATGGTTCGATAGGCTCGATAAAAACAAGGATGGCAAGCTCACGCCCGAAGAGTTTCCTCGCCCCGTCCTCTTTCGGAGGATGGACACAAACGGCGACGGCTTCGTCACGCTCGACGAGGTTCGGGCGTTTTTGAGGCTCATCGGCCGATGACATCGCGGCCACGCAGCCAGGTAGCGCAAAAAGCGATTTTTTTCTTATTCCTGGCGCTTTAGCGGCCGGGACTTCCCAGGCCAGCTGGAAGGGGTTTTTTCCTCCAGATTGACTCCGATTGATGCCCTAGAGATGGCTCTACGATATTTTATGCGCCGGTTTTAGCGTCCAGAGCTGCAGCTTTGTTATTTCAATGATGTTTTTCATGTCCAGGTCGCGGCGATGAACCGGCCAGGATTTAAAATCTTCGATCCGCCGGATAATGTCTTGCTCGTTGGTTTTAGGATAGGCATCGAACGAGGGGACCTCATAATCCGAGCGCGACTTTTCAAGATTCAAGTCCAGATAAACAGCGCTGAAAAGCGCGAACAAAGAACCGGTTCCAATTTGCGAATTTCCGACGGATAAAAACGAAGGCAACGAGCCGATCCGCTGGATATAATCATTTGCTTTTCGAGCCAGTTCATACACATCCTTTAAAGTGACATGGGAAATTCCCGGCTGAGAAACCGGCATTTCCAGGGGACCAAGAGGCCGAATCGCTTCCAGGATTTGGGGGAGTGATCCGTTACCTTGATAGGCGTTGATCGATTTTGCGAAACCGGCAAATGCTTCGGCAGGAGAAAAGGACTCGCTGGGAACGATCATTTTTTTCTTGAGGGTGATTTCGGCGATTTCGCGCAAATCTGCGCTTGTTAAAAATTCTTGCTGTTGAGAATAAAGCTCCATCAAAGAACGAAATGTGGTGACTTCGATCCCATCCTGGCTCTTTAAATACCGCATCAAACGACGAAAATTCTTTTGAGCCGTTTTCATGCTGGCCAAGGGGCGAAGCTCGGGCGTTTTCCATTCCCCCGGACCGGGATTCTTGCCGTCATAATAAGTGAGATCCCAAAACTGCAGGGCGCGTATTTTCGTGGGGTGTCCGGCAAAGAGAGGAAGGACGTTGACGGTCTGGACCAATTTGGGCAATTCCGCCTTGAATTTATCAAAAAGCGGTTCAAACAGGTCGTCCCGGGAATATGTGTCGTCGAATCCGTCATACTGGCCATAAAAATTCAGCGCGTTGCAGAACCAGACGACATTCCGGCCAGGAAGATTGAGCGGCGAACCGGCGTATGCGGCTTTCATTTTGCCCAGAGCGCAAATCAATTGCGGCCCGTAGGAACCGCCGTGTCGGGCCAGAGTTGTCACGGGCCCGCCGAAAATGCGCTCCAATTCCTTGACGCCGGCAGATTCCTGGTCGAACATCTGCCGCACGCCGTTTTCCCAATCCGCTTTTTCGAGTTGTTCCGTCACGGTGGGATGGATGGATCCGAAATTCGTATGACTGCCGATGTCGTGCTTGGCCATGGCCGCAATGACATCGCGGCGTCCGCGCTTCTCCAAGGACCGAGCTTTCTCGCCGATCACAAAAAACGTCCCGGTGACACCCTCTTCAGACATGATTTCGGCAAGCCATTTTGGGATATCATCAATACGTTCGGACTCCGGCGTGATGTAATCCTCCACATCGAAATTGACCACCAGGAGCATTTTCGTATTGGAAGATGAATACGAGCCGGCCATCCCCAAAACAAGAATCGCGATGATTGCCAATAACTTATGCCATGATTTCATTTTCTGCCTCCCCTTCATTCTTCTCGTGCAGGCCGGTTTTGTCAATTGGATTGACCGGGAAGCAATCCGGTTCTTATGCCTCCCTTGCGGATTTCTTGACATCGCCGCTCGGACGAAGCTATGATTCTGAGGCGTTTGGCAGGACGGATGTCTAGCGAGAGGAGGAGGTCCACAGCCGGGTGCGAAGAAGAAAATAACAATCCGCAAAAGAGCGAACCCTTGAAATACAAAAAGCTTTTTTTATTGTGGCTTGCCGCGTCCTTGTTGACAGCCGATCAAGGGCTATCCCGGGAAACACGATCCTATCCTCAGGCTAAAGAGCCTCTTATCATCCAGAGAGTTTCGGGCCTCGTCACTCTCGATGGCTTGAGCAACGAAGACGCTTGGAAGGATATCAGACCCCTGCCCTTAGTCATGTTTCTGCCCAATTATGGGAATCCGCCTTCCGAGAAGACCGAGATTTTGATCGGTTTCGACGACGTCCATCTCTATGTGGCCGCCCGGCTCTACGACCGGGAGCCTTCGAAAATTCAGGCGCCGTCCAAAAAGCGCGATTATTTCGAGTCGAACACAGAATGGCTCGGCGTCCTTTTCGATACGTTCAACGACAAAGAGAATGCCCTAGGCTTTTTCACCACGCCTTCCGGCCTGCGCTGGGACGGAACGGTATCCAACGACGCCGAACAAAAAACGATCAACGATATGCCCATCAACCCGAGCTGGAATACGTTTTGGGATGTCGCGGTGGTCAAAAACGATCAAGGTTGGTTCGTCGAGATGCAAATTCCCTTTTCCAGCTTGCGTTTCCAAGACCGGGATGGCCGCGTTGTCATGGGCCTGATCGCTTTTCGCTGGATTCCCCGCAAAGCGGAGGGCGTGACGTTCCCCGCCGTCGACCCAAAGCTTGGAACGATGGCTATGTGGAAGCCCTCCCAAGCGGCCGAAATCGTCCTGGAAGGCGTGCGCAGCCGCCGGCCGCTCTATATCACGCCCTACGGCCTCGGGGGCTATGGACAGACCAATGACCTGAATGATGAGGAAACGGCATATGTACATACAGATAAGCCCACTTATGAAGCGGGTCTGGACGTCAAATACGGCCTGACCAGCAACGTGACCCTCGACCTGACTTTGAACACGGATTTCGCCCAGGTCGAAGCTGATGATTACCAGGTCAACCTCACCCGTTTTTCGCTCTTCTTCCCCGAGAAGAGGCTCTTTTTCCTGGAGCGGGCCGGTATTTTTGATTTCAACTTCGGCGAGTACAACCAGCTTTTTTACAGCCGGAGAATCGGGATCGCTGAAGAGGAATCCGTCCGCATTTACGGCGGAGCTCGACTGGTGGGGCGGCTCGGCCCCTGGGACCTGGGCTTTCTGGATATGCAGACCGCGCCTCTTCATGAGGAAAACCTCTCCTCGGAAAATTTCGGCGTATTCCGGGCCCGGCGGAGGGTTTTCAACCCTTATTCCTATGTCGGGGGAATGGTCACCACCCGGCTCGGCACGGACGGCTCTTACAATACAGTCTATGGCTTGGACGGAACACTCCGGGTTCATGGAGATGATTATCTGCTCTTGAATTGGGCCCAGTCTTTTGAAACCGGCAAAGACAATAATCCCGGCTCGCTCGACCCGGCCCGGTTCAGAATCGGCTGGGAGAGGCGCACAAGGAAAGGCTTGGGTTTCAACCTCGGCTTCTCCCGTTCCGGCAAAGATTATGACCCGGGAATGGGTTTTGAGATGCGCGAGGATTTCAGCCGATTCGGCAACCGGATTCTCTACGGCTGGCTGCCCGGAGAAAAATCGTTCTTGAGCCAACATTATCTTTTTACCGACGGCTATATATATTTCCGCAATGAGGACCATTCCCTGGAATCGGCCGAGGTCGGCCCGGGGTGGGGATTCCTGACCAAGCCCGGCTGGAACGGCGAACTTGCCCTCAAAATGTATCGCGAAAATGTGCGGGAGGAGATTTCGTTTTTTGATAAAGTTTTTGTGCCTCCAGGTGACTATTCATTCTACGGGCTCAAAGGATATGTTCAAACGCCCTTCGGCAAGCTTTTGAGTGCCACGATGACGATCGATGCCGGCTCATTCTACGACGGCTGGCGGGCGACTCTCGGGATCAGGCCCGTATGGGGCATTTCTTCGGACCTCACGCTGAGCGGCTATTATGAATTTAACCGCGTGGATTTTTCCAAACGGCACCAGGTCTTGACAGCTCAGATCGGCCAGGTGCGGCTGCTGGCGACGCTGAGTACGAAATTTTCCGCCTCGGCCTTCATCCAATACGACAGCGCTGTGGACCAAGTGACCGCCAACGTAAGGCTGCGCTTCAACCCCCGGGAAGGCAACGACCTCTACCTGGTCTTCAATGAAGGACTCAACACGAATCGCGCCGGGGAAATCCCATATCGGCCTTACTACAGCGGCCGGGCCGTCATGATTAAATATTCTTATACGTTTGTTTTATGAACGGCTGTGACCGTTGAAATGAGATATCGATCTGACAGGGAGGCAAATCGATGAGATCAAAATGGCTGCTCGCATTTCTTGCTCTGGGCATATTCTCGGCTCTTGTCGGGGCTTACGGCGAAAAACCATCGTCGCCACACCAAAGCCCGGGCCCGGTTTCCATGGCCGACGTCCAGACGGAGGGAGAGGGCAGCAAGGAAGGCTGCACCGTCATAGGCGTCGGGAGGAATGCCTCAATCGACGGCTCGGTCATGACTTCTCACACCGATTGTTGCAGTGAATGCCGGGTCCAGGTCATTCCCGGGCGGACCTATCCCAAAGGAACCATGGCCCCGGTTCACTGGGGCATGGTCTATTTCGGCCGCGACGACGATCGGAAGGCCCTGCCTCTCGGCGATTTCGGAAAAGTCATCGGCCGCATCCCTCAGGTGGAGAAGACCTTGACCTACTTTCACACGGGATACTCACAGATCAACGAGCGCCAACTGGCCATAGGTGAAAGCACGTGTGCCCAGAAGCAGGAGCTCGATGTCCCCTTCATCGAGGGGGTGACACGCCAGATCATGACCATCGAGCAGGCCCAGGTCTTCGCCCTCGAGAGATGTTCGACGGCCCGAGAGGCCGTGCGCCTCATCGCAAACCTCATGGAAAAATACGGCTTCCTTCCCTCGTGCGGGGGGTCAGAGGCCTTGTGCATCGCCGACCCCCGGGAACTGTGGGTTATGGAAATCTTCAGCGTTGGGGCGGAATGGACTCCAGAAAGCGGAAAACCGGGAGCCATTTGGGCGGCGCGCCGGGTTCCGGACGACCATGTCGTCGTCATCTCCAATTTCGTCAGGATCCGGGAAATCGACCCCAAGGCGCCGGACATCATGGCCTCGTCTAATTATATAAAGGAGGCCGTAGATAGAGGCTGGTACGACCCGAAGAGCGGCCACCCTTTCATCTGGCAGGAAGTTTATTCTCCGCCCATACGGGAAGGGAACCTCAGCCGCCTTTGGCTGATCTACAGCACCATCGCCCCTTCCTTGAAAGCTTGGCCGAAGCGCGGCCTCCGCGATGGGGCCGGCCCGGGCACCCTCTACGCCCAGCCTATCGAGGGTGCTTCCTTCTATCCTTTTTCGGTCAAGCCGGAGAAAAAGCTCTCTGTTCGGGACGTGATCGCCTTTCAGCGCTCGGTCTTCGAGGACACCATCTACGACATGACCTGGGACCCCGCCTGGCTCGTCCCGGGCGGCGGCAAGGTCGAGAAAAGCCCGATGGCCACGCCCTTCCTATCCCCGGAGATGGAAAGGGTGTTGCGCATCCGGCATCACCGGACCATCGCCACCCAGGGGTATGGAATGGTCGCCCAGCTCAGGTCGTGGCTCCCCGATGCGGTGGGCGGGATTTACTGGTTCTATGTGGACAATCCTTTCGTCAGCATGTATATCCCGATCTATGCGGGCGTCACGGATGTCTCGCCCTTGTACAAAAATTACGACTACAATGAATTCAGCGAGGACTCGGCCCGCTGGGCGGTTGACTTTGTGGAGAAACTTATGCTCCTGCGGTGGCAGCCGGCGGTCAAGGATTTGAAGGAGGCACGGGAACCCCTAGAAAACAGCTTCTTCTCCGACCAAGCCGCGGTGGACGAAAAAGCACAGGATCTTCTTCGGAAGGATGCCGGCCAAGCGCGGAAATACCTGACGGACCTCACAATCTCGCGGATGGAACGGATCGTCAAACTCTACCGGGAACTCCGGAAGAAACTCCTGACCAAATACACGGGCGACATCGTCTGATGGAAGGCGGACCGCCAATGCTGAATAAGAAATTCGCTTTCCGCCGGCGGGTGGAGGAGAAGATTTCCATCGCAAGTATTATTATCTTTCTTTGCTTCGCGCTTCTATCGGGCCAATCCGCTCAAGAAACGGCGGCCGCAGGCCCCGGCATTCATGCCGTCTTGACTGGCGATTACGCCGATCCGACGATCGTCCGCGTCGGCGGCGATTTTTACATGACGCATTCTTCTTATACGTATATGCCGGGGCTTCTTGTCTGGCACTCGAAGGATTTAATGCACTGGGAACGTGTTTGCCATGCCCTGCATAAATTCGTCGGCGATGTCTGGGCCCCGGATTTCGTCTACTACAAGGACAAATTCTACATTTATTTCCCGGCGGCAAGCACGAACTGGGTTGTGACCGCCGCCAGGCCCGAAGGGCCGTGGAGCGAACCGGTCGATCTCCATCTGCGAGGAATCGATCCGGGACACATCGCGACACCGGATGGAAAGAGATTCTTGTATGTAGATAGCGGCCGGGTCGTCGAGCTTGCCCCTGACGGCCTTTCGGTGGTGGGCCAGCCGGCGCGTGTTTATGACGGCTGGAAATATCCCGAGGATTGGGTCGTCGAAGGTTTCTATTCCGAGTCTCCCAAGCTGATTTATAAAGCTGGATATTATTATCTGACAACGGCGCAGGGCGGAACGGCCGGGCCTTCGACCAGCCACATGGTTGTCTCCGCGCGTTCGGCAAATCCGCTCGGGCCGTGGGAGAACAGTCCTTTCAATCCAATTGTCCATACATGGAGCCGGGCGGAGAGATATTGGTCCAAGGGCCACGGAACGATTTTCGCGGATGCGGCCGGGCGATGGTATATAGTTTATCATGGTTACGAGAACGGCTATGCGCCGCTGGGGCGGAACACTTTGATCGAGCCCATCGAATGGACGAAAAACGGCTGGTTCAAAAGCCTCCGCGATCCGAGGACGGAAGGCTCCGTTCGCAGGTTTAAGAACATCACCATCGAATCCGATGATTTTTCAGGGCCGGTGCTAAAGCTCCAATGGCAGTTCTCCGGCCCGGGTGCATTTGAGAGCTACGTATTGAAAGATGGCGCGCTGACGTTGACGGCTTCCCCCGAAGATTGCCGTGTTCTTCACAGCACGGTCGGCGATCATTCCTATGAGGCGTCCATCAAGCTGGGATTGGAAGGCGACGTCGAAGCCGGTCTTGTCGCTTACTATAACGACAAAATATTCGCCGGAGTCCGCACGAAGGGTGGAGTCGTTTTCGGCTATGCCAAGGGCGAGTCCCCATTCGGCCCCAGAATCAAAGCCCCGGCCGTCAAATACTTGAAGATCCGCATGGTCGAGTTCGACCTCCAATTCTTTTACAGCGAGGACGGAAAAATGTGGAAAGCCTGCCCGAATTCGTTGGAGGTCTCCGGATATCACCAGAACATGCTGGGCGGCTTCTCCAGCCTGAAGATCGGGATTTTGGCCAAAGGCAAGGGGGACGTGAGGATCGACGATTTTAAGTATCGGGCGCTGGATTAATGGAACAATTCTTTTGACATTCGAAGAGAGTCTTCCTATGACTAAACGAAGGTTGTCTGATTGGCGCTTCTATGGGGCCTGGTTTGTAGCGGCTATTTTGGCGCTGGGGACCCCGATAGGCCCTCGGACGAAGGAGCCGTCTAAGATTTTTTACGTATCGAAGCTGGGGGATGACTCGAACGGGCGGAGTTGGGCGACTGCGTTCAACACGGTCCAGAAGGCTCTGTCGGCGGTTCCGGACGGGACCGGGGGCTACACAATTGCCGTGCGTCCGGACACGTATATGGAAGCGAACTTATTTCCGGCCTTCAAGGGCGCGGCCGGGGCGTACAACACGCTGGCAGGGGATTATGACGGGAGCTTGGGGTCGGGGACGTCCGGTTGGGTGGTGATTGACTCCGGCGATCCGCAGAAGGGATTCAAGAGCTATGACTGGTGGGGCACGATTCGGGCGACGAGCAAGGGGTGGTCGCCCGAGCACACGGAGCCGACATTCTCGGCCATCGGATGGGACCGGTGGAATGTGCGGCGGCTTTATGTCACGGGCAGTGATGCGGGCTTATTTTGGGATTGCACGGACAAGGTGGAACCATTCACAGTCGTGGTGGAGGATTGCATGAGCATCGGGCGGGCCTTCGGGGGCGGCGTGGGCAGTTGTCTGTCGCGGAGGGAGGAACCGATCACGTTCCGGCGGTGCCAGCTATGGGCGATGGATTTCTGGGGGGACACGTCTGGGGCCTACGTGCGCATCGAGAACGATACGATGCCGAATTGTCCGGATGTATATTTCGAGGACTGCGTCATGGTGGGCCCGCAGTGCTCGTTCAAGGCCGGAAACTATGGCTTCAAGACATCGACATGGGCCAGTTTGAAGCGCTGCCGGTTGATAACCCTGAATTTCTCTCAGCCGGCCGGAACGCCGACGGACGGCATTATCCAGAGCGTCGAACACGGGAAGTACCTGCACATCGACCTCGAAGACTGTACGCTGATGGGGTACAAAGTCTTCGGCGTGAAGGTGAGCAAAGGCACGGAGAACGAGATCCAATACACGACACGAGGCGCCGTTCAGGCATATGTCCAGTTCCAACAAGACATGCCCAAGGGATTCCTGCGTCTGAACCACTGGCCGGTGAACGCGTTCGAGAGCATCGCGCCGCCGTCGTGCCGGCGCGAGCATCCCGGTCTGGTGTGCGAAGACAAGGTTCTTTGGCGCGACATGTGTGAGGTGTCGCCGCTGGTTTGGAAGGGGCGGTTGTGCTTGATGGCGTGCGTCCGGCCGGCCTCGGGCGGAACGGCTCAGGACTACTTCCTTGTGATCCGGGACATAGAGAAGGGCAAGGAAATCGCGTATTTTGCCCAGGGATATGGCCTCGCCTCGGTGTTCGTGCATAACGACACGATCTACGTGTCTGCGTCGCGCTACGAAAACGCAGACTGGAACGACGTGACGCTGTTCAAGTTGACCGACCTCATAAACTGGGAGAGCCAACGCATCCTCAAGCAGGAGCCGCGGGAGCATTTGTTTAACAGCTCGGTGTGCAAGGGACCCGAGGGCTTCGTGATGGCGTATGAAACGAACGACCCAGCCTGGCCCGCGTTCACGATCAAATTTGCCGTATCGAAAGATTTGGAAAACTGGACAAAGGTCCCTGACGCTATTTTCGGGGAGAAGCGGTATACGGCCTGCCCGACGATTCGATTTGTCAACGGCACTTATTATCTTCTCTACCTTGAACAGCGAACTCCCCGCTGGTTCTTTGAGACCTATATCGCGCGCTCCAAGGATCTGAAATCGTGGGAGTTGAGCGCGGCCAACCCTGTACTCAGGCCCGACGCCATTGACGATGGTATCAACGCCTCCGATCCCGACCTGGCGGAGTTCGGAGGGAAGACGTACCTGTATTACTCGGTTGGAGATCAACGGACCTGGATGAATGTCAAGCGCGCGGTTTTCAGTGGGACCATGGCAGAGTTCCTGGAGTCCTGGTTCAAGGCTCCCGCCATTCCGGACGCGAAATAATGTTCGAAGAACGCTACGGAATATATTATCCTTAAAACGATGAGCCGATCATCCGAGCAGGAACAAGCCGCCGTTTATAGAGAAAAAATTATCGATGAAATCTGTTATGCGCTCGGAGTCTCGCGCAGCGGCGTGATGCGCCGGCTGCTGGGGCCCTTGTTTAGGCGTCCGGCCGGCATTTTCGGCAGGATTGCCGCCCGCGCGGACAACGAGGTCGGATCTTCGGGATTAGGAGGCGGCGCCCGCCTGATCTTGCCTGATTTTTCTCTCTACCCCTCTGTGCGGGGAGCGGAAAATATCCCGGTTGACGGACCGCTGCTTGTGGCCTCTAACCACCCAGGCGCGTTGGATTCCATAGCAATTATGTCCTGTATCCCCAGGAAAGATCTTAAAGTCCTTCTTTCGGATGTCGCCTTCTTCCGAGCATTCACGAACGCCCGCCAATACTTTAATTATGTGCCCCCGGATACCGCCGGAAGCATGACGACCCTGCGAGCTTCGATCGATCATCTTAAACGCGGAGGCGCCCTGCTGATTTTTGCTCACGGGGATGTGGAACCGGACCCGGAACTAAGCCCTGGAGCCAGCCAAGCCATTCAAGATTGGTCCCGCAGTATTGAGATCATGCTGCGCAAAGTCCCGGAGACCTGGCTGCAGGTCACGATTGCCAGCGGCGTGCTGATGTCGAAGTTTGTCCACAATCCCATTGTTAAAATCCGGAAGACCGCGGTCAGGCGGCAGAAGCTGGCCGAAGTCCTGCAGATCTGCCAGCAGATGGTCTTTCCGCGCAGCGTCCAGACCCATGTCCATATTTCTTTCGCCAAGCCGGCAAGGGGGAAGGATTTAGGCGGGGAGGAACTGATGCCGGCCGTGGTCCAGATCGCGCGCCGGCTCCTCCAGGATCATATGGCATCTTTAGGAACCATTCCTTAGATAAAACGGGGAAGAGGACCGGGCGGACGTTTAAAAAGTGAGCTTGACAAAAGCTTTTAATCAAGATTGAATGGAAAAGGATGAAACTTTTGCCTCGTCGATCGAGGAGGCTAGGGATGAAAAAAAGCTTATTTATTATGGCTGTTTTGGCTGTGGGCGGCGCCCTGTTGCTTTTCGCCCAAGGCGGCTTTCAAGATTTCAGTAAATATGAAGCCCTCAAGGAGCCCCAGATCCGCCAGATGCCGGCGCAGAGAATGCTTGTTGTCGAAGCCAAAGGCGACCCGAACGTCGTTGGACAAAACGCTTTCGGCCTGTTATTCAAAACCTTTTTCAGCCTGCCCGGCGCACGGATGGCGGCACCGCGGGCGCGCTGGCTCAATTCCATTAATTCCCCCAAGAATGAATGGCGCGGTCTCTATGGGCTGCCCCTGCCGGACTCGGTCAAATCTTTGCCTCGGGGTATCACGGACGCCCGCATAGAAACCTGGGAGTATGGAGAAGTCGCGGAGATCCTGTACATCGGGCCTTACAGCGAGGAAACCCGGACGATCAAAAAGCTCATCCAATTCATCGACGAAAAAGGCTGCCAGATCGCTGGACCGCACGAAGAGGAGTATCTGAAGGGGCCCGGAATGGCCGCCAGTCCTGCGGAATACTGGACGATTATCCGCTACCAGATCAAGAAGAGGTAACGCCGCGCGGGAGCTCAAAGGCTTATGTTTTTCGAAGATCGGCGTTAAAAAAGTAGGCGATTCCCTTTTTCGTCTTAAGCTTGATCGATATATCTCCAACCTTTATTCGGCAGGGATTGCCGGCCTTGGAAAGGATCTTGCACTGGGTAAGGCTTCCGCCTTCCCATTTCATGTTCACTTAGAATCCACCGCGGGCGCAGAGGCCCCGGACCTCGCCCTTCGGCCAGGCTTTGGAAAGCGCCGGCAGCTGCCTTGACGGACGCCTTAATACGCTTGGGTTGTCACCGTCGAGAGGGAGTGAGTCTTCGTTCCTGGGCGAAACGCGTCATCCGGCATCGTCCTTCCTGTCCTGCGGAGAGTATGATTTTCTCAAGCCGGATCAGCAGTTCATCGGCATTCCGGAGTTCCCGAGACGCAAGGACGATGGCGAGATAGCGGCCTATGAGCTTGGCCAAGAGGATGTTGCCCTTTTCGTCATTGACCTGGAAGAACCGGGCGTCGCGGCTCTTGAAATTCTTATAATTCCGGTCCTGTTTGAAAGCCGTTTCAACCTCACGGTATCTTTTTTGGCATTCCTCGGCTGTGGAATAGGCCAAGAGAAAAATTTTGCTTCCCGGCGGTCCATCTCCGATCAATCCCTCCTTGAATCGGAAAACGTCACGGCTGAAAAATTGGTGGTTGTTGTACAATCCCAAATAGCCTTTAAGATATTTCGGCCGGGAGGCAGCGGACCATTCCTTGGGAAAAATCCCAACCAGGGACGGCCGCGTGCCCCGCGTCTTGATTTTTGCATCCACGGAATTGGCGATGAGCAGCAAGCCCTGGATAACTTGCGGGCTGCCGTCGAATCCCGTCAGCGTGACCAGGATATTACCCTTCCAAAAATTGAGGTAATAATCTTCGAGCTGGCCGTCCTGGCCGACGGCGATCGTCCGGCCTTTTCCGCTGGATTTGAACGTGAAGATGCCGAAGGCGCATTCAGAGTTGGCCAACTCAAAAATTTCCAAAGTCAAGGATTTTCCGTCCGCGCTTTTAAAGTCTTGGACAAGGACCTGCTTGAAGCCATACTCGTGGTAAATTTCCGCACCGCCGTCGATATAGAGAAAAAGGTCTTCTCCTTTATAGAGCTGAGGAGCCTTTTCCCCCTTCCAGTTTTTAAGCTCATTTTTATGCGGCAGGAAAGCCTGGAGGTTTTGGAGGGGAGGGGAGGGCTTGATTTCTAAATTCTGTGCTTTGGACAAAGTGCCGCCCAGACTGATACAGCCCAAGGCCGCCAGGACGGCCAGATAGTGCCGGGCGTTTTTCAACTCTAGACCTTGATTTCCTGGATTTTGACCTTCTTCAGGTCGATCTCTCCCAACTTTTTCTCATAGGCGCGCCGGATCTGGATGATGTCCTCGCCCTTCATTCCGAGAAGCGTTGTGCAGTAAGAGTCGATGGCGACACGGTCAACTCCGGCGATGACCTTGAACGGCTTGATCAGTTCTCCGGGGCCCATGGGACCGTTTGTCCTGATGATCTCTGTCGCGTCCACGATGCAGAGCGTCGGCTTGACGGCCATGTTTAGGTCGGAGATGCACTCGTCCAGATGTTCGATGGCGGCCGGATCGGTTGTCCAATTGGGCATATGGAACTGGGCGCGGTTCACCGTCGGAGAGTTCAAACCCATCAAGTTTTTCATGGTTCCGGTGAATTTATTGCCGGCATGGTCCTTGGTGATCGGCATGTTGATGAACACGTCATGGTTAAAGAATTCGTTCAGGATCTTGGCTTCCTGAATGGCTTTGCCGCCGGGAATCGGGACGGACTTGAAATTGACATCGTCCCTCGGGATGAGTTTAAGCGTTATGCCCTCTTCCTGGACCACTTGGGCCAGGCCCGCGCCGTCCCAGTTCTGCTGTTGAAGCCAGCTCAGACAGTTGATTTCCCCGGCGCCGGCCTTTTTGCACATCCGGATGACCGAGCGCAGAATATCGGGTTTGGTAAAAGTCCCGGGATTTTTGCTCTGGACATTGGGAAGCAAGGCCACCTTGGAGCCTTTGCGGACGTACTTCTCCATGCCGCCGAGGAGTCCAACCGCCTTGGCTGTCATGGAGGCGTAGTCGGTCCCCGTGGCAACCGCGATGTCGATTTTATCCGCGGCCAGCGCTGCCAGTGGGCCATCCGCCAGGCTGGAGATCAAGCGGTTGCCTAAGACCGCCGATGCTCCGGCCGCAGCGCTTTTCTTAATAAAATCCCGTCTCCCGATTTTATCAGCCATGATCGCCCTCCCTTAGAAATTATTATCGCTAAATCAGCATTAATTTATCATAAATTTCAAAGGTTCTCTTCCATCTTGTGTGGGTTGAGCATGTTTAATCATACCATCGAGGCGTGATAGGATTCCAGATGAAGTCTAAACGGAAAGGAATCGTCTTGATGGATGAACTGTCGTTGTTTACTTTGGCGCTGGGGCTTTCCAAGCCCTGGCAGGTCGTCGATATTCGATTTTCTAAGGAGGAAGGCCGCCTGGATCTGAGGATCGATTTTCCTAGGGGGGCGAAGTTCGCTTGCCCGACGTGCGAGGGACAGGAATGCGAGGTTCACGACACGAAGGACCGAACGTGGCGTCACCTGAACTTCTTTCAGTACGAGACCTATCTTCACGCGAGAGTCCCCCGCGTTGGCTGCGACCGCTGCGGGATCAAGCAGGTGGAGGTTCCCTGGGCCCGGCCGGGAAGCGGATTTACCCTGTTGTTTGAGATGCTGGTGCTGCAGCTGAGCCGGGAGATGTCGGTGGCCGGGGTGGCGGACGTCACGGCGGAATCCGCCAACCGGATCTGGCGGATTCTGGCGCATTACGTGGAAGAAGCGCGGCGGAGGGTAGATCTTTCGGGTTTTCATGTTCTGGGCATTGATGAGTTCTCGGTTCGCAAAGGGCACGAGTATATGACATCGTTCAGCGACCTGGAGGCTTCGCGAGTGCTCTATCTCGGGGAGAGCCGAAAGAAGGGCGTCGTCCGAGCGTTTGTCGAGGACCTGCGATCCAGGGATTTCGATCCCGGCCGAATCGATCTGGTCTGCTGCGATATGTGGGATCCTTACCTGAATGGGCTGGGAAACCATATCCCCCAGGCCCGGGTCGTTTTTGATCGCTATCACATCATGAGTCAGATGAATAAGGCGATCGAAAAAGTCCGTTGGGCGGAGCAGAAGAAGAACAAGGCGCTGAAGAAGACCCGATTCCTTTGGCTGAAGAACCCGGAGAACTTGAATCCTCAACAAGAGGAAAGCCTGACCAAGTTGAAGTCCTTGGACCTGAAGACGGCTCGGGCCTACCACATCAAGCTGGCCTTGGCTCGGTTCTGGGAGTTCAAGGATCCCCCAGGGCCGTTAGATACCTGAAACGCTGGTATTATTGGGCGACTCACAGCCGGTTGGGACCGATTATTGAAGCGGCCAAAGCGATAAAACGGTATTGGCGCGGTGTCGTGAGTTTTACAAGAGCTAGGATCACAAACGGCGTGGCCGAAGGCCTGAACTCGAAGATCAAGACGGCGATGAAAAGGGCCTATGGGTTTAAACACGTCCAATATCTCCGGACCATCGTTTATCTCGTCGCCGGCAGGTTATGCTTTGATTAACCCACACAAGATGGAAGAGAACCATTTCAAATAACTCAAGCAAATCCAGAGGAGCAAAAGCTCGAGGCATGAACCGCGAAAATCTTTAAAGAGAGAGCTTTGGAAAGGGATGAAGCGATCATGAGGGATTTAGCCTTAAAATTTCGGCTTTTTCGGGAAGCCTCTTTGAGGCCGGCGAGAATGTTTGAGCAGGGATAAAAAAAATTTGATAGGCTTGAGTGAGGACAAGGACATCCGTTTAATCCGATCATCGAGCATGCGAGAAACGCAGCCGCCGAAAAAGGCGGAATTTTTATGGCGTGAAAAATCCCGTTAGGGAGCGAATCCCTTTCCAAAGCTCTCTCTTCGAACCAATTAGTTTGAAGCGTCCCGAGCCCTTTACTTGCGTGAGCCCTTCCTTTATGATTATTAGGTCTATACGGAGATTCCATGACCATTCAATCGACGACCGTTATTTGTATCCGCCATAAGGGCAAGATCGCCATCGCCGGAGACGGCCAGGTGACCATGGGGCAGACCATCCTAAAACAGACGGCGAACAAGATCCGCCGCCTGTACAAAGGCCAGGTGCTGGCCGGTTTTGCCGGCGCCACCTCGGACGCCTTCGCCCTGTTTGCGCGGTTTGAAGGCAAGCTCGAAGAATACAAGGGGAACTTGTCTCGGGCCGCCATCGAGCTGGCCAAGGACTGGCGCCTGGACAAAGCCCTGCGCCGCCTGGAAGCCTTTATGATCGTCGCCAACAAAGAGAGCTCGTTTCTCATTTCCGGGACGGGCGATGTGATCGAGCCGGATGATGGAATCCTCACCATCGGCTCGGGCGGCCCTTTCGCCCTGGCCGCCGCGCGCGCCCTCATTCAGCACACCGACTTGTCGGCCAAAGAGATTGTCCTGGAGGCCATGAAAATCAGCGCGGGGATCTGCGTTTATACGAATGACCAGTTCATTGTCGAGGAGCTTTAAATGCCCATCCAGCTTCCTAGGAGCTTTGAAAAAACCGATGAGAAACTCCGCGATATCGACGAAGAGTTGACCCCGCAGGAGATCGTCGCCGAGCTCGATAAGTACATTATTGGGCAGAAGCTCGCCAAGAAAGCCGTTGCCATCGCCCTGCGCAATCGCTACCGGAGGCGTCGCGTCCCGCCCGAGCTGGCCGATGAAATCGCCCCCAAGAATATCCTGATGATCGGCCCCACCGGCGTCGGAAAAACCGAAATTTCGCGCCGGCTGGCCAAACTCACCTCCTCTCCCTTCCTCAAGATCGAGGCCAGCAAATTTACGGAAGTCGGCTATGTCGGCCGCGACGTGGAATCCATCGTCCGTGACCTGGTCCGGATGGGGGTGGATATGGTCAAACAGGAAAAAATGGAAGAAGTCCAGGAGAAGGCGGTGGCCAACGTCGAGGAGAAGCTCCTCGATTTTCTCCTTCCGCCTTTGCGGCGGAGGGATAATTCGGTCAGCGAAGAAGAGTACCAGCGCTTCAACGAGACGCGGGAAAAGCTCCGCAAGCAGCTGCGCGACGGATTGCTGGAGGAGCGGATCGTCGAGATCGAGGTCAAAGAGAGGATGGCGCCGCCATTCGAGATCTTTTCCAACCAGGGCGTGGAGGAAATCGGCATTCAAATCCAGGAAATTATGCCCGGTTTATTGGGCGGTAAACCGAAAAAGCGCAAGATCAAAATTCAGGAAGCCCGGGACTATCTGCTGGATGAGGAACAGCGCCGCCTGATCGACATGGACCAGGTGGCGCGCCTGGCCATCGAGCGAGTCGAGCATTCGGGAATCGTCTTCCTGGACGAGCTGGATAAGATCGCCGGCCGCGAATCGGGCCATGGTCCGGAAGTCAGCCGCGAGGGCGTGCAGCGGGACCTTCTGCCTATTGTCGAGGGCACGACGGTCAACACGCGCTATGGACTGGTCAAGACCGACCACGTCCTATTTATCGGCGCGGGCGCCTTTAATGTTGCCAAGCCGGCCGACCTCATCCCGGAGCTCCAGGGCCGGTTCCCGATCCGGGTCGAGCTCACCTCGCTCAACAAGGAGGATTTTATCCGGATCCTGACCGAACCAGAGAATGCGCTCATCAAGCAGTACATGGCGCTTCTCGAGACCGAGGACGTCCGGGTCGAATTCACGCCCGATGCGATCGACGAGATCGCCCAGATTGCCGAGGAGGTCAACCGCGAGTCCGAGGACATCGGCGCCCGCCGGCTGCACACCATCATGGAAAAAGTGATGGAGGAGATTTCTTTCAAAGCCCCGAACATCAAGCAGAAGAATATCGTCATCGATAAAAAATATGTTCAGGGCCAGCTGAAAGAGATCATGAAAGACCAGGATTTGAGGCGCTTCATTCTTTAATGAAGAAAATAGTCCTTCTTGCCGCCGGCGTTCTGCTGCTCCTGGCGGCTCAGGCCTGCGGGAAAAAAGGCGGAATCCTGCCCCCGCTTGTCCTGGTTCCGCAAAAAGTTGAAAATCTGAAAGCCGTCCAGCGCGGGCAGCATATCCTCCTTGAATGGTCCAACCCGGAATCCTACATCGACGGCAGGCCGTTGGCCGGTGTTTCTGAGATCGAGGTTTGGGTTTCTGAAGCCGCCGTCTCCCCTAAAGCGGGCGCTCCGGCTCTGACGGCTGAAGAATTTGAATCCAAAGGCCGGCGGCTGGCCGTGATCCAGCAGGCGGGACCGACCTCTCCTCCCAAGAAAGGGGAGCCGAAGAAAAAGGCGGAGCCGAAGAAAAAAGCGGGCCCTGCCGAACCGAAGAAAAAGACACCAATGGTTAAAGAGCAGTCTTATGAATACCTTCTCACCGAAAAGGACCTAAAAGAAGCCAAATTGTTATTTGCCGTAAGAGTCAAGGATGAGAAAAAGGGCCGCTTCTCGGATTTTTCCGAGTTCGCCTCCGTCAGCCTGCAGCCCCTAGCTCTGCCGCCTGGGAATGTCCGGGCGCAGGTATTCGAAGACCGCATCGAAATCCGCTGGGACGCGCCCCAGACAAATTTCGATCACTCGGCCCCCATTCGCCTGAAAGGCTATCAAGTCTATCGTATGGATGCCGGCAATAAACCTCAGCGTTTGAACACTAAGCTCGTCCAGGAAGAAAAATTTGACGATTCCAGCTTTCTCTTTGGCCAGTCTTATCGCTATTTCGTCCGGGCCGCCGCGTCGGAAACGGACCCTGTTCTGGAAAGTGATGACTCGACCGTGACGGAAGTGACGCCCAAAGACATCTTCCCGCCCGCCGCGCCCACAGGGGTGACCGCCGTCAAAGGCCCGAATTTCATTACGCTCATCTGGGACGCCGGCCGCGAAAAGGACCTCGCCGGATATAAAGTCTGGAGGCGGGAGGCCGGACAAGATCAGTTGGTCTGCCTGACCGCCCGGGCGATCCTCGAAAACACATACACCGACTCGGCTGTTGAAAAGAACAAACGTTATGAATATGCTATTACTGCGCTCGATAGCAGTGGAAATGAGAGCCCCAAATCCGAGATCGCGTCTGAGGTCATCAAGGATGGGAGGCCATGAAGATCTACCGGTTTAAACATGCCGGCACAATTTCGTACGGCGTCTTGAAGGAAGAAAATCTCTACCCCGTCAAGGGCTCGATCTTCGATGAATTCGAGTTCGAAGACGGGGCGATTCCCATCGGCGAGGCGATGCTCCTGGCGCCGGTTGAGCCTTCGAAAATCGTGGCCGTCGGCCTCAATTACAAAGATCATGCCCTGGAACGGGGGAGCCCCTTACCCGAAGAGCCGCTGCTTTTCATCAAGCCCTCCACGGCCGTGATCGGCCCTCATGACATGATCATTTATCCCAAGATGTCCAGGCGGGTGGATTACGAGGGTGAACTGGCCTGCGTCATCAAGAAAAAGGCATATCAGCTGAGTGAAGTCCACCGCATCGAGGATTACGTTTTTGGCTATACATGCTTCAATGATGTGACGGCGCGCGACTTGCAGGACAAGGATAAGCAGTTCACCCGGGCCAAGTCCTTTGACACGTTTGCCGCTGTCGGCCCGTGTATTGCCACCGGCCTCGACCCATCGCGCCTGGCCATCAAGACGTTTTTGAACGGAAAGCTGAGGCAGTCCTCGAATACCAGGAACCTGATTTTTCCCATTCCGTTTCTCGTCCGCTTTATCTCCAACATCATGACGCTCCTTCCCGGCGACATCATCACGACGGGGACGCCGGCCGGGATCGGGCCCATGCAGCCGGGGGACCGCGTTAACATCCAAATCGAAGGGATCGGGACACTGTCCAACCAGGTTCTGACAATTCGATAAAGGCTCGGGCTGAGCCGTCGATTGGAAGGGAGGAGAGAATGAAGTTTTTCCTGGATACGGCCAATCTTGACGAGATCCGAGAGGTAGCGAGCTGGGGATCCTCGACGGGGTGACCACCAATCCATCCTTGTGCTCCAAGGAACCTATTAAGTTCGAGGATCTTATCAAAGAGATCTGCAGAATTGTTCCGGGTCCGGTGAGCGTGGAATGCGTGTCCGACAAATCCCCCGATATTATCAACGAAGCCCGCCGGCTGGCCAAGCTGGCCAAGAATATCGCCGTCAAGATCCCCATCACGATCGAAGGACTCAAAGCGATCAAGGTCCTTTCCGGAGAGGGGATCATGGTCAACACGACGCTCATCTTTTCACCCAGTCAGGCCCTTCTCGCGGCAAAGGCCGGCGCCGCGTTCGTCAGCCCGTTTATCGGCCGCCTGGATGATATTTCGGAGGAAGGCATGGCCTTGATCGAGGAGATCGCGACGATTTTCGATAATTACCGGATCACGACCGAGGTCATCGTGGCCAGCATCCGCCATCCGCGCCACGTGGTCGAGGCGGCGCTCATCGGGGCCGATGTCTGCACGATTCCTTTCTCGGTGATGGAAAAGCTCATCAAGCACCCTCTGACTGACATTGGGATCGAAAAATTTTTGAAAGACTGGGGTAAAGTCAAAAAATAAAATTGTGAGGCCGGGGGCCATGACCATCGAAAAAAAATTAAAGGACCTTAGGCAAAAGGCAGAGTCGGCCGAGATCGGCGGCGGCCAGGAGCGCATTGACAAGCAGCACCAGGCCGGGAAACTGACGGCCCGCGAGCGGATCAACCTGCTGCTGGACGAAGGCACCTTCCAGGAAATGGACAAGCTGGTCGTCCATCAGAGCCGCGATTTCGGGATGGAGAAGAAGCGGATCTACGGGGACGGGGTCGTGTCCGGACACGGCCGGATCGACGGGCGGACCGTGTTCATCTTCGCCCAGGATTTCACCGTGTTCGGCGGCTCGCTGAGCGCGACCAATGCCGCCAAAATCGTCAAGATCATGGATCTGGCCATGAAGATGGGCCTGCCCCTCATCGGGCTCAACGACTCCGGAGGGGCGCGCATCCAGGAAGGCGTGGCCAGCCTGGCCGGCTACGCCGATATCTTTTTGCGCAATGTCCTGGCTTCCGGCGTGGTTCCCCAGATTTCCGCGGTCATGGGGCCGTGCGCGGGCGGAGCGGTCTATTCTCCGGCCATCACCGACTTCATCATCATGACCAAGGACATCAGCAATATGTTCATCACCGGCCCGGACGTTATCAAGGCCGTCACGCATGAAGACGTCAGCATGGAGGAGCTCGGCGGTGCGGAGACCCACAACACGCTGAGCGGTGTCGCCCACTTCGCCGCGGAAAATGAGGAGCATGCCCTGGCTCTAATCCGGGAGCTGCTTTCGTTCATCCCCAATAACAACATGGAGGACCCTCCGGAGAAAGCGACGAACGACCCCGAAGACCGGACGAGCGATGATCTCAATTCCATGGTGCCTTCGGAACCCGACCAGCCGTATGATATCCGCCGCATCATCCGCGACGTTCTCGACGACAATTACTTTTTCGAGGTGCAGGCCGAGTATGCCAGGAACATCGTCATTGGATTCGGCCGCTTGGCCGGAAAATCCGTGGCAATCGTGGCCAACCAGCCCGACCACCTGGCGGGAGCCCTGGATATCAATGCCTCGGATAAAGGCGCCCGCTTTGTCCGGTTCTGCGATGCATTCAATGTCCCGCTGATCACGTTCGAGGATGTGCCCGGATTTTTGCCGGGCGTCGCCCAAGAGCACGGCGGCATCATCCGCCACGGCGCTAAGCTTCTTTATGCCTTCGCCGAGGCCACGGTTCCTAAGATCACAGTCATCACGCGTAAAGCTTACGGCGGGGCGTATTGCGTTATGGCCTCCAAGCACATCCGGGCGGACATCAACTTCGCCTATCCCACGGCCGAAATCGCCGTGATGGGGCCCGAAGGGGCGGTGAACATCGTCTATAAGCGCGAGCTGGAAGGCCACAAGGAGTCGGACAAGGTTCGAGAAGAAAAGATCGAGGAGTTCCGTGAGAAGTTTGCCAATCCCTACATCGCCTGCGAGAAAGGGTACCTGGATGAAGTGATCGAGCCGCGTCTGACCCGTCCCAAGCTCGTCGCCGCCCTGCGGATGCTCGAGAACAAGCGCGACAAGAATCCGCCGAAAAAACACGGCAATATTCCGCTTTAGTTCGCATGTTTAAAAAAATTCTGATCGCCAACCGCGGCGAGATCGCCGTCCGCGTCATACGGGCCTGCCGCGAAATGGGAATCATCCCCGTGGCCGTCTACTCGGACGTGGACCGCAGTGCCCTTCACGTCAAACTCGCCCAGGAAGCTTACCATCTGGGGCCCGCCACGCCCGCGGAGAGCTACCTCAACATCGACAAAATCATCGAAGTGACGAAAGCGTGCGGAGCCGAAGCCCTGCATCCCGGCTATGGATTCCTGGCCGAGAATCCCAAGCTCGTCCAGAGATGTGAGCAAGAAGGCATCGTCTTTATCGGCCCGCCTTCCTATCCCATGGATGTTATGGGGACGAAAACGACCTCGCGAAAAAAGATGGCCGATGTCGGCGTGCCGATCATCCCCGGCACGGTCGAGCCGATCAAAAACGAAAAAGATCTCGCCCGGACGGCCGAAGAGATCGGCTACCCCGTGCTCCTCAAAGCGGCGGCGGGAGGAGGAGGAAAGGGATTGCGGTTGGTGAAGCGGAAGGACGAGCTGCGTTCGGCCTTCGAAATGGCTCGATCCGAGGCCATGTCGAGCTTCGACGACGCGTCTGTCTATGTCGAAAAATATATCGAAGAGCCCCACCATATCGAAATCCAGATCCTGGCCGATCACTTTGGCCACACCGTCTATCTTGGCGAGCGCGAGTGTTCCATCCAAAGGCGCTATCAGAAAGTCATCGAAGAGACGCCGTCCCCGTTTCTCCGCGCCGGGATTCGAGAAAAAATGGGCGCCATCGCCGTGAAGGCCGCGTCGAGTATCGGCTACTGGAACGCCGGGACCGTCGAGTTCATCGTGGACAAAGACCAGAATTTTTACTTCCTCGAAATGAACACGCGCCTCCAGGTGGAGCACCCCATTACTGAGATGGTCACCGGCATTGACCTGGTGAAGTGCCAAATCGAGATCGCGGCCGGATTGCCGCTCCGCTTCGGCCAGGAAGACATCCAGCCGCGGGGAGCGGCGCTCGAGTGCCGGATCTATGCGGAAGATCCAGATAACGACTTCATGCCGACGCCTGGAAAAATCATTCATCTTCACGCTCCGTCGGGCGGGCTTGGCATCCGGCGCGATTCGGGCGTCTATGAAGGATATACGGTGCCGCTCGAATACGACCCGCTTCTTTCCAAGCTCATCACTTGGGGTATGACGCGTGAAGAAGCCATCCGTCGCATGCTGCGGGCCCTCTCCGAGTACCAGGTCTTCGGCATCATGACCACGATTCCCTTTTTTAGGCGGATCCTCCTTCACCCAAAATTCCTGGCCGGAAATTACAATACACACTTCATCGCCGAGCTCGAGAAGGAGGCCGACATCGAGGAACCCGATGTGAAACGGGCGGCCCTCATCGCCGCCGGGATTAAGAGTTACCGCGACGCCAAGGCCGAGCCGAAGAGGGGCGGCGCCAAAAGTGGCGACAGCCACTGGAAAGTCCAGGGGAGAATGCAAAATCTTGCGAGCAGGCTGTAAATGAACCTTGTTTTTTGGCACGGACAGGAAGAAATCAGGCTGACCCTCGAAGAAAAAGGGGAGAACATTTTCCAGGCGGCCCTCAACGGCCGGGCGCATGCGGTTCGCGTGGAATTTCTGAGTGGCGATGAGCTCCTGTTAAACATCGACGGCAAAGTGTTCAATATCATCATCCATTCAGACCCCCAGGCCCATTCAGTCTTCGTCAGCGAGAAGTTTTTCAAACTCGAGAAAAAATCGGCCTTGAGGATTCTCAACGGCGCCAAGAGCAAAGTTCGCAAACGAGAGATCAAGACGACTATGCCGGGCCGCATTGTCCGGGTCCATGCAGCGGAAGGGGAGGAGATCCAGGAGGGGCAAACCGTGCTAGTTCTTGAGGCCATGAAGATGCAGAACGAAATTAAGTCGCCGCAGGCGGGCCGCCTCACTTATCTCCGGTTGAAGCCCGGCGACCATGTCGAGACCGGCGCCCTGCTTTTTTCAGTCGAATAGAATTCGTTCCAATCCGGGACCGGAAGGGAGGGAAGAATGCATTTCACGAAAGCGCGCTTTTTCTCTGGCGTTTTATTTCTTGTTGTCCTGCTTGCGTTTTCCTGCGAGGCCTTCGCGCTCGATTCCGATGGCCGATTGGCCATTAGGCTCTCCGGCGGCCTCGGCTATCTCAGCCTGGCTGAGATGAACGCCGGGATCAGGGGTGCGCTTAACGACATCGCATTCGAGAGGGACATAGGCACGAATTCTACATACAACGATCTCAAAATGGGAACGGACTTCGGGGCCGACCTCATCTTTTATCTGACTCCGAAAATTGGCGTGGCTATCGGAGGCGAATTCATCCGGGGCCGCAAGACGAGTACTTACTCTTTCACCGGCATCCGGTCTGGCTACATTTCCTCTGCGCCTGTCCTCACCGCGGTCCCGCTCAAAGTCGGATTGTTCTTCAAAACTCCTCTCTCGGGCAAAATCAATTTCACGGCCACCATCGGCGCTGGCTATTATCGGACGTCCTTGGATAACACATATGGCTGGGAAATAACGCAAATCGTGCCGGCGACGACGGAGAGGTTCAAGGTCTCGGCATGGAGTCCGGGCTTCCATGGGGGAATCGGCTTAGAATATTCAATCAGCAGGCGATTCGCCCTTTTTTTCGAAGCCCTGGGCCGGTTGGCCAAAGTCCGTGGGTTTAAAGGCACGGTCCAGTACACCGGCCGGTCGGCGGTCAGCGCAAAGCTTTATTCGTTTGACGTTGTTTTTGCGGAGAGCTCTTTCCCTATCCTTGACGCTTGGGATGTCGTTCCGTCCGAGGAAGACATTCAAAACGTGCGAGAGGCCACGATCGACCTCAGCGGCGTCAGCGCTTTTCTCGGGCTTGTCATCCGGTTCTAAGGGCTCTCAGGCATCGCCACGGAAAAGGAATGTCCTATTTTGTCTAGCGGACTCCGTCTTTTTCTAGTAATCTGGAACGGAATCCAGAGCCGATCATGACCAAAGATCAAGCGCGCTTAGCGGTTATTTTTGCGCTGACCTATATTCTCTTCTGCGTCATCGTCAGCGTCTTTCCCTACGAATACTATGACTCGGATTCCTCCTGCTACAGCAGCCTCTCGCAGAAGCTGGCCTATCAGCCGATTCAAAAATGGTGCGCCCCGCAGTGGTGGGGGCACGGGGGAAATCAAGGGCTTTTTCAAGACCACCCGCCCGGAATTTTATGGCTGCCCGCCATCCTGGTCCGTCTCGGGGTCAAAGGACCGGTGGCGGCCCTATGTGCCAATTTTTTCTACATCCTGCTCAGCCTTTATTTTATCTTCAAGCTGGCCAAGTTCTGGGGGGATGCGGCGTTTGGATGGGGGGCGGTCTTCGGTTTTGTCCTGACTCCTATTTTTGTCCAGTATCTCGTCCGGGCCAACCAGGAACATCCTTTGAACCTGGCCATTGTGGCCGGCATATATGGGCTTGCCCGGAGCCGGGAGTCCCTGGGCTATAAAATCCTTTTCGTCGGCTCCCTCGTCTTCGCCGTTTTCATCAAAGGAATGAGCGCCCTCATCCTTTCGATGCTGGCGGTTGTCTATTGGCTTATTGTCCTAAGAAACAAAAAGACATTTTTCCTGATCGTCCTGGCCCACCTGATCACCTTGGGCGCTATCATTTTGTTCGAGCTATGGTACAAAGGGATCACTCACAGCAGTTTCTTGCAGGCCTACCTGGCTTTTCAAGGGGGAAGAAGCATCGGCGCCGTTTTTCATCCCATCCACAGACTGTACAGCTTCCTCTGGTATATCGCCCGGGCGCTTTGGTTTTCTTCGCCATGGGTACTTTTCCTGTTTTACGGAATCTGGAGGTCGAAGAAAGAGAGGCCCGGCCTATTTAAGGATCCCTTCCTGCGTTTTCTTTTAATCGGCGCGCTCGGCATCGTATTTTTCTTTTCTCTGTCCGACCGAAAGGCCGACCGCTATATTTTTCCTGCTTATTTGCTTCTGGTCCTGGCCGGCGTCCTGGTGCTTCTGAGGACGAGGCCGAAGGTCGCGGACTTCTTTGTCCGGCAGGAACGGCGGCTCCCCATCTATCTGTCCCTGGCTCTCGTCGCCTTTGCCTTTCTCAGGATTTTTTTCCATTCCCGCCTCTACCGTTTCATCCGATTTTGGCCGGATTAATACCCAATTTTCAAAAAACGTGCTATATTTAAAGCGGGAGGTGGTGTCAAAAATTCTCAAAAGATGAAAATTAGAAGGCTGAAATCTCTGATTGCTTTTTCGCTCGTGGTCCTCCTTCTGCTCGGCGCCGGGATTGTCTTGAAGAACCTGATCCTCCGTCAGGTCAAAAAAAGAATCGAGGCCGCACTCCATTATACAAACCTTCGTTTGTCCGTTCTTCCCCCGGCGATCGTGCTGGAGGACGTCAGAACGGTCTCAGTGTCGCCATTTTTTTCCGCCGAGAAAATCGTCCTTCAGATCCCGTATCTATCACTCCTGAAACGGGATCGGCCCCTGTGGGTTTTTATCGAACACCCGGTCTTGCGGCTTTACGAGAAGCCCCCCCAGAACCAGAAGCAAAAAATCGCGCTGAAGTTTCCCCTCCCTTTCAATGTGGAAAACGGATTTATCAGTGACGGGGAGTTCTATTTCTGGGGAGAGAAGACAAGTTTCACTTCCTATGCCATCAAAGCCTATTTCCGGCAGACTCAGGACCGTCTGGTTTTGCGCGCCGAGTCGAATGACATTTCCCTGCTGTTGAATTCCCTCGACTATCCCCTGACCGGAAAGGCCAGCCTTTCCTTGGAGGGAAAAGGAAAAACGATCGCCCTGAATAAGATTCAAGCGTATGGCCAAGGCTTCATCATCAAGGGCAACGGTGTATTGTCAAACCCCGAAGAGCCGGAGCTTGAGATCCGGGCCGGCCTCCGGGGGCAGGCGGGACTGGTGGCGGATATTTTTAACCTGCCTTTCGACTGGGCCGGAACCGTGGAAGGGAAGGGCACGCTGAGCCAGAAGAAGGGCGAAATCTCTTTTCAAGCCGACCTTTCCAGCAGCGACTTCATTTTAAATAAAATCGTACTCGGAAATGTCGAAGCCAAAGTTGCCATCGGAGGGCAGGGCGGCGGGAGGGTCGAGTTGGCGATGCAGAGGAGGCCCTCTCCTAAAGAGTTTATGGATATCACCTTCAAGGAAGGAAAGGTCGAAGGCAGAGCCAGGAACTTTCACTTGGACCCGATCATTAAATATGTTTCATTGCCCTGGCCGGTGAGTTCGCCGGTGACGGGGAGTTTTGCCATTGAGAAGGGCCGGCTTCATGCTCAGGCGCAGTTCGAAGATGACTTGTCGGCCGTCATGGCTCCCGACAAGTTTCCCTTCCGGGGCGCCGCGGATTTCCATTGGGACGGGAAAAAAGCGATCTCTTTCACTTCCCAAAAGCTCGAATCGAGCTTTGCCGTGCTGGACGTTCAGGGTGCTATTGACATCGGAAAAACCGTCCAGGTCACCCTCCGGGGCGATGTCAGCGACGTCAAACAGGGCCGTGAATTTACCTCGCTGCTCCTGAAGGAAAACCTCGCGTTTCCGGAGATCCGGGGACAGGGGACGGCGGAGATCAAAATCCTCGGAGAATATCGATCTCCACAGATCAAGGCCGATTTTTCCCTGACGCCCGGAGGCTTCGACAAGTTTAACGCGGCGTCCGTGAGCGGCCTGGCTGAGATCGCCAAGGGAGAGCTGACGGGATTGTTTAACATCACCGATCCGGACATGAAAGGGAATATCCGCCTTGTCTCCAGGCCCCAGGACCTGGATGTAAAAATCCATTTGGACGAAGGCCGCGTCGAAAAAATTCTTCCGTCCCTCAACATTCATATTCCGCTCAAGGGTGGCGCTTTCGGAGATATCGAAGTCACGGACAAGGGCAAAAATCTCCAGGTTCAGGGAAGTTTTTCGGCACCGCAAATCAGCCTGGCCGGCCAGGACCTCAAAGATGCCAAGGGAAAACTAGCCTGGACGCAAGCGTCGGAAACGCTGGCTTTTCCCGAAGTTGAAGCGGCAATATATGGGGGGCGGGCGAACGGCTCGTGCCTGGTCGGACTAAAAAGCGGACAATTCGATATTGACCTGACCACGAAAAACGTGAGTCTTTCCTCCATTTATCCGCGTGTCGAAGGCAGGCTTGACTTCGACTTGAAAGGCAAAGGTCTCCTCGACCGGGACTCCGCCAAGGGTCGGTTCGAGGTTAAGGATTTAAAATTCGCCCCTTTTGAGGGCATAACAGCGGGGGGCGATCTCGAGCTCAGCTATATCGATAACAGGTTGAATGTCAGCCTCGACGGAAAGCTGCAGCCGGGCGATAATAGTTTTTCGTTGGCATTTACGTATCCCCAGTCGGAAAACTCGTTTTTTCTCAGCGCCAAAGGCCGGCTGACCAATTTCGACCTCTTTGTGCCATGGAACGGGGCAAAGGGAGAGGCCAATTTTCTGGTCGAGATCAGAGGGCCTTATCCTTCTACCCAGATCAGCGGCGGGATCGATTTCAAAGGCCCCATTTTTCCTTTTCCGAAATTTGCCCAGGCCTTGACGGATTACACGGGCCTCGTTTTCATCCAGAACAACAAGGCTACGGTTAGGTCCCTCCAGGGCAAGCTGGGGGGCGGAACCGTGACCGGCTCAGGAGAGATCCGCTTCGGCAAAGGCGGCTTGGAATTGCTGGACCTCCGCGCCGAGGGCAAGGACATGGTCCTCTCGCTCTTGGAGCGGACGCGCGCCCTGGCCGACGGCTCCCTGCGGCTTTTCCGCGACGAGAGCCGGTTTACCCTTTCCGGGAATTTTCTCATTAAACAGCTTTCCTGGCGGAGGGAGATTGCGGAAAAATTCAGCTTCTCTTCGACGCCGTACATCGAGGCGAAAAAGGAACCGGGTCTCTTCGATGATTTGACGTTGGACATTCGCCTTCATGCCGACGATAACGCTGTGATCGAGAATTCTCTTGGCAAGATCCAGGGCCGGTTTGACCTGACCATCGCCGGGAGCGTCGGCTCCCCCGTTGTCCTCGGCGATATCGAGGGATTGAGGGGAGACGTTAACTTCCAGGACAGAAAATTCCGGGTCCTGCGGGCCAGATTGAGCTTCTTCAACCCGACTGCGGTCGAACCCTACTTGGATTTCCGGGGAGAGACTTTTATCAAGGACTACCGAGTCACGTTTTCGTTGTCCGGGCTCGTGAACCATATTCGGCCCGAATTCGCCTCGTCCCCGCCCTTGCCCCCGGAAGATGTCCTGGCCCTGCTGGCCTTGGGCGAATCCTTTAAAAGGACGTATTCCTATGACACAAGCTCCCAGCTCAGCACGGGATCGCTTCTGTCTTTCCAAATCGCGGAGGAGGCCAAGAAACGCGCCGAAAAACTGTTCAGCCTTGACCGATTCCGGATTGATCCTTTTGTCCTGGGTGCCTCGACGGAAATGACGGCCCGGCTGACCATCGGCAAGAAAATTTCCAGAAACATCATCCTGCTGTATTCGACCAACCTGACGACCCAACGGGAGGAAATTGTTCGCATGGAATGGGAGTTCAGGGACAATTTTTCTCTTGTCGGCATGCGTGATGAGAGAGGACGTTTAAGCTTCGATGCCAAGATTCGCAAAAGGTTTTAAGCTGCTGCTTCCGGCCCTAGTGCTGGCGGCTGCGGCGGCTCTGTCCGGCGCGGTGCCGGCTGAGGACGCCGTCCCCATGATCACAGTCGTTTCGGTCCAGGTGGACGGAGCTCCGGCAGGGCCGGAGATCGCTTCCTTGATTCCCATTTCCGCCGGAGAGCCCTATTCTTTGAAGAAAATCAGCAGCACGATCAAGCAGGTTTCTAAAACGGGGTTATTTTCCGACGTTCAGGTCCTCAAAGAAGGCCGGGTCGAGGTCCAGCTCACGTTCCTCCTGACCCGAAAGCTCATCACCCGCAACATCGTGTTTCTTGGAGAAAAAGGACTCTCTCAAAAGAAGCTGAGAGAGAGTTTGTATTCGCTGCGCCCGGAAGGCTTTTATTCGGAGGACCGAGTGGGCCGGGCCAAAGAGGAACTGGCCGAGGCCCTAAAAAAAGAGGGATTCCTAAACTCAAAGATCGATGCCCGGGCGGAGAAAGCCCCGACCGAGCCTCTTGTCGATGTCGCGTTTGACATTTCTCCCGGCCCCCGCTATGCCATTCAAAGCATTGAATTCCCGGGAAATCTTTCCGTAGCGGCGTCAATTTTAAAAAAAAGAATGACAAGCCAGGAAGGACAACTGTACATTCCCCGGCAGTTGGAGGAGGACCTCGTCCGGCTCAAGGAGTATTTCTTTTCGGCCGGATATCCGCGAGCGGAGGTGACCCTGGCCGACCCGGTTTTTCACGAGGACAACCGGAGCGTATCCCTGTCCATCGAAGTGGTTCCTTACGAACGCATCATCGTGACAATCACGGGCGCCAAAGTTCCGGAGGCGCTGGTCAGGCCCATTTGGGAAGAGAGGGTTTTCGAGGAATGGGGACTCCTCCAGTCGGAAGCCAGAGTCCTGTCCTCTCTCAGGAGCCAAGGCTACATCTTTGCCTCCGCCAAGTCCTCGATCGAGAAATCGCCCGATGAAATCCATATCATCCATGAGGTCAATCCCGGCAGAAAATACAGAATTTTTGGACCGTCGTTCGACGGCCTTCATTATTTCACGCCCGCCCAGGTCAAAGCCGAGTTGGGAATCGGCCCCGATATTCCATTGCTGGGCGGAATCCCCGGAGAAAAGGTTTTTGATATGCCCAGGCAGATCGAGAACCTGTATGCGACAAAAGGGTTCCATGAGACCCGGGCCGACCTGAATTTCAAGCTCATTGACGAATACATGACGGCCGTTTTTCTCATTGAAGAGGGACCGCAGCAGAAGATCGGCCGGGTCGACCTCAGCGGAGCAGCGCTTTTCAGTCCGCAGATGCTTCGGGCCCAGATCACGAGCGTCGGGGACGGCCCATATTTTCAGCCCAACGTCCAGAAAGATATCGAGCGTCTGGAAAACTATTATCTCAATCAGGGTGTGCGGGGGACGAAAATCTCGGCCCGGGTCGAAAATGCCGGCGCCCATATGTTCAACGTGGATTTTGACATCCAGGAGGGCCGGAGAGTCCGGGTCGAAAAAATCGTGATTGCCGGCAACGTCGTGACCCGGAGAAACACGATCATCAGAGAGCTCCGGGTTAAGGAAGGGGATTGGGCGTACGCGGACCGCATCCTGGAAACGAGAAGAAACCTGGAAAAATTGGGGATCTTCTCCGAGGTCAAGGCTGAAGAAATCTCCGTGACTTCGGATTCGGAAAACCTCATCCTCAGCTTGAGGGAAGGGGAGCGCAATTATATCGGCCTGGGCGTGGGCCTGGAAACGAAGAACCCGCCCCAAAATGCGGAGATCTGGAAGAATGGAATCAGCCCTCGCGGGACGGTCGAGTTCATCCGGAGCAACATCTTCGGCAGCGCCTCCCAGCTCAGCCTTGTGACCCAGTTCAGCTTGGTCGAAAAGCGGGGCGTAATCTCTTGGGAGCAGCCCTACTTTTTCGGCCTGCCGGTCCAGACGGCGCTGAACGGCTGGCTGGAACGGGAAGAGCGCGTCAGCTACGGCTATGACCAGAGAGGGGCCAGTTTCACCGGAATCAAAACGCTGGGCAAAAACTGGGTATCGTTGACGACGCTGCAATGGGCGCAAACGACCCTTTACTTTCTCGATATCGCCGAGTCTGAGGTCGACCGGCAGCATTTCCCCTCTTCCAAGACATCGATCTCGGAGAGCCTGGTCAGGGACCGCCGCGACGATCCGTTCAACACGGAGAAGGGTTATTTCCTGAGCCTTGTCGCGGAATGGGCTTATCCTTTGTTCAATGTGGAATCGGATTTTTTGAAGATGTTCGGGAAATTCCAGGAATTTTTTCCTGTTTTTAACCGTTGGAACTTCAACCTGACGGCTCGTGTCGGCTTCGGCATTGGGCGGATGCCCATCCATGAAAGATTCTTCGGCGGCGGCAGCAATAGCTTTCGGGGAGAGCCCTTTGACCAACTCGGCCCCAGAGACGCGAATTCGCTAAAACCGATTGGAGGGAAAGCGCTCTTTATTCTCAATTTTGAGCTGCGCTTTCCCCTGTTTCCGACCCTGCCCAATCTTTCCGGAGTCGCTTTTTATGACAAAGGCAATGTCTTTTACAGGCGCAAGGACTTCAGTATTCGCGACCTTGAAGATGCGCTCGGGATTGGTATCCGCTATCGCACGCCTCTCGGGCCGCTGAGGCTCGATTTCGGCTGGAACCTAAACCCCCCGACGGGCCTGGCCCAGCCTCTTGTCTTTATCACGATCGGGAATGTTTTTTGAGCTGAACGATATGAAACGAACGATCCTGGCCGGCTTCCTGGGCGGGTGCTGTCTCTTCTTTGCTGTACCCTGTCCCTCTCCCGGCCAGTCCCAGGTCGTGGACTGCATCGTCGCTGTCGTCAATACCCAGGTCATCACGCTCACCGAACTCCGGGTCGTTGACGCGTTCGGCGTCTTTTCGATTGAGGAGAAACCCGAGGAGACGGACCGTCTGTCTTTTCTTTTGAACAAGATGATCGACCAGAAAGTCGTGATCGACCTTGCCGCGGAAAAGATGCCGGCGGACAAAGAAAAAGTGGAGGAGGCCTTTCAGAGCCTCGTCGGACGGCTCGGGTTGGAAAAGATGCGCGCCGAGCTGGCGGCCTTCGGCCTGGCGGTCGATGACCTCAAGCCCTATCTGGAAGAGAAGGTCATGTGCGAAACCATTATCTTCAGTCGATTCGTCCAGACTGCGACCGTCACCCTGAAGGAAATCGAGGCGTACTACGCCGAAAGCTATGTCCCGGCGCAAAAAGCGCTGGGCCTGGAGCCTCGTCCCATGGTCGAAATATTGAGTACGATCGAATCGGAGATCAAGAAAGCCAAGGTCGAAGCGCAGGTGGCGCTCTGGATTAAAAATCTGAGGAAGAAGGCCGAGATTGAAATCCGGACGGATTGCCTAAAAAAATACAAGGAGGCCTTATGACCCGCACCGCTTTCTTGTTCCCCGGACAGGGTTCGCAGGCCGTTGGCATGGGAAAACGCTTTTCTGAACATTCGTCTCTGGCGCGGGAATTGTTCGCCCGGGCCGACGAGATTCTCGGCTACAGCATCTCCAGGCTCTGTTTTGAGGGACCGGACGAGGAGCTGCGCCTGACGCAGAACACCCAGCCCGCCCTTCTCCTGGTCAGCACCATCGCTTTCCAGCTGCTGGGGAAGGAGCCGGCGATGGCCGCCGGCCATAGTCTGGGCGAATATTCGGCGCTCGTGGCGGCCAGCTCGCTCCGCTTCGAGGACGCGATACGGCTGGTCCATCAAAGGGGCAGGTACATGCAGGAGGCCGTGCCCGTCGGACAGGGAGCGATGGCTGCCGTCCTCGGCATGAGCTATGAAGACTTGAGCCGGGCGGTGTCCCAGGTCCGGGACGGGGTCGTCCAGATCGCCAATTGGAACAGCCAGGAACAGCTCGTCATCGCCGGCCATAAGCAGGCCGTCGAAGAAGCCCTGAAGACGGCCAAACCGCCCCGCTCGGTGATGCTGCCCGTCAGCGCTCCATTTCATACGGCGCTGATGAAGAGTGCCGAAGAAAGGCTGGCCGTGGATTTAGACAATGTGGAATTCAAGGACCTGACGTTTCCCATCGTGACGAACGTGGATGCCAAGATCATTCGGACGGGCGAAGAAGCCCGGGATTCTCTAAAGAGGCAGGTCAGCCGGCCTGTCCTGTGGTATAAGTCTATGGAGCTCTTCGGCCGTGAGAAGATCGATGCCTTTATCGAACTGGGGACGGGCAAGGTCCTGACGGGATTGATCAAGAGGATTGGACGGTCATGGTCGCATCCGTTCACGACCTGGAATATTGAAGACCCTGACTCTTTAGAAAAAACCAGAGCTTCACTGTTCTGAGCGCTCGAAGAGCAGGCGCGGTCCGTATTTGATGAAGTATTCGCCCGCGGAATAAACTGCCGAGGCGAGCACCAGCCAAAGCCCGATGTCCCCGACGATGACGAGCTTGCCCAGGATCTCTTTTCCCAAAATCAGGAAAGAAATGGTGATCGTCTCCAGCGTCATTTTGACCTTCCCGGGCCAGGAGGCCGGCACGATCACGCCTTTGGAAGCGGCGATGGCCCGCAGGCCCGTGACGGCGATTTCGCGTCCGATGATGATGATGGCCATCCAGGCCGCCACAGCCCGGGATTGGACAAGGCAGATCAAGGCCGATGTGATCAAGAGCTTATCGGCGATCGGGTCGAGGAGCTGGCCGAGCGTGGTGATCTTGTCGTTCCGCCGCGCCAAGAATCCATCCACGGTGTCCGTGAGGGAAGCCACCAGAAAAACCGAAAGGGCCGCCCATTCATGACCTTTGAACGCCGAGAGGAGAAAAACAATGAGGAGCGGGACGAGGGCAATCCTGACCGAGGTCAGCAGGTTCGGCGTATTCATGAAAATTCAGATTACTATACTGCGTTTTTATTTGTCAAATTGGGGGGGCTCAGAGTATGCTGCTCAAAACCACGCGGATTTTCCCACTTGCGCACTTTGGAGGGGAAAACCCCTACCAACGTTCGCTTCGCTCCCTGCCTCCCCTTCTCGGACTTTCGTCCTGCGACCAAAGGGGCATGCCCCTTTGGAATCCCCGAGGATTTGTGTTCAGATACACAAATCCTCAAAATCCGCCCGGCTTCGTCCTCCGCTCTTCTCTCCTTCGGAGAGAAACCATGCCCGCTCCGTCCTCAGACGGGTTTTTACGCAGCATCCCCTTCGCCCAGCTATAAAAGCAGGATCCGCTCCGCCCTTAGACGGTATCCCATTTGTTCGATTGAATAAAATCGTTTTTCTTAATAAAATTGGGCTGTATTTTCTTGAGGAGGTGTCTGGATGAGGTCACTGAAAAAGACTTTGCGCTCTCGCTTCTTGTTCCTGGTGCTCTGCACACTGATGCTGGGGCTATGGACCTTTCCGCAGCAAGCCAAAAAGCCGCAGCCGCAGCGGATCATGAATACCGATCCGGAGCTCCGCTTGAAATGGTTCGACCAGCATCTGGAAATGAAAAACAATTCCAAGTTCAAGGATCTGGCATGGCAGTTCCTGGGGCCGATCAACGTCAGCGGCCGCTGCACCGATGTTGTCGTCGTCGCGCCGAAAGGAAAAAATTACACGATGTATGTCGGCACGGCCTCCGGCGGCGTTTGGAAGACTGGAAACGAAGGGACAACCTGGGAGCCGATTTTCGAGCAGGGTCCTTCAACCGCGATCGGCAATCTTGCTCTGGCCCCATCCGACCAGAAAATCATCTGGGTCGGGACCGGCGAGGCCAACATTTTCCGCAGCTCGCAGTCCGGCACGGGCATCTACAAGTCCACGGACGGCGGGAAAACTTGGCAGCACATGGGCCTGGCCGGGACGAACACAATCGCCAGGATCGTAGTCCACCCAAAAAACCCGGACGTTGTCTATGTCGCCGCCTCCGGCCACGAGTGGACGATGAACCCCGAGCGGGGCGTTTTCAAGACAGTGGACGGCGGCAAGAACTGGGAAAAAATTCTCTTTGTCAATGACGAAACCGGCGCCATCGACCTCAGAATGGACCCCAAGGACAACGACACCCTCTATGCGGCCACGTGGCAGCGAATGCGCAAAAGATGGAACGACCCGCGCAATGAAGCGTCCTCGGGCGGAAGCGGGATTTACAAGACAACAGACGCCGGAAAAACCTGGCGACCCGTCAACAATGGTTTGCCGGAAGCCAAGTTCCGCGGCCGGATAGGGATCGACATTTGTCTGACCAAACCGAACGTCCTCTATGCATTCGTCGATAATTACGAGAAGGCGCGCGAAGCCACCGCTGAGGAGCGAACGGATGCCTACGGTTTGCCCTCGGCCGGTTTCATCAAGGGCGCCACGGTCTATCGTTCGGACGATAAGGGCGATTCGTGGAAATTGGTCTGCCCCCTGACTCCGGAGATGAAACAACGCATGGAGCGGCATTCCGGCACGTACGGTTGGGTGTTCGGCCAGATCCGCGTTGACCCCAACGATGAAAACACGGTCTATACCATGGGGCTCGGCCTCAACGTGTCGTATGACGGCGGCAAGACCTTTCAGTCATTACGTTCGCCGGGCGGCGATCACCACGCCCTCTGGATCGATCCCGATAATTCCAATTATTTGATCAACGGCTTTGACCAAGGCCTGGCCGTATCCTATGACAAAGGCAAGACCTGGCGGCATTTTTCGGACAACCTCCCCGTCTGTCAGTTCTTCAATATCAATTATGACATGGCCACGCCGTTTAAAGTCTATGGCTCGATGCAGGATCACGGCAGCTTCCGGGCGCCCGTGGATCTGAGCCGGGGCCGGGACAAGATCCCGACCCAGAGGTTCGAAGGAGCGCCGGGCGGCGAAGGCTCGAACCAGGCCATCGACCCGACCAACCCGAATATCGTCTATTCGGCCGGTTTTTACGGCACCATCACCAGGACGGAATATAGCGCTGCCGGAAGAACAAGCTACCGCCTTCTGCTCAAGCCGAGCCTGGACGAGAAACTCCGCGGGCAGTGGCTGGCGGCGTTCATCCTTTCGCCCCACAACCCGAATATCCTTTACCACGGCATGCAATATCTCTTCCGCTCTCTGGATCGGGGAGACATCTGGGAAAAGATCAGCCCGGACCTGACCTACAATACGCCGACAGAAATGGGCGATATCCCGTACCACACGATCTTCGCTATTTCTGAATCGCCACGGCGATTCGGACTGGTCTATGTCGGAACGGACGACGGCAGAGTCTGGGTGACCAAGGACGGAGGAAAGAAATGGGAAGAAATCGTGGCCGGGCTGCCTTTTCAAAAGTGGGTGTCGAGGCTCGTCGCGTCGCAATATGCGGAGGGCACGGTGTACATGGCGCAGAACGGCAAGCGCGATGACGACTTTGCCCCCTATGTCTGGAAATCGACGGATTACGGCAAGACCTGGGTGGATATCTCCAAAGGCATTCCGCTCGGTCCCGTCAACGTCATCCGCGAGGACCCGGTGGACCGAAATATCCTTTATGTCGGAACGGATATCGGGGTCTATGTCAGCAAAGACGGCGGCCAGACCTGGAACGTGCTCGGCGGCAACCTGCCATCGGCCTACGTCCATGACCTGATCATCCATCCGCGCGACAATATCGTCGTCGTCGCTACGCACGGCCGGGGTATGTGGGCTCTGGATGCCAACTCGGTCAACGAGAAGGACAAACGCCCGCAACGGCGGTTCTACGAGGATTGATCTATTTTCGTGAAGAAGAAGGGCATCAAATTTAGCGTCCGCGAATACCGGCCCGAGGACGAGGAGCAGATCCTGGCCCTTGTCCGGGAGCTGGAGGCGGAATTAGCCGAGAGGTTTCAGGCCGTCAGCATCCAATCCGGAGTCGATGACTACCGGAGCCGGTATCTCCGGCCGGAAAATAAATACAAGACGTTCGTGGCGGTTGCGGATAAGAAAATCGTCGGCTATCTCATGGGCTACCCGTCTCTGGGCGCGCCGGAGATCGACAACATGTATGACGTTCCTGCCGGTTTCTCCGGGCTGGACGCCGCCAGAATTTTATCTTCAAATCACATTTGTTTCCAAACCGTACAGGAAGCAGGGCATTTCCAAGGCGCTCCACCTGAAAATCATCGATTATGCCCTCCGGCAGGGCCACAAGGAAGTCTATGCGTGTATCGCCAAATGGAATTTGCCGGAAATCAGGGTCATCAAGTCGCTCCAATTTCACATGCGAGATTTGGGCTATCGGTACCGGCTGACGCTCAAGCTATGAGCCTTTTTTGACAGGCCTCCGCGACCCCGTGAGCCGGGGAGGACGAGGCTCAGCCGAAAAGCTCCTTTGATCCGATCGCCTTTTTCGAGCGGCCGGTCATCGATTTTATGATGGCCGGCATAGAACAAATCGCCTCCGCCCGTGTTGAAATCGGCCGCCAGAAACCCGACGCGGTCTTTTTCCAAAAACGAGCGAGAGGCATGCCGCCCGTCCGAATGAAGCCAAAGCCCATACCCTTGGTCGGATGTCAAAGCTGACCAGAACAGGTCTGCCTTGGTCGAGCGAAAATCATTGCTGCCCAGCTCATTCATGTCATCTTTCCAGCTATGGCTTGGCGCCGCTCTGAATTTGAATTCGGCGCCGGGAATAACGGCCCGGGCTGTTCCCTCGGGCCGGCCGATGTGATCGTCGGGATAGACGGACCATTGGCCCTTCCTCTTCCAGCTCAATGCCTGGAATTCTCTGGGCAAGTAAAAGACCATGCCGTACTGCCTGGGGTTGATTTTCGCTTGGGAGGCGAATTCGTACTCAACGTCCATGTTTCCCGATCCGTCGATTTTGATTTGATACCAGCCGGAGGCTTCTTGATATTTCCCCCTGACCAAAAAAGTCATGGCATCGGCCGCCTCTTGCGCATGCACGCTTTCGGCCGTCCAGTCATGGCAGACATCGTTGAGCGGCTTGATGTCCAGGCTGTAGTCCGTAACACAAGGTCCCGTGGCCTGGCCGAGCAGCATGAACTCCGGACCTCCGATCAAGAGCGGATGGCCGTTGACCTCTGCGTTTAGAATCCTTCCCGTCTTTTTATCTAATGAATAACTGAAAATATTTCCTTTGACGGCGTACCGGTCATCGGCTTGGCTAAGGCTGAGCGTGCCCCGTTCCGGCGTCCTAAAAGGAAATGGGGCCGGGCGTTCTTCTCCGATCGAGATTTCATAGCTATCGATTAAAAAGCCTCTAGGGCTCGAAAAATTCAAAAGCAGCTTTTTGCCGTCCAGGCCGGCTGTTTTTGGATGGATTGTCAGAATGCCGGTCGCATGCGGTCCCAAATCCATGGATGCTGTTCCCTCCTCCTGTTCAATCTGCCATTCGATTTTCAGTTCATTCAAGTTCGTGAAATCGTGGCGGTTCGTGACCCGCAGCCTAATGGATTCCCCCTTGGCCGGAACTCCAATTTTCTCCGTGTCCAGTTGGACCGGCGAATAGGATTTTTTGACGTGCCAGTATTCGGGCTTCTCGCGCCTCCAGCCGTCGATGATGCCCCATTCGCCGTAGCCGACCGCCTTTCCCGAGGGCAAAAAGAAAATATCATTGATGCCGGCCCAGATGGCGCCGCCCAGGCAAGCCTCTTCGGCGTACATTTTTTCCCACATCCGGCGGAAACCCTTTCCGTACTCATCCCGGACGCCGGGGTCGGCTGCGAGTTCCTGCCGATTGTAGCAGTTGATGTGGCAATACTCGCCAAACAGGATCGGCCGGGCAAAATTCATCACGTCGCCGACTATCTTTTCGTCCGGATAATGATAATTGCCAATGGACATGGACCCGCTTCCGAAATTGTTGGTGCTGCCGATAGCCTGGTCGTGAAATGTTTTCGGCCGGGTCGGGTCCAAGCCGTCCGCGACTTTTTTGGCTTCCGCCCAATTAGGCCCCCACGCCGATTCATTGGCCATCGACCAGATGATGACGCTCGGGTGGTTGCGATTGAATTCGATCATTTCCGAAACCGCCTGCCGGATGAGCGGATAGATGCTCTTCGCCTGAGGGTCGTCTTTCTGCCACTTGGAGTTGGCGCCGTGTCCGACCCAGACCAGCGGCGCTTCGCACTCGACAAGCAGGCCCAGCTCGTCACAATCGTCTAGAAATTCCTCAGCCGGGGGATAATGGGATGTGCGAATATAATTGACATTGGCGTTTCTAAAAAGCTCTGCGTCCCGGCGCCAAAGGTGGGCATTCAGACTGCGGCCCAGGAGCGGATGGGTTTCATGGCGGTTGACACCCCGCACCTTGATCGGGCGGCCGTTGACAAACACCCGGTTTCCGGATACCTCGACCTCCCTGAAGCCAAACCGTTGCCGGACGGTTTCCAACGTCCGGCCGTTGCTTTTTAATTCCGCGGTGAGCCAATAGAGGTTGGGGTGTTCGGGATCCCATTTTTTGGGTCCCGAGATCTTCGCTTCGTAGGTTTGGTCGATCCGCTCGCCGGCGTTGAGGTTTGATAGCGCAAGGTTGTCCGTCTCAAGGGGAACGGACCTTTGTCCAGGGCCCGACAGCGCAAACCGGACGGAGACATTGTCCATCTTCTGGACGCTTTCATTCGCCACGGAATAGTGAATTTTCAGCCGGGCATCTTGACCGCCGTGATCCAGGTCAGTTTCGATCTTGAGCGCGGATAGATTCAATGCCGGGAGGGCCAAGAGATAGATCTTCCGTGTGATTCCTCCGAATTGGTAGGCGGCATATTGAGCAGCGCTGGCCAGGTCGTCGGCCAGCGATTCGTTCTGGACGCTCAGGCTGATCGTATTCTTGGCGCCGAAAGCACAGAATTTTGTAATGTCGAGCTCGAAGGCCGTGAAACCGCCCTGGTGGGCCCCGGCGAAGCGGCCGTTGACCCAGATTTTGGCATCGCTCTGGACCCCGTCGCAGCGCAATTTGATGCGGCCGTCTTTCCATTCTTTGGGAATTTCGACCGTCTTCATATAGCCGGCGGGAGTGTTCGGTGTCACGGAAAAGCCCTGCATCGTCCAATCGCCAGGGACCTGGATATTTTCCCAGCCCGTCGCGTCCTTTTCGTTGCTCGTCCAAAAATCTTTTGGCGGTGTCGAATGAAACAGCCATGTCCCGTTAAGGAACAGCTGATTCAATCGCAGCGTTTCCACAGCGGCCGGCCTCGGCGAATAGCGGATTTCTCGTTCAGCGGTCGCTGTTTGAGGCATCCATGGCCCGCCGCTAAGCAAAAGCGATCCAGAAACCCAGATAAAAGCCAAGGCCTTATTATTCATGGTTCACCCGCCATTTTTCGGAAACATAACAAAAATATCGCACCACGGCAAGTTTCCGCGTCAAGCGTTCCAGTATTGATAACCGGGCCGGTTCCCCCTATAACGCGAGAGTTTCCATCCCCATCTCCATTTTCTGGTGACCGAGGGCGGAGTGGACGAAGCGGGAGTCTTCCATAAGGTGAGTTCCTTTGACGACGGTCGCATCGCCGAGGTCTTCAGCCGTGAGGTCTTGAGATTTCTCGTCGGCCAGGAACTCCTCAGTCCGGAGTGGGCAGAGCGGTTGCTTTCTTGGCGGCACACGGGCTTCTCAGTTCATAGCCGGGTCCGGGCCAAGACAAAGACCGAGGCCGAGCGGGTGGGCAAATACATGATCCGGCCGCTGCTCTCTCTGGAGCGGCTGTCTTTTGTCGAGCCGGACGGCAAGATCAGCTATAGTTATGGTCAGGACCGCGCCGAGCAGGAGACGATGGATTATCTGGAGTTCATCGCCCGGGTGACTTCCCATATCCCCGACAAAGGCCAAGTCATGGTCCGTTATTACGGCCTCTACGCCAACGCCCACCGGGGGAAGGTGCAAAAGGCTGGGCTGAGTCCTTTCCTCTTGCGGATGGCCGAGGAGGAAGAGAAGCCCGTCCCCTCGAAAGGCTGGGCGGAGATGATCCGCAAGGTTTATGAAGTTGACCCGATGCTTTGCCCGAAGTGCGGGGGGCTGATGAAGGTGGTCGCTTTCATCACCGATTATCCCGCCGTGGACCGGATTATCGATCATCTAAAGCTTCGGTTTGTGGCCGAGAAGCCGCCGCCGTCCCATGTCTTCCAGCAGGTCGCCTTGATGGCGGCCGAGGAGCAGGCGGAATATTTTTGATCGCCAGAATAAAGTCATTACGAGCTGGGGCGGAGGTCTATGGTCTTTCGGCCGGTTGTGATGTCTTACACGCCGATTTTGCGGCCGGAGGCTTCTGCTTCTCGTGTCTTCCTCCTTCTTGACACCGATCATCGGCCGGGAATACAATTTTTTCGTGCAAAGCAACATGCTTTTCCAGCTCAGAGGGGACAGACCTCAAGCATTCGCAAAAAGCAAAATCTTATCCCTTAAATCTAAGATTTATAATTGGGGAAACAATTGGAGGCTGTCATCGCCACATTGTCAACGAGATGAGCATCAGGTCTCGTAACACCTTTGTTAATCAAGTTACCATTTCCAGAAGGAGGCTTGAATTATGGAGTTTTTTGATCTTATGAGTATCTCACACCGCTATATGGATATTCTAAACCCTTCCACGCCTGAAAAAATCATCAAACTTGGCAAATTACTCAAATTGAAAAAAGGAAACCGGGTCATCGACTTCGGTTGTGGTTGTGCCGAGCCCCTCACTCTTTGGGCTGAGGAATTCGGTATCACTGGTATTGGCATAGACATATCCGAGGATTACTGCGACCGGGCCAAGAAAAAACTGGCCACGAAAGGGTTGTCGGACCAAATCGAAATTGTTTGCTCCCATGCGGCTAACTATGTATTCGAAGAGGGGGCTTTCGATGCCGCAACATGTATTGGAGCAACGTTTGTTTTTGGCGGTTATCAGCAGACGATTCAGGCAATGAAGAGGGCTGTCCATCAGAATGGACGCCTTGGTATCGGTGAAACTCACTGGCTTAGCAATCAGGTACATCCGGAATACGCCCAAAAACAGACAACTACCCACACAGAACCGGAACTAACTCAATTTACCCGGGATGAAGGCTTCGAACTCGAATACATCATCCGTGCCAGCAACGATGACTGGGATAGGTACATTTCGGATGGTTGGTATGGACTGATACGCTGGCTTGAAGAAAATCCCACCCACACTGACTATGAACAGGTATTCAATCATTTTCGTACTGACCAGGATGATTATTTACAGTTCCAACGCCAATATATGGGTTGGGCCATGTACTGCCTCGCTCCCATGAAATCTCGTCCGACAGGTAGTCACTTATGAAAATTACCTTTATTGATACTGCCTAGGCACACTCGTATATGTTACCACCCTAGAGTCGAATGTTGATCCCGATGATTACGTGATAGTACCAATTGTTACTTTTTCGTAGATTGGGTTTCTTGAAGAAGACTCAATTTTAGATACTCAAACTAAAAACCAAATCGAAGTCTTTCCCAGTACTACCTATTGATACCTCAGCTCCACCTGGGGGGATTCGAACTATTCCAAATCGCACAGTCCGTCTGGTTGTAGAGTTCAACGTTTAATCGCCGGATTGAATATCATATTCCCAGCTTATTTCAAAGGGCGATTTATCGCCGCGGTCCGGCTGCGGCGTGTTGTTCCAGATTTTCATGGCCAAGCCAATCCATTTGTTGGCAGCCTCTACCGACTCGACTGCGCCAACCCGGTTGACAATTTCTTTAATGAATTCATTAATCTGACTTGAAGTTATATATGGGATCACAAGCTTCTTCCACTGAGCCGGGGTCATAATCATGCTCTTGCAATCTTCGTTTTTGGCCGCTTTTGTCAATCTAGCCACCGCCGCTTTAAGGAAGGCATCGCGTGGTTGTTCTACCTTCGAACGGTCTTTCGATGGGTCTTTCCTTTGCTGTAGGAATCTCTCCAGCTCTATCGGGCTAAGCTGAAGCGTGCCCCGTACCATTTCTTGTCGCTGTCCCTGGATGCCGGCTCTAATCCCGCTCCTGGCGCGTTTCTTGATACTTCGTTTCCGATGTGCCGGGAATCTATCGCCCTCGTCATCCGGAACGCACCGTTCTCTACCGAGTGCTTTTTCATCATTTCGAGCGGTTCGTCGCCGAATACGAGAGCCGGTTCGAGCGGGACTATGGTTATTTCCGGCCGATCGTCAAGGATGTCGTCGAAAAATATCTCGACTGCGGCAATCCCCGCTGCGGATTTGCCCGGATCCGGTGTCCGTGCTGCCGGGCGGAACATCTGCTGATGTTTTCCTGCAAGACCCGAGGGTTTTGCCCTTCGTGCCATGCCAAGAGGCTTGAGGAGTGGGGCGAGTGGGTGCGGGAGACGCTCCTTCTCGACGTCCCGCATCGTCAGGTGGTCTTCGTCATCCCGAAGATGCTCCGGGTTTTCTTCAAGTTCAAACGCCGGCTCCTGGGGGATCTTTGTCGCTGTGCCGAGCGGACGCTTCTTTTCTATTTGGAGGCTGCGGCCGGGACGGCGCTCGAGCCTGGGATTGTCGCCGTCATCCAGACCTTCGGGGACCGCATCAATTTCCACCCGCATCTCCATTTCTTGGTGACGGAGGGTGGGAAGGACGCGGCCGGCGTCTTCCATCAGATTCCCCGGATCGACGATTTGCGCCTGGCGGAGGTCTTCGGCCGCGAGGTGCTGGCGTTTCTTGTTGGCCGCGAACTCCTCAGCCCGGAATGGGCGGAGCGCCTTCTCTCCTGGCGCCACACGGGCTTTTCAGTCCATAGCCGGGTCCGGCCCAAGACCAAGCCGGAGGCCGAACGGGTGGGCAAATACATGATCCGGCCGCTGCTTTCTCTGGAGCGGCTGTCGTTCCTGGAACCTGAGGGGAAGGTCGGCTATCGTTATGACCAGGACCGCGCCGAGCAGGAGGCGATGGATTATCTGGAGTTCATCGCCCGGGTGACCTCGCATATCCCCGACAAAGGCCAGGTCACTATCCGTTATTACGGCCTGTACGCCAACGCCCACCGGGGGAAGGTAAGGAAGGCAAGCGTCTCTCCTTTGGTTCTGCGGATGGTTGAGCAGGAAGAGAAGTGCATCCCGTCCAAGGGCTGGGCGGCCATGATCCGCAAAGTCTATGAAATCGATCCGATGATCTGTCCTCAGTGCGGGGGAGTGATGAAGGTGATCGCCTTCATCACCGATTATCGGGCCGTGGACCGGATCATCGACCATCTGAAGTTGACGTTCGTTGCCGAGAAGCCGCCGCCCTCCCATGTCTTCCAGCAGGTCGCCTTGATGGCGGCCGAGGAGAGGACGGACTATTTTTAAGAACGCGCGGTTTCCAGGGGCTACGGAGGTCTATCGTCTTTAGGCGGGTTTTCCGGTCGTCCGGAACGAGGATGTCGCCGGCGAACCCGGCTCACGCCAATTTCCTGTCTGTTCTCGTTCAGATACATAGGTGACACCCTGGGATATGATAGGTGGTGCCATGTATCTACAGCGTACGAGCACTTATGGGTCCCTGATTCCAGGGTCAGAGTACATTCGGTCACTCGTCCGTTAGGGGACGATCTCCCCGAATGCGGCGGCGCGTCTGAAATGGATGGATCATTATTCCAAGTACCGAAACGCCCGCTTGACCTGCCGCCGTTTTAATATCTCTCCCCAAACTTTTTACCGCTGGAAACGAAGGTTCGATGCCTATGACTTAACCACCCTGGAAGAGGAGAGCCGGCGACCGCGGCATCTCCGGACACCTCAAACGCCAACGGCGATTGTGGACCGGATCTTAGCCCTGCGCCAGAAGTACCCCCGGTGGGGAAAAGATAAGCTGGTGGTTCTTCTGAGACGGGAAGGCCTCCGGACCTCGGCCTCCACGGTCGGCCGGGTCATGAACCGGCTGAAAGAACGCGGGGTCTTGGTCGAACCGCTCAACGTCCGTTTGGCCAAAGCGGCTCGGAAACGGCGCTGGAAGCCGCGCTATGCCATCCGCAAGCCCTGGGGATACCGGGTGGACGCTCCCGGCGATCTGATCCAGATCGATACCGTCGAGATTCGGCTGCAGAGCGACGATATCCGCCATCAATTTAGTGCCCGAGATGCCCTCTCTCGCTGGGACTGCTCCCGAGCCTATCGCCATGCCTCCAGCTGGGCTGCGGCCTGCTTCCTGGAGTATATGGAACGCAAGTTCCCCTTCTCCATCCGAGCCATCCAGATCGACGGAGGATCGGAGTTCAAAAAGCACTTTGAGGTGGCCTGCCGAGGACAGACCATCCGCTTGTTCATCACCCCACCGCGATCTCCTAAGCTGCAAGCCTTCGTGGAAAGATCGAACCGGACCCATCGCGAGGAGTTTTATGAAGTCGAAGATATTGAGATCAAACTCGAGGATCATAATCGGCAATTGGAGAGCTGGAATAAGACTTATAACTTCATCCGGCCCCATCAATCGCTTGATTACTTGACACCCCATGAGTACTATCAACGCTGGTTGAAAAAGCATACGGCTTAGGTGTCACTAATGTAGTGAACGAGTTCATGTCCTTGACACCCTTTCGAGGTTTGATTTACTATTCTTCCCGATGATTGATGGGAAAATTGAGCCAAAGATGCCCACTTGGCTAGCGCAACCAAAAGCCAAATTCCAATTCCCAGTTGATATGGCGATGGGTGGTGCGCTTTTTTGATTTAACAAACAGGAGGTGAATGATGAGTAAACCGAATGTGAAAGAGATGAAGGCTAAGAAAGATGTTAAAGGTTTGCTTGAAGTGTTGAAACATTCAAGAATTATTGGTACCTCAATAAACGATTCATTCGGAGCACTGGATATGATAGTCGAAATAGGAGCTGATGCAGTTGAACCTTTAATTGAAGCATTGGACAGTGACAAAGATGAAGTTGTCCGATGGGTATCAGCAAACGCTTTGGGAAGAATAGGTGATAAGAAAGCATTAGAGCCTTTGATTGAAGCATTGAAAAATGATGTAAATCCAGATGTGAGATGGCACGCAGCCGAGTCCTTAGGAGAATTGGGAGAAGGAAAAGCAGTTGAGCCTTTGACTAATGCATTAAAAGATAAAGATGATTGGGTTCGAAATTTTGCCGCATCGGCACTGAAAAAAATACGGGAAGCGCTGGGATTAGTTCGTGAAGAGCGGACGATGCCCAGAGCAGAGCCGGAGGTGCCAGCCAAAGTGCCACTACGCGTAAAGCCCGCATCCGAGCGTACTCGCCAATTACCCAACTTATCATCATTCGATGAACTAAGGACGTTCCTCGAGAGAGCCTTCACGCCAACGGAATACAAGCCCAAATACGACTGGATGAGGTTGGACTACTGGATGACTCCAGAAGAACTCTGCGATATCGTCGAAAAGTATGCTGATCTGATCGAAGTACAATTCAGCGAATACCCATGTCCGATATCAGAGGATTTTTGCTGTGTAATGCTCTTCCAGAAGAATCCGCCCGAAGGCAGCCCAATAGAATTGAATGGATTTTGTGCTTTTGCTTCTGCTGATTACGCAATTCCATATCTTCAAAATGAATATGGGCGTGATCTGGCTTATGTCAAAATTCTGCCTAAATTAGCTGGAATTCAGGGCAAGTACCAGTTGAACTTTGGGCGCGGTTACGAGAACCCAAGAGACGCAACGTATAAGAAGGATAAAGGCATTCCCCCACATAATCTTTGGAACCGGATTTATGCTCGGCGGAAGCGATTGGGTATTCCGGAGCCGGTATTAGTCGGAACCACAGAACCGGCTACTAAGGAGCCTGAGATCCCGGCGTTAACGGCTCTAGTCGAAGACATCGTGGCTGGCCTCCGGTGCAAGACATCGTCTAGGCTATTTTGCTATGCGGTACTCTTTGGCGACCGACCACTAACCGCGAAAATGGGCGGAGATGAATCCATCATGATCTTTTCAAATGAAGAGAAGGCCAATGCCTTCATCTCCGGATACCAGCGTTATTACCTCACGACGAAGCCTCTCTCAACCCTGGCTCTAGGGACAGTGAACGACCTCTGGTCGCTCCTTAACAACCCGGCGAAAGATCCGTTGTATAGGACGCCCTACGGGCTTATCATCAACTTTAGCTATGGTGCCGGGACACCTTACAACGTTTATTCAATCCAGAAGATCCAGAGCATCGGAAAGGAGGGGATCGAAAAGGGCCTGCGCGTGGTACTGATTCCGAGCAGGGGCGATATTCCGCACAACATCTGGAACACGGTGTCAAAGACTGACGTTGTGAGGCTGCTTCTCGAGCACTCGCCGAAGGGCACCGCGGGCGTCGCCCGCTTCGAGATCGATGAAGGGCCCGTCGCTGCGATCGTCGTGCACGAGGATCTAGAGCACGTGCTTGCTCTTCCGGAAGAACCGACCGTCCGCACCCGCATGGGAGTCATAGACTGTGACGCTGCTGTCGTTCTCGTGATGCTGGCGCTCGTCGAGGGCAAGTACTACGAGACGTGGTGGAACTTCTACAGCCCCGGACAGTTGTTCTTCCAAGACATGGCACGACAGGACAGATTCATGCTAGCCTTCGTCGTCGACGATCCTGAGCCTAGCCGTGTCATCTGGTTCCCGAACAACTACAAGTCGGCGTTCGCCGAGACCATCGAGAAGATGAAATCGCGGGAACCCTGGACGATGGCGGAGTTCGACGAAGCGAAGGACGCGCTGTGCCGCCGCTTCCCTTCGGTCCAGGCGCTCTGGGAATCCCTGAGCGACGCGGGCGTCTAGGTCACGAGCGCCAGTGGCGGAGAGCAGCCTGCGTCATAATACAAAGAGAGAATCACGAAGAATATTCACTGTAGGATTCAGCGGCCATCAAGAGTTCCTGGTTGGCGACATGATGGTGAGGAGGTCTCTCTGCGACGAATGTCAGCTTGAGGTGATGTATGATTTTGTCCACCACAGCATAGTCGGTGAGGAAGGCAATAACACGTATTGACCTGACCCCCTGAGATCGTTCCACTCCCTGTGGTAAGATTTTGGCAGTTGAAAGGAGTTGGACATGAGCAGGAAACGGTTTTCTCCGGAGCAGATCATCACCATGCTCCGTGAGGCGGAGGTGCTCCTTAGCCAAGGGGCTCAGGTCGCTGAGGTCTAGCGCAAACTGGGAGTCTCCGAACAGACCTATTGCCGCTGGCGGAAGGAGTGTAGCGGGATGAGGGCTGACCAGGTCAAACGGCTCAAGGAGCTCAAGCAAGAAAACGCGAGGATGAAGAAGCTGGTGGCCAGGCTGAGGACGATAAACAAGGCAAGAGTGACCTGCTCCCCCTCGATGCGCCACCTGTGGAGAGAGCCTTGCGGTTCTTGGAGGAGGTCCCTAATCTAAATCCCAGCAAAACTCTAGCGACCTGCTCTCTCTTAAACCGGAGCGGTATTTCTCAATCTCCACTCTCCACCACGCCTTCATCATGAGATTATGGCCTCCCAGTTCACGGAGCCTTTCGCCGATCTCTCGGGCCCTTATGTGGTTTCCCTTCTCATCGAACTTGCCCCCCGAACTTACAGAGCGAAAACCATCTTCGTGGCCGATCCTGAGTATCTCGGCAACAAGTTCGTCAGCTTCCGACCCCAAGTTGACGCCGTTCCAAGCATCTACAGCATTTTTTTCGTCTCCGACTGGGACATAGAGTTCCATGCTCCCAAGAAGCACAACTCCCTCCTTCACAATACGTGCTTCTCCCCCCGGGACCTTTCCAGCGTTTGGTTTCTCCGACATATAGTGCCTCCTTCAAAATGGTTCCAGTATCATTGATCTGTCTTGATTTAATCTGAAGTGTCCAGTGATGGTATTTCCTGGATACCTGCTCCTCCTCGGACTCTTCTCCATGTGCGGCTTCTTAAAGGATAGGAAATTGGTTTTTTTGTTGATGATGATTTTCACTCCATTCTATCAAATTCCCATCCTCTAAGCGACTCTGTCAACTATAATACCCACAAAAAACACGTTCGATCAACAAGTAACCCACAGAAAGGAGAGAATATCATAAAATCAGTTTTAAATTTATAAGAATCTCCTTTTTGGCTGTGCTGGCCGAGCGAAACTCCCTGTAACAATTTGCCCCTCCGGTCATCCTCATAGAGCATAAATCTCGGCTCATGAGATGTCAAATTAGGTTGGGGATTTGTCAACACAACATGAATATGTCCTATTCTTAGCAACATGAATCTGTCCTATTTTCACCTCAGGCCCTGAAGGTACAAGGATTTCTATTCGCCTGAGACAACTTAACCTTTATAATCTTGTGTGAATACAGCGTTGACAAAATCGCTAAAAATAGCTCAGTCTATGTGAAAAATTCTTGAATTTCGATTGGTTTTATAAACGTGGAGCATATCCGTGGCAACTATTCTCTTTTGGATCTTCTTTGTCCGGCCTCCCTTCGCCTCAATGGGTGTTCCTATAAGAGAAAAACCGATTTATTTATTTAGGTCTTGTTCCTTAGATTTTTCCCTAATCGTGTTTAAATAAAAATGCAATATTCTATCAAGAGCTTCAGTTTCCTTTAATGTCTTTGCTATAATTTCCACCTCTTTTGATGCACAAGAAATATCTTTTCCTATAGTTATTAGAGTGTTAAATCTTGCATTTAGTTCCCTATTTACCAACAATAGTTTTGCTATCAACGCTTGTTCAACCCAGAAAAAAGCCCAGGCCTGATTGTTCATGGTTCATCCGCCATTTTTCCGAAACATAACAAAAATATTGCGCCACGGCAAGTTTCCGCGTCAAGCGTTCCAGTATTGATAACCGGGCCGGTTCCCCATATAATGCGGGGGTAAGAAAAACCATTAGCGGCGATGCGACACAAGGGAAAGACATACTGGCGAAAACGGAGGGACAGGCTTCTCAAGAAACATCTGCTCTTACAGGGGAAGGTCCTGGATGTAGGATGCGGATGGCGAACGTATAGCCGAGAAGCTATCAGGCTCGATATCAATCGCGAATGTCAGCCCGACCTTCTGACGGATATCCAAGGCCGGACCGGGCTTCGAGGGGAAAGCTTTGACACCGTTCTCGCTCTTGACGTGTTGGAGCATCTTCGCGATCCCCATCAGGCCGTCGCGGAGATCAAGCGCGTTCTTAAGCCCGGAGGGCGCCTCTATCTCACCGTTCCGTTCTGCTTTCCCCGCCACGGCACGGAATATTACCGGTTCAGTGACCTGGCTCTCAAGGACCTGCTGGAGGGCTTCGAGGTGGAGATCATCCCCGTCCAGAAGAGCAGAATCTGGAATTTAGTATGGAATTATTATCCGCAGGATCGGATCGTCGAAGGCTACTTCGTCCGGGCTAGAAAAAAAGACACGAAGGAATCTTAAAGGCTGAGGATGGTTGAGAAAAATTCCGTCACGCCGATGATGGAGCAGTATTTCCAGATCAAAAAGCAGCACCAGGATACGCTCCTTTTTTTTCGGCTGGGAGATTTTTACGAAATGTTCTATGAGGACGCCAAGATCGGCTCGGCCGTCCTCGAAATCGCATTGACCTCGCGCCAAAAAGTCCCCATGTGCGGCGTTCCCTACCATGCCGTCAATTCGTACTTGGCCAAGCTTCTCAGGCGTGGATACAAAGTCGCCGTTTGCGAACAGGTCGAAGACCCGAAGACAGCCAAAGGCGTGGTCAAACGGGAAGTGATCAAAGTCCTGACGCCGGGAACGGCCGTTGAGGTCGAGCTCGAAACCGCCAAAGAAAATATCTATATCGCTTGCCTGTCGAGCCAAGACGACGGCTGGGGACTGGCCTTGATCGACCTGACGGCCGGGGAGATGAAGGTCACTCAAAGGAACGGTCAGGATATCAAGGCGCTCACAGACGAGCTTTATAAGATATCCCCGAAAGAGCTCGTCTTTCCCGAGGGTGATGAGGAATCGGTGACTCGGGTGCTTGCCAAAAGCGACCTGTATACCGTGCTCAAAAGTCCGGTCGAGGCCTGGGCCTTCGAATTTTCGCAGGCCAAAAATTACCTGATGGATCATTTTCGCGTCAAGTCCCTGGCCGGTTTCGGGATTGAGGATAAAAACCTGGCCGTTTCCGCGGCGGGCGCCCTGCTCTATTATCTCAAAAAGGTCCGCAAGGATTCTCTGGCCCTCGTTCATAAGATTTCTTATATCCATTCCGGCGACCACATGGTCCTTGATGCGGCAACGATTCGGAACCTCGAGCTGACAAAGAACCTCAGGGACGGACGGGTCGAGAACTCCCTTCTCGACATCATCGATTTCACGGTGACGCCGATGGGAGGCCGCCTGTTGCGGGCCCGGCTTCTTCAGCCGCTCCTCGATTGCGCCCAGATCAATGACCGCTTGAACGCCGTGGAAGAGGCGGCCAAGGATGCGATTACCCGCCAGGAGCTTCGAGAAAGCTTGAAAGGCATCCTGGACCTGGAGCGGCTGACCGGAAAGATTTCTCTGGCCGCCGCCCATCCGCGCGACCTCGTCGCTCTCAAGAAATCACTCCTTCCTCTGCCGGAGATTTTTTCTTTGCTCGAGCCCTTTCAAAGCGTGTTGATCGGTGACATCCGCAGCCGCTGGGACAACGCCCGGGACATTGTCGAGCTTTTGGACCGGGCGATTCTTGATGAACCCGCCTTCCTGCTGACCGAAGGCGGCATGATCAAAGACGGTTTTCATCCGGAGCTGGACGACTTGAGGGAGGTTAGCCGCTCCGGGAAATCTTTTATCGCGCTTCTTGAGAAGAAGGAGCGCGAACGGACGGGCATTTCTTCGCTCAAGGTCCGCTACAACAAAGTGTTCGGCTATTATATCGAAGTGACCAAGCCGAATCTGCCGCAGGTCCCTGCCGATTACATCCGCAAGCAGACCCTGGTGAGCTCCGAGCGCTATTTGACCCCCGAGCTGAAAGAATACGAGGAAAAAGTCCTGCATGCCGAGGAAATGATCGGCGAGCTCGAGTACAAGCTTTTTATCGAGGTCCGCGAAAAGGTCGCCGCCGAGACGGTCCGGCTCCAGAGGATCGCTTCGGACATTGCCGCGCTGGACGTCCACTTGGCCCTGGGAGAGCTTGCCTCCCGGCGAAATTATTTCCGGCCCGAAGTCAACGCCGGGGATGTCATTAGAATAAAGAACGGTCGGCACCCGGTCATCGAAGTGGCCAACGCGGAGCCTTTTATTCCTAACGATGCTTTTTTGGACAGGGAGGATGACCAGATCCTGATCATCACCGGCCCCAACATGGGAGGGAAATCCACCTACCTTCGCCAGGTCGCCCTGATCTGCATCCTGGCCCAGTTGGGCTCGTTCGTCCCCGCCCAGGAATCCTTGATCGGGGCCGTCGACAGGATTTTCACCCGGATCGGGGCCATGGATTTTCTGAGCGTCGGCCAGTCCACGTTCATGGTCGAAATGCTGGAAACCGCGAATATCTTGAATAACGCGACGCCCAAGAGCCTGATCCTGCTGGACGAAATCGGGCGCGGCACGAGCACTTTCGACGGTCTGAGTATCGCCTGGGCGGTGGCCGAGTCTCTCCATGAGAAGGAGGAAATCCGGGCCAAGACGCTGTTCGCCACCCACTACCATGAACTGACCGAGCTGGCCCTCACTTTTAAAAGGATCAAGAACTACCATGTGGCGGTCAAAGAATGGAAGGAGGAGGTAGTTTTTTTGAGGAAGATCGTGGCCGGGCCGTCCGACCAGAGCTACGGCATCCATGTGGCCAAGCTGGCCGGCATTCCGCCGGATGTTGTCGGCCGGGCCCGGGAAATCCTGTTCAACTTGGAAAAGCAAGAGCTGGACGAGTCCGGGCTGCCCCGGATCGCCTACAAGACCCCGAAGAACCGTGATAAAAACCAAATGCTCCTTTTTCGGGAAGACCGGGAGCAGGAAGTCCTCAGGGAGATTCGAAACGAACTCACCTCCTGCGATGTCGCCTCTTTAACCCCCCTGGCCGCGCTGAACCTTCTCGGCCGGCTGATCCAAAAGCTCAATCAATAATTGTCGGATTCGTCTTCGGCTTCGTAGTCCTCTTCCCCTTCTTCCTCTTCCTCGTAATCCTCATCGGGCTCGCGCTCCTCTTCGTAGGGTGCCTCACCGTCATCTTCTTTGCGCTGCTCGATGCCGACCTCGAATTCGTCCTTGTCCTCGTAGCGGCGGAGATAATTGGCCGTCGAGTCGCTGTACACGAGCTCCAGGTAGTCCTCCTCAATCTGGCAGAACACGGACATGCTGTGGCCTGTCTGCAGGTTGCCGACCTTCTCGACGACTTCTGCCTTCTTTTTGATTGCGTCCAGCGTCAGCCAGCTCGAGATTTCGATTTCTTCCATGCTTAACCCTATACGGAATTAAATATCTATTTTTTCGCAATTGTCAAGGGGGGAGGGGGAAAATCTTCCCCGGCCTAGGACTTGACAACGTCTTCAGGAAAACCTATCTATTTAGTTGCATTTTTAAGGAGACGAATCATGCGCTGGGACAAATATACGGTCATGTCGCAAGAAGCCTTCCAGGCCGCCCAGTCCAAAGCGGAGCAGCTGGGGCACCAGCAAGTCCAGCCCGAACATCTCCTGTGGAGTTTCCTGACCCGGGAGGAGAATATCGTCGGCTCGCTGCTGGCCAAAATCGGCGCCAACAAGTCAAGAATATTGGGAGCGCTGGAAACGTCGCTCCAGAAGATACCGAAAGTGCAGGGCGCAGAGGTCTTTCTGTCTTCGGCGCTTCGTCAAATCATGAGCGATGCTCAGAAAGAAGCGGACAAGCTCAAAGACGAGTATATCTCGACAGAGCATTTGTTTTTGGCCATGCTCAAAGACAAATCGTCCGAGGCCGGCCGGATTCTGGGCGAAAACGGCGTCACGGAAGAGGCCGTGCTTGAGGCTCTCAAGGCCGTCCGGGGGACACTGCGGATCACCGACCCCCAGCCTGAGGGCAAGTACCAGGTCCTCGAAAAATATGCCAGGGATTTTACCGCTCTGGCCCGGCAGGGAAAGCTCGACCCCGTCATCGGCCGCGAGGATGAAATCCGGCGAGTCATCCAGGTCCTGTCCCGCCGGACGAAAAACAACCCGGTACTGATCGGCGAGGCGGGCGTGGGAAAGACGGCCATTGTCGAAGGGCTGGCCCAAAGGATCGCCAACGGCGATGTCCCCCAGCCGCTTAAAAACAAGCGGCTGATCTCGCTCGACATGGGCTCTCTGGTGGCCGGGACAAAATACCGTGGAGAATTCGAGGACCGCTTGAAGGCCATTCTCAAAGAGATCAAGGAATCCGAGGGCGAGATCATTCTATTCATCGACGAGCTGCACACCATCATTGGCGCGGGCGCGGCGGAGGGCGCCGTGGACGCATCCAACATGCTCAAACCTCCTTTGGCCAGGGGAGAGCTGCACTGTATCGGGGCCACCACGCTGAACGAATATCAGAAGCACATCGAGAAAGATGCGGCCCTCGAACGACGCTTCCAGCAGGTCTATGTCGGGGAACCGACGGTCGAGGACACCATCTCGATTTTGCGGGGCTTGAAGGAGAAATACGAGATCCACCACGGCGTCAGGATCAAGGATTCGGCGCTCGTCGCTGCGGCGACCCTTTCCAACCGCTATATCACCGGTCGCTATCTGCCCGACAAGGCCATTGATTTGATCGACGAAGCCGCTTCCCGTATCCGGATCGAGATCGATAGCATGCCCGAGGAGATCGATGAGCTCGAGCGCAGGATCCTCCAGATTGAAATCGAGCGGCAAGCCCTCAAAAAAGAGAAGGATAAAAGCTCCAAGGAAAAGCTTGACAAGCTGAATAAGGAGCTGGCCGACCTGAAGGAAAAAAGCGGTGGGCTCAAGGCCCAGTGGCAAAAGGAAAAAGATCTGATTGATGCCGGCAAGAAGCTCAAGGAGCGGCAAGATGCCCTGAGGATCGAAGAGCAGAATGCCGAACGGCGAGGCGAGTTGGAGAAGGTTGCCGAGATCCGCTATGGAAAATTGATCGAGACAGGCAAGGAGTTGGACAAGCTAAGCCGCGAGCTGGCCGAGGTCCAGAAAACGAAGAAGATGCTCAAAGAGGAGGTGGACGAGGAGGACGTGGCGGAAGTGATCTCGAAATGGACGGGAATCCCTGTCTCGAAAATGCTGGAAGGCGATGTGGAACGGCTGATCAAGATGGAGGCCAGCCTGTCCAATCGCGTCGTCGGCCAGGACCATGCCCTGCGGGCTGTTTCCGACACGATCCGAAGGGCCAGGGCGGGGATCCAGGACGCCTCACGGCCTCTGGGGTCATTTATCTTTATGGGGCCGACGGGAGTGGGGAAGACCGAGCTGGCACGGGCGCTCGCCGAGTTTCTCTTTGACTCGGAGAAAGCCTTGGTCAGGCTGGACATGTCCGAGTACATGGAAAAGCATACCGTCTCCCGCTTGATTGGAGCGCCGCCGGGCTATGTGGGATACGAAGAAGGCGGCCAACTCACGGAAGCGGTCAAGCGCCGCCCGTATTCGATTATCCTCCTGGATGAGATTGAAAAAGCCCATCCCGATGTCTTCAACATCCTGCTCCAGATCCTGGACGATGGGCGGCTGACGGACGGGAAGGGCCGGACCGTCGATTTCAAGAACACCCTGATCATCATGACCTCAAACCTGGGAGGCCAGATCATCAAGGAGTTCAGCCAGGATTATGAGGTGATGGAGCGGGAGGTGAAAAAGATCCTGGAGAGCCATTTCCGGCCGGAATTCCTCAACCGCATCGATGAAGTCGTCATCTTCAAATCGTTGTCCAAGAGCACGATCCTCAAAGTCGTGGATTTGCAATTGGACCTCCTCAGGAAGAGGCTTGAGGAGCGCAAGATCGGGATTGATGTCAGCCGGAAGGCCAGGGAGCTGCTGGCGGAAAGGGGATATGACCCGCTCTTCGGAGCCAGGCCGCTCAAAAGGACCATTCAGCAGGACATCCAGAACCCGCTGGCCATGAAAATATTGGCCGGAGAATTTCGAGAGGGGGATGTGGCCAAGATCGATGTGGACGCCACAGGCGAATTGACGTTTTCCAAATAAAGTCGATAAAAAATATCGATTTTCTCGGGCTCGGCCAATATATCCGTTGACATTCCAGAGAAAATTTTGTAAACAGAAAAGATAAATCCATCGCAGGAGGTTAGGATGAAGAAAATCTTGACGGGCGTTCTGGCGTTTGCCCTGCTCTCCACGCTGGCTCTGGCAAACGGATTGAACCTCAACAGCCTTGGCTCACGAGCCCTGGCCATGGGAGGGGCGTTTGTCGGCCTAGCCGATGATTTCAGCGCTGTCTACTGGAATCCCGCAGGATTGGCGAATTTCAAGACAAAAGCGTTTGGGTTCTACGGCACGGATATCATTCCTTCGAGCACCTATAAATTGACCGTCCCGCCGCCCTATGGAACTGGCCAGGTCATTGATGCTCAGTCCAAGACCAAGCATTATCTGGGAGGAATGGCTGCTTATATCCATCCCATCTCGGAAAACCTGGTGGCCGCCATCGGAGTTTATACTCCGTCCGGGCTTGGCTCAAACTGGCCGAGCGAGAAGCTCGCTTTTATTTCCGGCAACAGCACAACGATCGATTGGTCGAGCAAGGTCGGGCTGATTACGATCGCCCCCACAATAGCCTATAAAGTAAACGACATGCTCTCGATCGGCGCCGCCGTGAACATCAACTACGGGATGTTCGACATCAATATGTATGCGGGAAAGGCAGACTTCCAACCTTATGTTACGAATTTCGACCTGGGCCAGTATTCGGAAAGTGAGACGGGCTGGGGATTGGGGGCGACCGTTGGCGTGCTCTTCAAGCCCCACCCCATGTTCAGTCTGGGAGCCACCTTCCGGACGGCCAGCACGGTCAAGTTAAGCGGCACTGCCACCATCTCGAACTTGGCCCTGCTCCAGCAGCCGTCGAGCTCCGACATGAGCCGGGATGTGACCTGGCCCGCTTGGGTCGCTGTCGGGGCCGCTTTCTATCCCATCGAAGACCTCATCATCACGGCGGATGTCCAATACACCAATTGGAAGAAGATCGACGTGATCAAAACGGTTTATAAAGACACCGTTTGGAATTCCTTGATGACGGCCAGCGGCAAGGATATCATGCCCATGTACTGGGACAATGCCACGCAAATACGGTTCGGGGCCGAATATAAAGCCAGCGACACCTTGGCCTTCCGAGCGGGCTATTACGTGGATCCCTCGCCGGCCCCGGACAGGACGATGAACATCCTGCTTCCCAACTATGATTTCAATGTTTTGACGTTTGGGCTCGGCTATAACCTCAATGGACTCCAGATCGATATTGGCCTCGAGTACCTCATGGGCAAAGATAGGAATATCGATTTCGTAAAGACATTCAATAATCCTCAAAATCCGTTCTTTGACCCCGATTACGCCCACGCCGTGCCCGGCACATATACGATGAAGATCGTCGTCCCGAATATCTCTGTGAGCTACAAATTCTAAGCGGAATAACAGAAAAGAAAAGAATTTCAGAGACCTTAGCCGGGAGAAAGGATGCCCTTGACCCCGGCTAAGGTTCTTTCTTTTTGGAGCATCACATGCGAGTCCGCAAAGCCCTGATTCCCGCGGCCGGCCTCGGCACACGGTTTCTTCCCGCGACCAAAGCGCTGCCCAAGGAGATGCTGGCCGTCGTCGATAAACCCGTTATCCAGTATGCCGTGGAGGAGGCCGCCGCTTCCGGGATCGAGCAGATCGGGATCATCACCAGCCGCAGGAAAGCCGTCATCGAAGAACATTTTCGCCCCTCTCGAGAACTTGCCGGTCTTCTTAAAGAGAAGGGAACGCCCGAATTATCCAAGGAGGTCGAGCGGATCTCGCGCCTCGCCGATTTCAGCTTCATCCATCAGGAAGAGCCGTTGGGCCTCGGTCACGCCGTTCTCAGGGGAGAGGAGTTTGTCGGAGGCGAGCCTTTTGTCGTCCTCAACCCCGATACGATTTATGATTGCCCAACCCCGTGCACAAAGCAGCTGATCGATGTCTATAATGAACAGAAGGCGCCCGTGGTCGTGCTGGGCAGGATCGACAGCGAGGGGACAAGAAAATATGGCGTAGTCAACGCCCGCCGGGTTTCGGAACGCGTATTCCAGATCTTGGATTTGGCCGAAAAACCGGGGCCGGACAAGGCATTCTCGGACTTGGCCGTTTTAGGACGCTATGTTTTCACCGAGGATATTTTTGAGGCCATCCGAAAAATCCCGAGCCGTCGGGGCGTCGAGATTCAACTCACGGACGCGATAAAAAACCTGCTCGCGACGCGGCCTGTTTACGGTGTGCTTTTTGAGGGCCTCCGGTTTGACGCGGGAGACAAGTTCGGCTTCATCGAAGCGACAATCCATCTCGCCCTCAAACGCCCCGAATTCCGTTCCCGACTCCTGGATTTATTCAAATCTTTTGATTAATCCGGGGTCAAAGCTACTCATTACGCATAATCAGGCAGGGAATTCGAAATCTGCGTAATGAGTAGGTTTGACCCCAATTCTTGGGAAAGGGGAGAATGGCGAGGGACGGAATCGACCAGGCCTCTTTTCTACAGGGCTGTCAAAAAACGAAAACTGGCAAAAATAGAACCCATAAATATTGACTTTAAAATGAGTTACAAAATATCAATCTTACGCAAATTTGAAAAAGTTGTAAGTTATTGATAATAAGTAAAATATCCTGCGTAACTAGTTTACATTATAGTTGTTGTCCGACTCGCTTTTATATGGGGAAAATGCCGTTCTCTGCCCGAGAAGATTATTGCGACACAGTTAGGGCTTCCATGACGAAGGAAAAGCGGGGGAGGAGCTGGCTGGCTAGGAGGAAGCCAAAATGCCCTACTTCCTAATGACTAAGAGCAACCCCGTGATGAATCCTTGTGAGACCCCGTCCTCTACCACCTTTTTAAGTTCCTTAACATACATTACAGACAAGGTGAGAACGTCCTCACCTCCAGGCCATTCCTCGAATTTATACGTCGATCCTGACCTAACTGAGGATTTCCCTTACTCTTCTGGTTTTGACTCTGTCTCGTGGGAGCCTCTTGTTTCCTTTGCGTTTCCGTTCTTGTCTTTAAGCTCGAGATGAACTTAGTCTGAAATATGCAGAACCTCAGTAATCTCTACCCATACGCTTCCTTGACATCATTCCCGATTCCGGCCTATGATAAATTAACAAGAAGTAGGGATTTCGGTGATATATAGCTCCTCATTTCGCTCAAATTTCAGTCTTTTCACATTTTAGAACAAAAAGGAGGGCGCCGTGCCTCGAAAAGTTAGAACGGAATTAGAGGTATTAGAGGAAGTTCTTGAGCGACTTGATTTGCTTGTGAATCTCACAGCAATGTTAGTGGCTTCAGAGAAAAGCACCACTGAATCTGCTCGGGCGCTCAAGATGGCTGGCCTGGATAACCACACTATTGCCAGTGTTTTGAATACAACGGCGGATACTATTAGGACATTGACGACGAACCTCCGCACAAGAATGGGTAGAGGGAGGCGGTAAACATGGAACAACGAATTGACCGAATTGAGCGCTTGCTCGGACTGCTTTTGCTTCAATACATGAAAGGTGCAAGCCAACGGGAAAAAGCCGCCCAATTAAGCGTGGCGGGTTTTACTAATATTGAAATTGCTGATCTCCTCGGCACTACGGCACAAGTGATTTCCCAGTATTTATATCTCGCTAAGAAATCAAGGCGTGCTAGGAGGTCCTGATGCCCGTGGTTCGTGATTTCCGTAACTATTCATACGATGCACAGAGAGTCGAACGCTGTGGGAGATATCTCGGGAGGAATTCTTATTGGAAGCTATACGCGATCGAAAATATCTTACGAATCGTAGTTCATTCCGTTTTGTCGGTCCAGATTGGACCGGCGTGGTGGAACTTAGCTGTGACCCCCAAGACGATTAAAAAAGTTCTTGAAACACGCAGCCGGTACTCAAGACAACCTCAGCATACGTCACCTGGATTGCACGACATTCATTATATCTACCTTACGACCCTAAACACCATTATCCGCGAGAACAGCAGTCTCTTTCTTCCAATATTTCCAGATATTGACCAATGGATTGCGAAGGTCGAGGGAATAGTAACCCCACGAAATTTGATTGGGCATATGAACTTTCCCGATCAGAGAGATCGCCAAAGAATAGACAACCTGCACAGGGATATCGGGACGTTGGTTTTTAGCCTTCAACAAAAAGGGATATCGTTGCAAATTCCGCGATAGGCACTTCGGTATTTGATTGGAGGATACATGGACTCTCCGGAACTGATTGAACTCGTGAACATCAAGCGGTTGCTTATTGCCCTTCTTCTGAAATTTGGGGCTTCCTCTCAAGAGATCGCGACCGTGCTTGAGGTAGATTCATCTGTTATCCGAAAGATGTTCCCGATGAAAGCAATCAAAAAAGTTAATATCATCCAGCAGCCCGATAAGACCGGAGAACAGGATTTTGCTTTTTGTGATCGCTTGAGATCGCTGCCCCCTGGACCTTAAAAGCATACTCCCTTGCACGAAAAAATTGTATTCTCTGCCGATGATCGAAGTCAAGCAGGAGGAGGACACGAAAACATAAAGGCTTTTAGCCGGAACATTGCCTTGAAAGACCTCAAAGCCGACCGAAAGACCATAGACATCCTCCCCGGCTCATGATGACTTCAGTATGACGATCAAAAATACTCCGCCTGCTCCTCGGCCGCCATCAAGGCGACCTGCTGGAAAACATGGGACGGCAGAAGCCTTTCCGCATTGATCTTTATCTGACCCTGGCATATAGAACAGACCTCTCACCAGGTGCGCCCGCCGTGGGGACGCAGAGTGGACAAAACCACTAAAAATGGCTCAGTTTGGCCTACTCAAGTCAAAATTATTGCGCCTCAATAATTCTTCAGCCCCGCCAGCCTCTTCCTGGCATCTTCGACTTCGGGCAGGCCCGGGTCGGCGTCCTTCCAGAGGTCGAGGACACGCTTAAATTGCTCTATGGCTTCTAAGCCGGGCATCCGCTATGTCGAGTTCAACTTGACATCCGAGTGCGCTACGATTAATCGTCCACGACGATGGGACGAAGTAAAACCGGCCCATGAACGCTTAATCAGCCACTGCAGCAGAAAAGGAGCTTCTTATTCCTAAGGATGCTTTAGAAGTGGAAAAACCCATTGGCGACTGTCCATAGGTTTAGCAGCTTGACTATCTTGGTTCATTTCGATATGCTCAGGCCAAGCAAATAAGGGAAAGGGCCCCTATGAAGCGTCCCAAATGTCGTTCTGAAAATCCGGACACTTTCCGGTTTTACGGGAACATTTTATCCACGAATCCCTGGCCACCTCAGCCCTCGACCATCCGAATATCTGCCCCATCCATTGGGAGACTGAGGAATTGGCCATATCTGATTTCCATGATTCCTGGGAAATAAGGGGGGTAAGAATGAAAAAATCGCTGAGAATCGCAGCTAGCTTTCTTATTCTTCTTGTTATGCTCTGCGGAGCTCTTGGGGCCCAGCAGACGGGCGAGGTCCGGGGCAGAATTACTGAGGAAAAGGGCGAAGCGCTTCCCGGCGTTTCGATCACGGCCAAAAGCCCTAACCTCCAGGGGCTGCGAACAGCCGTCACGGACCAAAAGGGTCAGTTCCGCCTTCCCCTGCTTCCTGTGGGCATCTACTCCCTGACTTTCGAACTTCCCGGGTTTGAAAAGCTGACGATGACCGGGAACGAAGTCCGATTGGGACTCACAGGGAGCCTCTCTATCGTGCTGAAGCCCGCTGCCGTCAAGGAGGAGGTTACCGTCACCGCGGTGAACCCGCTGATCGACAAAACAAAAGCCGATACGAGCTACCGGCTGAACAGCGGGGACCTCGCGCTTGTCCCCACCCAGGCGAGGACTATCGCGGAGATCGTCAACCTTACGCCGGGAGTCACGGGTGTGAGGGTCAACACGGTCTCCGGCGGGGCGAATTCGGCGCTAGGAACGGAAACGGGCCTGCCGAGCTTCCGGGGCGAGGGCGACGCCGGGAATAACTGGCTTGTGGACGGCCTCTCAACGCAAGGTGTTTATATTAATGATCCCGGTGTGCGCCTCAACTATGACGCCTGGGAAGAGGTCCAGATCGTCTCCGACGGGTTCGCACCCGAGATGGGCCAGGGCCTGGGAGGCTTCATCAACATCGTGACGAAATCGGGCAGCAATTCCTTTCACGGGCAGCTGGGAGGACTCGTCCAAGATTCGGGCCTCCGGGCCAAAAGGCAGGAGCAGCTCTCGGTCGTCAGCGTCCCGGATACCTCTCTCCAGCAGTATTTCGGGAACCTGGGCGGCCCCATCGTCAAGGACAAACTCTGGTTCTTCCTGTCCGACAACTTCTTCGGGAACTCCGATAAGAGCAGTCAACAGACAATCGGCTGGCTCACGGTTCCGCCCGGGCAAAGGCGCGCCATCACGAACAACGGCTTCGGAAAAATCACGTTCACGCCTTACAAGAACCATACTCTGTCCCTGAGCGGGACCCTGGACAAGTTCCTTCATCAGACAGGCGGCATCGGCGTCCCGGAAACCTATACTCAAACGACCTACACTCGCTACTCCTACCGGCTCAACTACCAAGGGATCCTCTCCCAGAACACTCTCCTGACCGTAGCCTGGGGGCAGAACCGGAACGATACCGACACAGAACCCCTCAGCGGCAATTTTGGCCCTCCGTCCTATTCCTGGCAGGATATTGGCCAAATAACTAACAACATCTATCAAAGCTTCCGGTCGCTTGAGCGTCGGACAGACTTGGCGGTCGGCCTGACCCAATACCTCGACCTGGGCCGCTGGGGAAACCACGAGATCAAGGCCGGGTGGAGCTATTACGGCAATAAATACAATGATGTGTATCATTGGACGGGCCTTGACGCCGACCCCTGGCCGGGGGACGGGTTTGACAACGGAACCTACATCATCTGGTCGGCGCCGGGTATTCCTGTCGTGCTGCAGGAATATGGAGTCGGAGGAGACAAGGATGCGACCCACGGATTTGGGTTATACGCCGAGGACAATATCGTTCTGGGGCGCTTGTCTCTCATACTGGGGCTGAGGACCGATACCCAGAGGGTTTATAACGACGTTGGCAAGCGACTCTGGAGCTGGGGACTCGGGGATTTCCTGCAGCCGCGCGCTTCGGTGGACTTTGACCTAACAGGAGACGGCCGCAACGTCCTGAAATTCGGATATGGGATGTTCGCCATGCCCGTCCCCACCCAAGTTCTAGGAAATTTTAATTCATATTATGCCGTTAGTTTCCGCGATTACTCTTGGGTCGGCCCCCAAAACCCATCAGTATCCCAATTGAAGGACCCGGCCAACTGGGCTTTCGTCTGGGAACAGAGTCCGGCCGCAGCGCCCGAAGAAATAGACCCTAATTTGAAGCCCGAAAAGGTGAACAAGTTCCTCCTTGAATTCGACCGACAGCTCTGGACGAACTGGGCCCTGAAAGTCAGGGGATCCTCTCGTATTCGCATGACCTGCTGGATGACACCGCCTTTTATGATCCGGAAACGGAATCGGAAATAAGATACTTCTACACCAATCTCAAACTGAAGAAACGAGATTACAGAGCCGTCGAAGTCGAGCTCAACGGGAAGATTCCGGGCCGGCTCATGCTGAACGCTTCCTACACCTGGTCCCAGGCCAAGGGGACGGCTCCCGGCAACTCCTACGAGCATCAGACTTGGGATTCTAGCTTCGGGGGACAGTGGTATAATTCAGGTGTTTTCGGCGACCGGCCCTATATGCCCCCGGGAGCTCCAAACAAGGCATTGTACGACCAGATATTCGCCGGCCTGGGCGGAACGGGGATCGGCGACGAGGGCTGGTACGGATTCCTCCCCTACAGCGTGGACCACGTCGTTAAAATATTTACGACCTATTTTGCGCCTTATGGCTTCAATGTCTCAACTGACATTGAGTATCTGTCCGGTTATCATTGGGAAATGAAGGGATGGGTAGAGGGCTATGGAGGCTATTTGGCGTTTCCCGAGGGGCGCGGCGGGAGGACGACACCGCCCCATATGTATGTGGACCTCCTGATTGAAAAAGATTTCCAGATCAGGAGGGGGATTATCTTGGGCCTTGGCATCAACGTTTATAACCTGATGAATAGCCAGCAGCCTGTTTCCTTCGTTAAGCAGGATAGTTCTCTATTCGGACAGGTCTGGGCAAGGCAGTTGCCGCGGTGGACACAAATTAAAGCCACCCTGCGGTTCTAATCTTAACGTACGAAATATCGTTACCTCATCATTGCGAGCGACCAACGGGAGTTTGGCAATCTGCTCAAGAATACCGCGCATCTGAGCTTTGATCCGTACCTGGGAATTCTAGAGCTTGATCAACCGCTTCTTGGCGTCCGCAACCTCGGGCAGGCCGGAGTCGGCGTCCTTCCAGATGAAGAAGTCCTTTCAATAAGAAGAGAGGGCGACGGGCCTATTGTGGGAAGTTCATGCGGCGCAGCAGTTCCTGGAAGCGCGGGTTGGAGCGCAGCCTATCGGAGAAGATCTCCATTCTTAAACCGCAGAGGCTGACGGAACGCTCTCGATAAGCCCGCTCAAGCCATTCCAGCGTGCAGTCGTCTTCTCCTAGCCCGTCATATAGCATTGCTATGTTGTAGGGGTCTGCATATCCCCGCGCTAACAAGCCCTTTAGGCTCTCCAGGCACTTTAGAGCTTCTGTGCGCTCACCCGCAAGTCCGTAGATACCTCCACAACTGCCCAGCACGACTTGGTCATCCGGGCTTAGGCGAATCGCCCGTCGGCATTCCGCCACAGCCTCCGGGTACATCCGTTTTTGCGCATAATTCCAGCTGAGTTCCATGTGCGCATAGCCGAGGTCCTCCGGGGCCAAGTCCAGCGTTTTTTTCAGCTGGGCAATCGACTCGTCATGCCGGCGGGCGTAGTACAAAACCCATCCCAACTCCAGGCTTGTGGTGGGTGTAAGAGGATCCAGATCCAGCGCGCGTTTGGTTTCATTGATTGCTTCATCAGTGCGCCCCATGTCCGTTAAATAAAAGCCGTAGCCGAAGTGCGCTTCAGAGCTAGATGGGTTGAGTGTAATCGCCTGCCGGTATTCCTGCTCAGCTCCGGCCCAGTTCCATTCGAATAGACACATGACCGCAGCTAGGGCGATGTGTGCTTCCGCCAGGTGTTCATCCAACCCCAGGGCCTTCTGCGCCGCCGCCCGGGCTCTTGGGAACGCCTCATTCGTAGCTGACAAGCCCATCATCGCGGACCACTTGTAGGCACCTGCCAGTCCGGCGTAAGCACTAGCGAAGGCGGGGTCGATGTCAATGGAATGCTGGAATTGGGCGATCGCTTTCTTAATCCCGTCCGCAGTCCACTTATTTGCGAAATATATACCCCTGAGACAGGCTTCGTACGCCTCGGGATCGACACGGCGGGCGGTCTTAAGCTGCTCGCTCTCCTGCGGCGTGACTTGGACCCGGATCTCGCGGACGATGGCCTGAGAGATTTCGCTCTGGAGGGCTAGGATATCTTTGAGTTCTCGTTCATAATTGCCTGTCCAGAGCGGTCGCTCGGTCGCTGGGTCGATGAGTTTGGCCGTGATTCGGACTCGGTCCCCCACCCGGAGCACGCCCGCGTCCAGGATGGTTTTCACTTTGAGTTCAGCCGCGATCTCTCGGTACGTCTTCTTTGTGGCCCTATAATCCTTAATAGATCGGAAGGGCGGAACCCGTAGGGAACTGATGACGTACAGTTTCGAGATGAGTTCGTCCGCCATCCCGTCGGAGAAGTAATCCTGCGATGAGTCTCGGGAAAGGTTCTCGAAGGGAAGAACGGCGATGGAATCCACGGCGCCGACGGACAGCGGCTGAGAGTGTCTGGGGAGGAGAAGCCGCAGGGCCAAGGCGATGATGACGACGGCCACGACCGCTAATCCCGGAATGAGGACCTTTTTGAGCGACAGCTTGACGGTGAGCTCCCGCGAAGAGAGGGGCTTGCGGACTGGAAGGACGCGATCGGTCACGGGAAGGGCCTGCTCCACGGCGGAGATGTCGGCGATGAGCTCCTCGGCCGTCTGGTAGCGCTTCGCCCTGTCCTTCTCGAGACAGCGGAGGATGAGTTTGTTGAGCCCTTCCGGAATCTGCGGCACAAGCTTTTTCGGAATGGGGGGTGGTTCGGTTTTATGCTTGGTGGCGATACTGAACGGGGTTTCCCCCTCGAACGGCAGCCTCCCTGTCACCATCTCGAAGAGAATGATCCCCAGGGCGTAAATATCCGCCCGCTGGTCGGCTTCTTTCCCCTCGACCTGCTCCGGGCTCATGTATTCCGGCGTTCCAATAATCGCTCCTTCTCCTGTCAGACCTTTCCCCAGAAGCGAGCGGGCAATCCCGAAATCCATGACTTTGGCTTGGCCATCTTTGTCGATCATGATGTTGCCGGGCTTCAGGTCCCTATGCACGATGCCCAGCTTGTGCGCCTCACCCAGACCTTCGGCTATCTGATGGGCAATCGATAGGGCCGTCCCAACGGGCAGGGTCTTCATCCTGTGGAGCAGGCTCTTCAGGTCTTCTCCGCGGACGTACTCCATCGTCAGGTAGAGGGTCTTTCCTTCTTCGTGGAAGTCATACATCCCGCAGACATTCTTGTGCCGGATCTTGCGGGCCGTCTTGAGCTCGTTCCGGAAGCGTTCGACTGTCCGTTTATTAGCGGCGATCTCGGGCTTGATCAGCTTGAGGGCGATTTCCTCGTTGAGCTTAGTGTCTTGGGCGCGGTAGACGCGGCCCATGCCGCCCGTGCCTAACTCCTCGATGATCTCGTAGCGGCCGGCAAAGACGACGCCCCGGGGGAGCTCATCTGTTGTCGTTTCAAGGGTCCGGGTGACCGATATCTGGGGTGCCTCGGGAAGGCCTAATCGAGTCCCGCAATCAGCGCAGAACTGCTTGGTCTCTGGATTTTCAGCCTGACATTTCGGACACTTGATGGCCACTGCTGACCCCTTATATTTGGGATGGCTAAAGATTAACAAGGAAAGGAGGCAGAGTCAACTGGGCTGAGTTCATTACCTCAAGCGTCCCAAATCAGTAATTGAACCCCTTCCCATGTCAAGCCGTTGTCACAGCCCTCTTTTCCCGAGTCCGCCGTGGGGACAGGGCGGGGACAAAGACAGACATCTCCCTTTGTCACCGTACAGTCACAGAATTTGCTTAAAACCGCCTAATTCTGACTAAGGGAGCCAAAAGGGAAAGAGACAATTTCTTGAAGAAAAACGAGATGGCGAGGGACGGAATCGAACCGCCGACGCAGGGATTTTCAGTCCCTCGCTCTACCGACTGAGCTACCTCGCCATCTGAGAGCAAATCGGAAAATAAGTATATTAATCCGCCCGGCTAAAGTCAATTCTTAAATCGAGTATGAAAAACTGTCTTTTTCTTCTCCAATGTCTTCGATTCTGTTAGAATGAACCGTGAATTTGTAAACGCTTGGAAAAATATAATCGAAGTTAGCGACCATGAAAATCGCCGCGTTGCTGCCGCATGTCGAAGTTTTTGGCGGGGTGCGACGGTATATTGAAATCGGCAACGAACTCGTCAAACGGGGACATGCCTATATCCTTTTCCACCCAGAAGGGAATGCGCCGGACTGGCTGGCGTTCCGGGGCGTCACCCGACCTCTTGCCTCCCTTGGCGACGAACAATTCGACATCGGGCTGTGCAGCGAATATTCCATTCTGGACCAGTTTGAACAACTTCCTGCCCGGGCAAAATATTTCTATTTTGTTCTCGAAGGTCATCGCAAGGAGAAAGACGTTGTCCAAAGGAACTATTTTTTCCTCGGCAATTCCGAGGGTATTTGCCGGCGCATGGAGCGGAAATATAAACTTCGCTGTGTCAAAGCAGCGGGCGGAGTCAACCCCGAGATATTTTATCCTGTCCAGAACAAGCCTTCCCGGGACACTTTGAATATCCTCTGCTATGGACGCATCTATAAGCGCCGCAAAGGAATCCACTATGTCCTCCGCGCCGTCGATGGCCTCTTTAAAGAATTCCCCCAATTGAGGCTGATTTTGTTTGACACTCTGGTCGGCCAGGACCGGCGCGATCCACGGTCCATGATAAGAACGCGCATTCCTCATGATTTTTATCTCGACCTGCCCCAGGAGCGCATGGCCTGGCTCTTTTCCCAGGCGGATATTTTTGTCAGCGCAGAATTGCGGGCTGGCTGGTCGAACACGTCGGCCGAAGCCATGGCCTGCGGCGTTCCTGTCGTCTGCACCCCGAGCGGAACCCGCGATTTCGCTTTCCACAACGACACGGCCCTCGTTGTCCCTTGGGCATGGCCAGTCCTGCTGCGCCGCCAGATTAGCCGGCTGATTGTCGATGACGTGCTTCGCAGGCGCTTGGCCCAGGCCGGACAGCGGAAGATTCGAGAGTTCACCTGGGCGGCGTTGTCGGACCGCCTCATCGCCATTTTCGAGTCTGCCTAAAATTGAAATAACCTATTCATTATGATATTCTTAGCCTGGAGGAAAAGACAGGATGGATGAGGCTATCTTAAAAGAGCGCATGCTGAAGGAAAATGCCGAATTTAAAAGACTTTTTGAAGAGCACCAGAAGCATGAGAAGAAGCTGGCCGAGTTCAAGGGAAAACCGTACCTGACGGACGCGGAGCGGCTGGAAGAAAAGGAGTTGAAAAAGCGGAAGCTTGCGCTCAAGGACAGGATGTACGTCATGATGCGGGATTTTCAGAAATCTCTCTGAAAACCCATGCCCTCCCACCGATGAAAGCGCAAAAGAAATTCCAGCTGGCCCTTGTCGGGACCGATTCTCTCCGGGGCAGCGAGATCAGGAGTGTCCTGGCCCGCAAGAAGCTGGCCCCGTTCGAGATTGAATTCTACGATCCGGACGTCAAAGAGGAATACAGCAAGCTCACTGAGTTCCGCAAGGAGCCCAAAGTCATCCAGGGCCTCAAGGAAGATTCCCTGGAGGGAAAGGACCTCATCTTCTTGGCCTCGGACAAAGAGACCAACCGGAGACTGGGAGGCCTCGCCGCGAGACAAGGATTCCGGGCGATCGACCTCAGCGAAACCTTTAACCTTGATGAGGACGTTCCGCTCATCGTCATCGGAGTCAATGACGATGTTCTGGACAAAGAACGCCCTCCTCTCATTGCCAACCCCCACCCCGTGACCATTATTCTCTCGCATTTTTTTCACCAAGTCCTGTCCAGGTTCGGCATGTCGAAAGCCGTGTCCGTCATCCTTCAGCCCGTTTCGGCGTTTGACGATGCCGGCGTTCAGGAACTGGCCAGCCAGAGTGTCGCCTTGCTGAACGGGGCGCCGCCCTCGAAAAAAGTGTTCAAGGAGCAGATCGCCTTCAATATCCTGTCGCACACCGAAACGCCCGATCGCGGCGGCTTCTGTTCCAGCGAACGGCAGATCGCCTCCGAAATCAAAAGGGTCCTGAAGCATCCGGAATTTTCCCTGTCCCTGTCGATCATCCAAGCTCCCGTCTTCCATACCTATTCGCTGATGACCTACTGCGAGCTTGAGAAAGATACGGATATCGAAACTTTGGAGGCGCTTTTAAGAGAGACTCCGCCCTTCAAAATGACGGCCTTCCGTGATTCCTGCGCGGCGACCCCTATTTCGGTTTCGGGAAAGGATGAAATCTTTGTCGGCCAGATCAAGAAAGAGAAAACGCTGCCCCGGGCCTTCTGGGTCTGGCTTGTCGCCGACAATTTGACCCGGGGATCGGCGCTCAATGCCTTTGACATCGCCAAGAAACTGCTCATGGCCGGGACGCTCTGATAGAAGATTGATATGTTTCAGCTTCTCAAACTGACGCTCCGAGAGAGGAAGCTGGTTCTTCTCTCCCTGGCCTGCATGATTTTTGTCGCCCTGTTCAACTATATTTTCGTCGATATGGTCCAGCCGATCATCAACGACATGTTCGGATTGGCCCCTACGGCCTCGGTCGAAAGATCCCCGGCTGTAGCGCCACACATGGAGACGGAAATGGCCCCCGACGCCGTGCCGCAAAAGGCCGTGCCCAAGGCCGTAGTCAAGACCAGGACCATGGATTTGATCCTGCGCTTGTTCCATATCGGCCGGCAGGACATCAAGAAGGTTCTGCCCTTTGTCGTCGTGTTTGTCATTTTCGGCAGAGGCCTGTTCACCTTTCTTTCGTCATTCTTGATGAAGGCCGTCGGCAACAAGATTGTCAAAAGCATGCGCGACGACCTGTACGGCCATATCCTCTACCAGTCATCAAGCTATTTCGACCACATCACGACCGGCGATATCATGTCCCGGCTGACCAACGATGTCGAAAAAATCCAGCAGGCGGTGTCGAGTGCCATGAGCGACATGATCGAGGAGTCCTTTATCCTGCTGGCCCTTTTGGTCCAGCTGTTCGTGACGGATTGGATCCTGGCCCTGTCGGTGTTCGTCATCACGCCGCTCGCCGTCATTCCCCTGGCCGCCTTCAACAGACAGCTCAAGAGAAAAGGCAAGCAGAGCCAGGTCAAAATGGGCCATATCTACAATTTGATCTTTGAGACCATCACCGGCAACAAGATCGTCAAGGCCTTCACCATGGAACAATTCGAGCTCCGGAAGTTCCTGAAAGCCAGCTGGAGCTATTTCCGGATCAACCTCAAGCTGGCCTGGATCTCCAGCCTATCCTCGCCGTTCATGGAGTTTATCGGAGGGATTGTCGGCGCCTTCATCCTGGCCGTCGGCGCGAAACGAATCGCCAACGGCAGCATCAGCCCGGGAGATTTCGGAGCCTTCGTGATTGCCATCTTCTTGATGTTCACCCCGATCAAGCGGCTCAGCCGGGCCAACAGCGTCATCCAGCAGGCGACCGGCTGCTATGACCGGATCCAGGAGGTCTTGCAGGAGACTCCTCAGATCCAGGACAGTCCGCGGGCCTATCCGCTGCCCTCCATCAAAGGACACATTATGTTCGACCATGTCACCTTCTCCTACGACGAAGCGCGGCCCGTCCTCTTCGATGTGACATTCGAGATCCTGCCCAACGAAATAGTGGCGCTCGTGGGCTTGAGCGGAGCCGGCAAGACCACGGTCATCAACCTGCTTTCGCGGTTCTACGAGCCCACCGGCGGCCGGATCACGATCGATCGCATCGACATCCGGGACGTGACTCTGGCTTCGCTGCGCTCTCAGATCGGCCTGGTCACCCAGGACATCGTTCTGTTTAATGACAACGTTCGCAATAATATCGCCTACGGACTGGACGATATCTCCATGGACAAAATCATCGAGGCGGCCACGGCCGCTGAATGCCATCATTTCATCATGGAGCTTCCGGACGGCTATGATGCCCCTATCGGCGAGAAAGGGACCCTTCTATCCGGCGGCCAGAGGCAGCGGCTGGCCATTGCCAGGGCCTTGCTCAAAAACCCGCCCATCTTGATCCTGGATGAGGCCACCTCCGCCCTGGATTCGGAGTCCGAGCGCCTCATCCAGACAGCGCTGGCCCGGATCATGAAGGACCGGACGACGTTTGTCATCGCCCACCGCTTGTCGACGATCCGGAATGCCGACAAGATCCTGGTCATCGACAGGGGGAGGATCGTCGAATCCGGCTCTCACGAAAAACTGATGAAGAAAAAGGGCATCTATAAAAAATTGCACGACCTTCAGTTCCCTGAGGACGAGGAGATTGAACAATGATTCAGAGTATGACGGGCTTTGCCGAACGGAGCTTCGACTCACGAACGCTGCGGCTGAAGATGAGCATCAAGAGCCTCAACCACCGCTTTTTCGACTGGAATTATAAGGGTGCCCCCATTGGAGAAGTGGAGAACAGGCTTCGCGTTCTCTGCCAGGACCGGCTTCACAGGGGGCGGATCGAAGTCAGCCTGGACCTGAGCTTCCCCGACCCTTCGAGCTGGGACATCAGCATCAATGAGGGCCTTCTGGAGAAGATCTTCACCACCCTTGACCGGATGTCCGCCCGGCTGAAGCGGGATGTCAAGCTGTCGGTGGACAATATATTCCGGATTCCACAGATCGTGGAGCTCAAGCGGAAGGACTTCAACGCGTCCGAGATCTCTTTTTTGGAGCGGAGCTTCATCCACACCCTGGATGATGTCGTCAAGTCCCGGAGAGATGAGGGAACGAGGACGGCCTCCCAAATCAGGCTTCATCTCCTAAAGGTCAAGCGCGCCGTCCAAAAGATCGAAACGCTGATCAAAAAGCAACCGCGCCTGATCCAGCAAAAACTGCGGCAGAGGCTGAAAGACATGAACGGACAGAACCATCCCTCGGAGGAAAGGCTGTCCGAAGAGGTCGCCTACCTGTCGCAGAGGTATGATGTGTCTGAGGAAATCCAGCGCTTGAAAAGCCATATCGATGCCGCGCTCGAGCTGGTCACATCCCAAAAAGGGGAGCCTGCCGGCAAAATGCTGGATTTTCTAGCCCAGGAGCTTTATCGGGAAGCCAACACGCTGAATTCGAAATCCCAGGATATAGGGATCACCAAGGAAGGGCTCCTGATCAAGGGCGAAGTGGAGAGCATCCGCCAACAGGTGCAAAACCTGGAGTAAGAGGAGGAGAAGGTGCTGTTTGTGGTGACCGGGCCATCGGGAAGCGGGAAATCGACGATCGTCCATCATGTCCTCAGCGACCTGCGCAATGTCCAGTTTTCGGTTTCCCACACGACCCGGCCGAAGCGGAATTCCGAAGAGGACGGGCGGGAATATTATTTCGTCTCCAGAAAAGAATTCGAAAGGATGATCGTCCGGAAGAAATTCGTCGAATGGGCGGTGGTCCACGGCCAGCATTATGGGACGTCGAAGAGGGAGGTCGAGCAGAAGGCAAAAACGGGCGACCTGGTCTTGGATATTGACGTCCAGGGCGCCGCCGAGATCCGGAAGAAATATAAAAAGGCCGTGTTCGTATTTGTCCTGCCGCCCCGTTTCCAGGAGCTGAAACGCAGGCTGGAGGAAAGGGGAGAGGACAGCCTGGCCGTCATCCGGCGGAGGCTCCAGGACGCTAGACGCGAAATCCGGGAATACGTCCATTTTGATTATATCGTGGTCAACGACCAGCTCGACAGGGCCGTCCTCGAATTGGAGTCCATCATGCTCAGCACGCGCTGCCGCCTCCAGGTCCGCAAGAAAGACATCCAGACGATTGTTCAAAGTTTTAAATAATGATTCATCCCCTCGTTCCCCCTGTTTCTATGGGGGATGAGCAGGGATGATCATCGGGAGAGCACATGGCCAAAATTGCCTTAGGTGTGACATCGTCAATCAGCATTTATAAGGCGTGTGAGGTTTTGCGCGGTTTTCAGAGGGGCGACTGCGATGTCCAGGTCATCATGACCCGGAACGCCACGAAGCTTGTTTCCCCCTTCCTTTTCAACTCCCTTTCCGGACACAAGACCATTGTCGAGCTCTTTGAAGACGACCAGCCCTGGTCGGTTGCCCATGTTTCCCTGGCCCGCGAAATCGGTCTTTTCGTGGTGGCTCCGGCGACGGCGAACATCATCGCCAAGTTTGCCTGGGGCGTAGCGGACGATTTCCTGTCCACATTTTATCTGGCTGTTCAATCGCCGGTGCTCCTGGCGCCGGCCATGAATGAGGCTATGTATCTTCATCCTCAGACCCAGGAAAATCTGGCCAGGCTTCGGACCCGGGGCGTGGAACTCGTCGATCCCGACCAAGGGTATTTAGCCTGCCAGGATGAAGGATGGGGCCGCCTGGCCTCTCCCGAAAAGATCGTCAGACGCGGTCTCGAGCTCCTGGGGGTAAGGGAGAGCCTGAAGGGGAAGATCGTGATTGTCACGGCCGGGCCCACGCGGGAATTCATCGACCCGGTCCGGTATCTTTCGAACCGGTCTTCGGGCAAGATGGGATACGAGATCGCCCGCGAAGGCCTGCTCCGGGGCGCCCGTGTCATCCTGATCTCGGGTCCAGTGCACCTTGTTCCGCCGGATATGGCGGAATTCGTTCCGGTCCAGTCCGCACAGGACATGGAGAAGGCCGTCCTGAACGCCTTCCCGGAAGCGGATATCGTCGTCATGGCCGCCGCGGTCGCGGATTTTGCCTTTGCGGCGCCATCCATCCACAAGATCAAAAAGCCGGAACTGCCGGAGGCTTTGAGGCTGATCCGGACTCCTGACATCCTGAAAAAAATCGCGGCCAGAAAAAAGGGGAAGGTGATCGTCGGGTTCGCCGCCGAGACGGAGAATCTCAAGGCTCACGCGCTCCGAAAAATCAAGGAGAAAAACCTGGACCTCATTGTCGCCAACGATGTCTCGGAGGAAGGTCTGGGGTTTGATTCCGACTTCAACCGGGCCTTGATCCTGGACGCGCGCGGCAAAGGCCGGCAGACAGACAAAATCAGCAAGCGCGAGCTCAGCCGCTTGATTTGGGACAGAATCGAGGGATTGATTGGCAAGAAAAGTTGACGAACTTCTCGGAGACATTGAAGAGCGGCTGCGCTTTTTAAAAGAAATCGGGGTGGAATTTGTCTCCGCGCCCCAAACCGGCGCGCCTTCGGTCCGCCGTCCCGACCGAGAGAAAATCCTGGCCCTCCATGAGAAGATCCTGGGCTGCAAAAAATGTATTTTGGCCTTGGGGCGGACCCACGCCGTCCCCGGGGAAGGCAACCTCGAGGCGGAGCTCATCTTTATCGGGGAAGGGCCCGGGCATGATGAAGACGTCCAGGGCCGCCCGTTTGTCGGCCGGGCCGGCCAGCTCCTGACCAAGATCATTCAGGCCATGACGTTCGACCGGAAAGACGTGTTCATCACGAATATCGTGAAGTGCCGGCCGCCCGAGAACCGCACTCCTCACCGGGACGAGATCGAGCGCTGCACGCCCTACCTGCTCGACCAAATTCGGTCCATCCAGCCTAAAGTGATCGTCACCCTGGGAAAGGTGGCGACTGACTATTTCGTCCACAGCGCCTCGGGGATGACAAGTCTGAGAGGCCAGTTTTATGATTGGGGCGGGATCCGGGTCATGCCTACTTTCCATCCCTCCTATCTCATCCGCAACGAAGGCAACCGGGAGATCCGGAAGATGGTCTGGGATGACATGCAGAAGGTCATGGTCCTCCTCGGCAGAAAATGAGCCTTTTCGCCGAAGTCGTCTTCCCGCTCCCGCTCAACCAGAGCTTCTTCTATATCGTTCCTCCCGCCTGGACGGGCGCGGCAAAAGCCGGCTCGCGGGTCATCGCCCCTCTGGGAAGCAAAACCCAGATGGGTTTCATCGTCCGCGTTTTCGAGGAAAGCCCCGACCGAGCTGTTCAGCTCAAAGAAATCCTGGACGTGATCGATGCGGTCCCTCCGATCTCCGGGGAGGTCCTCGCCTTCACCCGGCAATTGAGCGCTTATTATTTTTCCTCGTGGGGAGAATTCCTGTCGGCATCCCTCCCTCCCTCTGTGATCGTCAAAACCACGACCAGGGCGTTTCTGACGAAGATGGGGGAAGAGTCGCTCAGAGAAAAAAAGCTGTCCCGGGACGAGGGGAAAATAGCCGATGTTCTCAAGGAAAAACCGTACAGCCTTTTCTTTCTGAGGAAGACCACGGGGGTGAAAAATATCTCTCAACTCGCAGCCCGGATGGAAAAAAAAGGATTGATACGGGTCGAGCGGAAGACGAAAACAGGACGGCCGAGTGAAGAAATCCGGATCGGGCGCCCGCCGGCTCAGCTCGAGCTGGATTTTTCCGCGGACAGGTCTGTGGAAAGCGCAGCCCGGGCGATTCTGAGCGGCATGCAGAAGGACGTTTTCGCCCCTTTTTATCTGTTCGGGCCTCGGCCCAAGAGACTGGCCGCTTATTTCCTTCTCATTCAAGAGGCCCTGGCCCGGTCAAAAAGAGCGCTTTTTCTCATTCCGGAACTCTCGTTGGCATCGCCACTCCAAGAAGAATTTGAAAAAAGGTTGGGCGGACAAGCGTCCCTCATCCATAGCGGATTATCCGACCGTGCCCGGGAACTGGCTTGGCAGAAGATCCAGAGCCGAAAAGCCGGTGTCGTCGCCGGCCTTCGGTCCGCCCTTTTTTCTCCCGTGGACAACCTGGGACTGGTCATCGTCGATGAAGAACATGATGAATCCTATCTTCAGTTAGAAAGCCCTTTGTACGATGCTAGGCGGGGAGCATGGATGAAAGCATCGGGGCAAAGGGCCGTCCTGGTCTACGGCTCTTCCACGCCGAGCGTCGAGGCGTTCTACCAGGCCCAGCAGGGCGGATATTTGCTGACCTTGGAAAACGACGGTGAACCCAAACAGGCAGCCATCGTGGATGACCAGGCAGAAAAAGGCCTGATCAGTCAAGCGCTCGTATCCGGCATACGTGCGAGACTCGGCGCCCGAAGACCCTGTCTGATATTTCTAAATCGCCGAGGCTATGCCTCATTTCTGTTCTGCCCGAGATGCGGTCATATCCCCAAGTGCGGCCGTTGTGATGTCTCCCTGGCCTATCATAAAAAAGAGGAGCGTCTCGTCTGCCATTACTGCCGCGCTTCCCAGCCGAAGATTGCCGTTTGCCCGCAGTGCGGGAGCAAAGTCCTCGAGCCGAGGGGGGTGGGCGTGGAGGCTGTGGAAGAGGAGCTCCGAAAATTGTTCCCCCAGGCGCGCGTCGCTTGCTTTGACAGCGACAGGGTCACGGGCAAAAAAACCCGGGAGAGGGTCCTCCAGAGGTTTAAGGAAGGGACCCTGGATATTCTGGTCGGGACCCAATTGTTGGCGCACCAGACGGGGCTTCCCCCGGTCTCCCTCATCGGAATCCTAAATCCCGAGGCTCTGCTGGCTTTTTCCGATTTCCGGGCAGCCCAAAGGACCTTTCTGGCCTTGAGCTTCATGATGCGTTTGGCGGACACAGGCGGGGAAAGGGCGGAGATCGTGATCCAAACCGCCTTCCCCGAGCATTACAGCATCCGGGAGGCGGCGCGCCAGGATTATGCGGCGTTCTTTAAGCAGGAGATCCGGGTTCGACGCCTGATGAATTATCCGCCCTTCTCGGCTTTGGCCGATGTGCTGCTCCAGGGACGAGAGCCTCGGAACCTGGCTCGAAAAGCCCGAGAAATCGCAGGATGCGCCAAAGCCCTCGGTCGCGATGTCGAGGTCCTGGGACCGGCCTTTGCGCCCGGCGTGCTCATGAGGGGAGAAAAAGGAGTCCAACTCATTTTGCGGACGCAAGACCCGGAGCACCTCGATCATGTACTCCGGGAATGTGTGGGTGGGACAAAAATCAAAAAAATCGTCTTGCGGTATCCTTAATCCTCAGCCCGCAGGATGTGGACGAAGACCTCTTTGTGCATATAGTTGGGGGATCTCGTCTGGAGCTGGGCTCGGATATAGGCATCCTGGTCGGAGGTGATTTCCTCTTTTGTCGGGCCGATGTAGAGGAGGATTGCGGCCCCTCCGCCATCCGTCGTGAGAGCGATCCTCGTGGAATAGTCTGAAAAATAGCCGGGGCCGCTTTGAATCGTAAAAACAATCAAGGCTCCCGCGAGCGGGATGTTGCCTTCTTTGGCCACGGCTTTGATCTCCGCGGTCGGCCTGTCCGAGGTCGCGTAGAGGACATTCGGCGTTGCCGACAGAGTGAGCGTCAGATAGACCGTTGAGGGTCCGGTCGGAGAGGGTTCGTCCATCGTACTCCGTGTACAGGACGAAAAGGTGAAAAGGACCAGTCCCAATCCAATGACAAGGCATATAATTCTGGCTTTCATGGCTTTCATCCTTATTCGTCGATGTAGTTGGCGAAATAAATTGTTAGATAGCCTGTGGCTTTGACCACTCGAGTGGTGTCGGCCAGCTCGTGGCCGTAGAAATCGATTTTAGCAGTCATATTCAGGATATCTCCATACGCGATATCTGAGAGGTTCAACAGCGGCGGCTCCAACTTGGCGGCCTCCCGGACGATGACAAAGCTCACAGCGGTGGAGTTATCGACTCTGACCAGCGCCGACAGGCTTCCTTCAAAGGAAAAGGGGACATCCACGCCAGGCGTATTCCTTCCATCCGTGCGGGAGAAGGACACGACATAGCGTGTCACTATGATGTCATTGTACTGGGACGTCCCGAGAATCGGCTTGGGGTCCAGCAGCCTCGTCAAAAGCGTCGCTTTGGCCGTGTCGGCGACGATCGAGCCATCGGACTTCAGCACGTCGGACTGGGCGAAGTCGGCATCATTGCCGGACATGTCCTTGCCCGTAACGCTTTCCACGACAAGGATGCTGTTCGACTTGGATTCGTTCTCCAGGGGGTTGCAGGCCGGCAGGAAGAGAGAAGCGGCGAGCAGGGCGAGGCCCATCCAGATATGTCTTTTTGTCTTTATGTTTTTCATGGGTTCTTCCCTCCTATTTGATGATTCTGGGAGTGATGAAAATGAGCAGCTCACGGTTCTGCTTGGTCCTGGCAAAGGACTTGAACAGATTTCCCAGAATGGGTATTTGATGCAAGAAAGGCACCCGATCCCGGGTGATGGAATCCTCGATCCTGTAGATGCCTCCGATGACCGTTGTCCCTCCGTCTGGGACCATGACCGTGGTTTTGGCGCTCTGGGTCGTGATCGGAGGGATGCCGTTGACGAGGTTGGCAAAGTCGGCGGCGTTGTTCTGGATATCGATGGTCATGATGATCGTGCCTTCGGCCGTGATTTGCGGAGTGGCGCGAAGTTCCAAAGCCGCGTTGAAATAGCGTGTGGTGACTGTGAAGTTCGCCTGGGTCTGGACCGGGATCTGGCGGCCCTGGATGATTTCGGCTTCCTTATTGTTCTGGGTGGTGACTTTCGGGCTGGAAATGATCCGACCGTTGCCTTCCGTCTCGAGAGCGGTGAGCGCTATGTCGATCCTAAATGTATCGAGGACGTTGGCGAAGGAGAACCCGACGGCCGAAGAGAAGGCCGGGGCCGGAAGGTTGATGGCGTAGCCTCCCAGCGGCCCGCCAATGCCCTTGGTGACGATGCCCTGGGGGATCATCGAACCATCGGCGAGCATTTTGTTCGGGAACTGGAGGGCCGTCTGATTGCCATAGAAGGGGTCTGCGATTCCTTTGTATCCCCATTGGATGCCCAGATTCCTAACAAATGTGGTCGTGGCCTCGACAATACGCGCCTCGATCGAAACCTGGGGTGTTGGTGTATCGAGCACCGAGATCAGCTTTTCGATGACGTCGAGCTTCTCCTGGACGTCGGAAATGATCAGGGTATTGGTCCGCTCATCGATGACGATTTCGCCCCGATTGGACTTTTTCGTTTTGAGAAGGTCGAACACGTCCCTGGCTTTGGCATAGGACAACGTGACCGTTTTGGTGGAGACCGGCCCCGCTTGTTCTTTGCTCTCTCGAAGCTTAAGCTGTTCATCTTGTTCGTCGGTCAAGGTCCGGGTCGGCGCGATTCTCAAGACATTCCCTTCAAGGGTTTTGCCCAGCTTGTTGTCTTTCAAGATGATATCGAGGAACTGGTCCCAGGGGATGTCCTCAAAGCTGCAGGTCACAGTTCCCTTGGCCTCGCGGTCAAAGGTAACATTGAGGCCGACCCGTTCGCCCAACCAGAGAATGACATCGCGAAGATCGGCGTCCTTGAACTTGGGGCTGATCAGTTCGCCCGTGTATTTTTCTTGAACGCTATGAATCGTTTTCGGCTTGAATTGATCTGTTTTTTGATCGCTCTTGGCCGTTTCTTCCGCCGGTTTTTGGGCGGGCAAGATCGGCTTCGATTTTTCTTCCTTTTTCTGCGGAGCGGGAGGGTTGGCCGGAGGCGCTGAAACCGGCGTGTTGACCGAAACGAATTTTGTCAGAGACTCAGGCTCTTCCATGCTCTTGGCCGGAGCCGCGTCCTTGGCCTTGGCCTCGGCGGCCGGCGGAGGCGGGACCTCAATCTTGGGGACGGCGAGGGCCGCGTCGGCGTTCGGTTTGACGGCGGCGGACACGGCGCCCTGGTCCTTGAAGAAGGAGACGACGAGGTCGCTCGGACCGGCCGTCACTTCGTAGGCATTCGGCTCATTGAGGTCGACGACAAGCCGGGTGATAGAATAGGGGTCGGCGGCTTTGAACTGCCCGGCCCTGACTTTTTCGATGCCGTATTTTCCGACCGGATAGGCGAACTTGGCTTCCGGATAAATGGTGTCAAAGATATCCACGACCAGGCGCAGCGGATTGCCCAAGGCGAAGATGTTGGCGATGCCTTTCTGCCCCAGCCGGGCCGTCAAATTCAGCTTGTCGCTCGTTTCGGAAACGTCAATTTTATTGATGGGAAGGGCCCTCCTGGCCGTGTTCCTCAGCTCCTGCTGGATGTCCGCGGCGATGATATACTCCGGCATGGACCGCTGAATCTTGTTCAGGTCGATCACCAGGCGCCTCTGGTCTGAGTAATACCGGTAGGGGACGCGTTCTTTGAGGGCCAGGACAAGGGCCGTGCCGTTGCCCGTATTCTGGACCTTGAGATCGTTCAAGATCGGGGAGTCGTCGGCGGGAAGCGATGGGACCTGCGGCACCTGGGCCTTTCCCAGGTCGAAGATCAATGTGCCCGGCTGGTCCTTAGACCAGGACGATTTGACGGGGGGGAGCGGTGCCTCGGATTCCAGGATAATCCGAGTGGCGAGTTTGGCAGGCTGGATGGTGATTTTATTTATGACGGGGGACGGATTTTGCTGGGCAAATCCGATAAGGACGAGCAGGAGGCACAAAAAGGGGAATCCAAGAAGTAAATTTTTCCTTTTCATGTTAAAGCTCCTCAGTGCTAATTTCTTTGATGATATCTTTCGGTTTGGAGAGAGGGACACCTCTGTCCTTGGTCTTTCGGAAGACGACTTGCGTCGCCGCGACGGACAGGACATAACCGTCCGAAAATTTATCCCCTTCCTTGATGGAGATGGGGAATCCCTCAGTGACGCTGATGATGGCCTCGTATTTTCCCTTCATCTTGACCACCCCGATCAGGCTGATGTCATCGATGGCCAGGTCGGCCAGCCCGCCGCTGACGGTTTTCTCTTTGATTTCTTTTCCGCCAAGCAAGTCTTTGAAGGGATCGCGGCGGCCGGCCGGGTCATAGTTGGCGGCAGGGGCGGTCTCTTTTTGGAATTCCGCCTTGACCTCCGGCTTGGCCTCAAGTTTGGAAGCCTGTTTGGCGCTCTGGGCGCTCGCCAGAGAAAAACTCAGCCATCCCAGAACCAGGACCCAGATAAGCGTTTTTGGGTATCTCATCATTTTTTCCTTGCCGGTTTATTCAACTTTTCGGCGGCCGGTTTTTTGATCTGGCTCTCTTCCAGGAAGAAGTAAGTCTTGGCCGTGAAATTGGCGGAGATGGTGGCGGCATCCGTCTGGGTGCGAAGGGTCTTGATGTTGAAATCCTCGATATTGAAGACGCGCGGGAAGTGGACGATGCGGTCGAAGAGCATGCCCAGGTTGTGGTAGCTGCCCCGGACGACAACCGAGATCGGCCGTTCTAAATAAAAGTCCTTGTTGACCTCTTTCTCCGGTTTGAAATCGACGACGTCGAGCGCGGAGTCGAGGGCCATCTGCTGGACGTTGCGCAGGATCTCGCTCTCCTCTCGCTTTTTGGGGATGATGTTCTCAAGTTCCCGGAGGGCTTGATTCAGGAATTCAATCTCCCCTTGGAGTTTGTCCAGCTCTTTTTTCTTGGTCTTCAATTTTTCCACAGCCGCATCAATTTTGACCCGTTCCCCTTTCAGGTTTTTGAGTTCGGCCTGCTGCGGCTTGAACCAGAACATATAGGCCACGGCCGCAATCACAACCCCAAGGACAATGTTAGCATACCAAGGCCAGTTCTTCATTTGCTTTTCCCCTTTTTGGCTTGTTCGGGCGCTTTCGCGGGCGGCTGAAGTTCTGCAGGGAGGATATAACTGGCGTTCAGGGCGAATTCCATGTATTGGCTGTTCTGGATTGTTTTCTGGGTGGAACTAATGATGTTGACGGCGCTGAACAGCCCGCTTTTCTCCAGGTTGCCCATATAGTCGGCGATCAGATTGTTGGACAGGGCCCGCCCCTTGATTTGGACTCGTTGTTTTTCATACGATGCTTCGGTCAGCCAGACCCAATCGGGGAGGCCTTTGCTGAGTTCGATCATGACCTTGATGGGGATGCTCTGCTGGAGTTTGAGCTGATTGATCAGGGCGATTTTCTGCTCCAGGAGGAGTTTTTGCTGTTCGACCTGCTCCAGCTGTTGAAGCGCGGTCTGCAAGCGTTTTTGTTCTTGGCGGGCGACCTCCAACATATTCCGTTCATTCTTGATGGAGCGGTTCTGCAAGTAGGCGAGCGCGGCGATCACGATGAGGAACAGGACCAAGATGAGTCCGCCGCCGGGAACCCTTTTCCTCTCCTTAACTTCGGGCTCCTGGTCGATGGGTTTTTCCTCGAATTCCTTTTTTTCGGCCTTGAATAAGTTGATGCGAATCATGGCTTACTTCTCTTTTTTCCGGGTGGCGAGTCCCGTCACCACGCCGAAGAATGTGGCCATTTCCTGATAGAACTGGGGGTCCAATTTCCGCTCGTTGTAAGACACATTCCGGAACGGGTCAAACAGGATCGTCTTGGTCTTGAATTTCTGTTCGAAGGTGCCGGCGATGTTTTTCAGGTTGGCCAGCCCTCCGCAGAGGTAGATCTGCTCGATTTTCTTTTCTTTCTTGTCCTCGGCTTCGAAGAAGGTGAAGGTTTTTTCCACCTCTTCCAGAAGCCCCTTGACGTTCATGCTCAGGGCGGTCTCGACTTCAACCGCCTGGAGGTTCTTGGAGGGAACTCCCTTGAGCATAGTCTCCGCCTCTTCATAGCTCACGTTGAGGTCTTTGCGCAGGTTCTCGGTGAAGTAATAGCCGCCAATGGACAGGTCGCGGAAAAGCTGCGGCGTGCCTTTCTCGCAGATGATCGTCGTGGTGATGTTGGCGCCGACGTTGATCAGGGCCACGGTCTTATCCTGGAAGTCTTCGGGGTAATTGATCTCGAGGGCGTTATACAGGGCGAAGGCGTCGACTTCGATCGCCTCCAAATTCTTGTGCGCCTGGTGGATGACGTTGCTGTAGGCCGCCACCTTATCTTTTTTCACGGCGACAAGAAGGATTTCCAGGTTCTTGCTGTCCGTTCCCGGCGGCGGCTTGAGGATGGCATAATCGACGTTCGTCTCTTCGTACGGGTAGGGGATGTTGTGCTTGGCTTCCCAGATGATGGATTCCGCCAGTTCTTCTGTCTCCATGGCGGGCAGCGCGATTCTCTTGATGATCACGGAATTTCCCGAGATCGAGATGGCGACGTCCTTGTTCGAGATCTTGTTTTTGTCGAAGAGTGTTTTGATGGTCTCGACAACGGCCGTCGAATCGATGATGGTGCCCTCGACAATGGCATCATGAGGAAGGGGTTCGTAACCGATTTTGGCGACTTCATAGACGTCTTTTTTGCCCTTCTTCTTGATTTGGAGTTCGAGGGCCTTGATCGCATGCGAGCCGATATCGAGGCCGACGACGGCTTTTTCTCTCTTTAGGCCAAACATTTTGCTCCTATTTTTTTTATAATTAAATGACTCTCAATTCCTGCCGAATTTCTCACGGAGCCTTCGCTCGACGACCGGGGGGACGAGGTCCCGGATGCAGCCGCCCAGCGAAAAGACTTCCTTGACCAGGTTGGAGCTGAGAAAGGTGTATTTGGCGTTGGGCATGATGAAGAAGGTCTCGATGGCCGGATTCAGTTTTTGGTTCATCAGGGCCATTTGGAACTCATATTCAAAATCGGAGACGGCCCGCAGGCCGCGGATGACGATCTTGGCGCCGTTGGCCTTGGCGAACTCCACCAGCAATCCGTGAAAGGCCTTCACCTCGATCTTGGGCCTGTCCTTAAAGATCTCCTCAATCATCGTCATCCTCTCTTTAGTCGTGAATAGAGGCTTCTTTTTGGGATTTTCGAGGACGGCGACGAGGATGCGGGGGAAAAGCTTGGCCCCGCGGAGGATGATGTCGACGTGCCCGTTGGTGATCGGGTCGAAGGAGCCGGGATAGATGGCCGTTTTTTCCATCAAAGGACGTTTAGCCCTTCTTGCCCCGGTTCCAACCTCAGTCATTAACAAAAAATTTCTCCTTTGTCAAATGATACTTGCTTCGGAAACGGCCTAAACACAATGGCACCAGCCTCTTAACGTTGACGTGTATCATTATCGCGGATTCAGAATCCAAGACAATCCTCTAGCGCGGTGAATCAAGGGGTAAATTTCTATCACCTCAAAAGAGGGGGAGGTGATTCTCGGACGAGACGGCCCGGCGCATGCCGCTTTTTTAAGAAAAAGTTGGCAAAGGGATTTGCTCCGTAACGGGATTTTTCACGCCATAAAAATTTTGCTTTTTTCGGCGGCTGCGATTCTCGCATGTCTGAAAGTCGCTTTAAAAGGATATCCTTGTCCACATTTCGCGTTTTTTTGTTTTATTATCCTCGCTCAAACATTCTCGCCGGCCTCAAGAGAGGCTTCCCTCAAAAGCCGAAATTTTTAGGCTAAATCCCTCATGGTCGCTGCGTCCCTTTACCAGCCTTTTTGATCCATAATCTGCCTCGCTTAAACAGTGCCCTAATTTTCGCCAGTCCCGGGCGATGGGGCTCCCCGGTCGGCGCCACCCATAAAAACATTAGGCCGTTCTCCCGCGAATTTCTTGGTATTAGAGTAGGATGACTTGATGTCCCGTGATCCCTTTTATTGCCTTTCCGAGCTTCCAGCGCGGCATATGCCTTGTTCCGCGAACTTTAGAACTTGATTTTGGTGCATCCATAAACGAAAATATAATTATGAGAGGTTGGAAAGTTTGCGGTGGCCTGACTCTTTTGTTTCTCTTGTCTGCCCCCGGTATGATGTCTCCTCAGCAGAGCCAAGATGAAGAAGCAGCGTATGCCAAAAAAAGGCAACTCATGGTCGATGAGCAGTTGCGGCCTAGAGATATCACGGATCGCCGAGTGTTGGACGCGATGGGCCGGGTTCCGCGTCACCTTTTTATCGACCCCCGGTTTCGCGGCGAGGCTTATCAAGATTACCCGCTGCCCATTGAAGAAGGCCAGACGATTTCCCAACCGTATATCGTGGCCTTGATGACTCAATGTCTGGAGCTCAAGGGCAAAGAGAAAGTCCTGGAGATCGGGACGGGATCGGGATATCAGGCCGCCGTCCTGGCCGAGCTTGCCGACAAAATCTTTACCATCGAAATCAATGACGCTCTGGCCAAAAAAGCCGCGACAACCCTGCGCCGATTGAAATACGATCGGGTGGACGTCAGGTCCGGCGACGGTTTCTTTGGCTGGAAGGAGCAAGCTCCTTTTGATGCCATCATCGTCACGTGTGCGGCCAGACAAGTTCCTCCGCCGCTTTTCGAACAGCTCAAGGAGGGCGGCCGGCTCATCCTTCCGCTTGGCGATGCGAACGAGGTCCAGGTGCTGACGCTCGTGACCAAGGCTCAGGGCCGGCCGAAGACGAAGGTCCTGTCGGCGGTGCGCTTCGTCCCCATGACGGGCGAGGATAAGAAGCGCAAGAAATAGCGTCGGTTGCTTTTCCGTCGTTCTTGTGCTAATTTTTGAAAAAAATGATCCATTTTGGAACATCCGGTTGGCGGGCGGTCATGGGCGAGGAATTCACCTTTCAAAACGTCCGCTTTGTCGTCCAAGCCATCGCCAATTTTTTGAAACGGAAATTTCCGGACCCGCCCATTTCGGTCGTGGTCAATTATGACACCCGGTTCCTTTCCGAGCGCTATGCGTCCGAGGCGGCCAAAGTCCTCTCCCACAACAAAATTCATGTCTACCTGGCCGAGCGGGACGCTCCTTCGCAAGCCCAGGCTTTTCAGATCATCAAGCGAAGGGCCCAGGGAGGTATCAATTTTACGGCCTCCTTCAATCCGCCCGAATATAACGGCCTGAAATACAACACGGATTCTGGCGCCCCGGCCCTTCCCGTAGAAACGGAGGCGATCGAAGCGGAGATCAAACTGCTCCAAAAGGATTTTTTATTTTTCCCCCGCTACGCGCAGACAGAATACATCGAGAAGATCGACCTGCAGAGCGATTACCTGGCCTTCCTTCAGGACAAAATTGATTTCGACCTCATCCGCCGGTCGGGCGTGAAGGTCGGCGTCGACCTGCTCTACGGAACGAGCCGCGAGTATCTGGATGAAATTCTTGAGGAGAACCGAGTTCCGGTCGAGGAGATCCATGGTTATATCGATCCTTATTTCGGTGGCATCGCGCCGTCCTGCACGGAAGAGAACCTGGAGGAGCTGAAGAGGCTGGTCCGGGACAAAAAGTGTGATCTGGGGATCGCCACGGATGCCGACGGCGATCGCTTCGGGATCGTGGACCATGAGGGCCGGGTCATCATTCAAAACCTCATCCTGGCGGTTCTCCTGAACTACCTTGTCGTGAAGAAGGGATGGCGGGGGGGTGTGGCCAGGTCCGTGGCCACGACGCATTTTTTGGACCGCATCGCCCGCCGGCATAACCTGCCTCTTTACAGAACGCCCGTCGGATTCAAGTTCCTGGCCGACCTGTTCCTGAAAAAAAAGATCATGTTCGGGGGAGAGGAAAGCGCTTCCATCGCCATCCGGGACCACCTTCCGGAGAAGGACGGCATTTTTGCCGGCCTGCTTGTGACCGAAATGGTGGCCTCCTCCGGGAAGAGCCTGGCGGACTTGATCGAGGACCTGTTCAAAGAATACGGGGAGAGGATCGGCGTCCAGAAAAACATTTCGCTGACGCCCGAGCGAAACAAGAAGTTGAAAAAATTGATCAAGAATCCGCCCGAGCGGCTCGGCGACCGGCAGGTCTTGGCCACGGAGACTATCGACGGCTTGAAGCTCGATTTTTCCGATGACGATTGGCTCCTGCTCAGGTTGTCCGGGACCGAGCCTCTCATCCGCTGCTATGCCGAAGCGGGCTCCAAGAAAGACCTCCGGAAACTGATGAAATCCGGGCTGGAGATCCTGGTATGAAGGAGACATCGGCTGGTTCGTGGAAGAAAAAGGTGATCATCGGCGGGCTGGTTTTCCTTGTGGCGGCCTTGTTCATCACCTCGCTCTTCGGCAAGAAGGGGGTGATCGAGATCTACCGGGCCAGAAAAACCTATGCAGCTCTGGAGAAGGAGATCGAGCGGCTGAAGCAGGAGAAAAGCCGTCTGGAGCGTGAGATCGCCGATCTCGAAAAAAACCCGAAGGCCGTAGACCACGAGGCGCGCGAGAAATTGGGGCTGATCAGGCCTGATGAAAAAGTGATCCTGAAAAAAAGCAAATAAAATGTCCGGGCCGGCGGCCCGTTGACGGCTGTTTATTAAAAGTTCACAATCAAGGGCATGATCGCCCAGATTTTTTCCTGATCCAGCCGGCCCGCCGTGGCCAGGACTTTTTCCAGCCCCGCGGGAAGATGGATTCCCAAATAGGTTTCCCTCTGGCCGAAGAAAGCGCCCAGGAAGGTCGTTTTTTTCGGCCAGATGACCAGGTGGACATCCTCCTCCTTGCCGATCCCGGCTAGCCCCTTGGCGAGCTCGATCGCTTTGGAAAGGCCGCCGATCTCGTCCACCAGCTTGAGTTCCTTGGCCTGGCTTCCCGTCCACACCCGGCCTTTGCCGATCTTATCGACTTCCTCTTTTGTCAGGTTCCGGCCGAGGGCCGCCTTGGTCAGGAACTGGTCGTAGATCCAGAGAATCTGTTTCTTGAATAACTGGCGCTCCTCGGAGGTCAGCCCCCGGAACGTGGAGGAGATATCCGACCGCCTGCCGAAGCTGATTTTTTCGGCGGTGATCCCCAGCTTTTCATAGAGCCGCGAGAGGTTAAATTTTCCCGTCAGCACCCCGATCGAGCCGGTGAGCGTCTGGGGCTGGGCGACGATCTTGTGGGCGGCCATGGCAATCCAGTAACCTCCTGATCCGGCCATATCGGACATCGAAACAACGAACGGTTTTTCCTTTTTGGTAAGGGCAACCTCCCGCCAGATGGCGTCCGAGGCGACGGCCGAACCCCCGGGACTGTCTACCCGGAAGACAACGGCCGCAATCGATTTGTCCTCCCGCGCCGCCCTGATCCAGCGGGCCATGGTCTCCGAGCCCATGCTCTGATAAAGGCTCTCGCCGCCGTGGATCGGACCCATGCCGTAAATCAGAGCGATCCGCCTTCCCGAATTCAGCCCGACCGAGGCCGGGTCGATCCGGGCATACTCGGCCAGCGTCGTCCGGCTGGAAGGCCTGCCGTCTTTCCGAAATCGATCCCTGACCTGGTCATCGAAAAGCAGTTCATCCACGAGCCCGGCTTTGACGGCCTGCTCGCCCTGGAAAAAGGCCTCGTCGATCAGGCCGCGGACCTCGGCCTCGCTCTTTTTCCGGGACTCGGCAACCGTCCGGACATACTGTTCGAAGTGATCGCGGTAGATCGATTCCACCATGGTTTTATGGGCTGCGGTAAAGCCCTTCTCCGTGAACATGTTGTAAGCGGTCTTGAATTCCTCGACATGCTCGAATTCGGCTTCGATGCCAAGTTGATCAAGGGCTTTTTTAAAGAAAGGAACATAGCCCCCGATCCCGTTGATGCCCAGCCAGCCCAAGGGATGAAGGATGATTTTGTCGCAGGCCGTGGCCAGGTAATATTCCTTGTTGAATTCGGGGGCTTCTTCGATATAGGCATAAATTTTTTTCCCGGATTTCCTGAAGTCGAGAACGGCATCGCGGATCTCGGTGCATTTTGCCCAGTCGCAGTCAAGAGCGCCCAGCCGCACAAGGACCCCTGCGATGCGGCCATCGACCTTGGCTTTTCTCAGGCACATCCAGATGTCGTGAACGGCCAGCGGCCGGGTCCCCAGGAACAGGGACGTCCAAAAATTTGTTTCTGGAAACTCCACAAGAGTGCCTTCCAGCTTGATTTCGAGGTAGGACGAAGCCGGGATGGACGGCGGCCGTCCGATCTCATAATAAAGGAAGGAGGCAATCGTGGCCATGATCAGGACAAAAAAAATGAGGAAAAGGGCCAGGAGATATTTGCCTTTTTTCATGAGTTGCTCCTTGACAGGACTCTGAGTCCTGTTTCCGATCAGAATATAGCAGAAAAAGGGCTGCAAGGAAACGAGGAACAACCCAAACATTCCAAATTTTTGACTTGATTTTACAGCCTGAATATGGAAAAATGGGGCGACTCTTTTTATCGGACGGATTCAGGTCTTAGATGAAATGAGGACTGACGATGAGGAGAGGTCAAGGAGGTTTTTTTTATGTCTACTAAACTTTATGTCGGTAACCTCAATTACAAGACGACCGAAGAAAAGCTCAAAGAAGCGTTTGGTCAGTACGGAGAGGTTACCTCTGTGAACATCCTTCAAGGAAGAGGATTTGGCTTTGTTGAGATGGCGACTCCCGAATCTTCGCAAGAGGCCAAGAACAAGCTGAACGGATCGGATCTTGAAGGCCGGAAAATTATCGTGAATGAAGCCCGGCCCCGCACCGAGAGGCCCAGAGAGCGGAGAGAGGGAGGAGAGAGAAGAGATTTTCGTAAGTTTTAGATAGATCGTCTTTCTCTGGAATTCCCGGCAAACCCCCTTTTTCAGGAGCGGTTTTTAAAAAGGGAGTTGTCTATCTGCATTTTTTTTATTCTCGGGGGGATAAACCTTTTTGACAAAACTTTCGTAGCTACTGGTGTGAAGAGATTAGAGAGAGGTCGGCCATGAGAACGATGCCACAACCAGTCAAAATCGCCGCGATCGCATTTCTGCCCCTATTCCTGTGTGCCTGTTTCAGGGTCCAAGTGATTAACCATGCCAGGGACCCGCAGGCCTATTTTGACAGGGCTTACAAACAGATTGACCGGATTGAAAGGGATCATCCCAACCGAACAGGAAGGGCCCATGAGCTCGTCCTCCTGATTCACGAGGATTCAGAGGACCAAATAGTCAAAGTATCCGTCCCCCTCTGGCTGGTCAACTTTGGGATCAACGTAGGGATGAAAGCGGCAGAACACGACCGGGAGTTTAACAAGTGGAAAGACAGGTACGAATTCGATTGGCGTGCTCTCAAGGACCTGGGCCGGTTCGGGCCGGGCCTACTGGTCGCCGTCGATGATGAGCGGGACAAAGTCCTGATCTGGCTGGAATAGGGGAGCCGGCGACAACAATTCTTGCGATTGACGAAGTTATGGAAAGGATCAAGGAACATCCGCATGATAACACTTGGAGTCTCGTTCAAAAAGTCAGGCAAGGAGACCGGGAGGCGTTCATGACGCTGACCAGGCTGTACCAGAAGAAGGTCTTTGTCCTGACGTATTCCTTCTTTCGGAACAAAGAGGACGCCCTTGACCTCGTCCAGGAGACGTTTTTGAGACTCTACCAGAAAATCGAAACCTTTGAAAAAGGCAGGAATTTCGAAGGCTGGCTTCTTCAAATCGCCAAGAACCTGTGTATCGACTATTATCGAAAGAACTATGGCAAGCGCCGGGAGCTCGAAAGCGGAAAGACCGTTGAGGAATTGAACATCCCGGACGCCCGGGCGCAGGAAGCCCATTCCTTCGCGGACTTCAAGGAGATCCTGACCCGGTGCGTGGACAAGCTGGCCGAGCGCCAAAGGACCATCTTCATCATGCGGCATTACAACCAAATGAAGAACGATGAGATTGCCCAGGTCCTGAACATTTCCCTGGGCACAGTGAAATCCCTCCATTTCAAGGCCATTCAAAATCTGCGGGCCCTGATGAGCCCGTATTTGGGGTACGAAGGATGAACAGCTGCCGAAGCTTTCAAAACGACCTGGCTGCCTATCTCAGCGGAGATCTCTCCGGAGACTCCGAGAGAGGCATCAAGGAGCATCTGGCCATGTGCCCAAAATGCAAGAATGAATTCGACCATATCAAGAAAATCCTCGAGGGCGCCGACGCGCTGCATGAAGATATCCGGAAAGTCATGGACACGATTGATTGGGACGCCCTTCCCGGCCAGATTACGCAGACCGTTTTTGGGAACAAAAGAGGCACGCGGCGCGAATCCAAGGTTCGCTCATTTTGGAAGCCCCTCTTCCAGCCCCGCTGGAGGCCGGTGTATGCGGGTGTCGCGGCCGGACTCATCCTCGGCGTCGTTCTGACCCTGGTCTTAATCAAGCCCGGCGCACTGCGCACTCCGCCAGGCGCGAAATATTACGCGTCCAACGAGTTCATCGACCGGGTGGAGTTTCAGATGGCCAAGCGCGACACCCTGGATTACCTAGAGAGAAGCGAATATCTGATCCTCGATTTTATCCAGTCTCCCCCGGGGAAAGCCCAGCTCCTCCAGAAAGATCAGCCGGCCCAGAAGGCTAGAGACTTGCTCTCTAAAAAACGCTATATCGACCAGCAGCTCGACCGCTTCCAGATGGCCAAGGCCAAGGAAATCTGCAATCAGATCGAGCTCCTCTTCCTGGAACTCTCGCAGATTAGCGATGAGCTCGCGGCTGAGGAAATTGCGAAGATTCAGAATCTAGTCGAGCAGAAACAGCTCCTGCTGAAGATCAAGCTCCTAAAGAAGGAAATCGAAAAAAGTGAGGTCTGAGATGAAAAAAATTCGAATATATGCAGGGATCTTAATCCTCGCCGCGGCCAGTCTGGGCGCCTGGGCCCAGCAGACGGCGGATGAAAAACTTTTCCAGGAAGCCAAACTTCTGATTTTCGACGAGAAATGGGAGCCCGCCCAGGCCAAGCTGGAGGAAATTCTCAAGAAATATCCGCAGAGCGCCTTCTACCCCCAGGCTGTTTACTATAACGCCAAATGCTTGGAGGAGAGGGGCAAGAACGGGGAAGCCCTGAATGGGTATGAGGACTATCTCCGACTCAGAGATAAAAATAAGAACCTGGCGGAAGACGCTGAAGGCTCCATCATCGAGATCGCATTCAAGTTCTACGAGCATGGTGATAAAAGCTATCTGAAGAAAATCGAAGAGCGGCTGGCGAGCCCCAACAAGGCCGCCCGCTATTACGCCGCGTACAAGCTAAGCTTCGTCAAAGAAAAGGACACAGCGATGAAAGGGGTTCCCATCCTGAAAAAAATCGTCCAGGAGGAACAGGATCCCGACCTGCTCGATAGGGCCAAGATCGCCCTGCTGCGAGTTTCGCCGGAAGCGCTGTCGGGAGTCGAGCCGCGAACGGAAAAGAGGGCCCGGATGCTGAAGATCCTCATCTATGATGAGCGGAGCAAAAGCACAGAGGTCTCTCTCAGTTTTCCCATGGCCCTCGCCGATTTGGTCCTGGCCGCGATTTCCGATAACGACCGCCAGGCTATCAGGGCGAGAGGCTATGACCTTGATAAAATCGTCAAAGAGCTCCAATCCGCAAAGGGCAATATCATCGAGATCCATGATGCCAAAGAAGGCAAACTCATCAAGATATGGATTGAATAAAGATTAAGGAGGAACAGCATGAAAAAATTCACAGTTTTGATCCTGGCCGCCGTCCTGTTGGTGGGGTTTGTGGGAAGTCTTACCGCGACCGAAAAAAAACTTGATTTTCAGGCCATGAAAAAGGCCGTCAAGGAAAATCACGTCTATGAGTCCGGCAAGGAAGTGAAATGGTTCAAGGTCCTGGTCACGGACACCAAGACGAGCAAAGACAAAGTCCGGATCACACTCCCGATTTCCCTGGTCGAGGCGTTCGTGAAGTGCGCCGACAATAAGCACGTCCGGCTGAACCGCCAAGATTGCGACATCGATGTGGGAGAGCTTTTCGCAGAATTAAAGAAGCTGGGCCCCATGGCGCTCATCGAGGTTTACGAAGAGCACGAGACCGTCAAGGTCTGGCTCGAGTAATCCGAGCGTCTGAAGAGGAGCGGCAGGTCAATCCCCCTCTTTTCCTTCTTAAATAAAAAGGAGGAGGGAGGGGGATTTTTTTGCGGGATCTGCTCTTCCTAAAAGAAGAGAGAAACTCCTGCCAGAAACTCGTGGTCGATCCGGTAGGACGATGCCCAGTCCGAGCTCCAGGAATAGCGACTAAACCGGTATTCGAGGCGGATGGCGGCAGATTCTCCTACCAGCTGCTTGATGCCCGCGCCGAAATTTAGAACCGTAACCGTTTCATTCGTATCAGCCGCCCAAGTCAACATTTTTACGGCATTCCCGACGCCGCCGCCGGCAAGAATGAAGGGAAAGGTTTTTTTCGAAGCCCGGAAGTTATACGAGATGTTGCCACGGAAAATGACTCCGGTATCCTCGGTGTCATCCGGAATCGTGAACTCGACTTCCGGTTCGACTTCAAGCCCTTTCCAAACAAAAAATCCCAATCTCAGGGGAACATTTAAAAGAGTCGTCGACTCTGAGGAATGTTCATACTTGTAAGTGGTAAAAGATGCGGAGGTGGAAAATTCTACTCGTTTCTCCTGAGCCGATTGGGCGAAAGCTCCGGCGGCCATGAGAAAAACCGCCATGATCAAAAAAGCTGTGATTTTTTTCATGATGTCCTCCTTTTGTTTCAAATCACAGAGTTCCTCCCAATAATCCTTGATGCTTAAACGTTCATTCCCGTCATTCGTTCCTCCTTCATGATCACTTCACTCCAAAATGTAGGGGAATCCGTCTAAAGAGTTGTCAGGAAGTTGTTAAGAATCCGTTAAATGTTTGTTAAAACAGTTTAGGCCGGGAGAGTTATTTTTCTAATATGTCTTCAAGGGCGTCTTGGATTTCGGGAAATTCGAAGACGAATCCGAGCTGGAGCAGGCGGCGGGGGAGGACTCGCTGGCCTTTGAGGACGACATTCCCGAATTCCCCCAAGAGCAGTCTCACGATGAAGGCCGGGGCGCGCAGAAACGACGGGCGGTGGAGTGCTTTTCCCAGCGCTTTGGCCAGGTCCTTGTTCCAGAGGGGATGGGGTGAACAGGCGTTGACCGGGCCGGAAATTTCCGGCTTATTTCTTCGGCGCTTTGCCCATGAGCCGGTCGTAAATCGCCAGGCCGATCATCGACGCCAACCCGATACCGGTGATGATGAGCCACATCGGGACCGTGTCGACTGGCAGGCCGTTTTTCAACGGCGTGGCGATGTATTTTTCGAACATCGAGCCTCCGATCGGGCCGCCGACAATGCTGGCCAGGGCAAGGGGCAGATTGGCGTAGCCAAGATAGAGCCCCTCTTCGCCTTTCGGCGCGATGGCGCCCAGATATTCGTAAATGCGCGGGGAGGCCATCATCTCGCCCGTAGCCATCGAGGCAATGGAAACGATCAGGAACAGACCTGCCGCGGGAATGGCCAGTCCGAGAAGGCTGACTTTATGGGCCGGGTTGGCCAAGAGGAGAGGCGGCAGCACATTCAAAAACATGCCGACTGTCACGACGGCCGCGCCCAGGATGATGGACTTGACCGGCGTCCATTTTTTGACCATTTTGGTGATGAGCATCTGGAAGCAGACGATCATGACCGGGTTGGCCAGTTGGTAAAGCTCGACGGGTGCGTTGGGATCTATATAGCGCAAAAAGAGGGGCACCAGGTTGTAGAGCTGGATATATGAAAACCAGAACGTGGCGATGACGATTAAGAAAAAGTCGAACCGGATGTTTCTCAAAACGAAGAAGATTCCCAGGATGGCCTGGCCAAGAGTCTTTTTCTGGACTTTCTGTCCGTCCTTGATGCCGTCGCTCACGTATTCGGGTTCTTTATAAATGAAGAGGACAATCGCCAGCCCGATCAGGGCAAAGATCGAAGAAGCGTAGGTGAAGATGGCCGGAATACCCAGGTTGGTCCGGATGAAGTAAGAAACGCCGCGGCCGCTGATCGAACCGATGTTGATAATCATATAGAAAATGCCGAAGCCCACCGTCGCCCGCGTCCCAGCGGTTTTTTGGACGGTGCCGGCGATGCAGGGCTTGACGATCGATCCGCCGATGCCGATGAGGACGATACCCAGGATGGCGGGAATCGTGAAATCGATCGTTTGAGCGGCCTTCTGTCCGATGAGGCCGGGCCAGAACCTCTGGATGTTGCCCATGACGAAATAGCCGAGCGAGATCATGAAGAAGGCCAGAGTCAGCGACCGCTTGTAGCCGAATTTGTCGGCCAGCGTTCCGGAGAGAATGGGAAGAAAATAAATAAGTCCCCAGAGGATGGAACCGTTGAGGAGGGTGGCGGTCGTCGGGCGCATGCCGAGGGTCTCTTTGAGATAAATGACCATGAACGAGGCCATCGAGTAATAGGCGGCCCGCTCGAACAGCTCGATCGTGTTAGCCGTCCAGAAGGTGGCCGGAAATTTTTGTTTGGGGGGTGTCATTTCGCTCATTCCGTGGCTCCTTGAAGCGTCGGGCAATTTCGGAGTCGGGATATTACCATAGAACGGTGTTTCTCCCCAAATCCCCCGTTGGATTTTTTTCAAAAGCCTCCAAGCCGGGCTCTTGGCAGGAAGGCCGGATTTGGTTATACTTTGGAATCGGTTTGCGATAAGGAAGACAGAGGTGGCCAGGCTTTACGAATACCAGAGCAAAAAGCTTCTCAAAGAAGGCGGCGTCCGCGTCCCCGAGGGTTCGGTCGCCTTTTCGCCCCAGGAAGCCCGAGTCGTCGCTGAGAAAATTGCCAAACCCGTTGTCCTCAAGATTCAGGTCTGGCTGACCGGCCGCGCCGGACTGGGAGGCATCCAGTTCGCCGATACCCCCCAGGAGGCTGAAGAGAAAGCCCGTCACATGATCGGCATGAAGGTCAGAAATTACGTAGTCGATCGCATCCTCGTCGAGGAAAAGCTCAAGATCACAGCTGAGTATTTCGCCGGCCTGGTCATGGATGACTCCCGAAAATGCCCCCTGCTGATATTCAGCTCGGTGGGAGGCACGGGTATTGAAGAAATCGCAAGGCAGCATCCTGAAAAAATTTCCCGTTTTGCCGTCGATGTTTCCGCCGGGCTGCGCGAATTCGAAGCCCGTAACCTCGTCCGAAAAGCGGGACTCTCGGGAAACGTGATGCTCCAGTTGGCCGAGCTCCTGGCCAAGCTTTATAAGGTCGCCCGGGTCCATGACGCGCGCTCGGCCGAAATCAACCCGCTGGTACTCACGGCCGACAATCTTGTCTATGCCGCCGACTGCCACTTAGTAATAGATGACTATGCCGTTTTCCGCCATCCCGAGCTCGGCATCGAAGTGGCCAGGGAATTCGACCGGCCGCCGACCGAGCTTGAGAAGATCGCTTACAAAGTCGAAGAAAGAGACTATCGGGGGACATTTTACTTTTTTCAAATGACCGAGAGAATTCCGGAGGGGGAGAAATATATCGGCTTTCATGGCGCGGGCGGCGGAGGCTCGATGATGTCCATGGATGCCGTCCTTGACAAGGGATTCAGGCTGGCCAATTACTGCGACACAAGCGGCAACCCGCCGGCGAGCAAAGTCTACCGGGCGGCGAAGGTCATCCTCTCTCAACCCGGGATCCGCGGCTATTTCGCCTCGGGATCCGGGGTCGCCAGCCAGGAGCAATATCATTCGGCACGGGGGATGGTCAAGGCCTTCCACGAAGAAAACCTCAGCATCCCAGCGGTGATTCGCCTGGGCGGCAATTTTGAAGAGGAGGCGATCCGCATCCTCGGCGCGTATCTCAAGGATATGCCGGCGAGAGTCGAAGGCTACGGCCGGGATGATTCTCCGGAATTCTGCGCCACAAAGCTCGAAACGCTCATCGCCGAAAATAAAAATGCATTGCATATGGTGAAACCGATTGTGGAGGCAGAGATCCCGAACAACGCCTATTTCTTTGATACACTGACGGGCAGGCTGTCCATCGATCACGCGAGATGCCCGGCCTGTAAGACCAAGGGCTGCGTTGGAGCCTGCGCTCCGAAAATTCTCAAGCTGGAAAACGAAAAGCCCGTGCTGGCGATTTCCCGGGATGATGCAAAAAAGGGGAAATGCACGGAATGTCTGGCCTGTGAAATTTTTTGCACTTACCATGAGCAGAAAGCGATTTATATTGAGCTGCCGATCCCCGGGCTAAAGGAATATCGGGAGAAAATCTTAAAAGGATAAAGAATGGGGTCAAACCTACTCGTTACGCACGTTCTCGGGGAGATTTTTGCAGAATGCGTAATGAGTAGGTTTGACCCCAAGATGAGAAAAATATGTCGATTCTGGTCGATGAAAAATCGAGAGTCTTGATCCAGGGCATCACCGGCCGCGAAGGCATGACCCGGGCCCAATTGATGAAGGACTACGGGACGAACATCGTCGCCGGCGTCACGCCCGGACGTGCCGGCCAGGATGTCTATGGGATTCCCGTTTATGATTCAGTCGAGGAGGCCTGGGAAAAACAGGGGCCGATCGATATCAGCGTCATCTTCATTCCGGCCGCGCTTGTTAAAAATGCGGCGCTGGAAGCCATGGCGGCCGGCATCAAGCTCCTGGTCATCGTCCCAGACCGCGTCCCGATCTATGATGTTCTCGAGATTGCATATACTGCCAAGGCGAAAGGTGCCCCGTTTGTCGGGCCTAACACTCTGGGTCTTCTTTCCCCGGGGAAGGCCGTCCTTGGCATGATCGGCGGACGGGCCCAGCGGGCGCGGGAATGGTTTAAGCCGGGTGCTGTCGGTGTCACGTCGCGGAGCGGCGGCATGACCTCTGCTATTTCTTATTATTTGACACAGGCCGGACTGGGTCAGAGCACGATCATCCATGTCGGCGGCGATGCGATCGTCGGACTTTCCCATCCGGAGGTTATGGAGCTTTTTGAACAGGATGACCAGACCAAGATCGTTGCTATGTTCGGTGAAATCGGGACGACCCAAGAGGAGCGGGTGGCGGACCTGATCGAAGCCCACAAGTTCACCAAGCCGCTTATCGCTTTCGTGGGCGGCAAGGCGGCCAAGTCCGGGACGCGTTTTTCTCATGCCGGAGCGATCGTCGAAGGCACGCGCGGATCCTATGAAACGAAGGTCAAGAGACTGAGAGAGGTCGGTGCCCACGTCGTGGATTCGATCTTCGATATCCCCAAAAAAGCCAAGGAACTTTTAAAATAGAATGGGGTCAAAGCTACTCATTACGCAAAAAAATGCGTAATGAGTAGCTTTGACCCCGGTGAGCAATGACAGTTTAAGGAGTGTTTCGATGGCCGAAGAAAAATGGAAAACGGCGATTACCGATGTCAAGCCGAATAAAATCGTGATGCGTGGGTATCCAGTGGCTGAGCTGATGGGCAGGATCTCCTTCGCTCAGGCCATCTATCTGATTCTCAAGGGCGAGTTTCCTTCGCCGGAGGTCGGCCGGCTCATCGACGCGATCTTTGTCTCTTCGGTTGACCACGGCGCAAGCCCCCCCTCCGTCCTGGCTGCCCGCACCGTGGCCTCGACGGGCGCCGAGCTCAATTCGGCCATCGCGGCCGGAATCCTGGCCATTTCCAGATTCCACGGCGGCGCCATCGAAGAAGGGATGAAGCTTTTTTTGGAGATCGGCAGGAGGGCCGAGGCTCAAGGCGGCGGGGATGAAAAAGCAATCCAGGTTGTACTCGATGAAATGAAGGCCAAAGGGCAGCGGGCATCCGGGTTCGGCCACCGCCTGCATACCAAGGACCCTCGCACGGCCAAGCTCTTCGCCGTGGCCGAGGAGCTGGGGCTCGCCGGAAAACATGTTCGGATTGCCCGCGGTGTGGAAAAGGTCCTGGCCGTGCAGATGGGCAAGCTCCTTCCCATCAACGTCGATGGCGCCATCGCCGCCCTTCTCTGCGACCTGGGCATTCCGTCCGAAATCGGAAACGCGTTTTTCATCATTTCCCGCGTCCCCGGCCTGGTCGCCCATATTCATGAAGAAAAAACCAGGATGAAGCCCATGCGAAAGATCGACCCTGAAAATTATGAGTACGACGGGCCGGCCGAAAGGAAGATCCAATGAGTGGCGAAATAGTCAAGCTCATTCCGGAGATCCGCCTCATTAAACGGGCGGAGCTCAGAGACCTTACGCAGAAAGTCTGGGAGGAAGCCGTCAAGCGCGGAGGCTGGACGGACGACGACCTCAAGGAGATGCCCTTCACGCTCCTCATCAAAAAAACTGCCGTGAATATCATCGAGCATACACGAGCCGTGACGCTTACCGCGCTGAGAATTGCCGAAGTCCTGATCGAAGAATATCGGGAAAGAATCGCCATCAACACCGATTATCTTCTGTCCGGCGCCATTCTCCATGACGTGGGCAAATTGTTCGAATACAAGCGGGAACAGGGGATTTTCGTTAAAAGCCGCGAGGGCGACCTGCTCCGCCACCCCATCTCCGGCGCGGCTTTTGCTTTTAAACACGGGCTGCCGCAGGAAATCATCCATATCATCGCCGCCCATTCCAAGGAGGGCGACGGCTCGCGCCGGACGATCGAAGCCGTCATCGTCAACCACGCCGATTTCGTCAATTTCGATGTCTTCAAGGATTAGCAGGGGAGGGAGAATAATTATTCGGGTCAAACCTCAACATTTATCATATAATTGGGTTATAAAATAACTTCGGAGTGGACAGTGGGGCAGACGTTTTCGGAGAAAATATTGGGAAAAAAAGCCGGGAAAAGAGTCCGGGCCGGAGAGGTGATCACCGTCTCCCCGGATTATTACCTGTCTCATGATAACGCGGCCGCCATCATCGGCGAATTCCGGAAACTGGGAATCGGGGCTGTCAAAGCTCCCGAGAAAATTATCATTATCCTGGACCATATCGTTCCCGCCGCCGCCGAAAAATACGCTCAGAACCATAAGACCATCCGCGAGTTCGTGGTCCAGCAGAATATCCCGAACTTTTTTGATATCCAGCACGGCGTCTGCCACCAGGTGCTCTCGGAAGCGAGCTTCGCCCTTCCGGGCAAAGTGATCATGGGCAGCGATTCCCACACGACGACATATGGTGCGTTTGGAGCATTTGCCGCCGGAATCGGTCGCACCGAGGTCGCCAGCATCTGGGCCACGGACGAGATCTGGCTCCGGGTGCCGGAGACGCTGAAAATCGAGCTTTCCGGGAAGCCCGTCCGCGGCGTCTCCGCCAAGGATATCATTTTAAAAGTCATCGGAGACCATGGCGCCGACCGGGCCAATTACATGGCGGTTGAATTCACGGGCAGCGCGGCCCGGGACATGAGCATCGCTTCGCGCATGGTCCTGGCCAACATGGTTGCCGAGATGGGCGCTAAAAATGGCTATTTTGAGCCGGACGAGACAACGTTGGAATGGCTCAAAAAAAGGGCCAGGGCGGACTATGAAATTGTCACATCCGACAAGGATGCCGCCTATGAGGCCGTCCTGAGCTACGATGTCTCGGCCGTCGAGCCGCAGGTGGCCTGTCCTCACTCGGTTGACAATGTAAAGCCGGTCACCGCCGTCGAAGGCAAAAAATTCCACCAAGCCTTAATCGGCACATGCACAAACGGCCGCTTGGAAGACCTGGCAATAGCCGCGAATATATTAAAAGGTAGGAAGATCCATCCCCAGGTGCGGGTGCTCGTCCTGCCCGCGTCAAGAGAAATCTACCTCGAAGCCCTCAAAAAGGGTGTCATAGAAGTCTTATCCGAAGCCGGCTGTGTCATCCTCAATCCCGGCTGCGGCCCCTGCCTTGGCGCCCATGAAGGCATCCTGGCCCCCGGCGAGGTCGTCCTCAGCACGTCCAACCGCAATTTCAAGGGCCGGATGGGAAGCCGGGACTCGGAAATATACCTGGCCTCGCCGGCCACGGTCGCCGCCTCGGCTCTTGAAGGAAAAATCACGGACCCGAGGAAATACCTTTGAAAAAGGGAAAAGTCTGGAAATATGGGGACGACGTCAACACCGACGTCATTTTTCCCGGGAAATATACATACACGCTCATGGAGCCGCAGGAGATGGCCAAGCACGCCCTCGAGGATCTGGATCCTGAATTCGCCCAGAAAGTGAAGCCCGGCGATGTGATTGTCGCCGGAAAAAATTTCGGCTGCGGGAGCTCCAGGGAGCAAGCCGCCGCCTGCCTGAAGCACGCCGGCGTCCAGGCCGTCATCGCCAAGTCTTTTGCTCGAATATATTTCCGGAACGCCATCAACTTGGGCCTGCCCGTCCTCCAGTCTGAAGAGGCGTCGGATAGCCTCAAGACGGGCGACGAGGTCGAGATCGATTTTGGCGGAGGAAGGATCATGGCCGGCGGAATGATCTACAAATTCCCGCCTCTCCCGGAATCCGTCATCGGCATCCTGGAAGCCGGCGGCCTGATCGAATACACAAAGAGAAAACTGCAATTCCAAACGAAAACCCGATCCGTATAAGAAGGAGTCGGATATGCCAAAATATAGAATCGCGGTCCTTCCCGGCGACGGCGTCGGACGGGACGTCATGGATGCCGCAATGGTTGTTCTTAATAGATTGAAAATCGATGCCGAATATGTCCACGGCGACATCGGCTGGGAGTTCTGGTGCAAAGAAGGCAACGCGCTCCCCGACCGCACGATCAAGATGTTGAAGGAGACAGATGTGTGTCTGTTCGGGGCCATTACCTCCAAGCCCAAGGAAGACGCCGCCGCCGAGCTCGCCCCCTCCTTGCAGGGAAAAGGCCTCTCTTACTTCAGCCCGATCGTCCGCCTGCGCCAGGAATTTGACCTCTACACCAACCTCAGGCCGTGCAAGGCCTACCCCGGAAACCCCCTCAATTACCGGGACAATATCGACCTGGTCATTTTCCGGGAGAATACCGAAGGGATGTATGCCGGCGTCGAGTTCTTCCCGCTGCCCCAGGGCGTTCGAGATGCGCTGCTGGTCCATCCGAAAATGAAGGCTTTTAAGGATACGCCTTTGAATGAAATTGCTCTTTCGACGCGGATCATGACCAAAAAAGGCTGTTCGCGGATCGTCACGGCGGCCTGCGTATATGCCCGTAAAAACAAGAGGCGCTCGGTGACCATCGTCGAAAAGCCCAACGTGCTCCGTGAAACCGGCGGCCTGATGCTGAGCGTCGCCCGAGGCATTGCCAAAAAGTTCCCGGATGTCCCGTTCAAAGAAGCCAATATCGATGCCATGTGCATGTGGCTCGTCAAGAACCCCCAGGATTACGATGTCCTGGTCGCCGAAAACCTTTTCGGCGACATCATCTCCGACTTGGCGGCGCAGCTCGTCGGCGGGCTCGGCTTTGCCTGCAGCGGCAACATCGGCGACAAGTATGCCGTCTTCGAGCCGACCCACGGCTCGGCGCCGAAATATGCCGGCCAGTATAAAGTCAACCCGACGGCCATGCTGCTGGCGGCCAAGATGATGCTCGAATGGTTGGGCGAGACGCCTAAGGCCGTGCACCTCGAAGGGGCCATCGCCGAGGTGATCAAGGAGGGGACCATCCGGACCTACGACATGGGCGGCGAGTCCTCGACACTCGACCTGGCCAACGAAGTCGCGAGAAAGATCTGAGCGAGGGATCCACTTGGGAAAAACGATCGTCGAGAAAATCATTCAAGCCCACTCCAGGGACGATATCGAGCCTGGAAAAATCGTCTGGATGGATCTGGACGTCCGCTCGGCTAGGGATTTCGGCGGGCCGAACGTCGTCAAACACTATGAGCAGGAATATGGAAATTCTCCTCTCGCCGATAAGAGCAGGACGTTCTTCACCTTTGACCTTTGCGCGCCCGCCTGCACGCTCAAATACGCGGATAACCAGCAGGCTTGCCGTAATTTTGCCCGCCAGCACGGGATCGAAGTCTTTGATGTGGACAAGGGGATCGGCTCTCACGTCCTGATCGAAGAAGGACTAGCCCGGCCGGGTGGGACAGTCGTCGGAACCGACAGTCACATGAACATCCTTGGCGCCGTCGGATGCTTCGGGCAGGGGATGGGCGATGTCGATATCACCTTTGCTTTCAAAACCGGCAAAACATGGTTCGAAGTTCCAGAAAGTGTCAAGGTTATCCTCAAGGGCATGCCCTCTCCCTATTCAGACCCGAAAGACTTGACGTTGTATCTTTGCAAAGAAATGGGGACGAAAAGCATTGCCCTCCGAGCCGCCGAGTTTTACGGCGCGGCCGCAACCAGCCTGGATTTTGCCGGCCGCGTCACCCTCTGCAGCATGATCACGGAGATGGCCGGCATCATCGGATTCGTTTCCGCCGAGGATGTTCCCTCTGTCCTGATGCCGGCGGAATTGTCGGATGAAAAATTTTCTTTGTTTCAGGCGGACCCGGACGCATCCTACGCGGATGTCATCGAAATCAATGTCGAAGGGCTTCCGCCTCAGGTGGCCGTACCCTTTTCGCCGAATAACGTCCGGTCGGTCGCGGAGGTGCGGGGAACCAAGATCGACTCTGGATTCATCGGCTCCTGCACCAACGGCCGGACCGAGGATTTCGCCCGCGCCGCGGACGTCCTCAATGGAAAGAAAGTGAAAAAAGGAGTCATGCTCAAGATCGTGCCAGCCACCCGCCGCGTCTATCAGGAGCTCCTGGAACGGGGAATCCTGGAAATTCTGTTTCAAAGCGGTGCCATCGTCCTGAATCCGGGCTGTGGCGGCTGTGCCGAAGGCCATGTCGGGTTGACGGGAAAAGGGGAAGTCCAGATCAGCACGGGAAACCGGAATTTCTCCGGCAAGCAGGGAAAAGGAAAGACTTACCTGGCTGGACCGGCCGTGGTGGCCGCTTCGTGCATCCAAGGTGAAATCGTCGCTCCCGAGGAATTCTAGAATGCCGGAAACAACTCTTCGAGGAAAAGTTTGGGTCTTGCTGGGCCAGATTGGGAAACTGATCGAGGACATCGATACCGACCAGATCTTCCACAACGCCCATCTCCATATCACGGACATTTCCGAAATGGGCGCCTATGCTTTTGGGAATCTAGAAGGCTGGAAGGATTTCCCGAAAAAATGCGGGGAAGGGGATATCGTCGTCGCCGGCCGGAATTTCGGCGCCGGCTCTTCCCGGCAGCAGGCCGTGGACTGCTTGATCGCCCTCAAGATCGGCGCTGTGCTCGCGCCCTCGTTTTCGGCGATCTATTTCCGGAATGCGGTGAATTCCGGATTCCCTGTCCTTAGGATCCCAAATCTTGAAGCCATCATTGCCGCGAATCAGTTGAAGACTGGCGATCTGGTCGAGATGGATGTGAAGTCGGGCGGGGGCCTGAATGTCACCCGGAAGGTGCCTTTGCGGATCGAGCCCATGAGTGTTGTCCAAGTCGAGATCTACATGGCGGGCAACCTGTTTGAATACGGGAAGATTTTGGATACAAAGTTTTGAACGCGATTGTAAGAAACATAGCGGCGGGGGTGGCGCCGATCTGGGGCGGATCGGCGACAGGACCCGCGCCATTTATTTCTCGCGACCGAATGAGGCTTCGTATGCGCATCCTGGCTGTTGATACGACGACGCCGTGCGGCTCCATCGCCATCCTGGAGGATGCGCGTCTGGTCGCGGAAATCAATGTCGCATCCACGACCACGCATTCAGCCAGGCTTCTATCGTCGATCCATTTTCTCCTCGACGCCAATCATCTGGATATCCATGATATCGAAGGATTTGCCGTTTCGCCCGGCCCGGGGTCGTTCACCGGAATACGGATCGGCCTCAGCACGGTCAAATCGTTCGCCCTCGCTTCAGGAAGACCCGTGGCCCCGGTGTCCTCGCTCCAGGCGCTGGCCTGGAAGCTCAGGGATTCCCAGGCCCGTTTGGTCTGCCCGATGCTGGATGCGAAAAAAGGTGAAATCTATGCCGCCCTATATCAAATTGAGGGCGGCCGCATGAAAGAGTATATTGCCCAGGGAGCTTATTTACCCGGCGACTTTTTATCCAGGCTTCCCGCTCACCGCAATATCCTCTTCATCGGCACCGGGACCGATCTCTTCCGGAGCAAAATCCTGGATTCCCTCAAAGACAAAGCCAGGTTTTCTTCCCGATCGCCCTTCATCGCCTATGAAGTCGGACGGTTGGGCTGCGAGCTGCTCAAGGCGAAAAAGGGCGTCTCGTCGGCCGATCTCGAGCCTCTATATTTCCGGAAATCCCAGGCGGAGGAAAAACATTAAAGAGCCCCTCTCCGAAGCACGTATCTTTTATTTGAGGAGAATGGAAACCCGCGACCTGCCCGACGTCCTGGCGATTGAAAACATTTCCTTTCCCAACCCGTGGCACGAAACCACATTCAGAGGAGAAATCCAGAACGATGGATTGTCCTATCCCTTGGTCTTTGTCCACAGGACTCTGGAAAGAGTCATCGGGTATATCGTTTATTGGAAGATCAGGGACGAGGTCCAGATCAACAATATCGCCGTCCATCCGGACTTCAAGAGAATGGGGATCGGAGAAACCGTTCTCAGGGACGTGATCGAGGCGGCACGCGCGGAAGGCGCGCATTTTGTTTCCCTCGAAGTCCGGCCTTCGAACACGGCCGCCCGCAGGCTTTATGCGAAGCTGGGGTTCGAGTTCATCGGCTTCCGGAGGCACTATTACTCCAGCCCGGACGAAGACGCGATCGTCCTTGGGCTCTCTTTGTCTTAGCTAAAATATCCCATAAAAAATGCGGAAAAGGTGGCGTTGACGCGGCTGGCCGGTGACAGGCTCCACGCCTACTAATAAATGACTTTCATCAGGCACAGCCCCTTGGCTGAAGCTGTGGGGCTTGAAAGCGTCCGCTGTTTTTCGCGGAAGATATCCTCGATTTGGTCCAGAGACACTCTGCCCCTGCCTACCTCGATGATTGTCCCGACAATGGTCCTGACCATGTAGCGCAAAAAACCGCTGGCCTCGATCGTGTAGATAATCTCGTCCCCCCTTTTTTTAATCTCCGAGCGGGTCACCTTCCGCACCGGATAGAGGAGCCGGTTGGAGGAGAACCCGGAAAAGTCACCCTGCCTCTGGAAGAGCCGGGCGGCTTTTCTCATGCGCGCCAGGTTGAGGGGATGAGGCCAGTGAAGAACATAGCGCGAAACAAAGGGATTAATCTCCTGACTATGAAAAATGCGGTAATGATAGACCTTGGCTTTGGCGCCCCGCCGGGCGTGGAAATCCATGGCGGCTTTTTTGAGCTCGATCACGCGAATATCGTCAGGAAGGAGGGCGTTGAGCGCTTTTTTGAGCTCGTCCTCGTTCAGCCGCAGGACTGCCTTGAAATTAGCGACCTGGCCCTGGGCATGGACGCCGGCATCCGTTCGCCCGGCGCCGATGACTGTCACTTTTTTTTGGGCGATCTTGGCCAGTGTGTCTTCCAGGGTTCCCTGAATGGTCCTTTTCTTGGGCTGCCGCTGCCAGCCGTGGAAATCCGTCCCGTCGTAGCTCAAGACGATCTGATAATTTTGTACGTCTGATTTATCGGAAAGCAAGTTCAACGGCCTCCTCAGGGCTTGCGGCGGGGATGATCCCCTCAATGTCCCATGTCCCAAGGCCGATCACTTTTTTGCCGTAGATCCGGCCGTAGGCGATCTCGCTCAGCGTGCCGTATTCGCCGTCAATGGCGATCAAGACATCGGCATTCATGGCCACCAGGGAATTCCTGGTGTAGCCTAGCCCCGTGGCGATCGGGATATCGATATAAGGATTGGCGTCAGCCGGATTGTTGCCCGGAAGAATGCCGATGGTCAGGCCGCCGGCCTGCTTGGCCCCGCGAGCGGTCTCTTCCATGACGCCGCCCAGGCCGCCGCAGACAAGAATTGCATCGCGCCCGGCGACAAGTTTCCCGATCTCAAAAGCGGAATGAAGGAATTTCTTCTGGGGCCGGCTCCCCCCGATGACGCCGATCCTGATTTTCTTCCTCGTCTCCATGGCTTTCTTCCTTTCCTGCAGGCAGTTCCAGAGTGAACAGTGATTAAATAACATAGAGTCACCATCTTTTCAAATTCGAACCGAAATCCTCCATTTCTTTTAATGAAATGAAATATCATTTTGATCATCACAGAAACGGAGTCGTGATGCAGGGATGTTGAACGGCGCGTTTAATTCGTTTAAAATGCTTGTTATGAATCCAAAAACCGGCCGGGCCTGTGCGGCTTTCCTTCTGATTTTCCCCGTTTGCTTTTTCGCAGGGTGTCAAAAAAAGGCCGTCTCTGAAAAGGATTTTTACAGGTTCATCGATCTGCTCAAACGAGAAAATATTCTGGCCAGCCCGCTTCTCGGCAAGGATTCCGCCAGTTTGAAAGAAACCGTTTATCCCATCAATTCGGTTCCCATCATAGATTTGGGCATTGGTGAGAATCCCCTTGGTCTCAAACGCAAACATTCGATCGGCGCCACGGAATCGAATATTATCTTTTCTCCCCCGAAGAGCGAGTATGTCTTTGACGTGGTTCTTCCCAAAGATGGTGTCTTGGATTTCGGCATCGGGATAGTCAGGGGCCAGAATTCCGAGATCGCCCGCATGTTCAAGACTGACGAAGAGATGGGAGTGACGTTTATCATCATCTTGGAAATAGGTGGACGAAAAAAGCCGGTATTTCAGCAAAATCTGCGTCTCCCCTCCAAGCAGGAATCAAGGACGTTGAATTTCTCGTTGAACAAGGTCAGCCTGCCGCCGCGGGCGGAGAAAGCGCGCCTTTCATTCAAGACAGCTGGCGCAGAAGGTGCGTTTGCTTTCTGGTATAACCCAGTCCTCTACAGCGGTTCCGTAAAAAAGCCGAATATCATCCTCGTCTCTATCGATACGCTGAGGGCCGACCATTTAAGCTCGTACGGCTATGGCCGCACCACGAGCCCGAATATGGACACGGTGGCCGGGGAAAGCGCGGTTTTTTTGAATGCGTATGCCTCTTCCCCCTGGACCCTGCCTTCGCACGTCTCTCTGCTGACATCGCTCTCAGGCGTGAACCATCAAGTCTATTACAGAGAAGAAAAAATGGATCCGCCCTGTTAACCTTGGCAGACCTCCTGAGAAGGAAGGACTACTTTTGCTCGGCCATCACGGGGGGCGCCTTTGTCAGCCCCATTTTCGGATTTTCCAAAGGATTTGACAGCTATGAAATCAGGGGCGCCGATTTCAGGGATAAGGATCAGGCCGAACAATGTTTTGAAGGAGTTTCTAGATGGCTTGATGACAATGCGGACAAGAATTTTTTCCTCTTTATTCACACATACCAGCCTCACAGTCCCTACCACTCTCCGGCTCCTTATAACGCAATGTTTTTGGGCAAGGACCCGAAGCGGCTGAGTTTTGATGTGTTAACGGATTTAAGCAAAGGCTTTTTTATGAAGCTAGCAGACGCCGACCGTCAGAACATAATCGGCCTTTATGACGGAGAGATTCGCTACACGGATGAAAAACTGATTAAGCCTCTGGTCGAGAAAATCAAGCAAATCGGCATCTATGAGAGGACCATGCTCATTATCACGAGCGATCACGGGGAACAGTTTTTTGATCACGGCAGCTGGAATCATGGGAATTTTCTATACGATGATACCTTAAAGGTCCCTTTGATCATAAAATTCCCTGATTCCAGGTTTAGGGGCCAAAAGATTTCCGCCATCGTGCGACTCATTGACGTTTTGCCGACCATCTTAGAGGAACTGGGAATTGACTTTAACGAAACGAGCTTCGACGGCCGGAGCTTAATCTCTGTCTTGAAGGGCCGGGAAAAGGAGAGCCGGACGTTTTTGGCAGATGTGGCGGACACGGCCGACAGGTCTCCGATTTCGCGAATCCCCATGAAGATCGCCGCGAATTCCGGGGACTTGAAGCTTGTCCTTAACAGAGAGTACAGGAAGGAATATTTGGAATCATTGCCAGAGCTGCCGCCGCCCAACCCACCCATCGAGCTGTACAATCTCCGGGACGATCCCGGTGAGAAAAAGAATATCGCAGATCAGCAAACGGATGTTGTGCGGCGGCTGACCGCCCAGGTCAAAAGCCTTTATCAAAACGCGCAAAAGCGGCAGCCGGTCAAAGCCGGCATGACCAAGGAACTTGAGAACGAGCTCAGGGCTCTCGGATATATCCGATGAGCTCCTGAGGAAAGGGAAGGATTCATCATGTCTGATCTTATCGAAATCAAATGTTTGCCGGAGACCGAGGTGAAAAAAATCCTGACGGACATCGAAGCGCGCGTCGCCGCCAAGATCAAGGAAGGCCTGTTGACGGAGCGCGAGGTGCGGGAGATCGAGGAGATGAAGCTCCATCCTCTTCCGGACATGCAGGACGTCCAGAGCGTTTATGACAGCCATCTCTTTAAAAAAAAGGCCGAATAATTGAAATGAGGACGGTTCTCTTTTCCCCTCATTGCGTGCAAGAAAATAGAACCGTCCCCTCTTGAGCTTTTGAGCTGAGGGAGGTTGCAATGGAAAGCCAAAAACAGACGGATCACGAAACCATTCATGCCGTCGAGATCGATTATCAACAAGTGGACGTCTCACGCATAATGGACCAGGTCAAGAAAGCCGCGGCCGAACGGCCTCTTCCCCCGTCCAGAGACGAAACCCTACAAAAGGGTGTCTCTGCCGGCCAACCTCTGGAATCTGCCGCTGGGCCGGGCGGGGTCCCCCCCCCGGGCTTTAAGGAAAAGGTCAAGGCCAAAGTACTGAAGCTGATGGCTCCCTTCTTTCCCATCATTCGGCTTTTTGCCTTGCCCCTGCATGAAGAGCTAAAGCTCACGAATAAAAATCTTCATGAGACAAACCGCAGGATCGATTTTCTCTACCAGAGGCTCGAAGACCTGGATAAAAGCATGGAGTATATCAAACTCCTTCATAATCTGAGCCACAACATCGTCGTGGAGCTGACCAAACTGCGCGTCGAGGAGGACAGCCTGAAGACTCAGACCAGGATCTTTGAAAAGGACCTGGCATTTATCGAGAAGCGCGAAAAAACGCTGGAGAAGCAGATTTTTAAATGAAAATTGCCTTTGTCGTTCAACGCTACGGCCTCGAAATTAACGGCGGGGCCGAGCTCCACTGCCGCTGGGTGGCCGAACATATGAAGAAGTATTGCCAGGCAGAAGTCCTGACCAGCCGGGCGGACGATTATATCACCTGGAGCGACCACTATCCGGAAGGTGAGGAAGTCGTCAACGGCATTCCCGTCCGCCGCTTCTCCGTGTCCAGGCCGCGCAATCCGGAAAAGTTCGGCCGCATCCAAAGCTATATCCTCGGCCATGAGCACACGGAGAAAGACGAGCAGGCCTGGCTCGAAGAGGAAGGCCCGACATCGCCTTCGCTCATCCGTTTTATCCAAAAGCATGAGCGCGATTATGATTACTTCATCTTTTTCAGCTACCGATATTACCATTCCTATTGGGGAATCCACACGGTTCCTCAGAAGAGCATCCTCGTGCCGACGGCCGAGCATGACCCAGTCATCCACCTGAAGCTGTTCAAGGACCTCTTCCGCAAGCCCCGGGCGCTGGTCTATAACTCGGAAGAAGAGCGGCAGATGATCCAAACGCTGTCCCAGAATCAGGATGTCCCCAGCCTGGTTGTCGGGGTCGGGACGGAGCTCCCTCCGGCCTCTTCAGCGGACCGTTTTCGCCGCAAATTTGGCATCCAAGAGCCCTATATGATCTATATCGGCCGCATCGATGAAAACAAAGGCTGCCATAAGCTGTTCGAGTATTTCCTGTGGTTTAAAGAGGATGTGGGGACGCCGATCAAGCTCGTCCTCGTCGGGAATTCGGTTTTGAAAGTCCCTTCGCATCCGGATGTCCATCACCTCGGGTTTATTTCGGAGCAGGATAAATTCGATGCCCTGAGCGGGGCCGAGCTCCTGGTCATGCCCTCCTTTTACGAGAGCCTGTCCATGGTGACTCTCGAGGCCTGGGCGATGGGCAAGCCGGTCCTAGCCAATGCCAAGTGTGAGGTCCTCAAAGGTCAGTGCCGGAGGTCGAACGGCGGCCTGTATTATGAAAACTACAGGGAGTTCCGCGAGGCTTTGAGGCTGCTGCTGGCCTCGCCCCGCCTCCGCCAGGCCCTCGGCGACAACGGCCGGAAATATTTTTTTGAAAACTACACGTGGGAAATCATCGAGCAGAAATATCTCGCCATCCTCAACCGGATAGGAGCGCAAGCCTAATGGATGTTCATCAGTTCGCCACATCCCTCAGCTACGGCGATGCCATATCGGATGAAATGCTCGAGATCCAGAGCGTGCTGCGGGAGCGCGGCTACCGGTCGGAGATTTTTGTCAAGCTGTTCGACGCTCAATCCGCCAAGCACGTCAAGGATTACCGGGAATACAAGAAATACAGCTCCCCCGTTAACGTAGTCATCTTCCATTTTTCCATCGGCTCGCCCGTCTCCAAGCTCTTTTTCCGGGTGCCGGACAGGAAAATGATGATTTATCACAACATCACCCCCCACGAGTATTTTGTCGATTCCCACCGCATCCTGGCCAGGGAATGCTACAAAGGCAGGCTGGAGATCAACCTGTTCGTGGACAAGGTCGACTTGGCCGTGGGAGATTCCGAATTCAACCGCCGTGAGCTCCAGGCCGTCGGATACAAGACGACGGGCGTCCTCCCGATTCTCATGAATTTCGCCAAATTCGATCGGGCGGGGAACCCCGTCACCAGGAGCCTCTTCGACAACGGCAAAACGACCCTGCTTTTTATCGGGCGCCTGATCCCCAACAAAAAGTTCGAGGATATCATCAAAACTTACTATTTCTATAAAAAATACTTCAACCCGGACTCGCAGCTCATCCTGGCCGGGGACTACAGGGGGCTGGAGCGGTATTTTTCTTCACTCCAAGAGCTGGTCGCGCGACTAAACCTTATGGACGTCCATTTCAGTGGACATATAGATTTTGCGGAACTCCTTGCTTATTATCGGGCGGCGCATGTTTATTTAAGTATGAGCGAGCATGAGGGGTTCGGGGTGCCGCTCCTGGAGGCCTTTTATATGAGAATCCCGGTCCTGGCCTATGCCGCCGGCGCCGTCGAAGAAACCATGAACGGGGGGGGCATCATCCTCCGCCAAAAGGACTTCCTCAGGACGGCGGCCCTGGTCAACCGGGTCCAGAGGGATCCAACGTTGCGAAAAACCATCATCGACGGGCAGCTCAAAGCGCTCCAAAAATACAGCCGCGAGAATGTCAGCCGCATCCTCCTCGAACATATCCAAAAGGCGAGCCGGAAATGAGGGTCGACCAGTTGGTTCCGGCCTTTCACCGAGGCGACGCGATCGGCGATGAGGCCTTCGAGCTGAAGCAATTCCTGCGGAGGCAGGGCTATTCCTCGGAGATTTATTGCTTGATGTGCGACCGGGGCCTCGAAGACCAGGCTCCGCTCATTAGTGAATTCCCGAAACCCTCACGTTCGGATATCACTATCCTTCATTTTGCCCTTCCCTCGCCACTGACAGAAGCCTTAATCCAACTTCCTTCGAAAAAAGCCATCATCTACCATAATATTACCCCCCCTGAATTTTTTGCCGAAAGCAATCCCGAGATGGCCGACCTGGCCGGCCTGGGCAGGGCGGAACTTCAATCCCTTCAGCCGTATGTTGACCTGGGCCTGGCCGATTCGGAGTACAACCGGCGGGAACTCGTGGAATATGGCTTCCGCAACACCCACGTTTTTCCCTTGTTCATCGATTTCGCCAAGTATGAGAAGCCCATGAACCAGTTTCTCTACAACCTCTTCGACGACGACCGCGTGAATGTCCTTTTTGTCGGCCGCATCGCGCCCAACAAAAGGATCGAAAACCTGATCAAAGTCACTTTTTATTATAAAAAGTACATTTCCCCCCTGATCAGGCTGATCGTGGTCGGGAAGACGAACACGTTTCGAGCCTATTATGAGAGCGTCGTCCGGATGGCGGATGAATTCTATTTAAAGAGCGAAGAAATCCAATTTCTGGGTCATGTTCCGGACGAGGAATTGTTCGCCCTGTATCGGGCTTCGGATGTCTTCTTGTCCTTGAGCGAGCACGAGGGGTTCTGCCTGCCCCTCATCGAGAGCATGATTTTCGACTTGCCCATCATCGCCTTGAATTCTGCGGCCGTGCCCTATACGCTGGGTGAAGCCGGGATCCTGGTCAATAACAGCCGGCCGGATTATGTCGCCGAGCTCGTCAACGTCACGGCCCAAGACCTCGCCGTCCGGGAAAAGCTCATCGCCAGCGGACGCCGGCAGCTCGATATATTTAAAGGGTTCAAACGGGAGGAATTTCTGCTGCAACAGCTTAAAAAATTAGGCCAAACCGGTTGAGATGAAGATCGCATTCGTCGTTCAGAGGTACGGAAAGGAAGTCATGGGAGGCTCCGAGCTCCACTGCCGCCAGGTCGCCGAGAGGCTCGTGGAAAGAGGCCACGACTGCACGGTGTTCACGACGGCGGCCAAAGACTATGTCACATGGAGAAACGAGTATGGGAGCGGCGAGTACATCCTGAACGGAGTCGTCATCAAGCGCTTCAACGTGAAAAAGACGCGCGACATTCAGTCCTTCAACGCCTACTCGGACCAGATCTTTTATAACAGCCACAGCCTCCAGGACGAGTTGATCTGGCTCGAGCAGCAGGGACCTTTCTCGCCGGCCCTCATCCGGGCTCTGGAGGAAGAAGAGCCGAGGCACGACTGCTTCATCTTTTTCACCTATCTCTATTACAACACATACTGGGGCCTGCAGGCCGTCAAAAAGAAAAAGGCTCTTGTGCCGACCGCGCACGACGAGCCGGCCCTGCGCCTCCAGGTTATGAAGGAGGTGTTTTCCCGGCCGCAGGCGTTCGTTTTCAACACCCGCTCAGAAAAACAGATGTTAAGCCGGCTTTTCTCATTCGAAGGGAAATATCAGGATACGGTCGGCGTCGGCGTGGATGTTCCGGAGCGGATCGACTCTTCGGCGTTTACGGCAAGATATAGAGCGCTGTCGCCCTATATCCTGTACGCCGGGCGGATCGAGCCGGGCAAAGGCTGCCAAGAACTCCTGGATTATTTTGCGAAATTCAGTCGGATCGATCCCGACCTGAACCTGGTTTTAATGGGAAAGCTCCTGATGAAACTGCCCTTTCATTCGCGCATCAAATACATGGGCTTTGTCTCGTCCGAGGAGAAGAACGCGGCCATGGCCCAGGCCCGGGTGACCGTCCACCCTTCGCGTTTTGAGAGCTTGTGTATGGCGGCGCTCGAATCCATGGCCGTCCGCACCCCGATCCTTGTCCAGGAGGCGGCCGATCCCCTGAAACAGCACTGCCTCGACGGAAACAGCGGGCTTTTTTATTCCAATTACGAGGAATTCGCCAATGCCCTGGACCTTCTCCTCAAGGACAAGCGGCTGCGGGCCGGGCTGGGAGAGAATGGGCTGGAGTATGTGAGAAAAAACTATGCGTGGGACCAAATTCTCCAAAAATATGCTATACTGCTGAAGTCAATGAGTTAACATGGCATTCATCAATTACACCACAAACAATCTCTTAATCAAGATCGTCTACTACGGCCCGGGCTTATCGGGCAAGACCACCAACCTTCGCCATATTTACAAAAAGCTTGACCCCGCGTCTCGGGGCGAGCTTATCAGCCTGGAGACCGAGTCGGAGCGGACATATTTCTTCGATTTGCTGCCCATCAAAGCCGGCTATATCGGCTGTTTCAAGGTCAATTTTCAGCTGATGACCGTGCCGGGCCAGGTCTATTACGAAGCGTCGAGAAAGAACGTTTTGGTAGGGACGGACGGCATCGTTTTTGTCGCCGATTCACAGGTCCCTCTCCTGGATGCCAACCTGGACAGCTTTGAAGGTTTGCGAAGAAACTTCCAGGACCAGAAGCTCGATATGAATTCCGTGCCTCTCGTTTTTCAGTATAACAAGCGCGACCTGGACAACCTTGTCCCCGTCGAAACCCTGAACAACCTGCTCAATCCTAAAAAGGCCCCCTTCTACGAGGCCTCGGCCATTAACGGACGGGGTGTCTTCGAGACGCTCAAGGAAATCGTCAAGCTGACCGTGCCGCCGGTGCGGGGAAAGATCATGGGCGAGAAAGAAGATGCGCCCGCGTACACCAAAGAAAAAAAAGAAGAGCTCGAACTGATATAAACGGGGGCATTTTGCCGTCTTTTCTAATGGCAAAATGCTGTTCAAAATCGCAAGCGCGGCACTCCAGGGGATCGAAGCCTATGTCGTCGATGTCGAGGTGGATATCGCCGGCGGCCTCCCCAATTTCATCACGGTCGGCCTTCCCGACGCGTCCGTCCGGGAAAGCAAGGAGAGGGTCAAGGCCGCTCTGAAAAACTGCGGCTATGACTTTCCCTCGCGCAGAATCACGATCAATTTGGCCCCTGCCGGAATGCGGAAAGAAGGACCAGCCTTCGACCTGCCGATTGCCCTGGGGCATCTGGCCTACCTCGGCGTCATCCCGCCGGATCATCTGCAAGAATTTATATTTTTGGGCGAGCTGGCGCTGGACGGCCGGCTCAAGCCCGTGAAGGGGGCGCTTTCGTCGGCGCTGCTGGCAAAAAAGAAGAATCTTATAGGCATTGTTGTTCCCGCAGACAATGAGAAGGAGGCGGCGCTGGTGGAAGGCCTGGATGTTTTCGGGCTTAAGAATCTGGTCCAGGTGATGAAGTTTTTGACTGCGCCCGGCGAGATATCTCCATGCCGCTATTCGCTGGATGAACTTCTGGCGTATCCCGCCCAGGAAATGGATTTCAAGGATGTCAGGGGCCAACACCATGTCAAGCGGGCTCTGGAAGTGGCCGCCGCCGGTTCCCACAATATCCTTTTGATCGGGCCGCCGGGAGCTGGCAAAACCATGCTTGCCAGGCGCATTCCATCCATCCTGCCGCCGATGTCCTTTGACGAAGTCATAGGAGTCACTCAGGTTTACAGCGCGGCCGGCCTTCTGAAAAATCAGGGAGCGATCGCCGCGCGGCCATTTCGTTCGCCCCACCATACGATCACCGACATCGGGCTCATTGGCGGGGGCGTGATTCCGAGGCCGGGGGAGGTCAGCCTGTCTCACAATGGGGTTTTGTTCATGGATGAGCTTCCGGAATTCCGGCGCAAAGTCCTGGAGGGTCTGAGGCAGCCGGTGGAGGACGGATATGTGACTATTTCAAGATCTGCCATGAGCGTGACATTTCCATCGACTTTCATGTTTGTTGCGGCCATGAATCCCTGCGAGGATGTTTTCCGGGGCTTGGCCCGAGAGCAAGCGGATTGCACGGAGGCCCAGCGAAGCAAATATTATTCAAAGATCTCCGGGCCGCTGCTTGATAGGATCGATATTCAGGTGGAGGTGCCCGAGGTCAAATTCAGGGATATTGTATCCAGGGTTGAGAGCGAAAGCTCGGAGGCCATAAAAGAGCGGGTCTGCCGGGCGCGCCGGATTCAGCTCGAAAGATTTCGTGGGACAAAGATTTACGCCAACGCCCAGATGGGGCCAAAGGAAGTAAAGGCATTTTGCCGGATTGATGGGGAAGGGGAGAAGCTTCTGGAGGCCGCCGTGACGCGGCTGGGCTTCAGCGCCAGGGCCTATGACCGCTCGCTTAAAGTCGCAAGGACAATTGCCGACCTGGCGGAGGAAGAAAATATCCGTCCCGCCCACCTCTCCGAGGCCATCCAATACCGGATGATGGACAGGTATTATTAGGCTGAATCAGTTGTAGTTTTTAGCCCAAGCTGATCACGCTTGAAACCAGGCGGGACCAGGCAAGCTATCGAAGGCTTTACGGCATCGCCGCTCAGGTCCTCAAGGGAATCAACCTTCGGATTTACTTCCCCAGAACCGGCTTCTGGTGCAAGGACTGCGAGTACGCGGACCACTGCCAGGCATGGCCGGGCGAGTAACGGTTCCTCCAAACCAACCCAAGGAAGCAGGAAAATCCTGCTTCCTTTTTCTATTCAATCCCACCGGAGATCCCGGAGTTCCGAATCAACATCCTCACGCTTAGCTTGGTGCCTGTAGGAGTCCGCAATTCCTCGAAGCATTGCGCTTGTGCGGGGCCATTTTGTTTTTATGGCGTCACTCATCTTCTCATATTTCTCAGCAAGTTCTCGTTCCTGCTTGCCGCCATCGTCGAGACCGCGAGAAACAACGCCGCGGCTATTATAAATATCAATCTGAATATGCTGATCAATCACCTCATTGTTAAGATGTTCTATGAGATTGCGAACGGCAACATGAGGCCATGTGCCGTCAGCGTCGCTCGGTGCATGAGCAAGCAAAGAACTGATCTGCAAATCACAGCCTCTTACGTGCTTAGTCTCCGCACATTGCCTGCGGGCTGCCTCAACCCAGTCTGTAAGCTCTTTTTCGTCCAGGGTGCCATCATCCTTAATGCCGGGCATCAGATGCCAAGAGTGTAAGACCTTATAAGCGATGTGCGCACGTCTCTCTGCCATTTCATCAGTAATATCGCCCCATGCAGGATCTGGTGTATGATCATCTCGTTTATAGATGAAAGAGATGAGTAGAGCAAAAAATTGCGGATCTTTTTGTAAGATCCTATGAAGCGCCATTGGTGAGGAGATACACCTCTTGAGCTCATCAAAAAGCTCTGCAAACGGCCATTCTAATTTCGCTATTTCTTCGATTGAGAGCTCGTTCTTTTCGTACAGCTGATTGAACACATGGCCGAGATAATATTCGTCCATTGCGCCAGCACGAATCTTTTTCTTGTCCATTGTCAAAAGCTCTTGAAGTAACCGTTGCAATAAAATGCTTGGAATAGAAACTTTAGATTCTCCAGCAATTTGAAGTGCGGCGTCTGGTCTTTTAACATCAAGCAGCTTTTCAACCGCGATCGGAGCATCCTCGGTTTTGCTGGTCTGTGAATAGCCGCTTGCTTGCTTCCAATATGCGGTCTCAACATCTTTGCCATGCGCGCTTACTGCTGACCACGTATCTGAACCCTCCGGTAGGCCAAAATATAAAAGCGCACATGCTTCTGCCGAATAGTTGCCTTTTGCCTTCATGTGTTCGATTTGCGTGTCGATCCAGCCGGGCCCGGCAACTCCTACTCTTCCTAGTGCATACCCTCTAACAAGCATTGGCATATCAGTGGGGTGCGCTGAGATGGCATCCAATACAGTAGTGTCCTCTGTTTTGTCGCGCACGGCCTTTGCTAAAGAATGACCAAGAACGCCCTGATATTGAATGGTGGCGGCGAACTCAAGGATCTTTGCTATCGACGCTTTATCCAAAACTTCACGTGCGGCCTCCTGTTGTGCTATTCTAACTGCCGTGTCCCTTGCGCTGTAATCCTTCGGCTGTCCCTCCGCCAACCTCGGCCATGGAGTACTCAATAACCAGCCTACACGCTCAAGAACATCTGCCGGAGTAAATATCTCTAAAATGCGATAGAGAGCTGGCATATGTGCACGCCTATCCTCTTCGCCATAGCTGTTGATCCAATTTAGTGCTGCGCGTATCCTCTGAAGCAGGAGGCCCCGTTCCTCTTTGGAAAAGGCGGCTGGATCCATGGCTTCGAGTGTAGCGAGAAGTTTTTCGCGTACATCAACCGGAAGCCGAATAAATTCATCGACTGAAGCTACTAGATTTTCTCTGCTACATGCAAGATCCCGTAAAGTTGGAAGAAGACCTTTTAGATATTCCTGATATTCCTCATTTGTTTCTTGCTCTAGACCACGCCGCCTGCCGCCGGTATCACGCCAACGAAAGCGATGGGATTCGCTGATAGCTCCCCCTCCATAATATCTCTGTGCAAACTTCCAGACCATTTGAGGATTCTTGTCGATGAGACTAGCCAAAGCTTCTAAGCGCTCTTTCGGTTTTGCGTGTGTTTGTGGAAATCCGGGAAAAAATATATCAGCAAGACTATTTATTGGTCGATTGACCCATCTGTCACCCGGATCTATGTTAGCGAGTTCGACTAAAATATTTACGGCACGCGCGAAGTACTCGGAGCTCCAAGCAATGCCCTCAAGAGCCCAAAGCAAACCACTATGTCTACATTCACCAAATATGCCCGGATCATCTTTCATTAATTCCTGAAAGACAGCCGGATTCTTTACTATCCCTTGCTCTATGACTTCCATGAATGTATCGGGTGCAGCTTCCGCAAGTAGTGCGGTTGCATCTTTTATCGAAGCCCACGCCTCCCACTTGTCTGCTGTAGCAAAGATCTTTCTCACCACGTGGTCGGCAAACGCCTGAGTAGGGGCACCATTAGGAGATCGATTGCCATAAACGGCGAGAAGTGCTAATGATTCGACAAGACCGGTGCGAAGCCATTCGGAGTACGGGTTCGATTTACCATATATGGCGGCTGCCCAGCGTTTCTCTGCTTCCAACTCGTATTTAGAATCTGTCTTTGTAAAAACGGTCAGCAAAGATTGTTCAAAAAATTTTAATTGATCTTGAGTAAGGTGTGGCGCGAGAAGAAACCACGCGTCCAGCGGAGATTTGACCATCCAAACATTGCCAACTTTACGAACGGGTGAATCGGCTATTGATAAAAAGGGCATGAGTTCTCTAACGAAAGTGTCGTAGCTCATGGCGGAAAGCGTTCCTACTACTTGGCGATCTCCCTCTCTATTTTCATCCCATGCATTGGCAAATAGTACTGCTAAGAGCATCTTGGCTGATTCGGCGTTAGCCCATTCTGGCGCACTGACAGCATTGGATTGAAATAAGTGCCGACGTAGCACCGGGATACTACGTCCCGAATCTCTTGCCACCCTTTGTGCTTCGGCCTCCGATAAGCCAGTCTCATGTAAAATCTTTTCCACTTCGCCACGTTGTGGCCGAGATAATCGAAGAACGTCCCTAATGCCGATAACAGTTGCGTCCATGCTTATAAATACATGATGGCCCTTCGCTACAGCGGCATGAGCCGCATTAATACATTCACCCGACGCAGCAATGATCAAAGGATAATTTTGAAAAGCCTGAGTTAGTTGCCTTAGTTCACCGATGTGTTCAACGACAACACATCGGGCAAGTGCTTGCGCTTTTTCGATTTCAGGGAGAGTGGCTATTGATGCGTATAAAAAGGCAAGCGCTTCATCCGGATGGTCGCCTTGTACTTCAAGAATTTTCGGTCTATCAGCAATCCATTTTTGAATTACTTCTACGTCTCTTTTGCGACCGCCGATTACAAGAGCAGGTGTCATTACCGGATTCGTTCCTACTGACCATTCTTCCCAAACTGCCTCTAAATCACGAATGTCATTTGATACGACTTTGCCAATCTGGCGAGCAAGCCATAGAGCAACCGCCGGTGCTGATTCAAGCCATTGCTCAAGCACGTCCGCGTTGATCACGCGAACATCTTTCCAAGTTGCAGATGAGCGTTTTTCGCTTTGCCACTTTACTCGTCCGGGCCACGGCCTCGGCGTAACAAATACGAAAGTGGTATCAGCAACTGTGAAACCCAAAGGGTCTGTCGTTCGTTTTGTATAATCCGCCTCTGCTTTTACTCGGGCCGATTTTTCAGTTCCTATTTCCCAGCCAGAAGGACCGCTTGGAAAAAATGGGGAAACAACCCTTGTGTTAAGGCGACCATCCCACCCACCGGTGGCAACACTATCTCCACTAGGAAAATCAAACTCATCAACAGCGCCGGCTGTATGAGCTAAAATAAGACGGCGTACCAACTCCGGCAAAGTATCCTGACAATGTCTTTGCCTTCCGTTGACCCAATTTTTGATATCGCCAGCGTCGATCCACTTCATGGTTATTTGACCTTAGATTCCCTATATGCAACGCTTTTTTTAGCAAATTGCTTTATTTGTAAGGGCGTAATATGCATAATAATAGGCTTAAAAACATGAAAAAAGCAACTCCAAAAAAATGAATCCTCCAGGGAAAAGTTCCGACGACTTGCCACCCTTAGAACAAACAATGTTCTAAAACAGCTCAAGGTGCTCGGAAATTGTTCAAATCGTCATGCCTATGAGTATGACGAAGAAGACATCGATAAAATCTTTGGCGAAATTGAGCGAAAAGTAAAGGAGGTGAAAGCCAAATTTTACTTTCCCACGGAGCGGGAATTTAAACTGTAAATATGTAGACTGATATTAAAACAATGAAAACGTTTTTCAGATGGCAGTCACGGAGTGCGTCCAAGGCGCTCCATAGTCCAGTTTCAAAGTTGAAATAATCATGCCGCAGAATATAACTAAAAGTAAAACGCGACAAATTTGCCTCAAAAAGCAAATTCTCCAGTCTTGTCAGAAAAACCTCTTTTGCTAGAATGATATTAATGACCCTTCCTCCTCGGGAAGATTCCCATAGAAAATTCTAGCATCCTCGACAGTGGTGTGGTCTCGTCGGCTATGCAGGAATATACGCAAGGGAGGCTTTATCGCCGTGTCCTTGTAATTGATGAGGCGCATCAGTTTATTCCGGAACCAACAGGTTTGGGATTTCAAGCCCCAGGTCGCGAAAGTGCATATAGCTTTGACATCACGATGATGCAAATTAGAAAATACGGGATTGCTGTAATCCTTGTGTCCCAGCGTACTGCCGTTGTTGCCAAAAGCGCGCTCTCTCAGTGTGAAAATATAATTGCGTTTAGAAATGTAGATAAAACCGGCCTTAATTACTTAGAAGCAATTGCAGGATCAGGGATTCGCAAACTTCTTCCGCAGCTCAAACAGGGAGAAGCACTTGTTTTTGGCCCGGCAATATCTGCAGATGCAGCTGTAGCAATAGAAATCGATTATGAGCAATAAACTACATAGTATCTCATTATAACGGGTGAAGTTTGGTACCGAAGAATTCACACTTGGAAAGCACTGCCAAGGAGGCACAGATGAGGGCAAGAACCCAGTTTCATGCCCGAGTGGGCAAGAATATAAGGGAAATAAGAGAAAGACTTGCTATAAATCCCCAGGAGCTATCTCAGAAGGCCCAAATGAGCCTAAAGACGATTGAGGCAATAGAAGGCGGAAGAAGGGACATAAAAGTCAGCGAGCTATATTCCATATCCAAAGCTCTGAATATCAGACTTTCCGGTTTCCTGAATTCCTGCGACTACAAAGCTTATGAAAGGAAAAAAGAAGAGACGATCGACAGCTACATATCGTTCAAGAAACTGAGCGAGATTTTGGACATCTCTGCCAAACGGCTCAAAGAACTCTGCTTTAACAAGGAAATTCCATTCTACGAAATGAACGGAAAATACTTCTTCAAGGCATCTCAAATTAACGGCTGGCTGCGACACCACTGCGGTAGCAGAAAGAAGGTAGAGGAGAAAGGATTCCAGTCCGTCAAGATATTCGGGGTGGAACCGTTGATCTCGACCAAAGAAGCGGCTCAACTCTTGGGCTGTTCGGGTCACGAGATTTATCGTCTTCGCCTAAGAATTCCTTATTATAGGGTGGGCCGCCGCATAAAATTCAGGGTTTCGGAGATCGAAAACGCGTTGAGAAAGAACCGGACGGATTTGTGGGAGATATCGACTGGCATAGGCGGTTGGAGAAGCTCGTTCGTTCAAGCGCAGCCTGCCATGGAGGAGAAAATGGTCAGGGAAGCGAGCTGGGAAAGAAGATACGTCGATAGGGCGAGACCCGGATATATCGTCAAAACGAAGACCTTTGAATCCGCCGATTTCGAAGAACTGAGAAAAGAGGTCGAGGAATACACCGGGGCTCAAGTAAACAAGTACAATCTGCTGGGATGCAACTATTCCTATAATGAAATTAAAAGGCTGTTTTCGTGCGAAGCAAAATGGTGGGATATGCCGGAAGGAAGGGAAAATTACAGTGTTCATTCAGCGGGCCTGTCAAGCGACAGCCCGGATAAACTTCACGAGAAGGTGGCGAGATTCAAACAGATCAAAGTCCCGCCCGGAGATTTGATCGGGGTCGAATATTATACCTGGGGAGAATCCTTTACCAGCCGGTGCCATCAAGCGCGAATCACTTATTACCTGCCAAAGAAAACGACTGAGGCGTAAATCTAGGGATTTGAATTATTGGATCCGGGACCCCGCTCTGGACTTGAAGGGCGAGAGTCAAAAAGAGTAGAAAGCTTGTTCAGAGTTTTTTCACGGGGGTTATTCTCCTCCCTTTCCCAACCCGCTAGAGTTGACGGGTTGACTCCAAGCTGCCCCGCCAGTTTCTCCTGCGTTAGGCCGTGAATCCGCCTGTATTCGCGAATCCTTTCTCCCAAATTCTCCGTCTTTCTCTCGAAGGGATCGCGGCCCAGGAACTCGATGATCTTCGGAATTTGAGCCAAAGACGGCTCGACCCGGTTCTTTTCGCATAGGTAAATCGTGACATCGTCAACATTAAACCTAAGGGAAAGTTGACGTTTTGTGAGCATCAAATCCAGCCTCCGGGTCTTTATGTGGTCGCCCCAGGTCCTAAGAAAATCAGGGTATTTCTCCCTGGAAACCGGCTTTTCTGCCTTTAATGCTATATGGCAAAAAGGCAACGCAAAGGTGCGAGGATGTTTTCCGGGGCTTGGCCCGAGAGCAAGCAGATTGCACGGAGGCCCAGCGAAGCAAATATTATTCAAAGATCTCCGGGCCGCTGCTTAATAGGATCGATATTCAGGTGGAGGTGCCCGAGGTCAAATTCAGGGATATTGTATCCAGGGTTGAGAGCGAAAGCTCCGAGGCCATCCAGTACCGGATGATGGACAGGTATTATTGAACCGCCTTGCCCTTTTTTCAAAACTTCTGATAAAATCAAAGCCCGAATTCAGTATGGAATTGAACAGGCATAAATTCTCTTGAGATGCTTCGTGACCGGAGCCAGCGGTTTCATCGGCGGACACCTGGCCGAAGAGCTCGCTAGAAGAGGGGATGAAGTTTATTGCCTGGTCCGAAAAACTAGCAACACTCGGTGGCTTGAAAAGCTGAATGTCAAATATGCGGAAGGAGAGCTTCGAACCAAGGAGTCTCTCAGACGTGCCGTTAAAGGCATGGATTATGTCTTCCACCTTGCCGCGGTGATCAACGCTCCGGACTGGGAAACCTACTATGACGTGAATACCCACGGGACGCAGAATCTGGTCGAAGCCTGCCTCGAGGAAGCTCCGGAAATCAGGAAATTTGTTTTTGTCTCCAGCATCGCCGCCTGCGGCCCCTCAGAGCCCGGCCGGCGCCTGAACGAGGATGATCCGTACCGGCCCGTTTCCAATTACGGCCGCAGCAAGCACTTGGCCGAGCAGATTGTCCTTAGCTATAAAGACCGCCTGCCCGTATCTATTATCCGGCCACCCAATGTTTTAGGGCCCAGACAGAAAGAGCTCTTTGAATCCATCAAGCTCATCCGGAAACGAATCATGCCCCTGATTGGAACGGGAAAGCCCCAGACCAGCCTGGCCAGTGTGGAGGATGTCATCAAGGCCGTTCTCCTAGCTGCGGAACGAGAGCAAAGTCGCGGCCAGGTTTATTTTGTGACGGACGGCCGGGACTATGCATGGTCCGAGATCGCGGATGCTATCGCTGAGTTTATGGACATCAAAAAATTCATCCTCAAAGTCCCGTACGGCCTGCAATATTTCGTGGCTTTTGTCTCAGAAATTGTCGGACGTTTCAGAGGCAAGGCCCCCTTGGTGAGCCGGGAGTTTATTGTCGCCACCAGGAAATATGATTGGCTTTATGACAGCTCAAAAATTGAGAACGAGCTCGGCTTTGGAGCCGGGCTGGACATGCGGGCCGCCATCCGCAAAACAATTGACTGGTATCGAGAAGCAGGCATGCTATGAGGCCGGCCTACGCGCTGCAGGGAAAACGGCTGTCTATTTTTGGGCTGGGTCTTCAGGCAATAGATGTTCTTATCTTAGCCTGCCTCTTTCTATTCACGATTTTCACAGTCCTTTTCTATTCCAGAATCAAGGACCCTTGGACTCTGATCTTGAAAAATATCGTCTTCGGCGTCCTGTTCATCGGTTCCGTCTATTTTTATCAACGGGTCTCTTCCCGTGTGATCAAATTTTTGATCCGGACCGCCTCTGTCCAGCTGATATTCGCCCATCTCTTTGTTACCGTTCTCCCGCTTCAGTTGATTTTTGTGAGAAATTGGCAGGACCAGATTGTCCTCAACCTGGAGCAGGCGGTCTTCGGCATTCAGCCCACGGTCTGGCTTCAGAGGTTTATCTCGCCCGCGCTCACGGAATGGATGATGTTTTCCTACGTCATTTATTTGCCGATCTATCCGGTCCTCTGCGGCATCCTTTATTTCAAGCGCAGCGAGCGCCACATGGAGGACTATCTATTCACCCTGGGTATCACGAATTTTGTTTGCGATATTGGTTTTCTGCTCTTTCCCGTGGCCGGCCCGCTTTATAAGATTGCCGATCGTTATACGGTTCCTCTCAAAGGCTATTTCTTTACATTTTTGGGGGAATATATCCGGCATCATGTCCATGATATCGGCGGCTGCATTCCGAGCCCCCACTGCGCCGTGGCCACGATCATGTGGGTGATGGCCTACCGCTATCATCGGCCGACGTTCTATGTGATATCTCCCATCATCCTTTCGCTCTATATCGCGGCCTTTTACGGCCGGTATCATTATCTGACGGATGTCGTCATTGGTATCTTGGCGGCGTGGTTTGTTATACTATGTGTTCCGTCTCTGATGAAAGCATGGAATAGGTGGGTGGACCAGAGCTTGCTCAAGAAACCATGAAGATATTTATCACCGGGGCCAACGGATTTGTCGGCTCGAACCTCTGCAAATATTTCCTGGAAAAAGACTGGGATGTCTATGGGCTTGTCCGGACAACCTCCGACCTGCATTTCCTGGACGGGTTGAATGTCCAACTGGTCTATGGCGATCTGCTCAGGCCTGACACCATCGAGATCCCGCGGGACGTCTCTTACGTCGTCCATTCGGCTTCGATCGTGTCCGACCTGGCCGATGAGGATACCTGTTACAAAAATATCTACCTGTTGGCGGTCAATCTTGTGCAAAGGATTCGGGCGTTGCGAGTACCCGTCCAGAGGCTGGTCTATATTTCAACGGTTTTGACCATCGGCATCAACGGCCGGAACATCTCAGAAGAGAACCCGGGGGAATCCGCCGAATTTATCGCCTATACGCGGCAGAAGATCAATACAGAAAAATATTTTCGGGAGCAATGGGAACAGAACCATTTGCCCGTCGTGATTCTCCGGCCTGGCGATATCTATGGACCGAATGACCGGATTACCTGCGGGCGCCTGTTAAGGGGCTGCGAGAAAGGAACGCCTTTGATCGTCGGCCGCGGCCATTGGCAGTTCGGCTATTGCTATGTGGGAAACCTCTGCCAAGCCGTGTATCTGGCCCTGATCAAGCAGGGCATCGAGGGAAAAGCCTACACGGTAACCAATAGCGAGCTGCCGACCTGGAAAGCTTTTTTTAAGGCTCTCCAGAAAGGCCTCAACAAAAAGCAACGTCTCTATGTCCCCGTCGGGGTGGCTTTGGCCATGGCGAGTCTGATGCAGCTCATTCACAAAATCGTGCCGAAGTATGATCCGCCCTTGACGCGCTACCGGATCCGACGCATCACAACCCCAACGACCTACGATATTTCCAAGACGATCTCCGAGCTGGGTTATAAACCGGACAATCAAATGGAGCAGCAGATCGAGGAGATTGTCGCCTGGTATCGGAAAGAACGAGACCATGGGTTTATTAAATAATCCCGCGATCCTCCAGCCGCTTCTGTTTATCTATCTGGCTCCCGCTTTAGCGCTGCTGGTCACGGTTTTTCATTATCAGAGGCTGGCGAAGACGCGGGGTGATTTTCGGGCCGTTCTGCTTTATTTTTTCTCTTTTTTCCTAGCGCTCTTTGTCGTGCCCCTCCTCATCGTCTGCCTGGCCTCAGCTGCGCCGGGACGGTTTCTCTTGAGCTTGGGATGGACGCTGGGGCGGATCTCTAGGGGGCTCTTTTGTATCGCTGTCGCTGTTCCCATTGCGATTGTTTCTGGCTACATCGGGTCGAGAGATCCGGTTATGAGACAGCAATACCCGTTTTCCAAACAAGCCTGTTCCAGCCTAAAAAAGTTCATCCTTTACGAAACGGCCTATCTTGCTCTCTATTATCTGCCCTGGGAATTTGTGTTCCGGGGTCTTTTGTTTTTCCCCTTGATCTCTTCAAGCGGACTATTGACGGCCCTCGCTGTGCAGACCATGATCTCGACACTTTACCATATTGGCCATTCCGATTCTGAAATATTCGCCGCCCTGGGGGCCGGCTTTGTTTTCGGGCTCATCGCCTACAGCACCGGCTCGTTTTTTTATACCGTGGTTATCCATGCCCTCGTCGGAATCAGCAATGATGCATTTATCTATGCTCGCGATTACCGTCGGGTCGCATAAAAGATATTTTTAAAAAATCTTCAGATGAAAGGTTTCCATGAAAATACTCGTTACGGGCGCCACCGGATTTGTCGGCTCGGTCCTCATGCCCGAGCTCATCATAAACTATGGGACGGATTCCGTTTCGGCCTTTGTTTTGCCCGGCGATAAGATTCCTCGGAGCTGGACGGGACAAAAAATCCGCCTGTTTTACGGGGATGTGGCCGACGGTCCTGCTGTTTCAAGAGCCGTTGCTGGACACAGCCTTGTCATCCACCTAGCCGGATTGATCTCTTATTGGAGGAATGATGCCGCTCGATTGATGCGGATCAACCGCGACGGCGTCCGCTGCGTTGTCGAAGCCTGCCTGCGCCAGGGCGTGGAGCGGATGGTCCATGTCTCTTCGGTTGGGGCCATCGGGTTCAACAAGCACGGCCTGCCGGCCGATGAAACGACCCCCTTCAACTGGCCCTCCAATTTTTATTATATGACGTCTAAATACGAAGGACAAAAAATCGTCGAGGAGGCCGTGAAGCAATCCGGGCTGAGGGCCGTGATTCTCAACCCGGCCTCGATCATGGGGCCGGGGGACCATAACTATGCCACGCCCCACAACCAACTCTATCATACGATTTGCTGCAGGGGCCTGATCGGCTCTTTCGCAGGCGGGCTGGCCATTGTCGATGTCAGGGACCTTGTGGCCATCATCCTCAAAGCCCTCCACAGCGGAAAGGTCGGCCAGAAATACTTGGTCGTGGGGGCCAACCTGCCTTATCCGGACGTCATCCGGATCATCAGCCGGCATTGCGGCCGGAAGGCCTATCCTATTCCCCTGCCGCCCTTTTTGGTGGCGGCGGCCGGCGGTCTTTTAGAGCTCTGGAGCCAGCGGACGAAAAAAAGACCTCCCCTGACATATTCGTATGGCCGGCTGAGTAGTTGGGTGGCGTATTATTCGAACGAAAATAGCAGGAAAGAATTTTCTCACTCATACATTCCCGTCGAAAGGACGATTCAAGATTCCTGGGAATATTTTAAAAACACATTCGGCCCATGTGAATGAGAGTCCTGCTGGTTCAGCCGCCTCTTGAAGATTTTTATACGACACCCATCCGCCTCTATCCGCTCAGCCTGCTCTATGCGGCCGCTGTTTTCGCGCGGGCGGGGTGCGCGGTCGAAATCCTGGACTGTCTGTCGCCCCTCCGCAAAACCCGAATTCCGGTCCCTCCGGATTTTGCTTATATTAAGCCCTTTATGGACAACCCTTATTTTTTCAACAGGTATTATCGGTTCGGGATGAAGGAGGAGCAGATTGTCCAAAGGATAAGAGATTTCGCACCCGACATCATTGGCGTCTCGTCCCAATTCACAGCCTACTATCAGAGTGTGGAAGAGCTGGCCCTATTGATCCAGCGGAACTTCCAAGCTTCTGTTTTTATCGGGGGGAACCATGCCACCGCCTTCCCTCTCGAGATACGGGAAAGAACCCCAGAGATAGGCGAGATCCTGACGGGGCCTGCAGAAGACTGCCTGCCCGGATATCTTGAAAGGCTCGGCCTCTCTGATCCTCAAGAAAAGCCGGATTGGACGACGATTCAGCCGGCCCATGATCTGGTGGAGACAACACACTACAAGATCGGAAGGCGGAATTATGTCTCCTTGACGGCCAGCCGCGGCTGCCCGTTCCACTGCGATTTCTGCAGCGTGCACCACATGTTCGGCCGAGCCATTCGCTACAGGCCGGTGGACAAGGTTCTTGCCGAAATGCGCTGGAACTACTCGCGAAAAAATACACGCATTTTTAATTTTGAAGACGATAACCTTTCTCTCAGCCGGGAATGGTTTGCAGAGTTTTTAGCGGCCGTCTCGCACGATCCCTTGCTTCAGGGTATCGAGCTTACGGCCATGAACGGGCTGTGCTCCAGCACGCTCGATGAATCGATTTTGCCGGCCATGGTCCAGGCCGGTTTCAGACAGCTCAACCTTTCCTTTGTCACTCAAAGCCGGGACCTGAAATCCGATTTTCACCGTCCTTTTGAAGGGCCGGACTTTGAACGGTTCATTCGGGCCGCTCAGAAGCTGAACCTATTCCTCACCGTCTACGTCATCCTCGGGCTGCCCGGCCAGACCTTTGAGGAAGCCATGGACAGCCTCGACTATCTCCTCAGCTTGGGAGTCCTCGTCGGCCCCTCGGTATTTTATATCCCTCCGGCCAGCCCGCTCTACGGCAAGCTTTCACTTCCGCCGGCCGTCAAGAAAAATTGGAATCTCTATCGCTCGTCGGCCTTTGCCGTCGAGACAGAGCAGCTTTCTCGCACCCGGCTGATCGAGCTTTTTTTGTATGCGCGGAGAAAAAACCTGGAAAATAGAAATCAAATGAGGTAATCTCTTGCACATGGAAACGCAAGAACGAAATCTTCCTCGGGTTCTAGGCCTTTGGGATATGGTCAGCATAGTCATCGGCGGCGTCATCGGCTCCGGCATTTTTCTGGTGCCCTCGAGCATCGCCGCCGGCCTCAAGGCCCCCTTGATCGTACTGGCCGTGTGGGTCGTGGGCGGCCTGCTGAGCTTTTTCGGCGCCCTCGTCTTCGCCGAGCTCGGCGCGGCCATGCCCGAAGCGGGCGGCGTCTATATCTATCTTCGAGAGGCCTATGGCTCCGTGATCTCTTTTCTTTTCGGCTGGACGCTGTTCCTGGTCATCGACAGCGGCTCGATTGCTACGCTGACGGCGGCGTTTTCCACGAGATACCTGCCCCATTTCTTCGCCATGTCGCATTTCGTCCAACGGTTGGTCGGCGTCCTATTCATCCTGTTCCTGATGAGCGTGAATTATGTGGGGACGCGATGGGGGGCCAATCTCCAGAATCTTCTGACCGTGATAAAATTCGTCGCCCTGGCCGCCATCTGCGGAATCGTCTTTATTTTCGGCAAGGGCAATCCGGCGAATTTCGTCAACCCATCGCCAAAAGGGCTTTCCGGGATGCTGGGTCCGTTCGGCATCGCCCTTGTCGCCTGCCTGTGGGCTTATAAAGGCTGGGAATCGGCGACGTACAGCGCCGGCGAAACCAAGAATCCTCAAAGGAATGTCCCCCTGGGGCTTTTTATCGGCATGATTGCGGTCATTTTTCTTTATATTGTAGCCAACCTGGCTTATCTCTGGGTCCTGCCGGCCAGCAAAATCGCCGCGTCAACGCGGGTCGCGGCGGACGCCATGAACCTGGCCATCGGTCCGATTGCCGCCTCGATCATTTCGTTCATCATCCTCTTTTCGATCATGGGCGCCGCCAACCAAAACGTCCTCTGCTCGCCGCGCGTCTATTTTGCCATGGCCAAGGACGGGCTGTTCTTCAAGCAGATCGCCGCCGTCCACCCCAAATTCCTGACGCCGCATGTTTCGATCATTGCCATCGGCGTCTGGAGCATCATCCTCAGCCTGTCCGGAACGTTCGAGCAGCTGTTCACGTATGTCATCTTCGGGCAGTGGATCTTCTTTGGCTTGACCGTGGCGGCCGTCATCATTCTCAGGAAGAAAAAGCCGGATTTGCCGCGGCCCTATAAAACCTGGGGCTACCCCATCACTCCCATTATCTTCATCCTGGCGGCCCTCTATATTTCGATCAATTCGGTCATCACCCAGTTCAAGAATGCCATGGCCGGCCTGGCCATCATTCTGATCGGCCTGCCCTTTTATTTGTATTGGAAAAGCAAATCCCAAGCGTCTTGATATTTGAAGACTGTCGCCAGATCTTTGAATCCATCTGGCAGGACCGGGCTGAAAAAGCGGGCTGGAAGCTCAACATCGAATATCAAGGGGAGTTTCCGGGGGCGATTTGCCTTTTTCATTTTACGAAATGAAAGCCTCTCTATTAGGGCTTTAAGCAAAATCTTTCCGGTGACCCAAATCTGTCCATGGACCCAAAGCAAGGAAACCCCCTTTCGGGGGTTTTGGGAGGGAAATGGGAAAAAGGGAAGATGGGCTTAAGACGAATACATAGGACTGCCGTCTTTGACGACGACATCGCCGTTTTTTATGACATATTTTATGGGATTAATCCCAAGATGATAAACCAGGAAGGGATAATTCGGGATTTCGCACAGGAGGAGGTCCATTTTCTTTCCGGCCTCCAAGCTCCCCACTTGGTCCTGCAGTCCCAACGCATAGGCCGCATTGGCCGTCACGGCGTTGACGGCCTCTTCGATGGTCATTTTTAGGGTAAAAACGCCGAGCTGCAGGACGAACAGCATCGATTCGGTCATCGAGCTTCCAGGGTTGAAATCCGAAGCGAGGGCCACGATGGCGCCCGCATCGATCAATCTTCGGGCCGGAGCCTTTTTCTCCTGCATCAGGAAAAAAGATACACCCGGCAAAAGCGTAGCGACCGTCTCACTTTGGGCGAGAGCTTGGATCCCCGCCTCCGTGATCGCGATCAGATGATCGGCCGAGGCCGCCCCGATTTTAGCCGCTAGCTCCGCTCCTCCCAGGAGCGCGAACTCATCGGCGTGGATTTTGACACGAAAACCAGCCGCCTGGGCCGCCTGTACCAGCCTTTCTGTCTCTTCCAGAGAAAACACGCCTTTTTCACAAAATACATCGAAGAATCGGGCAAGGTCTTTCTTGCGGACTTCGGGGATGATTTTGTGAATGAGAAGGTCAATGTAGTCCTCCTTTCGGGAGCGGTATTCCTCGGGGACCTCATGGGCCCCCATGAACGTCGCAACCAGGTCTACGGGATGAATCCGGCCGACGTCCCGGATGACCTCAAGCTGTTTGATCTCATCCTCCATGTTCAGGCCGTATCCACTCTTGGCTTCTGCGGTCGTCGTGCCGCAGAGGAGCATCTGGTCGAGCCTCTTGAGACAGAGCGCTAGGAGCTCAGTCTTTGAAATCTGCCGGGTGGCCCTAACGGTCGTGCGGATTCCCATTCCCGCTTCCGCCAATTGCTGATAGGTGGAACCCTTGATCCTAAGGGCAAATTCTTCCTCCCGGCTCCCGGCAAAGGGCAGGTGCGTATGAGAGTCCACAAATCCCGGCAGGCCGACCAGGCCGCCCGCATCGATTCGAGTCCCTCCCTTGACGAGTTCAACATCCCGTTTAAAGTCATTTTCCTGCCCGACAAAAACAATCCGTCCTTTCCGGGAGGCAATCCAGGCGTTCTCGATTAAGCCGATATCCTGGAGTTGTTCTTTTCTTTTCGGAAGGCCGCTGCAAGTCAGGAGCTGGCGGCAGCCGGCGATAAGAAGATCGGCCTGTTTCATGAAGGATATTTTCGGAGCTGAGAATGCTTGTTCCTGATGAAGGATGGGGTATCGAGATCATCCCACTGTCTTTCACCCCAATTCGGCTGCGACCAGGACGGCCGCGGCTCCACACTTTCGGCGCCCTTGGGCTCAAAGGCGAAGGGCGGAGTTTCCCGCTCGATCGGGAAGGGGGGAGGCGTCCTCTTGTATTTTTGAAGGATCGGCGAGAGAACGTCGGCGACCGCGGCCTCTTTTTCCACCTGCCTGTCAAATCCGGTGGCGATGACCGTGACCTTGACCATGTCCTTCATGTTAGAGTCGATGACCGTTCCGAAAATGATGTTTGCCTCGGTGTGGGCCAGCTTGTGGATAAGTTGGGAGGCCTTGGACACTTCATGGAGCGTCAAGTCTTTGCCGCCGGTGATATTGATCAGCACGCCTTTGGCGCCCTCGATCGAGGTATCGATCAGCAGCGGGCTGCAGATGGCTTTGTTGGCCGCTTCGGCAGCCCGGTTTTCGCCGGAGGCGATTCCGGTGCCCATGAACGCCATGCCCATGCCCTTCATGATGGATTTGACATCGGCGAAATCGAGGTTGATCAGTCCGGGCTTGGTGATCAGGTCGGAAACGCCCTGGACGCCCTGGCGCAGGACATCGTCGGCCACTTTAAAAGCGTCCTGGATCGAAGTCTCCAGGCTCACGGTCTGCAGCAGGCGCTCGTTGGGAATGGCGATGACGGTATCCACGGCGGTTTTGATATCGTTCAGGCCTTCTTCGGCCTGCTTGCCCCGGACTTTGCCCTCGAACTCAAAGGGCAGGGTGCATATGGCGATGGTCAGGATGTCGAGCTCCGCCGCCAGGTTGGCGATGATCGGCGTGGCCCCCGTTCCGGTGCCGCCGCCGAGTCCGGCCGTCAAGAAGACCATGTCCGAGCCCTCGAGGATCTCGATCAACTTTTCCGTGTCCTCCATGGCCGCCTGCTTTCCGGTCTCCGGCCTTCCTCCCGACCCCAGCCCCTTCGTGACTTGGTTTCCGATCTGGATCTTCGAGGGGGCCTTATTGTTATTCAGCGCTTGAACGTCGGTGTTGACGGCGATGAAATCAACGCCCTCGATGCCCGCCTCGATCATCCTGTTCAGGGCGTTGCCGCCGCCGCCGCCGATGCCGACCACCCGGATTTTGGCGCCGAGCGTGTCTTCGACGAGATGAAATTTCAGTTTGCTTGTCGCATCATTAGCCATGCTTCCTCCTATTCTTCCTTAAAAAAATCTTTGAATTTAGCAAAAAGCCCTTTTTTTCGATCCTTGGAAAAACCGGTTTCCTGGGCCAGGCCATATCCGTAGAGAAGCAGCCCCACGGCCGTGGCGTAATCGGGCGTGGCCACCCTGTCCACGAGCCCGCCCACTCCCGTCGGGTCGCCGCGGCGGACCGGCAGGTCAAAAATCTCCTCGGCGACTTCTTCCAGCCCTTCCAGGAGTGCCGTGCCGCCGGTCAGGACCATCCCGGAATTGAGCGATTTTTCGTAACCCATGCGCTTGATGTCGTTATCGACCAGGCGGAAGATTTCCTCGGCCCGGGGCTGGATGATGTCTGCCAGGAGCTGCCGGGAAAGGACGCGCGGTTTTCGGCCTCGCCCGACCGACGGGACTTCGAGCGTCTCCTGCTCGTCCGTGACGGGCGCCGAGACGCATCCGAATTTTTTCTTGATTTTTTCCGCATCGGGAATGGGCGTCCGCAGTCCGACGGCGATGTCGTTGGTGAAGTTATCGCCGCCGAGAGGAATGATCGATGTGTACCACAGGCTGCCCCGCTCGAAGATGGCGACCTCGGTCGTGCCGGCGCCGATGTCGATCAGGCCCACGCCCAGTTCTTTTTCATCATGGGTCAGGACCGAGGTGCTCGTGGCGATCTGGTTCAGCACGATCTGTTCGATGTTGATTTCCGAGCGCTCGACGCAGGTCCTCAGGTTCTGGACCAAGGTGATGGCGCCGGTGACGATGTGGACGTTGACCTCGAGCTTGATGCCGTTCATGCCCAGTGGATCCCGGATACCGTCCTGCTCGTCGACGACGAATTCCTGGGGGATGACATGGATGACCTCCCGGTCCGGGGGGATGGCCACCGCCTTGGATTGTTCGATGACCCGTCGGATGTCGTCTCGGCTGATTTCCCTGTTTTTGCCGGAGACGGCGATCACGCCGCGGCTGTTGAAGCTCTTGATGTGGGCTCCGGAAATGCCGACAAAGGCCGAGCCGATCTCCACGCCGGCCATGAGCTCGGCCTCTTCCTGCGCCTTCTTGATGGCCGCCGAGGTGATATCCAGGTTGACCACGACGCCCTTTCGCAGGCCTTTGGAATCCGCCGTGCCGATGCCGATGACCTCCAACTTGCGCTCGTCCGTGATTTCGCCGATGATGGCCGTGACTTTTTTTGTCCCGATGTCCAGCCCGACGATGTATCCGTTTTTAGGCATTATGGAGCCTCCTTCTTGGGATTGGGAAGCGCTCCCGCCTCCGGCTGAGCCTTCAAGGGCTTGAAATAAACGCGGTCCGGAAAGCGGAGGTCGATGTACTCGAGGACGCCATGTTCGCTTTCCAAGTGAGCGATATTTTTTTTGTAGTCGCTCAGATTCCGGCCAAAGTCGGCGGCCCCCAGCTTGATCTTTGTCGGGCTCCCCCGGAACTGCAGGATCACGTTTTCCGTGTCCGAGAGGTCCAGGCTTTCCACGGAGCTTTTTTCTTCGTCCGGAAGAGCCTTCAGACATTCCCAAGCCAATCTGAGTTTCTCAGGAGCGTCCTGGATAAAATTGCGCTCATCGAAAAGAAGGGGCAGGCCGGGATGCGCAGTGGGGTCCGCTGGTTCGAGGGCTATGCCTTCTCCGTCGATGAGGTAGGTGGTTTCTTTTTTCATCAGAGCGGCCGGCGTGCGGGCGGTCACGTCGATGGTCAGTGCGGACGGAAAGATCTTCCGGACCTGGACGTTTTTGACCCAGGCGTAAGCTGCCAGATTCTTCTGGACCCGGGAGATATCCAAGAGGAGGATGTTGCCCCAAGTCATGCCTTGGATCATGCTCCGGATGTGGTTCCTGACCGTCTCGTTCGGCGAGGCGACTTCGACCTCCCGGACATTTAAGTTGTCCCAGGTGATCAGAAAAAGATAGAGCTTATAAACAGCAAAAAACAGGAGCGCCACGCAGCCGATCGAGACCAGGACGTGCTTGACCTTAAGGGCAACCCTTTTTTTCTGCTTTTTGATCTGGATGTTCCTCTCGCCCCGCTGGAACTGCATCGGGTGGACGTAGAGGAAATCGGTCTGGCTCATCCTTTAGCCTCCAGCCTTTTGATCAGGTCCGGAATAATCTTATAGATGTTGCCCGCGCCGAGGACAATGATGATGTCTCCCGGCCGGGCGAGCTTTCGGAGCCGCGCCGGAATGTCTTTCATATCAGGCTCGAAATAGACGTTTTTGTGGCCGAACTGTTTGATCTCTTCATAAAGAGCTTGGCCCGTGACATGAGGGATGGGTTCCTCGCCCGCGGGATAGATCTCGGATATGATCAGGAGGTCGGCCTGGTTGAAGGAGGTGGCGAATTCGTCCATGAGGTGGGAAAGGCGCGTATAGCGATGCGGCTGGAAGACAGCGACGACGCGGCGCGGCCAGCCGCGTTTGGCCGCATCGAGCGTCGCTTTGATCTCCGTAGGATGATGGGCATAATCTTCGATAATCATGATGTCCCGGACCTCTTTTTTGAGCTCGAAGCGGCGGCCTGTCCCGGAGTAGCTCTGCAGAGCGTCCAGGATGAGCGGCGGCGCGATATCCAAGTCCAGCCCGACGGCGATCGAGGCCATGGCGTTGAGGATGCTGTGCTTTCCTGGGACATTCAGCTTGAGGGCCCCCATTTTCCGGCCCTTGCGATAGAGGGTTGACGTGCTTGAAAATTGTTCGAACCGGAAGTCCCGGGCAAAAATGTCGGACTGGGCCGAGAACCCGTAGGTGATGATCCGGCGCTCGAGCTGGGGGATGATGCTCTGCAGGTTGGGGTCGTCGAGGCAGAGGATGATGGGGCAGTAGAAGGGGACCTTGTTGGCAAAGTTGACGAACGTTTTTTTGATCTCCTCGACGTTTTGATACTGGTCCAGGTGTTCCGCATCGATATTAGTCAAGACGGCGATGAAGGGTGATAAAAAGAGGAAGGAGCGGTCGCTTTCGTCGGCTTCGGCGACGAAGAAATCGCCCTCGCCGAGCTTGGCATTGGCGCCGATCGTATTCAGGCGTCCTCCGACGACGATGGTCGGGTCGAAGCCGGCCCGGTCCAGGATCGTGGCGATCATGGACGTCGTCGTCGTCTTGCCGTGCGAGCCCGCGACGGCGATTCCGTATTTCATCCGCATCAGCTCGGCCAGCATTTCGGCGCGGGGGATGACGGGGATCTTTTGGTGCCTGGCCGCCCGCACTTCGGTATTGTCCTCATGGATGGCCGAGGACATGACCACGACATCCGCGCCTTTGACGTTTTCGGCTCTGTGGCCGATGGAGATTCGCGCCTTGAGCCGGGCCAGGCGGCGTGTCGCATCATTGGCCTGGATATCTGAGCCCGTGACCTTGTAGCCGAGGTTGAGGAGCACCTCGGCAATGCCGTTCATGCCGGTGCCGCCGATTCCGATCATGTGAATGTGCTTGAGCTTGCGGTACGTCTTTTTGACCACGCCTGTCCTCCTAGCTTCGGGCCTCCATCAGTTCAAAACACAGGCCGGCGATCCGGTCGGCCGCCCGGTCTCGTTTCAAGCGGGCCAGGTTCTTCTCCATCGCGGAAATTTTTTCTGGGTGTTCCAAAAAGTCCAAGATTCTCTCGGCCAGTCCCTGAGGCGTAAACTCGGCCTCGAGGATGACTTCGGCCCCTCCCACCCTTTTCAGTTCGCCGGCGTTTGAAGCTTGGTGATTTTCAGAAGCCTGGGCGAACGGAATGAGCAGCGCGGCTTTTCGAGCCGTGACGAGCTCGGCGCACGTCGTCGCGCCGGCACGGCTGATGACGAGGTCGGCCTTCGCGAAATAGCCGGGCATGTCATGAAAGTAAGGGGCGACAACAGCCTCCCCGAATCCATTTTGGGCATAACTCTGTTTGACCCATTCAGAATCGACCAGGCCGGTTTGGTGGAAGATGACCAGCCGGTTTTTCATTTTCTCAAGCCATGGCAGGGTCGCCGCCAGTGCCTGATTCAAGAAATGCGAGCCTTGGCTTCCGCCGAAGATGAGCAGCGTCAGCCGGGCTGTCCGCTCTTTGCGGGGAAGGCGGCAAAACTCCTCCCGGACCGGGTTCCCCAGGAAAACGCCCTTTCCTTTAAAATAGTCCAGCGACGCTTCGAAGGCCACGACGGCCTTTCGGACCCGGGGAATGAGAAGCCGGTTGGTGAAGCCTGGCCGCAGGTTCTGCTCCAGGATGAGCGTCGGGACCTTCATGAGGGACGCCATAAGGACAATGGGGCCGGAGCTGAAGCCGCCGACGCCTACGACTAGATCGGGCTTGATCCGGAGCAGAAGGGACAGGGACTTGAGAAACGAGCCGGGAAGCATGACAATTGTCTTCAAGCTTCGCAGACCCCTGCCTTTCAAGCCTTCGATCTTCATCGGGACGAATTTGACTTTATGATGGGCCATGATGTTTTTCTCGGCTTCGCGGCTGCTTCCCACGTACGTCAGTTCGAGCCGCGGCTCTTGTTCCTGGAGCTTCTGGCCCAGGACCAGGGCAGGATAGAGGTGGCCTCCCGTGCCGCCTCCGCTGATGATCACGCGTTTCTCCTTCATGGGTGGCCCCGGCGGTCTCCTTTTCTCTGGGAAATATGGAGAAGAATGGCGATGGCAAAAAGATTCGTGACAAGCGAGGACCGTCCGTAGCTGAGCAGCGGCAAAGGGACCCCTTTGGCCGGGCCCAGCCCGAGGACCACGGTGATGTTGAACAGGGCCTGGCCGACGATCATCAGGGTCAGGCCGGCCGCCGCCATCTGACTGAAGAGGTTCGGCGACTTCATGGCGATGGCGATCCCCCTCCAGAGGAAAACGACAAAAAGGGCCAGGGTGGCCAGCGTCCCGAGCAACCCCAACTCTTCCCCGATGATGGAGAAAAGGAAGTCCGTGTGAGCGCAGGGCAGGAAATACATTTTCTGGGTGCTGAAGCCGAAGCTCACGCCCAGCAGGCCTCCCGAGCCGACGGCCAGCTTGGACTGTGCGACCTGGAAATTCGTGCTCAACAGGTTTTTATATGGGGCCAGGAAGGCCAGGAACCTGTCGACGCGATATCGGGCATGGAAGAGATAGAAAGCGAAGACGGGAAGCGAGGCCAGGCCCAGATAGGCGAAGTATTTCAGTTTCACGCCGCCGATATAGAGAAGCAGAGCGGAGATCCCGAAGATAAGCAGGGCGGTCCCGAAATCCGGCTCCTTCAGGATGAGCAGGACAAACAGAAACAGGACGCCCAGCGGGACGAGAAGAACTGGAAGCTCATCCAGCTTGTCCTTTTTCTTGTCCAGGTAAAGCGCCAGAAAAAGGATAAGGCTGATCTTGGCCAGCTCCGATGGCTGGAAGCGAATCCCGAACAGAATGACCCAACGGTTGGTCTTGGCCACGGCCGGCATCCCGAAACAGAGGACGAGAAGGGCCAGAGCCACCGCCAGCAGGCCGTAAATAAAGTAAGGATGCTGGTAAAAAGGCTTGCGGACCGACATCATGATGAAGATGAAGACAAGACCGGTCCCGGCGCCGATCACCTGCTGGACCAAGAAATAAAACGGCTGGTGGTATTTCTCCGCGGCGACGACCCCCGATGCGCTGAAGACCATGACCAGGCCGAGAGTGATCAAGGCGAGCGTGGTCAGGAACAGCCCTTTGTCGAAACTGTATGGCCTGAAGATCTCCATCTTCTCTTATCCCTGTCCTTGTCCGGAGGATTCCGCCAGCCTGCGGACTTCACGCTTAAAGACCTCTCCCCGTTCTTCGAAGTTGTTGAACATGTCCCAGCTCGTGCAGGCCGGAGCAAGGAGGACGATCTCGCCGGGCGAGGCCGAAGAAAAGCCGAGCCCGACCGCATCCGCGATCGATTGGGCCTCATCCATGGGAACGGTTCCCAGCAGGGCCTTCCGAATTTTTTCCCGGGCCTCGCCGACCAGGATGACTTTTTTCACTTTGGCTTTGACCGGCTTGCGGAGCAGGCGGAAATCGGCCCCTTTATCCCGGCCGCCCAAAATCAGGATCATCTTCTTGTTGAAGCTGTCGAGAGCTTTGAGCGTGGCGTCCACGGTCGTGGCTTTTGAATCGTTGACGAAATCCACGCCGCCAAAAGTCAGGACTTTTTCCAGGCGGTGTTCGAGGCCTGGAAAACTCCTGATGGAATCGCGCATCGATGGCAGCGGAATCCGGAAGAGGCGCGCCGCGGCGGCGGCGGCCATCACGTTGTCCTGGTTGTGCGCGCCGGGCAGGGCGATGTCGGAGACGGGCATCAATTTTTCTTCGGCTTCGTCCCGGAGGACGATCCAGCCGTCCTGAAGGTACGCGCCGCGTCTGACTTTTCGCTTCCGGCTGAATCCGTAGACCATGAACTTACCTTCATCTTTCAAGTCCCAGACAGCCGCGTCGTCCCGGTTGAGAATAGCCGTGTCTCCTTTTCCCTGGGCCGTGACGAGTCTTTTTTTCGTCTGATAATAGTTCTCAAAGGTGTGGTGCCAATCTAGATGATTCTGGGAAATATTGAGAAAAACGGACACGGGCACCCTCAACATTTCTATATATTCAAGCTGGAAGCTCGAGATTTCCGTGATATAGATATGCTCCTGGCGGTCGGTATCGACAAAAGAGATGAGCGGCGTGCCGATGTTTCCCGCAAGAAAAGCCGGAAGCCCCGCTTCTTTTAAAATCTTATGGAGGAGTGTGACGGTGGTCGATTTTCCGTTCGTCCCCGTAACGCCCACGATCCTGCCTTTTAAAAAGCGGAAGGCCAGCTCGATTTCGGAAAGGACGGGGATGCCTTTCTTACGGGCGGCCCCAAGTTCCGCGAGCGGCGGCACGCCGGGGCTGGGAACGATGAGGTCGGCTTCCAAAAAGGGCGACGGTTGATGCCCGCCGGACTCGACCTCAACCCCCCTCTCCGTCCAAAGACGGACTCGGTCGCCGAGCTCAAGGGCGGTCTTCTTTTCGCTGATTTTGACTTTGGCCGCGCGCTCGAGCAGGAAACGGGCTACAGCCTCTCCCGTTTTTCCCAGGCCCACGACCAAAACTTTTTTATCGCGAAGGTCCATGTTTATCTCAACTTGAGTGTCATCAGAGTGAATAGGGCAAAAATGATTCCCAGGATCCAGAAGCGGACCACAATTTTCTCTTCCGGCCATCCCAGGAGCTCGAAATGATGATGGAGCGGCGCCATCTTAAAGACCCTCTTCCCGCCGCTGAGCTTGAAGTACATGACCTGGATGAGCACCGAAAGCGCTTCCAGGATGAAGACCCCGGCCACGGTGAAGAGAAGGAATTCCTGCTTGATGAGAAGGGAGATCACGGCCAGGGTCCCGCCGAGTGAAAGGGCGCCCACATCGCCCATGAAGACCTGGGCCGGATGAAAGTTGAACCAGAGGAAGCCCAAGCAGGCCCCCGTCAAAGCTCCGGCGAAAACTGTCAGCTCTGCGGCGGGCGCGACATATCCGACCTTCAGATATTCCGAAAAACGGGAATTGCCGGCGATATAAGTAATGGCTGTCAGAGCGCCGGCACTGATGAGCGTCAAGCCGATGGCCAGCCCGTCCAGGCCGTCGGCCAGGTTGACGGCATTCGATGAGCCGATCAGGATAAAGACAATCCAGGGAAGATAGAACCAGCCCAGATAGGGGAGCCATGTTTTCATGATGGGAAAGAAAAGGTGCAGGTTGAACCTGCCGGAAAATCCCAGAGACAGCATGGCCAGGGCGATTAATACCGCCAAGATGAACTGGAGGAGGAACTTGTTTCGGGCGATGAGTCCAAGAGACCGCTTCTTCTTGATCTTGAGATAATCGTCCATGAAGCCGATCCACCCGAAGAAAAACATCGTGGCCATGCCGAGCCAGACATATGTGTTGCCCAGATTCCCCCAGAGCAGCGTCGGGATGAGCGTGGCGCCGATGATGAGAATGCCGCCCATGGAGGGTGTACCCTTTTTTGCATAATGCGATTGAGGCCCTTCGGCCCGGATTTCCTGCCCGATCTGGTTCTTTTTCAGGAGCTTGATCAAGGTCGGGCCGACGAGAAAGCTCAGAAAGAGAGCCGTGATCCCGGCCAGGGCCGTGCGGACCGTGATATAGCGAAACACATTGAAGAAGAAGAGATATCTTCTCAGGGGCACGAGCAGCCAGTACAACACCTCAGGACTCCTTGAACGTGTTTTTGATGGTATCCACGATGGTCTCCGTTTTCATCCCCCTTGACCCTTTGACCAGGACCAGATCGCCTTCCCGAAGAAGGCCGGGGATATGCGCGGCGGCTTCGTCCGAATTTTGGAACGAAAAGATTCGGTCGGGGGCCATTCCCGCGGATTGGGCGCCGGCGGCCATGGACCGGCTGAGAGGGCCCACTGTGACCAAGAGATTCCAGCCCGATTGGGCAGCCAACCGTCCGGCCTCTTCATGAAAGACCGCCGCTCCATCGCCCAGCTCGAGCATGTCGCCCAGGACCGCGACTTTTCTTATCGCCGGAAGTCGCGAGAAGCTGCGCAGAGCCGCTTCCAAAGCCTTCGGGTTGGAGTTATAGGAATCGTCGATCATCACCACCTGGCGTCCCAGCCTCCACACGGTGCCCCTTTTTATAAACGGCGTCATCGTCTGGATTGGCTTTTCAATTTTTTCTAAGGGCAGGAAAAAGGCGCGGGCGACGCCGAGGGCCGCCAGCAGGTTCATGACATAGGTTTCCGAAAGGAAGGGAAACCGGACCGGCTGCTTTTCGCTTCCGTATTTCAGGTTGAAGACCAGCCCGTCATAGCCCAGACTCTTGATATTGCGGGCCTGGATTTCACACCCGTCCGAAAATCCAAAGGTGATTTTTTCTCCTCGCCAGCCTTCGGCGATCTTTTGAACCCAGGGATCATCTCCGTTGAGAACGGCGATCCCGTTTTTGCTCAGGCCGTCCAGGATCTCTTTTTTGGCCAAGGCGATATTCTCCATCGTCTTGAGAAATTCCAGGTGAACGGGAGTGATGTTAGTGATGACGGCGATGTCGGGAGGGGCGATGGCGGTCAAGGCCTTGATCTCTCCGGGAGCGTTCATCCCCATCTCCAGCACGGCCGCCTGATGGCGCTTTTCAATGCGCAAAAGGGTTAAGGCCAGGCCGAGCTGGTTGTTAAAATTCCCCTCGGATTTCAACACCTCAAAATTCGGGCCCAGCAGCTCGGCCGTGAATTCTTTGGTCGTCGTCTTGCCGATGCCCCCGGTGATTCCCACGACTTTGAGGGGATGTTCGGCCAGGACTTTTTTGGCCAGAATCTGAAGGGCCTTTTGTGTGTCCCGGACCCGGATCAAGGCGAAGCCGGGGTCGGGGACATCGATATCCTGGGAAATCACGGCGCCCTTGGCTCCCCGTTCGGCTGCGGCAGGGATGTAGTCGTGTCCGTTGCGCCGGGCGACAAGGGCAAAAAAAAGCTCGCCGGGCTTGGTCAGGCGCGAGTCGATGTTGAACTCGCGGAAGGTGAGGGACGGCGGGCCCTGGACGAGCCTCCCCTCGATCTTTTCGGCCACTTGGTCCGCGCGCAGCTCGACCATGGTCAATCCGATCCCATCTTCTTGAGAATGTCCCGAATGACGGTGCCGTCATGGAAGGGAATGACCTTGTCCTTCAAAATTTGGTAGCTCTCGTGCCCTTTCCCGGCGACCAGGACGGTGTCGCCTTTTTTGGCAAAAGAAAGGGCCTTTTCGATCGCCTGGTACCGGTCGGGCACGACGCTATATTTTTTTGTTCCCGTCTTGCGGACGCCCTGCTCGATTTCTCGGATGATGGCCAGGGGGTCCTCGGAGCGCGGATTGTCGGAGGTCAGGAAGATCCAGTCGGCGTAGAGGCCCGCCACTTCTCCCATGCGTGCCCGTTTCGACCTGTCCCGGTCGCCACCCGCGCCGAAGACGAGCAGGATGCGGTTGGGCTTGAGCTCCCGCACTGTTTCGAGCAGGCCTTTCAAAGCGGCGTCGGTGTGGGCGTAGTCAATATAAATGTTCAGGCCGAGGCTGTTCTCGATTTTCTCAAAGCGGCCGGGGATGCGGTCGAGCGAAGCGATGCCGTCTTTGATGGCCTGGGGCGGGATATTCAAGGCCAGGGCCACGGCAAACGAGGCCAGGATATTGTACAGGTTATGCTTCCCGGAGAGGGGCGAGGCAATGGTCGTCTGACCCCCCGGATATTTCACCAGCACTTCGAGCCCGACGCCGTTCAGCCTGTACTTTTCGCCGCGGACAAGGGCATGGGGCTCGAGCCCGAAGGTGATCGTGCTCATGGGCAGCTCGCTGATGAGCTTCTTGCCCCAGGGGTCGTCTTCGTTGACGACGGCGGTCCTCTTTTTGGAATTGAGGAAAAACAGTTTTTTCTTGGCGGCGAAATAATCTTCCATCGTATGATGGTAGTCGAGGTGCTCGCCGCTGAGGTTTGTGAAAACGGAGACGTTGAAACTGATCCCCCAGACGCGCTTCAGGTCCAGGGCATGCGATGAGACTTCCATCAGGCAGTGGGTCACGCCGCGGTCGAGCATGTCCTTGAGCATTCTTTGCAGGTCCGGCGCTTCCGGCGTCGTCCGCTGGGCTTCAAACGAAAAATTCGGCCCGCGATAGTTGATGGTGCCGATGACGCCCGGGGCGAATCCGGCTTTCTGGAGAATGGCCTCGAGGATGAAGGTGATGGTCGTTTTGCCTTTGGTGCCCGTGATGCCGACCAGCTTCATCTGCTGGGAAGGGAGGCCGTAGAAATTCGCCGAGCACAGCGCCAGCGCTTCCCTGGCATCGAACACTTGGATCCAGCTGGCCGCGACCTTGGCTGGCTTTGGCCTGCCGGAGAGGACGGCGACCGCCCCTTTGCGCAGGGCCTCTTTGACAAACTCGTGGGCGTCTTTTTTTTCGCCTTTTAAAGCGGCAAAGAGGTAGCCGGGCTGGGTTTCCTTGGAGAAGTAGGTAATGCCCCGGATCTCTGCCTTCTCCTCTCCTTGGAAAGAGAGGAGAGGAACGTCCCGGATGATGTCTTTCAGCTTCATCGTTCTTTATCTTTCCAGAGTTTGGCCGTCACCGATGCCCGTTCAAGGCTTTTTTGGGGATAAACATGGCCATAACGGAGCACGCGGCCGGCAATCTCCTTGAAAACGGGCGCGGCGACCTGGCCCCCGTAGTGCTCGCCTTTTTGGGGCTCGTCCAGGACGACGATCATGGAGATCATCGGTGTCTCGACCGGGACAAACCCGACGAAAGAAGCGATGTGTTTTGTGGAGGAATAAGCCTTGAGCTCGGGGTCGAATTTTTGCGTCGTTCCTGTTTTTCCCGCGACCGAGTAGCCGTTGGCCCATGCCGCCCGGCCGGTTCCTTCAAGGACAACACGCTCCAGGATCCGGATCAACTGCTGGGCCGTTTTTTCGGAAATCACGGGCGCGGTAAGCCTCGGGTCTTGGCGCGGACTCACCGGCACGCCCTGGACAGCTTTTACGATTTTCGGAGGGACCAACGTGCCGCGGTTGGCGATAATATTCATGGCCTGGAGCATCTGGATGGCGGTGACGGAGATCTCATACCCGATCGAGAGTGCCGGCAGCGTGCGCTTGCTCCAGTTCGGAAGGATGCCTGACTCTTCGGCAGGAAGGTCGATCCCGGTTTTCCGGCCGAAGCCGAAAGCCTGAACGGCGCGCAAAAGCGCGTCCGACCCGATGCGCTGCCCGATTTGGATCATGCCCACGTTGGAGGAATGAATGACGACTTCGGGGAAGGTTAGGAGGCCGAATTTCTGATGGTCACGGATCGGGCTTCCGGCGACGGCAATCGACCCTTCGCTGCAATCAAAGATCTCATTCAGGGATACGGGGCGGTTCTCAAGGGCCGCCGACGCCGTCACGATCTTGAAGGTCGATCCCGGCTCAAAATTAAAGCGGATCGCACGGTTCATCTCGTCTTGGGGTGAAGGCGGCGGATAGGAATTGGGGTCAAACGAAGGAACGCTGGCCATGGCCAGGATCTCGCCCGTGGCCGGCACAGAGATGATCACGGTGCCCCAGTTGGCACGGTTCTCGAGGACCGCTTTCTCCAGTTCCTTCTGTGCGTAATACTGGATCGTTTCATCGATGGTCAGGGTGATGTCCTTTCCGCTTTCGGGCGCTTTGAGGACCTCGGAGTAATACTCCCTGCGCTTGACATCCCTGAGGATGAGCGATTCTCCTTCTTTCCCCCGGAGCACTTCATCGTACGTCAACTCGATGCCGCTCTGTCCCTTGTCATCGATATCCACGCCGCCCAGGGCATGGGCGGCCAGCGATCCCTGGGTATAGAACCTCTTGGGTTCGTCCAGGAAATCGATGGCGTTCAGCCCCAGGGCTTTGACCCGCTCGGCCTGCGCGGCATCCACTTTTCTCTTGATCCAGACGAACGAGGATTTTTTCTGAAGCCTGGTCTTGATCTTCTCGAGGTCTTTCGCGCTCAAGCTCAGGATTCCCTCGAGTTTGCGAATAGTCTCCATCTGCAGGCCGATCGTTTCCTCGGCCGGCGGCGAGTAAAACACGGACGGCACCGGAACGCTCCGGGCCAGGATTTTGCCGTTGCGGTCGTAGATCGTGCCTCGTTTTGGGAGGATCCGGGTGATATCCTGGTTTTGCTTGATCACTTGGGCCTTGAGCCGGGAGTGGCGGAAAACTTGGAGATCGATCAGGCGGATAAAAATCCCAAAAACCCAGACCGCCATCAGAAACCCCAGGATCCGCGTCCTCTTGCGGGTTTTTTTCCGGTATAGGTCAGTCGTGAAATTCATGGCCTTCGTTTAGAAATCCTCGTAGATAACCTGGTCCGCGCGCGGCTCGGCCAGGCCCAGTTCTTCCCTGGCGATTTTTTCGACTCTTTCCAGGGAGAGCAGAGCGGCTTTTCTGGCTTCCAGTTTCTGAACCCCCTCCTGGAGGGTTTTGAGTTCATTTTCGCAACTGCCGATGGCGTATCCGAGACGGGTATTTTCGGTAATGTGCCAGAGATAAAACGTCAAGGTCAGGACGATCATGAGGCTGGCCAAGGCGCCTAGAACGATCTCTTTCTTAGTGCGCTTTTTGTGGACCATGGGGTATCTTTTCCGCCGCCCTCAATTTAGCTGAGCGAGCCCTTGAGTTGCGGCTGGTCTCCTCGGCCGTCGGCATCACGGGCTTTTTGGTCAGGACCTCGAGGATCCCCTGCCCGTCGTCGGGCCGGGCCAGACGAATGAATGTATGTTTGACGATTCTATCTTCGAGCGAATGAAAAGAAATCCCGACCAGCCTGGCCTTCGGCGGAACGAGATGGGCCGTTTGCTCCAGAAATCCTTCCAGGCCCCTGAGTTCCTGGTTCACTTCGATGCGCAGCGCCTGGAAAGCTTTGCTGGCCGGATGGATTTTTCCCGCCTGGGGCCGCCAACGGCAGACGTCTTCCACAATCCGGCGGAGTTGGGTCGTGCTTTCGATTTTTTGGGACCGGCGCCGGGAGGCGATGGCCCTGGCCAACTTATTGGCCTGCTTGAGCTCTCCGTATTCGTGAAAGACGTGGGCCAGCTTCGCCTCGGAATACTTCTCGAGGATTTTGGCGGCGGTCAGTTTGTTCCGAAAATCCATCCGCATGTCCAGAGGACCTTCGAGCGAGTGGCTGAAACCGCGTTCCGGTGAGTCGAGCTGAAAAGAAGAGAATCCGAAGTCGATGAGCACGCCCCGGACCTCGGAAAAATCCAGACCAAGCTCGGGGATATACCGGAAGTCCGAATGATAGAGCTCAACCCGGCCGGCATAAGGCCGGAGAACCTCTCTGGCCTTGAGAAGGGATTGCTCATCGAGGTCGAAGCCGATGAGCCTGGCCTTGAGATTCCTTTTGAGGATTTCCGAAGCATGTCCGGCCAGCCCGACCGTGCAGTCGATATAGACTCCGGCTCTTTCGATATCCAAGTAATGCAGGGTCTCTTCGAGCAGGACGGGGAGATGCTTTTTCTCGCTCATTCCGCCTTCCTATCCGACATGAGCTTAGAAATCCGTTTGAAGTCGTCGTAGTTCAGCGGCTTTGTTTCAATTTTTGCCATGAGCCGGTTTTTGTCCCAGACTTCAAGATAGTTGTGCATGGCGACGACCTCGACTTCCTTCTCAAGGCCGGCCTTTTCCCGGAGTTTCGGGCTGATTAGGACGCGGCCTTTCGCGTCGATTTCCCCGGACATTCCTTTGGCATGGGCCTGGCGCCAAAATTCCTGGAAGTCCGGGTCCGGATAGGTCATGGTCCTATGGGGCGGGTTGGACATTTCCACCCAGACAGGAAGGGGAAAAATCTGGATGAATTCATCCTGGAGAGAAGTGATATAGAGCTCTTTGCCGTATTGCTCTTCGATAGCGGTCCTGAACTTCTCGGGGATCTTGATCCGGCCGCTCTTGTCGAGCCTGGCTTTCTGACTTCCTATTAGCAAATTTCCCATTTCGTCCCGTTTCTTCCCATTTTTGGTTCAAATATACGAGAGAAATATTCAAAAGTCAAGCAAAAAACACAAAAAAGATCGAAGAAATTTTGAGTCCTAAATATGGGGGAAAAGAGACGAAATACTACAATTTATAGCTTGAAAAAATCGCCCGGGATTTATTGAAGCTCAAATTTTTTATTCGGGCAGGTCTTCAACCCGGCTTTCTATGAGTTTCTTGGCCGTCTCAAAATCCTTTTCGGGGACGAAAATTTTTGTTTCGCCCAGCCCGTCCGATAGAAAGGGATACATCGAGTGGATGATCTGGCCTCGGGTTAAACAGAGTATTCCCTGGCTTTCGAGAAAACTCTTGATGACTTCTGCTTCTGCCGGACCCCAAACGCTGATCAACTCTTTGAGCTTCATGTCCTGGGGGCGGTCTTTATCTTTAGTATGGTTCTCCGTCATTGTCCTCGTCTAGGCTCCTTTTCCAGCCGCTCTTCTTCCTTTTTTCGAGCGGAAATAATCCTGCAAAATTCTTTGATGGTCAAAAGCCAGGGGAAAACGAACTTCCCTCCTGGTGAATATGCCGATCTCTTTTGCATCGTCTTGGGCTTTTGGCACGCCTTTTGCCCTGGCCACATAGACTGTGGATATCGTGTGCTGGCGGGGATCGCGGTCGGGTGCGGAGTACGTATGGAGCTGATACCGGAGGTCAACTTGAAGAGAAGTCTCCTCCCTTGCTTCCCGGACCGCGGCTTTTTCTAAAGATTCTCCATAGTCAACAAAACCCCCCGGAAGGGCCCAGCCGTGGGGCGGATTTTTTCGCTTGACCAGGACGATGCCCTCTTTTCCTGTCGGCTTTTTCACTTCGATGATGATATCCACCGTGGGGACGGGATTGCGGAATTTTTTCATGTCTCGGCCTTATGAGCCGGATTCATTTTAATTGATGCCCCGTTGAGAAGCAACCTTCTTGGCAGAAAAAATTGGGTACACCTGTCCTGGATTCAGGACATTTCGACAGGATGGGCAACAGGCCTTAAGCCTTGATAAGATTGGCATGGATTTCGCATTTGTATTATAATGAATCCGATGAAAAGGAGAACAGCCATGACGCAAAAGGGTTTAAAAGTCATTGTTTTGGTGGGTCTCTTCTTATCGCTGGTTTCTCTCGTTCCAGCCCAGGACAATTATAAAGTCGTCAACGGCCCGGAGGAATTTTACTACGGCCACATCAGCTTCGTGGATACCAAGAACGAGGGGAAGGACCCGATCGTCCTGCGAGAAGGGAACCCTGTGCCTGAACCGGCAGTCTTAAACTTCCCTCTGGGGCCCGGCGATACGGTTCAAACATTTGATGCCCGCCGCTGCGAAATCCAGTTCGACAACGGCACCATCATCCGCCTGGATTACAACACGCGCCTGAAGATCGAAACCATTTTGGCCAAGAGCTTAAGCTCCAATAAAAAACTTTCCAACCTCGTCCTCAGGGCGGGCGGAGTCTATGTCATGTACAAGCAGTACAATTCAAAAGAGATGTTCCAGATCTTCACGCCGAATGCTTCTGTCAAGTTCGCTCATAACACGGTCGCCATGATGGCGCTGGGGGAAGATTCGAGCTGGGAGATCCAGGTCAAATACGGCAAGGCCTATGTGCTCTACGGACCCGACCTGCAAAACCAGAAGGAGCAGATCGTTGGCAAATATGAGAAGCTGGCGATTTCTCCGGACAACACGTTCGCCTTCCGGCCCTATATCGAAAACACGGATTTTGAAGCCTGGAACAAGGCGATCAACGAAGATTTCCAGGCGCTTCACGAGGGGAAAAGCACGCTCCCCAAGCCCATCCAGAAGCTGCCCTGGGCCGTGTATTATTTTGCCCAGAAATATGGAAGTCATTACGGCGAATGGCTCTATGATGAGCTGTACGGATATATATGGCGGCCCTTTATAAATCACCAAATGTATCCCTGGGGCTGGCAGCCTTACATTTTCGGGCATTGGACCTCCTATGGCAGTCAGATGTATTGGGTTCCGGATGAGCCGTGGGGCTGGGTTCCTTATCACCTCGGCGTCTGGCAATGGGACGAGAAAAAAGGCTGGTTCTGGATCCCCGGCTCGGCGTTTGCGCCCGCGTGGGTGGACTGGGCCTTCTTCGGGTACGGCGGTATGTATGCATGGCGGCCGTGGTCCTTTTGGGACTGGATGTGGTTCTATGATTCGGGTTATATGTGGGGAATGTATGGTTATTCACCTTATGATTATGCCTTCGGTTGGTACCCCTATTATTATCAAGGCGGCCCTTCTTGGGGAACCGGAGTGGGGACGCCTTCCCGCAGGACCCTATACACAGTGAGCAGAGACCAGTTGAAGAAGCCGTCCGCGTCTCGGTACTCAATACCCAAGGATATGAAAGGGGTTTACAAGACACTCCTCGCGGCGCTGAAAAAAGGCGATGAAAACGCCTTGAGCTCGCTCCAGACCCTGGGCAGGTCGGCTGTCGTCGTGAAGAGCAGTGACCTGAAAGACCCCCAACTCCAGGGCAAAGTCGTGCAGCTCGACTCGTTGATGAAAATGCTCGAGGCACTGCCGTCTCAGGCCCCGCAGAAAATGGTCCTGAATATCGCTCCCAAGAGCGTATGGGAATCTTCCACGTATACGGCCGCGGCGCAGAGGCAGGATGGGAAATTCATAGAGATCCGGAACGCCGGACCTTCCCCAAACGTCCAGATTGCCAGAGCTGGAGCTGCCCCGTCCAAATCGCCGCAGCGGCCTTTCCCTGGAGTGATCCGATCGTTGGTGCCCGGCCCGACAGCCCTTATAAGATCCCACGATTGGAATCCGGATATGAAAGTCGCCCAAAAGCTCGGCGTGGATATTCGTTATTCAAGCATGACCAATGAGGTTTATTGCCCGCAGCTCCGCATTTCCTCCAACTGGAGAATGTATGAGCCCAGCAGGGGTTCTTCGAGCAGCGGCAGCTTCGGTTCCGGAAGCGCCTCCGGATCCAGCAGCGGATCTTCCGGCTCAAGCGGCTCATCCGGGAGCTCGGCAAGCACGAGCTCTGGAACATCCTCGAGTTCCAGCGGCAGTACGGCCAAGGGCGGCGTCATAAAGAACGAGGACAGCTTCAGTGCCGATAAGCCTTCTTTAACCAGCAGCTATGGACCTCTTCGGAGTTCTGACGGAGGATATATGTCCGGATCTTCAGGATCTTTAGGCTCTGTAGGGCAGGGCGCATCATCCGGGAGTTCGGTGAATACTTCATCTGCAACATCGGGCGGCCCTGGCGGCGGTGCGGCTGTCAAGAAAGAAAACGGAACCATAAAAAACTAATAGTCAAATTCTCTTATCGGCGACACAGAATTGAATAGAAGAAGAAGGGGGCATCGAGCAGGACCAGATCTTTCTTGACCTCCTGGCCGAAAGCGTCCTTGAATTCAACCCTGAGTGGCTCGATGGGCGAAAATCTCTGCGACAGCGGGTTGATGTAGCTCCCTCCCTGTTTGATCCTGTAATCCAGGTGCGGCCCTGTGGATTCTCCCGAGGAACCGACCGTCCCGATGTCCTGCCCTCCGCTCACCCGATCTCCGACCTTGACCAATATCTGCTGCAGGTGAAGATACATGGTTTCGTAGCTGTTTTTGTGGCGGATCCTCACCATCCGGCCCGCGCCTCCGTTCCATCCTGTAAAAGTGACCGTTCCGTCGGCCGTGGCCCGGACGGGATATCCGACCGGCGCCCCATAATCCACGCCGTAGTGCGCTTGATAGACCTTGTGGATGGGATTCAGACGGCGGTAGCTAAAGCGGGATGTGATTCGGGCATAGGGGAGGGGCGACTTCATAAACTCCTTGCGGAGCGATTTTCCTCCTGCGTCGAAGTAATCGGCCTTTTTCGTGTCCGGATAGACAAAGCGGAAGGCCTGGAAGGTCTTGCCCTGGCAGATGAACTCGGCGGCCAGGATCTCGCCGTAGCCGGAAAATTTTCCATCCAGGAATTTTTTTTCGAAGGCCATCCGGAACGAATCGCCCTTGCGCAACTCGGTGTAAAAATCGATGTCCCAGGCGAAGATCTCGGCCATGGACAGGGCGAGCTGGACCTGCTCGTTTCTTTGCTGAACGGCATTGATCGGGTTGTCCTCGATGGTCGCCCCGATCCATGAGATTTTTGTTTCGAAGGAAAATTCCTTGATGGATGCTTGGAAGTGACCCCCTTGTGGAGTGATGACGACGTAGCGGCTCTCATCCATATTGTATTCGATGGATTGGATCTTGCCGGCCAATTCTGAATACAAACGCATCTCATGGCCGGCAATAATCTTTTTCATATTCAGGACAGGTTGAATGTCCTCTGTGAGCTGGTGAATGTCCGCCCGCGTGAAATTGTATTTGGAAAGGATGTCCGAAAGGGTCTGGCCCTTTTTGACGATTTCCCGGCTGACTTTAAGGGGCGGAGATTGCGGTGGAGCGGGCGAGACGCTGACCTGTGAGACAACCGGTTCCGGAGCCCTTTTTTGAAAAAGGAAGTAGACAGAGACAAGGACGAGCGCCAGGAAAAGTCCCCCCGCGATTCCGAGCCGCAGCCTCTTTTTTTTCATCCTAGGGCATCTTGGAGGACTTCCTTTGCGGCGGAGAAGATTTCAGCTCCCGTTTTCTTCGGATTTCCTTGAGCACGGGCTTGTGGAGAACGAGGAAGTAATAGAGGACCAGGCAGGCCATGATAACGGCAAAACGAAGTCCATTTCCCTGGACGAGAGATGCGACGGCGTAGATGATGACCGCGATCAGGAGAAGGAGATGGAAAAAAGCGAAAATCGTATCGCCGAGCCCCGATCTTTTTTCGGAAGGGGACAATTTCTCTGCCATGGAGAAAAAGAGAAGCCTTCTGCTTATTTGCTCTCGATCCGGCGGATCGATATGATCGTGACCGGCTGCCGCGGCGCGTCTCCATAGCCCTTGACCGTGCCGGTCGGCACTGCAGCGATGGCGTCTACCACGTCAAGGCCCTTGATCACTTTGCCGAAGACCGCGTATTTTGATTCGTCCAGTGAGAGATTATCCACATGGTTGATGAAAAACTGACAGGTGGCGCTGTTCAGATCGTCCATGCGGGCCATGGCGATCGTCCCCCGCAGGTTGCTCAAGCCGTTCCCCGATTCATTCTTGATCGGCGGCCTGGCGGGCTTTTCCGTGTAATCGGCGGTCAACCCGCCTCCTTGGATCATAAAACCCTTGATGACACGATGGAAGATCGTCCCGTCGTAGAATTTATCGTTGATATACGACAGAAAATTTTTCACCGTGATGGGCGCTTTGGCAAGGTCGAGCTCGATGGTGATGTCCCCTTTGCTCGTTTTCATGAGGACGGTGGGATTGGCTTGGGCATCGGCGGAAGACGAAAGAACAGAAAACAGGCCCAGGGCCAACAGGCTGCACAGAAGTTTTTCAAGCATCGTATCCTCCTCCTTCAAGCCTGAGAGCGGCCGGAAGGACTGAAGATAGCAGAATCATCCCTCCAAATCAATGGGCCGCGCTCTTCGTTTTATTTGATCGGGCGGGAGGTCCACTTCTTGTAGAGGCTCTCCCACCAGTTCACCATATCGGTGTGCCTGCCATTGATGAAAAGATGCTTGACGTTGGATTTTGCGTCCAGCGGGTCGCCCGTCGTGATGAACAGGTCGGCGTCCTTTCCCGTTTCGATCGTTCCCATGCGCGATTCCACGCCGAAGATTTTTGCCGGATTGATCGTCAAAGCCTTGATGGCCTCGTTTCGGTCCAGCCCGAAGGCCACGGCCTTGGCCGCATGATAGGTCAGATCTTTCCCGAGCGCCGGGTCCTCTCCGGACGAGAAGCAAATCGTCACGCCGGCTTTGGCCAGCTCGACCACGTTGCGATAGGGGGCGTCATAGCCGTCCTCGGGCTCTGATGGCCCCACATACAGGCTGTCGATGATGACCGGGATTCCGGCGGCTTTGATCTTATCGGCAACCTTGAACCCCTGGGCACATCCCCGGAAGATGGCCTTGAGCTTCTGTTCCTGGACGAACCTGATGGCGAGTTCGATGTCCTTGGCCTTTTCCACGGAAATAATGACGGGAAGCGTCCCGTCCAGGACCGGTGCCAGTGCTTCATACTTGGGGTCCGGCGGAGGCGGCAGCAGCCCAGTGTTTTCAGCGGCCGCTTTTTTCAGCTGGAGATAGCGACGGGCTTCATTCAAATAATCCTTGATTTTCTCCACCAGCTTGGAGGTGACGTCAACCTTCGTTTCCTGTTGGGCACTAACCCCTTCCGCGGGCGGACGCGGAGTGATAGGAAAATTGATCATCGATGTCGCAACTTCCTTGACTTGCATCTCTGGAAATGTCCAGCCGTCCATCTTGACCAAGGCCGTCATTCCCGGGAATGTGCCGCCCTGCGGCGCGACGAGCGCCGCAGTAGTGCCGTTGATTCGCGACGTGCCGAAATGGACCGAGTGGGGGTTGATCGCCCAGGCCGTCCGAACCTCCGGGTTTTCCTTGCCCATCTCCCGGATATCGACCGTGCTGGCGACGGCGCCGATCTCGGCAAGGCCGAAATGGGAAAAGCCGTCGATAAAGCCCGGATATACGTAGAGCCCGGTGGCATCGATGACAAGGGCGCCGTCCGCGGCCGGGACATCTTTGCCCAAAGCGGCGATCTTCCCGTTTTCGACAAGAAGGCTGCCGTGTTCAAGGATAGGCCCGCTCACCGGAATGATCGTTCCGTTCTTGATGAGAATTTTTGGGCTGGTCTGGGCCGGTGCGAAAAGTCCGATGCCGAAGAGTCCTAACAGAAGAATTGTGCATTTCCTCATGGTCATTCCTCCACTCCGATTTTCTTGTCTTTGTCTTTTTTGGCGTCTTCCTCTTTTTTCTTTTTCTCTGCTTCGGCTTTGATCCGGTCGTCGAGATATTTGGCCCTGTCGAAGTAGACTTTGCCGTCCACCAGGGTCATCTCGCAGACCGTATAGGGGTCCAGCGGGTGGCGGCTGAACACGGCCAGGTCCGCATCCTTACCTGTCTCGATCGTCCCCGTGTATTTTTCGATGCCCAAGATGATCGCCGGATTGATGGTCAGCGTTTTCAAGGCTTCGAGCTCCGTCAGCCCGCCGAAGCGCACCGTCTTCGCGGCGTCATTGAACAGGCGCCTCATCCGCTCCGCGTCGTCCGAATTGATCGCCACGAGGACTCCGCGCTTGGCCATTAGCGCGGCGGAATGGGGCAGGGTCCCGAACGCTTCCCATTTGTAGGCCCAAGAATCGGCGAAGGTCGAGACGGCCACCCCATATTGCACCAGCTCGTTGGCAATGCGGTAGCCTTCCAGGCCGTGCTCGAAGCAAACTAGCTTTACGCCATATTCTTTGCACAGGCGCATGATGGAAAGCATTTCCTCGGACTGGTAGGCGTGGCAGCGCACCCAGTCTTTGCCCTTCAGGATGTCCGCGACGGCCTCCAGCCGGTAGTCCTTTTTGGGCGGAAGGGGAAGCGGCTTTTTTCCCTTGCCGGCCTGGCTGTCCTTGAGCTTTCGATTGTGCTCGTCCCACTCGCGCACATATTGCTTGGCGTCCTCGAATTCTTTCCGAATTGCGGCTTCGACGCCCATCCTCGTTTTCGGATAGCGGGCGCGGCCCGGTCCCGTCATGTTGGACTGCTTGGGATTTTCTCCGAGGGCCCATTTGCTCGTCGTCGGGGCCCCCTCAAAGATCAGGTCCCTGGCGCTTCCGCCCCAGCGCAATTTAAGGACGATGCCGCGGCCGCCGATCGGATTGGCCGAGCCGTGCATCGTATGGATCGAGGTCACACCGCCGGTCAGAGCATAGAAAATATTGATGTCCTCGGGATTGAGGACGTCTTTGACATCGACCTCGGCGGTGATGAGGTCTCCCATTTCGTTGACGTTGCCCTCGATGGCGATATGGGAGTGAGAGTCGATAATCCCCGGCATGACCCATTTTCCCTTGAGGTCGATGACCTCGGTCGCGGGACCAGCGGCGATATTTTTACCGATTCTGGCGATTGTTTTTCCTTCGATCAGGATGTCTCCACCCGCGATCGTGCCGCCGCTAATGGTGAGGACGTTTCCATTTTTCAGAAGCAGGCCCTTCGCCGTCGGCCGGGCCTGTGAGAGAGTGGCCAGAGCGATGAGCAGAGCAGCCAATGGGATGATCATTCTTGATTTCATGGTTTTTCTCCTTGCTCCTTAAGGAATCCTTTTTCCCGTGAATTCTGCAGAGCCTTGGGTTCCTTGCACGACGGAGCCTCGCATGGTGTCGCCCTCGACAGTCGCGGAAAAGTAGAGGTCCAGCTGCTGCCCGCCGACGGTAATGTTCATTTCGAAATAAACCTCCTTCCCGGAAACCGTGCCGCCGGTAAAATCGAAGGCGCCGAAGGGCGTCGTCATCTTGCCGGAAAGCGCCCCTTCTTCCTGCGTGAACTCCACGGTCAGCTTCAGGCCGCCTTCCACAGAGAGCTCCCATTTCCCGGAGACATTGACGGCCGGCTTTTCGCCTTCCTTGGCCTTGGCTTCTTTGAGCTCGAACTTCTGGCCGTCGGCAAAGACGTATCTGGTTTTTGCGTCTTTGGTCAATGGGTCGCCCGTGGCCAGGACCAGATTGGCGATTTTTCCGGGCTCGATGGTCCCCAGGGCTTTATCCAGCCCGAAGAAAAGGGCCGGGGCCCCGGTCAAGGCGTCCAGGGCTTTTTCACGCGGAAGCCCGGCCTCGACCGCTTTTTGTATGCCTTCGATGAAGCTCTTCGGATCGTCCGTGCCGAGCGATGAAAAAGCGAAGGGAATTCCAGCTTCTGCCAGCTTAGCCGGGTTCTTTGGATAGATGTCTTTCTCGGCCTTTTCGCGTTGCTCTTTGCCGAGCTGAGAAGAAAGGCTCGTCCCGGGGGCTTTGAAAGCGACCGTGCACAGCACTCTGGCCTTTGATTTTTTTAGCTCCGGAATGACCAGCGACGCTTCGCTCCCCAAGTCGGCGATGAAAAAATCGATCTTCCAATCGTCCGCGAGAGAGAGGGCGCGGCGGATATCGTGCTGGTTCCGGCAGAGGAAGATGAAGGATTTCTTGGAGGCCGCATAACCGGCCAGGATCTCCTGCTGGCCGTTGTAATCCGGGCGTTCGCTCCCCCTCATCTCCTTCTGCCAGCGCGATTTTGCCAGGGCATTATAAGAGGCATCGCTGAACGCTTGACGGAGATAGGCGACAACGCCCATCAGGGAATTTGGATAGACGAGAAAGCTGGCCGGCGAAAACCCGATGCCGAATGCGTTTTCTTTCAAGAGAAGGGCCTTGTTTTTATCGGGAGCGCCGAGCGAGAAGAAGGAGGCCTGTCCCGTCAACACTCCCTTGTCGGGCAAGACCTCGGCGGCCGTGATGCCGTGCGTGTGATATTTTTCAATGGCAGCTTTTCCCAGATTGACAAGGTCAAAGGCCTTCAGCTCGGGGGTGATGCCTTTGTCCTTGTCCGTGAAGTCGCCGGAATAAATCTTGGCCGCGTCGAATTTCTCTTCCGGCCATTTGAGGAGCGACTGGCCAAGGGCGTCGGTGAAGCCCGGCCAGGCCGCGAGCTTCGCGCCGTCGATGACCTCGGCATCGGGAGGGATAGGGATGTTCGGCCCGACGGCTTCGATCAGGCCGTTGCGGATGATGATGTTGCCTTTTTCGACCGCCGGACCCGATAAGGACAGAATCCGACAGTCTTTCACGGCCCAGACCCGGTGCAGGCTTTCTTGCGGTGTCAGCTGGGCCTGGAGAGAGATCAAAAGAAAAAGGCAGACGCCAGGGACGGTCTGCTTAAGAATTTTTCTGGGCATGGAACCTCCTTTGGATAGTCCATTTATATTTTATTCTTACGAAAAAAGGAAGCCGAAAGTTCTCCCGGTTAGGGAGGCCGAGCGTCCCTGAGGTTGTCAATCACGGGGAATTGTGCTTACATAGTGGGGGAGCAACTCATGAAGAAAATGCGCAGCGTGTGTGTTATGGCCGGGTTTCTCTATTTATTCGTCCCAAACAGTCCCGCTTTTGAGGTCAAGGGAAAGATCGAGCTCGGCTTTCATTATTCCTCTTGGAGCATCAACCTGGTGAAAGGCCTCCTGGAATCGGCTCTGAGCGATGCCTTGAAGAATCAGATGTTGAACCTGGCCAGGCAGGAAAATCCCGGATTGGTGGAAAATTCGGCTTCGACATCATTGGCCCTGGATTCGAGCGGCAGCAATTTCGGCTTTGAAATCCGCTGGTATCCGGCCGGCGAAAAGGGGTCGTTTAGCTTGGGCCTCTCTTTGGAAAGGACCTCCATGACGGTCAAAGTCAGCCAAGCCAAGGCAGACGTTTCCTTGGATATTCCGGAGGGGGGAATCACGAAGCCGGCCTCTTTCAGCGGACAGGGCACGGGCGATTTTCGATTAGCGCCCTGGTCTTTTCATGTGAATTTCCGTTGGGAGATCGAGCCTGAATGGGATGTTCATCCTTATATCGCCATGGGCGTCGGTTACGGCTCGGGCCGTTATCTCGATCAAGGGACGCTCAATTACGACGTCCAGGGCGATTTACTCAAGGCCGGCGAGGGTTCAGTGCATTTCGAGGAATCCGGGACCAAAACCCTGAAGGCCGTGAAAGACAAGATGGGCGAAGATGCCGCAAGCGAAGGGAAGGTCCTCAGCATTCCATTTTGGTTCGTTCCGTTTTTCCAGCTCAGCGTCGGCGTCAAGGGAAGGGTCGCCGACAATCTCAGCCTGATCGGAGAAGCCGCATTCTGGGATGGGTTTATCTTGAGGGGCGGCATCGCCTATAGATTTTAAAAGAGGAGATGAGGATGAAAAATAGAAGGCTCTTTTCGCTAATCATTCTTGGCTGCTTCCTGAGCGCATCGGTTCTCCACGCCCAGCCGCAGGGACGGGGGCCCGAGCTTTCGGAGGAACAGAAAATCCTGAATGTGATGCATTCCATCTCGAGCCATACGCTCTTGGATTATGTCAAAGAGATGGTCTCGGAAAAATACGGCGGACGGCTCACCGGCACCGCCGAATACAATGCCTGCGCCGAGTGGGTGGTGTCACTTTTAAAGAGATGGGGAATTGCTCCGGCCGGCGACAAGGGCACATATCTTCAAGCTTATCCCAACCCATATACGCTCGTTTTCAAGGGAGGGGAGTTGACTCTCAATATGCCCGTCAAGGGCGGGGTCATCAAAAAGTATTATCAATACGAGGACGAGTTTATTCCGGGCAGCACGTCGGGGTCGGGCGAGATCACCGCAGACGTGATTTACGCCGGGTACGGAATCACGGCCCCAGAGCTTGGTTATGATGATTATGCGGGTGTGGAGGTCAAGGGGAAGATCCTTCTCATGGACAGGGAAGTGCCCGTTTCCCCTGACCAGAATCTTGACATCTTCAAAAAATGGCGGCCTTATTCGTTTCATCAGTATAAGCTGGAAAATGCAGTCGCCCACGGTGCTAAGGGCATGATCTATAATTACGGCCCGATTACCAATCCCAACAATTCCTACCGCGAAGGCTTCATCTACAGCCATGTCGGCGATGCCGTCGTCGCCGACGTGTTCGCCGGGACGGGGAAGACCTATAAAGAAACTGTAGATAAGATCAGGAAAGAGCTGAAGCCGCAATCTTTTGCCACCGGAAAAAATTTTACGATTAAGAATGTTACGGAGCATCATCCCGAGGGCATTGGCTATAATGTAATCGGCATCATGCCCGGCTCCGACCCGAAGCTCAAGGACGACGTGATCATTATCGGCGGTCACCTCGATCACGTCGGCCGCTGCTGGGAGCTGATGCCGGGTGCCAATGATAATGCTTCGGCCGTGGCCGTTCTCTTGGGCGTGGCCGAGGCGATGACCAAAAGCCCGGCCAAGCCACGGCGGACGGTTATGTTTCTTGCCTTCGGGGGCGAGGAGCAAGGTGTCATCGGCTCTGAATATTACTGTGAACACCCAATCTTTCCACTCGAAAAAACCATCGGTTTCATCAACATGGACGGTGTCGGCAGCGGAGATCATATTTCGGCATCGGCCGGCAAAAATTATCCGGCGTTCTGGGAATTCATCGAAAAAAATAATCAAAAATACATCCACCGCCAGCTGTCCACCAGCTACTGGGCCAATATCGCCCGGCCAAGGCTTGATGCGGCCGGTTTCATGTGGAAGAGCGTGCCGACCCTCTCTTTCAGCACCCAGGGCTTTTATTCACCGCTTCCGGCCTACCACAACACACGAGATAATCTCAGCCTGATCACGCCGGAGATTCTTGAAGACATGGCTCAGCTCCTGTTCATGGCCGTGCTTGATATGGCCAACCAGGATTCGCTGAACTTCCGGAAATAAGCCGCAAACGCTGCTCAGATGAGATTTCATGCCCCGACCAAGATCATTTTTGAATCAGGGGCGATTTCCCAACTTAAAAACGTTGCCGACTGGGAGATCAGGGCCGAAAATCCCCTGCTTGTCACAGATAAAGGAATCGTCCGGTCCGGCCTCGCCGGCAAGGCGTTGGCCCAGCTTCCGGATATTCCTGTTTTTGACGAGGTCGAACAAAATCCGGGGAGTCAAACCGTCAATCGGGCAGGGGAGTTTGCGCGAGAGCGAAGACCCGACCTGATCATCGGGCTGGGCGGCGGGAGCGCTCTGGATGCGGCCAAAGCCGTTGCCCTCTTGGCCACAAATCCGGGAAAAATCGAGGATTATGAAGGCCGGGCCAAATATAAAGACGCTCCGCTTCCTGTTCTGGCCATTCCGACCACCTGCGGCACGGGCAGCGAGGTGACCTGGGTGGCCGTCATTACCCATACAGAACGGAAATTCAAGATGGGCATTAAAGGGCCGCTGATGTTTCCGGCCGTCGCGCTCGTCGACCCGGATTTGCTTACCACCCTGCCCCGTTCTCTCGTTGCCTCGACCGCTCTCGATGCCTTGACGCATGCCGTCGAGGCGTACACCGTGAAGCCGGCCACATTCGTCACGGATCTTTGCGCACGGGAAGCGCTCAAGCAAGTTTTTCGGCATATCGAAGACGCTTACAGGGACATCGAGCGAAATCCAGCGGCCCGCGAAGGGATGATGATGGGCAGCCTGCTGGCCGGGCTGGCCTTCGGCAATTCTGATGTCGGCGCGGTTCACTGCATCGCCGAATCGATCGGCGCGCTCTATGATATTCCCCACGGAGTCGCCAATGCGATCTTCCTGCCGCATGTGATGGAGTTCAACCTGCCGGTTTCCGCGAAACGGTATGCAGACATCGCTCGGCTGGCCGGGATCGAGGAACCGGACGATCTCTCGGCCTCGCGGAGGCTCATTCACAAGATCAAGGCATTAGCCCGATCCATGAATATTCCGTCTTTTAAGGGGCTGGGCATCAAGGACGACCAGCTGGCCGAAATCGCCGGGAAGTCCTATCAGAACAATTCCAACCCCTCCAACCCGCGCACCGTCGGCGCCGATGATTATCTGGAGATTTTGAAAAAGGCGTTTTACGAATAGCGCTCAGATGTGAAGCTCGATGATGTCCTCGTCCTCGAGCGGCTGGTCGCGATGGACCATCTGGCCGGTGAACTGCCCTTCGCGCCAGAGGCGGGCGTAGGCGAGTTTCTCCGCGAAATCTTTGTGGATGGCCCGGGCGATATCGATGACCCGGCAGCCCCTTTTCAGAACAAACGGCTCATCATGGTCGGGCTTTCTTCCGGGCGCCTTGCTGTAAACTCGGATGATATGGAGAAGCGCGAAAATCTGTTTTTTGAGCTCTTCCAAGCCTTCCCCCTGGGCCGCCGAGACGGGGATGACCGCCAGCTGGTTTTCGAAAAAGAATTTTAAGGCTTCTAAATTCTCGCCGCGGGAATCCAAATCTTTTTTATTGGCGATAAGAAGCGCTCTTTTCCGGAACATAGGCATGGGAGATTCGTCCGGCGGGACATCATCGTCTCTGAGAAATTCGATCCTTTTTTCTTTCAACCTGGCGAAAAGCGTTTCGAGGAGGCCCGGCGAATCGGTGCTCGAGACATCCACGACGACGAGCACGGCATCGGCGACTTTGATCAGCTCGAGCTGCCAGCTTTCCATGATCTCCGACGTGAGCGGAGGCAGGTTGACGAGCTGGATCTGGATGTTTTCGTACTTCAGCATGTAGGGGGCTGGAATCCGCGTTGTGAACGGGTAATCGCCGACCTCGGGCTCCGCGCCCGTCAAAAATTTGATGAGCATCGATTTGCCAGAGTTAGGCGGCCCGATGATGATGACCTGGCCGGCGCCCTGCTTGTTGACGATATAGCTTAGCCCGTGCTTGGCAGAGGGTTTTTTCTGCTGCTCATCCCTGGCTTTGGCGATCTTGGTCTTGATCTGGGCCTGAAGTTTTTCGGTGCCCTTGTGCTTGGGGATGACGGCCAGCATTTCCTCCAGGACCTCGATTTTTTCCTGGGGGGTTTTGGCCGTCTTCAGCTTCTTTTCGGCTTCCAGGTATTGGGGGGTTAGATTGGCCGGCATGGAATCCTCTTTCCGCGAAAATTATACTGGAAATGAAGCGATCTTTCAAAATTTTAGAGCCCATGCCGTGCCACCCGCCTTGTTGACTCTTAAAGCCCTCCTGAGCTATTATGGAAAATAAGATGCCAGGAAAAATGTTGAGATTCGACTTTCTGAAGATCCCCGGCCGCCATTCCTATGTCCTTTTTCCCTTGCTGTTTTTCCTTGCCCTTTGTTTCCCCCCGCTGCTCCTATTTATTATGGTCTTCGTCTTTTATTCCCTTATATTTTTCTCCAAGGCCGTTTTTCCGGCCCTCACATCGGCCCCGTCGGGTTTTAACTGGCAGCCCTCTCCGAGAAGCCCTCCTTTTTAACCCAATCTTACTGAACTTCTCCGGTGTTCCTTTAATTTAAAAGGAGGCTGTTCATGCAGAGCAAAGATAAAAGCAAATCGAATACGGACCGGAAGTCTGTTCATCCGATTTTGAAATTAAAAGCCTTGGCCAACACCGCGCTTGGAATTTCCGCCGAGACCGATCTCAGCTTATATCGGGATATCGTCCGGGACATCAAGGCATGCGACCTCGAACATATTCCGGACAGCGGGCTGCGCGATTTATCCGTCGGCCTCGCAGGCAAGGCTCGGTCGGGTGTCCCGCTCGAGAATTTTCTGGTCGAAGCGTTCGCCCTGGTCCGCCAGGCTTCCCGCCGGGCCATCGGCCTCAGTCCTTTTGATGTCCAGATGATCGCCGGGCTGGCCATGGCCCAGGGGAAAATCGCCGAGCTGCCTACGGGCGAAGGAAAAACATTGGCCGCAGTCTTCGCGGTTTATGCCCATGCATCGACCGGCCGCGGCGTTCATGTCTTGACCTTCAACGATTACCTGGCGCGCAGGGATGCCGCCTGGATGGGTCCCATCTATAAACTCCTGGGGCTCGGCGTCGGCTGTGTTCAAGAGGGCATGAGCCCTGCGGAGAAAAGACGAGCCTATGGCTGCGACATAACCTATGCCACGGCGAAAGAGGCCGGGTTTGATTTTCTCCGCGACCAAATCTGCTTTCAAAAGGAGGAGCGTGTCCACCGGCCTTTTCACATGGCTCTCGTGGATGAAGCGGATTCCATCCTCATCGATGAAGCCCGGATCCCGCTGGTCATTTCCGGTGTCGAGGACAGGGCGGCCTGGGACGCCCGCCGTTTGGCCGCGGTTGCAAAAACCCTGACTCCAGGAAAGGATTATGAGACGGACAACGAACACCGGAATGTCTTCCTCACGGATTCCGGGGTGGAACGTGTCGAAGCCGTGCTCGGGTGCGGCAGTCTCTATGACCCCAAAAATCAGCAACTGCTGGAAGCTCTTTATTGCGCCCTCCATGCCCAAGCCCTGCTCTGCCGCGATGTCGATTACATCGTCCGGAATGGAAAGATTGAGATTGTGGACGAATTCACGGGCCGGGTCGTGGACAATCGCCATTGGCCGGACGGGCTTCAGGCGGCCGTGGAGGCCAAGGAGAACCTGGTCCGAAAGTCGGAAGGGCGGATCCTCGGCTCGATCACCCTCCAGCATTTCTTCCGTCTTTATCCCAAGCTCTGCGGAATGACGGCGACGGCGCGGCCGTCCGCCGAAGAGTTGAAGGAGTTCTATAGATTGAATGTCATGATCGTTCCCCCGAACCAGCCGAGCATCCGGATCGATCATCCGGACACGATCTTCACCCACAAAGAAGCGAAGCGGCAGGCGCTCGTGCGCGAGATCAGCGGGGTTCATGCCGCCGGACGCCCAATCCTTGTCGGAACGGCAAGTGTTAAGGAATCCGAAGAGCTAGCCTTGGATTTGGAGAAGGCGGGAATCTCTTGCCACGTCCTCAATGCCAGGAATGACGAGCTGGAGGCGAGCATCATCGCCCAGGCGGGACTGCCGGGGGCCGTCACGATCTCCACCAACATGGCCGGCCGGGGAACGGATATCAAGCTCGGCGGGGCTGATGAAAAGGAGCGCGGCAAGGCGGTCGGCCTAGGCGGGCTGTATGTCATTGGCACCAATCGCCACGAGAGCCTCCGCATCGACCAGCAGTTGCGCGGCCGGGCGGGCCGCCAGGGCGATCCGGGTTCGACGCGCTTTTTCATCAGCCTGGAAGACGATCTTTTCGAGCGCTACGGCCTTGCCAAGATGTACTTTGAGCGCTATCACCTCAAGCCGCGGCAGGAGGCCCTCGGCCTTGGCTTGATCAACAAGGAGATTGACCAAGCCCAGCGTATCATCGAAGGCCAGAATTTCGACATCCGGAAGTCTCTCTGGAAGTATTCTTCGCTTGTGGAATTGCAGCGGCAGACGATCCACGCCTGGCGAGAGAGCATATTTTTCTCAAGAGATCCGTCTCCCATCCTTTCCCGCATCGCCGCCGAGCTGTATGAGAAGGGGCTGGCTCGCTTCGGTCAGCCGCAGCTGGATAGTCTGGAGAGGCGAGTGGCGCTCTTCAATATCGACCGCTTCTGGTCCGAACACCTGGCCTGGGTCAACGACACGCGGGAGAGCATCCATCTGGTCAGCCTGGGAGGAATGACCCCCATCCATGAGTTCATGAAATCTGTGACAGCGGTCTTCATGGAGATACGGGGCAAGGTCGAGGATGCCGTCGTCGCGGCGCTTGAACCCCTGATCAATAAGGAGGGCCCGATCGATCTAAATGCAGAGGGAATGAAAGGGCCTTCGTCCACCTGGACCTATCTGATCAATGAGGACCAGTTCGGCTGGGGCATCGAAATGATGAAAGGAAGGAACATCGGCTTTTCCGTCGGCGCGGCTGCTTTTTACGGCCCGCTGTTTATTTTCGCCCTGTTTGTGAACAGGCTTTTCGGACGAAAAAATAAAAAATAATGGGGTCAAAATTGCTCCAGAGCTGACGCGGCTTCGTCGTCTAAGTCTATTGGACCCCGAACCCCAAATAGTTGTGATTTCCTAGCCACAAAGATACAAAATATTGTGGATTTGGCCTAAAATTTTGCTTTACTAAACACCCGTTTTTTTGTATAATTTTAGCCTGGAAAATGCCCATTGGGTTATATGAGATTTTGACCCTCATAACCCGTCATTTTATCAAGAAGATAGAGCCATGAAAGAAACAAAATATACGGCCGAAAGCATTAAAGTCCTGAAGGGGCTGGAGGCGGTCCGGAAGCGCCCGGCCATGTATATCGGGAGCACCGGCCCCGACGGCCTCCATCATCTGGTTTATGAAGTCGTCGACAACAGCATCGACGAGGCTCTTGCCGGATACTGTACCCATATCGAGGTTTTTATCCATGTCGATAATTCCGTGACGGTCATCGACGACGGCCGCGGCATCCCGGTCGGGATGCATAAGAAAGAGAAGAAATCCGCAGCCGAGGTCGTTATGACCATGCTTCATGCCGGCGGCAAGTTCGATGACAAGACCTACAAGGTTTCGGGCGGCCTCCACGGCGTGGGCGTTTCCGTCGTCAACGCCCTGTCCAAGCGGCTCGACCTCGAGACCAAGATCGAGGGCGGGATCTACGCGCAGAGCTACGAGCGAGGCGTGCCCTTGGCCAAGCTCAAGCAGGTCGGCAAGACCAAGAAGACCGGCACCAAAATCACCTTCTGGACCGACGACGAGATCTTCGAGACGAACGAGTTCAATTTTGAGGTCCTCACTCAGAGGATGCGCGAGTTGTCCTTCCTCAACCGGGGGCTGAAAATCTCGATCACCGACGAGCGCGTCAACAAAAACCACGAATTCCAGTACAAAGGCGGGATCCAGGAGTTCGTCCAGTACCTCAACCAGAACAAGGCCGTCCTCAACCCCCGTCCGATCTATTTCGAGTCCAAAAAAGACGATATCCTGGTCGAGCTCGCCTTCCAGTATAACGCGGCCTATGCGGAAACCATCTTTACCTTCGTCAATAATATCAATACGACAGAAGGCGGCACCCACCTGATCGGCTTTAAATCGGCCCTGACCCGCTGCATCAACAACTATGCCGTCGCCCACAACATGTTCAAGGACCTCGGAGCCGGGAGCATCTCCGGCGACGACACGCGCGAAGGCCTGTGCGCCGTCCTCAGCGTCAAGATGCGCGATCCCCAGTTCGAGGGCCAGACCAAAACCAAGCTCGGCAACTCCGAGGTCAAAGGGATCGTCGAATCGCTTGTCAACGAGCAGCTCACGGCCTATCTCGAAGAGAATCCGACAAACGCCAAGCGCGTCATCATGAAGGCCTTGGACGCGGCGCACGCCCGGGAAGCCGCCCGCAAGGCCAGGGAGCTAGCCCGCCGCAAAGGCGTTCTGGAATCCGCTTCTCTCCCCGGCAAACTCGCCGACTGCCAGGAGCGTGACCCGGCGCTGGCCGAGATCTACATCGTCGAGGGCGATTCCGCCGGCGGTTCCGCCAAACAGGGCCGCGACAGGCGCTTCCAGGCCATCCTTCCGCTCAAGGGCAAGATCCTCAACGTCGAGAAGGCCCGCGCCGATAAGATTTTCAAGAACGAGGAGATCGGAATGATGATCGCCGCCCTGGGGACCAGCGTCGGCGAGTCCGATTTCAGCCTGGAAAAGCTCCGCTACCATAAGGTCATCATTATGACAGACGCCGACGTGGACGGCTCTCACATCCGGACGCTGATCATGACTTTTTTCTACCGGCAGATGAAGCCCCTCATCGAACAGGGGCACCTTTACATTGCCCAGCCGCCGCTCTATAAAATCAGCCGCGGCCGGGAGGTCCAGTACCTCAAGGAAGAGCGCGCTTACGAAAAGTGGATGATCAAAAAAATTTCCGAGGATTTCAAGGTCCGGGTCAAAGGCCGCGAAGAGGTCTTCGAGGGCGAGAAATTCCGTCGGCTCTTCCTCCGGATCATTCAGAAGAAAAATTTCATCCAATTCTTGGAGAGGAAAAGCTATCCTTTCTTCCTGATCGAGCTCCTGATTCGGGAGAATGTCGCCGATCTGGAATTCCTCCAAAACAAGAAGAATGTCAAGAGAATCCAGGGGTTGATCGAGGCCAAGGACGTGACCACGGAGCTGATACACGACGAAGAATACGAGGCCTGGGGCCTCGCCGTTAAATTCCAGATCAACGGCATGTCCATCACGGTCAAAGTCAACCGCGAACTGATCGAGTCCGTGGAGTACAAGAACCTTTACAAGATTTACGGTGAGCTGGCCGATTTCCGGCCCCCGTACGAGGTCCTCACCGACTCCGAGACCATCACCGTCGAAAACGAGAACAAGCTCCTCGACCACTTGTTCGAAAAAGGTAAAAAAGGCGTCGGTATCCAGAGATACAAGGGCCTGGGCGAGATGACCCCGCAGCAGCTCTGGGAGACGACGATGAACCCGGAGAACCGCTCCCTCCTCAAGGTCTCCATCCAGGACGCCGTCGAGGCCGACGGGGTGTTCTCGACTCTCATGGGCGACGAGGTGGAGCGGCGCAGAGCCTTCATCGAGGACAACGCCCTGATGGCCCAGAATTTAGATATTTAAAAACTAGAATTTAGATATTTAAAAAATGGATAAAGATAAAGACAAGGACAAGGGCGCCAAGAAAGAGCTCCCGCCGGCGGCCGCCGACCTGACCGTTGTCAGCCTGGAAGAGGAGATGAAGCGGTCCTACCTGGATTACGCCATGAGCGTCATCATCGGCAGGGCCATCCCCGATATCAAGGACGGCCTCAAGCCCGTCCACCGCCGCGTCCTCTATGCCATGTACGAGACGGGGACGGCCTGGAACAAGCCCTACAAGAAGTCGGCCCGCATCGTCGGCGATGTCATCGGCAAATATCATCCCCACGGAGACGTCGCCGTCTACGACACCCTGGTCCGCATGGCCCAGGACTTCAGCCTGCGCTACCCGCTCGTCGACGGCCAGGGCAATTTCGGCTCCATCGACGGCGACCCGCCGGCCGCCATGCGGTACACAGAAGTCCGCATGGCCAAGCTGGCCGGGGAGCTCCTGGCGGACATCGAAAAGGACACCGTCAATTTCATTCCCAATTACGACGAAAGCCTGACCATGCCCGAGGTCCTTCCGGCCAAGTTCCCGAACCTGCTCGTCAACGGCGGCTCGGGCATCGCCGTCGGCATGGCCACGAACATCCCGCCGCACAACCTGGGCGAGGTCATCGACGGGACGATCTACCTGATTCAGCATCCGAACGCCGGCCTCGACAAGATCATGGAGTTCGTCCCGGGCCCGGATTTTCCGACCGGCGGGTATATCTTCAATCAGCAGGGCATCCGGGACGCTTACAAAGACGGCAAGGGCGTCATCCAGATCCGGGCTAAAACGACGATCGAACACGGCGACAAAGGCGAACGGGAGCGGATCGTCGTCACGGAAATCCCCTACGCGGTCAACAAGGCCAGGCTCCTGGAGAGCGTCGCCGAGCTCGTCAACGAGAAGAAACTCGAAGGGATCGCCGACATCCGAGATGAATCCGACCGGGAAGGAATCCGCGTCGTCATCGAGATCAAGAAAGGCGAGCTGCCCGAGGTGGTGCTCAACAACCTTTACAAGCACACCGCCCTCCAGAACGTCCTTCGGCATCATCATGCTGGCCATCGTCGACAAGCAGCCCAAGACGCTCGGCTTGATCGATTTGATGAAGTATTTCATCTCCCACCGCCAGGATGTCATCCGGCGTCGGACCCGGTTCGAGCTGAAAAAAGCGGAGCAGCGGGCCCATATCCTCGAGGGACTGACTATCGCCCTCGACCACCTGGACGCCATCATCAAACTCATCCGTTCCTCAAAAAGCGTGGACGAAGCCCGGGCCGGACTGATGGAAAAGTTCAAGCTGACCCAGATCCAGGCCCAGGCCATCCTGGAGATGCAGCTCCAGAAGCTGACACGGCTCGAGCGGGAGAAGATCGTCCAGGAGTACGAAGAGCTCAAAAAGCTGATCGTGAAGCTGAAAAAGATCCTGGGCTCGGATAAACTCATCCAGGAGATCATTATCGACGAGCTCAAACAGATGAAAGAGGAGTATCAAGACGAACGCCGAACGGAGATCCGGGACGAGGTCATCACCGATATCCGGCCCGAAGACCTGATCAAAGAGGAGGATGTGGTCGTCCTCTATACGTCGTCCGGCTATGTCAAGCGGACGTCCTTGAGCTCCTACCATTTTCAGATGCGCGGCGGCAAAGGCCGGAAGGGCATCAGCATGAAGGCCGAGGACGTTGTGGAGAACCTCTTCGTCTGCTCGACCCACAACTATCTCCTCTTTTTCACCAACAGGGGCCGCATCTATTGGCTCCGGGCGCTCGAGATTCCCGATGTCGGGATCGCCGGCCGCGGCAAGTCGATCAACAACCTGATTGAGTTCCAGCCGGATGAGCGCGTCACGTCCGTCATGGCCGTGAGGGATTTCAGCGAGGACAGATACATCGTCATGCTGGGCACCGACGGATTGATCAAGAAGACCAAGCTCGGCGAGTTCAAGAACATCCGCCGGGGCGGCATCATCGCCATCACCCTTAGGCCTAAGAGCCAGCTCATGTGGACCCGCCTCACCGACGGGAAGCGCGACATCGTCATCGCCACGAAGCTCGGCAAGGCCATCCGCTTCAAGGAGTCCGACATCCGGGCGATGGGACGGCAGGCCACCGGTGTCCGGGCTATGTCGCTCGCTAAGAAAGATGAAGTCATCGGCATGGTGGCCATTGGCGACGAAGATAAGTATATTTTTACGGCCAGCCAAAAAGGCTACGGCAAAAAGACCGAAACCTCCTTCTACCGCCGGCAGCGCCGGGGCGGGAAAGGCTTGATCAACCTCAAGATCACGCCCAAGATCGGGAATGCCCTGGAAGTCCTGGGCATCGCCGAAGAGGACCTGCTCATCGTCACTGAAGTCGGGAAAGTCATCCGGATCAACACCAAGCAGGTCAGGGCTTCGGGTCGCGCCACCCAGGGCGTCCGGATCATCCAGCTCGAAGAGAAAGACCGGGTTTGCTCGGTGGCCAAGGCCCGCGAAGACTCGGAATAGGCCCGCTCGGCCCTCCTTCTTTTTCTGCTTGACAGAGCCCCCTGCCAAAACTAAAATGGGCACAATCAACACAAGGAGGGAAACATGGTCGATACCCTTTCCCAGCTTTTGCTTAATTCCGTCAAATCCTACCCCAAGCCGGAGTACCTGCTTGTTAAGGAGGAAGGCCGATATACGCCGATTTCCATGGCCGCCTTCGGCGATGCCGTGAAGTTTCTGAGCCTCGGACTCAGGGCTCTGGGTTTGAGCAAAGGGGATAAGCTCATCATCTTGTCGGAGAACAGGCCGGAGTGGACGGTCACCGACTTCGCCTGCCTGTGCAACGGCGGCATCACGGTCCCCATTTACACTACGCTCGTGCCGGAGCAAGTGAAATACATCATCCGTGATTCGGATGCAAAAATCGTCCTCTATTCGTCCCCGGACCAATGGAAAAAACTCGAGGTGATCAAAGCCGATCTTCCCCTGGTTAAGTATTTTATCACTTTGGAATCCAAGGCCCCGCCGGGGGTGCTGAACTATCGGGAGATCCTATCCCAGGGAGAGGCCGTGGCCAAGGCCCAGCCGGATCTATTTGAAAGGCTTGTCTTTGGGGTCAAGCCGGGGGATGAGGCCTCAATCATTTACACGTCGGGAACGACCGGCCTGCCCAAGGGGGTCATCCTAACTCACGACAACTTCATCAGCAACGTCAAGACCGCCGCGGCCCTGCTCGAATTTACCGATAAGGATACCGTCCTTTCGTTCCTGCCTCTGTCTCATGTCCTGGAGAGAATGGTGACCTTCGCTTACGTGTATAAAGGCTGCACGATCGGATACGCGGAGAGCGTGGAGACGGTTGCCGCCAACCTTCTCGAGCTCCGTCCCCACATCATGGTCGGCGTGCCGCGGGTGTTCGAAAAGATTTATTCCCGGGTCATGGACAATGTCTTGAGCAGCTCGGGCTTGAAAAGAAAAATCTTTTTCTGGGCGGTCAAAGTCGGCAAAGCCTACGGAGCGCGGACGCTGAACAAGCAGTCCATCGGCGGGTTTATGAAGTTCAAGCGCAACCTGGCCCACAAGCTCGTCTTTTCCAAGATCGTGGAAAAGACTGGCGGAAGGATCCGCTTTTTCGTCTCGGGCGGCGCGCCGCTCTCCAAGGATATCGCCGAATTTTTCTATGCCATGGGGTTGGTCGTCCTGGAAGGCTATGGATTGACCGAAACGTCTCCCGTGATTGCCGTCAACATCCTGGAGAACCCGAGATTCGGCACGGTCGGGAAGCCGATTCCCGGCATTGAAGTGAAGATCGCTCCCGATGGCGAGATCCTGACGCGGGGGCCCCACGTCATGAAGGGGTATTACAAAAAGGACGCTGAGACCAAGGAGTCTTATGAGGGCGATTGGTTTAAGACAGGAGATATCGGGCAGTTCGATGAAAACGGTTTCTTGATGATCACCGACCGCAAAAAGGACCTGATCGTCACGGCGGGCGGGAAGAATGTCGCGCCCCAGCCCATCGAGAACATTCTGAAGACCAACCCTTACATCGAAAATGCCGTGGTCATCGGAGACCGGAGACGCTTCATTTCCGCCCTGATCGTCCCCAAGTTCGATAAGCTCGAAGAGTACGCGAAGTCCGGCCATATCTCTTATGCCGGCCGGGCGGAGCTCGTCAGGGAAGAGCCAATCGTGAATTTCCTGAAATCCGAGATCGACCGCGCCACCCCGAACCTGGCTTCGTTTGAGAGGATTAAAAAGATCGCGGTCCTGGACCGAGATTTTGAGATCGACCAAGGGGAAATGACGCCCAGCCTCAAGGTCAAGCGGAACGTCGTCGAGAAGAAATACAAGGCCTTGATCGACGCCTTGTATAAAGAAGAGAACGGCTGATCGGCCGGCTTATCGGATGAAGGCCTTGCGTCCCGCGTAGACCGCCGCCGCGCCCAGCTCTTCTTCGATGCGCAGGAGCTGGTTGTACTTTTCGATACGCTCGCCCCGGCAGGGCGCCCCCGTTTTTAGGTGTCCTGTCCCCATCGCCACCGTCAGGTCGGCGATAAAGCTGTCTACGGTCTCACCGCTGCGGTGGGAGACCATAGCGCCCCAACCGGCCTTCCGCGCCATTTCGATGGCGGCGATGGTTTCGCTCAGGCTGCCGATCTGGTTGAGCTTGATAAGCACGGCATTGGCCGCCTTTTCCTTGATGCCGTGGGCGAGACGGCGGATGTTGGTGACGAAGAGGTCGTCTCCGACCAGCTCGATCTTATCGCCGATGGTCTGGTTGAGCAATTTCCAGCCCTCCCAATCGTCCTCGGCCAGACCGTCTTCGATGACCCGAATGGGATATTTGTTGACCCAGTCGGCCCATAGCTCGACCATCTGGGCGGAGCTAATTTTCTTTTTTTCCGTCCGGAGGAGGTAGAACCCGTCCTCAAAAAAGCTGCTGGACGCAGGGTCCAGGGCAATCACGATATCGTCGCCGGGCTTGAAACCGGCTTTCTCAATGGCCTTGAGGATCCATTCCACGGCCTCGGCATTGGCTTTGAGGGCCGGAGCGAAACCGCCCTCGTCGCCGACACCGGTCGCATAGCCCTGTGATTTCAGGACGCCCTTCAAAGACTGAAAGATCTCGCTGCCCCAACGCAAGGCCTCGCGGAAGTTCGGGGCGCCCAGCGGAGCAATCATGAATTCTTGGAAGTCCGTCGCCTGCCAATTGGCATGGGCGCCTCCGTTGAGGATGTTGAACATAGGGACGGGCAAAAGGGTCGCCGCCGTTCCACCCAGGTAACGGTAAAGGGGCAGGTTGACGGCGGCCGCCGCGGCGCGGGCGGCCGCCAAACTGACGCCCAGAATCGCATTGGCGCCCAGCTTGCTCTTGTTCGGCGTGCCGTCCAAATCGATCATAACCCGGTCCAGGCCGGTTTGGTCGAGAGCGTTGAACCCCGTCAGGGCTTTGGCGATCAGCTCATTCACGTTCTTGACGGCCGAGAGCACGCCCTTGCCGCCGAATCGTTTTTTGTCACCATCGCGGAGCTCCAGCGCTTCGTGGACGCCGGTGGACGCTCCGGAAGGGACGGCGGCTCGTCCAACGGCCCCGTTTTCCAGTGTCACCTCGACTTCGACTGTCGGGTTGCCTCGAGAATCCAGGATCTCGCGCGAATAAATTTTCTTGATGGATGAGGACATGTTCTGACTCCTTGCGGGGGCTTTAGACGGTCGTATCGTCGACCTTGTCCGGGTTGTCGGTTTTCTCTTCGTCTTCCGCCTCTTCATCCCGCGGCTTTTGCCAGTACAAGATCCTGCCGCAGGCTTCGCAGACGATGATCTTTCTCATCTCCATGATCTCGTTCAATAACTGGGGCCGAATACGCATCTGGCACAGCGAGCAGAAATCGTCGGTTACCCGGGACAAGGCTATGCCGTCCATTTTTTTGCTGATCCTCAAATAGAGCCTGACCTGGTCGGGGGGGATTAGAGGGATCAGGCTCTCCCGTTCCTTGGCGAGCTTCGCCCTTTTCTCTTCCAGCTCTTTTTGGTTCCGGGCAATGACATCCTTTTCCTTTTTCAGCCGTGACTCCTCTTCGGCCTGTTTCTGATTGGCCGCCTTGATCTCCCTTTCGACGTTGTCGGCCGCGATCATCTCGTTCAGGATTTCTTCTTCGACCCTGTCCACTTTCTGCTGGGATTCCTCGATTTCTTTGAGGAGGGAGGTGTACTCCTTGTTTGTTTTTACCTCGTTCAACTGGCGCTTGAACTTGGCGATTTGGGCTTTGAAGTCCTTGACCTGGCTTTCAAGATCTCGTCTTTTTTTCTGGTTGGCGCCGAGCTTTTCCTTGGCATGGTGGACGACGTCGGAGGCGGCTTGAATTTGCTGGTCGATGGCGTCGAGCCTGGCGGGAATGGCCTCGAGAATGGATGAGGTGGTTTTTATTTCGGAATCAACATGTTGGAGCCTTGTCAACTTATCAAATGCAATATCCACATTATTGCCTCGAGGTCAAATGGGCCTACCAGGATTCGAACCTGGGACCTGCCGGTTATGAGCCGGTAGCTCTACCGCTGAGCTATAGGCCCTCGCGGACTTTATATCAGATATTTGCCGTCCAAGTCAATGAAAAGGGGGATAACGCGGGCGGCTCAGGCGCCGCCTTTGCCTTCCTCCCTCGCATAAACGGCCCCCGGCGTCCGGAGAAGGCCATAGAACTCCGGCTCGGAAAGGTCGTCCCTGATCGCCGCCACGATGGGCTTGCTGAAATAGAGTTTTCGATTGATTCCGTCAATCAGGCTGGCAATCCGGATGTAGGTCCTGGCCGGGGCTTTGTCTGTGACGACGGTCACTTGGTTGTCCCTGATGATGATGGCTCGGACCTCGGGAAACGAAGAGACCTTTTTTGTGAAGGCATTAAGCATCCGCCGTTTTCTGTTCCGCACGAACCTGAAGGCGAGCAGAACCATGAAGGCCGAACCTATGAGGTTCCCCCATTGGATCTTGGTCACCACGAAGATGATCGTTAAGACGAGGACGGCGGCCAGGATGATTAGGCCGTTGGTTCCATAGGGGAAAGAAACTTTTAGCCACTCGACCCATCCTAGAAGGCGCTGCCCCGCGGGGAGAGGTCGCCGGGTCCCGGTTTCGAGATCGTGTTCCAAGTTTTTCAGATCGACGGCGAGGCTGTGCGCCTCCGGATAGCGGTCTTCACGCCGCTTCCGCAGACAGCGGAAGATGATCCGGTGGAGCTGCGGAGGGAGGTTTTTCCGTATCTCCGTTGCCGGCTTGGGTTCTTCGAAAACGATGGCATGCATCGTGTCGAGGGGGCTGTCGCCCTTGAACGGCCGCTCTCCGGTCACCATCTCGTAAAGGACGACACCAAAGGAGAAGATGTCGCTCCTCGGGTCCAGGCTCCGACCCCGGACCTGCTCTGGGCTCATGTAATTGATCGTGCCCATCACCGCCCCCGCCAGGGTATGAGCCTGTTCCTGGGTCAGCGTCCGGCTGAGGTCTGTGGGACTCTCGGGTTTTTCCAGCCCCGTTTCTAAAAGCTTGGCCAGGCCGAAATCGAGGAGCTTGGCGTGCCCGTCCCTGGTGACCATGATGTTGTCCGATTTGATGTCCCGATGGATGATGTTCGCCTCGTGCGCCTTAGCCAGACCTTCTGCGATTTGACGGGCGATCTCTACGGCCCCCATTAAATCCAGCTCAGCGTCGGCAATCAGGCGGGTGACCGTCCGGCCGTCGATATATTCCATAGCGATGAACATCGTCCCGCGGTCCTCATCGATGTCATAGACCTGGGCAATAGCGGGATGGGTGAGGGCTGCGGCGGAGCGGGCCTCCCGCTGGAAGCGTCCCTTCCTGCCGGGGTCCGCAACAAGGTCCGGCTTGAGCAGCTTGAGGGCCACAGGACGATCGAGCTTGGTATCCCGAGCTCGGTAAACGATGCCCATGCCGCCCTGGCCAAGGACAGCCTCAATTGTATAATGCTTTAACGTCTGACCAATCATAGGATTCGCCTGAGAAGCCGGGATGCACCATCTAATATCATAGGAGCTCTTCATGGTCAACTGGATTCGGAATTCGTTGAGAGGTAGGGAATGATGACGGCCCTGCCAGGAATATCGAAAAAAGGCTAAGTCCCAATAAGGGAAAAAAATATCAATACCCGTTGGTAAAGGATTTTAGCTTCTTGCTGCGGCTGGGGTGCTTGAGCTTGCGGAGCGCTTTGGCCTCGATCTGCCGGATACGCTCACGGGTGACCTTGAATTGCTGCCCGACTTCCTCCAGGGTGTGCTCGTTGCCGTCGCCCAGCCCGAAGCGCATTTTCAGAACTTTGGCTTCTCTCTCAGTCAGCGATTTCAAGGCTTCCTCGATCTGCTCCCTGAGGTTGATATGGATCACCGTATCGGGCGGCGAGGGCATGACTTTGTCCTCGATAAAATCTCCCAGGTGACTGTCCTCTTCTTCGCCGATCGGCGTTTCCAACGAAATGGGTTCCTGGGCGATTTTGATGATTTTGCGGACCTTGCTCACCGGCATATCCATCTTTTTGGCGATTTCCTCGGAGGTCGGCTCGCGCCCGATTTCCTGGACGAGGCTCCGGCTGACCCGGATGAGCTTGTTGATCGTTTCGATCATATGGACTGGGATGCGGATGGTGCGGGCCTGGTCGGCGATAGCCCGGGTGATGGCTTGCCGGATCCACCACGTGGCGTACGTCGAGAATTTGTATCCTCTCCGGTATTCGAATTTATCAACAGCCTTCATCAGGCCCATGTTTCCTTCCTGAATCAGGTCCAGGAACTGGAGGCCGCGGTTGCTGTATTTCTTGGCGATAGAAACGACCAGCCTAAGGTTGGCCGCGACCAGCTCCTTTTTCGCCTGGTCGCTGATCTTCTTTCCGGTCGTGATCGAGCGGATGATCTTTCGCAGGTTCTGCGAATCCAGTCCGATTTCTTTCTGCAGCGCCCGCAGCTGCTTATTGACATCCCTCAGCTTGAGAGTCAACTCTTCGCTTTCCCTCTTTTTGCGGGTCTTGTTCAGAGTGAGTTCCAGGTCTTCTTTTTTCTCCTCTAAATAATTGATAATTCTTAATTTATCCCTCAGCGTATCGATGATTTTTTCCTTCTGCGCCGCACGCAGGTTGAGGTCCCTGATGTACGTGCTCATCTGGACGATAATCCGGCTCCGGGCAAAGACGTTCCGCCTGATGTTCGAGATCTTGTCCAGCTTATGGCTGAGATCCTTGATTTTTTTGATCTTGGTCAGGATCTGCTTCTTCTTTTCCTCGAGTTTCCCTTCGGCGATATCATCCTCGCTGACGTTGAACATCTCCTGGATGACCAGCGGGTCGTCCTTGATCCGCTCTTCGAGGGAGAGGACCTCGTTCAACACCAGCCGAGTCTTGGAGAGCGCTTTGACGATGGATTTTTCGCCGCGCTCGATTTCCCTGGCAATGGCGATCTCGCCTTCCCGGGTCAGGAGAGAGATGTTGCCCATCTCGCGGAGATAGAGCTTGACGGGGTCCGTTGTTCTTTCCAGGCCGGCCAGAGAAACGAGCTCGCTTTTGCGTCGTTTGGGAATGATTTCTCGCTGCTTGGTATCCAGGATCTTGATCCCGTAGTCGTCGATCGAAGTGAGGAAATCGTCGAAGCTTTCCTCTGCGTCCAGGTCGTCCTGGAACGTCTTGTCGATTTCCTCAAAGAGAAGAAAGCCCTGCTTCCTTCCCTTGGATATCAACTGCGAAATGTCGCCCTTGTGGAATTTATTTTCAGAAGACACACGAATCTCCTAAAAGGTAGATTTTCCCATTATATTTCCATACCATCATTTCCGCCATTTCGTTACATCCACCCCCTATTTCAGGGACATGATTTGCTTGGTCAAGTCCTGCTTCTGATAGAGCAATGATTGCACTTTCTCTTTTTCACCATTTTTCTCAAGCCGGGCAATTTCGGCCTGAATTCTTTTCAGCTCATTCTGCTTGCAGATAATTTTCAACGCGCAAAGACAATCCAAGGCCTCTTCGATTGTCGGCGGCTGGCCTTTCTCAAGCATCGCTTGAGAAAGATAACTGGAAAGAGAGGGACCGATTTCTTTCTGTAACTCGTGGAAATGGAGGTCCTTATCCTTCCTGAACCAACCCAATATTATCGTAAAAATCGGCTCACTTTTCAAGCCCCTGACGTCCTCTTCCTGGATTTCCGCAAAAATATAGGGCCGGAGCTCTTTGCTCTCGATCAGGATCTGAAGAAGCCTTTTTTCGGCCTGCAGCAGCGGCTCCCCGGCCGCATCCGCCTTCTCGGGGGATTTAAGCTGGCTCAGCCCCCGGATGAGGGCTTCATCGAAATTGAGATATCCGGCGGCCTGCCTGAGGTATTCGCTGCGGAGGAGAGCGTCCGGGATGCTTTCAAGGATGCCCAGGAAGCCCTTGACGACCCTGGTCTTGACCTCCGGAACATTCATCCGCTTGCCTTCTATAGAGTACTCGATGAGGAATCTCAAGCCAGAGACGCTGTTTTTCATGAGCTTGACATACTCATCTTTTCCGTATTTCCGGATGAAGCCGTCGGGGTCCATGTCTTCAGGCAGGACTAATACCTGAGTCTCCATGCTTTTTTCGAAACAGAGAGGTAGAGCTCGGAAAGCCGCCGACCGTCCGGCCGCATCTCCGTCGTAGTTGATGATGACTCTGGGCGCGAAGCGCAAGGCGAGAGCGACCTGATGGGGGGTCAAGGCTGTCCCCAGGGAAGCAGCACAATTCGTCAGGCCGGCCTGGTAGAGCGCCAGATAGTCCGTGTACCCTTCGACCAGGATGAATTCTCCGGCGTTCCGGATAGCGTCTTTGCTAAAATTCAGCCCATAGAGGAGCTGACCCTTTGAGTAGAGAGGCGTGTCTGGAGAGTTGAGATATTTCGGGTCGGCATTGAACATCGTCCGGCCGCCGAAGCCGACGACTTTTCCGGTCAGGCTGAAAATGGGGAAGATAATCCTTCCCCGGAACCGGTCATAATGCTCGTTCTGCTTTTTCCCCGGAAGGATCAAGCCTCCCTTCTCCAAGAGGTTTTCCGAAATGCCTTTTCCCTTAAAGTAGGTCAGGAGGGAATTCCAGGAATTCATAGCATAGCCGATTTTAAATTCCTGGATGACGTTGTCCGAAATATTCCTTTTTTTAAGGTATTCCAACGCGCCCCGGCCTTCCTGCGTATTGAACAGGTTTTTCTTGAAAAAGGCCAGGGCAGATTCGTTGATTTTCAAAAGCTGCTCTTCGAGCTTGAGGGCCTGAGGAGAGAGCTTTTTCTGTTCGGGAAGGGGGATATGGAACTTTTCGGCCAGGTACTTCAGGGCTTCGGGGAAGTTGAGGTTCTCTTTCTCCATGACCAGGGAGAAGACATCCCCTCCGATCCCGCAGCCAAAGCAGTGAAAAAGCTGTTTCTCGGAATCGACCGTGAAGGACGGTGTTTTTTCGGCATGGAACGGGCAGAGGCCAACGTGCTTCCTCCCCCGTTGCCTGAGTGTCGTGTACTGGGAGGCAATGTCTATAATATTAGCAACCTGCCGAATTTGGTCAATAATCTCCATCTGTTTTTATTGGTCGGATTTTAGAAAAGATTTATTAAATATAGGTTTTAAAACCCCTTTTGTCAAGAAATTATAGGTGGTTGATGAGGCTGGCCAAGTAGGCGGCGCCGAAGCCGTTATCGATATTGACGACGGCTACCCCACCCGGACAGGAGTTGAGCATAGCCAAAAGGGCTGCCAGCCCCTTGAAGCTGGCCCCGTAGCCGATACTAGTGGGAACTGCGACAATCGGGACGGAAACCAGACCGGCGACGACGCTGGGCAGGGCTCCTTCCATCCCGGCCACGGTGATGATAACTCTGGCCTTGTTGATCTTGTCATATTCCCCGAAAAGCCGGTGCAAGCCGGCTACGCCGACATCATAGATTCTTTCCACTTCGTTTCCCAGCATGTCGCAGGTGACATATGCTTCTTCGGCCACAGGAATATCCGACGTCCCTGCTGTCAGGATGATGATCTTGCCCTTTCCCGTGATTAAGGGTTCTTGCTTGAGATAGACGGTTTTAGCCAGGGGATTGTAACACGCTTTGGGAATCGCCTTCTTGATTTTTTTAAAGGTGCCGGGCTCAACCCTGGTGACGAGAAGGCTACAGCCTTTTTTGACGATTTCCCCGGCAATTTTAAGGATTTGTTGATCTGTCTTTCCCAGGCCGTAGATGATCTCGGGGAAACCCTTTCTCAGTTCGCGGTGATGGTCGATCTTGGCGAAATTCAGGTCTTGATAGGGATAGTCCTTGAGGAGACGGAGAGCCTCTTTGGGGGAGAGTTTTCCCTCTTGGACTTTGCGTAGAATGTCTTCAAGCTGCGATTTCATGGCCGAATTTTACCCAGTATTTGACAGAATATCAAGCTTTTGGGTTATACTCTCCTCTGTATGATCGCCAAGAAAACGATTCAAAAAGAAGTCGGCCTTTCCGGGGTCGGCATTCATTCCGGGAAGAACGTCCAGCTCGTTCTCAAGCCTTCAGAATCGGGGGAAATCCTCTTCAGAAGGGTTGACCTTGGCGAGGTCGAAGCTTTAAGGAATCTCACTCGGGTTGAAGCCCGTAACAACACCACGCTTCTTGGAAAAGAATTCAAGGTCCAGACCATGGAGCATTTGATGGCCTCTCTCTTTGCTTACGGAATCAACAGCCTCGTGGTCGAGCTTAATGCCGATGAAATCCCCATCATGGATGGAAGCGCGTTGCCGTTCGTCCAAGCCATCGAGAAGGCAGGGACAAAGCGGCTTCCCCAACATGTCGGCCGGCTCAAGATTCTCAAGCCACTCGTCCTGGAAGAAAAAGATACAATCGTTTCCGCCGAGCCCTTACCTTCCGGCACGGGCATGCGCCTTTCCTATTCCATCGAATTCTCCCATCCCGCCATCAGAAAACAGTCCATGAGCCTGATGGTTACCCCGCTGAAATTTCTCCGGGAGATCGCACCAGCCCGCACCTTTGGCTTTTTGAAGGATGTCGAGACACTTCGCGGCCGAGGCTTGGCGCTCGGCGGCTCCTTGGAAAACACGCTCGTCCTCGATGAGCTCGAGGTCATTAACGGGCCTTTGCGGTTCCCGGACGAGTTCGTCCGGCATAAGCTCCTGGACTTCCTGGGCGACCTGTCCTTGATCGGCCGCCCCCTCATCGGCCGCTTCAGCGCCCATAAAGCCGGCCACCACCTCCATCTCAAGCTTGTCAATTTTCTTTTGGATAACCCGGAATATTGGACGGAAGCTTAGTTCCCTGTCAAGTCATATAAGAATCTAACCGAAGCGGGATACATCTTATCACATAAGAATCTAACCATGCTTGACCTCCAGGAGGGGGGCTCCTTTTTGCGGACGGACATAGACTTTAATGCCCTGCAGATTGGCGATAGCTCGGAGAATTTGTTTTTCCACGGACGAGATTCCTTTCAGCGGCTGGGTTTCTTTTGGGGGAAGTTGGGGCCGATAATGGGCCAGGCTCCAGATGTTGGAGAGCTTGAGGTTGATGATCTTGGATAGGGCAAACGGATCGAGTTGGCGCCGGAGGTGCTGGAGAGCCTCGATTGTCTTTGGCTGGAGATGAGGATCTGTGGCGGAGAGAGTGAGGAGGCGATCGAGAGGCGTTTGAGGCCGATCATAGACACGACGCAAGCGGGAACCCTTTCGGGTGACCTGGACGAGCTTGACCGAAGGTTGGAAGAGATTCATATAGAGCCGCAGCTCGTTGGCGTAAAGGTCGTTCATGGCGTGGACAGCTTCTGGGGAATCGTAGCGGTCCCAACCGATGAGTTTGCGGACATGGGTCCAGTTTTTCTGCTCGATATGGGCGTTGTCGTCTTTTTTATAGGGTCGGCTGCGGGAGAAGTGGATCTGGCGCTCCGCACAGTATTTTTCGACATGGTAGTTGATGAACTCGCTGCCGTTGTTGACGTCCAGTCCTCGGAGGGGAAAGGGGAACCCCTGGCGCATCTCTTCCAGTCGGTCCACGATGCCTTGTTCCCCTTTTCCCATGGCCGCCCGGCTCTCGGTCCAGGTGGAGACGATGTCGGTCAGGTTGAGGGTCTGGAGGAACTCGCCCTCGCCGCTGCGGCCGCTGTGAGAGACCAGGTCCATCTCGATCCAGCCGGCCTCATGGACGTTGGAAAACTCGGTCCTCACGGGAATCTTGTGCCGCAGCAGTGTTCCGGGTTTGGTCCGGCCATAGAGCCGCCGTTTCATGGCAGTCTTTTTGTCCTTCAACGAGCGATCGATGGTGCTGGCGCTGATCCTCAGAAGCTTTTCTTGCTCCTCAAGCGGGAGACGGTAGCGGCTCCGGATCCAGGGCAGCCAGAGGCGAAAAATCTCCTGCAGCCGGACCGACCAGGGATAGCCGGACGCCTTCCAAACGGCCTGCACCACATCCAAGACTCTCCCCGTATAAAGCTTTTCCTTGTGGCGTTTTCGCTTGATCATGCCCCGTTCGAACCCACCCTGATGGATCTTCCAGATCGCATATTTTCGATTCAGACGGCACATCCTACAGAGCTCATCGAGGATCCGGCTTTTTTCCTGCTTTGTCGCTCTCAGGTACCGTTCCTGAACCGATTGAATATAACCCATGCGAAACTCCCGAGTCATGACCTAACCTCCTTACCAAGGAAGTCAGGTTATCACGACAGCCAAAATATCCCTCCTTTTTCGGTTAGATTCTTATATGACAAGATATATAGCCCCATGGTTAGATTTTAGATGACTCGATACGAGTTCTTTACTTCTAAGAGCAAAATGAGTAAAATGTTGTCCACATTGAATTTGGGAGTAAAAACGTGAAGGAAGAAAGAGCAAAAAAAGACGAATACCAGAAAGCCCTAGCCGCGTATTCGGATGCCATGAAAGAATTTCACAAAGGCAAGTTCGAGAAAGCTTCCGAGTCGCTGGAGAATTTTCTCGAGAAATTTCCGACGGAAAAGGAGCTTATGGACAGGGCCAAGGTCTATATCTCCATCTGCGAAGCGCGGACCAAGGAGAGCAAGGAGTCCTTTCCCCTGAAAACCGTTGAGGATTACTATCAGTTCGGGATCTATAAGATGAACAGCGGGGATTTCGAGGAGGCGCTGAAATCGTTCGAGAAAGCGCTAAAGATGGCGCCGGACGACGGCAAGATCTATTATTCGATGGCCGATCTCTGCTGCTTGATGGGCCAGACGGAGCTTTGCCTGGAAAACCTAAAAAAAGCCATTCAAATCGATAAATATTTCCGGATCCTGGCCCAGAACGAAACCGATTTTGAGCCCGTCTGGGAGGACAAAAAGTTCAAGCTCATCACCCGGATGACATGAGAAAAAATCTCCTGGCTCTTATCCTGGCCGCGGGGGAGGGAACCAGGTTCCGGTCGGATAAAACCAAGATCCTCCATCCCTTGCTGGGGAAATCCATGCTCAGGCTCGTTTGCGACTCTGTCCTCGGCATGAAGCCGGAAAAGGTTTTTCTAGTCGTGGGCTATCAAAAAGAGGACGTCCTCCAAGAGATGGCTTCCCGGGACATTAAAATTGTCGATCAGAAAGTGCTGGAAGGAACGACACACGCATTTCTCGCTGCCAAGAGCATGCTCAATAAATTCAAAGACAAGGACGTGCTCGTCCTGGGCGCCAACCTGCCCCTGCTCCGGACCCAAGCGCTGGCGTCCCTGCTGGCCTTTCATCGAAAGCGCGGAAATACGGTGACCCGAGCGGGATCGGCCGCCGAAGATCCGGCCGTCGCTGTTCTCAAGACCAAAGACTTACTCTGGGCCCTTCCTCACGCCGTGAGAAGGAGCCAAAAGAGTCCATCCAACCTGACGGAGATGATAGAAAAATTGGCCCGGGCTGGGAAAAAAGTCGAAGACTTTTCACCACGCTCATCCGAGGATTTTTTCCAGGTTCGGACCCGGCATGATCTGGCCAAGGCGGTCGGCGTGCTGCGGGAACGGAAGATGGCGGAGCTCGCCGGACACGGCGTCACAGTCTATGATCCTTCCTCCACGTGGATTGACCTCGCGGTCCAAATCGGCCGGGACAGCTCCGTTTATCCGGCTGTTGTGATCGAAGGCCGGACGAGCATCGGACGCGGGTGCTTGATCTATCCGGGCGTTCATATCATCAATTCCCAAATCGGGAGCCGTGTCAGAGTCTTCGGCTCGAGCGTCATCGACGGGGCGACGGTCGAGGATGACGTCCAGGTCGGCCCGTTTGCCCGCCTGCGGCCGAAAACGATCCTGCGCTCGGGTTCGCGAATCGGGAATTTCGTAGAAGTCAAAAACACGGATTTTGGGAGAGGATCCAAGGCCATGCATCTCTCCTATCTCGGCGACAGCGAGGTCCACGAAGGCGTCAACATCGGGGCGGGGACGATCACCTGCAACTATGATGGCGTTAAAAAGAATAAAACCACCATCGAGGCAAACGCCTTCATCGGCTCCGGGACAGAGCTGGTGGCGCCGGTCAGGATCGGGAGGGGGGCCTATGTCGGCGCCGGGTCAGTCATTACCAAAGACGTCTCGCCGGAAGCCCTGGCGGTCGCACGAAGCAGGCAGGTCGAAAGACCGGGCTGGGCTCGGCGCAAAAAAATTAAAAGATAGGGGGACCTATGTGCGGCATCATCGGCTATATGGGGCCGAAAAACATCGTTCCGGTTCTCATTGAAGGTCTGAAGAAGCTCGAATACCGCGGCTATGATTCGGCGGGAATTGCCGTGGTCGAGAAAGGCCGCATTCATGTCAGAAGGGTCAAGGGGAAAATCCAGTTGCTCGAGACTAGCCTCCGGAAATCACCCTTGAACGGAAATTACGGCATCGGCCATACCCGCTGGGCCACGCATGGGCGGCCGAGCGAGGAAAACGCCCATCCCCACCGCGACTGCACGGGCCAGCTCGTCGTCGTCCATAACGGGATCATCGAAAATTATCTCGCCTTGAAGCATTCCTTAAAGGAAGAGGGCCACACGTTCCGCACGGAAACGGACACCGAGGTCATCTGCCATCTCGTCGAAAAATATTTTCAGGGGTCGCTCGAGGAGGCCGTCCGGGCTGCCGCGGCGGAACTCGAGGGGGCTTTTGCCCTTGCCGTGCTTTCGGTGAAAGACCCGGACAAGATCGTTGCCGCCAAGATGGGGCCGCCGCTTGTTGTCGGACTGGGCGACGGCGAATTCCTGGTATCATCGGATGTCAACCCGATCCTGGCCCATACCCAACAAGCGGCCTTCCTCGAAGACGGCGAGATGGCTGTGATTGGACCGACGGGGGTAAAATTCTCCGATCTTTTGGGAAAGCCGGTCCAGAAAAAGATCGAACAGCTGGCCTGGAACCCGCTCATGATTGAAAAACGGGGGTTCAAGCATTTCATGCTCAAAGAAATCTTCGAGCAGCCTGAGGTGGTGAGAGACACACTGCTCGGACGAATCTCCCTGGAATCGGGAAAAGTCTGCCTCGAGGAGATTAGCCTCTCCACGTCGCTCCTCCGGCGGGTTCGAAAAGCCGTCATCATCGCCTGCGGGACCTCCTATCACGCCGGACTGATCGGCAAATATTTTCTGGAGTCGTTGGCGCAGGTTCCCGTGGATGTCGAATACGCCTCGGAGTTCCGGTACAGAGATTTTATTATGGACAAGGACACGCTGGCCATCGTGATCTCCCAATCCGGGGAGACCGCCGACAGCCTGGCGGCCCTGCGCGCCTGCAAGGAAAAATGTGCGGCGCTGCTGGCGATTACGAACGGAATGAGCTCGTCGATCGCCCGGGAAGCCCATGGCGTCCTGTATACGCACGCCGGCCCCGAAATCGGTGTCGCGGCCACAAAAACTTTTACGGCGCAGCTAACGGCGGTGCTTTTGGTAGCCATGGGCTTGGCCCAAATCAAAGGAACCATTGACGAAGAAACGGGATTGGCCCTGGTCCAGGAGATGCAGCGCATCCCGCACAAGATGGAAAGGGTCCTGGCCCGGGCCAAGACGATCGAGGATCTGGCGTCCCGGTTCTTGTCATTCTCGCATTTTCTGTATCTGGGGCGGTGGGTGAATTTTCCCGTGGCCTTGGAAGGGGCGCTGAAGCTAAAAGAGATCTCCTATATCCATGCCGAAGGCTACCCGGCCGGAGAGATGAAGCACGGGCCGATCGCGCTGATCGATGAGAAGATGCCGACCCTGATCATTGTCCCCAAGGACAAAGTTTACGACAAGCTTCTCAGCAATATTTCGGAGATCAAAGCCCGGGAAGGGTACGTCCTGGCCGTGGCCTTTGAGGACGATCCGGACATTCATCAGCGCGTTGACATGGTGATTCCTATTCCTTCCGCCCATCCGCTGCTGACGCCGTTTTTAACCGTCGTCCCGCTCCAGCTTTTTGCCTATTATATCGCCGCCCGAAGGGGGGCGGATGTCGATCAGCCACGGAACCTGGCCAAGAGCGTCACCGTAGAATAATATTGAGGTTTGACCCCAATGACGGTCGGCAAGCTTAAAATCTCAGCTTAGCGGAAATCCGCGCCTGCCGGGGTTGCTGCCGTCCCCAGACCGCTCCAAAGATAGGAATGTTCTCTTTCACGTACGAAACCGGAAGCTGGCTGTTGAGAAGGTTGAACACATCGAGCCGGACGGACAGCGCCGCATTCTTAAGAGCGCCCTGGCTTGGAACCCTGAATGTTTTTTCCAAGGACACGTCCAGGTAGGAGTGGCGCGGAGTTTTGCGCGAGCCCCGGCCTTCCGGGAACGAATAATAACCCCCAAACCCCGGCACATATCCCAATTTCTCCCAGTAATATCCCGACAGGTATTCGAAAGCGGCGGAAGCCATAATGTCCAAGGGAGCGAGATAGGAAAGATTCAGCTTGATGTTATCATCGATCGAATAGGGGAGCTTTCCATACCAGCCTTCGTCTCCGATTCCTCGTCCGCCCAATCCTCCGAATAAATAATCGATTTTTGCCTTTATGTCTTCGAGCCCGGGAAAGACGGGGACGGCCATGTGCTTTCCAAAGAGCCCGACATAATTCGTGCTGCCTTCCTCCTGGGACCAGGCCCCGGTTTCGGTTTGTCCGGGGTTCGTTCCCTTGGCCAGGGAGTGGCAATAAGACGCGTTCAGGAAAAAGCTCTGCCCGATTTTTCCATTGAGCTCGACTTCGAATCCATTATAATTCCTTCTTTTCAGCTCAAAATTGTCATAGAGCAGCTTATAGCCCAAGGCAGACTTGGGGTCAAAGACCATCAAGGCTTCCAGAAGATTTTCCGCATTGGAATGGACGTAGCGGGCTTTGACCACCCAGTTCTGGATAATCCTGCGGTCGAATTCAATCAGGACCCGGGATTGGAAGTTGGGCTTGATGCCCTCTTCAACTTCAAAGCGCTGGACCGGCTGTTCCCAACTGAATTCCCAGTTCGAGGGATTGTGGACCTCGCTCGCGGCTGGATTCTGAGGCCCTCTCCAGACATAGTCGCGGTAGGTCAGGCTTCCGCCGGCGTTGAAAAAGCCGAGGGGCATGGTCGTGATGGGGTCCGAGAACCGTCCCCAGGCCAGCTTCAGAACATTCCGGCCGTCCTTGGTCAGGTTGACGGTCAACGAAAAACGTGGCGAAAGAAAATCGCCGATCCCCCAGGACCAAATGGTCTTCCCTTGATCATCCAAGCACAGCTGGGTCTGGCTGCGAATGCCGATCATCAGGACGAATCGATCCCACGAAACCTTGTCTTTTAAGAAGATTCCCACTCCCCGGGACGAATTGACAAAGGAAAAGATGCCGTATTCCCGCAGCAGCGTGGGCGTGCCCGTTTCATTTTTCTGGGTATCGAAAGAGTATTTTGTTCCGTTGTCGAACCCGTCTCCAGGGAAAATATCCTCATCTCTTCCGCTGAACTCCGAGACGAAATCGGAGGACATCCTGTAGTATTCGAGCCCGAGATTGAACTCGTGGTGGCCGAAGGTGTCGGTATCCAGATATTTTGTGAATTTGAAGTTGAAGTCCAGCCTTTTTTCGTTGTCGGTCACCTCGCCGTAATAGTTGCGAATGTTTTGGGCCAGGTCTTCGATATAATATTGGGCGGGCCCCAGGTCGCTGCTCATGGGCGTTTTGAAGGAATCCCTCTCGACCAGGCCCAGGCCGGCTTCGATGAAAGTGGAGGCGTTCAGGATGCCTCTGTAGTTTAGCCTCAAAATGAGGTCCTTATAGTCATTTTCGAAACTTACCTCGGGGATGCCGGTCCAGCCCTTTTGTCTGAAGGACTTGTCATAAATCGCGGTCAGCGACACATTGTGGTTGCTGTTGAGAGAATAGGTCAGCTTTGTGAAGATGTTGTTATTGCCCGTGGTTTTTTTGCCGCCGGGGATAAAGAAATAATCGACGGTTCCGTCGGTCGTCTCTTCGGCGTTGGTATAATAGTTTTCCGAGATGAAGAACCAGAGCTTGTCCTTGACAATGGGGCCGCCCAGGTCGAGATACCAGTTGGCGTTGGAAAAATAATTGGGCTCGCTGACGACCGAAAGCTGCGGCTGGCGGGCCGCTTGCAGGCTTTTATTCATGAAGACGAGCGACAGCTCACCCTGAAATTGGTTGCTGCCGCTCTTGGTGACCATGTTGATGATGCCGCCGTAGGCGGAGCCGAACTCCGGGCTGAACGGGTCGGAGATGATCTGGATCTCGTCGAGGGAGTCGTAATTGAGCTTCATCCCGGAATCTTTGAGCCGCACGCCGCTGATGGCCAAACCATCGACAACCCAAGTATTGCCCTCCTCCCCCTCACCCCGGAAACTCGGCTGGCCTTCGCTGGCAGTCCCGCGCCGGGTGTTCATACGGACGCCGGTCACGCCCGGCGCGAATTTCACGACGTCTACAACCGTCCGGTTCTGGGTCGGGATTTTTTCAAGGTCAGCGGCGTTCAAATGATAACTCGTATCCGTCGATGTCTTGTCGATGAGGGGCGTTTCGGCTGTCACGAGGACTTCTTGTTGGATGACGGCCATGGTCATGGTCACCTCGAGGCTGGTGACCGTCCCCAGGTGGACGATGACGTTTTCCTGCTTGACTGTGTTGAAACCCTGAAGCTTGAAGGCAAGCATGTACTTTCCGACAGGCAGCAGCGGAAAATGGAAATTTCCGTCCTTCGAGGAGAGGACCGTCCGTATCCCCTGGAGCGAGGGACCGCTGGCCGTGATCTCGACGCCGGGCAGGCCGAGGCCGCTTTGGTCGGCAACCTTCCCCTTGATCTCGCCGGTCTCGACGGCCAGCCCCCAGCCGAGTCCGACGACGACGATCCCGATCAACAGCGACAAGATTTTTTTTGCGGTCTTGATTTTATTCATGATCGCTTGCCTCCCTTTTCAGAAGCCTCTGTTGTTCCGCTTTTTTGACCAAGAGAATCCGCTGAACGGCGGTGATATTGGAAAAAAGGGCGATGAGCGCCAAGGCTGTGATCATGGCAGCATCAAAGATCTTAAATACCGAGCCCAGCAGGGCGCCCGTTCCTAGAACGACCATTCGCTCCGCGCGTTGCATGATCCCGATATGGCAGGCAAAGCCCAATCCTTCGGCACGGGCTTTTGTATAGCTGACCATCGTCGAACCCAGAAAAGCGAAGAAGGCCAGCCAAAGGCCCCAATGGAGGCGGAAATGGAGGGCCAACCCCAGGTATATGAAGAATTCCGAGTAGCGGTCTAGCGTTGAATCGAGGATGGCGCCGAAAGCGCTTGTCCTGTTCGTCAGGACTGCCACTTTGCCGTCGACGACATCAAGGACGCTGCAGACAAACAGGGCCAGCCATGCCCAGAGAGGACGTTCAAGAGAGAACAGCAGGCCGGCTGCCATCCCCGTCACGAGCCCCAGCCCGGTGAGGGCATTCGGGCTGAGCTTCAGCCCGGCGAGGCCGAGTGAAATTTTATCGCCGAGATTGGCTCCCCAACGGAGCAACAATTTCGGAAAAAATCGAAAAGCTTCAGATTTCTGAGATTCCATTTCTGCCTCATTCCGAGGCGGGCGTTCCTCAGCCCTCCTGACCCGCTCCCCCTCACTCTATTTTAATCTTTTTTTTGGTCGCGGGCTTCTTGTTTTGCTTTTTTCCCAGGGCTTCGATCCGGCTGTCGATCAGGGCGCGCAGGGCGAGCAAGGTCTCCTTTTTCGCCTGGAGCAGGTGCTCGAAAGCAGCAACGGGCAAGAACTGGGAAAGAAGCTCGTCCGGAAGCGGAATGCTGATTTTGATTTCTCGCGGCTTGTCTTCGGCCATAAGTCCCTCCTTTCCGCGTTTATCGCGCGAAGGTGATGCACAAGCGTTCACCCTCGAATTTTGCTCCTTGGATGGAATGGTGGAGCAGAATCCGGGGGAGCAGGATGTTTCGTTTAAAGGCCCCGGCCTTGACGATCAATTCCTCCCCCTTCTGGGTCAGGTCGAGATCTTGCTTCTCTACGAAGGGAAGGTTGAGGGAGAGGATATAGCGGCCGTCGACCTTCTCGATCTGGATTGGCCTCTGAGAAAAAAATAGCTGGGCAGGATCTTGGCCGCCATAGACGGTCCCGGCGATCTCTTCCAGGAGGGGGATGCCGACGATTTCCCGGCTGAAGAGCGGAAGAGAAAACAGCGGAAGCGGCGCGAAAATCTCCTCGATCATATGGTAATAATGTTCCTGAATGGTCTTCCACTTCTGGAAATACGGGTCCTCGACTGCCTGGGGAATCATGCGGTTGACGATGATGAGGTCGACCGAAAAGCCGAAGAGGTTGAAGAATGTGTAGGCCCGCTGGGCTTCTTTGATGACCATTTTCTCCGGGTTGATGATGAGGCGGATGGACGTTTTTTTGACGTCTTCGAGGATGTCCTTCATCTCGGCGAGTTGTCCGGTCAGCTTTTTCATGGCATCGAAAATGTTGTCCTCGGGAAAGGGGAAGGGGAGTATCCGGCTGGCCACAGGCCGGATGGCCTTGGCTGCGGTCCGCTGGATGGGGAAGATGTGCTTCAGGTACCAGTTCGTGATTTCGGGAGCGGAGAGAAGGCGGAGCGTATCGCCGGTGGGCGCGCAATCGACGATGATCACATCGTATTCGTTCGTTTTCCGGTAGTTCCGGATTTCCATCAGGCTGAACAGCTCTTCCATGCCGGGAAAGACGCTCAGCTCTTCGGCTTCGACCGAGTCGATGCCCTGGGAGGCGAAGAATTCCGTCAGATAGGACTTGATATCCCCCCATTTTTTCTCGATCTCCTCGAGGGCGTTGACCTCGCGGCCGAAGAGATTATCGACGATCTTCGCCGGCGTATTGGAGAGGGGGACCTCGAAGGAATCCGAGAGACTGTGAGCCGCATCGGTCGAGATGACAAGGGTCTTGTATCCTTTTTTGGCGCAAAGCAAGGCCGTAGCGGCAGACAGAGTCGTCTTCCCCACGCCGCCTTTGCCCGTAAAAAGTATGAGCCGCATGACTGAATGACCATTTTAACACTGCTGGACAATCGGGACAAGCCGCCCCTGGATCTGCCTGCAAAAAATCGGGAGATAAACGCCGATTTTTCCGGACGCCTATCTTCTTTACATTAAAAGGAAAATTGAATATGTTACAGGAAGAGAGAGGGAGGCACACATGAAACGCCGGGAATTCGTGAAATCCGTGGGTCTGGGGATGGCCTCGCTCGCAATGGCCGGCCCCCAGGAGACGGGATTCCGCCGAATCCTTGGCAGACAGCCGAACATTCTTTTCATCATGACGGACGACCATGCCTCCCATGCCATGAGCTGCTACGGAAGCCGGGTCAACAGGACGCCGAACATGGACAGGATCGCTTTAGAGGGAGTCCGGTTTGACAACTGTTTTTGCACAAACGGGATCTGCGCGCCCAGCCGGGCGGTCATCCTGACAGGGAAGCACAGCCATATCAACGGCATCCGGGACAACGCCCATGCCTTCGACGGAGGGCAGATGACCTTCCCGAAGCTTTTCCAGAAAGCCGGATACCAGACAGGCCTGATCGGAAAATGGCATCTTCAAAGCAACCCGACGGGCTTCGACTATTGGAACATTCTTCCGGGACAGGGCGAATATTACAACCCCGACCTGATCGAGATGGGCGAGAAAAAACGGGTGCCGGGCTATGTCACGGACATTCTCACCGGGCTCGCTCTCGATTTTTTGGAGAACAAACGCCGAAAAGACAGGCCGTTTCTGCTCATGATGCATCATAAGGCTCCGCATCGGAACTGGCAGCCCTCGCCCAGGCATCTCAAACTGTATGACCGTGTGACTTTCCCCGAGCCGGATACGCTCTTCGACGATTATGCCACCCGCTCCCGCGCCGCCCGGGAGCAGGAGATGACGCTCAGGGAGCACATGGAGGTCAACTCAGACCTAAAGATGGGACCGGCGCCGGCGCGGATGACGGGGGAGCAGAAGGCGATGTGGGACGAGGCTTACGCGCCCAAGCGCGAAGCTTTCATGCGCGAAAAGCCGCAGGGAGAGGCGCTCGTCCGCTGGAAATATCAACGCTACATGCAGGATTACCTGGCCTGCGTCGCGGGGGGCGACGAAAGCGTCGGGACGCTGCTCGACTATCTAGACGAGTCCGGCCTCTCCAAAAACACCCTGGTGGTTTACACGTCGGATCAGGGTTTTTACCTCGGCGACCACGGCTGGTTCGACAAAAGGTTCATGTATGAAGAGTCCCTGCGCATGCCGCTGGTGATGCGGCTGCCGGCGATGATTAGGCCCAAGACCGTCAATAAAAACTTGGTCAGCAACCTTGATTTTGCGCCGACATTTCTGGAGTTGGCCGGAATCAAAACACCCCCGGCCATGCAGGGGGTGTCGTTTGTTGAAATTCTGAGAAGCGGCGTGGCAAAAAAATGGCGCAACGCCGTCTATTATCATTACTATGAATATCCGGCCGTTCATATGGTCAAGCGGCATTACGGGATCCGGACCGGCCGCTACAAGCTCATTCATTTTTATTATGACATCGATGCCTGGGAGCTCTACGACCTGGAAAGAGACCCGCATGAGCTAAAAAATATTTATGATGATCCGGCCTCTGCGGGTGTTGTGAAGGAGCTCAGAGAGGAGTTGTGGCGTCTTCAGAGTTATTACGGCGATTCGGTTGAACTCGCCATGACGTTCTTAAAAAAGGACTTGGAAGAGCAGAAAAAAAATCAAAATCTCCCGCCGGGCGCGAAAGCTGCGACTAAATAATAGAATCCGCGAGCGGCCCAAGGAGCTGCCCAGCTCGGAGTTGACATTGCCGACGTGAACGATTATAAAGTTTAGTGGACCGGCGAGAGGAAGGTACGACATGAAAAAAAAGCTTTTAGCCATTGTCATCATCGGGGCGGTGCTGGCATTTTTTTACACGAGCAACCCGAGCGAAGACGACTTTATGAACTATATCGATAAACAAGCTAAGATGGCCAAGGAAAAAAATGAAGATTCGCTCAAGAAATTTCTTGTCGGCCTCGATGAGAAAGCGGAGAATCTGGCCGTCAAGGGAGAAACCAGACGAAAGAATTTCTACATATTCAGCATTTTTGAGATCTCGGATAAGGAAGGCAATCAGGTTTATAAAGTGGTCGGATTCGCCAAAAAAATCTTTATTCCGCTCAATCCGGGGCAGAAGGAAGACCTTCCCAATATCTATTGAGCTATTTTTTGAGAAAAAGTTTTCGCCGGACTTTATAGTAAGGAACGAGCATCAGCAGAATGCCGAATATGGAGTAAAAATAATAGGGGTTGATTTGAGTCCCAAGGCCTTGAGATAGAAGGACGACGCATGTCTGAAGATGAATAAAAATCAGGTTGAAAAATATCAAGGCCAGCCATAGAAATTCTCGGCCTAGTTCCAGCAGCCGTTCTCGTTTCTCCCCATCCATAGAGGCAGGCTTTTCTGTAGAGTATTTCTTGTTCAGATAGAGCCTTTGGACCAAAAACGAGAAGCCAAAGAAAAACAGAGTTTGGGCCAGAGGATAAAGAAAAAACAAGAAGGATTTCTTGACCCGGAAAACGTCCCGGCCGCGGACAATGATCCAGAGCGCTATTTTTTGGGGAAGCCGAGGATAGACATAAAGGGCGGCCACCCAGCCTATGGCGACAAGGAGCCAATTGGCGCTTTTCAGGAAGACCACCGACTTTTTCAAAGCGCTGGCGGTCAGCCGAAATTTTCTCATCGCTTATGGCATAATCCTGACCATGACCACTGCGTGGGACGGGACCGGCATAGGCCTCAAGCCCGACCTGGAGGTCGAGGATCTGGACGACGCCCAGGCCGCCGCAAAGACCAGGAACACGGGAAATATTTTAATCAAGCTTTTTTCTCTCATAGCGCCTCCTTTCCGAAATTATACCACGAGAAGGAGCCATTTGTTTTCAAGTACAGAAATACTCGCCAAGGATGAAGAAGCCCTCTCTGTCAGGATATCCCTTAACGGATTTTAAGGAAAAGTTCAGTATTCAAATCATTTCCCCAGTGCTATATTCGTGCCCTCGGGACGATAAACGCGCTGGCCACTTCTTATCCCCGAGAAATTCGGAGAATAGACAGAAAGAAGATATGGGGCTGAAGAAACTATTCCTATCCGCGCTTCTTGCTTTTTTTGCGTTTTCTTCGGCTTTTCCTTTATTCGCCCAGCACAGCCAGCCTGATTCCTTTAAAGCTTTCCGGACCGAATCGCCGGTCAAGCTGGATGGAATCCTGGACGAAGCCGATTGGGCGAAGGCCCCCCATATCTCGAATTTCACCCAGCGCGAACTGAATGCAAACATGCCGGCGACCGAAAAAACCGAGGTCGCTGTCCTCTATAACCAGACAGAGCTTTATATTGGCGTTTGGTGTTTCGATTCCGAGCCGGACAAGATCATCGCCCAAAAGATGAAGTGGGACTTCGAATACAGTGTGGAGGACAATTTTATCATCGTCCTTGACACGTACCAGGATAAACGGAATGCCTATCTCTTCGTCACGAACCCTAACGGCGCCCAATACGACGCCCTCGTCGTCGATAATAGCCGAAGGACCAACGTCGACTGGAACGGGGTGTGGTATGTCGCCGCCAAGCGGACCAACGAGGGCTGGTTCGCCGAGATCAAGATTCCTTTCTCGACGCTCAAGTTCAGCGCGGCGAACGAGCAGACCTGGGGGATCAACTTCGAGCGTAACATCCGGCGCAAGCGCGAGCAGGTCCTATGGCAAGGATGGTCCCGTGACGCCTCGATCGTCCAGGTCAACCGGGCGGGATCTCTCACCGGGCTCAAAGACCTAACCCGGATGAGAGTTTTCGAGTTCCGGCCCTACGTTCTCGGCGGGGCGGAGAAAGCGAGACTTCAGCCGGCGACGACAGTCGGGAGTATCGGGCTGGATTTCGATTATCTAATCAACCCGACCGTCAAGGTCGATTTTACGATTCATCCGGACTTCGCCCAGGTCGAATCCGACGATCTGATCGTCAATTTGACCCGGTTCTCCATCCGCCTTCCAGAAAAGCGGCAATTCTTCCTGGAGTCCCAGAACTTCTTCGACTTTCCCCTCGGCGGGGCCCGGGCCTTCTACAGTCGCCGGATCGGGATTTATGAAGGCCAGGAAACGCCCATCATAGCCGGCGCCCGTTTTCTGGGGAAAATGGGCCGGACAACGCTAGGCGCCATGGTCCTTCAGACCCAAAGAACGGACGCCTCGGCCGCCACGAATTTTTCCCTGGTCCGCTGGAAGCAGGATATCCTGGAACAATCCTCTATCGGCATTCTGGCTGTCGGGGCCGTCCAGAAAGGACGTTTCAACGGAACGGGCGGCGTGGACGCGCTCTATTCCACGTCCAAGCTTTTCGGAAACAAAAACTTCCAGATTGGCGGGGCCTACGCTGCGACCTTTACGTCCGATCGGGAGGAAGCTTCCGGAAGCGCCCACCGGTTGTTTTTTAACTTCCCCAACGACCTGATTGAGCTCAGCGCCTCTTGGGAGCGGGCCGGTCAGGATTTTAACCCGGAGGCGGGGTTTCTGAGCCGGACAGGCTATCAATTGTATACAGTAAAATGGCGCATCAACCCCCGGCCGAATTTTCTTCCTTGGATTCAGAAGCTCCAATTCAAGCCCCTGGAGCTTAACTACTATATCGACGACCGGACGCGCGAGATGCAGTCCGTCTACATGGAATTCCGACCGCTGGCCGTGTTCTTCAAGAGCGGCGAGACGCTGGAGATCAACATCCAGCGCAACGCCGAAGACTTGACTGAGGATTTCGAGATCAGGGAAGGGCATGTCATCCGCACTGGGCGCTATTGGACCAACCGGGGCGAAATCCAGTTCGGAACGTTCGATGGACGTCCGCTCGTCTTCGGCGCCGGCGTCAACTGGGGAAAATTCTACGACGGGTCGAGCACGGAATGGGATGCAGAGCTGGCTTGGAAGCCGAACAAATTCTATGGGCTGAGCCTGGCCTATCAACGGAGCGATATCCGGCTTCCGGGCGGCGGGTTCGCCATCGACGAAATCGTGAGCCGGATGAATTTTTCCCTGACACCTAAGCTTTTCGGCGCCATCTTCGCCCAATGGAATAACGATGAGAACAAGATCCTCTTCAATTTCCGCGTCACCTGGATCCCCAAACCCGGCGCCTCGCTCTATTTCGTGCTCAACCAGTTCGGCGATACACTCGACCCCCATGGAAACTGGCGGCTGAACAAAACCGTGGCCATGCTGAAATTTGTCTGGTATTTTAGCCTTCCTTAAAAGGTCGAGCCGAAATATGCGGCTTTCACTTTTGCGCTTGGCTGCTCTCCTGACGAAGGCTCTCGGCCGGCCAAATTTTAACGAATTTTTAAGGAAACGTTCAGTGGCCAAATCATTCTCCGAATGCTATATTTATTTTGGGTCCGGCTATGAATTTATTGATCATCGAAGACAATAAAAAGGTCGCTCAAGCCCTTAAGAAAGGCTTGGAGGCCGAGGACTACGACGTCGAGGTGGTCTATACGGGGGAGGAAGGCTTTTTCCTCATCAACACCCAAAAATTCGATTTGATCATCCTGGACCTCATGCTGCCGGGCAGGGGCGGGTTGGAAATACTGTCCGCGTTACGCGGCCAACAAGACAAAACGCCCGTGCTGATTCTGACAGCCAGAGATGCTATAGAAGACAGGGTTGTTGGTCTGGATGCAGGCGCGGATGATTATTTAATCAAGCCGTTTGCCTTTGCCGAGTTATTGGCCAGGATCAGGGCCTTGCTCCGTCGGGGGATCGAAGGCCAAATTTTAAAACTCAAGCTAGCCGACTTGGAAATGGATCTGGTCAAGCATGCCATCACCCGCTCCGGGCGGGCCATTTCCCTCACCCTCAAGGAATTTGAAATTATCGAATATCTCCTTCGCAACCACGGGCAGGTCGTGACGCGCGAAATGCTGGCCAAAGACGTCTGGCAGGAAACGCAGAGGGCGACGCCCCTCGATAACGTGATCGATGTCCATATCGCTCGCCTCCGCAAAAAAATCGACGAGCCGTTTGCCAAAAAGCTCCTGCATACCGTCCGCGGCGTCGGTTTTATCCTCGCGGAGAGAACGCCGTGAGAATTCGAGCGACGAGCGTGCGTCTGCGATTGACCCTTTGGTACACGATTGCCTTGGCTTTGATTGTCCTGGTTTTCTCCTTCTCCGTTTATTTATTTGTCAAAGGCCGATTGTTCCAACAACTGAACCTGCAGTTGGAGAAGGATTATTCGGCGATCGCCGGAGAGATTTCCGAAGAGCTTGGGGATGCGCGCGAGTTGGAGCCTGAAAGTTCCACCAAGCTTTTCCTTCTTGTCCAGGGAAAGAATATATATTATCAGACCGGTCTTTATCAAAAAGCGGAGTTGCCGGTGATTTTAAGCGCGCCGAGTGTCAAATACCAGACCGTTCGGGCCGCATCAGGAAAAAGGTTCCGTCTCATGACAGGCCCGACAAAAAGCGGTTTACTTCTGACTGTCGCTCTGGACGAAGAAACCCTCTGGAGCGGTCTCCACACGCTATTTTTGATATTGGCCTTGGCTCTTCCGAGCGCGTTGATTCTTGCGGCATTGGGCGGATCTATCCTCGCCAGCCGGCTTCTTAAACCCGTGGCCGCCATGGCCCATCAGGCCGAAAAGATCAACGCGGAAAATCTTTCCGAGCGGCTTCCTATTCAAAATCCTAAGGATGAATTTGGGAAGCTGGCTTTTGTATTCAATCATACTCTCAGCCGCTTGCAGAATGCCTTTGAACGATTGCAGCGTTTCACGGCCGATGCCTCCCATGAATTGCGCACTCCATTGACCGCCCTTCAGAGCGTAGGGGAAGTTGCGCTTCAGGAAGATCTTGACGCCGGTGCCTACCGCGACAGGATCGGCAGCATGCTCGAAGAAACAGCGCGCCTGACACGGTTGGTCGACGGTCTGCTTCTTTTGACCCGAGCTGACCGTGGCGGAGCTCCTGTTGAGTCGGAAAGAGTACGATGTGACAAAGCTCGTCGAGAAGGCCGTCGAAGACATGCGAATCATGGCCGAAGAGAAGAGCCAGAGATTGATGATAAGCCTGCACAAAGGAGCAAAGGGCAACGTTGATGAAGACACTCTGCGGCGGGCCCTGGTCAACATTCTTGATAATGCCATCAAATATACCCCGCAGGGCGGGACGATCTCCGTGAGATTGCAAGAACGTGAAGGCCAACTGATCATCGAAGTGACCGATACCGGGCCGGGAATTGCCGCCGAGCATCGGGAGAAAATATTCGACCGTTTTTATCGAATCGAAAAGGACCGGTCCAGAGAGATCGGCGGTGCCGGCTTGGGGCTGGCCATCGCCAAATGGGCGGTGGAGGCGAACGGCGGCCGCATCGAATTGAAGAGCAGGGAAAATCATGGCAGCACATTCCGGATCGTGCTCCCGAAATGATCACAGGGAGGATGGAGATTGGTGAAAAAATGAGGACTCGGCAGGAAGAATGATGAACAAGAAAAGAATGTCAGCTATTTTGTGTGTTTCTGTTTTCTTTGGCATGGGTTTTTATACAAAATCCGATTGGGCCCAAAAAACGAATTCACAGGCTCACTCCGCCTGGACGGATACTTTTCGTTTGGATGAGTGCACATTATCGGCCACGGGCAGGAATTTGTATTTCATCCTGGAGCCGGGATATCAATTGGTCTTAGAAGGAAAAGAGGGAAAAAAGGCCATCCGGCTGGAGATCACAGTCCTGAACGAAACGAAGAAGATCGGGAATGTCGAAACGCGCGTCGTCGAGGAAAAAGAGACGGGCGACGGCAAGCTGACGGAGATATCGCGAAACTATTTCGCTATCTGTGCACAGACCAACGATATTTTCTATTTCGGCGAAGATGTGGATGTCTACAAGGATGGCAAGATTGTGAATCACGAAGGCGCCTGGCTAGCGTATCAAGGGAAGAACAAGCCGGGGCTGATGATGCCGGGCTCCGCCAAAGTCGGAGTGAGGCATTATCAGGAAATCGCGCCCGGGGTGGCGATGGACAGGGCCGAGATCGTGAGCAACACCGAAAGCCTGCAGACGCTGGCCGGCCTATTCAAGAATTGTCTCAAAGTCGAGGAAACGACGCCTTTAGAACCCGCGGGCAAAGAATACAAAATTTATGCTCCTGGTGTCGGCCTCATCAAAGACGGCGAATTTCTGTTGACCAAAAGCGGCAAGCTCAACAAACAATGAGCGCCCTGCGTTGGAACCCTCGAACAATCTGCTGAGAGGTTCTGTTTTATTTCCTGAATTCAAGCACCTGGAACGTTCCCGCCACGACGGACGGATGGGGCTTCGGCTGCTCTTTGGTGGGGGCGGGAGCCGGTCCGAATTCCGCCGTTGCGAGGAAGATATGGTGTGTTTTGGGGTCGAGCTCCATCGTCCGGGCCCGGGGGGCTGTTTTCACCGTCTCGAGGACACTGTATTTATCGGCCGATTCCTGGCGGACCACGGTCATGGTGCCATCGCCGTTGGAGGAAAAGACTAAGCCGGTCCTTGCATCATAGCGGACTGCGTCGGGGCCGCCGCCGATGGCCACCGTGGTGACGACTTTTCCGTTTTCAAAATCCGACACGACCATCACTTTGTCGCAGACGCTAAACAAGCGTTTGTTTTTAAGGTCGATGGCCAGCCCGCTCGGCCCTTCGCCGGGAGCGATCGACCATCTCTTCTTGACTTCGAGCGTTTTGGCGTCAAAAGCGACGATCTCGCTCTTGTCTTCGTTGTTAACGAAGATCATGCCCTTGCCGTCCGTGACCGCGAATTCCGGCTTTCCGCCGATGTCGATGGTCCCGACGACTTTGTTCGTGGCGGCGTCGATGGCCGTCGCGTTGGCAGTCCGGCCGTTGAACGTAAAAATCCGGCCCGAGAAAGCGTCGTACATGATGGCGTCAGGGTTTTGCCCCGAAGACGGGACTTCTTCCAGGACCTTGTTCGTCTTAAGGTCGAAAACCGAAACACTATTGCCTCGACCATTAGAGATATACCCGCGCGCTTTGTCCGGAGCGAAGGCGACACCATGAACGCCCTTGAGGTTAGCGATGGGCTCGCTCTTGACGCCGGTGTCGACATTGACGATCTCGACGGCATTGCCATGCGTCACGTAGAGGAGGCGCGTTTGGACATCCAACGCCAGATAGTCCCAGCCGCCCTCTCCGCCGATGATGATCTTTTTGAGAAAGTGATATCCGGCGGGTTTTGCCTGCTGGACAGCTGCCAAACCGAACCCGACCAAACCCAGAACCAAAAGACCTGTTACCAGAATGCTCTTCTTCTTGCTCATGAGATTTTTATGCTCCTTTTTTATCTGATCACGAAAAGCTTAGATTAAATCAAATATAACACAATGGATCTCCTTTGACAACGGGTGTGAACTCGCGCATTTCCGAAAGGACAGGAATCAAGCTTATAGGAGGTTTTAAGACGATGGGATATAGGCGATGAAGAACAAATCTCGAGCGATTGTATTGTGCACTGATTAAAACCCACTATGAAAATATCGCCGCTGGAAATAAAGCGCGACGTTGACCAGGCCGATCATCACGGGCACTTCAATCAGCGGTCCGATCACGGCGGCGAAAGCCTCTCCGGAGCTGATGCCAAAAACAGCCACGGCCACGGCGATCGCCAGTTCAAAATTGTTGCTGGCGGCGGTGAAGGACAAGGTGGCCGTTTTCGAGTAGTCTGCGCCGATTTTCCGCCCGAGATAGAACGAGACGAGAAACATCACAATAAAATAGATGAAGAGCGGGACGGCGATACGGAGGACGTTGAGCGGAATCTTAACGATGTACTCACCCTTGAGCGAGAACATGACGATGATCGTGAAGAGAAGAGCGATGAGCGTGATGGGGCTAATTCGCGGAATGAACTTTTTTTCATACCAAGCCTTCCCCTTGAGTCTGAGCATCGTGAAGCGCGTAAGGACCCCGGCCAGGAACGGAATACCGAGATAGATGAATACGCTTTTGGCGATTTGGCCGATGGTCACGTTGACGGCCGTCCCCTTAAGGCCGAGCCAAGAGGGGAGGACCGTGATGAAAACATAGGCATATACAGAAAAGAACAGAACCTGGAAAATTGAGTTAAAGGCGACCAGCCCCGCCGCATATTCCGTATCGCCTTTGGCCAGCTCATTCCAAACGATGACCATGGCGATGCAGCGGGCCAGACCGATCATGATCAGCCCATACATGTAATGAGGATAGCCATGAAGGAAGATCACGGCCAGGATGAACATGAGGAGCGGGCCGATGATCCAGTTCTGGATGAGCGAAAGAGAGAGGACTTTGACGTTGCGGAAGACGTCCCCCAGCTCCTCGTATTTGACCTTGGCCAGCGGGGGATACATCATGAGAATCAGGCCGATCGCGATCGGGATATTGGTCGTCCCCGACTGGAACTCGTTGATGAACCCGACGATAGCGGGAACGAAATAACCCAGGCCGACACCGGCGGCCATCGCCGAAAAGATCCAGAGCGTCAGGTAGCGGTCCAGGAACCGCAGCTTCCTATTTCCCGGGGTCATGCGTTTCTCCTTTCTTCTCGAACTTCGTCTTCTATCCCTGGACGATAATCTCCGGCACCACGATCACCTTGCTCCTGACGGAATTCACCACCAGGCTATATTTCTGTGCCGCAGCGAGAGCTCGATGCGCTCTTTGTTCGACGATCGAAGGCTTCTCATAGCCGGCGCGAATGTTGATCCTGGGTTTCAAAACGATTTGGGCGAAGGTCTCGGTCCGGTCGAGCTCGATGAGTTTTGTCCCTTCTGCCCGGCATTCATAAGAAACGAGGTCGAGGCGGAACCGCTCGGCCGCCCAGATGAACATCAACATCAAGCAGGTGTTGACGGCGCCGACAAACGCATCCTCGGGTGTCAGGACACCCGCCACGCCGTGGGAGTGGGGAGGCGCGGAAAAATCCATCTCCGGTCCGTTCCCCAGCCGAAGGCGGCCCCTGTGTCCGCCGGTCCACGCCACCGAAGTCTCATAAATCTCCGTCCGGGCTGGCGCGCTTACGGAGTTTTTCTTCAACAGTCTGTCCGTTTCCGCTGCGATGCTTTCCGCGACGTCCTCCGCGAGACGCTTCCCCCTCTTGTTCAAGCGGCGCGCCGACCCGATATTCTCGCTGCCGGTCCTGGCCTGGGTCTCGCCCACGACGAAACTTGCCGCGGGAGGGGCGCTATACTTCTCGGTGGCCAGGGCGGCGCATCTCTTGGGGCAACCGTCGATCGTGATTGTAGGGTAAGCCCGGGCGAAGGCCCGCTCTCTCTCTTCTCCGGCCAGAAAGAGCGGAAGGCAAAGAGTGACAGTATCGTCCGGCCTCAACGTTTCTAGGACTCTCCGGACGGCCAGCCGCGTTACCGTCCCTTCGGGCATTTCCTCTCCGGAGCAGGCGATAAGGCCGACTTTTTTCCTAGGAAGATTAGGCATCGCCTCCCTCCTCAGTTTTATGAATGATCTTTGAAGCCGCTTGCGCCACCTTCCTGGCCAGCCGCCTCCCGTCGTTATTCAGCTCGGTGACGCCCTCGGGCTTCAGGCCGCGATGGTTCCTAAGGATGTCAAAAACCGCGATCTTGAAGATCTTCTCGGCCCCCGAGGCCTCTAGCCCCCTGGCAGCACACTCCAGTTTGCAGCCGTCGATAGCGATTGCCTGGCACCCCTTTAATTCCTGGCGCGTTTTTTCATCTGCCAGGACGAGAAGCGAAAGTGCAACAATTTTAGTTTTTTCCGGACAGAGGTCCTCGGTCAGAATATAAGCCGCTTCCCGAGCCACGGAGCCGAGGCTTTTTCCAATGCCACTGCAGCTGACGACGGCCATTTTCTTCATCATTTTCGAAGATCCTCCTCTGATTGCGACCGGGCAAGCTCCAAATAATCTTCGGCTGTCATTAGTTCATGCTGATCCGCTTTCCAATTGGTCGGCTCCAAAACAGCCAGCCAGCCCCGGCCGTAAGGGTCCAGATTAACAAGCTCGGGGGAGGCTTCGAACATCCCATTGACCTCGACGATTATTCCGTCTATCGGAGAAGGGATGCTCAGGTTGACCTTGATCGTTTCGACAGCGGCAAATTCCTCTCCCGCCCGGACCGCTGTCCCCGTCTCCTTCACTTCAACGAAGGCCACGTCCCCGTTCCTCTGTTGCATGAAGTCGGAAAGGCCTACTCTGACCCTTGACCCTTCGAGCTTAGCCCAGACTCCGGCCTCGCTGTAATACATGTCCGAAGGAAAACGGAAGGCGAACTTATCGACCCTCAACTCAAGGTTTTTCTTTTCCATGGAACTCCTCGTCTTAGACGGACCTTTTCCCGCAAACAGACGTCAAGTTGTTGGATGTCCCGACATACCTCGGCTGACTTCTTGAGTTCCTTCTTGAAAGTCGTTTCTAGGAGCGATCCGAGCATCTTGCGGACCGGGGCGGGGACTCGGTAGATGATCCACCGGCCTTTGCGGACATCCTCGATCAAGTCGGCGTCTCTGAGGATCCGCAGCTGGTGAGAAATCCTTGATTGTTCCATCTTCAGGATGAACATCAGCTCGCAGACACAAAGTTCATGCTCCATAAGCAGCAGGGCGATTCTCAGTCGCGTGGGGTCCGCCAGGGCTTTCATGACTCTCAAGATGTCTTTCATTGGCCGATCAATATATGAACATATTTTCATATATCAGGTTCGCTGTTCTGTCAAGCAGAAATGTGTTTGAATCCGGTTCCTTGCGCCATCCACAAGCCCGCCCCCATGGGGTGTTGAGTCTAGAGCGGGCTGTTTGCGGGAACAAAGGGTAGCAAAAAAAGGACTTGACAAAGGCATTGTTGTAATTTATAATAGTTGTATAAAACAATAAATGTAAATACTAATATATGGAATAAGCAATAAAAGGAGTCACGGCCATGCTCGACATTGTCCAAACGATTACCGCCGCTCCCATCCCTGATCATCAAGCGTATCAGCCGAGCGCCCGGGATAAAGCTTTTGCCGAGCTTGAAGGGAGTGTCTATCTGGCGCTCGAAACCTATTCCAATGTCCACCGGGGCAGCGGACACAAATCGATGGTCACGACCCGATTGTATGAGCAAGCCCGGGATGAGGTGCTTGACTGGCTGGGGTTGGAAAAAAATCAATTTACAGCGATTTTCTGCACCCCCGAGCGAGCTTCTGCGCTCAAGGCTTGTCTTGAACCCGAGAGCTGCCGCTCTCTTTCAAGCCAGGAAATCGGCCTCCCCTTGGGAATAAGAGCTCTTGCCGTAAAGAAAGAGGCCCTTCCCAGAGGCGTCCCTTTCCAAACAGGCGGGGGAACTACCATGATGGTCTCCCGAGGCTCGGTGATTTGGGAGGACGCCCCTGACAGGTTCGAGGCCGGCACTCCCGCCGTCATCAACGTGATCGCCTTTGCCAAAGCCCTTCAGATCATTCGTCGCTTTGGATTCAATATTTTCAAAATCCAAGAGCCCGCCGCAGCCACCGCTTTCCAAATACTGCACCAGGATGAATTCAAGGGGTTTTCCGGGAGGAAACTACTCCGCAAGCTCCGCCAGACTTTGATTGGTCGTAACATACGCGTTCCCACAGCGGAAGGCCTGAGGCCTTTTACCAACATGGACAATAGTGCTAGCACCCCGACATTCTTGCCGGTATGGAGAGCGATCTGCCAGACCTGGAAACTGCCGGAGAGGCAACTGCTGTGGCTCATCACTCAAGTCAAAGAGATGTGCGCTCGATTTTTTAATTCGCCCTCAGATCAATATGATCTTATTTTCACCTTAAACACGACCGAAGCACTGAATCTCGTAGCCAAAAGCTTAGCCCTAGAGCGGGCCACAGATATCGAGCCCGTTATTTTAAATACGCTCCTGGAACACAATTCCAATGAGCTTCCTTGGAGGTTTGCCAAAGGCCTGTCTTTAGTCCGAATGCCTGTCGATGAGGAAGGTTTCATCGATTTGAACGAATTGGAAAGAGTGCTGCGTGCGTACAACCAGGATCAGGTCCATGGAAAAAAGCGAATCAGAATTGCGGCCATGAGCGGGGCCTCTAATGTTTTGGGTACATGCAATGACATTAGGGAAATCAGCCGGCTCGCTCATAAATATGGAGCACACCTCCTCGTCGACGCAGCCCAGTTGGCCGGCCACCGAAAAATCAAAATAGAGGATGACGATATAGACTATCTGGCCTTTTCGGGCCACAAAATGTATGCGCCGTTTGGAAGCGGTGCGTTGATCGCCCGAAAGGGATTATTGAGGATCGGCCAGGATGAAATGGAGAAGATCAAGGCATCGGGTGAGGAAAATGTCATGGGCATCGCAGCGCTTGGAAAATCGATCGGCCTCCTCGAGCGAATCGGCATGGACGTGATCCAAGACGAAGAACAAAAACTGACCCGAAGAGCCTTGTCAAAACTCGCCACGGTGCCCCGCCTTGAAGTGTTTGGCATCAAAGATCCTGATTCACCAAGATTTCAGAACAAGAGCGGCGTGATTTGTTTCAGTTTGAAACACGTCCCGCATAATCTTGCCGCTGAACTGTTGGCGGAACAGGGCGGGATTGGTGTCCGTAGCGGTTGCTTTTGCGCGCATCTTCTGGTCAAGCGTCTTCTCCGTATTCATCCCTGGAGAGAGGGCCTGGCAAATCTGGGGCTGAAATTATGGCCTGCCTTTACCAAATCTGTTCTACCCGGCCTCGTCAGGGTCAGTTTTGGCCTAGAAAACGATGAACAGGATATCGATCATCTCATCAAAACCCTGAAAAGCATCGCTGCCCAGCCCGTCTCGTTTATGGACAAGCTCTTGGCTTGGACACACAACGCAACACCCTTCTTGCCGATGACAGATGTTCGCAGGCAAATGCAGGCTTTTCTCGAAACCGTGACGATGAACGTGTATGAGCTCAATGAGGCCTATGAAAGGAACATGCCCTTCTCGGGTATCTTCCTTTCCCAGGTTGCATTGTCTGATAATCGGCAGCCCTGCTGCTCACAAAAAATTCATTGGAGGTTAAAATGAGAATCAAAAAAAACATCGGGCGGCTTGACCGGACGTTGCGTGTGATCGTTGGCTTGAGTCTCCTTCTGATTGGGCTTTTTCTGCAGAAAGGTCAAATCTTGTTTATAGTTTTTGGCCTGGTCATGCTGGGAATAAGCCTCATCGGATTCTGTCCCGTGTATGTGCCTTTTGGGATTTCGACGCGGAAGGGGAATTAGCGAGGTCGAATGACGAATCGCGGCTCGGGAAAGAAGAAGAGCGGACCGTCGATCATTTTTCTCCTCAAGAACGCGGTCCTGGCCTTTTCAGATGAGGAGGAAATGTGTTGACACTATCAATATTTGTAAATTACAATTAATTTGTATTTAGACGGGAGATGCCATGAAAGCCGAACAGATCGACTATATTCTGGAAAAACTCAGGGTCCTCATGCGGGAGTCGTACGGTGTCATGGATGCCCAGCAAGAATGCTGCGGCCTGACATACTCCCAATGCCACACCTTGATCGAGATCGGTGCTAAGAGTGAAGTTTCTCTTGTCGATTTGGCCTCCTCGCTCGGCTTGGACACGAGCACGCTGAGCCGGACCATCCAGGCCATGGTGGTCTCCGGCCTGGTGATACGGACGACCAATGAAAAAGACAGGCGCTATGTCCGTATCTCTCTCTCCAAACAAGGCCGGAAGGTTTACGAGCTGATCGGACGTGTCTATTACGACTTCATGACCAGCGTCTTTGACCTGATTCCTCCCCAGAAGCATAAAGAAATCCTGGAAAACATCGGAATATTTGTGGATGCCATGAAACAGGTCAACGAATCCGGAGCAAGTGGCCGGAAAGAGCAAAAACGGTGAATTCCTCCCATCATTGGATTACCCGGGTTATGTCAACACCGATCGGCGATGTTCCGGTTATCGCCACTCAACTTGTCTTCGCCGACAGGAAGGGGACCTGGAAGGTTCGTTGGGGAAGTCGTTTCCCACCGGACGCTCATTTTTCCTCAGCTCTCTGCATCCGGAGTTGCATCGCATTTATTCGCCAAGAGCACGAAATTTCATGTTATTTTTGGACCCGTCCGGGAGTGGGCTGCGCGTACGCTTTGCTCATGAGCCAGCTGCGGGGCAAAGAGATCGCCTGCGGCGACTGAAACACATCCACTGAGAATCGTCTCCTTGCTGAGCTTATTGTTAGCATGAGACTGTGATATAATCACGCTCAAAAAGGTCCTTGGCCGCAAGCCCCGTCAATAGCAAAGCTTTGATGTTCAGGATGCCGGGGTGGTTAGGAGGTCGCATGAGAATTTTCTCAAGCCTGCTCATTTTCTTCAGTCTGGGCTTCGTGATGGCCGCCCTTCCCCAGGAAAAACCCAAGCAGGAAGTCACCGTGACGGCCGTCGAAGTGCCGGTGAGGGTCCTGCGCGACGGTCAGGCCATCAAAGACCTCAAGAAAGAGGATTTTGAAATCTACGAAAATGGCATTAAACAGGAGATTTCTGCTTTCGAGAAGATTTCGCGCAAGATCGGCAGCCTGACTCCAGGAACGGTTCCGGCGAAGGTGATGGCCAAGCCAAAACCCCGGCTTTTTATCCTCATCTTCGATATCTTCGATTACACCAATGCCGTCGGCGAAGCGATCGATCATTTTTTCACAAATGTCTACCGCGAGCAGGATCACTTGGTCATCGTGACGGAAAACCGCCTTCTCAATATCGAGGCGGGACACGACGCCTTAGCCCTGGCCCGCAGTCTTAAAGACTCGCTCAAGAACTATAAATTCATTTCGACAAAGAACATCCTTAAAGCTTATGACGAGCTCCGAGAGGAAGGAGACCGGCTGTTATTGGATCTCATGAGCGCGACTGGGATGTCGAATTGGGACCTAGCGATTAACCGCTTTTACGATAATTACACTTGGATTTGGCAAATGTACAGGGCTCAGTATCTCGCGCCGAATCCGGATCTTTATCAAGCCCTCCTCAGGCGAATCCATCCGATTGCCGCCGATAAATGGGCTTTATGCTTTGAGCAGCGGGATCTCTTTCCCGAGCTCAAAAACGAAGGTCCGCTGGAGAAAGAAATCAACAGGCTGAAAGAGGGAACCTTTGGTATTCAAGAACAGGCCAAGGCGCGCATCATTCAAGACAAGCAGTGGCAGCTTCAACGAGAATTTGACTTGGCCAAGAATTTTCCTTCGGACAGGCTGAAAAATCTCTTTATGGAAGGAGGCGTTACCTTCCATCTCATCCTGATGAAATCGCTCAAGACGATCGTGTCCGAAGACTTTAGCCTGAGAGAAGTCAACTCCGAATATGAGAACTGCTTCCGGGAGATCAGCCAATCGACGGGCGGCTATTTGACGTTTTCTAATAAAGTCTTGGATGCGCTCAAAGAGGCCACGGAAAAGGAGGATTATCACTATCTTCTCGTCTATCAACCTAAAGGCCCCGTCGAGACGCGTGGAAAAAATATCGAGGTGAAAGTCCGGCAGCCTGGAGTCAGTGTCTACAGCCTCAAGGAATACCTTAATCTGGCAGGCCCGGCGATCACGATCGCCGATGTCGGCGCGCGGGCGAGGGCCCTCAAATTTGGCCTAAAAAATTACGCGATGCGTACCACCGAAAAAGGAAGGCGGGGCATAGCCGAGGTTCGGGTGACTCTCTTCGATCAGCAATCGAATGCCGCTTTTTCCGAAGGAAAGATCTTGGATTTGGTTAAGGAGGAGCTCCACATTACCTTGAATCTTGGGAAGCTCCAGGCCGGTGCTTATTTTCTCATCATAGAGGCGGTGGACAAGATTACGAACGAAAAAGACGTCTATTCGGGAATGATAGAGCTCTGACTGGCTATCGCTAAAATGCTTAGAACCTTACGGTTGAAGAAATCGCCCATATCCATCCTCTCGCGCTTCGTAGGGTGTGATATAATTACTATTCAGCACATTCTTGGCCGTAAGACCCCGCACTGACTCAGCAGTTTGCCGGTCTCGTTCCGGGTCGGCATAAGAAGGCGCATGAGATCATGCATGGGATTTGGAGTGAAGGAAGTGGCGAAGCGGGTGACACAAAAGTGACACAGTCAGGGTTTCGCCAATATTTACAGTCTGTAAGTCATTGATTCTAAAGATGCCGGGGTGGCGGAATTGGTAGACGCAAGGGACTTAAAATTCCTCGCTTCGTAAGAAGCGTGCCGGTTCGAGTCCGGCCCTCGGCACTCTGTTTTCTTTGGTTTTCCCCTGAAGATGGGGATTTTGGATTGTCCTTCTGGTTTAATCATCTTTATCCATAGTTAGGCGAGTTTAATCATTTTTTGGCACACGGGGAGGAGTCTATTCTTTGAAAACAGACCGCCTGAATACGAATCAGAAGGCCGGCGGTTCGAGTCCTCTCTGGCGCGCTCCTTTTACCCCATATGAGAACCCGCGCCGCTTAGAACCGGATGTATCCAGAAAAAACCCTTTCACCGTGAATTTTACCATGATAGTTTTGAAAATCCCGTTAGGAATTCTAGGCGAGGGGAGATCAACAATTCTTGGCATAGAGCCGGTGCACGACTAGCACGCGGAGAGAAACCTCGCTTCTTCGCACAGGCTCTATGACGAAAAGTTGGGTTAAGGGGGGGCAGAATGTGACCCTTTTGCTTTTTTCCTCGACAAGGTATATTATTAATATGGCATCAGGAGAGGCTCTTATAAGAGCCCGGCAACCTGGGACGGACACCCAAGGTGCTATCTCGCACGAGGCGAGGATGCGGCCGCTGAGAGAGGCGGCAACGAAATGTCCGAGCGAATGAACCCGCTCACCTGATGCAAGGGGGAGCGGGTTTTTTTTGCTCATCTTTCCGCAATCCTCCTCGGCTTGCCCCCGACAGTGCCGTCCTGAGGCCCGAAGTCAAACAATTCCTGGCTGAAATAGCTGGGAAGGAGGAGGAACACATGAAAGAACGTCCAAATCAAAATGGATTCCCGGAGACGACAGCCTGCCCCATCGGGCCTGCCAGCGAGTTCGAGAAGGACTCCCGGTCCTTCTATTTCGCTCCGCTCTTTAGGCAACCGTATCAGGGCCAATACAAACCTGCTGGGGCTAGGTCGCGGGGCTTGCAAGAGGTAAAAAGACTTAGCCGTGACAGGCTTGAGTTCTCCGGCAAACGCTATCGCCGTATTTCTGGGCCAGCGGTCGTCTGGCACCGGGCTAAGTACGACGGAAAGTGCCTTTCCCAGAAGCCAGGAGACATGCTCCCCATCAAGCCCCGTCATTTTCACGCGGATTTCGAGTTCCGGAAGAGGCGTGTCCACGTTGATTTTCTCAAATTCATCCGGTGGGGTCCCTTGTCCGGGGTCCACGAGCTCCTGTTTTTCTCCGATGGTCGCTTCATCACTCGGGGAGGACATTGGGGCATGCCGCCGGTCAGCGGGAGTTTCAACTGGCCCCTGGCAGCTCCAATTGAGAAAAGCCTCATCACCCTCGAGGGACCCCTGGGACTGACCGGCATGACGCTAACCATCCCCCGTATGAAGTTCTGGATACCTGCTAAATAGGGGGATAGGAAATACTCCAATTTCCCATAAGGAGGGGGTTATTTTTCAATGCCCACAAGGGATCAATTTTCCACGCCCATTGACACGACAGGAACACCAGCGCCCCGACGATGACGAGGAACACGAGGAGGGGCCCGATAACCCAGTTGAGGAGGAGCGAAAGCGACAGGACCTTGACGTTGCGGAAAACGTCCCCCAGTTCCTCGTATTTAACCTTGGCCAGCGGCGGGTACATCATCAGGATGAGGCCGACCGCGATCGGGATGTTCGTCGTCCCGGATTGGAACTTGTTGATGAAACCGACAACGGCCGGAACGAGATATCCGAGCCCGACGCCTAAGGCTATGGCCAGGAAGATCCAGAGCGTCAGGTAACGGTCCAGGAACTTGAGTCTCGCGTTTCCGGGGATCATGCGAATCTCCTTCCTTCAATTTAGGGGCACGTCTATCCCGTTTCGGGCGTGGCGGCAAAATATTCTGTCCAAAAGACTCATCCCGCGTCACCGCGTCAGGGCAGGACGAGGGGGCCGGCTCGCCGGGGGCACTCACGGCCCCTTCCCCTTGATGAACGTCTCCTCTACCCAGGCCCGGATTTCGTCTCGGCTGCGACGGAAGCAGGCTAGGACTTCCTCGTCCGATCCCCGACAAGCCGCCGGGTCCTCGAAAGCGTGGTGGATGTAGTTCTTGCCGCCGGGGAAAAACGGGCAATCCGCCTGGGAATCGTCGCAAACCATTACGACATAATCGAACCGCTGGTCCATGAACTCATCGATGCTCTTCGATCGATGGGCGGAAATGTCGATTCCGATCTCGGTCATGGCCTTGATCGCCGCGGGATGGACTCTCGTAGCCGTCGTCCCGCCACTCAAGGCCTGGAACCTGTGCCCATAAAGGGCGTTGACCAGGCCCTCGGCGATCTGGGACCGGGCCGAGTTGTGGACACAGATAAAGAGGATTCGTTTTTTCTCCTTGTCCATGTCATAGCTCCTTCATATTTTTGCTTATGATGACCCTGAGGTCACGTCCGGGAACGCTTCAGCGACCCGTCCCCTTATCCTTCCCTGCTCCTTTATTTCGAGGGAATTGTCAAGGCGGCCAGGCAAGAAGGACCGAAGTGGGCGTGGGCCTCACTTATAAGCCTGGTAAACCAGGGCCGCGAGCCGGCCGATCACCCTCTTGGCGATCACGGCGCCCGTATCCCCCTCGGTAAGGACACAGATCAGGACATCGCCGTGAGCGGTGAACAGGATCCCGGCGTCGTGAACGACCTTGTTCTCGAGGCCCGTCTTGTGGGCCACGGCGATCGTCCGGGGCAGATACCGCGGAATCCGGTCATTCACCTTCTGACCCTTCAGGATCGCCATACCCATCTCGCAGGCCCGGGGGCTGACGCAGGTCCCCCGGTAGGTTTTTTCGAGGATTTCCGCCATGTCCCGGGCGGTCGTATAATTCTCGACCCCTCGCCAGCGGGCCCGGAAATCCATCATCTTCCGCGATAAGTTTGTATGGTCCAGCCCGAATTCCTTGAACGAGGTATTGATATATTCGAACCCAAGGAGGTCGATGAGCAGATTGGCCGCCGTATTGTCGCTGTCGGTGATCATGAGCTCGATGAGCTTTTCCACGGTGACCGGCGTCCCGGCCCGGGAGGCGCGAAGGACGCCCGAACCGCGCGTCCTGTCGGCCGCCCTCAACGTAATGACGTCCTGGAGCGACACCCGGCCGTCCTCAACGGCCTTGAAGCAGGCGGCCATGATCGGGATCTTGACCATGCTCGCCGAAGGGAAGGGTTTGTCCGGGTTCCGCTGGACGGTCTGGCCGGTCTCGAGGTCCTTGATAATGAGCCCGACTTCTGCCCGAAAATCGCCGAGGTATCGCTGGATGCTCTTCTCGAGCGTAACCCACCTGGCCTGCTTGATGTCGGCCGCGGACCGGGCGGGGACAGGGGTCTGCGTTCGCGGGGGCGGGGCGGGGCGGCGGGCCGGATCACTCGGGACTTGGGAGGCCGGAATCGCCGAAGCGGACCCGGTGCCCAGGGCGAGCAGGAGGCATAGCATGAGGCGCATCATGATCATCGGCCTAAAGGTCTTATATTTTACCAGCCGGGCAATTAAATTTAAAGGACGTTTCGCGGTTTTAGGCGAAAGCCCCGGATGCGGGCGGCTGGGGCCCATCGGCCGCGACCGCTTGTTTTTCCAGTATCCGGATCCCCCAGATCCAAATGACGAGGATGAGAAGCGCTGAGAGGATCCTTAAGGGGTGGGAAAAGGTCAGGAATTTGAATAGGCCGTGCGCCAGGCCCGCCAAGGCGATGCCGACGATGGACGGGATGATGATCCGGCCGGCCGGCCTCCTTCGCGGCTTCTTCGTGTTGTCGAATTTTTTGTTTGATTTTTTTGACATTTTTTGGTTAAATTCTTCTTAAGCAGTGCCTCGTAAAGCATGAAAAAATACTTTTCTATTCCTTTTGTCCTATTATCTCTCTCCGTTTCATCCCGGATCGGGCAAGCTCAGACGACCGTCAACCCCGACCTCAGCTTTATCGGAGATATGCGGATGGTGGGCCATCGTCGGGCTCCGGCCGACGTCAGCGACAACAAGTTGAAGTTCGATTTTCATGAGCTGGAGATTGTGGCCGGAGGCTATTTGAATCCCTATGCCCGTGCCGACGTGACGCTGGGCCTGACGAAGGGAGGAATTGACATCGAGGAGGCGTATGCCACACTTCTCAAGGGGCTGCCCTGGAATCTTCAAATCAAGGCCGGTCAGTACCTCGTAGATGTCGGAAAAATAAACACGCAGCATACCCATCAGTGGTCCTGGATCGAACGGCCCTTGATGTTCAAACGATTCTTTGGCGAAGAAGGCCTAAAGGCTGTCGGCCTGAATGTTTCCAGCCTCGTTCCGGCCGGCCCCAACGCCATCACGATATCCGGCAACGTTTTCACGGGAGGTTCTTATTGGGGAGAAAGCGGGGATGCCGCCAATGCCGGTTTGACCGGGAGCGCCCGGGTCTCTTTTTTTATGTCTTTGACAGATCATGCATCGTTAGAGTTGGGGTGTTCGGGGCTCAGTCGCCGGGGCGACTCAGAGAAGAAAACCAGGATGACTTTAGGGGATTTCGATTTCAAATATAAATGGCGGCCGGATATGTATCAGTCGCTGGTCATCGGCGCCGAAGCCATGATCGGTTCGAGAGAGCTGAGCGAAATTGATCCGGCGAACGGAGCGCCCAAAAAGATAACGCCATCCGGCGCTTTTGCCGCCATCGACTATCAGTTTAAACGGCAATATAATGCCGGTGGATTTATCGATTATAGCCGGGATCCTTCCCGGGAGAATGGCCACCAATTGGGCTTCGGGCTTTTCGGAGGGTTCTCTTTGGTTGAAGAAACCTACCGGGTCGGAGTCATTCTGAGGCAGGATCAGGGGAGCGCTCTCGGCAGGCCGTATCAAACGATCATGGTTCAGCTCCTCTGGTCGTTAGGTCCCCACAAGCCGCATCAGTTTTGATAGAGGATACGATGAAAAACTTTCTAGCCGTCCTCGTGACCCTATTGATGATCGCATCCGTGTCCTCCGCGGCGAAGATCAATGTCGTCGCCTCGACGTTCGGATTTGAAATCGATCGCCGAATATCTCGGGGGCGATCGCGTCGCTGTTAAAGCCATTAACAGCGGCAAGGACAACCCCCATTTTGTCGAGGTCCTCCCCAATTATATGGTCTATGTGTCCAAGGCCGATCTGTACTTAAAGATCGGGCTGGGGCTTGATTTTTGGGCACAGCCAATTATCGACGGCTCTCGCAATGGCAGGCTGGCGATCGTGGATTGTTCGGAGAGCGTCGACGTTCTGGAAAAGCCGACCGGGAAGGTCGACGCCTCCATGGGCGACGTCCACCCTCAAGGGAATCCCCATTATTGGCTAAACCCCGCGAACGGCCTGATCATGGCGAAAAACATCGCCAGAGGATTGGTCCAGGTCGATCCGGGCAACGCCAATGATTATGACGCCGCTCTCAAGAGATTCGAGAGCGAGCTTCAGTCCAGGATTGAAGGCTGGCAAAAAAAAGCGGACGCGCTGAAGGGGATGGAAATCGTCACCTACCATAATTCCTGGCCTTATTTCTGCCAGGCCTTCGGGATCAAAGTCGCCGGGTTTGTGGAACCGAAGCCGGGAATCGAGCCGACGGCATCCCATATCGCCGAAGTGATCAATGTCATGAAAACCAGGGGCGTCAAGATTATCGGCAAAGAGCCGTACTTTTCCGATAAAGCGCCCAAGGTGATCGCGGCTTCGACGGGGGCGAGGATAGTCAACCTTCCGCCCTCGGTGGGAGGGGTCGAGGGAACCGACACTTATTTCTCTTTATTCGACACATTATTATCTGTCTTAATCGCAGCGGCAAGGAGCGCTCATTGATCCATCTGTTTTCTTATCCCTTTGTCCAAATAGCCCTGCTGGCGGCGCTGGTGCTGGCAGGCATCCATTCCTACTTGGGCTTTCATGTCGTCAGCCGCGGAGTGATCTTTGTCGATATCTCGATGGCCCAGGCGGCAGCCTTCGGAGTGGTTGTGGCGATGATCCTGGGATATGAGCAGCACTCCTGGGCCGCCTATTTTGTGAGCCTCTTTTTCACGCTGAGCGGGGCGGCGATCATATCCGTCTCTCGAAGCCGCGACAATCGCATCCCGCAGGAAGCGTTTATCGGAATCATTTATGCGGGATTCTCCGCGGGGGTTATACTTCTTCTGGCGGGGCATGCCGGCGGGACCGAAGAGCTGGAGGAGGTCCTGGCCGGGTCGCTCTTGACGGTGCCGATCCATGATTTGATCTCAACGGCAATTCTCTACGCAGCGATCGGGGCGTTTCATTGGCTTCTCCGAGGACATTTTTTCCGTTTATCACAGGACCGGGCCGGAGCCATCAAGGACGGCTGGAAGGTCGGGTGGTGGGATTTTCTGTTTTATGCATCCTTTGGGCTCGTCGTGACCTCCTCTGTTCATGTCGCCGGAGTCCTGCTCGTGTTTTCATTTTTGGTCATTCCGCCGGTGATTGCTCTCCTCTTCACGAAGAAAAAAGGATTTCGGTTGGCCGTGGGCTGGTTGGTGGCTTTTGGAGGAAGTGTGCTCGGAATCGCGATTTCCGTCTCGCTAAACCTCCCGGCAGGCCCTTCGATCGTTGGCTCGCTCGTTCTGATCTTGGTCTTATCAGTGTTGATCCGACAACTCGTCCTTATTTTTAAACCCTTTTGAATCTCCGCTCCAACTGGAGCAGTAAAAACAATTTTAACAATACAGCATAAAAATAGCGGCCGGAGTGGGCGAGGTCAGCGCGAGGAAGAGAGACGAGGATAGCGGTTTTTTTCTCATATTTCTCATGGATGGCCTCCTCTATTTCAGCGCGGACTGGAGGATAGCCGTCGCCTGACGGATTTCCCGGGAATAAGCCTCCAGCGTGTTCGCGACCACGATTATCTGCTGATCGGCTTCGTCCCATTGTCTCTGTTCGATCGCCTCCCGGACGCTCGGAAGTGTCTTCACGCCGTAGCCCGTGTATAGACCCGGCGCGTAGATTTCGTGGATAAACCAGGGACGTCCTTTCAATCCCTCAGGCTTTGTGAGCGCCCGCTCGGTCCTGAAGATGATCTCGTTCAGACGCAACAGCTTGTCGCCGGCTATTTTCCTTCCACTTTCCTCTAGATCATACATCGCTTTCTGATATTCCTCTGCGCTTTTTCGGAGGGTGCTGACGGCATTCTCAAGCGGCGCGAAATTCAAGTATGGAACCGGGTCCTGGGCTTTGGGCGCCCGATAGGTTTTGGTCGGATCGGCAACCTCGGCGAACACATTGTCCTTGAGCTCCCGGTCCAATTCGAGCGTCTCTTCCCTCATGTTCTGAGTCAGGGCCTTGATCTGGCTTAAATACCCGGACACGGTTTCCGCAAAATCCGAGAAGTTGAAGGGAAGAATATCGGCATCCGCCAGACGCATGACCGCATGGCCGCCCGTCTGGGCGAGAGCCACCTCGTAGGCGAACGTCGGATCTCCGAAGCGGATAAAATGATCGAAAGAATCGTAAATGGAATGGTAGGCGCCTCCTTCACTTTCACCGCCATAGCCAATATTAAGGGACGCAATGCCAATGTGTTGAAGGAAAGGAGTGTAATCGGAACCGGATCCCAGGGCGCTGATTTTCAAATCTTTCCCGGATCGGATATCCTTTTTCTCCGAGGGAGGGCTGGCTAGAAGCCTTGCGGCCCTCGCCCTCTGCCAGACGCTGATATTCTTTTCGGGATCAAGGACGTCCCGGGCGACGTCGTTGATGAAATGCTGGAGCGTATGCGATCCTTCTATAACGATAAACCCTCGCCCGTTGGAATCGGAATTGATGTAGGCAACCGCCTTTTGCCGCAATTCGTCGGCGTGAGTTTCCACCCATTCCGTGGAGCCGATCAATCCCGGTTCTTCTCCGTCCCAGGCGCAATAGACGATGGTTCGTTTCGGCCTCCAGCCGATTTTTGCCAGCTTGCCAAGCGCCTTGCCCTCCTCCATCGTCGCCACCTGTCCGCTGAGAGGATCTTCCGCCCCGTTCACCCACCCGTCATGGTGATTTCCCCTGATGATCCATTGATCCGGGTAAACGCTCCCCTTGATCATGGCGATGACATCGTAGATCGGCTTGATATCCCAGTTGAACTCCAGTTTCAGATGAACCTTGGCTGGTCCCGGCCCGACATGATAGGTCACGGGCAGAGCCCCTTTCCAATGGTCCGGCGCAACCGGCCCAGTCAAGGATTGGAGCAGGGGAAGAGCGTCATGATAGGAGATCGGAAGAACCGGTATTTTCGTCAGGACCTTGATCTCTTTGACGGGAAAATGCTTCACGCCCGGCGTCGCCCCGACAAAAGGCGTGGACGGATCGCCGGGGTAGACGGGCATATCCGCGACCGATCCTCTCTGGACGCCGAATTCGTTCCTCCAGGCGCCTTTGGGATAGACATCGCCGACGTAGAAACCGTCGTCTTTCGGATCGGAATAGATGAGACAACCGATCGCCCCGTGCTCTGCGGCCACCTTCGGCTTGATCCCTCTCCAGGATCCGCCGTAACGGGTGATGACGATTTTGCCCCGAACATCGATCCCCATCCTCTCGAGCTCATCGTAGTCGGAGAGGACTCCGTAATTCACGTAGATGAGGTCACCGGTCACATCGCCGTCAATGGAGTAGGCGTTGTAAGTCGCCAGCTGTTCGGCAACCTCGTCCGAGGTCCTGTCTTCCTTCAGCGGCGGCTCTTTCAAGACCGCCGTGTACTTGACGGGAGAGATCATCTCCAGCAGGCGCATCTTGGGAGTCGGAAACAAGGTGCTGAACTCTTCTATGCGGGCATCGAATCCCCACGTTTTGTACTGGGAAAGAATGAACTCGGCGTTTTCCTTATCATAAGGAGAACCGACATGGTGAGGACGCGCGCTGAGTCGCTCTAGTCTGGCCTTGATATCCGCCGAAGAGAGATGGGAATCAAACTGCTTTTCCAGGGACCGATCCGGCGGGGCATTTTGAGCATGCGCCGCGCTGCAAAGAAACCAGGGAATAAGGGCCATCATCCAAATCCATCTTGAAAGATCCTTCATGGGGCGTCTTCCTTTCAACGGAAAAAGCCGACGGGATTTAACCGATCGGCCGATCTCGTTCAATTAAAGGATTTTCCTTTTTCCGCGGCGTGGCGAATTCCCGCTCCGGCCGTTGAATCCTTCCTCTTGATCACGCCAAGATTGTATCGTCAACTCATGCGATCGTCAAGGATAAGGGGAAAGCGACCTCAGCAGCTATGATCTCGATTTAAACCAGCAGAACAAGTTCTTTCACGACCCTGTCATTGCCACAGCTATCCTCTCACTCTCTTTGAAGACGATCAACATCCCGGGAAAGTCGGAGCAGGGGAGGGGAAAGACGCCGACCCCGGCCTCCCCGAAGTCGAGGATGCCAGGAAGAGGCTGGCGGGGCTGAAGTAGTTTGTTTACAGCTCAGATCCCTTGACGCAAAGGGCCTAAAATCCCTCGCTTCGCAAGAAGCATTCCGATTCGATTCTGGCCCAGTTGACTCTGCTGCCTTTCCTTGATAATCTTTAGCCATCCCAGATTGAAGGGGTCAGCAGTGACCATCAAGTGCCCGAAATGTAACGTCGCTAATCCTGACACCGTTAAGTTCTGCGGAGAGTGTGGCACGCAGCTAATCCCTACTAAAGAAATCTACTCCTCCCCAACGGAAACCCTCCAGACACCTGTCAAAGAGCTGACCACAGGATCCACTTTTGCCGGCCGCTACCAGGTCATCGAAGAGCTGGGCAAAGGCGGGATGGGCAAGGTCTACAAGGTCTTCGACCAGGAAGTCCAGGCCAAGATGGCTTTGAAGCTCATTAAGCCCGAGGTTTCGGCCGATAAGAACACGATCGATCGCTTCCGGAATGAGCTCAAAATTGCCCGGGATATCTCTCACAAGAATATTTGCCGGATGTATGACCTGGGCAGGGAAGCCGGCAATTATTTCATCACCATGGAGTACGTGTCCGGAGAGGATCTCAAGAGCTTCATTCGGCGGTCAAGGCAACTCGTTGTGGGAACGGCCATTTTCATTGCCAAGCAGGTCTGTGACGGGCTGGCCGAGGCTCACAGGCTTGGGGTTGTTCATAGGGATTTGAAGCCCGGCAATATCATGATCGACAAAGAGGGCAATGCCAAAATTATGGATTTTGGGATCGCCCGGTCAATTTCGGTCAAGGGAATCACGGGTGCCGGAGTCATGATCGGCACACGCGAATACATGTCACCCGAGCAGGTGGAAGGAAAAGAGATCGATCAGCGTTCGGATATCTATTCGCTGGGCATTATTCTCTATGAGATGCTGACTGGGCAGGTGCCTTTTGAAGGCGATACGCCTTTCACCATCGGGGTGAAACAGAAGAGCGAAATCCCGAAAGATCCCAGAGAGCTAAACGTCCAGATTCCCCAGGACCTCAGCCGCTTGGTACTCAAATGCCTGGAGAAAGATAAAGAGAGACGTTATCAAAACGCCGATGAGTTGAGGGCTGACCTTGAGAAGATTGAAAAAGGTATCCCGACCACAGAACGCCCTATTCCCAAAAGGAAGACCGTCACCTCAAAGCCGATCACCTTGACAATCAACCGGAAGAAGTTATTTGTCCCCCTTTCCATATTAGCGGCAATCGCCGTCGTCGTTATCGGCCTCTGGCGTTTCCTGCCCAAACGCCGAGTGGCCCCTCCCCCCTCCGATAAGCCTTCCCTAGCCGTCGTGTATTTTGAGAACAACACGGGAGATGAAAACCTGGATAACTGGAGAAAAGGCATTTCCGATCTGCTGATCACCGACCTCATGCAATCGAGATACTTGAAGGTGTTGGGCGGCGACAGACTGTTCGATATCCTCAACAAGATGGATCAGCTTGAGGCCAAGAGCTTTTCTTCGGAGGTCCTGAAAAGAGTGGCCGCCCAAGGAGGGGTGAATCACATCGCCAGAGGAAGCTATTCGAAAGCGGGCGATATTCTGAGAATAGACATGATCCTGCAGGATGCGCGTTCGGCGGAGCCGATCGCCACATATAGAGTGGAAGCAAAGGGCGAAGAGGGCATTTTCGCCATGGTGGATGAGCTCACCAAATGGACCAAGGCCAGTCTCAAGATTTCTGCCGAGCAGGTGGCGAGTGATCTGGACGGTGAAATCGGACAGGTCACGACCTCATCTCCGGAGGCTTATAAGTATTACCTTGAAGGAATAAAGCTGCACCTCGCAGGTCATTGGCAACAGAGCATTCCATTCATGGAAAAGGCCATCGCTATTGACCCCGGGTTCGCCATGGCCTTCAGGTCCATGGGTATGGCCTACGGGAATATGGGCAAGGTCGATGAAAGAAGAAAGTATATGCAGGAGGCCCTTAAGCTGAGCGACCGGCTTCCCGAGAGAGAGAAACTCTTCATCCGGGGGAGCGCTTTCTACAGCGTGCCTTCCACCTACGAAAAAGCCATCGAGACTTATGAAAAATTAATATCCCTTTACTCCGAATCCTCGGAGGCCGTTTCAGCAAATATCAACTTAGGGAATATATATAATCATATCGAGGAATGGGATAAGGCCATAGAATGCTACGAATCAGCCATAAAGGCCGGAACAAGTTTTGCGAATGCATACGCCAACTTATCCACTTCTTATATGGCTAAGGGAGAATACGACAAAGCCAAGAAAGTCCTTGAGGACGGGGTAAATCGTTTTCCCGATAATCTCATGGCGCATTGGAACCTCGGAATGCTGTATGCTTTTCAGGGACAATTCGACCTGGCCCTGGACGAGGCGGATAAGGCTGCCGCCATCGACCCGACATATACAAAAGCCAGGTTTTATCACTTGATTTGGGATTTCACCAAAGCGGAAGAGGTCTATAAGAAATGGCTGGGATTTATCGACCCGGGCGACCATCTCTTGGCCAGAGAGCAGCTCGGGTATTTATACAAAACACTGGGAAAATTCGAGGAAGCGAAAAATCAGATTATGCTGGGAATCGATTTGGCTGAAAAGCAGAAAGAGGACATGAATCTTTTGTATCTGTATTACGATCTCGCCTATCACTATCTCAGGTCGGGGAAGTACCGGGAAGCGTTGGAGGCCGTGGAGAAGCCCCGAATCTCCGAGCAGCTGCCCATAGTCGACAGAATTTACATTCTGGAGATGAAAGGATGGATCTACGCAGAGATGGGGAGGCTGGCCGACGCCCGGAATGTCGCCGAGGAGATCAAAGGGCTGGTAGAAACGAGCCTGTATAAAAAAAGTATCAGACACTATCACTTCCTGACGGGCATGATTCAGCTTAAAAGAAAGGACTATTCTGAGGCCATCAAGTCCTTCCAGGATTCGGTGTCCCTTTTCCCTCATCCCTATACGTGGGAAACGGAGAATGCCCTGTATATGTATTATCTGGCCCGGGCTTATTATGAATCCGGGGATCTGCGAAAGGCCCGCGATGAATTCGAGCGGATCGTTGATTTCCTCCCCGGAAGAACCCTGTGCGGGGACCTCTATGCCCAGACCTATTACAGACTGGGCACGATATATGAACGGCAGGGGAACAAAGCAAAGGCCTCCGAGAATTACCAACGCTTCCTCGACCTCTGGAAGGACGCCGACCCGGGCCTTCCCGAGCTTGAAGATGCCAGAAAGAGGCTGGCGGGGCTGAAGGGCAGCTGGCCCTCCTAATCTGCGATGCCTGGCGAAGCATAAAGGGGGTGGTGGCCATTGATTGTGCCTCAGTGAGCGGCGGGAATTTTCTCCTTTTGCTAAGAATAAAAGGAGTTCCTTATTCTTTGCGCTGCATTCAGGTATTTTTTCTTTTGAGAGGGGTGTGATATGAACTCTATTTCGGACAGGCCTTCGGTTTCGGCGCTCCGTTGGGTCGCGCGAACTTTCGGCACGCTTATCGCGTTTATGGCGCTCTTCGGGATTGTGGAAGGGATCACCGACTTAGCCTCGTACAAATCGGGGCGTACGATCCCACACTATTTGACCGATGCCGGATTCCTCATGGTCTTCGTGGGTTGCGTCGTCGGCTGGTTCAAGGACCTTGCGGCCTCCCTCTTCATCCTGGGGGGAATCCTGCTCATTCTAGTGACGGCGCTCGCCTTTCCGGGTTCGCTGAGCCGGGTATATTTCTTCGGCATCCCGGCGCTTCCCGGTTTCCTTTATTTATACGTCCACCTGGCCGGCAAGAAGAAGTGAGGCCTTCCGCCGGCCGACCTTTATTTCCCGAGGGGCCTTCGCCTTCCGCGCACCGTGTCAGACCAGAACTGGGAAAAAATTCCAAGAGATGAACTGAATCAGATGTCTCCAAAAGAAAGGCAAGTGGCCACCTATATCGCCATGACACCAAAACTCTTATATGACCCAAGAGGTGATTTATCAGATATTGTCAATGCGTTTGACAATGTCAGGGATGTATCTCTTCATTTACAAAATTCCATTTTCAAAGATTATGACATTATTAAAGAGCCGACAATTTCAACACCGGTATTCCTAGCACTTGGCCGCTACGATTATGTCTCTCCTTACATCCTCGGGCTGATCGAACTTAAGAAGAAGGACTATCGCCAGGCCGCAGATCTCTTCGGCAGAGCGTGCGGCCGCCTTGATTTCGAAACCAAACGTAACCTTGAACAGGCCTCCTACTTTGACAATCTCGCCCGAGCTCTCTATGAATCGGGAGACCTGATTAAAGCTCGCAACACATACGAAAAAATCACGCTTCTCACATCCGGCAGATCTATGGACGGCAATATCTACGCTAAGGCCTTCTACATGCCTGGGAAGATCGCCGAGCAGCAGGGGGATAAAGCCCGAGCCAGCCAGAACTATCGTAAATTCCTCGGCCTCTGGAAAAACGCCGACCCCGGCCTGCCTGAGGCAAAGGACGCGAGGAAGAGGCTGGCGGGGGTGAGGTAACAAGCCTGAGGCATTGAGCCGTCTTCCCAGCCCTTCCGAATTAACATGAGGCCGCGGGAAAGAGGACGGATGATCGGCTCGCGGGGATAGATAAGGGAAATTCTTAAGATCATAACTAAGACAATCAGCGAAATCATTACAATCTATTGACGGCGCGCATTCTTGTGTCAGATGATAAACGTAAAGAAAGCCCTTTTATAAGTTAACGTAAAGTTTTGTTTTGATAGGGGTATTGGAAGGAGGCTTTTCCAGGATGCCGTCAGCAGCAAAAGCTAATCGACAGTATTTCCGCAAGGCTTATAGCACAGGCAAGCATGGATGGGCGGTGGAGGATCCATCGCCCTATGCCGTAAAGTTCCTTACTCGACTGAAACAAATAGTTCCTGGCGGAAGATTATTGGATATCGGTTGTGGCGAAGGGCGCCATGCCATTCTTGCGGCGCGGCTGGGTTTCAAAGTGACTGCAGTTGATTATGAGCTTTTAGCACTTAAACAGGCCCAACGTTTTGCCAAGGCAAAGGGAGCTAAGGGAATCGACTTTCGATTAGCGAATGTACTCTCTCTACCGCCTCCTGACACGGTATTTGATGTTGTTTTTGACTATGGGTGCCTCCATCATCAAAAAAAGTCGGATTGGCCCGCCTATAAGGCCGGCATTCTGAGAGTCTTGTCTCCCAATGGCTTCTACATCCTTTCCGTCTTCAGCCCTAAGTTCCCGCTTTTCCGCGGCAGTCGCAGACCTTGGCATATCGCACAAGGGGGCCTACCGGCGATATTTCACGCGCGGCGATATCCTGGAGCTGTTCGGCCGTTACTTCGAGGTGCTTGAAATGATCGAAGAGAATGGCGGTCAACACGGCTTTTGGCATGTACTGTTTAGACGTCGAACATAACCTATATTCAATAGGAGTTGAGATGAATAATAAATTAGGCCAATCGAGAATAATAGACGTATCCAAGCTGGTCCGTGAAAATCTAGAGAAATGGGTCAACATAAACCTCACTGAGGTGAATGATTCAATCATTCGTCTTGGCATATTTGAAGGGGAGTTCCATTGGCATAAACACAATTTGGAAGATGAACTCTTCTTTGTATTGGAGGGGAAGCTACTCCTCGACCTGGAAGGAGAAACAATTGAACTCATGCCTAGACAAGGATACACGGTCCCAAGGCAGGTAATCCATAGAACAAGGGCAAAAGAAAAAACCGTGGTGCTCATGGTGGAGGGAAACACGGTGAATCCCAGGGGTGATGCCTAGAATTAAGAATAGCAATAAGAAGAGAGCGGAGATGAAGAACTCTGAGACCCGCAGTGCATTAATATAAGGATATGAAAATAGATAGTAAGAGTAAGGGGGATTTGCATGAACTACAAACTAAGCCCATCAGATTTGACCTTTTTATATGACGGCTGCGAGAGATGTTTTTATCTGAAAGCCAAGCATGGGATTTCGCAACCTTCGATTCCGCTTCCTTCGATATTTACCAAGATCGCCGGGCTTCTAAAGGAATATTACGACGGCAAGCGGACAGAAGAGCTTCACTCAGGGTTACCGCCAGGAATCGTAAAGTATGGAGAAAAACATATTGAATCAAAAATATTTAGATTCGAGAATCATAAAGACACCTGCTACATAAAGGGGCGATTTGATGTCGTCCTCGAGTTTGATGACGGGACCTATGGTGTCATCGATTACAAGACGGGAAATCCTGAAGGCGGGGCGTCAAAACTATATGGCCGTCAGCTCCATTCCTATGCTCATGCTTTAGAAAATCCGGCCCCAGGCTCGTTGAATTTAGCCCCGATATCCATGCTAGGGCTGTTGTATTTTCATCCAACGTCAGTAAGCCAGAAGGATACAAAATCGCTTTCTTTTGACTCGAATATCCATCTTATTCCTGTTGAGAGAAATAATGAGGATTACCTTAAGTTTATTGACGATACATTAAAGCTGATCGAGTCGCCGCAACCGCCAAACCCTGCTGCAGATTGTCAGTGGTGCGATTATTTGAAAAAAATCAAACAGACCTAATATTGTCTGACCAACACTTGCCCTTGCAGCAAGTGTCAACTCAACCTGATTCTTGAAAACGATGGTCTGACCTAAACTCGGCTTGACAAGTGCTGTCAAATGAAGCAAAACAATACCATCAAGATCAAGAAGGGGTAAAAACCTAAGAAGTATTTTTAGAAGGTTGATTATGGTTAATGGTTTTGATTCTAGAAAGAGGGGGAAAGTTATTATTAATTTTAGCCTATCGAAAATTTAATGGATAATAGATTTTTTTTGGAGGAAAATGATGTTTAAACTCAGTAGGTTTTTCATTTTTTTAAGCCTTTTTGCTTTTGTACTTAATTCCTTTTCTTACTCTCAGCAATTGCCGTTTCAAAAAACAAATGAAAATGAATGGGTTTTCAAAGAGAAAACATTTGATGAAGTATGGAGTGCTGTTACAAAAGCTTTGATGCAGATAAAATATACGATTACTTCGTCAGATAAAAACGGCGGGCTTATTTCAGCGACAAAGAAGAAAGGCCTCCTCGATGGAGGACATTCAAAAGATGAGTTGCCTAGTTTTCAGATTTTCATTGAAAAAACCGATGATGGCATAAAAGTTAATAGTCAATTCACAAAATATTCTGGTCAGTTAATTGGCGGTGATAAGTCCAAGGACCTCTTCGAAAAGATCGCTGAGAATCTTTATGGAAAACTAAAAAAATAAGAAAAACTAAAAAATCTAAGCATCAAGGGCGGAATTCAGGTTTTTTCCTTCAATGATGTACTAAAGCAATTAATGCACTTGACTAATTAGCAGCTCAATTCAACTCCTGGATATATGAATCTCTTTAAGACTTTTGATAGTATAAAACACTTGGGCGATAAATTGGAGATTTGATGAAGGGGAAGCCAGAGGCCCTGAGGCATGGCTTCCTGAAGGTTGAAACGACGCTCTTTGCGGAATATCGCCTCAATAGGAAAGACGAATGAGGGCTGTAAGGATTCTCATTCCTGTGGTTTCTGGCTCTAATCCAATTCTTGCTATCACCCCTTTTTTCGTTTTCCCCTGATTTTGAAGGATTTTTGAGACTCTCTCGTTTTCAATTCTAGAGCCATAGTTTCAGCATTTTTCAATCGATTACGTCACATAGTTGGCACAAAATTTCTGCCTATCGATTCTGAAGTGTTTTCAAGATAGCGGCGGTGGGTTCAGCTCCCAAACTGGGGTCCAAATCCCCGTGGCCATGCCATATGAGGACGACTGATTAATCAGGGCTTATGCCTTTTGCAGGTATTTGGAGCGGAGCTCCTCCCGTCATTGACAGCGCCTCGCGGCCGGCGATATATTACTGGCGGGAATTCGCCCTGCCATGAAAAAAGAAGAATTCAAGCTTGTATCGGAGGACCGCATGAAAAAGATCGGAGCCTTTTTGTTGGTCATGCTTCTCCTGCCTGCGATCGTCGTCTCCCAGGAGAAGAAGAAGGACAAGGGGATATTCGTCGAGCCCAAGAACGCATTCTGGGACGAGATCCAGAAAGCGACCGAGGCATTCGGAAAAAACAAGCCCGCGCCGGGGAAGGCCTTCGTTGTCGATCTGGGCGCTTTCGACGCGCCCAAGAGCTTGGAGGGGTTCTCTGCCGTCTGGCACAACCCGCCGACCTCGCAGGGCGCCACCAACACCTGCTGGTGCTTCTCGACGATCTCCTTCTTTGAATCGGAGGTCTACAGGCTCTACGGGAAGAAGGTCCGTCTCTCGGAGGCGTATACGGTCTACGGCGAGTACCTGGAGCGGGCCAAGCGGTTCGTCCGCGAAAGGGGGGATTCGGCCGTCGCCGAAGGCTCCGAGGCCAACGCGGTGACGCGGGATTGGAAGATTTATGGCTGCATGCCGTGGGACGCTTATTCCGGATTGAAGCCCGGCCAGAAGTTCCCCGACCACGCGAAGCTGATCGCCGAGGTCTCCTCCTACCTCGCCCATCTCAAGAGCGCGAACGCCTGGAACGAGGACGAGGCGGTCGCGACTGTCCGGGCGATTCTGAACCACCATCTGGGCCTGCCCCCGGAGCGATTCACGGTCGAGGGGAAGGAATACACGCCCCAGACCTATCTCCGGGATTACCTAAGGATCGATCCCAACGATTATGTTGACGTCCTGTCCTACATGCAGCAGCCCTTCGGCGGGCAGGTCGAATACGAGGTGCCGGACAACTGGTGGCACAGCAAGGACTACTACAACGTTCCCCTTGATACTTACATGAAGATCATCAAGACCGCCCTGCGCCGCGGCTATTCGGTGAGTCTCGGCGGGGACGTCTCCGAGCCGGGGAAGAACGCCCAGAAGAAGGTCTTCATGATCCCGACCTTCGACATTCCCTCGGATTACATCGACGACAACGCCCGCCAGTATCGGTTCAGCAACGGATCGACGACCGACGACCACGGGGTCCATCTCATCGGGTACAAGGAAGCGAACAGCAAGGACTGGTTCCTGATCAAGGATTCCGGTTCGAGCGCCTTCAACGCGGACCCGAAGGGATATTACTTCCTGACGGAAGACTACGTGAAGCTGAAGATGATGGACTTCATGGTCCACAAGGACGCCGTCAAGGGGTTCATCGACGTGAAATGAGGCGAAGGGGGGCGCTGGGAAAAATTTCTCCTGGCACAGAGCCCGGCCGTGCTGTGCACCACCTTGCGCTACGCTATTGAACGTTTCCCCGAACCCAGACGCCGGGAATTACTGAAAAAACCAGAACAACATGAACTGAGGCCAGCGGGCAAACGCAGGCCTTGCAAGGAAAAGCGCCTCACATTTCGATCTTCATCTGGACGATATGTTCCCGGCCGCGAGTGCCCAGGTGGTACTTGCTCTCAGCGGTACGCAAGGCTTCGGGTTCGGCCAGAGGGGGCAACTTCTCCGCCTGCCTTTTCTCGTTGATCACCTGGATAGCGGCGGCCTCAGCGGCGACGGGATCCATGGACACGATAATCCCACCCCAATGCCAGGGCACGCCGCGACGATAGCTCCCGCGCAGCCCGTCGCAAGAGTTGAGAATAGTCTTATTTTTATGGAAGGCCGGGATGAGACTTCAGCGAGGAAATCGGGATCATTATGGCATTTGGCCATGTCTTCCGGGAGCAACGAACCGATGTGGTTTTTTAAAAACAGGCTGGCCGCCATCAAGGCGACTTGTTCGAAGACATGGGAGGGCGGCGGCTTCTCGGCAACGAACATCAACTTCAGATGGTCAATGATCCGGTCCACGACGCGATGCTCGGAACCGCGATCTGTTTTTGCTCGATGGGTAAGTTGAATGTCGAGTTCAAATGGAGCCATAATATGCAGAGGTGAGCCATGAAAGCAACCGTCTTCATCATTTCGACATTGGTCCTGTTTTTGGCCGCTTTCTCCACGACCCCCAACTACTCAATTGAGGCGATCCGCTACGGCACCATCCCACAGTTTCCGGTATCCGGACTCGTCGTGGGCGCGCCGGAAAACGAAAAAATGGACATCGCCATGGTCTTTTGGCTCATTCGGGGTGAAGGTCGCAACATTCTGCTCGATACGGGCTTTCACAGAGAACGGTGGTTCGAGAGTTTCAAGGTCACAGATTTTTTAAGGCCAGATGAAGCCGTCCGACAAGCCGGTGTCGATCCCGCTCAGATCACCGACGTAATTCTCAGCCATGCCCATTGGGATCATATGGGAGGCATTGACCTATTCCCGCAGGCGACGATCTGGATCCAAAAGGACGAATATGCCTATTACATGGGGCCTGCCTGGCAGGAAGGGGGAAAACATGGCGGCATTGATCCGGATGACCTCTCCAATCTCCTGCTCAGGAATACGCAGGGAAAGTTGAGACTCATCGACGGCGACAATCGCGAGATCATCCCGGGTATCCGCGTCTTCGTTGGCGCGCGGCACACGTTTGCTTCGCAATATATCCGGGTGGAGGGAAACCCGGTGTTTGTCCTGGCCTCGGATAATTGTTATCTCTATCGAAACCTCGAAACCCGGACGGCGATTCCGACCTTTGATCCTGCTGATGCCGACGGCAACGTAAAAGCTCTTGACCGGATGCTGAGTCTGGCCGGCGCGCCAGAGCGCGTCGTGCCTGGCCATGATCCGCTCATGTTCAAGCGCTTCCCCACGAAGGGCCGCATCGCAAAGATGAAATGAAAATATGAGGATAGTCAACCAGGCGGCTGCCCCATGATCGGGGATGATTAATCGCAACATGATCGGGTGTCAAATCGTGCCCCTCACTGGGGACAGATCATCGAGTCAACTTCATAAAGCTTGCGGATCATGGCCGCCTAGCCCGAGTTTAAGGATGCCAGGAAGAGGCTGGCTGGATTAAAAAGTTGCTTCTTTTACTCATAAAATGCTTTGTTAGCTTCGTTAGAAATTGTGACTATGAACAGAAAAGCGCGAACTCGGGAGGAACTTATCGAGGCGGCAAATCATCTTCACTACGAAATCTGGATGTTTAAAAGTCTAGCGAGGGCTCTTGGTACAGGCGCATTCAGGAATAGCGTTATCAACAATGCCCTCCTCGAATCCTTCACTGTCCATGCGAGAATTTTGCTGGACTTCCTATTTGCAGACAAGCCCAAAGAGGATGATGTCATTGCTGAGGATTTCTTCAAAGATCCGGATGAATGGCGAATTGCCCGTCGGTCGAAATCAGAAACTCTGCAGAAAGTACATAAGCGCGTTGGAAAGGAAGTGGCACATCTTACATACGCAAGACAAAAAGTCACGTCGCAGACAAAGCCTTGGCCGTTTATGGAAATAGCCAAGGATACCTCGGAGGTTTTTTCGCTGTTTCTTTCTATAGTGCCTCGAAATTTGCTTGGACCTAGATGGAATGGCCACAAAGAACACGAATCGGACGAGAAAGATAGATTATAGATAGCCTGATTGGACCAGAGAAGCTAGTTCTGGCAAGGCATGCTCGCAAGTAAGGGAGAAAAAGTGACAGCTAATGCTTGAGATTTTTTCCTTAATTTTAATATTAGCTAACGAGTTTTGTGACAGGGAGAAAGGTCCAATAGATTCCGGCAGCTAGGCAGTTTGACATACTCTCTCATCATAATTTATTATCATTATCGATAGGGAAAGAAGGAAACTGCGGCGATACAACGCAGTGGGCCTTACTACGCGAAACTGCAATCCCATCAGGCACATTGGGTTTTAGGTTATTTTCCTCAAAGCACTAGCTACATATAAGGTTTGAATATACCGCTTAAGGGATTACATGAAATGAAGCCACCAGAGGTTGGTCAGCTTGCCGTTGTCCGTCGGCGCGGACGCTTATCTTCAGCTGGCGGACGAAATAATCCGAAGGAAAGGAAGGACGTCATGAAATCAAGGCTCGGAAAAAAGGACGGTATCTTTTCCCGGAAGGAAGGAAAGAAGGGGGACGCGCCGAAGGTCCCATCCATCCGGCCGCCGGCGTCTGTACCTGTTGGACGAAAATGGCACAGCTCGCGTCGCGGTGGCCGTGTTCAAAGATAGCCCGGTTCTATTTCTGTCTGACGAAAAGGGCAAGGCCCGTTTCGTGGCGGGAAAGACAATCGCTTATCCTGAATCTTCTCTGATTCTATTCGGGCCTGACGGCAAGTAAAAGCGGGCTTGGCATGGCACTTAAAGAAGCACTCCTCAGATCCAATTTTAGGTAGGGCGGAAGATCAAGCAAGAAAACAAAAAATAGGCCTCTGGTCAATGCCAAATCCTATTCCGCCATGGGAATATCGGAGGAAGCAGGGGAGGCGATTGGGGCAGGGGGGGTGTGGGGTCCCGGGCGCTTTTGGTTCAAGAATACACGATCCGCTCCTCGGCACAGCCCTTTGCTCTTCTCGGATATCCCACTCCAGAGACAAGTTCTCCCCGCAAAGGATGACTCCTATCCAAGAAAAAATCACCCCTAGAATCCCCTGTAACGAGGGTTTCCTTTTCGGAAAAACACTTTAATATTGAAATCGAGGAGCTTGGCCCGCGCGATGCCGGAATTCCGGCGTCCGAGGGGCAAAGTCTATGAAAGGCACAGCTTTGAAAGAGACATCCTTTGTCCCCAAAAAGATGATTTCCTCCGAGTCTAGTCAAGGCGGGGCGAAACGTTCCTCCAAAAATCCCTCCGGTGAAAAAAAGGAAAGCACAAAAGTCGAAGTCAGATTTCGCGGGGATGTCACCGAACTGAAGCTCCTGGCGGAATCCCTCCGGGAAAGCGAGGCCTCGATAAGAGCGTTCCTCAACGCCGTCCCCGAGCCCGCTCTGCTCATCTCTCCCCAAGGAACAATCATCGCTGTGAATGAAATCATGGCCCGGAGTCTGGGCCAGAAGGTCAGCGCCCTGATCGGACGCTGCACCTATGACTTCCTTGAGCCGGATGCCGCCCGGCAAAGGAAGACGATGATTGACAAAGTCGCCCAGACCGGAACACCTATCCGGTTTGAAGATAGCCGTGCCGGCCGATATTTTGTTAATTTCCTCTGTCCTGCCCTCAATGAAAAGGGAGTCGTCACGAAGATCGCCGTTTTCGTCCTCGATATCACAGACCGGAAACGGGTCGAAACCGAACTCAAATACCGGATCGAAATGGAAGAGATCGTCTCCAAGATTTCCACTCAATTTATCACTCTCCCCACAGAAAAAATCGATGAGGCCATCCAGCAGTCACTGGCGGAAATCGGCACATTCGCCGGCGTTGACCGCTGCTATATTTTTCTTTCTCGCGAGGGCGGTGAATTGGCGGATAATACCCACGAATGGTGCGCACAAGGAATCGTCCCCCAAAAGCCTCTATTGCAGGGATTGGCATCAGCCTCTTTTCCCTGGTGGCTGGGAAAACTCATGAACCTCGAGCCCATCCACATCCCCCGGGTTTCAGCCCTTCCTCCGGAAGCCCGGGCGGAAAAAGCATTCATCCAATCCAGGGGGACTCAGTCCCTCATCGTGGTCCCGCTGGCCTTGGGTCAGGAGCTCATCGGGTTTCTCGGCTTCGACTCGATTCGACAAGAAAAAACATGGTCGGATGAGATCATCTCTCTTCTTCAGATCGTCGGCGAGATCTTTGTCAACGCCCTCGAACGGCGAAAAAATGAGGAGGCCCTAAAAAAAAGGACGGAGCAAATCATTCGCCACCAGGTTGCTCTGCTGGAGCTGGCAAAAACGAATTATTCTGATATGGATTTCGCCTTGAACAAAGTCACCGAAGTGGATGCCAGGACGATGGGTGTCGAGCGTGTCAGCATCTGGTTTTTCAATGAAGACCACTCGGAAATCGTGTGCCGAGACCTGTACCGAATCAACAACGACTTTCATGAAAATGGATTGCGCCTTCGAGCCAATGCCTACCCGCGCTATTTCAAGGCTCTCGAGGAAAGCTGGGTGCTGGCCGCCAACGACGCGCTGACCGATCCACGGACGGAGGAGTTCGCCGAAGGCTACTTGAAGCCCTTCGGCATCACTTCGATGATGGACGTTCCCTTTCGCCTTTATGGGGAACTGGCGGGCATCGTTTGTCATGAGCATACGGGACCGAGACGGGAATGGACGCTGGAGGAGCAACAATTTGCCGTATCCATCGGAGACCTGATCTCCTTGACGCTTGATTCTCTGGAGCGAAAGCGGATAGAAAAACTGAAGAATTCCATCTTCGAAATCTCCGGGGCGGCCATCTCGTCAGAGAGCCTCGAGGAGCTCTTCCATTCCATCCATCGGATCATCGGCGAATTGATGCCGGCCAAGAATTTTTATATCGCGCTCTACGATGCCGCGAGCTCCGTCCTCAGTTTTCCCTATTTTGTTGACGAATTTGACCCGACGCCCTCGCCCAAACCGTTGGGCAAAGGCCTGACCGAATATGTCCTCCGGACAAAAGAACCGCTGTTAGCCTTGCCGGAAGTCTTCGACAGCCTGGTGAAAATGGGCGAGGTGGAATCCATCGGCGCTCCTTCGATTGACTGGCTTGGCGTCCCCTTGAAAATCGACGGGCAAACGATCGGCGTGCTTGTCGTTCAAAGCTATACGGAAGGCGTTCGGTATCGGGAGGAAGACAAGAATATTCTGAGGTTTGTCTCCGACCAGGTGGCCATGGTCATCCATCGGAAACAAGCCGAGGCGGCCTTGCGGTCCTCCCTCCAGGAGAAGGAGGTCCTTCTCCGGGAGATTCATCACCGCGTCAAGAATAACATGCAGGTCATCTCCTCGCTGCTCAACCTCCAGGCCCGACACATCGAGGATCCCGCGGTCCTCGAGATGTTCCAAGAAAGTCAGCGCCGGATCCGCTCCATGGCCCTTGTTCACGAGAAATTGTATCTGTCCAAGGACTTATCCAATATTGAATTTTCTCAGTATATCCAAAGCCTGACTCTTCATTTGTTCCATTTCTATCAGGTCGATTCGAATCTCATCAAGCTCAAGATGGATATGGAAAAGATATTTATGAATATCAATGCGGCCATTCCCTGCGGATTGATCGTGAATGAGCTCATCTCCAACGCGCTCAAACATGCCTTTCCCAATGGACGGGGGGGAGAGATTTTGATCGAGCTCCGCCGGGCGCAGGGCAACAAATTTCTCCTGATCGTCAGCGATACCGGTATCGGGTTTCCGGATGGCCTAGATTTTCGCAACACGGCGACCCTGGGGATGCAGATCATTACGATGTTGGTCGAGCAACTGGATGGCCGGATTGAGCTCTCCAGGCAAAAAGGATCATCCTTCAAGATTATGTTTGAAGAATCCATATATAAGCCAGGCCTTTCATCGGTCTCTCCTTAGAGTCTCTTGCCAATCCCGGCCGGAAGAACTCCCTCATCGAGGGTTTGGGGAATCGAGTTTTAGATTGATAGCCTGTTTTCGTTAGGGTAGAATATGTATGTGGAGGGGCAACATGAGACGATATGCCTTTGCTTTTGTCGTGGGCCTGACGTTAATCTCGATCACAATCGCCCAGCAGGGTTTCAAGCTCTATCCCGGGGCAAAACTGGATGAAGCGCTGACCAAGGTCGAACGGACGGTTCTTGCGGAGGCCGTCAAGGAGGGTGCACCTCTTCCCAAAGGTCAGCAGGTGACCCTTTATTCGACGCCGGATGATTTTGACAAGGTCTGTAATTTCTACAGAGGAATCGTCAAAGAGTACGAGAAGGGAAGATTCAGCAGCAAGCTCTCGAAGGACCAGAAGTTCAGGAGCTTGATTTTTATTTTTGATGGAGCGGCCGACACCCAGAAATCAAAAAGCTGGATCAGGGTTCAGCGGCCTTATGTTCCCGAGGATGAGGTCGGAGAAGACAATCCCACGGTGTACGACATCACCGTCATCACGCATTACGAGATCAAATAGCTCAAGGAGCAAAAACCAGCGTTGTGCTTGTGGCAGATGACCTGCGGCAGGGCGACGTCAATCGGGAGAAAAACTAGATTTCTCTTTGCGGCGAGCGGCAGTCCCCGACTTGGGTCTCAGACCCAAAAAGCCGGATGACCCGCTTTCGCTCATTCGAGATGTCTTCCGATTCTTTATAGAGAATTCCCCACTCGGCGAAGCGGAGCTTGTTGGCCGTAAAGCCGTGGAAATTCACGGTCACGGGCGGTGGGCAGCCGGCTAGATATCGGAGCTGTCGCTTCAGTCTCCACGTTCCTATGGATTGTCCTGTCAAATAGGCACAGGAGACAATGAAGATATTGACGGCCAGTGCGACAGCCAGGATTCTCGATATATAAATAAAGGCCTTTTTCTTCGATCCATAGAGTCCCAGGAGGCTTGCGCCAACGGGAATCATCCACAGCTGGGGAGCATACCGTGCCCACCAGGATTCAGGGTTAGCCAGGACGGACAGAGCTAAAAAAAATATCATTCCCAGCAACGTGGCGGAGATGGGATTGGCCTGACGGACAACAATCCGGGGCAGGCTGGCCAAGAGAATGAAAATAGATAATAAAAATGCGCCACCGAACCAAGGGCCGAACCCGGCGATCCTGGAATCGGACGTCGTCAGCGCTGCGAGCTCGGGGATGTCGAGGGAAAAAGGCCATTTCCATTTCGTCGTTTCTCGGCGAGACACGTTCTCGGTCTGGGAGAATATCGAAGTCAATAGTTTTTTAAAGCGGCCGGCATGCTGGAAATTCTCGGGTTCTTGATGGATTATAACGTTGGCCGATTTCGGGCCGGCGAGAGGATAAAAAGGATGGCCTTTCCTGAGGACGTTCGTCACATAGGGATTATAGCCAACGAAAAATAAGGCAAGGACATAACTCGCCAGAATGATGCCGGCGAATCTAAACACGTCTTTGCGCCTTTTCATTAAGAACCAGGTTGCCAGTGCCGCATGAAACACGACGGCATAGACAACGCCGGTGAATTTTGTGTTGATCAGCATAACCGTGCAGGAGATAAAAATAAGAACAGTCGGCGGGTCGGGGTCCCGGAATAACAAATAGGACAGCGCCGCGAGAGCCAGAAGGAGGGACGCCAGCTGTCCATCCACATAGAAGCTGAGGGATTGATAAACGCAAACCGGATTGAGGGAGACCAACAGGCTAAAGAGGAGCGCCCGGTTTCGTCTCGTCCGGTCAAACCTCAGGAAAGCGGCCAGCGATAAAAAGAAAGCGGCAAACATCAGCAAAGTGTTGGCCGATTTTGCCTGCTCCATGCGGCCCGTAATTTTATAAAACTGCGCGGCGTAGATCCAAGGCGCTTTTGGATAATGATTAATCCAGATCCCATACTCATTTTGGAGCGGAGGGTCCCGGACGGGATTCCAACCATGATTCAACTGGCTGACCGCTTCTTGATGATACGTCTGACCGTCATAAGAGACGTCATAGAACAGGCCGCTTATTAAAATCGAAGCGATCAAGATGCTCAGAAAGACCGATACGATCATTCCCATGGTTAGAAGACGCTTTTGATCGAAATATTTTCTTGTGCCCCAATAAATGAACGAGACGGTCGATCCAAGGGCGACAACGAACCCCAAGGGCGAGATGGGAAAACAAAGGGCAAAAAGGGCTGAATTCAGAAGCAAGGCGGAGGCCAGAAAAACAAGGATCGCGGAGCCTAGCAAAAAGCTGATGCGATCCAAGCGCTTGTCCATGACGCCGGCCTTCCCAACCTCCATTTCTTTAGCACCCCGTCCAATGAAAAGCAAATGAATCTTTTTAGAAATGGTTGATGAATTGCCCGAAGCAGGCTAGAATATCAACAATGTCCCTTGAGAAGGCGATGACACTGACCTCCCGTCGGACCTTTTTAAAATGGGCGGGGTTGTCTGGAGCAGAACTGCTTTGGCGGCCGCGCTTCCACGGCTCTTCTCCCGGGCGAAATCGGGCGTCTTTCCTTGATCAGATCGGCGTTTGTACGTCCCTGGCCAATCGGGATATCCCGGAGGCCGCGGGATGCTTCTATATCGAAGAGAGTGTCCGGAGTTTCTTGATGCCTGAACAGCCGGAAGAAAATTTTCAAGCCAATCTCCAGGCAGTGAAGGATTCAAAAATTCCGGTCCGGGCCTGTAACGGTTTTCTTCCCGGCTCATTGAAAGCGGTCGGCCCTGAAACGAAGCATCCAGAGATTCTCGAATATGCCGAAACGGCTTTCCGAAGGGCCGCCCAGGCCGGGATCGGGACGATTGTTTGGGGTAGCGGCGAATCGCGAAAGATCCCCGACGGCTTCAGCCGGGCCCAAGCCGAGGAGCAGTTCATTGACCTGGCCAAACAAGCGGCCGCCCTCGCCAAACGCTATGGGGTGCTCATTTGCCTTGAGCCGCTGAACAGCGGTGAGGTCAATTTCATCAACGGCCTCAGCGAGGGATCGGCGATCGTCGAGGCGGTCGGCCATCCGAGCTTCAAGCTGCTGGCGGATATCTACCATCTTCTGAGAGAAGGGGAGACGCCCGAAGCGATCGAGACGCACAGCACGCACATCCGTCACTGCCATATTGCGGAAAAAGAACAACGAACGCCGCCAGGGACCGCCGGCGACGATTTCAAGCCCTTTTTGAGGGCATTGAGAAAGATCGATTACAGAGGCGGGATATCCATCGAATGCCGCTGGCAGAACATGAAGGAACAGCTCCCGGCGGCCGTGTCCTATTTGAAAAAACAGATCGCGGATGTTTCCGAATCATAAATAAAGGAATACGAGCCAATCCATAAGGAGGTTGACATGGGCATTTCCCGGAGGAATTTCATAAAGATAGCGGCCGTGGGCTCGGCTGGCTTTACCGTCAACCGCGCCAGCCGAGGATTGACGGCCAAGAGCCTGGGGAGAATTCGCGGCGCCAACGATAGGGTGAGGGTGGGGATCGTGGGGTTCTCGGACCGGGCGAAAAGCTCGTTGATTCCGCCTTTTGTCCAATATGCCCGCGAGCTAAATTTTGAGTTCGTCGCGGTCTCTGAGCTTTGGAGCCGCCGCCGCGAGGAAGGCGTGGCGTTTATCAAGGGGCTGACCGGCCAGACGATCACGGCCGTCCCCAACAACGATGAATTATGGGAAAAAATCCGACCGGACGCCGTGATCATCAGCACGGCCGATTTTCAGCACGCTTTGCATACGGCGGATGCCGTGAAGGCGGGCTGTGACGTCTATGTCGAAAAACCTTTCGCCGAGACGATGGAGGACAATCGGGCTGCCCTCAAAGCCGTTCAGGAGAGCGGGAGAATCGTCCAAGTCGGATCGCAGAGACGGAGCGGAGCGAACTATATCGCCGCCTGTGAGTACATCCAATCGGGGAAGTTCGGCCCAATCACCATGGTCGAGATGACTTGGAACGTCAACCAGCCGGGTCGGTGGAGGCGGCCGGACCTCGTCGCGGCAATCAGGGAAGAAGATACGGATTGGAAACGATACCTTTTGAATCGGCCTTACGAAGCTTGGAATCCGAGAAAATATCTTGAGTACCGCCTCTTCTGGCCGTATTCCTCGGGCATCCCGGGCCAGTGGATGTGCCACCAGATCGATACCGTCCATTGGTTTACCGAGCTTCCCCATCCCAGGAGTGTCGCGGCCAACGGCGGCATCTATGTCTGGAAGGACGGCCGGGAAAACGCCGATACCATGACCGCCGTTTTGGATTACGGCCCGCTCGACGACCCTAAAACGGGCTTTCAGGTCGTCTATTCGTCCCGGATGCATAATTCCGCGGGAGGGGTGAAAGAATATTATTTTTCCAACGGCGGGAAATTGGACCTGGACAGGAATATCGTGACGCCGGAGGGAGGACTGACACAAAGCGCCGCTTCCGCGATGGGCATGAAAGCCAACCTTCTGGCCGAATTCAAACTCCCCACGGAAACCGCGGAGACCGCCGCCAATACGGGATCCGACCCTATGACGTCGAATCACATGCGCAATTGGATGGAATGCGTCCGCGACCGCAAAACGCCCCACGCCGATGTTGTCGCCGGGTATCGCCACGCCGTTGCCGTCATCATGACCACGGCGGCGCTGCACACCGGACAACGGGTGACGTTTGACGAGACGACCCAGGAGGTCATGGCCGGCGGAAAAGCCTTTCAGTATTGAGAGGGATTTCGAGCTATGGAGGATGAAGAGCCATGCCGAACCTGCATGTTGAATCCAAACATAAACCCGTTTTGGATCAGAATTTTTGTCCCGCCGTCCTTTGGAACCGGGAATTTCAGAAACTCGTTCGGCAATCCGGCCACGCCGTTCCGCTATCCATCGCCTTGGTCCGCAAGGACGAAACCGTGTCCATCTTCCAGACGGCCGTCCTGCCCCACAAAAGTGAATCTGCCGAGCTGAACGGACGTTATGTCGAACGGCTGATCAAATTCCTGCTCTGGCAAAAGGGCGGGTACAAGATATGGATTAGCGGAGATCCCCGCCTGGCGGAGCTTATGGCCGGCATCTACGGACCGGGCGGGAAACGCGCCTTCGATTTCCATTTCATGGGAGAGAGGGTGTACGACCATTCCATGGAGATCAAATATTGTCCGGCCGAAGACGTGCCGGCGCCGAGAGAGATGGCCCGCGCCCTCGGTCGCCATTTCAACGGCTGTCGCGTCGGCTTCGATCTCGGCGGAAGCGACCGGAAATCGGCCGCACTCGTCGAGGGCCAGGTCGTTTTCTCAGAGGAGGTGCCCTGGAACCCGTCCTTTGAGAGAGACCCCTCCTACCATATCCAAGGCATTAACGACTCCATCCGACGCGCCGCCGAGAAACTGCCGAGAGTCGATGCCATCGGTGGAAGCGCGGCGGGCATCTATATCAATAATGAGGTCCGGGTGGCGTCGCTCTTCCGCGGGGTCAGCGAAGACAATTTCCGAAAGCATATCCGCGGAATCTTTTTCGAGCTGAAAAAGCGTTGGAACAACGTTCCGTTCGAAGTGATCAATGACGGCGAAGTGACCGCCCTGGCCGGCTCCATGGCCATGAACGATAATGCCGTCCTGGGCATATCCATGGGATCCAGCCAAGCCGCCGGGTACGTCACGCCGGACGGCACGATCACGCCCTGGTTGAACGAGCTGGCCTTTGTACCTGTGGATTACCGTCCCGACGCTCCGGCCGACGAATGGTCGGGCGACATCGGCTGCGGCGTCCAATACTTCTCCCAGCAGGCCGTGGTCCGCCTCGCTGCCAAGGCCGGCATCGACTTCCCCGCCGGGATGTCTTTGCCGGAGCGCTTGGCCGAGGTCCAATCGCTGATGAAATCCGGGGACGCCCGAGCCGGCAAGATCTTTGGGACGATCGGCGCTTATTTCGGCTATGCCGTAGCCCATTATGCCGATTTTTTTGAGTTCCGGAACCTGCTGGTCCTCGGCCGGGTGACGAGCGGTCAAGGCGGCGAGATCATTATCGAAAAAGCCAAAGAGGTTTTGCGGGACGAATTCCCCGGATTGTCTGAGAAAATTCATATGCGGACGCCCGATGAACGGGACAAACGTCTCGGCCAGGCGGTGGCCGCCGCCTCGCTGCCGGTGCTATAATAGGATAGAAGTCTGGGGCCATATATCGATTTGTTAGATTTGGTCTATGGGCCCCAAGTTTTTGAACGAGGGAGATGTCCCATGAAATTTGCAAATTCAAACGCCGATATTTTTGTCCCTGACGGAATGGATGTCGAGAAGGCCTTGAAACGCACGACGCACCTGGCCGTCGGCGCCCACCCGGATGATCTCGAAATTCTTGCCTACCACGGGATTGCCGAATGTTTCGGCCGGACAGACCGCTGGTTTGCGGGGGTCGTCCTGACCAACGGCGCCGGCAGCCCGCGAACGGGCATCTATGGCGGCTACACCGACAAAGACATGCAGGAAATACGCCGGCTCGAACAGCGCAAGGCTGCCTATCTTGGCGAATATGCCTGCCAGATCCAGCTCATGCATACGAGCGGAGCCGTCAAGGATGCGGGGAATAAAAATGCCGTCCGAGACCTTCAATCGATCCTGGAGATCGCCGGGCCGGAGGTTGTCTATCTCCACAATCCGGCCGATAAACATGATACGCATGTGGCCACGCTGCTCAGGTCCCTCGAAGCCATCCGGGCTCTCCCCGTCGAGGCGCGTCCGAAGAAGGCCTGTGGAGTGGAAGTCTGGCGCGATCTTGACTGGCTTGCCGACGAAGACAAGCTTGTCCTTCCCGTCGATAAGTATCCGAACCTGTCCGCGGCGCTGCTCGGGCTTTTTGATTCCCAGATCAGCGGCGGGAAGCGCTACGATCTGGCCACCGCCGGGCGGCGTATCGCTAACGCCACGTATTACGCGACCCACGAAACAGACATCTGTTCCGCAATAACGTATGCCCTTGACCTGACGCCGCTCATCCAAAATGAGAGGCTGACGGTCAAAGAGTTCATCCGGGGAAAAATCGGAATGTTTCAGGCAGAGGTCGATTCGCGCCTCGAACGACTGGGCTGAGACGTTTCCTGGATGAGTCCGGCATTCGACATTCCTGAGATCATTAAACCTTGGAGGCGCGCTCGAGCTTGTTCATGATGGAGAACATGAACGCGGCCGAGAGCAGACAAGCGACGACCAGGATCAGCCACACCGACCAGAGCGGGATCCGCATCCACAACCAGCCCGCGACGAAGACCAGATTGATGCCGATGGCAGTGGCGGCAAACCAGCAGCCCTGCATGAGGCCCTTGTACTTGGGCGGCGAGACGCGGGACACGAAAGAAATGCCGATGGGGCTGAGAAAAAGCTCGGCGATCGTCGTTAGGAAGTAGGTCGAGATCAGCCAATAAACCGACACCTGAGACTCTGGCGGTGCGACCAGGCCGCCCAGCTGTTTGGGCGAGGGAAGGCCGAACGAGCCGATGACGAGGATGGCGAACGCGGCCGCCGTGATCAGCATCCCGATCCCGATCTTGCGGGGAGCACTCGGCTCTTTCCCTCTTTTATTGAGCGTGCTGAAAAGGCCGATCACGACAGGCGTCAGGGCGACGATGAAGAATGGATTGAAATGCTGGAACCGCTGGGGCTGGAACGGATTGACTTCAGGGTAGCCGCGGAATCTCAAATAGGCAAGCACGGCGAAAACCATAAAGGCGGCGCCTCCTACTGCGCGAGCAACGGTGCCCGACCTTTTTTTGACCAGGAAAACCAGTCCGATGACGGCTAGAAATATCGAGAGCAGTCCCGTTAAGTCGAACCAGAGATTTGTCAGCTTGCCCACGCTGGGGACTGTGTAATCGCGAGCGAAGAATGTCTGCGTGACGGGGCTCTGTTGGAAGGCCATCCAGAAGAAAATGACGATCAAGAAAACGAGGCCGAGCGCCACCAGCCGCTCCTTGGTCTGTTGAGGCGTGAGTTCGACCATCTGCGACTTGAGGGCCTCGGATTTTGATTTCTGTTTTTCTGAGATATCGGCATGCTTGTAATATTTCCTGAAACCCCAGAAGACCAGCATGGAAAAGACCAGGCTGATCAGCGCGACGCCGAATCCGAAGTGATAGGATTTGCTGAGGGCGTTGATATATCGCTCGGAAAAGGACTTCAGGGTTTCGAGGCTCACGCTTACATCCTGGGCTTGGGCGAGGCCCAGGTATTGGCCCGCATCAGGCAAGCGGCCCCGGATGAAGTCGTTGGCCAGGGCGGGAATTCTCGCGTCATAGGTGAAGCGGAACGAGGAGAGGATCCAGTTGCTCACTTTTTCCGAGGCGGTCGGGGCGAACATGGCTCCTATGTTGATGCCCATATAAAAAATATTGAAGGCGCGGTCGCGGAGCCCGTCGTATTTCGGGTCGTCATACAGGTTGCCGACCAGGGCCTGGAGATTGCCCTTGAAGAAGCCGGTGCCGATGGCAATGACGGTCAGCGCGGCGATGACCAGGGCGAAGCCGGTCTCCATTTTGGTCGGAATCGTGAGCAGGGCGTATCCCAGAAACATGATGATCATCCCCAGTTTGATCGTCCGTCCGTAGCCTAAAACCCTGTCGGCCAGCCAGCCGCCTAAGAGCGGGAAGAAGTAAACGCAGGACGCGAAGACGGTGTAGACAAGGCTCGACTGGGCCGCCGTCAGCCCGTACTTGGCCTGCATAAAGAGGACAAAAATGCTGACCATGGTGTAGAAGCCGAAGCGCTCGCCCATATTGGCGAAGAAGGCCACGAACAGTCCTTTGGGATGACCTTTAAACATTAGGAACCCTCCTGGCGGATATTTCCACTCCCTTTTTATATCGAAGGTGAAAAACAAATGTCAATCAGTAACGGGCATCCAAGATTGCCGATGGAGTTGTTCATTCGCCAAAAACTCAGAGCGTTCCGTTAAATTCAAAAAAAACGCCGATTCCCGACGGGTGGCGTGGTTCGGGGGCCCCCCGCCGCACCGAGCGTTTGATGCTGCTAACTTTCTGCTTAAGAATCAACAAGATAGACCGCGAGGGCCGCCGGGGGTGAACCGCGACAGGACCCGTCGGGGGAATCGCCTCTTGAGGTTCAAGGGGTGGGGTGCGCTGCGGGAATTTTGCGGCTGGCCCGGCAAAATCGGAGCATCATGCGTATCACACGCTGGCAGGATTCGGCCGAGCCGTCCTGCCGGGCGAAGGCCTCCACGAACTCCAGAAGCTCCGGCGCGGGAGGCCGTTTTCCATAATCGTGGACGACATTGACGATCGCCGCATCCAGGCCGTATTCCTGCGCTTTCGCCAAATAGGCCCGGCAGACGCCCGTCCTGCGGCCGGGCAGGTCCCGGACAGCGTTGGTGATGCCCAGCGATAGGTGCACGTCCTTCATGGCCGGGTCGCGCTTGATCCTGCGGATGGTTTCGAACGTCCGGTATGTATATCCCGGGGCATCGTGCGTCATGGGGATATCAATGGATAACGGAAAAACCGTCGAATCGAAGAAGATATCTTGTGGCTGGAAACCATATTTTTCGGTCGCCGCCCGGAAGATCCTTTGGGCCATATCGTAGAGCTCGCCGACGCCATAATACGAGCCTTCCGAGCCCGTGGTTTGAATGTCCACCAGCAGCCCGATAAATTTGAAAGGATAGCGGCTTCGTAGGGGCAGGATCTCGTCCATGGTATAAGTTTTGATCGAATTCAGCAGGGGAGTGGCGATGGCGGACGACGCGCCTTTATACCATTCTTCAAGACCTGCCTTTAAGACGTCCGGCGAGCCGCTGTCCACGCAAACCGGAACTCCCCGGCTGTGTTTGCGGATCAGCCGCACATAATCCCGCATCATGTTCATGCGCAGCTCCAAGTTGCTGTCCCCGAAGGCGTCCACATTGACGTCAATATACGCCGCGCCGTGTTTGACCTGAGCCTGAATTACGGAGATGATGTAGTCGAGCGGGCCGCTCGGCCGGACAAAGGCTTCCGGTCCCATAGCCAGGAGCTCCTTCATCGCTGCAGCCGGCCTGGCGATGCTGGCATGGAGGTTCTCTCCGATCAGGGTCAAACCCATTTTTTTGGCATGGTCTTTTTCGAACAGGTAATTGAGGACGGATGCGGTCCCCTCGAGGGCCGGATTGCGGCTTGGGTTAATCGCAGTTTCCAATTTCTTCAATCCCGGGAGCCCTTCGCTGGCCGCCGCATCATAAATCATCTCGCCGACGCAGCGTCGTTCCGCATGATGGGGGCAGGATCCGTCGGGGGCGGCGTCGCCGCATGGCGGATTGGGCAGTCCTTTTTCGCATTTCCCCAGCGTGCACAAGCCGAAATTTTCGACCAGGAAACAATCGCCGCATTCCTCGCAGTCGAAGAGGAGCGTTTTCAGGGCTTTCTCCCAGGCAAAAAACATCTTGTAGAGAACCCCTTTCCCTTGCCGCGCCGATCGGCTGCTTCTCAGGACCGTTTTGAGGAGGGGATCCAGGCCGCGGCCGGGAGTCATAAGGGTGCTGTGGAGAATATCAAAAGTTTTCTTGTTTAAAGAGGCTTTTGGCCTTGCGGGAATTTTTCGTTGGCCGCTCTCATCATAAAGATAAAATCCCGGCCTCCCGTCCGGAAGGGTCCGTATTCCGAATTCAAGGTTCGCTTGGAATCGCCGCCAATCCCGGCCGATTGAATTCGCCCGGTCCAGGATTGTGACCAGCATATCGAAATCCAAGAGACCTCCGATATCGACGCCGACCGCGCCCAGGTCTCGATACATGGCCACCTGCTGGGCCGCCCGTTCGATGTGGTCCGGCAGGCTCTCTTGGCAGACCTTTTCGTAGAGCTCTTTTGTCAACGAACAACCGGGGAGTTTTTCCTCGAACATCAAGCGCGGGGCGGGTGTCGCTGTGGACAAGAAATAGACATTTCCGAAGATAGGGACCTGTAATTTTTTTTCTTGGAGATACCAGAAGAGTTCTTGGCTTTTGCGCCAGTCCCAGCCCATTTGCGTGATCAGGCCATCCGCTCCACTGCGGATTTTTTTCTCCATTTTAAAGTATTGCTGCATCTGGGAGGCTTCCGTGTATTTGAACGGCGAAACGGCGGCCAATGTGGAGAATTGATGGACACCGTCGAAATGACCGGGCAAGGCGCGGCTGAACGACTCATCGTTTAATTCTTGGACCAGCTCGATGAGCCCCAGGGAATCGACCTCAAAAACTCCCTTGCCCGAGCACGGCTTGTCCCCCGTGAGTGCCAACACGGATTTGATCCCGAGTTTTTGCAGGCCGATCAAATACGTTTTGATCGCTTCCGTATTGTGGTCCTTGGCGGTCACATGGGGAATGACATCGAGGTCGGCCCAAAGATTCTTCATCTGGAGAAGAGAAAAGATGTCGGCGGGGCTGATCGAGGCAACGCCGTTGGGACTTTGGGGAATGGTGATCGCGGCCAGTCGGAAATCTTCGGGCAGATCATTTTTCTTTTCGGCGTAGTCCTTGAGGAATTTCTCGAAATTGCTCAAGTCATGGCCGGGAAGTGGCACAAGTTCGGCGAGGGCAAGAAACGACCGTTCCCCGGGAGGGAGCTTGATGAGCGTCCTGAGCAAGTCTTTCTCGTTTCTCATCATGATGGAAAGTGTCTCAACATTCTTTATATATGGGGCCCCGCGGACACTCTTGGATGAGGACCCTTTCACAGGGTCCCCCTCCAACGGGCGGCGGGAATACCCGCCTGCCCTGCCACCCCTCCAAGGAGCATTTTCCCATGAATTCGTCGCCAAATGCTCCTTGGAAAGGAGGCAGAGAGCGAAGCGATCGTTGGAGGGAAACCCAGCCACGGGTTTCCCTCCAAGAGTATCTGTCACGCTCCATCGGGCCCAATCTATTTTCACCAGACCGTCTTGATCGTCTCCTCCCAATTCTCCGGCCGCAGATGGCGCAGGAAATATTCCATGGTCAACTTGGCCAGGTGCTGGGCGTTATAGCCGCCGATGCCGTGGCGGTGCTCGGGATAGTACATCATGTCGAAATTCTTTCCTTCCTTCTGCAGGGCATCCAGGAGGTGGATCGTGTTCCCGGGATGGACGTTGTTGTCGATCGTGCCGTGCGCGAGCAGCAGCTTCCCCTTGAGGTTCTTGGCGTAGGGGAGGGCCGAACCTTTTTCGTACCCTTCCTTGTTGGCTTGGGGGGTACGCATATATCGTTCGGTGTAGATCGAGTCATAGCTGCGCCAATCCGTGACCGAGGAGCGGGCGACCCCAACCGAATAGACATCCGGATACCGAAGAATGGACATACACGTCATATATCCGCCATAGGACCCGCCGGTCATGCCGACCCGCGAGCCGTCGATGTAGGGGCGCTCGCGAAGCTGCTTGACGCCGGCGGCCTGGTCATCGACATCCACTTGGCCGAACTTGAGATAGGTCTCGGTCAGGAATTTTTTTCCGCGGCGCGTCGTGCCCCGGCCATCGAGCTCCCAGACGATGTACCCGAGCTGGGCCAGCTGGGCCTTGGGGCCGGCGGTCTGGTAAGAGTTGCTGTTCCGGTGCGAAGGCCCGCCATAGACTTGAACGTAAAGCGGATATTTTTTATAGGGATCGAAGTCCGCCGGCTTGAAAAGAATGCCGTAGACATTAGTCTTGCCGTCGGCTGCTTTCAAGGTCACGATTTCCGGGTCCTGCAGGCCGATCTCTTTCACTTTGTCGTTATTGGTCGTGGCCATCGTCCGGATGAGCTTTCCATCCGATTGAAAGAGATTGGCCGTCGGCGGCACGGTCAGCGAGGAGAAATTGTCGAGGTAATACTTGCCGGCCGGGTCGATGGAGACAATATGGGTCCCGGGCTCGGTCGTCAACCGTGTCAGCTTCGTGCCGTCGAACTTGACACGCCCGAATTGGGTGTCCAGGCCGACATTGTCCGCAATCGTGAAATAAATCCACTGGTTCTTTTCGTCAATCAGGGAGATCCCGCCGACTTCCCAATCGCCCTTGGTCAGCGGCGTAACCAGTTTTCCTGCGTAGTCATAGAGATAGAGATGCTTCCAGCCCGTCCTCTCCGAGTTCCAGGTGAAAAACTTGTTGTCGCTGAGCTGGCGGAAGTCGTTGTTGAGGTTGATAAAACATTCTTCCTCTTCGACGAGCACGACCCGCACCTCTCCCGTCGCCGGGTTGGCGGCCATAAGCTCCAAGCGGTTTTGAAAGCGGTTCAGCCGTTGGCAGAAGAGCTCGGTCCCGTCGTTGCGCCAGACGATGCGCGTGAGATACACCGCGGGCGAGCTTTCGGTTTTAATCTCCACGGTCTTCTTGGTGGCAACGTCGGTGACGAAAAGCTTGACCGTCGGATTGGACTGGCCAGCCTTGGGATACCGCTCGAGCTCCAGGCTGGTTTCAAAGGCAGGCTTCCGGTCCTGAGTCAGCTCATGGATGATCGGGAAATTATAGACCGCCCGCTCGTCGAACTGGAGGTAGGCGATTTTTTGGCTGTCCGGAGACCACCAGAAGGCGTCCCTTTGGCTCAGCTCTTCCGGATAGACCCAGTCGGTCTTGCCGTTCATCAGCTCTTCCGAGCCGCCGCTGGTCAAGGGCTCCTCCGATTTTGTCGCCAGATCATAGACCCATATGTCGTAGCCCTTGCTATACGCAAATTTCTTGAAATCCGGCGAATAGCCCGGCATCGCGAAGAGCTGGCCGCCCCCCATGAAGCGCATGGCCTCGGGAGGCATGGCCTGGACGGAAGACGCCTGGCCGGGCGGCCGGTCCAACTTCCAGAAGATTTTTTCTTTGAAGAAGTAGATATACTCATCCGCCTGGCCGACGGTGAAACGGATCGCCCGGAAGCCGGGGATATAGGTGAAACTTTGGAACGGCAATCCGATGACATTTTTATCGGCGAGGCTGTTGTAAGAAGCAATAATGCTTTTTTCGGACTCGGCATCAAAGAGACGGGCTTTTTTCTGGGTTTTGGGGTCTACGCTGTAGAAGACAGTCCCCCCGGTCGCCTTATCGGTCTCCGATTCGAGATAGCCTTGGCCATCGGGAAGCCAGGTGAGCCTAGTCGTGCCCGTCGTTTTGACGATCTCGAGCTTGGTCCACTCGTCATACAATTTTTTCCCTCGCAGTCTGCGGGGAGGCGATCAGGGGAATGACGATGAAGACCGAAACGATCAGTATAACTGCCCCGTGGAGAATGCGTTTCATAGTCTGTCCTCCATTAAAAACCGTGCTTTTCTTATAACAAAGGGGAAAAGCGTTGTCAAAGATGAGGTCAAAAAATGGCCGTTGAATAATTTCGTTCGTTTTTTATATAATTTGGCCAATCCATATTTCACTTTAGGAAGGAGGAGAGAAATGGCATCGAATGTTAAAAAGGCGTTCCGCGCCTTGGTCATGATGTGGCTTGTGCTCGGCTTGTCACCTCTGTTTTTTTCCCAAAGCACGGATCCAAGCCTGATCAAAGACCTCAAATGGCGCAATGTCGGCCCGGCCAATATGGTCGGCCGCATCTCGGCCTTTGAGGCCTTGGATAATAACTTTACCCAAGTGCTTTGCGCCGGAGCTTCTGGAGGCGTCTGGAAGTCGGTCAACGCCGGGACTACCTGGGAGCCGATCTTCGACAAGTATGGGTCCGCTTCCATCGGCGATGTGGCGTTCTTCCAAAAAGATCCGAACGTCATCTGGGTGGGCACCGGCGAAGAATGCGTCCGCAATAGTGTGGCCTGGGGTGACGGTATTTATAAATCCACCGACGGAGGAAAAACGTTCACCCGGATGGGCCTGGAAACGACCCAGACCATCGGCAAGGTCGTCACCCATCCCACGGATCCCAACATTGTTTATGTGGCCGCCAGCGGCCATCCTTGGGGATACACAGGGGACCGTGGTCTGTTCAAGACGGAGGACGGCGGCAAAACATGGCAGAAACTCGCGGGCGGGCTGCCGAATGACGGAAAAACCGGCGCCATTGACCTTGTCATGGACCCGGCCAACTCGGACACCTTGTTCGTCACTTTCTGGCAGCGGCTGCGCCAGCCCTGGCGTTTTGATTCTGGCGGACCGAACGGAGGCATTTTCAAGACGACGGACGGCGGGAAAACGTGGACAAAGCTGACCAAGGGGTTGCCGGCCGGGGACGTCGGACGAATCGGGATTGCTATATCCCGGAGCAATCCGAAAGTCCTGATGGCTGTTGTGGAGCACGGCTATCAGCCGCCCCGGATGATCGGTACAGCCCCCAACCAAAAGGAGAATCCTGACTACAAGGATATGGCCAAGCTGGGAACTGGCATTTACCGCTCGGAAGACGGCGGCGGGACATGGATATACATGAACCGCACAAACAGCCGGCCGTTCTATTATAGCCACATCTATATAAACCCCCTCGATGATAAGCTTGTTTATTTCTTGGCCACCAGTCTGCAGTACTCCGAAGATGCGGGCAAAACGTTCAAGACAATGGGTGGCCTCCATCCTGATTTCCACACGATGTGGCTCGACCCAACGAATAAAAATCGCTTTTATGTCGGCCAGGACGGCGGCGCGTCCCTGACCTATGACCATGGCAAGACATGGGTCTTCTTCGACAATCTCTGCATGTCTCAGTTTTATGCGGTGAGCGCCGATATGCGGGATCCCTATTATGTCTATGGAGGCCTGCAGGACAATGGAACTTGGGGCGGGCCCTCGATGAGCCGCGAAGGGATGATCCTCACCGATTTTTGGTTTAACATCGGCGGCGGCGATGGCTTTCACACACAGAATGACCCTACGGACTGGAGGACGGCTTATTGCGAAAGCCAAGGCGGGTCGGCCCAGCGCGTGAATGTCGAAACGCGGGAGTCGAAACGGATCACTCCCACCACGATGAATGTCGTCAATTTCAAAGAATTCTACCCCGTCTGGCCTCCGCCCGGACAGGCTCAAGCGGCGGGCCAGCGCGGGCAGCGCGGCGGCCAGCGCGGACAGGCACCGGCTCAGCCAGCTCAGCCTCAGGCGCCGCAGAGAGCCCAGCAGGCAGGGCAGCAGGTCGCGCAGCAGCCCGAGACCCCGATGGGACAGTTCGGCGGCCCGGGAGTGCGATCTCCTTTCCGTTTCAACTGGAGCACGCCGATCGCCATCTCTCCGCACAATCCGCGTACGATCTATATGGGCGGCCAGCATCTTTTACGGTCCATGGACCGCGGCGATAACTGGATGATTATCAGCCCCGACCTGACCACGAACGATAAAAACAAGTTTGGCAGTCGGGACGGCGGCGTCGATAAGCCGACAGGAGGGATCACGGCCGACGTGACCGGCGCCGAAACGCATTGCACGATCATCACTATTTCCGAGTCGCCCAAGACCCCCGGCCTCATCTGGGTGGGAACCGATGACGGCAATGTCCAGCTAACCCGCAACGGCGGTGTCACCTGGACCAACGTGCGGAACACTGTGCCGGGCGTTCCCAAGGGAATCTGGGTCAGCCGGGTCGAGGCTTCGCATTTCGACGAGGGCACGTGCTACCTAACCTTCGATGGACACCGCAGCGATGACTTTAAGCCGTATGTGTTCAAGACCACCGATTACGGAAAGACTTGGACGAACATTGCCGGCAACATTCCCGATGGACAATCGGTGTATGTCGTTCGCGAAGACCTGAAAAACAAGAACCTTCTCTTTGTCGGGACCGAATTCGCCTGTTTCTTCTCGATCAACGGCGGCAAGACTTGGACGAACCTGACCCTCAACATGCCGACGGTGGCCTTCCATGACCTGTTGATCCATCCCCGGGACAATGACCTGATCGCCGCGACACACGGCCGCGGCATCTGGATCATGGATAACATCTCGGCGCTCCAACAGGCCACAGACACCGTCCTGTCTTCGGAGGCGTATCTCTTTGAGAACAGCCGTCCGGCAACGCGGTGGCTGCGCATCACAAGGGGCGGCTATGGCCGCGGCAACCTCTTCTTCAAAGGAGAAAATCCGCCAACCGGGGCGATGATCAACTACTATGTCAAAGATAAACCCGCCGGACCCGTGACGATCGAGATCACCGATGTCACCGGCCTCAGCAAGACGACCTTTACGATCGACAATGCCGCCTCGGGCATCAACCGGCTGATGTGGGACCTCCGTTTTGATCCGGTGCCGCAGCAAGTGCAGGCGGCGATCGCCAATGTCAAGCGGCAGCTCGAGACGATCGCCGGCCGGGGCGAATTGACGGACGAGCAGAAGGCGGCCGTCCAAGATGCCCTTAAGCAGGTCGATGCCGCCGGCACCAACTACAGGAAAGTGATGGACGTCCAGCGCAGTGCCATGCAGGCGATCACCGGGGGGGAATTCGGCGGCGGCGGCTTCGGCGGCGGATTTGGCGGCCGAGGAGCTGGCGGTGCAGGCGGTACCGTGGCCGAGCCGGGGACCTATGCCGTGAAGATGACGGTCAATGGCAAGACCTTCGCGGGCAAGATCATCGTACGCCAGGATCCTATGCTGGAGACGAGCGGAAACTAAGATTTAGGGGAGAGGCTGCCGCTCACGGGCCGGCGACGCCAGAAGCTGGCCAGGATCGAACCGGAGATGTTCTGCCACGGCCCGAAGATGGCGGGGGCTAGCGCGGCGCTCGTGCTCTTGAGGACGTTGACGGCGATCCCCGAGGCCAGTCCGCCGTTCTGCATCCCGACCTCCATGGCCACGGCGCGGCAGGCGCTTTCCTCCAGTCTGGCCAGCCGCGCCGCCCAGTAACCCAATAGATATCCCGTGCCGTTGTGAAGGATCGACGCTAAAATCAATAGCAGCCCGACCGACAGGAGCTGGTTTCTGGACTGGGCGGTGATCACGGCGATAATCAGGCAAATGCTGGCCATGGAGACGACGGGCAGCGCGTGATCCATCCAGTTGTCCGGCCCTTTGAGAATGACTTGGATGATAAGCTTCGCCAGTGTCACCACGCCGACCAGAAGGAGGCCGAGGATGATGCCGCTCTTGAGCGGCGCCAGCGGGCCGAAGAATTCTGCCCGGATAAATATCGTGATGACGGCCAGAGAGATCGTTACCGCGGAAATGGTCGCCAACGATCCGGCTTTTCTAGCCCATTTTTTCTGGGCGTAAAGGATTTTATTGGCGATCAATCCGGCCGCGATGGGCACGATAATCATGTTTAAAATCGAGAGCATCATGGAGACGAAAGGGACCTGGATGAACCGGCCGGCAAGAGTCTTCATCAGGAACGGCGTCATCAATGGCGAGAGGAGCGTCGTCGAGGATGTGATCGTTACCGAGAGCGGCACGTTTCCGCCGGCCAGATAGGTCATGACGTTGGAAGCGACGCCGCTCGGCGCGGAGCCGATGAGGATGACGCCGGCGGCAATTTCCGCTTCAAAGCCGAAGATCATGGCGATGCTGAAGCCCACCAGCGGCATGATCGTGAATTGGAGGACGATGCCGATGAACACCGGCCAGGGCATGGTCAGCACCCGCTCGAAATTTTTGAGGTTCAGCGTTGTACCCATCCCGAACGTGATGATCTGGATGAGAGGGACGATGAGGATTTTCAAGTCTTGTCCAAACCATGACCGGAACGCCCCGGGATAGAACATCGAGGCTGCCACAAAAGCAAACACCCAGACGGTGAAGGCGAAGTTCTTCAGCCGGGCACGCCTTGTAAAAAAGACGGCGAGGGCCGCCAAGGCGATGATAATGACCGGAGCGGCCGCCGTCATAATTTATACAGCTCCGCCATCTTCTCGTTAGGCTTGTATTTGCAAATGCACTGGTCGAATGGCGTTCCCAGCAGCTGGATTTTCTCGTAGTCTCCCTGCCCCATGCCGGCCTCGGCCATGGCGGCCAAATAATTGATGTTCTTGGGATCGAATCCCATGACCCGCGTGGCCGTGATGTCGCCGGCCAGTGGGTCCAGGCTGGCCAGCGCCACCTTCGATGCAATCGGAGTGCCCCAGGCAGGGCCGTTTCCTTCCATTCCTTCAAAGCCATCGATGACCGCCAACTCCGGATAGACCTCCTGGGCGAGCTGAAACATGTTGTAGTGGCAAAGATCATTCTTGGCCGGAGGCGCCGTATGCATCAGCCCCTTGTCGTTCTGCTTGGCGTCCTTAACCGGGGCCGCCAGGAGGACGTTTTTAAGCGAGAGGGTTACGAAGACGTAATTGTGCGTTTTCATCCGGGCCACGGAGATCATGTAGATCTTCGGGTCGAGAAACGTGTTGATGATCCGGATCGGGATCGGCCTGTTGTCCTTGTTGATCACATACCGGTATTGATAGGATTCCTGGTTGAGGTTGACGATTTTGACGTTATATTCTTTTTCGAGCTGGAAATATCCGTTATTTTTGTAGCCGTCCATGGTGTTGTGGTGGCCGGCTTCTCCGATGATGATTTGCTTTTTATAATGAGGTGTCAGAAAATCCAAGACGGCGCGCACGGCGTCGGTGTGGGTCACGCTCAGAGGATTGTCCATCAGGACGACATTGGGCTTGAGGAGGATCGTCTTGTCCTGGATCGAGGCCAGGACGTCGTCCTCGATCATCTTCAGAGATCGATAGACGATATCGCGCCGGTCGTTGCCCTTGACCAGACTGACCCGCGCCGGAGGAGCGGGCTTTTTGTAAAGCTGGCCGGCGCCGAAATGATGAGCCGGCTTTTCTGCCTGGGAATCAGCTGGGAGAGAGGGTTTTGCGCCAAGAGTGGTTGCGCCCGCCGCGCCGGCCAATCCCAATCCCATATTTTTCAAAAAATCGCGTCGTTTCAAACCATGGTCTTTTTTTTCCATAGTCAGCTCCTTGCTTTGGGGTCAAAGCTACTCATTACGCAGATTTCTCTCCATATGAGTGCGTAATGAGTAGCTTTGACCCCAATTATTCATTTTGGCCCGTATTTCAAGCCTTTCAGGTTCGTCCGGATCTTGTAAACCTTGTCGTAGCTAACGATGAAGAGTGTCTTCATGTCATCACCGCCAAAGCAGCAGCTAACAGGATAAGTCGGCGTATTGATGATCCCCAGGAATTCGCCTTTTGGGTTGAAGACTTGGATACCCATATAGGTTGCGACATAGAGGCCGCCCTTTTCGTCGATCGTCATCCCGTCCGCGCCGCTGGACCGTCCTTTCCTATCGAGCACCTCGGGGGTGAGAAATAGCCTTGCGAATTTCCGGCCGTTCTTCACCGTGCCGTCGTCGTTCACGTCATAAGCCCAGACCCAGTTGTCCTTATCGCTGTCCACATTCCAGAACGATTCGTTATCGTAGGTGTTATTGACAAAGAGTGTTTTTTGGTCGGGGCTGAGGAGGATGCCGTTAGGCATGGCGAATTCGTTAAAGCCAATGACCTGAACGACTTTTCCCTGGAGTGTGATGTAGTAGACGGCCCGGCCCGGCTGATTTTTTTTGGGGTCGGGAGTGAACTGGGGGTCGGTGAAATAGACCCCGCCCTTGGCGTCGGTGACGAGGTCGTTGGGTCCGTCGATGAGTTTTCCTTCGTAGGAACCTGCCAGCGTTTTTACGACTCGTCCTTTTGTCGTCATCTCGATGATGCGGTGCCCGAACATATCGCACACGGCAAGGTTTCCATTCGCCAGCGGCATGGTGCCGTTGGTCTGCATCTGGCCGTGTGAGATATACCGGTATGTGCCGTCCGGGTCCATCTCGACGGTGGCGCTCTTTTTAGGATCGCCGTTCCATTTCGCGTCGAAATACATGCTCGAGAGATAGAGCTTGCCCGTGAGCCACTTCGGTCCTTCGGTGAAAGTAAGCCCGGGGCCTTGTTTGGCGCCGTCGGCCAGGAGTCCGACCTGGGCGCCCTCGGGAATGACGGCGTAGTAGGAATCGAGTTGTTTGACCCTCTTATCATTATAGTCCGTGCGCGGCGGCCAGAAGACATCGAGGACATCGCAGCCGAGATCGCCGATCGTGCCGCCGTGGACCATGTCGGCCGGGAGAAGAAGGACATCGCCTTTTTGCATCCGGGTTTTGCCGTCCAGGATGATCTCATCGATCGCGCCACGCAGGACGATCATGAGCTGCTCTTCCGGATGGAGGTGATGGGCAAAGGTCGAGCCGGGGTCCATCCGGAGAAAACTGAGCTGAGCGCCGCGCCCAGATACAAGCCGGGAATGGGCGCCGGGAACCAGCTCGGTCAATTGAACGTCGTTGAGGTCAAAGACCTTGTTCGGTTCTACGGTGGGATTCAAAGGAAAATCCGCATCGGGGATTTTGGAGGGGAGCTTGACGGCCCCTGCTTTTTTCAGGTAATCCAGCCGGGGAGGAGAATAAACTTCAAGGACCTCGGCCCCATCATCTCCCGCTTCAAGGGCGTTTTGAGCACCCTTTTCGAGATAGACAAATTCATTTCTCGGGGTGCGCCCGTGTCTGCCGTCCGGCTCGTCGCGGCTGAGGGCCTGCATGCGGACATGTGTGCGGTTGATGAGCTGCCTCACCGAACCTTTCATAACGAACATGAGGCGCTCGCTGGGAAGTGTTTCTTCCGCGATCGCGCTCCCGGGTTTCAAGGTCATCCAGTTGATCAGCACTCCCCGGCCCCAATACATCTTGGCTGTTGCGCCGGGGGCAATTTCTGTGTCGGGCAATTTGCTGATGTTCGTGACCACGCCCTGCTCGAGGTTTGAAACCACTTTGGTTTTCGGAATATCGGTTCGCCTGCGCACCTGGAGGTTTTTCTCCTTGATGAGCCGATCGTTCTTGGCTTTCCACTCCGCTTTGGGCGCGCAAGCGGAAACCGCGAGAAGAGAATATGTAAGAAAGAGCGCGGATATCCAACGATTCAAGATTTTCGTCTTTTTACGCATTCAGGCCTCCTCAAACCGGCGTCTTATTTCCCCAGCCGGTCGTGCCGATTCCCCATATAAAGCCAGAGCATGGGCTCGTCCGTGTGATTGATCGAGCCATGGGGAACTTTGCCATTGGGCGGAATGAGGAACGCTTCGCCGGGCTCCTGCCAGAAGAGACGGTTTCCGAACAATAACAGGCTCTTGCCTTTTAGTTGGCACCAGATCTCTTCGCAGCCGGGGCCATGGACATGGGGCTGGGCGATATCGAATTTGTCGATGGAGACGATGGCGAACCCGACGGGGTTGGCGAATTTCGGAGGGACATCGTAGTTAAACCCCCGGCCGATATGGGCCCAGTGCATGCCGACACTCGGCAGGGAGTCGTGGTAGCTTCCCATGGACATTTCATTATTCGGTACGAATCCCGGTGTGATTTCTTCAGTGACCATGATCAATTCCAGGCTCGCTTCGGTCGGGTTGGTAAAATGGTATTCGAGTCCCGCGGGGATGACGACGGCCGTACCCTCCTCGAGCGAACCTTTTTTGCCGCCGGCCAGAACGTTTCCCGTCCCGGACATGACATAATAAAAAACCTGCTCTGTGTCATGTTTGAACGGCCGGGTGTTTGTACGGGGCTCCAAGGCGGCGCGTTTATAGCCGGTTATATATTTCAAGACCGCGCCTTTTTTGGGCGGGCGAAGAGGATCGCCGGGCGTCAAGATGTCGCGCTCGATCAACCCGCCGTGGCCCGCATAGGGCAAAGAATTCCGCCAGTGGTTGATGTAGAGAAAGACATCCGTATCGACTTCGGGATGGCGGTGGTTGGAGACGGCATCCTCGCGGAAGGACGGATCGGGCTCAACGGTCAGTTTTTGCTGTGCCATGAGCGCCGAAATTCCGACCGAGATGATGACCATAAAAGTCATCAGCGCCGAACAAATCATAGTCCTCATTTTTTCCTCCCAAATCCCTTCATTTTGTCGCGGGGGCGGTCGTCCGCGTCCAGTCCCAGCTGGAAATGCCGCGACTGTTGACCGCCTTGACCGAGACGGCCAATTTTTCGCCGCGTTCGAGATGGAATCCTTGAAGCTTGGCATGAGCTTCGGCGACCGTCAAGCTCGAAGCTGACGGTTTTTTCTCCGGTCCGTATTCGACGATGTACGAAGCGATGCCCAGTTCAGGGCTGGGCATCCACGTGACTTCGGCGGCATCGCTCTTCAAGCGGATGACCTTGAGGCCCTGGACCGGCGTCGGGCTCGAGGCCAGCATCATAATCGAAGCGATGTTGAATTTCGCGGCTTCCACCAAGAGCTGATGATTGACGGTCTCCAGCAGGTCGGTCGCCTGATGGTAGTAGGGATTGCCGAGCAGCGGATAGGAGCCCAGCCCGCCGATGATATCTCCGTAGGCCTCGAAAAAGGAGGCGGCATCCGTGGATTTGACGTAGCGCGTATCATAGGTCACCATCCGGGAAAAGAGGAACGCGGCCGCATGCTGGATGTCCCGGATGCCGGCGTTGGCATGCCGGATTGTATCGTCCAGCCGGTAGTCGTTCGTCCAGCCGATCATGTCGTTGTTGAGGTCGGCGGCGATTCGCCATTTCTTCTCCCGGGCCTGCCTGACGAACTCCCGGCTTCCCAGGAGGCCGGCTTCCTCGCCGGTGAAGGCGGCAAAGAGGATCGTCGCGGGCATGGGAGTCTTGGCTAAGACGCGAGCCGTCTCGAGCAATACGGCGGTCGCCGAAGAATTGTCGTCCGCCCCCGGGCCGCGCTGGTTGGAATCGTAATGGCCGCTGACGATGTAGATCATATCGGGGTTTTCGGTCCCGGGAATCCTGGCCAGGATGTTGGCGGTTTTGGTCCCCCGCGACTCGAACCACTGATATTCGGGCTGGTAGCCGAAGGACTTGAAGGTATTAAAAATATAATCGCCAGCCGGCTTGTTGCCCGGCATGGTGATGTGTTTTGAGTCGAAATTGAAAAGCGTCTCCTCGTATTCATAGATTTTCGTGATGGAGACTCTATCGACGGACTTTTGAACAAGGTCATGGATCGGCTGGAATGTCCTTTCCCCTTGGGTGCGCAGGGCTTTTTCCGCCGTCCGCTGGCTCTCGATCCGCGCCAGAAGTTCATCCATGGAGATTGTCTTGGTGAGATCGACGAGATAGACGCCGCGTTCGGGAGAAATCGTGTCGCCGTCGCGCTCGGCGCCGATGAGGAGACGCGTTCCCGCCGTGTTGGCGACCCATTCATATTCAGGGGCCAGCGTCCGGAGCGTGTTGTTATGGAACAGCCGAAAATTCGACAGGGTCTTGAGGTCATAGATATAAGCCCGGCTGTCGCGCGGCTCGCCCTTCACAGCGAGGACCTGGTTCTGGTTCAAAAAACGGGGAGCGCGGTCGGGCTCGATCTCCCGGCTCAAGCGGACCTCGCCTTTCCCGTCGCTTTGGACATAAAAGATCTCACCGTTTCTCGTATAGGTCATGTCAAACACGACGCCCGATCCGTCCGGCGCCGGAGAGGCGGAGCCGATCCTTTCCGTCGTTTTTTTGAGGACTGAGGCCGTGAACGGCTCGCTGAGCCTGACGAGATTCAGGGTCGTGTCGGCCCCGGCCATGGTGAGAAAGACGAGCGTGAACCCGTCTGCGGAAACGGCCGGCCCCGAGGCGCCGTTGAATATTGTCGATTTTCTGTCCGCGAGGTTCAGCACGGCAAGTTGCCGGGAACCCCCGGGGCGGAATTGCCCCTCGGCCGGAGGCGCGCCTGGGGCGGGGCGCGCCGCGGGCTCAGGGGAGGCGGGTTTTGGAAAGGGCGTTTGTGAGGGAATCGCATAGACAAGATATTTCCCGCCGGGGACGACGAGAGGATTGGTTTTGAATCCAGTCCCTGATGTCAACGGCCTGGGGTCCGCCGTCTGCGAGACGGCATAAATCTCGTTCGATGCAGGATCCATTTCTTTGGCGCCGACAAAATAGACCTCGCGGCCGTCGGCGCTGAAGGCGAGGGCGCCTTTCAGCAGGCCTTCGGTTTTAAGGATCTTTTCCTTTTTCGTGGCGATATCCAGAAGGATGATAGTCGCGTTTTTCGACTCCAGCCAGGTCAATTGCCTCTGCTTGTTCATCAGAGCTTGTCTATCCGGCGATGGCTGAGCGGTGATCTGTTCGATCTCCTTGCGGAGGTTGGTGATCTCAGGAGTCCCCGCCACACGTAAAAAAGCGGCGGTATTCGGAACCGCCGAAAAAACAAGGCTTGTTCCTCGGACTTCAACACTCGTTCTCGTTGGATCGTCCATGGCGAAGATCCGGGTGAGAGGAGTGGTGCGTGTCCCCGCATCATAGGCGGCGTATTTTCCATCCGGGCTGATGCGGATCGTCCTGCCGTCCCGCGTGATCTCTCTTGCCGTATACAATTCCCCGGTGATCAGGGCGATTGGCTCGAAAAATCGGCTGCCGTCCGGGCTTTTCAAAATGGACTCGAATTCATCAAGTGCCCGGAGGTAATCACCGGTATCCCAGGCTAGGCGGGCGAGGTCGAAACGGTCCTCGGGACGGTCCTGGGGAAGAGAAATCCCAAGGCATAAAAAGAACACAATGATTGTTAAAAGCCATATTCTTGTTTTCATGGATCCCTTCCTGGAAAAATCATCGATTGTCCATCTTTTTTCTTTATATACCAGGAAACGACGAGAGTCAATTTGGAGGGGAAGATCCAAAATTGCCGATAGAAACGCCCGACGGGTCCTGTCGCGGTTCACCCCCGGCGCCCCTCGCGGTCTACCGTGTTGATTCTTAAGCAGAAAGTCAGCCGCATCAAACGCTCGGGGCGGCGGGAGGCCCCCAAACCACGCCACCCGTCGGGCATCCGTGCTTTCTATAAATTTAACGGAGCGCTCTTAGTTTTTGGCGAATGAGCAGCTCCATCGGCAATTTTTGGGGAAGACCCCTTGGCCTTGAAGTTGAATTACGTCTTACAGCTTATAGATTTCCGCGGTCTTCTCATCGACTTTGAAATGATAGAGGCATTGGTCGAGGGGCGTGCCGAGGACTGTGATCTTTTCGAGATCGCCCTGGCCCATGCCGGCCTCGTTCATGGCCGATAAGTAGTTGATCTTCTGCGGGTTAAACCCCATGACTTTTGTGGCCAGCGTGTCCGCGGCGACGGCGTCTCGGCTGGCGATGGCCAGGCGCGCGTCGAAAGGCGTTCCCCAGGCCGGGCCTTTGCCCTCCATGGCTTCGAATCCATCGATAACGGCCAGGTCCGGGAAGATTTCCTGGGCGATGTGAAACATGTTGAAATGGCAGATATCGTTGGCCGTGGTGTTGGGGTTGGTATGCATCAAGCTCTTGTCGTTCTTTTTGTAGTCGTTCAGTGGAGCGCCCAGGAGGATATTCTTGAGCGACAGGGTCACGAGCACGATGTTGTGTGTTTTCATCCTCGCCGCGGAAATAAGATATAGGTCCGGCTCCAAGTATTTTGAGACGACCCGGATCGGTATGGGCTTGTTGTCCTTGTTGATGACATAGCGGTATTCGTAGGGGGTCAGGTTGAGGTCGACCAGCTTCACGTTATATTCTTTTTCCAGAGCGAAATAGCCGTAGTTCTTGTAGCCCTCCATGGTATTGATGGTCGCCGCTTCTCCGATGATGATCTGGCTTTTATAATGAGGGGTCAGAAAATCCAGGATGGCCCGCACCGCATCGACATGCAGCGAGCCCAGAGGATTGATAGGAGTCACGACGTTGGGCTTGATCATGATCTTTTTGTTGCCGATCGAGGCGAGGATTTCATCTTCGATGAGCTTCAAGGATTGGTGCACGATCCCCCGCCGGTCATTGCCCTTGACCAGGCTGACTCGGGCCGGTCCGGAGATTTTCTGGTAAAGATGCCCGCTGCCGAGCTGCGGCTCGGCTGGTTCGGATTGAACCAGGGGACGGGCAAATACTTTCCCGCCAAGAGCCGCATATCCCATAACTCCCAGGCCGACCCCTTTCAGAAAATCGCGACGGTTCCAACGGTTTTTATTTTCCGCCATGGGCATCTCCTTCGACAGGATTCGGGGTCAAACCTCAACTTTCAACAGATTAGTTGAAAGTTGAGGTTTGACCCCGTCCTATTCATTGAGGCTTTCCTTGGCGGCATCTTCAGGATGCCTGCAGCCCATGAAGAGCCAGAGCATGGGCTCTTCTGAATAGTTGATCGAGCTATGGGGGACTTTGTTATTCGGCGGGACGAGGAAGGCCTCTCCGGGCTCCTGCCAGAGAAGGCGGTTTCCGAAGAAGAGAAGGCTTTTTCCTTTAAGCTGGCACCAAATCTCCTCGGTCCCGGGGCCATGGGTGTGCGGTTGAGCGATGTCGAATTTATCGATCGAGACGACGATAAACCCCATGGGGTTCGAGAACTTTGGGGGAACGTCATAATTGAAGCCGCGGGCGATATGGGCCCAGTGATGTCCGATCGCCGGCTCGGCATCATGATAGCTTCCGACAGACATCCTTTTATTCGGGATAAAGCCGGGTGCTGCCTCTTCGATCACAACGATCATTTCCAAAGGGACTTCGGCCGGATTAAAAAAACGGTATTCCATCCCCGCCGGAATAACCACGGCTGTGCCCTCTTCGAGACCGGCCTTTTTGCCGCCCGCTTCCACGCCCCCCGTTCCCGACATCACATAAAAAAAGACCTGTTCCTTTTCCGCTTTGGCGGGAGTTGTGTTCGTGCGGGGCTGGAGGACACCGCGCCTAAACGCCTTGATGTATTTCAAAACAGCGCCTTTTTTTGAGGGATGAAGAGGATCGCCCGCTGTGAGGATATCGCGCTCGACGAGCCCGCCATGAGCTTCGAAGGGCAGGGAATTGCGCCAGTGATTGATGTAGAGAAAAACATTGGTATCGACTTCCGGATGGCGACGGACGGAGACGGCATCCTCGCGATAGGACGGATCAGGCTCTGTTTTGAGCTTCTCTTGAGCCGTGAGGGCCGGGCAGCCGGACAAGAGAACTCCCGAGACAATGGCAGACAGGATGAAGATTTTCTTCATGCGCGCCTCCCTTTTTACGCACATGGCTTTTCGTTTTTTTCGTACCTCTTCTTAAAGAGAAAATAGGCGGGGACGCCCACAACGACCGTCAGGATGGCAATGGAGGAAGGACCGGGACTCCGGAGAAATCCCAGGATGAGGATCATGATCGCCGCCAGAATATAAATGATAGGAACGATGGGGAAGCCCGGCATTTTGTACGGACTCATTCTGGAGCGCCTCACCTTGAAGACTCCGGCCACCGCCAGAATGGGAAAGATGCCGAGTGAAAAGCCCATGTAGGTCAGGATCTGGTCGAATGATCCTGAGATCAAAATGATGATGGCGATCAGGCCCTGGAGCAGCACGGATTTCGCCGGCACTTTATGGACGGGGTGAACGTCCGAAACGAATTTGAAGAAACACTTGTCCCTCGCCATCGAGTAGTAGACTCGCGGCCCAAGGATGATAAAGGCGCTCAGGGAGGAGAACAAAGCAAAAGAAATCATGACGGAGAGGATGTTCTCGAAGGATTTTCCGAAGAGGTTGCCGACCGCCAGGCCCCCGATCGAGATCACTCCGCTCATGTCGGCGGGCGGGATAGCATAGATGTAGAACAAATTTAAGCCCATATAGAGAAGTATCACGATTCCCGTTCCGAAGAGCAGGGAGCGCGGCAAGTTTCTGGACGGATTTTTAACTTCGGAGCCGATATAGGCGGAGGCGTTCCAGCCGCTGTAGGCGAACATGATCCACATCAGCGACAGGCCCGCGGTTTTCCATCCGCCGAAATTGAACCGGTAACTTTCCCCCTGGACCAAATGGTTGAGGGTTCCTTTGCCCGACAGGAAAGCAACGGCGACGAGCCCCACGATCAAGCCTACCTTGAGGACCGTCAGGAGGTTTTGGACTTTTGATCCGAACTCGATGCCCCTCATGTGGATCAAAGTGAAGGTGATGATGATCAGGCAGGCATAGATTTTTTTGAGGATGACCGCTTCCGAGCCCCCTCCAAAAAGCCCCAGGTGCAAGAGCCCGGGAAAGGCCCTCGTGAAGTATTCGGAAAAGCCGATGGCCGAGGCGGCGATGGGCGCCGAAAAGCCGACAAAAAACGAGACCCATCCGCTCAGAAAGCCAGCTATGGGATGGTAAAGTTTCGAGAGAAAAATGTATTCGCCGCCGGCATGAGGGATGGCGGCGCCGAGCTCGCCATAGCTGAGCGCGCCGCACAGGGCGATGGCCCCACCCAAGATCCACAGGCCCAACATGACCAGAGGATTGCCCAGGTCTTTCATCAGGAGTCCGGACATCGTAAAAATCCCGGCGCCGATCATGTTGGCGACGACAATGTTGGTGAGGGGAAACAATCCAAGCCTTCTCTCCAGGCCGTGGGTAGGCTTTGTCTCTGATGCCATGTCCTCTCCTTCGCGAAGTTTCAAGATGAGTGGTATTAAAACATTAAAGGATGAGTTTTTGCAAGAACGCCCGGGAATTGACCGTCCTTTTTTCCTGTGATATAAGCGAGAGTAGATGTCTTGGCATTTGTCGATCGTGGCGATTCTAAAAAGGGGAAGGGAAATAGTATTTATAAGAAAAGCAAACGCGGCACTTTCGGCCATAGCCCTTGCTGCCTTTTTTTTCTGGCTTGATCTGCCCAAGATTCCGGTCTCGGCATCTCAAACGAAAGAAAGCGGCTCCAATCTTCCTTTGCTGATCGCCGATGATTTTAAGGACGGAAAAGCGGGCGCCTGGATGCCCAATCATCCCGAGCACTGGCAGTTGGCTAAGGAGGAAGGCTCGTTCGTCTATCGGCTCACAGCTTCCGGCGAGCAGGGCAAGGTCCGTGCTCCGACCGCCTGGTCGCTCCTCAAAAATTTCGATGTCACGAGCTTTGTTTTCACCGGCAGGACCAGATGCAATACCGATCCTTCTGTCGATAAGCGGGACATGTGTATTTTCTTTCATTTTCAGGATGCAACCCATTTCTATTATGTCCATTTCAGCGCGTCGAGCGACGAGGCGCACAATGTCATCGCCATTGTCAACGGCAAGGACCGGGTGAAAATCAATCGCGAACCGCCAGGAAGGTCCGTTTATCGCCTGACAGACCTCAAATTCCACGATTTCAAGGTGACCCATGATGCCGCGACGGGTGAGATCAAGGCCTACCTGGATGATCTCGCCACGCCCATTCTGACGGCGGCAGATAAAACTCTTGGCCATGGGCTTGTGGGCGTCGGGTCGTTTGATGATACGGGGAGTTTTTCGGAGATCAAGCTTTGGGGAAGCACTTTCAAGAAATGAGGGGAGTTCTATGAAAAACAAAGGCATGAATCGGCGCGATTTTCTGAAGACGTGCGCGGCCTCCACGGTTGCGCTCGGGGCGCTTGGCTCCTCCTGTGAGTTGTTGTCCGCGGAAAAAACCATCCATGATGCCAAGGGGCTTCCGACAGTCACCTTGGGAAAGACAGGCATTGTCGTCCCGCGCATCGGCATCGGCTGCGGCAGCCGATTCTGCGCGGTCCAGGATCCGGCAAAAAGCGTTGAGATTTTGACATACGCCCTCGACCATGGATTTTATTACTGGGATACCGCGCATGATTACGGCACCGATAGGGTCGTGAGCGAAGAACGGCTCGGACTGGTCTTGAAAACCAGGAGGAAAGAAGTCATCCTGTCAACAAAAATCCAGAAGCGGACCTATGACGAAGGCCTGCGCCACCTTGAAGAAAGCCTGAAACGGCTGCAGACCGATAAGCTCGACCTCCTCAAGATCCACAACATCTCGACCTTGGACGAAGTGGAGAGGATCGGCGCGAAGGACGGCGTCCTGAAAGTCCTGCTCAAAGCGCGCGACGAAAAAACCACTCGATTCATCGGATTCTCCGGGCATATGTCGGCCGAAGTCATGAAGGCCATGGTCAGCCGGTATGATTTCGACACGATGCTCATCGCCCTGAACCACTATGCCGAGCGCAAAGGGGACATGGAGCAGGACGCCATCCCCGCCGCGGCCGGGAAAAAAATGGGCATCATGATCATCAAAGCCATCCGGCCGAGAGAGACTGTCAAAAGCGTGACTCCTGAGCAGCTCATCCGCTACGCCTTGAGCCTGCCTCTTGTCCACGCCGCTGTCATCGGAACAGACAGCGTGGACGTCGTCAAGAAAAATATCGAGATCCTGAAGAATTTCAAGGCCATGTCTGGCGAAGAGATGAAGAAAATTAGGGCCGACCTCAACCCCTTCTTCGAGCATAAAAACCTTCCCTGGATGCAGCCCGGCTACACGGACGGCGGGCTGGCTTGAGGCCTGGATAAAAGTCAATCTAGCCGTGGAGGAGAACGAGGATAAAGAAACGCCCGTTTCTGACAGCTTGCTTTTCGCCGAGCCGTTTTTTAGATTTCGAAAATTTTGGAGGTCGACATGAACCATGACATCAAACGGAGGGATTTTCTCCAGCTGGCCTTGGCCGGAAGCGCTCTTTATTTTTTCCAGCCCACCCTTCGGGCATTCGAAGTGGCCCCCGGGAAAACGAAGTTGATCAGTCCCGGCTGCCGACGCTCGAAAGTCAAGGTGGCCAGGCTTTATATGGGGTCCCCTCAAGGCCTTTGGCCTAAACCAAACCTAGACCTCAAAAAGGAAATCGCCGTTTATGAAAACGCTTTCGCCCAAATGAAGGACGAACTGGCCGATGTGGAGTTCGCCGTTGACGAGCTGGTCACGTCTCCGGAGCAAGTCCGAGGCCTTGGGGAGAGGCTTCTTGGCGTGGATGGCATTCTGGTCATTCATCTCAATATTGAAATCTGGTCTGTTCTCCAGGAAATCCTCCGAGCGGCGAAGCCGACCATGGTTTTGGCCGTTCCCTATTCTGGGCATGAATGGACCGAGTTCGGCGACCTGCGCAAGCAGCCGCTGGGCGCCAGGATGGAATGCATTCTGAGCAGCGATTTAAAACAGCTGGCCGTGGCCATCCGGCCTTTCCGGGCCATCCATCATTTCCGGGAAGCCAAGGTCCTGAACCTCACGACGAACAACTTCGCCGATTATGCCGAAAAAGTGAGACAGAAATTCGGAACAGAGATCAAGCCGGTGAGCCTGGCCCAGATGGTCGATGTGTATAACAGCATCAGCGACAAGGAAGCAAAGGACGAGACCGAACGCTGGATTCAACAGGCGGAGAAGGTTGTCGAGCCTCCCAAGGACGATATCTTCAGGTCCTCGAAGCTGGCGCTGGCCTTTGAAAAAATGCTGGATGCGGAAGATGCGACCGTCATGACCGTGGACTGTTACGGGAGCATGTGGGACAAGACCATCAAGCTTCCGGCCTATCCCTGCCTCGGATTCGCCAGGCTCAACAACCTGGGATGGGGGGGCATCTGCGAATCGGATTTGCGCTGCGCCATGACTCATATCTTGTTCCAGGGGCTGGCCGGAAGGCCGGGGTTCGTCAGCGACCCGACCATGGACGAATCCAAAAACAGTATCATTCTCGCCCATTGCATGGGGACGCCGAGAATGGACGGCCCGAAGGGGCCGGCTGCCTCCTATAAGCTGCGCACAGTCATGGAGAGACAGGAAGGGGTCGTCCCCCAGGTCAAGATGCGCATCGGAGAAAAAGTCACTCAATCCGTTTTGATCGGTACCGACCAATTGCGCTATTTTACGGGTGCGATCATCGAAACTCCAGTCGCCCTCTCGGATGACAGGGGCTGCCGAACGAAAATCACCGTCAAGCTGGACGGCGATGCGGACAGGCTTTGGAAAAACTGGACGAGCGGGCTCCATCGGCTAACCTGCTACGGAAATATCGCCAAGGAAATGGGCTATTTCTGCAGGTTCAAAGAGATCCAGATGATCAATGAGGCCGTTTAGATAATCTCTTTGGACTTCGTCTCTTGACAAAACGGCTTTGAGAAACGATCTCTTAAATCGTAAGAAGAATTTATGTGGGGAGGGACTGCCATGAGTTGGTCCACCAAGCTCTTCAGAGTCAAAGGCATAGACATCAAGGTTCATTTGACGTTTGTGCTGATTCTCATCTGGGCCGCCTACCGGTGGGGGATAGAAATGCGGGCCGGTCTGGCCGGCGCCTTATACGGCGTCGTGGTCATCCTGCTTCTTTTTGCCTGCGTGACAATTCATGAGCTGGCCCACAGCCTGATGGCCATGCATTACGGCGTCAAAGTCCGCGATATCACGCTGCTTCCGATCGGCGGGTTGTCCCAGATGGAGGAGATGCCCAAAAAGCCGGCGCAGGAACTCAGGATGTCTTTAGCAGGCCCCCTTTCCAATTTTGTCATCGCCTTGTTATTATTTCTCCTGGACATCCTATTCGGCATCGGGGCCGGCCTGACCCCCGGCCGGCTGAACCAAGTGCTCGGCTCGGTCAGCTGGCAGGGACTGCCGTCGTACCTTGCCCTTTCCAACCTGCTGCTGGGCGTCTTCAACCTGTTGCCGGCCTATCCCATGGACGGCGGCCGCGTTTTGCGCGCTTTCCTGGCGATGCGGATGGACTATGCCAAAGCGACATCTTGGGCCGTCAATATAGGCCAGGGGCTGGCCTGGTTTTTGGGGCTCTTTGGAGTGTTGAGCGGCAATTGGATGCTGGTCATCATCGCGATGTTCATCTACTTGGGCGCTGGGCAGGAAGGCCGGAGGGTCGAGGTCAAGAACGTATTGGGGGAGCTGCGGGCGAGTCAGGCCATGGCGCAGACATTGCAGACGCTCACGCCCGAGGCGTCTTTGGCCCAAGCCGTCAACCTCATTCTCCATGGCTTTCAGACGGATTTTCCCGTCCTTGAGGATGGCAAGCTCATCGGCTTCTTGACGGAAACGGACTTGGTCACGGCGCTCAAGAAACATGGCCCTGAGACAACGGTCCGGGAGGCGATGCGGATAGATTTTCCGATCGCCGATCCCGGAGAGGCGCTCTTTGATGTCCAGCAGAAGATGGGCAAGAGCCGGTTGCGGTCTATTCCCGTGACCAAGGGCGGCCAGCTGGCAGGGTTGATTACGGCCCAAGACATTAATGAGGCTTTTTTATTTATCTCCTTAAGCCCCGGCCTGATCCGGAAAACCTGATGACCTCTATTTCTTCCTGCCGGAGGTAATCCTCCGCTATTTCTTAAAGACGGACGAAACCCGGTCAAGCGAAAGGAGCTCGTCTCGGCTCAGCTCGAACGTCAGGGCTCCGGTGTTCTCTTGAGCTTGGCGCACTTTGGTCGCCCCGGGAATGGCCACCACGGTCTCTCCGTGGAAATGGATCAGCCAGTTCAACGCGATTTGGGCGGGGGTGACTTTGTATTTCTCGGCCAGTTCTTTGAGCGCCTGGATCACGGGACGGCTTTTATCGAGCCCTTTTTGTTTAAAGCCGCCCATATATTTCCTATAGCCCGGCGTGCGGTGGACCAGGCCTGGATCTTCATGAAATTTTCCGGTGAGCAATCCCTGGGCCAAGGGCGAATAGGCAATGATAGCCATGCCGAGTTCCTTGGCGGTATCTAGGATGCCGTTTGTCTCAATCTTCCGGTCAAGCAGATTGTAGCGGACTTGATTGGAGACGAGCCGGAGGCCGAGACCGGCCAGCATGGTTTGGGCCCTGCGCATTTTTTTTGCAGAAAAATTACTCACCCCGATGAAGCGGATTTTGTGCTCTTCCGCGAGACGGGCCATGGCTTTCATTTGTGCTTTCGTTGAGGATAGGGAGAAGGGATGGTGGATTTGATAAAGGTCGATGCGAAACCCGGCCAGATTGTCCGTTCTCCGGCTGATCGTTTTCAGGATCGATCGGGCCGTCCTGAAAAACGGCATCCATTTTGTGGCGATAAGGATGTCCTCGGACGTTTTTCCCAGGTCTTTCAAGGCGCGGGCCAGGAGCTGCTCCGACCGACCTCCCCCGTAGGATTCGGCTGTGTCAAACCAGTTGATTCCGCCTTGGAGCGAAGCCCGGACGATATCCCGGATTTCTTCGTCGGAAAGGACCGACCAATATCCGCCGCCGAGGCCTCGTCCCTGGCTGAACTGCCAGCAACCGAGGCCGATGGGAGAAACCATCAAATTCGAAAGGCCGAGCCGTCTTAAAAATGGATCATGTGTCATGGCCTTAGTCCTTTGTTCAAAATCGATATTATAAAAGAAAAACGATTCGGCATCCATAAACCTTTTTGCCTGGTTTTTCGTCTTAGCTATTGAGAAGAACCCGAACGTTTGTCATGTTCAGATCGGAAGGTAGCCATGAAAAAATATTCCCTTCTTGCGATTTTTGTGCTGATCGCTCCCCTGGTTTCACCCGCTCAGGAGGTGGGAACCGCAGCGGACATATCCTCTTTTTCCCTGCAGCTCTCCTATGAGCACCTCTCCAGGGATTTCAGCCTGGCCGGAGTCAGACAGGAGATCAGCCGGGACATCTACAAAGCGACCGTCGGATTTGAGGCAACGGATTATATCTTTCTCTACGGTTTTCTCGGCTCTTCGAATTTTCCCAATTCTTATGTCGGGGACGGCAGCCACCTCTATTTCGGCGGCGGGCTGAAGTGGATGATAGCCGGTGAGGTGGACATCGCCGAGGAAGATGGTCACTCGATCAATGTCCGGGGCGCCATCGGCTTGGATTTTCAGGCAGCCCGTCTCCAATCCTCCCTAAATGAAGATTATGAGAAATTCGGCCTGACAAGGTACCAAGGCAGTCTGGATTTCGGGTTGCGGGTTTTCCAGTTTGCCGGCTATTTCGGCTTCAAATTCAGCAAAATGTCCGGCACGCTCCAGCCGCTTGTCCTTGACCAGGAGATCGAAGCCAAAGGAAAGGGCTTGTTCAGCATGATGCTCGGCTTCAATTGGCATCTCAGTCGGCGCCTGGCCTTGGTGTCGGAGTTTTCCTTTTTCACCGAAAGCTATTGGGGACTCGGCTTGAGGCTGGACTTGTAAGAACGACGAGGGTGGCCGCAACGAGCCATCGCCGCCGGAAGAGGGCGTGATCTTTCAAAGTCGGCTTCCTTAGGCCCTATTGCGCGCTAAAAGGACGCTCCGGCTGATGCGAATCCTCGGCTCATCTTTAATAGCGAAACCGATTTCGCTGGCCGTTTCGATGGTCCGGCGGAATGCTTTCTCGGACACGTGGGCTCTGGGTTCCACGAGCAGGAAGATCCCCTCGGGTTTCAATAATTTGAATATTTCCGTCAGAAACGCCCGTTGATCGGGAACCTCGTGGACCATCCAAAAAGCCAATATGAAGTCCGCCTGGGGATGAGAGCCCAATGAATCCGGGTTGGCCTGATGCAGGCTGATTCTTTCCGAGACTCCCCGCCGGCGGGCCCGGGCGGCCAGGGCGGCGAGCATCTTGCCCTGAATGTCGATGGCCGTCATATGACCTTCCGGCCCGACTAGTTTAGCCAGGGGTATGGAAAAATAACCCATACCGGCGCCGACATCGATCGCGATACTCCCCGGGCGGATATACGGGCCTAATAGGGCGTTAGGATTATGAAAAAGCTTGCGGAAAGGATTGTCGAATGTGTAACACAGCCACGGTGGGCAAACCCTTTGCGGTTTTGTCGGTTCATTGGACATGGTGTTGGGGGACGCCGTCTCCCGATCCTCCTGATTCCGATTGGCTTCGCCGAAGCATGATCATCGGCCGAATCATCGCGGCTTCCGGCCGCGACTTCGAGCTCGTCGAGATATTCGCGCAGGCGGGCTTCGACGCTCATTCCTTTCCAGCGCGAGTACAGCCAGGTCGAGAAATCATAGAGCCGCGCCAGACGATCATACATGGCTTGATATCGTCGGTTCGATCCGGAGACCTCGTTTTCCAGGAGGAAAATCGGAACGCCGTCGCGAATAGGGAAGCGCCGGTCGGTTCTCGGATTGACGAGGAACTCCCGTAGACGACCGCGCGCATCCGGCTCGGTCATGATGTCGAGGGCATCGCGGGTGGCCGGATCGCAGATCAATGCCAGAATATCCGATTTCATAGGGCTTTCATTCCGGGTTAATAATATACTCGCCTCTTTTAGAAAAAGACACCACGCCGCGAGCACGAGGAAACGCCCAGGCACAGCCACGGAAACCAATCCCCGGTGCGGCCGTAGAAGGCGCCGCTATTTTTTGAACACCTCCAGGACTTTCGGGTAGTAAGACTCGAAGTTCGGATACCGCGAGCGATTGTCCGCATAGGTCCGCAAAGCCGCAAGCAACGGATCCAAATAGCTGACGCCTTTGGATTTTTCTTCCGCGTAGACCTGCAATCCGAGTTCCTTGCTCTCCAGAGAGGCCAGATACACGGATACGGCGCGTACGATGAATTCATTGATGCATTCCTGCCAGTCGCCGCACACATTCTTCTTTGCCGCCTCCGGGATGGAGTCGTAGTTTTTGGCGTAATCCTTGATTTGATCCCAATACTTTTCCGTCAGCGGATTCACGAACGGATGGCTGAATTCGTGGCGCGACAGATATTTCAAATAGAGCTTGTCGCCGAAGAACGGCGCGCCGTCCTTGATTTTTTGCGGACCCATCGTGTCGAACATTTCGCGCTCGCCGTCTTTATACACGATGGAATTTCCATAGCCCACATGGCTGTACAGCGATACCAGAACGATGGCGTAGGATTTCTGCTTCGTGCCGTAGAAGGCTTCCAATTCCTTGATATGATCGACGGAATCGAGCTGGGCGATCGTGTCGGCGATAATTCCCGTATAGTATCCCGTGTGGCTTTCATAGAAATCGTTGAACCCCGACCGGACGGCAAAATCCTTCAGCAGGTCGAGAAACCGGCGCAGCGAATCCAGGCCTCCCGCGCGCGATACAACGAAGTCGTCGAAATTCAGGTCCGTCCGGAGGTCCAAATATTCGTCCGCATAGAGCATGAGGTTCGAGGGCGCGCTGAAATTCATCTTCCTCGGCTGCGCGCTGATCGTGTTGAACCAGGTTACGAGCGGGTGGTCCTTGAACGGCCCGAATTTCTTCAATACCTCCTGTTTGTAGGGGAACGATTCTTTTTGCATCAGGAAACCGAAGACCGTCGGGTACTCGCTGATGGTTTGGACGATGGAGACGAGCTCGATTTGCGGCGACACCATATAGCGGATGGAATTGAATTCTTTGCTGATCCCGCCGGGCAATCGATACGGATTTTCCGCGGGAGCCGCGCCGGCCGCCTGGACGACGGATAGACAAAACGGCATCGCGAAGAGGATTCTAAGGATTTTACTCATTCGGCAATTCCTCCCAAGACCGCCGGGAAAATTATCGACATCATCCGCTCTCTAGCAGACGCCGGCGCCCGACCTGTTCGTCATGCCCCTAATCTTGAAGCCTTTGAGATCGGCGCCGCCGGGCCATTGGGGCAGCCTGGCCGCCGGGCCTTCAATCCTCACGAGCGGAGGATTTCGATCCGCCAAAGCATTGATCTTCGCCCACAGCGTCGTATCGCCCCAGAATTGAGGATGGGTGTCGTTTTTGGCCACGGTCCGGAAAATCTCGTTCGGCGTCTCGCAGCCCGCGCGGATGGCTTCCATGGCCAGGCGCTCGAGTCGCCCCATTCCGGTCGCCGGATCGGGCCGTTCCTGCAGCCATCGTGCCGCGGCGGCGGGAACCCAAGGCAGGGGCGCGTTGAATCCGCCCGCCAATTCCGCCAGCAGCATCGAATCCTGAGCAGCAAACGCCCTGTCCACGACCTGGGCAAGATCAAACTGGGCTTTTGTGACCGGCCGGCGCCGGTCGTACAACGAAGCCATTTGAGCCGGCTGGAGCTGGCCGAGCCCGTCGAATGGCGCAATCCCCGGGAAGGCGTCCACGCAAAGAAGGTCCGCCTGCCGGATGCCCTTATGACGCAGGCAGATCAAAATGTGGGCGAGCATGGACTGATCAAAAAGGCAAGCGTCGAACCAGAGCACAACGCGCTCATAGTCCGACGCTGCCGCCAGCTTGCCGTATTGGGCCGCGAGCGTTTTCTTCACGAGTTCTTTGGTCAGCCCTCCGCCGGTAATCCGCTCAAGAAACTCCGCGCGGGCGTCAAGCGTATGATCATCGGGCCACCCGGGATTCCGGGGGCCCTCATAGAGAATGTCATGCCAGACAAGGATGTCCCCGGAAATGCCGGCCTTCGCCAGGATACCGCCGGCGATATCTCCGCTGGTAATATGCAAGGCGTCGTTCATTCTATTTCTTGGTGAGTTTGACCCGGGCGAAGGGCTGCAGCTTGCCGCCCTCCTCGCCGTCCATCAGCCACTGCCAAGTGTCGGAGTCTCTTGTTATAGGCGAATGTCGTGTGGAAGAGGCTGCCGTCCGCTCCCTTGAACAAGAACGGAATCTTGTCGCCGTCCCGCTTGGCGTGGGCGATAGCCTGGCCGGTAAGGCCGCCGCCGCCGGTCGTATCGAGCCACAGGCAAGCGTACTGGCTCGACGGCTGGTCCCAGCCGATGAAGACGATCGCCTCATACTCCGCCCCGCCTTTGGCGTCCTTTTCGCGCGACACCTCGTGGAATCGCAAGTACTGATGGCCCAGCACCCACTCCGCAACGACATCATGCGTCGTCGCTTTCCGGTCGATGGTGCCCCGAAGAACCCACATCCCGATCATATGATCAAGCAAGGGATCTTGAAACGTCGATTGCTGTGCCGGAGCCGCGATCGAAACCAGGATAATAAAACCTGCGATATTAAATATTTTACTCATTGGCGATTCCTCCCAATATCGTATTGTTTCTGGCGCCTCGCAATAAATTGGCCACGAAACGTTATTTCCATTCGATCGCGTATCTTTTTATGACCTGAAATCCATCCTTATTATCTTCGATCGTATAGAGCCTATTATTCTTAATCACCTGCGAGCCCGAGGGCAAGGCCATTTTGGCCAGATATCTTCCTTCTTCATCAAAGATATCAAAGAGATAGGCGTTATGGGCGTCCTTCTCCCAAGTCTGGACGTAAAATTTCCCCGTATCATCCGAGAATATCCTCGAAAACGCGCCATGGGTATCCGCAAAGTGAATATCTTCGGCCTGCGCAAGCATTTTCTTGATATTCGCCAATTCTTCTTCCGAGAATTTTACCTTATCCCAATCGCGGCGGATTTTCTTCTTTAAGCCGTCTTTATAAACGCTTATTTCATACTTATCCGGGAAACCATAAAAAATCCGTGAGGAAAGATCTATTTCCCGCACGGGAAGCCGGGTCATATCGAAGTCGTTCGGATCGGCCGCCGGGAATGAGGCTACTTCGCCGATATATTTCAAATCCTTGTCGAATTTCTTGAGCACGAAACCTTGATAAGGGATGAGACGATACCGTCTTGTTTTCTCCAATAACGCGCAGAACGCAATCACGTTTAGGGATAGGACTTTCTTTTTTTTCGGCGAAGGATCTTCCCTTCAGCTGAGCTCGGAATCGGCATCGCCCTTCACGATAAAAGAATATTTCAGGCTGCGGATCGAAGTCAAGAACAGAAAAAATGGCCGACAGAGGCCGCCCAGCCGGATCATCATTCCGGACGGCGGAAAAATTGGCCGAAAGACAATAAACTTCCGCCCCGGCTTCTAAGGACTGTCCTGTTATCGTCAAAAATATTCCAGGCGCTCTTCGGCGGCCATGAGCGCGACCTCGGTGAAGACTCGGCTTGAGGCTGGACTTGTAGGACTTATTTTTCAACCCGCAGCGTCACAATTCCGAAGGGAAGAATCGGCAGCGGCCCCCGGATTCGTTCCAGACGGTCTTCAAAGGGGTTGCTCAGAAAGATCGAGCCTTCGCGGCAGATCGCCCCTCGGAGGGTGACATTTTCCGGACGGCCGGACGCGTTCCACAGCCGCACGATCCAGCCTTTCTTGTCGGAGCTGGGCAGGAGCGAAGTGACGATCACTCCAGGCGGCTCGACATCCAGCAGGGAAGGCCTAAGCGGTGTGCTTTCCTCGGCAACCGCTGCGACGAGCGGCTGGCTCCTCTCCAGGCCGAACTTTTTTATCGCCGCCGCTTCAAAACCCTTGTGGGGTCGGACCACATAGCGCAGCCCCACGACCCCTTCCTGGCTGGCCTTATAATTGGTGTGCCAGTAATTGTTCATGGCATAGGAATAGATTGTCTGGGAAGGCTCGATGGTTGTCCGCCAAGCCCGGACGCCTTTTTCAATTGCCGCTTCGTCGGTTATTTTGCCGATTTCAATCAAAGGAGCATCCAGGCTGACCCAACTCAGCCCGTAATCCTGGTTGGAGATGTCCACGGAGTTCTGGACGCAGAAGTAGTCTTTGCACGATCCGGGAATTTGGTCGGATTCAGGCCGAATGATCGCCCATCCCAAATCCAAGTGGACTGTGCCCCCGGGAATATCGAACGGGAAGGCGAAATGAACGCTCTCTTTTTCTCGGACCTGGGCTTTATCCATAAGGTTGATGATTTCGAGATAATCTGAGCCGTCATAAATTCTCAACTCGCTTTTCAGGCTGCGGCAGCCGGGCGCATCGGATTCAACGAGCAGCGAAGCGACAAGCGGCCCGGGCTCTTTGATGGAAATCTTGACCCGGCCCGCGCCCTGTGCCTTTTCAGGGTTTTTCCCGGGAATATAAATGTATTCATTCAGGCCGGGGCCTTTGGACCTGTTGACGAATTCAATGTCTTTGTCGGTCTTCCACTTGAAACTGGAAAGGGCGCCTGTCTTCGGGTTGACCGAGACGGAGATCTCATTGTTTTCCAGCCTGGACGATCCTGCCCGGGCTGATCCTTTTTGCGTCGGCTTTCCCTTTTCAATGGTGTAACGCTTGGCGCCAAACGCGGGGATATGGCTGACGACCGCGGCCAACTCACCGCTCGACAGCCTTTGGCAGGGAACGGGATTGCCGCTTTCATCTTTGACAAGGTCGCCGGATGAGCTGAGGCCTTTTGGAATGAGCACGACGTCCGTCCTGGACCAAGAACTCGTGTTAAAAATATCGATCGCCTGGCGGGTCGATTTTTTTGACCCGGACGGCTCCGGCTTCTTGAGCGCGGCATCCCGCAGAGCGAGGGACCGTTTTTCGGCTTCCAGGGCGAAAGCCCGTTTGTAGGCCCACTGAGTTTTGGCGTTTTCACCGCCTGGATTGCTGATGCTGTCCGCCGCCCCCCAGGTATGTTCATCAAACAAAATGACCTGGCGCCAGGCCTCGTAGAATTCCTCAGCCGGAAAATGTTCGGGATCGATCATGGCCCACAGCGCCTCCGCCTGCAGGAGGCGGGCGGCACTGTTTCTGTTTATCGCCGTTTCCAGCGCCGTTGACGCCGCCCCATCTTCCCAGTAGGGCGTGAAATCGCCTTGGACAGAGGGAATTTTTTCGGCGTAGCGGCGCTCGAATTCCTCAAACATTTCCTGGGACGTGGCGATCACGAACTTTGGCGATTCATATTCTTCGTTCCATTTTTTCACCAAGTTGGGGAGGTTCGGGTCGGGCGGGCCGTTGTCCCCGCCGACTGTATAGCGCACCTGGACCATCGCATAGGGGTAGCCGGATTCCTCGAGCTCGTGGAGATAATCAAAGATCGGCTGCTTTTTTTCAAAGCTGAGGTTCCCCATGTTCAGGCCATGGAACCAGGAATAGCCCCTGCCCGCCATCCAGAACAGGACCTTTTCCGCGCCCGAAGGGGAAACCCAATAAAAAGGACGGTCTCCCCACGTCTTGAGTGCTCTTCCGATCCGGTCCCCGCCGTCAGGCAAATTGGGCATATAATTGGGCCCGCTGGAAAAGTATCGAATGCCGCTCTGGGCCAGCGCCGGAAGGAGGCTCCAGGAGTAGCTGGGAATGTCCGTGATCATGGCCGAGTTGACGCTGAGGTCGTAACGTCTTGAAAGCCGGCGGGCGAATTCCGTCAGATGGAACAATTCTTCAGGATGACAGAGGCCCGTCAATTCGTTAGCCAGCAGCCCCTGAAGCCCGATCCAGCCCTTTTTTGCGGCATCGATGAACGCCTCCTGCTTTTCCGGCGAGGCCTGCCTCAAAAAAGTTTCGGCCGCCCAGAGGACCTCGACATTCCACTTGAACCTTGCTCCGGGCGGGTAATCCGCCGTTTTTTGGGCGAGCTCGATGGCCTGCTCAAGATATTTCCAATGGTTCTTTTCAACAACGACCTGGGGATCGGAGTAACCGATATCGACGTGGGAATGGGGGAGAAGATAGAGCTCGCGTTTCTGGACGGGCTTGAGCCGGACCACGACTTTATCGGCCGGGCGGCCATTAATCTTCACAGAAACGCCGAGGTCTTTTTCCTTGGCGACGGCCTCGATAGGCAGGTTGATGGCGTTGTAACCAGTTTTGAGCCGTGTCTGGATTTCTTCACCGGAGTCGGAGGAAATGACGGCCTCGCTCGGAGGCGCGATGTGGCTGATGTTCACCCTGACCTGCTGAAAGAGCTTCCCCTTTTTTCGGACAAGCGCCTGTTCACCGACGGCGCTGATTTTGGATTCAAGATCATACTGGAACACCATAAACCAATCGTTACTTTTTCCGTCTTCTCCAACCACTATGATACGGACCGGCTGGCCGGGTTTTAACAACGATCTCGGAAGCTTTAGGAACATGAATCCGAACAGCTCCTGGAACTGGTCCACCATCGTCGCTTCAAAGGACAGCGAAGCCTCCTCTTGGCCCGGGAATTCCCAGGATTTTTCCGAACTGTCCTTGGCCGTGTTGAACGTGAAGAGCGGCTCGCCGTTTACGGTCAGGAAGAATTTATGGGCGCCCTTCTGCGTCGCCAGCCCCACCATCCAGATGAACGTCGCAAACGGCTCCTTGAAATCGGCCGGGACGGGCTCGGTCTCCCATTCGATAAACATCGTTCCGTCGGTGGCCCGGACCAGCAGAGCGGACGTCGCATCCGGATAGGGCGAATGATAACCGATCGTCTCGCCGGCGATGGTCTTTTGGTAGCCCTTGAGCCAGTTTTTTTCTGCCGCGTATCCTTGTCTTGTCAGGGCGCCTGCTAACCACATCAACAATCCTCCTGTTATAAGAAAAAAAAGCCGACGTTTATTTTTCCAAAAGAATTTATCCGGCCTTTTTTGTTTTTTCTGCATCAGGTCCCATCCCTATCAATATTTCGATATTTTAAACGTCCAGGCATGCCGGCAGGGAGGATTTTGAACGGCTGCAGCGGGGACATGAATCAAGCCACCTTTTCCGACTTTCTCCCATTTCAAAAATCCTTTGACTCCCAGCATCCGGACCTTGGCATCTTTTTCCGGAGCATGGGAATAGAGGAGGATCGTCGAAGGAGGGCTCTTCTCGTCCTCATCGGCCAGATAGATGGCATAGACCGATCCATCCGACTTGGACGTCAGGCAGACCTTGGCTTCTTTGAAAGGGAAGACGGGACGCGTTTCGTAGATGGCTTCGCTGTTCACCTTCATCCAATCGCCGATCTCCTGCAGCCTCTCCAGTGATTGCTGGGGGAGCTCACCCTCGGCATTCGGCCCGATGTTCAAGAGAAAATTTCCGCCCTTGGATACGATGTCAACCAGCAAATGAATCAGCTTGTTCGCGGATTTATACTTGTCGTTCGGCACATAGGACCAGGAGTTACCCATGGTCATGCAGGTCTCCCAGACGTAATCCAGCGGCTTCTCAGGCACTTCCTGTTCGGGCGTGCGGTAATTTTCATAGCGGCCGGTGACGGTGCGGTCCACGATGATCAGCCCGGGCTGATTCTTTCTGGCCATGTCGGCCAGGCGCGGCATGTCGATGTCCTGGTTGAACGGTCTTTTCAAGAGTCCTCTCAATACTTTGTCGAGCGGCGGATAGGGCCTGACCCAGCCTCCGTCGAGCCAGAGGATGTCCACGCGGCCGTAGCCTGTCATTAGCTCCTCGATCTGGTTGTAGGTGAACTCGCAGAATTTCTGCCACCGCTCTGGGTATTTTTCCGTGTCATAATTGACGTTGCGGTCCGGCGTCGCCCAATCGGGCGCCCAATAATGCGGCGAATGCCAGTCCGGCTTGGAAAAATAAGCGCCGATGCCGAAGCCTTCCTTCCGGAAGGCCTCGAAGATCTCTTTGACGATATTGGCTTTGGGGTTCTTGGAAAACGGATAGTCGGGCGACGTGATCCTATAGTCGGTCTGTTTGGTGTCGAACATAGAGAACCCGTCATGGTGCTTGGTCGTGTGGACAACGTAGCGCATGCCGGCGTATTTGGCGGCCCGGGCCCATTTCTGCGGGTCGAACTTGACCGGGTTGAACGTTTTTTTTAGCTCTTCGTACCGCCGTTTATATTCCACATAATTGTTCAGGCTGCGGTGGCACCAGGGCTCGTCCTCCGAGCAAATGCTCCAGGATTCCACGACGCCCCACTGGCTGTACGGGCCCCAGTGCATCATCAGCCCGAATTTCATGTCCTGAAACCATTCGAGCTTCTTCAGGACCAGGGGATCGGTTTCCTTTTCGGCCGCCTGAGAGGCGGCTGCGCCCGAAACGACCGCCGCGCTCATAAGAAAGAATGCGATGATCAAAAACCGGAAGGATTCGCCGTTTCTCATACGTCCACCTTTCCTTTTTTCAAGATGCCGTTGATTTTAGCCTGATTGGGGCTCGTTCGCCAAGAGATTTTGACGGCGGATTGCGTTGCCCCTAAGGAATTATCTTTAAGATTTTCGTAAGAGAGCCTTGACATTTGTGCAATCCAAAATTAAATTATAATCTGATATATCTAGTTATATCATATAATATCTTAAAGCAAGGAGATTGATATGTTTTACGGACACAGATATGGATTCTGGCCGAGGGGAGAACGGATGTTTCATAAGGGCGATTTTAAATATCTCATCTTGGACCTTATAAAAGATAAACCTCGCCATGGGTACGAGATCATCCGGGATCTGGAAGACCGTTTTCACGGCTTCTATGCTCCGAGCCCCGGCGCCGTTTATCCGACGCTTCAATGGCTCGAGGAAATGGGCTATGTGACATCATCCCAGCAGGACGGAAAAAAAATCTACACAATCACCGATGAGGGACGCCGCTTTCTCGCCGAACGAGAAAAAGAAACGGGAGAGATGAAGAGCCGTATGGAGGACTGGTGGGGCGGTGGGCGCCGGGAGGTCCATGAAGAATTAAACGAGATCTGGCACACATTCGGCGATTTAGGCAGCCTGATCGGGCGGACAGCGCGCCGTGCCGGAGCCGAAAAGCTCCACCAAATCAGCGATATTCTTTCTAAAGCTTCCAAAGAAATCGAGACCATCCTGAAATCCTGAAAAAACCGGCCCTTCGGTCGGTTTTCAAGCCATGATTCTCCCCTGGGTTTCTCGGGGAATTCCCCTAATCGCTCAAGGTGATTTTAAGCTGGGAAATTCACCCCTGAAATCATCCTGACAGGCGATTCATTTTCTCGGCTGTGGACGTATCATTGAAAAGGTCGTATCCAGAGGTATTGTTCCATGCCGAGAAGGATGAAGTCTCCGAAAAAAGAGGATGTTGTCCAGAAAACGGACATGAAGTCCGTTTCTCGGAAAGCCTCGGAGAAGGCCAAAACTAAAGAAGATCATTCTCCCTTGATCCTCGTCCTTGAAAAGGAGGATGCGGAAAAAACGCTCGCCAGCCTGATAAAAGCGATGCAGGATCGCCTCAGCACGATCTCCGAGCTTAAAGTCCAACTAGAGAAATTGGTTGAAACCTTGCTTGACGAGTTTGCAAACGTCCAGGCGCTATATCAACGCGTTATTGCCCTGGAAAAAGGTATATCGGGGGATGCCACGAACAGATCTCGGAAAAAGCCTGATGCTGCCACGACCGAAATGGTTGAGCTCGGTGGCATACTGCTTGAGGGAGGCAGAAAAGACCGGATCAAACAGGAAATAGAATACCTGCAGACGATTAGACATCTTCTCAAGAGTATGAATAATTTATCGGACATATTGGCCGTCGCCTCCAGCCCTCGCCAACCTGGTGCCATGGCCGGCCCGGCCAACGGCAAAAAGAAGATTCTCATTGTCGAAGACGACCCGATCAGCCGCAGGCTGCTCAATCATTTTTTGGAAAAAGAGAACTACACGGTCTTGACGGCCGCCAGCGCGGAAGAAGGGTTTCAATCGATCGGCCGGGAAAAACCGGACTTGATCCTGTTGGATATCATGCTCCCGGGAGCCGACGGCTTTCAATTCCTTTCCCGTTTGAAAGAAGACAAGGATATTCCGGCCCCTCCCGTCTTTATCATCAGTTCGTTGGCGCAGGAATCCGGCATCGTGAAGGCGCTCCAGGCCGGCGCAATGGACTATATCCTCAAGCCTTTTTCGCCTCAGGTGATCCTGGCGAAAATCAACCAGTTTTTTAGGTCGAGCCGATGAGCCACTTCGTCATTATCATCCGCGCCAGCGTCTACGTTTTGATTTTCTTCGCTCTGCTCATTCTTCTTTACATCGTTTTCAGAAGGATCTATCAGCAGGTCAACGACAAACGGTTCAATCTGAGGTATGTCAAGATCGAAGAGGAACTCTTGAACGCCCTTTCGACTCCCGGCCCGGAATCCGCCGTCCGGTTGGCCGAAGAATACAAGCGATTTCCCGATGTGTTGACCAAACTTCTTCTCGATTACGCCAAGCTTCTTAGCGAACCGGAGAGAGAGCAGCTGAAAATCATCTTCCGAATCGCGCTTGAGAAAAAGTCCTTAAGAGACCTCAGGTCAAGACGAACGATAAAGCGGCTGAGAACTACGCGTTTGCTCGGCTTCTTCATCGATCCTCTCAAAATGGGTTCTATGCTCAAGCTTCTGGAGGATAAGCCCATTGTCAGGCTGGCGGCTATTCAGGCGATTTCACGGCTTTCCACCCCGGAAACGCTGGGCCTTGTTTTTCAGGCTTTCGAATCCGATTTATGCCCGAACATCCATTCCTATATAAGCATCATTCTCAGCCTGGGCGCCAAGGCCGAGGTCAATATCCAAGAGGCTCTTAAAAAACCTATTTCACAGGAAAAAATCGCCCTCCTGATTGAATTGGTGGGCGCCATTCCTCTTCGCTCCCTGTACCCGGATATTCTCTCGTTCGCCGATCATCCGGAAAAGGAGGTTCGGATCAAGGTCGCCCGGGCGTTGGGAGGCCTGTCGATCCCGGATTCCGTCCCGGTTTTGATCCGCTTGGCCTCCGATACGGCCTGGGAAGTCCAGGCCCAGGCCGTCAAAGGTTTGGGCAGACTCAAAAGCCCGGAAGCCCTGGATGTTCTCGCCGAGGCCTTTTTTTCCAAGAATTGGCATGTTCGTTTCAATGCTCGGAGCGGGCTCATGAACCTGGGCGAGGCGGGAGTCAAGAGGCTGGAAGAGATCTCCCAACAAACCCGCGATTCCTACGCGGCGGCCATGGCCGCGATGGCCCTTCATGATCTTTATCTTTCTTGCGAGCAGATGAATACATGATCAGCGTATGGAGTGTCCTGTTTCACATCTTTTCCTACCTGGTGCTGGTCTATTTTCTTCTCCTCAACGGGTTTTATATTTTCTTCATGGTTCTGAGTTTTTTTGGGATTTCCCGCCACCGGCATCGAACGGAATATGTCCGGATGGAAGAAATATTCTTGTCCCCCTTGGTCAAGCCCATCTCCATAATCGCCCCTGCTCACAATGAAGAAAACAGCATCGTCGAGAGCGTCCGAAACCTTCTGTCTTTGGAATACCCTCAATATGAGGTCATCGTGGTCAACGACGGGTTCAACGGATTCTACGCTGAAGAAGCTCATCGAAGCGTTCGATCTTAAAAAAACGCAATGGGTCTTCCGGAAGGTCGCCGATCACAAGCCCATCCGCAGCATTTATATTTGCCCGATGAACACCAAACTGATTGTTGTGGACAAGCTCAACGGGAAGAAGGCCGATGCCATGAATGCCGGGCTCAACATTGCCCATTATCCCTTGTTCTGTGCGATCGACAGCGACTCGCTCATCGACCGCGACAGCCTCCTGAAAGTCGTTCGTCCCTTTCTTGAGGATCCGGAGCGGACTGTGGGCGTGGGCGGGATCGTTCGTTTGATCAACGGCTGCAGCGTCAAGTCCGGTCAAGTCACGAGAATCCGTCTGTCGCGGAATACTCTGGCGCGATTCCAGACGCTCGAATATTTTCGGGCGTTCTTGGGAGGGCGGATAGGCATGAGCCTCATCAAGAGTATCTTGATCATCTCGGGCGCCTTTGGCGTTTTCCGAAAAGATCTTGTCCTAAAATGCGGAGGCTATCGTCCGGATGCCATCGGCGAAGATTTGGACCTCGTCGTCCGCCTGCGCAAATACCTTCATGACCACAAGATCCCCTATGCCATACACTTTCTCCCCGATCCGATCTGCTGGACGGAAGTCCCGGAAACGATGAAGTCCTTGAAAGGGCAGAGGAACAGGTGGCATCGGGGCTTGATTGAAGCGTTCATGTATAGCCGGAGGATGATCTTCAATCCCCGATACGGAGTGACCGGGCTGTTTGCCATGCCCTTTTACTTGATCTTCGAGCTTTTTGGCCCCCTCATCGAGCTGCTGGGCTATGCGATCTTTGTCCTCTGCCTGTTCCTCAACTTGGTCAATTATCCTTTTGCCTTCATTTTTTTCCTCCTTTCCGTCGCCTTAGGGACACTATTGTCTGTAACGGCGCTCCTGCTGGAAGAATTTTCGCTGCGACGGTTTCCCCGGACATCCGATATCCTTCTGATGGCTTTTTATTGTATTCTGGAAAATATTCTCTATCGTCAATATCTGGCCTTCGTGCGGGGAAAGGCTTTTATCGACTATTTTCGCGGCAAAAAAGAGTGGGGGGCCATGGATAAGAAAGGATTTTCTGAGGAGATTCCATGCCCATGAAAAAGCGCTCTTGTCTTATTCTGTGGCTGTGTCTCTGGGTCATGACCATCGGGGCGAGAGGCCAAGCAGACGCGGACCGGGATGCCGCTCTGAAAAAGGCCTCGGCCGCTCTTCAAACCCAAAGCTTTGCCGAAGCCATAAAAATATGCAAGGAACAGCTTTCATCGACACCGGACGATTACGAATTTAATTTTCTCCTGGCCCGGGCCTACTCATATTCCGGCGATTGGGAAAACGTGCAGCGGACCGTGGACAGGATTTTGGCAAAGCATCCCGAAAATACCGATGTCCTTCTGCTCGACGCCCGGCTGAAATTCTGGAAGAAAGACAACCGGGGTGCCGAGGAAGGCTTTGCCCGCGTGCTAAGGTTGAAACCCGGCGATGCCGAGGCGTTGATGGGCTTGGCCGATCTTGCGGCCTTCGAAGGACGCTCCGACGACGCGCTCAACATCTATCAGAAAATCATTCAGCTTTATCCGGAAGCTGCTGAAGCCTATTTCAAGCTGGGGCGGTTTTATCAAGGGCGGGGGGATTATCAGAAGGCTCGGGAAAATTTCCAGAAAGCCGTCGGCCTTGACCCCGCCAATGCGGATTATAGGAACGTTTTGAACGCGGCCAACGCCCGCCTCCCAAAGCGTTTTGAACTCCGCTATCAACAGAAGATCGAGAGCTTCAATGACCCGAGGGATGATTACATCAGCGAACAGCTCCTCTTCCTTTTCAAAGCGCCCCGGAATATCGGCTCTCTCATCTTGAAATATAACCACACCCAACGATTTCAGGAAGGAGATTCCCAATATGGATTGGAGATCTATCCCATGCTCTGGAGAAAAGCCTACGGATATCTAGACCTCGGCTATTCTTCTCAAGCTCTCCATTATCCCCGGACATCCTATCTCTTCGAGCTCTATCAGGGTCTTCTGACCGCGGCCGAGCTTTCCCTAGGCTTCTGGCGCATGAATTTTCCGGCAGACTCGGTCTCTATTTATTTGGGTTCCTTGGCCTATTATTTCGGCAATTATTACGCGGTCCTGCGCTGGTACTACAATCCGGCCGAAGAGACCCGTTCGTTTTCCTGGATGGCCCAAGTGCGACGGTATTTTTCGGATGAAAATTACGTCTATCTAGGCTATGGCCGGGGTTCTCGGCCGTTCGATATCGTTACGGTTCAAGACCTGTTGGTCCACGACTCTTGGATCTTTCTCTCGGGTCTGGTCTGGTATCTCTGGGACAAAATAAGGTTGGAGCTCCATTTTTCCAGAATCGAGGATGCCAACGGCCCGCGACGGGATACTTATTTCGTCACGACCGGCTATCGATGGTGAAGAAACGGGCTGGGCGCCGGCATTGACCGCCCGTTTTTCCTGTGTTACAAATAAACACCGCCATGACCCGCCGGCGCTTTCTGGATGCTTTCGCGATTCTCGCCCCGGGTCTGGCCGTCGTCCTGCTCGCGTCCTGCGTCCCGCCGCGGATTTCTCCGCCCGGTGAAAAACCGACTCGCCTGCGGTTCGGCATCATCACCGACCTGCACTATGCCGATATCGATCCTAGCGGCGCCCGCTCGTACCGGGAATCCCTGGTCAAGCTCGAGGAATTCATCAAAGTGATGAATGATCGGAAAGCTGATTTCTTGGTGGAACTCGGCGATTTTAAAGACCAGGATAAAATCAATCCGACGGAGGCCAAGACGCTGTCCTACCTGCGGCGGATCGAGGGCGTTTTCGAGAAGTTTGACGGTCCCCGCTATCATGTCCTCGGCAACCACGACGTGGACAGCCTCTCAAAATCGCAGTTTTTGAAGGCGGCCAGAAATACCGGCATCCCGCCGGATAAAAACTATTATTCCTTCAGCGTCAGGGGCGTCCGCTTCATCGTCCTGGACGCCAATTTCCGCGCCGACGGCGCTCCTTATGATCGCGGCAATTTTGCCTGGGAAGATGCCAACATTCCCGCCGCCGAGCTGAGCTGGATGAAGCAGGAATTGGATTCTTCGGCCAAGCCGGCGATCATCTTTATCCATCAGCAGCTGGACGGGGAAGGCGATTACTCTGTCAAGAACGCGGCCGAGGTCCGGCACATTCTGGAAAGATCGGGCAAAGTTTTGGCCGTGATCCAGGGGCACCGGCACGAGGGGCAGCTGAACATCATGAGCCATATTCCCTTTTATACGCTGAAGGCCGTCGTGGAGGGGAGCGGGGCTGGCAACAACAGCTACGCTCTGGTCGAGATCGATCGCGACTTTAATATCATGATCACCGGTTTCCGGAAGGCTGTCAGCCTAAGGCTTCCCAGATATTCCGGCTCCGAACGATAGCCTTGTTTTTGGCTCAGGATTTCGGCCTCAAGGATTAAACGTCTCGAGCGATGACACTTCGTGAACGCGTGATCACGGTCTTGCGCGGCCGACGGCCGGATGCCGTTCCCTGGTTCGGCGATCTCGATTATTGGGCCACTTCGCTCATCAGTCGGGGAATGAGGCCGACCGACTTCAAGACAGGCGATTCCTATATTCAATGGCACAGGGAGTTGGGCGTGGGATTTTATCTGCAGGGATATTTCCCATTCAGGACGATCATCGAAAATTGCGAGGTCAAAGAATGGAGGAACGGCCTTGACCGGTTCCGGAAGGTTGAGACTCCGCAGGGGGTCTTGCGTGAATGCTGGCGATGGTTTCCGAATTCCTATGCGGAGGCTCCGGCTGAACATCTGATCAAATCGGCGGCTGACCTTGCCGCCTATCGATACCTGCACCAGAACACCCGTTATGAGCCGGATTATGAATTGGCGGAGAAGCGGCGCCGCCAGGTCGGCGAGATGGGAATCGTGCTTTGCTACCTTCCCAAGAGCCCCTTAATGCAGATGGTCGCTCTGGACGCGGGGATCATGACCGTGACGGAGATATCCGCCGATGCGCCCGCCGAGCTCGATGAGACAATCGCGGTTGTGAGGGAATCGCATGATCGGGCGTCTTCCCTTGCCCTCAACAGCCCGGCCGAGGTTCTGATGATTCCGGAGAATCTCTCCTCCGAAGTCGTGGGCCGTCGTTTATATGAAAGATATGTGCGAGATTATCACGAGACGTGGACTCGAAAAATCCATGGGGCAGGCAAATATTCCTGTATTCATCTCGACGGTACGCTCAGGGGCCTGCTGCGCGAGGTGTGCTCGGCGGGATTTACATTCATCGAGGCCATGACTCCCGCGCCCGTCGGGGATTTGGAAGTGGGGGAGTGGGCGGCGTGGAGCGGGAATTCAAAGACGATTCTATGGGGCGGCCTGCCCGGGATTTATTTCACGGACAAAGTCACGGATGCCGAATTTGACCGCCATGTGATCGCCGTCCTTGGCGTCATGCGCCGGGAGCCGCGATATGTGCTCGGCGTCGCCGATCAGGTCCCGCCGGATGGGCTTGAAAGTCGCGTCAAGCGCGTCAGCCGGCTCGTTGAAGAATATGGCTTGTATGGAACAGATGAAAGATAAGCCTCAGCGGCTTCGATCATCCTTTAGAAAATACGAGGTCCCTCCTGACACTTCCTATTTCTGCACCGGCTCGACGCTGTCGATGATCCACATGCCGCGGCCGTTGGTCGCGGCGACGATGATACTGTCCCGCGGATGGATCTGGATGTCCCAGACGGCGACATTCGGCATGCCGCTGCCCAAATAATTCCAGGTCTTGGCCCCGTCGGTCGTCACATAGACTCCCAAGTCCGTCGCGCAGTAGAGCACATTGTTTTTCTTGGGATCCTCGCGGACGGAGTTCGTCGAGCCCGGGAGACTCGTGCCGATGTTCACCCAGGTTTTGCCGTAATCGCTGGACTTGAATAGGTATGGGGCGAAATCGTCATCCTCCCGGCCGATAAGCGAAACGTAGACCGTTGCCTGGTCGTATTTCGAAGCGACGATGCCCCAGACGTGTTTGTTGTAGGGCAATCCGGCCGTGATCTCGGTCCATTTTGCCCCTCCGTCCATCGTCACATGGACGCGGCCGTCATCGCTTCCCGCGTAGAGCACTCCGGCCTTGAACGGGGATTCGTCAATGGCGGTCAACGCCGCGTAGTTGATCGCGTAGGGAAGCTTTCCCTGATTCTTGGGGTCGTTATAAGTCAGGTCGGGGCTGATCTTCTCCCAGCTGTCGCCCTTGTCTTTAGAGCGGAAAACATACTGGAAGCCGTGGTAAACGACATTGGGGTCATGCGGCGATAGGATCGTCGGCGCCAGCCACTGGCCCCGGTAAATGGGCTCGCCCGGCGCGGGTTTGGGATAGACGTTTTTGCTTTGCCACTGGCCGTTCTTGTTTTCGGAGCGCTGGAGCATCCCGTAGTATCTGGAAGAATAGATCAAATTGGGGTTGGTCGGATCGATAGCGATAATCGTCCCCTCGCCGCCGGGAGCGATCTCCCAGCGCACGCTCGGACCGCGAAAGCGACGGCCGGTCGGGGGCTGGTACGGACCTACCCCGAGTCCCCTCATCGTGCTCTGGTCCTGGACCGAGCCGTAGACGGTGAACGGCTTCAGCATATCATACATCACGTTGTAAAACTGGATGGAGGGAATGCCCTTATGGAAATCCCGCCAGGCCTTGCCGCCGTCGTAAGAGGCATTGGCCCCGCCGTCATTGACGTTGATCATGTAGTTCGAATCGTTGGGGTCGATCCACAGGCCGTGGTGGTCGCCGTGTAAGCCTTCATAGTTCAGGCCGACGAAGGATTTTGCACCGTCTATGGATTTATACAACCCGAGGCCCATCAGGTAGACCGTGTTCTCATTGCCGGGGTCGACGCGGATCTGGCCGAACACCCAGCCGTAGGTGCCCCCGAATCGCTCCATCATCGGGTCGGACGGGCTGGTTTTCTTCCATGTCTCGCCCTGGTCGTCTGAGCGATAGACCTCGGCGCCGGCGATATCGGGATACGTTCTCTGCCGCAGGTAGGAATCCAGTTCCCCTTCTTTCGGCATGCGGACCGGCGTGTGGTTGTCCACATAGGCGTACACGATGTTGGGCTTGCTCAGGCAAAGGTCAAGGCCGATGCGTCCGGTGAATTTGGTGTCGGGCAAACCGCTATTGGCGGGCGTCCAAGTCTTCCCGCCGTCGGTCGTCTTGAACAACCCGTCCTCCGGCTCGGGAACAGGGTCGCTCCAGCGGAGGCGGATGCGATGGCACATCGAGGCGATGAGGACGTCGGGGTTCTTCGGATCCATGACCAGGTCGATGGCCCCAATTTTCTCATTGATATAGAGGACCTTCTTCCAGGTCTTGCCGCCGTCGGTCGTCTTATAGACACCGCGGTCCGGGCTGTAGGTCCATTCGTGGCCTGAAGCGGCGACATAGACGATATCGGGATTCGTTGGATGGATCCGGATCCGGCCGATGGTGTATGTCCCTGTCAGGCCGACATGGGTCCAGGTCTTGCCGGCGTCCGTAGATTTATAGACTCCCGTCCCGGCCAACGAAGCTCGAAAAATATTGGCCTCGCCTGTTCCATAGTAGATGATGTTCGGATTGGACTCGGAGATATCGATGTCTCCCGATGACAGCGTGGGAAGTTCGTCGGTCAGGCATTCCCAAGTGATGCCGGTGTTTTCCGTTTTCCACAGGCCGCCGACGGCGGATGCAATATAGATAATATTTCGGCTGCCCTTGGGTACGGCGATGTCCACGCACCGGCCGCCGATAATCTCCGGGCCGATGAAGCGCCATTTCATGTCTTTAAAAGGCGTTTGGGCCTTCATCGCCACGTGTTGGTCGACCCACTTCAGGCGCAGTGCTGGGTCGGTGTTCTCTATTTTTTTCGGCGCGGCTTTGGCCGGCGCTTTGGTCTGCCCGGCAGCAATTGCGACAATTGCCAGAGCTACGACAATGACTAAAAATGGATAAACTCGCTTGAAAAACCTCATGATACCTCCCTGATGATATTGATTTGAAATAGATGCAGATACATTATATATCGAATATCAGAAAGAATTCTATTTTTTTTAAACCAAGAAGTCAATATATCAGCCGCGGGCCGCGCCTATTCCCAAATGAATCCGCCCGACTCGACTCCCCAATCCAGCCCGAAGAATCCGGCTAACTTGATTCCCCGGCCGCTCCCTTTCCCGACATCCGCATTGAAAACGATCATATCGGGAAGAGCATAGCCGGCGGAGAGGTAGGGCCGCGTATTCGTCAACCGCATGCCCTGGATCCCGGTGCCGGACACGACGCCCACGCACGCGACTTCGCTGTCGCGTCTCGGTCTGATGAAAAGGCAGGCCAGGTCTTTTCCCTTGATCCTTTTCCCGCCGGCTTTCACAAAATCTTTATCAACGAGGACGGGACTTTCGGCCAACAATGATTTCCAGGCCAGGTTTGTCGATGCGTTTCCGTACAGGATGACGTTTCGATCGGGATAGGACTCGGGGCGGAAGTCCCGGTCGGAAATGATCTCGACGGAACCGTTGCCCTGGTATTGAAAGATTTCGGCATCGAACCTCGCTTTTCCGAACGCCCAGGCGTTCTCTTCGGCTGTCCCTTGAGTTCCGAACACGAAGATCATCCGATGGCGGAAAGCGTCCTTGAAGGGGCCGTTCCGCTGCGCCCCTTTGAGCGACGGAGACGGCGGCTCGCCGGCCGACCACGTGGAGTCTTTTTTATATAGCCACAGTGTCTGTTGTCGAACAGTTGTCGTCAATTTCTGTCCGTCGATGTCGATCGCAATGGTGTCGGGCTGGCCGAGCATGGACAGATCCAGGGCCAGCCGCGCCACATTCTGGGTCGTTCCGGAAAACCGTTTCAGGCCCGGATCGATGCGTAGATGGATGGAGCTGAGCTTCAGCGGTTCCAGTTGCGCGTCGATGCGGGCCCAATGGCATTGCGCGGATATCCCCGGATTGGGGGTTACGAACTCGACCTCCCGGACCATTTCTTTCGGAGGCAGCACGCGACGGGCGAAGAAATCGAACATCGGCGCCCAATCCACGCAATCGACGCCCGGCTCGTCGGACTTGTCCCACCAATGAGAGGCATCTTTCTCCTCATGATAGACAAAATCCTTATGAAATTCCCCCAGCGTCTTGGCCATCTCTCTTGATTGTGCGACCGGCACGCTTTCATCCTTATCGCCGTGGAGGATATACACCCCGAAATTGACGGTGTTCCGGACCAGCGCCAGAGTATCTCCCTGCAGCAGGGGCCGGGCTGCCAGCTTTTCGAGCTCGGTCGAGCCTTCTTCTTTCTGACGCGACGCATACGTCCGGAAACTGATCCAGCCGGCGCTCGGACCGATCGCCGCGAACTTGTCCGGGAACAGGGCGCCCAGGATCCACGTCCCATGTCCGCCCATAGAATGTCCTGTCAGATAGACGCGTTCGGGATCATAGGGATACCGCCGGCTGAAATCCGCCATCGCTTCCAAAGCGTCGATCCGTCCCCAATCTTCCCAATCGAACCCGTAGGGCCGCCGGTTCGTGGGACCCACAATATTCACCCACGATTTGTTCTCATACGAGCCGGCCTGGTTCATTGCCTCTACCCCGGCTCCGTGAACGCACAGCACAAACGCCGGCTTGAACTCCGGATCGCGGCTCTGCGCCGGGTTTACGGCGTAGTGTTGCACGCTGCCGTCGACCTCGCTTCGGAATGTCCGCTTGTGATTCTGAAGCGGGCTTTTGCATTCCAGCTCAAGGGCGAGGCTGTGAACGATAGGCGCGCCCGTCTTGTCTCCATCTCCAAGATCCAGCCTGACGGGAATTTTCGACGGCTGCGTCGGAGCCGCTCCCTTTAAAAGAAACCCGACCTTCCGGACGCTAAACGGCTGAAGAGGCCCGGCCTCCGATGCCGTCTGTTCCAATCCCTGGCCGGAGGCAGTGATGATCAGATGCTTTTGGATCCGGTTCGTCGCATTCACCACGACGATCGCGCCCCAGGCCTCGACTCGTTCGCCGACCAAGAGGTCTGGAACCGTAACATCCTTCCCATTCAGCAAGACGGGGGCTGCGGGCGTCGATAAAATCGCTTTCAATCGGCCGCGCGTGCACCGGAACAGAAAACGATTCTCTCCTTTTTTGAGAAGGACCGGAACCTGGCCGTAATCAAAGTGCGGCTCCCAGGATTCATACGTCTCTTTTAGCGCATATTTGCCTCCCATGCGGAGCTCGCCGTTGACAAAGGCATACACGTCTCCGAGGCCGTTGAGAATCATCACTCCCTCTTTCTCGCTTCTGACCTGAGCGTAGATATAACCGTCGCTGAGAGCAGGTCCCGTAAACCACCCGTTGGCGTCGGCCGTGACGCGATCCCATTTCGAGGTCTCCGATCCAGAAAAGGCCACACCTTCGCCCGGCTTTGGCGCTTTCCATTTGCCCGCCGTTATCATCGCTTCAACAGGATCGATGGCGAGCACCGAACGTTGATACTGCCGCGGCAGCCGAAGCGCCAAACCTTCTTTAATGATTTGTTCTTCGCCCGCCTGAACCGACGGCGCGATGAGCAGAACGAACAGGAGGACAAGTCTCCAAGGTTTTTTATTCTTCATAATCGTCTCCTCTTCCTCGGCTTCTTCTCCATAGGATTTTTCTTTAAACAGGCGAAAGAAGTCAAGACAATCCGCCGTACGTCCGGCGTCTGGGGCGGGTTCCTCCGATTGAATTTTTGGCCGTTCTTCCGTATGATGCCGATATGACCTCTCGGGAGCGGGTGCTCGCGGCCTTTGCCCATCGCCAGCCCGACCGCGTGCCCGCCTGGCTCGGCGCCTCGCCCGAATTCCGATCACTGGCCAGGCTTTTGCTCCGCCTGCCTACGGATGAAGACCTGTCCCTCTACGTCGGCGACGACTTCCGCCGCGTCTATGCGAAATACGCGGGACCCGCGGACCGCTCGCCCGATTCGAATTTTACCTTTTCCCAAGCGACAAGTCGCACACCCTTCGGAGTCGAGCGCCACGGGTACGGCTATGGCCAGCCCCTCGTTCATCCATTGAAGGACGCCCAGACGTCCTCCGACCTCGACAAGTATCCCTGGCCCGATCCCCGCTGGATGGATGTCTCTTATATTCGGTCCGAGGCGCTTGCCTGGAACGGCCGATACGCTGTCCTGGGCGGCGATTGGGCTCCCTTTTTTCATGACGCCATCGACCTCTTCGGCATGGAAAAATTCATGACGGCCATGTACGACGACCCCGCTTTGGTCGATACCCTTCTCGAACGCATCGCGGATTATTATTGCCACGTCAGCCGGCGCATCTTTGAAGCGGCCGCCGGCGCCATCGATATTTTTTTTATCGGGAACGATTTCGGCACGCAGAACGGCCCTGTCGTCGGCGAGCGGCTTTTCCGGCGGTTCTTTCTTCCCCACTTGAAGCGCCTGGTCGACCTGGGCCATGATTTCGGCCTGAAGGTCATGCTTCATTGCTGCGGCGGATTTTTCCCCCTTGTCCCGGCCATGGTCGAGATCGGCCTGGATGGGCTCCAGTCGCTCCAGCCGGACGCCCGTGATATGGAACCCGCCAAGTTGAAAAAAGCCTTCGGCGGCCGGATTGTCCTCAATGGCTGCATCGATACCCACCACATTTTAATCAGGGGAACGCCCGGGCTCGTCAGGTCCAGGGTCCGTGAGATCCTCGAGATCATGAAGCCCGGGGGAGGTTATATCGTCTCTCCAAGTCATGATTATCTGCTGCTGGAGACGCCTGTGGATAATGTCCTGGCTTTGTATGAAACTGTCCGCGAGTACGGCGGATATTAGAATGCGGAAGAAAGGAGTGCGGCATGGAATTTTCGAGATTTAAAAACGATTTTGGATTTTTTACGGCCGGCGGTCTTTTTCTTTGTCTAGCTTTCTGTTTTATAGGCTGCGCAAAGATTCCACAAAAAGAAATTTCGGCGGAGAAAACCGGCGTCACGCTCCTGCCGGAAGACAAGGTCCGGCTGTCGAACGACCCCCAGAAAACCGAGGTCTTCCGCGATGCCGGGCTCGGATTGTTCATCCACTGGGGCCCGAATTCGCAGATGGGGACGGAGATTTCTTGGCCTCTCTACAATGCGTCTGATGATTACATCAAGAAATATTACGCCCTGGCCGATACCTTTAACCCCGTCGATTTCAGGCCGGCGGAATGGGCCCGGCTGGCCAAGCTGGCCGGTATCGAGTATGTCGTGTTCACGGCCAAGCACCACGACGGCTTTTGCATGTTCGATACGGCCTACAGCGATTTCAAGGTCACCAAGACTCCCTACGGCAAAGACATCCTGGCCATGCTGGTCGAGGCCTTCCGTAAAGAAGGGCTGCTCGTGGGGATCTATTATTCCCCCGGAGACTTCCGTTACCAATATGAAACTGGGCATCGCTTCAGCCATCTTTACGAAGCGGATTTCGCCAGCCCTGAGTTGTTCGGGCCGCTCAAGAAAAATTTCGTCGACTATGAGCGCGGGCACGTCGAAGAGCTTCTGACGCGGTACGGCGACATCTTCATGCTGTGGTTCGACGGCAAGTGCGAGCCACTCAAAAAACATGCCTGGCGGGTAAAGCAGGATATTTTCATCGGCAGGGGCGAGATCCCGACGCCCGAGCAGGAGATCCCGGGCAAACCGTCCGATCACGCCTGGGAAAGCTGCATGACGACGAGCATCCAATGGGCCTATCAGCCCAATCCGGATATACGTACGTCCAAAGAGATCATCAAGAATCTGATCGCGATCCGGGCCAGGGGAGGGAACATGCTGCTGAATGTCGGGCCGCGGCCGGAAGGCAGGATCGCGGACCCCGATGTGGACCGGCTGCGCGACCTGGGCCTGTGGATGATGCTCTACGGAGAGGCCGTCCGCGGCATCCGCCCCTGGGTAGTGGCCAACGAGGGCGATGTCTGGCTGACCAAGCGGCCGAGCGACGGAACGGTCTACGCCATTGCCGATCTTGAATACGGGTTTGGAGGGCCGAAGCAGCCCGGGCCGGCGGGAAGGCGGCTGACGCTCAAATCGGTGAAAACCACGGCGGAGACAAAAATCTCGCTGCTGAGCCAGGCCGGGGAATGCGAATGGAAAGAAGATGCCGAGGGACTTCATATCACCGTATACAGAAAACAGACCGTCCAGCTTATCCGAAAACCTCAAACGAAAGCGGCCGGGCCGGAAAAAAAGTCCGCGGATGCGATCGAAATCACTTGGGGGCCGGACTGGCCGGTGGCCATCAAGATGACCAATGTCCTGCCCGTCGAAAAGAATGTTCCGATGGAGAAATGAATGAGGGCCGGCCCGCCGAATCCTTGCCAAAAATTCGATCGCAGCCGGTGGAATTCCGGATTTCGTTCCGGTCAAGGAATTTTTGGGAAACTTGGAAAGTGGGAAGGCGATCGCCAAAGGAGGAGAGATTGAAGATAAAAGCAAAGCAGGCTCGATGTTCGGCCATTGCCATCGCTGCCCTAGTTTTCGTCGCCGCGTTCTGCGGATTGTTCGGCCAGCCGAAGGTCCAGCGCTATGGCATGGTCATCGGCATCAAACCGGAAAAAATCGAAGCCTATAAAAAGCTGCACGCAGCGGCCTGGCCCGGCGTCCTCAAAAAAATCAAGGAGTGCAACATCCGGAACTATTCGATTTATTTGAAAGAAATCGAAAAGGGAAAGTTCTATCTGTTCTCCTATTTTGAATACACAGGAAATGATTTCCAGGCCGACATGGCCAAAATGGCGGCCGACCCGACAACCCAGAAGTGGTGGAAGGAAACCGACCCCTGCCAGATTCCCATCCCCATGCGCGGCCCTCAAGAGGTCTGGAGCGCGATGGAAGAAGTGTTTCACTCGGATTGAGGAGCGGGCAGGGAGCGCCGGATGGAACAAAAAGTCCTTCTAAATATGGCCTGGCAAGATGTCCTTGTGATCGCGGTCTATCTCGTCGGCATCGTCGGGCTGGGCCTTTGGGCGTGGGCCAAACGGAAAAAACGAGGGTCCTCGAGCTCGGAATATTTTCTGGCCGGAAACACTCTGCGCTGGCCCGTGATCGGCCTGGCGCTTTTTTCGACGAATATTTCGACCATCCACCTGGTCAGCCTGGCCCAGGAAGGCTATGTCAACGGGCTGGCCTACGGGAATTTCGAATGGATGGCGACCTTCCTCCTGATCGTTCTATCGCTCTTTTTCGCGCCGTTCTACATCCGGTCGAGAGTCGCGACTCTCCCGGACTTTTTAGAAAAGCGCTATAACCGGGCCTGCCGCGACTGGCTGGCCGTGCTCTCGATCGTCTCGGCCGTGTTCATCCACATCGGTTTCTCTCTATACGCCGGGGCCCTGGTTCTGAAAGGCATGTTCGGGATCGACATCAACACCTCCATCATCCTCACTGCGCTTCTGACGGGCGCTTATACCATCATCGGCGGATTGCTGGCCGTCGTGATGACCGAGTCCGTGCAGACGATCATCTTGATCCTCGGCTCGGCCTGCGTCCTGGTGATCGGTTTTGTGTCCGTCGGCGGCTGGGGCGGCCTTACGGCTTCGGTGGAGCCGGTCAAGCTGACCATCTTGCGGACGGCGGCGGAGACACCGACCCTACCCTGGTATTCGGTCTTCCTGGGCTATCCGATCATCGGCCTTTGGTACTGGTGCGCCGACCAGACCATTGTCCAGCGCGTGCTGGGGGCCAAGGATGAGAAACAGGCCCGGCTGGGCCCGCTGTTCGCGGGATTCATCAAAATCCTGCCCGTATTTCTTTTTGTCTTGCCCGGGCTGATCGCCCTGGGCCTAACCCGCCAGGGAAAATTGCCGGCGCCCGAAAATTCCGCGGATATCTATTCGGTGATGATCAACAACCTTCTTCCGGTCGGGCTCAAGGGCGTTGTGGCGGCGGCGCTGCTGGCGGCGCTCATGAGCACGGTCTCGGGGGCTTTGAACTCCATCGCGACCCTCTTTAGCCTGGATATCTATAAACGATGGAAGCCCGATACCCCGGAAAAAAAGCTGACTTTTGTCGGCCGAGTCGTCACGTTCATCGCCATGATTGCGGCCATCCTCTGGTCGCCGCTTGTCTCCCATTTCCAGAGCATTTTCCAGGGGATCGTCGCTGTCATCTGTTACATCTCGCCCCCCATTACGGCTGTCTTCATCTGGGGCGTGTTCTGGAAAAAAGCATCGGCCGCGGGGGCTTATGCGACCCTTTCTTTAGGCTCCGGGCTCGGGTTGGCCGTCTTTTTCCTGGATTGGTTCAAAGACAAAACGGGATGGAACATCCCTTCGATGATGGCGACATTTTATCTCTTTGTGATCTGCTCGGGGATTCTTGTGATTGTCTCTCTCAAAAAGCCCCACGTTCACACGGCGGAAAGCATCAAACTGGTCTGGACCAGCCCCCTCGAAGCTCTCCGCGGCAGACTCGCTGCCCGAGCGCTCGATTACCGCATTGCCGCCGCGGTTTTGTTTGCGGTTATGGTCATCCTGTATATTGTTTTTGCGTAAGATTTTTCGTAAGGGAGGCCTTCATTTCCAGGCAGTTTGTATTTTATCGAAAGAATCAGTTCGAGACTGAAAAGCTTCACCAAAGAGGTGGACCAGCCCGCTTACTTCAGCTCCTTTTCGATCTTGGCCATCAAGGCTTTGACGTCCGACTGGTTGGGGTTCAGGCGAAGCGAGGCGGTGAAGGCGTCAATCGCTTCCTTCTTTTGTCGCGTTTGATAGAAGCAGAAGCCGAGGGAATTCAGGAGCCCGGTGTCGCTGTTATAGATTTTGTTGCCCTCGAGAAAATAGTCTATGGCTTCTTTATACAGGCCCAGGCCCATCTTGGCCCTGCCCTTGATGAGATAGTAGCCGAACCTCTGTCGCGCATCGTCCTTAACCTTCTCGATAAGCGCCAGCGCCCTCTCGTACTTTCCGGTCCGTACTAAGAAATTGGCGAATTCGACGAGGTTCTCGACGGAGTCCGGCTTCAGCACCAGGGACTTTTCAAAACAGGCCTCGGCCTTGGCGGTCTCTCCGGTCTTGTCGTATTGGTACGCCAGCGAGGAATAATAGAGGAAGACATTGGCCAGCGGGAAGCCCTTGCTGAGTGTGACGGGATGAGGGATGGCCACCTGGGGGGAGACGACGAAATTGGAGGTCTTGGTATCCAGGATTTTCCCCTCGGCGTTTTTGAGATGGAGGACGACTTCATAATAATCCGACGGAAAATCGGCGGCAGGAACGGCCTGCCCGATATTGATGACTCCGCTTTTGGGGAAACTCGAAAGCTTGATCGAGAACGACTTTTGCGCGGCGTCCTTGCCCTTCACCCCGCGAATGAGGACCGCCACTTCGCCGCTCTTCCAAAGCTCTTCAGGGATGCGGATCGCATCGGCGAGGAAGGCGACTTCTTCCCGGGGACTGATTGTCGCATTTGGATCGATAGAGAGCTGTTTGTCCATGGTCCTGAACGCCGCGTGGACGGCCGCCGCAGAGGCTTGGAGTTTATAGCCCATGACCGGCCCGACAATCTGCGGAGGACCCTCGTCTCCCGGGATGGCCACATTTCCCTCATAGATTGAAAATTCTTTTCCCACGGAATTCTGGAGGAGAATTGTCAGCTCATACGTCCCTTCGATGACCGGAAAGGAATCCTGGACGGACAGCCCGTTGGCCCGGATATTCTCGGCCTGGTCGGGCGAAAAATAGAGCGGGAAATCCTTGGAATACTGGAAGATGGTCGTTTCGCTTTTCTTCAGGCTCACGTCCATCTTGAAATTGCAGAAATACTGATTTTTGGGCTCATAGAAATCGACGGAAAAACTCTTGGGCGACACGGCGAAATGAAGGAAGCGGATGCCCAGAATCGGCTCCTCGAGCAAGGCCGTCCGCGTCGTGCTTTCGATATAATTCGTCATGTATTCCGTGCTGACAAACCCTTTGTAATTGAGAAAGTGGGTGGCGTAGGCCGCACTGATGTTCTTCCGGGGGGAGTCATAAATATCCTTGAGAATAATGTTCGACTGGGGCGACGGCTGAAACGCGTAGGGATACTCGCCCGGAATCAGGGAAATGGAGACCCCGGCCAGGGTCGGCGCCAATTCCTTGATTTTTTTATACAGGGCTTCGCCGTTCGTGAGGTCGAGCCCCTGGGTATTCACGAGGAGGCTGGCCGGCCCGTCGGAAGCCGGGTTATAAAGCTTGAATTCGCCCGAACCGCCGGGTTGATAAAAAACTACGGCAAAATAGGTCGGCAGCTTTTTCGCGGCCTCGCCGTAATAATACCAGACCTGGCAGGAATAAATTCCGGCGACCCCCTCAAACCTCTCGATGTTGGCCGGAGCGCCAAGGATGATGTATGTCCGACCCATGTCCGTCATCCAGCCCTCGCGCGTCGTGCCTCTTCTGTAAAACGAGGTGGCGTAGTAAAAGCGCCTGATATGCTCCGTCTTGAACTCGTTCTCGGGCGTGCTGGGCGTCGGGTCTCTCTGCTTCCAGAACGTTTCGATGAAGATATCCCGCTCCCTGTCCATGGCGAGCTTGAGAAAAACGTCCTTTTCGACGGGCAGGATGATATAGCTCACGAGCTTCAGCCACTCTTGGTATTTCAGGGGGAGGTCTTTCTCCCTGAGCGAGGGCAGTTCTTTTTTCTGGCCGGCGGAAGCAAGCAACGGACCGAAGAGGAACGGCAGGGCCGTCAAAAGGATAATCCAAAAACCTCGAAATCCGATTTGGCGTTTGCTCATGTTCCTATTTCCTGTATCATCAAGAGAAACGGATAAGGCCAGGGGAGCTGATCATGCACGTTACTTCATGCAGCTCTGGATCAGGGCATCCAGTTTTTCCTTTTCCTGGGCAGGAAGGCCGGCATAAAACATGTTTTTGTATTTCATGAAATAATCCAGCGCCAGCGCTTTGTCTCCCCGGGCAAAATACGTCAGCCCTAAATTATAAAGAGGAAAGCCGAAGTCGGGTTTCAGCTCGACGGCCTTCTTCCAATTCTCAATGGCTCCGTCCGCATCTCCGGCCATTTTCAAAGCCGATCCCAGGCCGTTATAGGCCGATGGGTAACGCGGGTCCAAGGCGATCGCCTGCTTGAAATAATCTAACGCCTTCCGCAGCGGATCCGGTTGCCGGGTTTTTAGGAACAGGGAAAGATGGAGAGAGCCGAGGTTATTGATGAGGTTGGGATAATTGCTATCCAGCGCCAAGGCGCGCTCATAGGCTTTGCGGGCCTCGTCATAGTTCCCTTGGCTCCAGTAGGCGACGCCCAGATAGTTCCAGACCTCGGGGTCAAAATCGATGAGGGCCAGCCCTTTTTTAAGAACCCCGATGGCTTCATCAAAACGTCCTGCGTCGACCAGAAAAATACCGTAGGTTGTCATGATCCGGAAACTCGAAGGGTTGTTCTGATAAGCATCGAGGAGGACCGATACGGCGTCTGTGAGCCTCTTTTGTTTTTTATAAAAATTGGCAAGGTGCGTATAAGCGAGGTCGAAGTCCTTCCGTTCGGCGATGATATCCTTTAACAGCGCAATCCCTTCCTCGATTTGGCCCCTGGAATAAGCCGAGACGGCCTTCATGTATTTGGTATGATAGGGGAGAAGAGTCTTTAAATCATCTTTTTCTGTGAAATTTTTTTTGGCCGGCGCTTGGTAAGATGCGACATAACCAAGGCTTCGAAGCTTTTCTTGGGTTTCCCGGTCCAATTTTTGGCGGGCGGTCCCTTCGGCCGGAGCGGAGAGCGTTTTCAAGAGGCGTTCGAATTTTTGCCGTTGAGTTCCAAGATCGGCGCTCGCCGCCAGGTTATTCTGCTCATGAAAATCCGTTTCGATATCAAAGAGCTCGGGGATCGGCGAATCCATAAATTTTTCGCGGCCTTCGATATACCCCCTGAGGGGGGCCCAGCCCCGGTTATAGTAGGCGGTCAGCGCTTCAAAATAAATGGGCCGGGCGGGCAGTTCCTTTCCCTTCATGAGCGGTGCAAGAGAGCGGCCTTGGAGCGAGGGCGGGGCTTCGATCCCAAGAAGATCGCAGATCGTCGGGAAAATATCGATATGGCACACATTTTGGGCTGCGCTTCCGGCCTTCCCTCCCGGTGAGAATATGATCAGGGGCACCCAGAGCGTGGCGTTGTAGGCGAAATAGCCGTGGGTCATCTCGCCGTGCTCCCCGAGGGACTCGCCGTGGTCGGCGGTGAAGACGGTCAGCGTTCTCTCGCCGAGATTTTTATCCTTGAGAAAGCCGAAGAGTTTCCCCAGGGCGGCATCGACATAGGCCACCTCACCGTTATAGGGGGAGTCCTTATATTGCGTTCGGAAAGGCTCCGGCGGCTCGTAAGGCTGGTGAGGATCGAAAAGATGGATCCATAAAAACCAAGGGCCTCCTTGATCGGCAAGCCAGCTAAGGGCGAGCTGAATGACGACCTCGGCCTTTCGCTCGACGAAGGTCAGGTCGTTGGGGCTCTGGCTGCCGTAGTTGTCGTCGTAGACATCGAAGCCCGTCGTCAGCCCGAACCTTGAATCCAGGGGAAAAGCTCCGACGAATGCTCCTGTGGCATACCCCCGGCCCTTCAGCCAGCCAGCCAGGTTTGTCAATTCCTTGCGGACGATAAAATTGGCGTTGTCGTGGACGCCGTGGACGAGCGGCGTCAGGCCCAAGAGAATATTGGCGTGGGATGGAAGAGTCAAAGGATTGTGGGCGAAGGCCCGCCAGAACAGGAATCCTCTTTGCGCCAGAGCGTCGATGTTCGGCGTTTTGAGCACGGCGCTGTTATAGCAGCTCAGCCGGTCGGGAGTCAGCGTGTCGATCGTGATGAGGAGAACGTTGGGACGATCTTTCAGGCTTTGGGCGCGGAGAGCAGGAATATTAATGAAAATTAGAAAAAGGGCCATAAATAAAAGATATTTCCACCCGTGAGCAGCCGGAGACATCGTAGAAGATTTTATCACATCCAGCGGACGAATGTCATTGCGATAGGCAAACCTGATATGCGGGCTAGGGGATGAAATGTCAAGGAGGGGACCGACGGAGAGCCCACGCTATTGACAGGGATTTAAGGCTTGGGATACATTTTGGTTGAAACGCACAAACGTGAACGGATGAAAAAAAGTCTGGTCCTGCCTTTAATTGCCGTGTTGGTCGCGGCCTCCGTCGTCGCCGTCTTCGTCCTGAAATCCAAAAAGGAAATGAGAGCCGCAGGACTCAACCTGCTCTTTATCACCATCGATACCTGTCGCGCCGACCACCTGGGTGCCTATGGCAGCCGGACGGCCCGAACACCGGTCATGGATGACCTGGCCAGCCGGGGATCCTTTTGAGAACTGCTATACTCCGGTCCCCTTAACGCTGCCATCGCATTGCTCAATGTTTACGGGACGGTACCCCATCGGCCATAATGTCCGAAACAACGGCAGCTATTTTTTGAATCCCAGCCAGATGACCCTGGCTGAGAAGATGAAAGAACAGGGGTATCAGACTGCCGCGGTTGTGGGTGCGTTTGTCTTGCTTTCCAAATTCGGCCTGAACCACGGTTTTGATTTTTACGACGATACGCTCGACACTCATAAAATCTATAATAACTTCAGTTCCGAAATCAGCGCGAGCGAGGTGTTGGGAAAATTCCGCCGATGGTTTGCCAGACGGGACGACCGGAAGTTTTTCGCCTGGCTTCACTTTTATGATCCCCATGCCCCCTATACGCCTCCTCAAGATTTTGCCGCCCAGTTCAAGAATGATGCCGAGGGGTTGTACTCCGGGGAAGTCGCCTTCGTCGATTTCACCATCGGCCAGCTCATCAAGGACCTTGAGAATAAGGGGATCCTCGGCCAGACGCTCATCGTCATCTGCGGTGACCACGGCGAGGCTTTTGGCGAGCACCGGGAATTCAAACACGGAGTCTTCTGTTATGAGGAAGTCCTGAAAGTCCCGCTGATTTTTTACAATCCAAGATTGTTTCCGGAAGCGCGATCGGTCCGACAGAGAGTGAATCTGGTTGATCTTTTTCCCACGCTCTGCGAGCTCTACGGTCTGGATACTCCGAAAAGTGTCCAGGGCCTCAGCTTGGTCGGCCTGCTTCAAGGCAGACCGGATAAAACGGAGAGAGCATTCTATATCGAGAGCATGTTCGGGAAGGAAGAGATGAACTGGGCCCCGCTGACGGGTCTCATCTCCGGCCACCATAAATATATTTCTTTGCCTCAACCCGAGCTCTATGACCTGGACTATGACAAAGAGGAAAGTCACAATCTGGTCCAGGAAAGAAACGACTTGGTCCGGAAATTGGACGGCGACTTAAGGCGGCTCGTCACGGAATTCTCCGACCGGAACATCGATTCCCGGAGAGAATTGACGGCGGAGGACCGGGAGCGCCTTCAGGCTCTCGGCTATATATCCTCGTCTTCCAACAAGTCCTCAAAGGCCGTTGACCCGAAGACGGGGATTGTCCTGGATAATGAGACGAGAGCCTGCTACGACGAGGCCAAGGAAGGGAACGCGGATGCGGCCGAATCGCGTCTTAAGCAATTGGTCAATCAGTATTCCGGAGTCAAGACCCCCGCGCTCTATGACGCGGAGTATCTCATCCGGATGAAGAAGAACCAAAAAAAAGAGGCCATGGACGTGTTGAAAAAAGCGATGGCCGATTTTCCGAGGGTTGACCGTTTCTATATCCTCTATGCTCTGAACGCCTTCCAGATGAACGAGGACCAGGATGCCGAACTGAAATGCCGCGAACTCCTGAAGGTCAACCCCCTGTTTTCGAGCGCCTACATCATTCTCGGTGAAATATCCGTCAGGAAAAAGCAGATTCCGGAGGCCATTTCCTATTTCCGCAGGGCGCTGGAGATTGAGCCTCAGAATATCCTATTAAAGATCAAATACGCGGAACTCCTCATCTCCCAGAAAGACTATGCCTCGGCCATGACGGCCTATGAAGAGCTCCTGGGGAACGAGGACGTTCAGCGGGACAGCGGCCTGCTCTTTAAGATCGGCCTGTTCACGGCCAAGTATGGGAAATCGGAGAAAGCCGAGGAATTGATGCGGCGGGCCATCGAGCTCGAGCCCAGGGGAAAGTACTACTTTGATTACGCCCTGATCCTTGCTAAAAACAATAAAGTGGAAGAAGCCTTGAAGAATATGGAGATGGGTTTATCCCAACATGGAAATGAGTTGAGCGCGGAGCAGCGGCAGATCGCTCAAAAAGCGATCCAGATGTGGAAACGCTAGACGTTTCTTTAAAGAGACTGAGCTGCCCGGTGCTTTCGGGACGATCGCCTTCCTGGCAAAAATATATAAATAATCCATATTTTTGGAAGATATACAAATATTTGGATTTTGCTTAGGGAGCGGTCGCCGGATGCAGTTCCTTAATTTATTGATAAATAAGGAATTAAAGTTATATGGTCTCAAAAGGATACTTGGCACATATGTTGCAGCATGGATAAGCAAAAGAAATGCATATGATTAAAAGGAGGTGGTTTATCAGGCCGGAGAATGTCTATTTTTAAGGGAATAGGTTGAGTGAAGTCTTTCACTCCAAGGAAGGAAAAATGGGACACCTCGCACAGAGGTAAAAAAGGAGGGCTAATTGAAAAAAGCTTTTAGCTTACTCATTTTGTTGTGTCTCGCGGGGGCCTTCTCCTTCGCTCAGGATTACGGCGCCGTCAAGGGCACGGTCACCGACCCGGAAGGGAATCCTCTTCCCGGTGTTAACGTCACCTTGACCGGCTCCAAAACACCCCCCCGGACAACCGTGACTTCTGAAAAGGGCAATTTCAGGTTCCTCAACCTGCCCGTGGCGTCCGACTACACGGTTAAATTCGAGCTCCTGGGTTTCAAGACAATCCTCCGCGAGAAACAGGTCATTTCTTACGGGAAAGACGTTATCTACGATGTCAGGATGGAGCAAGCCAAACTGGCTGAGGAAGTCACGGTCGTGGGAAGAACCCCGGTCATCGACGCCAAGAGAACTCAGGTGGGTGTCAACGTTACTTCGGATCAAATCATGTCCTTGCCCACATCCAGGAACCCCTGGGTCATGATGGCCTTGGCTCCCGGCATGATGATCGACCGGGAAGACGTTGGCGGAAGTGACGCAGGCCAGCAGTCAGCTTACTACGGACACGGAAGCTCCGGCGGAGACCAGACCTGGAACGTGGACGGCGCCAACATCACCGACTATTCCGCTCTCGGCGCGGCACCTGCTTACCTCAACTTGGCAAGCTACGAGGAATTGCAGATCAATTACGGAAACAACGATGTCCGTACCCAGACGGGGGGAGTCCAGATCAATTTCGTCACAAAAAGGGGCGGAAACAACTTTTCCGGATCTTTCTATATGGATGCCGAGGACAAGAACTGGCAGTCCAAAAATTTCACGACTGAGCTCAAAAACCAGGGATTCCAGCCACCCGGAATCAACAGGATCTATCTTTATGGCGCCAATTTCGGCGGACCGCTTATCAAGGACCACGCCTGGTTCTATGGTTCCTGGGGTATCCAGGACCTCCACACGTTGACTATTTCCGGGGCCAAAGATGACACCTGGCTGCAGTCCGGTTATGCCAAGCTGGATTTCCAGCTGTCCAAGAACACCCGGGCGAGCGGCTTCCTCGAGTACGACAGCAAGGTCAAGTTCGGAAGGACCTCCTGGGGCTCTTCTTACCAGGCACCGGAAACGCTCTATAACCAGGACGGGCCGACCTACATCGTCAAGGGCGAACTCGAACAGATGTTCGGGAACCTCTTCCTCAACGCGAAAGTGATCTATTCCCATAACACCTTCTACCTGCACCCGGCTCTTGGATCAAGGCAACCCTTTGGGCAGGCCCCCGTTGAGTGGCGGACGTATTCTCCGTCCGAATGGCACTATGGCAACGTCGATGACTACGGAACGGTCCGGCCCACGTTCAACATCAATTTCAACGGAAACCTGTTTGTTGAGGACGTTCCTAGGGGCCAATCACGAAATCAAGTTCGGCGCCGACTATGTCCAATCCACGGTCTCGACCTATGATTTGTACCAGGATAATTATGAGGTTGTCGATTATGGGGGAGGCTGGACCGAGGTCTGGCTGCACCAGGATTATCTTCTGAATTTGTGGCTGGCCAAGTACGCCGTGTTCGCCCAGGACACGATGACCTGGGGCAAATTCTCGCTGAACCTCGGGCTCCGCTTCGACATCGAAGACTCCAGAGCCAAGAATGAGAAGCAGCCCGCAGCCCCGTGGCTTTCCCAGTATCTGGGTGATATCACTCTGACCGAGGCCAAACCACCGAAGACTTTGAATACGCTCTCTCCCAGGCTAAGCCTGATCTATGACCTGACTGGCGACGGCAAAAACGTCTTCAAGCTCAACCTGGCCCGGTATGGCTCCCAGAGCGGCTACAGCCTGGGCGGATTTATCAACCCGCTCGGCTGGCGCGAGATCGACCTGCGCTGGGTGGATAAAAATGGAGACAAAAAACTCCAAGCCGACGAGCTTTTCGGCACGGACTGGGATACGAGCGAGCCGACCGTGGATCCTCTTAACCCTGACGGCTGGTCCTACTATTCCGGTTTCGACCTCGCCAATCCCCTCAGCTCAACACCCTTCAATAAAGTCGATTCCAATTATACCTCGCCCGTCCTGGATGAACTCTCGGTGTCCTTCGAGAAGGAAATCATCTCCGATTTCGTGGCCCGAGTCGAGTTTTTCTACAAGAAGGGCCACAACCTGACCTGGGACAAGGGAATCATGTCCGACGGATCGATCGAAACCAAGGACAATTATTATATCGCCGGACATAGCAGCCAAATCGACAAAGACTACTACGGACGTTACGCGTATCCCTCGGCCACCTACAGGACGAATTCCGAGAATTCGTATACCCGGTACATTGCAGGGGAGCTCGTGCTGAAAAAGAGGCTATCCAACAACTGGATGCTGGACGGCTCGATCACCTATATGGACTGGAAATACTTCTACGGCGGCGACTATTTGAACCCGTCCAATGTTGCCTACTATGACGGGGGGTTGGAGGCTCCGCAGAGCGGCGGTTCCGGTTTCACCGACGTTTTTGTCAACTCCCGCTGGATGGGAAAACTCACCGGCCTCTACCAGTTCCCCTTTGGACTCAACGCCAGTTTCACATTTCTAGCAAGGGAAGGCTATGTCCTGCCGACTTATGTCCAGGTCTCTATGCCCAGGATCGGGAGAAGAAACTTGTATGGGCTTGTCGGCGGCGGCGGCCTATTCGGAGACACCCGTCTTCCCAACTTTACAGAGTTCAACTTCAGGGTGGAGAAAGTCTTCAAGATCACTGAAGCGACGACCGTTGTCGTCGCCGCAGACGCCTTCAACGCCCTGAATTCCAACACGACCCTGGCCCAAGTCGGTCTGATCACGGCCACCAATTACATGGTGACTCAGCGCATCCTCAACCCCAGAGTGTTCAGGTTCGGAGTTCGGTTCACCTTCTAAGCCGTTCTCCCGCACGAGTTCAAAGCCCCTTCCGGGTTCACCCGGAAGGGGCTTTTTTTTATTTTCCCTTGAAAGTGGTAGAATAAGAAAGGAGGATTTTGATGAAAAAAGTCAGGATTTCCCTAATGATCCTTTTATTTTTATCGGCCGTCCTAGTTTACCCGCAGAGCTATAGAGGCCAGGGACGAATGACGGGTGTGGTCATCGACCAGGACGGAAAACCGCTGGCAGGCGTGAAGGTCAAACTTTACTCTCAAAAAGGCGCAGCCGGATTCGAGGAGGTAACAGACGCTAAGGGCGAGTGGAAAGCCAACTATGTGCGCGGCGGCGGCTGGAACATCGACTTCGAGATGGCCGGCTACATGCCCAAGAAAATCAGCACGACGATCATGGAAAACTTTCAAAACCCGCCTATCTCGACCAAACTCCAGAAGATCGAAGGCCCGGTCATTTCCGATGAGCTCAAGGCCGGCCTGGACGCGGGGAACATACTTTTCGGGGAGAAAAAATTCGAGGAGGCGGCCTCGGCCTACGAAAAACTTCTGGCTAAAAATCCTGACGTCACCATCATCAACAAGAATATCGGCAACTGTTATTTCGAGCTCCAGAAATATGACAAGGCCGAGGAGTGTTACCAGAAAATCTTGGAGAAAGAACCGACCAACCCCGAAATCATCACCCTCATCGGCAACTGCTATGCCAACCGGGGGGAGAATGAGAAAGCCATGGAATGGTACAACAAGGTTGATTTCGAGAAAATCAGCGACCAGATGGTCCTGTTCAACATCGGCTCGAGCCTCTACAGCCAGTCCAAGTACCAGGACGCCCTGAAGTACTATAAACGGGCCATCGAGATCCAGAAGGATTTCCTCGACGCCATTTATCAGCTCGGCCTAACCTACCTGGCCATGGGCAATAACGCGGAGGCCATAGCCACCTTTGAAAGCTACCTCAAGTACGGCGAAAATTCGGAGAAGGCCACTCAGGTCCGGCAATTCCTCGAATTTTTAAAGAAAAAATAAAAGCTGGACAATTTCACAAAATATGAGGATAAGTTTGATCCTTCTTTCTCCGCGTGAATAAGTGGAGCGCTTTCTTATCCGGCGCTTTTCTTGGCCATGGGGAGGATGCCGCCGGCCAGCTCTCCGATCACGTTGATCAATTCCGTATTGGCCGGGACGACGATCTTGGCGTTATTGGCCAGGGCTTTCTCCACCATTTCCAGCCTTCTCAACAGCTGGGCATTGCCGATGAAGTATTGATTGGCGGCCTCGTTGACCAGTTTGATGGCCTGGGCATCTCCTTCGGCCTCGAGGATCCTGGCCTGCCTGATCCCCTCAGCTTTCTTGATCTCAGCGCGCCGGGCGCCGTCTGCCACCGTCTCCGTCGCTGTGGCAAAGTCGATCGCCGCGATCTTCTCGTTTTCCGCCTTGACGACCTTGTTCATGGTCTCCTGGACGTCCTTCGGCGGGTCGATCTCTTTGAGCTCGGTCCTGACGATCTCGATGCCCCAGCTTCTCGTTTCCTCCCGCAATGTCTTTTGGAGCTCGGAGTTGATCTTACCGCGTTCGCTGTTGGCGGATTTCAAGGTCAGCGTCCCTATGATGTTCCTGAGGGTCGTCCGAGCCAGGTTGACAATCTGCCACTGGTAGTTGTTGACGTTGTACGTGGAATTCTTGACGCTTTCCTCGTCTTCTTTGACCTTGAAATAGACCTGGGCGTTGACCCTGGCGTTTAAATTGTCGTTGGTGATGATTTCCTGGGGTTGAGCGTCAACCATGACTTCGGTGATGTTGATCTGGAACAGCCTGTCGATGATCGGGATAATCCAGTTAAAGCCGGGGCGGCCAAACCTCTTGTATTTGCCCAGGCGCTCGATCAGTCCCCGGTGCGTCGGCCGTACGATCCTGATCCCGCTGAAAAAGATAACGACGATGACTGCGACTACGATATAGATGATGCTTTCCATATTCCCCTCCTCATTTCTCAGGGCTCACTCTGGCGATTCATATATTTTACGCATATTTTCTATCCGCTGCAACGTCCCGTATCGAGTCATCTAAAATCTAACCATGGGGCTATATATCTTGTCATATAAGAATCTAACCGAAAAAGGAGGGATATTTTGGCTGTCGTGATAACCTGACTTCCTTGGTAAGGAGGTTAGGTCATGACTCGGGAGTTTCGCATGGGTTATATTCAATCGGTTCAGGAACGGTACCTGAGAGCGACAAAGCAGGAAAAAAGCCGGATCCTCGATGAGCTCTGTAGGATGTGCCGTCTGAATCGAAAATATGCGATCTGGAAGATCCATCAGGGTGGGTTCGAACGGGGCATGATCAAGCGAAAACGCCACAAGGAAAAGCTTTATACGGGGAGAGTCTTGGATGTGGTGCAGGCCGTTTGGAAGGCGTCCGGCTATCCCTGGTCGGTCCGGCTGCAGGAGATTTTTCGCCTCTGGCTGCCCTGGATCCGGAGCCGCTACCGTCTCCCGCTTGAGGAGCAAGAAAAGCTTCTGAGGATCAGCGCCAGCACCATCGATCGCTCGTTGAAGGACAAAAAGACTGCCATGAAACGGCGGCTCTATGGCCGGACCAAACCCGGAACACTGCTGCGGCACAAGATTCCCGTGAGGACCGAGTTTTCCGACGTCCATGAGGCCGGCTGGATCGAGATGGACCTGGTCTCTCACAGCGGCCGCAGCGGCGAGGGCGAGTTCCTCCAGACCCTCAACCTGACCGACATCGTCTCCACCTGGACCGAGAGCCGGGCGGCCATGGGAAAAGGGGAACAAGGCATCGTGGACCGACTGGAAGAGATGCGCCAGGGGTTCCCCTTTCCCCTCCGAGGACTGGACGTTGACAACGGCAGCGAGTTCATCAACTACCATGTCGAAAAATACTGTGCGGAGCGCCAGATCCACTTCTCCCGCAGCCGACCCTATAAAAAAGACGACAACGCCCATATCGAGCAGAAAAACTGGACCCATGTCCGCAAACTCATCGGTTGGGACCGCTACGATTCCCCAGAAGCTGTCCACGCCATGAACGACCTTTACGCCAACGAGCTGCGGCTCTATATGAATCTCTTCCAACCTTCGGTCAAGCTCGTCCAGGTCACCCGAAAGGGTTCCCGCTTGCGTCGTGTCTATGATCGGCCTCAAACGCCTCTCGATCGCCTCCTCACTCTCTCCGCCACAGATCCTCATCTCCAGCCAAAGACAATCGAGGCTCTCCAGCACCTCCGGCGCCAACTCGATCCGTTTGCCCTATCCAAGATCATCAACCTCAAGCTCTCCAACATCTGGAGCCTGGCCCATTATCGGCCCCAACTTCCCCCAAAAGAAACCCAGCCGCTGAAAGGAATCTCGTCCGTGGAAAAACAAATTCTCCGAGCTATCGCCAATCTGCAGGGCATTAAAGTCTATGTCCGTCCGCAAAAAGGAGCCCCCCTCCTGGAGGTCAAGCATGGTTAGATTCTTATGTGATAAGATGTATCCCGCTTCGGTTAGATTCTTATATGACTTGACAGGCGTCCACAAAAATATTCCTATTGACGCGCCGGGGAATTTCAATAAAAATTCGTGGTGCGGGCCGAAATGAGGAAGTGGTTATCGCTCGAAATATTGGGGAAAGGAGATCAGTCATGACCTCCAAAGACAGGATGATGACGGCCATTCATAAGGAAAAGCCGGACCGGCTTCCGGTCTCGATCCACCAATGGCAGAAATATCACTTGGATACGCATATGAGCGGGATGAGCGAGCTCGAGGCCTTCCGGAGAACCGGCCTGGACGCTCAGATCCAGTATTTCGAGTCCATGGCCCAGTTCTGGGTCGCGGATGCGGATTTTGCGAAGCTCAATACGTCCGCCTGGAATGATGTCGCCAAAATCGTGAGCGACGATCCCGACCATCGTGTCGTCCATCACACTATCGAAACGCCTGAAGGCGTCCTCACCTACAATACCGAGGGCGACAAGAAGACGACCTGGATTGCGGACTATCTCATCAAGCGTGACAGCGATATCAGCCTGATCAAAAAATACATGCCCGTACCGCGCCTGGATAAAAAGCTTGTCACAAAGGCTTATGACGATGTCGGCGACAAAGGCATTCTCCGCGGGTTTGTCTGGGGCGACCAGGCGGGCTGCTGGCAGCATGCCGCCTGCCTTTATGACATCAACGCCCTCATCATGGCCACCTTCGACAAGCCGGCCTGGGTGCATGAGCTTCTTCGGATTCTCCTGGACAAGAAGATGCAATTCATCGAATCCATGAAAGGCGCCAGATTCGACCTGGTCGAAACGGGCGGGGGGTCGGCGTCTTCGACGCTCGTCTCACCGAAGTTGCATAAGGAATTCTGCCTTCCCTACGACCGGATCATGCACGATGCTCTTCATGACCTTGGCTTTAAGATTACCTACCATACATGCGGAGGGACCCTGGGGATCGAGGACATGATTGTCGAGAACCATTGTGATGTCTCCGAAACCCTGGCGCCGCCCAGTATCGGCGGCAACCAGGAGCCCTGGGAATTCAAGAGAAAGATCGGGAACAGGTTGGCCATGATCGGCGGAGTGGACCAGCACAACATCTTAACTATCGGGACGAAAGAGCAGATCCGGAAGGCCGTATCCAAGCTGTTTGAGACGGTCGGCCGGGAAGGCGGCTATATCTGCTCTGCCTCCGACCACTTTTTTGAGACGCCCGTGGAGCATCTTGTTGACTTTGCCGAAGCCGCCAAGGAATGTCTTTATTAAAAAAGTTGCTTCGGAGCAGATGTATGCCTATGTCTTCCGGATCGAAAATTAGCAATATGGTCATCGGCGTGTGTGAAGTGGTGCAGGTTCTGTCGCCGACCAGCTCCGGTTCGGCGCCAGCCGCACCGGGGCAAGTTTAGATATCTCATGAAAGGAGTCTATTAAGATGCATGGCAGAAAAACAGAAAAGAAAATCATTTTGGCGTTTATTTTTCTTTCTACGATAACGGCTTCCACCCATGCTTTCCCAAACTTTAAAGAAGACGCGGTCATCCTAACACCCAAGCCTGGGCCGGCGCCGCGCATTAACGGTGCGAAGATCTTCGGCGTCAGGCCCGGCTCGCCGTTCCTGTTCACAATTCCCGCCACCGGAGAAAGGCCGATGACGTTCGCGGTTGAAGGCCTTCCGGCCGGCCTGGCTGTCGATCCCGATTTGGGCCGCATCTCAGGCCGATTGGACGCGCCCGGCGAATATACCGTCACCTTCAAAGCCTCGAATAAACATGGCACGGCCGAGAGAAAGTTCAAGCTCGTCTGCGGCGAAACGCTCGCCCTCACGCCGCACATGGGCTGGAACAGCTGGTATGTCTGGGAGAACCACGTCACGGATAAGATCATGCGTGATGCCGCCGAGGCCATGGTTTCGAGCGGCATGATCAACCACGGCTACATGTACGTGAATATCGATGACTGCTGGGCGGTCAAGCCCGGCTCGAACGACGCCACGCTTCAGGGCGAGCCGCGCGATGCCAAAGGCAAAGTCAATGCCAACAAACGTTTTCCGGACATGAAAGCCCTGACCGACGACATTCATTCCAAAGGCCTCAAGGCCGGCATTTATACCTCGCCGGGGCCGACCACCTGCGCCGGGCATGTCGCCGCTTACCAGCACGAGGAGCTCGATGTCGAGCGCTTTGTCGAATGGGGGTTTGATTTCCTTAAATATGACTGGTGCTCGTACGGAGACATCGCCAAGGACAAGAGCCGCGAAGAGTTCCAGAAGCCCTATCGTCTCATCAGCGGCATCCTCAAAAAGCAAAAGCGGGACATCGTGCTCAACCTTTGCCAATACGGCATGGGCAATGTCTGGGAATGGGGAAGGGAGGTCGGAGGCAACAGCTGGCGCACTGCGGGCGACCTGGGCGGTTCGTTCGAGGGCATCCCGCAAGCGCTGTTCCGCGACGGCTTCGATGTTTATGCAAAAAATGAGCTTTATAAATTCGGCGGCCCGGGCGCCTGGAATGACCCCGATTATCTGCTGCTGGGCTATTTGAGCAACTGGAAAGGGCAGACCGCTCCCTCGCCCTTAACGCCCAACGAACAGTATACGCATGTCTCGCTCTGGTGCCTGCTGGCCGCGCCGCTGATCTTCAGCGGCGACATCACACGGCTGGACGATTTTACGCTCAACCTGCTCACCAATGACGAAGTCCTCGACGTTGACCAAGACCCACTGGGAAAGCCGGGGCGGCGGGTGGCGAAAGAAGGCGATTTGGAAGTCTGGGCAAGAGAAATGGAAGACGGCTCGCTGGCCGTGGGATTGTTCAACCGCGGCCCTTCCGTTTCCGTTGTCACGGCTAGATGGACGGACTTTGGCATCAAAGGCAAACAACAGGTTCGCGACCTTTGGAGGCAGATCGACATCGGCGGCTTCGAGGACGAGTTACAGGCTGCCGTCGCCCGCCACGGCGTTGTCCTTGTCCGTCTCCGGCCGGTCCGGTAACCGAAGAGAAAGATCATAAGTCATTTGTCAGCCAGCCCGCCGTTTTTGATGGCTTGGTTTGGGCTGCGGCAGCCGATGGCCGAATTTTCAAGCTGGATGCAAAAATGATAACCGGGGTCAAACCTACTCGTTACGTAGTATTCATCAGGGGGGAGATGCGTAATGAGTAGGTTTGACCCCTAATATTTTTGCCAGTCGGGCTTATGGGCATAAACCCACCTGTAGTAGTCGGCTTTTTTTAGACCGGCCGCTGCGTCCTCGTCGAGGATGATGATGACCTTTTGGTGGAGCTGAAGGACCGAGGCCGGGACCATGGCTGTGATCGGTCCCTCGATCGTCTGGGCGATCGGCTGAGCTTTTTTCTCCCCGAACGCCATGAGCAGGCATACCCGGCTTTCCATGATCGTTCCCAGGCCCATGGTGATGACATGATAGGGGACATTCGCCTCGCCACCGAAATCGGCCGCATGGTCTTTGCGCGTCTCGGCGGTCAGCGTCTTGATCCGGGTTCTTGATGTCAAAGAGGACGACGGCTCATTGAACCCGATGTGGCCGTCCCCGCCGATCCCGAGGATCTGAATGTCGATTCCGCCCGCGGCCTTGATCGTCTCCTCGAATTCGCGGCAAGTGGCGGGAATATCGGATGCCAGCCCATCCGGAATATGGATTTTTTCTTTGTGGATATTGATCTGGCTGAATATGTATTTCCACATATAGCTGTGAAAGGATGCCTTGTGCGCAGGATCCAGGCCGATGTATTCATCGAGGTTGAAGGCGGTCGCCCGGCTGAAATCCAGCCCTTCCCGGCGGTGCATTTCGACTAGAAATTGATAGAGAGCGAGAGGCGTTTTTCCCGCGGCGAAGCCCAAGACGGCTTGAGGTTTTTCCCGAACAAACCTGGCGATGATTTTGGCTCCGACCAGGCTGGCCTGCTGCATATCAGTCTGGATGATGACTTCCATGGCCCTCATTATAACAAAGACGACTTTGGAGGGGAACTACGGATACTCTTGGAAGGAAACCCTTTTCTAGGGTTTCCTTCCAACGGTCGCTTCGCTCCCTGCCATCCTTCCAAGGAGCATTTGACGATGAATCGTCAGGGGGATCCTCTTGGAAGGAAACTCTTTTCTAGGGTTTCCTTCCAACGGTCGCTTCGCTCCCTGCCATCCTTCCAAGGAGCATTTGACGATGAATCGTCCGGGGGGATACTCTTGGAAGGAAACCCTTTTCTAGGGTTTCCCTCCAACGGTCGCTCCGCTCCCTGCCATCCTTCCAAGGAGCATTTGACGACGAATTCATGGGAGGATGCTCCTCGGAGGGGTGGCAGGGCGGGCGGGTATCCCCGCCGCCCGTTGGAGGGGGAACCTTTGAAAGGGTCCTCCTCCAAGAGTGTCCGGGGGGATACTCTTAGAAGGTAACTCTTTTTCAGGGTTTCCTTCATAGATTTTAAAATTTGACGGGCTCCAATTTTGGGGCCAGAATCTGGATGACGGCCAAAGCGATGAGATACACCGAGCCGGCGATGATGGATAGGATGAAATAGCTTCCCGTCCGTTCTAATACGTGGCCGGCCAAAGCGGAAAACAACATCCCGCCCACAGCGCCCGCCATCCCTCCGAGTCCGGTCACCGACCCGACCGCTTTTTTAGGGAACATATCGGAGGCGAACGTGAAGATGTTAGCCGACCAGGCCTGGTGGGCAGCCGCCGCCAAGCCAAAAATCAGGACCACGCTGACGACACTCGGCGCGGCCGAAACGATCGTGATAGGAACAACGCATATCGCGCAGATCAGCATGGCCGTTTTACGGCTTCTGTTGACCGTCCATCCTTTCTTGATGAGAGCAGACGACAGCCAGCCGCCGCCGACGCTGCCGACATCGGCGATGATGTAGATGGCGATAAGAGGCGGACCGAGCCTGGTGAGGGTCAGGCCGAACTGTTTGTTGAGAAACTTGGGCAGCCAGTAAAGATAGAACCACCAGATCGGGTCGGTCAGAAACTTGCCCAGGACGATGGCCCAGGTTTGCCTGTATTTCAGGAGAGTCAGCCATCCAATCTTTTCTGGCGCAGGCTCCGGCGGGTCGCTCAGGATATAGGCGAGCTCTCTCTCTCGGAGAGCCTTCTTTTTTTCGGGGACATCGTAGATCAGAAGCCAGAAAATAACCCAGACGAACCCGATGGAGCCTGTGGCAAGAAACGCCGCAGGCCAGCCGAATTTAAGGGTCAGCCAGGGAACGACGGCGGAGGCGGTCAAGATGCCCACGTTGCAGCCGGCATTGAAAATACCCGTGGCCAACGCCCGCTCTTTTCTCGGGAACCACTCGGCGATGGTCTTGATGGCAGAGGGAAAGTTTCCGGCTTCGCTAAGGCCCAGCATAAAGCGGGCCGCACCGAACCCAAACGCACTCCGGGCTGCAGCATGGGCCATAGCTGCCACGCTCCAGAGGGCGATCGAGAGTGCATAGCCGATCCTTGTTCCGAATCTGTCGATGAAGCGGCCGAATAGAAGCAGCCCGAGGGCGTAGGCGATTTGGAAGGCCGCCACAATGTAGCCATAATCAATCTCGCTCCAGCCGATGACCTTCTGGAGGTGGGGAGCCAGGATGCCTAAGACCTGGCGGTCGATGTAGTTGATTGTCGTCGCGAAGAAGAGAAGGGCGCAGATCGTCCAACGGACGCCGCCGGTTTTTGTCTTGGTTTCTTTTTGTTCTTGCACGCCGATCCGTTTTGTGCGCCGCACAGGCATTATATTCACCGCCTTGCCAAAGGGCAAATGTTTTTCTGGAGAGGAGAGTCCCGTTCTCCCCTGGGATTCTTTGACTTCAGACTCTTCCTGTGTTAATGAATAAGCGATTCTCTTATGTCATTTGCGATTCAAGATAAAAAACCGGGATTGAGATTCGAAGCCAGCCGTTCCGTCGTTTTATGGATGCTTGTTTTCATCGCGTTCAGCCAGGGAATCCTGATGAGCGGCTGCAAGGGGTCGGGCCGCGCCACGGGACAGTCAAAAAAGCATCTGACGCTGGCCGTGATTCCGATGGGGACGACCCACGAATTCTGGAAAGCCATCCATGCCGGGGCCTTGACGGCGGCCCAAGAGCTGGGAATCGAGATCATCTGGAAGGGCCCTCTGAAGGAGGATGATCGGAACGAACAAATCCAGGTTGTCGAGACTCTGACAAACGCCGGCATCGACGCCCTCGTCCTCACGCCCATGGATGATCGAGCTCTGGTCCGTCCTGTTGTCGAGGCTAAGAAGCTTGGCATCCCGACCATCATTTTCAATTCAGCCCTGCAGGGCGACTATCACGTGGCCTTTATCGCGACGGATAATTATAAGGGCGGGATGATCGCCGGCAATTATATCGGCTCGCTGATGAAAGGCAAAGGGAAGCTGATTCTGATTCGGTTGAAGGAAGGCGTGGAGGGCACGACCAAGCGAGAAGAAGGATTTTTGCAGACGATCCGTTCCGAGTTTCCGGGAATCCGAATTCTCTCGGACAATCAATACGCGGGCGTCGGCACCGAAACAGCCTATCAGACGAGCGAAAACTTGCTGGCCAGGTATAGCGATGTCGAGGCCATCTTCACGCCCAACGAATCCTCAACCTTCGGATGCCTGCGGGCGCTCCAGGACCACGGCCTGGCCGGAAAGGTCATCCATGTCGGGTTCGATTCCTCCAAAAAGCTCATCGAAGCCCTCGAAAAGAAGGAGATTTTCGGGCTTGTTCTTCAAGACCCGTTCCGGATGGGATACCAAAGCGTGCGCACCGCCGCGGCCTATTTAAAGAAAGAGCCTTATGAAAAGAACATCGACACCGGTGTGTTCCTGGCCACGCCGGAAAATATGAACGACCCGAACATCCGGCGACTGTTGTCGCCCGACCTCTCGATCTTAAACAAATAAAAATCTACCTGGTAAAAATGAGGAAGACATGCGCAAAAAATTAACGGTATTCTTTTTTGTTTTCGTTCTTTTTTCCGCACCGGTGGCAGGAACCAAGGAAAACTCAGGCGACCAGGCCGCCGCGCCAAAAACGGTTTTCGACAACGACGGGAGGCTCCGCATCATCTCCTCCAGCCATCAGGACATTGCCTGGATGGATAGCCCCCAGAAATGCATGGAATACCGCGACCTCCAGTGCATAACGCCCGCCCTGGAGATGATGGCCAAGAATCCGGACTACTGTTTTGTCATGGAGAACATGCTGAACCTGATGGAATATATCGAGCGGCACCCCGACCGGAAGAACGCCATTCTGCAATTTACGAAAAACGGCCGGATGGAGTGGGGGGCGACGTTCAACCAGCCCTATGAGTCGCTGCTTTCGGGGGAACAGCTCGTGCGTCAGACCTATTTCGGCCGAAAATGGATTAAAAAGAATTTCCCCGGCTGCGACGCCGCGGTCTATTTCAACCCGGATGTTCCCGGCCGGGCGCTCCAAATGCAGCAGATTTTGAGCAAAGCTGGCATTCCTTACATGGTCATCAGCCGCTATCATGAAGGATTTTACCGCTGGCTGAGCCCCGACGGCTCCTCCGTGTTGGCCTATTCGCCCGGACATTATGGCAATTCTGCGTCCATGTTGAACAGCCAACCGGCCGACGGTGTGAAAGCCATTGCAGAAAAGCAGGCGCACTGGAGCGATTATTACCAGGCGCGGAAAATCCCTCCGGAATTCCCGCTGCTGAATTCCGTGGATTTTTCGCGGCCGACGGATTTCGGCGGGCTGATCAACCTGTGGAACGGCAGGTACAGGGGGAGCGCTGGGACCTCGACAATGCAATATTCCTCGGCGAGGCAGTTTTTTGATGGTCTCTCCAGGAACGATCCCTCGTTCGACCGGATCATGGGGGAACGCCCCAATTTGTGGCTTTATATCGACGGTCCCACCCATCATTGGGCGATCTCCGCCCACCGTGAAGCCGGAGCGTTGCTCCCCGCCGCCGAAATCTTCAGCACGGTTCGCGCACTCTTGGAGCGCAACTTTAGAAATTATCCCGGCCCGATCATGGAGGAGGCCTGGCTGGCGGCGATCTATCCCGACCATGGCTGGGGCGGAAAAGAGGGCCAGATCACTGACCGCCTGTTCAGAAAAAAATATGAGTTTGCCCGAGATAAGGGCCGGGAGATGATGGCCGTCGCGCAGGAAGCCATTTCTTCACATATCGACGTTTCTGCCGCCAAGGGAATTCCCGTTGTGGTTTTCAATGCTTTATCCTGGCTGCGCACGGATCCCCTCACCTTCACCGTCAAGAAACCCCTGGCTCCCTTTTCCATCCGGGACTTACTGGGAACGATCGCTCCCCATCAAATTCTGCCCCCGCTTCCCGATCAAGCCCCGGATGTCATTCGAGTCGAATTTATCGCTCGCAACGTTCCTCCCATCGGCTACAAGACCTGGTATCTCGCGGAGGAGAGGATGGCCAAGCCTGCTCATGCCTCCGCACAGCCGCCCGCCGATTCCTATGAGAACAGCTTCTATAAAATCACTCTTGCGCCCGGGGGCGTGAAGAGCGTTTTTGACAAAGAGCTGAAGAGCGAAATCCTCGATACCCATAAATTTCTGGGCTTCGAGATCTTCACCATGCAGTCCGTGGGGAGCGGGGCGGGAGAGTTCGGCCGGGTCCAGCAGCCGACCATGGAAGGCTTTGATAAGCTCAGCGCCCATAAACCGCGGTGGATGTTCGAACCCACGGAATCAGGGCCAGTCAAAACCGTTTTTAGAATGAAACAGCCGCTTTCCAACTGCACGATCAAGGAGAAAATCATCGTCTATAACGAGATCAAGCGGATCGACTGCGAGGTATCGATTCTTGATTGGGACGGCTCGCCGTACCGCGAATTCCGGATGGCGCTGCCGGTGGCGGCTCCGGGAGGCCGGGTGGCCTATGAAGTTCCCATGGGGATCGTCGAGGTCGGCAAAAGCGAGATTCCCGGGACGGGGGGATCGGCCTACGGGAACCTGGTCTATGATGAACCGTGCTCACAGATCCGGCCGAGGGAGGTACAAAATTTTCTCAGCGCCAGCGCCGGTCGATTCGGCGTCACCATGAGCACGACTGTGGCCGTGAACGATTATCAGGACCCGACCACAAACCCGGCCGGCTATCCTGTTCTCCAGGCCGTCTTGCTCGCCTCGCGGCGGAGCTGCCACGGGGAAGGCAACTGGTACCTCCAGGAGGGCGACCACGCCTATCGCTTTTCCATTTTTTCTCATGACCCGGGCTGGCAAAACGGCTACAAGCTGGGCATTCAGGCGAACCATCTCCTGGTCCCGGTCGTCAACCCTGCTTCTAACCATGACGCTATTCTGCCTGAAGAGAAAAGCTTCTTTTCAGTTTCCGCCGGAAACGTCCTCGTCAGCACGATCAAAAAATGCGAGGATGACGACTCCGTGATTGTGCGCTTGGTTGACATCGAAGGAAAGGACGCGGATGTCCAGTTGAATTGTTTTGCGCCGATGGATAAGGCCGAGCTCGTCAATATGATCGAGGAGGAGGGGAGGACCGTCCCGGCACAGAGATTCGGCCTCAAGCTTCGCCTCGGCCATCACGCCATCGAGACACTGAAGCTCTGGCCTATGCGGAATAAATAAAAAGCCGACATTCCAGCTTCGACATTTAAGGATGTGATTTTAAAAAATCGCTGTCCTATTTATAGATATTTTTCATCGGCCTTGACAAAATTGTCGCATTTTTGACATCTCCAGATTCCTGTGCTATAAGCCTTTTTTCGAGAAGAAGAGACCATGGCGGATATCGCAAAAGGAGTCCGGGCCTTCACGATCGGCACTGCCATCAGCCGGGTGCTGGGCCTGGTTCGGGAACAGGTTTTTGCCCACCTGTACGGCTCCAGCCTTTCCACAGACGCCTATCAAGCGGCCTTTCGCATTCCCAACCTGTTGCGCGATCTTTTTGCTGAAAACGCCCTGTCTTCCGCATTTGTCCCCGTCCTAACCTCTCAGAAAAAAAAAGGAAAAGATGCGGAAAACCTCCTCACTTCGAACATCCTGAATACGCTCCTGCTGGTCGTGGGCATCGTCACCGTTGCCGGGATATTTTTTTCTCCCTACTTGGCCAAATTCATTGCCTTTGGCTTCGGAAATGTCCCCGGAAAGATCGCCCTCACGGGCAAGCTCACGGCCGTCATGTTTCCCTTCTTGCTGTTTATCGCTCTCGGCGCTTGGGCCATGAGCTTCCTCAACACGGAAGGGGCGTTTTTTATTCCTTCTCTGGCGCCGGCATTTTTTAATATTTTTTCCATCTTGACCCCGATCATCCTTTTCGCGTATTACACGAAAAAAGGCCGCGACCCCATATTCGCCATGGCCGTGGGCGTCACGGTCGGCGGGCTGATGCAGCTTCTGATCCAGGTCCCGCGGCTGTTCCAAAAAGGATTCCGGTACAAGCTGTATCTCAATTTCCAAGATCCCGAATTCCGGAAAGTCATGGCTTTGTTCATTCCCGTCGCCATTGGGCTGTCAGGGTCGCGGATCAATGTTTTTGTCAACACCCAGCTTATCTCGCTCTTGGAAGAACGGAGTCTGACGTGGCTGAACTATGCTTACCGGATCATGCACCTTCCTTTGGGATTGTTTGGCATAGCCGTAATGACCGTATCCCTTCCGACGTTCTCGCGATTCGTCAGCGAAGGAAAACTCGAGGACCTGCGGGCGACGTTTTTTGATTCCTTGAAAATGGTTCTTTTCTTGACCATCCCCACGTCGGCCGTGATCGCCTTTCTCTCGTCTCCGATTACCAGCCTCATTTATGAGCATGGAAAATTCAGCGCGGCGGATACCGTACCGGTGGCCAGGATTCTTGTCCTGTATATGATCGGGGTCCCGTTCATTTCGGCCCTGCGCAACGTGGCCGCCGTTTTTTACGCCCACAAGGACCCCAAATTGCCCATGCTGGCCAGCTTCGCCGCGGTCGGGATCAATATCATTCTCAACCTGACCTTGATGCATCCTCTCGGCTACAGCGCCTTTCCGTTGTCCGCCACGATCTCGGCCGTCGCCAATATCCTTATTCTTTACTTCATGCTGCCGAAAAAAATCGGGGCCTTTGACAGCCGGCCGCTCGCGGCCTACACCTTAAGGCTTATTGCTGGAGCGCTGTTGGGAGGGTTGGCGGGGGGAATTTTTCATGGACTATTGTCCAAAAGCCTTGCCTGGCAGGGGGCTTCTGGGCTGATCCGGCTCTTGGTCAAGCTGGTGAATGTGACCCTGAGCGGCTCGGCCGGCCTGGCCGTCTTCTATGCGGTCTGCTTGCTCCTGGGGGCCCGGGAAGTCAAAGGCTACGTCAAAAGGTTCACCCGGCTAGATTGATGATGAATTTTTTTTAAAAATTTCTTGACAAATTCATCCATATATCGTATTTTTTTGCAGAGAGACCCAATATATTGTGTTAATTGATGTGTTTCCTATCTTCCAGATTGAATTTAAGGAGGGCCGGGAGAAGAAACTCGCGCCTCTATCTCCCTTCGTCAACCAATTTCGCCTTGGATGAGGCCCTCCCTTTATTTTCTATATCCTTCCCAAATTCGTCCATGCAGTGAAATAGTGGCAGATAAATTTCGCAAGTTCAATCGCCTTCAAAGGTGGACAAAGAGGGTAATTTTGGAACGCTCTCTTCACCTTTACGGGTGATAGACGCGGGGTAATAAGAAAATTCTCATGAAAGGGGAGAGCGAGTGAACGTCAAAGCATTTATTGAGCGAAAAACCGCGGACATCCGAAGGACCACCGGCCGTCAGAAGGTCATTTCCGCTCTTTCGGGCGGCGTGGACAGCTCCACCTGCACGGTCCTGGCGGCGCGGGCCATCGGCGCCAATCTCAAGTGCATCTTTATCGATGACGGTCTGATGCGGGAGCAGGAGCCGGAGCGGGTGCGCAAGATCTTCCGCGACCTGGGGATTCGAGTCGAGGTCGTCAACGCCCAGCGGGAATTTTTCGCCGCGCTGAAAGGCAAGGCCGATCCCGAAGAGAAACGCAAGGCTTTTCGTCACATGTTCTATTCTGTCTTCGGCCGCGAAGTGTCCAAGAGCCAGGCCCGGTTTCTCCTCCAGGGCACGATCAAGGCCGATATCCTCGAAACAAAAGGCGGCGTCAAGACCCAGCACAACATCCTGGAACAGATCGGGATCGATCCGGAGAAGGGATACGGGTTCAAGGTCATCGAGCCGCTCAAAGACTTGTTTAAGGATGAAGTGAGGGTCGTGGCCAAGGCCCTCGGCCTTCCCCGGGAGATCTGCAGCCGGATGCCCTTCCCCGGCCCGGGCCTCGCCACGCGGGTCGTGGGAGAGGTGACTCGGCCGAGGGTCGCCGTGGTCCGCAAAGCGACGCAAATCGTCGAGGAAGAAATTGCCCGGCTCAAGCCGTTCCAGGCTTTTGCCGTTCTTCTCAGTGACCAGGGGACTGGCGTGGAAAAAGGGAGGCGAAAATTCGGGGACATCATCGTCATTCGGTCTGTGGAAAGCAAGGACGCCCTGACTGCCAAGCCGACCAGGATCCCCTGGACGGTCTTGGAAAAGATCACTAAGAGGATCATCAAGGAGATGCCGCAGGTCACGCGCGTTGCGTATGAGCTGACGCCTAAGCCGCCGGCCACCATCGAATATATTTAAAATCGGAGAGGATGGAGACATGCCTTTCGTAAGAAAGAGACAAGCGGGTATGACAACCTTGGGCATATTTGTCCCCTGCGACCCCCGAATCGATAAAGATTCCAGGCAAAGGGCCTACAATATCGGGACCATGACGGCCCGGTGGCTGTCCGAAAAGCTTCATCTGCCCGACGGCACGCATCCCAACATCTTTTATTGCTCGCACCTCGTTGATAGCGAGAAGAGCGCGGATTTCGCAGCTTTGGAATTGAAAGAAGCCGGGGCTGAAGCCCTCTTTATCGTTCCCGACACCTGGTTTTTCCCGGGCAAATCCGCTATCGCCCTGACGGCCCATTTCCCGGTGAGCATGCCCATCGCTTGCGTTGGGGGAAATAACGCCCCGAAGCCCGGCGTCGTCGGCATCGATGCTCTTGTCGGCGCCTATGCCCAGACCGGACGCATTTGCCCCATGGTTATTGGAAACATACCCGAGACCGGCACGAACCCGGAGTTTGATCCCCAAACGAAAGCGGAGATTGTGGACCTGGCCTATGCGGTTTTGGCCGCAGCGGCCCTCCGCGGAAAAAGATATTTAGCCGTTGATACGGATTCCATGCAGATGGAGACGGCCCTGAATCACGTCCATGCGGCGCGGCGCTTTTTCGGCTTGGAGTCCACTCGCGAATCGATGAAGATTTTCGCCGACATGCTTCAAAAAAGAGGCGGTTATGACCCTGATGAGCTAAAGGCCCTTCGCGATTGGGTCGTCAACGTCAAGTTCAAAAACCGCATTTTCAATAATACGGAAGAGATCGCGCTGCGCAAAATGCCCGTTTACACCGGCGCTGTCAGGCCGCCCGCCCTCACCGCCGAGGACAAGAAAAAATTGGATGAAGGCCTGGCCCTGTACCTGATAATCAGGAATTATATGAAGGACATCAACGCCATCGGCGGGGGCTGGATGGGCCAGCTTGCCTGGGGATCGGATAGGCGCGGCGTTCCTCTGCCGACGGCCGATATCGCCGAAGCTCTTTTCAATTCGAGCAAAGACCACACCGGAGAGAAGGCTGTCATTCCGTTCGCCACAGAGAACGATATCCAGGGCCTTTTGACTATGATCGCCTATTGCTATCTGTCAGGGGGCGAGCCGACACTGTTCATGGATTTCCGCAAAGTCTATGAGCCCTGGGAGATCGAGAAAAACACCAAAGAGCTCAAGCTGGACCTCAAACGCCTTAAAAACGAACCATGGATGCTGCGGGGCTTCATTAACGGCAACAATTCCGGGAGCGCTTCTTTGGATTATGCGGAGAAACATTATTTATTTAAGGCCGTTGCGTATTACTTCCCCGGCCTAGGGTTTTCGGTCGGGTTCGTCTCCCCAAAGGGGATCAAAGGCCTGGTGGGCCGATTGGCTTATTCCGACCTCTCCGGCATGTTCACCATGGTCCAGGATGAAGCGGAGAGCCAGGAGCTTCCGGCGGCGTTTGCGGAGAGGGTTTGTCACGCCTCGGATTACTCCTGGCCGCACACGTTTCTGACATTCGACCACATTCCCTCAAGGGATGCCAAGGTCGGCATGCCGGCCAATCATATTCACATGGTGATGCACTTGCCGAGGCGCCGCTGGCAGCATTTTTCGGATTACAACATGATCCTCAACTACCATTGGGAGAACACGCCCGAATATACGGAGGGCTTGGATCGGCCGCAGCCGATGCTCTGGCGGCTGAACGGCGGAGAGACCGCCGCCAAGATGATCCAGGCAGCAAGACGATAATCTGCCTGCAGGCCGTAACGGCCAAATAAATTGACTTTGATTTTTTCTCTATGTTAAAGTTCACCTGTTGTCGCGTCCAAGATTCCACCAATGAAAGGAAGATGATATGTTGACTATTAAAAAAATTCTTTGCTCGACGGATTTCAGCGAGCCTTCCTATCAAGGGCTTGAATATGCCGGTGAGCTGGCCTCTCTCTTTCAGGCCGAACTCAGCGTCGTATACGTGCTTCCTCTTTTGCCCCACCAGCCCACCGATCCCAATATCTCGTTCACAATACCCGAATACGAGCGGATCCTCCACAAAGATGCAGAACAGCAGCTTAATGAGATTATCAAAAAGCGCCTTCCCAAAACTCTGAAGGTGCGCGCAATCATCGGGCATGGCAATGCGGCCAAGGAAATTGTCCGCCTCGCCGAAGAAGAAAAGACGGATCTGATCGTCATCTCCACCCACGGGCTATCCGGATGGCATCATCTCGTGGTCGGCTCTGTGGCTGAGAAGGTGATCAGGACGGCTCCCTGCCCGGTCTTCGCTGTTCGGGAGCACCGTAAATAAACAAAAAATCGGCTGGGAAACGATCCGGAAACGGACTCGCTCCCCATTCGGGTTTTTCACGCCGTTCCCGAGCCCTCCTTCTCGGCGACTCAGAACTCGCTTCCCGGCATCGATTTTACGGACGTTCGCCGGGAAGCTCAGACAACTTCGCCGGCCGGCTTCTTCCGAGCCGGCTGCCCTCGAATGAGGCCTCGGGAAGGCTAAACCCTCCATGGTCGCTTCGGCCGTCTCCGGATCGGTTCCTTTTCCTACCCACACGAATTGGAAGAAACCGTTTTTTAATCGAGAAGGATTAGGAGATCCAACGGTTTATGAATCAGGATCTTAGCGCCGGCCTCTTTCAACTCCGCGGCCGTGCGGAATCCCCAAAGCGCGCCGACGGCAAACATCCCGGCCGCATCGGCTGTCCACATATCCGTGTTCGTGTCGCCTAGATAGAGAATTTCAGCCGGCGCAACGTTGAGAATTTGTGCTATCTCCAGGGCGGGCGCCGGATCGGGTTTTATCGGGACGCCCTCCCGGGCGCCGAAGATAGCCCGAAACGTCCATCGGGGAAAATATTTTTTTACGATCTCAACAGTCGAGTCATGCGGCTTGTTGGAAAGGACGGCCATGGCCATGGCCCGTTCGGTCAAGGTGTCAAGAAGCTCCGTTATCCCCTCATAAGGCTTCGTTTTTACGGCATTGCGGCGTTTGTATTCGGCCCGCATCCTTTCCGTGAGGCGCGCGGCAATGGCTGGATTGTCGCGGGCTTCGGGCGGAAGAACTCGCTCGACAAATGTGGCCAGGCCGTCGCCGACGAGCTGCTTGCATTCCTCGATGCTGCATCCGGGAAATCCCAGCCCGGCCAGCGCCGCATTCATGGAATCGGTGAGGTCCTCGATCGTGTCTAGCAGCGTCCCGTCCAGGTCGAAAATTACGGCCTTGAATCTCATGTCATGACTCCATATGCATTTTATCCAAGGAGCCCTCGGTGTCAATCATTTTAGCTCCGGCGCGTGCCCACATGCGGCCAGGCGAAGGAAGTTGTCCCGGGATCTTTATGTTGACACTACAGGGAGATATCTGCTATTTTAGCCCACACGGCGCCATCGTCTAGAGGCCCAGGACAGGTGGTTCTCAGCCATCAGACCGGGGTTCGAATCCCCGTGGCGCTGCCATCTTGAATCCCTGAATATTCAGGGATTTGAGCCTTCCTGATATTCGGCCACCATACCTTTTTTTCAGCGCTAGTCAGTCGAACTTGCTACATATTTGCAACACGGAGAGGTATCTGTCATCTGGCATAACTAACACGTGTGTTGACATCCATTGTCAAGCGACGTTTAATAATCTCCTCAGAATCAAGGAGGGATAAATGAAAAAATCGATTCTGTTTGGCTTGCTGGTTGTCTGCTGGCTGGTGTTTCAGGTTGAGGCCTACGCCCAGGCCAAGAAATACAGCGTCAAGGCCGGAATTGTCACTTTTGAGATGGCAGTAAAGATGGGCGGTCAAAATATCAGCAACGAGAAATTGGTCGTCTATTTCGACGATTTTGGCATCAAAGAGCGGAAGGATACCTATCAAGGCGAGACGCTCAAACAGTCGTATTTCAGCGATGGGAAAGAGCTCTACACCGTGATGCATGCTCAGAAGGTGGCTTACAAACGAGGGCAGGCCACCCGTGGGACAGAATTCAAAGTCGATTGGAACGAGGTTTCTTCCAAAGATAAAGAGACGGGCAAAGCTCGGAAGCTCGCCAACCTTTCCGTCACCGGCAAAGACTGTGAGTGCTTCGAAATGCTGTCCGGGGATTCCAGGACCCGCTTCGCGGGCTGGGACGGCATCTGCCTGCTGGCTGATACAGTTAACGAGAAAATGAAGATACAGACCACGATTAGGGCCGTCAAATTTGAGGAAAAGCCCGCACTTTCCGCCGACATCTTCCAGGTCCCGGCCGGCTACGCAGTCAAGCCATACTCTTTCTAAAAAGTCTCGTCTAGTTCTGCCGGGTTGACCAGATGGCGGATGCCCAAGGACAAACAACTAAGAAGGCTTTTTGGATCTGAATCATGAGCACCACGAAAGCTGACATGAGGGCGAAAGATTCTAATTTGAATGACGCGGAAAAGGAGTGGCTAACAAGGCACTGCCCATGACAACAACTGAACTGCCAGTCTAAAGCCCCTGAGGTGGAGCAAATCCAGAAATTCCTCTCCTTCTGGAAGAACGCCGACCCCGGCCTGCCCGAAGTCGAAGATGCCAGGAAGAGGCTGGCGGGGCTGAAGGGCTCGTGACTTAGGGTAGTTTGACTTCGATCTACAGCCGGGATTATCATTCTTCGTAAGAGGGAGTGTCGATTACACTATGCCCTGGTGACCCGGAAGATGAAAAACGGTCAGGTGTTCTTCGGCTGCCTGCGGACGACTCGGCCGGAAGCGGTACGCGTATACAGCCTCGACGGCGCCTACCAATCCCTCCCAAGAAATAGAAATGAGACAAAGCGATGGGTAAAAAAACAATTCAGACGGTATTTTTGACAGCAGGTCTTTTGACCCTGGCCGGGCTGGCCGGGACCTGGGCCGCGCCGCAGGATCAGCCGGCCGCGACAGTCATCGCCCACGTCCGTGTCTTTGACGGCGAAAACCTTATCCCGGCCGACACGGTCATCTTTAAAAACGGCCGAATCGAGGCCGTTGGGAAAAGCCTCCTCCCTCCTCCGGGAGCCGCCGTCATTGACGGCCGGGGCCAGACCCTTCTTCCCGGACTTATCGACGCCCACATCCACACATTATCTATGGACAACCTCAAACAGTGCCTTATCTTCGGCGTCACTTCAGTCGTCGATATGTTCACCGACGTGAAATTGATGAAGGAGATCAAGCAGCTCCAAACCGCCGGGAAGGCATCCGACCTGGCCGTTTTTATTTCTTCGGGAACCCTGGCCACTGTACCCCACGGCCACGGCACCGAATACGGCCTGGCCATCCCCACTTTGACGGGGCCGGAAGAGGCGGCGGCTTGGGTCGAAGCCCGCGTAGCCGAAGGCTCGGACTTCATCAAGATCATTATAGAGGACGGAAGCGGAATAGGCTTCAAGTTCCCCACTCTCAGCCTGGATACGGTCCGGGCCCTGATCCAAGAGGCTCACCGGAAAGGCAAGATGGCCGTTGTCCATGTCACATCTCTTCGTAACAGCATGGACGTGCTCCAGGCGGGGGCTGACGGCTTGGCTCATTTATATTTCGAACAAGCCTTCGACCCGGAGTTCGGCCGCCTCGCGGCAGGCCGCAAGGCGTTCGTCATTCCTACTCTGACAGTATTGAATGGGATAGCCGGCCTGGGCAGCGGAAAAATTCTGGCCGAAGATAAAAGGTTTTCCCCTTATTTAAAGCCCACCGATGTAAAAAGTTTAAAAGCCTCTTTTTCGGAAAAAACAAACGAGGCACCTTATCGGGCCGCAGAAAAAGCGCTAGCCCAGCTCAAAGCCGCCGGAGTCCCCCTCCTGGCAGGCACGGATTCGGGCAATCCCAACACCACTCATGGCGCCAGCCTCCACGACGAGCTGGCCCTTCTGGTCAGGGCTGGGCTCCGGCCGGACGAAGCGCTGAGGGCTGCTACCTCCGTGCCCGCGGAAAAATTTTCCCTAACCGGCCGCGGCAGAATCCGGCCGGGGTTTTTGGCCGACCTGCTCCTGGTCAAGGGCGACCCGACGCAAGATATCCAGGCCACTCGTGATATCGTAATGGTCTGGAAAGAGGGGAAGACCGTGGACCGGGAGGCCTATCGCCAGGCGGTCCAGAAGGAATGGAAAGCCATGAATGAGCTCAAGAGCACCCCGCCCCCTCCCCATTCCGAATCCGGCTGGATCAGCGATTTTGAGGGCGACAAGATTGCCGCCAATTTCGGCGCGGGCTGGGTTATCTCCACGGATGCCATAATGGCTGGCAAGTCCACGGCTCAATATAAATTGGCCGAAGGCGGCGCCGAGGGAAGCGGGCAATCCCTACTCATCAGCGGAACGATCAAGGAAGGGGCGGCCTTCCGCTGGGCGGGAGCCATGTTCGTGCCGGGCAAGACCTTTGTTGACCCGGCCAACCTCTCTTTCGCCAAAACCCTCAGGTTCTATGCACGGGGCCAGGGCGCCGGTTTCGCCGTCCTTCTCTTTAGCCGCAATGCGGGTTTCATCCCGGCCGTCCGGGCTTTTGAGGCCGGCCCGGAATGGAAGGAGCATGTCTTCTCCTGGGGAGATTTTGGCGTCGAGGGCTACGATATCACCGGGATCTTCATCGGCGCCTACCAGAAGACGGGCGATTTCAGTTTGCAGGTCGATAACGTCAGGCTCAAATGACTCAAAAAAAAGTCCTACTGATCGCGGTATTCATTCTGGGCACCGGTTTCCTCAGTCTTCGGGCCAACGTTCTTCGGCTCGAGCTTCAGGGCAGCTATTTCCGGCCGATCATCAAGGATGTCCTCGAAAAGTATCTCGATTGTAGCAGCCCGCGCTGCCGGGTGGAGCAATGCTAGAAATTCCTCGACCTCTGGAAAGATGCCGACCCGGGGCTTCCCGAAGGGTTGAGGATGCCAGGAAGAGGCTGGCGGGGCTGAAGAATTATTGAGGCGAGTGGAGGCTAATAAGGTCGAAAAATTCACTCTAGGGCTGGTAAATTGGTTGGGGCCAAGTCATAAATTTTTCGCCTTTTTGACCTGATCAGGCAGTGGCCTCTAAATAACTTTGGATAGGCTGTAACTGGACGCCAATATCATTGTGCCGAACAAATTGAATATACGATTTTAAGGTTCTATAATTATACCCTTGAGGCTGCCAGCTGAATTTTTCCATTTTCCCCTGATTTAAGTGCCACCTAAGACACTTGCCTTTTTCTCACCGTTAGGCAAAGGTAGAAAACTTTAAGCATTTTGTGTCACCAATCTGTCACCGATTTTGGTGGCAGGGGTAAGAAGTCTATGCTATTGGAAAGACGCAAGGGACTTAAAATCCCTCGGGGCGCAAGCTCCGTGCCGGTTTGAGTCCGGCCCAGTTGACTCTGCCTCCATTCCCTGTTAATCTTTAGCCATCCCAAATAGAAGGGGTCAGCAGTGACCGTCAAGTGCCCCAAATGTCATTTTGATAATCCCGAAGATACGAAGTTTTGCGGTAATTGTGCCGCGCCGCTCCCTTCTTCTAACGAATTCCCTGTCTCTCAAACAAAGACCCTCCAGACTCCATTGAAAGTCCCAGCTAAGGGCACGATTCTCGCAGGGAAATACAGGATTGTCGAGCCTATCGGGAAAGGCGGAATGGGGGTTGTCTATAAAGCCGAGGATACTAAGCTTGAACGCACCGTCGCCCTTAAGTTTCTTCCTCCTGAGTTAACCGAGGATCCTGAGGCAAAAGAGCGTTTTGTCCGAGAAGCGAAAGCCGCAGCCGCGCTTTCCCATCCGCATATCTGCACCATTCATGAAATTGGCGAGTCCGAGGATCAGTCCTTTATTGTTATGGAATATATCGAAGGGCAAAGCCTCAAGCAGAAAATTCTCAAGGGACTATTAAATCAGGCGGAGGCGATGGACATAGCCATTCAGGTAGCCGAGGGGTTAGAAGAAGCTCATAAAAAAGGGATTGTCCACAGGGATATCAAGCCTGGGAATATCATGGTGACGGCGAAAGGACAAGCCAAGGTCATGGATTTTGGCCTGGCCAAGGTTTTAGGTGGGTCCCTCATAACCAGGGAAGCCAAGACCATGGGGACTGTGGCCTACATGTCTCCTGAGCAAGCCCAAGGGGAAACCGTTGATCATCGGACAGACATCTGGTCGCTGGGGGTTGTGCTTTACGAGATGCTCACAGGACAACTTCCCTTTAAGGGCGAATATGACCAATCCGTGATTCACTCCATTCTAACAAAAGAGCCTGAACCGATAGGTCGATTGCGTCCGGGGCTTCCCAGAGACCTGGAAAATATTGTCAGCACGGCTCTGGCTAAGAATCCGACACAGCGCTATCAAACTATGGACGAGCTACTCGAGGACCTGAAGGCGATCGCCGAAGGGCTGAAGCCATCGCGAGCCAAATCCGGCCTGCTCCGAGGCAGAATCTTTGGCATAAAAAAAGCTTATGCTCTTGCTGGCCTCGCGGGAATCGTCGTCCTTGCCGTATTAGCCCTTCTCTTTCTCTTCCCCAAGCGCGGCCAAAAGTTCGATTCCATCGCCGTGATGCCCTTGGAGAACCTCTCGGGCGATCCCGAGCAAGATAGCCTCGCTGAATCGATCCACGACGATTTGATCACCAATCTCGCCGGGCTCAGCAGCCTAAAGACCGTGATCGCCAGGAGAACGGTGATGCGCTTCAAGGGAAAGAATACGCCCCCGCAGAAGATTGCGCAGGAGTTGCATGTCAAAGCACTGATAACGGGCGCGCTTAGGCGCTCGGAAGATAGCGTGCATGTTACTGCCCAGTTGATTAACCCCACGACCGGATCGCAGGTGTGGGCTCACAGCTACGAGCGCGACCTGCGCGATGTCATGTCGCTGGAAAACGAGATCGTGGCGGCCATCACTCGTGAAGTGAATTTGCAGCTTACCCCCCAGGAGAGGTCACGCCTGGCGAGTGCGCGTACGGTCAATGCCGAGGCATACGTGGCCTATACCAAGGGCAGGTTCTACTTAAACAGACTCACGCCGGAAGGGTTACAAAAAGGTCTCGATTACATGCAACAAGCCATCGACAAAGACCCTGCGAATCCCTTGCCGTACGCAGCACTGGCGCTCGGTTATTGCCGGATCGGTCATGGTACCGCCCCACCACCGGACGCTTTCGCACGAGCCAAGGCGGCAGCACTCAAGGCGGAGGAACTGGGCGGGACGTTGGCCGAAACCGAGGCGGCTTTAGGCCAGATCAAGCTCTTCGAGGAGTGGGACTGGGCAGGTGGAGGTCAGGCCCTTCGGCACGCCTTGGCCCTCAATCCGAGTCTGCCTGATGCTCAACGCATGTATTCCTGGTATCTCGTGCTGATCGGGCGCAAGGATGAAGGCATTGCGGCGATGAAACGAGCCATCGAAGTGGATCCGCTCACACCGCTCTGGAGTTCGGACCTGGCATGGCAGTGCTGGGGTGCAGGGCGATATCAAGAAGCGATGGACGCCACCCAGAAGGCACTCGAGCTAGATCCTAATTTTGATCAGGCTCTATGTTGGTTGGGATTTTTATATGCAGAAAAGGGGATGTTTAAGGAGGCCATTGCGGCCCATCAGAAGCTGAGTGCCGTCAGTCCTCGTTGGAAATGGCCTCTTGTGCGAACTTACGTTATGGCCGGCCGCAAGGATGAGGCGCGGAAAATACTGGCTGAGCTCTTGGAAGGGGAACCCAAGCCAACAGGCGCTTGGGATGGCTGGTTTTTACCCGAGGTTTATGCGGCCCTGGGTGAAAAGGATGAAGCCTTCCGATGGCTGGAAGCGGCTGTCAAAGAACGCATGACCTTCATCCCGTGGATGAGGGAAAATCCCGCTTACGCGCCTTTGCGCTCGGACCCCCGGTTCCAGGCTCTGGTGCGCCGCATGAAACTGCCGGAGGTAAAATGATCAGTAAATCCAACAGGGCCGTTGGAAGGAATTCCATCGAGCGTTATTAAAAATCCTTGTCCCTATGGGAAGCTACCAACATGTATCCCCGAGCTTGAGGATGCCAGGAAGAGGCTGGCGGGGCTGAAGAATTATTGAGGCGAGTGGAGGCTAATAAGGTCGAAAAATTCACTCTAGGGCTGGTATATTTTTCGGGGGCAAGTCATAGATTTTTCGCCTTTTTGACCTGATCAGGCAGTGGCCTCTAAATAACTTTGGATAGGCTGTAACTGGACGCCAATATCATTGTGCCGAACAAATTGAATATACGATTTTAAGGTTCTATAATTATACTCTTGGCGCTGCCAGCATGAAAAAGAACAGCGCCTTCATTGCGTTGATTTGCAGACACGGCTCCTGGTCCGCAGCCACGGAGCCTGAAAGCCCTGTCTTAGCCCGCCGACCTCCTCAATTCATCACTTCTTCTTATCCGTATAGGGCGGGTGCCTGGGAATTTCGACCGGCTCCTTCCGGATTTTCTCTTGGAGATATTTGACAGCCGCTTCGAGTTGAGCATCCTTCCCCAGGAACGCGGCATGGGGCAAATTGTTGACGATCATGTCTGGAACGACGCCGTGTCCTTCAATGAGCCATGATCCTTCCGGCCCATAGACCCCGGTTTCCGCCGCCGAGGCCAATCCCCGGTTGACGAGGACGTTGCTCGAGCTCAGCCAGATCTCTCCGCCCCAGGTGCGCGTCCCGATGACCTTCCCCAATCCAAGACGCCGGAATCCTTCGCTGAAAGCTTCTCCGTCCGAAGCCGTGTACTCATTGCACAGGACGACCATATGTCCTCTGAAGGCGTACTGCATGTTCCAGGTGGGATTTCCGACCCGCGGCTGCCAGTAGAACCAAGCCTTCCGCAGAAGCTTCTCCAGGATCCAGGAGTCGATATTTCCACCCCGGTTATGACGGACGTTGATAATCAATCCTTTGCGGTTGAACACCGGATAAAAATTCTTGACCCATTCGGTGTAGTTATTCCCTCCCATGGCCCGCAAGTGGACATATCCGATATCGCCCTTCCCCATTTTTTCGGCCTCCAGGCGCCTTGTGTACTCCCATTCGGCGTAACGGAGATCGGATTCGGCTCCCACCGTGATGGGATAGACAATGGCTTTCACAGCCTGTCCTCCCGATGACGGCTTGACCTCGAGAAGGACCTGCTGGCCGGCGGTATTCCGCAGGAGGAGGGATGGGTCGGCCACGCTCAGGATCGGCGTCCCGTCGATCGACGTGATCAGGTCTCCTTCGCGGATGTTGATCATCGGTTTGGCCAGGGGAGAGCATCTTTCGGGGTACTCGGGATCGGACCGGAAGATGTGATCAATCCTATAGCCACCCTTCGTTTCGTCCCGAAGCAAGCGGGCTCCGAGGCACCCGGGGGTCACGTTATCGGGGCTCTGCCGCAGGTCGCCGCCGCGGACGAATGTGTGGAGCGCCGAAAGCTCTCCGACAAGATGGGCGATCAGGTCGTTGAGCTCGTAGCGGTCGCTGACTCGCTCTACGAAAGGAAGGTGCCGCTTGAGCAGCCCGTTGTAATCGACGTTGTGGAGGTTCCGATCGTAGAAATAATCCCGTTCCATCCGCCAGGCATCGATGAACATCTGATTCCATTCCTGCCGCGGCTCGATGAAAAAGGTCCATTTGGAAAGATCGACTTTCTTTTCCGCGAGGGCCGAAGGGGCGGAAGTGGAGGCTTCGATGACGAAAAGATCAGGGCCTTTCTGGACGAGGATCTTCTTGCCGTCCGCGGAGAGAGTGAAATTGCGAACGTCCTCGATGAGAGTTTTGGCCTGGATGTTTTTATTCTTGATTTCGACGGCCTGAAGCTTGCTCCGACCGGCGGCGCGGCTTTCCTGGTTGACGAAAAAGAGGATTTTTTCGTTGAGGGTGAGTCCCGAATAGACGCCCGGCGGGAGAGGGACTTCGAAAACCCGGTCTTGAATTCCCGGCAGATCGATCGTCACTTTCGGCGCGCGTTCTTTATCAAGCTTTTTTTCGGATAGATCGGCGGATTTGTCGGGCTTGACGGGCGTTGCGCTCTCTTCTTTTGGCTCCTTCGACTCATTTTTCAACTCGTTGGACGGGTCAAAAGGAAACGTCTCCCGGGCCATCAGGGCGATCGCATAGATCTTGGTCGTCTTGTCGAAATAAGGCTCGGGCTGACGCGCGCCCCAGGGGCTGCCCACGGCGCTCTGGAAAAAGCGGTCGGAGAGGAAGTAGAGCCATTTCCCGTCCGGGCTCCAAGCCGGGTTATGCGAATCGACGCGGTCGTCGGTCAATTCGGTCGTCTGTCCCGTTTCCACGTTCAGGAGCATGATCTGAGTGAATTGGTTGCCGGCTCTCTGAACATAGGCGAGCCAACGGCTGTCAGGAGACCAGGTGAGGTCATCGAACATGTCGGTCTCGGAGACGGCCACCCGGTTTTGAGCTTTTTTCTCCAGGCTATGGAGCCAAAGCTGATTGTCTTTGTCGGCGAAAGCAATCCAGCGTCCGTCAGGCGAGGGAATGCCGTCGAATCGAATGACTTTTGCGCCGGTTGTGAGCTGCTCACCCGGGCCGAGTCCGTTGGCCGGGAAGCGATGAAATTCCCATTCGCCGTTCTCGTCCGAAAGGACCAGCAGCGTTTTTCCGTCCGGGAAAAAGCGGGCGCTGCGGCTGCGGACTCCTTCCTTGCGGCTGACACGGATCCATCGGCCGTCGCCGTCCGGAGCCACAAAAACATTTCCTCGGGAGGTGAGAGCGACGCGGTCGCCCGTGGGAGAGATATTCGCCGCGGTCAGATAATCCAGGGGTTTTGTAATCCATTTCTCCCGCATCTGGTCGAAGTCGGAGGGCAGGGTGATGTCAATTCTGCGGTCGGTTTGCGCAGCGATATCGTAAACGCGGAGGTCGGCCACGAGCTGGTAGACGATCCTTCCATCATGGAGTGAGGGTGAGCTCACGTCGAAACCCTGATGGGAGGTGTGCTGCTTGAGGCTGCGGCCGTTGAGGTCCATCGACCAAAGGTTCATGTTTCCATCGCGGTCGGAGACAAAATAGATTCGTCCCTGCCAGAGCATTGGGTTCTTGCTCGTGCCCGGATAATCGGCGGTCAGGGGGACGGCTTCGTCGCTTCCCTTGGTATATTTCCAAAGGTTCTGAACGGTTCCGCCCTTATAGCGCTTTGTGTAGCTTCCCTGAAAGGGGAGGCGGGTAAAGAAGATTGTTTGGCCCGACGGGTCAAAATTTCCATCCGCTGCCTGGCTAAGGGGAAGGATCGTCTCGGACCCGGTTTTGGGGTCGAGGGATACAAGCTGGGTGTTGGGAAGCGTCGAATATATTTGGCTGCCGTAGAGGATTTTGCCGTCGGGTGTCCAACCCACGACTGTCGAGGTTTGGCCGGAGAACGTCCGCCGGACGGGAAGTCCGCCAGTGAGCGGCATCGTGTAGACCTCTGTCGGTCCCTCGTATTGAGCGGAAAAGGCGATCGTTATTCCATCGGGTGAGATTGCCGGAAAGCTCTCCATCCCGGGATGGGTCGTCAGGCGCTGGGCGAGGCCGCCTTTGATATTAACCGACCAAACGTCGCCCTCCGAGGTGAAAACGATAACGTCCTTATTGATAGCCGGATAGCGATAATATCCGTTGCGCCCTCCGGCGAATCCGGGGAGGACGAAGGCGAAAATGCAGAAGACAGTGACGGAAATGATAAGGACCTTTTTCATGATATGCTCCTTCGCTGGGATTTGAATCATGGTGGTTCGCAAAATCATAGCGCCTTGCGGCAGGGAATGTCAATTTTGAATTAACCTCGCGGGGTTTATCCATGATTTGGTTTTTCGGAGTTGCCCGGTGCTGAAAAACGGCTTTATGGACTTGATAAAACCGTCTTTTTCTTCGGCCGCGGAATCTAACGAGGCAGGGGGATTTCGTGCTTTTTGAGGAGCGCATAGAGGCGGGATCTCGACAGTCCCGAGATCCGGCAGGCCTCTTCGATGTCGCCTCCGACATTTTCTATGAGCTTGCTCAAATACTGGCGTTCAATCTTGGCCAGGCCGGCCTCACGGACATCATTCAGGGCGGTGAGTTCCGCTGACATTTCGTGGCTTTCCCCGGACGCTTGTCCCGCGATTCCTTTCCGTCCAGCCGCGGCACGGACGATTTTGATTCGGATATGATCCGGCAGGTGTATTAAAAAGAGCGTCGGCTCCTCCTGAGCCGTCACGACCGCTTTCTCGAGAGCCTGGATCAATTCCCTGACGTTGCCGGGCCAATCATATTTCATCAGGGCATCAAAAAAATCGGGAGAAAAGCCCTTCATGGGGACTCGATACTGTTCGCAGAATTTAGCCACATAGAGCAAGACCAGGTCCTTGATATCCTCTTTATAGGCCCTGAGGGGCGGCAATTCGATCACGAGCGTTCGAAGCCTGAAGAGCAAATCTTCGCGGAAAGCCCCGTTTTTAACCATGTCCTCGAGGTTTCGATTCGTCGCGGCCACAAGCCGGAAATCGCTCGTCACTTCCTGCGCCCCTCCCACCGGTCGTGAGCGCTTCTCCTGCAGGACCCGCAGAAAGGCCTTTTGAATCGAGAACGGCAGCTCGCCCACCTCGTCCAAAAAAAGCGTTCCGCCATCGGCCTGTTTAATCAGCCCTTCCCTGGGCTTATCGGCACCGGTAAACGCACCCCGGACGTGGCCGAAAAGAGTGCTCTCCACTAAGGTTTCGGGAAGCGCGGCGCAGTCAACGACAACGAAACTGGCTTTGGCCCGGGCGCTATTTTTATGAATGGCCCCGGCAAAAAGCTCTTTGCCTGTCCCGGTCTCTCCAGTGATCAGGACATTCGCGTCGCTTGAGGCCGCCTGGGCCAGCCCGTTGAAGCAGGCTTTGAGCAGAGCGCTGTTGCCTGTAATCCCTTCCAGGTTCAAGGCAACGGTAGGATTGACCGCCTGTTTCTTCTCGCGATATTGGAGCGCTCGATTGATGGAGAGGGTGACGTCCCTGGCTGAAAGGGGTTTCTCCACATAATCCCAGGCTCCCTTCTTGATCGCCAGTTCGGCTCCATGAGGATCCCCAAACCCGGTGATGATGATGACTTCGGGCGAAGCTTGGCTTTCCTTCATCTCAGGAAGAATATCCAGCCCTGAGCCATCCGGCATTCGAACATCGCAGAAAACGATGTCAAATGATTCTGCCCGGAGTTTTTCAACCGCCTCGCTGACGGTGTGGGCGCAATGGGCCGTATGCCCCATTTTCTGAATGACCGCAGAAAGGGATTCGCAGATCAGTGGGTCATCATCAATGATCAGGAGATTTGCCATGACTAACTTTTTCTTTAAGCTGCTTATTCTTCTTCGTTAGCCGGAATTATACATCATGTGGGATTATTGATGTCAATTTCCGACAGAATAATTCGCTACCTCGGTGTGTACTGGGAGAGCTCAAAAATTCCTATTTTTAAGCAAAAAAAGGCAGCTCGTCGGGAAGTTGATCACTTTCGAAATCGTCGATCACATAGGGGCTGGAAATGCAAGGGAGTTCCCCTGACCACCAATAGCGTTTGGGATCAATCTCTCCAATCTTAGCTCGTTTTTCTCTTTTGAGCCGGGCGATGAGGGTCACCACTTCCGAGAAGTCGCTGTCCCGGAAGCAGATGAGGAGAGGGCTCAGGGCCAAAGATAATCTCAACGAGGGTTCGGACCGATCGGGCAAGATGAGGATGACTCGGGAATTTTGGAGAGACTTTTTCATAGAGAGCACAGATGACAATTCCGCCTGATCCGCGACCACGAGAAGGGCTATATCCGGCGAGGGAAAATTCTTGAGGGAGCCGAGCAACCCGACCAATGTCCGGAGGATCTTTACTCTTGTGTCGGGAACCGAATGTTTGATCAGGCCCAGAATTTGTCTGCCCTCATCTTCCGATTTTGTCGAAAAAAACGCTACACACATGTTTATCCTCCGATGTCTAAGAATTTTTCCATTTGGCTTATTCCAGATAAATCTGTATCAAAAAACGTGCCAAATTTTGCCATCCCTTTTCTGGCTAGGGAAGGCGAATGATTTTTGTGGAACGGGAAAAATCCTGCTGAGCAGGAATTTTTCTGCGTTTTCGACACGCCTCCCGCCCGAGAAACTCCGTTTCTTAGGGAGGATCAGAAGGCCGCGAGATGTCAACGTGCTGGTATGAATCTTGCATAACTTTTCGCGGAAACGAAAAAAATGGAGGTCACCATGCATGAAACCTCGACCAATGCCCTGGGAAAAGATACTTTTGGTTTTCCGCTCATGATTCCGGAGAAGGTCAGTATGTTCGCCAACAGGAAAGAAGCAGGACAGAGGCTGGCCCAGGCCCTAGAAAGCTATAAATGGCAGAATCCTCTCATCCTGGCCATCCCACCCGGCGGGGCCGAAGTGGGCTTCGAGGTCGCCAAATCCCTAGGCGCCGATTTTGCCCTTGTCATCTCAAGAAAACTTCCCTTCCCGGACAACCCCGAAACCTCATTCGGGGCGATTACCGAGGATGGGAGCACCTATCTCCACGTGAACTTGGTCCGCCAGCTGTCTCCGGAAGTCGTGAATACGATTAAAAAGGAACAGCTGCGAGAAATACAGGGGGCCGTCGAGATTTTCAGACACGGCAGAAGCCTCCCCGAGATCTCCGGCAGAACCGTGATCCTTATCGATGACAGCCTGACCTTGGGCTCGACCATGAAAGCGGCCTTCCTGCTCTGCCGAAAAAGGCATGCCGCCAAAATCGTCGTGGCCGTCCCCGTTTCGGGGAAAAAAGTGATGCAAGAGATTAAATGGCTAGCCGATGAAGCGATCACTTTGGAAAGTCCCGAATTTTTATACGATGTGGCCCAAGTCTATGATCGCTGGTCTGCCGTCTCGGATGAAAGCATTCTCAACATTCTGACCCAGTGGGAAAAGGTCCGACATCAAAGACTGATGATCGATAAACAGCGGGAGGGATGAATCATACTTGTTCAAACAGATGGCCCCGATTCAAAATGCGGCAAAGGCAAGCATTAAACATAGAGCAATTGGCTGAACGTTAAGGAGGTATTGAATGTCGGATATGAAAGACTTAATTCAATCCGCGGATTGGAAGCGGGAAAAGCACGTCCCGGTCATTGAGGCCCCCGGCAAGGTTAAAAAGGGGGAATTTTTCCAAGTGAAAGTGACCATCGGTAAAGAGATCGCCCACCCTAACAAAACCGAACATCATATCAGCTGGATCGATGTTTGTTTCCATCCGGAAGGCGAAAAATTCGCCCATCAGATCGGAAAAGCGGAATTCTGCGCCCACGGTGCATCGACCCAAGGGCCGGACACGAGCACGATCTATACCCACCATGAGGTCATTTTGAGTTTCAAAACCGATAAGCCGGGGACTCTCTATGCCTTGAGTTTGTGCAATATTCATGGACTCTGGCAAAATTCCCAGGTGATCGAAGTCGAAACGGCCTCTGCCGGACTTCCGCCCAAGAAAGCCTAGGCGTTCGCCTTCAATACGCTGCGGATTGTCTCAGCGATTTCTTTGACCGAAAAAGGTTTCAAAAGGAAAGCGCGGATGCCCATGGCTTTTGCTTTTTCTTCATCGATCGTCTCACTGAACCCGGTGCAGAGGATCACCGGAATATCAGGCCGGAGGTGCAACAATTTTGCCGTCAGTTTTTCACCCGTCATGGAGGGCATCGTCTGGTCGGTCATCACGAGGTCGAAGGCGTCAGGCCGATTTTGGAACATCTCCAGGGCTTTTTTGGGGTCGGTCTGGCCGACGACTTGATATCCCAGGCGTTCGAGCATGGGCAGGACGGTCCGGATTTGGATATCTTCATCGTCGATGAGGAGAATTCTTTCTCTTCCGGTCGGAAGGGATTCCAGGGCATTCGCTTGAGACTCCTGACCTCCTTTTAGCCGCGGAAGAAAAACATTGAATGTCGTTCCCCTCCCGACTTCGCTGTAAACTGTGATCGCTCCTCCGTGGTTTTCGACGATTCCGTGGACGACGGCCAGGCCCATACCGGTTCCCTCGCCGGGCGCTTTGGTCGTGAAGAAGGGATCAAAAGCCTTTTCCATGATTTCAGGCGTCATCCCCCGGCCGGTATCACTGACCATAAGCCTGAAATATGGGCCCGGCTTGAGGTCGATATGCTTCGCCGCCAGATCTGGATCAACGTCGATTTCTGACAGACGCACCCCCAGAACACCGCCCTTTTCACGCATAGCGTAGGCCGCATTGCTGCAGAGGTTCATCAGGACTTGGTGGATTTGAGTCGCATCCGCAAGGGCCGTGGCCGACTCGGCTTTAATGTGATCGACAATTTCGATATTCTTGGGAATAGAGGCCCGGAGGAATTTCAAGGCTTCTTTAATAATCGGGTTGACCTTGATGATACTCTTTTCCTGATCTTTCTGGCGCGAAAAAGTAATGATTTGTTTCACTAGATCCTTGCCGCGGTTGGCCGCCTCGAGCACCAGCTTCAGCTGCTTGGAGGTGGGGCTTGCCTCGGGCTCGTCCAGAAGGACCATCTCGGTGTTGATCAGGATGGGCATCAGGATGTTGTTGAAATCGTGGGCGATCCCGCCGGCTAAGGTCCCCAGCGCTTCCATTTTCTGCCGCTGGCGCATATGCTCCTGGAGTCTGACCTCTTCCGTCACATCCCGTTCGACGGCCACAAAATTTTTCAATCGTCCGGCCTCATCCAAGACCGGTGAGATGATGACATCCAGCTCGTAGGAACTGCCGTCTTTTTTCCTCCGGGTGATATGGCCATTCCATCGCTCCCCCCGATGGAGCGCCTCGCCAATCCTCTGCTCGAGACCTTCTTCTTTTCCCACCATTCTTAAAATATCGTCATAGGTACTGCGGAGGATGTCCTCGGCGCGAAGGCCGCTGATTTTCTCGAAAGCCGGGTTGACATAGAGGATTTCCCGGTCGGTATCCATGATAACGATCCCTTCCGCTGCCTGTTCAAGAGCTTTGACCAAGCGGAGCCGTTCTTCTTCAGCCTTTTTGCGCTCGGTGATATCGCGGGCGGCGGCGAAGACTCCTTGGACTTCCCCGGCTTCGTTCCTATACACGGTGGCATTATACAGGACATCGGTGACTCCTCCACTGGCATTTCGTATCGCTAGAGGATAATCCCTGACCAATCCTTTCAAGAACACCCGTTCATATCCCTCTCTGGCCTTGGAAGGTTCCGTAAAGTAATCCGAAAAATCGCTTCCGATGAGGTCTTGGCGGGGACATCCCGTGACAAGCTCCGTGGCCCTGTTGACATCGGTGATCTTCCCCTCGGGACTGATGGTCACCAAGGGGTCGAGGCTGGCTTCGATCAGATTCCTCGTATACTGCGAGGAAACTTTCAATGCCTCTTCGGCCTTTTTGCTTTTCGTAATGTCAATGTTGATTTTTAGAATTCCTGCGGGACGGCCCTTCTCATCGACTTTTAAAGCCCAGCGTCCCAATGTGATCAACCGCTTTCCATAACGATTGACTTGAGAAAACTCTCCTTCCCATCGGCCATTCTGGACAATCTTCTCAACAATCTGCTCCAGCGGTTCCTGGAATTTTGACTGGAGCATTACGTGGGAAATCTTCCCGAGAGCCTCTTCTTTGGTCCAGCCATACATGATTTCTGCTCCGTGATTCCAGAACAGAATGGTGCCGTCGAGGGCACAATCAAAAATAGCGTCGTGGGCCAGGTCGAGCAGGGCCGCCTGCTCGCGGCGGGCTTTTTCGCCCTTTCTCCTCCGAGTAATGTCTTGATCGAGGATAATCGCTCCGGTGATTTCGTCATATGTATCACGAATGGGCACGGCCGAATTGTAAATAATCTTGTGGGTCCCATCAAAACACTCGATCTCGACTTCTTCGTTGAGTGAAACCTCGCCCTTTGTGACAGCTCGTACGGCCGCCCACTCTTGCGGTTCAATCTTTTTCCCCGTATTCACCCACCAACCTTTATATTCTCCGTACTGATCGATGCCCACAGACTTCCCGCCCGCCCAGATCTCGCGCCCTGCCCGATTGCCCTGGACAATCTTGCCTGTCTTGTCTACGATCCAAACACCTACTGGCAATGTTTCCAGGACGTTCCGCAGAAGCTCTTCATTTTGTTGAAGTTGTTCAAGAGCCTGAGTTAGCACCTTCACGTTATCAACGGCCTCGGCGAGGTCGTGGGTTCTCTCCTGGACCCGTTTTTCGAGCTCGCTGCGCGATCTTCTCAGCGCCTCCTCTGCCTGCTTCTTGCTGAAGCTTTCGACAAGGGTCCATTGGCCTGACCTCCGGATCAAGGTGGACTGGTGATTATTGATGACATCGATGACTTCCTGGAGGCCGCATCGGTCGAGAGAATAGGTGCACAGGGCGATCATCCGATATCGTGAAATCACGGTGTTGACTTCCTCTTCATAATCAATAAAACGGCGCCAGTCCTTTTTTTCAAGCCAGAACGTGTTGCCTGTCAGCCGAAGCCCATCAAACCCTTTGGCGAGAGCCTTGTTCAGCTTGTCAATCCAGCCTTTGAGGACTCTTTTCGAGCTGAATCGCCCTTTCCGCAGATACCATTCGGTGTGGGGAAGGATCTCGATCTGCCCCTTCTTCAAATAACGGCCCAGATTGGGCAGGGCTTTCTTGAGGGCCTTCCGGGCGTCTTCAACTCCTAGAGGCTCAGAGCAAACCCACATGCAGAATTCGTTGTTCTCGAGACCCGCCTTGAAATAAGGGACCAGGATATCGAGCAGGTCCCTTTTATTTTGATAAAACTGACAGAAGTGCGTTCCCCAGGGCACCTTGCCCAAAATGCCAATGCCGGTTTTTCTCATTTGATTTTCCATAGACGAGTCTCCCCAAACTTGGACAAAACGGCTTCCCAGCCGTGGTCATGGATGACTATAATAAAAGCTTCCATGATCCCAATCCAAACATCAGCTTCCTAGAGTTCTTTTTGTCAATTTTATCATAGGACGGCGGGAAGGTTATGGATTTTATATCGAGGCTGGCGGGATCAATAATGGCGGCTATCCATTTATTCTGTGCATTTGCCTTAAGGGTTGCCACATCTGCACGGTCAAGGTGAGATATTCCCATTCCCTGGTTCGGGTGAGGGATAAATCGATATGCGGTGGGAGCGGAAGATGTTGTCAAAACGTCCCCCGACCAGCCCTCCCGGAGGCAGGAAGTTTTTGAAATTAATGGTGGCTTCAAAAACAACCATTTTATCCGGATAGGAGAGCTCGACGATTTTCGAATACGAGCCGGAAGGCATTTGAACAATCCCGGGCGCGATGAGACGATTTTGGGTGAGAGGCAAATAGTTGACATCGCTGATAATGGATGAGTACATATCTTCTCCCCGTTCTTTGCCGTAATCCCAAATTTGTTGGGCAGTCATATGATCCTCGTCGATGCGATACTCCACGCCCCTTGAGTAAAGAGGACCGGCTAACAAGAAATTCCTTTCAAATCCATTATCGAATATGAAAAAGTCGCCGTTGGGAAGGATCATGGGAGCATGTTGTCCCCAAGTCCAGTCAAAATCATCATCGCCCGCAAGACCGTCTTGAATGAGTGACGGACAGGGATTGCCGCTGGCGTCCACGGCGGTCAATAAAAATGGCGTTGGATCAAAACCGGATCCGTCAAAACCCGTATTTCCCCAGCCGTGATGGGCGGCTAAGATCCATTTCAACTGGTTGTCCCGCGTGACTTTGACCACGCCCTGGTTTCTTCCCGAGATGATAAAGCAATCATCGCTGGCGCTGTACCAAAGCCCATTCATGTGAAACCAGTCTCCAGTGGCATTGATTTGCTCGTTTCGGCTGACATCCAATACCTTGCGCAGATCCAACTCTGTTACAATCGACCCTGTTGTCCGGTCCACTTCGATCATATGATCGCCCGTGCTGTTGATGAGCCCATGGCTGTTGATGATCATCGTTCCTTGCTTGTCCACGCAGGCGATAAAATTGCCGTTGGGCAATTCTTTGACATCGTGGTGAAAATTATATCCGGGTTTTTGGATTTGATTGGCCAATTTTCCCAGCATATCATATTCGTAAATGGAATCCCCAATTCCAAAAACGAAATTTCCGTCCTTGATTCTCTCAAAGGGCAGGCCCGAGCCTTTGTACTGGGAAAGATCCAAAAACCAGCGGATGACCCCGTTTTGGTCGGATATGATCGGATAGCTGAGGCTCAATCCCATTCCTATCGAAAGAGTGCTGAGGTTCATCCCCGGCTCCATCAGACTGGGGATGGCCGTGTTGATCACAATATCCGGCAAAAAAGAGGGAAGGGGATCCGTTTGAATGGACAATGTTTGGGTTTCGGGAGTCCCATGGTGAGCGTACAACGTCAGGATGACCGTGTTGAGCCGGTTTGGATAGAGACCCAGGATCGAGATCGAATGCACGGTGCTATTGTCTTCGATGTTCTTGACGACCTCGATCTCTCCCAGGACCCGGACTTGAACATTGCATTTCAGCGCTGTTGTGAAATCGGCAACAGCCGCCAACGGGGTTAGGCCGTAGGGATTCAAAGTGACCGCGATATTGGAGTTCAGGAGCCGGGGCCGAAGCCTGGGCGTTTGAGGCAGAGCCATTTTGAAGCCGGCGAAAAGGGAAAAGATTGAAAGGCAAAAGATGATCCAGCGATATTTTGTTTTTTTCATCGATCCATCCTTTTCTTCTCTATGGTAGAGCGTCCATTCCTCCAGGGCAATGACTTGTTAACGCGGCCGGAGGGCAGCCGATCCATCCTAGGATCGGCCGCAACCTCCGGCCGCTGGAGGGGCCATCACACTCACCAGCATCGTCTCTATTTTGTTAAAAACCATGACGGCTAAATGGAGCTCAGAAGAGGGTTTTTCGGCCGCGAATGAAAATCCCGGTCCGGCACGAAACGACCGTTGGGGCATTCGGCGCAAAGATGATTGAACTCGGCCAGTCGTCTTCTGGGGAATCCGTTTCCTGCCGAAAGAACGATCTCCCTGATCTCTTCATAACAACGCTGAGGACGCAGGAAGGACGTTCTCGCAGTGCATAAACAAGGCAGCCGCCTCGGCTCCACCACGCGCCCAATACCACTTCTCACAATCCTGGCATTCCAGGAGATGCCCGTTCGTCCCGGACGGGCGGTCCTTGGGAAGCGCACCGACGTGTTTTATATTCTGGCCCCAGCAAAATGGACATCGCTCTCCCATCGTAGCCTCCTTTTATTTGGCCTTCATCTTTTTTTTCCGCGATACGGACGCCGGGAATCTTGAATTCCCGCGTCCGCGTTATTGTATTCAAGAAATATGCCAAATTCGACGGCCAGAATGAATTCCCGTTTCCAGGTCAGGGAAAATTCAAAGAAGCTGCCGGGGCCGACAGTTGGGAATGGAAAATCCCGTTTGATAGGATTTTTCCTGCTGAGCAGCAATAAATTTCCTTCCAGAAAGCAGGGTTCAATCGGAGACCAAGGCTTCTCGTCTCAAAACGTTGAGCTTATCACCGTGAACCAGTATATGGTCCGTGCCGAGATGTCCGAAAGAGGACAAGCACATTGACGGCATCGAGGAAATGCTGGACCAAATCGCCCAGATGAGTTTGGAGATGTTTCTGAATATCCAGGCTGGCTTATTATCAACTATTTGGCACATTTCTGGAACCAGGCGTTTATCCAATTTCACAGGATTTTGTCCTGAACGGCGATACATTTTCCGCGAAATCTTGATATTTTTGTCTGTCGTAAAAGGGGGGCGCTCGGGGGAAAGATGTCATTCGTCAGCGTTGGATATTTTGGCATGTTTTTTGCGTTTATTGTGTAGAATGTGGATATCGATTTTTGAAAATGTCTTAAAGCGGTTCAAGGAGTCGAGCCATGAGAATGACAAGCCTGATTGAATTTAATAAAAAAGGCTGTCCCCAAGCCCGCGCTTTAATCCAGCAGCTCAGTGATACGTTTGAAACCGCTTCGGCTCAGGTGAGCCGCTCGGTGGTCTCTATCTTCGCCGAGCAGATCGTCCAAGTCAAAAGTCCGTTCGGGATGCCCGATGATGCCTTCAAAGACTTTTTTGGAGAGGAGTTCTTCAAGCGATTTTTCGGCGCCCCGCAGTCGAAATGAAGAGAAAGACGATTTCCATGAGAAAAATTAGGATCGGCTTCAACAAAGAAAAAACGAAAAACAGGCTCTCGCTTTTTTTTGAGGAGGAACCATGAAAAAGAAAATTGTTTGGACCATCGTCATCTTGGCTGTCGTGATCATTGTTGTCTGTGGTGTTTTCCTTCTGGGGAGAGGGGGAAACCAACGCAAGCTGATGCCGGGCATGACGGCCACGGTGTCCATCGTCACGGCCGAGGCGCGAAATGTTTTAAAGATCCCGAACGGAGCCTTGAGATATCGACCCGCAGGGGCAGCGCTGAGGCCAAGCAATAAGCCGACAGATAAGGCCGCCCCGACGCAGACTGGGGCCAGACGAATTCCGTTTGTCTGGATCCAAAGACCAAACAAGAAATTGATGCCCGTTTTGATCAAGACGGGCATCACCGATAATGTCTATACAGAGATCGTAAGCGGCGACCTCAAAGAAGGGGACGTCATCGTTACGGGATAGGTATCCAAGGACTCTTCAAATCTGGCTGGTTACGAAAAAAAAGAGTATATTATATTTTTTCACTTGTTCAATCCAGAATTTTGCTTCACGATCTGGCATGATTATTGCTCTTTATTATAGAGGAGGAGGCCAAGCATGCGAAGTTCTGACAACGTTTTTCAGGCCGCCAGCTCGCCCCAGCGGCCATCGCAGGCAAATCGATCCCGCTTCAGGCTAAGGGCGGGGAATAAATTCCTGGGGCTCGCGTTTTTGTTCCTAATTCTCACAGGCTGCATTCACATCCAGAGCCTGACCAACGAAACCGCTCCGTCCCCGCAAGTTCCTTGGACGCCTCCTCCGCTCGCCAAGCAGCCAGTTCTCACACCTCCGCCTCTCCAGATTCCGCCGGATCTTCTTTCCTCAAAGCAAAATTGGACTCTTGTTAACCTCGTCGATATCGGCCTCAGCAATAATATGCAGACCCGGGCGGCCTGGGGGGCGGCCCGTTCCGCGGCTGCAGTGCTGGGGGTCGCCCGCAGCTTGTACTTTCCAAGGATCTTCGTTGACCTGAATGCTGCCAAGACAAAAGGGTCTGCTTTTGGCGGCCGATTTAGCTACGATTACAGCAACTTTAGTCCGACCGCCAGCCTCAGCTATCTCCTCCTGGACTTCGGGGGAAGGCAGGCGGGCATCGAGGAAGCGCGTCAGGCCCTTGCCGCGGCCAATTGGACGCAGAATACCGCCATTCAGAGCGTCGTCCTTCAAATCGAGCAGAATTACTATCAGTACCTGACCGCCAAAGAACTCTTGAAGGCCCAAGAAGCGACTCTGAAAGAAGCTGAGGCCAACCTGGATGCGGCCAATCAGCGGCACCAGGCGGGCGTGGCGACCGTCGCCGACGTCCTTCAGGCTAAAACGGCCCTTTCTCGCGCCCAGTTGGATTTGATTTCCACCCAAGGCCTGATCCAAACGTTCAAGGGAGCCCTGGCCAATTCCACCGGCTTGCCTGCAAACACGAGCTTTGAAGTCGCCGATGAATTGCCGTCTTCGCTTCCCCTGGAACAAGTGTCGGGCGAAGTCGAACGCTTCATAAACGAGGCCCAGTCGAAAAGGCCTGACTTGGCCGCCGCCCGGTCTCTAGTTTTCAGGGCAGAAGCCCATATTCGAAATGTGCAATCGGAGGGCCTCCCAACCCTCGCCGCCAGCGGGAGCATCGGCAGGGTCTATTACAGCACCCCGGCTTCGAGCAGTTCTTTAAGCGCCGCGGTCCTTTTGGACATTCCGCTCTCTAGGGGTTTTTCCAATGCTTACCAGGTGCTGCAAGCCAAGATGGATGCTGAAACAGCCCAGGCACTGTTGAAGAAGCTCGAACAAGATATTGTCCTTCAGGTATGGACGGGCTATTACAACACCAAGACAGCGGCTCAAAGGATCAAGACCGCCCAGGACCTCTATGATACGGCTCAACAATCCTACCAGGTCTCCCTCGCTGGTTACAAAGCGGGCGTGGGCAGCATCTTAGACCTCCTCGCAGCGCAGAGTTCTCTGGAAGGCGGCCGGGTCCAGCTTGTCCAGGCCAAAACCGACTGGCTATTGTCTTTAGTCCAATTCGCTCACGATACGGGAACGCTCGAACTTCCCGATAAAGCGCCCGCCGGCACCGTTCCCCGCGGGACTGACAAAGGAGACAGATGATTATGATGACCTCGGAGATGATTCGTTTGAAACTTCACAAAACTATTTTGAATCGCTGTTTTCTCGGAAGCATCGGCGTTTTCCTTCTGCTCATCGGTCTGCTCCTGTCCACGGGCTGTTCGTCCAAGGGACGGGAAAAAGGAGGAGCCCGACAAGGGCCTGCCAATCCCGTCAGCGTGGCCACAACCGTCGAAAAGAATGTTCCTCTGCAGATCCGGGCGATCGGAAATGTCGAGGCCACCTCGATCGTTCAGGTCAAAGCCCAGGTCGGAGGACAGATGATCGAGGTTTATTTCCAGGAGGGGCAGGCCGTGAAAAAAGGCGATTTGCTTTTCAAAATCGACCCCCGGCCGTATGAGATTGCCCTGAAACAGGCCGAAGCCAATTTGGCCAAAGACAGGACTCTTTTGAAGAACGCCGACGACGAGCTCGGCCGCTATGCCGGACTCGCCGAAAAAGATTATGTAACAAAAGAACGTTATGACCAGCTTCGAGTCAATTCCGATGTCCTCAGAGCCTCGATCAGTGCCGACGAAGCTTCCGTTGATAATATGCGTCTTCAGCTCGAATACTGCTTGATTCGCTCTCCTATTGATGGACGCACGGGAAACCTCATGGTTTATCCCGGAAACCTGGTTAAGGCTAACGACACCACGGCGCTCGTGGTCATCTATCAAATAAGCCCGATTTACGTGGCTTTCTCGGTTCCAGAACAGAATCTGCCTCTGATCAAGAAATTCATGGCCCAGGGCGAGCTGAAGACCGAAGCGATCGTCAATGATAAGGAAGCTCCGGTGCCGGGCGTTCTGACGTTTGTGGATCACGGCATCGACACTTCGACGGGAACGATTCAGCTCAAAGCCACCTTTCCCAACACGGACAAAGCTCTCTGGCCCGGCCAGTTCCTCAATGTTGTTTTGACGCTGACGATTGAAAATAACGTCATCGTGGTCCCCTCCCAGGCGATTCAAACTGGCCAAAGCGGCCAATTCGTGATGGTCATGAAGAGCGACTTCACGGTTGAATCGAGGCCGGTGAGGGTCGAGAGAGTTTATGAGGAGAATACAGTCATAGGTTCCGGACTCAAGGCAGGAGAAACGGTCATCACAGATGGCCAGATCAGGCTTGTCCCGGGTTCCCGGGTCGAAATCAAGAAGGCCATTTAAGAGGAATCCGCCATGAGTATTTCACATCTCTTTGTGCGGCGGCCGGTTATGACGACGCTAGTCATGCTGGCCATCCTTATCTTTGGAGTCATGGCCTTCCGGCTCCTGCCGGTCAATGACCTGCCCAACGTCGATTTTCCCACCATCCTGGTTTCTGCCGGCCTTCCCGGCGCCGGGCCCGAGACCATGGCCTCTTCCGTGGCCACGCCTCTAGAGAAACAATTTTCGACGATCGACGGCCTGGATTCCATGACCTCTACGAATTTCTTGGGAAGCACCCAGATCACTCTTCAATTTTCTCTCCGCCGGAACTTGGACGCGGCGGCGCAGGACGTTCAAGCCGCGGTCTCGAGAGCCCAGCGGCAATTGCCCTTGAATATGCCCGCCCCTCCCGCTTACCAGAAGGTCAATCCTGCCTCTTCTCCGATTCTATTCCTCGTCCTGACATCTCCCACTCTCCCTCTTTCCACCCTTGATGACTATGGCGAAACCATGATGGCCCAGCGCATATCCATGGTCAGCGGCGTTGCCCAAGTCCAAGTGTATGGCTCACAGCTCTATGCCGTCCGCATCCAGCTCAACCCGGATTCGCTCGCTTCGCGGGGAGTCGGGATTGACCAGGTGGCCGGGGCCGTCGCGAATGGGAATGTCAACCTGCCGACGGGGATTCTGTACGGCCTGAACCAGGCTTTCACCATTGAGTCGAATGGTCAGCTGTTCAACGCCTCGGCCTACCGCGACCTCGTGGTGACTTATCGCAACGGTTCCCCCATCCGGCTGAAAGAATTGGGGCGGGTCATCGACAGCGTCCAGAATGACAAGGTCGCGGCCTGGTATTATACCAAGCAAGGCCGGCAGCGGTCCCTCATGCTCGCGATTCAGCGCCAGCCCGGGACGAACACGGTCCAGGTAGCGACGGCCATAAAAAAGCTCCTCCCCATATTCAGGGAGCAGCTGCCTGCCTCGGTCGATTTCCAGATCCTCTTTGACAGGTCACAATCGATTCGCGACTCCGTCAATGACGTGGAATTCACTCTCTTGCTGGCCGTCGTCTTGGTCATCCTGGTCATATTCTTTTTTCTAAGGAATTTATCGGCCACGGTGATTCCCAGCCTCGCCCTGCCCTTTTCGATCATGGGGACTTTTGCGGTCATGTATTTGTTCGGGTACACCCTGAACAATCTTTCGTTGATGGCCCTCACGCTTTCCATCGGCTTCCTGGTGGATGATGCCATCGTCATGCTCGAGAATATTTTCCGTCATCAGGAGTTGGGCGAGGGGGTCATGGAGGCGACGCTCAAAGGCTCCCAGGAAATCAGCTTTACGATCGTCTCCATGACCCTCAGCCTGGCCGCCGTTTTCATCCCCATCCTTTTTATGGGGGGTATTTTGGGAAGATTGTTTCATGAATTTGCGATAACGATCGCTGCGGCGGTCCTTTTTTCAGGTTTCGTGTCCTTGACGCTCACACCGATGGTCAGCAGCCGGGTCCTGCGAGCCCCCGGGCAGATCCGGCACGGCAGGCTGTATATTTCGATCGAGAAGTTTATTCGAGGCATGCTTGAAGTCTACAAGGTCAGCCTGAAGTGGGCCTTGAGGCACCGGCGTCCGGTGATGGCCTTTTCCGCCGTCATTCTCATCATCATGTTCTTCCTGTTCATCAAGATCCCCAAGGGCTTCATCCCCAGCGAAGATACGGGACAGTTCAATGCCGTCACCGAAGCGGCTCAAGGGATCTCTTTCGAGGCGATGGCCAAACATCAGCACGCCGTGGCGGACCTGATGGTTCAGAACCCGAATATCTCGGCTTTTGTCTCGAGCATAGGCGGAGTCAGCGCGACCAACGCCGGGCGGATGTTTGTTCTGGCGAAGCCGCGTTCCGACCGGAAACTGAGCGTCGACCAAATTATCGAGCAATTGAGGCCAAAACTTGCGGTGGTCCCGGGAATTAATACGTTTCTCCAAAATCCTCCGCCGGTCCAGATCGGGGCGCGATTTACCAAGAGTCTTTACCAATTCACGCTCCAAAGCCCTGATACAGACAGTCTTTACCAGTCTGCGACCCTCTTTGAAGCCAAGGTCCGCCAACTCCCAGGGCTGCAGGACGTCACCAGCGATATGCAGCTTCAGAACCCCCAGGTGAACGTTGAAGTCGACCGTGACAAAGCCCTGGCCTTGGGGGTTTCCCCGATGCAAGTGGAAGATGCTCTCTATTACTGCTACGGCCAGCGCCAGGTTTCGACGATCTACGCGCCCAATAACCAGTACTGGGTGATCATGGAGCTTGAACCGCAATACCAGCGAGACCCGTCCCAGCTCTCCAAGCTTTATATTCTTTCCTCTCAGAATATTCTTGTTCCTCTGGACGCCGTGGCGGCCTTAACCAGGACGATTGGGCCGCTTTCGGTCAACCATTCCGGCCAGATTCCATCTGTCACCATCTCCTTCAATCTCAAGCCCGGCGTATCCATCGGCGATGCTGTAAACGATATCACCAAGCTCGCCCGCGAGAACCTCCCCACCTCGATCAGCACCAACTTCCAGGGGACGGCCCAGGCTTTTCAATCTTCGCTCCAGGGCCTGGGTCTTCTGCTCATCATGACGGTCGTCATCATTTATATTATCCTGGGAATTCTCTACGAAAGCTTTGTCCATCCCTTGACGATCCTTTCGGCGCTTCCGTTTGCCGGGTTTGGCGCCTTGGCCACTCTAATGATCTTCCGGACCGAACTCAGCATTTACGGCTATGTCGGCGTGATCATGCTGGTCGGCTTGGTGAAGAAAAACGGCATCATGATGATCGACTTCGCCCTGGCCGCTCAAAGAAAGGAAGGGAAAAACGCTTTTGACTCGATCTTTGAGGCGTGCGTCATCCGGTTTCGGCCGATCATGATGACCACCATGGCCACTCTATTCGGCACCCTGCCGATCGCCTTGGGATTGGGAGCGGGAGCGGAAGCGCGGCGGCCGCTGGGCCTGGCCGTTGTCGGAGGACTGCTGTTTTCCCAACTGGTCACGCTTTTCGTGACCCCGGTCATCTATACGTATCTCGACGCTTTTCTGGCCAGAACGAGAAAAACATAAGAGGAGGCAGCCGCATGTTATCTCAAAATATGGCATATAAAGATAAGAAATTTCTATCTTTTCCCTATGCCTGGATTCGTTTGATGAGTCTAAAAGGAGGTCCCATGAAATCAAGGGCCTTTTCATTCATCGTTTTTTCCGCGCTTTTTTTCTTGTCTTTCTGTGCAGGGTTCGTTTTGGCCCAGCCGGCATCCCAACGCCAGGCCCGCTATCCAAAATTCGAGATCGGGCTTTTGGCAGGCCTGTCAACATCCCGGGCTCTCGGGACGACGACCTACCAGGATTCATGGAGTTCTTTTCTTCTCAGCAACGTCACGGAAAAAACGACGATCGAATCACAAGTCAAAAACGAGCTTCAATGCGGCGGATATGTATCTTATTTCATTACCCGCCACCTCGGCTTCCAACTTCTTGCGGAATACATGAAAGCCGACGTCCCAAATAGCGCGAATCTTGACTTCGGCTGGACCTGGTCAGACGGATCGAATGTCCAAAACAATAAGGTCTGGACCGGGACAGGCCGGTTGACAAGCATCCCGATCAGCTTGGATGTTGTGGTGAAAGTGAACGCGGGCCGCCTGGAAGCTCAAATTTCCGGCGGCGCCACATATTTCCGGAACACCTTGCGCGAGGACTCCGTTTTCGGCTATGGCGTCATGAGAATCTTCACCACCTATGTCGCTCCGGATTGGGTGATGGAGCAATCGATTGACGCCCTTCCCGTGGGTTTGACGATTGCCGATAAAACGTGGTATGCCTGGGGGGCCAACCTCGGCCTCGGCCTAAACTTCAGACTCACGGGAGCCATCGGCCTCAGGGGCGAAGCCCGCTATCTCTATTGCCCTAAAAAGAATTTGAGCTGGGATTTTGTTCTTGGCGCCTACAACGGGGTTTTTTCCAACGATATCCAAGCCGAGCCGTTCACGGACCAGGATGCCGCGTATCTCCTCCAAAATAATCAAACATTCAGCCTGCAGGTCAACCCGTCGTTTTTCCAAGTCGCTTTAGGCGTCGTTCTCTTTTTCGGACGCCGATGAGGTCATGGGTAAATCGAAAGCCGATGGGAGCGGTAGATCGTGTCATAGGGTCCATTATCTGATCCGACCGCTATAAGATTCTTGAAATAGACGGTCGCTTCAAAGATAACCAATTTGTCAGGGTAAGAGACCTCGATGACCTTGGCGTAAAACTCTGGAGGGTTCTCCACGATGCCTGGCACGATCAAGCGGTTTTGTGTGAGGGGCAGATCATCGACATTGCTAATCACTAAGGAGAACGTTTCTTGGCCCCGTTCTTTGCCGTACTCCCAAATTTGCTGCACCGTCATGGTATTTTCATGGACGCGGTATTCCACGCCCCTCGAGTAAAAAGGGCCGCCGGGCGAGAAATTCCTTCTGGCCCCGTTATCAAATATGAAAATGTTGCCGTCGGGGAGAATCATGGGATAATGGGGTCCCCAGGCCCAGTCAAAATCATCGCCGGAGACGAGTCCGTCTTGAATTTGTGAATCGTAAGGGCTGCCGTTGGCATCAACGGCCGTCAAGAGATATGGAGTCGTGTCGAAACCGGACCCGTCATAGCCGGAATTCCCCCAGCCCAGATGCCCGGCCAATATCCATTTCAGCCGATTGTCCCGAGTGACTTTGATCAGGCCCTGGTGCCGTCCCGAGATGATAAAGCAATCATCATTCTCACTGTACCAGAGTGAGTTCATGTGAAACCAGTCACCGTTGGAATTCATCTGCTCATTGCGGGCGACATCCAACACCTGGCGCAAATCCCATTCGGTGGTGACGGTCCCCGATCTTCGATCGATTTCGATCATATGATCGCCCCGGCTCGGCAATTCCCCATGGCTGTTGATGATCGTCGTCCCCGCTTTGTCCACGGCGGCAACAAAATTCCCGGTCGGCAGCTCAATGATCTCATGATGGAAGTTATATCCAGGAACAGTGATTTGGCCGGCCAATTTTCCCAACATATCGTATTCATAAATCGAATCCCCGACTGCAAAAACAAAATTTCCGTTTTTGATTCTTTCAAAGGGCACGCACCAGGCGTTATACGGAGATAGGTCTATATACCAGCGGACGTCGCCATTTCTATCGAACATCATCGGATAAGTGACCCGATTGGTTGCATCGCCGATGCTGAACAGGCACAGGTTCATCCCCGGCTCCATGCGATCTGGGATCGCCGCATTGACCACGATATCCGGGAAAAAGCCGGGGAGGGGGTCCGTTGGAATGAACAATGTTCGCATTTCGGGGGTCCCATGATGAGTGTATAGGGTCAGGATGACAGTGTTGATCCGGTTCGGATACAGACCCAGGATCGGGATCGAATGAATCGTCCTAAAATCTTCAAAGTTCTTAACGACTTCGACATCTCCCAGGACCCGGACTTGGACACTGCATTTTAGAGTTGTTGTGAAATCCGCAACAGCGGCTAAAGGCGTCAGGCCATAGGGGTTGAGAGTGACGGTGATATTGGAATTCAACAATCGGGGCCTTATCCTCGGCGACTGAGGCAGGAGCATCTTGAAGCCGGCCAACAAGGAAATGATCAAGACGAGGATGACGCTTCCCTGGGATTTTATGATTTTCATGAAAACCGCTGCATCGTCTTTGGATTATAGCATCATTTCCCGTTTCAAGGCGGTACAAACAAACCGCGGGAACTTTTTTGGGGCTTCATCGGTAGAATGAGTTGTTGTTCTCCAGGGGCTATGTTAAAATCGAAATTCGTTCGGAGCCCTTTTCATGCCATCTGATGCCCTAGGAGAGATCGTTTCTGCCGAAAAAGAAAAAAAGGCCGCCGCCGGCAACTCGGTCCTAGCCGCCCTTTTCCTGACGGCCATGAAATTGGTCGTGGGCATCCTCACAGGGAGCTTGGGGATATTGGCTGAAGCCGCCCATTCCGGGCTGGACCTGGTGGCCGCGTTTGTCACTTGGCTGGCCGTCCAGGTTTCCGATAAGCCCGCCGACCACGAACATCCCTATGGCCACGGCAAGATTGAAAACTTTTCCGCCCTGATCGAAACCGTCCTGCTGTTTATCACCTGCGCCTGGATTATTTACGAGGCGGTTCAACGGATTTTCTTTCGGTCCGTCCATATCAACCCCAGCCTCTGGGCGTTCCTGGTTATGGCCGTATCCATCGCGGTCGATGTCACTCGATCCCGTATGCTTTACGGCGTTGCCCGCAAACATCACAGCCAGGCGCTCGAGGCCGACGCCCTTCATTTTTCCACGGATGTCTGGAGCTCTACCGTGGTCATCGGCGGGCTGGTGCTCGTCTGGCTGGGGCAAAATGTCCTTCCTCAATATGGGCACGTCCTTCAGAAGGCCGATGCCGTGGCGGCCCTTGGCGTGGCCTTTATCGTCATTTTTGTCAGCTATAAGCTAGGCAAACGGACCGTGGATGTCCTTTTGGACCGGGCTCCGGACGGTCTGCCCCAGAAGATTTCCGAGATGGCGGGCGAGGTCGAAGGCGTGCTGAATGTCAGCCAGGTCCGGATGAGGCGCTCGGGCGCCAGCTTCTTCGTCGACATGACCGTCGAGGTTGACCGCAACCTGTCTTTTGAGCGCACCCACGCCATCGCCGAATCGGTCGAGTCCCGGGTGCAGGAGATCGCCCCGGGCGCCGATGTCGTCGTCCATACGGACCCGAGGGAAATGGAGCGCGAGACCATGGCCAAACGGATTCGCGCCATCGCCTACAGAAATCAAATGCCCGTCCATAACATCAGCATGCACGAAAACAGGGGTCGGGTCTATGTGGACCTTCACCTCGAGGTGGACGACCATCTGTCGCTTCAGCAGGCCCACGATATGGCCAGCCATATCGAAAAAGACCTGCGGGAGGATATGCCCGAAATCACCCAGGTGAACACCCACATCGAATCCCGCGGCACGGGCATGGGGGAAGGCCAGGACGTTACATCCCATGAGGGCGTGCTCGTGGAGAAGGTCAAAAAGATCACCGACGAAATTGCCGGGCCGGCCCGCTGCCACAATGTCCTGGTCCGCCGGAAAGGCGACAAATTCTCGGTCTCCCTTCACTGCCGTTTCGAAAAAGACCTTTCCATCATCCAGGTCCATGATCTCTCCAGCCGGATCGAGGAACGCTTGAAACGAGGGATCCCCGGCGTCGATTACGTCTTGGTCCATGCCGAACCGGTGGGCAAATAGCGCTTCTTGGGAAGCCTCAAGGGCTTCGATGACAGAAATTCATCCCCTCCTGAACAAGGAAAGACAACGGTTGGCCAGGCGCTACGAAAAAGAAAAACGAATCCTGGGCCTGGCCTCGATAATCCTCTCCTCCATCATCCTCCTGGCTTTTTATGATTCGGGTTTGAGCCTCCGGCTGGCCACCGCGTTTGCCCAAAGGGCGGTCATTTTGGCTTTTCTCGTCTATGTTGCCTCCGGCCTTGGCATTTGGGCAGTGCTGAGTTTTCCTCTGAGCTTTTATATCGGCTATTGTCATGAACATCGCTGGAATTTTTCCAACCAAACCGTGAAAAGCTGGCTCATGGATAAGCTCAAATCTTTTTTCGTCAACCTATTCATTATCTATATCCTCCTGGGTCTTTTGCTCTGGATCATGACGAGATTTCCGCAGATGTGGTGGCTAGTCGCCGGCCTGGCCATGGCCTTGGTCAGTGTCGTCTTGGCGACCCTCTATCCTGTTGTGATTATGCCCGTGTTCAATAAATACACACCGATTCAAGATCCATCCCTGACGGATGCACTGGACAAAATTCTGGCCAGAGGCGGCCTCAAAAGCAGCGGGTTTTTCAAAGAGGACATGAGCCGACAGACAAAGAAGGAGAACGCTTTCTTGGCCGGCCTGGGAAAGACGCGCCGGGTGATTCTGGGCGATAATTTAATGAAGGCCATGTCTGTTCCCGAGATCGAATCGATCATCGCCCACGAAGTCGGCCATTACAGATACAGGCATATCTGGAAAAATATCTTACTGGGAACCTGTCAGCAAATCATCGTCTTATGGCTCGTCCATCTGACGATGACATCGATTTTTCCCAATTTTTTGTCCTCGGCGCGGTGGAACCTGGCCCTCTTTCCTCTGTTCGCCGTTTTCGCCGGCATTTTTTCGGGCCTGCTGTTTGGGCCTCTGGGTCTTGCTCTTTCTCGGAGGTTTGAGTCACGGGCCGATCGATATGCGCTGGAGAATATCGCGGCTCAAACGGCCTTCGCCACGGCCCTAGCCGGGCTCGCCAACCGCAATCTCTCAAACGCGTATCCGTCCTGGTGGGTGAAAACCCTGTTCTATTCCCATCCTCCGATTGGAGAACGATTGAAGGCCGCGGACGATTTCCAAAGGAAACCGGGCCGGTGAAATTTTTGACATGAGCCTGAAAATAGGGAAGAGGTTCATTATCCTGCATTCTCTCGCGGCCGGCGATTCGGTCGAAAAAACCTATGTGGGCGACAGAATTCCAATCCTGCTCGGGCCCGGAAGGGCTTTCGGCTCGGGCGAGCACGAGACCACGAGCAGCTGCCTGGAGGAGTTGGAAAACCTGCCTGTCAGCGCCAGCACAAAAGTCTTGGACTTAGGCTCCGGCACCGGGATTCTGGCGATCGCCGCGGCAAAAATGGGAGCCCTATCTGTGACCGCTCTGGATACAAGTCCCGACGCGATAGAAACGACCATCAGCAACGGGAAATTGAACGGAGTCGAGAAAGTCGTCATTCCCATTCGGGGCGGGCTGGAGCTTGTCAAGGGCGAGCGCTTTGATATCATCTTGGCCAACCTCTACGGGGAAGTCCTTCTGAGCCTCGTTTCGGATCTGGCGATATGTCTCCAGCCCGGTGGCTTTCTGGTGTTGTCCGGCATCCATTATGATTTTAACTATGAATTGAGGACCGCCTTCATCAAAACAGGACTCGCACTTATGCGGGATACGTTCCTCGAAAACTATACGACCATGGTTTTTCGGAAGGAGCCTTAACAGGACATTTTTCACGATGGGTCTATTCTTCAACCAACGCCTTGACATTATAACGGTCCCCGATAGAGAATACCCCTTGTTTTTAGAAAAGGTTTGAAGCGAGGACCACATGGGCGGATTTTTCGGCGTCGCTTCGTATGATGATTGTGTCGCCGACCTGTTTTATGGGACCGACTATCATTCGCACCTGGGCACCCGGCGGGGCGGGCTGGCGGTCATTCGCAACGACGGCATCGTACGCGTCATCCACAACATCGAGAATTCCCAGTTTCGGACCAAGTTCGATCCCGACTTGGCCGCGATGCATTCCTGGGTCGGCATCGGCGTGATCAGCGATAATGACGACCAGCCGGTCCTCATCCGGTCGCACCTGGGAAACTATGCCATCGTCACCGTGGGCGCTATCAAGAACAGCGACGCGCTGGCCCGGGAGGCGTTCCGCAAGAGGCACCTTCATTTTGCCGAGATGTCGAGCGGCGAGATCAACCCGACCGAGCTGGCCGCCGCTCTCATCAACGAGGAAATGAGCTTCGATGATGGAATCCAGCATCTGCAGGACTCCATCGAGGGTTCGTGTTCGGTCCTGATCTTGACCGACAAGGGGATCTATGCCGCCCGGGACAAATACGGTCGGACCCCGGTGATCATCGGCAAAAAAGAGGGCAGCGTGGCCGTCACTCTAGAGACGTGTGCCTTTCCCAACCTGGGCTTTGAGGCGGATAAATATCTGGGCCCGGGCGAGATCGTTTTTATCACGCCGGAAGGGTATGAGCAGCGAAAAGCGCCCGGGCCGAAGCTCCAGATCTGCGGGTTCCTCTGGGTTTACTATGGTTATCCGGCCTCGAACTACCAAGGGATCAATGTCGAATGGGTGAGGAACCGCTGCGGTGCCGCGCTGGCCAGGCGCAACCCGATTGATATTGATTTTGTGGCGGGGATTCCGGATTCGGGAGTCGGCCATGGCTTGGGATACGCCGCCGAAGCAAGGATTCCTTTCAAAAGGCCCTTCGTCAAATACACGCCGACCTGGGCCCGCAGCTTCATGCCCCAGAACCAGGATGTCCGGGACCTGGTGGCGAGAATGAAGCTCATTCCCATCCGCGAGCTGATCCAGGGGAAACGGTTTTTGTTCTGCGAAGACTCCATCGTCCGGGGCACCCAGCTCCAGGATACGATCCGTCGGCTCTATGATTGCGGCGCTCTGGAAGTCCATATGCGGCCAGCCTGCCCGCCGCTGGTTTATGGCTGCAAGTTTTTGAATTTTTCGGTGTCGCGGTCGGAGCTGGACCTGGCGGCCCGGCGGGCCATTCGCGAGCTCGAGGGAGAAAGCGTTAAGGATCTTTCGGAATACACGCATCGGGAAGCGGAGAAATATCAAGCCATGGAAGAAAAAATCCGGAAGCGGCTCAACCTGACAACCCTTAAATATCAACTCCTGGAGGATTTGGTGGAAGCCATCGGTCTGCCCAAAGATAAGATTTGCACGTATTGTTGGGACGGCCGCGAGCTGAAATAAAAAGGGGAAAAAAGGGGACGGCGCTCTTTTAAGAAAAACAGAACCGTCGCCTTTTTCCTCATCCCTTCCCAAATTTCTTAACAAACTCTTAACAAACTTTTAACAAGTTTTTGACAACTTCCATTCCCTGCGCGCTTATTCTATAAGCATGAATCAGCCGAATCCCAAAACATCTCGAAGGAGGTTTTTTATGATTCAAAAATTTTTTCGAATCCTTTTCATTGTGGTCCTCGGCCTTTCCCTGCCGCGGCTCAGCTCGGCCCAGACCAGTCTGACGATCCTCCATACCAATGATACCCACTCTGCGCTCTTTCCGTTCGGCCCGCACGACAGCATCGGCGGCATCGCTCGCATGTCTATGCTCATGAAGGAGATCAAATCCCGCAATCAGAATGTCCTAGCTCTCAATGCGGGCGATGTATTTGTCGGCACATTTGAATTCAACAAGTACCTTGGCTATCCCGAGCTGAACATCATGCAGGGCATGTATGACGCCATGGGCCTGGGAAACCATGAGTTGGACCTTGGGCCGGATGTCTTGTCGGGCGTCCTCAGCGGCCAATTGGCAGGCAATTTGCCCATCGCCCTTCCCGTCCTTTGCGCGAATATCAATCTGTCCGGTTATCCGGCTCTCCAGAATTTTGTCAAGCCTTATCTGGTGAAGCAGGTGGGGAGCCTGAAAATCGGTCTGTTCGGCGTTGTCACTACGGATCCGCAGAACTACTCCCCTGAGGTGGCCGGCCTTTTGACAGATCCATTCTCGGCGGCGGGTGCGGCGGCCTATCAGCTTAAAAATGTAGAAGGCTGCCGGTTGGTCATCTGTCTTTCCCATTTAGGAACCGCCCCTGACGTTCAGGGCCTTTCTCAGGTCCCCGGAATTGACATCATTGTCGGCGGCCACTCCCATGATGCGTTGTCTCAGCCGCTGCGGGATGGCGGCAAGATCATCGTCCAGGCTGGCGCCTTCGGCATGTATTTGGGCGAGCTCAAGGTGAGCCTAAAGGGCGACCGAGTGCAGCTTGAAAAATACAGACTTCATCCGATCGATGAGGATGTGACCGAAGATCCCAGGCTCCTTCCCACCCTAGCCGCACTTCGCGACGGAATCGTCTCCGACCCGCGCTTCGGCCCTGTCTATGCCAAACATGTGGCCACGGCTGCCGAAACCCTGGAAAAAACGTGGGAATCGGACAGTTCGAACCGTGACACTCCGCTGGGCAACCTCATTGCCGACGCCCTGAAAAAAGGCGTCAAAGGGGCGGGATTTCAGGCTGATATCGGCATGGAAGCTCTCGGCTATATCGCCGATAAGGTCTACAAGGGCAAAGTCGTCGGCAATGATGTCATGCGAGCGGTTCCCTATGGGTATGACCCTGTGTCCGGCTTGGGATTCAAAATCAGCAGCGTCTTATTAGCCGGCGCTCAGATCCTGGCAGGTTTGGAATATTCTGTCACGTATGTCGAATACACCACGGACTTTTCACTGCAGGTGTCCGGGCTGAGGTTCAAATACGATTCCTCAAAGCCGCCGGCTCAAAATATCGGTGAATTCAGCCGGCTCGATCTGGCCTCTGTCAGAGTCAATGGCCAACCCATTAACCCGGGAGGCTTCTACTGGGTCGCTCTCAATGAACAGCTTCTCAATTTTCTGAGAGCCAACGGCTTGGAGCCTTTTCAGAACCTGGACACCGGGCTCTTCGAGTATAACCTCGTGCACGATTATATGAAGAAATTAGGTTATCTCGATTATTCTTCCGAAGGCCGGGTTGTGGATACAGCGCGACAGAAGGACGATCACAAGCAATATTGAAAGCGTCGATCCTTACGGCGTGCGCCAATCCCCCTTGTACCCCTTGCGAAGGGGGGAGAGGGGGATTTTTTTGCAGGCGAATCGATGATCGGCGCTAGTTCGATTTCCGCTCCTGGTAGCGCTTGAGATAATCCTCAGCGACTTTGTCAGGGTTCAAGAGCAGGCAGCCGGCCAGGCTTTTCAGCTGGCCTTTGAGATAGCTGGCTTCCGGAAGGGCATCGAATTTTTCCTCCTCGATGTTTTTGAGGAGCTCCACCCGCAGCTTGATCAGCTTGGAGATGTCGTCCAGCCTGATCCCCAGTCTTTCCCGAACCTCTCTGAGGGCGGGCCCGCTGAAAGTGGTCTGCTCGATGAGTTTTTCTTCAGGAACCTTTTCGGCCGAAGGCTCAGCCGGAAAAATGGAAATCGATTTGGGAACCTCGCTCTTGAGGGCGGCCTGGAGCTTGGCATAAGCGTCCTCCACCTGGCGGAGGACCTTTTTTCGCATTTTCTCGGGGAACTCATCGGCCAGCGGAGCGAGAACCAAGGACTCTTCGGCATAGAGTTTTTTCAACCGCCAATAGGCATTCTGGACGTCCCGGAGAGAGGCCGAGGGGTTCAATTCCAGAATGTCGAAATATCTCTTCAACCCTTCCCGCGGCATCAGAATCCTCCGGTAGTGGCGACCTCTTTTCCCTGCATCAAATTGTTGACGAGGGCTTCGATGGACTTGGCGCAGCTTGAGGAAAGATAGTTGAGCATGAACGGCTTCTGCTCGCGCACCGATTTCCAGACCGCATCGTTGTGTTCGATGATGCCGGCGAACTGGATCGGAATGCCCAGGTATTTCATCAGGACGCTTTTGATAGATGCGCCCAGAATGATGTCTTGGTCGGTCCTGACCATGTTCATGACGATCGAAATCTTGAAGCCGGCCAGCTCTTGGTCGAGGATCGTGCCCAGATAGGGAAAGCTCTCTTTCAGATAATCTATAAGCTCCTTGAGGTTCTTGATCCCGTAGCTCTGACGCCGGTCCCAGACGTGCTGGGCGATTTCTCGAAAGCCGTAGTCCTTAAGGATTTTTTTGACTTTCCGGAAGAGCGTATTTTTGACGAAGTGGTACATATTTTCGACGGCGATCATTTCGGGAACCAGGACCACGATCATTTTGTCGGCCACGAGAAAGGTGTCGAGCGTGTTGAGGTGGCTGCCGGCGCCCAGGTCGATGACGACGTTCTGGGCGTTGAGCTTCATGAGCTGCCGGAAGAGCTTCAGCTTCTGGGTGAATTTGATCGTGTCGGAGGTGAGCGAATGAATGTCGCCCGTGATCAAGGTCAGGTTCTCCACCTCCGTCCGGACGGCCAGGTCCGAGAGCGGAATACCGACCTCGAAAAAATTCGTCAGAGATTTTTGCGGCCGGTTGAGGCCCATGAAGGAATGGAGGTTGGCGCCGCCGATATCCATGTCCACTAGGACGGTTTGGCTGCCTCTCTTGGCCAGGGACGTTCCCACGCAGCTGGCGATGAAGGTTTTGCCCGTGCCGCCCTTGCCGCCGCCGAAGGCCCAGATTTCCCCTTCCTTGGCCTCGCCTTTTTTCTTCTGTTCTTCCTGCAAGATATTCTTAGTAGACACTAAATTCGGATTTCCCGTCAACTCCGAATCGCTCTCTATTTGAGTTTGAGCAATTTTTTTTTGTTCAGGATGGCCTGCAGAATGTCCGGAACCAGTTTGTCCATCTCTTGGTTCGTGTAATCGGTGCTCTGGATTTCGACCCCGCCGGCGGCGACCCGGCAAGAGATATTTTTCATCTCCCTGGCATATTTGACATTGCGGTTCTCTTTGGTTCGCTCCAGGTAGGTCACTTGGATCTTCATTTTTTCCAAGCCGTTGACGGTCTGGATGAGAACGACGACATGCTGGTCTTTGTTCGTGTCATCGTCGTCGGGCGCGCCGGCGAAGAATTCGTGTTGGATGAAGGTCTGGGAAGGGTAGGGGCCCAGCTCTTTCACCTCGGCATAGATTTTTTTCAAAGCGGCCAGAGTGTCTTTTTGGCCGGAGGGCGTTGTCGCCGAAATCCAAGGGACAACCGTACCCAGGCTGATCCATAGAATGAGGGAGAACCAAACCCTATGGTGCGAAATCGCCCCCATCGGAAAACGAGTCGGGTTTTCCCGCTTTGTCCACATGGCCGATGGCAGCCGATTTAAAAATTGGATCGGGGCGGTCTCTGTTCGTTCGGGTCGAAATATTTTCTGGGCAGCTTCTCGTTGCGCATGGCGGCTTGGTAGACAAACGCGGCCATGATCGTCGCCGCCTGCATCAAATCGCCTCTCGAGAGGTGGTCGTAAACATCCATGTTCGAATGATGCGTCCGCGAGCCGTAATCCAATTCATCTTGAATGAACTGGAATCCCGGCAGACCGACCGCATCGAAGGAGAGGTGGTCCGTGCCCCCCGTGTTGCGAATGGTGACAGTTGTCGCCCCCAGATCATGAAAGGGTTTGAGCCACTCTTCAAAGAGGGGGACCACGGCGTTGTTTCCTTGGGCATAGATGCCGCGAATCTTCCCGCTTCCGTTGTCAAAGTTGAAGTATGCCGCAAACTTATCATATTCGGGCTTCTTTTCTTTTTTCGCCCGATCGAAGAAATGAGCGTTCACGTACCCGCGCGATCCGACGAATCCTTGTTCCTCGGCGTCCCATAATGCGATCCGAATCGTGCGCCTGGGTTTGACGCCGATCGCTTTCAAGATACGGACGGCCTCCATGGCCACGCCACAGCCGGCTCCGTCATCCGTGGCGCCCGTTCCGGAATGCCAGGTATCGAAATGTCCGCCCAGCATGACGATTTCTTCCTTCAGCTTTTTATCGGTCCCTGGAATTTCGGCCACGACGTTGTAGCCTTGGGGATCATCTTCGACAAAATTGGCCTGGATTTCGATTTCCATGGCGACCGGAATGTCCTTCTGAAGGATGCGCACCATCCGATTGTATTGCTCGGCCGCGACAACGACCGCCGGCAAGGGCTTCTCAGCGGTTTTAAAGTAGGATCCGCCGCCTTGGACAAAAATGGTCCCGTCCTTGCCCCGGCTGGGCTCCAGCAGGACCGCCGCCCCTTCCTCTTTCACGAATTTGGTGATCGCCTGCTGAAGCTGTTGACGAGCGATCATGTCTGCCATGCGGTTGGCCATGGCCGGTTTTACCCCGGGCTCGGGTGCCATGGCCAGTCTTTTGAGGCCGTCCTCCGTCTCCCTTCTGGCGTCGGGATCAAACCCCAAATTCACCTCTTGTTCGCCCTGGGTCAGGACGATGACCCCTTTGATTTTGCCCTTGTATTTATTCAGGTCTTCCGCCTTTTTCACATCCAGAAAGACCGCGTTGCCTTTCACGACGCCGTTCGTCCCGGATGTCCACGCTTTTGGATAGGCGATCAACGGCATGTATTGGGGTGCGGTCATGGCCCCATAAAATTTTTGGAGCTCCCAGCCGCGGCCAAATGTCCCATACGGTTCCATTTTCGCGTTTTCCAGGCCGATTTCTTTTAAAGTCTTCACGGCCCATTCCCCCGCCTTGCGATATTGAGGGGATTCAGACAGGCGCGGCCCGTAGACATCACAGAGATAACTCATATAGTCCATCACTTTGGAATACTCGAGTCCCTCTCTGCGGATGCGTTGAGCGACCTGAAGGTCGACGGTTTCTTGGGCGGCGACCTGCAAGGCAAAACAAAGGATGAGAGTTGTTATCGAGAGCCAACGTGCCAGGGAATGCTTGTTCATCGTGTCCTCCTTATTTTCCGACGTTTTTAAGCCGGATGGCTTCTGGCAAAATGTCGGAACGAATGTATCCTAAAGAAGAATGCCTGTCAACGCCGCGGACGCCAACTTTTTATTTTGACGAGCGGTTCACATGCCCCGTGGCTTGCCACGGGGCATGTGAACCGCTCGAGAGGGTTCCAAGGGGGAGTCGCCCCCTTGGTCGCAGGGCGGGGTTTTATGCCCCGCCCTGGCTTCGATTCTAGCGGCGACTTCCATTTCGCCGAAAGCATTCGTCGGAAAATGTTCCTTGGAAGGAAGGCAGGGAGCGAAGCGACCGTTGGAAGGAAAACCCTTGTTATGGGTTTCCTTCCAAGAGTGTCCGGAAGGGGTCTTCCCCTCCAAATTGATATTTTGGGGCTGGTTGTCTTCTGCCCGCAGCCGGAGGTCACGAAATAAAACGAGGATTCGGCTTGCTCGTCACTCTTTGCTCGTCCAAGGATAGGCTGCATATTTCCAGCGGAATTCGTCCCCCTTTACGTTGACGACGACGAATCCATCCGGATGTTCAAAATTCGGATCCTTCCTGGCGTTGCTCAGAGAGCCCCCCGTGATATACGTCGTGTTCTTGTATCTGAGCTCCTCGACAATATGGACATGTCCCTGCAAGACAATCTTGACGTTGTACTTGGCCAACAAACGAATCACGGCCGTTCCATTATTCACCATCATAAATTGAGCCGGCGCCGCCAGCGTGTCGAGATGCGTCTGATAAAAAATCGAGGAGAGCGGGATATGGAGGGCGATACAGACGGGCCTTGTCTTTCCCGTTTTTTCCAGGTCCTCCGACAGCCATTTCAACTGACCTTCATCGATCAATCCTTTTGTATCGCTCCTCAATCCTGGGTCTTCATTCCTCTCGATCGAGTCCAATAAGATAAAATGCCATTGGCCGTGGTCAAAGGAACCGTAGGTGGCCCCCTGACCCAGGCGTTGACGAAACATGCCTTTTCCATATTCCGGACGAGAGGAAGCCACCCGGCTTGCTTTGGACCAGCCGATGATCTCATTGTTGCCGACGATGTGATGGACGGGCATTCCAAATTTCAGACAAGCGTCCTGGTAGAGACGATACAATCGATCGGCGCTCTCAAGATCCAGGGTATACGAATTCTCGATCAGGTCTCCCCCCATGATCACGAATTGGGGTTTCGGTTTCAGGCCGTTGATGGCGGCGATGGCCTGATCAAACCTTTCGATGGAGAGCGGATCCGGTTCGAGATGGACATCCGTGGCAAAAACAAACCTGAAGGGTTCCCCATTTTTTGTCAGAAGCGCCGGTTGGGATTGACATCCAAATGGAAGGAGCGCCAAGACGATGACCAGGACGAACAGAAATTGTCGCGGCGCCCTTTTTTTAGGATTCATCAAACCCTGTCAACCACACTGGATAAAATCGCGGGATCGGATTGGCTGGGAAGCAAGGATTCGAACCTTGATTGCATGATCCAGAGTCATGAGTCCTGCCGTTGGACGACTTCCCAACCGCCCGGGTATGATAATAAATTCCGCCCGATTTTTCAATCCCTGCCTGAAATCCGTCTCTTTGCAAACTGGGTCGAAAATGATAATATGAACGGCTCGACATGAAAAAAACCTGGATTCGTCTGGCCGTTATTTTCCTGCTGACCGTTGTCTTTCTCTACTTCTTCATCCGCGGCGTCCATTGGACAGAGGCCGTCCGCTACCTGACGAATGTGAATTGGCCGCTTTTTATCCTGGTCATCCTGATCACCCCGCTGCACCTTGTCACCCGAGGCTATCGCTGGAAATATCTCCTGATCCATGAGAAACGTGACGTCAAATTTTACAGCCTCTTCGCCGGCAATGCCATCGGCTTTACCGTGACCTTCATTTTTCCCGGCCGGCTGGGCGAGCTGGTTAAGCCTCTCTATCTCGCTCGCAAGGAAAATATCCGGGCCGGCTTCGCCCTGGGCACCGTCGTCGTCGAGAGGACCTTCGACATTTTCACCATGTGTTTCCTGCTGGGGGTTTTTCTTCTGGCCAGACCCCTTTATCCGACTGCCTTCAAGATTCAGACCGAGGCGTTTAAAAACCTCTACCTCTGGGGAATCGTCGGCGTGTCTTTCGCCTCCCTTCTGCTCATCATCAGCCTCCTTTTTTATTTTTTTCGCGAGAAGGCCCTCCGTGTGGCCGGCTTCTTGCTGAAACCGTTTCCCCATAAACTCAGCCAGAGGATCCTGAACCTGTTGCATGAATTCATCGACGGCTTGAAGTTCTTCCATTCTCTCGGCAACCTGCTGATTTATATTTTGTTATCCTTTGTTGTCTGGCTGGGGATCACCTTTTTTTACTGGCTGTTCTTTCTGGCCTTTCATGTCTCCATCCCTTTTCTGTTTATGATCCCCTATATCTTTTTGACCGCCGTCGGCGCCTCCATCCCTACGCCCGGCATGGTCGGCGGGTTGGATGCCTTCAGCAAGCTGGGGCTGACCACTCTCTTCGGGATGGACCCCGACCAGGCCGTCGGCTTGACCGTCGTCGTCCATGCCATCCAGCTGGTGATGACATGCATCTGCGGATATGTTATATTATGGAAAGAGGGGCTGACGATGCTCCAGCTTCGTAAATTAGGGGAGAAGATCGAACAATGAGGTGCCCATTCTGTGCCCACCTGGAGAGCAAGGTCATCGACTCCCGCGAAAGCAAGAAAGGCGTCTCCATCCGGAGGCGCAGGGAGTGCCTGGCCTGCAAAAGGCGGTTCACGACCTATGAAAAGATCGAGGAAATTCCCTACATGATCGTCAAGAAGGACGGTTCCAGGCAGCTGTTCGACCGGCAAAAGCTCCTGAGGGGAATGCTGAAGGCTTGCGAGAAACGGCCCATCGCCGTAAGCAAGCTGGAGGAGATTGTCGAAGAGGTCGAATCCAAGCTGCAGGAGCGGCCGGAGAAGGAGATGAAGGCCTCGGATATCGGTCAACTTGTCATGGACAGGCTCAAGGACCTGGACAAGGTGGCCTATGTCCGGTTCGCTTCCGTTTACAGGGAGTTCCGGGACGTGATGGAGTTCAAACAGGAGCTGGAAGACCTCCTGAAAGAAAAATAGTCCGGGGTCAAACCTCAACATTTAACAAAAAAATTAATGGAGACGAAAAAAATAAGATTTTGTTAAATGGTAAGGTTTGACCCCAATTTAAAACCATGATCAAACGAATCAAGCCAACGACAAGAGTGATGAAAATCGAGGGAGAGATCCACCGCATCATGAGCGAAGTCCTCTCCCAGCGGCGGGAATGGCTGAACCTCGAGGGCGGTTGGGTCCCCTATGTCGATGTCCGTGAAAAAGAAGACGACATTGTCGTCGAAGTCGAAGTCCCGGGCCTGTCCCAGCGCGATCTTCATATTTCGCTCCATACGAGCCGGCTCGAGATCAAGGGGGCCAAGAAAGAAAACCCGGCCTCGGAAAGGATTCGCTACCTGCGCCTGGAACGGGAGTACGGGCAATTCCTTCGGGCGATCCCGCTTCCCTGCGCCGTGCAGCCGGACAAGGCCAAGGCTTACCTGGAAAACGGCGTTTTGACCGTCCTTCTAAAAAAAATGAAGGGAAAAAAGGAAAAAGAAGTCCTGGTGAAAATCCAAAGAAGCTCCGATAAATCGGGAGGAGAAAATGGCTGAAAAAGACTCCAAGGCCAATGACCAGCTGGAAGATATCATGGAAGAGAAAGACCAAAAACTGAACATCCCCCAGAAGCTTCCCATCCTCCTGCTCCGTGACATCGTCGTTTTCCCCTATATGATCGTGCCGCTCTTCGTCGGCCGCGAAAAATCGAAGAACGCCATCGACCAATCCTTGTCTTCGCACCGCATGATTCTTCTTCTCACCCAGAAAGATATGGAGGCCGAGGACCCCAAGCGTGAAGAAGTCTATGACATGGGAACGGTCGCCCTGATTATGCGCATGCTCAAGCTCCCGGACGGCCGGATCCGGATCCTGGCCCAGGGCCTGGTGCGGGCCAAGATCGAAAGCTTCGACGATGAAAACGGCCATCTGACGGCCCAGATCCAGGTCGTCCATGAGCCAGAAACGGCTGAGAAATCGCTGGAGAGTGAAGCCCTGGTGCGGAATGTTCGCAGCGGCCTGGAGAAGGCCACGTCGCTCGGCAAAAGCATCCCGCCCGAGGTTTTGATCATTGCCACTAATGTCGAGGAGCCGGGAAGGCTGGCCGACCTGACGGCGGCCAACCTCGAGCTCAAAGTCAACGACGCCCAGGCCATTCTCGAAATCACGGACCCCGTCCAGAGGCTCAAGAAAGTCTATGAGCTCCTGGCCAAGGAGCTGGAAATCCTGGATGTCCAATCGCGGATCAGCACGGAAGCCAAGGGCGAGATGGACAAGATGCAGAGGCAGTATTACCTGCGGCAGCAGATGAAGGCGATCCAGAAAGAGCTTGGCGAAGGCAACGAGCTCCAGGAAGAGGTCAAGGGCTATCAGGACAAGCTGCAGAAGCTCAAAGTTGCCGAGGAGGTCCGGGAGGAGCTCGAAAAACAGATCACCCGGCTGGCCCAGATGCATCCGGAGTCGGCCGAAACGACGGTCGTCCGCAACTATCTGGACTGGATGTTCACTCTCCCCTGGAGCAAGAGCACGGTGGACAACCTTGATCTGAAGTTGGCCAAGACGATCCTCGACGAGGACCATTACGGCCTGGAAAAAGTCAAGGAGCGGATCCTGGAGTATCTGGCCGTGCGCTCCCTCTCCAAGAAGATCAAGGGCCCAATCCTGTGCTTCGTCGGCCCTCCGGGCGTCGGAAAAACATCGCTGGGCAAATCCATCGCCAGGGCGCTCGGCCGCAAATTCATCCGCATCTCACTGGGCGGCGTCCACGATGAAGCGGAAATCCGCGGCCACCGCAGGACCTATATCGGCGCCCTCCCCGGGCGCATCATCCAGGGTTTGAGGCGCGCCGGCTTTGATAACCCGGTATTCATGATGGATGAAGTGGACAAGATCGGCGCCGACTTTAGGGGCGATCCGTCCTCGGCTTTGCTCGAAGTCCTCGACCCTGAACAAAATTTCTCTTTCCGCGATCATTATCTCGGCGTGCCTTATGATCTTTCTAAGGTCATGTTCATCACGACCGCCAACCTCCTCGACCCGATCCAGCCGGCCTTCCGGGACAGGATGGAAGTTTTGCAGCTTCCCGGCTATACGGAAGAGGAGAAGCTCCAGATCGCCCTGCGCCACCTCGTCCCGAAGCAGATCAAGGAAAATGCCCTCAGTCCGAAGCTGATCTCCTTTTCCAGCGGGGCGATCAAGAAGCTCATCGCGCTCTACACGCGCGAGGCGGGCGTCCGGAATCTCGAGCGCGAGCTGGCCTCGGTTTGCCGGAAAGTCGCCCGGAAGGTGGCCGAGGGCAAAAAGATATTGCACAAGATCACCTCTCAAAATATTGAAACCTACCTCGGCCCGCCAAAAATTTTCAAAGACCAGGTCCAGAAAAAAGACCAGGTGGGCGTCACGACCGGCGTTGCCTGGACGGCCACGGGGGGCGAAATCCTCTTTGTCGAAGCGACGAAAATGAAGGGCAAAGGGATACTGTCCCTCACCGGGTCGCTCGGTGATGTCATGAAGGAATCCGCGCATGCGGCGCTGAGTTATGCCCGGGCCCATGCCAAGGAATTGGGGATCGACAATAAAATCTTTTCCCAAAACGATTTTCATGTTCATATTCCGGAAGGGGCTATTCCCAAAGACGGTCCTTCGGCCGGCATCACCATCGCCACGGCCTTGATCTCCGTTTGCACGAACACCAAGGTGCGCTGGGACGTGGCCATGACCGGCGAGATCACCCTGAGGGGCAATGTCCTGCCGATCGGCGGCGTGAAAGAAAAAGTCCTGGCCGCCCAGCGGGCGGGCCTTAAAAAGATGATCCTTCCCGGGGCCAACAAAAAAGACCTGATCGATATCCCGTCCGTCGTCAAGAAAGAGATGGAGTTCATTTTCGTTGAGGAGATTTGGGGCGTCTTCGCCCATGCCCTGGTCAAGTTCAAGACAAAGCCGGCACGGGCATGAAACTCGAGCGGCTCGGCGAGCGGAGCCTGATCGCGGCCATCCGGAAGGAATTCGCCCGGCCCGGCAAAAACATCAGGATCGGCATCGGTGACGATGCCGCCGTTCTGAAACCGGGCAAGCTTCCCATGATCCTGACCAAAGACCTGCTGGTCGAGGATGTGGATTTCATTCGCAAGATTCACCCGGCCTACTATATCGGGCGCAAGAGCCTCAATGTCAACCTCAGCGATGTCGCTGCCATGGGCGGGAATCCGAAATATGCCCTGCTCGGCCTTGGCTTTCCTCCCGACTTGCCCGTGACCTGGGTCAAGGAGTTTATGGCCGGTTTTGAATCGGCGGCGCGGCAGGCGGGCGTTAAGTTGATCGGCGGGGACATTTCTAAGGCCAAACAGATCGTGATCTCTGTGACCGTGCTGGGTGAGGGTCAAAAGCCCGTGACAAGGAGCGGCGCCAGGCCCGGCCACCTGATTTTCGTCTCAGGCTGCCTGGGGGACGCCAAACTTGGATTCGTCCTGACGATGAAAGGGCTTGCGCTCGGAGGCGATAAAAGCGCCGACCGGCTTCTTCGCGCTTTTCTTGACCCCGTCCCTCAAATCGAGCTTGGCCGTGAGCTGGCCCAAAGAAATATGGCGACCTCGATGATCGATATCAGCGATGGACTCTCCGTAGACCTCATGCACCTCTGTGAGGAGAGCGGCACCGGCGCGGAAATTGAGCTCCAAAGCCTGCCCCTTTCGCCGGGAATGAAAAAATTTGGCGGGAAAAGAGCCGTGGAATATGCTTTGCATGGAGGAGAGGATTTCGAGCTTCTGTTTACAGCGCCGCCTGGGAAAGAGAAGCTTCTGCAGGGTTTGAAAAAGAAGTATAGGATCACTAAGATCGGCAGGATGACGCGAAAGAAAGGGGTTTATGCGCTCGATCCCTGCGGCGCCAAGAGGCCCTTAAGAGTCAAGGGCTACGAACACTTCACTTCAAAAGAAACGAGCCGATAAAGGCAAACTCCGCCGGCCCGGCCTGATAGACTTTGTCCTTCTCCCATTCCACCATTAGCTTTCCCATGCTCGTTTTCACCCGGACCTTCCGGTTGGTCAAATTTTTGAGGATGGAGGCCACGGCGGCCGCGCAGGAGCCGCTGCCCGAAGACAGTGTTTCTCCGACGCCCCTTTCCCAAAACAGGACTTCGATCTCGTCGCGGTTCAATACCCGGATGAATTCGATGTTCGTTCGGTTCGGGAAGAACGGGTGGGACTCGATTTCCCGGCCCAGCTGGTGCCATTCGATGCGCGCTGGAAAGCGGTTGACGAAGATGGCGCAGTGCGGATTGCCCAGGGAAACGATCGTGACCGAGTAGATTTTGCGATTGATCATCAGCGGGTAGTCGATGAGGCGTTCATGGACGGACCCGTCATCAAAAGGAATTTCCTCGGCAGTCAGCCGGGGAATGCCCATTTCGATCTTGATCATGAACTGGTCTTCGTGTTTCTCGATCAGCTCGCTCTCCCGGCTGCCGGCGGGCGTCTCGAACGTCACCCGCGGAGCTGCGATTTTCTGCTGCGAATAAAGATAGGCCGCGGCACAGCGCAGACCGTTTCCCGAGACTTCTGCTTCTGTGCCGTCGGCGTTGAAGATTCGAAAACTGACCAGCCCCCGGGCCTTGTCCCTGACCGATATGAGGAGCAGACCGTCGGCCCCGACGCCGGTGTGGCGCTCGCAGATGTTGCGCGCCAAATCGCCGATCTCCGGTTCCGACAGCTCCGCGACTTCATCCCGATCGATGATCAGGAAATCGTTGCCCAGCGAATGAAATTTGTTAAATTTCATTCATTGGACCCTGAGCGTAACGATCGCGTCCTGCGACCGCCCGTCTTGCTCGCGGCGGATGAGCAGGAGAAGCGCATCGCCGGGCTTGGCTTTTTTTAGAATGCTTTCCCATTGATTGACACTATCCATTTTCTGGCGGTTGACCTCGAGAATGATGTCGCCGGGCTGGAGGCCTTTGCGCTCAGCTTCGCTTCCATTTTCAACTTCGGTAATCAGAAGGCCTTCGGTTGTCTTAAGGCCGTACCGCCTGGCAATTGACGGCGTTAGGTTTGTGGCTGCAATGCCGATGTTTTTACCGGCCGATTCGCCGGAAGTTTTGGTTTTTTCCTCAGTTTCAAGCTCGGCGATGGTCGCGCTGACCGTCTTTTCCTTGCCGTCGCGGACGAGCTTGATTTCGACTTTTGTCCCCGGCTGGATATCGGCGATCTTCATCCTCAGGTCGGTGGGACTTTCGACAAGCTGTCCGTTGACTTCAATAACGACATCGTATTGCTTTATACCGGCTTTTTCCGCTGGGCCCCCCGGGACGACCTCATTAATGAGCCCGCCTTTCCGGGATTTCAAGTTGAGGATTTTTTGGGTATCCTGATCGATGGGCTGCGTGACGATAGTGACGCCCAGCCAGCCGCGGATGACGCGGCCCTTGTCTTTGAGCTGAGTGACGACCTTTTTCGTCATGTTAGACGGTATTGCGAAGCCGATGCCGATGTTGCCGCCTGTTGGATTTGGAGCAAGCATATTGCTTGTGATGCCGATGACTTCGCCCTTCATGTTGACGAGCGGGCCCCCGCTGTTTCCCCTGTTAATGGCGGCATCAGTTTGAATGTAATCCTCATATGTTTGAACATCGCCGCCCAAACCAAGCTGGCGGCCTTTAGCGCTGACGATTCCCGCCGTCACGGTGTGTTCCATGCCGAGCGGGTTGCCAATCGCCAGCACCCACTCGCCGATTTTCATCTGGGCAGAATCTCCCAGCTCTGCGAAGGGTACATTTTTCGTGTCGACTTTGATGAGAGCCAGGTCGGTCTTAGGGTCGGTTCCAATAATTTTAGCCGTGTATTCATCACCCTGAACAGTGAAGACTTTGACTTTGGAGGCTTTTTCGACAAGATGGTTATTGGTCAAAATGTAGCCATCGTTGCTGATATAAAAACCCGTTCCCTGGACGGTCATTTTGTATTCCTGGGGGCGCTGCTGCGGCTGACGTCCGAAGAACCTATCCCAAAAATCTTCGAAGGGGCTGTCCTGGAATCCCATCATAGACTGTTTTTCGACTTTTTCGGCGTCGATTTTCACGACGGCGGGGCCCACTTTATCCGAAACCTTGACAAAATCCAGGTCGGGCTTGGCCTGGGGAGCCTCCGCATAAAGGTTTGACCCGAGTGAGGACGATGGCGAATTTAGGAAGCTTGGGGCTGCTTTCTTTTCAGGCAGATAGACAAAAATATAGCCGGCAAGAAGCACTCCCAAAAAGAAGCTTGCCAACGAGATCCAAACAAACTTTTTCATATTAAATCCTCCGTTTTGAGCATTTCGAACGCTATCTGCTTCTTTTTAAGCAGGTTAAAAGATAGCATATTCTTTTCTAAAATTCAAACGAGAATCAGAGGGGACGGCCGTCGGACCGTCCCCTCATCTAAAGCCTAAAATCCCCAAATTGAGGAGGGGAGAGGGGGCTATTCAAAAAATCTCTCCGAACTTCAATAACCTCGCGGCCCATAAAAAAGTTGCATTTCCGGGGCCGTCCAGCTAATATCTGTTGACTGGGGTCAAACCTACTCGTTACGCATATTCCAGGGGAAAAAGTTGCGTAACGAGTAGGTTTGACCCCTAGGTGGAGAGCGTGTTAAGAAAGGGCGTTTTAATTGTCCTCGAGGGGATCGACGGCACCGGGAAGTCCACCCAGGCCAAGATCCTCGTCAGCAGGCTGCGGGCGCGGCGGACGAAAGCCGTGTATTTCCGCGAGCCGTCCAGGGGAAAATGGGGGCGTGAAATCAAGCGGAGAGCCAAGCTGGCCGGTTCCCTGACCCCTGAGGAAGAGCTGGCCCTGTTCTTAAAGGACCGGCAGGAGAATGTAAGAAAGAACCTGGAGCCGGCCCTCAAACAAAAGAAAATCATCATCCTTGACCGATATTACTATTCGACCATCGCCTACCAGGGAGCCAAAGGTCTCGACCAGAATAGGATCAAGCGTCTTAATGAGGCGTTCGCGCCGAAGGCGGACCTGGTTTTTATCCTCGACATCGAGGCCAAGGCGGGATTGGCCCGTATCGAAGACAGGAAAAAAAAGGACAAGCTTTTCGAGCGCGCCGCATACCTCGTCAAGGTCCGGAGGATTTTCCGCAGCTTAAAGGGCCGGCGGTTCTACCATATCAACGCCGGCTGTGACAAACGAGAGATCGCCCGGCAGGTTTTCGAGAAAACCTGGGCATATATTAAAAAATATCAATAACACCCTGGGCCAAATTTGGTTTTTTCCGCCCAATCTGCTATATTTTTAGTTCTATGGCTAGGAAGAATATCGTCTGGCGCATCCAGGTCAAGAAGCTCAATAAAAAGAAAATTTTGAGGTCCCTCCTTCTCCTCATCGGCTTCGGCTCCGCCCTTATTCTCGGAGGCTTTTTTGGTCTGTATGTGTCCATTCGAGATACGCTCCCCGATGTTTCGGCGCTCGAAAAATTCGAGCCCAATGTTCTTACATCGATCTATGCCGATGACGGGACTCCCATCAAAACGATCGGCGCCGAAAGGCGGATCGTCGTTTCTTACAATCAAATCCCCGAGAATCTCAAGAATGCCATCCTGGCCACTGAGGACCCCCGATTTTTTAAGCACAAGGGCATCGATGTCCGGGGAATCTTGCGAGCCTTCAAGGAAAATTTCCGGAACCTTCTGCGGAGACGGAAACTCCAAGGTGGAAGCACGATTACGCAACAACTGGCGACGAGACTCTTCCTCTATCGCCAGCAGACGATCCATCGCAAGCTTCTGGAAATGGCCCTGTCCGTCCGGATTGAAAAAGGATATTCAAAAGAAAAAATCTTTGAAATGTACTGCAACCAGTTTTACCTGGGACACGGGGTTTACGGTGTCGAAGCCGCCTCCAACCTCTTTTTCGGCAAGATCGTGTCCGAGCTGAACCTGGAGGAGGCAGCCTTGATTGCGGGCATCTTTCGGGGGCCTTCGGTTTATTCGCCATATTCAACTCCCGAGTTGACCTTCAACCGGCGCAATCATGTTCTCACCCGCATGACCGAGGAAGGGTTTATCACCAAAGCCCAGGCCGAAGCCGCCAAACGAAGGCCGATGAACGTCCTTCCCTTGGGCCGGGAGGACTCCGAGTTCGCCGCCTATTTTTGCGAAGAGGTGCGCCAGTACATCGCCGCCGCGTACGGTGATGATGCCCTTTACCGCGGGGGCCTAAAGGTCTATACCACTCTCAACCCGATCTACCAGAAATTTGCAGAAGATGCCTTGGTCAACGGGCTGCGCGCCCTGGACAAAAGACATGGCTGGCGGAAGGATAAAAAGAATCTCCTCGAGGACAGGGAATTCAAGCAAAAAGGGCAGAAGCTTGAGGAATACTGGCTCAAGAGCTGGTTTGGCCCACGGGTTGAGATCGGCAATGTCTTGGATGCCATCGTCTTGTCCGTGGCCAGGCGCGAAGCCAAGGTTAGGGTCAAGAATTTCATGGGCAAGATGCTGAACGACGATGTCGACTGGACCTTGACAAAAAACCTCGATAGCCTGATCAAGCCCGGCGATATGATCCAGGTCAGGGTGAAGAGCAAGGACGATGATAAAAAGGAGCTTGTTGTTTCGCTCGACCAGGAGCCCAAAGTCGAGGGCGCCGTCTTGGTCATCGACCCTAGGAATGGCCAGATCAAGGCCATGGTCGGCGGCTATTCTTTCAAGAGAAGCGAATATAACAGGGCTATGCAGGCGCCTCGGCAGCCGGGATCGGCCATCAAGCCTTTCCTATATACCGCCGCCCTGGAGAATGGATTCACGGCCGCCAGCCGGATTCAGGACGAGCCCATGGATTTCATTGACAAATGGACGGGGCAGCCCTGGACGCCGAAAAATTATGACCGCCTCTACAAAGGCACGGTCACATTGCGCAAGGGCATCGAAGAATCCCGGAATGTCGTGACGGCCAAAATCCTGGACCGGATCTCTCCTCAGACCGGCGTCGATTATTGTAAGAAATTCGGGCTGACGACGACGATCTATCCTTATCTTTCGCTGTCCTTGGGAACGTTTGATGTGAAGATGCTGGAGCTCGTCTCAGCCTATACGGTTTTTCCCAACAAAGGGATCCGGATCAAGCCTTATTATATGACTCGTATCGAAAGCCGCGAGGGCAGTACCCTCGAGGAAAATCGGATCGAATCGGAAGAGGTCATCTCCCCCCAAACAGCCTATCTCATGACTTACCTGATGCAGGGCGTAATCGAACGGGGAACGGCGGCGCCGATGGCGACGTTCTTGCTCAACGATAAGCCTTTGGCCGGAAAAACGGGTACGACGGACAAGTACACCGATGCCTGGTTCATCGGCTTTTCGCCGTCGCTGTGCGCGGGCGTTTGGGTGGGGCATGATAATAATGTCAGCCTGGGAACCAATGAAGCCGGCGCGGCTGCGGCGCTTCCGGTCTGGATCGATTTCTTCCGCAATGTCATCAGCGACGAAAAGAAAAGAGTGAGAGAGGCCGGGATCGAGCGGCCTTACGAAGAGTTTGAAGTTCCCCCCAATATTGTCTTTGTTCCCATCGACCGGAAAACGGGATTGCTGGCAGCCCCCATCTGCAAATGGCCCTTCATGGAGGCTTTCCTCAGCGGGAAAGAGCAGCCTATTCGTTTTTGTACTTACGAAGACCATTTGCTGATTCTGGATTATGCGACTCTGGAAAAAGCGAAAGAAGTCCATTAAAAAAGGGGGACGGTTTGCGTTTGGCAAACCGTCCCCTATAGACAATGAGGGTTTCGGAGGGGCTATTTTTTTCTGACGCTTCCTGATCTGGACGGCGAAGAATGCCCTCCCGAAGAAGACCCGCGCGAAGACGAAGGAGCAGACACGCTTCTCGTTGTGTTATTGCGAGGCGTGGAATAGCTGGGGGTCGAGCTTCTCACGGAGGAACTGCGCGAGAGCGATGAGCTGCCTTCGCCGGACCCGCCGTCTTGCTTCTTGCGGATTTTTCTTTCGGGATTGGGGGGCGTCTGAACGGCCGGCGGGGGTGAGTCTCCCTTTTTCCTGATTTCACCGCTGCGCGAAGTTGCCCCGCTTCTCTCGACGCTCTGCTCTGCCGTTCGGGTCGCGCCGGACATCTCCTGCTGTTTGATGTCCCGTCCGGGCATGATCGCTGGCTTCATCTCGATGGATTCGCCGCCCTGGCGCATGATCATTTTCTTCCCATTCACCTGCTCGATCGAGAGGTTGCGGCTGGAGAAGGGCTGGGCGGCGAGGCTGCGCTCCTTGAGCTCAATCTTGCCCAGATTCTTGATCACGTCCCGGCCCAGCGCGGCCCTCTGCACATCCTTGGCCTGGAGCTGGTTCTTGTGAACGACGGTCAGCGCCCGCGAATTATAGAAGCGGTCGCCGTTGTAGCCCCGGCCATAAAAGACATTATCGACGACGTACACTGGATAGCCCCAGCAGCTCATGGGTGCCCAGGCGAAATAATCATAATCCCACCACCAGTTCACCCAGGCCGGCCCCCAGACGTTCATCGGGATCCAGTACCAGCCGATCCCCAAACCCCAATGCCACCGGCCGTAGTGGAATGTGCTCCAGCCCCAGGGTTCATAGGGAATCCAGGTCCAGCCGGCCATGGGCATCCAGGCCCAGCGCCCGTACCAGTAGGGCCGCCAGTCGGCAGCCATCCCTCGGGGTGACCAGACATAGCCGTAAGGCGACATATAGGTCCAATCGCCGTATTCATCCAACTCATACTCGTAATCTTCAAGCTCACCGCTGAGGTAGCGTTTGGCCAACTGCCTGTTGATGATGGACGCCCTGTCTCCATTCCAGTGGTCGAAGGTATCTTCGGCCCCGGCAAAGAAGGCTGCCGGTCGATTCACAATCCGTCCATCGGAGACAGTCAGCCGCTGCGACTTTTTCACGAGCACGGAGCCGTCTTCGCCGGCCGCTTCGACGACGCCTTGGAAGACAAGGATCTCGGTCTCTTTGTTTTCTCTGACATCGATCCGGTACAGGCCTTTATCCAGGATGTAGAACGTGGCGTCCGTGGTCAGGATCTCAATGCTTTTTTCCTTCTCCAGGAAGTTGACATCCAGGTAAATATTGCCCGCCCAATTGCGCACCCGGATGAGTCCGGCATCCCGTTTGGGGAGGTTGAGAAAATCGATTTTGGTGTTTTCATCCAGGCGGATGTAATTTTTATTCCCCAGGTAGATTTCTGCCCGGCCGTTGGTCGTGCCGAGCCTGTCGCCTTCGGCGATCGGGGTATTCACCACGCCTTCTTCATATCCGAGGTCCGAGGCCCTCTGGACATAGGTATTGCCGTTGATATAACTCAGCCTGGCGAAGGAGTTGCCCGCATATTTTGTCTCCTGCGCATTTGCCAAAAAAACCAGCAGAAAGAGCGTCAGGATAATTCCGGCTATCTTTTTCATCTTCGTTCTCCTTACACCCTCTTCTAATGCAAAAAATATACCAATTTCCCTGCCTGATTTTCCTTTTTTTAGCTGTATTTTCTGTCCTTAAAAGGGGACGGGTGTAGTTTTAGCCATCGCCGGGGGCTCTGTGCTGCGGCGGCTCCCCCTTTAAAGGGGCCAAAATCTCTTCTGGGTGTCGATTACAGGGGAGATCTCTTTCTGGGTGGCGATGCAAATATCAGATTTGATCGCCGGAGGGGCTTTTTGGGTGGCAAGCTGCGTCAAAACCTCCTGCACTCCATCCGCCAGGCCTTCGAGATTGTATCCGCCTTCCAGGGTAAAGAGGATCCTGCCCTGCGCCAGCTTCCCTGCCATTGCCAGAAGTTCCGCCGCCAGGGCCCCGAATCCCTCTGCGGAGACCAGCATTCCACCCAGGGGATCGCCGGCGCAGATGTCGAAACCCGCGGAAACCAGGATGAATTCAGGCTTATAGGCTGCCGCAATCGGACCCAGGATGTTCCTATAAACAAAAAGATATTCTTCATCCGTTTTTCCCGGGCTCATGGGGACATTGACCGTAAAGCCTTCCCCTGCTTCCTCTCCGACTTCGTCCCAGTCGCCGCTTCCAGGGTAGTAGGGAAATTGGTGCGTCGAAAAGAACAAAACGTCGTTCCGAAAATAAAACGCATTCTGCGTGCCGTTTCCGTGATGGAGGTCCCAGTCGGCGATCAGGACCCGTTTCAGCCCATGCTTCCGGACGAGATAATCGGCTGCAATCGCCACGTTGTTGAAAATGCAGAATCCTTTGGCCTGGTCGACCTCGGCATGATGGCCGGGGGGACGGACAAGGGCAAACCCGTTCCGGATTTTTCCCTCCATGACCAGGTCCGCCGCTTTCAGCAGGCCGCCCGCTGCGAGAAGCGCGGCTTCGTAGGAGTTGGCCGACGTCGATGTGTCCGGATCGAGGTAGGTCCGTTCCTTGCCCGCTGTCTGCCCGATGAACTTGACATAGGAGGGACTGTGGATGAACCCTATCTCTTCCTCTGTCGCCGGGCGCGGCTCGATGACCATGAGGGGGAAGGTAATTTCCCTTTCGATCATTTTGTAGATCGCTTCCAGCCTCTGGGGGCTCTCGACGTGATACGGCCCCATGTCGTGCCCCAAATAACGTAAGTCTTTAACGATTCCTGTGGTCATCACTTTTTCTTCGGGAAAAATTTCTCCAACTCCTCCCGCTTCGGCTTCGGTGTCAGGAGGCTGACGACAACCAAGGTGGTGATCGAAACGGCGAGAGCCGGATAAATGATCGGAATTCCCCATGGATCGCCGTCGGGGGCTTTGCCAGGGGGAAGGACTCCGGCCATAATTTTTAACAATATGCAGGCCGCCGTTCCGGAAATAATGGAGACGATTCCGCCCGCTTTTGTCGCCCGTTTCCAGGCCAGGGCGGCGATCAACGTCGGGGTGATGGCGACTCCGTATATTGTATATGCAAATAAGGCCTGGCTAAGGACCGAGGTCAGCTGAGTGGCCAGGAAGAAGGCGATGAGTCCGAGCAAAACGATGATGACTTTCTGGAGGGCGATCATGGTCTTCTGGCTGGCATCTTTTTTGATGAACCTCTGGTAGATATCCCGCATGATGTTTGTCGAAGGGGAGAGGAGGTAATTCATGCCGGTGGAGATGACGACGGCGCAGGCCGCACCGAGCAGCAGCACGCCGACCGGAAAGGGCACCAGGCTTCTCGCGGCCATCAACACGACTTTTCCGCCTTCTTTGGGGATCGTCAGGTCAATCTGGCCCTTGAACATGCTGTAGGCGAAAACGGCGATGACAACGACCACTGTTTCCACAAAGATTGTGCCGAGCGTCCACCAGACCACGGCTTTTTTGGCGTCCTTGGCGGATTTGGCGCTGTAGAATTTCTGGTACATGCTCTGGACGCCCAGGAGCAGGAACAAGGTGGACAGGAAATATCCGCCGACTTTGAGTACGGGATGAGCTCCGAACTGGCTGTTGACCGCGGCAAAATAGCCGGGATCAAGGACCTTGGTGGCCTGGGCAAAACCACCCGCCGCGGAATAGACGAAAGGAACCGCGAGCAGGCAGGCCAGGACGATGATGATCCCGTTGGGCAGGTCCGTATAGGCGATGGCCATCATTCCGCCCAGCGCCGTGAAGAGGATGACAAAAAGCGCGGCGATCATCGTGCCGGTTGAAGCCGAAATCTTTCCGTCCGAGATCACATTGAGGATAAATCCTCCGGCCACGAACTGATAGGAAACGATCACGGTGAAGGAGATGAGCAGGGCGAAAGCCCCGAAAACGCGCGCCACCGGCCCGAAGCGCGCTTCGAGAATATCGCCTATCGTGTACTGGCCGAAGGTCTGGATTTTAGCGGTCAGGAAATAGATCAGGATGATTCCCACCCAGGCCCCTGCCGCCAGCCACAGCGCCGAGAAACCCGCTTTGGCCGCGAATTCCGCCCCGGCGATGAACGTGCCCGAGCCGATCCATGTGCAGATGAGGGTGAAGACCATAACCGACCATTTCAAGCTGCGGCCGGCCACCATGAAGTCTTCCTGGCTTTTGATGCGCCTGGCCCGGATGAAGTTGAAGACGGTCAGCACCAGGAGATACAAAAGAATGATGACCATATACCATGTTCCCGACATCTCCCACTCCTTTCAAAAATGTCATAAAATAAAGAAAGCGCCGGGGACACGTGCCAATGGTCCGTGTCCCCATTTTTTTATTTTTTAAAAAGTTTTTTGGCTTTCAGTTTCATATAAACCCAAGCCATGATCGTATAGCGCTTGATGTCGCCCAGGGAGCGAACGTGCTTGAGGGCGCTCGGCACCTTTTTGAGGAGGGATGTTTTTTGGGCGCTGAGCGACCAGCGCAGGACGAGCTCGCTCATCTGACCCCACGTCAGCTTATCCATATAGAGGGGGATGTCGCCTTGGGCCATGGGCAATGTGATTATTTTTGAAAAATACCGTTTTGTCCAGGAAAAGTTTTTGGGAAGGAACCCGGACTCGCGCGCCGTCTTTTCGAGAGGCGTCCCGGGGTAGATGTGGAGGATGGCGATCGAGCCCTCGATCCCGTCCTTGTACTGCTCGATGATCTTGATCGTCTCCTGGGCTTCCGGCCACGTCTCTGTCGGATGGCTGAAGATGAAGAAAACGTTGGGGATGATCGCGAGCTCCTGGCACCATCGGACCAGGTTGTGAAAATCCTCGATCTGGATTTTCTTGTTGACGATCTCGTTGCGGACGCGCTCGGAGCCGGCCTCGATCCCAAACGAAAGATGAAACAGCCCGGCCCGTTTCATCTTCTCCAGCAGCGGCTTGCTCATGATGTCGATCCGCACATCGCACTTGAAGAAGATATCGAGCTTCCGGGCGATGATCAGGTCGCAGATTGCCTCGGCGCGTTTCGGGCTGGCGTTAAACGTATCGTCGAAGAAGAAGACGACTTGGATGCCGAACCGTTCCTTGAGCTGCTCGATTTCATGGACGACATGTTCCGGACTCCGCATCCGGACATGCCGGCCCCAGTTGATGGGCGTCGCACAGAAGCTGCAGTTGAAGGGACATCCGCGGCTGGTCATGACGTTGACCGCGGGCAGCGGGCCGTGGCCGGGCACTTCGAACCGAAAATTATATTTTTCAAACGGCACCAAATGGAAGGCAGGGTAGGGAAGGCTGTCGAGGTCGAGAATGGGCGGGCGCGGCGGATTGGACTGGATTTTACCGTCGCCCCTGAAGGAGAGCCCTTTTATATCGGCCAGCGGGATCAAGTCCTGTTTCTTCTCCCAAGCTCGACATATTTCGAGCATCGTCAGTTCGCCTTCGCCCCTCACCACCACATCGATTTCGGCAATATGTTCCAGGCAGTCGTCGGCCGCCATCGAGGCGTGCGGCCCGCCCAGCACGGTCAGCGCCCCCGGATACGCCTTTTTCGCCAGCCGGATGAGCTTGAAACTCTGGAAGCGGTTTTCGGTGGTGATGGTGACGCCGATGATGTCGGGCTTATCCTGCTTGATTTTCCGCTGAATATCCCCCCAACCCATGCCCAAGATATCGGTGGGCACGATCTCGACCGGGATTCCTTCCTTTTCCAGCACGGCGCCGAGCGAGAGAAGCCCCAGCGGCGGCATGGAGGAGCCCTTTGTCCAGCGTTCGGCGAAGTATCCGCCGGGCGGGACGTAAAGCTGGACCTTAGTCAACTTTTTCGGCATCCCCCTTTTTCTCGAATTTCATGGAAAAGATTTTCGTGACGTTCGGCTCTTCCATGGTCGTCCCGTAGATGTAGTCGGCGACTTCCATGGTCTTATAGTTGTGGGTGATGATGATGAACTGGGTTTCGGACTTGATCTGTTTCATCAAATCCAGGAACCGGGCGAGGTTGACTTCGTCGAGCGCGGCATCGACCTCGTCCAGGATGCAGAACGGCGTCGGCTTGTAGCGGAAGAGGGCGAAGAGAAAGGCCAGGCTGGTCAGCGATTTTTCGCCGCCGGACAGCAGCCCCATGTTCTGGACTTTCTTTCCGGGCGGCTGAGCCACGACGTCGACGCCGCTCTCCAGGGGATTATTTTCGTCGAGGAGAGTCAATTCGGCCGTCCCTCCCTTGAAGAGCATGGCGAACAAATCCTGGAAATTCTTGTTGATTTCGGCCAGCGCCGTCTGGAACCGCTGCCGGCTTTCCTCGTCGATCTTCAGGATGGCTTCCTTGGTCTGGGAGATCGACTCCTTGAGGTCGGTCCTTTGCAGGATGAGGAAGTCGTGGCGCTCTTTCTGAGCCAGGAATTCTTCCTCCGCCATGAGGTTGACGGCGCCGTATTTGAGGAGTCTTTCTTTGGCCTCTTCCAGCTCGGCTTCGACGTCGCCCTCTGGCGCTCCGGGGGCCGGCGTTTCGGATTTGAGTTCCTGGAGCGTTTTTTTGAGCTCCTGCCAGCAGGTTTCCTCCAGGTTGACCAGGTCGCGGTCGATCTCGGCCTTCCGGATTTCCCATTTTATCCGCTCGTCCTTTTGTTGTTCGTAATCTTCGCGGATTTTCTTGAGGCCGGCCTCGGCCGCGGCCAAGCCCAGCTGGAGCTCATCCAGCCGGACCTCATTCTGTCCGAGCAGGGCGTCCTGCCGGGTTTTTTCCTCTTCGTGCGTTTTGGCTTTTTCGACCAATCCGACGATGAGGGCTTTCAGGCGCGCCTCCTCGTCCTCGGCATTCCGGATCTCTTCCTGGAGGGATTTGATTTTAGTGGTCGTGCCTTCTTTCCTCTGGCCGAGGTTCTTGGCCAGGTCCTGAAGGTGGTTGATTTTTTCTTGAAGAACGTCCATCGCTCCCCGCTGCTCCAGGATATTCTTGGCGTCCTGGTTCGTTTTTTCCTGGTGGCGGGCGAATTCCTTTTCTTCGGTCTCGGCCCGGCCCTTCAGGGCGGTCTCTTGTTCCTCCAGGTCGCGGATGATTTTTGAATGGAATTCGAGCCTCTCCAAGAAAACCCGTTTGTCCATGGCCAGGACATCGAGCTCATGGCCAAAAAGGGCCAGGTCGTTTTGGTGTTTTTCCTTCTCGACCTGGATCAGGGCCAGGTTCTGTTCGAACCCCTGGAGCTTTTGGCGAATGCCGCCCATGAGGACGGTTTCGCTTTGGATGCTGATTTCCAGTTTTTGCTTCTCGCGGCCGTTCGTCTCCAGCTCCCGGGCAAACGGCTGGATGTCCGCATCGCGCTGGGCGATTTTTTTCTCCAGCTCTTTGATTTCCTGGTGAAGGGTGAACAGGCCTTCTTTTCTCTGCCCCAGCCTGAGGAGGCCCGTGGAGAGCAGGAGGTCGCCGTTAAGGGAGATGTAATTGAACGTGGGGAATTGGAGCCAGAGTTTGATCGCAGACCTGATGCTGTTGACGATCACGGCGTCCTGGAGCTCGGGCATGCGGTCCTGGATCCGGGCGCTCGGCCGCAGCCGGGATTTGAGCATCCCGACGACGTCCGGGTGCTGGGCAAAGGCCTGGGGGACGTGTTCTTTTTTGAGCGGGGCGATGAGCAGGAAGCTGCCCTTGATCTCCCGGCCGCTTAAGTTTTTCAGGATCTCCTCGGCGGGGATAATGGTTGCCCTCGCCTCTTCTTTCCAGAAAACGTCGATGAGCGGGGCATCGGCCGGGTCAGACTCGACCAGGTCGGTGAAAAACCCCATGGCGCCCTCGACATCCTGGGAGGGTTCCGCGGCGCGCTCTTTTTCTTCCAGCTTTCTCAGGGTCTGGAGATGGTAAGCGTCCTCGTCCCGTTTGTCCTTGAGCTCGCGAATCTTCGCCTGGAGGCTCTCGATGGTGGATGAGACGACAGTCAGCATTTGTTTCAGGTCGGCGAGGGCTTCCTCTTTCTCGGTCAGGAGCCGTTGGGTCTGGACCCGCTCGCTGCGTTGCGCCTCGGCTTCTTTGGCCTTCGCCTCGAGCGCGGCCTGCGATTCTTTTTGCCTGATCCGGATTTTTTGTTCCTGGCGCCGGACGAGCTCCAGCTCTTTCTCGATCTTGGCGCCCTCGTTCCTGGCTTCCGTCATTTCGGCAAACTTCTGCAGATATTCGCTGCGCAAGTCCTCCACTTTTTTTGCCCAGGGCGCGATTTTGGCTTCGGTTTCCTGAAGGCCGAGCTCGGCCTCGTCAGCCTCGCGCCGTTTTTGGGCGATTGTCTGCGTATTCGCGTGGAAGTCTTCCTGGGCCTTGATGAGGTCGCGCTCCAGGATGAGCAGCTCAGCCAGGAGTCCGTCGGCATCGGCAGCCGCTTTCCTCCGATTTTCCTCGAAGAATTCGATGCGCTTGGACTCCCGTTCTCTTTCCGCTTCGAGGCGGGCGACCTGCGACCGGAAGGTGAACAGGTTCTCCCGACCCTGCTTGAGCGATTGATCGAGCTCCCAGGCTTCCGTGCGCTTTTCGTTGACGGCTTTTTCCTCTGCCGTTAGGCGGGCCAGCCGTTGGCGCTCGTTGGCCAGGCTTTCATCGTGATGGGTTTGGACGTCCTGCTGGGCCAGGAGGAGTTGCTCGTTCTTGCGGCGAAAGTGCAGGGCCGTGAGCTCCCGGATCCGCTCACGCAGCTTTCTGTATTTTTCGGCGGCGCTGGCCTGGCGCTGGAGGGAATTTTTTGCCTTGGCCACCTCGGCGATGATGTCCTCGAGCCGGACCAGGTTCTGTTCGGAACCCTCGAGCTTGTTCTCGGCCTGCCGTTTTTTATCCTTGTAATAGGCTGTGCCCGCGGCCTCCTCGATCAGGGCCCTTTTTTCGGTCGGCTTGGAGGTGACGAATGTGCCGATGGCGCCCTGCTCGATGACGAAGTATTTGTTCTCGGAAATGGATTTTTTCCAGAGCTCGTCCTGGATGTCCTTGAGCCGGACGACCTTGCCGTTCAACCGATACTCGCTCTCGCCCGTGCGGAAGGCGCGGTGGTTGATCTGGAGCTCTTCTTCGGCGTTTTGAAGGAAAAGGGTGGCATCGGCCATACCCAAGGCCGGGCATTTGGCGTTGCCGGTGAAGATGGCATCGTCGATTTTCTCGCCCCGCACCGACCGGACCCGATGACCGCCCAGGATCCACTGGATCGATTCGACGATGTTGCTCTTGCCGGTGCCGTTGGGGCCGATGATGGCCGTGATGCCGGTATGGAAGACGATTTTGGTGCGTTCGGGAAACGTCTTGAACCCCTGCAGCTCGAGTTTTTTGATGATCATGATTCTATCCCAGATTCCAGAGGGAGTTATTGTATTCGAAAGAGGAATCGGGGTCAAACCTACTCTTTACGCAGCCATTCTCCCTGGAGAATGCGTAATGAGTAGGTTTGACCCCAAGTTTGTCATAAATTTTTCTTGAATTTTCCGGTAAAAAAGGATTAAACTTTTTTTATGGCTAAGGAGAAAAGGAAATACTTTAGGTTTGACTGCCCTGTGCCGGTGCAGCTCATTCAGATCGAAGGGGGCAAACGCGTTGTCCAGAAGGCAACCCTGGACGAAATGTCCCGCGATGGCCTAAAGCTCACGTTCAGTTTCAACCTTGATCTCCGCCCGGGGTCGGAAGTCAATTTCAAGCTCAACCTCCCGGACAAGCGGCTCACCTCCAAGATGTCGGGGGAGGTCGTCTGGAGCAAGCCCAAGGGCAAAAAGTTGGAAATGGGCTTGAAAATCAAGGACATGGACAAAGTTCTGAAAAGTGAGCTTATGGATTTAGTCTATGCGAAGTGGCGGGAAGCGAAAGAAAAAGAAATCAAAAAGACAAGGCCGTAGCTTTTATCCAGGCAGCCCCCCAGTTTTAATTTGACAGTTTTGACGAATTCGTTTAATTTATCATTCCACAAGAACCGTTTAAAAGCCAGCGTAGCTCAGCCGGCAGAGCGACTGATTCGTAATCAGTAGGTCGGAGGTTCGATTCCTCTCGCTGGCTCTTTTTGTGCCCCTCTATTTTGCATCTTCCTCAACAAATTAGGGCTTATTCTGCGCTTCCAGTCCCGCTAGCCAGAGAAGCGCGGCCGGCTAAATAGCGCTATAAATATCATGCCGTCCGAGCTTTCTGATATGATGACATCCTCTTTCTAGGGGATAGACGTAGGCGAAAAATCACCTCTTTTTTCATTCTTAAGGGTGATTTAATTTTTTCGAATTTATTTAAATCTATAGGGGAAGGGGTATCACTATTGGTTTGAAGAGTCTTAGAACATGAAAGACGAACATAAAACCAAGAAGAAGATGATAACAGAACTCCAGGAATTGCGTCGCAGAATTCTGGAATTAGAGACTATTGAAGCTCAAAACGGGCAAGCCGAAGAGGCGCTGCGGGAGAGTGAAGAGAAATTCCGAACGTTGACAGACAATGTCAATGCGGGAGTCTACAGGAATACGGCCGGGTCGAAAGGCCGATTCCTTGAAGCCAATCCCGCGATCGTCAGGATGTTTGGGTATGAGAACAAAGAGGAATTCCTGGCGATCAATGTCGCTGACTTATATCAAAACTCGGAAGACCGAAACACGTTCAATGAGAAAATGCTCAAGGAAGGGTTCGTCAGAAATGAAGAATTGCATTTGAAGAAAAAAGACGCGACTCCCTTCATCGGCTCCGTCTCTGCCGTGGCCGTAAAAGATGAGTCCGGAAACTTAAAATATTATGACGGCATCATTGATGATATCACCGAACGCAAGAAGGCGGAAGCGGCGCTGCGGGAGAGTGAAGAACGGTACAAGACATTGTTTGACTGCTCGCTCGATTGCGTTTATATCCACGATTTTGAAGGGAATTTTATGGACGCTAACGGCGCCGCCTTGATTTTGCTTGGCTATGAGAAAGAAGAAATCCGGTCTCTGAATTTCACATCCCTGCTGAGCGCGGACCAACTTCCCCTAGCTTTCCAAACGTTGCAAGAGCTCAAAAAGACGGGTCAGCAACAAGTGCCAACGGAGTATAAGCTCAGGCGCAAGAACGGCGGAGAAGTGGATATTGAGACTCAAGCGTCGATCATTTATCGCTACGGAAAGCCTTTTGCCGTCGAAGGAATTGCTAGAGATATCACGGAACGCAAGCGATCGGAAAAACTCAAAAATGCCATCTATAAAATCTCGGAAGCGGCCAGTTCTGCCCTCAACCTGAATGAGCTTTTTCATTTCATCCACGGCGTCGTCACGGAATTGATCCCGACTAAGAATTTTTACATTGCTCTCTATGATTCTGAAAATGGGTTGCTGAGTTTTCCCTATTTTAGGGATGAATTTGACCAGCCGCCTGCGCCCAAGAAATTGGGCAAGGGACTCACGGAATATGTGCTCCGCCAAGGAGAGCCCCTCTTGAGTTCTCCCGAAAAATTTGAAGCCCTCAAAAAACAGGGGGAGGTGGAATTGATCGGAACGCCGGCCATTGATTGGCTGGGAGTTCCCCTGAAAACAGAGGATAGAACAATTGGGATCATGGTTGTCCAAAACTATGCAAAAAGCACGAGATTTGGGGAAGACGATAAAAACATCCTCATGTTTGTTTCATCCCAGGTGGCGATGGCCATCGAACGCAAAAGGGCGGAAGAGCGGCTCAAAGCTTCTCTTGGAGAAAAAGAAGTTCTCCTGCGCGAGGTTCATCATCGCGTCAAAAACAATATGCAGATTATGTCAAGCTTGCTGAATCTACAGGCGATCAATATCAAGGATCAGACAGCCGCCGGCATGCTTAAAGAATGCCAGAGGCGGATCCGGGCCATGGCCCTTGTTCACGAGAAATTATATCTTTCCAAGGACCTGGCCAATATTGATTTTTCTCAATATATCCAGAGTTTGACGCTCCATCTGTGCCAATTCTACCAAATCCATCCTCATTCAATCAGACTCGATATGAATATGGAGAAAATATTTTTAAATATCAACACAGCCATTCCTTGCGGATTGATCGTGAATGAGCTTGTCTCCAACGCCTTGAAACATGCTTTTCCCCAAGGCAGGAGTGGCGAGATTCGTATTGAACTTTTCCGGGCGGAGGGCAATAAGTTATTTTTAGTCGTCAGCGATAATGGCGTGGGATTTCCCAAGGACATGGATTTTCGCAAAACAGAGACCTTGGGGATGCAGATTATTACAATGTTGGTCGATCAGCTTGATGGCCATATCGAGCTTTCTAGGCAAGAGGGTACATCCTTCAAGATAATGTTTGAAGAGTTAAGAAACAGGCAGGGCATCAGTGAGATCTGAGCGGTCCCGCCCCGAGACCTTAATCCGGAACGGCATACCGCTTCCGCATCTCCGCCACGGCTTCGAAGATCGCCCGAATCTTGTCGTCCGTCACCCGGTCGTCCATATTGATGCAGCACACCCCCGTCAGATATGGATTGTCCGAATCGGTCACTCGGTCGATGATGATCCGCCGGATCTCCTCGACGCTTTGTTCCACGATATCGACCGGGCTCAGCCGGATGTTGAGGAACGTCTCCGGCAGTCGGCGGCGGAGGGCGCGCAGATCCCCGCCCGACCCGACGTCGAAAAAATCCAGATGAGGAAGCTTGGCGAACGCCCCCACAAAGCGATGGGGATCGGCGCCACAGTAATGAACCCCGAACGGCCGATACCGCTCGCTCCAGTCCCGGTCGATATCCAGGATGAATTGCTCATAATGTCCTGTGGAGATCATGGTCAGGGCGCATTCGGAGTGAAGGAACACGGGCCCCCGGAGGTGGCGGACCGTCCGATTGACAGAGATCGAGGTCGTTCCCGTCTCCCGTGCGATGATTGTCGTGAAACGCTCGATGACCTTGGCGATACGGCTGAAGAAGAGGCGGACCTCATCCGGCCGGTCAACCATGTCGAGAAAGATCGCCTGGCCCCGGAGGTCGAGGGCCAGGTTGAGGATCCCGGCCCAATTGACGTCTCCGGACACATAGCTGTATCGCGCTTTCAGGACGTCGATCAATCCTTGGAGGCGGAGGAAGGCAGCGCTCGCGAACGCCCCTTCGACATCGATCTCCAGGCCTGGCCGGCTCGCGGGAACGACCAGGGGAGGGGCATCCTCCCTATAATCGACCCGGCAGCCCAGCATCTCGGAGACTAGGAATCCAGCGGCGTTGTGGACAGCGCCGATGACGGGGCGATCGAGGTCTCTGTCCTCTCCCAGGCCGAGGTCGCCGAACCGATCGTATAAAATCTGCTCCATATGCCGCTCGGCTTCCACTCGTCGCGCCGGATGATAAAAGAAATCCTCCTCGAAGGAGATTCCCGCATGCCGATGCCACCAGGAGGGGTGAAAAACGACTTCCGCCGGCAGGGGATCGTTCCTCAGGACGGGATTTCGTGGATATTTTTCCATATGCTCTTTATTCGTCGGCCTCATTTCTCGGCCCAGCGGATGAGGGCGCCGGCCCAGTCCGGGTCCGGGCCTCCAAGAAAGCTCCAGACCGTCTCGGCCTTGACCAGGCCGCGCAGCTTGGACAGAGACGGTGCATAATTCGCCCTGGGTTGAATGGCAAGCAACGGGACGTCTTCGCGAAAAGCGTCGGCGAATTCCTTCAGCGTGGCCAATCCGGCGACGAAGCCGATGTGCGGCTCGATGAGCGCGGCGGCGAGCGCCGCCTGTCCGGCCGAAGAACCTCTGCCGACTATGGCGATCTTAACTGTATCCGGGGCCAGGGCGGCGATGGCCCGGGTGATGTCCCAGCCCATGCCGAACGCAGGCGCCTGACCGAGGTAGGTCGTGAGGCGCAGGTCAAGCCCTTTGAGTTCTCCAAGTCCGCGGGGGTCGATTGCCAGGCAGGCGATTCCCGCTTCGCGGAGCCTGTCGACGCCGAACTCCGCAGCCGCCTCCGCCTTGCCCTTTTCCGTGATCAACACGACGAAAGCTCGGGCAGGTCCTTTAGCTGGCCAGTAGATCGCGGGCACGGTAAGCCCCGGTTCCGAGATAAATGTTAAGCGCGCTTTGCCCTCAATATCGTCCAGGCGCTTGAGTTCCGGGGGAATCACGCCGGGAAGCCCGCCGTTGAGGCGGACGTAGTCCGCTGCCGTTTGGGCGGCGGCCGGCCGATCGAACATCGACCGCGCGATCCCGCGCATGGTCAGCGCGTTTACGGGCGGTTCGGGTAGCACGTAAAGCTCGGGCGCCTCCGGCGGCTCGGTCGCGAAGGACGGTTCCGGCACCGGCGATCCGTCGCCGGCGCCTTTCAAATATTTATCAAAGAAACCCATTGCCGTTTCGCGCATGGGCCGGCTGTAATCGTGTTCGCCCGGAAACATGCGCAGCCAAGCGTCATCCGACTTTCCGAAGAGCCCCCACAGCCCCCGGAGCTTCTCGCCCGACAGCCGCATGCCTTTGGCAGGGAACTCCGGGTCCTGCTCCGCCCCGATGATCAGGATGGGCTCTGGTGCCCGCAGGCCCAAAACGTCGGAGCGGTCGCCGATTCGGAGCGAGCCGGGGACATGATTGCATAGGCATCCATTCTGCGGATTGACCTCGTAGCTGCTGGCGTAGACGACGCTGGCGGCGCATGAGAAGCGCGGCTCGGCGGCAAAGGCCCACATCGTGGCCAAGCCGCCGCCCGAGGCGCCCGTCAGGCCGATTCGGGTCATATCGGCCTCTGGCCGCGTGGCTAAATAGTCGAGCGCCCTCATCAGGTCCCAGACGTACACACTCGTCGCGTTCTGCGAGCCCAGGATAAGACGGAGGTCGTCATGCGTTCCCGCGAAGCGGCGCTCGACGCGGCGATTACCCTCGAAGCTGAAACCCGGAGAATCGACTACGATCGCAAGATAGCCGTTCAGGACTTGTCCAATCAGGCGCGACTGGACGGTCGGCTCCTGTTTTTTAAATCCCCAATGGCCGTGTGGATTGACGATGACGGGAAGCTTCCGCCCCGCGGCTCCTTCAGGAACGTAAAGATGCGCCGTCACGGGAAAGTTCGGCCGGCTCTCGAAGACGACCTTTTCGATGCGGTATCCGCGCCGCTCGAGGACTCCCGTCACCCGGGCTTTGAGCGGAGTGCGGGGAGGCAGGGGATCGAGTCCCAGGCATCGGAAAAGCTCGCGGCGCTGTGCTTCCCGCCGCCGGTCGAACTCTTCGCGAGTCGCGGGAGCGGGCAACGCGGCAGCCGACTTGACCTTTTTTTCCACAAAGGCGTTGACCATCTGGTCGCTGCGGACGTTCAGGGAGGAAAGGAGGTCGTCGTCATCGAGCTGCCCCGGAATGGGTTTGTTCGCGTTCATGCCCTGCGCCCGGGCAATCACCTCTCCGAGCGTCAGGAAGGGAATGTCGTGGGCGGACATGAAATCCATGACGACCGACGAAGTGTAAACTCCGCCCTCCGTCCCCGCGTCGACGACAACGACAGGTTTCTCCCGACCGCCCAGGCTCAGCACGGCGGCCAGTGAGGCCGCGCAGCCGGGGATATGCAGGCGTTCGAGCAGGCGGGCGTTGATGAGGATGATCCTGCCTTCGCCCCACTTTAGGAGGGCCGCGCCGCCGTTGCCCGGTACGTCCCAGCCCGGGCTTGGCAGGAATCGCTGGCGGAGAATGTTGTCGTCTTCGATCTTAGTCAGGCCGAGCGCGCCGGCCGGGTCGAATAAGCGCTCCCGGCTGGACTCCATAAGCAGAGGTCGGGGCAGCCAATCGAGTGTGTAGCGCCCCTGCGCGTAGTCTTGGGCCAAGATGACAAGGGTCATCCCGCGGCGGAGGGGGTCGAGGATCTTCCGCTGGATCGGAATATTGAAGTATCGATGAAAGTTAGAGGCGCGTGAGGAAACGAGAAGAAGACCATGCATTGACGGCGACAGGGAGGCCGGGTCAAGATATGAGAGGGCTTCTTCGCTCGAATAGATAAGCGGCGTCGGCCCTGGGAGGGACGGAACGACGAGATAGGGGGCGTCGGCCTCCCAGCCGGGAATGCGGCGGACGTGTCTGCCGCTTTCGATCTCGGCGGCAACAGAATGTCCCCATGGCTCTCGTCTGAACTCGTATTCGAACCGGTCACCGCGGCGGGTCATGGGGACCTTGTGGAAAAAGGCGCTGCTGGGGAGCGGCTTGACCAGGGCCCAGGCGTGGGTGAGGCCAACGGCAGGAATCGACATTTTGGCCGTTTCTGTCCCGATTTCGAGCGAGATCACAGGAGGGCTGGATTCGGCTGCGATGGAAGCGACAGGATCGGACGCGGGCGCGGCGATCTTTGCCAGTCGCTCGGCTTCGGCCTTGACCTTGGGCAGTTCCTGCGCCCAATGATAGCTATTCGTCCGCATCCGAAGCCGCTCCGTGAACGGCTTGTAGAAAGCGCACGCGGCGAGTTCGCTCCATTCCTTCTCCGCTTCCTGCATATGGGTCGTGGCTTGCCCCGCCGCGCCCGCCGTCCCTGCTTCGGCCTGGCCCGCCCGCCATGCCGATAAGAAACGCTCTGCATAATAGCGGCCGAGGTGGGAAGCTTGGCCGCAGACCGTGATGAGTTCCCGGAGACGTTTCCTCTCACCGGGCGGGGCTGACGTCAACTGAATCGAAGCGGCTTTGGCCGCCGCGGCTGCGTCGGCGATCAGGCGCACGGCGGTCACCTGGGGCGGGATGCGGCCGTCGAGCCCGCCCGCGGCGTTCCCGGCAACGGCTTCCCGAATCGAGGAGAAGACATGCGAATCGAAAGGTTCCGAGGCCAAGAATCCGGCGGTGTCTCCGCCCCATTCGAGCTCGATCGCATGGTTGCGGTGGTCGGGTCCCAGGGAGAAAGCGGAAAACGCAGTGGACACGATCCGGCCGGCTGCCTTCCAGGCTTCGACGAGTGGCGCGGCCGCCGGGCCAAGCTTGTCAGCGACCAGGGCGTCGAACCGTTCGTCCGGAGTGTCCGGATCGTAGCCCAGACGTCCCCAGAGGTTCAGGTACATCCAATCCCGTTCGTGCGTCCAGTCGCAATAAGAATCGTTCGGGTCGGCCAGATAATAGCGCGGAGATTTCGGATAGTATGTTTCCAAGCCCTCGACGACAAACCCGGAGGCGGTGCCGAGGGGCATAGAGCGGACAGCCCGGCGGACGGCTGCCGGGTTATAAACGGGCAGGATGCGGTGGGTGCCGTTGGCCCGCACCTGCCAAACGATTTTGTACGGCTGGGATGGCCAGCTCGAGCCTCCGGGGACGGGGTTCCCCGGCCACAGATGGGCCGCCTCCGGCGTTCCGGAATCGCTTAGATAATCCTCGAAGGAATAGCTGTACCAGCCGGCCATGCGTCCGCCCATCACCATATACGGGGCTCCCCATTGCTCGCCGTTGTACTTGATCTCAACCGTAAAGTCGTGGGACGCCTTGGCCAAAGGCACGACGCGGGATTTTCGGGCCAGCCAGCTTCGGGTGACGAGCGGGATATCCCGGCCCGAGGCCTTAACGGCTTCTATATAGCAGTTGAAGAACGATTCGCCGTGACCGCTTTCGCCGATTCGGAAGCCGATGGCATCGAGCTCGGGCGCTTGACGGATCAACTTCTCGACGACCTCGCGCGTGTAAGCGTAGAGGTCGGCCTCGTTCTCGGGGTAGGGTGCCGGTGCGTGCGGGGTGCGGAAATGCGCTTCGTAGGCCATTAGACTGACCCTGACTCCCCGCGCGTGGGCCATACGAATGATCGCATTGAGCCGGCGCAGGTTGGCCGCCTTGATGTCCGGGGAAACGCCGACATTGGGGAAGCGTTCGCTCTGGATGAAATAGGCGTAGAGGTTGGGCGCGTCAGTGACGCTAATGTCCCAAGTCCCGTGCAGGTCGAGCCAGTTCAACCGGGCCCGGGCCATCTGGTCGAAGAGAGTCCTCCAGAAACGGTCGTTTGCGAACCACCACCGGTCGGGATCGACGAGTGCGCGCGGGTCATAATCCGTATTCGACGCGGCATAATCCCAGGGCAGGGTCAAAAATAGGTTCCAACCCCTGTCGCGGAGGAAAGGGCGCCCTGTGACGGGATCGCCTTTAAAGGCCGCCCCGCCTCGGCGGAGGACTCGCTCGGCCAGCTCGAGCGCGCCATAGAGCGCGCCGCCGGCGTCCGGAGCCTGGATGAAGGCGACGCCTTTTTTGAACGCAATCGTGAAGCTCTCGGGAAGCCCCGGCCCCCCGACACGGATTTCGACCGGCGTCTTCAACCCGCGGGCGGCAAGGGCCTCTGCGACCGCTTGGCGGCCGAAAGAAACGGGATCATCGGCCTGGGCGAACGCGGCGGCGGCCAATAGACCGATCGCGGCTAAAAGCGTAAACAAACGAATAAGTTTCGTCATGGGATGATCTTCCTTCCTGTGAAGTTGAGAACGATGAGTGCCCCAAGGGCATCTCCGCGCATAGTGGACCGATTATAGGCCCCTCTCCACTTGACGTCAATCTTCGGCTGGCGATATAGTATGAACCTTGTAGTCGCTCCGGATTCTGCGCTTGAAGAAGAGAGAAGTTGAAATCGCTGAGGCTAGCCCTCCAGTGATGTTTTGGTATAATTCAAAAAAATATAGGAGCACGTGCTATGCGAGAGAAGAGGAGAGCTAAACGAGTAAAAGAAAAAGCTGAAGTTTCCATTGCCCTCATTCATCAAGATGATCTTCGTGCCGGCAGCAAGATTATCCATCATTTCACCAAAGACATCTCGTTAGGCGGCATCAGGATCCAGTCCGATACATTTATACCCGTTAGCTCTATGGTGAAAATAAAGCTCCCTATAGGGTCGCCGACCAAGTTGATCAGCGCGTTAGGGAAAGTGCGCTGGATTAAACGCCTAGAAGAAGGATTGTTCGAAATGGGCGTCGAATTCGTCGATACATCTCAAGAGAGCGTTCGTATTCTAAAAGATTTCATCGAAAAATCAATCATCAAGTGAAAAAAGCGGGGCGCGAAAGTATTTAAGGCTTCATGATAAGCGAGATCCCCTATGCAATTATTATCAGCGGAGTTGCCCTCGTCGGCCTCTGGATTTCTAATATTTTGTTTGATCTTAAGGTTCCTCACTATTTATCGCGAAAAATAGGGCACAGTGCCGGCGGCGTGGGTTTTTTGCTCTTTGGCTTCTTCTTTAAATCCGCATTCTGGCCGATCCTACTCTCTGCCCTCTTCACCATGCTCTTTGGGGCGGCCAGGATTTTTAGGCCGAATACCTTTCGGGGCGTCGGCGGGAGCGGTCGAAGCCAGAACGTCATTGCCGAAATCTGGTTTGTCGGGGTCGCCCTCCCGGTCCTTTTGATCGGCTGGCTCTGGCTCGACAAGCCGTTCATCGCCATCGCCTGTAACGGCGGTCTCTTTTGTGTCCTGGCCTTTCCTCCTCGCATTTTTTGTCCTGATGAAGAAGGACTTCAAAAAAGCCGCCGGTTTTATCGTCATTTTTGCAGGATTGTATTTGATTCTCCTTGTCCTTGGCCAGGCTTTGGGATAGGGTATGATAATAAAATATCGCTTTAGAATGAGGAGTTCGCCGTGAAAAGATATGGTCAGTTGATTCGGGTCAAACCGGACAAGTTTGAATCCTACAAGGCCTACCATACCAAGGTCTGGCCGGAGGTCCTGGAAACGATTCGCCGCTGCCACATCCGCAATTATTCGATCTTTCACAAAGACGGATATCTCTTCGCCTATTTCGAGTATCACGGCAAAAACTTTGCCGCCGACATGGCCAAGATTGCCGCCGATCCCAAGACGCAGGAATGGTGGGATATCATGATGCCGATGCAAGTTCCGCTGCCGAACCTCGCCGCGGGAGCGTGGTGGGCCGATATGGAAGAGGTTTTTCACACGGATTAAGAAGAGATCGTCATGCGGCGCACTCCGAATTGCCTCGCCAAATTGGACCGCATGCACAAAACGCTTCGCCACGAGGAGGCGGACCGTGTCCCCATCAGCGATTTCTTCTGGGGAAGCTTCCTGGAGCGCTGGCGCAAGGATTTAGGCCTTGCGGCCGGCACCGATATTTACAAATACTACGACCTCGACTGGATCGTCACGGTCCCCAATATGGACCCGCATATCAAGCCGTTCGAGATCCTTGAGGAAACCGGCGGGCACGTCATCGTCCGCACCGGCTTCGAAGCGGTGATCAAGAAACAATTCGCCGACCCGATGCCCGCTTTTTTAAAATTCGAGACCGACTCCGTGGAAAAGATGGCCGCCCTGCGGTTCGATGACCCCTGGGATGACCGGCGCTACTTTAGCCCGGGCGATAATCAAATCGCGGGCGTGGGCGACGGCTTTGTCCGAAACTCACCGGCCTGGCTGGAGACGGTCAAGTCACTCTATCCGGATCTTCCCGTCTACGGCAGCGTTTGCGAAGGACAAGAGATGTTGTGGCGCATCATCGGCTCGGAAAACGTCATGCTCTGGATCGGACTGTATCCGGACGAGGTCGGCAGATTCGTGGAACGCATCGGCGAGTTTGCTCTTGGGCTGGCCAAAGCGCAGATCAAAGCTGCAGCCGGGCTGTTGGACGGAATGGTCATTTGGGGCGACGTGGCCTATCGCAAAGACTTGTTCTTCTCGCCCGACTATTGGCGCAAACACTTCAAGCCCATCGTCAAAGCGATTGTGGACGAGTGCCACTCACGCCATCTGCCCGTCATCTATCACGGCTGCGGGAACGTCCGGCGCATTTTTGCCGATTTTATCGAGGTCGGCGTGGATGCCTATAACCCGCTCGAGGCCAAGGCCGGCATGGACGTGGTCGAATTGCGGCGGCAGCACGGCCACAAGATCGGCTTTTGCGGCAACATGGATGTGATCACATGGGCCAACGGCACGCGGGATGAGATCAAGAAGATGGTGCTCACCAAGCTGAACGCAGCCAAAGGCGGCGGCTATATCGTCCAGTCCGACCATTCGGTGCCCAGCAATATATCGGGTGGAAACTATGATTACCTGGTCCATCTTGTCCGCGAGCATGGCCGGTATCCCCTCCGCCTCGGCGAGTTCGACATTCCCGACATCCATTAATTCCTAATCGGGGGGAAATGATAATGAGAATTCATCTCGCGGGTACTTTTTCGTGGGGCTCTACTTTCCGACTGTCTCCCAGCCGCGCTTATTCAGATCGGCATAAATGATGCCGCCGAAAACCAGACCGGCCAGAAGAAAGATAATGCCGAGCAGGGTCCTGCCGAAAATGATATCGCCCACGCCGAAGAGAAACGCATAGATCATTAGAACGCCGGCAATCCAATCCATCAGGTTAAACAGCCCATCCTTCTGCGGAATGACATCGGTCGCTTCCTTGGCAATCGGACCCCAGAGCGCAGCGCTCGGCCGAACGCGGCGGTAGAAAGCCTGCAGGACCTCTTTGGGCTCGGGCTTCGTCAAGAAGGTGACAGCCAGCCAGACGGTCGTCGTGACCGCGACCGTGATCAGGACAATCAAAGCGAATTCTTTGGGCTGGCTTTCATTGAACCGAAACCCGAACTGAAGGGTCAGTGATGTGACAAAGGCGGCGATCATTGCGGAAACCTCGCTCCAGGCATTGATTCTCCACCAGAACCACCTTAAAAGATAAACGAGCCCTGTTCCGGCTCCCACGGCGATCATGAATTTCCAGGCATCCGCGATCGACTCCATGAAAAAGGTGACCGTCGCGGACAGGACCATGAGGATCATCGTTGTCAACTGGGAGACGGTGACATAATGCTTTTCGCCGCGGCCGCGCACCAGAAAACGCCGGTACAAATCATTGACGAGATAGCTCGCGCCCCAGTTGAGCTCCGTTCCGATCGTCGACATGTAGGCCGCCGCAAAGGCGGCAATCATCAGGCCGCGGAGCGAGGCCGGCAGGTCTAGAATGAGAATCCGGACGTAGCCCGATTCTGGGTCGGCGGCAAATGCCGGATCACCGTGAAACCGGACGACGGCCACCAGGGCGACCAGGATCCAGGGCCAGGGGCGCAGGGCGTAATGGGTGACGTTGAACCAAAGCGTGGCCAGCAGTGAATGTTTTTCATCCTTGGCGCAAAGAATGCGCTGGGCGATAAATCCCCCACCTCCCGGTTCGGCGCCGGGATACCAAGACGCCCACCAGTTGACGGCGATATAGACAAAAAACGTGATCAAGGGCATCCAGGTGGAACGGAAGTCGGGGACGAAGGACAGCAGGGATCCCGTGGATGGACCGGCTTTTTCCACGGCTCGGATTCCGCTCACCAGCCCGCCCATGCCTCCGATCGACCGGATGGCGAAAACGGCCAGCAGAATGACCATCCCCATTTTCAAAACAAATTGAAATAAATCCGTCACCAACACGCCCCACAGCCCCGACAGCGTCGAGATGGAGGCCGTGATAAACATAATGACGATGGCGATCCCCAGGGCCTGGACCTTGGTGACGCCAAGGATAAGCACCATGATTTTGACAATCGCCAGGTTTACCCAGCCCATGATGATCAGGTTGATCGGCAATCCCAGATAAAAGGCCCTGAAACCGCGCAGAAACTTGGCCGGCCCTCCGCTGTAGCGGATTTCGGCGAACTCGACATCCGTCAGGACCCCGGCCCTTCGCCACAGCCGGGCATAGAAGAAAACCGTCATGATCCCGCTGAGGGCCATGCTCCACCAGATCCAGTTGCCGGCGATGCCGTTCCGGGCGACAAGGCCGGTGACGGCGAGCGGCGTGTCCGCAGCGAAGGTCGTGGCCACCATCGAGGTGCCGGCCAGCCACCAGGTAACATTTCTCCCGGACACAAAAAAATCACTGACGCTCTTAGTGGCCCTTTTGCGATAATAAAGGCCGATGGCCAGGTTGAACAGAAAATAAGCAAGAATGACCAGCCAATCCGCGGGAGCGAGTCTCATATCGGTTTCCCTTCCGTCTTTTCTTTAACAAAAGGCTTTCCGCCTGTCAATCACAATGGGCAGGGTGGAAGCGGGTTGACTCCTCCTCCATAAATTGTTATTCTTTTGCCGGGCAGCTAAATAGGGAGAAAGGGCCATGAAATGTCCCAAATGTGAGACCGACAATCCCTCTGACTCGAAATTCTGCAGAGAGTGCGCCACGCCCCTGCCTATCCCGGAGGCAGGCGAGGTTTTGCCCACCGAGACCCTCGAAATCGTCCCCGAACCACAGATCAGCGGGACCGTTTTTGCGGGGCGATATAAAGTGATCGAAGAGCTGGGAAGGGGAGGCATGGGCAGGGTTTACCGGGCCTACGACAATCATCTCAGAGAAGAAGTCGCCCTGAAGATCATCAAGCCCGAAGTCGCCTCGGATAAGAAGGCCTTGGAGCGGTTCAGCAACGAGTTGAAGCTGGCGCGAAAAATCATCCATAGGAACGTCTGCCGGATGTACGAGCTCATGGAATACCAGGGCGTCCGTTTTATTTCCATGGAATATGTCCCGGGCGAGGATTTGAAGAGCTTCATCAGGCGGGCACGGCGGCTCGATATCGGCGCGGCCGTCGCCATCGCCGTGCAGCTCTGTGAAGGGTTGGCCGAAGCCCATCGCCTGGGAGTCGTCCACCGCGACCTGAAGCCCAGCAACATCATGATCGACAAAGAGGGGAACGCCAAGATCATGGATTTCGGCATCGCCCGCTCGCTCCTCGAAAAGGGAATCACCGGCGAAGGTCGGGTCGTCGGAACGCCGGAATACATCAGCCCCGAGCAGATCGAGGGAAAAGCGGCCGATTCGCAGTCCGACCTCTACGCTCTCGGCGTCATCCTTTTCGAGATGGTCTGCGGCACGTACCCCTTTGAGGGAGATACGGCACGGATCATCGCCCAAAAAATCCAAGGCAAAAAGCCTCCCGATCCCAAGACGATCAACCCCCATGTTCCGGACGCCCTGGCCAAGGTCATCCTCAAATGCCTGGAAAAAAGGGAAAGGAGATATCAGAGCGCTACGAACGTCCTGGCCGATCTCCAAAAAATCGAGAATGATCTGCCCACATCAGAGCGGGTCATGATCAAAGCCAGGTCCAGCATTTTCGCAGGATTCACTCGACAGTTTCAGAAAAGGAAGATACTCGGAACAGTGGTGGGATTGGCGATTGTGGCGCTGGTGGTCATCCTCATTATGCACCCTTGGCGGTCGGTGCCAAAAGGCCCTGCTGCTCCCCCCAAACCGACTCTGGCCGTTCTCTTTTTCGCCAATCGCACAGGGGATCCCGGCTTGGATATATGGACAAGATCACTCTGCACGAAATTTATCACCACGATCCGGCAGCTCTCCAACCGTCCCCTAGTGATCAGCGAAAGTAATATCTATGGCTATCTCAAGAAGCTCGACCTGGAAAACGCCGAAATCTCCTCCGACGATCTCAATAAAATTGCCGCTATGAGCAGAGCGACCCATATCCTAACCGGCAAATTCATGAAGCTCGGCGAAAGGCTGCAAATATACTATGAACTTGAAGATACAACGTCCGGCGCAACTGTAGGCTCAGGTTGGAAGAACGGAAGCCTGGTGGAGCTTGACTTAATAGTCGCTGATCTGGCCAAAAAAGTCCTCCTGGAGGACCTCCGAATTCCGGCTCCGGGACAAGTCAGGGTGATAGGCAGCCCTTCCACCCTCGCTATACAGTCTTATGCCGAAGCTAGGGATTTGGAAATCAGGGCCAATCTCAGCCGAGACACATCGGAAAGAGACCTTTTATTTTCCCAGTTATTCCAAAAATATCAAGCGGCGATCAATGCCGACCCTCGATTTGCGCCGGCCTATTGGGGGCTCGGGGATTATTACGAATATCGCTTTGTCGACTCCCACCAGCCGGCTGATCTCAACCTGATGAAAAAAAATTATGAGCTCGCCTACAAACTCGATCCTCAATTGGCGGGCGCCAATGCCGGTCTGGGCTGGGCCCAGTTTTTTGAGGAACGACTGGATGATGCCTATGAGTTTTTTACGGCCGCCATCCGATTGGATCCCGAAGACCCCGGGATTAATCTCAATGTTGGCAGCTTTCTTTACAGCATCGGGCAGATTGATTCTGGAATCCGCTATTTTACGAAAGCGATTGAATCCGGCGACACTTCGGTCAGTCCCTACCTCCATCGAGCGCGCAGTTATATGGATATCGGCAAGCTCACCGAGGCCGCCGGCGACGCCCAGATAATTATTGCGCTCGAACCCCGAGACGTCTCTCTTCAGCTCTTCTACGCCCGGATTTTGGCCAAGATGAAAAAAATTAACGACGCCGAGAAGGAGCTGGCCAAAGCGGAGGCGCTCGATCCTGCGAATCCCGATCTTCTTTACACCAGGGCTTATCTCTATGCGGCCAAGGGAGACAAGGACCATGCCCTCCCGATATTGAAGAAAGCAAGAAAGGAAAACTCCCTTCGGTTCAGCTATCTTCTCTCGGAAAACTATACCCAGCTAGGCATGAATGATGAGGCCCTTTCGGTCATTCAAGAGGGAATTCAGAATGGATTCTCCAAAGTCTTTAGTTATCTCTATCCCTATCAGATTTTGAAAAGCGATTATTATGAGAAGCTGCGGTCGGAACCCCGGTTTCAGGCAATCCTCGAGAGTCAAAGAGAAAAACACTACGCTCAGCTCGAGAAATTTCGCGGCTTGTGAATGAGGGCGGGAACGATAGGCCCTTTCCTCGGTTTGCCGAGGGAGGTGAATATAGATCGGTAGATTATTACAGAGAAGGAGGGATGTATGAAAATCAGAGGTTTTGGCTGGGGGATTGTCTGCATCGTCGCGCTGTCGCTACTCGTTTTTTCAGGGCAGGTCAAGCAGCCGGAGAAGGCCGTGGTCCAAAAGGAGGTCGCCGTGGCTATCTCGGCCGACAAGTTCAAGCTCAGTCCGGAAATCGATCCAAGTTGGCGCGGCCTGGAGACCCTCGAGAAACAGGTTCTCGAAGACAACGACGCGCTCCAGAAATATTTTAAAGCTGGGCAATTTGACCAAATGGCCAAGCTGTTAGAGGCGAGGCATGCCGTCGTTGTAGGAGAAGCGTATGAAATGATGTATGGAAAGGAAAGTATAAAATTCTGGAGTAGCCCGCGTCTCAAGGGTGCGACCTTGGAGATCAAGGTGGCCATGGTTTACGTCAGCAATGCAATGGGGCCGCATCCCAAGCTGCCCTTCCCCGAGGAAAAGACATTGAAACCCCCGATCGGAGGAAAGGCATACAATGCCGTAGCCTTTGTCGCCCAAGAAATCCACATCATCTCGAAAACAAAAACAGGCTCCTTGCTTCACAACGATACGTATTTTATGGACCTCGGGTACCAGCATCAGTGGCCTTGTCCTTGGGGAAACTAAAAGCGCAGATCGAATAGGGTCTTTTTCGGACGCTTTCCTTTGCCGAGGGCGAAAAAGGCGTAGCCTATCATTTTCCCTATTTGAAAAAAGGGGAACGGTTTGTTGTCGCTATTTCCCGTCAATTGACTGGCCGGCCGCTGAGTGCTATTCTTTTGCCGCACTCTATAAAAGGAAGTGCTGCCATGAAAAAAATCTCTGTCTGTGCTCTTTCCACATTCCTCGGATTTGTCCTGATCAACGCCGGCCATACGGAGATGCAGTCCCAGCTCATCAGCCCAAGCACGAGCCTCGAGCCGGGCAAAATTTCAGCCCGCCCAAATTTTTCTTTCGGCAAGATCCCGCTTTATTTCATACCCAACAAGGGCCAGGTGGATGAGAGGGCGCTTTTCTATGCCAAAACGCCATCCTATGCCCTGTGGATGGCGAAGGATGGGCTTGTCTTTGATTCAGCCGGGACACGGGGAAAAACAGGAAAGAGAATGGGCGGAGGATTCAAAGTCCCGAGGCCGGACGGTCCTCGTTCAGATGCGGTATATGAAAGAGATGTTTCCCGGGTCAAATTTTTAAATGCCAATACATCTCCGGACGTGATTGCTCTCGAACCAGCCAAACACAGCGTGAACTATTTTATCGGCAGCGACCCGAATCAATGGAGGACGGATATCCCCACCTCTCAAGCCGTCCTCTATCGAGAGCTTTATCCGAACATCGACCTCAAAGTCTACGGTGTCGAGAAAGAGGTCGAATATGACTGGATGGTGAAGCCAGGCGGTGAAGTGGACGATATCCGTTTTGTCTATCAAAATGCCGATGGGACACGGACCGATCGGGAAGGAAACCTCATCGTCCAAACCAGATTTGGCGAGTTGACGCACAAAAAGCCGTCCTGTTATCAGATAATTGACGGGGAGAAGGTCAGCCTTCAGGCAAATTTTAGAAAGTTCGATCAAGATACCTACGGTTTTGCCGTCGAATCGTATGATCGACAATACCCCTTGATCATCGATCCTGTCGTCCTGGTCTATTCCACATACCTAGGAGGAACGGGGGGAGATGGAGGCATGAACATAGCCGTCGACGCTACGGGTTCCGCCTATGTGGCGGGACAAACGGATTCGACTGACTTTCCGGCGCTCAACGCTTACGATTCTTCTTGGAATAGTTCCTCGGATGCCTTCGTGTCAAAATTCACGCCCGACGGCCACGGGCTGGTTTATTCGACGTACTTAGGAGGAAGCGGTTGGGATTCCGCTTATGGCGTCGCCGTGGACAGCAGCGGCTCTGCCTATGTCATCGGATTGACCGCCTCTTCGAATTTTCCCGTTTTCAACGCCTTTGATTCGTCCTTGGATGGCGAAGACGCCTTCGTAGCCAAGCTTTCTCCATCCGGCAATGCCCTTACTTATTCCACTTTTCTCGGGGGGTCGGGCCTTGAATCCGGCTGGGGCATCGCGGTCGACAGCGTCGGCTCAGCCTACGTGACTGGAGAGACTTCATCGCCGAATTTTCCGACACTGAACGCGTATGATCCCAGCTTCAACGGCGCCGATGATATTTTTGTCGCCAAGTTTGCGCCTGGAGGCAAGACCCTTGTCTATTCTACCTACCTCGGCGGAACGAGCCTGGATGAATACAGCCATATCGCCGTGGACGGCACGGGCTCCGCTTATGTCGCGGGCTATACATATTCTGCGGATTTTCCGGTGTTGAATGCTTACAATTCGATCCATAGCGGTGTCGCTGACGCGTTCGTCACAAAATTCACGCCAGACGGCCAATCCCTTGTCTATTCGACGTTCCTCGGGGGCGCTTCTTCGGAGTTTTGTAACAGCATTGCCGTTGACAGCCACGGGTCGGCTTACGTCACGGGGAGTACGTATTCTGCGAACTTTCCTGTCGTCGAAGCCTATGATCCGACGCCCAACGGCCAAACAGAAGCATTCGTCACCAAATTTACGCCGGAAGGCAATGCTCTGGCCTATTCAACATATCTTGGGGGGACGCAAGGCGATGAGGGATGGAGCATCGCGGTCGACAGCGCCGACGCGGCTTACGTCGTTGGATACACGTATTCTCTGGATTTTCCCGTGCTTAACGCGTTCAATCCCAAATTGACAAACTACTCTGATGCATTTGTGTCTAAATTCGCACCAGACGGCCAATCCCTTGTCTATTCGACGTTCCTCGGGGGGAACGGTGCGGATTACGGCCGAGCCGCGGCCGTGGACAGCGTCCATGATCTCTATGTCATAGGGACTACCGGCTCCACGGATTTTCCTGTCTTGGGCGCGTATGATCCATCCTTTAATGGGACGACGGATGCCTTTGTCACGAAGATGCGCTTTCTATATCCCCCGACGGATTTCAGGCTCCAGAGACTCGTCAATAGCTTCATTTTTTATAAAGAATATATCAACAGGCTCACCTGGGTCCCCAGCCCGGAAAATAAAGTCCCAATCGTAAAATTCAGGCTTTATCGAAAAGTCAAAGGGGCCGCCGATAGCACCTATCTGTGGCTTGCGGACGTATCCGCGCTTGGGTCGTCCTTCCGCTATGACGATCGAGGGCTGAAAAAGACTGCGTTCTATTCCTACAGGATCAGCGCGATTGATGATTCCGGCAACGAAAGCGGCACCGTCGAAGTCAGCAATTAATAAGAAAAAGGGACAGGCTGCAAAACTTGAACAGGGCACGCAAAACCGGCCCCCTGTTTCATTGACTCGTCCTTCTGTAAATGCTATCCTTTCGCCAGGCGGCTAAATAGGGAGAGAGGGCTATGAAATGTCCTAAATGCCATTTAGAAAATACGTCCGATTCCAGGTTCTGTAAAAATTGTGCGACGCCTCTTCCGCCCCCCGACGAAATCTCCGCCTTTCAAACCGAAACCTTGAAGAGCCCGGTCAAGGAGCTCGTCACGGGCTCGACCTTTGCCGGCCGCTACCAGATCATCGAAGAGCTGGGCAAGGGCGGAATGGGCAAGGTCTACAAGGTCTTCGATACCGAGATCAAAGAGAAGGTGGCGCTCAAGCTTCTCAAGCCTGATGTCGCCGCCGATAAAGAGACCATCGAACGCTTCCGGAACGAGCTGAAATTCGCCCGAAAGATCCGGCATAAAAACGTCTGCCAGATGTTCGACCTGGCCAAGGACGAAGGCAGCTATTACATCACGATGGAATATGTCCATGGCGAGGACTTGAAGAGGCTGATCAGGAAAATGGGGCAGTTGAGCGCAGGGCAGGCGCTATTGATTGCCAAGCAGGTCGGCGAAGGGCTGGCCGAGGCCCACCATTTGGGCGTTGTCCATCGTGATTTGAAGCCCCAGAACATCATGGTCGATGAGGAAGGGAATGCCCGGATTATGGATTTCGGCATTGCCCGCTCTATCAAGGCCAAGGGAATCACGGACGCGGGCGTGATGATCGGCACGCCCGAGTATATGTCGCCGGAACAGGCGGAAGCGGGCGATATCGATAAACGTTCGGATATCTATTCTCTGGGAGTCATCCTCTACGAGATGGTCACCGGGCGTGTCCCTTTCGAGGGAGACACTCCTTTAAGCATCGCCATGAAGCATAAGGGAGAAAAGCCCAAAGACCCCAGGGAATTGAATTCGCAGGTGCTTCCGGAGTTGAGCCGCGTCATCCTGAAGTGCATGGAAAAGGATAAGAGCAAAAGATACCAGACCGCGGAAGAGTTTTTATCCGACCTATCCAAAATCGAAAAGAGCATCCCCACGACGCAACGGATCGTGCCCGAGCGAATTCCGCTGACCTCCAGGGAAATCACCGTCAAATTCAAGTTGAAAAAGCTCTTCGTGTCGGTCCTGGGGATCGTTGCGGTGGCTATCGTTGCGATTGTCGTTTTGCGCTTTCTCCCCAAAAAATCAATCGCACCTCCGCCTCTTCCTTCAGGGAAGCCTTCTCTTGCTGTGCTCTATTTTGAAAATATTTCTGGCGATAAAAGCCTGGATGCATGGAAAACCGGCCTCACGGAATTGCTCATTACGAAGCTCTCCCAGTCAAAGTTCATCAATGTCCTGAGCAGCGATAGAATTTTCGGCATACTAAAAAAACTGAATTTGGATGAAGCCAAAAAATATTCGACCGAGGATCTGATTAAAGTGGCGAATGAAGGAGGAGCGAGCCATACCTTGAGCGGTAGCCTCATGAAAGCCGGGGACAGCATCATCATCTCCTTGACGCTTCAGCAACCGCACATGGGAGAGATCATCAGGTCGATGACAGTCCCCTGCAAAGGCGAAGCCGAGATATTTCCCAAGCTCGATGAATTCACAAAAGAAATCAAGTCGGGCCTGAACCTATCTTCCGAGCAGATCGCCAAGGACCTGGATAAAGAGGTCGGAAAGATTACGACAAGCTCTCCCGAGGCTTATAAATTCTATAGCGAAGCGCGCAAGTACCATCTAAAAGATGATAATAGTGAAGCGATCCAACTCTATGAAAAAGCGGTCGCCCTTGATCCGGAGTTTGCTATGGCCTATAGGGGAATGGCGGCGGCCTATGACAATTTAGGATATGTTTCTAAATCGAGGGAATATATCCAAAAAGCTTTCAATCTCAGTGACCGAGTCTCGGACAGGGAGCGCTACCTCATCCAGGGACAGCTTTACTATCAAAAGGAAAATACTTTTGGCCAAGCCATCGAGGCGTTCAACAAATTGTTGGAGCTTTATCCGGACGATCCTATGGGGAATAGCTATCTGGGGAATATCTATAATAGGCTTGAAGAGTGGGATAAGGCCATAGAAAAGTTTGAAGTCAGGTCGAGGATACAAAAGGACGTCCTGGGCACTGGAAATCTCGGCGGCCTTTATGCAACAAAAGGGCTTTATGAAAAAACCGAGCAAATTTGCCAAGATTATCTTAAAAATACAGCGGATGATCCACGGGTCCATTCGTATCTAGGCTGGAATTATCTGTCTCAAGGGAAATATGAGCTTGCCATGGCCGAAGCGGATAGGGCTTTTCTGCTTGATCCAAAGTCCACAAATAGCTTTTATTTGAAGGGAGATATTTTCCATCTCAGCGGGAAATTCGAGGAAGCCGAAAAAGAATACCTCAAAATCCTCGAAATAGGAGATAAATCCGATCATCTGGGCTCCAGATGGAGGCTGATAGCTTTGTATATCACTCAGGGAAAATTCGACAACGCAGGGGACGAGCTAAAGCTCGTTATGGGGCTGGCGGATGAGGTTAAAGAAAAATCGATGAAATTGAGCGCCGTGTTTGTCACAGGGTATATCGATTTCCGGAGGGGAAATCTTAAAAAGGCTTTGGAAAAGACAGGAGACTCCATAAAAGGATGGCTTGAATTAGAGAATTTAGCGGGTCAAAGAACGGCTTTGCCCTGGAAAGGCCTCTTCTATCTTGAGATGGGACAAGTTGGGGAAGCCCAAAAGACGGCCGTAGAGCTCAAGGACCTGATTCAAAAAAACCTGAACAAAAAGGCTATAAGATATCCATATTGGCTGGAGGGCATGATTGACCTTAAAAAAGCGAATTTTCGAAGAGCCATCGAAAACTTTGATAAGGCTATCGCTTTATTGCCCAGCCAGACCAATCCGGATGACGAGCATGCTTTTTTTTATGATGGTTTAGCATCAGCGTATTATAAAGCCGGGGATCTAGAGAAAGCCAAAGCAGAATATGAAAAGATAGCGCCCCTGACCACGGGCAGGTTTTTTTTCGGAGATATTTACGCCAAGAGCTTCTATATGCTGGGAAAGATCGCCGAGCAGCAAGGACAGAAGGCCCGCGCCGTCGAGCACTACCAAAAGTTCCTCGACCTCTGGAAAGACGCCGACCCGGGCTTTCCTGAAATCGGCGATGCCCGCCTGCGCCTCGCCGCGCTTAAATAGACAAGTGGGACACACATTGTCTGTGTCCCCAAATATCAAACTCTGAAGCGTGATTTTCCGTATAATCTATTCGTACGGCTTTATCTGAAAGGAGACCGATTATGAGATGCGACAAATGTGGCAATGATTTTCCTTCAGAATACTATTTCAAGGCCAAAGGCGTTTGTAGCGAGTGCTATGACAAGCTCACCCCGGAAGAAAAAGTGGAGGCCAAGCGGCCGCCGAGAATACATGCCATGACTACCACGGCCTTCACCATCGACGGCTGTCAGATTGTGAAATCTCTCGGTGTGGTGCGGGGAATCATCGTCCGGTCGCGTTCGGTTTTCGGAACGATCGGCGCCGGCATCCAAACGCTTGTCGGCGGCAATATCACCCTTTTTACAGAGCTCTGCGAGCAGACGCGCGCCGACGCGTTCGAGATGATGGTCAGACATGCTCAGGACATCGGCGCCAACGCCGTGATCGGCGTCCGCTATGACGCGACGGAAATCATGCAGGGCGTCACGGAAGTCCTCTGCTACGGGACGGCCGTTGTCGTCAAACCCATCGCCTGAGTGAGAAGTCACTGGAAGGATTTCATCGCAACTTTTTTGTATTGACTCCGGCTTTTTTCTGTGATATTAAATTTGACGCTTTTGGGGAAAATTAAAAAAAAGCAGCTAAAGGTCATTAAAACGCAAAAATCTCTCTTTATGAGGAGGTAAAATGCATCAAATCATTTTTTATGGCATGGCCGTTTTTGCGGGCTTTCGAGCACTTTGTCCCCCGTGGGCGACCGTTGCGGACCGCCCCCCCTGCCCCGATCCTCTTGGAAGAGTCCTTTTTGGCTTTATTGCAGGAGCTATTGCTGCCCTCGCCTATTTTTTCCTATTTGTCGGAAAACGGGCTCTCGAATGCTGCGATCTCATTGCTGTTTCTATTCTTGCCTACCTCTTCTCCTATCTCATCTGGGCCCTCTTTTTCGCAAAAAAAAGAGAGATGATCAAGACGAGCCGCTGAATCCTGCGAAAAACAAAGACAGGAGAAAAAAACCAGCCGGACAATCTTCTAACTTACACTCAGCAAACTTCTCTCTCAATCTGAGCCAGAACTCAGATTAGACTCGTCGGAGTCGAGACCGATTCAAAAATCGAGGGTGTATTATGCATAGTCGCGAAGAGAAAGAAGAAATTATCGGAAAAACGATCGGGCACATCCGCATCATGGGAAGATTGGGCAAAGGAGGAATGGGAGAAGTCTACGCGGGTTTCGATGATAAATTGGCACGAAAGGTTGCCGTTAAAGCGATCGGCGCAAAATCTCGGTACGATGCACGCACAAAATCCCGATTTTTACGAGAGGCCCGCGCACTTTCTCAATTAGGACATCCGCATATCTGCCAGATCTATGATTATATCGAAGGAGATACCAGCGACTATCTCGTGCTCGAGTTTATCGAAGGAAAGAGCCTAAAACATAAGATTGATGAAGGGATGGAGGGCCCCCTGAAACTAAAGGTTGCCGAGCAAATCGCCGAAGTGCTGGTGGTCACCCACAAGAAAGGAATTATCCATCGCGACCTTAAGCCATCCAACATCATGGTCACCGATAAAAATGAGGTTAAGGTTTTAGATTTTGGACTGGCCCGATTTATTCAAGCAAAACATAAAAGCCAAGGGCTCGAACAGAGAGACGAGGTTACCCCTGCCGAGCCAGACAGCGGCGCGCCATTGGATCAAAAGGATGCCACCTGGACTCTCCCCCAACAAGATGATGGATCCGAGGCAGACTCAGGACCGCCTCCGATTGTAAGCTTTATGACTCGAGACGGAATGATCATGGGAACGCCGTTCTATATGAGCCCTGAACAAGCCAGAGGTGAGGCCGCCAGCGCAGCCAGCGATATGTACTCTTTTGGGCTTGTCTTGCAGCAGCTTTTTACGGGCAAATTACCCTATGACGAGACCGTTGACCGGACAACCATCCTCAACATGGCCATGAAAGCAGAGACGGTTCCAATTATGGGAGTGAGTGCGGATCTGGCCGCATTAATCAATCGGCTAAAATCGCCCGTCCCCGCAGCCCGACCATCGGCGACCGAGGCGTTGGAAAAAATACAGAGAATACGGGAAAAACCGAAAAGGCGAATCAGAAATCTTATCATAAGCACGGTCGCCGTGGCCTTCGTTCTCTTTGGATTCAAGTACATATGGGATCTCCGCCAAGAGCGCAAACTGGCTCTTCAGGCTCGTGACGAAGCCACGAATGTTGCGAATTTTCTTGTGAATCTTTTTAAAGTCTCAGATCCGGGTGAAGCGCGTGGCAACACTATCACCGCACGGGAAATCCTGGACAAAGGCGCTAAAGAGATTGAACGCGGACTCGAAATTCTTCCCCTGACGAAGGCCCGGCTCATGGAAACCATCGGAACTGTTTATCGCAACCTGGGGCTTTATAAAGAATCAGAACCGCTGACGAGAAAAGGCTTGGAGATTCAAGAGAATCAGCTCGGAAAGGAGGACCTTCAAGTCGCGCAAAGTCTCATGAATCTTGCCTTGCTTTTCGAACGGCAAGGCAAGTATCCGGAAGCCGCAGAATGCTCTCAACGCAGTCTGGAAATCCAGAAAAAGAGGCTGGGGTCTGATCATCCCGACATTGCCTCGAGCCTCCATTTGCTCGGACGGATATGCTATAGACAGGCAAAACTCAAGGAGGCCGAGTCTTTTTACGAGCAGGCGCTAAAAATGCGCGAAAAAGCCCTGGGCCCCAACCATCCAGACGTTGCCGAGAGTTTGAACGACCTCGGGGCTCTTTATTACCTCCAAGGTCAGTTTGATAAGGCGGAACAGTACTATAAGAGGGCTTTGGTTATCAGAGAATCTGTTTTGGGAGCCGACCATCCAGATGTTGGCAATACACTAAATAGTCTGGCAAGTCTCTATCTTTGGCTAAAGCGATACGGTGAGGCAGAGCCTCTTTACCAGAAATCATTATCGATTCGTTTAAAAACCCTTGGCCCCGATCACCCCATAGTGGCCAACAGCTACAATAACATTGGCATTCTTTACCAGTATCAAAAAAATTATGCAGAAGCAGAAAAGTATTACAAGAAATCGCTGGAGATCCGAAAAAGAACGCTAAGGGAAGACCATCCTGATATTGCCGGCGGGCTAGAAGACTTGGCCAATCTTTACCAGGTTATGGGTAGGCTTAAAGAAGCAGAAACGATGTATAGGCAGGCTCTTTTATCGCTAGAAAAGGCCTATGGCTCTGACAATCCAGAATTGGTCAGTGCTCTTGATGACCTTGCCGACATATACATAGACTTGGGCTCTTACAGACAAGCTGAAGAAAATCTCAAGCGATCGCTCAATATCATGAAAAAAACTTTTGGCCCTGACCATCTTCGGACAGGCCGATGCTTGGCTAACCTCGGCTATCTTTATCTTAAAACCGGACGCTACGGCGAATCGGAAAAGCAATATCAAAGTGCCATTGCCATATTGGAAAAGGAGAAGGGTCCAGAAGATTCCGGTATTGCCGAGTACCTCAGTGATCTAGGCCGGCTGTGCTTCAAAACAGGCAAGTACAAAGAAGCAGACCAGCACTTGAAGCGGGGATTGGCGATTTGTGATAAAAGCGGCAAAAAAACTGACCCGGAGGTGAGAGCCGGCATTCTCGGCAATTTGGGATGTCTTTACTATCGCGGGTTCGGGCTATATGAAGAAGCCGAATCCTATTTCAAAAATGCTCTGAAAATCATTGAACAAAACTTAGGCATGCATGTTTCTGAAGCCCGAGAAACCATGAAAGAGTATGCCGATTTACTCAGGAGTTTGGGCAAGGAGAAGGACGCAAAAGAGCTTGAAGCCTGGATAAAAGCCAATTTAAAGAAGTAAGTAAAGAGCCTTCCAGCTTGGCGTGCCGGTCATTAATAAACATTTTCCCTCCCCGGAACGGTTACCAGTATGGAAGAACGATGAATCTCACGCTGGCGTCTCAAAAAACCGGAATCTCCAGTGGCGAATGCGCCCTGGAGTGCCCGGCGGAGATTTCCGTGCCGGACGATAGGACTTTTTACGAAGATTTTATCGATCCCCTCGAACCCCAGATGATGCGCTCCATCTGGCGCGTCGTTCGCCACCCAGAATTGGCGGAAGACACTCTTCAGGACGCTCTGGCCATTATCTGGAAGAAGCGGGAGCTCATTCGCCGCCATCCCAATCCGCGGGCACTCGTCCTGAAGATCTGTCTGAACGCCGCTTACGACGCGCTGAGGAAGAGAATGCGACTCATGCGGCAGGACGCGTCCTTAATGCCTTCCGAAGGACTGGATATCCCTGATGCAACGGATCGCGGCGGCCAGGAAAAAAAATTACTAGAAGATGAAGTCCTTAAAGCCATCGCCCGCCTTCCGAAGAAGCAGGCGGCCGCGGTTTTGATGAGAGTTGTCCAAGGCCATTCCTATGAGGCCATCGCCCAGGCCCTGGGCTGCAGCGAGATAACCGCAAGAATCCAGGTTTCCAGGGGACGGGCGCGTCTGAGCCGCTGGCTCTCTCATCTGCGGCCCGCTTCCTCGAAGGAGGAGTCCCGATGAATAAAGAAAAACCTCGAACCGTGGACGTTGATGAGCTTCTAAAAGGCGCCCTGAAGGATGATCTTCCCGCTGAGGCGGAGCGTCGGATGCAAAGACGCCTCGCTCAGTTCAGAGAAAGAATCGAGCAGCCTGAACAGCAGCCGGAGATAAGCGCCTCGGTGTTTTGGCAAAAGTTGTTTGGGCTCAAGGACCGAATATGGATCCGCCGGATATTCAATAGGGCAAGCCTGGCGTATTCATCTGTGTTCATGCTGGCCATCGGCGGATTCCTCCAGGCCACCGGCCACCGCAACGCCCTGGCCGATACCATCACCAGCTTAGAGACATCGGTATCCGTTGCGGACAGCGTGCGGCACAAGAGATTCATGAAGTGCCGCGTACAAATGCCTGGGAAAGATGGGGCTCCCATGGATTACATCGTTCGATGGCTCCCACCCAATACGACACGAGTGGACGCTCAAGGAGGGAAGGATGTCCGAGAGACGCTGTGGATCACGAGCGATGGGGTGGTCGTCGTCGATCATCTCAAAAGCACATCGCAGAAGTTCGAAAGCCTTGAACAAATCCACGACTCCCTTTTCCAGCCGGTCATGGGATTTCTTTCCCCCGCGATGCTTGCAGAGAACATGGATCAGAGATGGCAGCTGCGGCGGTTCGAGCAAAAAACCGGGAGCCATCAAGGGACGCTCACATTTTTAAATTACGAAAAAGTGTCGGTTCTGAAGATGGCCGTCGACCTGGGCACTTTTTTGCCTGTCCATATTAGTCAATCGCGCCTGAGCGGCGAAAAAGGCGGCCGGGATGAAGAGGTCATGCGGATCGATTTCGCCTGGGATCAGCCGGTTTCGCCCCAACGGATGATTCCAGAAACTCAAGGAAAAAATGGCAGCGCGCAATAGATTGCCGACTTTGTCGATAAGGAGGAACAACGAACATGTCATCTGAAAAAAATCACAAAAATGTGTACCTCATCCTGGGAAGAATTTTGATCGTGGCCGTCTTGGCCGCGGCCGTCGTGTTTTCCGGCAAATTCAGCGGCTTCATAAACGTGCGCGGCTTGCTTTTTGTCTTGCTCGGAAGCGTGACCCTGGCACTAGCGGGCTTTTCCGTTCCTGAGGTCGGCGCCGCCTTCAAGCATGCCGCGGGCGTCCCGGGCGAACCCGAGGCGATCCGAAAATCCATAGCGTTTTGGGAAGCCGCCGCCCGGAATGCCTGGATGACCGGCGTCCTGGGAACGATTTTGAATTTCATCGTTTCTCTTTGCACCCTTTCGGGCGGGATCGTCGATGTCGCGACGAGAATGGCGACATCTTTCCTGGCCACGGTCTATGGACTGGTCCTCGCGGTTATCTGTGCCGTTCCGGCCTGGAAATTGGGGGAAATCCTGCGCCTCAGGCCGGCTGGGATTGTCCCTGAGACGACACCGAAGCCGATGCCGGCAGAGGCGAAATCCATCCGGTTTGAAAACGTTCTCGGCTATCTGCTTTTCCTAGTCGTCGTGTCATGGATGGTCTTTAAGCCCATGCTGGGTATAGCCCACCTCAATTTCTCGCCCTTTGATTGGATCATCCACTGGCCGTCTCTGCTCGTGGTCCTGGGAGGGACAATCGCCCTGGTTTTATTTGTCGGCAGCGCCGGCGCAGGACGCATGTTGACGCCGGCTTTTGCCGTTACCGGGCTGATCGGATCGCTGATGGGATTCATCCAGGTCTTGCTGGGCTTTGCGTCCAAAGTGATCGGTACGGTCGGGGCCGGCATAACATTCGTCATCGCCTCTTGTTTCATAGCTATGCTGGGGATGATGCTTGTGGGTGCACCTTGGGAGGATCGGCTGGTTAAGACCGGACGGATGGACAGGCCATCGGCCCTGAGCCGTGCGGCAGTCTATGTTTTCCCCCTTTTGGCATTGATCTTTCTCGTCGTGGCGCTTGTTCTGGTGATCACGCCCATTAAAAAAGGATAAGCGGAGACGGGGTCACGCTGCGGTGTCCCCGTCACATTCTGTTTCGGCTAATTATTCCCGCCGGTCTTTGCCTTGTATTTCTTCGTCGCCTCGTCGAGCTGGGGCTTGTATTTTTTGATGAGGTTCAGGTCGTCCTCATTCAGGCTGGAATCCTGAGGCTTGTTGAGGTCTTCTAGCGCCTTTTTGCTGCTGGCGATCTGTTCCTCGTACGATTTCTTCATCTCCGGATTGAGATTAGGTTCCTTGAGGGATTTTTCGGCATCGGCAATCGTCTTTTCGTACGTTTCTTTAAATCCTTTGTTCATCTCCTCGGCGCCGATGAGCATTTCGCCGACCGTGATCCGTCCCCAGACGGCCGTGTAATCTTCGTAGCCCTTAAAACCGTATTTGCGGGCGAAGGTGTTGAACTTCTCGACCTCGTCTTTTATAGCGGAAAAACTCCTCGTCTGGCCGCCTTTGAAGACGACATCAAAAGGGTTCATCTCTTCTTTCAGGGATTCGATGAATTTTTCGATCTTCTCGTCCGTGAGGAAGGCTACCTTATAATTCCTGATTGGGTCCGATGACTCCACCCCGCCTGTCTTCGACGCGGTCGTCGCGGCCGTCTCCGAGGGCGTCTGTTTCGAGGCTGTCGTGCCTTGTTTCTTTCCGCAGGCAATGGCGGCAACAAGAAGCGCGACCATAACACAGACGATCCATCCTGTCCTTCGTCCCTTGGTTTTGAGTAACATAAAATACCTCCTTTTGACGAGTAAAAAGAAAGACTTATATCATGGCCAAGAAAGCCCTGTCAATCTCTTTGTTGACAAGATAGATTCGTTAACTGACATTCGAGTGGAGGCGTGTAGCGGTTGTAAAAAAAGACCGACACGTCCGCATAATTGTAGTATGTTTTAGCGAAGAGCCATTGGATATGAAATCGGCGGATGCCCAGCATTTTTCGGATGGCCTTCTCACCGCTTGCATAGCCGGAGTTGTAGGCCGTCGCATAGAAGCGAAGCTTGTCCAGGTCACTGGCGAAGGCGAGGTTTCCGTAAAGCTTGTCCATGACCATCATCAAGAGCCGAAGGTACCGCGCCTGCCAGTGAAGATCGTCGAGGCGGAGGACGCGCTCCTTGCGAAGCCGGGAAGAATCCCCCGTCTCAAAAGGCGCGATCTCGGCAGCCGTCTTCTCTTCCGTTGAAAAGAGCCGGTTGTAGTCCCTCTCGATTTGCTCGGCGAACGTCGGCTTCATCTGAAAATGGCCGACCGAGAAGTCGGCGTATTTTCGGCCGTACTGGACGTACAATACCTTAAGAGCCCGCACCTGGACCTTGTCCTCCAAGGCCTTGAAGCGGATGATCTCGGGGAAGACGACGGCCAAGGCGATCCGGGTTTCCTGGGGCGGGAGCCGCAAGGATTCGGCAATCCAGGAGTTCTGCCGCAGGAATTTCTCGGCTTCGGCGTACTTTGCGCCGAAGAGAACGGTGTAATCTTCCTCTGCGTATAGCCGGAAAAAAATCAGGGGGATAAGCAGGAGGCCGACGAACGGCCATGAGGGGCGATGACCTCGGCAGGTCAATCGGATCGTTCGAGCCCGGATTCTTTGGAACAATAGGAGCTGGCCGCTAAATCGGTCTCTGATAGACGACAATATCCCTATTATTCTCCAGGGCGACCCACTTGATCATGGTCTGCCCGCCCTGCGGAAAGGTGATGATGCTTAAAGGATAAGGATATTTCTGGCCATCGCTGAAGACGAGGTTCTCGAGGGTGAAGAAGGCGTATTTCCTGCCGTCGGCGCTGGGATAGAAGTCGCAGGGGCTGAACGGCTCTATCTTGAGCGTGAGGGTCGGGGTCCCGTTCATGTAGAGTTGGTTGCCGTCCAGGAAAAATAGGTTGTTGTTGCCCACGGAGAACCAGACATCCTTGAAGTCCGTAGCGTAGGGCCCGAATTTCTTGCCGTCGATTGTGTAGATAGTCTTCTTTTTCATTTCAGAGTTAAACTTTGCGGGGTCGGACCCGGAAAGCTCTTCCGCTTCGGACGGCGAGAGGGAGCTCGCACAAGCGACGACGGCGTTTTTGCCATCCGGGCTGATCTTGATGGTATCGGGAGAGCCGGCGATGGGGACTTTTCGCCCGTCGGTACAAATGAGCCACACCTTGTCTTTGGCGGTGACCGTGAAATATGTCTTCGATCCGTCGGCTGTGCACGTCATCTCGATCACGGAGTTATAGGGTCCGAAGGTTTTCCCCTTGAAAACGACATCCATACTGCCGTTCTCCTCGGTCTGGGTCATGCAGATCGCATCCCGGAATATTGCTCCCTGGTCGGGAGTATAATTAGCGCAGTCCCGGACGATGCCGGCCGATTCGTCTTGAGAGGGGTAAGCCGCCGCCATGGCCTCTTTCAGCTTGGTGAACGGGCCCTTCTTTTTCCCGTCTTGGAAGACAGAAAACGGGCCTTTATTCCCTTTTCCCTTGGAGAGGACCAAGGTCGCGCTTTCCTTGGTTGCTGAAATGATAATCGCGCTTTCACGCTGCATGATCTCCTCGCCGGCTTCAAGAGAATAGATCAATTTTCGGGCAGGCTGAGGCCCTTGGCCGAAGGCCGGTAGGCAGGCCAAGATGACCAAAGCAATAAAAGTAATTGATATGCTTCGTTTCATAGACGAACCTCCTTTCAACTCATTGACTGTCCGGATTATATATTCATTGAACTCGGTCTTGCAAGAGACGGACTCGGGCGAGGAAGGCTGTTGTAATCCGGGGTCAAAGCTACTTTTTATGCGGGGACACACACAGTGTTCGTACCTATTTCCCAATGACCGCCACCGGACCAGTTTGCCAGATCAGGGCACTTCATCATTCAATTTATCCCTCGTTAATGCGTGAAAAGTAGCTTTGACCCCGGACATTGACTCGCCCCGCGGCAAGTGGTAATCTTTGACCAGGCGAAGGCTCAGGGACACAAATCCGTGAAATGCCCTAAGTGTCAGACCGACAATCCTTCCGACTCTAAATTCTGCCGGGAGTGCGCGACTCCTCTTCCTATTACGCGGGAAGCCTCCGCCCCTCAAACCGAAACCTTGAAAACTCCAATCAAGGAGCTTGCCACGGGCTCAATCTTTGCCGGCCGCTACCAGATTATCGAGGAGCTGGGCAAGGGCGGAATGGGCAAGGTCTATAAGGTCTTCGACACGGAAATCAAGGAAAAGGTGGCGCTCAAGCTCCTCAAGCCCGAAATCGCCGCCGACTCAGAGACGATCGAGCGGTTCAGGAACGAGCTGAAATTCGCCCGCAAGATCCGGCATATAAACGTCTGCCAAATGTTCGACCTGGCCAAGGACGAAGGGGCCTATTACATCACCATGGAATATGTCCACGGTGAGGACTTGAAGCGGCTGATCAGGAAAATGGGGCAGTTGAGCGCGGGCCAGGCGGTATCGATTGGAAGGCAGGTGTGCGGGGGGCTGGCCGAGGCCCATCGGCTTGGCGTTGTCCACCGTGATTTAAAGCCCCAGAACATCATGGTCGATGAGGATGGGAACGCCCGGATTATGGATTTCGGAATCGCCCGCTCCATCAAGGCCAAAGCGATTACCGGCGCCGGCGTGATGATCGGCACGCCCGAATACATGTCGCCGGAGCAGGTCGAGGGGAAAGATGCGGACCAGCGTTCGGATATCTATTCTCTGGGAATTGTTTTATACGAGATGGTGACCGGCCGAGTGCCTTTTGAAGGGGATACCCCGTTTACAATCGGCGTTAAGCATAAGAGCGAAATGCCGAAAAATCCTCGGGAGATAAACGCCCAGATTCCCGAGGACTTGGGCCGGCTGATTTTGAAATGTATGGCCAAGGATAAAGACAAGCGCTACCAGAGCGCGAAAGATTTAGCTGAGGAGCTCTCTCGGATAGAGAAGGAACTTCCGACGACGGAAAAGCTTGTTTCAAAAAGAAAAGCGAAAACGGAACAGGCGCCCCGCGTCGGCCGGAGAAAATATGCTCTCTACGGCGCCGTCGCTGTCCTGGCGGTTTTAATCGTGGCGGCGGGAATCTTCTTGTTCAGGGGACGCGGTAAAGAGATCACTTCGATCGCCGTGATGCCCTTTAGCTATGCGGGCAGCGGCGGCACGGAAATGGAATACCTGGCCGAAGGCATGACCGAGAGCATCATCAACAACCTTTCACAGCTGCCCAGGCTGAAGAAGGTCATCGCCCGGAGCTCAGTCTTCCATTACAAAGGAAAGGAGATTATCCCTAAGTCGGTTGGCCAGGAGCTCGGCGTAGACGCGGTCCTGATCAGCCGGATGAGCCAACGAGGCGATGAGCTGGCGATCAATGTCGAGCTCGTCAATACGTCGGATAACAGCCGCATCTGGGGCAATCAGTACAAAAAGAAAATCTCGGAGGTTTTCGACTTTCAGCAAGAAATTTCGAACTCCATCGCCGAAAATCTCAGACTAAAGCTCACGGGCGAAGAGCTCAAACGTATCGGCAAGCGATATACCGAGAGCCCTGAGGCTTACCAGGCTTATGTCCGAGGACGGTTCTTCTGGAATAAGCGGACGGAAGAAGGGCTGAAGACGGCCATCGAATATTTCAAGCAGGCTATAGAGAAAGACCCAAACTATGCTTTAGCCTATGCAGGCCTGGCTGACACGTATAGTCTTCTTCCCCAATACAGCTCGTTTCCTCCAAAAGAAGCTTTCGAAAAAGCGACACCGGCCGTGGCCAAGGCCCTGGAGTTGGACGACACAATTGCCGAAGCGCATACGGCGTTGGCAGATATCAAATATTTTTGGAATTGGGATTGGGAGGGAGCCAGGAAGGAGTTCAAGCGGGCGATCGAGCTCAATCCCAGCTATGCGACTGCCCACCATTGGTATGCCTTTCTTCTGATGTTTTTGGGCCAGTTTGACGAATCTATCGAACAGATCACACAGGCTCAGGAACTGGACCCTCTGTCGCTTATTATCAACGCGAATATGGGATTTATGCGCTTCTATGCCCGCCGCTATGACGAAGCGCTTGGGTACGATCGCAAAGCGCTCGAGATGGACCCGAATTTTGCCGAGATCCATTGGTATCTCGGAATGGTGTATTGTCAAAAAGGGCTCGTTGAGGAGGCTATTCAAGAGCTACAAAAAGCGGCTAACCTTTCCGGGGGTTTTGCCAAGCACCTTGGGTCTCTCGGATATGCTTATGTCCTGGCCGGGAAGAAAGACGCAGCGATTAAGATCATCACTGATCTCAAAAGCAAAGGGGAACATGAGTATTATGCGGCAATTGTCTATGCCGCTTTGGGCGACAAAGACCGTGCATTTGAATGTCTGGAAAAAAGTTATAAAGAGCGTTCCGACGATATCGTGTATGCCAAGGTTGACCCTGCCCTCGACAGCCTGCACTCGGATCCTCGGTTCAAAGCCCTGCTTAGGAAGATAGGTCTGGAGTAGAAACCCCTAATACGTAAAGAGTAGCTTTGACGAGCGGCGAAAATGCCCCGTGGCAAGCCATGGAGCATTTTCGCCGCTCGTAGAGGGTTCCAAGGGGGAGCCGCCCCCTTGGTCGGAGGGCGGGGTTTTATGCCCCGCCCGAGAAGGGGAGGCAGGGCGGCCGGGTTTTCCCGGCGCCCGTTGGAAGGGGTCTTCCCCTCCAAATTGGCCCCGAACCTTTTCCCTAGAAATTTCGTATCTATGAAGTGGAGATGATTATTTATTAGAGGAGAGGAACACCATGAAAGCCAAATCAGGCCTGATTTTTGCATTTCTGTTTTTCACCGGGACGTGTTTTTGCCTAGCCACGGTCAATAGAAGCATCCACATAGCCGATAACCAGACAGTCCAAGGCGGGTTGAGCTCTGTCAACGGGTCGATTCATATCGGCAGCAATTGCACCGTAAGCGGCAGCAGCCATACCGTGAACGGTCGGATCGAAGTCGGCGACGGCAGCCGCGTCGAGGACCTGAAGACAGTCAACGGCAGCGTTAGAATCGGAAGGCGGGCGACGGTTGACGGCTTTGCCAGAACCGTCAATGGCTCGATTTCTTGCGATTCGGGCAGCGAAATTAGGAGAGAGGTCCATACGACCAACGGCTCAATCGAGCTCAGGAGCACGAACGTCGGCGCCGGGCTGACGACCACCAACGGCAACGTTTCCGTTCTTGATCAAAGCTGCGTGAAGGGCGATATCGTGATTCGAGGAAGACGGGGATTCTGGTTTTTCGATATTTTTGGGTGGCGCCATCGTCACCCCATCACAATCCGCGTCGAAGGCGGTTCGGTCGTCGAAGGCGGGATCATCGTCGAAGACCACCACAGGAATGTCGAGGTGATCGTTTCCAAAGACAGCAAGATTCAGGGAAAAGTCGTCAACGCGAAAATCGTCGAGCGATAATTCCCTGTTTATTTGTCATAGGGCGTGCCGACCGGGTGGAGATAGGGAATCTTGTCGGCCAGCGTCCATCGCCCCCCAACGATCCCTTCCGGCAGCCCGTTGATGAGACGACGGGCCTCCTTGACTTCATCGGCTGTGGGGCTATGGCTTCCCAAGTAGCCGGTGTTGCAGAGTGGGCTGATCCCCAGTCCCTTCTTCTTCCTTGACCAGGCATCCCGGAAACAGCTTTCCAGATTTCCCGACGCCTTCTCCGGGTTCTGGTTCCACCTGCCGAGCCAGACCAGCCAGTGGACGACATCCGTCAGGCGCTCATAAGATTTCTGGTCGGATCCAAAGGCGTCAAAATATTCGATTTCTGAGGCCAGCTTGGCGCGTTCGTAAACGTCGCCGCTGTCCAGGTCTTTGTCTTCTTGATACATGGATTGGCGCGTCTTGATAATCCTCCACATATGGTCCCAGATCTCGTGCGCGCTGTGGGTTTTCCGGACGGCCTGACGGAAAAAATGCTGGCTGTAACGGATCCCCACCAGCGGATCTGATGTCGTCCGCCAGCCGATAAACGCCCCGGCCTGGAACAGCTTCACAGCCGGCGGCGCGGCGCTCGTCTTCGGATCCCCACCGGCCGTGCTCTCGCAGGCATCCAGATAGACGAGCGACCGGGACATGTCCCAGCCGCCGTGGGCGCGAAGTGCCTCAAAGAAAGGATTGCTGAGACCGAGGAACACGTCTTGGTCCCAACGATCGGTCGAAACCGTCACGGGCGAAAGGGTTTCCAGCAGATAATTGGGAAGGCCCGTCGCCCGCACCGCCTGGATGAGCGCGTTTTCCAGGCTCTGGCCCTCCTTTTGCGCCAATTTTGTCCCGGTCGCCATGACAAATCCCAGGCTCCCGTCTTCCATATAGGACTGCATGCCATGGGTCGAAATATAGAACGCTCCGGGATTCTTGGACAGGACGTCGGCGACGAGCTTGGGCGTCACCTTATCGTCAACCTCGACCGTGATGTTGGCGTCGCTGTAGCCGGCGCGCAGAAGCTGCTTGCGCAGCACCGCCGGGTCTTCGCCCAAATTTTTGAACACGAAGTACCGGCCCTTTCGGAAATTTTTCTGGCTGTTCATGGGGAAGAGGAGAGATGCTGTATATTGGGCGGGGTCGCTGCGGCCCGGGCCGGGCTGCATGTAAAGATGCGTCCGTGGGTCTTTGGCGAAAAATCCCGGCCCGATGGCTGCCTCCGGAGACCGGTTCTTGAAGTCCACGGGCTTGGGCATTTTGAATTTGAGCAAAATATAATACACGCGTCCGTGACGCTCTTTCCGTACCGACAGGCCACTCTTTTGGGGGTTGAGTTTGACTTCGGCCAGGCGCGCCTTTTTTGGGGCCCGAGCGGACGTGGATTCGGCCGCGAAGAGAATCCCAGGATAGCCTTGGCGGCCGTTGAGAAAGTTGCGGGCAAAGGCGCCGATCGAATGGACGCGGCGGATGTCCATAGCAAACTCGCTGTTGCTGAGGGCGTTCGCCGCAGCGTCCGCCGCTGCTTCATCGGTTGCCCCGGCCTCCAGGGCTCTTTCGTAGGCATCGTAAGCGACCGCAATGAAATCATCCGGGTTGACAGGTTTTTCGGCCCGCCTTTTCCATTCAGAGGTTCCCGGAACCTGATTGATGACCGTGAAGGGAAGAGTCAGAACATCCCCTCTGAGGCGGAACGGCTGCGATTCGACTTTGATGCCAATCTCGGGCAGTTCGAGAGAAATTGTGCCGCCGGCAGCCGCGAACTTAGAAACAGACCAGCGGCCGTGGTCTTCGACCTCTTCGCCGGGCCTAAACGCAGAGAAATCGAGAATTCCCTGCGGCCTGAAAAAGATGGTGACGACGGCCCCTTTGGCCGGCGTCTGCCCGTCGGAATCCTTCATCCAGACCCAGGCGCCCAGCAAGGCTGAAACATCGTCCGCGAAGCCGGGCCGGCCATCGCTGCCTGACGCCGGGGCAAGACCCGTATTCATCAGAAACAAGAACAAAATGAAAAATATTCTTACGGCCATGCTACCCTTCCTAGTCAATTTTTCTGCGGAGAAAAAATATATTGAAAATTGTTAAAGCAAACAAGCCAAGAAAAATTGCCGTCCACATCGCCGGCTCGCTCAGCCAGTAAAACAAATCCTTGCTGACGGGGCTGGCGTAGGATGCGTTTTTATTGATCAGGGGCTCGATAGCCACGATCTTCTCATGGCTCCATTTGTAGCCCGATGCTTGCAAGGTCCGCCCGAAATATTTTTCCAGGATCAGATTTTCCTTGTAGGCGATAAAGAGCGCCCCCTTCTTGCGCCTCTCGCTGCCGGCTTTCTGCCCTTCCTCATGCTTCCGGTCGCGCCGGAAGATATGAACGCGCATTTCATAGAGGAAGGGATTGTTTAGGGGATTAAAAGTCTGGAGGAATTCGTTGTAGTCCTTATCCTTCCAATCTCTCAAAATCCGGGCGAACTCCACAGACTTCTCGAAATCTGTCACTTTGAGGCGCTCGACCGTCAGCCGCGAGTAAAAACTTCCGATCTCCGGGTCGCTGTGTTTCATCTTGAACTCACGCATCGGCTCCTCTTTTTCGAGGTAGGCCAGGGAAGGGAAACGCTCGACGAAGGCGCTCACTCGCTCGGGCGTGTTGGACATGCACAGGCCGAGGAGAAGAAGATTCGTTGCGAACAGGACGGAGACTTTTCGGACAGACCCAGCGGCGATCCCGTGCGAGGCGAGCTTCGGCCGGACCCCCTTCCAAAGGGCGACTTGAAAGAGGCCGACCGCGAGCGCGTTCAGCCCGACGTCGCGGATATCCCAGTAGCGGCCCGGCATGAGCCATTGAAAGATCTCATCGAACGCGCCGACCAGTGTGCCGGTCAAGAAGGAGGCGATATAAACGGCCTTGTCGGGGATGGTCAAGCGCCAGGCGCGGAAAAGAAAAAATCCCAGCAGCCCGTACTCCAGGAAATGGACTGCTTCTTCGGGATTCCGCCAAAGCTTGAGGGTGAAATAGAGGTAAAGGGCGGCGCAGGCCGCAAGCCAGACATAATTAGTGACGGTGCGGATTTTCAGCCGGAAAAGGAGCAAATAGACGATCCCTAGAAAGGCCGCGGCCACAACGGCAACGACGAAATATCCGAAGAATGCCCGGCCCCAATTCTCCCCGACGAATTTTTGAATAGCCCGGGCCGTCGGGACGACGAGAAAAATGGCCGCGGCGCAAAACGCCACCCAAAGCCAAGCTAGAAATCTCTTTTGACCTTTCTGGATCACTTTTGATGATTGTATGCGATTCATCCTAGGAAATAAATCCCCACTTTCTCCCTTTTAATAAAGGGGGGGCGTGGGTGGATTATTCCAAATGAAGAAGCGAGGATATGTTCCATAGGCATGTATCTCTTGGTTTTCTGCATCATCAGAGGAGATTGCCGCGCCCCAAGAAAGCGGGCAATGACATTTTTGTTTCATTCAGAAAGGGGGACACAATGCTATGTCCCTCATTATGAAATAGGGGGAAAGAGTATTGTGTCCACCTAGGAAGGGAATAAAAGCGCCCTCGGATTGTATTTATAGTGGAATTCATGTTAACTAGTGACAGAAACGGTTTAAGGAGGCCACGATGAAAAGAGCCAATCATTTTTGGATTGCCGCAGGAACATTTCTTTTTTGTCTTTTCTTCTGCCTTTCGCTCTTCCCGCAGGAGGCCAAGGAGATTCCGCCGCCGCGGTTCATCAAAGAAGGCATGGCGGAGCTCAAGATCCAGGCCGTAAGCTCGATCGCCTCGGTCACGATTTATCCGGACCGGGCGACGATCGTCCGCGAGACAAATATCAAGCCCGTGCTCGGGCCCCAGTCCGTTGTCTTTTCGGGCCTGCCCACCACGCTCATTCCCAACTCGCTGCGGGCGTCGGGCAGGGGAGCGGCCGCAGTCAAGATTCTCGGCCTCGAAATCGCCAATGAATTTCTAGAAACCGCTCTTCTTCCCGAAATCAAGAAGCTGGAAGCCGAGATCGACGCGCTCAATTTCGACATCACCAAGACCAAAAACGCTATCGCCATCCTCGAAACTCAAGAAAAATTTCTTAATTCGATCCAGGCGACGACGACGACCAAGGCCTCCGAGCAGGTCGCTCTCGGCAAGCCCGATATTCTGAGCTGGGAAAAAGTGTATGACTTTCTAGGGACAAAGCTCCAGGCCGTCAAGCAGGCGCAGCTCGAACAGCAAAAAAAGCTGGATGACCAGAACGTCAAGTTGGATGCGCTCAAAAAAAAGCTTGATTCCATTAGGCCCAAGCGGTCTCAGGAAGCCAAGAAAGTGTCCGTGCTGATCGAAGCCAGCCAGGTGGGCGATTTCAAGATGAGCTTGGCCTACACTGTAATGAACGCGCGGTGGGCGCCGCTCTACACCGTCCGCGCGCTGCCCGATTCGAGCGAGATCGAGCTCACCGTAACCGGCCTTATCCAGCAGCGGAGCGGCGAAAATTGGGAGAACGTCAAGGCGCAGTTGTCCACGGCATCGCCGGCCATCGAAAGCCGGCCCGGCGAGCTCGACCCCTGGACGCTCGATATCTATGTGCCTAGGCCCGTGCAGCGGATGGCGGCAAAGTCCAAGGATGAGCGAGTCTTGGGCGGAGTAGTCGGCGGCGTGCTGGGCGGGGTCGTTGAGAGTATGGCATCAAGGCCGGTCGAGGCGCGCGAGGCCGAGCTCGACACGGCCGCCATCCTGGAATCGGGGATCCATCTGAATTTCGAGATCAAGCGCAGCGTCGATATCCCGAGCGACGGCGCGCCCCACAAAGTCCCGATCGACGCCCAGAAGCTCAAGGTCAAGTTCGATTATGTCGCCGTGCCCAAGCTCAAGGAAGCCATGTTCCTGCGCGGCAGCGTGAAGAACACGTTGGCCTATCCGTTTCTGCCCGGAAGCGCAGACCTGTTCATCATCCAGGATTTCGTCGGCACGACCCAGATCCCATACGTGGCGATCAACGAAGAAGCCAAGATGTATTTCGGCGAGGACGGCCAGATCAAGGTCAAGTATGAGCAGGTGAAGAAAGAGAAGATCAACCCGGGATTCCTGGGCAAGACCGAGAAACTTCATCTTCTGTATAAGATTACGGTTCAGAATTTGCGGAAGAACGCGGCCGAGATCGAGCTCATGGACCAACTGCCGATCAGCCAGAACGACAAGATCGAGATCAAGGACATAAATATCCAGCCGGCGCAGGCGAAGAAGGACGAGAAGGGAATCCTGACCTGGAAGCTGACCCTGGCGCCTCAGGAGAAAAAGGAGATCACGCTCGAATTCACCATTGAATATCCCAAGGACGCCAACATCATCGGGATCTAAAAAATAGCGGATAAAAAATCAAAAAAAGGGGACACACAATGTGCGTGTCCCCGTGCAGCCGTGCAGTGCGGCAGACCTTAGCTCTTGATTCTTTTGCGGATGCGCTTCCAGGTCGGGGTGATTAGGAAGCTCTCGTCCATGTCCTCGATCATTTCCGCGAACTTCTTCATCGGCGCCGCGAAACTCAGCACGTTCTCCCCGACATGCGGACGCGCTGACGGGTCGAACATGCCGATCACCGCCCTCTGGTTCGGCGTGTACGATTCGAGCAGGGGATAGCCGATGATGCTCCCGCATCCCGCCGAAAAAGGCGTCATGACGGCGTGAGGGTTGGCGCTCCGGAAATTGGCCAGGGTGAACAGGTCGCTCAGGACATCGGGCTTGGCGAAAATGTTGACGACGATCGGCGTCTCATCCACTTCCACTCGGTCCCATCGCTTGAAAACCAGATACTTTCCCGGCGCCATGATCTGCGGGGATTCCTTCATCAAATCCTCGACGATCTCCGGCGTTTTTTTATAACGCTCGCCCTCCATCTCGCCCGGGATTCCGCACGATAAAAAATACTTGAACTTCGGCCTGAGCCCCGCCGCGTACCCCGAATAGCGCGCGCCTCCCTGGCAGCCCATGGTCTCTTTGGAGAAGGCGACCGGTTTGCCTTTCCGCGCTGCTTTAATCACGCCGATGATGCAGTGCGTGGCCGACCCGCTGGGGCCCGACATCGGCCTCAGGAGCTTGGTGTATTTCTCGTCGTTGGAATAGAAGAACACGAGAGGCAGCTCGGCCGCGCCGAAATATTTTCGCCATTTTTTGATCAAATCTTGCTGTAACTTTTTATCCATATTTCTAAATCACTGGGGTCAAACCTACTCGTTACGCATTTTACAGGGAAAAAAGTTGCGTAACGAGTAGGTTTGACCCCGTTCTCGGTTCTGCCGCTTCTCCGTCCTTAAAAATGATACCCTAGACCGATAGCGAAGGCTACATTCGAACGCTCATATTTTTCGATGTATGAGCCGAAGGCTCCATAGTTTATGGTCTTCTGGACATTATTCGAATAGATCGAATAGATGCCGCCAAGGTCGAGGTCCAACTTTTCGCCCAATCGAAATCTCGCGCCCAAAGCCAACGTGCTGGCGGGAATCTCATGGCTGATGTCTTCTTGATAAGCTTCGCTAAGGTCGAACTGGGTGAGCAGGTAGCCGGCACTGAGCGTGAAGGTCTTGGTCACGTCGTACTCGAGGCCGATGCCCAGGTCATATGTGTTGGAATTGACGAGATCCTGTCGTCCGTCCCAGTTGGCGTTTTTGTCGAAAAAGTAATTGAAAGAGACCATAGCGCGAAGCTCTGGCATCAGGGCGTATTCAACCCCAAAGGACAAGATGGCCGGGATGTCATTATGGGTTTTTGCGCCGTCCGGGAACATTCCGGTGTCATCCTTGGTCGTTGCGTTCGTCAACTCCAGCGATGTGTTGAACTCATATTTGGCGCTCAAGTTCAGCCCCTCAGCCGGATGCACATTCAGGCTCAAGATCGGCGTCCAGCCCGTCCCTGTCTGTTTGGCATCAACATATCTATTTGAAGTCGCCGCGGCATACGCGGCCTGCCCGAGTAGCGTGAAAACCTGCGGCGCGGAGACCATTTGGCCGGTCAGGCCATATGCGGGGAAATTCGGATTGATCATGACACTCTCGATATGGCCCGTATATTTATTTGACGCCGATATGTACCGGATACCCCCCGCAACCGAGAACACCTCGTCTATGGCATACGAAGCATTCAACTGGAAGCCATAATAGACGGATTCGCCCTTGAATGCGATATTCGCCGAATATTTCGTCGTGGGAATACCCATGCTGGATAACAGGACCGGCAGCTCAGCTATCTGGTACTCGAATGAAGGCAAGCCCGTATCATAGTCGGCAGTTCCGCCTCCGGAGTTGGGTCCGAAGCCGAACGACAGAGCCAGGGGGCCTTGTTTGTAAACCAGATATACGTCTGGGAAGATCGGGACATTCACCTCGCCCTTATAGGTGTCCGAGTTGAGCAAGGGGAACGCGTTGATGACTCTTTTTTCCTGGAAGATCGTCTGGTTGTGGAGCCCGATGTGGAAGCCGTCCTTGAGGCGCGTCAGGCCCGCCGGGTTGTAGTAGACGGCGTCGATGTCGGTCGACGCGTTGCGAGAGAGTAGACGAAAATACAGCGCGCTCTGGTTCGCGTTGGTCACGATCGTGGCGAAGGCCATCGGGACGCAGCAGAGAACCAGAACCCCAATGATGAGACGCTTTTTCATGTGCCCTCCTTCATTTTATTTGATTATTTTCGCTGTCAAATTTGTTTGTGCGTCTATGTGCGGCAACTATACAAATATTCCAGCCTTTTTTCAAGTATTTTATTTTTGGGCTATTTTTCTGTCTTTTTGAGCCTCTCCTGAAGGGTTGGGGTCAAACCTACTCTTTACGCATCTTCCCCTGGAGAATTGTGCGTAAAGAGTAGGTTTGACCCCGGAATATATTAAGCCCGATCTGAGATGTGCCCTTAAGTGCGAGCGTCTTTTTTATTGGCAGAATTTTTCTTTAGAACGTATTCACGATATTTGACAAAATGTACAATCTATTGTACAACTAATCGGGAGGCAAGCAATGGATAAAGTCATCGGGGTCGCAGAGCTAAGGAAATCCATGGCATCCGTCATCAAGGAGGTCCATGAAAAGGGCTCCCATTACGTTATCATCCAGCGCTCGAAAGCGAAAGCGGTTCTCCTAAGCCCTGAAGAAGTCGAAACCCTGGAGGTCATGGCGGACAAAGAATTGTTGGAAGATATCAAGCAGGCCAAGGAAGACTTCCTGCACAGCAGGTTTTCCACTTATGAAGATTTTTTTGATGAAAAATCGCCCGAGAAGCCTACTAAACGGGAAAAATCCCAAAAACCCCTGCCCAAATAATACAAGCCCCGCGCCATCTCATGAAACTGCTCCTCAGCCAAACCTTTAAAAAGAATTATGAAAAGCTTCCCAAAGACATCCAACAAAAAGTAAAAGAAAGTCTCCAGAAAATCTACTTAAATCCCCTTTCCGGCAAAAAACTCCTTGGCGATCTGGCAGGGGAATTCTCTTTCAGAATCGGCCGGTATCGGATCATCTACTTTATAGACCAGGAAGGCTCTATCTGGGTGGAAACCGTCCGCCACCGCAAAGACGTCTATAAAATTCGGTGATATGTTCCGAGAGTTGGGGTCAAAGCTACTCTTTACGCACAATTCTCTCGGGGGGAGATGCGTAACGAGTAGGTTTGACCCCGAAATCAACATTCTTGACAGAGGTTTGGGGCCGAGTGTAAGATGGCGCCGGTGGTGAAACATGAAAAAAATTTGTGCCATTGCTGCTATGATCCTGTCTCTTATTGTTTTCCTCCAGGCCCAGGTCAATGCGCGAATGATGCAGAACCCCGATGTGTCCAAGACGCACATCGTGTTCTCGTACGGCGGAGACCTATGGATTGTTCCTAAGGAAGGCGGGACGGCGCTAAAGCTCAGCTCGCCCGAAGGACAAGAGCTCTTCGCTAAATTTTCTCCCGACGGTTCCGAGATAGCCTTCAACGGCATTTACGGCGGTAACTTCGATGTCTACGTGATGCCTTCGCTGGGCGGCATCCCGAAGAGAGTGACGCACCACGGGATGACCGACCGTTTAATCGATTGGTATCCCGACGGAAAAAACCTACTGTTCGTTTCGTCCATGAACAGCGGAAAGCAGAGATTTAATCAATTCTATAAAGTCGGCCAGACCGGGGGATTGCCCGAGAAGCTGCCCGTTCCCTACGGCGAAATGGCCTCTCTTTCGCCCGATGGAAAAAAGATCGCCTATACGCCGATCAGCCAAGCCTTTCGAACATGGAAACGGTATCGCGGCGGCTGGCACGCCAACATCTGGATCTTCGACCTCGAGAAAAAAACGGCTGAAAATATCTCCCACAGCGCGACCAACGATGAATTCCCCATGTGGTCCGGGAACAAAATCTATTATCTGTCCGACCGCGGTCCAGAGATGAGGGCCAACGTCTGGTCTTACAACCTCGACACAAAAGAGAACAAGCAGATCACCAAGTTCACGGACTTCGACATCCACTTTCCTTCCCTCGGGCCCGCGGATATCGTTTTCGAGAACGGCGGTGAGCTGTATCTGTTGAGCCTGGCCGATGAGAAATATCGTGCGGTCCAGGTGAAATTGGTGACGGATGAGATCACTCTGATGCCGAAAGTGGCCAAGGTCTCGAGCCTCGTCCAGGGCGGCTGGCTCTCTCCCGACGGCAAGCGCGCCGTCGTCGAAGCCCGCGGCGAAATTTTTTCCGTCCCGGCCGTAGACGGACCTGTCTATAACCTGACCAAGAGCTCCGGCGTCGCCGAGCGATATCCCTCCTGGTCGCCCGACGGCAAGTCTGTAGCCTATTGGAGCGATCGATCGGGCGAGTATGAACTGACGATAAGGGACATGGAGAAACCCGGCCAAGAAAAAAAGCTGACCTCCTACGGACCCGGCTATAGATATCATTTGTTCTGGTCCCCAAACAGCAAGATGATCGCCTTTATCGACAAGGCGATGGAGATCTTCATCTATGACTTGGAGAAAAACGCCACCCTGAAGGTCGATAAGGCGCATTATTTCTATCAGGGCAGCCTCCAGACGTTCGCAGTGAGTTGGTCCTCCGATAGCCGGTGGATGGCCTATTCGCGGGACCTGGACTCGCGGGTGCCGGCCATATTTCTATACGACGTGAAAGCGAACAAGGCCACCCAGGTGACCTCCGGCTATTATGGCGATACCAATCCGACCTTCGATCCCGATGGGAAATATCTGTATTTCGAGACCGGCAGGACATTCAATCCTATCTATGGCGATATGGACGCCACGTTTATCTATGCCAACTCGACGAATATCGTTGCCGTCCCCTTGACCGAGGACATCGCGTCTCCCCTGGCGCCAAAGAATGACGTCGTAGCCGTCAAAAAGGACGAGCCCAAAAAGGACGAGCCCAAGAAGGACGAGCCCAAGAAGGACGAGCCTAAGAAAGACGAGCAGGCAGCCAAGAAAGACGAGAAAAAAGCGGAAAAAGAGCCTGCCAAAGAGGAGGCCAAGGAAAAAGAAAAACCCAAAGAGGTCAAAATCACCCTGGAGAATTTCGAAAAGCGGCTGGTCGTCCTGCCGTCGGCTCCCGGCAACTATGGGGACATGGCCGCCGTCTCCGGAAAACTCATTTATCATAGAATGCCCAACACGGGAGCGGCCAATAAAAACAAGGCCGTGGTCTATTATGAGCTCGAAAGCCGCGAAGAAAAAACGATCATCGACGACTCGGACGTCTTTATGGTGAGCGCCGACGGCAAGAAAATCCTCGTCGGCAAGGGCGGGAGTTTCGCCGTTGTGGACATCGCCCCGGGTCAAAAGATGGAGAAGTTGATGCCGACGGCTCAGCTCGAAATGACCGTCGACCCCCGGGCCGAATGGACGCAAATCTTCAACGAAGTCTGGAGATTGGAACGCGATTTCTTCTACGACCCCAACATGCACGGCGTGGATTGGAAGGGCTTGCGCGAGCGCTACGGGAAATTGATTGAGAATTGCGTGACCCGATGGGACGTCAATTTCGTGATCGGGGAGCTAATCGCCGAGCTGAGTGCCTCGCACACCTACCGCGGCGGCGGGGATACGGACGAGGCGCCCACCAGAAACGTCGGCTACCTCGGCATCGATTGGGAGATCGCCGACGGCGCTTATAGAATCGCCAAGATCATCGCCGGCGCGCCCTGGGATTCTGAGGTCCGTTCGCCCCTGCAAATGTCCGGCTTGAAGGTCAAGGAAGGGGATTACATCCTCGCCGCCAACGGCATCCCCCTGAATATCCGGGAGGATCCTTGGTCGGCTTTCGAAGGCCTGGCGGGAAAGACCGTGGAGTTGACTATCAACAGCAAGCCGACACTTGAGGGCGCCCAGAAGGTGATCGTGAAGACGCTGGCCGACGAAACCCGGCTGAGAAACCTGGCCTGGATCGAATCCAACAGAAAACGCGTCGAGGAGGCGACAAAGGGCAAGATCGGATACATCTATGTTCCCAGCACCGGTATTGACGGCCAAAACGAACTCGTCCGGCAATTCGCCGCCCAATACGAGAAGGCCGGGCTGGTCATCGACGAGCGCTTCAACGACGGCGGGCAGATTCCCGATCGGTTCATCGAATTGCTCGACCGGAAGCCCTTGGCGTTCTGGGCCGTCCGGGACGGCCTAAACTGGCAGTGGCCGCCGTTCGCCAACTTCGGCCCCAAAGTCATGCTGATCAACGGCTGGAGCGGTTCGGGAGGCGATGCTTTTCCCGATTACTTCCGGAAAGCAAAACTGGGACCGCTCGTCGGAACGCGAACCTGGGGCGGGCTGATCGGCATGAGCGGCGCGCCGGGCCTCATCGACGGCGGAACGGTCACGGTTCCGACCTTCAGGATGTATGACCCGGACGGGAAGTGGTTCAAAGAAGGCCACGGCGTCGATCCGGATATCGAAGTCATCGACGATCCAGCCCAGCTGGCCAAAGGCATCGATCCGCAGCTCGAACGGGCGATCCAGGAAGTGATGAAGGCCCTGGAAAAAAATCCTCCGGTCAAGCCCAAACAGCCGCCTTACGAAAAGAGATAAAAGAACGCGTTCCTTGACACGCCCCTAACCCCGTGTTATCCTCCCCGTCACAGCGCCCAGGGGTGCGCCGGCGATGGATAAATTCCTCCACGACAAGCTTAAAAAAGCCCGTGAACGGTCCGGTTTGTCTCAAAGCGCCTTCGCCCGTGCCCTCCGCCTCTCCGCCGAATACATCTCGCTCCTCGAAGCGGGCAAGCGCACACCTTCTTTCGCCACGCTCCAGAAAATCGCCGCCTTCCTCAACCGCGACATCGCCTTCTTCTTCCATGAGAGCGACACCGCCCCGCCCGACGCCTTCACCCTCCTCTTCCGCGCCGAATCCGCCGACGACCGCGCCCGCGCCGAGCTCCAGAAGTTCCGTCATTACTGCGACGACTATCTCCGCCTCGAAGCGATCACCAACCGCCGCCTAGAGCTCGCCCCGCTCTACGCTCCCAACATCTCCGCCGAGCGCATGGCCGATGAGGAGCGCCGCCGCCTCGGCCTGGGCTCCGAGCCCGTCCGCGACATCTTCGCCCTCGTTGAAGCGAACGGCTGCCGCATCCTGCGCATGCCCCTCCCCGAGGATTCCAAGGTCTCGGGCGCCTTCATCTATCTCGAGCAGAAAGAGGCCGCCTTCGCCCTGGTCAACTCCGCCCAGCCGGCCGGCCGCCAGGCGTTCAGCGCCGCCCACGAATACTGCCATTATCTCAAGGACCGCACCGAAGGCCCGGTCATCGAGAGCCCCGATGTCTTTGTCGACGAGTACGCTTCGCTCTACCATCCGCGCGAGCCTTATGCCCAGACGTTCGCCGCGCGCTTCCTGATGCCGCCGGCTAAGGTCAAGGAGATCATCGAGAAGGACCTACGCGTCTTTTCCCCCCAGCGCGTAACCTACGACCAGGTGCTCTATTTGAAGCGCTATTTCGGCGTGAGCACGCTGGCCATGCTGCGCACGCTCCGGAACATGGGATATATCGGGCGAACCCAGCTCGACGATTACGCCAAGGCCGATCCGGAGAAGCGCGAGAAGGATGTTTTTGGCAGCGCGACCGGAGGCAACGGGGAGAAGGGGAAGGCGGAAGGCGGCGGCGTGGCGGCCGCCGTAGTAAAAGGAATACCGGGCCTTGAATCGCTCGGAAGCCCGGCCGCGCTGTTTTCGAAAATTCGACATCGCGCTATCCCTTCGGACCGATACAAGCTTCTCCAGCAGGAAGCCGCTAAACGGAAGAAGAGATAATGGTAGGAAAGAACAGAATTCTGGGATATCTTCCGAATTCTCTGGAATTCGGTACGTGTCCCAAGAATTCAGGCGAAAAGGCGCATGTCCCCAACCTTTTTATAGAGAGGTTAGCATGAATAAATTAGCCGGTATTCTTTGCATTTTTGTTGTTATCGGCGCTCTCGCCATCGGCGGCCTCACCGCCTGTAAGGGCAAAGGCAGCGTGAGTTCCGGATATGATTGGGTCACCATCGACAAAAATTATAACCCGCAAAACACGATCGAAGAATTCCTCAGGGACGATGCCGCGGCCAAAGGTTACCTCCCCGTTTACATCAAAAACTACGGCAAAAACCAGAAGATCCTCCGCCAATTCAAGGGGCAACGCTTTGCCCAACCCAACAACGATACCGTGCTCAAGATGTTTTTCAATGGCATGGAAGACTGGATGATCGTTGACCTCAAGTACAAGAACGAGAAGGAACAGGAAGTCAAGCGCACCCTGCTCTATATCAATGTCCGCGGCAAATGGATGCTCGGCGACTCCGGCACCCTGCTCGAGTAAATATAGGACGTGTACGAGAATTCGGGTGGATACTCCGAGTTCTTTTAAATTCGGCGTGAGTCCCTAAATTCTCACCAGAATTTTTTAAATTTTTGTTCCTCCTATATTTCTTGCCTGAGCCTTAAAACCCCGACCACTGAGAAAGCGCCGTCGGAAGGCCGTCTATTAAGGTGTGAGGCAACCGGCACAAACAACAGACGTTATTGACAAGCCGAATGGTATGACGTATGGTAATACCAAGAGGTGCGTCATGGCTAAAGCAAAAATCGCCATATCCCTAAGTGAACAGACACTCGAGGGCCTGGATCGCTTTGTCCGTAACAAGACCTTCGCTAACCGCAGCCAGGCAATCGAAGCCGCCGTCGAGGAAAAGCTGCGGCGCCTGGATCGAGTTCGTCTGGCGCAAGAATGCAGCAAGCTCGATCCCGCCTATGAGAAAGAACTTGCCGAAGAAGGTTTTGCCGTGGAGCTTTCCGAATGGCCCGAATATTGAGGGGAGAGGTCCGCTGGGCCGACCTCAGCCCTGGCCGCGGCCGTGAACAAACCGGCCGGCGCCCCGTTCTAATCCTGAGTCACGACGTTTTTAACGATCGATCCGGGACTGTCATTGCTATGGCCATCACCAGCCGGCCGCAGCGGGCGGAATTTCCTTTAACTCTGGAGATTCAAACCGAACGCCTCCCCAAGCGATCATGGGTGAAAATCAGTCAGGTGAGGACTCTAGCCGTCGAGCGCATCGGCAAGAGAATCGCCCGCCTTAATCCCGAGGAAATCGCCCATATCCTCGAAGGTCTCGACGAGATTATCGGGGATTAAAGTCCGAAACCCGCTTGTTTAGTCCTTAGTTATAAGCCCGAACATCATATTTAAACAAACAGCTTAAACCCAAAATTGCCGTTAGAATAATTTTAAAAACGGGAGGAGCTCCAAGAGAGACGTCCGGAAGGTGATGAACTCCCCAAATCTTCAAAAAGGAAACATCGCCACTTACGATTTTACTCGGTGTTGGCGAGAAGCCGGTATTTTGAGAGGGCTTCTCCTTGATCATTGTCCCTTTTATCTTAGCCAAAAAAAACGGATTGCGGGCAGTTAGGAAAACGCCGCGCAGCCTTCTCGGATCCGAAGAAACAGGCGGAGCTTCTCCCAGGACGCTGCGATCCGTAAGATGAGGCGCCAGCCATGCCGGACTAAGCGGCCGGCCGTCTCCACAAGCTGCCAGCGAAGCGTGGCCACCGTCTTGGCCTTCCACTCCGGATCCATAAACAAGAGCTTCTGAGCTTGAGTCAGGTTATAGGCCAGGACGCCGATCGAAAACCACAAGCCATTGGCCCGAAAGTCGCCGCTCGTCATCTGCTCCATCCCGAACCCGACCTTCAGTTCCTTGATGAAGTTCTCGGCTTGTCCCCTTTGATTATGGAACCGGACCACTTCCTCCGGGGACAGGTCGTCCCTGTTGGTCGCGATCACGTAGTAGCGATAGCCGTTTGGCTCGAAGAGGGGAAGCTGGGGATCGCGCCAGCGCTGGACCACCCGGCAGAAAGGCTCCTCAGCCCTGGCCATCATATGGATGGCCGTTCCGACCTCCCGGTCCGTCTTTTTTCCGTCCCCATCCAAGAGCGGCTTCCAGTCCCACACAGTCGGGATTACTCCTTTCACACCAGCATCTTGGTCAGCTGTGATGGTAAAACCCAGACCGTTGTTCTCGCACCAGTTCATGACATCCGCCTGATAGAAAGCGCTGTCGGAACGAACCCTTTTTATCTTGGGACAGAGCCGAAGGCAACGCTTCAGAAACTTCAAGGCCCCGCTCTGGGCGACGACGTTCCCCTGGCGAAACTCATGAGTCAGACAGACCCCGTTTTCTGCCAAGAAGGCCAAGATCGGCTGATACCCTTTGACCTTCTTATACGTCCACTCCGCCTCTTTCTTCTCCGCTTCGATGACTGTCGCGTCCACATCCAGCGTATACTCCGGCGTCGCCGTTCGCTACCAAATCGTCTCCGCCGTCTCTTCCCCGACTTTCCTCATCGCCGCCTCTCCGCCCCGCGCTCCCCATCTGGCCAACCAGTCCCCAAACGTTGACAGCGCCGGCATCCGGCCAAGACCAATCAAGGCCCGCAGCGTCCTGTCCTCCCGAATCTCGCGGAGATCTTCGATATGCCGGCCGCCGCCTTCCAACATCAACAACAACGGTTCAAGATAAGACCAGGCTTCATAACCACGGTTGGAGCCGGGGCGAGGAAAATAATCTCGGACCTTCTGTTCCACCTTTAAGGCTCGAAGGACTTCCGCGAATAAAGCCAACCCGCTTCGCGGCGTGATCAGCTCGTCGGTAACTTCAATCTTGAATGGCAGGATGCCTTGCGGTATCATATTAACGCCCTCCTGGTTAAGGTCTCACCCATCAGGTGAGTTTGTTTTTTCATCAAAAACACCTTATACCAGGAGACTTTATCGTTCAATAGATTTTCCTATCGGCATTCTTGGGTTAAACAAGCCGCTTTAAAAATCTGGCGGCGGTGATAAAATAGTTGCATCAGATGAAGGAGGATCGGATGAAACGAAGAACATTTGTCAAAACCGCGGCGACCGCCCTCCCGGCGTTCGCCGTTCTTGGCATCTCCCCTGCGAGCCCCGCTCAAGCGCTCGAACCGATCACGCTTCCGAAACCCGAAAAGGACGGCGGCAAGTCCGTGCTGGCGTCCCTGCAGGATAGGAAGACTTTCCGCGACATCGGCCCGGATCCGCTCCCGCCGCAGACGCTCTCCAACCTTCTCTGGGCCGCATTCGGAGTGAACCGGCCCGAGATGGCACTCATGGGAAAGCCGGGACGGACAGCCGCTTCAGCCAGTAACTCGCAGGAAATCGACCTTTATGTTGCCCTGCCTCAAGGAGTTTACCTCTATGAGGCCGTTCCTCACCGCCTGGCTCCCGTTGTCCCCGGAGATTTTCGCGCCCGGTCGGGCAGGCGCGCCGCGGCTACGGCGCCGGTGAATATCTTCTATGTCGTGGATCTCACTCGATATGTTGCGGGGAAGGGGCAGCCGGATCCTCGCATTGCGGATCCGGAGGTCCAGAAATCCTACTATTATGCCGCCACGGGTCTTATCGCCGCGAACGTCTATTTGTTTGCCGCCTCGCAAGGTTTGGCGGCCTGGTTCCACAATTGCGATAAGGAAAACACAGCCAAAGAGTTCAAGCTGCGGCCCGAACAGCGAGTGCTGTTCGCCCAGACCGTAGGCTATCCGAAAAAAGCGTAGCCAGTCACCAATTTTTCCGCTTTCTTCTCAGTGAGATTCCGCTCGATATTCGATCGTCCATTTCTTAATAGGCGGGGCAGGCACGGCACGTCAAATCTGCTATTGACAGGACGGTCAAATATGGGTATAGTAAGACTAAGTAAGACTCACGAGGAGAGTGCCGTGGGACGAACAACAAAAACCTTGACCGTTTCGCTTCCGCCCCGAATCTACGAAGAGATTGAAAAACTGGCGAAAATGGAGAGAAAAACGAAGAGCGAGCTCTTTCGCGATATGGTAAATGTTTATGAGGACCATCTCGATGACGAACGCTGGGAAAGGCTGAAGCGACTCGGCAGGGCAACGGCCAAGAAATTTCGCGTTACTTCCGAAGAGGACATCGAAAAGCTTGTTCATGAAGCGCGCGGAATCCGGACTTGAGCGCCCGGCGGGTAGTTTTCGACACGAATATATTGCTTTCCGCGTTCCTCTTCGGCGGAAAACCCGAGGCCCTTTTTGAGGCGGTTCGCGCCGGAAAAATTCAGCTTATCACTTCTCCGAGCATCCTGGCCGAATTTGCATCCATCTTAAAAAACAAGTTTTTCTGGGAAGATGATGATATCCGCGAGGCGCTGACGGTTATCGGCCGGCGCGCGGAACTGGTTAAACCGAAGCGAAGCCTCGCCGTCCTCGAGGACGATGCCGATAATCGGGTTTTGGAGTGTGCTCTCGAGGCAAGCGCCGACTTCATCATCTCGGGAGATCATCATCTTCTCGACATGGGAGAATTTCGCGGAATTCCAATCCTGCAAGCGTCAGAATTCCTCGACCGCATACCTCCCTTTCCGGACTCATGATTTCTTCCAGCCATTAGACTTAGGATTTGATCAGAGGGATTTCCAGATCGCGGCAAATCTTGTGAGCCAAGAAATCGTTTATTTCCCTGTGCCTTGGGACCGTGGAGACTTTGCTTCGAATTTTATTCAGATAAACAGAGTGTTTTTTCCCTTCTCTAAGCAGAACGCACCCATTTGTTTCTAGAAATCTGATAAGCACCCGGCGCTTCATGAAAAGGAGACTTCGATTTTTTCGCGAATGACGCTTTTATCGGCAATCTCTTGCTCGGCAATTTTTCGATTGGCCTCCATGACGAGTTGGACAGCTTCCTTCAGGTTCTCACGGACCTCCGCTAATGTCGCCCCCTGGGTATTTGCTCCCGGCAATTCCTCGACAAACCCGACGTAGCCTTCCGGGACTTTTAGAAAGACAGCCGTGAATGACACTTTTCTTCCTCTATTATGAATAGACGTTTTTCCTGCCGAATTTCTCATTTTTTCCCTCGCGATCTTAATATATCATAGTTTTGCTCGTATCCTCGAGCCTGGAAGAATTCGCCCCTCCCCATAGCATGATATAATGACTTCACTTTATTTTTCTTTACGGAGGAAAACATGAAACCGACTGACGATCTGAAAAAGAGCAAGAAGCCAGTCTTAGCTTATGAATAATTAGCCTTAGACAATGTCCAAGATCACGCAAAGCGCCCTGATGACTTTAGCGATCCTGTTTGTCATCGCCTCGCTTGGCTTTGGGATTCAGTCTGCCCCTACGAAAGGATCTCGCGTTGTCCCTATCACCGGCCCCCCCAAAGCCTATAAGGATGGCCGTCCAGCCGCAGCCTATCGTCTCGACGCGATTGATTACGGCCGCGTTCTCCTCCACGGAGATGGGCCGGGCCAATGCGATTACCTCGGCGCGCGCGAGGCGATCGTCTTCGAGTGGAAAGGCGCTTATTATCTCCATTACGACGGCGCCGGCTTAAAAGGCTGGCTTGCCTGTCTCGCCACCGGCAAAGACCTGACGCACTGGACCAAACAAGGCCCTATCCTCGATTTTGGTCCAAAGGGCAGGCTCGATTCTGCTTTCGCATCTTCCCCTTGGGTCTATTTTGACGGCAGCCGGTGGCATATGTTTTACCTGGGCACGCCGAATACGACGCGCCCGCCGGATTTCGTGCCGACGTTTCCCTATCTCACCATGAAGGCGCAGAGCAAGTCGCCCTCAGGCCCCTGGGAGAAGCAGTACGATGTCGTCCCTTTCAACACCAAGCCGGGCACCTACTACTCGGCGACTGCTAGCCCCGGCCATGTGCTGAAGGACAAGGGCGAATATCTCATGTTCTTCAGCGGTTCGATTCAATCGCGAGGCATCCAGCGCACACTCGGAATTGCCCGGACCAAGAATCTGGATAATGCCTGGACTCTTGACCCGGAGCCCATCGTGCCCCTTGAGGAGCAGGTGGAGAACTCTTCGCTCTATTACGAGAATGCCAACAAGACTTGGTGGCTCTTCACCAATCATATCGGCGTAGACGATCGAGTGGAATACACGGATGCCGTCTGGGTTTATTGGAGCAGAGATCTCAACAGATGGAACCGCAAGGACAGGGCGATCGTGCTGGACGGCCAGAACTGCACCTGGAGCAAAGACTGCATCGGGATGCCATCTGTCGTGCAGGTCGGCCAGCGCCTCGCCGTGCTCTACGACGCTCCGGGCGGCACGAGTGTCAGCCATATGAAACGTGACATTGGCCTGGCCTGGCTCAACCTGCCGCTTATACCTCCGACGGGCAAATAATTCTTAGGAAAAGATAGAAAAAAGCGATTTACAAGCATAAAAACTTGTATTATATTAAAACAAGTCTGAGCGCTTGTATTTCAGGAGAAAAACTCTGATGAAGGGCAGAAAGATTGATCAATGTGCGATCATCACGGGTGACCTCATTAAGTCTTCTAAGCTGAGCCCCAAAGATTGGGAAAAATTGCATGCTGTTATGAATGAAAGCTCGCGACTGCTTCGCGAATCCTTTAGAAAGATCGTGCCGCTCGACGTTGATATATTCAGGGGCGATAGCTGGCAAATGCTTGTGCTCGAGCCGGCCAGCGCACTCCGGTTATCTCTTTTTTATAGAGCTACGATTCGCGCGAAAATGGCGAAGCGAAATCTGGATACTAGAATGGCCATTGCGGTTGGGAAGATCGACTCGATTCCTAAAACTCGGGTCTCAGAAGGACATGGAGAGGCTTATAAACTCTCCGGAGAAGCGCTGGACAACCTCTATGGATCAAAGTCGGGCAATATGTACTTTGTCCATGAAAACAATGAACATACTCTCACTCTTGATATCATTGTCCGGCTTATTGACGCTATCGCCAGTCGATGGACGGATAAGCAGGCGCTGGCCATATCGGGTGCTTTGAAAGGGATGAAGCAGGAAGAGATCGCAGAAAAATTATGGGAGGAGAAAATCACTCAACAAGCCGTCGCTCAACATTTGAGCCGGGCCGGCTGGTATGCCCTGGAGAAAGGGATCGATTTTTTTGAGAAAAGGCTAGAACAAGCTATATAGCTTGTAATTGCCCAAAACAAGCGAAAATGCTTGTAATGGTTGAATGAGAGGAACAGAGTGTTTTCTGACTTTCGGGCTTTACTCGTTTGCCTTATAGCAGCTCATTTCTTAGCCGACTTTGTATTTCAAACTGCCAAAACAGCCGAAAATAAGTTGAATTTCTTGGTCCTCCTGAGACATGCCTTTCTTGTGAGCGCCGTAAGCTATTTGCTGTGTGGCGCATGGGGGGCTTGGATACTTCCTTTCGCCATATTCCTGGGGCATGCCATTCTTGATTTTATTAAAACCAGGATAAAATCCAGATTGTTGGCTGTTTTCCTCATCGATCAAGTTGCCCATATCGCTCTTTTGGTGGCTTTGTCGATGTGGGTGGCCGAACGATATAGCCCGGCGCTATATTGGAACGGCCTATTTGGGGATACCTGGACTCGGTTACTCATCATTCTCGCAGGCGCTATTGCCGCAATTCAAGCCGGAAGCATTCTTATCGGCATCGCCGTAGATCCAATCCTAAAAGAAATTGCGCAGGATAACGGCACAGCTGTGCCGCAGGACGTCCGCTTGTCTCGCGGGCTTAAGAAGGGAGGAAAACTTATCGGCCAGCTTGAACGTGCTATCATCTTTCTCCTCGTGCTGGCTGGGCACCCTGAAGGCGTGGGATTCTTGATTGCTGCGAAGTCAATTTTCCGATTTGGCGAGATCAGAGATGTAAAGCAAAGACAAAAAGCGGAATACATAATCATTGGCACATTCATGAGTTTTGGCTATGGCCTGCTCATCGCTTTTTTGACCAAATATTTCTTGAACTTTTAATAGAAAATGCCAGTAAACCCCAGGCTTCAGCCTGGGGATGAATGGCACCCGGAGCGAAGCGAAGGATAATCATCTTCATGAGCATGAAACCCCGGGCTTTAGCCCGGGGAGTTTTCATTGTCTAGACCTTCGCCCGATGTTTCAATTACAAAATCACCTCTAAAGGTTATTGAAAACAGGGCGCTGCACGTGGGGATTGTTTCTCAATTTGTCCATGCAGAATTCGGTGGCTGGTCTAATTGATAAGCCGCAAGGGACTTAAAATTCTCCAGGAGATTCTCTTTTTTTAAACTTAACTGCTCCCGGACGACTAAATCATAAGGAAGAGGAAAACTTGTCTTCTTGCCTGGTGCGATAGTTGCAGCCAAATCACCTCGGGGAGGTCCGGATGAAAAACAAAAAATGGTATCTTGTCCTTATCTGCTTTTTGATTCTGACGTCACTCAGCATTTTTGCCCAAACAAAAAAGCTGAGGGACATCGGGAGATACAGGTTCCTTCCCATTAAAGCCGGGACGCCCGCGCCGGAAATGATGAAGGTTATCGCGGAGAAATACGCCGACGACATCAAGCGCGGGTTTGACCTCGCCGGCTACCCCGGTCTGTACCCTCTTTTCATCGACCGGATTCGCCAGTCCGCTTTCATGGAGAGGGAGCTGGCCGTTGGTAGCCAAATGCTGTGGATGATTTTTCGGGCCCAGGGCCAGATCAAGGTCATCCATGACCTTGAATGGGCCGGCCAGGAGCCTCTCCCCGTTCTTTCCTTCTCCATCCAGGAGGGGGACAAAAAATACGAGCTCATCATGCCGAAAGCCTGCGGAAACATAGCGCTAGAGAAGGTGGAGTCGGCAGCGGCGCCGGCCGAAAAACAAAAGCCGCCCGAGCCAGCACGGGAGCCAGCACGGCTCCTTCAGGAAAAGCAGGAGGAGCGGTATGAAATCTCCAAGGCCAAGATATTTCAAGAGTTTACCGACCTGATCAAAGAGGCGGACCTGTATTGCTCCTTTTCGGTATGGGAGGATGAGATTCCCGGGTTGAAAATTATCGGAGCGGAGCGGCAATCCGAAAAAACCATGTTCAGCGACGGCGATGTTATCTACTTGAACAAAGGAAAGGACGGAGACGCCAAGCCCGGCCAGATTTTCTGGATTTTGGAGATCCGTGATGAACTTCCGGGCTATGGTCCTATGGCTTTCGGCAAGGGCCGGGCCCGCGTTCAATTTGCCTACGACGCGATGACGGTCGCCGTCGTCGAACATTCCTGCGACGCCGTCCGCAGCGGCTATTACCTGGTTCCCTTCCAGGGCAGGAAGGGCATGACGGGCAAGGACCTGGGGTATGATGTGCTTACGGTGGAAGCTGATGGAGTCAAGGGCAGCCTGATCTATTTGCAGAACGATCTCCGACAGATCGCCACCAACCACCGGGCGCTCATCGACCTTGGCGCAGAGCAAGGCATCAAGGTCGGACAGCAGATGATCCTCTACCGGAGGACACGCAAGGACCTCCCGGTGCAAATACTGGGCAACTGTATCGTCATCGACGTCAAGAGCAAGACCTCGACCATAAAGGTCCTTTCCTGCCGCGATATCATCCGGAAGGGCGACCGGGTCATGGAAAGGCCGCCGCAATAAGGAACTAATCCCGGAAAACCAACTGCCCATCCCAGCAGAACGCATCGAAAAAAGCATCTTTCTAATCCGTGGACAGAAGGTTATGCTTGATGCGGATCTTGCCGAACTGTATGGCGTTGAGACCAAGACTCTGAACCGGTCGGTGAATAGGCAGAGGGATCGTTTTCCGGCGGATTTCATGTTTCAGTTGAATAAAGAAGAATTCGATAATTTGAGGCGCCAAATTGGCACCTCAAATCGTCGAGGTGGACGCCGCTATCTACCCTATGCTTTTACCGAACAGGGCGTTGCAATGCTTTCGAGTGTGCTGAATAGCCCCCGGGCCATCAAGGTTAATATCGGCATTATGCGAGCCTTCGTTCGCTTGCGAGAAATGGCCGCTGCTCACAAGGATCTGGCGCATAAACTTGCCGCTCTCGAGAAGAAATACGATGGGCAATTTCAGGTAGTATTTGAAGCCATCCACCAATTGATGATGTCTCCAAAGGGCGCTAGAAAGCCCAAGAAAATAGGATTTATTGCTGAGAATGATCTTTTATAAAGGTTATTGACAATTCTCCTTAAAAGGAGACTTCGATTTTTTCGCGAATGACGCTTTTATGGGCAATCTCTTGCTCGGCAATCTTTCGGTTAGCCTCCAATACCAGCTGAACGGCTTCCTTCAGGTTCTCGCGGGCTTCCGTCAATGTCGCCCCCTGGGTATTTGCTCCCGGCAATTCCTCGACAAATCCGACGTAACCTTCCGGGACTTTTAGAAAGACAGCCGTGAATGACACTTTTCCTCCTCTATGATGAATAGACGTTTTTCGTGCCGAATTTCTCATTTTTTCCCTCGCAGTCTTAATATATCAAACGAATTCCACCTGTTCCGTCTCCCGGGAGCGCAGGAACGTCAGGCCGAGCAGGATGTCCGCGCCGACACCGGTCAAGACAAGGAACGGGAAGAGGAATAGGCCGAACACGGGGGACGCTAGGACCAGGATCGACGAGACGAGAATGATGCCCGCGGCCAGGTTCAGGTAGGCATAGGGCCGTAGGAGGCTCTTTTCGGAAAAGGGGAGCTTAAAGAGGGAGGCGGCAAAAATGATGATGATGACGCCCCACGGGATGATGACGAAAAGGATCCGGGCGGCGATGATCTGCCCCTCATGTCCCGGGCTCAGGACCGAGGCCACCTCGGTCGATTGGTTGAGGATCTCCAGGACGACGCCGGCGCAGGCCAGGACGGGAATGATGAAGTCCGCTTGGTGGAAATCGTATCGGTCCCAGAGCAGCCGGCGTAGAGCGAAGAGAACCCAGGCTTCGAGCAGGCCGGCCAAGATCAAGAAGAAACCCCTGAATAGCGCTGGGCCGACCGTCCAGCTCTTGACCGCCGCCATGACGATCAAGAAGACGAACATGAGCAGCCCGATCCCCATCTTCACGAAGACCAGCCACGCGGCCGCTCGGTATCTCGGTTCACTCATTCGACTTCCCCTTTCTTTCCGAATTCTCCGGGGCGGCCCCGCGATCGGCCGTCGCCGGGATGTATTCCAGGATGTCGCCGGGCTGGCAGTCGAGTTCCCGGCAGAGGGCCTCGAGGGTGCTGAAACGGACCCCTTTGACTTTGCCGGTCTTGAGGAGCGACAGGTTGGTCATGGAGATCCCGATCCGGGCCGAAAGCTCGGTTAGCGACATCTTCTTTTTCACCATGACCAGGTCCAGCTTCACGTCAATCGCCATGTCATCCTCTCCTCCTACGAAACCAAGCTTTATTCCGCGGGATTTATCTTTAGCCGCTCTCCCGGCGTCCCTGTGCTTTGGAGGATAGGAAAAAAATTTATGTTTGTCAAGCAATATTTTATTTAAAACATTAAATCATTTATGATATATATAAATTCAAACGTCAAATACATATTCCACCTGGAGGAGCTGCGGAAAGAAGGAGCTGAGATCCTCGAGCCATCCACCAAGGTTAAATATATAGAAATCTCCGTCTGACGGATGAAGCAAGCCCCGCTGGCCAGACCCAGGCAATCCGGGAAAACCACCCTACCCGCCGGAGGTCTCCACTCTTGTCGGGCGCCCGGCCTCCCCTTCGAACAGGAAGACTTCCTCGATCGGCAGGCCGAAGACTTTCGCGATGTCGTGGGCCAGCCTCAGCGAGGGATTGTACTTATCCTTTTCCAGGAAGACGATGGTCTCGCGCCTGACCCCGACCAACCGCGCTAGCTCAACCTGCCGCGTATTAGGCCTTCCTTACCATCCAGGGCCTTGACAAACGCCCTTCGTCGGCCGTATATTCATTGTAGATACTTTAGGAGGACAATTGAGAGGACGCGTGCAAAAATGGGGCAATAGCTTGGCCCTCCGTATTCCCAAGTCGTTCGCGGATGAGATAGGTCTGAGGCAGAATTCGTCTATCCAGTTAATGATTAAAGAAGGGGCGCTTGTCGTGAAACCCGAACTTGAGCCCAAATGGCGTCTGGAAGAACTCCTTGAAAAAGTCACCAAAGACAACATCCACCGCGAATGGGAGACCGGATCCGCCCAAGGCGATGAGGTATGGTGAATCCAGGTCCGTTCGTTCCCCAGCGCGGCGACGTGGTCTGGATTGCCTTGAATGCACAAGCCGGCCACGAACAGGCAGGTTGACGGCCGGCAATCATTCTCTCGCCACAGGCCTATAATGCCAAGGTCGGGCTGGCTCTCATGTGTCCTATCACCAGCCAGGTCAAAGGCTATCCGTTTGAGGTCGCTATCCCCGAGGGATTGCCTGTCGCCGGCGTGATCTTATCCGATCAGATCAAGAGCCTGGACTGGCGCGCTCGAAAAGCCGAATGGGCCTGTTCCTTACCACCAGAGACAATAGCCGAGATCCTGGCCAAGTCGCTGACACTTTTGACCTAGGCTCGAGGAACTTTTTTTCCTAAGTTCCTGTCCGCTCGCGCAGGACTTTATTGACATCTTTTAACTTAATGTTTATAGCCCCAACAAGGTCGCTAACAAGCGATGTCAGGGTTTGTCGGATCAAGACTTAAAAAAGCGTGCACAGGTCTGGGTCTCAGCCAAGTGGCAGTGTCCCGCGCCCTCGGCCTCTCAAGCGAGTTCATCTCCCTCCTCGAGGCCGAGCTTTTTCAGGAAATTTCGCTTGCTTATTAAACGAATATGCCTTATTATTTAATAACCGAAATGGTTATTTAACGTTCACTTAATAGCAGGTCAAGAGATGAATCGGGGAATTTTGGGCAGATATGAGGCGTCCAATGTTGGCGGCGAGGTAGTACGGGCCTTCATCCCTGATCCTTTGCCTCCCCGGCCACCACTTGAACTCACCAACTCGCGTCAGCGGCTGCTGGAACGAGCGACCTTGGCCCTGGGCAGACTGGATAGCATCACTCTCTTGCTTCCCGACCCGCATCTCTTCCTCTATGCCTATATCCGTCGGGAAGCAGTGCTGTCCTCCCAAATTGAAGGCACGCAATCCTCGCTATCAGACTTGCTGCTGTTTGAGCTTGAACAAGCGCCGGGAGTCCCTTTTGATGATGTGGTCGAGGTTTCTAATTACGTCTCTGCCCTGGAACATGGCGTTACGCGGCTGCGCGAGGGTTTTCCTCTCTCCAACCGGCTCATTAGGGAAATACACGAGAAGCTTCTCTCCCGCGGCCGAGGAAGCGAAAAGTTGCCTGGCGAATTCCGCCGCTCGCAGAACTGGATTGGAGGAACTCGGCCCGGCATTGCGCATTTTGTCCCGCCGCCTCCGACCCAGGTAGAAAACTGCATGGCTCAATTCGAGCGGTTCATCCACGATGAGCATGTGCCCTATCCTGCCCTGGGCAAAGCGGCTCTGGCGCATGTCCAGTTTGAGACAATCCACCCTTTCCTCGACGGAAACGGCCGGATCGGGCGGCTGCTCATCGCGCTGATGTTGCACCTTAGCGGAGTGCTCTCACAGCCATTGCTCTGCTTAAGCCTGTATTTCAAACAGCGCCGCGCCGAGTATTACCGCCTGCTTGATTTGGTGCGTTCAGACGGTGATTGGGAAGCCTGGCTCGACTTCTTTCTGGATGGCGTAGCACAGACGGCGACCACCGCCGTGCAAACCGCCCAGCGCCTCGTGAAACTATTCAAGGACGATGCTTTCCGCATCCAGGAGCTCGGGCGGATCACAGCCACTGCATTGCGTATCTTTGACGCTCTGTGTGCGCGCCCCATCCTGACTTTGAAAGAAGTATGCAAGCGCACTGGCATTTCGTTTCCCGCGGCGGCAAAGGGCATGGACGCCATCATCAAGCTTGGCCTTGCGCGAGAGCTTACGGGGAAGCAACGCAACCGTGTGTTTGTCTACGACCAATATCTTTCGATTCTGAATGAAGGGACCGAACCGCTGTGAGAGCGCAGGTCAAACGCTCTTTTGGAAGAAGAATATCTGAAATAGGCAAAATCACCCCTAAAGCTTATTGACAATTCCTCATTTCCCTGTAAAATCTAATCATAATCTGGCTTTTTGGCATGTAAAGGCGGATGGGGCTGGGCATTGTCGCCTTTAGGAATAGGAGCGGCAGTATAGTCTGCCAATTTTAGCATGATGACGTTCCGGCAACTTTCGGCAACTCACGATATGATCCCAACCTCGACATCGTGGTATCTTGCTGAACTCGGAGAGGCTCGCGGGAAACAGGAACTATTTATCAAGCAATCACCCCAGAAGCTCAAAGTCCTCCGTGAGCACGCGCTCATCGAAAGCGCGGTTTCTTCAAACAGAATCGAAGGCGTGGAAGTGGAAAAATCCCGAATCAATACCCTTATTTTTGGCAAGCCTCTTCTCCGCGATAGAAATGAAGAAGAGGTCCGGGGATACCGAGAAGCTCTTAAGAGGATCCACGAGCAAGGAGCGAAACTCACTATTTCAGAAAAGACCATTTTGGAATTACATCGCCTATGTCGCGGCGAAATATGGGATGCCGGGAAATATAAGGAAAAAAACGGCGACATCATCGAGCGTCAGGCGAACGGCAGAACCCGAATTCGTTTCCGGACGGTTCCGGCAACCGAAGCCCGGGCTTTCGTCCATGAACTGGTCGGGTTATGGAAATCATCCCTAAATGAACGCTGGGCGCATCCACTCATTGCCATGGCTGCTTTCAACCTTGATTTCCTGTGCATCCATCCTTTCCGTGACGGCAACGGTCGGGTGTCGCGCCTGTTGCTCCTCCTTCAGTGCTATCAGCTAGGATTCGAAGTCGGCCGCTATATAAGCCTTGAGCGCCTGATCGAGCAGAACAAGGAGCGTTATTACGAGACGCTCGAGCTCAGTTCCGCTCATTGGCACGAGGGCACGCATAACCCCTGGCCTTATATCAACTATATCCTCTTCATAATCAAGTCGGCATATAAAGAATTCGAGGAACGCCTCGGCCAGATAAAAAGTCCTCGCGGAGCTAAGACCGAAATGATCGAGGCAGCCATCGACGCATTTTCGGGAAGATTCACGATGACTCAACTGGAACACGCATGCCCGGGTGTAAGCCGGGACATGATCAGATTGGTTCTTCGGAGAATACAAAAGCAAGGTCAGGCAGAGTGTCTTGGCCGCGGTCCCGGAGCCCCTTGGCGGAAAAGAGGTAATACCTCCAAGAAAGGGTAATAAAAAGGGTAATAAAATACGGGTAATACGCAATTAAATGGGTAATAAAATAGGTACTTTAGTGAATTGGCGATGCGATCCAGCAGGAAATTTACCCTGCCATTACCTCAAGGACCGCTCGAAGCCGCCAGGAAGAAAGGCCGTAACCTAGCTTGGGAGCCATGAAATTCTTCGTCGGTGTCACGGATAATCAATGGTTCGATGTAGTCTCGCACATCCCCGGCATCGACGAAGTTAATTTCTGGCAGCCGGGCGGTGGCTCGTCTTTTAAGGTTCTCGCGCCGCTGGTCTCAAGGCTCGAAACCAGGCGGAATCCCTATGCTGCGGGCGTCAGACTTCCACGACCGCTTGCTAGTTTAGATATTTTAGAAATTTTTCTTTTGTTAGCTTTGTATCTTTAATGATCTCTTGGAGCAAGCCTCTGCCAATATCTTCTCCCTTATGGATTGGGACGATAGTTGTCCGCCCATCCGCATGCCTGAAGAAGAGATGGCTGCCGCGCTGCCGAATTTTTTTGAAGCCAAGTTTCTCTAAGATTAGAATGACCTTCTTGCTCGGCAACGGCTTGAGCTTCATTAACGCGCGACTTCGATCTGCTGAATTCCAATAAAGTGGCGGTTTTCAGGAATGTCTTTTTCGACCTCCAGATAGAGCCGAATGGCTTCTTTTAGCCTCTTCTGGAGTTCATCAAGGCTTTTGGCCTGAGAATGGCAACCGGGGAGTTCAGGAACCAAGCCGATATAATATCCGTCTTCATCCTTCTCTATGATAACATTGAATTTTCTACTCATGGGTTTACCCTTCTTTTTGCGCATAAATAACTATGCTTATTTTAGCGCAGATACAACCCCAAATCAATTTTTTGCTAATCCAGATGAGCTTGCTCTATAAAAAACCATTGTCATCCTTCGATTTCAACCTTGGTCCAGTCTGTTATCATCTTGTAAGACGATTGTTCGAACCTCATATTCTCATTGAGGTCGAAAATATTCCCTTTACAAGAAATTATTGGGATATCAATGAGCTTTGGCTACGGCCTACTCATCGCTTTTTTGAAAAAATATTTTCCGAATTTTTGGGCATCGGTCGAGGTTCTGAGTCCAGTTTAGCTCCTGCTCTATAGGGGTCTTCCTAACCTCCTGTCCGCAGTTCTCCATTCTATTGACAAAATCCTAACATAATGTTATATACCAGCCCAGAAGAGGGAACGCAACAGCGTCTCAGAGCAATGCACGGCGTCCTCGGGGCCAGGATCAAAAAAGCCCGCACCGGCCTGGGCTTCAGCCAGACAGCAATAGCCCGTGCGGTCGGTGTCTCGAGCGAGTTCATCTCTCTCCTCGAGTCCGATAAAAGAGCCCCCTCCCTCGCCACCCTGAACAAGATCGCTTCGCTCCTCAGAAAAGACATCGGCTATTTCCTCGAGGAAAAAGAGGGCGGCTTCAATATCCTCCTCAGGGGAGTGACAGCAGGCGTGGAGTGCGCGCCAGAGTCCTCATTGGAGCCTGGACCAGCGCCCGGAGCAAAACCCGGCCTACCGACAGTGCCCGCCTTTACCGCGGTTCCCCCTGCCTCTTCAGCCCCCGCCGTCCCCACGGCTATTTATGGCCTGGATCAAGCTGCCCGCTCTATTCTCCAGCGCTTCAAAAGATACTCCGATGACTACGTTCGCTTGGAGCGCCTCACCGGCCGCCGCCTCGGGCTCGCTCCTCTCTATGCCAACATCTCCCCCGAGCTCCTGGCCGAGGAGGAACGCCGCCGCCTCGGACTCGGGGATGAGCCCGTTCGCGATATCTTCGCCCTCGCGGAGCTCAACGGCTGCCGCATCCTCCGGCTGCCCATCCCCGCCGCCTCCAAGCTTTCCGGCGTTTTCATCTTCCTCGAGGAAAGCGAAGCCGCCTTTGCCCTGATCAACAGCGCCGACCCGCCCGGCCGCCAGGCCTTCACCGCCGCCCACGAATACTGCCATTACCTCAAGGACCGCCACGAAGGCCCTCTCATCGACGACCCCGGCGTTTTCAGCGATGAGTTTGTCTCTCTTTCCCGGCCGCGGGAGGAATTTGCCCAGAGTTTCGCGGCCGCCTTCTTGATGCCCGCCTCCAAGGTCCGGGCGACGATCGAGAAAGAATTCGGCGAACGGAAGCTCGCTTCCGAGCAAGCCCTCTACCTGAAGCGGTATTTCGGCGTGAGCTTTGCCGCGATGGTGCGGAGATTGAGGGAATTGGGATATTTGTCGGCGGCACAGCACGAGGACTGGCTTAAGCTCCACCCTGAAATCCGGGAAAAGGAGGTATTCGGGGATCTAAGGGAAGAGAGCCGAGGCCGGAGAGCGCGCGCCAGCGGGGCCATCTATTCCGACCGTTATAGGCTGCTGCAGCTCGAAGCCGCCAGGAAAAATGGTCAGAGCCGCGCGCCGCGAAAACCTGTATCTATCCCACCTAGGAGCTCAGGGGTGCGCTCCTAATGTCAGCTATCACGAAATTGCCGGCCGTCATTACAGACAAGAATGTCCTGAACTTCGAATCTCTCGTAAATATGATTTCCAGGGTCCACGAGCAACTTGCCGCGGAAGCCACAAAAGCCGTCAATATCTACCTGACTTTGCGGAACTGGCTGATCGGCTACTACATCCGGGAATATGAGCTAAAGGGCAGCGACCGGGCGAAATACGGAGAACGGCTTTTTGAGAAGCTGGCTGAGCGCTTAAAAACGCGCGGTTTGAATCGCGCCGAAGCCCGTGAGCTCAGACGATTCCGTCAATTTTATCTGGCATATCCCCAGATTCGGGAGGCGCTGCCTCCCGAATTAGTCAAAAAGCTTACCCTGAAACATATCCAAATTCGGGAGTCACCGACTCCCAAATCATTCGTTCACGCCCGTGACCTCTTTAATCGACTATCCTTCACTCACTTTGCGGAATTGATACAAATCGAGGATCCGCTCAAACGCGCTTTTTATGAGGCCGAGTGCGTCCGCGGCAATTGGTCTGTCCGCGAACTCCAGCGCCAAATCGCGAGTCTCTACTTCGAACGAAGCGGATTGTCGCGCAATAAAAAGAAACTTGCTGCTCTCGCGCGCGCCGGCGCCGAGTCTCAAGCGCCCGCTCAGGTCATCCGCGACCCCTACGTCTTTGAATTTTTGGGATTGAAACCAAAAGAAGTCGTGAGCGAATCGGCTTTAGAAGATTCGCTCTTGGACAAGTTACAGGATTTTCTTCTGGAACTCGGCCGCGGATTCTGTTTCGAAGCGCGACAGAAGCGGATCATAATCGGGGATGAATATTTCTTCGTGGATCTTGTCTTTTACCATCGTCTTTTAAGGTGTCATGTCCTCATCGAGCTGAAAGTGGATCGCTTCCGTCATGAATATCTCGGTCAACTCAATACATATATAAACTGGTTCCGCGTCCATGAGACGGCGCAAGGCGATAATCCGCCCATAGGCATTCTTTTGTGCACTCAGAAGAACCATGCCCTTGTGGAATATGCCCTGGCCGGGCTTGACAACGCTCTTTTTGTCTCCAAGTATCAGCTCGAGTTGCCGAAGAAGGAGGAGATCCAAAAGTTCCTGGAAGAGCAATTGAAGTCAGAGAGGACCGAGCCGGCCAGGCTTTCGGCGAAGAAAGAAGAGCGTGCAGAGAAAAAATGAAATTCTATGTCGGTGTCACGGATAATCAAGGAGATGGTTGATGATTACCATGAAGCTCTTTATCTCGTCCCCGCCCATGATCCCTCCCGCCGCAGCCTGGTATCTTTCCGACCTCGGCGGAGCGCTTGGGAAGCAGGAGCTCTTCACGCGACAGTCCCCCCAAAAACTCAAAACGCTCAGAGAACATGCTCTTATCGAGAGCGCCGTATCTTCCAACCGTCTGGAAGGCGTTACCGTTGACCGTTCGAGGATCGCCACAGTGGTATTCGGCAAATCCCTGCTTCGCGATAGGGATGAAGCAGAAGTCAGAGGCTACCGAGATGCTTTGAAACTCATACACGAAAACGGGAAGAAGCTTGAAATCAATGAAGATACCGTACGGCAACTTCATACCCTAGCAAGGGCAAATATCGGCGATGCCGGCAGATACAAAGAAAAGGAAAGCAATATCATCGAGAGATTTCCCGACGGAAGAGAAAGCGTTCGTTTCAAAACAGTCCCTGCTAAAGACACTCCCAGGGCCATGAAGGATCTAGTCGAGCTGTGGAATCAAGGAATGGAAGAGCGCAGGATCCCGCCGCCGGTGCTCTTGGCGGCCTGGAATCTGGATTTTCTTTGTATCCATCCGTTCAGGGACGGCAACGGACGCGTATCAAGACTTCTTTTACTCCTTCAGTCTTATCATTTTCTCGCTGCCATAGCGGGGCTCAATGATGATTTTTCAATTGGCGATGTTCAGGCAAAATGCCCGGGCGTGAGCGTCAACATGATACGCAGGGTTTTAAAAAAAGAACGCCGGGCAGGAACGGTTGAATGCCTTGGCCGGGGGAGGGATGCCAAATGGCGCCGCATTAAGCCGAAACTGGGTAATACCCAATTAAATGGGTAATAAAATAGGTACTTTTGTGAATTGGCGATCCGAAGTCGCCAGGAAGAAAGGCCGTAACGCAACTAGGGAGCCATGAAATTCTATGTCGGTGTCACGGATAATCAATGGTTCGATGTCGTCTCGCACATCCCCGGCATCGACGAAGTCAATTTCTGGCAGCCGGGCGGCGGCCCCTCCTTTAAAGCCCTCGCGCCGGGTGAGCCGTTTCTTTTTAAATTACATAGCCCTTTGAATTTCATTGTCGGCGGCGGCTTTTTCGCCCATTCGACAAAATTGCCCATAAGCCTGGCATGGGAGGCTTTTGACCGGAAAAACGGCGCTCTCTCTTATGATGAGATGCGATCTCTCATCCAGAAACATAGAACAATAAAAGATAATAGACTCGAAGATTTCACAATCGGCTGCATCATCCTGGAACAGCCCTTTTTCTTTGAGCAATCCGCCTGGCTGCCGGTCCCTCCTGATTGGAAACCGTCTATTCAACAGGGAAAGCATTATGATCTGGATAAAGAGCCGGGGAAGTCATACTGGGAAAAAGTCAATCTCCGTATCGCCAACAAATACGTGCCCTTCGAATCCCAGAAAACCTTGGAAGAAGGGCCAAGATTTGGGGCGCCGACTCTCATAACGCCGCGATTGGGCCAGGGTTCTTTTAGAGTGTTGGTGACAGACGCTTACCAACGATCGTGCGCCATTACTGAAGAACATACCTTGCCGGCGCTCGAGGCGGCTCATATAAGGCCTGTTGAGGAAAACGGCCCGAACGCTGTCTATAATGGATTATTACTGCGTTCCGACGTCCACAGGCTGTTTGATCGGGGATATATGACCATAATCCCTGAATTGAGAATTGAAGTCAGCCGCCGCATCCGCGAGGAATTCGAGAACGGTCGGTATTATTATCCATTTCATGGAAATAAAATTCACCATTTGCCTCAATCCAATTCTGATTGGCCATCAACTAATCTACTTAGGTGGCATAATGAGAGAATTTATAAGGGATAAGATGAGATTCTATAGAATAGCATTCCAGCTTATTTCTTTTATTTTTGCAGCTAGGAGAAAATAAGATGCCCAAAATTACTGACGTAGTGGATAAAGAAAAAAAAGGTATTGCTGTTGCGAATCTGCCCTGGCTTACAAAAGCCATCGGTCCTGAGCTAATAGACGGAGCAATTTATCTTCTGGCCGGGGAGCCAGGGATAGGCAAAACTACGCTGACTATTCAGATATTGGGAGACATCAGCAATCAGGGAATAAAAGTCTTATACATTCCAACAGAACAAAGCTTAAGCGATGTAAAAAGGGTGGCGAACAGATTATTTAAGCAAAAAAATAAGGCCGATACCTCAATTTTCGACAATTTGTTTGTAGATACTATCGATAACTTGGAAATGCTTCCTTGGTTATTGAATAAAAGAATACTTCCAAAAGATAGTGAGTACGCTGGCTGCCGTGTGATCGCCATAGACTCTCTTCAGGGAGGAGGACTCTCGACTTCAGCAGGTGCCAAATTTAGGTCTCTAATAGACTTTGTCGAGACAGCAAAAGCGACAGGGATAACTTGTCTGCTTATAAATCATGTGACCAAAAGCGGAGAAATTGCCGGTCCTAAAGCTTTGGAGCATGCTGTAGATTGCGTGCTTTATATTCGTAGGGCTCTGCGTCTCAGACCCTTATTTGTTCCGAAAAATAGATTTGGTCCCTCTGTACTTGATCCCCTTGTCCTTATTATGGATGAGAACGGCTTAAAAGAATCTCCACATACTATAGCTGAAGCAAGTACGATCTTCGGATATAGCGGTGTTGGAGATGAATTTGCTGAGGCGCAGGCTTCAGTGACTATTCCTAGATATGGGAGTCGCCCTGGACTCAGTGCTCCTTTTCTGCCCAGTAAAAAAATTCAACAGCTTATTAAGGTATTGAGTACTTTAAAGGATATCGATGTTGTCGATTTGTCCTATGATATTAGTTGTTATATTCCTGGCAGACACGGCTACAATGCTGTTCTTGACTTGCCTATTATAGTAGCTCTTTTAAGTTCATATCTTCATCAGCTAGTAGATAAAAAGACTCTTTTTATTGGGGAAGTAGACTTAACAAAGCAAGTTAGACCCCCCGAAAGGACTTACTTGGCAGCGCTGGCTGAATTCATTTGCGAATCAAAATCTAAAATTAAAAGGATTTATCTCTCTGATAAAGTAGCTGATGATTTTAAACAAATGAAGCCAGGAGAAATGAAGCCAAGAATCGGCGATCTCGCAGAAGTTCGAGGGATAAGCGACCTGGATTCTCTTATCGCTGATCTATGGCCAAATCTAATGAAAAGTTGATTTGAAACGAGCGAGTGTAATGCCGCCTCCGTCAGTCAAAAGGAAAATTGAAAACATTATATTTTATTACTACGCCAAGTTGGTTATCGCTCCTTCTGCTGGATTAAAAAATAACTATGGATTCATAATCGATGCCTATAAGAGGCTAGAGTCTGGCCAATTGCTGATATCAGATTACGAGCGCGAAATTCTCCACATCACCCAGGACCAAAATACGTGTACATTCTGTGAACGCAAAGAGCATGGATTACAGACCGTTCATATAGTGCCCAGGTATTACGGAGTGCCACCTGGGGTCAACAATCTTGTCTATGCCTGTTCTTCCTGTGCGGATTCAAAGGGAGAGAAAGATCTCGTAGAATGGTGGAGCCACGAACTTGGCAACCCAAGAGATGAAGTTCCCCGCGTTGCCATCGGGTTATATCTTAAAATTGCTTACGATTTAAACAAAATTAATTTCAGCCTCAGAAAACCGTGTAAAGAGTTAGGCGCAATCTTTTGCTATATAAAGAGGAGTATCTAAACCTTTTCACAAAACTGGAAGGATGATAAAGATCCATGGCGCGACAAAAGAAAACAGCTAAAAAAACAGACAATGGAGCCACTTTGGGTTTCGAAAAAAGAATGTGGGAGGCGGCCGACGCACTGCGCGGCAGCATGGACGCGGCCGAGTATAAGCATGTCGTCCTTGGCGTCATCTTCCTCAAGTACATTTCAGACTCCTTCGAGGAACAACATGCTAGGCTTGAGATCGAGCGTCCACATGGGGCCGACCCGGAAGATCCCGATGAATATCGTGCGCTCAACATCTTCTGGGTGCCGAAGGAAGCGCGCTGGCCGCGCCTGAAGGACAATGCCGTCCAGCCCACCATCGGCCGCATCGTGGATGATGCAATGGAAGCCGTTGAGCGCGACAATCCCTCCCTCAAAAGTGTACTACCCAAGGATTATGCCCGCCCGGCACTCGACAAGCAGCGGCTTGGCCAGCTAATCAATCTTATAAGCAACATCGGGCTCGGTGATAAAGAGAGTCGATCGAAAGATGTCCTGGGGCGTGTTTATGAGTACTTTCTCTCCCAGTTTGCGAGCGCCGAAGGCAAGAAAGGCGGCGAATTCTATACGCCGCGCTGCATCGTCCGGCTGCTCGTCGAAATGATCGAGCCCTTTAAGGGGCGTATATACGATCCATGCTGCGGCTCATCCGGGATGTTCGTCCAGTCAGAGGATTTCATAAAAGCCCATGGCGGTCGCCTCGGCGACATAGCCATCTACGGCCAGGAATCGAACTACACGACCTGGCGGCTGGCGAAGATGAACCTTGCCATCCGGGGAATCGAGGGCCAGATCGCCCACGGCGACAGCTTCCACAACGATCGTTTCCCCGACCTTAAAGCCGATTACATCCTGGCCAACCCACCATTCAATGTGAGCGACTGGCGCGGCGAGCTTTTAAGGGAGGACAAGAGGTGGAAATATGGAGCGCCGCCCACCGGTAACGCAAACTTCGCCTGGGTGCAGCACATGATCTGCCACCTCGCGCCAACGGGCCTTGCAGGATTCGTGCTAGCCAACGGCTCCATGTCTTCAAATCAGTCCGGCGAGGGCGAAATCCGCAAGAACATCATCGAGGCGGATCTGGTGGATTGCATGGTGGCGCTCCCAGGACAGCTCTTCTACTCTACCCCAATTACCGCTTGCCTCTGGTTCCTGGCTAGAGACAAGAAGAATAGCCCGTTCTGCGATCGCCGCCGCGAAGTGCTGTTTATTGATGCGCGAAAGCTGGGCCGTATGGTGGACCGCACGCACCGCGAACTAATCCCCGATGACATTGCTCGAATCGCGGGCAAGTACCACTCTTGGCGCGGGGATAAGGATATCACAAGGAAGTATGAGGACGTATCCGGATTCTGCAAGGGGGTAACGCTCGAAGAGATCCGCAAGCAAAGTCACATTCTTACTCCGGGCCGTTATGTTGGCGCTGAGGTCGCTGCGGAAGAAGACGAGCCGTTCGAGGAGAAGATGAAGCGACTCACAGCTGAGCTAGGTGAGCACAGGGCGACGGCTCGGGCGCTGGATGCGGCAATTACGCGTATTCTGGAGGAGCTCGGCTATGGCAATTGAATGGCCTCGCCGTCCCCTAGGCGAGCTTACAAACAACTTCGACGGACAGCGTACGCCCGTAAAGCGGGCAGACAGACGGCGAGGTCCGTACCCGTATTACGGGGCGTCCGGAATTGTTGACCACGTAGACAATTACCTCTTTGACGGCGAGTATCTGCTGATCGCAGAGGACGGGGAGAACCTTCGCACTAGAAATACGCCGGTTGCCTTTCTTGCGCGAGGCAAGTTCTGGGTCAATAACCACGCCCATATCGTTCGGGGGAATGAACAGGCAGACACGCGCTATCTCGTGTATGCGCTTCAAGCGGCGGACATTAGCGGTTATCTGACGGGTTCCACGATGCCGAAGCTTACGCAGGGCAATATGAACCGCATTCTCATCCCTTCGCCACGGATCGAAGAGCAGCGCGCCATCGCCCACATCCTCGGCACGCTTGACGGCAAAATTGAGCTGAATCGACGGATGAACGAGACGCTAGAGTCTATGGCGCGGGCGCTCTTCAAGTCTTGGTTCGTGGACTTTGAGCCCGTCCGCGCTAAGATGGCCGGTAGCTGGCGCAAGGGCGAATCCCTGCCCTGCCTCCCCGTCCACCTTTATGACCTCTTCCCCGACCGCTTCATGGACTCCGAACTGGGAGAGATCGCGGAGGGGTGGGAGGTGGGGCGGCTCGGCGATTTGCTAGTGCAGCGTGTGGAGCGCTGCGTTGCTTCGTCTGAGACCGCAGCACGCCCCTACGTTCCGATCGACTGCATTAGTTCAAAGTCGCTGTTCCTGACAGAATGCAAGCCAGGGGTGGAAGCACAAAGCAGTCTCACTAGGTTCTATAAGGGCGATCTTCTCTTCGGGGCGATGCGTCCATATTTTCACAAAGTCTGCATTGCTCCTTTCGATGGGACGACTCGTACGACAGCATTTGTGTTCTATCCGAAAAGGAATGATGACTTTGCATTTGCCACGCTTCAGCTTCACCACTCAGAAACAATCGACTATGCCACTCGGCATTCCACGGGAAGCACAATACCATACGCAATCTGGAGTGGATCGCTAGATGTTATGCCGATAATTCTTCCGCCCGCGGAGGTGAGGGAGGCATTTAATCGAATTGCTCGTCCAATGCTAGAGCGAATTTCTATGCGATACTTCGAAAATGAGTTGCTTGCCGCTCTGCGTGATGCGCTCCTGCCCAAGCTTATCTCCGGCGAATTAAAGATGAAGGAAACGTAGCAGATTAATATGGAGGTCTGAAATGGTATCTAAAGAAACGCTGACAAGTTTAGCCATGCTGAAAGTTAACATCGATCAGGGTCGAGATTACCTTGATTACCTACGGCCGTTCATTCTTCAAGTGCTCTTTGACAAGAAGCCCGATCCTATAAACGACCAGGTTGTCCATGATCTCCTCCATACTCGATTTGGCCTCGATATTCCTACGCGTACGATCCAAGTCGTATTAAAACGACTCTCTAGGAACTACCCTCTCAAGCGTCAAGAGGGAGTATATCGTATCGCTGGTGACCTGCCAAACCCTCGCATTGTGGAGAAAACGAGTGAGGCCGAGCGACACATCCATGCGGTAATAAATGGGTTATTAGAGTTTGCCAAAGGCGATAGTCGCCCGTTGATGACTGAGGAAGGAGCGATTTCCGCTATCATCAGTTTCCTATTGGAGTTCAGTATCTCGTGCCTGCGGGCGTACTTGCGTGGCACGACCATTCCGTCCGTCGAAAGTAAAAAAAATACCGATATTGTTCTGGTAAGCGATTACGCCTTACATTTACAACGTAATGATCCAGAGCGATTCGAGAGTTTCCAAGTCATGGTTCAAGGGCACATGCTCGCGAACGCCTTGCTATGCCCAGATCTTCAGAATGCACCTAAATCATACAAAACAGTGACGTTTTATCTGGATACGCCCCTCTTGATACAACAGATCGGGCTAGAAGGGGAGCCGAAGAAACGCGCGGCAAATGAGCTTATAGCTTTGGTACGAAAACTCGGTGGGATGATAGCGGCATTCTCGCACTCTCGCGAGGAGCTTGTTCATGTTATCAAAGGTGCGGCTGAACATATAAACTCTTCAGATGGCAAGGGAGCTGTCGTCATGGAGGCGAGGCGGAGCGGCACGACGAAGTCCGATCTTCTGCTCTTAGCAGGTCGAGTCGATCGGCTGCTTGAGGATGCATGGATCAAAGTGAAGAAAACGCCTCCTCACATAGGGGAATTTCAGATTGACGAGACGGCATTTGAAAGCATATTGGAGGATGAAGTCCACTACTTCAATCCACGGGCGAGGGAATATGACATCAACTCAGTTCGCTGCATCTATGTGTTGCGTGCTAAGACCACACCCGATTCTATTGAGCGATGCAAAGCAGCATTAGTTACCAGTAACACAGCTTTCGCGTGTGCCGCATACGAGTATGGAAAACAACATAAGGAGTCCCGCGAGGTTTCGAGCGTAATTACAGATTTCAGCTTAGCAAACATGGCCTGGCTGAAGGCACCCGTGGGCGCACCGAATGTGCCTATGACGGAAGTTCTGGCCTACTCATATGCCGCTCTGCAGCCGTCAGAGGTTTTTCTGGAGAATTTCTTGTCCGAGATCGAAAAACTCCAAAAGCGAGGCACGATCTCCGAGCGGGATCACCAGCTGCTTCGAAGCAGCACAATCGCACAAGAAGAGCTGATGCGGCTCACATTAGGCGATGAAGCCGCCCTATCGGAAAAAACGATTACCGAAATCCTGCGCCGCGTTACAGCCGAAATCAAGAAGGAGGAAAGCGAGAAAATCATAAAGGAACAAGAATCGCACCTTAAAACCAGACAACAACTAAGCGATACCTTGGCTGAGCGTGAGTCGCTTCAGAAGAGGATTTACTGGAGATGTAGGAAAAAATCGCACCTCTGCGCATTGGCGGCATCATACGCGGTAAGCGTTTTTCTTGTTTTGGGAGTTATCGCAGGACTAAACCTGAAATTGAAGAATCCATTAGTTGGGTGGCTATTATTTGTGGGCTCATTGGTTTTAGCAATCATTAATCTCGCGAGTCATTTTCTTGGCACGAACGCTCGAAAGATTTACGAAAAAATTCAAGCGAAGTGTTTGACGCATTTTCTTCGAAAAGAAGCCAAAGCAACGGGCATTGACTTTGGGGAGAATGGATGAGTAGAGCTTTTTCCGAATTCGTTATCGAATACGCCACCCTTGCTTGGTTAGAGAGCATGGGTTGGACTATCAAGCATGGTCCCGAGATCGCGCCGGGCGAGCTTTTCGCTGAGCGCAAGGACTACGACCAAGTCGTGCTCGGACAGCGGTTGCGCGATGCAATAGACAGGCTTAATCCGAGCCTTCCGCCGGAAGCCCTTGACGATGCCTTTCGCAAGATAACTCGTCCAGAGGGGCCGACCTTAGAAACGCGCAATTGCGCCTTCCATCGGCAAATCGTGGACGGGCTGCCAGTCGAATATCGGCGGGACGATGGAGCTATTAGCGGCGCTCAGGCCCGCGTGCTAGATTTTGAGGAGCCAGACAATAACGATTGGCTTGCGGTTAACCAATTTACGGTCTCTGAAAATAAGCGGACGCGCCGCCCGGACGTTGTGCTATTCGTCAACGGGCTGCCCTTGGCTCTCCTGGAGCTAAAGAATCCGGCTGACGAAAAGGCTACCATTTGGACAGCCTTTCACCAGATTCAGACTTATAAAAGAGAAATATCTTCGATCTTTGCTTTTAATGACTCTATTGTTATTTCGGATGGTGTGGATGCACGCGTTGGGACAATAAGTGCAGATCGAGAGTGGTTTCTTCCCTGGCGGACGATCGAGGGAAAGGAATTGGCGGATATGCGGTTGCCGCAGCTCCAGGTCCTTATTCAAGGCATCTTTGAGAAGAGACGATTCCTCGACCTGGTGAGATATTTTATCGTTTTCGAGGACTGGGGCGGAGGGAAACTGCTGAAAAAGGTGGCCGGGTATCATCAATATCATGCTGTAAATTTTGCTGTTGAGCAGACTCTCAGGGCAAGTCGTCAATTAAAAGAATTTCATGGGACAAAAGATGGTGAAGATGCTTGGATTGTTAAGAACCCCAAAGATGCCAAGGTTGGCGATAGACGCATCGGCGTCATATGGCACACCCAGGGAGCAGGAAAGAGCCTGAGCATGGCTTTTTATGCTGGCCGGATCATTCTCCATCCAGAGATGAATAATCCGACAATTGTCGTCATTACGGATCGCAACGATCTCGATGATCAGCTTTTCGGCAACTTTGCTCGTTGCCAGGATTTGTTAAGGCAGCCGCCATTTCAGGCAGAAAGCAGGGCGGATCTTAAAGAGAAGCTACGGGTGGACGCCGGAGGAGTCGTCTTTACGACAATTCAAAAGTTCTTTCCTGAAGAGAAAGGCGATAAACAGATTGCGTTATCGGCGCGGCACAATATCGTGGTGATAGCCGATGAGGCGCATCGGAGCCAGTACGATTTTATAGACGGGTTTGCCCGGCATATGCGCGATGCATTGCCGAACGCCTCTTTTATCGGCTTCACAGGGACGCCTATCGAGCTGACCGACAAGAATACCCGGGCTGTGTTCGGCGATTACATTAGCATCTATGATATTCAGCAGGCGGTAAGGGATGGGGCAACAGTGCCGATTTATTACGAGAGCCGGTTAGCCAAACTCGAGCTTAATGAGGCCGAACGCCCAAAAATAGATGCCGAATTTGAGGAAGTGACCGAAGGAGAGGAGGTCGAGCGCAAAGAGAAGCTGAAGACGAAATGGGCTCAGCTTGAGGCAATTGTCGGGAGCGAGAAGCGACTGAAGCTCATTGCCCAGGACTTGATAAATCATTGGGAGAATCGGCTGGAGGCGATGGACGGCAAAGCGCTTGTAGTATGCATGAGCCGAAGGATATGCGTGGATATGTATAAGGCTATTGTTGGGCTGCGGCCTGAGTGGGATCAAGAAGAGGACGACAAAGGGGTAATTAAGGTTGTAATGACAGGATCGGCTTCTGATCCCCTGGAATGGCAACCGCATATCCGCAATAAGGATCGAAGGGAAGGTCTTGCCAAGAGGTTCAGAGATGCGCAAGATCCGCTAAAAATAGTGATCGTTCGGGATATGTGGCTTACAGGATTTGATGCTCCCTGCCTGCACACTATGTATGTGGATAAGCCTATGAGAGGTCATGGGCTCATGCAGGCCATTGCCCGCGTAAACCGGGTCTTCCGGGATAAGCCGGGAGGGCTGGTTGTGGATTACCTTGGATTGGCAGATCAGCTAAGGCAAGCACTCGCTACATATACCGAGAGCGGAGGGAAAGGGGAGACGGCCATTGACCAGGCCGAGGCTGTGGCGGCCATGCTTGAGAGGTACGAAATCTGCTGCGGTCTTTTTCATGGATTTGATTGGTCGAGGTGGACGAAAGGGAAGCCGGAGGAGCGCTTGGCGATCTTGCCGGCGGCGCAGGAGCATATTCTCGCTCAGGAGGATGGAAAAGAAAGGCTATTGAGGGCAGTGACGGAGCTGTCGCAGGCATTCGCGCTTTCGGTGCCGCATGAGGAAGCGCTAAGAATTCGGGATGATGTGGCATTCTTTCAAGCGGTGAAGTCGGTGGTGGCTAAGCGTGCGCCGGGGGATGCACGGCCGGAAGAAGAGCTCGATCATGCCATACAGCAGATTGTATCAAAGGCGGTGGCGCCGGAAGGCGTGGTTGATATATTTGCGGCTGCGGGCTTGAAGAAACCTGATATCTCTATTTTATCGGATGAGTTTCTGGCGGAAGTAAGGGGCTTGCCCCAACGCAACCTGGCCGTCGAGTTGCTGCGAAAGTTGCTTATGGGCGAGATTAAAGCGAGGGGCAGAAAAAATGTTGTAATGGCGCGATCATTTGCGGAGATGCTAGAGGAGGCAATACGACGATATCAGAATCGGGGAGTCGAGACCGCGCAGGTGATTGAAGAACTGATGAAGCTTGCGAAGGAGATGAGGGAGGCTGATAGGCGGGGGGAACGATTGGGGCTTTCGGAGGATGAGGTTGCCTTTTACGATGCGCTTGAAACTAACGATAGCGCCGTGAAAGTGCTTGGAGATAAGACGCTAAAGACTATTGCGAGGGAGTTAGTTGCGGCGGTGCGAAAGAACGTGACGATTGATTGGATGGTTAGGGAGAACGTGCGGGCTGGGCTGAGGGTCATCGTCAAGAGAATATTGCGGAAGTACGGCTATCCACCTGATAAACAAGAAAAAGCCACTCAAACGGTTTTGGAGCAGGCGGAGGTGCTCTCGGAGGCATGGGCCTCCGTGTGAAGGTATAGACACCTAAGTGCCGGGTTAGAAGATGGGCTTAGCGATGTCCTTGCTTGAACTCTATGGAAATAGAAAAAAGGAGTTAAAAAATGGCCATTCCTGATTATCAATCCATTATGCTTCCTTTATTAAAATATCTCGGAGATAGGAAAGAGCATCAACTCCAAGAAACGATTGATGCTATGGCAACGCAATTCGGATTGACGCAGGAAGAACGTAGAGAAGTCTTGCCCAGTGGAAGGCAGCCTATAATTGATAATCGGGTTGGCTGGGCAAGAACTTATATGAAAAAAGCGGGGCTGATAGAATATATAAAACGTGGATTTTTTAAAATTACCGAGCGCGGAAAAGATGTCTTGGGTGAAGAGCCTAAACAAATTAATGTGCGGTTTTTGAAGAGATTTCCTGAATTTATCGATTTTCAAGCCTTGAAGAAAGAGGAAGAAGAGCAAGAGGAATCTGAAGAAAAGGCAAAATTAACTCCTGAGGAGTCAATCGAATCTGCGTACCAGAGATTGCGACAAAACCTAGCAGCCGAACTTGTTCAACAAATTAAGAACTGTTCTCCATCTTTCTTTGAAAGACTCGTTATAGATCTATTAATAAGTATGGGCTATGGAGGTACAAGGAGGGATGCCGGAGAGGCTATCGGTCGCTCTGGAGACGAAGGCATCGACGGCATCATAAAAGAAGACCGACTTGGCTTGGATATTGTATATCTTCAGGCTAAAAGGTGGGAGAATCCCGTCAGCCGTCCAGAGATTCAAAAATTTGCTGGTGCTCTCCAAGGGCAGAAAGCAAAAAAAGGCATATTTATCACGACATCGGCTTTTACGAGAGATGCAAAGGAATACGCAGAAAAAATAGAAAGCAAGATTGTTCTTATTGAAGGAGAGAAACTCGCTCAGCTTATGATCGACCATAATGTCGGTGTCTCTCAGGTAGCCTCCTATGCGATAAAAAGAGTTGATAATGACTATTTCAATGAGGATTAGCAAGCCATAACAATAACTTGGTTAAATTCCATAGAGCGATATTATAGGGAAGGAAAACATGAAAGGAGGCACGATTTTTCTTGTTGGATAAAACGAGGGACGCCCTTATTCTATGACAGAATCTTCGTTCGATAAGGAAGATATCTTGCAAAAATTGCTCGCTTCCAACCCTGATCTTTTGCCGAGGGATCAGATTGATCCAGAAAATCCTAAGCAATGGATATTAATTGCACGCGAACTTAAAATCCCGGGCGATACAGAAGTTTGAGGAATCTGCGATGAAAACTCATTTGGCTAAATCGATAATGAAGGCTGCCTTTGAAACGGTATATCCAAAGGGGAATCTTGAAGAAAAAAAGTTCGCGGCTCATCAGTATCAGCGGCAAATGATCGAGAAATTTAAAAATTCAAACTCTGAGGTGTTTTTTCAGGATATGGTTATGACGATTTTCTATTCAGGTTTCAGAGCGATGACAGTGACAGCTAGATTGCCAATAATTCTGAAGTATTTAGGTAACCTAAATAAAGTTGCGGCTTACAACGAAGATAACGTTTCTTATATTCTTGCGGACAAGAAAATGATTCGCAATAAATCAAAAATACAGGCTTGCATCTATAATGCAAATGAATTCTTGAAAATTGATAAAGAATACGGCTCATTTAAGGATTATGTACTATCTTTCAATACCGACTTTCCTGAGAGCAAGGAATGCTTGTCCGGACTTCTTAACAATATTCAAAGAAGGTTTAAATTTATAGGCCCTCGTAATAGCAGACATTTGCTTCTCGATTATGGCTTTCCTTTGGTTAAGCCTGACGTTATGATTATGCGGGTCTTATCAAGATTAGGTCTTATTGGTGGCGAGACAGATAAATATATCACAGATGCTGTGGAACTTTGCTTAGATATTGCAAGAAAAAATCAGGTACCTCCACGCTTTATCGACGAGTTATTAGTCAAGATCGGACAATCAGAGGGCGCTCAATTGTGCAAGAAGCATCGGCCCTTATGCAAAGATTGTAAACTAAATACTTTGTGCAAATACGCTCTGAGCTCAGCCATTTCAGTAATGTAGGAATATCGGATGAAAATTTGCGGCAATAATTGCAGAGATCCTTATGGGAATTGTTATGAGTTAGGCTCGGACTTGCTGCCCGTTCAGTGCGTTGGCCCTTGGGTTGAAGAAAAATATTTTTTTTTAGAAAGATATATCGATGCAACGCGCTGGGCAAGAAAAAAATATACTGATCAAGGCAATAGCATTTATATAGATTTGTTTGCTGGGCCCGGCCGCTGTATTATCCGAAGAAAGCAAAAGGAAATTGACGGCGGTGCCCTGAGGGTATACAAATATCAAAAAGTTCCATTTAGCGAGTATATTTATATCGACATACATGAACCGAACGTTAAGGCTCTTGAGAAAAGATTGATTGGTTCCAATGCGTGCTCCTTTAAGTGTGACGATGCTAATGTTTATGTTCAGGAGCTTATGAAAATCCTAAGAGGAAAAAGCTACAGATATCATTTTGTGTTCGTTGATCCATTCGGACTTGATGCGTTAAAGTTTTCGACGTTGAAATTACTTGCGGAATTGACCCATTTAGATTTCTTAATTCATTTTCCTATCGGAGCTATAAAAAGGAACTTATCAAAATGGAAAGAAAATGAATATGGTACCCTTGACGATTTCTTGGGAACAGGACAATGGAGAGAAAAAATCCTTGATTTTAAGGGAGGAAAGACGCTCGGTTTACTGTTAGATATCTATAAAACACAGTTGATGAAGATTGGATTTCCTGAAGACGGATTAAAAACAAAGGATTCGCGAGACAATTTATGGGCATCTCTTCCAGGTGTTTCCGTAAGAAATACTAAAGCAGTTGAATTGTATGTGCTAATCCTCGCTTCGAAGCATCCTGTCGCGCAGCAAATATGGAATAACCTTTTAAATATTGGCGCGGATGGGCAAAGGACAATTAGATGGGATTGAAAAATTATTGTGACAGTATTATAAGCATGGATAGAACGCTCAGTACCTATTGAAAAATATGGCTCTTAATTCTTCGATAGAATGGACGGAGTCAACCTGGAATCCTGTTACGGGTTGTTCCAAAATTAGCGCCGGCTGCGCAAACTGCTATGCCGAACGGATGGCGCAAAGGCTTAAAGCTGTGGGGGTGCCGAATTATGCAAACGGCTTTGAGGTTGCTCTTCATGAAGAATTGTTGACGCTTCCCTTAAAGTGGCGTAAGCCAAAAATAATATTTGTAAACTCTATGAGCGATCTCTTCCACGAAAAAATCCCTGATGGTTTCATCTTTCGTATTTTCGATGTGATGAATCGAGCTTTTTGGCATCGTTTCCAAATACTCACAAAACGCTCGGATCGCCTTAGCCGAATGAGTCCAGACCTTCCTTGGGCGAACAATATCTGGATGGGCGTCACAGTCGAAGACCGCAAGTGCGCTTTCCGCATTGAGCACCTCAAAAAGACTCGAGCATCCATAAAATTTATTTCGATGGAGCCATTGCTCGAGCCGATAGCGGAATTAGATCTGATAGGCATTGATTGGGTCATCGTCGGCGGCGAGTCCGGCCCCGGCGCCCGGCCGTTGAATGAAGATTGGGTCATGGATATCAAAGGGAAATGTCAAACGTCAAATATTCCGTTTTTCTTCAAACAGTGGGGTGGTGTAAACAAGAAGAAACGCGGGCGGCTTCTTGAAGGCCGTCTATGGAATCAGATGCCTCCTAGATAGGGATTGAGTATAACGCGGCAGTATGCGACGTTGCTGGCAACGCCCAGCAGGCGGCGCATCACGTAGTCCGGTTCTTCGAGCGAATGATCAAAGATCCCCAAGCTCAGGTGGCCTATTTCCGAGGTCCCGCAGGCGATCCTTGACGCGGCCGCGCGGACCGGCCGATAAGATGACATGACGGCCGTGGCACTCCGGATCGGGTGATTGGGGAGATGCCCTCAATTCATCGCTTCTTGACATATCTCATATATGTATTTAGAATATGTATAGGAGATATGCATGAGAATAACCTTGAACCTTCCGGACGATCTCATGAGTGAGCTTATTAAGACCATCGGCGTTAAAAACAAGACACTGCTTATCCGAACGTCCCTCGAGGCGATGCTTAAAAAAGCTAAACGAGACAAGTTGTTGGAACTGCGAGGGAAGATCAAGCTGGACCTCGATCTCGAAGGCCTGCGAGGCAAGGATATGATATGACGAAATCATATTTCATCGATACGAGCGTTTGGATCGAATATTTCAGAGGCACGGTCTCGGCGCTGTCGGATCTTGTCGAGGCTCTTATTAAAGAAAATCGTGTCTTTGTCAACTGGATTATTATCGCCGAATTGATGATCGGAGCGCGGACGGAGAAAGAAAAAGAGTTCCTTTCTTTCTATATGGATGGACTTCATGTCTTGGAACTCAAACGATCTGCTTTTATCGGCGCCGGCGGCCACGGATTTTTCTTGAAGAAAAAAGGCATTTCCGTTCCCTTCAACGATCTCTTGATTGGATCACAGTGCATCGAAAACAATCTTGTGTTGATTGACAATGACCGCCATTTCGAAGCCATCGCCAACCATTTGCCTTTAAAACGGTACAAGAAGGGATGATTTATCACGCCATTTCTTTATAAGGATTACGCTATGAAGAATATTTATTTTACGGCAGACTCGCACTTCAATCATAAGCCTTATGTGACGTTCTGTATAGTCTATATTATATGTGCCTTTGCAGTTTTATAACCTGGCGGTCATTGTTGGCCAACTAAAAAAGGAAGTCAGATACCGTGGAGCACCAGATTGTCATCAGGCAAGAAACAGCCGCCGATATCAGCGCCATAGCCGAGATCACTGCCGCTGCTTTTAAGACACTGGGGATAAGTAATCAAACCGAGCAGTTCATCGTTGCTGCGCTACGCGCCGCTAAAGCTCTTATCGTCTCGCTCGTTGCGGAGTTGAATGGTCGCGTGGTCGGACACGTAGCCTTCTCCCGAGTGACGATTTCGGACGGCACCCAGAACTGGTATGGGCTTGGGCCTGTGTCGGTGTTGCCGGAGTACCAGCGACAAGGCATTGGCAAAGCGCTAATACGGCAGGGGCTGTCAATTCTGAAAGGCTTGAATGCTGGAGGTTGCTGCCTCGTGGGGATCCAGAATATTATAAACGGTTCGGATTCAGAAACATTCATGGGCTTATCCATGAGGGAGTTCCGCAAGAGGTCTTTCTTGCCTTGCCTTTGGACAGGCATGTTCCGCAGGGAATCGTTGTGTTTCACGACGGGTTCAAAGCGAATGGGAAATAAAAGGGGGCAGGCGGCACTTTGCAGCGCCTTTGATCCTCCCCTTACTGAAACTTTAAGAATCGGGGTCAAAGCTACTCATTACTCATCTTTTTCCAGGGGCGAGTGAGCAAAGAGTAGCTTTGACCCCGGATTACGTTCGGTGATGTCCCCTATTTCTTGATTCCCTTAACATCAAATGCAGTCCACCACTTGCCATCCTGTTCACGTTCCCTCTTTCCCGTGAGAGACATCCCATCAGGAGAAAATTTCCACTCCTGCCGCCAACCTTGGCCCCCAGTTAAAATGCTTCTGTCTTTAAATGTCATCGTATAGGTTGCCCTGCCTCCCCATTGTAACCAGAAGACATACCCAATATGGGCCTTCTTGACAGGGTCGTAACCAAGAACTTCCAGCCAACGGAACTCCCTGTCTGAATACTTGGCTGAGCCATTAATAAGCAAGAAAAAACCTCCCGGCAGCCACTCGCCCTGCATGGTCCAATTGACCTTATAAGGGGGACCTGATGGGTTGTCCTTAGCCTCCCCCTGAACAGTCCAGTTTCCCGCCCAAACCTCAAGTTTTTTATGTTCCGGACCGGGCTGGCCGGGGACTTGTGCCTGAGCGGCGAATGAAAAGACCAAGACGACGATACAAACGCCAAAAACAATGCGTTTCATTTATCCCTCTTTGTTTGGATTATTAGACTTCGCCCGACAGCTCTTGTCAAGATAAGTTCACCCCAGTGCGAATTGATCTGACCGATACCTAATCAGAAAGCGAGTGTCAAATAATGTTCGTTAGATGATGCCCTATTTCTGGACTATCTCCGGAATATGCCCGGCTTTCGTTTATCTAGATAATCCTCGATTGATTTGTCGATCCCGCTCAGTGTAGGGAATTCTTATAGTCTTCGAGGGTCTTGGCATGCTCCGGTTTGAAGATCTGTCTTCGTATATGCCACACTATTATGGCCAGAATTCCAGCAATCAGATCAACTCCAAAACAAACCAACATCAAGGTCGCCACTGTTTGAAGCCCGCTATAGTGCTCCAAATAATAAGGAGCTTCGCCAATGACCATGAAATCATGCAAAAAGAACAGGATGACGGCGAGATACAGAAGCGCTTTGATCATCCTGCCGGCATGCCGCCTGAGAATGAGATAGGCCAATAAGACAACAACGGCCGCAAGCCGGAAGCCAAAAAAGACCTTGGAAGAGCGAGCCACACCTTGAGCAATTGCCTGCGGATGGGCAACCAACCGAGGCAAGAACCAAAAGGCCCACAAGGCAGTCACTCCAATAACCAGCCCGATTGCTATGTAAGCCAATCGCCGTGAAGCGGTTTCTTTGTCCATGCTGAACTCCGTTCCCCTTCTCGATTTTTGATGAAATTATTGAACTTCACTTGACAATGGATGTCAAGCCTAGTTTAGGGCAGACCAATTTAGCCGAGATCGCTGCCAAACCGGTGGATATGCGTCCAATCTTCAAGAGCCTTGTTCGCATGGCGCAGAAATTCATCTCGCCGGCTGGGACAGACTCTGATCTTCAATCTATTCTTCCTGACAATTTCTATTTGGCTCCCATAAGAAGTGATAAAACTATGTGCCCACCAGACGATTAATCCCTCCGCAGGCTTGACGGATTTGATGGTCCGATACGGAATATTCCAGGAAATACCGCTAAATTTTATCTTGATCCCTTCTTGAGCGACAAAAATTTTGCGCGGCAGAACAAGCCAATAGATGGCCAGGACAAAAACTATTGAACCAAATAGGACTGCAGAGGCTGTCTTTGATTCTGTCGCGGGTTCTTTAGGAAAGATATCCGAATCATGGGCATCGATATAGAACAAAATCCCTAGAACAATAAGCAAAACAAAAGGGAACACCAGCAAAGGCTTAACCCATGCATCATATTTGATGCTGTCTTCGAAAATGATCAGGTCCATATCTATTTATCCTCCAAAAAAAATGATAATCCCGGTTGTAAACCGATGTCAACATTAGGACTTCCTTAGCTCGGCTCCCGAAACCGCCCGGTCGCGTATGCTCGATTTTGAATCGCGGTGGACAGAGGAACAAAAAAACAAAAGGAGGAGTGAGGGGTGGAACTGGAAAACACATGTTGACATGCTCATTATAATGAGTATATACTCAATAATATGAGCAATTCGACGACTCAAAAGGATTTCTTTATCTCGACTAATCAGCAAAAGGTCTTGAGCTTTCTAGCGAAGTTTTCGGATCAGGAATATCACGAGAGGGAAATTGCCAGGAAAGTCGGCATCAGCTATGGATCGGCCAATAGAGTCTTGAATGACCTTACCGTTCAGGGCCTCTTGATGCGGCGCCGGATCGGAAAAATGCTTTTTTATTCTTTCAATCAATCAGATCCTATTTTTAAGCCTTTCAAGATCTTTATTTCCATTGCCCTGCTCCGGCCTCTTATCGATAAGATGAAAAGCTTCGCCTCGGAAGTCGTGCTGTATGGAAGCTGCGCCAGAGGCGAGGACTCGTCCAAAAGCGACGTGGATTTGTTCATCATTTCAGAAGATAAGGAAGAGGCGTTGCGGCTGATCCGGAGCTACAAATTTTTGAAAGGCTTCGAACACCTTAAGATCGAGCCCGCGATCCTTTCTCCCGTGGAATTGCTCAAAAGTGAGAAAGATAACCGGGAATTCCTGTCTCTTGTCAGGGAGGGGATAGTCCTTTGGGACAAGACGAAGGATGAGGCAGGAATTCAAAGATTGTTTGAACCGGGGCAAGATCATTCTTTTTCCCCAAGGAAAGCGCCTCGTCGATAAGGAACTGAATTCAGCCCGAAGCGATCTGGAAGATGCGGAATTAGGGTTTGCCCATAGCCGATACAAGTGGTCGACCATCCAAGCCTATTATTCAATGTATCATTCAGCTCGCGCTTTAGTATTTTCCAAAAGCTACAGGGAGAGAAGTCATTTTTGTCTTTATGTTGCGCTCCAGGAACTCTTCGTTGATCGAGGTTTGTTAGAAGTAGATCTTGCAGAATCCTTTCATGGTTCGATGAGAATGCGGGAGGGCGCAGATTACCGAGACAGTTTTTCGAAAGAAGGCGCCCTCCTTGTGATCGAGAGGGCGGAACAATTCTTGATCAAGGCCGAGGAAATTTTGAGCTTAGAGTAGGAGGCTCCGCAGGCGATCCTTGACGCGGCCGCGCGGACCGGCCGATATGATGACATGACGGTCATGGCGCTCTGGATTCCTGCTTCAGTTTTGACAGCCTTCAGATCTCGCGATATTATTTACCTCGAAAGCCCTGATCTTGTGCCTTGAAAGCTATTGATCATGCAAGTTGTCGCCCTTTCGGACCTGCACGGAATCCGCTCCAGGTTTGAAAAAGCCCGCCGACTTCTCGCCCAAGGAATTGATATGCGAATTAGGGGAGTCGCGGTCGGCCCTGGAAACGACCCGGCCGTCCTCAACGACGTGCTCATCGATGTCGCCAGCCGCTCTCTGAGGAGGTTTACGCTATGAAGAATATTTATTTTACGGCAGACTCGCACTTCAATCATGCTAATATCATCTATTTTTGCCAACGCCCGTTTGCTTCAATAGCAGAGATGAACGAGGCCCTGATCGCCAAGTGGAACGCCAGAGTCGGGAAAGGAGACCTTGTCTATCATCTGGGAGATTTTGCCTGGGGGGACTGGGGGCCCATCATCGAACGGCTGAACGGCGATATTATCCTAATCAGAGGAGGACATGATAAGAAATTGAAAAAGAAATACTCCGGCCGCTTTCTTCAGATCGCGGATCTCATGGATATCGTTATCGAGGGATATGCGGTCGTCCTTTGCCATTACTGCCTTAGAGTCTGGAATAAGAGCCACTTTGATTCCTGGCATCTATTCGGGCACAGCCACGGCCGGCTTCAGGCGCTCGGGAAGTCCCTTGACGTTGGCGTCGATGGCCACGGATTTGAGCCCTGGTCCTGGGGAGAAATTAAAGCGCATATAGCTGAACGGCCGCATAATGAGAATTTTTTAGGGTAGGGAAAAAAGGGAGACAGTTCCCTTTTCTTTTTTAATCGCTTTCTCATTTGATATTTATCTCACTACGGTCTTATGGATTCCTTGATAGTTTTACGGGCTGGTCAGCTTGGCGCTGACCAGGCGGTTGAGGCTGATCCCTTCTTCAGCGGCTTTGATCGCGAGAGCGCGGTGCACTTCGGGCGGAATCCTGACGACGAATTTTCCGCTAAATAGTTTATTAGAAACCGGAGTAGGGGGGATTTCTCCGTTGTTCTTCATGTCCCGGACAGCGCGTGCGACAACTCTCCGGATCCCCTGAAGCGCGGCCTCGGGACTTTCGGCCAGCCAGCTAAGGCTTGGGAATTCTGCACACAGCCCGACATATTCCCGATCGTCTTTAGACCAAGTGATTCTATACGTGTATCGGTCATTGCTCAGGCTCATTTTTGGCCTCCAATTTATCGATTGCAGCCAGTACTTGCTTCACCTGATAAGCCTTGGCCATGCCTTTGTCATTCTGAATATTGATTCTTGGATCTCCCGACCAAGGCGTCTTGTATACCCTGTGACTGCCTCCGCGTTGTCTTGGCGGACCAAAGCAATAATCACAGACTCTGAGCAGATCGTTGAAGCGCACATTTTTGGGATTGCGCCTTATTCTTCTTAGGATGGCTCCGATAGCATCATTTTTCATGATATCACTATTGATATTATTGTCAAGCTTTTTGATTATTTATTGTCTTGAAATAAGACGATCGAGAGGCCGGGCTTTTCTCGAACATTATGAGAAAAGAAAGATGAGATTTCTATCCTAAGTCCTTCGTCCTTCTGATAGGACACGGCTAACCAGGGTCAATTTCCAAGAAAATGAACAGATCTTGACATTAATAAGAAAGGAGCATATAAAATATGCAGGAGTATGAAATGGTGAGAAAAACAGTTGCCATGGACGAGGACCTTGTCAATGAGCTCGATCATTTTGCCAAGAGCGAGGATAGGGATTTTTCCGGCGCTCTTCGGTACGCTTTAAGAATCGGCCTGCTGGCGCTCGAGAACCCTGAATTGACCGTAGAGGAAATCAAGGACATCATCGAGGCCCAAGTGGACTATCAGATGGGCAGGGTCACTGAACTTAATCCAAAAGACATCTGAATGAAAATTCTCGAGACTTCGAAATTTCAGAGGCTGCGGAAAAAGATCAGAGAAGACGCCGAAAGAGATTCACTGAAAGAGGCTATTATGGAAGTTGAAAAGAACGCGCACGCCGGGGAAAAGCTGAAAGGAGAATTCGCTCTTCTGAGGTCATATCAATACACGGTGAAGGGCCAGGCCCGGCGACCTGTTTACAGGCTGGAAAAGGATCTGATTATTCTTTATTCCTTCGGCCCGAGAGAGGGCATTTACAAGAAAGGATGAGAACTATGAAATTCCTAAGTAAGTTGTTTGGCAAGGGCGAAAAGCCGAAGGGAACTGCCGACATTTCTGTCGTGGAGGCACACATCGCCGCTTTAGTAGATAAGGACGAGACCGTACGTACGGCTGCCGCCGAGGCGTTGACAATGATTGGCGCACCTGCCGTGGAGCCACTCATCTCTCTTCTTGACAAATATCATAGATGGTCACAGACAGATACCAACAGCCTGCAACTGCGGATAGAGATCGCCAACTTACTTGGAAAAATCGGTGATCCCCGTGCAATCAAGGTACTTATCGAGATGGGTTCAGCGCGGGTATTTACCTCAGACCCTCGCAGGGCTGCCCCGGGTCGAGCATGGGTTGATTCATCTGGCAAAACAGAAAGAATGGAAACCTGGGACCACCGTAGTGCTGCAGGAGACGCACTAGCGAGGATTGGAGAGCCTGCCGTCGGCCCGCTTATTGCAGCTCTCAAAGACGAAAGGGCTGACCTTAGGCACCTTGCTGCTTGGGCCCTCGGGAAAATTGGTGACACTCGAGCAGTCGAGCCACTTATTCCTGTATTGTCGTCTCATTATCACGATCGCGCAGCGGCCAGAGAGGCGCTTAAGGCTATCACTTGGCAGGATTTCGGTGAAGATGTGGATCGTTGGCGAGAGTGGAGCAGAGGATTCGCACCAGGTTGTGGGCCGCATATGGATCAAGTGAACGCAGTGGCGGTAACCCCGGATGGGCGATGGGCAGTTTCTGGTTCGAGAGACAAGACGATCAAAGTATGGGACATTGAGTCGGGCAAGCTTGTCGTCACCCATACGGGACAGGCTAGAGAGGTAAATTCGGTAACGGTGACTCCGGATGGCAAGAGAATTCTTTTTGGCACTAGCGGGGAGTATGTCAAGCAGGGACTTCAGGTTGCCGAAATTGACTCGAAGGTTACCTTGTGGGACCTGCATTCGGGTAAAGAGATCGCGAGTTTCAGACATGACGGCGGAGTAAGCGCAGTGGCGATGACTCCAGATGGACGGCGAGTAGTTTCTGGGTCTGGACACGGCAGTGTTAAGGTATGGAACTTAGAGTCAGGCAAGGAAGAGATCACCTTTGGTTATGATGAATCAGGAGTACCCGGAATATGCTCATTGGCCATAGCTCCAGACGGACGGCAGGTAGTTTCTGCCTCTGGATTTGGCAATATTAAAAGCTGGAACTTGGAGACAGGAAAGGAAGAATTCTCCTTCAGTGGTCATAAAGATATAGCCTATACAGTGGCGATATCTCCAGACGGGCGGCGAATAATTTCTGGGTCCAGAGATAAAACCCTCAAGGTGTGGGATCTAGCATCAGGCGAGGAACTAGCAACACTTAGTGGTCATGATGAAGGCGTGAATGCGATCGCTGTAACTCCAGACGGGCAGTTCGCTATTTCTGCTTCCTCGGACAAGACACTTAAGATCTGGGATCTGTCCCGCAAGTGTGAGATACACACGCTGAAGGGTCACACCGAGAAGGTTTGTGCCGTGGCAATCACACCAGACGGCAGATATGTTTTGTCAGCTTCGGCTGACACGACTTTGAAAATATGGAGCCTCGACCGCAGAGAGGAGGTAAGGACTTTTACTGGCATTAAAACTGCAGAGAGGCACTGAGGATAACCGCCTCCGGGTCCTGGCTGCAATTCGATAACAGTTTTTGCCTCTTGCCATCGTCACTGCTCACTAGAGAAGGCATATACTTGATTTTCTCAAAGAATTGAGTAAAAATACTCAAGGTATTGAGTAAAATCAATTTTCCAGGGAGAAAGTCATGTATAAAAAGCCTCAATTCAAAGCCATCTATGACAGACTCCGGGAGCCGCGGAGGTTTATTCAAGTGCTTTCGGGGCCACGGCAGTCTGGAAAGACTACCCTCATTGGCCAGGTGCTTAAAGAACTTCCAATCCCTTCTCGCTACGCTTCGGCGGATGCCGGGGAGGCGCATGCGCCGGCCTGGCTGGAACAACAATGGAACGTGGCTCGGAATGAACTCGCCGTGTCACCGGCTCGGGGCTTTGTCCTGGTGATCGACGAGATCCAGAAAATCCCTGCCTGGAGCGAAACAGTCAAGAAACTTTGGGATGAGGATACGCGCAGCGGACAAGCTCTGAAGGTCGTGCTCCTCGGCTCCTCGTCCCTCCTTCTCCAGCGCGGATTGACGGAATCCCTTACTGGCCGATTCGAAATCCTTCGCCTTACTCATTGGACATATGTCGAGATGAAGGACGCCTTCGGCTTCGATCTCGATCAATATATTTATTTCGGCGGTTATCCCGGCGCCGCTCCGCTCATCTCCGAGGAGCAGCGCTGGCGGGACTATGTCCGTGATTCTATCGTGGAGACGACAATTTCCCGCGATATCCTGATGATGAGCCGGGTCGACAAGCCGGCGCTCCTGCGGCATCTGTTCGATCTCGGGGCCCACTATTCGGGCCGCATCCTGTCCTTTAACAAGATGCTCGGGCAGTTGCGGGACGCCGGGAATACGACAACCCTGTCGCACTACCTGGATCTTTTAAGCGCAGCGGGGCTGATGACGGGCCTCCGAAAATATTTCGCGGCACCGGTCAGGCGAAAAGCGTCGAGTCCGAAACTTCAAGTCTTAAATACGGCCCTTATCAGCGCCCTGTCCGGGTCGGGGTCGAACGAGGTCCGGAAGGATCCGGCGGCATGGGGGAGGATGGTCGAGTCCGCGGTCGGCACTCATTTGTTGGCATCGGCCGTGGGGCAGGAGATTCGCGTGAGCTTCTGGCTCGAGAACCGGAGGGAAGTGGATTTCGTCCTGGAGAAAGGGAAGCGGCTGGCGGCAATCGAGGTGAAAAGCGGGAGGTCCAGGGACGGAATCCCCGGTGTCGGACTTTTTCTCAAGCGACACCCGGGGGCGCAGGCTTATCTCGTGGGGGGCGACGGGATAAGGCTAGAGGAATTTTTCTCGGCCTCGGCCGCCGACCTAATCTGAGATGTCAAGGAGTTCCGACGGCCACGAATGACAAATCTCCAAGAACCGGTTTGACCCGCCGGGAATTCCTGGACACGGCGACCGCGGCCGTAACCGCCGCCGTGGCGGCCTTACCATCCGGCGTATTGCCCTGCGGACTGGAAAGGCTGGTGGGATTTCGGCTCGGGCGCGATCGGCGACATGGGAGCCCATCTTATCGACCAACCATTTTGGGCGCTGAAGCTTGGACACCCCCAGACCATCCAAGCCAGCTCGTCGAAATTCACCAAAGACACTTATCCTGTGGCTGAGATCATGACGTACCGCTTCCCGGCCCGCGGCGAGATGCCCCCGGTCACGATGATTTGGTACGATGGAGGCTTAATGCCCCCCCGGCCCGACCTTTTTTACCTTGAGGACGGCCGGACGATGGGCGACGAAAACGGCGGCTGCCTGTTCATCGGCCACGAGGGCATGATCGTCTGCGGGACCTACGGCGAGAGCCCTCGCTTACTCCCGGAAAAGCTCATGCGCGATTACCGGAGGCCCGCCAAAACGATCCCGCGCTCGCCGGGGATCATGGAGGAGTGGTTCGCCGCCATCAAGGCCGGCAAGAAATCGACAACGGATTTTGCGGCATATTCCGGGCCGCTCACGGAAGTCATGCTCCTGGGCAACATCGCCCTCCGGTTCAAGGACACCAAAGTCGCCCTGCAGTGGGATCCAGTCAAGATGGAATTCCCCACTCTGCCGGAGGCCAATCCGTTCGTCCATAAAATTTACCGGACAGGCTGGTCGCTGTGATAGAAGACCGGAAGAACAACCGGGGTCAAACCTACTCGTTACGCACTTTTTTCCAGGGAAGAATGCGTAACGAGTAGGTTTGACCCCGGGTTCTGTAACCATCCGTCCTGAACCGCGGCGAGAAGTTTCCCGATGAATCCACGGGTAAGGCGTTCGAAATTCCATTGAAGCCTTGAAATAATTTGGTCTGACCAGCATATGGCTTGACATCCATTGTCAAGCGAGCTTTAATGATCCCATCAAATCAATGGAGGGGTAAATGAAAAAGCTACTTTTTGCCGTCTCTTTTGTCCTTCTTTTTTGTCTGGTTGTCTACTGCCAGATCATGCTGAAGGAGAAACCAAAGCTTCCTGTAAACACTCAAACTGAACTTAATGCCATTCATGAACTGTTTACGGCCTGTGCGAAAGCCTTTGACGCAAAAGATGCAGACGGCATTTGTTCATTTCTTACAGATGATTTCGTTTATCCATATGGCGATAGTCGTCGGGATAAAAAATGGCTTCGGGAGCTTTACATTAAGGCGTTTTCGGAAGGCACGGCATATAAAATTTATTCGCCCGATAGAGTTGAAGTTTCAGCTTCGGGTGACCTAGCGTATGCAGTTGGCTATTATGATTATACGGTTGTAACAAAGGGCGAGGCAAAAACAGCCAAAGATGGCACTTTATTCGTATTGAAAAAACAAAAAGACGGAAGCTGGAAGATTGTCTCACTAAAATAAAAATCTAGGTCGATTTCAAGAATCAGCTTGAGTTGACACTCGCCGCAAGGCCAAGTGTTGATCAGACCAGATTAGGTGACTGGGGTAAAGTTATTTCTACCCTGCCTGTTTTTTCTTAAAGTCTCCCTTGCGGATCATCTTTCTGCATGAGGGACAAGGACTAGCCGAATCGATCACTTCTTTCGCTTTTTCACTTCCAGAAGTGCCACCGCTTTTTCGGAGCCGACTCAGGACTTTCGGCCGTCTCATTTTCAATACAGGCTTTAAGTTTGGCTAGATTCTTTTCGACCGTAGCTTGATGTGCTCTCCCACCATCACTAAACGAAGCCCCGCCACTCGGATTGAACTCATATTCTACCAAAGTCATTTGCTCACTCTTCGGTCTTAATAAAAGCGCCGTTTTCATGAACATAGAAGATAATTGCATTTCCTGTTGATCCTTTACAATTAGCAGATCTGATATATTCCCGTTTTCCCAGGTTATTTTAGCGCCATTTTGCCATCGAGGATTAACACTTGAGATAGAAGCTCCCCACCATTTCTTCCAATTTTCAGGCTTCTTAAAATAATCCCAAATAATCTCACTCGACCTGTTAATCGTGATACTGACTTTTGGCATGGCAAACCTCCCCTTTATAATTGTGTCCGGTTTTATGTAAAAAACGTAACTTATTTATAAGCATTTGCTTTTTCGCGCAACGCGATGATCCCTCCCGTTCAGATCGGAATCGGTATCACCCTTCACGAGAAAAGTATATTTCCGGCCACCGATCGATGTCAACATCACAAGATGGCCGCGAAAGAGTCCGTCCGGCCTGATCATCGTCGCGCCGGATCATCGCCGCCCAGCCTTTGGAAGGGACGGGCTTGAGTTCCCTCTCGCTCATCCGCAGGTGGCCGATCCTGCGACATGGATGATTTGGGTGCGGCTCATGGACTCGCAGCGTCTGGGCGGCACACAAAGCACGTTCGTGGCGCTCAGGATCCGCTAATTGGGGAAAAGTTGTTCCCACCCATAATAGCCGGGCTTCCAGGCTTTTCAAGCGGGCGAAACAGGCCTTAAATCTGGAGATAATAGGCAGAATCTCGCATAAATCCCGTCCTTTTAGATATATCTCATCGTTGAATTTCCCCGATATGTGTCCCTAAATTTGGGATAAATTTTAGAAACAGCGTTAATCATATGACTAGATAAGAGATAAAAACCATGCCCGAAGAAATGCGAGATCCCGGCTTATTTCGGTCGGCCTCTTTATTTATCCAGGCTAAAACTCTTCAATGAGCTTAACAATGTCTTCTTGCTTAATGGTCACGACTTTATCAACTAATCTGGCGAGCGCATATGATCCGCCGGGGAGTATTCTTTTATTCGATGTCTCAAAATTTACTGCAAACATGTGCTTCCCTGAATCTTTATAGGTTTGGATCGCCGGCACATAATCCTGATCTCCACTGAACAATATTGCTAGATCGGAGATATCCTTAAATGAAAGGAGGTCGATGGCCAGCTTTACGTCTATGCCTTTCTCGTTTTCAAAAACATTTGTTAGGAGATTATAGGTAATCGAGCCGCACCGTCTGAACTCTAAATAGTCATAAGCGTGGGCGATCAAGTCCTGCGTCCTATTCCATTCTGAGAATCGATTCCGGATAACCGATCGTGTCTTTTTCAATTGATCGCGGTTTTTTTCAGATAATCTTCTTTCCGGGATTTGAGACTACACCTGAAATTTTCGCCATCTATAAGCACAACCGCCCTTTTTTTCATAGATAATAAAAAGGGGGAACATGCGAGGTTCCCCCGGGGTATAAAAGTTTAACCGTAAAGGTTAAGCGTTCTTTTTTTTCTAAAACTATCATATAGCTCTTTGATGTCATAAGTCAAGATTTTTCGCTATCGCAAAATGAGACGAATTAGGAACGGCAAAATTCTCACCTGCAAATAAATCCAGTCCTTTTAGATATATCTCATTCGCCACTTGGAAGAGCTCGTCCAAGCGCATCCTGAGATCAATCTGGAGGTGCCAAAAGTCGCGGGGCAGATCAATGCCTGCCGCGGAGCCGTCGAAACCGCCCGGTCCCGCCAGCCCGATTTTGAATCGTGGTGGAGAGAGGCACGGGAAAAACAGAAGAAGGGGTGAGGGGCGGAGGGCTCTGTTGTTTCTTGAATTGAGAATCATTGTCAGCACCTTGCGTCTTGCTAATCGAAGAGATTTTGCGCAGATCAAAGAATTCCTAAACTTGAAATCACAAATTGTGATTTCAAGTTGGGGAGGCCTACGTGTGTAAATTGGAATAACCTGAACTTGGCTTGACAACCATTGTCAGGTCAAGTCTAATTGTCGTATCACACAAGAAGGGAGAGTAGCATGAAAAAAACGACAACAATTACACTTTTGGCTTTTTTGGCAGTGACATTTCTAGCAGCTGCTGTTCAAAAAAATGAAGAAACGAATAGGAAACTGAGGGGTGCAATCATCATCGGGAGGATAGATGAAGTGAAAGAGCTTATAAAAGCCGGTGCAGACGTCAATAGAAAATTCGATTTAGGCGCGAGCCGCGACATTACACCTTTGTTTTGTGTTTGTGCTTTTGGCAACGCCAACCAAGCTGAGATAGGAAAATTACTTATAGATGCTGGTGCAAAAGTAGATGAAAAGTTTCAAGGCGCGACTCTTCTGCATATTACAGCCACATTTGCAGGTAATAAAGCTGTGACTGAGTTATTGATAGCGAATGGCTTGGATGTCAACGCAAAAATCAACTCAATGGCACCTTCTGAAATCCAAGGTTCAACTCCACTACACTTAGCAGCTGGCAGCGGCAAAGTTGAGGTGGTTGAGGTGCTTATAAGAAATGGAGCTGAAATCAACGCAAAGGCTTCTTATTATCATTATACTCCGCTGCACTTGGCAGCTCTAAATGGACGCAAAGCAGTGGCAGAACTACTGATTGACAAAGGAGCCGATGTGAATGCAAAGTCGGAGATTGGAGTTACTCCGTTAGATTTAGCGATTGATAAGGGAAAAAAAGAGCTAGTTGATTTACTACGCAATCATGGGGGTATATCTGGGAAAAAATGAGGGTTGGAAAGCAGTACAAAAGAATAGTTGGATAATTGCAGAGTACGTTGTATTTCTTCAAATAAAAGGGTAACTTTTTGGGCTTCAGGCAGAAAAGCAAGGGCGTTGAGACCCGCCAGATTAGCGCTGAAATCAATATCGATATATCCCCCGATGGGAAAGTCTATGGAATAGAACTGTTGAATGCCAGAGAGCAATTAATTAAAGAGCAGAAAATCTCCTTCACCGATGAATCCACGGGCCGGGCATTTGAAGTACCGTTGAAGTTTTGAAATAATCCGGCTCAGGTAAGGGGGGCGGCCGAAATTAGCGGCCGATTTCATCCCAGAACCGCAGCCCCGGGATCGCCGAGAAATGATCGTCGTAGGTCACCAGAATCGAGCCTGTTTCAAGGGCCTGGGCGGCAATCCAGACATCATTGATGGGAATCGGATTTCCCGCCTTTCTGAGCGAGGCCATGACGCCGCCGAAAATATCCGCCGTCTCAAGTGTCGCTTCAAGAACGGCGACCGTTGGCTTGAGAAGGAATCTCTCGAGAATTCGCTTGTTTTCTCTTTGTTTGCTGCCGGATTTGAAGCCCGCAAACAATTCACCCAGGACAAACACGGACATGTAGACGCTATCGGCCTGGGCGAGATAAGACATGACTTTTTCATCCCCCCTCAAAAAGCGTACATAAGCATTTGTATCGAGAAGAATTTTTTTCACTTCCAGTCCTCAGGATGAATGTCTTCCAGGTCTTTAACGGCTTCCCTAAACTGCTTCTCATCAGCCTCTGTCCAGACGCCGAAGAGATCGAGGAATTCGTCCCGGTGATTGTTCGTGCCCTTGTCCATGCCAAGCGCCTTGGTCAGAAGCTCCTTCACAGTCTTATTGACGCTAGTGCGGGCTAATTTTGCTCGTCCGTTAATGAGTTTTTCTGTTTCCTTGTCTATTCCATGCACTGTGATCGATTTCATCCGGGCTCCATGATGCTAGAAATGAATCAGATAGATTCATATTATGAATCTTATTTATCAAATTTGCAAGGGCAAATAAAATTGGCTAACCAGGATCAATTTCCACGAGAATGAAGAGCGGCCCGAGAGAGGGAATATACAAGTAGCCTGGCGAGAAAACTTGTCGAGGGCAGGCGAAAGGAATACAATCGATAGCTAATCGCAAATCGAGGTGATATTTTGGCTGAAAGTGAAATAATCGTCCAAGACCTCACCAAGGTTTATCCCAGAGTTAAAGCGGTGGATAGAGTCTCGTTCACCGTCGAGCCACGCGAGATTTTCGGGCTTCTTGGCCCCAATGGAGCGGGCAAAACAACGACCATTCGATTGCTGCTTACCGTTATCAAGCCGACTGAAGGGCAAATCAGCATTTTGGGTATTAACGCTCTCGCTCAGCCAAATAAAGTCAGGCAGCTCGCCGGATATGTGCCGCAGGATGTTTCTGTGGATGGGGAGCTAACCGGATATGAGAATATCCTCATGTATTCCAAACTCTATGGTCTGCCGAGCCGCGGCAGAAAGGAAGCTATTGACGAGATTCTTGGTCATTTGGACCTGAGAGACAGAGCCAAAGATATGGTCAACACTTACTCCGGGGGCATGATGCGGCGGCTTGAGATTGCCCAGGCGTTGGTCAACCGGCCCAAGCTGCTATTTCTTGACGAGCCGACGATCGGTCTTGACCCGGGCGCTAAAAGGCTTATCTGGGAGCGCATCAAAAGGCTGAGGGACGAGCTCAGTACTGTCGTTTTTATAAACACCCACGATATGAACGAAGCTGATGCACTCTGCGACCGTATCGGGATTATGAATAGAGGCAAGCTCGGTACAATTGGTACGCCTGCTCAGCTCAAAGCCTCCGTCGGCGGCGATGTCCTCACCTTAAATTCTAAAACACCCGGTTTTGCTGATGAGGTCAGGAAGCTTGGGTATACGACCATCACCGAATCCCCTAACGGGCAAATTGATTTGCTGGTTTCCAACGGCGAAAGGCTGATTCCGCACCTGATTGAATCTCTCAAAACAGCAGGTATCGAAGTCGAGGCTGTGTCTTTGAAAAAGCCCACGCTGGACGATGTTTTTCTCAAGTACACCGGGACCAGGATAGAAGCAGGTGGGTCTTGGATAGAGACGCGCCGGACGCGTCGGACATTCCGGAGAATGAACAAATGAGCCTAAAACGTTATCTATCCGGCGCCTTCACGCTGGCTGAGTTCGAGTTGAGAAAAGTAAGGCACGACACCTCTCAGATCTGGCTGCGGTCGGTGCAACCGGCGTTATGGCTTCTGGTATTCGGCACGGTGTTCAGCCAGATTAGAGGAATCATTTCCGGGCCATTCACCTACCGCCAGTTTATGACGCCCGGCATTCTTGCCCAATCAGTCATGTTCGTTGCCATTTTCTACGGCATCACCGTGGTCTGGGAACGCGACCTGGGACTGTTGAATAAATTGCTTTCCACTCCTGTGCCCCGTTCGGCCATTGTTCTAGGAAAGGCTCTTTCGGCGGGCGTGAGGGGGATTTTCCAGGCCGTTGCGGTCCTGGCTCTTGCCCTCATTATTCGGGTTCATCTCTCCTTAAGCATATTGAACGTGCTTAGTGTCTTTGTCATTATCATCCTTTTTGGGATGTGTTTCTCGAGCCTGAGCATGTCCCTGGCGCCGATTTTTCGGACAAGGGAGAGAATGATGGGGATTGGACAGGCGATTACCATGCCGCTCTTCTTCGCCAGCAATGCCATTTATCCTATCTCACTCATGCCCGGCTGGCTCAAAGCTATTGCCGTTGTTAATCCGCTGAGTTATGTCGTTAATGCCATGAGGGCATTGCTTGTGACCGGCGATTTCAGTTCGCTTGCCCAGGATATATTGGCTCTTGTCATAGCCACGGCGGCGATGGTGACGATTGCCAGCCTCAGCTTTCGGAAGATCCTGTCCTGAATCAGGTTTTCCTCTCCTTGGTTCTGACAAGAGTGGTCACAACGGCTACCCAACTCAAGACCCCTCCGACGAAGTAGGCATGCCTCAATCCTGAAAAAAAAGCGGCGGCTTCTGAAGGCGAAAGATTAGCCTTTTGAAGGGTTGCAGGCAGAGCAAACATATGGAGCACAGCTCCTCCTATGGCGATACCCAGAACCATTCCCAAGTTTCTGACCGTGACCAATATTCCTGAAGCGACTCCAAGATGAGGCCTGGGAGCGCTTCCCATCGCAGCGCTGTTGTTTGGAGATTGAAAAATCCCTGTGCCAAGACCAAAAAGAGCTAATCTCCAAACAATATCTGCAGAACCGGCTGAAGCTGGCAATTGGCTCATGAAGAACAGGGATAGGCCGCATAGGGCGGCACCCAAACAAGCCGGTGCCTTTGTTCCGATTCGATCAGAAAGAGCGCCACTTATAGGAGCAACCGCCATGACAGCCAGCGGAGCGGATGTCATGATTAATCCTAAAGGTTCTCTTCCATCTTGTGTGGGTTGAGCATGTTTAATCATACCATCGAGGCGTGATAGGATTCCAGATGAAGTCTAAACGGAAAGGAATCGTCTTGATGGATGAACTGTCGTTGTTTACTTTGGCGCTGGGGCTTTCCAAGCCCTGGCAGGTCGTCGATATTCGATTTTCTAAGGAGGAAGGCCGCCTGGATCTGAGGATCGATTTTCCTAGGGGGGCGAAGTTCGCTTGCCCGACGTGCGAGGGACAGGAATGCGAGGTTCACGACACGAAGGACCGAACGTGGCGTCACCTGAACTTCTTTCAGTACGAGACCTATCTTCACGCGAGAGTCCCCCGCGTTGGCTGCGACCGCTGCGGGATCAAGCAGGTGGAGGTTCCCTGGGCCCGGCCGGGAAGCGGATTTACCCTGTTGTTTGAGATGCTGGTGCTGCAGCTGAGCCGGGAGATGTCGGTGGCCGGGGTGGCGGACGTCACGGCGGAATCCGCCAACCGGATCTGGCGGATTCTGGCGCATTACGTGGAAGAAGCGCGGCGGAGGGTAGATCTTTCGGGTTTTCATGTTCTGGGCATTGATGAGTTCTCGGTTCGCAAAGGGCACGAGTATATGACATCGTTCAGCGACCTGGAGGCTTCGCGAGTGCTCTATCTCGGGGAGAGCCGAAAGAAGGGCGTCGTCCGAGCGTTTGTCGAGGACCTGCGATCCAGGGATTTCGATCCCGGCCGAATCGATCTGGTCTGCTGCGATATGTGGGATCCTTACCTGAATGGGCTGGGAAACCATATCCCCCAGGCCCGGGTCGTTTTTGATCGCTATCACATCATGAGTCAGATGAATAAGGCGATCGAAAAAGTCCGTTGGGCGGAGCAGAAGAAGAACAAGGCGCTGAAGAAGACCCGATTCCTTTGGCTGAAGAACCCGGAGAACTTGAATCCTCAACAAGAGGAAAGCCTGACCAAGTTGAAGTCCTTGGACCTGAAGACGGCTCGGGCCTACCACATCAAGCTGGCCTTGGCTCGGTTCTGGGAGTTCAAGGATCCCCCAGGGCCGTTAGATACCTGAAACGCTGGTATTATTGGGCGACTCACAGCCGGTTGGGACCGATTATTGAAGCGGCCAAAGCGATAAAACGGTATTGGCGCGGTGTCGTGAGTTTTACAAGAGCTAGGATCACAAACGGCGTGGCCGAAGGCCTGAACTCGAAGATCAAGACGGCGATGAAAAGGGCCTATGGGTTTAAACACGTCCAATATCTCCGGACCATCGTTTATCTCGTCGCCGGCAGGTTATGCTTTGATTAACCCACACAAGATGGAAGAGAACCATCCTAAATTGCCGGGAGTGAGGTGCAAGATCCTTTGAAGGTAAAAAGGGGTAAGAAAAACCATCACGTACTGGGACATAAAATTCAGCAGAGCGCTGATATTAGCAAAGGAGAAAGTGACATTTCTAAAAAGGTTCAGGTTGATCATCGGCTGCGCTGTCCTGCTTTCTAACATAAGGAAACTGAGGCCGGCTATGACTGTAACCGATAGCATGGCGGCCGTGGCCCAGCTGAGCCCCATACTTTGAAAGCGATTGACAAAGAAAACGAAAGAGAATAGCGAGACAAAGGCAGCCACTGATCCCCCTATATCCATTTTGCCCGGCTGCCCTTTCATTTCAGGGATAATACGATGAGCCCAGATCAGACCGGCAATGCCAATGGGAATGTTTATCAAGAAAACAAAACGCCAGCCTAAAAGCGAAGTCACAAATCCGCCAACCGAAGGCCCTATCGCCAAGCCAAACGAGATACTGATGGCATTAATACCCAGGGCTTTTCCCCGCTCTTCAGGAGGGAAAGACCTAGTTATGATGGCAAATGGGACCGCCATCATCATGCCGGCCGCAAGCCCTTGGACGGCGCGAAACAGGACAAGCCAATGGATTGTCGGAGAAAGGCCGCACAGGCCGGACGTGATGATGAAACCGGTCAGGCCGAATAAGTAAACCTTTTTGTATCCTAAGATATCACCCAAACGACCATAGGTTAAGAGCAAACTGCTGATGGTCAGAAGGTAGATCATCGGAACCCATTGGGCCGTCGATATGCTCACGCCAAAGAACTGAGTAATCGTGGGAAGGATGACATTAACAATGCTCGCATCAATCGGGCCCATGATGCTGGCCAACATAATAGAAAGCAGGATTGAGTAGCGTCGCTCATAATGAGCATCTAAAGATTTTTCGTTCATCTTCTATTTTGACTTGGCAACTCAGTGCTTGACGATCGCGGATAACGATAAAAATTGTGCCTGGAGCCTAAAGAACTCTGCAGCCTCGATCGATTGTATTCCTTTCGCTGGCCCTCGACAAGCACCTTTGCCTCCATCTGCCGGAAGACCGCGAGGCCGCTTCGCCAAGCTCATCAGAGGCTGCTCGATATTTTCATCTTGACGGAGACCGGGGGAGAGGCGTAGTCTATAATAGGTCTATTAATTAGTCCAAAAACAGACCAATATGGAGAAGGCCATGGCAAATTATTCAGAGACGGTCCCGCTGAGCAAGGCCAAAGCTTTGCTTTCGGAGTTTATGCGACGGGTCAGGGAAGAGCACGGGTCTTTTGCCATCACACATCGGGGAAAGGTTGAGGGGGTTCTTCTGAGCATAGAGGAATACGAAAGCCTCATCGAGACTCTGGAAATCCTGAGCGACAAGGACCTCATGGTCCGCATCCGCCGGGGCCTCATGGATGAAAAAGCCGGAAGGCTTAATCCTTATAAAGAGGTCTTCCCGGACAAATGAAAAAGTCTCCCTATCGCATTCTCTTTACAAAAGAAGCGAAAAAGAACGTTGAGAAGCTGGATCCTTCGATCGCGAAAATCATCAGGAAAGCGATCGAGTCCTTGGCGGTCAATCCCGCCAAAGGAAAGCCGTTGGCCTACGAATTGGCCGGCTTGCGTTCGCTGCGGACATCCGACTATAGAATCGTCTACCGGATCAAAGAAAAGGAGCTCCTTATTATCGTCATCGCCGTCGGCCACCGCAAAGAGATATACGAAAAACTCAAAGAGCTTATCTTCAACCTCTCGTCCTAACCTCATGATGAAGGAGGTCGGATCCTTTTATTCAGAATCGGCTTGCTCTTTCCTTCCCCATATAATCATCCAGGCCGGCCCGCCAAGGACTTTATACTTTTTAAATGGAGATCGTGCGAAAAAATCCTGTATCTCTTCGGGGGTGTAGCTGGCCAGCACCGACCCTAGCGGTTCGTTGATCCTTCGCATCGCAGCGGGCATGACAATCGACGTGGCGAATAGCATCAGCAAATAAAAGAAGAGCCGCGAATCCCTGCGCATATCAATCAATAGCACTTGCCCTCCGGGTTTGAGCGCCCGATGGATTTCCGCTAGGCCGCGCTCTGGTTGGGACCAGTGATGTAACGACAGGCTGCTGACGGCAAAATCCAGCGTTTGATCCGGCAGCGGCAGGCTTCGGATATTCCCTTCTCGAAATTCGACTCGTCCTTCAAATCCCAGCGAAACTGCGTTAGCGTTGGCCGTTTTGATCATCTCCTGCGCCGTATCCAGTCCAAGCACCTTCAAACGCGGGAATTTCTGGGCGATGAGCGTGGTCAATAGCCCTGGACCGCAGCCGATGTCAGCCAGGATTCCCGTCGGTTTGTGCCGGCGCAGTTCCCGCACGATCAGCCGCCTCAAGACCCGAAACTGCGGCCACTTGCTGATCCGGTCGTAAGCTTGCGCCGCTTGAATGTCTTCAATGCCTTCAAGACTGGGTTTTCGACTTGGTCGAACCTTAATAAAGATCAGTGAAGCGAAAAAAATAGCGAGGACGGTTATTGCCAGAATCATTCCTGATTGCTCTTCAGAGTTCCTAATATTTTAGACATTGGGTGAGAAATTCCTCGGCTGTAACGATTTTGATTCCCCGAAATTCTTTCAATCCAAGCAGATGTTTGTCGCCGCTTATGATAAGGTCGGCTTGTCCGTTGACGGCCAGGACAAGGAACTTATCATCGGAAGGATCTTCAACAATTATCCTAAGGACTGCGGAAGTCTTGACCGGTTCAACGAAGGGAATGAACTCCTGCTCGATAATGGACTTGATGTCTTCTTTGGCCAGTTTGAATTTAGGGTAGGCCAGAACCCTAACGTATTCGTTGAGAACCTCTGAAGACATGAGCACGTGGAGGCGGCCTTTTTGCCACAGTCCGACAAGCTGACTCGGGCGGCCGTGAAATAGAATGGCTGAGATGAAGATGCTGGTATCCAGGACGACTCTTGAGGCGGTGGAGGAGCCCGACCGGCTTACTTTTTTCTTGCCCATTCGATCGCGTCTTCAACATCTTTGAACGTCAGGCCGAGCGAGGCGATTTTTTTTCGGGCCTTGCCAAGAGTCGTATCCCTCAGAGCGGTCATCTTAACCGGCTCCAGAACGATTTTGCCTTCGCCGGCTTTCACCTCAAAATATTCGACATCCTCGAATTTTTCCATAGCCTTCTTGGGCAAGGTGATTTGATTTTTATAGGTTCTTTTACAGATCATGGTTTCAACCTCCATGTAAATTTACAAGGAAAAAAGGAATCTGTCAAGTAAGGATAAAATGCTAATCTACGGCAGCTGAGCTTGGCGCTGACCAGGCGGTTGAGAATGATGCCTTTTTCGGCAGCCTTGATGACGAGGGCGCGATGGACTTCAGGCGGAATTCTCACCACGAATTTTCCGCTAAATGATTTATTGGAAATCGGAGCAGGAGGGATTTCTCCGTTTTTTTCATACCACGAATAGCTCGGCCAACGACTCTCCGGATCCCTTGAAGCGCGGCCTCCGGGCTTTCGGCCAACAAACTGAGGCTTGGAAATTCGGCGCATAATACAACTTTATGATGTTCCTTCACTTAGTTTGACATCATGTTCTTGCTATGCTATAGATTGAATCTCAATAAAAAAGGAGGGGAAAATGAAAAAACTATTGGCGTTTCTTGTTGTGGCATCAATTTTGACAGGATGGGCGTGCACTCAAAAATTGAAGACCCAAGAAGAAATAAAAGCCACTATTCAACGGGAATCGGCAGAAGCGCGCAAGGTGATTGAAGCCAGGAATGCTGACTTGGGGCGCTGGTATGCTTCTGGTAATTTCGATTCTATAGTCGCGGTTTTTAGCGAGGATGCACGCCAGATACCGCCAAATGGTGCCGCGTTAGAGGGACGGGAAGCAATGCGAAAATTTTGGCAGCAGGCAGCCACCTGGGGGCAATGGAATTTTGATTTGCGTACGGTCTCGGTCATAGCCAATGGGCCGATTGCAATAGAATTGGGTAGGTATACACTTAAGTTTACGCTTGGGCTTCAGGCACCATCCGGAATGACAAGTTATGAAGATACGGGGAATTATGTCTGTTACTGGCGATTAGAGGATGATGGGAAATGGCGAATTGTGTACGACATTGCCAATCGTGACCGACCCTTACAATAAATTCGAATGAGCGGCTTCAAAAAAGAAATTTATGTCAACTGCTCATCTTGTTTGAACCTCAGAAATCACTTAGAAGAAAACAGCGCGGCTGCTGAGTTCTGCGTTGACTAGTTCCTCCACCGCGCCTCCAAAGATTGACTCTCGGTGGGTGGTTTGTTATGATTTTTTCAGTTCATCCGAGGGAAAATCGTGAGCGTCAAATGTCCCCGCTGCGACACCGATAATCCTCCCGATTCCAAATTCTGTAGGGAGTGCGCGACCCCGCTTCCGTCCGTTTCCAAAGCTTCCGTGCCTCTAACAAAAACCCTGGAAGCGCCCAAAGCAGAGCTGCACACCGGGGCCGTTTTTGCCGGCCGCTACCAGATTGTCGAAGAGCTGGGGACGGGCGGCATGGGCAAAGTCTACAGGGCCGTCGACAAAAAACTGAACGAAGAAGTCGCCCTCAAGCTCATCAAGCCTGAGATCGCCTCGGACAGCAAGACGCTCGAGCGGTTCAGCCAGGAGCTCCGGATCGCCCGCAAGATCGTCCACAAGAACGTCGGCCGGATGTACGAGCTGATGGAGGACGGCCAAGCCCACTTCATCACCATGGAATTTATCTCCGGCCAGGACTTGAGGGGTTTGATCAGGCAATCAGGTCAGTTGGCCGCAGGAACGGCCGTTTCCATCGCCAAACAGGTCTGCGAAGGATTGAGCGAAGCGCACAGGCTCGGGGTCGTCCACCGCGACCTCAAGCCATCCAACATCATGATCGACCGCGAGGGCCAGGCCCGGATCATGGACTTCGGAATCGCCCGTTCGCTCAAAGGAAAGGGGATCACGGGCGAGGGCGTTGTGGTCGGCACCCCGGAATACATGTCTCCCGAACAGGTGGAAGGGAAGGAAGCTGACCAGCGCTCGGACCTCTATTCGCTGGAGATCATTCTTTATGAGATGGTGACCGGCCGGGTTCCGTTTGAAGGCGATACGCCCTTCAGCATCGCTTACAAGCACAAGCATGAGGCGCCCGTGGAGCCGCGCAAGTTCAATCCTCAGCTCCCCGATGCCCTCAACCGCGTGATTTTGCGGTGCATGGAGAAGAACAGAGAGAAAAGGTTTCAGACGGCGCAGGAGCTGCTGGCTGATTTGGAAAAAATTGAGAAAGGCGCGCCGGCCGCCGCGGAGAGGGCGCCCGCCGCGAGAAAGCCTCTTACCTCGAAAGAAATTACAGTCACATTTTCGCTCAGAAAGCTTCTTGTCCCGGCCCTGGTCGCGCTCGCAGTCGTAGCCCTGGCAGCCGTCGCCTTCGTTATTTTTAGAAAATCCGGCCCGGGTCTCGATCCGAATCTTGTCGTTGTCGCTATATTCGAAAATCAGACGGGAGATGCCTCGCTCGACTCCCTGGGACGGATGGCCTCCGACTGGATCACACAGGGGCTGTCTCGGATCGATACTATTAAAGTTGTGCCGACGATGAGCGTCAGGCAGCCTTCCAGGATGGCGACCGCCAAGGAAGGAACGAACGCGGCGCAGGCTCCGCTCCAGGCCCTTGCCCAAGAAACCGGCGCCGGGAAAGTGGTTTCAGGAACCTACTATCTCGCCGGCGGCGAGCTCCAATTTTTATCCAGCATCACGGACACCCAGCGGCGGAAGCTGTTCGTTTCCCTCGAGCCGGTCAAGGGGGCCCTGGCCGATAAAATGAATTTGATCGAGGAGCTCCGTCAGCGCGCCATGGGCGCTTTTGCCGTTGGGACCAAGTTTTCGATCGGCGAGTCGAAAATTGCGCGTCCTCCGAGCTATGAAGCGTACCAGGAGTTTGTCTTGGGGATGAATAATTTCGGAAGCGACTATGCCCAGACCCTCAGCCATCTCGAAAAGGCTGTCAAGCTCGATCCCGAATTCTGGCCCGCCTACGTCTGGATTGCTCGCTCTTGGTCGAATATTGGCCGATGGGATAAGGCTGCGCCGATCCTCGGGTTTTTGGATCAGAACAGGGACAAGCTGCCGCCGCACCCTCTTGGCTTGCTGAACTATTTAACTGCGCTGAGTCAGGGCAAACACGAAGAGGCCTTGCGCGCTCTGCTCTGGCTGCATGAGATCGCTCCGCGGGAAGGTATTTTCAACCTTACCGTGGCCGCGAACGAATTGGTAATCAATAAGCCGCGAATGGCGCTCGATATTCTGGAAAAGGTCGATGTCCCTGAAGGCTGGCTGAATTCTGCCCCGGGAACATGGTGGTTTTTATGTTGGTCAGGGGCGCACCACTTCCTGGGAAACTACAAAAAGGAGCTTGAAGTTATCCGCGGGGCTCGGAAGTACTATCCCGATGCTCTGAATCTGATCGCCGTAGAGGCGCGGGCGCTGGCGGCTCTGGGCAAGATCGAGGAGGTTAAGAAGGTCGTAGATGAGAGCGTCCTTTCGAGATCATCGCTCGGAACCGCGGGAGGTGTCATGCTCGAAGCTGCCCGCGAGCTGCGTGTTCGCGGACATCAGGAAGCTTTTAAGGAGATTGCCGGGCGAGCGGTGGAGTGGTACAGGGGCAGGGCAGCCGGGAAAGAAGCGACTGCGGGCCGGCGGTCTGCTCTGGCCGAAGCCCTTTATGTCTCGGAGAGGTGGGAAGAGGCGGCCGCTCTGATCGAGAAGCTGAGGTCTGAAGATCCTGAGAACATAGACTATATCGGATACACGGGGACCCTGGCTGCAAGGAGAGGCGATAGGGAAGGGGCGCTGAGCATTTCTGAAGAGCTGAAGAAGATTGACCGTCCTTACACATTTGGCGCGCAGACGTATTGGCGGGCGAGAATTGCCGCGCTTTTGGGGATGAAGGGGGAGGCGGTGGAGCTTCTTCGCCAAGCGTTTGCCCAAGGATACGATTATGATATTGAGCTCTTCCAGGAAGCGGATCTTGACCCGCTCCGTGATTATGCGCCGTTCAGAGAGCTGATGAAGCCGAAAGGGTAAAGGGCCGGCCGGTCTAAGAATCTTGCCGCGGCGCCGGCGTTCCTTCCAAATTTAATCTTTTGGGCCAAGAAGTTTTTTGTTCGATTGACATACGTCATCTTCCGACTATAGACTTTCTGGGTGGTTGTCGGCAAGGTTTATAAATTGAGCATCATTAAAAAGGAGTGCCATGAATAGATTATTCTCAGCATGCGCGTTGATGACATTGATTATCGTATTTAGCCCAATTCCTCAGGGGCCAAGCCAGGGCGCCGCCGATACTCCGGTCCAGCCGACCGCGGAGGGAATCGGGCCGCTGGCCAACTATAATGTTGTCTGGGACACGCCGAGCAAGGACTACACCGGTTCCATGCCCATCGGCAACGGCGATATCGCCCTGAACGCGTGGGTCGAAGAATCAGGGGATCTACGGTTCTATATCGCGAAAACTGACAGTTGGGACGACAACGGCCGGCTCGTAAAAGTTGGCAGTGTACGGATTAGCCTTAACCCAAAGCCAAAAACGCCGCTTGTCGCTTTTCGACAAACCCTCCATTTGCCCGAAGCCACGATGGCTGTCCGATACGGAGAAGAGGACAGCGCGGTGGATTTGAAGCTTTGGGTCGATGCCAATCATCCGGTCATTCAGGTCGAAGTGGAAAGCAGGCAGCCGACCGAGGCTGTCGCCTCGATCGAGCTGTGGCGGACGGGCCCTTATCAGCTGCCGACTATCGAGGTCAGCGATGTGATGCTCGATGCGTCGAAGGATAAAGATCGCCAGCATGCTCCCACTATCGTCGAGCCCGATTCGATTCTTGAAAAACAGCGCGGCCGCATCGGCTGGTATCATTATAATCGCAAGTCGGTCGGTCCCGAGATGTGCGCAAAAATCCAGGGCGTCCAGGGATTTGCGCGTCCGGATCCCCTCCTGCATCGGACGTTCGGAGCCGTCGTGACCGCGGAGAAGCCCGGGCGCATCGATGACAAGAACCTGCGATCAACGTCATCCGGGCGTCACGTATTTAATATATACGTCCTGACCAGGCATCCGGCCAAGCCCCAGGAATGGCTTCAGGCGATGGACGATGCGATAAAAGACATCGGCCGGAAACCTCTGGAGGCGCGGCGCCGGGCTCATGAGCAATGGTGGAGAGACTTCTGGGACCGAAGCTGGATCCACGTGATGTCGGGGGCGGAAAGTGGGAGAGGAAGCGAGGCCGCCTCTGTTGATGACGCTTTCATCGTCAGCCGGGCTTACGCTTTACAGCGTTTCATCAATGCCTGCGCGGGCCGCGGCCGGTATCCCATCAAGTTCAACGGCTCGCTCTTTACTGTGCCTTACCAGGCAAGGCCGGGCGATGCAGATTATCGCCAGTGGGGCCCGGGGTATTGGTGGCAGAACACCCGCCTGCCGTATATCAGCGCATGTGCGTCCGGAGATTTCGATTTGATGCAGCCCCTGTTTCGCATGTACGGCCAGGACCTGATGCCGTTTTTCCGATATCGAACCCGCCTCTATTTGAAGCACGGCGGCGTCTACATCCCGGAATGCATTTACTTTTGGGGTGACGTTTTCAGCGAAACCTACGGCTGGCAGCCGTTCGAGCAGCGCAGCGACAAGCTTCAGGCGAGCGGTTGGCATAAATGGGAGTGGGTATCGGGTTTGGAGTTGGTTTTTATGATGCTTGACCGTTACGAATACACTCTCGAGGAGGCTTTCCTTCGAGACGTGGCAATGCCGGCGGCGCACGATATCTTGACTTTTTTCGACCAGCACTATCCGACCGATGCAAGCGGCACGATGGTCATGCACCCCGCGCAAGCCTGCGAAACCTGGTGGGATTGTACAAACCCCATGCCTGAACTGGCCGGCCTGCACGCCGTGACCGAGCGATTGTTGGCGCTGCCGGAGAGGTTGACGACCGCAAAAGAGCGGGCGTTCTGGAGCCGCCTGAGAAAGAAGCTCCCCGCCCTGCCCACGCGGGAAGCGGACGGCAAGACGCTGCTCGCACCGGCCGCGAAATACGCAGATAAAAAGAATATTGAGAATCCGGAGCTCTATGCCGTGTTCCCGTTTCGTTTGATCGCGATCGGCAGGCCGCATATCGAATGGGGAAAAGAGGCGTTGGACCGGCGCCTGGACAAAGGTGACTTCGGCTGGCGGCAGGACGATATCTTCATGGCCTATCTCGGGTTGGTCGATGCGGCGAAGCAGAATATCTCGAGCCGGGCGAAGAATGTCAATAAGGAATCACGCTTCCCGGCGTTTTGGGGGCCGAACTACGACTGGGTTCCCGACCAGGATCACGGCGGCGTCCTGCTGAAGACGCTTCAGGCCATGCTGATGCAGACCGATGGAAGGACGATCTATTTATTTCCGGCCTGGCCGAAGGATTGGAACGCCGACTTCAAGCTCCACGCGCCCTACCAGACCGTGATCCGGGCGACGATCGAGAAGGGGAAGGTGGCGAGGCTCGATGTCCAGCCGGAAAGCCGTCGAAAGGATGTCGTGCTTTTCCCGGAGAAGTAACTAAGACACCTTTTTAATAGATGTCGCCGCGAGTGTCGATATCTAATATTTTGATGATGTCCACGTCAATCTGGTAGATAATCCGATATTTGCCAATTCTTAGGCGAAAGAGATTGGCCAATTTCTTACCCTTCATCTTTTTGATATCTCCATGGCCTGGCAGCTTGTCGATGGCCGAGACGATTTTTTTTCTATGAGATCTTTCAAGCAGCCCGAGATAATTCAGGCTTGTTTTGCTGAAGAGAATGATCATAGGCCGAGCGATTTTTTTGCTTTAGGTGAAGGGAGAAATTCATCTGATTCCAGGATCTTTAAGAGCCGTTCCTCGTCATGTTCGGAAAGAAGGATTTCAGCTTTTTTCCCCAGATTTTTTGCCATCCATTCCCGCAGGGCTTTTCTAATAATCTCTGAAATGCTCTCTCTTTTGATGAAAGCGATGGCCCTGGCTTTATCATAGAGGTCGCTATCGATGATAATATTGATTCGTTTCATTTTAGTGCGTTCCATACTTACACATATAAATCATTACACACTAATTGTCAAGTTCATCTACTTTCCGAACGCCATAGGTCATCAAAGACGATTTCAACCTAATAGACGTTGATCCTGGGATCCAGTCTCAAAATATCTTCAATTCTTATTTGATTTTCGTCGGGTGAAATGGGCCCCTTCCTGCTCGCACCCGAGCGAGGCTGAGAATAATTGGCGGCGCTTTTCGTCTTCTGATTTGACAAAGCCCTTTAAATTATGTACAGTAAAGCTGTACAAAAAGGAGATGTCAGTGGCTATCCAGACGACCTATTCAAACGCTCGCCAGAATCTGGCCACGCTTCTGGATGAAGTCACCAAGAATCGCGAGATCGTTTTTATCCAGGGGCGCCGCAGGGAGAGCGTAGCGATGATCACGGCTTCTGAGTTATCGAGCCTGCTCGAGACGGCCCATCTTCTGCGATCGCCGCGGAACGCCCAAAGGTTACTCACCGCCCTCCTCGGAGCCTTGAGAAAAAAGCCCTCGCTCATGACGATCGAAGAGCTGCGCCGCGAGGTCGGTCTTGAGCCGGGAAAGCCGTGACGCCGTCTTTCGGCAGGAGTTTATCGAAGATCTTAGATATTGGGTGGAAACAGACCGGAAAATCGCCCTTCGCGCGTTTGCTCTGATCGAAGCCATCCTGCGCGATCCCAATAGCGGCATCGGAAAGCCTGAGCCCCTCAAATACTTGGCGCCGGGAGTGTGGTCGCGCCGTCTCACCCAGGAACACCGGATTGTCTATCTCGTCCGGCCCGGCCGCATCGACTTCCTCCAGGCCCGGTATCATTACTAAGGCCAACGAGAGGTGTTCCCAACCCCCGTTTCTATTGACAGACGCGGCGCGTTTAAGGGATTCTATCCAGGACGGAGGGAATACTCTGATCCGGACGAAGGAGAAAAGCCCGTGACGACGCGCAGGGAATTCATTCGCGATGCGGCCGTTCTGGCTGGCGCCGCGGCCATTGGGGGACGGACTATTCCTGCTTGGCCGAATTCAGCGCCTCCGGCCAAGAGCACGGTCGTCTCAGTCGCTGCAGCCGACATGCTCGTCGATGGGAAGTACAATCCCGCAGCCGTCGGCCGCGCTTACGAGGCCGGGATGAAGGAGCTGACCGGCGAAAAAAAGGCCGCCGGCGCCTGGTCTTCTCTTTTCTCTCCCCATGATGTCGTGGGGATCAAGATCAATTGCATCGGCGCCCCCAAGGTCTCGACTTCGCTGGAATCCATCCGGACGGTGATCGCCGGCTTGAAAAGCGCCGGCGTGCGCGAGAACAACATCATTGTCTGGGACCGGACCGACCGGGAGCTGGCCCGGACCGGGCTGACCATCAACAAAGGCACGGAGGGCGTGCGGATCAAGGGCGTTTCGACGAAATCGGAGGCGGTCTTGCCCTGGGTCGAGGGATATGACAAAAGCGCCTTCATCTCGCTCGAGGACGGAACCCTCAAGAAGTTCAAGGAGCTGGCCCGGCGGAACTTCACCGAGAACGCTTCCCATCGAGAGATTTTCAACTCCGTGACCTGGCTGTGGACGCTCATCCAGCAGGGCAACCCGAATGCCCAGAAGTACAGCCAGGACATCCGGCGGCTGTACACGGACTACAACGACCGGGAAGGGATCAAGCGGATTGCCGAGGAAATCGCCGGCCGGTTCGACGATGTCGTCATCGAGGATGAGGAAAAATCCTGCTTCGCCGAGATCGTCACCCGCGAGATTAACAAACTCGTCAATATCGCGGTCCTCAAGCACAATGAGGACAGCGGCGTGACCTGGGCGACCAAGAACATCGCTCTGGGCGTGACCACGAACAAGGTGCGCTTCCATATCGATTTCTGCGCCCGGGCTATTTCAGAAATCTTGAGCCATCCCTGCCTCAAGGACAAGATGGTGCTCCATATCGGGGAAGCAACTAAGATTTCGACCGTCAGCGTTGCCGGGGCCCGGATGGCCTACGACAACCGGATTTTCTTCAGCCGCGATCCGGTGGCCATGGACCGGATCGGGCTGGACATTCTCGAAGCCAAGCGGGTCGAGCAGGGCTTGGAGTCCATCCGGAAAGACGCCGGCCATGTGGCCACCTGCGCCCGCCGCGGTCTGGGAATCGACGACCTCACGCGCATCGACCTGCGCGAGATTAAGGCCTGAGCCCGGGTCTGCGGAAAATCAGGCGGATTTTTCCTCTTCAATCCGGAAAATGACTTTTGCCAAAGGATCGGGACACTGAAATTCCGAGGTGATGTTGAGAATGTTGTTTTCCGGATCCGTCGGCACGCTGGCCGCCATCAGCGGCTGGAGAATGGTTCCCAGTGCGAACAGGCAGACTCTTTCTCCGGCCGGAATTTCTATGCAGGCATTGCGAACATAAAAAGTCGTCCCGGCCTTTGCCCGGCTGCACGGCCCTTCAACCTTCACGATTGTGATTTTGAAATTTTTTAGCTTCATCGCTATTTTTTCGTAACTTGCCCTTTGACGGTTTGGAGCTTATGCGCGCCCTTGGTGATGTGAACCAGGAATCCGTCCTCCCCGGGCAGCCACATTTCCGCCAGCAGGTAGTCGGTCATGTATTCCGTATATGACGGCTCGAAATTTCCCACCATGTCGAAGACGAGCTGGGGCGCGTCAACGGACGGATTTGGCTGCGCCAACCTCTTGATAAAGGGGATTTGGAATTCCTTCCCAGTCGATTCCTGCCGAAGGGTGAGCTGCCCGTCACCTTTCTGCGCAACCCAATATTCGCCCGGCGGCAATTTATTGCCACCCGCTTCGAACTTGAATGGGATTTTAAAAGTGCCCTGCGCGTAGGCCACTGTGGCCCCCGCGATGAGGGCGAAAGCCAATATCACGACCGACATAACGGCCAAATGTTTCATCTCGATCCTCCTTTCCGCTCCGGGCTCATCCCCGTGCCGGCGGCCGGAACGGGAGCGTTAATCCCGGATTCCGCCGCGGTTCCCAGCAAAAGGCCGGCCCGTCCCCTACACGGTGATATCGGCCGGGTAACCGGGGATCGGCTCCGGAGTATCGGGAACGCCGCTCTTGAGGGCGTCTTCCATGGCCATGACAAACGAGTCGATTTCCTCGAGCGTCGTGTAGACGTTCGGCGAAACACGGAGCGCCTGGTAATCGAAGACCGAATTGGGCGGGGCGCCACCGACGAGAGGGACGACGATGATCCGGTACTTGTCCATTAAGAACTTCGCGAGGGCCCTGATGTTGACGCCCTCGATGGTGACGGCCGCGACGCCCCAGGCCTGCGCGGGCTGGCTGAGGTCCGTCAGGATCTTGATGCGGGGGTGGACTTTGAGAGCATCGGCCCATCGCAGTGTCAGGTAGCGAAGCCGGGCCGCCTTGCGCTCCGCGCCGATGGCCTGATGGAAGGCTAGGGCCTCGCCGAGCGCCGCCCGGATCGCCCAGGGGTGTGTCCCGATGGCCTCGAACTTGCGGATGTCGTTGTCCTGCTGTTCGGGCGCCGCCTGCAAAGGCCAGAATTTCGGGATACTCTCTTTGCGCACGTAGAGGCAGCCGTTGCCGATCGGCGCCAGCAGCCACTTGTGCAGGCTGACGCCGTAGGCGTCGCACTCGAGGTCCCGGAGCTTGAACGGGAAATGCCCTAGGGCGTGGGCGCCATCGACGATCGTGATGATCCCCTTCGAGCGGGCCAGGCGGGAGAGCCTCCGGACCGGGAACAACTGGGCCGTCAAATTCGTGATGTGCGTGAAATGGAAGACCTTCGTCCTAGCCGAGATGGCCTTCTCGAACATATTGTAGAGATGGTCCTGCGTCGCCGGCACCGGAAACTGGAGGCGGGTCACTTTGATGCCCTCGCGCCGCATTCGCTGGTCCCACGTCGTCAGCATGCGGGGGTAGTCCTGCTCGGTCGTGATCACCTCGTCGCCGGCTTTGAGGTCGATCCCGTTCTGGACGATCTGCAGGGACTCGCTGGCGCCGCGGGTCAGCGCCATTTCTTCGAGGTCGCAGCCGAACTCCGCAGCCATTCTCCGGCGGATCGTCTGAGTATTCCCGGCGATCTGGCCCTGGTAATGGACGGGCAACATGTTGATCATGTCCATATAGCGCCAAACCGATTCCAGCGCGACCCGGGGGGTCGGGCAGGTGAAACCGTTATTGAGGTTGATCAGCGAGCGATCCAGCTTGAAGGCCAGCTGGATCTCCCGCCAGAAGAATTCGTCTTTGGCGACCTCCTCGGGAGTCATGTTCGCCACCGATTGAGTGGCGTCCATGACGCGCTCGAGGCCGTTAGCCTTGAACGCGAACGCGGCCGTCCCGGCGGCGCCGGCCATGCGCAGAAACGCTCGCCGACTCCACATTCCAGACCTCATGTTAGACCTCCTCGAATTTAAGTTCATAGATATAGGTTTTTCGGCTGCGCCAGCCGAGTGAGCATCCTTGTCCCCGTTTTCCCATTGAAGTGTCGTGGGTAAGGATAGTTTATGACATAGAAAGATGTCAAGGCAGCACGGGCCTATTTTATCGCGACACCCATCGTGTCTCTGTGCATATCGATCAGCGTCCTTAAGTAGGGTCCGATCGCGTCGGGATCGCTGAAACCGGCTTGGCGCGCAGCCAAATCCTTTTTTTCTTTGGGAACGTCAGCGCTCGCAGCCCAGTGTTTCAGATCACGGTAGCATCCGAGCGTAAACAGGTCCCAAGTGGCTCCTTGATCGCGGACGAAAATCATGTTTTCCGGCCGCCCGGTGGCGATCTGGTAGGCGTTTTCCATCTCGCGTTCCTTGAATAGCTCCTCTTGCTTTCCCGGAAGCGCGACGAAGATTTCGATATGGTAATAGGCCGTGCCGGTAAATGCTTTTTTTACTGATTCGAGCGGCGGCCCCATCACGAAAATATCTTCTCGCCAGGCTGAACAGGCGTTGAGCTTTTGACTGAATTCCTTTTGAGAAAGAGACGAAGACTCGTCGGCTTTCTTTCGCCGGGAAACCCTTTCTTTCGAATAGTATTCGGTGTAGCTCCCCATGGGGAAGAGAAGCATGAGGTCCCATTGGTCGCCTTGCGTGTGACGCCACCAGAGAGGACGCTCGTCTCCTGCCGCATCATCGGCGGCCATCCGGCTTTTATAGAGAGCGATCAGATCAAGAAGCTTTCCCGGCGCTGCCCGCACAAACGTGGTTTTATACAAGTAGGGCAGATCTGATGACTGCGGTGCTTCTGAGGCCAAGGCGGCAATAGATAAGAGGGCTGGGAGCGCAAAGAACACCAAGAACATCGACGTTTTCTTTAAACGATTCCTCATAAGTCCTCCTTGAATAAATCGGTGACGCTCAGTCGAATTCCCTATTATAATATCAGAATTAGAAAATTAGATATGATAGAATCTTATAAGCATCAGGAATGGAAAAAAACAAAACAGATTCGACCCTTGCCAAAGATATCGCCCTTCGCTTCCCCAATGCGGTCCTGCTGAAAGCCTCGGCCGGCTCGGGCAAAACACACGCTCTGTCTCTCCGCTTCGTTCAATTCCTCCTTTCCGCCATCGTAGGCAAAAACGACCTGGCCAATATCCTGGCCATCACTTTCACCAAGAACGCCTCCCGGGAGATGAAAGCCAGGATCCTGAAATGGCTGAAGGATTGTTATTTCGAGGACGAAAAGGAAGCAGGACAGGTGCTGGACATCGTCTCGCTCTCGCGCCAGGCTCTGGCCGGCCGCGCTGAAGAAATCCTGGAAAATATCCTGACTCGGTACACGGATTTTCAGGTTGAGACAATCGACAGCTTCACGGCCTCCATCTTCAAAGCGTCCACCCTGGACTTGGGATTCCCGCCCTATTTTGAGATCGTCCTGGATAATTCCGACCTGATCGAATACGCCTTCAATCGTTATTTGCGCCGAGTCAGGCCCGGCTCGAGAGACGGCGAAACTTTTCGAGAGATAATCGATTTGATCTTGGCTTCGCAAGGCGGGGAAGCATATTATCCCTGGGATCCTTCGGGCCTCATCCTAGACAAGCTTAAATCCCTTTATGTGAAGCTCGCGGCTCAGAAGGGGGAGCCGAAGAGAGAAAATTTTTCAAAACAGCGGGTCGAGATTCATGAAAAGCTGGAGAGTGGGGTAAAAAAACTCCGCGCTCTTCTCGACGAATCGGGGCTCGAGCCGAACAAGAGGTCCGGCTTTTTCTCCAAAGTCGAGCCTGCTGTGTCCAGCCGTAAATTTTCCGACCTCATCGGAGCGAGTTTCAAGACCATCCCGGTGAAAAAGCCCGGAAAATCCGCTCCCGCAGAAGCACTCGAGAGAGTCTGCCACGCCTGGAACGAGCTTGAAGGCCTGACCAACGAATATCGCTACCTCTATGCCCGGGAATTCTTCCACCCCTATCTCATGGCCTATGAGTCTTTCGCTGAGACCTTGGAGCAGGTCAAGCACCGGCGGGAGACCGTGTTTATCGAGGACATCAACAAGCGGCTGGCCGGCTACATCGACCAGATGATCATCCCGGATATCTATTTCCGGCTGGGCGACCGCATCTTCCATTTCCTGGTCGACGAGTTCCAGGACACCTCGCCCATCCAATGGACGAATATGAGGCCTCTTATCGAGAACTCACTGGCCGTGGGGGGCAGCTTTTTTGCCGTCGGCGACACCAAGCAGGCGATCTTTGGGTTCAGGGAAGCGGACTACCGGATCATGAAGGAGATGGAGGAACAGCCGGCCGAATACTTCGGGTCGGCGGAGATCGATGTTAGGGAGCTTGATAAGAATTACCGCAGCTTTGAAAAGATCCTGGAATTCACGCGCGGGATCTTCCCCAAAAAATTGAACGAGTTTGATGAATATAAAAGAATCAATGAGGGCGTAGCTGGCAGTGGGGAAGAAGAGGATAACGGGGGAAGTCAAGAGAGCGGCGGCGACAGGAAGCCTCTTTATGAGTTTGAACAAGAGGTTGTTAAAGAGAATCGAGAGAAGGGATTCGTGGATGTCATCGTGCTGGAGAAGGGCTCCGGCGCGGGCGAGGAAGAAGGAAAGGCTCAGCCGGAAGCCCCGGATGCGCCGGCAGAGACGGAAAGGGACGAGGCTGAAAACGAGGTCCCCGAAAAGGCCGAGATCCAGAGGCGCGTCGAAGAACTTCGCGCTCGGGGATATAAATATTCAGACATCGCCATTCTTACATACCGCAACGAATCCGTCGTCAACGTGGCTGCCTGGCTTAACGAGAAAGATGTCCCGTTCATCCCTTATAGCAGCCTGGATATCCGGACGCGGAAAACGACCGGCGAGCTTATGGCGCTTCTCCGGTTCCTGGATTCGCCGCCGGACGATCTCTCCTTCAGCGTATTTTTGCTGGGCGATGTGCTGAGGATGAAAATGGAGCAGGATGGAGTGGCGGTCCCGCCCGGCCAATGGAACGATTTTCTCTTTGACTGCCGGCGGAAGGACAAGCGCCCAATCTACGTCGCATTCCGTGCGCGCTATCCCGAGCTCTGGGAGCGCTATTTTGACCGGTCTTTCAGGTCGGTCGGCTATTATCCTCTCTATGACCTTGTGACTCTTATTTATCGTGTTTTCAACGTATTCGACCTATTTCCCGAGGAAGAGGCGGCGCTCGCCAAGCTCATGGAATCCATCAAGGATTTCGAGAGCCTGGGCCGCAACGACCTGCGCGAATTTTTGAAATATGCGGAGCAAAGCGCGGGAGGAGCATGGGGAGGAGGATGGAGAGGGCGCTCCGGCGGGGCTGCGGGGAGCAGCCAGGAAGCCGCCTGGAATATCGACGTTCCCCTCGACATCGACGCTGTCAAGATCATGACCATCCATAAGGCTAAAGGACTGGGCTTTCCAGTTGTCATTTTACTTTTGTATGGAGAGAGCTATCAGTCGCCGGAATTTTTTATCGACACCGAGGGCGATTCGGTGCTGGTTTATAAAATTAACCAGGGGCTGGCCGAAGCCCACGAGGAATTGAAAAGGATCTATGAGGACACCAGGCTCCGGGACGATGTGAACAGGCTGAACACTCTTTATGTAGCGCTGACGAGGGCCAAGGAAGAGCTGCATGTGGTGGGCGTGAAATCCAAGAGGTCGAAATATCCGTTTGATTTGATAGAAGCGGGGCGGCTCGGGGAGCCGCAGCCGAAAGTCAAAGAGAAGGCGGCGCCGGCCCAACCCGAAGCCGGCATGATCCGTTTCGCCGAGCCGTTCGAGATCGCGGCCAATCCGCGCGCGGCGCTCAATTTCGAGAACATCCGGCGGGGGAATTTGGCCCACGAGATCCTGGCGGGGCTGGAATATGTGCCCGGGGGAAGCGCCGGATGGGAAAGTGAAGTCGCCGGGATCATCCAGAAAATACGGCCCCGGGAATGGGAGCGGCCGCTCTATGAGAGCGTGGGGCGCGCGGTCGCGGCGTATTTCGGAGGGCCGGGTTCGCCGCTCGCGGGATATTTCGAGGAGCGGGAGGGACGGCGGGTGCTGCGGGAGTTCAATTACTGCGATGCTGGCGGGAACCTTTACCGTATGGACCGCGTCGTGTTGGATGCAGACGCCATCACGATCATCGATTTTAAAACAGGATTTGTGAGTGAGAAGGAGCGGCGGCAAAGGCGCGATGGGGAAGACCGGGAACAGATGCGCGCTTATATAGAGATCATCCAGGAAATCTACCCGGGGAAGCGCGTGCGCGGGATTCTGGCGCACATTGACGAGAAACGGGCGGAAGCGGTGGACTCATGATCGAGATCATCTCGCCCCGCAAAAATTTTATTGAAGCGGTTGCGGCACGGCTGCAGCCGGAGGGAGAGGCCGGGGCGAGAGATAGCGCAAGGGCTGCAGGAGCCCAAGTTGGCGCGAAGGATTATTCGCGCCAATGGGTTATCTTTCCGGAAAAGCGGCCGGCTTATTATTTGCGAAAAGTGTTGGCAGAGAGGGAGCGGACGAGCTTTATTCCTCCCTTGTTCGATTCCATGGATGGATTTGTCAGCCGCGTTTATGAGGATCGTCTGGGGATCGGGGATAGGCTCATCGACCCGCTGGACGCGGTGGCGCTGCTGTTTGACATCCACAGGGAGGAAAGGGCGCTCGGCCACGATCAATTCTTATCCGCGGACAGCTTTTTCCCGCTGGGCATGAAGATGTTCCGCGACCTCGAAGAGCTATGCCTGGCCGGCGCCCGGACAAATGATATCCGTGAGCTGGACTTGAGCCGCGAGTTCGAGGGGAAGATATCGCCTGAGGCGCGGGGGCGGCTCCAGTCTCTGGCGGCTTTTTACGGAAAGTTCTATGCAGCCGTCAAGAAGCAGGGGTATTCCACGATGGGGTCACGGACTGGGGCCGTGCTCGATGGGCTAAAGCCGGAGCTTTTTGCCGATATCGGGAAAATCATTTTCGCCGGGTTTTATTCGCTGACAAAAGTCGAGCGTCAGATCATGCGGACCATGCTAAATTGGGAAAATTGCTCGCTTCTGCTGATGAAGGGCAGGGGACTTGAAATGGTCCTGGCCGAGCTCGGCCCGGAGGGCGCGGCGCTGATTGAAAAGAATGGGATGCCGGACGATGATGAACCGGCTGTTGAATTTTTTAAAAGCCCCGACACGCACGGTCAAATCTTCGCCCTCAATCAGGCGATGGAAGAAAAGCTCAGAGACCGGCCGCAGCTCGATGAAAAACACGCCGTCGTTTTGCCCGCCGCGGAGACACTTTTTCCCCTCTATCAACAGACCCTCACGGCGCTGTCCGACGACGGCTACAATATCTCGATGGGCTATCCGCTGTCGCGCACGCCGATCTACACTTTTTTCGACCAATTGATGGAGCTCATCCAGTCGCGCGATGAGGACGGCCGCTTGTATGTGCCGCATTATTTACGGTTTGTCCTGCATCCGTACACGAAGAATATCTATTTTCCGGCGGGGGCGAGCGCAGGGGCAGAGACAGACGAAGAGGAAAAGAGGGCGGACCTGACCCGCATCCTGTTCCACGCCATCGAGGGGGAGTTGACCCAGGGGCGGCGCAGGACGAAGTCGTTCTGGAAGCTCGACGAGCTCGAGGGCGATGCGGCCATCCACGAGGCCGTCCAGGAAATGCTCAAGGGCGTCGAGAATCCGCCGGACGTGACGAGCTTGATCGAACACCTGCGCGCGATCCATGCCGGCACGATCGGGCTGTTCGGCGAGATCCAAAACGTCGGAGATTTCGCGGGGAAGATGGTCCGCGTCCTCGATTATATTTATGAAAACAGCACGGCCCGGCAGCATCATTTCTTCCATCCTTTCGCTGAAGCGTTCACCCGGCAGCTCGACGCGCTGGGAAAGTCGCTGCTGCGGGGGATGGAGTTTGAAGACAGGGGCGGATATTTCAACTTGTTCCGGAAGGTGGTTGCTTCGGGGACGGTGCCGTTCGAGGGGACGCCGCTGCGGGGGCTTCAAGTCCTCGGGTTCTGGGAAGCGCGGTGCATTCCTTTCGAGGACGTCTCGATCTTGGACGCGAACGAGGACGTGCTGCCATCGTTCAGGCGGGAGGACACGCTGCTGCCATTTGCGGCTCGGAAGCGGCTGGGACTTCCGACATATCAGGAGAACGAACGGCGGATGGAATATTACCTGGATACGCTGGTGCGGGGAGCGCGGAAGGCACGGCTTTTCTTCGTGGAGAACAGCGACAAGGAGCGGAGCCGGTTTGTCGAAAGGCTGGTCTGGGAAAAACAGAAGAGGGAGCGGGAACGGAACGCGGAAAATTATGTGAAGACAGTCCAGTATCGAGTGGCGCTGACGAGGGATGATACCCCGCCGGTGGAGAAGAGCGACGGGGTGGCGGAATTTCTGAAGGAGATCAGGTTTTCGGCGACGGCGCTCGATAGGTATTTACGGTGCCCGCTCCAGTTTTATTATTCCTATGTGCTGGGAATCGAAGAGAAGGAAGAAATCGGCGAGCAGATGGAAAAGAAGGATATCGGCTCGTTTGTCCACGACGTGCTGGAGGAGTATTTCAAGAAGTTTGCGGGGAGAGCGGTGAGGGAGCGGGATCTGGATGTCGGGGAGCTCGACGAGATCATCGGCCGGAAGTTCGAGGAGGGCTACGGCGGCGACATGGCCGGGAGCGCTTATTTATTAAAGCTCCAGGTCGAACGGCACCTGGAGGAGTTTATCGTCAATTATCAGGCTCCGGTGATACGAGAGCTGGCGAAGCAGGGCAAGCCGCTCGTTATATTAGGTCTAGAGCAAGGCGTCCAGGCCGACATAAGCGGCGGCAAATTCAACCTTTATGCGCGCTTGGACCGGAGCGAGAAGCGCGGCGAAGATATCTTCATCCTGGACTACAAAACTGGCGCCAACGAGAAATATGTCGGGATTAATTTCAAGAAGCTCGACCCGGAGAGTCGAGAATCCTGGAGCGAAGCGATCGGCAGTGTTCAGATTCCCTTTTATAACCTCGTCTATTCGCGGGCGCATGATTTGCCGCGCGAGAGTGTCCATGGTCGTTTCCTGATGCTGGGGAAGAGCCATCTCAGCCCGAAGATCGAATATTCGCCGTATGACGCAGAGGACAAGAATGCGCGGCGCGAACAGATCGGGATGATGGAGCAAATTATCGTCGCCCTAATCCGTGAGATCATCGACCCGGTCCGGCCCTTCCAGCCGAGCCGCGATCCTTCGCGGACCTGCGCCCCTTGCCCTTACGGATACATCTGCAACCGTAAGTGAAAGAATATTGGAAACCTCCTCTTGCGCATATTCGAATGGTGCTATAAGCTTGACGAAAGTGATGAACGGATAATGGCGAAGCTTAAAATCCGGCTTTCATGACATTTCCGTGACATTCGCAGAAGGACCGTTGGTTATCATTCAGTCATAAGGACGGAAATTTTTCCGATGGCGCTTAGGTCTTCCGGTTATCGCAAGCAAATTTTTCTTTTCTTGGCGGCCGTTATTATTCCCTGCCTGGCACTGATCGTCTTCAGCGTTCAGGGGGTTAGACAGGAGAAAGAGCTGGCCGAGAAACGGAGGGCCGAAGACGAGCGCCGCCGCGCCGACGAGATTGGCCAGCATCTGCTGGTCCGGCTGGAGAAAGTCAAGCTCGAAGAAGCCCAGGAGGCTGCATTCCGGCCGGAAAGCCTTTCCTCTTCCATCTATAGAAATCCTGAAGTGATCTTGATCGGCCGAGTCAGCGAAGGCCGTCTCTTGCTGCCATGGGAGTTCTCGCCGGGCTTCCTAGAATCTCAAAAGGTCCTCAACGATAGCCGGTTCCGCCAGAAAATCGAAGAGGCAGAAAACACGGAATTCCGGGTGAAAGATGCCGCCAAGGCGGCCGCCCAATTTCGCCGGGTCATGGCCGAGGCCGGGCAGGGCGCCCAAAAGGCATACGCTCGGCTCCTGCTCGCCCGCGCTCTTATCAAATCCGGCCAAAAGAATGAAGCGATCTTTCATTATCGGGATCTTTTAAAGCTTCCTTCCTCAGTCACGGATGAGCTTGGGAATCCCATCTATCTCTATGCCGCCGAGCGCCTTGTCGAACTCCGGACAGCGGAGGGCGATGTCGCAGACCGTCTGCAGGCGGCGCTCGGAGAAAAGCGATGGTCGTCGCCCGTGGAATCCTCGATGACCGGCTCGTTGTTGGAAAGGCTTGTTGGAGAAGCGTCGGGCCGCCCCCTCGAAGATAAAATGAGCGCATGCCAGAGCACGATGCGCCTTTATATCCAAAAGCTAGAAGAGATTCTTGCCCTGCAGCGGGATTTCTCGAGATATTCCTTCCTGCTCGGCCAGGAAGGACAGGGACTCGGAAAACAGCAGGTTTGGGCGGCCGATACAAACGGTTCCTGGCTGCTGAGCGTGACGTCTCCCTTGGCCGAAATCGGCCGGCTTATTGTCATCGTCCGAACCCAGGATCTCGCCGCCGCCCTGCGCCGAGATGACGGTTTCGTCCAGGCTTTTCCCGGAGAATTCCGCTTTGCCGCAAGCGATGATCCCGGCGGAGAGCCGCTGGGTCAGAATTTTCAGGGGTTGAAAATCGTTTTTCCCACGGCCGGCGGCCGTTCGCCCTCCGGTGCCCGGAATATACAGCGATCTTTTTATGTGCCGGTCGTGGCCCTTGTTGTCGCCTTGACTCTCTTCGGCGCCTACCTTTTGTGGAGGGATGTCCGCCGTGATTTGAAACTGGCCGAGATGCGCTCCCAGTTTGTCTCCAGCGTGTCCCACGAGCTCAAAACGCCCTTGACGTCCATCCGGATGTTTGCCGAAACGCTCCGGCTGCAGCGGTCTAAAGACCCGAAAATCCAGGAAGAATATCTCGACACCATCATCAAGGAGAGCGAGCGCCTCAGCCGCCTCCTGAACAACGTCCTTGACTTCTCCAAGATCGAGCAGGGGAAAAAGGTTTATCGGCCCCAGCCGACTTCCCTCTACGAGGTCATCCAGGCTACCGCCAGGACCATGGAATATCCCTTGAGCCGGCAGGGATTCTCCCTCCGCGTCCAGGCCGAAGACGACCTGCCCGATGTCTGTCTGGATCGAGACGCTCTTGAACAAGCTCTCCTGAACTTGCTCAGCAACGCCATGAAATATTCCGGGAATTCGCGGGAGATTCATCTAAAATTGCTGAGAAAGAACGGCTGGGCTCTGATCCATGTCACTGATTTTGGCATCGGCATTGATCCGCGTGAACAACAGCGCATCTTCGACAAGTTTTATCGCGTCGTTTCCCCGGAAAACGACCGCCTGCCCGGGACCGGATTGGGACTGGCCCTGGTCTTGCATTTTGTCAAAGCCCATCGAGGCCGGATCGAAATCGAAAGCTCGCCCGGACAGGGCAGCACATTTTCCCTCTATCTTCCCCTGGAGACGAAGCCATGAAACAGATTCTGATCATCGAGGACGATGCGGCCATTCTTCGCGGGCTCAAAGATAACCTTGAATACGAACACTATGATGTCTTGACGGCAGCGGACGGCGAGCAGGGCTATGGACTGATTCATGAGAATAAGCCCGACCTCATCATCCTGGACCGGATGTTACCCCGGATGAGCGGGGACGATCTCTGCCGCAAAATCCGGAGCGAAGGGATCCTGACCCCTATCCTCATGCTGACGGCCCGCGGTGAAGAGGCGGATAGGGTCCGCGGACTCGACCTGGGCGCCGACGATTACATGACGAAACCATTCTCCCTACCTGAACTGCTGGCTCGGGTCCGGGCCGCCTTCCGCCGTGTCCAGCATCTCAAGGCCGGCCATCTGCCGGACGAACTGCGGGTCGGAGACTTCGTCGCAGACTTCAAGCGGTTTGAGGCCCGGAAAGCGGGCAAAACGCTTGACATGTCCCGGAAGGAATTCGGGGTGCTCCGGCTTCTGGCCGCGCGCGCCGGGGAGGTCGTGACCCGCGACGAATTGCTCGACGAAGTTTGGGGCTACGACCAATTCCCGACAACCCGGACCGTGGACAACCATATTGCCTTGCTTCGCTCAAAAATTGAAGATGATCCGGCGGAGCCGCGCTATTTACTCACAGTCCGAGGTGTGGGGTATAGGCTTGTCTCCGGAGATTAAACGATGGAAAAAAGGGCGGGTGTGGGCAAAAAAATTACAAAAAAATGACATTTCTATGACAGTCTCATGACATATCCGGCCCGGACAAGAATTAATATCAAGGGTGAAAACGACATCCAAGGAGGCATCCGATGAAAAAATTTTTCACCCTTTTAGCAATTTTGCTCCCTCTCGCTATTTTAGGGAACGTCCTGGCCCAGCAAGCAAGCCTAGACCTATTTCAAAAAGCCCTGGCCAAAGAAAAAGCGGAAGGCAACCTGGAAGAGGCCATCGCCCTTTTCCAGAAGGTTGTCGATAAAGGGGAGGACGAAGCCCTGGCCGCCCAGGCCCAGCTCCACATCGGAATGTGTTATGAAAAGCTGGGATTGGGAAAGGCGCGCGACGCCTACCAGAAGGTCCTCGACCGCTTTCCCAAGCAGGCGGAAAGCGTTCGCGCGGCCCGAGAAAAATTAGCCCAGCTCCAAAAAGGATTGACGGCGGAAAAAGGAGAGGATAAAAGTTTCAAGATCAGGCTGGTCGCATCGAATTTCGGCCCCAGGTTTGGCGTGGTTTCTCCGGACGGAAGGTCTCTTGCCATCATGGATTCCCAATCGGGCGATCTCGCCATCCGCGACATCGAAACGGGGCAGATGAGGCGGCTGACCAAGAAAGGCAGTTGGGCAACAGCCGAGATGTTCCTCTTTGGGCAATGGTCCCCCGACGGGAAAAAAATCGCCTATGGCTGGTTCAATAAGAACAATACTTCCGACCTCCGCTTGGTCGGAGTTGACGGATCTGAGCCCCGCATCCTGTTCGATGATAAGGACTGCGAAATCTTGCCCACCGGATGGTCCCCGGATGGCAGATTCATTCTGGCCGTGGTTCGAATAAAGAGAGCGGATTTTCAAGTCGTCCTGGTATCCGCCGCTGATGGATCTGTTCAAATCCTGAAGACGTCCCCGAATCCTATCGGTTCAATGATGATGGGTTTCTCCCCGGACGGCAAATATATCGCTTACGATGCTCCCCAGAAAGAGAAGGCCAGTGAGAATGATATTTTCCTGCTCTCGCGCGATGGAAAACAAGAAATACGGCTTGCGGATCACCCGGGTCAAGATAAGTTTTTAGGCTGGGTGCCGAACTCGAATGCGATTCTCTTCGCCAGCGATAGGGCCGTGAGCATGGACGTTTGGATGATCCGTGTGGCCGACGGCAAGCCTCTGGGTGAGCCTGTTTTGGTTAAAAAAGACATTGGCACTATTCAACCGCTCGGCATTTCAGACAAAGGCTTTTTCTTTTACGGCATCGGGACGTACATGGTGGACATTTATGAAGCGGGCGTCGATCTGGACAAAGGAGCGGTCGTCGATCCTCCAAAAAAGCTCAACCAGAAATTCTTCGGCCCAATCTATTACCCTAAATGGTCTCCTGACGGGAAATCCTTGGCTTATCTGGCTGAACGAAGAGAGACGGGCAAACCGAGCGCCTTTTTCATTCGCGTTCGTCCTGATCAACAAGAGGAAGAACGTTTGATCCCGATTCAGATATCTTCTAATTGGGGATTGGACTGGTCTTCTGACGGCCGCTCGCTTTTTGCCCTTGTGGAGGATAGAAACGGTCAGCGGGGCCTTTTCCGGATCGAGCCCCAAACCGGAGGCTTGACTCTTCTCTCCCAGAGCGAGCCCGATTCCCTCATCAAAGTGTTTGCCGTTGCGCCTGATGGAAAGTCCATTTTTTATGTCAGCTTCCAATGGAGAAAAAAGCTTAGCATTATCATGAAGCGCGATCTGGCGACGGGGCAGGAGAAAGAAGTCTACAAGAAAGAGTCTCCCCCGGATATTGGCAATTTGATCGTCTCTCCCGATTCGCAGAACCTATCCTTTGTGACTTCAGATGGACCGATGGACTCAGGCGGCTATGTCATCAGGATCCTGTCCTTGGCGGACGGAAAAACTCGTGATATTTTGCAGGGGAAACTCGATAATTACGCGCCTCATGTCTGGATGCGAGACGGGATATCCATTCTCTTCATTAAAAGACCGTCTGGCTCGAGAGGGGAAAAGCGTGAACTCTGGCGAGTCCCCTCGGTCGGAGGCGAGCCGACGAAAATTGATCTGGGTCTAGAGTTCAAGGGAGACGTTGATCTAAGCCCGGACGAGAAACGCGTCGTCTACGCCTCGGAAAAACTCGTCCTGGAGATCTGGGCCATGGAGAATTTCCTGCCGCAGGAAAAATCCGCGGGGCCGGCCAAGTCCCGCTAAAAGGCGATCCCGCTCGCTTCTGCCTCCTTTGCCCTGGCGGATAGATCTGCGACAGGAAATAATAAAGCCATAGGCTTTACCCGTTTCAGGAAATCTTGATTTGATTTTTCAGGAATCCAGGCCCTCGATAGCCAAATCTGAAATCTTTACGAGAAAAGTTGAAAAATTTAAGGGAAATCGCTCTCGTCAAGTGGTAAAATAGTCCTGTACGATATGGCCAAAATCAGAGGAAATTAACAAACTCCAAGGAGGGGGCGCATGGATCCGGTCATCAGCAACCATCTTTCGAAATTTGAGGTCGGCGATCTCCAGCAGCATAAAAACATGGCCGTGTTTCCGCTATCGATTTCGGTCAATGGCGGACCGGACTATTGGACGCTCAAAGAAGCCCTCGAGAAAACGGTCTTCGTCGTCACCGAGGTGAGCGAAGGCGGCTCGGTGCCCAATCTCAAGGTGACCAATAAAGCCGAGATTCCGGTGCTCCTTCTCGACGGCGAAGAGCTGTCCGGCGCCAAGCAGAACCGCATCCTCAACACGACCATCCTGGTCAAGGAAAAATCGGAGGTCGTCATTCCGGTGAGCTGCACGGAGCAGGGCAGATGGTCGTATGTGGCCCGCGAGTTTCGCGATTCGGATACGGTGCTGTCGCCGAAGCTGAGGAGCATGAAGAGCCGTGATGTGGCGACATCGCTCGAATCGTCCCGCGAATTCCGGTCGGACCAGGGAACGGTCTGGACCGGGATCCATCAGATGGCAGCGGACACGAGGGTGGATTCCCGGACCGGCGCCATGAAGGATGTCTATGAAGCCAAAAAAGCCGAGCTCGACGCGTATTTGAACGCTTTCGTCTGTCTGCCTCAACAGAGAGGACTGATCGTATTTATCGGAGGCGAGGTCGTCGGCTTTGACTTTATCTCGCGGCCGCAGGCCTTCAGCGGGCTCTTCCCGAAACTGGTCAAGAGCTATGCCATGGAAGCGCTGGTTGAGGAGCAGAAAAAAGAAGCGGCCAAAGAAAGCGGAGGAGGTGAACCGGCATCCGTAGCCGAGGCGCCCGCGCCTGCTAAGGAAAAAGCCAGGGCCTTTATAGACGAGGCCGCAACCTGTGAGGAGAAAAGATACGAATCGGTCGGTAAGGGATATGATTACCGGTTCAGCGGAAAAGAGATAGTCGGATCTGCGCTCGCCGTCGAGGACAAAGTCGTCCACGTGGCGTTTTTCCGGATCACGGAGGCCGAGAAGGCCGGCGGGATGGCCTCGACGAGCCGCCGCCGAGGATTTCGAATCTAATCAAGAATTTTCTTATCCTGTTTTCCTCTTGATTTGCAGCAATACGCTGCCGACGTGGAACTCCCTAGAATTCATCTCCGTGCGGGATTTTAGGACGCGCAATAATAGGCCGCGAATTTTCGGATGATGGGAGGGGCGGCGGAGCTCAGCGTTCGGAGGCGGATATGCGATGCCATGAGGGGGGCGACGCGGTCGATTTTTTTATGGCCGATGGCCGTGCCTTTGACGATTTCCCGCCAGACGCCGTCCATGAAGGCTTCGATCGTGTAGGCGCGGACGCGCTCTCCTTGGCGGATATCTTCCATCGTGATGATGTGGTTGACGGTCCGAGCTTTCCCGAGATCAAGCTCAATTATCTCTCCCTGGCCTGGTGTCTCGGCGATGCTTTTTGCGAAGCGCCTCCGCAGTTCGGCGCCGAATTCGGCCGCCCTTTTCGCGTCGGTTTCCGGGATGAGCCCGGTCGGATCGGGCGTGTAATTGAGGAGGAGGCCGGCGCCATGGCCGACAGATTTTTCGTACATATCCATGAGTTGGTCCACAGTTTTGAGCGTATTCGCGTTTTTCGTATTCCAGAACCAGGTGTTGCGGAAACGAGCATCACATTCGAGAGGCATCCAGGCATCGCCGTCAGGCCGGCTTTCGGCGGCCGTCGCCACGCCTGATTTTGCCGAGGCGAGCGGTAGCGAGTTCCAGGCGGGATTAGGAGCGACGCCATCCTCGTTTCCCACCCAGCGGATGGTGGCCTGCGGACCCTGGAAGATCATTGCTTTCGGGACATATTTTTTCAAAAGATCGCCGACATTGATGATGCAGCTTCCGTCAAACCAGACCTCGACGAGTGTGCCGTAGCGGCTGAGGAGCTCCGTGAGTTGCTGCCGATAGATGGCGTTATAGCGGGTTTGTTCAGCCGGCGTTTTGCAGCGGCCTCCGACATCGGCGCCGTGCTTGCGGTCGGCGGGGCTGATGTAGACGCCCAGCTTCATGCTGCGGCGGCGGCAGGAGTCGGAGAGCATCGCCATGACGTTGCCTTTTCCGCCGCGCCAGGGAATGCTCTTGACGCTGTAATCTGTGGTCTCGGTTTGCCACCAGCAGAATCCGCCGACATGTTTGGCCACAAAAATAATGTACTTGGCACCCATGGATTCCGCGACGCTCACCCATTGGTCGGTGTCCAGTTGAGCGGGATTGATTTTTGCAAGCGGCGTCGAGAGGTCGTCGTATTCCTGGTCCTGCCAGGTATTGGGGGCGAAATGGATGAACATGCCGAGCTCGAGGTCATGCCAGGCGGCCTGCTCGGAGGTGGGAAGGGCGAGGCGAGAAGGCTGGACGGCGGGTGATGCGGCGTTGGACGACTGTCCCGCATAAGCGGCCGCGATCAAGAAAAATAAAAACAAAATTGCGATTTTTTTCATGCCCTCATTCTAATACATTTATTCGTATCATTTCGCTAAAATAGTTGAGCCGGATAGTTTATAATTGATTCATACATTTTTTTCCGAGGAGGAACAATGACTTTTCACAACAAATGTCTAAGATTATGGACCTTTGCCGGTTTGATAACCGCGCTCTTTCTTTTTGGAATCCTGACGATCGCGGGCGCCGGCCGGACGCCTCAGGCTGCGACTCAAAAAGCCGCAGAAAAAAAGCTCGAGGCCCGTCCCGCACCCCTGTCGAATTTCGCGGACGAGGGCGTTTTTTTGATCTATGTGAACGAGGACCCGGTGGTAGAAATTCAGTACAAATGGGACAAAAGCGGGAAATATTCCGGGACGAACACGATCAAGATTGCCGGGCAGTCCTTCACGACCACGGTTGATATCGAAACGGACGTGAACGGCTTGTGGACGAAAATTATCAATAAAGCACCCCAGGGAACGGCGGATATTGTTCGCGAAGGAAACATTGCCAAGCGGACGATCAAGGAAAAGACCGAGACGATCGAGATCAAGGACGGGGCGCTTCTATTCGAGAACTATTCTCCCGTGTTCATGAGCATGGCCGCGCGCGCCTATGATGGGCAGAAGGGCGGAAAACAGACATTTCCTGTGTTCATCATCCCTGGTGCAACGATGGATGAAGTTATTGAGTTCATCGGAACGGAAGAACGGAGTGTCGCCGGGAAAGATATCAAACTCAAGAAATATATCTATAGCATTGGCGGCGCCGATATTACGATCTGGGTTGACGATCTGGATAGGCTTTACCTGGCCGAGGCTCCCGTCCAGAAGGCCTCCTTCGTGCGAAAGGGATACGAGAGTCTTATGAAAAAGGCGGTCGAGGACCCGCTTCTATCAGCTCCGAAATATGACATCCTCCAGGAGGCGAACGTCAGCGTTCGCATGCGGGATAAAGTAAAGCTGGCCATAAACATATACCGCCCCAAAGCGGAGGGGAAATTTCCCGTTATCCTTGTCCGGACGCCGTACAAAAAGGAAATGGCCGAGCTTCAAGCCCGGGCATTCGCCCGGCGTGGGTATGTTTGTGCCGTGCAGGATTGTCGCGGCCGGTTCGGCTCGGAAGGAGTCTGGGAGCCGTTCATCAACGAGCCTAAGGACGGCTATGACACGGTCGAATGGCTCGCCGGGCAGCCCTGGTCAAACGGCAAGGTCGGCATGATTGGCGGATCCTATGTCGGCTGGGTCCAGTGGTGGGCGGCGAGAGAGCGTCCGCCGCACCTCGTGACCATCATCCCCAATGTCTCGCCACCGGACCCGTTCTTTAACATTCCCTATGAATACGGCGTCTTCTTAATCCAGGGCGGGATATGGTGGGCGGACATACTCGAGAGCAATGCCACAGCGGATTTATCGGGCGCGGCCTTTAGCAATATCTCGGAGAAGAAATATGGCAAACTGCTGCAGATGTTGCCAGTCATCGACCTGGACGAAAAGATTCTCGGTAAGAAGAATCCTTATTGGCGGAAGTGGATCGACCACCCTGCGAACGACGCTTATTGGGAGCAGGCCAATTTCCTGGATTCCCTGAAGGATGTCAGGATTCCCGTTTTTCATCAGTCCGGCTGGTTCGACGGCGACGGCATCGGCACCAAGCTCAATTATCTGAAGATGAAGTCTTTCGGCCATCCGAACCAGAAACTCGTCGTCGGGCCGTGGGGTCATACCGACACAGCCTCGCGCAAGATCGGCGACCTCGATTTCGGGCCGCAGGCGCTTGTCGATTTGCAGCGCGATTATTTGCGTTGGTTCGACTTTTGGTTGAAGGGCATTGACAACGGGATCATGAAGGAGCCGCTGGTCAAGGTCTTCGCCATGGGATCAAACAAGTGGCTCGAGGATTCCGTCTATCCGCTCTCCTACACCCAGTTTCAGAAGTGGTACCTGACAAGTGGGGGGAAGGCCAATACATCCAAGGGCGACGGTCTTCTAAGCCCGAATATCCCGCCGAAGGATGCACCCCATGATGCCTATGTCTACAACCCGGGTGATCCGACGCCGAACCCCGATTTTTATGAAAGATCGGAAGAAGATGAGAAGAAGGTGAGGGCCCAGGAGGATCTAAAGAAAGAAGTTGAGGCCAACCACGAGAAAGTGACGCAGGCGCGGCAGGACATCCTTGTCTATCAGACCAAGCCCCTCGAAAAGCCGTTGACTTTTGCCGGGCCTCTCTCCGCCGTGCTATATGCCTCGAGTTCAGCCAGGGACACGGACTGGTTCATGCGGCTGGTTTGGATCCAAAAAAACGGTAAAACTTTCCCGCTCGCCGAAGGAAAGATCCGGGCTAGATTCCGCAAATCCATGAAAAAACCCGAGCTGCTTGAGCCGGGAACAATCTATGAATACACCCTCGACCTCTGGCATACGGGAATCACCATCCCCGCCGGCGATTCGTTGAGGGTCGAAGTGGCATCGGCGTCGTTCCCGTACTTTTCGCGGAACCTGAATACGGGCGGGCAAAACGAGAAGGAGACGAAATTCGTTGCGGCGGAGCAGAAGGTCTACCACAGCCCGGCTTACCCGTCGCACATTCTTCTGCCCGTCATTCCGGACGAAAAATTGAAATAATTTTCAAAATCGACAGGCGATTTTGGTTCGGCCGGGCTGGTCGCCGGGAAGAAATCCCTCTGCGGAGGACACATCACCCTCCGGCTTGCGCGTTCCCTGTCGCGCCAGAAAATACTCGAGATACGAAGCGGTTGGGAATATTTGGGTGGAACCTGTAAAAGGCTGTGGCCGTAAACAGCCTGCCCAAAGTTCAGCCATAAATAGATTTTTCGAGCTGGACCTCGTGCGTTGGTCAGTGCATAGCGGACGAAAGCCAGGAGCGGTTCGCGGCCGGTCCTCATTTTTTTGACAAATTCTTCAAAAAGTCTTAGCATATTATCAACAACTTTTTCGGCAGGGATTTTATATTCTTATTGAATTCAAGGAGAGGCAAAATTTTTTTAAGGGCGGATCATGAACATCAAGCTGGTTGCCCCGGATAGGCCCTGGGAATCGAGCGTTTCGAGCGGCCAGCTCCACGCGGTGCAGAGGGCGAACTTGCCGCTGCTGGCCGCGCTCACGCCTCCCGGCCACAACGTGAAGATCGTCGACGAATCCTTCGCTCCAGATAATCCGGATGAGGATGTGGACCTGGTGGGAATCACAGTTATGACCGACCTGGCGCTCAGGGCATACAAAATCGCCGAAAGTTACCGCGCCCGCGGGGTGAAAGTCGTGATGGGAGGCATCCATCCCACCATTTTTCCGGATGAGGCTCTCAAGCACTCTGATGCGGTCGTCGTCGGCGAGGGAGAAGCAACCTGGCCTCGTATCGTGCATGACGCGGCGGCAGGCCGGCTGCAGGCGGTCTATCGCTCGCCGGGGATGACCGACTTGAGCACGCTTCCCTTTCCCAAACGCGAGCTCTATCCTCGTCCCCTCGGCGGGAGCTTCACTCCCATCGCAATCGGCGTCGAAACGTCGCGAGGATGCCCGTACGACTGCGAATTCTGCTCGATCACTCATGTCCTGGGGAAAAAGTACCGCATGCGGCCTGTCCCGGATATCATCCGGGATTTGGATTCCTTCCCGAGCCGCAATATTTTTTTCCTTGACGATTCTCTCGGGCTCGACCGGGAAGAGGGCAAAAAGCTTTTTTTGGAAATGACGGCGCTCCGGAAATTCTGGGTGGGACAAGCCACGCTATCCCTGGCAGAAGATGTGAATCTGCTGCGCATCATGAGGAAATCCGGGTGTCATGGACTGCTCGTCGGGCTTGAGTCAATCGATGAGAAGAGCCAGGAAACCATGGGCAAACTCCGCACTTTAAAGATCAGTGTCTCTGAGGCCGTGCATCGGTATCATGAGGAGGGGATCGCTTTATGCGGGGCCCTCATCTTCGGCTTCGATCACCAAGACAAAACGATATTCGACCGGACCATTGAATTCATCTCGAAGAACAGGGTTGACGCCATCCCTCTAGGCGTGCTCTGCCCGTTCCCCGGGACACGCCTGTATAAGCGGCTCTTGGAGGAGGGGAGGCTGTTCGATCCCGAGTGGTGGCTGCGGGGATATCCGCCTTTCACGCTGCTTTATCGCTTGCAAAAAATGACCCCTGAGGAATTTTTCGAGGGGCTTGACCGCTTGGTCAAAGAACTTCATTCTGCGAAGAGCTTGTTCAGCCGCTTTTTCGGGATCAGACCCTGGCGGCGGCCCATTCGAGGGTTCGCTCTATATGCCGGGGTCAATCTGGCACAGCGCAAGCGCTATCTCAATGACTTGAAGCTTGCACAGCCGTTTTAATCAGATGTCAAGGCGAGTCGAGGCTTCCAAAACGGGATTCCAGGGCAGTCTCTATTTCAGCAGTTCTGAGGGGTCTTCGACCTTGGCATAAAAAAACTTCCGGAAGAGCGGCTGCGGGTCATAGCCCGTCAGGTCTCTGATCAGCGTGAGAAAATCGAATTTATTCAGCCTTTTCCCGCTGGAGTTTAAGATCGGCTTCGATGGAGATGAATCGGCCTCTTGAGTCCGGAGTGACTTTATAAACGCCGAACGGCTGTGGAGTCTCAGAATTCTGGGTGGCCTCGGCCCGGAACAGGGGGAATGTGCCTGATAATAACCAGATCAGGAGAACGCTTGATATTTTTTTTCGGAACGACATTTCTTTGATTAAAAAAAGGGGGAGCAGAATATCCCGTCCCCTTTGCGGCTTTGCTTATTTCTTCATGCGCAAAGCGATTTTCTTGCTCCTGAAGATAGTGACGCGGCCGCCGATGGGGACGGCCATCAGGTTGTGGAAGATGTTATGCCCGAAGTTCGAAACCACGAGGATGGGCAGCGGACGTCCTTGCTGGCGCCGCCTGCGGATGACGTCCTTGAGATAGGTCACGATGAATCTCAGGGCTTCTTTCTGATTTTTCTGGTAATTCGAGTTCTTGTTGTATGCGTAGAGCGAGCCGATCACGATCCCCCGAATTTTATCGAGCACACGGTGCCTGCGGAGGGCCGCCAGCAATCGGTGCAGGTCTTCGACATCGATCTGGATATCTTCGATGAACAGAATATGGCGTCTCCAGCTGAACTTGGGGGGGCTCTGTCGGTTCAGGAAGTTTACGAACGTGGATAAGTTGCCGCCGATGGGGATCCCCGAAAACCTGCGCTTGGGGGGCGGCGTCAGCCAGCCCTTTCCTTGGTAGTGGATCTCCTCGCCCAGGATCAAAGGCAGGATTTTCTTCGAGTTGCCCTTGCTCAGCTTGAGCGATGGAAAATAGATGACCGGAACGCGCGAGAAATAGTAGATCTCGCTGAGCATAAAGGTGAAGTCGGAAAAGCCTATAAAAATCGGGCGGCGGTTGCGGATGACCCGGTAGTCAATCTTGTCGATTTTGAAGGCCAGGTCTTCGGCGCCCGTTCCGCCGGCCACGGAGATGATCAAGTCATACTCGCGGATGACTTTCTTGAAGTGTTCTGAGCGCGCCTCAGCCGATGCCGTCACATGGTCGATCTGCTCATCGCTAGAAAAAAGGTACGGGCTGAAATAGATCTCCTTAGCGCCCAGGGTTTTTTTGAGGAGGCGGGCCGTCTTATGGAGCGTGCTCTTGGCAGTCTTCGGAAGGCAGGTGGACGGAGCGATAAAACTGACTTTCTCGATGATCTTATCTGCCATGGCGGTCGGAAAAGTAATAGCCTAGCAAAAAAGGGTGGTGATATCAATGCCCATTTTTGTCATTTGGGGGAGCGTTTCTTTTTTAAATAGTTGAAAATAAAAAGATTAAAGAAAATATCCAAAATATTGGATTTTCATATCGCCTTAAGCCCTCCTTTCTCGAGGAGAAGAAAGAGGAATTATTAAAAATCGCAGGATTTGATTTTATTTTTTTCGTAATATTTTTGGTGGTATTCCTCGGCCTCATAGAACTTTGAGGCCGGGACGATTTCGGTCACGATCTTCTTCCTGAATTCCCCTGATTTTTCTATTTCTGCCCTGACTTTTTCGGCGATCCTTTTTTGTTCTTCATTGCGATAGAAGATCACCGACCTGTACTGAGTCCCCACATCCGGGCCCTGGCGGTTGAGCTGGGTCGGGTCGTGAAAACTGAAGAATTGACGAACCAACTCTTCGTAGCTCGTTTGGGATGGGTCGTAGGTGACCTGGACCGACTCGGCATGACCGGTCTCGTCGGTGCAGACGTCTCGGTACGTGGGGTTCTTCGCGACTCCACCCGTATATCCGACAACCGTGCTGAGGACACCTTTGACCTGGCCGAACTTATACTCAACTCCCCAGAAGCAGCCTGCGGCGAAAGTGGCCGTTTCCGGCTGGGATTTTGCAGCGGATTTTTCGGCCGTCGCCGGCTTGAAGTCCAGGGCGGCTGAGTTGATGCAGTAATGCCTATAGCTCGGACCGGGGCCGTCATCGAACACGTGCCCCAGGTGGGCATCGCACGTCGCGCACCGCACCTCCGTTCTTTTCATCCCGAGCGAAAAGTCGTCGCGGTATTCGAGGTTGGCTTCCTTGAGCGGGGCCATGAAGCTTGGCCATCCCGTGCCGTGCTCGTATTTCGTCTCCGAGCTGAATAGAGGAGTGCCGCAGGCGGCGCAAAAATAGGTTCCTTTCTGCCAGAAATCGTTATACTTCCCGGTGAAAGGCCGTTCGGTGCCGCACTGAATCATGACTTTATACTGTTCGGGCGTGAGGGTCTTTTTCCATTCCTCTTCGGATTTGGATAGTTTTTTCGACATATCCTTTTCTCCTTTCGTCAACTGGGCAACAGGCAGGGCCGTCCTGTTCAAAAGGGCGTTCAGGCTGCGCCATCCGGCCCACCCCAGGAGGATGCAAAACGCCAGGACCGCTATCTTGATGGAGGCTTTCATGGGTCCTCTCCTTAAATCATTAATTCCTACATATCCTATATATATAATATAGTATAAATTTTTAAAAAATCAAGCTATAATTCAGCGGAGGAGGAAAGGCGCTATGACACAATCAAAAAATCTAATCCAAAAAAGGATTTTTTTGACTTGGGCTGTCTTATCCCTGGTTGTTTGTCTCTCGGGCCGATCGGCCCAGACGGCAACAGGAAAGCGGCTGGAAATGACGTTTGCCTATGATGACGACACGATTTACTGGCCGACGGCCAAGGGCTTTCACCTGGAAAAACTGTCCTGGGGAACGACCGCCGGCGGATATTGGTACGCCTCGAACGAATACAGCGCCTCCGAACACGGTGGGACCCATGCTGACGCTCCCATCCACTTCGCCAAGAACGGGCGGACGATAGACCGGGTGCCGCTCGACGAATGGATTGGGCCGGCCGTCAAGATCGATGTCCGAGCGCAATGCCAGAAAAACAGGGATTATCTCCTGACAGCGGCGGACATCGAAGCCTGGGAAAAAAAGTTCGGGACAATCCCGGATGGGGCCTGGGTGATCATGTTTACGGGGATCGACGGCATGTTCTACCCGGATAAGAAAAAAGTCCTGGGCACGGACAAGCGAGGCGAAGCAGCCCTGCCGGAGCTGAGTTTTCCCGGCTTCGGTCCCGAATCCATCGAATATTTGCTGAAAAACCGCAATATTCGGGGGATCGCCATTGACACGCCGAGTATCGATTATGGAAAATCTAAAGATTTTAAGGTCCATCAGATCCTTTGCGGCGCCAACAAGCTGGCGCTTGAAAACATCGCCAACCTGGATCGACTGCCGGAGACTGGCGCCACGCTCTATGTCATTCCGATGCTGATCAAGGAGGGGACCGGTGCCCCCGCCCGCGTTTTCGCCGTCTTGCCCTAACAAAAAGGAGAACCCCGCTTTTAACCGTCGGATCTTTGACTCGGCTGCGGCGAAGAAAGAGCTTGCCGAAAACCAAAAATAATATAAAATAGTAAGGGCAGGAAAGGACCAAGCGATCCATGAGCGTCAGGAAGAAAGTTTTGGTTATTGATGATGATAAGACCACCCTGACCATGCTCACCATGATCCTGACAAAGGCGAACTACCTGGTGCTGAGCGCGCTGGACGGAGAGGAGGGCATGGCTATGGTCGAGTCCGAGCTCCCCGACCTGGTCATCTCCGACATCCTCATTCCCAAGATCGATGGGATCGACATTTGCGAAAAAATCAAGACCAATCCTGACCTGAGCCACATCAAAGTCATCTTGATGACCGCCATCAAGAATATCATGATCCAGAAGGAGGCGAAGAACTGCGGGGCGGATGCATTTGTCGAGAAGCCGACCGATTCCAGGCAGCTCCTGACGATCATCAAGGATTTTTTTGAGGCAGGCTGATCCCATTCCCCCTGATAGGGCGGCTGCGGCTCTCCCCTTAGAAATTCTTCATATTTTTTATATTATGTATTAACTTTTCTTTGACATTTGAAAATTTTATTTTATAATTGAATTGATGCTGGCTGGAGAGGATCCTCCTTAGCCCCGCTTCCTTTTCCTTTTCAAACCTTGGCGCCTCTCAGCCAGCGCCCCTATTTTCGGGCCTTATTTGGGGTCAAAGCTACTCTTTACGCAAAACCGTTGAATGAACAAAGCCGGCTGTGCGGATTTTTCTATTTCTTTTCGGGTTCTTTCTTATCGTCTTTTTTTTCGATTGGTTCCGGCGGCTTTAGGGCTTTGACCCGCTCCTTCAGATGTTCTTTCATTTTGAGGTGAGGGATTCCTTCCTCCATCCACTTCGGGGCCGGCTTGCCCTTCAGGTAGTGGTCGAAGAATTCGCGCATCCGAACGGTATAATCCTTCTGGTTGGCAGGCCTGGCCAACCCATGGTTTTCCCCGACGTACTGGAGCATGATCACTGGCTTTTTCAGCCGGCGCAGGGTGTTGTAATACTCGATGCCCTGGTTCCAGACGACTGCGCCGTCTTTGTCATTATGGAGGATGATGAGAGGTGTTTTCACTTTCTCGGCATAATATACGGGTGAATTCCTTTGGTAGGCCTCCAGGTTGTCCCAATAGCCGCCCTTGAACCGGCCCTGGCTGCTCTCGAAGATGGGCTGGTTGGCCGAGCCCGAGTTGAAGTAGATCGAGCTGTACATGCTGATCATGTTGGTCAGCGGCGCGCCGGCCACAGCCGCGGCAAAATCGGCCTGCGTCACCAGGAACGCAGTCTGATATCCGCCCCAGGAATGGCCATGGAGCCCGATTTTGCTCCTGTCAACGACGCCTGCCGCAACGGCGGCATCGATCGCGGGCAGCACGCACCAGACGGCGGACATGCCGGGATCGTTGACTTTGTAGACGATGTCGGGCATCAGGACCGCATAGCCGTTGCTCGTATAAACGGACTTGTTGAAGCCGTTGGCCGTGGGGGGGGCATAGCGGTTGAGCTGCTGCGACATCTTCTCGTAGTAATAGACAAGAGTGGGGTATTTTTTCCCCTTTTCGTAATTGGCCGGAAGGAAAAGGGCGGCTTGGAGCTTGTCTCCCTTGGCGCTCTTGTAATCGAGGAGGATCGAGCCGCTCGACCAGAAGAAATCTTTCTGCTGGGGGTTGGCGTCCGTGAGCTTTTGGCCGTTCTTGAGCGCGGCGTCGGCGACATAATAATTGGGATAATCTTTGTATGTCTCTCTAGTGTAGAGATAGGTCTCGGCCTTCTTGGCTTTGGTGAGATCCCCGAAGCCCGCGTCATCCCAGACGAGGACGGTCGGCGCCGGTTTGCCTTTTTCGATGCGCACGATGCCCGCCTTTTTCGTCCATTCCCCGTAGGCAGTCACGTAGAGAGGCTTGGCCAGGTCGATTCCCTTTTCCTCGGGATCGAGAGAGTAGCGGCGCCGATAGCGGATCTGGTCTTTTTGGCCGTTGATGGTCAGGTTCATGCCTTTGCCGCCGTGCACCGGGACATCCCAGATATCCCAGCCGTCGGACAATAAGACCGACACGCCGTCTTTTACCCAGTCGATCGGATAATCGGGAGGCTTGACCACGTTGTGGTCGTCATCTTCGTTGATAAACGAGGCCGGCACATCTTTGGTGATGTTGTAGGACTTTCCCATGGTCATATCGTAGGTATAGAAATGGCCGTCGTCGTAATAGAGGAAGTGTGTGCCGTCGGGGGAGGGCATGTAGTAATAGCGATTTATCTTGAGCGCAAGAGTCCGCACTCCCGTTTTGAGATCGATTACATAGATGTCCTGAAAACGATTGCCGCTGAGGTTGCTCTCGAGCTCATATTCCCTGTTATCGATGCCGATGGCAAAATGGAACTTGGGGGCGGGCTGGACCTGACGGACGTTGTCATCGGCAAGACGGATGAATTTTTTCTCCTTGATCCTGTATTCCGCCAGGTAACTGAAGTTCTGGTCAAAGGTCGCCTGGACCTGCTGTTGCGATTGAAGGCGTTTGTCCTGCCAGTGCCAGAGAACGAGGTCGGGCATATCCTCATCGGATTCGACCGGCGCGGGGGCGGCCGAAGGGGCCGCGGCCGCCTGGTCGGGCGCATCGCCGGGGCCTTTGGCGCCTTCCTCTTTTTTCTTGGGTTCATAGATGCCGAAGAGGATTGCGTCCAGGCTCTCTGTCCATTGAGGGGCGCGGTTGGGGCTGATGGTCATGCCCTGGGGGAAGAGCTTGTCATCCTTGGGGTCGTAGACGACTTTCTGGGGAACGGCCGGGCTCTGCGGGGCGCCAGGTTTTGAGCCGGGAGCCGGGGAGAACCCGGTGAAACCCACGACGCCGTAGAATTTATCCTCGAAGCCCTTCTCTTCTTTTCCCTTGAGACAAGCGAGCGCATCGCCCTTCTCGGTCCAGGTCAGGCTTTTGTAGTTGGCCTTATCACTGTCGAGCGACATCACAATGCCCGCGGCCATGTTGCGCAGCTCGATGCCGTTTCCGGTCTGGCCGAACGCGTCGATGACCATGGCCAGCCACTGGCCCTTCTTATCAAAGGCAAATTCGGCGACATTGCCGAACATGAGGTCCTTGCCCGTGGCCAGCTCGCGCAGGATCAGGTCTGAGCCCGACCACTTGTCCTTTTCGCGGGATTGGCTTTCCGGAGGATTTTTGAGCAGCGCCAGCCAGGCCGGGTTCTCTCTGGAGAAAGAGATACTTTTGATCTTCTCGTATTCGACTTTTTCTCCCGTTGCCAGGTTGACAAGAGCGGCCTTGGTTACGACCGACTTCTTTTCCTTTCTCAGCGCCTTGGCTTCCTTGGCATTCGGATAAATCATGAAAGCGCAGTACTTGGCGTCTTCCGAGAATGAGACAGGGCCGAAGCGGGTTTCGCCGGCCGGGAACTTATATTCCTTGGCGCCTTTGGTCTGGCGGATGATGACTTCGCCGTCGCCTTCCATCGGAGAGAGGCGGTAGGCGAACCACTGTCCGTCCGTGGACAGGGCCGTGCTCGAAATGGATTTCCAAGCCAGGATATCGAGGATATCGATCGGGCGGGGAGCTTTGGGAGCGGCCTTTTCTTCTTTGGGCGGCGTCTGGGCCTGACTTTTAGCTGCGGCCTGGTTCTGGGACTGGGCCGATACCATCGGCATGGCCAGAAGAACAAAAAGGATCGCAACGAGAATGACCTTTAGCTTTTTCATCTTGCCTCCTTGGATGAATAAATATTTTTGTCTTATTTTTGGATTTTATCAAGCGGAACCTGGGTTAAACGCTTTTGTGCCCGCCGGCGTATTGACATTGGGGTCAAACCTATGCGTTGGACACGTTTTTTTCCGTGAGTCGGCTCATCGCCAAATGCTTCTTGGAAGGATGGCAGAGAGCGAAGCGACCGTTGGAAGGGAACCCTGAGAAAGGGTTCCCTTCCAATAGTGTCCCAGGGGAAGACGCGTAACGAGTAGGTTTGACCCCGGTCATTTAAGGTGTAAAATAGATAATCCTAGCTGGAGAGGGCAATATGGGCGTCAAGGCAGGGCACTCGGCACATTGGTTACCGAGAATTATTTTTGCGGTTTTGGCGTCGATGCTTCTCTCCTGCTGTGCGCCAAAAGAGAAGGTCCAAACGGCGCCTCCAACCCCCACCCCGGAGCTTGAGAATAAGGTAGTTGAAGCGGAACGCTTTTTTAAGAAGGGCTGCTACGTCGGCTTCAAAAAAGCCATCGAGATATACCAGGAATTATACACCCAGCCTTCCATGAGGGGAAAAATCACTGTTTCCTTCATTAAAACATTGATCCTCATGACGGTCAGGGAACGAGAGTTGGGGATACTGAATGATCGATACATTCAAAAAGCCATGGAAATCCTCAAGGAGAATCCTTCCCTGCGCTCGTTCGTTCCGTATGTCGAACTGGCGAACACGATGTACCCAAAGACCAAGGGCATCATGAGGGATATCAATGTCATGGGGACCGTGAAAGTTGTGGGTGATGTCCTGAAGAATGCCGAGCTGAAAGCCGATATGAAACTCAAAGCCCTTTCCGACGATTATTACGCGTACCTGTATGTGAGTTTTTATTCGAGCTTCGCCAATTACCTCGAACAAAAAGAAGAGCTGTCGGGTTTTGTCAAGTTGTACCAGGACTCGATTCTCTTCAAATACAAGACCGCGACCGCAGACCTCCGGGAAGACCCGAAGCTGCTCGAAGCCCTTGTCGAGGCCGAGCCTGAATTTTATGAAGCCTACTACCATCTGGGAGAACTCGCCCTGGGCGCCCAAAAGCTGCTCGAGGCCGAAAAGAATTTTATAAAGGCCTCCGATGGAATCCCGGAATCTCCCCAAATTACGATTTATCTCGGCAGCATCTATATGGCCACGGAAGAATTTGAGAAAGGCCTCGAGTTCTACGAAAAAACCCTGGCCTTAGCGCCCGCCTATCGGGATGCGCTGCTCGGAAAAGCGGTTTGCCTGAGCTATATGGGCAAGTTCAACGAGGCCATCGAGGTCTTGAACAAGCTCGTCGCCATGGGCTTTTATCTAATGGGCGAGAGCCATTACTGGCTGGCCTGGAATTATCACGAGCTCAAGGACAACGAGAACGCCCAGCTCCATATCGAAGAATCCAAGGGCCGGCTTCCGACCAACGGCGAAGTTTTCAGCCTGGCCGGGACGATCGCCTTCGAAAAGAACGAAATCGACAAAGCCGAGAAGGAATTCCTGGAATCATTGAAGTACGGCGGAAACATCGAAGCTCTCTTCGGCCTCGGCAAAGTCTACGCCCAGAAGCAGAAATGGCTGGATTCGGCCCTGTATTACTCTCACGCGACCGTCGCTGTCGGCCAGAGCGAAAGCGTCGTCGCGGAAAGAATCAAGCAGATCAAGAATTCAACACTCGCCGAGGAGCGGAAGGCCAAGATGATCGCCAAGAAAGAGCAGCAGCTCAAAATCCTCGCCGCGACCAAGGCCACGGGTTATTATGACGCCGCCGTCGGCTATTTCAATGCGGGAAGAGGAAGCCTGGCCGTGGAAATGGCCGAAAAAGCCGCTTCCCATCCTCAATTCAAGGAAGCCGCCGCAGAGCTCATTAAAAAGATCAAATAACGGCGCTTGGCTGTCATCCCTAAACATTCCTGAAAATTGCGTCGTAATATATACTGGATTGTGGATTAGCGGATTCCATGGAAGATAGCGCAGTTATTGCAGCCTGCCTGGAAGGAAGCGGGGAGGAGTTCAGGGAGATCGTGGACAAATACAAAGCTTCGGTCATGGCCATTGCCATGAATATCCTCGGAAACCGAGAAGATGCCGAGGATGCCTGCCAGGAGACCTTTGTCCAGGTCTTCCGGAATCTTGAGCATTTTGACGCCCGGCTTAGCTTTAGGAACTGGCTCTACACGATCCTCTTCCACCGCTGCCTGGACCTGATAAAGAAAAAACGCCGTTTTCGGAATCTCACCAGCAAAGTGAGAAATGAGCCCACCGAACAATTTGCGACCGGGGCGTATGATCCTGGGGGAAAAAGACAGCTTTCCCAAGACATCCTCAAACATCTCAGCCCGAAAGAGAGAACCGTCCTCTGTCTCTGGGCCAACGAGGGATTTACGGCGGTCGAGATTTCGGAAGTATTGCGCTGCTCGGCGTCCACGGCCCGCGTGTATCTGTTTAACGCCCGGAGAAAAGTCAAAATTCTTTTGGAGAAAAGCCATGAGACATTCGAAACTCATTGATCTCGTCTATCGAATTCTTCCCATCCGCGCCTGGAAGGACTGGCTTTTGCGCCGTCATATCGATCATTGCCCGGCCTGCCGCGAGCGGTTGGTGAGCCGGGAAGAAGCCCGCCGTCTTTTAGTGCAGGCGCATGAAGTGGGCGATCTGGGCGGCTTGTGGCCTTCCATTAAGAAAAGACTCGGGAAGAGGGCGAAAAAAGCCGAGGAGGGCGCGCAGCCGAAACCTGCGATGGTCAAAATCTGGCGGCTGGCCGTCCCGGGCGTTGTCGTTTTGCTGATTGCGGTAGCCCTGAATTTTTGGCTCTTGCAGAAGCCCCGGCCGGAAATTTCAGGGTTGGGCGGCGGGCCGGGCCCAGTAGAGACGGAGCAGGTTCAGATCCATTATGTCAGAATTGAGAATGAGCCCGCCCAGACGTTTATCTTCCAGCCGCGCGATTCGAACATCGTGATTGTCTGGGCCGGTAGAAATTTATAAAGGGAGGTTTCAAAATGAAAAAGAGCGTATGGCTATGGGCACTTGTCATTCTTGGAATGGCCTTGGTCGCTTCCGCAGAACAGACTGCGTCCTTCGTCTCCAATGCAGCCCAAGCGCCCAGGCCCGACTGGGCGATAAAAATGAGGATATTCGAGGGCATCAAGGAGGGTGTATCCGAGCCGGTCAAAGTGGTGACTTCCTCCTACCTGCAGTACAGAATCACTGCCACCATCCAGACGGAATTCGACCTGGCCGAGGAGCAGAAGCAGATCCGCAAGACCTTCAATCTTAAAGATGCCAAGCTCCTGACCGAAGCGGACTTCAGTTGGCCAAAAGATAAATATGAAAAGACGTTCCACATCTTTCGCCTGGACAGTAAGGAATACCTGATCCTGATCACACCCTTCGATCTCACCCGGAAACTCCGGTTCCGGATTGAGGTTTATGAACAGAGCGGGAAAGAAAAAACGAATCTTCTCGATTCCGAATTCTCGATACCGGAAAAAAATATTGCCGTCTTCGGCTTTGAAGACACAAAAGGGAAACCTTATTTTCTGTCGTTCCGCATTACCGGGAGCGTCCCCAGCAGTGGCGCAGGCGAGGCTATGGGCGGATACAGTTTCAGCGAAAAGCCCGTAAGAGCTGTGGGCGAAATCAAACCGCCCCGGCTCATAAAGCGGGTGGATCCCTTCTATCCCGAAATCGCCCGTCAAGCTCGTGTGGAAGGCATCGTGATTTTAGAGGTGGCGACGGATATCCATGGGCGGGTCGTGGACGTCAGGATCTTGCGCTCCATTCCTCTCCTCGACCAGGCGGCCATTGACGCGGTCCGGCAGTGGGTTTATGAGCCGAGGGTTATCGACGGAAAGCCGCGCGGAATGATTTTTACGAATACGGTCACGTTCATGTTGGACGGAGGCAAGCCTAAAACCAGAGTCGAGACTGGCGCGGAACAGGAGCCGCTCCGGATCACGAGCGGAGTTGAGGGTCCGAAAGTCCTCACGAGGGCTAATCCCGTTTATCCGCTCAAAGCAAGGCAGGCTCACGTCCAGGGAGTGGTCATTTTGGAAGCTACGACGGACATCTATGGGCGCGTCCAGATCATCAACGTCCTGCGGTCGATTCCTCTACTGGACCAGGCGGCAATCGACGCCGTGAAGCAGTGGGTCTATGAGCCGGTCGTTATTAACGGCAAACCGAAGGAAGTTACTTTCACGGTCCAAGTCCAATTTGTCCTGGATGGAGAAATATCTAAGGTAGTTACAGGCGGCGTCGTCGGAGGCATTGACACGGGGGCTAGAGTCAGCACTTTTGGCGGTGTCATGGGCGGCGGTATAAGCAAAGAGGAAGCCGAGAAGCTTATGAAACTCCCCGCGGTGAAAGCCGAAGGCGATGTCAAAGCTCCGCAGCGATTGAGGTCAGTCGAACCTGTGTATCCTGAAGACGCGAGAAAAGCGGGAGTCGAGGGTACCGTCATACTCGAAGCTGAGACGGATATTTTTGGCCGAGTCATGACCATCAAGGTCCTGAGGTCGATTCCCCTCCTGGATCAGGCGGCGCTCGATGCCGTCAGGCAGTGGGTTTATGAGCCGCCCATTATCGACGGCAAGCCGAGACGGGCGATTTTTACGGTGACCGTCAGCTTTACGCTAAAATAGCTTTTTTCTGTATAATTAACAGGAAGGAAGCGATCCGGAGAGAGCCGGAGTGACCATGAAGGGTTTAGCCTTCTTGAGCCCTCGTTCGAGGGGAGCCGGCTCGGATCGCTTATAATTTCGCCGGCGGATTCAACTTCGAATAATCCAATTCAGAGCCGAGCAGGCTGTGCGGAATGGAATAGACGGCCAGCAGCAGGATGGCTGCCGCCAGCACCCAGCCGCGCGCCGGCTTGCCTTTCCTTCCCGCGACCAGGGCGATGATCCATCCGATCATGGCAATGAGTGTTTTGTTATCCGTCAGGTCGAAACCTATGGGAAATCCTGTCCAGTAAGGACCGAACCCGAAGTGCTGAACGAGCGGCCCTAGAATAAATCCGCCGATGAAAAGCAAGACCGCTGCCCATAGCGCCAATTTCCGGTGATTGCTTTTGCGGTCGAGGGCGGCCAGCCCGGCCCTTGTCGAAAACAGCATCGCCAGAAACATGATGATCACGTGGGGGAGGAGGACGAACATCGGTACGGCGCCTTTAAAGCGAATGATGATCGGGTTGGCGCCGGTCAAGGAGACTTCCTTTTCGTCTTTGACGAGCAACACGGAATACGCCAGCTTTCCCGCCATCGGCTGCTGGGGAAGGTAGGCGACGAGCTTGTCGTCTTTCCTTTCCATCGGAATTTCTGTCCAGGGATCTTCAGTTTTATATCTTTCGTATTTGATACGGCCTTTGACGTTGGGGTCCGCTATTTTCACGGAGACTTCGCAGTCCTTGATAATCTCTGCGCTGCGGGGCAGCCTGAACTTGATCGCGGCATCTCCGACAGTTGCTTTCCCTCGATAAGGATAGGTCGGGCCTGTCATCCGTTGGTAAACGGCTGCTGCCAGCGTGATGAGCACAGCGAGAATCCAAAGCCATGTTTTCCTCATGCCTTTGTCCTTCCGCTTAATTGTTAGTCTTTAACGGTGATGCCGCCGAAGATGGCCGTGCCCTTGACATAAAGCGTGGCCTTCGCTTCTGCGTCAGAAACGTTCCTATGTTTGTCTTCAGCTCCGCCTAGGATGGGGACAACGTCCATCACGACTTTCCAGTCCCTAGGGACTCTGATGTCGACGCCCCCGAACAGAGCGGTCGCGTCGAGTGTGGCTTTGCCGGCATCAAGCCCGGCTCCGGTGAAGTCGAGCTCCATCCCGCCCATGATCGCCGTGACATGGCCGCCCTTGAAGCTCTGGGATTCGATGCGGCGCTTCATCCCCGAGAGGATGGCCGAGGCGTCGATGTCGTTCTCCTTGATCTCGGGGAATTTATCCGGCGGCCGGTATCTGAAAGCCGGCCTGAGCAGGAGCCAGAGGCCCGCCAGAATTATCAACGCCGGCCAGATATAATGCCAGGCGCTGTATTGGAGGACATCCAGCTCGGCCAGGAGAAAGAACACGCCGAAGACGATGAAGAAAAAGCCCGGACCCAGCTGACGGAATCCGCTTCCCACCAGCATGGAGAATCCAAGAACGATGAAAATCACCGGCCAATACGTGGAAATCAGATAGCCAAAATCAAAACCGCTCAGGCGGTCCAGCAGAAAAAGCGTGCCCACGATGACCAGTATCAATCCCCAAAATATCCTGCCTTGATGGCTATGGTGACGGGCCATTGTTTCCTCCTTTTCTAAAAATTCGCCGCAATTATATCATAAACGGGGATATTTGAGGGGAGCGCCTAATCCTGTCCGCAGCCCAACCCTTGAATACCCCTTAAAGGCGCCGGACGTTCATGCCGCCTGAGACCTCGAGAACGAGGCCTGTCGAGTAAGGAAAATATCCCTTGGCTAGGGCGGCGACGGCTTTGCCCACATCGGCCGGGAAGCCCCATCTTCTCTGCAGGACCAGGCCTTCGGCGATCAGCTTGTCGTATTTTTCCCGGACGGGCGCCGTCATATCCGTCTGGATGATGCCAGGCCGGATTTCATAGACATTGATCCCGAATTCAGCCAGCTTGTCGGCAAAGAGCTTAGCCGTCATGCTCAGCGCGGCCTTGGAGATGCAGTACTCCGCCCGCATCGTGGAGGAGATGGCGGCCGAAACGGAAGAGATAAAGACTATGGCATGCTTGGCGTCCGGACGGCTCTTGAGCTGCCGGATCATTTCCCCGGCGACTTTTTGTGTCAAAAAGAACGTGCCCCGCAGGTTGACGTCCAAAACGCGGTCGAAGCTTTCCGGGGTCGCTTCTAATATATCCATCCGGATTTTGGGCGCGACGCCCGCATTATTGACCAGGATATCGATGCGCTCGAATTTTTTCAGGACGTCCTGGAGGATTTTTTCGTGGTCGTCCAGAGAGGCAATGTCGCCCTTGATGGGCAAAAATTCGGCGCCGAGCTGTTTGGCCCTTTGCTGAGCTTCAAAGAGTCCTGATTTTTTGTCCTCAGGCTCGAAGATGATATCGCATCCGGCAATGTCGAAACCTTCCTTGGCCAGCTCGAGGGCGATGCCGCGGCCGATTCCCCGGCCGGCCCCCGTGACCAATGCGACCGGTTTTTCTCCTGTCTTGGCCATTTTGCCTCTCCTCTTTTATTATCGAATGATTTGATCCCTGCGAAAGTCGTTCCAGACATTCTCAAACCAATTTTTTTCGGCGGGAATGGGCCTGACGTCCACCCATTGCTTGACCGGTCGCATCTCTTCATTCAGCGAAATCTCAAGAATTTTCCGGCTGACCAGCGACTCGGGTGTTTCGAGCGAAAACCTCCACCGCTCATCCAGCTGAGGGCAGGGCTTCTCGCCGTTCGGGTCGAGGACCAGATAGGAACCGCGGCTCCGTCCGCCATTTTCCATATACTCCTTGATGGCTTCCAGATAAACCGCATGCGTCAGACAAAGGTCCAGAATTTTAAACGTCTCCGGCAGTTCATGCCGGGAGGACAGGCGCATTCCTTTTTTGAGGCGTGCGCACAGACTCCACGCTTTTTCGACTTGCGGCCCGATTTCTCGGCCGTCACGAATGTGCGCGCCGAAAGCGGACATCCTTGCCTGAAATTCCTGCCTGGCTTTTTCAAGTCGGACCGTTGTCTTGGCCCTCTTGTCGAGCATCTTTCTGGCGAACGTGAACTTCTCCCGGATTTGAGACTCCACGGCCTCTAAAAAATCTTTAGGCGGCAGCGGTTTCATGCCGTACTTTTTTTCGATGAACAAGGCCGCCCGCATGCTTCCGACCTGCCCCGAATTCAAGGCCGACCCGCCAGGCCTGTAAACGCCATGGGTCCCGTTCGCCTCGCCGACCGGAAAGAGATGGCGGATGTTCGATTCCCACCAGATGTTTCCCTTGAGGCCGCCGTTGTTGTGCTGCGCGCAGACAGCGATTTCGAGGTTTTCTTTCTCCAGGGCGATTCCATGATCGTTATAGATGTCGATCGCCGGTTGGTTCATATGTCTCAACCTCTGGATGGGCGTTTCCAGCAGGGCGCCGGATTTTTCCAGGTAGGCGAAAGCTTCCGGGCTCAATAATTTAAACGAGAAGTCCTCGAGTTTCCCCGCTCCCCCGGGATTGTGCTTGAAGTCCAGAAAAACGCGCCTGCCTTTGAGCACAGTTTCCTGATAGACGAGGATATCGATCAGAGAAGAGCCGTAATCCGAGACCTTCCTCGGGTCGAACGGCCACTGGTAGCCCTTCAGAAATATGGCCGTGGCCAGTGCTCCCATGTCCGGAAAATAATCGTTCAGAAACTCCCGCTCATCGCGCCCCGATTTGTCCGTGGAGATATACCTTGGGATGACCTGTTGATAAGTCCCCGACAGGTTCCATCGGAACTTGAGCGAGGCAAGGCCGTATTGAGATTCGGTTAAATTGACGCCGGTGGCCCCGGCCTCAAAGGCCATGCCGTGCGAGCCCGTCTGGCTTTCCGGGTAGACGGACGCTTTATATATTCCGGCCGGGCCGCCCGTCCCCAGCACAACATTGACGGCATTGAATATGGCGAAACCGAGATTCTTGCTCGTCAGCCGCTTTTTATCCAGGGCGATGGCGCCGACTACACTTTTCTCGCCGCCTTCTTTATTTGTAAGCAGGGCGATGACCTGGTGCCCGTCAAAAATTCTTATCCCTTTGCGCTTCACGTCCTTGGCCAGGCATTTGAACATCAGATGGGAAGTGAGGGGACCGGCCGAACGTCGCCCTCTGCCGAGGATCGTGGTCTGTCTTATAACCGACATAGGCACCATACCTGTCATGGGGAAAGGGAACGCCCAGGCTGACCAGGTGAAAGAACGCCGGCAGGGAATTCTGAGCTTCGCACAGGGCAATATCGCCGTGCATCGATCCGCCCGCAAAAAGATCCCTGGCCATCTGGAGGGGCGAGTCGGGAAGCTCTCCGGCCAAGGAAAGCTTGTAGTAGGCTTGCTTGTCCGACCCGGCAAGATTGGAGGTCCCGCCGCCGAAACACTCTGTGGCAATGACGATGTCACGCTGCCCCTGCTCATAAAGGCAAGCAGCCGTGTTGAGCGCTGCCGCCCCGCTTCCGATAATCAGCGTGTTCATTGTGTAGAGCGGGAATGTTGTCCCGCCCACCTTGATCTCGGTTTTCCTCATAACGTTTTTCGGATATCTTCGAGGGTCTTTTTGGCCTGGGGGGCTATTTCAAAAAACTTGCTGAGTTTCTCGCAGCCGTAATCCGGGCAGTGGGCGCAGCTATTGACGTTATGTCGGAGCCCGCAGGCTCGGATTTCGCAGACCCGGGGGTAATTAAAAATCCTATCGCTTCCGGACGTGCAGCCGTCGCAGTTGATGTCTTTGGGCTTAAGGTCCACATGATATACTTTTGCCCATTCCTCTGCCACCTTTTTTCTCTGTTCGTCGTCGTTCGCCTGAGTGGCGATGTAGGCGCCGCACTCGCTGCAGACAAGACCGCACATAGAAATCATTTTTGCCATCGGATCTCTCCTTTAATCGCTGGTGATGATGAAGGCCGGCGTATGGCTGAAGCTCTTGTAGAGGGGACGCAGGCGCTCGGGATCGTAGTATTTGTCCACATCGACCATTTTTTTTCGGCTGGTGACGATATCGATGGGGACGTTATCGTATTCGCCGTTGTGGAGGCAGACCATGCGGCCGAATTTCTTGTCGATGATGAGGTCGAGGGCGATGCTGCCGTAGGCCATGGGCACGATGGAATCCATGGCATCCGGGTCTCCGCAGCGGACCATATATCCCAGCCTCTGGCTGATCACGTTAATACGCCGGCCTTTATTGAACTTCGGCGAGAGGTCCTTGAGCCGGCTGGAGATGACATCTCCGATGCCTCCCAGCTTTTTATGCCCGAACATATCCTTCTCTTCGCTGGCAAACACCATTTCTCCCCCCTCAAACATGGCCCCCTCGGAGACAATGGCCACGGCGTACAGGCTGGGGTTGGTCGAGCGGTCCTCGGTCAGCAGCTCGCACAGGTGTTCCATGTTGAACGTGTGCTCGGGGATGACGCAGCGGTTGGCCGCGCCCGCCATGGTGGGAAGCAGGGCGGTGAACCCGGAGTACCGGCCAAAGACCTCGATGACGAGAAATCGCTCATGCGAGCCGGCGGTCGTTCGCAGCGAATGGGTCAGGCCGATGGTGCGCGTAAGGCACGTGCTGAATCCAATGCAGTAATCCGTGCCGGGAACGTCGTTGTCCATGGTCTTGGGGATGCCGATGACCTTGACGCCCTTCGTGTGAAGATGAACGGCATAGCTGAGCGTGTCGTCGCCGCCGATGGGGACGAGGTAGTCGATGCCCAAAAATTCCATGTTATTCAAAACCTCTTCGGTGAGGTCATTGACTTTGTTTTTATATTTCTCGCGCAGGTGGGCAGGCACGTTGACATCGGGGACGGAGCTGGGGCGGGTGCGGGAGGTATGGAGGAAGGTCCCGCCGGTTCGGCCGATTCGATTGGCGATCTCTTGGGTCAGGATCTGGAAATGGTCGGAATTGACGGCCTCTTTGTCTCTGATGATATCGACGAGACCGGCCCAGCCGCGTCGGATGCCGATCACCCCATATCCTTCATGAATGGCCCGCAGGGTGACGGCGCGGATGGCCGGGTTCAGCCCCGGCACGTCGCCGCCTCCGGTGAGAATGCCGATGATGCCTTTTTTTGTTTTCACGTTCACCATTTTTATCTCCTGTTTCCCTTCCTTCATATAATCCGGGCGGCTTTTTTTCGCCGCCATAATGCCCAGAGCAGACTTCTGAGTAGGATCAGGTTCAAAACAATACCCACCCAGAGCCGAGGCTGCCCGAGTGCGAGAAAGAAGAAGACAAGGAATGATGCCCAGGCGACGATCGTGGCGCGCCACGGTTCTCTTTTGGTGAATGCGCCGATGCCCGTGATCAAGGCGCAAAATAGAGCCACGGCCCAAAGGAGGAGCTCGACGAGTTCATCGGTCGGGGTTCCGATCGTCCCTTCGACGCGTTGCTTGATGCCGCTCAGCATCTTGCGCACCATGACAAACTCGGCCGGGTCCATAAAGGCGAAGAGAGGAGCCTGCAGGGGCGTGATTTTCATATTTCCCCTAATCCTGAGGATTAAGCGTGTCGAGGAGGCATCGATCGGGGACAGTCCCCATGACCAGGTGAGATGGATTCCCGGCTGCTCGATATCGAAGACCATAGACCGATTGGGATCCATGGATTTCACCGGCCAGCCGGGTCCGCTGCCGAGGGGTATCTCATCCCCGGGTTTAAGATCCTGGAATTCAGACAAGATCCTGTCGGCGCTCGGCCGGTCGAGAATGCCCGCCAGACGGTCCAGCCAGTCATAACTGTAGAGCCCGCCGCGCTTGTATCCCATTTGAACCAGCCAGGGCCAGATTTCCTCGGGCTTGGCGTTGATTGTAATGGCGCGGGTGGTCACGAGATAGTTCGGATTCTTGACAATGTCGTCCCCCGGCATGTCCTGCCCGATCTCATCATCCGTGGCACCCCACTCCCGGTGCCATGGTCGGATCATGAGCAAGTAGGCAGCCACGAACACAACGGCTGTTAAAATAAACCATTCGGCGACCCGGGCAACTCTGTGATTTTTTTTCATCCAGCCTCTTTGTTCATCTTTATTGCGTTTTAACTGTGGCGCTTGTCTGAAGTTCGCAGACGGCACCTTTGAAACAACGAACCGAACTCAAAAATATGCTCAAATATTTTTTGGGAGAGCGGAAGCGGATCCTCTCCTGCCGGGGGTGTTATTTCTTATATTGGATGTCTTGACAGATTTTAAATAATTCCGCGGCGAGGAGATTACCCCAGTCGGTTTCTCTGGCGACTTTTCGCGTCATCACGAAGGAGCAATACGGCTGCCATTCCAAGGGGGAGTCCGGATGAGAGACCTGGACAACGAAAACGGTCCTGTCAATGTCTTTGAATTTCTTGTAGAGCTCCTGGATCTTGGGGGCCATTTCGACGCCGATATCGTCATCGATATCCGACATCTCCGGCGTATAAAAGTGATAGATGATCCAGAGTTCGTTATCCCCTTTGGTCAGATCGAAAATCCCGGAATGCTCGGCTTCGGCTTTCCCGAGAACGGTGGAGAGCGTTTGGATATCAATCACCTGGGGCTGGGCAGAGGCCTTTTCAGCCGCGGGAGCTTCGGCTCGTTGCTGGCCTTTGCAGGCGGACATAAAAATCGTCAGCGCTAAAGCCAACATCAGAGACCCAAAAATCCTTAGAATATTTTTCGGCTCAGGTTTAATCACGTCTTCCTCCTTTCTCTCTCTCTTTATATTATATTAGACAATCGATTTTTTTAAAAGTTTGGCGTTGTCAAAGCTGTTGGGGATTCGATAAATGCTTTTATCGCGGACGACACATCCCACCGGTCCGCCTGAGCTGAGAAGACGGGAGCACCCGGAGCAGGTGAGGCAAATTTTTTTAGGATTGAGCGCGCCGTAATCAGCCAGTTCCGCAGCAAGATCCGGGTAGGCTAAAGCTTCGCGTCCGACTCCGATGAGGGAGGCGTGGCCGGATTTGATCACGGCCGCCGCCACATTCGGAAAAAATTGCCGGAGCCAGGAATATCCCGTGCCGACAAAGGGGAGCGAGGGGAATGCTTGCTGCAGCCGGCCTGTTATGCGCAGAAGACGGGCGACGCCTTCGAGAGGATGTTCATCCGGCAGGCTTGCTCCGGGAACGGGCTTATCAAAGGGCCGGCCGTAATACGGTTTGTGACGCGGAACGCCGACTGAAATATTGATGACAGGGAGGCCGATTTTGATGAGTTCCTCGATGAGGGCCTGGGGCTCGCTGAGGTTTTCTTGTTTTTCATCGTTCTTATCGACGCCGAAGCCGTGAGGGTAGGGGACGCCGTCGTAAGCGTTCAAGCGGCAGGTGACGAATGTTTCCGGCACGCCCTCCCTAATTTTTTTGGCGGTCTCAATCAGAAAGCGAGTCCGGTTTTCGAACGACCCGCCGTATTTTCCGCCCGGCCTGGTGTGCGCAGCCAGAAGCTCGGAGACGAGATAGCCATGACAGGCCTTGATGTCCACGCCGTCGAAGCCCGCCGTTGCGGCCAGCCCTGCCGCCGAGACAAATTCTTCTTGGAGCGCATCGAGCTCTTCATCCCCGATCAGCGGATAATCCGACGCAAGCTTCAGCTTTGAGTCGAGAACGGGGCTGCGGTGCGCGATCACAGGCCTTGGTGTTCCGGCGGGCTTGGCAAAGCGGCCGGAGTGGGACAGCTGGAGAACGAGCATAGGATCGTGATTCGAACCCATGCTTCCGCGCGCCGCCGATCGTGTCTTCTCAACGAGTTTTTTAAATCCATCCTGCGAGTTCTTCGTCAGCCAGAGCTGCCCGGGATTAGATTTGCCCTCCGGGACGACGGCCGTCGCTTCAAACCATATCAGCCCGCTTCCGCCCGCGGCAAACCTCCGGTATCTTCTAAAGGTCAATTCACCGGGCGAGCCATCGGTCTTGGCATCGGCTCCTTCTATGGGATGGACGGCCAAACGATTGGGGAGAGTTTTCCCGGCGATTCTGACCTTTTCGAACAGGATCCCGATATCCTCCGAAAACGGGATATCTGCGCCGAGTTCGCTGACCTTGGCCAGAAATTCCACTCTGCTTTTGAAGTTGAATTTTTCGTGCTTGGCCATGAGGTTAGAGCCTCATTTGCCCGACCGGCTCAAGGACTTTTCGAATATGCCGAATGTCCCGCTTGACCCTGGATTCGCACATCTCAGGCCAGCGGGACCGGTCGAGGATGAAAAGCTCTTTCCCGTCCATCAATTGTTTGGTCTGCGAGGCGAGTTTCAAGAGGCCGGCCAATTCAGGAACCGTCAGGTCCGGAAACTTTGCCAGGAAGATGGAGTCGAAAATCGGGATCCGAAAATCCCCGCCGTGGTCTTCGATCGATAAATTCACAATGCGTTCGAGCGACGACAGCTCTTCAAAGATTTTTCTGAAATCGACAACGCCTTTGCCGGCTTCTGCCGTAAAAGAGATCAATCCGTCCGCGGCCATAAGAATGCCCCCGTCTTTGATATGGGTGGTCACCACCCAGGGAAGGATGCGGCGGGTGGCGGCCACCGGCTCCTCGAGCATGGCCAGGAGGTTCATCGTGTCTAGGCAGATGCCCAGGTAATCGCCGGGCTCCGCGTCACACATGTCGAACAGCTTTAGCAGCTCGAAGGTTGTGAACTCAAAATGGGTCTCGATAGCCAGGACAATTCCCAAGTCCTTCAACGTGGATTTCTGGGCCCGCAGGCTCTTGGCCATCTCCAGAAGGAGGGTCTTGGTGGGGATCGAATCGTCTTTCCACCGCATCAGCCCTCCCGAGCAGGACCGGACAACTCGGATTCCCATCCTGGAGGCTTGCTCGGCGGCCTTCTTATTGACAGCCGCGATCGCCCTTGGCTTTCCGGTTGTGAGATCAAAGGGAACATGCTCTCCGCCTCCCCATTCCAGGTAGAGGCTGTTCTGATCTGCATACTGGGACAGCTCGTCCAGGAACGTCCTGTCGCCTGCCTGTTCAGGAGCCTCGGAGAACTGCACGCCGTCGGCATCGTTCATCAGCGCCCAGTCCAGGATTTCGAAGGGCGAGAGGCCCAGGGGCTTAAGGCTGTAGCTGTCGATGCCGACCTTGAATTTTTTCACGGAGTCTGCCTTTATTTTACCACAAAAGGCCAAGAAAATTTTCGCGAGCCCGTCAAGTGATTGACAGAGTCCGGCCCACTTGTTATAGTCGGATATCTCATGGGGACGGTTCTTTCATCCACTGGAATAATTGTGGAAGAGAGAGCCGCCCCCCTTTTTTTTGATGAGGAGGTGTCATGAATAAACGATCGCTCATTCTGAAATGGACCCTGGTCCTGATTCTTGTCTTTATTTGGCCATTGGCGCCTGCGTTCAATCAGACAAGTCCGGCCAAAAAGCCGATATCCTACGAGGCCTATGACGGCTGGCGTGCCATTCAGGGAACCCAGGTCTCCCGCGATGGAACATGGCTGGCCTATGCCCTCGTTCCACAGGACGGTGACGGGGAGCTGGTTGTCCGTAATCTAAAAACCGATAAAGAATACCGGGCGGCCCGCGGCAGTGCGCCCGTTCTGACTGTGGATGGAAAATTCGTTGTCTTCACAATCTCTCCCGTCAAAGCGGACGTGGACAAAGCCAAAAAGGAAAAGAAGAAGCCCGAGGAGCAGCCGAAAAACAGCCTGGGGATCATGAACCTGTCCAACGGGGACGTGGCGACTGTCGAGCAGGTCAAGAGCTTTAAAGTCCCCGAAGAGTCGGGGGCCATGGTCGCCTACTTGTTGGAGCCGCCTTTGAAGAAAGAAGAGGAAAAGAAGGACGAGGCAAAAAAGGAGCTGGAAAAGAAGGAACCGGAAAAGAAAGAGCCTGAGAAGAAAGAACCCGTGAAAAAAGAGGGCGAAAAGAAGGAGGAGCCGGCCAAGAAAAAGAAAGAGAAAAAACACGAACCAGGCACCGACCTCATCGTCCGGGAGCTGGCGTCCGGCAAGCAGGTGACGATCAACGAGGTCACCGAATACATCTGGAACAAACCCGGCACTTGGCTGGCCTGCGCCGTTATGTCGAAAAAGCCCGAGGAGGACGGCGCGTTCGTCAGGAAAGCGGCCGACGGCATGACCAAAACCCTCCTCAAAGGCCAGGGCAACTACAAGGGATTCGCCTTCGATGAAAAAGGAACACAATTGGCTTTCGTCAGCGACCGAGATGAATGGAAGAACGATGTGAGCCCGTATAAGCTCTATCACTGGGCCGAGCCCAGCCCGAGCGCGGCGGAGCTTGTCTCGGGCTCGACAAAGGGCATGCTGCAAGGCATGGTTGTGAGCGACAACGGCGCGCTCAGTTTTTCCAAGGACGGCGCGCGTCTTTTCTTGGGATATGCGCCGCCACCCAAGCCCGAGCCTGCCGAGGACGCTCCCGAGCCGGTCAAAGTCGATATCTGGAGCTGGAAGGATCCTGACCTTCAAGCCATGCAAAAGGTCAATGCCGATCAGGACAAGAAACGCAACTTCATGGCGGTCGTTCATCTCAAAGAGAAAAAGCTCGTTCCACTGGCCGGCCCCGATCTGCCGACGATCAGACTATCCGAGGACGCCAAACTCGCCCTTGGCTCTTCGGATATTCCCTATCGGCAGCTCGTCTCTTGGGACCAGAGCTACGGCGATTACTATATGGTCAATATGATGGACGGATCCAGAAAAAGGATTCTGGAGAAATCTCCCAATTCCTTGATGTTCTCGCCGGGCGGGAATTACCTTCTTTACTACGCGGATCAGGACCGGTCCTGGTATTCCTACCGGATCCTCGACGGCAAGACGTTCAACCTGACTGCCAAACTGGTGGCAAAGTTTGAGAATGAGGAACATGACACGCCGGACGATCCCCGCCCCTATGGATACGCCGGCTGGACGGACGGCGATAAAACTGTCCTGATCTATGACCGCTATGATATCTGGGAGGCAAAGCCTGACGGTACGGGCGGGCGGATCGTGACCAACGGCCTGGGCCGGAAAAACAGCCTTGTTTTCCGCTATCTGAATCTCGACCGGGACCAAAAGACAATCCCTGTCAAAGAACCAATTCTGCTGTCGGCCGCGGACGAAAAGACGAAATCGTCCGGGTATTACAGAGTCTTGCTGGCGGGCGGAGGCGACCCCATGAAAATCATTATGCTGGATAAGCGATTCGCTTCCCTGCAGAAAGCGAAGAATGCCGAAACCTACGTTTTTACTGTGGAACGTTTCGAAGAGTTTCCCAACCTCTGGCAGAGCGGGCCGACGTTCGCAGATATGAAGAAAATAAGCGACGCCAATCCTCAGCAGGCCCAATACATTTGGGGCGCGTCGGAGCTCATCCATTATCTCAACGGCGACGGCGTGACGCTGGATGCGCTCCTGACCAAGCCGGAGAATTTTGACCCGTCGAAAAAATATCCACTGATGGTCTATATCTACGAGAAATTGGCGAGCGGCCTTCACAATTATGTCCGGCCTGCGCCGGGCTCGAGTAGCATCAACGTCGCGCGGTATGTGAGCAATGGATACGTCGTCCTTCAACCCGACATCATTTACGAGATCGGTTATCCCGGCGCCAGCGCGATGAGGTGCGTCCTGCCGGCCATCCAGAAGGTCGTGGGCGAAGGATATATCGACCCGAAGCGGATCGGCATCCAGGGGCACAGCTGGGGCGGCTACCAGATCTCCTACATGATCACCCAGACCGATATCTTCGCCGCCGTCGAGGCGGGGGCCTCGGTCGTCAACATGACCAGCGCCTACGGCGGGATCCGCTGGGGATCGGGCATGTCCCGCGCTTTCCAGTATGAGAAGACGCAGAGCCGGATCGGAGCGCCTCTCTGGACGAGAGCCCTGCAGTTCATCGAAAATTCTCCGATCTTCTGGGCAGAGCGCGTCAAAACGCCCTACCTCACGATGCACAACGACGAGGACGATGCCGTGCCCTGGTACCAGGGCATCGAGTTTTTCTCGGCCCTGCGGCATCTGGGCAAAGAAGCCTACATGTTTGTTTATAACGGCGAGAAGCATGGTTTGCGCGACCGGGAGAACATGAAACACTGGGCCGTCCATATGGACGAGTTTTTCGATCATTATCTCCTGGGCAAGCCCAAGCCGGAGTGGATGGAGAAAGGCGTCCCGTATCTCGAGAAGGGCAAGCGCGATGTCAACCCGTTATTCAAGAAAGAAGAGAAGAAAGAGGGCAAGAAGGCCGCTTGACAAAGGGCCTTTTTTGATGTGTTATATTGAAATTCGAAATGAGGGAATATTCCTACGGAGAGGAGCCGAATCATGCTAGATAAACTTCGGGAAGCCCTGATCGCTGGAAAAAAGAACGATGTTGAGGCGCTGGTCGACGAGGCCCTGTCTTCGGGAATCCCCACCCGTCAGATCCTCAACCAGGGGCTGATCGCCGGCATGGAAAAGCTCGGCGCTATGTTTAAGAATAACGAAGTGTTCATTCCCGAAGTCCTTGTGGCGGCCCGGGCCATGAATGCCGGCCTGACCAAGCTCGAACCCTATTTGATCAAGGACAAGGTGGAGCCGAAAGGCCTGGTCGTCATCGGGACGGTCAAAGGCGACCTCCACGATATCGGTAAGAATCTTGTGGCGATGATGCTCAAGGGAGCCGGCTACAAGATCGTGGACCTGGGCGCGGATGTCGCTCCCGAAAAATTCATCGACGCGGCGCGCACGAACAAAGCCAATGTCGTGGCCCTGTCCGCGCTCCTGACGACGACGATGGTCCAGATGAAAAGTATCATCCAGGCCCTCCAGGCATCGGGACTCAAAGTGCCCGTGATCGTGGGCGGCGCGCCCTTGACCCAGGATTATGCCGATCAGGTCGGCGCCAAGGGCTATGCGCCCGATGCAGCCAGCGCCGTCGATGTCGTGAATAAACTCATCTGAGGAAAAGGGGACCGCGCCGGACCCGGGCCCATCTTAAGATGACATCGCGCGAAATCGTCAAACGAACGCTGGAGTTCCGATCTCCGTTCCGCATCCCTCGCCACCTCTGGCTCCTGCCCTGGGCTTCCATCTATTTTCCACAGGAATTGGCCCGGATCCAGAAGGATTTTCCCGACGATATCATCTATTCGCCACCTTTCTTTAAAAAAGCTCCGCCGACCCAAGGCGATGAATATGCCCCGGGTATTTTTATCGACGAATGGGGCTGCCTGATCGAAAACAGGCAGACGGGCATCATCGGTGAAGTCAAGGAGCCTTTCCTCAAGAGCTGGAGCGATATCGATACGGTCCGGCCGCCGCTGGACAGGCTCAGCGTGGACACCGGTCAAGTCAACGCGTTTTGCAAAAGCAGCGACAAGTTCGTCCTGGCCGGCTGTCGCGTCCGGCCGTTCGAGCAGCTCCAGTTTCTCCGGAAATCCGTGAACCTCTACATGGATTTGGCCGAGCAGCCCAAAGAGCTCTTCGTCCTCCTCGAACGCATCCATGGGTTTTATAAGCAGGAACTGAAGATCTGGGCCGGGACGGGCGTCGATGCGCTGCTTTTTTCGGACGACTGGGGAGGCCAGAAATCGCTCCTCATATCGCCCGCCCAATGGCGAAAGATGTTTAAGCCGCTCTATAAAGAATATGTGGATATCGCCCACCGCAGCGGCAAATTCATGTTCATGCACTCGGATGGCTATATCATGGATATTTTTCCGGACCTTGTGGAAATCGGCGTTGACGCCGTCAACTCCCAGGTCTTTTGCATGGATATTGAGAGCCTGGGCAGACAATTCAGGGGAAAGATCACGTTTTGGGGAGAGATCGACCGTCAGCATCTTCTGCCCTACGGGACTCCTGAGGAGGTCCAGGCGGCCGTCGGCAGGGCCTGGGGTTCGCTTTACGACCATGGGGGCGTGATCGCCCAGTGCGAATTCGGAATTGGAGCCAAGCCTGAGAATGTCCGGCTTGTCTTTGAGGCTTGGGACCGCATCTCCAGCGCGCCGTCCTCCCTGTTCGCTTGAAATTGTATTTGAATTGACTTTTAAGCTAAAATAATAAATCAAGATCATTATAGAGGAGGTTTCTATGAAGACGCATAAAAGCCTATTATCCGTTGTCATCGTCCTGGCCCTGGTCGTGCCCGGACTGGCCAAGGAAAAGATCGTTGTCGAAAGCAAGTGGATGGAGACGCCCGTCCAGGTCGACGGCAACAGCACGGATTGGGCCCAGGACGCTCTGGTTATGAACAAAGACTATAATCTTAGCTATGCCTTCAAAAACAACGCCGATTTTCTCTATCTCCTGTTTGTCTTCAACATTAAAGAAGGCCAAAGAGAGAACCAATATATGAGCACCATCGATTTCACGGGCTTGACCCTATGGGCGAATCCCGAAGGCAAAGAGAAGAAGACCCACGGCCTTCACTTTTATCGCAAGCAAATAACGGCCGACCAGCTCATCCAGGAGATAGAAAAGCAGGGCCAAACGCTCACGGAAGAAAGGAAAAAGCAGGTCAAGTCCAAGCCCTTATATTCCAAGTTTGCCTGCGACGTCGTCAATAAAAAAGGCGAAGCCGTCCCCAACTCCGGGACAAATGCCGGCACCTTCCGGACGTCAAAAATCCAGAATAACATCGTCTTTGAATACCAAATCCCCATAGCGCTCCTCCAAGACCCGGCCTCGGCGGTCAAATGGGAGCCTTCCCAACCGCTCAAGCTTGGCTTGGAGTGGGGCGGCATGACCGAAGAGATGAAAAAGAATTATGCGGGTCGGGTCGGTGATCAGAGCGCTAGGGCTGGGGCAGGGGACACCTCGATCGAGGGCCAAATCAGCGGCGGCCATGAAGGCGGCGGGGATTTCCGTGTTCCAGAATCTTCCTTGTCCGATTCGCGGCGGGGAATTCCGAAAAAATACGACTTCTGGATTGACCTCAAAATCGCGCAGAAACAATAATTTTTTCTTAGACGGGAAACGAGACAAGACAAGCGCCGGCAAAGGCGCATATCACGGCCGCCAGCTTGAGGGGCGTGATCCTCTCTTTCAAGAAAATCGCGGCCAGGATAAAAATAAAAATCGTGTTCAGCTGATTGAGGGCTGAGGCGATCGAGGCTTGGGTATATTTCATCCCTCCCATCCAGATCACCTGCGAGAGATAGGATCCTAATAACGAAGCCGGAACCAAGATTTTCATGTTTTTCAAGCGGAGCAATGGTCCAAGGATGGCCTTTCGTCCGGGATGCAAGGACAGGAAGGCGGCCAGCGAGACTGTCCCGCCGGCCATCCGGATAAAGCTGGCCCAAAGAAATGAGGTTTGATTGAGCAGGGGCTTGATCATGACAATCCCGGCGGCTGTGAAAAACATCGACAGGACGCCCAACCCGATCCCGGTCAGGAGCGCTCGACGGGACAATAGCGAATCGCTTTTCTTCAGAGTGATGATAAGCACCGCCAGGACGATGAGGACGACTCCCAGGCTCTGCCCGGCGTTCATCCGTTCGCCGATAAAAAGAAACGAGAGGCCGATCACAAACGGGCTATAGGAGCAATCCACGATCGCCAGCAATTCCGCCCCGAGGATGTTCAAAGCCAGAAAAAACAACGTGTCTGAAATGGCGATTCCGATGATCCCGCTGACGACCAGCAGGACATAATGACCCCCGGGCAAAGCCGGCCAGGCGGGCTGACCCAGGACGAGCAGTGTCAGAAAAAGCAATACTAGAGACAAGCCGCTTTTGAAGAGATTCATGCCGAGAGCATGGACGGTCTTCCCCCCAATCCTGAAGAGGATGACGGAAGAGGCCCAGAGCAGGGCGGAGATGAGCGAAAGCATCTCTCCCAGGTGGGGAAGGCCTCGCATTGAATTAAAAAAATTGGACAGCATAGAAAAGTTTTTATACCAAAGTCACCAAGTAAGGTCAACTAAAGTACCACCCTTAAGAGTGTCCCCGGCGCTATTCATCGCTAAATGCTCCTTGGAAGGAAGGCAGCGAGCGAAGCGAGCGTTGGAAGGAAACCCTGAGCAAGGGTTTCCTTCCAAGAGTGTCCCCGCGCCCATTTTGACAAGCGCAGGCCGTTTGTGTTTAATGGACGCATGCAAATTCTCGGGCTGCACTGGCTGGATTTCAGCATCGTCCTTTTTTATTTTGTGATCATGCTCGGACTCGGCAAATGGGCCTCGCGCCGCACCAAAAACCAGGGGGATTTCTATATGGCCGGCCGTCGGCTGGGCAAGTTTTATCAGTTCTTCCTCAACCTTGGCTGTTCGACGCATGCCGACCAGGCCGTCGCCGTTTCCCGCGAGATCTACCGCCAGGGCATCGGCGGCATGTGGATCCAGTATCTCGTCCTTTTTCTGACACCGTTTTATTGGTTCACGACGGCCTTTATGCGCCGCTCGCGGCTGATCACCCTGGGCGATTTTTTTACGGAGCGTTTTCGCAGCAAATTCCTCGGCGCGGCGTTCGCGGTTTTCACCCTGGTCATGGCTTTTATAGGAGGAGGAGCGGGCTATATGATCGCGGGCAAGACCGTCCAGGCCTTAACGCCGAAACCTCCAAACGCGTACACGGCCGCGGAGCGACAGAGCGTGGAACAGTTCCAGGAATACCAGGAGCTTCGGAAAGCCCTGGACCGTGGCCTGACGGCCCCCCAGCAGGGCCGCTACGAAGAACTCAATGACTTGAACAAAAAGGGCAAGTTGCTGTCATTTGTTTCCTACACGAACCCTTTGGTCGTCTACATTATTTTCGCAGTCATCGTCAGCATCTACACCATGATGGGTGGGTTTTTTGCGGCGACGCTGACCGACGTTGTCCAGGGGTTCTTGATCATTATTTTTTCGGTGATGCTCATTCCGCTGGGGCTGGCCCGAATGGGCGGCTTCGCGGGTCTGCACGCCCACGTCCCCGACTATATGTTTAAGCTGTTCGGGTCGGTCACGACCTCGGAATACGCCTGGTACACGATCTTGGCCATGGTCTTGGCCAACCTGGTCTCGATCATCGCCTCGGCGCCCATGATGCAGACCGCCGGGTCGGCGAAAAACGAAATGACGGCCCGCTTTGGGATGATTATGGGCATGTATATGAAGCGGGTGCTCATGATTTTTTGGGCCTTGGCCGGATTGCTGGCCGTGGGTTTGTTCGCGGGTCAGCTTCATGACCCCGACCTCATCTGGGGGGTGATGACACGCGAACTTTTATTTACCGGAGCCATCGGACTCATGTTGGCCGGCGTTCTGGCTGCCAGTATGTCGAGCCTGGGGGCGTCGTCGGTGACATATTCGGCCCTGTTCATCCGGAATATCTACCAGCCTTTGGCTCCTCATAAATCGGAAAAACATTTTCTTGCTGTCGGCAAGGTCGTTGTGGCCGTTACCCTGTTGGGCGGCGTAGGGACGGCTCTCTTCGTCGGCAACCTGCTTTATCTATTCCAGTATTTCATTTCCCTGCCCGCGGTCTTCGGGGCCTCGATCTGGCTTGGATTTATCTGGCGGCGGCTGACGAAACGGGCCGTGATCATCCAGATCTTTATCTGTTTCACGATCTACGCAATCGTCCCCAACCTGTTCCAAACCTGGAACTGGGCCAGGACCAACCCAGCCTTCCTGCTGGAAACGAAGCCCAAAGTCATCACCATCGCAACGCTGGCCCTGGAAGAGGATGTCCAGGCAGGGCGGGCCGGCAGCGTCGGCCAAAGCATCCGCAAGCCTCACGTCATCGAGCCGGCGGCCGTTTATTTCGAGAAGGTGGCCCGCGCCAATCCGGCCGACCCGCGGTCGCCAAAGGTGGGCATCGGGCGCTTCAACGCCGAAGTTTGGGTCCTAAGCTGGCTGGGGATCGGTTTCACGAATTTTACCAAGGCCCAGCTCAGCACCGTGCGCTTCGGCTTCGACGCGCTCTTCCCGTTCGTGCTCCTCTTTTTGATCAGTTTCGTAACCAAGCCTGCCCCCCAGCGGGACCTGGACCGCTTTTTCGGCAGAATCCATACGGCCGTCGGACCAACACCGGAAGAAGACGAACGGGCCGTCCAGGAGGCCTATAACAACCCGGACAAATTCAGGTCTCGGAAGATTTGGCCGCACACGAACTGGGAGATCATGAAGCCGGGCAAATGGGATATCATCGGCTTTGGAGGCAGACTGGCTGCTCGTCGGCGTCATCATCCTGCTCCTCTGGCTCATGGTGAGTTTAAGATAAAAATGGACGGTCATTGTGGCCCGAGTTGTTCAGGCTAGGCATGAAAAAAGATATTAAAGATCTTACGCTTGAGGAGTTGAAGGTCGAGCTGGCTGGGATGGGGGAGCCGTCTTACAGGGCGGGGCAGATCTTTGCCTGGCTTTATCAAAAAGGGGCCGCGAATTTCGAGGCGTTCACCAACCTCCCCAAGAGATTTAGGGACAAACTCGGCGCCGAGTATTCCATCAGCCGCCTGGAGCTCTATAGCGTCTTTCGCTCCCAGGACCGGACGCAAAAGTTTCTCTTTAAGCTGGACGATGAAAATTATATCGAAGCCGTTCTCATCCCGATCGGGGCGCGGACGACCATCTGTCTTTCCACTCAGGTCGGCTGCAAATTTTCATGTGTTTTTTGCGCCAGCGGCCTGAAGGGATTCGTCCGGAATCTCACACCGGCCGAAATGGTCAATCAGGTGCTTTTTCTTCGGCACGACCTGAATGCGCCGGCATCGAACGTGGTGTTTATGGGAATGGGCGAGCCGCTGGATAATTACGAGAACGTGGCCAAGGCGATCCGGATCATGAATTCTGCCGAAGGCCTGGGCATCGCGGCCCGGCGCATGACGGTTTCGACATGCGGAATCATTCCCGGCATCGGCCGATTTATGGGCTTGGGGCTTCAAGTGAACCTGTCCATCTCATTGCATGCCGCCATCGACGAGAAGAGAACGCGGCTGATGCCGGTGAATAAAAAATATCCGCTGGAAGCCCTGATCAGAGCCTGCCAGGACTACATCGAAAGCGGCGGCCGGAAAATCACCCTGGAATATGTTTTGATACGCGGCATGAACGATTCCCCGGCCGATGCGGACGGCCTGGCCCGCATCGCCCATCGATTGAAGGCGAAGGTCAACCTAATTCCGTTCAGTCCCGTGTCGGGATTGCCCTGCGAAACTCCGTCCGAGGATGTCATCCGTCTCTTTGTGGAAAGGCTTGAAGAAAGAAATGTGCCCGTGACTTTGCGCCACTCAAAAGGCGGAGATATCCAGGCGGCCTGCGGCCAGTTGGCTGGCCGGATCTCAGAAAGGCTCCCTTAAAAGCATCTTTGGCCCAGCCGCTCGTTTTTGAGCGTCCCTCTTTATCATACTGGCCTTAAGACGAGGAGTCGGTAGCGCTCGCAGCGACCATAAGCGAAGGTTTAGCCTTCTCTCGCCGTTTTTGAGGGGACTCCGTCTTCGGAGCGCGAGGACTGTGCGAGCCTCGCCAAGGTCTGCCATAATTCCAAATATTCGGCACATATCAGGAGAGATGATCCCGGTCATGGTGCGAGTTCCGCAGCGCCGAAAAAACGGCGGGAGAACGGCGTAAAAAACCTTCGCGGGAGCGAGAGCGCTACGGACTCCTCTACTTTTTTTCTAAAATCGCCAGCGTTTCGATGTGGGGGGTATGGGGAAAGAAATCATAGACCCGGAGGCTTCTAATCTTATAGATCGCCCGAAGCTCCTTAAGATCTCTGGCCAGCGTCGTTGGATTGCAGGATAGGTAGATCAGCGTGGCGGCGGGTCTTTGCCTCAGGCAGCGGATGATTTCTGGGCCGAGCCCTTTGCGCGGGGGGTCGAAGAGGACGGCATCCGTCTGCTTGTCCAATACCCAGGGAACCCATTGCTCGCTGGAGCCTTCGCAAATCGTAAAATTGCGGACCCGGTTCAAGGCCAGGTTTCTTTTTAGGAATTCGATATTTTCGGGGCCCGATTCGACTCCATAAACGCTTTTGACCCGGGGCGCCAAGGCGATTCCGAACGTGCCCAGACCGCAGTAAAAATCCGCGATACGATCCTCTGCCGTGAGCTCGGCCATGTCTGCGATGTCGCGGATAATCTGGGAGAGCAGATCGACATTCACCTGGAAGAAGGACTGGGATCCGACTTGAAATCGCGTTCGATCGATGTCTTCCTCGATATGGTTTTTGCCCCAAGCCGTCGTTTCTTGATAGCCGGTTTTCGTCCGGTCCAAACAGACAATTCCGGCCAGGCGATGAAGCGGCGAAAGCCCCGCGATCAGCGGGTCGATGGTCGCCGGGGTTTGGCGAGTTTTCCGATAAAGATTCAGCAGCAATTCTTCGTGGGACCGGCTTCCCCTGACTTCGACTTCTTCAAGGGAGGGCAGCCCGTGCCGATTGAGGATTTTGATCAGGTCGGCGAGCAGGCGGTTGATGGGCTCAGAGATTAAAAAGCATTCCCGGATTTTTATAAACTCATCCCGGCTTCCCGGTCGGTTGTAGGCGAGGTGAGTACTTGGTCCTTCGCGGAGCACGTGCAGGCGGACCTTGTTTCTGTAGTTCCAGATTTTTGGGGAGGGCACGATCTCAAGGTCGGTGCCCGCCGGGTCCGGTCCCAGCGAAAGAATTTCGCGGACTTGTCCTTTCTTGATTTCCAATTGGAGGGGATAAGAAAGGGTTTGATAGGGCGAGCAAGCTTTGTAGTGAGGGCAGCGATTGGCGACCCGCTCTGCCGAGGCTTTGATGATTCCGACCGTCCGGGCTTCAGTATAATTTCTTTTTTCCTTGACGGGCCGGATGTCCACAATTTCGCCGGGAAGGCCGTCATCCGTCAGGCAGACTTTTCCCTGGACTGTGGCCAGGCTCCTGCCCGGGTAGACGATTTTTTCGATAGTGACCTGCATTCCTTCTTTGATTTCTACAGCGTCTTGGATTCTGGAAACTCTTTATAATCCGCTAGGTTGATGACCTTTCCCTTCGAGCTCCAGGGAATGCCGAGCTCGGAGGGAAGGCAATTGTTCGCGCAGCAGTCCTCCAGGATGGCATCCAGCCCTTGGACCCAGATCTTTTTCCGGCCGGGTTCGCCTTCCGTCATGATCACATCCCGGGGAAAATCCACGATGTCCGGCTTGGAATCCTGCATGCCGTTCAGGCAGAGCGTTTGGCTGAGTGCGGCCTCAGGACCGCAGACGGGCGGCTTTCGGCTCTTAACGGATTCGATCGAGTCCCACAATTTGTTCATCGGCTCGTCGTCCGGACGCCCATAATCCTTGACCGAGCCGTCCGCTGACCTGGCTTGAATGCTCGAGATTCGCCCGTCGCAAAAAACCGTCGCCTTTTCAAATTCATAAAAAAGGGCCGGGCCCTCGTCCTTTTCCGAGACATGGGAAACATAAAAAAGAACCTCCGTTCCCGAATCCGTCAGGCAGCGGGCCGCGGCCGTATCGAAGTTCTGGATGCCGTGGGCACGATAAAGCTCGGCCTCGACTTGAGACGGCACGGCGCTTGTGTCCGTCGTTCTGCCCAGGAGATAGAGCATGTTGTGGAGGTCGTGGGCCATGGCGTTATTGGCGGGGCTGTCGAGAATCCAACGGCCCTTGTCGTCCTTTTGTTTTCCGGCCCAATCGTTCCGGCGGTAATAGGCTTCGTCCCGGGGCCAGAGATAGAGGCATTTCAGGCGTTTGGGCTTCCCAAAAAGGCCTTCCAAGATGTCTTTTTTGAGCCTCTGGATGGCGGAGCTGAACGACCACTGGTATCCGACCGCGACCCATTTTTTGGCCCGGTCGCGGGCGTCGATGATCGTCCGGGCTTCCTGGACCGTTGCCGCAACCGGCTTTTCGCAGAGGACATCGCTTGCGTTTTGGAGGGCCAGGCAGGTCTGTGAACAATGGAATTGGATGGGAGAGGAAATGATCGCTAGATCGGCCTTATCGTGCTCATAGAAATATTCCAGGTCGGGGTGGATGGGAATTTTGCGGGAAAGGAGTTCCTGAAGCTGTGGACACCTTTGGGGGAAGGGGTCGATCGTCCCCTGGACCTTGAATGAGCCGTTGTCCCAATTTTTTAAAAGTGTCTGCAGGTAAACGGAGCCCATCCCTCCGATGCCGACAAGGACGAGGGAGACGGGCTTATTTTTCAAGCAGGTTGACTTCCTGGAATGTGCGGGATTTCGGGCTGAACTTCAGCGTCTTGATTTCAAAAGGCTTCAGCGAGATATTTATTTTAGCCGGAACAAACGGCAGCGAAAGGACCGCCGTCCTTTTTTTGCCCGTCGGCTCAAACAGCCGGATAATCAGGTCGTTGGAGTCTTCGGCTTTCTTCAAGGCGCTGGCCTGAACGGCGGCATCGTTCAGAACGACGAAAGGGCCGGCTTTCTTGCCGCTTCCCGCAGGGAAAAAGGTGAGGACATAGGGCTTTTCATTCTTGATCAGGGCTTCGCGGTCGATCCGCTCCATGCGTTCTTCGACAGGTCCCCCGTTTAGCCAGAAATGGAAGACTCGCTCGCCCTGGTCAATCCTGGGGATATAGCGGTCCTGGTAAATCATGGGCCGGCCCTCCACCGGGTCCGCCGAATGGGCGGGGGAACGCAGCAGCGAGATCCTGAACTCCCCGGCTTGAAAATCCGATCCGTATACGCAGTCATTGATACAGGTCAGGGCCCTGCTGCTTTCGCGGGAGACAACGGCCACCCATTTCTGGGCGACGGCTTCATCGCCGTTTGTCGGAAGAGGCTGAAAGCCAAAGGCTGTCTGTCCGATATATTGGCTGGGGTCGAGCAGCGTGGGGACGGAGAGCTTTAGCATCCTATCTTTCTCGTTCCAGTGGACGCGCGCCTCGATTTCGACCTCCGTGCCCTGCTTGGGCAGCTTGTATCTCAGGCAGATAAAGGACTGTTCATAATCCAGCACGGCTTCGACAATCGTCCTGACCGCTCCGTCTTCGATGACTCGGACGGGATTGATGGGTCCCTTGGAGATTCCGGAAAATCGGGTGCCGGCTTTTTTCTCCATAAGCTTGAACGCGCCGGCGACCTTGCGAAAACTCCTGACGCTCATTCCCCAGGGGTCGGCGTCGTCTTCGATGACGAGCGGCCGGAAGGCGTTTTGGGCCAGATATTCGGCGCCCCCGGCCGTGTAGCGGTCGATGAATCCCGTGGCTGTGTTGATGACAACTTCAAGTTTTCTGGTTTTGAAGTGGATCGCGCCGTTTGTTTCTTGGAGCCCGATGGGAGGTTTTGTCCGGATGTTTTCCAGGCGGCAATCAAAACGATTCATCCGGCCCGGTTCCAGGTCTGCCGCAAACACCGCCTTTTTGCGCCATTCGATGCTTAAGTTGCTGTCTTCTTTTTCAGGCTGGCAGGGAAGAGGAGTCCCCCGGCCATAGATCTTGGGAACGAGAAACCCGCCGGCGTAGTTGGGCTCGTAGGGCTCGAATTCACATTCCACAAGGCTCCTGACCTTGAACGGATGCGGGTTATAGACAAATATCGGGATTTCTTCCTGTTTGGCCCGGGGCTCCCCGGCTGCCAGGGCATAGAACGATTTGGCCTTGAGCCTGGAGCAGGTCTCGAGGCCGTGGTCTAGAAGCCGCAACGCCCCCTCTTCCCCGGGTCCGATGGACGACCCCGGAAGGATATCGTGAAATTCTGAATACGCCAAGTCGCGGACAGCTTCTAGAATGTCTGCTTGAGGATATTTCGCGAGTCCCTGGAAGAAAGCCGCCGCGGCCATTTTTTCGGTCGAAAAAATCTCGTTCTCGAGCTGCCTGTGTTTCTGCTTAACCCGAGCCATGGTCGTATAGCATCCAGGCGCCCAAGGATTGATATCCCGGCCATGCCTTGGCAGCCCGGCTTTCTGTTTTCTGAGCTCCCCAAAATAGGCATCTGCACTGGAATGAACGATGTCGACATCTTTCGTCTCGGAGATCAGGCGGCGCAGGTCTTCTAGGTCCTCCCTGGACGCTCCGCCGCCGTGGTCGCCGATGCCCCATAGGAGTATGCTGAGCTCTTGGCCGGGATGATTCCGTATCCATTCTTCCACTTTAGCCCGGGCGGCGCCGCCCCGCGAATTGTAGTGTGCCTCGAGCCTGGTGGCCAGGACTTCCGAGCCGTCAAGGCCGGTCCAGATGAATGCTTCTGCGGGGAGCTCGGTAAAATGGCGGTCGGGCCGGCAAAAAAGGTAAGAGGTGTATCCACTTTTGGCCAGGATTTGGACGAGGCCTCTCGTGTGGCCGAAGGGGTCGAGGTTGGAGGCTGTTTTGACATCCACGCCGAATCTTTCCCTGAAATACCGCTTTCCCAAAAGGATCTGGCGGACAAAGGACTCGCCGCTGGGCATGTTGCAATCGGGCTGGAGGAACCATCCACCCAGGATGTTCCACTTCTTCTCCTTCACCAAGCGCTGGATTGTCTTGAACAGGGCGGGTTCGTACTCTTCGATCCATTGATAGAGGATGGCTTCGTTATGACAAAAAATAAATTCGTCGTAGGATTCGCAGAAGGAGGCGGCCGTCCGGAATGTCGATAAAGCTTCCCCGGCGCCCTCCTGCCATTCCCAGAGCCAGACGGGGTCGAGGTGGGCGTTGCAGACGAGATGGATTTTCTTTTTGGGCATGGTTGTCCCTCCGTGGGTTATAGTTTTAGCTTGATGTTGAAGAAGACCGTGAGCAGGGTGTAGGCAGCAAAGACAAAGAGGATAATGGCCAGGACAAAAAAGATCCGCTGGAACGTCCGCGGCTTAAACTGGTGATGATGGGTGGCGACATAATGGGTCAGGATAAAATACCAGATGACGCCGCCCATGCCGCAGGCGAAAGAAAAAAATACAGGAGTCTTGCCCGTCTCGGCCACAAAGTAATGGCTCGTGACAAAGCCGGCCGTGCCCAGCCAGAAAACATAAAGAGAAGGATTCGTGACATAAAGCAGGAAGACCCCCAGCATGGGGCGCGGGGAGAAGGACGTCATTTTATTGGAAGGCTTGGTCTCGTGATACGTCTTGGACTGTACGTAAAGACGATAGCCCAGGAAGGTCAGCAGCAGGGCGGCAAAAATTTTCATCAGGGGCAGCCACTTGTTCAGGTTGAAGGTGACCTGGGCGATGCCCAGGATGGCGACCAGGCAATAGATGGTGTCCAACACGGCGGCGGTGATGCCGGCCATGAACCCGTGCAGGAAATCGCGCTTTATGGCTTGGGAGATGACAAAGACATTGACCGGCCCCAGAGGTATGGCTGCCACGAAACCGATTAAGAGGCCGAGCAGAATATACACGATCGAATGCCCTTCTTTCTCTTAGGAAAGAGAAAAATATCAAAATCCGAGGTGCGGTGTCAATGGAAAACAGACAGACAGGGGTCTTCCCCCAGAGCTTGACGGCGGTCGCCGGTTCGATTATGTTCAAAGGGGAAGAGACCATGATTCCTAAAGAACGTATGGCCAGGGCCATGGAACTGGGCCGGCCCGACCGGGTGCCCGTCATGTGCCAGATGAGCATCGGCCACATGCTCTGTCAGACCGGTTTTTCACCGGTCGAGTTCTGGTTTGCCAAAGAGTGTTTCGCCGAAGGTCTCCTTAAACTGAGGGCGCAGTATGATTTTGACGGGATTCTTATCAGCCTCCACGGCCATGCTCCGGATTGGGGAAAAGATATCGTCAGGATGCAGCATGACGAAAACCAGGATATCGTTTTCTGGAAGGACGGCAGCCGGACTGTGTTCCCCGGGGATGATTTGCCGCAGCACTATCCGGAAATCCAGAAATTGCCGCCTTCGATCGCCGAATTTGACCCGGACACCGTCCCCGAACGACTGGACTTCATCCCCGTTTCCCAGGGGCTGGAATTTCGACTCGCCCCGGAACACACGTATGATATTTTTGACCTGATCCTGGCCCGGGCGGGGGAGAGATATTCCATTCATGGCGAAGTGACGTCGCCCTTTGACTATTTCCTGAACCAATTCGGCTTCAGCGGGGGCTTTCTGGCGCTGGCCGAGGAGCCTGAAAAATCCAAAGCGGTTCTGGACAGGTTCAGCGAAGGAATCGAGAAAATCGCCCTGGAACAGGCTTCGCTCGGGGTCGATGCGATCAAGATATCATCTCCGTACGCCGGCGCCGGTTTCATCTCGCCCGGATTTTATCGGGAATTCGTCCTTCCCTTTGAAGCCCGGATCGCCAAGGCGGTCAGAAAGCTCGGGGTCCAGATCTATACCCACACCTGCGGCGCCATCAATGATCGCCTGGAGATGATGGCCGAGGCCGGGATATCCGGCATCGAATGTCTGGACCCGCCGCCGCTGGGCAATGTCGAACTGGGCGCGGCGAAGGCCCGGATCGGCCGCTCGATTTTCATCAAGGGCAATATCGATCCCGTCAACACACTGCTCTTCGGCGACCCTGAGAAGGTCGGGCGCGACGCGTGTGAGCGGATCGAGACGGGGAAGCCGGGCGGCGGGTTTATCCTCAGCTCGGCCTGCTCGATCGCTCCGCATACGCCGAAGGAAAATGTCTGTCTCTTGGCCCCCCTAGCCCAGGAGTTCGGGCGGTACACCGCCAAGCCCGTTATTTAAAAATTTTTCTATTCCCTATTGACTTTATAAATTTAATAGTGTATTATTGAAACATTCCTGCTGCGCTGGCTGGGCAGGACACCCTCCTTGTTACCCCCTTTAGCTTAATTCCCTGAAACAGCCAGCCCTTGTCTTCCCGCCGCCGGACCTGAGTTCAGCCCTTGGTCTCATGACCGAGGGCGGCATAATAAATGGCCCGGTCAAAAAACAGCATGACCCGGTTGTAAAGCTCGATGGCTTGATAGAGGTCGAGGGCCGTATCCAAGAGTCCTTCGGATTGCACTTTCTGCCACAGGTGCCGCCGGATCATCTCCAGGGACAGGATGATTTCCGAAAGGGCGAAACCTTCATCGCGGCGCTGCCTGCCCAGCGCTGTCCAATAGACCCGGATCTCGTCCTTGGTCGTTTCGTGAGAAATCCAGCGGCCCAGCTGGCTGTAGACGCGGAAGGCACGATGATAGAGCTCCTTCTCGTCGTACGCCCGATAGGTCGGAAGGCTGGAATTCTGCCGGACGTCCTTCAGCCAGTTGTTGGTCAGTTCGTGGGCGTCTCTTTCGATGATGTGCACCAGCTTTTGCGAGGCGGGGGTTTGGAAAAAAGAGCGTTGCTTTTCATCGATTTCCATTGTTCCCTTCTCCCTGCTTAGAATGTAGCACGGGGACGATATCGTGTCAACGAAAAGAACGGACCGGAGACGAAGGCCCGGGCTCTCTTTTGACCTTCCTGAAAATGCAGGTCATGCTGTGTTGACGGCTGTTTTTGGCGAAAAGGACGGCATATTCGATGTTTTGGTTGAGATACCGGGTTTCCTCCCGACCGATTTCGCAAATCCGAATCGGCTCGTATTTGAGCGGATAGAAGAAGCGCTCGTAGACCTCGGTGAAGCCGTGCCAGAAGATCCCCTTGTCGGTCGTGTTTCCGGCCAGCGCTGAGAGCTCTCCAAATTGGCGAGCGGAGTCCTTGCATCCTGAGCCCCGGATGACGAGGAAAACCATCCAGGCTATTGGCAAGAATGATCGTGTTATTTTCATGGGGTTTTTCCTAATCTTCACTCCAAGCGTATCTTTTTTAAAATGGCCTTAAATCGCGTCTTTGCGCGCAGGCCGTCGACCTTGGGTTCCACCTTGAGAAAAACGAGAGCCCTTGACCGCTCCTCAAAGGCTTTCTCCAGCCAGTCCAGGGCTAGGTCCTGCTTTCCCAAGCCGGCATAGACTTCGGCCACATCATACGCCGAGACATATTTCGTTTTCGACAGCTCGATCAGCCGGTCCAACAAATTCTTCGCTTCAGCGATTTGGCCGGACACGGCGTAGGCATGAGCCAGCCCTGCCACCGTATAGGCGCTTCCTTTGGACAGGTTCATCGCTTTTTGAAACTCGAGGATCGCTTCTGGAAACCTTCCTTTGAGCAGGTAAGCCTGGCCAAGCCAATAATGGGCCGGAACGAAATTCGGGTCGATCTCCAGGGCTTTTTTGATCTGCTCGATCGCTTGATCATATTTATGCGCGAAGTAATACATCCAGCCGATCGTGGTGTTGATAATCATCGAGAGCGGGTCCAGCTGGCTGGCTTTTTTCTTTTCTGCGACGGCTTCATCCAGCCGGCCCATAGCCGCTAGATATTCCGCATACCAATGGGGAGTCGTCGGGTAGGAGGCATTGAGTTGCAGGGAGAGTTTGAATTCTTTCTCGGCGCCGGGCCAGTCCCAATCATAATACAATTTTGCATAGGCCAACGACGTATGGGCTTCCGCGAGCGATTGATCAATCTCCAGCGCTTTTTGGGCCGCTGCCTTGGCCTTGGAAAAAGCTTCTTTGGGGGGCTGGACACCGTAGAATCCAAAGACATTGTAACAATCGGCCAGCCCCGCATAGGCCGCTGCATAAGAAGGATCTTTTTCGATCGCCTGCTGGAAGCTCTCGATGCCTTTCTTCACTTCCTCTTCCGTCCGCTTGTTCCAGTAGAAACGTCCCTTGAGATAGAAATTATAGGCTTCCGGATTTTCCGTATAGCGCTTAACAATCTGGACCTCTTTTTCTCCCAGCAGCTTGATCTTCAGAGCCCTGACAATTTCTTGGGCGATCTCATCCTGGATGGAGAATAAGTCGGTCAGTTTCTTATTATAGATATCGGACCAGATCTGGCTGCCGTTCTTGACGTGGCTGAGTCGCGGGGTGACACGGAGATTGTCGCCGATCACGAGGACGCTTCCTTCGAGCACAGTTTCGACATTTAATTTCTGGCCAATGTCGCTGAGATTGTATTCTTTGCCTTTAAACGAAAACGCCGAGGCTCTGGCTGGAACCCATAAACCTTCGATATGGTTGAGGGCATTGATCAGCGTCTCCGGGATTCCTTCGCATAAATATTCATGCCCTTTCTCTGGGCTTAAATCCACGAACGGCAAGACGGCAATCGATTGCTTGCTCGGAGGTCTGGATGGGGCTCCCCGACGGTGGAGAAGTTGCCAAACAATGACCCCGGCAAGGACGACAGCGAGAAAAATCAAAGCCGGCCAGAAGAGTTTCTTGAACCTGAAAGTGACTGTGATCTCCTTGGATGTGAGAGGCCTTCTCCTGGCAAGGATCCTCTCTGATGTCGGCACTCCTTGCTCGATTTTTGTCAATTCCGCCAGCACGTCCTCGGCTCCGGAATATCTTTTTTCCCTATCTTTTTCCAGACATTTCAGGATCACTCGGCTTAAGTCCGGAGGCATCTGGGCATTGAGTTCCTTGGGGTCCCGGGGCCGTTCAGCCTTGTGCTTCATGGCGATGCTGAGAGGGGTGTCTCCTTCAAAAGGGACTCGCCCGGTCACCATTTCGTAAAGAATCACTCCCAACGAGTAAATATCCGACTGCTTATCGACATCCTTCGCTTCTGCCTGCTCGGGCGACATGTATTCAGGTGTGCCCATCAGCACGCCGGTATCTGTGATTCCCCTCGCTTTGAGCGAGCGGGCGATCCCGAAGTCCATGATGCGGACATTCCCCTCCTTGTCGATCATGATATTGCCGGGTTTCAAATCCCGATGGACAATTCCCAATCGGTGGGCTTCTGCCAATCCCTCGCAGACCTGCTTGGCGACGGCCAAAGCGGTGCCGACACCCAGTTGCCCGCTCATCCGGATCATGCTCTTCAGGTCTTCACCCGGCACATATTCCATCGTGATGTAATGCGTTCCGTTGTCCTCACCGAGGTCAAACATCTGACATACGTTCTTATGCCTGATTTTACGGGCAAATTTCAGCTCATTGCTGAAGCGCTCGATGGTTTCCCGGTCCTCGACGATGTCTGGCTTGATAAGCTTCAAGGCCACCTTTTCTTTGATCTTCGTATCGAAAACCTTATAGACTTTGCCCATGCCGCCCTTGCCCAGTTCCTCGATCACCTGATAGCGGCGGGCAAAGGTCGTTCCCGTGGCCAGCTCTTTGATCGGGGTTTTGAAGGTTTCTGTATGGGGGACAGAGTCTGCCGCAAAGGCGGGGAGAGGCGCCGCGCACTCTCTGCAGAATTTCGAGTCTGAGGGATTATCCGTCTGGCATTGAGGGCACTTCATGGGGACTACTTGATCAGCCTTCTTTTCATCAGTTTGAGACCGGCAGAAAACGCAATCACCTCCAAAATAAAGATTACGAGAAAGTTGATGATTAATCCTGAGGAATAAACGCCGGAAAATACCGCCCGGGAAATCTTGACGGCATGGGTCAGCGGCATAAACAAGGATAAGGTTTTCATCCAAGCCGGAAACCTGTCCAAGGGGAAGAACACGCCGGAAAAGAACAGCATGGGCGTGATGACCAGCTCCGTGTAATAATTGAAAAAGTCGAAGCTGGGGGCGAACGATGTCACGATCATCGCCAGCGAGGCGAACAGGATGCCGACAAAGATCATGACGAGAAGGAGAAGCCCTAGGCTGATCAGGGAAACGGGGAAAATCCCCATGAAGACGGCGACGATGACCATCAGCGATCCGCTGATCAAACCTCGGAAGGAGGCCCAAGCGATGTCGCCGGCAATGGCGTCTTCCGCGGACACGGGCGTGGCGATCAGGGAATCATAGAGCTTTTCGTGGACCATTTTGACAAACGTGCCGTACAGGCATTCAAATGTCGAGGACATCATGACCGAGGAGACCACGACGCCCGGGACAAGAAAATACAGGTAGGGCTTCCCGCCAAAGTAGCCCATGTAGGCGCCCATGCCGATGCCGAAGGTGATGAGATAGAACAGGGGTTCGATGAGGCTGACCAGGAACGTCGGGATGACGAATCTCTTGTAGGAAACAAGATTCCTAAAAAAAACGTAATAGACCCTGTAGGAAAGGTTCATTCGATCAAGCCTCTGCCGGTGAGCTTCAAGAAAACGTCTTCCAGGGTCGCCGGTCGGGTCAGATAATTGGGGAGGTCGAGTTCGATCAAGGTCTTCATGAGGCCCTGCCCGTCGCGGCAGTAGAAATAGAGCGTATCGCCCACACGCTCATGCCCGCAGGAAAAGGCCGCCAAATGGCCGACGATCTTTTCGTCTTCGTCTTTGGCGATCCTTATCTCCACGACTTCCCGTCCGATTTCGTCCGTCACCAATTGCGACGGCACGCCCAGCTTCAAGATTTTGCCCCGGTGCATGACCACCACCCGGTCGCAGAGCTGCTGGGCTTCTTCCATATATTGCGTTGTCAGGATCAGGGTGGCTCCCTGCGCCTTGAGCTGCCGCAGCCTCTGCCAGATCAGGTGCTTGGCCTGGGGATCGAGACCCGTCGTCGGCTCGTCGGCAACGATCAATTTTGGATGATTCAGCAAGGCCCGGGCGACCAACAACCGCCTCTTCATCCCTGTCGAAAGCTCGTCGATCTTGCTGTTCCGCTTCTGCTCAAGCTCGACGAAGTTGAGAAGCTCGGCAATCCGCGTCTTGGCCTCCCGTTTCGGGATATCAAAGAAATGGGCAAAGACAATCATATTCTCGTAAACGGTCAGGTCCACGTCGAGCGTGATTTCCTGGGGAATGACGCCCGTCGTCATCTTGATGGCCCGGTTGTCAATGTGCGCCGGCATGCCGTTGACGGTTAGGCTGCCCGAGGTTACTGGAGAGACGCAGTGGATCATTTTTATGGTGGACGTTTTGCCGGCGCCGTTCGGCCCCAGGAAACCGAAGCATTCGCCTTCCTGGATTTCAAAGGAGATCCCGTTAACGGCGGTAAATTGGCCGTATTTTTTGGAAAGGCCTTTGGCCGTGACGAGTGCGTTCATCGATGGACCAGGCGGTAATGATAGCAGATTTTATCGGAAGAATAAATGAGGGATGGGAGAGCGAGGAAAGCCGCGCTCTTCTTGGAATTACTTGTGACGGACAGCGTTCCTGTAATGTTGGCTAGGCTGCTAGAAATAATCGTAGATTCTGATTTTCAGGACTATCTTCAGGATGGAATTGACGAGTGCGATTACTTCCCCGACCGCCCAGGCGGGCAGCAGGACCCGATACTGGAATGACCTAAGCTTGTCGTAGGGCCGGTCCTTCCCTTTGATGACAAGAACTAGAAAAACGAAGATGAAGCCGAACATACCGATTGTCGCGGTCGTCATATGTGTGAGAAAAAGAACGCTCCCCCATGGGACGGTATGAGAGCCGGGGAGAGTGGTTGTCGGTGTCAGTCGGAAAGAGGCCAAGAGGGCTGTGGCGATATCGAGCACGACGGCCACTCCTAAATATCCCAGGAACGGCTCTTTCCGGCGGTAGAAGCGCCCGCTGCCCAGGATGTAGAAGTAAAAAGTGGCGACGGCGAGGACGATGTTGATTAAAACAGCCATGCCCGCTCCGAAATGATCATAGGAGAGATCTCCCAGCCTGTCAAGCATCGCCCTCTCCTTTCAGGCTTTAGAATATGGAAGAAGGCCCCAAGTGTAAACGATGTCTTTCAGTTTCAGCGGGGCGAATACAAAGAAAGCCTGACGAGGGACGTTGCCCTTTAAATCTTATTCCTTTAAAGAGAAGGGCATTCCTTGGGGATGGGTTTCCTGGGGAAGAAAAATGATGCGCTCTTCAATATCTTTCCGACCGTTTATTTTTAGTGAGAATGTCAGCCGGGAATGGCTTTTGATGAAGAGGTCCAGGCCTTCTATCCGGCCTCCTTCAACGATCCCTTGAAAGACGAGCACTTTTTTTGAATGCTTGTACTTATCATTGGATATCAGATGATATTCTCCTAGGCTTCGAAAAGAGCGTGAATTCTCGATGGTTCCTGCAAAAGTCCTCTTCTCATTGCTCCACCATCTGAGATGGCAGACGCCTTTCTTTTGCCAGATGAAATATCCAAAGGGATAACCTCGGATTTCTATGATTTTTTTCAAGACATAAGTCTCGTCTTTGGGAGTCATGGAGAGCAGAAGAGCCTTCTTATACTCACGGACAGCTTCGTTGGCCATTCCCATTTTTTGGCGGGACGCACCCAGGGAGAGATGGAACCAAAGAGATGATTCGAACTGCCGGGAGTTAAGACTTTCAGCTTTTTTTTGGAGCGACAAGGCCTCATCAAATTTTCCCTCGAGCAATAGTTGATCGGCGTTTTCCTTAAGATACTCCTGGATATTTCGGACCAGCGCGTCTTGAATGATGACTGGCGGGCGTTCTCTTTTTAAGCAAAAAAGTTTTTGGATGATTTTTTGGGAGAGACCGATTTCCTGACCAAACCCTGCTTCCTGAGACGGTCGGGATTTTAGGCCATCGAAGCTCTCCAATTCATTCAGAGCCTCTGGGTTTCTTTTTGCCAGGAGATGAATTTTGGCCAGCAAGAGATGGTATGTGACAATCTTTTCTTTGTCCCGGGGGAGACGCGACAAAAAATTCATCAAGCAGACCATCTTGTCATAGAGAGTCTTCTCTCCGCTGGGGGAGTGGACGATAAAATAGCGAGAGACTTTTTTAATCTGCATGGCATTGGAAATGAGCCCCAAACGGGAAACATCTTCCTCGTTTATCGAGGATTGATTGAGAATAGCCAGGAATCCCAGAGGTTGATAAAGACGGGAGGATAAAACGTAATCATAATCAGATTCATATATCATCATCCCTTTTTGACTGCCATCAGGATAGCGCAGGGGCTGAAGGATTAGAAAAGTGTTTTTATTAAGATAATCGTCAGAATAAAGCATCTCCATCTGGGAAACATGTGACTGGATGTAAGCACTGGTTTCGCTGTCTATTTTGAGAGACAAGAAATTCCAGCTATAAAAAATGTAATCTTCAAGAAAGACTGCCTGGCAAGCAAGGATGGCCAAGAGAATAAAACCCCAGAGGCCTTTCTTGAAAGCCACAGGGTTTTTGATCCGCGTCAATGCTAAGATGGCCCAAGCCAGAATGGAATGCAGACTTGTCAGTCCTTTGGCCATGAGGAGAAAAAGAAGGGGCAAGATAAAGATAAATTTTCTATCTTGAGGGGTTAGATAAACAGCCGGTGGGTTGGACATGGCGAAAAGGAAAAAAGGCAGGCTCAGATAGGAGAGGAACAAAATGAATACTTTTCCATGATTCTTGAGAGAAGCGGCAAGCCCGAAAAGAAGCAGTTCGAGCTGGACAAAAAAGAAAAACGGCCACGTGTCGTAACATAAAAGCCTTTTAATGACGATAGGGATAAGAGAAACCGGGTTTAAAAATATTTCAGCTTTGGAAATATTCGATAAACTGCTTTTAAAGAAATAAAAAAGATTCAGGCTTTCCGTTTTTTTCATCGGAAGATAGAGAAGAAAGGTCAGGATTAATATGAAGAAAACACTGAGGGCAACACTCCAGAATTTCTTTTTTGTGACCGGGATTTCGACCGGCTTTTTTCTCGTCCATTTTTCAAAGATTAAAATGACGATGAAAAACGCGTGGACAGGAATGATGATCAGGAGAAAAAAGTGAGCGTAGATGCCGATGACAGTGCAAAGGACGTACAGAAACCAGAGGATAAATTTATTTTCTTTAACGGCTCTCCAGAAGAAATAGAGAGAAAAGACGGAAAAAAACAATAATCCCGTATATCCCCTGGCCTGCCGGGAAATATAGATCAAATAAGTCGAGACGGCTAAAAAAAGTGCTGCCAGCAGACCTTCTTTTTCTTTATAAAACAATTTGCCGAGGAGGAAAATTCCCCAGACGCTGAGAAAGCCGAAAAGAGCCGCGGGCAGGCGGGCCATGGTTGTCGTCTCTCCCAAAGGCAAGAGGAAATGAAGGAGAAGGGGGTAAAGAGTGCTGCCAAAATTTGTGGTCGTGATATAAGAGAGTGATTTGGCGGCAATCGCCACTGTATGATAAGGTTCGTCTCCGTAGAGAGGCCGGCTCCCCAGATGAGAAAAGAGCAGAACAAAAGAAAGGACTAAAATGATACCCAGGGCTAAAGGTACAGCCAAGCACCTCTTTTTCAAATTCATGATTTATTTCTTTTTCAAGAAAGACTTCTTCCTGCGGGTCATGAGCCTGGCCACCATCCAGAGAGACTCGAGAGCGACTTTGAATTCCATCTTGGATTCGCCTTTCTCTCGTTCTTTAAAAACAAACGGGATTTCCGTTGTCTTGAACCCGCTTTTGATGACTCTGTGGACAAGCTCGATCAAAAAAGCATTTTGCCTGCCTTTGAAGCTAGGCAAATCTATGGATTCCAAGACCTCTTTGCGAAAGCATTTGAAGGCTGTGGTCGTATCGGTTGCATCCAGACGGAGCATGAGGCGTACGAAATCATTCGCGAATTTGCTCAAGAGAAGCCTCTTGAAGGACCAATTGTAGACTCTGATTCCCCTGTAATAGCGGCTGCCGAACACGGCATCATAATCCTTAATTTTTTCCAAGAATTCTGGCAGTGCGTTCGGGTCGTGAGAAAGGTCGGCATCCATTTGGAGGAGGATTTCATATCCCTTTGTCAAAGCCCATTGAAAGCCCTCGCGGTAAGCCTGCCCTATTCCTTCTTTCTTTTCTCGATGGAGAACTTTTATGCGGGCATCCTGCCGGGCAAACTCTTCAGCCAAGAGCCCAGTTCCGTCGGGCGAATTATCATCAACAAATAAGATGTCTGCCTCGATGTTTTGTTTTTGAATGGCCTCGACGAGCTTCGGTAGATTATCTTTTTCATTATAGGTGGGAATGACGATAATGGTCTTCATTAGGCCCCGAACCTCTCCTCAAAGCACCGACAGAAATATCATAATTCATTGAAAAGTAAAAGACAACTTTTTCTGTGTTTCTCTATTCATGTTCTTTTCCAATAAGATAAAGAAAAAGAGCCGCAGAATTGTATGTCAGGGGGCCCTTCTTGAAAAGGTAACTTTTTTTTAAGAGAGGCGTTCGCAGCGCTCAAGAAAGAGATCCGGGGAAACGTTCGTATTCCATATATTTTCTATCAAGACTTCCTCCACAACCCATTTTGCGACAAGCTGCGCGATGACCCCCGTTTCAAGGAGATCGTCGAGAGAGAGAAAAAACTCTATAACGAAAATTTGGAAAAGTACGGAAATTTGTAAATCTTTATTGTTAGCCAGAATTATGTCCGAGCCTTATGACAAAAAATTTATACGAGACGCCATCATGATTCGCCGTATTCCGGCGGTTTGAAGCCCGGCGCTGAAGAGAGGACGGGTTTTCCCTGAACCGTATATCGACCCTGGACGAGGACTCTATAAGAACGGCGGATGGTTTCTATGACGATGATGACCAGACAAGCCATGATAATAACCGTCAGCGTTACATTGATAATTCCGACCGCCCTTTGCCCCGGCGTGGAGATGATAGGCAGGAAATTGTCGAAGATATTCCTCCAGCCGGCATAGAGCGTCGTCACCCCGACAAAAACTAGAGGCATAAGGCTGACCCAGACATAGCGCACCTTGCCGGCATTGATGATGCAGGCGGTGATGACGGCCAGTGCCACGCCGGCCAGGAGCTGGTTGGCCGTGCCGAACATGGGCCAGATGGTGCTGATATTTCCCGTCCAGATAAAGTAGCCCCAACTCGCGACGACCAGGAATGTCGCAAACAGAGTGCCCGGCAGCCAATGCGTCCTTTCCAATGGCTTATAAATCCTGCCGCCGAACTCCTGGACCAAGAAGCGGGCCACCCGCGTCCCCGTGTCGATCGTCGTCAGGATGAAGAGCGCTTCGAACATGATGGCGAAATGGTACCAGTAAGACATCAGCTTCTGCATCCCCGGCAGGCCGGAAAAGATCTGGGCGAACCCGACGGCCAGGGAAACGGCGCCTCCCGTCCGGCCCACGACGTTCTCTCCGACTTGCTGTGAGAGCACGGCCAAGTTAACGGGATGCATCCCCAAGGTCGCATAGACAGCAGGGGTGACGTTGATGGCGAAATAATCTCCGGGGTGGAGCGAACAGGCCGCAATCAAGGCGATAACGCTGACGATCGATTCGACGACCATGGCCCCATAGCCGATGAGACGAGTATCGGATTCCTTGGAAATCATCTTGGGCGTCGTCCCGGACGAGACCAGCGAATGGAATCCGCTGATGGCGCCGCAGGCGATGGTGATGAACAGGAAGGGGAAGACTTTGCCCGGAATGATCGGCCCGCCCCCATGCACAAACTGGGTGAAGGCCGGCATCTTGAGGTTGGGGTGGACGACAAACACACCCACTATCAGGGCGATGATTGTCCCGATCTTGAGGTACGAGCTCAAGTAGTCGCGAGGGCAGAGGAGCATCCACACGGGCAGCACAGACGCAATAAAGCCGTAGGCCGCGATGGCCAGGATAATGCCTTCCCGGGAAAGGGTGAAGACGCCGGCCAGAGAAGAGTGGGCGATCACATTGCCGAAGATCACGGCCGCGAAAACACCGATGACCCCGATGGCGCTGGCTTCGGCGATATGGCCCTTGCGGATGCGATACATCCACAGGCCCACGAAGAGGGCGATGGGAATGGTCATGGCGATAGTGAACGTGCCCCAGGCGCTTTCTCTCAGTGCATTGACCACGGCCAGGCCGAGGCCGGCCAGGGCGACGATAATGATGAGGAGGATGGCCACGGAAGCGACGGCGCCGGCGGTAGGGCTGACCTCGTAGCGGGCGATCTCGGCGAGGGACCGGCCTTTGCGGCGCAGGGAGGCCACGAGAATCATGAAATCGTGCACGCCCCCGGCGATGACCGCGCCCAGGAGCATCCAGAGCAGGCCCGGAGCGAAACCGAATTGGGCCGCAAGCACCGGGCCGATGAGCGGGCCGGCGCCCGAGATGGCGGCGAAGTGGTGGCCGAAGAGGACGTATTTGTTCGTGGGATAGTAATTAGTGCCGTCTCTCATGGTATGGGCGGGAGTGGGGCGGCTGTCGTTGATCGCGAGAATTCTGGCCGCGATGAAAGCGCTGTAGTAACGATAGGCGAGGGCGACCACGAGCAAGGCGATGATGATGATGAAGACTGCGTTCATGTCGGTTTTATGATTTCACGTTTATCGCGCTTAGGATTCCGGCCTTTCATTAAGGAAGAATGTTATATCCGCGAGCGGGTTCGTTGTCAAGACGGCGCAAAACGCTGCCCTGATTATGGGCGCTGCCTGGTTCGCTTCCCGGTTTTCCCAGTTCGATTTGACATCCGTTCACGCTGTGATTTATCATCCATGACCATGGGACGAGGGAAAATCGGCGGCTGAATGCTCATTCTGGAAGTGCAGCGAGAAACGAACTTCTTGTCCACCCGTGACCGTGGCGCCCGAAGACGACGATGACGATTGAGCGGCGCGAAAGAGGTCATCCCCGCCTCTGAGAGGTGAAGTAAAATCGAGCCCGACTGCGGACTGGGAAGGAGAAGATATGGCTGTCATAAAACCCATTGATTGGATCATCATCGTCGCCTACTTCGGGATCATCCTCGGCCTGGCCTGGTGGGTCATGCGCCAGAAACAGAGGACCTCGACGGACTACTTCTTGGCAGGGCGCAACCTAGGCTGGCTCATCATCGGCGCTTCCATTTTTGCTTCGAACATCGGGGCGGAACACCTGGTCGGGCTGGCCGGAACCGGCGCGACCGACGGCGTCGCCATGGCCCATTACGAGCTGCACGCCTGGTGTCTCCTCGTGCTCGGCTGGGTCATGGTGCCGTTCTACGCGCGGTCGATGGTCTTCACCATGCCGGAGTTCCTGGAGAGACGGTTCTCCCCGACCGCCCGGACGGTTCTTTCCTTGATCTCGCTTGTCGCCTATGTCCTGACCAAGATGGCCGTCGGAATTTTCGCGGGCGGGGTCGTCTTCAGCGTCCTCCTGCCGGAGGTTCGTTTCATGGGTCTCGACAGCTTCTGGATCGGCTCCGTCCTGGTCGTCGTCATCACGGGGCTATACACGGTCATGGGTGGGCTGAAGGCGGTCGCCTACACGGAAGCTATCCAGACATTCATCTTCATCATCGGATCGGCCTTGGTGACCTTCTTCGGTTTGAAGGCGCTCGGCGGCTGGGGCGAGCTGCGGCACATCGCGGGCTCGGAGATGTTCAACCTGTGGAAGCCCCTGGTCCCCGCGGGGATCCAGGGAACCTGGGCCCCGGTCAAGGAAGTCGGCCGGATGGCTTGGTATTTCAACGACAACTATCCTTGGATCGGCATGCTCTTCTGCGCGCCGATTATCGGTCTGTGGTATTGGTGTACGGACCAGTACATCGTCCAGCGCGTGCTCGGGGCCCCGAACGAGCGCCAGGCCCGCCGGGGCTCTATCGCCGCGTCGGCCTTCAAGCTCCTGCCCGTCTTCCTCTTCATTATCCCCGGGATCATCGCCTTCGCCCTGGCCAAGAGCGGCCGGCTCCCGGTGCTCCGGCAGGAGCTCTTCGGCGCGGGGGGCGAGATCGTCAGGGCTAACGCCCAGAAAGCGTTCCCGCTCCTCGTGGCTTATGTCCTCCCCGTCGGCGTGCGGGGGATCGTGGTGGCAGGCCTCCTGGCCGCCCTCATGAGCTCGCTCGCCGGCGCCTTCAACGCTTCCTCGACCCTGTTCACCATGGATTTCTATTCGCGACTGCGGCCGAAGGTGTCGCAGGACCGGCTCGTTCATATCGGTCGGGTGGCGACGGGTGTTATGGTCCTCATCGGGCTCCTCTGGATCCCCGTGATCAGGGGCGGGAAAGGCCTCTACGACTATCTCCAGGGCGTCCAATCGTACCTCGCCCCGCCTATCTTCGTCGTTTTCTTTTTCGGCGTCTTCATGAAGAGGCTGAATGCCAAGGGGTGCCTGGCGGCCCTCATCACGGGTTTTTCCCTCGGGCTCTTCCGCCTGGCCGTCGACACGCCGGTCAAGCTCATCGGCGGGTTCTCTTACGCCGAGGGCTCCTTTTTCTGGATCGTCAATCACATTTTTTTCCAGTATTACAGCCTAATCATCTTCATCGTCAGCATCATCGTCATGATCGTAGTCAGCTACATGACCCGCGAGCCGGATTACGAAAAGATCAAGAGTCTGACCTTCGGCACGATGACCGAGGAGGATCGTCGGCGCACGCGCTTGAGCTGGAATTGGCGCGACGTGCTGGCCTCGGCCGTTGTCCTGGCGTGCATTATCGCTGCTTACCTCTATTTCACGGGATGAGCGATCGGGAGAAGGAGGTTCAGGAAATGGCTACGAGCGGAGAGAAACGAGACAAGCATTTCCCCGTCTTTGCCCATGATAATCCATTCAGAAGGCTGTTTGAGCGCCCTCAGAAATTAATTCGACCCTACGTCACCAACGGTCAGGTGGTTGCTGACCTGGGTTGTGGCCCCGGTTTTTACACCCTCGCCCTGGCTGACCTCGTTGGTCCTGAAGGAAAGGTCTATGCCGTCGATTCGGATGAAAAGGCGATCCAGGTAGTAGAAAAAAAGGCGGATAAGCGAGGTTATCGCAACATCGATACGCACGTTTCATCTGCCTCTGACCTGAGCTTCATCAAAGACGGTGTGGTTGACTTCATTCTTGCCCACGGGTTATTGTGTTCCATGGCCCCGCAATGCCACGAGTCAGCCGTGAACGGAATGCGGCGAATCCTCAAGCCACGTGGGCGGGCGTACCTTAGCGCGGCCAAAGGTCCTTGGGGTTATATGGGCCAAGCGGAGTGGGAGAAAATCCTTGAAGAGTTCAGAGTCGAGCGAAGGGGTGATGGTTTCTCCTGGTTCGCGGACAGATGGGCGGTGGTGTCCTTAAAATAACGGCCCACAGAGGCCGCGTCTGAGGATAGCAAGTTTTGATCCTTGAAACCTGTGAGGAGAAACATGATGCCATGTCCGCCCAACGTCTGAGGTAACCGGCTGCCGTAGCGCGAAGCAATGATAAACTTCTTTCTGTGGGTGCTCAAAAGCGCTTACTTATAATCGTCGCAGTCAGTCTAGGGAATTGCTGTGCCGCCTAAACACTCTCGATCAACATCCGCCGCGATTTGAGGCTCAAACGAGAATCCTTTACCTCATGCCAACGGATCAAATCCGCGAATAAGTCTTCAAACTCAATTGGCATCGACATCATTTTCTTAGCAATCGCGCAGCCTAGAATCAAGTATTGGACTGCCTTGACCCGATCTTCGGCGTTTGTGACGGGGATCATCGGGTTATCCATCTCAAGCAGTTTAAAATCATATTTTCCCAATTGACCTTCCAGCTCTGCAATACAATCTCGGCTGCCGGTATGCTCCTTTTGAATCGCTTCAAGCCGGCAGTAGAATTCGTTGAACGTTGTTATGGGCGGATCGGCAACAACGAAATTTTCTCTCGTTGTTTCGAGAAAAAGTACGGCGGCACCATCGTTCAGGAGTGCTGGCAGGTGTTTCATGAAACGATCGGGGTCATTCAAATGCTGAAGCACAGCTCGAAGGATAACAAAATCGTACCGCCCTTGGGCGAACTCGTAAAGGTCGGCTTGATAAAAAACACAATTTGCGGACGTTTTCGTCTGTCCCTTGGCCATTGTTATGAAACTCTCATTCAAGTCGACGCCGGCATAGAATTTGTCGGCGAAACATCCGCTTAGATGGGCGACAAGATCGCCTGGGCCGCAGCCCAAATCAAGAACGGTCTTGGCCGCAGTCCATTTTCGATTGCCGCTCAGATACCGTACATTTTCGGCAATATTCAAATCATTTTGAATTCTCAGGGCGGATCGGTACAATTCATTTTCATTCACATTAGTCAATTGATCGATGATATCAGCTGGAGACGTTTTTAAATTTCGAATTGTCAATAAAGGCTCTATACCCGAAATTGCCGATAGGATAATTTTGGGAAAAGGAATTGCTTCAAGGGAAACCTCCGGAAGGTGATGAAAGGCTAAAATCTTCAAAACGGAAACGCTGCTGTTCGCGATTTGACTTGGTGTTGGCGAAAGGCGGGCATTTTAGGAGAGCTTCTCCCTGATAATCGTCGCTTTGATTTTATCCGAATAAAAACGGATTGCCCGCAGTTAGGAAAACGCCGCGCAGCGTTCCCGGATCTGAAGAAACACCCGGAGTTTTTCCCAGGACGCTGCGATCCGTAAGACAAGGCACCGGCCATGACGAACTAAACGGCCGGCGGTCTCCAGGAGCTGCCAGCGCAGCGTGGCCATCGTCTTGGGCCTCCACTCCGGATCCATAAACAGGAGCTTCTGGGCCTGAGTCAGGTTATACGCCAGGACTCCGATCGAAAACCACAGGGCATTGGCCGCAAAGTCGCCGCTGGTCATTTGCTCCATGCCAAACCCGATCTTCAGTTCCTTGATGAGGTTCTCGACTTGGCCTCTTTGGTTATGGAACCAGACCACTCCTTCCGGGGACAGATCGTCCCTGTTGGTGGCGATCACATAGTAACGATAGCCGTTCGGCTCATAGAGCCGGAGCTGAGGTTCGCGCCAGCGCTGGACGACCAACCGGAAAGGTTCTTTGGCCTTGGTCATCATATGAATCCCCGTTCCAATCTCCCGGTCTGTCTTTTTTCCGTCCTCATCCAAGAGCGGCTTCCAGTCCCGAACAGTCGGGATAACTCCTTTCACGCCAGCATCTTGGTCGGCCGTGATCGTGAAGCCCAGGTCGTTTTTTTCACACTCATTGATGACAGGCGCCTGATAGAAGGCGCTATCAGAACGAAGGCGTTTAATCTTAGGACAGAGCCGAAGACAACGCTTCAGAAACTTCAAGGCGTCGCTCTGGGCCGTGACGTTCCCTTCCCGAAACTCATGGGTCAAACACACCCCGTTTTCCGCCAAGTACCCCAAGATCGGCTGATACCCTTTAACTTTCTTATACGTCCACTCCGCCTCCTTCTTCTCCGCTTCGATCACTGTCGCGTCCACATCCAGCGTATACTCCGGCCTCGCTGTTCGTTTCCAGATCGTCTCCGCCGTCTCTTCCCCGACCTTCCTCATCGCCTTGATTCCGCCATTTGCTCCCGCTCTGGCCAACCAGTCCCCATACGTTGACAGCGACGGCATCCGCTCAAGCCCGATTAGAAGCCGCAGCGTTCTGTCCTCCCGAATCTCGCGGAGATCTTCGATATGCTGGCCGCCGCCTTCCATCATCAATAACAGCGGCTCAATATAGGACCACGCTTCATAGCCCCGGTTCGAGCCGGGCTTGGGAAAATACGCCTCGACCTTCCTTTTTACCTTGAAGGCATGGATGACTTCGGCAAACAGAGCCAGACCGCTTCGCGGCGTTATCAGCTCGTCAGTCAGTTCAATCTTGAATGGCAGGATGCCTTGCTGTATCATACTCTCGCCCTCCTGGTTAAGGTCTCACCCCCAGGGTGAGTCTGTTTTTAGACCAAAAACACCTTATACCAGGAGTCTGTATCGTTCAATAGATTTTCCTATCGGCAATTTAGGGCTATATTCATTTTGTCATTTTCCATTTTGGTTTTAAAAGATCCTTAAATCCCGTGTTTTTTCCTCCCTTTGCGGATAAGAAATTGCTTTTAAACGCTGCCCGGCTTCCTCTCCCATTGTGTTAGGAATTCATGCCGCCCATTGCGAATTGAATATATCTCCGGCAGCGGACCGATGTCAACCGGTGGGCCGCCATAAATGCGATGGCTTTTTGGCGAAAACCCTGATATACATACCTTCGGCAACTATCTGCCGGCAGGGAATTGAAAGCTCTGCATAATCTATGATCTGCCGGAGAAAAATAACTAAATCGGAGAGGAGGAAGAAATGGGATTAAAGCGGAAGCAGATGCTAATGCAGCAAAAGGCATATTTCGAACTAAAACTGCAAGATCGGCTGTCTTTCCTGTCTGGAAAGGGGATCAAATCTCCCAAGGCCGACAAAGATACTCTCGTTAGAAAATTCCAGGCAAATATCAGGGCCGTGAATAAAAGGCTGAGGCTGATTGCCGACAATGAAAAGAGAATGGAAGAAATGGCGAAGATAAAGGCGGAAAGGGCAGCAGCCCCCCAGAAAAAACAAGAAGGCGGTAAAGGCGAGAAGCCTAAGAAAGCCCCCGAAGAGGGCAAGGGAAAAAAGATAAAGGCGGAAATGAAAGCAGCCCCTCCGAAAGCACCGGAAGGCGGCAAAAGCCAGAAAACGACGGAATCCCCCGAAGAAGGCAAGGCAACAATGAAAAAGAAAGAAGAAGAAACGAGGCAGGAACCGGCAGGCCAAGTGAAGGCAGATAAGTAATCAAAAAAAATACGGCAAATACGGGGACACTTTCCAGGTCTATTTCGATATTGGCCAAAAAAGTCACAGGTTTTTCAAGGCCGCCAAACTGCCAAATCAAATATACGTTGGCGCTTTAACCGTTTATTTTTTATCAGTTTTCTTCCACGCTCTTGAATTTTTATTGTAAAATAAATATTTATTAATAAGTTCTTTCGCATTTCCACTGTCACAAGATAAATATTTTTCGTGGGTTTTTAATTGATTTTCAATTGGATACGTAATAATGCAAAAGAACTTAGCCTTGTATTCTTGGGCGTATAGTTTTAAATTTTGGAAGATTTCTTTTGCTTCTTGCTCTTTACACATAATTTTGTCTCTCTTTTTCGGTTGCTTAATTTTAAGATTATTTTATTCCATTAAAAAATGTCAATAAAATGTTTTTAATTTAATATCTACCATCCAAATAGATTTAAACCTATGTTTAAAGTTTTTGTTCTCGTCTTAGCTTTTTTGGAAAGGTTGTTGCTTGAAGACCGGCTAGAGAGCGCGCGGAGTATCTTGATTGCTGAGAGGTCGCTGGATTCATCGGAATCGGAGGTTTATCGTTTTCCTGTCAATTTCCGAGTCGTCCGCAACGGTGATCCAGACGGTCTGCGTCGCGGCCATTTTTGTGTTCTTAATATCGATTAGTGGCCGGGATGAATAGGGAGGTATCGATTCCGAGCTTTATGGGCGAAAAAGTCGTAAGTGCAATAAAAAAAATTCTTATTCACTGTACAAAACCCAAACTAGTTATATCATTGAAGCGCGTGGGAAGCCAGAGGCCCAGGGGCATGGCTTCCTTGCTGCGAAAAGACGCTTGACACAATTGACCGCTTCGATAGGATAGACGAATCCTGGGAGGGGAAATTCTCAAAGGGGAGGTAATCAAATGGAAAATGATACTTGTCTTCTATGTGGCGGCCCTGCTACAAGCGGGCCTTTTTCCATGGACCCTGACGATACAAAAACGGCTGGAGGCTGCAAATTTGACTGTGAAATCTGTGGACGTTATGCTCTCAATGCGTATGAGCGCTCTTTCATCGAAACCTTCTGTTCTCAAGAACAGCGCCTTAGGCTTTCTGAGTACGTCAAAAATCATCCTGACGAAGAAGGGAAGTACAAAATACTGACGACGGTGGAAATTCGACTAGTCCCTAATTTGCAAAGTAAGCCTAACTCATAATCAAGCCTGAGGAATATCCTCTGGGACAGCTCGCTTCGTCCTTCACTCTGCTAGAAGACGACTCTCCAAAACCACAAGAATTCTTTGGAAAGCCCGGGTGACCTCCCACATCCCCGACAAGGGCCAGGTCATGGTTCGGTACTTAGCCTGTACGCCAACGCCCACCGGGGGAAGGTGCGGAAAGCGGCCGTCTCTCCTCTGACGCTGCGGATGAGCGAGGAGGAGTTCAAGCCCGTCCCTTCCAAGGGATGGGCGGCTATGATCCGCAAAGTCTATGAGCTCGACCCGATGGTCTGTCCCAAATGCGGCGGTCAGATGAAGGTCGTGGCCTTTATCACGGATTATGTCGCCGTGGACCGCATCATCGACCACCTGAAGTTGAGGTTCATTGCTGAGAAGCGCCTCCTCCAGATCCTGATCGAGAGCGAGGAGCTCCGGCCTTATATCTTCGCCGAGGTCCGGGACGAGGATTTTAAGGGCTTGAAAAGCGAGCCGATTTTTAGGATAATATTGGATCATTTTAAAAAGGACAACGACCTCATTTTCCACGAGTTGCAAAAGGAGATCGGCCCCTCTCTCTCTTGGCAGCTTTCCCAAGCCTTGCTCGAGAAAGGGAATCCTCCGACCGCGGAGGAGGCCCTCGACTGTCTGTGCGCCCTGCAGAAAAGCTGCAAAGAGAACGAACTGAAGAGGATCCAGGCCGAGCTGGCCCGCGAGGAAAAGAAAGGCGACCGGGACAAAGTCCAGGCGCTTCTCTTCCAGAAACAGGACCTGATCAAGCAGAGCCTGGCCTTGAAATGAAGGGGCGGGGTAGCGGAATGAGGACGAGGACGGTATTATTGATGAGGCAAATCCATTCTTTTCTTTAGGAGCTCACGGTGTCCGCTGAGAACAAGCTTCAAAAGGGCGACGTCTCGCAACTGATCACGAAAGGCCGGAAGCAGGGCTACCTGCTCTTCGAAGAGATCGACATGACCTTCCAGGACGACCTGGACGCCGAGGAGAGCTTCGACGATTTCCTCAGCTCGATCGACGACTACGGCATCAAGATCCTCGACACGAAACAGAAGGAGATCATCCCCAAACGGCGGAAAAGCGAGCTGGTGACGCTCCAAGGTCTGGAACGGACGACCGACCCGGTCAAGCTATATCTGCGCGAGATAGGCACCATCTCCCTCCTGACCCGCGAGGGCGAGATCGCCATCGCCCGGGAGATCGAACGCGGCGAGAAGTCGATCATCAAGGCCCTCTCCAAAACGAGGCTCGTGCTGAACGAGGTCCTCAGTCTCGAGGACAAGATCGAGGTTGACCCGCTGATCATCCAGGAGATGTTCGACGTCAGAGAGGACGACGTCGCCGAAGGCAAGCTCGAGGAAAAGAAGAAGCAGATCCTGGCCAAGATCAAGAAGATCAAGGACCTGAGCCGCAAGCTGGACAAGATCCCGATCCTCAGGAAGTTCGTCTTTTCCCGGAGCCGGGTCATCGTCCAGATGAGCAGCTTGATCCGGGACCTCAACCTGCGTTCGGCCCAGCGGGAGAAGATCATCAACGCCCTCCGGGACAAGCTCCGCGTCATCAACGAGCTCGAGGAAATCAAGGAGGACCTCGAGCTGTCCGTGGCCAAGACCCGGAAAAAGAAGGAGTCCGAGGAGCTCCAGGCCAAGCTCAAGGAAGCGACGAAACGCCTCAAGGCTTGGCGGAAGGAGATCGGGCTCGACGCCCAGAACCTGCGCAAGACCATCCGCTCCATCACGACCGGCAAGAGGATCAGCGATCAGGCGAAAAAGGAGCTGGTCGCGGCCAACCTGCGCCTGGTCGTGTCGATCACCAAGAAGTACAGCAACCGGGGCCTCCAGTTCCTGGACCTCATCCAGGAAGGCAATATGGGCCTGATGAAGGCCGTCGACAAATTCGAATATCGGCGCGGCTACAAGTTCTCGACCTACGCGACCTGGTGGATCCGGCAAGCCATCACCCGGGCCATCGCCGACCAGGCCCGCACCATCCGCATCCCGGTCCATATGATCGAGACCATCAACAAGCTCAACCGGGTTAGCCGGAGTCTCGTCCAGGAGATCGGGCTCGAGCCGAACAGCGAAGAGATCGCCAAGAAAATGGACATGCCGGTGAGCACGGTCCGCAAGATCATCAAGATCGCCCAGGTACCGATCTCTCTCGAAACGCCGATCGGCGAGGAAGAGGACAGCCACCTGGGGGATTTTATCGAGGACAAAGTCATGCCCTCCCCGCCCGACACGGTCATCCATATCAATTTGTGCGAGCAGATCGAAGAGGCGCTGAAGTCCCTGACCGAACGGGGGGCCAAGGTCCTCAAGATGCGTTTCGGGCTGGGCGACGGCAACGAGCACACCCTCGAAGAGGTCGGCCAGCAGTTCAAGGTCACCCGAGAACGGATCCGGCAGATCGAGGCCAAGGCCCTCCGCAAGCTCAAACACCCCAGCCGGTCGAAGAAGCTCAGGTCGTTCACCAACGGCTACTGGAGCTGACCTCGTCTCCGGATCGCCGGCCATGACCAAACCCGCCCGCGTCTTAATCCACCCGCTCTATCACTACCGCCTCGGCAAGCTCTACGAGCAAAAAGGGCTTAAGGACAAGGCCAGAGTGCAGTTCGAACGTTTTCTCGACCTCTGGAAGGACGCCGACCCCGGCCTGCCCGAAGTCGATTATGCCAGGATGAGCCTGGCGGGGCTGAAAAATTATTGAATGGAGTGCAGGCCAGAGCGGTGATAGAAAATTAGGGCCGAGAATACAACTTCGTCCGGGCGAACGGTTCTTTGGGATATCGACCTCCAGCTACAGAGGCCTTGCCTTGAATTTTCACTTTTCAGATGGTACGATGACCGGGGTCGGATCACACAGCCGAAAAGGAAACTCTTATTTTATAGGGCGAGATAAAATCGGGGCATGAACGGCCATTCACCAAGCGCGCCAAAAAACGAAATGCTTATTATTCAAACAAGATCATCAGGTCCCCCAATTCTCCCCTAACCCAGCCAGCCCCCTCAACGCCGCGCTCTATATTCGGGAACTTTTGCCGGCTCAAAATGTATAATAATACAGAGGCGAGAAATAACAGAATTCATGGATGACCGGTTGCTCATCGAACAGTCCGCTCAAAGTAACACAAACGCCTTTAGACTCCTTGTTCTTCGCTACCAGCGGATGATTTTTTCTTATTTGAGAAATTTTCTGCTTCCGATGCAGGTCCAGGAGGATCTAGCCCAGGAAACATTCATGAGGGCCTACAGGAATATCACTGACTTTGATTCCGAAAAGGGGGCTTCCTTCTCGACATGGCTCATCACGATTGCCCGCAACCTGGCCATCAACGAAATGGCGAAGATGAGGCGGATGAAGGCGCATTCTGGCGGATTCAGGGATGAAGATCATGGAAGGAATGGAAAAAGCCCTCAGGAAATCCTGGAACAACGCCATTTTAAATCCCAAATTCATGACGCGATAAGTCGGCTGCCGGAAAAATTTCATACAGCGGTGGTCCTTTCCTACTTTGATGAGCTTTCGCTCGAAGAAATCGCGGAGATCGAAAATTGCGCGGTGGGAACTATCAAATCCCGTGTCTTCCGGGGAAAACAGATCTTGAGACAAATTCTTGGAAGGGAGAATATGTTATGAGTGATCCTCAGCGTCCCTGCGACCTGATTCAAGAGGATATTGCTTGGGCCAGAGGACTGAGCCCGGAGGACCAAAAACACGTTCTTTCCTGCAGCGCCTGTTCTGAAACCGCGGCTCGGTTCGAGGAGTTGGATTCCCTTGTCCGAAATGTGATGGGAGCGGATGTCCCAAACGGCTTCGCGGACAGGGTGGTTGGACAAATAGAAGCAGAAAAACGCAGAGAAGACAGCTTTTTCGCCCGGCGGCGGCCTTTCTTGGAAAGGATATTCTTTTCGAGAGCTGCCCAATGGGCGCTCGTGGGAATCGGCTCGGCTTTCGGCCTGTTTAAAATTCTCAGTTTCTTCGCCGGGGTGTTGATTCATGCATCTCCATAGCTTAGACAACCCGTCTGATCCAGGGCTGAAGGGAGTACGGCCTGTAAGATTAGACCGGAGGGAAAATGCGATTGTCCTGAGGAAAAGGAATGGAAGAGAAAAAAGATAAATTCCGGGAAAGAAAGCCCCTTTTTGCCCTAGCCCTGTCCTTCATTTTAACTGGTCTGGGCCAAGTCTACAACGGAAAACTGCGGAAAGGGATTCTCTTCTTCCTGGCCTCGTTCATCCTCTTCTTTCTCTTCTTCCAATTGAGTGTTCTGTGGCCCGGTCAGATACTGATTGTTTTTTTGGCCCTGTCCTTAGCGGTGAGCCTTGGCATATTTATTTGGGCTGCTCGAGATGCTTGGAAGCAAGCCAAACGGATGGAGAAGAGCTACAAATTGAAGGTCTATAATAGGCTCTATGTCTACATCCTCCTCGTTATTGTATTGAATCTATTCACTTCCGGACTAATCGTGAATTGGCAGAAAATTTGCTTTTTTGCTCTCCCCTATCGAATGCCAACCGGGAGCATGGCGCCGACTATCCTTCCCGGAGATTTGATCATGACAGATAAGAGGATAGATCACGCGTCGAAAAACCTTGGCCTGAAAAGAGGGGAATTGGTGGTTTTTAAATATCCCCGAAACAAGAAAATGTATTTTATTAAAAGGGTCATCGGCCTTCCAGGAGATGAAATTGAATTGAGAGGGATGGAGCTTCACGTCAACGGAAAAAAGTGGACAGCTCAAGAGGTGCCTCAGCTCGAAGGGAGAGGGGATGAAAATACCAAGACGGGAACAATCGCTTTCTATGAAAAAGGCGACTCCGGGACTTATCGCGTCTTTTATCTTCAAGGGACTGCAAGAGAGGATTTAAGTGTTTCCGTGCCGGAGGGCTGCTGTTTTGTCCTGGGTGACAATCGTGATATAAGCGCAGATTCACGTCATTGGGGCAATGTCCCTCTCGATGATATTGTCTCCAAGGCCAGGCTGGTTTACTTTTCCATTGATCCTGAGGGGGGAGTCCGATGGGGCCGGATAGGAAAGCTTCTGTAATGGAAAAGCACATGGTTCAGCTTGAGAGGTTGCCTTTTAACGGCTCTGACGGTGCGGGCGGAAATTCGACAGACTTCGGAAAAGGATAATACTTCGAAGAAAGGAGCAAACTATGAACAAGTCAATGAAACGAGTGGTTTACTGGACCCCCAGAATTCTATGCATACTGTTTGCGGTCTTTATCAGTCTATTTGCCCTCGATGTTTTTGAGGGAGGGAAAGGATTCTGGGAAACGAGTGTTGCCCTTCTGCTTCATCTTGTTCCAACGATTATCATCGTTGCCGTGCTCGTGGTATCGTGGCGTCGGGAATGGATCGGCGGCATTCTCTTCATCGCGCTGGGGATCTTCTATGTGGTGTGGACCTGGGGCAGAGGTCACTGGGCAGCGTATGCGATGATATCCGGACCTCTGTTGCTGATGGGAATCTTGTTCCTGCTAAACTGGCGTCATAGAGCAGTGCTTCACGCCAAAGCCTGAGCGCTCACTCAGCCAGTGTAGCGGAAAAGAAAATTTCTATTCTTTCATATAAATTGCCTCAAAGGAGGGGGCTTTCATGAAAAAAAGTTTTGGGAAAAGTGTTTTTGTCGGGGTTTCTATTCTGGCTGTCTGTGCAATGTTTTTGGCATTACAACCTGCTCCAAAAAAGTTTCGAGTAGGGACGTTTGATTCCCGGGCTATTGCCATAGCCTACGGTCGATCTGATCTGTTTGCCCCGTACATGAGGAGTCTGAAAGCAAAATACGAAAAAGCCAAGGCCGAGAAAGATGAAAAAGTTATCAAAGAATGTGAGGCCGAAGGCCCCGCTCAACAGCAAATCCTGCACCAACAGGGCTTCAGCATCGCCTCAGTTGCCGATATTCTTGAAAAGGTTAAGGATGATCTGCCAAAGATAGCCCAGGAGGCGGGTGTTGATATTATTGTGAGTAAATGGGAGGTAGTGCACAAAAATCCATCAATCGAGATCGTAGATGTTACATCTCATCTGGTTAAATTATTCAAACCCGACGAAATGACACTTAAGCTACTTGAAGAACTGCCAAAGCAGCCTCCAATACCATTATTAGAACTGCTATTAGCAAAGGAAAAGTAGTAATGAAATTGAGCGATTATTAGAGGACATTGTATCGACCTAATCTTGGCGACGTATAGACCAAAGCCTTTTACTTAATTAGCAAAATATTCGAAGAGTAAGGCAACAAAGGCAAAGTTATAGACCACTACAAGAAATTCCTCGACCTCTCGAAGGACGCCGACCCCGGCCTCCCCGAAGTCGAAGATGCCAGGAAGAGACTGGCGGGGCTGAAGGGCAAGCATTAATCTTTCTGGCCTGAGTAAATAAAACTGAGCCAATTTTAGCGATTTTGCCCCACCTTGTCCCCAAGGGCGGAACACGAGAAGAAGTCTGCTTCTATACGCCTCGAACGGGCTCTTGGGTGAAGAGGGTTGGGGGACCGGTTCGGCATTCCGTCTAAGAATCGGTGCCTCCTTGGCATTTTAAGCCGGGACGAAATTATGAAGGCAGAGACTGATCCTTATTGTCTTTCCGGCCGCTCCCGGTTCTTTGCTCGACAAAGGTGACAGATTTTGCCTCTTTCCCCCGCATATGAATTTCTCCGTTGAAAACGCAGCCTTCCGCCATGGCGATAATCACCGTATCAATATTTCCGTTCACGCGCCCCTCAATCCTCACCTCGACATGCTCCGCGGACTCAATATTTCCATTGAGATCCCCTTCGACGATGACGAAGGGGCTCCGGATGTTCCCATCAACCCGCCCCTTTTTTTCTACCCAGACGAGCTGCCCGCTATTGATGTCCCCTTCAAGACTTCCTGAGATCCTCGCTCCTGCCTGCCCGTAGATGGTTCCCTTGAACGTCGTCCCCGCTGCGATGATGGACGCTTCGCTCCCGGCCCTGTCTTCCAGCCTTCTGTTCTCGTCGTCTTTTTTTAAGAGCATTTTCGAAATCCTTTGTTATGATCCATCAGGATCAAGATCATTATAGTCCATTTAAGGATATTTTTCCTTTTTGCGCTGCCTGATTTTCCCCGCCGCTAAGTTCGGAAATAAGAGCCTCTACTGCGAAACAAGGATACTTCCGGCCCGGCCCTCCCGAGGTTGAGGAAGCCAGGAAGAGGCTGGCGCGGCTGAAGCGGCCCCGCACGAAACAACCCCTGCTCAGCGGCCGGGACGGGCTTCGAGCGGTCCCGCGTCCTCGATCTCTCAAAGCCAAGCTTTGAGGCGGTTACGGGCAAAGCCAAATCGTGGGATTCCGCACCATCCTTGACATCTATTCGGGCAGAACCTATATTAGTTAATAGGGTCGAGGGAAAATCAGGATCTGGACTGGCCGTCGGTCATCTCAGGCGTAAAACGGCTTCTCAAGCACTCCTGTCGAGCCAACAATGCTGACGGGATGCGATCATGATTGAATGTAGGTGAGACAACCCGAACCCAATGATCTCTCAATAAAGGAGGTTGGCATGGATGCCCCGAAAAACAAATCATCCTCACTGGCGTCCACGATCCGGTGGGTGGCGAGGATCCTTTGCATTCTGGCCATTGGCTTCATCGGCATGTTCGCTCTCGAGGCCGTTGAGGGGAAAGTCGGCCTCGGGCGGCAGATCCTCGGCTTTCTGATGGCGCCGCCCTTTTTGACGGCCGTCGTGCTGATCATCATCCTGATCATTGCCTGGAAGCATGAGCTTGTCGGCGGCATCCTGATAGCGCTCTTCGGGCTGGCGACTGCTCTGTACGCTTACATTTTCAATTACCACCGTTTTCTCGCCCTCAAGGAGAAAGGCTTTGTCATCCGCGGAACCAGCGCCGTCTCGAAAAGCCTTCAGATCGGGTCGCCCGACCTTCGTGCCCTCAATATCGTCGCCATGATTAGCCTGCCCTTCATCATCGTTGGCGTCCTCTTCATTATCAGTTACTTCCTGCATCGCCCTAAAAAGCTGACGACCCAAACCCCATAACTTTATTTCACCGGTCACAACTTCCGGATGAGGGTCGTGGCCCTTCTGACCGAGCCCGATATCTGGCTAGCCAAAAAAACTAAATTCCTAGTCGCTCGGAGCGGGATAAGGTCATATTCCACGAGACAAAAATCGTGGTCCAGATGCCTACTGCCGTGAACCGCCGTATTTAGACCTCTGCTGGCAGGTGGTAAAAGGAAATAAGATGGCGTGCCTGAGAGGATTCGAACCTCCGACCTTTGGATTCGGACACCATGAAAGCTGCGATCGATGCCCCTCAGGGCTCCAGGTTCATCTTCCGCAGCAGGTCCTGATAGGCCGGGTGAGATCGCAGGTGATCGTATCTCGGCATCTCCCTTTCCGTCCGAATGCAAACTAGCTCATCAGTCATAATCCTGCTGGCCGTTCGACCTGATGCGAATGGTCAATCTCGACTGGTATTGGACTTCTGCGTTGATGGAGCAGTCGGAGCAGCGTTTCTTTTCTTGAACCATGCGATAATGAACAGTACGGCGAGCACAAAAAGCGGGAGCCCCATCACAACGGCAGCGCCGCGATCTTGCTGAGCTACGAAGAGTCCCAGGTACCACATCCCGATCCACCAGACAACAAAGATCGCTCCTCCAAGTCCTTCGTTCATCCAAACGACAAGAAAGCCAACCAGGAAGAGGGCGAACAAGATTTTGACGACCGTTGGCTCGGACCCGGCAGTGCCGTAATTTTCCGTCACAATAAAAAGAATATACAAGAGTGCGTAGACGGAGGTTAAGACAAGCAGGATTCTTGAACGGCCTTTCTTAGCGAGCTTTTGAGTGTCGTCTTCCATAGGTCTACCTCTCTCTTTTCATTTATCTATAGGAATTTGATTTTTAGGGTCCGCCGGCAACGATTATATTTTTGCCTCTCTTGTCCCTCCACCCATCACGAGTGAGCATAGATCAAGACATCAAACACTGTCAACGCCGGCTTTGGAGAGCAGGGCTGTGGGGAAGGACACGGCCGCAAGGCCAGTAGGACCTGAAATCCTCTGGACTTCTCCTCCCGGCTAAAGAGAGGGTCATGAAAGATATTTAGTCGAGGTCTCGGCGGCCATCAGAACTTCTTGATAAGTGACCCGTGGCGGCGTAGGGCGAGGTCAGATGTACATGAACACGAGGGTGTTCTGGCATCACGTCCAACAGTAGAAACAGGGCTGGTAGTTGGGTGGTTTGGGGGAGGTCCCGCTCATAGCGGCCGCGCAGAACGCGGACTATTTCTGATTATTCATCTCGTTTCATTTTAAGGTTCGGCAAGAGTTTGTCTGCGTTTCGCCTGTTTTTGGACGAGGGGCTCGGTTTTTAACTAGGTTGGAACGCCAGCGCTGACGGAAAGATAAACCTGTTTTTTGCCGACCGAAATTCCGAGCAAGAGGATGAAAACGCCCAGGACCAGGATGACGATGAAGACGACGGCAAGCTAGGTGCTCGAGAATTTAAGTTCGCGATATTGCGTCTCTTTTGTCATGGACCTTATTTATTCTCCTCCTTTTGGTAGGAAAAAGCTTTTAAGAGCTCCATGGGGAGAGGAAAGACGATCGTCGAATTCTTTTCTGCGGCGATGTCGGTCAAAGTGCCCAGGAACCTCAGCTGGAGGGCTTGGGGATTGGTCGAGATAATGTTGGCGGCCTGGAGGAGCTTGTCGGCAGCCTGAAATTCGCCTTCGGCGTGAATAACCTTGGCCCGGCGCTCGCGCTCTGCTTCGGCCTGCTTGGCGATGGCCCGTTGCATGTTCTCCGGAAGGTCGACATGCTTCATCTCCACGAGCTGGACCTTGATGCCCCAGGGGGATGTGTGCTGGTCGAGAATTTCCTGAAGCCGTGTATTGAGTTTTTCACGTTGCGAAAGAAGCTCATCGAGTTCGACCTGGCCGAGCGCGCTGCGGAGCGTTGTCTGGGCCAGCTGCGATGTCGCGTAGAGGTAATCCTGGACCTCGAGAACGGACTTCAACGGCTCGATGACCCGGAAGTAAAGAACGGCGCTGACCTTCACCGATACGTTATCCCTGGTGATGATATCCTGCGGCGGGATTTCCATGGCGATAATCCGCAGGCTGATTCTGACGATCCGGTCGATGGGCGAAAAGACAAGAATGATTCCGGGCCCTTTGGCGTTGGGAAGCACGCGGCCGAGGCGGAAGATCACGCCCCGTTCGTATTCCCTCAAGATCTTTATGGAATTCAGCACATAGAGAATGATGAGCCCGAGGACAATCATAGGATACGTAATCATAGAAACCTCCTTGTCGAGACGTTTTGACGGTAAAGTCTCAACCCATATTATTTGTTCCCATCATTCGCCTTCGTGACGCGAAGCTTGAGATGGGTTAAAACCTGTATCACTTTGATGGGCGACCCTTTAGGGACGGGAGCATCGGCTTCTGCCTGCCAGTATTCACCATGGACGAAGACCCGGCCTTCCGGAGCAAGGTCGGTCAGGGCTGCGCCGATCTCGCCGATCAATCCCTCTTTTCCGGTCGTGGCTTTTCTCATATGGGCCCGGATGACAAGGGTCACAAGAAAGATGAGAATGAGCGAAATCCCCAAGGCAACCGGGATGATAATCTTCAGGCTGGGCTTGAGCTCGGGGATCGGGGCTTTGACGAGCATCATGGAACCGATGACCATGGCCGTGATTCCTCCTATCGAGAGCACTCCGTAACTGTGGACCTTCACTTCCAGGACAAACATGCCGATGGCCAGAAGGATGAGAATCAGCCCGACGTAATTGATCGGCAGGATCTGAAAGGCAAATATGGCCAGGAGAAGCGAGATGCCGCCGAGCACGCCGGGCAGGATGGCGCCCGGGTTGGCGAATTCGAAATACAACCCAAGCAGCCCCAGCATGAGCAGGATGTAGGCCAGATTGGGGTTGGAGATGGTCAGAAGGAATTTCTGGCGGGACGACATGGGGACGTCCACGACCGGCTCATTTTTTAAGTGAAGGACCTGCGTCTCGCCCTTGAAGCGGCGGATGGTTTTTTGGTCGAAAGCGTCGATGATGTCCTGTTCGTTTTTGGCAATGAGGTTGACGAGGCCGCCCTCCAAGGCTTCCTTTTCCGTATAGGATAGGCTTTTTCGTACAGCATCCTCAGCCATCTTAATATTGCGGCCGCGCTTTTCGGCGAGGGTTTTGATGTAAGACGCGGCGTCATTGGTGACCTTGTCCTCCATGGTTTTGTCCATGGACTGGCCCGTCACGGAGATTCCGACGGGATGGGCGGCCCCCGTGTTTGTGCCGGGGGCCATGATGAACAGGTCGCAGGCGACGCCGATGAAAAAACCCGCCGAGGCGGACCGCGCGCCGCTCGGGCTGACGTAGGCCGCCACCGGCGTCTTGGCGGAAAGGATTTTTTCGATAATTTCCCGCATCGATGTATCAAGGCCGCCCGGTGTATTTAGCGTCATGATGAGAAGGCTGGCGTTCTCTTTATCGGCGCGGTCGATGGCGCCGCGGATGTATTGGGACGTCACCGGGTGAATCGCCGCATCGACCGTGATTTTCAGGACAGCGGCGGGAGAAAAAACAGGGAAAAGCACTAGGAAAACAAAAGCGAAAATTTTATCCCTCACCTTGATTTCATTATAAAAGGGATCCTTCATCAAGTCAATCTCGATATTGATAGAAGATTTGAAATCCTCGCGTCCTGCCAAAGAAAAAAAGTTCACATAGTACATTATTGATCGATTTTATAAAAAATAAGTTCTTCTGCTATCAGTTTGCCTTTAATCTTTCCGTTCAGGATCTAAGTTCTCTTGCGGATGGTTACTATCTTTGATTTGTATGGTTCTGGGATTATCACGATTGTATGGGGCATCTTCTCCTTAATTTTTTGCTCAAATTCCTTGCTCTGACCCATTGAGCCGTGCATGGCCACTATCACACTCGGAGTAAGATCTGAAGCCATGTTGAATGCGCCTTGCGGTGAAGCGGTGGGCGAGGGGTCCCCAGTGGGAAGAAAAGCCAAATCTGAGGGGTAATCCTTAATGGGCACGTAGTCTGAGTCTCCTCCGTGAAAAACACTTATGCCTCCAATTTGAATTTGATAAAGGTTAATCGAGCCAACATGGATCCCTTTGATTGCATTTATTGTGATCTCGTCAACCGTGTATGTTATTCCAGGTAAGGCGCTTATAAGCTTATTCAAGGGTATCTTGTCCAGGAGGCTATGATAGACTGAAGGCTCCGCTATAACTAAGGCATTAGTTGCCTTGAATAGAGCGAGGGCATCTTTATGATTATAATGGTCGCCGTGGCTGTGAGTGAAAAGCAAAAGGTTTACCCCCCCTGCTTTCAATGTTTCCAGCTCCTTGCCTTTCAATAAATCGGCCGGATCGATGATGATCGTCCCCTTCGACGTTCTGAGGATAACTCCTGAATATCCAAGAAAAAGGAAGGCTACTTCATTCTCTCCAAGCGATGAAGTGAATATTTTTTTGATTTCCTCAATTTTCATTGGACCCCTCCAGATTCCCTCTCTTTTGTTGAAAAAAAGGAATCAAAACGAACAAAAAACTCTTCATTTTCCTTATTTTTAGAATATCATAAGAAGTATCTTATCATAAAAAGTGAACCAAAATTATATTCATACGGAGATAGCCAAGTTTTTATCTAATAAATACGAAGGGCAAAGTCCCAAGGGCTCCGCTCATGAGGTTTCTACTTAAATTTCTGGGGAATTGAACAAATTATGGGCACACATATTGCCGGCTGTTGTCAGCAAAAGGGGGGTTGATGGGAACCAAAAGGTGGGACTCTCCCCAGCCGGCGCGGGAGAGCTAGAATTATTTTATCACAAAGAACGAACGTCGTGACGCATTTATTTTGTAGAAATCCTGACTTCGGATTTCAGCTTCAATCTATGGGACGAGATTTTTAGCGATCCGGCCATCGCCATCCTTGATCCCCATCACTCGACGGCGATCAACATCAAAGGCAACTCTTAGCCTCTTAAGAAAATGGCCAAACCAGGAGCTCACCTTGGAGCCCGAAGCGGAAGCGGAGTTTTTTGGCAGATAACCATCAGGGTAAGTCGGAGAGGGGGGAGAATGGAGAAGGCGGGGGGAGATTCACTTTTCTCCAATAATTATTGAAGAATTCAGATAGATGGAAATGTTTACCCGAGGCGAAATCATATATTGGATTTGCGAGATCATGCCTTTTTCCGATAAAATTATGCTACTTAGATCGGCGGCAGTAGACGTTTGAATTAACCTGGAGGCTTTTCTATGGAAAGGATAAAAACGATTGCTCTTGTGGCACACGATAATCGAAAACCCGACCTCGGAGAGTGGGTCGAGTTCAACTATCGGACCTTGGTTCGGCATAAATTGGTCTGTACTGGGACCACGGGCCGCTTGGTAGAGGAAATCATCAGCCGAAAATTTGAACGTGATCATATAAAAAAAGAGGCTTTTGAAATCACCAAATTGAAGTCAGGTCCGCTAGGAGGGGATCAGCAGCTCGGGGGAATGATTGCCGAGGGCCGAATCGATTTTGTCATATTTTTTTGGGACCCAATGGAACCCCATCCGCATGATGTTGATGTCAAAGCGCTCCTTCGAATCGCTGTGGTCTATAATATCCCCATCGCATGCAATCGCTCGACCGCGGATTTCATGATTTCTTCGCCTCTTATGAATGAAGAATATCACCCAGTCATCAGGGATTACACAGCATACGTCCATCGTAAAATATAGCTGATCCAGAGCGCCCTTGTCCTGACGTCTAACCGTAGCTTCAGCCAATGGAACGAGATTTTCGGCGATACTGTCATCGCGACAGCGATTCTGGACCGATTCCTTCATCACTCGAGGACGATCACCATCAAGGTAGCATGATAGCGAAACGCACCTCCGTGACGGGTACGCTATGATAGATTACTCGTCTAGGAAAAATTTATTCTGGAGGTGCGCGGATGTATTTTATCGGTGTCGACCATCACAAGCAAGTGTCGGTCATGACGGTCTTGGACGAAGATGGTCGGGAGCTGAAGAACGGGCGAGTGTTCAACTTAAGAGAGAAGGTCGAGCGATTCCTGGAAGGATATCGTCCGTTCACGGCCGTTATTGAGGCTGGCCGATCGTCGTATGTTATGGCCGACCTACTTCGGGAGCTGGGAGGCGAGGTGAAGATGGCGAACGCGCTTCAGGTGAAGGCAATCGCCCATGCCCGGATCAAGACGGACAAACGAGATTCGCGAACGCTAGCCCAGTTGCTGCGGGCGGATCTGATTCCGGAGGTCTATCAGCGAGGAAAGAGGAACCGGCGGGCGCAGCGGGTGGTGCGGATGCGAGCCTATTGGGTTGTGAAGCAAACGGAAGTGAAGAACAAGATCCGTGCGCTTTTGGCTCAGCAGAAAGAAGAAATACGGCTGGAGGTGGAAAAGCGCAAGGACGGACTCTTCAGCCTGAGGGGAATCGAGTTCCTGACGAATCTGCCGTTGGAGGATCCCGACAAAATGGTCATGGAGGATCTCATCCAGGGATATCTGGAGGTTCAAGCCCATCTCAAAAGGTCGAACGGTCTAGCTCGAATGCTCTACGGGGAGATCGAGGAGGCGGCTCGGATCGATACGGTGCCGGGCTTTGGGATGACGTTGTCGGTGTTGGTAGCGGTCGAGATCGCGGATGTCAATCGGTTTCCGACGGTAGCGGACCTTCATTCCTATGCCGGGGTCATACCCTCAACGTACGCCTCTGGGGAGCGAACATATCACGGACGCATTACCAAACAGGGAAGCGCCTGGCTGAGGTGGGCGGCTGTGGAAGCGGTCTATCCGGCGATCAAGAAAGACCTTGGGTTGCGGGTCTTATACAGCCGGCTGGCCAAGCGGAAGGGGGCGAACGTAGCTAAGATCGCCGTGGCCCGTCGGTTGCTGACCATTATTTATCGACTTCTCACCGAGAAGAGAGAATATATATCGGACATGATGACATCATCGGCTGCCTAGTGACTTGCCCTAACGGACCCGGGAGGGTCGCGTTCACATCAAGGTTTAGGAGCCGAGACCGAACGATACGGTGCGCTTCGAGGCGCGGATAGAAGGGTGGTTCACAAGGCCGAAGCAGTCATAAAGAAAGATGAAAGAAAAAACATTTCCGAGGGCTTGCGTTTCGCCATCATAGAAGGGCAAGTCGGAGAGGAGGGAGGATTTTGCCGATTGCCTTTGACATTTTATTGAAAAAAAATGCTGGATTCTTTGATCGGTCCGGTTTTCAACTCAGTTATCCACAATTTCTGTGAATAAGGCTGTTGAAAAATGAGTGGTTTCCTTTTTTAGTGAATTGATCTTCTTATGTTTCTGGCTATTTGCACAGAGATTCGGCGATTAGGCAAGGCCGGCTGTTAGCAAAAGGGGGATTGATGATGGGACTCTCCCCAGCCGGCTAAAGAGAGCTAGAAATATTTTATCACAAAGAACGAATCCATGGCTTCAATCCTTGATAAGCCACAATCTCAATCTTGCCTGATTTCTGAAGCTCCTTCAGGATGAGCCAGGCTTTCTTTTGGTTTGCGATCGCTATGGCCATCTTTCAGCAAGAGAAAGCAAGGGCAAGTCGGAGAGCGAGGCGGCTAGGAAGAGTGGGGCAGGCGGGAGGGCGAAGTGGGGATCGAACCTGCGACCCACTTATTAAAAGCTCTTCCTGGCTGAAATAATCTCCCGAGTTATCGCAACTTATTAAATTGCTATTCGAAGTCATCTTCTGTAATTTATAATCATACCCGCAGTTTTGCAGGAAAATTATGGCAGGATTAGTAGAGGTGTAAAAATGGCCCCTAAAACCAGGAATAGAGAAATAAAAACAATTCTATCGGATGATGAGCTTTGTGATGCTGCAAGGCGGAAACCTGGCGTTAAAGATGTCCGGATAATTTCTCCTTCAGACGTGGCAACTGCTGCCTGGGTTAAATTGAAGTGTCAGTTCGGCTGCGACGGATATGGCCAGTGCTTGGTTTGCCCTCCTTTTACGCCGACGCCAGAACAGATGCGTGTCGTCTTGGATTGTTACCATCGAGCGATATTGATACACTTTGGACTGCGGGCGGCACTAAAGACAGTAGTTGCCGACCTTGAGCGGGATATTTTCCTAAGTGGTGCCTGGAAGGCTTTTGGCCTTGGCGATGGCCCGTGCTATTTCTGCAGGAGGTGTCCTGTGGAAGAAGGACAGTGCCGACACACTGAGCGGGCTCGGCCATCGATGGAAGCGTGCGGAATCGATGTTTTTTCTACCGCGAAAAAAGCGGGCTTTCCGATAGAGGTTGTTCGAACGAGACGCCAATGCCCCAACTATTACGGATTGATATTGGTGGATTAACCATTACGCAACAAACGGTTATCGCCCCAAGCCATCCACTTGCATTTACAAGACGATCAACATCCTGGGCAAGTCGGAGAAGGGGAAGCGGCGGACAGAGCCGGCAGCTGATAAATAAATCTAGATATTAGTTCAGGACACTCAGGGCAAGTCGGGGGGGAGAAGTGGGGCAGGAGGACGTTCGTCGGCGGATAATCGTATACATTTTCAAGCATCACGGAAGCGCTGGGCCGGGCGGCAGCTAATACTCTCATCGACTTCAATGACAATCCGAGTCACGACAGCAGACGCCGATGAGATGTTATACGCCCAGCGCACTTGGCCTACGATTGTAACCGGTACTTTTCATCGAGGGCGAATGGTACGATGGAGCTGGCGGCAAAACTGTGAACCAACTATAATATTAATCAATGTCCGTATTCGGAGATCACCCAATGAAAACAAGTGAAATGGCTGAACTTATTAAAGGTTGACGTTCTATTCGCAGTTGGCTCGAAAAGCCTGTTAATGAGGACATGTTGCTTCAGGCCGTAGAGCTGGCCACCTGGGCGCCCAACGGAGGCAATCAGCAAAACTGGCTTTTCTATGTCATCCTGAATAAAAACGTCATCAACTCGATCGCTGACGCGGTCCAAGCTCGCGCCGATTATTTTGCCTCTCTACCCGAGGCGAGTCAGATCGGAGAAAATCTCACTCGTATGCTTAAGCGATCGGACTTCTTTCGAAATGCACCTTCGGTTATCGCGGTTGCCGCCTCCCCGTACAAATCACTGCTGGATCCGATTTTGGCTGCTCGGGAAAAGGTTGACCCGAAGGTTCAACAGATGAGCCGATGGAGGAGCGTGGCCGACACCCGAATCCAGTCTGTCTCGTCTGCTATCGCCTATCTCCTTCTGGTCCTGCATCAAATGGGTTTGGGGGCTGTCTGGATGACCGGCCCGATGCAAGCCAAGGGTGATATCGAAAAGATTCTGAAAGTGCCGGAGGAGATGGATTTAGTGGCTTTAATTCCGGTGGGCTACCCGGCAGAAAATCCCGCACCAAGGGAAAGAAAGCCGGTCAAGGATGTGACTCACGTCATAAAATAAGCAAACAGCTAGCTGGCTGTTCACCCACCCCTGCGCGTGCTCTCGCCTATTCCAGCTTAATGGTGCTTAAACGGGAAATATTCGAAAATCCCTAAAAACTCAGGGAAACTAATGCCGGTGAAGGGAATCGTACTCACCCCCGAGTTGCTCGGACTGGATTGAGAGTTCCCTTGACCCAGGCCCTATGCCATGGACTTTCCTTTGATGATTGTATGTGGGAGTTGCTTTTTGATTTCCTCTCGCGCTTCAACGAAAGATACCAAGGGCAAGTCGTCGAGGGAGAGGTGAAGGAAGGCGCGGGCGGCGAGCGGACCGCGCCGCCGGGCCAAGTCGTCGAACATTCCTTCGTAATCGCCCAGGATGGAAGCTCGATTCTCGAAGGGGGTGAACAGACTCAAGAGTGCGGAGGCAAGCCGGGGAACCGGGTTTTTGGTTTTACTCGTCCCGGCTTTTCTCATGGTCTTTAACCCTGTTGTCGAATCAGGCGGGCCCTCCGCATTTTTATTGGGTCCAAATATAAATACGAAACCGGTTTCCAAAATGTTCCTTGACGAAAAAAAGATTCCCGGCCGGGAAGAGTTTTTCCTCATCTATGGTATTATTTGATCCGACGAGCCATGAGTACCCCTTTGTCACCTTTCAACCGGTCTTGATCAAGATGGAAAAGTATTCGCTGGTCGTGATCGGTGGCGGGCCGGCCGGACTCTTCTGCGCCTTGAGGGCGGCGGGAAACGGGCGAAAAATTCTGATCGTTGAAAAAAAGCCCCTGCCGGGCCGGAAGCTCCTCCTCTCCGGTTCGGGGCAGTGCAATATCACCCATGAAGAGGAAATCGGATCATTTCTTTCCCATTATGGAGACAACGGCCGGTTTCTCAAACCCGCCCTGCTGAATTTCCAAAATCGGGATTTGATTTCGTTCTTCACAGAACGGGGACTGCCGCTCATGACGGAGCCCGGCGGAAAAGTATTTCCCCTGTCCCGGAAGGCGTCCGGGATTTTGGATATTCTGGTCAAGGAATGTACGGCCGCCCATGTGGAGATTCGATGTGGGGACCCGGTCTTAGAAGTCTCCGTCCGGGACGAAGGGTTTTCGATCCGGACAGGTCAAAGGACGTGTCGCGCCGATCAGTTGGTTATGGCGACCGGAGGCATCACCTATCCGGCCACCGGCTCGACGGGAGACGGATATGTTTTTGCTCGGAGCCTGGGGCATAGCGTGACGGAAGTGAGCCCGGCGCTCGCCGCGGTGACCATTCAGGACTACCAATTCTCGGACCTGGCCGGGATTTCTTTTGCGGATGTGATCATCTCTCTTACCCGCGCCGGCCAAAAGATAAGACAGCGCACCGGAGACCTGCTTTTGACCCATTCCGGCTTATCCGGGCCGGGGATTCTCGATTTTTCCCGGTTTATCCGTCCGGGTGATACTCTCAGGATATCTTTCCTCCCGGGTATTGATTATCAGAAAGTGAAAGAGACCCTGCTGAACCGCATTTCCGCCGCCGGAAATGCGCGGGTCAGGACGGTCCTGACGGCTTATGATCTGCCGGAACGGTTCGTCAACAAGCTCCTGACTTTGGCCGGGATTGAACTTGATCTGACCGGGGCCCATCTCTCCAGGAAAGACCGCTCCGCTCTTATCGAGCTCCTGACCGGATGCCCGTTCGTGGTCGGCCGACTCGGGGGAATTCATGAGGCGATGGTGACCCGCGGCGGAGTATCGCTGACCGAGATCAATCCGAAGACGATGGAGTCCAGGCTCGTTCCCCGCCTCTTCTTCGTCGGCGAGGTCCTGGACATCGACGGGGATACCGGCGGATACAATCTGCAGGCCGCGTTCTCGACCGCGGCCCTGGCCGCCCAAAGGATCGTGGAGCGTACTTCGGAATCAGCCTGACGACAAAAACCCCTCCCGCGCGCCTCGTCCACTCCGCTCTCGGTCACCAGAAAATGGAGGTGCGGGTGGAGATTAATTTGGTCCCCAAAGGTCTGGATGACCGTGACGACACCGGTCGTAAGCGTGCTCCCGGCCACAACTTCGAAGTAACGGGTCAAGGAGCGGAGGGCCAAGCGGCAAAGATCCCCGAGGAGCCCCTCCTCACCACAGGCCGGACAGCGGATGCGGGCAAACCCGCATTTCGGATTGCAGCAGTCGAGATAGCGCTCGACCACCTCCCGGTCGATCGTCCGGAAAAAACCGTACTCCCGCTCGAAACGAATCTCATACTCTGCCAGGAACCTGTCGAAATGATGGGAGAGCACCCGGTAGAGGACGGTCCGCTCCGGATGTCGAGGACGATAGACTCCCGCCATGGCGGGAGAATGGTCTCAAGAAACGGGCCATCGCCATGGATAAGACTGCGTCTCCCTGAAAAGACGGGAAAAGCCCCGGCTCGGAAAGCCGAATCAGGTCGATGAAACGTCAATGGGCGTTGACGCCCTACCTGGAGAATGGAAACGGCAGGGTCGATGGTCAGACGTTGATCCCTATCGGACTAATGTAGACGCATTAGGATATGTTACATAATCGACGAATTTTTTTAGGTGACCATGAGCCGGCGGTTTTGAGGATTGTTGACCAGATCAATTCAAGGTTCTCGAACCACCGATTCGTCGTCGCTTCGTACCGCGTTTGTTTCCAGATTCGTTCCTGGGGATTCAATCCTGGTTGGTACGGAGGAAGATAAAACGGGTGGAGCCGCGGATGTGTTTGAAGAAAACGATCCACAGGTTCTCCCTTATGCCACCGGGCTCGATCCAAGTAAAGCCAGATCGTATAGCCCCGAAGACGACGATAAAGATGACGCAGCACTTTCATGAAGCCTTCTCGATCTCTACGGTCTGTCCGAATAATCCCGTAGCGGCCCAGAAGCGGTGCCACCCAACCCGAAAGATTGAGGCGTTGCTGATGTTGGCTAGTCGTCGGGATGCGATAAGAATGTCCTCTCCTCACCCATCCTCGTCCCAATCGCGGATGGAGCGTGAATCCCGTCTCATCCTTGAAGACGACTGTCTCCCGAGGTCCCAGATTTTGGAGTTTTTTTTAACTCCCGGCGAAATCGCTTCGCATCCGTCGCCCGCGCTTGAAGGTACACATAACTGGCCCTCTTTAAACGATATCCCAGTTGATGCAGCCAGATCTGAGCTTGTCGCACTTTCATCTTCAATCCGTACCGGCGTTTTAAGTGCTCGACCAGAGTGGGTCCGTCCCAACGAGCTCGGTTCAGGCCAAAATCCTGGGGAGATTGCTCTAAATGACCTTCCACTTCCCGGGCAATTTGTGGCGTCAAACGAGACGGCCGCTAGGGCCAGGGGCATCAAGGACATCATCCTGAAGCCCTACTCTATCAGCGAGATCGCCGCACGAATCCAGAAGGTGTTGAATAAGGACTAGAATCGGGGACGCTGCGGCCCCCGGCAGCCGTCGTCGGGCCTATTTGAGAAGCTTGACGAGAACTTTGTTCCCGGTCGATTTGACTTCATAACGAGAGCCCGTCAGGGAAAACTCCTCGATTTTGATCTCATTCCCCTTTTGGGCTTCGATGTTCGAAGGCTTCGTTTTGACGACGAACTTCATCTGTTTGGCAGCCTTGTCCACCAGGACGGGGATGACTTTGGCAAAGCGGAACTCGGCCCGGTTGGCGAACCGCCCCGCGAGGGGGACCATGTCGTAGATGGTCAGGTTCTCGGCCACCTTGCTCACACCGAACGGGGTGAAGGCCATCCCGATGATCCCTCCCAGGTCGGAAAAATCGAGGACGACCAGAGTGTCGCGCGTTTCGAGGATGTTCCTGAGCTTATCGTCCAAAACCTTGCGGCCTTCCTCCTCGAATCGCCGCTTCTCTTTGAACAGGGTCTCGTAGCCGTACTCGTTCTTGGCCTGGGAGACGAGCGAGGCCTGCTCGGCCGCGGACAGGGGAACCGCTTTTTTCAATTTATCGAACAGATAAACTCCGCCCTTGAAGATGTCGGCCTTCCAATCGGCCGCGACGTCGTCAAGGAGGAGGGCCAGCGCGGCACCGCTCGAATACAGCCTGAACCTCAGGGGACCCACCCCGAACTTGTTCCCGGTCATGTCGATGCTCGCGGCGATGATGTCCTTTATCTGTTTGATGGTCTTATCGCTGGTCTCTTTGAGTTTGGACCCGAAGCCGTAGAAGCCGTTGATGAAAAAGAGCCGGGGGTCGGGCTCCAGCGCCTGGGCTTCCTTCAGGAAGCGGAATTCGATGTACTTGGCCAGCCCTTCCAGATACTCGGTCAGGTCCTCGTAGTCGACGGCCTCCTTTTTCAGCGCGGCCCGGCGCTCGGTGCGCACCGCGACCAGTTCCCTGATCTTGACCGCTCGCGTGTCGCGCGATTCGCTCAGCAGGACGTCCCGCATGAGGGCCGCCTCAAGCGCCCAGGAGGAGTTGTTTGTCGGGTCCAAGAGCGGATAGTCGATAGCCGCGGTCTCGTTGGGCCCTTTGTCCGGAGCTTGAGCGGCCTGAAAAGCATGGAAGCCTTCATGGAGGATCATGGCCATCTGGGCGTACGGGTCATTGGGGAGAAAGTCCCAGTTCTCGAGCCATGTTTGCGCAAAGTCCTTATCGCGCCCCAGGAGGACTCCGTTAAGCTGGTTCCTCTGGTTGGAGAAGGTGTCGGCCACGACCAAAGTCTTGACCCCGTCGATATCCGTGACCGTGTTCTGGCCGTCGTAGTCGATGAAGGTCGTCCCGTCCCGACAGTAGATCGTCTCTCCACCGAGGGGGTTGAAGCCCGTCAACACCTGGAACCCTGCCGGCTGGTGCGGATACGCGATCAGGATGTCCTGAACATGGGGCCGGTAGAAGAGGATAGGAGTCTTTGCAAGATCCCAGCCCTTCCAGATGTCATTCCCCACGGCGCGCATGATCGCCCCGCACTCTTTCAGGTAGACAAAAAGCGCGGGGTCGATCTTGACTTTACTTTCGGTCTGGCTGAACGCAGGGGACAAGAGCGAAAGGACGATCAAGGCCGCGATCAGGGTCCGCATCTTCGGCATGTTGAGCCCTCCTCCAAGAGTTTCGATCCCGGTTCTCTTTTAAAGAACATCGCGCCCAGACCAAAGGTTTCATCCCAGTTGGGGACGGGCCAGGATATCTTTTAAAAGAGGAGGGGAAAAAAGGAGGTGCTTCCTGTTTGTCATGCCGGTTTCGTTCCTTTTTATCTTCATCGGCTTATCTTTTTTCTCATTTATATATACGGAGAAAACGATGAAAGAGTTGCATTTTTTGTTGAGGGGAGGGCGAAAAGATAGAAAAAAAATCACCCAAATTTTTGGATTTTTATTTTCCCCTTTGAAATCGTTACAAATATTATACCATAAGATTCAATCAAAATGCAATATTTTTTTTAAAATATTTCAAAATTTCTTTGAGAGGGGCCTTAAAAGCATTTCAGATGGCAAACAGAGGTCCCTTTTGCCCGATTTTCGGGAACAGTGATGGAAAACAGCCCCCCAAAAAGGCCTTTTTGACTCAAATCCCGGGTTTGAATAGAAAAAATGAGCTTGATACAGGGTTTTCAGAGCCCCTTTCCATCCCTTCAGCCTCGAATCGATGACCCCGATCATAGAAAATCATATTTCTGGCTAGTGATCGAAGTCAACAGTACGCAATAAAGTCGTAAAAAGAGGACTATCGTCTCGCGTTAGTGGGAGACGATCAACATCCCAGGCAAGTCGGCAGGGGGAAGAGGAAGGAGAGGAGGGCGAATCAAGGCGAGAAAACGTCAACTGGCGTTGACGCTCGACGAGGAGAATGGAATAAGACATGAAGGGGATCAGGAAAGCGGCCAGGATCGCGGTGATGACGGCCGTCCGCCGGAGCGAGGCCTTGTGGGCGTCAAAGGGCGCGACGGGATTGTTCATGTTGGGTGAACCCGGTCATTATATCGAAACCGGGGGAAAACGCCAGCGCCCCGATTTTCGCGCATCATTTCGGTAACAATTTCGGTGACACGCAACCAACGCCCGAATGAGCCTTCCGGAAATCATGACGGCTCCAGTGACACCCGCCTTATGGCCCGAATCCCAGGAGTCCCCGCGTCATAGCCATTTGGTGCCGGAGCTCATGTCCGGGCGCGCCGCCGGGGGCGGATCGGCGCCAGGATAGCCGATGGTGCAACCGTCCATGACGTACTCGCCGAAAGGCAGCCCAACGAGACGCACGAACGCCTCGTCTTCGGCCATGGCTTCCGTGACGCTGATCAATTGAAAGGCCAGCCCGAGCGCCGTGGCCTTGAGCCACATGTTCTGAAGGACGTGGGCCAGAGACTGGAGCCCGGCCGGCGGAAAGCCCTGATATTCGGCGACCACGATGTAATACGGCGCCGTGATCAGTGACGGGTGGCCGTTCTCCACGATCATCTTCAGCCTGCTGAGGTACGCATAATCCCGATCCCCCTCGGCCGGCGGGCCACCGCGGGCCCGAAGCATTTTCTCGAGGCTCTTCTGAGCTCGGAGCTGAACGAGCCGGGCGGCCTCATGCCTGGCTGGCGTCCCTCTCTCGAGGACAAAGAACCGCCGGAAATCGGCCCGGCCGGCCACGGCGAGTGCCGCATAAGGCGCCAGGGAGCCAGCCCTAATAAGCTGCTCGACGGCCTCTTTCGGCGGGGCCTCTTTGGCGAAGGCCCGGATCGACCGGCGCGCCTCGAGGAGCTCATCGAGAACCCGATTAGCTTCTTCATTGAATTTCCTGACCATGTTGAGGCCTCCTTCATTTAGTTATTGGACGAGCGTCATCAACTTGCGTAGGAATAAGAAACTCGTTTTCTGCTGCGGTGGCTGAATAAGCGTTCATGTGCCGATTTTGCCTCCTCCCATCGTCAGGGATGATAAATCGTAGCATGAAGAGGTGTCAAGTTAAGTAAAAAATAGCGGATGTCAGGCCAAGAAAACGCAAGGATTTTCAATCCCCTTTCATTCCTTGAATAGACTTCACCAAAAATTCCGTAAGGAGTTTTTGTGAATATTATTATAGGAAATTTGCCTTGGACCGTCAGGGAGGCCGGAATGTCCTGCCTCCCGTTCAATAAATGACGCTAGTTAGCGGATAATCGCCTCAATAAGCAAAGACAAATGAGGGCTGTAAGGATTCTCATTCCTGTGGTTTCTGGCTCACATCCAATCCCCGCTGCCACCCTTTTTCTCGTTTTCCCCTGACTTTAAAGGATTCTTGAGACTCTCTCGTTTTCAATTCTAGAGCCATAGTTTCAGCGTTTTTCAATCGATTACGTCACATAGTTGGCACAAAATTTCTGCCTATCGATTCTGAAGTGTTTTCAAGATAGCGGCGGTGGGTTCAGCTCCCAAACTGGGGTCCAAATCCCCGTGGCCATGCCATATGAGGACGACTGATTAATCAGGGCTTATGCCTTTTGCCGGTATTTGGAGCGGAGCTCCTCCCGTCATTGACAGCGCCTCGCGGCCGGCGATATATTACTGGCGGGAATTCGCCCTGCCATGAAAAAAGAAGAATTCAAGCTTGTATCGGAGGACCGCATGAAAAAGATCGGAGCCTTTTTGTTGGTCATGCTTCTCCTGCCTGCGATCGTCGTCTCCCAGGAGAAGAAGAAGGACAAGGGGATATTCGTCGAGCCCAAGAACGCATTCTGGGACGAGATCCAGAAAGCGACCGAGGCATTCGGAAAAAACAAGCCCGCGCCGGGGAAGGCCTTCGTTGTCGATCTGGGCGCTTTCGACGCGCCCAAGAGCTTGGAGGGGTTCTCTGCCGTCTGGCACAACCCGCCGACCTCGCAGGGCGCCACCAACACCTGCTGGTGCTTCTCGACGATCTCCTTCTTTGAATCGGAGGTCTACAGGCTCTACGGGAAGAAGGTGCGTCTCTCGGAGGCGTATACGGTCTACGGCGAGTACCTGGAGCGGGCCAAGCGGTTCGTCCGCGAAAGGGGGGATTCGGCCGTCGCCGAAGGCTCCGAGGCCAACGCGGTGACGCGGGATTGGAAGATTTATGGCTGCATGCCGTGGGACGCTTATTCCGGATTGAAGCCCGGCCAGAAGTTCCCCGACCACGCGAAGCTGATCGCCGAGGTCTCCTCCTACCTCGCCCATCTCAAGAGCGCGAACGCCTGGAACGAGGACGAGGCGGTCGCGACTGTCCGGGCGATTCTGAACCACCATCTGGGCCTGCCCCCGGAGCGATTCACGGTCGAGGGGAAGGAATACACGCCCCAGACCTATCTCCGGGATTACCTGAGGATCGACCCCAACGATTATGTCGACGTTCTGTCCTACATGCAGCAGCCCTTCGGCGGGCAGGTCGAATACGAGGTGCCGGACAACTGGTGGCACAGCAAGGACTACTACAACGTTTCCTTGGATACTTACATGAAGATCATCAAGACCGCCCTGCGCCGCGGCTATTCGGTGAGTCTCGGCGGGGACGTCTCCGAGCCGGGGAAGAACGCCCAGAAGAAGGTCTTCATGATCCCGACCTTCGACATTCCCTCGGATTACATCGACGACAACGCCCGCCAGTATCGGTTCAGCAACGGATCGACGACCGATGACCACGGGGTCCATCTCATCGGGTACAAGGAAGCGAACGGCAAGGACTGGTTCCTGATCAAGGATTCCGGTTCGAGCGCCTTCAACGCGGACCCGAAGGGATATTACTTCCTGACGGAAGACTACGTGAAGCTGAAGATGATGGACTTCATGGTCCACAAGGACGCCGTCAAGGGGTTCATTGACGTGAAATGAGGCGAAGGGGGGCGCTGGGAAAAATTTCTCCTGGCACAGAGCCCGGCCGTGCTGTGCACCACCTTGCGCTACGCTATTGAACGTTTCCCCGAACCCAGACGCCGGGAATTACTGAAAAAACCAGAACAACATGAACTGAGGCCGGCGGGCAAACGCAGGCCTTGCAAGGAAAAGCGCCTCACATTTCGATCTTCATCTGGACGATATGTTCCCGGCCGCGAGTGCCCAGGTGGTACTTGCTCTCAGCGGTACGCAAGGCTTCGGGTTCGGCCAGAGGGGGCAACTTCTCCGCCTGCCTTTTCTCGTTGATCACCTGGATAGCGGCGGCCTCAGCGGTACTTGACTTGGTTCCGCGGCCGGCGATATCATCATCTCGTGATGGAAGGCAGCAGCTCCGAGCAGTATGGCCGGCGGATGTGCGCGGCGCGAAAAAGGAAATTCCTTGAATCGAAAATCAAATTGTCTCGTATACCTAAGTTGTGTAATCCTCCCGGAGACGAGAGAGATTATGAGGAGCCGCTCACAAATCAATAAGATGAAGGAGAATCATCATGCGTAGAGCTTTGCTGGAAGTTGCTGCTTTTCTGCTCCTCGCCGTATGCCTGAGGGGACAAACGGCTGAGGAGATTATCAATAAGTATCTCACGACCGTCGGAGGTGCTCAGAAGATCCGGAGCACAAAAACGCTAGTCCGGACAGGGAAATACTCAGGCGGGGGAGGGTTCGAAGCGAAGATCCGTCAGGAGAACAAGCGGCCCAATCTGGTGCGGGAGGAAATCACGATGCAGGCAATGACCGGCATCACCGCCTACGACGGCAAGACCGGATGGAAGATTGAACCCTGGGGGGGCAAAAAGGATCCCGAGTCTCTCGGCGAAGAAGAGATGAAGCAGATCCTCGAAGATGCTGATTTCGACGGCCCGATCGTGAATTACGAACAGAAGGGAAACAAGGTCAAATACCTCGGCACGGAACCGGTCGAAGGCACGGATGCACTCAAGCTTGAAGTGACGCTCGCGAACGGCGACACCTGGACGTACTACATGGACACGGACTACTACGTCCCGATCAAGGTCGACATCAAACGCATGATCCGCGGCGAGGAACATGAGTATGAAATATCGCTGGGCGACTACAAGGAAGTCGACGGCTGGTACCTGCCACACTCGGTTGAAACCAATGTGAAGGGCAGTCAGGACCGGGGGACGGTCACCTACGAGAAGATCGAAGCCAACGTGACGATCAATGACAGCCAGTTCGCGAAGCCGGCAATGCCAGCGAATATTAAACAATAAGTCCACACTACGAAAAGGGTCTCAACATGAAGAAGATTAAATTTATTCGATGGTTATCAGCGTTAATACTTTGCGTTGCGGCGGCCGCCGGCGTGGCGGCGCAGGAAAAGAAATCCCCCGTGAAGATCGACCCGGAGACGATCTCGGGCCTGGGCGCGCGAAACATCGGTTCGGCCGCTATGAGCGGTCGTGTCGCGGCGCTTGACGCCGTGCACGAAGGTCAGCGCCTCACCGTGTATGTCGGGGCTGCCAGCGGAGGCGTCTGGAAATCGGTCAATGGGGGCACGACGTTTAAACCGGTTTTCGACAAACAGCCGGTGCAGTCCATCGGTGCCGTGACGGTTGACCCGACAAATCCCAAAGTGATCTGGGTGGGAACGGGAGAAACGTGGGCGCGCAATAGCGTCTCGATCGGCGACGGTATCTACAAATCGACGGACGGCGGCGACAACTGGACGAACCTGGGCTTGAAGGAATCCGAGCGGATCGCCAAAATCCTTGTCGACCCGACCGACCCGAATACGGTGTACGCCGCGGTCACGGGAAAATTGTGGAATGACAGTGATGAACGCGGATTGTACAAAACGACCGACGGAGGGAAATCCTGGACGAAGATCCTCAAAGGAGCTAACGCGTCCACGGGCTGCGCGATGATTTCGATGGACCGTCAGCATTCGAAGACGCTCTTCGCGTGCATGTGGGATTTCCGCAGGAAGGGCTGGACGTTCCGTTCCGGCGGCGATAGCGCGGGCGCTTTCAGCGGAAGCGGCTTCTTCAAGACCACCGACGGCGGAGCCACGTGGAGCGACCTCGACGAAAAAACCGCGAAGGGGCTTCCTTCAAAGCCGTGGGGACGCCTCGCTGTGGCGGTCGCTCCGTCGAAGCCTAATGTCGTGTACGCGTTTGTCGAAGCCGAGCCGCCGAAGAACGGCCTGTACCGCTCCGACGACGGCGGTCAGACATGGCAGGCGCTCGACCGGAGCCAGAGTATGATCTGGCGGCCGTTCTACTTCGCCAATCTGATCGTCGACCCGAAGAACGAGAACAAGGTCTATAAGACCGATGGACCGCTCATCATGAGTACGGACGGAGGCAAGAGTTTCAGCTACATTTCGGGCGGCGCGCACGGCGACTTTCACGATGTCTGGGTCGACCCAGACAATACCGACCACGTAATCACGGGAGATGACGGCGGCCTCTGGTACTCCTACGATGGCTGCAACCATTGGTGGAAAGCCGACAACCTCCCTATCTCGCAATTCTACCACGTCAGCGTGGACATGGACATGCCCTATCACGTCTATGGCGGACTCCAGGACAACAGCTCCTGGGTCGGCGTTTCGCAGTATCCGGGCGGTATTGCCAATAGCCAGTGGGAGAACATGTTCGGCGGCGACGGCTTCTGGATGTTTGTCGATCCGTCTGATCCCGATTACATCTACGCTGAATCTCAGGGGGGAGAGATCGGACGGGTCAACCGGAAAACGCATGAAACCCGAAGCATCAAACCGCTGCCTCAATACAAGGAAGGTAAACTGCGATTCAATTGGAACACACCGATTCACGTGAGCCCGACGCAAAAAGGGACCATCTACATCGGGGGGCAGTTCCTGTTTCGCTCGCGTGACCAGGGACAGACGTGGGAACGCATTTCACCGGACCTGACGACCAACGACCCTGAAAAACAGAGACAGGAACAATCCGGCGGCGTCACGGTGGATAACTCCTCGGCTGAAATGCACACAACCATCTTCGCGATCGCTGAATCCCCGAGGGATCCAAACATCATCTGGGTGGGAACGGACGACGGTAACCTTCAGGTCACTCGCGACGGCGGGAAAAATTGGACGAACGTTGTCGGCAACATCCAGGGATTGCCCAAAAATGCCTGGGTATCATCCGTTGACCCCGGCCACTTCAGCGACGGCACCGCGTATGCGACTTTCGACCTGCACATGTTCGGCGACATGCGGCCGTATGCCTACAAAACCACGGACTTTGGCCGGACCTGGACGTCGATCCTCAGTGAGGGGAATCCTCTGCGCGGCTACGCGCATGTAGTTAAAGAGGATCTCGTCAATAATGACCTCTTGTTCGTCGGCACCGAGTTTGGATTGTGGGTTTCTCTCGACGGCGGTCAGCAATGGGCGCAGTACAAGGGTGGTGACTTCCCGAATGTTGCCGTTCGCGACCTGGCTATACATCCGCGCGACCACGACCTCGTCATTGCCACGCACGGCCGGGGGATCTGGATCATCGACGACATCACGCCGCTCCGCGCGCTGACGCCGGAGGCACTTGCACAGGACGCGATGTTCATTGAAGCGAAACCTCCCGTACAGCGGATTCCGGCGTGGGGCGGGTGGTCAAACGGCGATGCTTCGTTTTCCGCTCCCAATCCCACGGACGACGCGACGATCACGTACTATCAGAAGAAACGCCACATCTTCGGCGACCTCAAGATCGAAGTCTTCGATGAGAACGGCAAGTCGATGGGCACGCTTCCCAGCAGCAAACGCCGTGGACTCAGCCGAATGACCTGGGGAATGCGATTGAAGGCGCCGAAAGTCCCGCCCGCCGCTACGGCAGCCGGCGGTAGTGTCGGCCCGCGAGTCCTGCCCGGGACGTACACCGTGAAGATGACGAAGGACAAAAAGGTCTATACAACCAAGCTCACAGTCGGCCTCGACCCGCGGTCGAAACACACGCTCGAAGACCGCAAAGCGCAGTTTGACCTTTCCATGAAGCTATACAACATGCTTGGTGACATGACGTTCGTCGTTGACCGGATCAATAGTGTCCGGGCAGCACTCGATGACCGCGCGTCGAAACTGGCGGTGGGCGAGCCGCTCGGTCAGCGTCTGCGAACCGCGTCCATGCGTGCCGACGAGTTCCGGAAGGAGGTCGTCGCCACAAAAGAAGGCGGTATGATCACCGGCGAGGAGCGGCTTCGCGAGTACCTCTCCGACCTCTACGGGGCCGTGATGGGATACGAGGGCAAGCCTACCCAGGCGCAGGTAGAACGCACCGGTACGCTCGCGCGGGAGCTGGACGACGTCGCGAGGGACTTCGACGCCTGGGCGGCCAAGGAGCTGGCCGACGTAAATACGGGTCTGGCAGAGAAGAAGCTGGAACCGATCACGCCCCTCACGCGAGAGGAGTGGGAGAAGCGAGACACACAGAAATAAATACATAACCCCGCTGTCTCCGCACATCCCCCCTTCATTCCGAAGGGGGGACCGGAGGGGGTGGAAAGGGGAGCTCCGGGAGAGACACGGCGTATTGAGATCTTCGGGTACGATCCGGTGAACAAGAATTATGCCCAAAGCCAATACCAAGACGATGGGAGCATCGGCTCAGGCGCGTAGACAGTCAATGGAAATACATGGACATATATAGGAAAGATGGGCATAGCTGGAAAGCAATACATGGTCAAAAGTACGGAGTCAGTCGCATCGGACTTAATGAGCGTAACGGTGAAGAGCGATATCTCTGCGGCCGGTAATTCCTGGACACCGTGGCTCGAGGCTAAATTTGCGAAGGGGCCCAATCCCGCACCGAAGAAATTGCTAAGAGCCGACAGGGCGAGACAAAGGCGCTAGGTACAGCTTAGTCCGGGACGCATCGTAACTTCAAATCAGAAGGCCGGGGTTTCAAGTCCCTCCTGGTGCGCTCCCTTTACCCCATATGAGAACCCGCGCCGCTTAGAACCGGATGTATCCAGAAAAAACCCTTTCACCGTGAATTTTACCGTGATAGTTTTGAAAATCCCGTTAGGAATTTTAGGGGAGGGGAGATCAACCATTCTTGGCATAGAGCCGGAGCACGACTGGCGCGCGGAGAGAAGCCTCGTTTCTTCGAACAGGCTCTATAACGAAAAGTTGGGTTAAGAGGGGGTGAGTGAGGGGACTTGAACCCCCAACCATCGGATCCACAGTCCGATGCTCTAACCAGTTGAGCTACACTCACCGTCTATGGAAGGGAGTAAGATTTTCGCATCTATCGAGATGGTTGTCAATAAGGAGAGATAGCCCGAAATTGCCGATAGGATAATTTTGGGAAAAGGAATTGCTTCAAGGGAAACCTCCGGAAGGTGATGAAAGGCTAAAATCTTCAAAACGGAAACGCTGCTGTTCGCGATTTGACTTGGTGTTGGCGAAAGGCGGGCATTTTAGGAGAGCTTCTCCCTGATAATCGTCGCTTTGATTTTATCCGAATAAAAACGGATTGCCCGCAGTTAGGAAAACGCCGCGCAGCGTTCCCGGATCTGAAGAAACACCCGGAGTTTTTCCCAGGACGCTGCGATCCGTAAGACAAGGCACCGGCCATGACGAACTAAACGGCCGGCGGTCTCCAGGAGCTGCCAGCGCAGCGTGGCCATCGTCTTGGGCCTCCACTCCGGATCCATAAACAGGAGCTTCTGGGCCTGAGTCAGGTTATACGCCAGGACTCCGATCGAAAACCACAGGGCATTGGCCGCAAAGTCGCCGCTGGTCATTTGCTCCATGCCAAACCCGATCTTCAGTTCCTTGATGAGGTTCTCGACTTGGCCTCTTTGGTTATGGAACCAGACCACTCCTTCCGGGGACAGATCGTCCCTGTTGGTGGCGATCACATAGTAACGATAGCCGTTCGGCTCATAGAGCCGGAGCTGAGGTTCGCGCCAGCGCTGGACGACCAACCGGAAAGGTTCTTTGGCCTTGGTCATCATATGAATCCCCGTTCCAATCTCCCGGTCTGTCTTTTTTCCGTCCTCATCCAAGAGCGGCTTCCAGTCCCGAACAGTCGGGATAACTCCTTTCACGCCAGCATCTTGGTCGGCCGTGATCGTGAAGCCCAGGTCGTTTTTTTCACACTCATTGATGACAGGCGCCTGATAGAAGGCGCTATCAGAACGAAGGCGTTTAATCTTAGGACAGAGCCGAAGACAACGCTTCAGAAACTTCAAGGCGTCGCTCTGGGCCGTGACGTTCCCTTCCCGAAACTCATGGGTCAAACACACCCCGTTTTCCGCCAAGTACCCCAAGATCGGCTGATACCCTTTAACTTTCTTATACGTCCACTCCGCCTCCTTCTTCTCCGCTTCGATCACTGTCGCGTCCACATCCAGCGTATACTCCGGCCTCGCTGTTCGTTTCCAGATCGTCTCCGCCGTCTCTTCCCCGACCTTCCTCATCGCCTTGATTCCGCCATTTGCTCCCGCTCTGGCCAACCAGTCCCCATACGTTGACAGCGACGGCATCCGCTCAAGCCCGATTAGAAGCCGCAGCGTTCTGTCCTCCCGAATCTCGCGGAGATCTTCGATATGCTGGCCGCCGCCTTCCATCATCAATAACAGCGGCTCAATATAGGACCACGCTTCATAGCCCCGGTTCGAGCCGGGCTTGGGAAAATACGCCTCGACCTTCCTTTTTACCTTGAAGGCATGGATGACTTCGGCAAACAGAGCCAGACCGCTTCGCGGCGTTATCAGCTCGTCAGTCAGTTCAATCTTGAATGGCAGGATGCCTTGCTGTATCATACTCTCGCCCTCCTGGTTAAGGTCTCACCCCCAGGGTGAGTCTGTTTTTAGACCAAAAACACCTTATACCAGGAGTCTGTATCGTTCAATAGATTTTCCTATCGGCAATTTAGGGGATAGCGCGGATTGTCGTGTCGCTGCGCTCCTGGCATGACAGGCGGGATTATTTCTGGCCTTCGATTAAATCCAAGACATCGGCGGAGTCGCGCCAGTTTTCCCGGACTTTGACGTGAAGGTCCAAGTAGACCTTCGCTTCCAGGATCTCTTCGATCTCCCGGCGCGCCTCGATCCCGATGGTCTTGATAAGCTGCCCCCGCCTGCCGATGATGATGATGCGGTGGCTGTCCCTTTCGACAAAGATCGTAGCCTTGATATAAATTACGGGACGCTTTTTCTCCAGTCCGGCCTGTTTTGGCTCGGCCGTTTTCTCGGCTTGTTTGACTCCACCCGTTCTTTCTCCTGCTTCGGGCAAAGTTTCACTCCGTTCTCGGGAGTCAATCGGCTGTGCGCGTTCGCCCTGCGCCTCTTCAGCCTGGGGCCCGCGTCTCTCGATCGCATCGATATAGACCGCCGTGACCCAAGGCAACTCTTTCTCGACATGATTGAGGACTTTTTCTCGGATAATTTCAGCCAGCAGGAACCGCTCCGACTGGTCAGAAATCTCGTTGTCGCTATAGATTTTTTCCGACTCGGGCAGGCTTTCGTAGATCAATTTCTCCAACACGTCCAGGTTAGTTCCTCTGACGGCCGAAATCGGGATGATTTCCTTAAAATGAAGCAGGTCTTTATAGTGATCGATCATCAACAGGATATTTTCTTTTTTCACGATATCGACCTTGTTGATCAACAGGAAGATCGGCGTCCGGACATTCTTCAAAATCTCGAGGACAAACTCGTCGCCGTGGCCGTACTTCTCGGTGGCATCAATCAGCAGGCAAATGAGGTTGGCTGTTTCAAGCGAAGAGTAGACAAAATCCATCATCCGCTTGTTCAAGTTGTGGAGCGGCTTGTGGATGCCCGGGTTATCGATAAAAATAATCTGGCCCTTGTCGGTCGTGTGGATCCCCAGGATGCTGATCCGGGTCGTCTGCGGCTTACTGGATACGATAGCGATTTTTTGGCCGAGCAACCGATTCAGCAGCGTGGATTTTCCCACATTCGGCCGGCCGATGAGGGCCACGTAGCCGACCCTGAAGGCTTTTTTCGTTTCTTGGACTTTTTTCGGTTTGGGCATGGGGGGAACCTATTCTTGATCCTTTTTTGGAAGTTTGCGGACCTTTAGCTTTTTGATCCTTTTCTGATCGACGTTGATGATCTCGACCGCCAGCCCTTTCACTTCAACGGCCTCTCCTTTTTTCGGAAGCCGTCCCAGGTGATGGGTGATCAGCCCACTGGCCGTTAGATAATCATCCTCGGCCAACTCGACGTCAAATAAATTTTCCAGCTCTTCGACTTTCGCATCGCCCGAAACCAGATATTCCTGCGGGCCGGACTTCGTGACCTTGGCCTCTTCGGTGTCATACTCGTCATGAATCTCCCCGACGATCTCCTCGACAAGGTCCTCCATTGTGACCAGGCCCGAGATCCCGCCGTGCTCATCCACAACCATCGCCAGCTTTTGCTTCACTTTTTGAAATTCCTTGAGAAGCTCGGAGACTTTCATGGACTCCGGGACAAAGATGACCGGCCGGATGAAGGGCCCGATGGGTTCATTCCCGTATTTATCGTCGGCGAACTGGAGAAGGTCCTTGGCAATCACGATGCCCTCGATGTTGTCCACTTTGTCTTTATAAACGGGGATGCGCGAAAATTTTTCGGTGATGATCAAGTTTCTCAGCTTCTGGATGGTGCCGTCCTTCCTGATGCAGACAATCTCCATCCGGGGAGTCATGATCTCCCGGACCACGATATCCCCGAACTCGACGACGCTCCTCAGCAGGTCATCCTCGTCCTTCTCGATGATGCCTTCCTCCTTGGCGGCGTCGATGAATGTATCGATTTCCTCGTCCGATGCCTCCCGGTCTTCGTCTTCCTCCTCCTCGTTTTCTTCACGTGCGCAGAGCCATCGGGAAACGGCCAGAACCGGCGCCGAAAGAATCAAGAACAACCTGAAGGAGGGAAGGAAAAAGTTGAGGATCCTTTCCTTGTTCCGCCAGGCAATAAGCCGCGGCAGCATATCAAAAAAAATCCAGTAGGCGAGAAGCGATCCCAGGAACAGCCAGAGCGGCCAGAGCCCTATCCGGGGGATGGAGATATAGAAGTAAACCAGAAAGGCGATGAGCATGATGGCGCGCCAAAGCTCGACCGCAATTTTAATGTCTTCGTAATGTCGCAAGACCTCGAGCCGGAACGGCTTGTCCTTGTCCTCCAGGAAGCGGCTCATGGAAATCTTGGAAAACTCGGCCAGGGCGATGTGAAAAAGGGACAGGAGAAAGGCGGCTATAAAGCCCAGGACCAGGCCGGCCCACTGGAGGACGGTCGTTTTCATATCAGTTCTTTAGCATCAGCTTGTGGATTTTTGTTTCCTCTTGCTCATGCCCCTCCCTATGTTCGCAGCCGAGGAGATGGAGGAAGCCGTGAATGGTCAAGACCTCCAGCTCCCGTTCCAGGCTGTGGCCGAGTTCCCGAGATTGGTCGAAGGCTCTGGCCACCGAAATGAAGATGTCGCCCAAGTAAAATTTGCCATCGGGGCCCTTTTCTCGATAGGAGAAGCTGAGGACATCCGTCGGAACGTCTTTTTTCCGGAAATCGCGGTTCAACTTTTTGATGACCCTGTCATCCACAAACGCCAAAGCGATCTCCGGCCTGACCAGGCCGTAGTGCTTCACCATTTTTCGGAGCAACCGTTCGAATCTCGTCCGGTCAATTCTGAACGTCTTCTGGCGGTTGATGACCTCGATCATTGTCCTTGTCCTGGTCAGGCTCGGCTTTATTCTTTTTCTTCATCTCGAAGTCGAAGCCGGGATAGTCGACGCGGGGCTGGTAGATCATATTGAGTGTCTCCAGGAACGAGGAGGCGATGACCCTCAACTCTTTCAGCGAGAAATTGCAGTCGTCGAGCTGGCCGTCCTGGAGGTAATTGTCGAAGATGTCCTTGATGACGCGCTTGTGATTCTCTTCCCTGTGGTTTTTCAGGCTCCTGGAAGCGGCCTCCACCGAGTCGGAGAGCATCACCAGCGCCGCTTCCTTGCTCTGCGGCGGGGGGCCCGGATAGCGGTAGCTTTCTTCGCCGATTCTGTGCATTTCCGGGTCGTATTTTTCTTTGGCTTTTTGGTAGAAAAAGCGGACCAGCGAGTTGCCGTGGTGCTGTTCGATGATCTCCTTGATCTGGGCGGGGAGCTTCTCCTTCCTGGCGATCTCCACGCCCTCCTTGACATGGTTGACGATGACCAAGGTGCTCATGCTCGGCGTGAGGTCCTTATGGATGTCCTTTTTTTTGACCTTGTTCTCGATGAAATATTCGGGCATTTTGATTTTGCCGATGTCGTGGTAGAGGGCGCCGGCCTTGACGAAGAGAGGGTCAAGCTTGATGGCCTCGGCGGCCTTCTCGGCTAGAGAAGCGACGATCAACGAATGATGGTAGGAACCCGGCGCCTCGAGGGCCATCTGGCGGAAGATGGGGGATTCCGAATTGGTTAGCTCCAGGAGCTTGCTCTGGGTGAGAAAGCTGAAGACATTTTCATAGATGGGGAGGAAAACGAAGGCCAGGGCGGCGCAGAGGATCCCTCCCATGATTCCCATAAAGATCTCTGGCGTCAGGAGGTGGAGTTGGGTCCAGCGTTCCTGGATGAGATAAAAGGTGATGATCACGAAGACATTGACGGGAGAGACCAGGAAAATTCCGGCTCGCAAGGCCGATGTTCGTTTGACCTTCTGGAAGTACTTGATCCCGTAGATCGCCGCCAGCCCGCCGATAAAGCTAAAGATCATCAGGTAAAAATTGGCGTTGAACAGATATCCGACCAGCAGGCTGTTAAGAATGTTGTAGATCAGGGCGACCGGGATAGTTGTCAGAAAGGCGAACAGGATCACCCCGAATTCATAGGGAAAGGCGGATTGGTAGCTTTGGGCGTCTGCGAACAGAAAGAACTGCACGCTCTGGCTCGAGGTGCCGGCGAGAAAGCTTGAGAGCTTGTAGAGAAAGAGGCTGATGATCAGGGTGATGCCGATCATCAGGTAATATTTAAAGGCCGTCTTCTGCGGATGTAGGGATTTCAGGTAATACCAGAGGGTCATGAGCAGCAGGCCGAAGAGGAGGAATGTGCCGAGGAAATTGCTGAGCCAGGCTTTTTGCGTTCGCAGGTTCTGGTTGATGATCCGGGCCAGCTTGATCGTTTCCGCCGTCACCTCGTCACCTTTCCGGACAATCACTTTTCCCCTTTTGATCCGATAATACACGGTCTCGATCCGCTGCCGCGCCTTCTCCATCCTGGCCTCGGTTTCGACCTTGTTGAATGTGACATTGGGGGAGACGAAGGTGTAGGACAGGCTGATGAGCAACCCTTTTTTCCTGGCTGGGAGCTCCAGCTTGTTGACCTCGGCCGCGAATTTTTCTTTGACTTCCTTTAACTCCAGGATGTCCTGGACCTTTATGACTTTTTCCCCTTCTTTGCCGCGCAGCAGCGAAAACCCGCGTTCTGGCTCGTTGCGGACAAAGAGGTTCTTGGCGACGATGATCCCCTGGGCTGCATATTTTTCCAGGAGGTTGACCAAAATGTCCTCGAGGTCGGCGCCGAACCCGGCCTTGTCAAGAATCAGCAACTCGTTTATGGTCACCTCGACCCCGAACTTGTCGAAAACGTTCTTCTGGAGTTGAGCATAATCCTTTTTGGCGCCCGTCGCTTTTAGCCAGTCCCTTCCGAAGCTGAAAAATTGCCGGACCTTTTCCTCTGTGTTCAGGAAGACATTGGGATCCAGGGAGTAGACGGGCAGGACGGCGTCCTCGGCCTCCTTTTTCTTATTCGCGGTCGTTTCTGTATCTTCCACGGTCAAATCGGCGGGGGCAATGATGTCGGACGCCGCAATCTCTCCGTCGTTCAATAAGGGCAGGGATTTTGAAGGAAGGTAGGAAATAAAAAAAGCCAAAACGAGAGCGAAGAAGAACAAATAGAGAAAGGGGTTTCTTACCAAGCCCAGCCAGAAACCCGCCCTTTCTTCTTTGGAAAGCTGGGAAGGCTTTTGTTCTTTCGTCTGGGCAAAAGCGGGGCTCTTGAAGAGCTTGATGTTCTTGAACGAAATGAAGGCCATGGCTATGACCGCGTTCTGGCTTCGGCTTTCTCGTAGGCCTTGATGATTTTCTGGACCAGGGGGTGGCGGACGACGTCTTTCTCATTGAAATAACAAAATGATATATCCTTGATGGGGGAGAGAATCTTGATGGCATGGAGGACGCCGGACTTGGCGGGCTGGGGCAAGTCAATCTGGGTAATATCCGCGGTGATCACGACCTTGGAATCAAATCCAGAGCGGGTGAGGAGCATTTTCATCTGCTCTTTGGTCGTGTTCTGGGCCTCGTCGAGGATGATAAAGGAGCCGTTCAGGGTCCTGCCGCGCATAAAAGCCAGGGGGGCGATCTCGATAATGCCCTTTTCGATGAGGTGGTTGGCCTGATCTGCCTGGACGAGGTCGAAGAGAGCATCATAGAGCGGGCGGAGGTAGGGGTTGATCTTCTGGTAGAGGTCGCCCGGCAGAAAGCCGAGCTTTTCACCGGCCTCGACGGCCGGCCGCGTCAGGATGATGCGGCTGACGAGCTTGTTCTGTAAATAGGTCAGGGCCATGGCCATGGCCAGGTAGGTTTTGCCCGTGCCCGCCGGCCCGATGCCGAAGACGACATCAAAGCTCCGGATAGCCTGGATATAATCCTGCTGGTTGAGGCTCTTGGGCGTCACGGATTTGCGGGAGAGATTCAGGGCCTCTGAGGGGAAATAGCTTTCCAGGGGCTGGCTGTGGCCTTCCTCGAGCAGGTCGAGGGCGATATGAAAATCCTCTTCTTTGAGGTCATATCCCTTCTCTTCTAGCTCCCGGATTTTCTCGAAGTAAAATTTGGCGAACTCGACTTTCTTCGGATCCCCGTCGAGGCTAAGGCAATCGCCCCTGATGGACAGGCTGACGCCAAGACGGCTCTCCAGCTTCTTCAGATTTCTGTCCAGGACTCCCAAGAAGACATTCTTCCGGATAAACGGGTGGGTGATTTTTTCCATATCAGACTGTAAGAAACGCTTCTTCGCGCATCTTATTAGATTATAAACACTTATCGCCTGCCTTTGTCAAGCCGAGGCGGCCTCCGAAAAGGGTTGAAAAAAATGCCAATCTGGTATATAAAATTCCTTTATTTCTAGTATTTTCAGCGCATTTGCGCAAAGGAGACGGCCATGGGAAAGGAATTTACGACGGTTTCGATTCCGACGTCCCTATACAAGAAAATCGAGGAAGTGATCAAGGGAACCGAGATCTCATCGGTTTCCAGCTATATCACCAAAGTCCTCAGGGAAAGCTTGTCCAAGGACCAGGTCAAACAAGAGGTTTTCAGCAAAGAGGACGAGGAAAAGGTCAAGGAACGGCTGAAAGCGCTCGGGTATATAGACTAGCAGAGGAGAACAATTATGATCCAGCCCCATGGTGGAAGGCTTGTTGACCGCGTTCTAAAAAGTAAGCAGAAACAAGAAATTTTGGAAAAGGGCAAGAGCCTGCCTGCGGTGAAGCTCGATGCGGAATCCGTGAGCGATATCGAAAACATCGCCGCCGGCGTATTCAGCCCCCTCGAGGGGTTCATGGGGAAGGAGAATTTTCGCCATGTCTTGAACGAGATGCGGCTTTCGTCGGACCTCCCCTGGACGATTCCGATTGTCCTGGACGTGGGAAAAGAGGAGGCGAGCAAGCTCAAGGTCGGCGGCCAAATCATCCTCCTCAACGAAAGGGACGAGCCTGCTGCCGTGCTCCATTTAGAGGAAAAATACACCTACGACAAAGAGGAGATGGCCGCCAAGGTCTTTCAGACGACCGACGCGGCGCATCCGGGGGTCGCCAAGGTCAAAGCCATGAAAGAAGTGCTTCTCGCCGGCAAAATTGACCTCATCCAGGAGTCCCCGACTCCTTTTGCCCGCTATAAGCTCAGCCCAAAGGAAACGCGGGTTTTATTCAAGGAAAAGGGATGGCGGACGGTCGTCGGCTTTCAGACAAGAAACACCCCCCACATCGGGCATGAATACGTCCAGAAGACGGCCTTGACGTTCGTCGACGGAATTTTTATCAACCCCGTCATCGGGCGCAAGAAAAAAGGCGATTTCAAGGACGAAGTGATCCTGGCTTCGTACGAGGAGCTGATCAAGAACTACTACCTCAAGGAAAGGGCCGTGATGGCCATCCTCCAGATGGAAATGCGCTATGCCGGCCCGAGGGAAGCCATCTTCCACGCCATCATCCGCAAGAATTTCGGCTGTACGCATATCATCATCGGCCGCGACCACGCGGGTGTCGGCACCTACTATCATCCTTATGCCGCCCAGGATATTTTCGAGGAATTTCCGGATATGGGGATCGTGCCCTTGTTTTTCCGGTCCTTTTACTACTGCAAGAAATGCCTGAGCGTGGTCAACGAGAAGATCTGCCCCCATTCGGCTTCCGAGCAGATCCAATTCAGCGGGACAAAAATCCGGGATATGCTGATCAAGGGCGAGTATCCGCCGCCCGAGCTGGTCCGCCCCGAAGTGGCCAAGATCATCATGGAATTCAAAGATCCCTTCAATGAATAAAACGGGGTCAAACCTACTCATTACGCATCTTCCCCTGGAGAATTGTGCGTAACGAGTAGGTTTGACCCCGGAAGAGGATAGGACGTTATGGACCGAAAATTTCTCATCATAGGGCTGGATTCAGCGCCGGCGGAGATAGTCATCGACCAACGTGAAAAATTTCCCGTGCTGGGCGGGCTCATCGAGAGCGGCATCCATGGGAAGATGCGCAGCTCCGACCCTCCGATTACGATCCCGGCCTGGATGGTGATGTCCACCGGGAAAGATGCGGGCAGGCTCGGCCTCTACGGTTTTCGCCACCGCACGGGCTATTCCTATGATAAGATGTGGATTGCCACGTCCCGGTCCATCAAGGAACGGGCGGTTTGGGACATCATCGGCGATCACGGCGGCCGGAGCTGTCTTGTCAGTGTGCCGCCCAGCTATCCTCCGTATCCCGTGCCGGGGAACCTGATTTCCTGCTTCATCACCCCGGACAACGAAAAGGAATATACTTACCCCCAGGAACTGCGCCAGGAAATCGAAGCGAAATTCGGGCCCTATATTTTTGACGTTGTCTTTCGGACGGAAGACAGGGACCAAATCCTAAAAGAAATCTATGATATGACCGCCAAACGGTTTGAAGTCCTCAACTACCTCATCCGCCATAAACCCTGGGACCTGTTCATGTTTGTCGAAATCGGCGTGGACCGGGTTCAGCATGCATTCTGGAAATACATGGATAAAACCCATCATCTCTTCCAGCCAGGAAACCGCTACGAGCATGTCATCCTGGATTACTACAAGTATCTGGACCGGAAGATCGGTGATCTCCTCGCCAATGTCGGCGAAGATACAGTTGTCTTGGTCATTTCCGACCATGGCGCCAAGCGAATGAAAGGCGCTTTCTGCATCAACGAATGGCTGATCGAGCAGGGCGACCTTGTCATCAAGGAAAAGCCCAAGCCGCAGACGAACCTGGAAAAAGTCCCCATCGACTGGCCGCGGACAAAGGTCTGGGGATGGGGGGGCTATTATGCCCGGCTGTTTCTCAACGTAGAGGGGCGGGAGCCACAGGGCATCATCAAGCCAGAAGACTACGAGAACGAGCGGGACGCGCTCATGGAAAGGATCAAAAACATCCGCGGCCCCAAGGGAGAGAGATGGGACACGCAGGTCATCAAACCCAACGAATATTTCGAAGAAGCCAGGGGCGACTATCCGGACCTGATGGTCTATTTTGATGACCTCTTTTGGCGCTCGGCCGGCACCTTAGGCTACGAGACGAAATTTTTGCCTGAAAACGACACCGGGCCGGATGATGCCGTCCATGCCCAGCAAGGGATGTATATTTTGTATGATCCCCGGAATAAGGTCAGAAGCCGCAAGGATATTGATATCCTGGACGTGGCTCCGACCGTGCTTCAGACGCTGGGCGTTCCCGTGCCCGCCGACATGAAGGGTAAAGCTATTAAATGATTGGGGTCAAACCTACTCGTTTCGCAATATTCTCCAGATGAAGATGCGTAACGAGTAGGTTTGACCCCGGATATAGATGAAAGGAATTCGATGTATAAAGGCAATGAACAAAAAGGCGTGACGCTGTGGTTCACCGGACTGCCTTGCTCGGGGAAATCGGCGATAGCCGACCTTGCAGCCAAAATCCTTAAAGAACGGGGATACAGAGTGGAACGGCTCGACGGCGATATCGTGCGGCAGAGCCTGACCCGCGATCTCGGGTTTTCCAAGGCTGACCGGGATGAGAATATCCGGAGAGTAACGTTTGTCTCAAAGCTTTTAACGCGGAACGGCGTATTTGTCTTGACGTCTTTTATCTCCCCCTACCGGGATATCAGGAACCAGGCACGCCGGGAGATCGGCAATTTTATCGAAGTCTATACGAAATGCAGCTTGGATGTGTGCATGCAGCGGGATGTGAAGGGTATGTATAAAAAGGCCATGAAAGGAGAGATCAAGGAATTTACCGGGATTTCGGATCCCTATGAAGAGCCCTTGAAGCCTGAAATCCTTCTGGAAACCGATCGAGAGAATCTTGAGGAGAGCGCGGCCAAGGTGCTCGACAAATTGAGAGAATTCGGCTATTTATAATAGCAGCTTGCTCAAAACCTAGGGGAGCGACATGAACGCGTATCTGGTCACCGGGGGCGCAGGTTTCATCGGGTCTCACCTTGCCGAAGAGCTCGTTCGCAGAGGACATCGGGTTAGGGTTTTGGACAATTTCCTGACGGGCAAGAGAGAAAACCTTGAGCGGTTCCGCGACAAGATCGAGCTTCTGGAAGGTGATATTCGAAACCTAGACATATGCCAGCGTGCGGTCAAGGGGATGGATTTCGTCCTCCACCAGGCCGCGCTGCCGTCGGTTCAGAGTTCCATCCAAGACCCCTTTTTGACGAACGCCATTAACGCCGGCGGGACACTTAATATCTTATGGGCCGCCGCTCGAGCGAAGGTCAAAAGATTGGTATTCGCCTCCTCCACGTCTGTCTATGGGGACGATCCCCATCTGCCCAAAAAAGAGGACACGGTCGGAAATCCTCTTTCTCCGTACGCCCTGAGCAAATGGATCGGGGAAAAATATTGCCAGATTTTCGCGAGGATCTACGACCTTCCGACGGTCTGCCTAAGGTATTTTAATGTGTTCGGACCCCGCCAGGATCCATTGTCCCAGTATGCCGCAGTGATCCCTCTCTTTATAACAAAAATATTGAATGGCGAGCCGCCTGTCATCTATGGCGACGGCGAGCAAACCAGGGATTTCGTCTATGTTTCAAATATCATCGAGGCCAATATCTTGGCGACGGAAGCTAAAAATGGGCCGGGCGAAGTTTTCAATATCGCTTGCGCGGAAAGCACGACGATCAATGCTCTGGTGCAGCAGATCAATGCGGTATTGGGGACCCAAATCAAACCGGTTTATCGCGAAGCCCGCCCCGGAGATATACGCTATTCCCTGGCCGACCTTTCGAAAGCGCGTCAGATGCTCAAGTATCAGCCCGTGGACGATTTCAGCGAAGGTTTAAAGAAGACGATAGCCTGGTACAAGGAAAGGAGATGAAAATGAATCGACTGAGTCTCAGTCTGGAACAAAAGATCAAGAATAAAAAAGTCAAGGTCGGAATTATGGGGTTAGGCTATGTCGGGCTCCCCTTGGTCAAAGCTTTCTTGAAAAAAGGGTTTTTGGTCACCGGGTTCGACATCGACCCCAAAAAGATCCGTATGCTGAAGCAGGGGAAAAGCTATCTCAAGCATATCTCCGTTGAGGATGTCAGATCGGCCTTTAAGACGGGGCGGTTTTTTCCTACCGCCGATTTCAGCTTAATTTCCAAAGCGGATGTCATCATCATCTGTGTCCCGACGCCGCTCGATCCCCACCGGAACCCCGATTTGTCGTTCGTCCTGAAGACCACGGAAACAATCGCGACGTATTTAAAGAAAGGCCAACTTGTCGTCTTGGAGAGCACGACGTACCCGGGCACGACGGATGATGAAATGCGCCCGATCCTGGAGAAAAGCGGCCTGAGGGCGGGGAAGGACTTTTTCCTGGCATTTTCTCCCGAGCGAGAGAATCCCGGCGACCCTGTGTTTTCTACGGAAAGAATTCCCAAAGTTATCGGAGGATTTTCCAAAGACTGCTTGAAGGTGGCCAACGCTCTCTACAGCCAGGTCGTCGTCAAAACCGTCCCCGTGTCTTCGACTAAGGTGGCCGAAGCGACCAAGCTTCTGGAGAATATCTTCCGCTCGGTCAACATCGCCATGGTCAATGAAATGAAGATGATCCTGGACCGAATGGGCATCGATGTCTGGGAAGTCATCAAGGCGGCCTCAAGCAAGCCCTTCGGCTTCACACCTTTCTATCCCGGCCCCGGGCTGGGCGGCCACTGCATTCCCATCGATCCGTTTTATCTCACCTGGAAGGCGCGAGAAGTGGACTATTCGACGAAGTTCATCGAGCTGGCTGGGGAAATCAATACCTTGATGCCTTATTATGTTATTTCCAAAACTATCGGGGCGCTGGGCGAGCGGGGCAAGTCCATCAAACGGGCCAAGGTGCTCGTTCTCGGCCTCGCTTATAAAAAAGATATCGACGATCAGCGGGAATCTCCGTCCGTCAAAATCATCAGCTTGCTCAAAGAGAAAGGCGCCAGAGTTTCGTACAATGACCCTCATGTCCCCGAGACCGGGCCCTACCGTGAATATCCCGGCCTGTCCATGAAATCCGTACCCCTGACCGCCGGTCGCCTCAAACGCACGGACGCCGTGATCATCGCCACCGATCATTCCGCCTATGATTATGACTGGATCGTCAAGAACTCGCCCCTTGTCGTTGACACGCGGAACGTCATCAAGAAGAAGCGTGCCAACGTGATCAAAGCCTAATTTAAGGAGAACGCCCATGAGGATCGCTGTTTTCGGGACCGGCTACGTCGGTCTTGTCACGGCGGCCGGCCTGGCCGAGTTCGGCCATCATGTCGTCGGCGCCGATAAAGTGGCGGAAAAAATAGATAAGATTTCCAGGGGCGAGGTCCCCATTTATGAGCCGGGATTGAATGAGTTGTTGAAGTCCAATCTCAAGAGCGGCCGCCTTTCTTTTAGCTCGGACCTGGACAAAACGATCCAGGCCTCGGATGTCATCTTCGTCTGCGTCGGAACGCCCCAGGGTGACGACGGGAGCGCCGATATGTCCCAGATCGAGGAAGTCTCGCGGATGATCGCCGAGAACCTCAACGGTTACAAGCTGGTCGTGGAGAAAAGCACGGTCCCGATCAAAACCTCGTCCTGGATCAAGCGGACGATCACGCTCTATAAAAAGACAGATATGGCTTTTGACATCGCTTCGAACCCGGAATTCCTGCGAGAAGGGTCGGCCGTCGCTGATTTCCTGCACCCTGACCGAATCATCATCGGCGTCGAGTCCGAACGGGCCAAGGAGATGCTGGTCAGAATCTACGAAAAAGCCAAGGACCGCCTCGTCATCACCAACATTGACACGGCCGAGCTCATCAAACATGCCTCCAATTCTTTCCTGGCCATGAAAATCTCCTACATCAACCTGATGGCCAACTTGTGCGAGAAAACGGACGCGGACATCCAACAAGTGGCCCAAGGCATGGGGCTGGACCCCAGGATCGGAGGTCTTTTTCTGAAAGCCGGCCTGGGCTTCGGCGGCTCCTGTTTTCCCAAGGATTTGAAGGCCCTGATCAAAATCGGGGAAGACCTGGGCGTGAATATGAATCTTCTAAAAGAGACCGATCGGATCAACGCCGACAGGGTCAAGGTTTTTCTGGAGAAGATCAAAAAGGCCCTGTGGATCTTGAAGGACAAGAAAATCGCGGTCCTGGGGCTTGCCTTTAAGCCGGACACCGATGACATCCGGGAGGCGCCGAGCATCAAGATCATCAAAGAGCTCCTGGGCGAGGGCGCCAACGTCCGTTTGTATGACCCCCAGTCCAGGGAAAACATGAAAGAACTATTTCCGGAATACTTGCCCCGTGTGGTCTACTGCGATTCCCCTTACCAAGCCGCTTCCGGTACGAATGCGCTTTTAATCATCACGGAGTGGAAAGAGTTTTTGGACCTCGACCTGAAGAAGCTCAAAGACATCATGGCCAACACGATCATCATCGATGGTCGGAATATTTTCGACTCCGCTTCCGTGAAAAAATTAGGGTTTGAGTATTACTCGGTCGGCCGAAAATAATTCCGTTCTTCAGCGCTCGATTTCAAGAACGTAGTTTTTGAAATCGGTCTCGATGACGACAAATCTGTCTTGGCCCGCTTCCGACTGAGCAAACGGGATCTTCAGCCCGTCCCTTTTTATGCGAAGCTTAAAAGTCAAATAGGCGCTTAGGGAGACGCTTCTTCTGGATGTCCCGCACCGCCAGGTCGTCTTCACGATCCCTAAGATGCTCCGGGTCTTCTTCAAGTTCAAGCGCCGGCTCCTGGGAGATCTTTGCCGCTGCGCGGTCCAAGATAGGCGGGAAGTCTATCGTTTTTAAGAGGATTTCATAGTCGTTGGGAACGATGATACGGCCGGAGGGCCTGCTTCGCGGCAGTTTCCTTGTTCTTGACATCGATCCGCGGTCGGGAATATCATTTTTTCGCAACGGGAGGCGTCGTTGCCAAGCTCAACGGGACATGATTCGAGACAACATGGAAAAGGAAATTGCTTCTATCACTATGAAACGGACTCATTCGGTGAGATTCAAACGGCTCAATAAGAATCTCAAGAAATTCGGTCTTCTCTGGCAGGCTCTAAAAAAATTCAAGGGTGACAAAGGCTTTTTCTTATCTTCGGGGATTACCTTTAATATCCTCGTCAACTTGATTCCTTTTATCATGCTGCTCTTGGCATTGGTTGGAACTTATCTCTACAAAGACCAAGAAGTGCTCAATCATATTCGCGCTTATTTCAGAGATGCGGCTCCGGCATTGGACCCAAAGATTACGAAAAACCTTACGGACGTCATCCAGAGCCGTAAGATTGTGGGAGTCTTAGGATTTATAGGTTTGCTCTGGTTCTCCACATGGGTCTTCGGCTCCCTGCGGATCGCTTTCAATATCGTGTTCCAGGTGGAGAAGAGCAGGGGAATGTTGCGTGGACTCGGCATTGATCTTTTGATGATTCTCCTCACGGGAATCCTCCTCCTCATGAGCATGTTCCTGAGCTCCGCGATCGCCGCCCTACAAAGTTTCCGGGGACAGATTCCAGTGGCGATAGGACCGACGGTTCAATGGATCCTAAAATACGTGCTCCCTTTTATCCTCACCTTTTGCATGTTTTTTTTGATTTACGAAATCATCCCTAATAAGAGGGTCCACTTCAAAACCGCCCTTCAGGCGGCTCTCTTCACGGGCCTGCTTTGGGAACTGACCAAACATCTTTTCACTTTGTATGTCGTCCATATCGCCCACTATTCTATTCTTTATGGCTCATTGAATACCTTGGTCCTTTTTGTTTTGTGGGTATATTATTCTTCGACGATTGTCGTCGTGGGAGGGGAGTTCGCTTATTTCTTGGAAGAAGATCGACAACGATCGATTGTCTGACAAGGACGACTCAGGCTGCGCTGGTCGGATTCGGGAGGAAAATGATGAATGAGTCCATCCCTCGGGAGTCCGCGGCGGCCGAGGAGAGTTGGGCTGAGGTTAGCCCACATCGAAAAGGCTTGCTTGCTAAAGCCATTGTGGCTTGATAAACTGTTAAAAAGGGGACGAAGGGCGTCCCCAGGGCATTAGGTGCTTTTTTCAAGGAGTAAAAAAATGGCCAAAAAAATCAAGGTGACCAAGAGTCTGGGAATGCTCTTGTTGGGCATTTGGCTCGTCCTGACCGGGCTGATCCCGGTGCTCAAATTGAACTTTAGCGGTTTCCCCGTGATCATGGAGGTCCTGGCCATCGCCGCCGGCGTCTTGATCCTGCTCGGCCTCTAAGCGAGGCGGAAACAACGATATAATTTTGTTTCGAATCAGGCCGGGCTGGGTAAGTTCCGAGACCTCAGGTTTATTCATAGGAATTTAGTTTTCCGCAGCCAGCGGAGCCGAAAACTAAATTCCTACAAATTTACGGGGTCAACCGATAATGACCCTGTCCCTGCCTTCCTGTTTTGCCCTGTAGAGAGCTGCATCTGCTACCCGCAGAAGGTCTTCCGCGTTGCGGCCTTGATCAGGATACGTCGATATGCCCATCGACAGGGTATTTGAAGCAAGGAGCTCGCCACCATAGTGAACCGCCAAATTCTTCACTTCTTCTCGCATCTGGTCAGCACGTTTGAAGGTATTCTCGGCGGAACATTCGGGCAAGAAGAAAACAAACTCCTCCCCTCCATAGCGGCAGGCGACATCTGAGCCTCGTAATCCAGCCTTAAAAAAGCTACCCATTTGAGTGAGTACTTTGTCGCCCGCTGCGTGTCCATACTTGTCATTGAACTGCTTGAAGTGGTCGACGTCAGCCATGATTATGCCGACTTGGGTTTGATTCCTTTCTGCGCGCTTGATTTCCCGTTCGAGGGATTCTATCATGAAGCGCCTGTTGAATAAGCCGGTCAGCGGGTCTCGTACGGACTCTCTCGCAAGGCGCTCATTGAGTTGTATGTTTGCTATTGATAGTGACAAGTATTCAGAAAGAATGACCGCTATATCTTTCAAGTCGGATATTACATTCTGCTCGCTTTGTATCTGTGCGGATTGTCTGCTCCTCAAGTGGAGCAGGCCCAGGACATCGCTTTTTGCTATCAGTGGCAGACACATATACGCTGTTGACGGAGGGTGCTTCAAGTGCGGACATAGGGGCCCAACACTCACGTTTTCAACAATATAAGTCCGGCCACGGCGCAATGCCCAGCACGCATCAGGCGCAAAAACATTATCGTCCACATCTTTGGGAAAATCACCCCATCTGGCGGCGGACTCCAGATCAGACCTGGACGGGCTCATCATGAATAAAGCGCCTTCTGAATTGGGGAATAATTTTTCCATTAAGCCCCTGATAATCGGGGCGGCTTCTTCCATAGTCGAACATGCCTGGAGCATTTCTCTCATTTCACCCATAATGATGTTCTGATAGTTTCGGTCCTCGAGTTTCTTGACAAGAACAGTGAGCTTTTCATTTGCCTGATGTTTTTCATTCTGTATCTGTATAAGCTCGGAGATGTCTTTATAAACGATTAAGATAAATTTTTTCCCGGCCAGCGTTACCAAAGACGGGCTGAGATCGGAGAAAAAAAGGCTTCCGTCTTTTCGCCTGAATCTGACCTCATGTCGAACGCCCTCTTCTCCCTTCATATACTTTGCGATCTGTTCAAAAACTAAAGGCAGGTCATCCTTGGGGTGGATATCGGAGATTTCCAAGTTCAGGAATTCTTCTTGAGCATAGCCCAGCATTTGCAAACACATCGCATTGCACATTAATAATTTCCTGGTTTCCAAATCCACAAAAATCATCCCGTCGCTCGCTTTATCGAAAATTGTCCTAAATTTTTGTTCGGATTCCTTCATCGCCTCCTCCGCCTTCTTGCGCTCAGTGATGTCCCTGAAAATACCCAACGCAAAAGGTTTACCACCAATCTGTAGAGGAGATCCGGTAATGTCCGCATAAAAAATACTGCCATTTTTCCTTTTAACTGGCAGATCTTCGGCAGTTGTAATTTTCCCTCCTACTAGCTTTCTAAGTTGTTCTAAAACATGAGGTAAAGCATCTTCTGGATGTATGTCATCAAATCCTATTTTTTTTATTTCATCTAGTTCATAGCCAAGCATCTCACATATCCTTCTATTACCAATATTGAACTTGCGTGTGTCTAAATCTGCCAAAAGTAGTCCATCTATAGCTCCATCAAAAATTGCTTCGAATCTTTGCTTCGATTCTCTCAGCTCCTCCTCCATCTTCTTGTGCTCGAAGGCTAATTTCTCAAGTTCCTCTATGCGATCCTTTAGTAATTTTATCTCCATGACTGGTTTCTTTTGATTTTTCTTTTTATCTTCCATCTTTATCCTTTAGCCACTTGGCGTTCTCTTCCCTCTAATTCGATCGTCTCCTTTTCTGAAGCAAGCTCAGGCTTGATGAGTTTCGGGGCCACCTCTTCCTTCAGCTTCTTAGTAAGCACTCTATAGACCTTGCCCATGCCGCCTTTGCCCAGCTCTTCAATGACCTGGTATCGACCCGCAAAAGTGGAGCCAGTTGTCAATTCTTGAATGGGAGTTTGAAGGCTCTCTGTCTGAGAAACAGAAATATCCTTTGAAGAAGGAAGGGGAGTAGCACACTTCCTCCAAAACGGGGAATCGGGAGTATTCTCAGTGTCGCAGTTGGGGCACTTGACAGCCACTTTTTCCCCTTTGATAAGAGATTGGCAAAAGAATAACAATTAATCTGGAAGGTGTCAAGCTGAATCCTGACTGAAGTTCAAGGGCTGAGTCGGTTGAATACGCGGACGCGTCGGTTTACCCGCTATCTCCACGACGCGTCGGACGCGGCCAGTAGGGTTTGAGTATTACTAGGTCGGCCGGAAATAAACCACCGGTTGGCGGGTGCCCCCTCGAAATTGACTCGCCGTTCAATATTCGATTTCTAAAATGTGGTTCTTGAAGTCGGTCTCGACGATCACAAATTTGTCCTCGCCCATGGCCGACTGAGTAAAGGGAACTCTTGCGCCATCCCTTCTAACAATAAGCGTCTTGGATTTTTGTGCTAGATTCCCGCCGGCTTCCGTGTGGGGAATCAAGATTTTGACTTTTCCCCTGCCGGGGGTATTGCTGTTGTAGCGGAAAACCAATTTTTTTTTCTCTTTGTTATATTGATACGTGTAGGCCGCAAAAAGGTCTGATGCCGGAATGTAGACATGGACGGCGGCGCCGTCCTCACTCAGTTTCGGCTCCAGGGCCAGAGTCTCCTTTGAAATTTTGAAGCCGAAGTATCCCTCGAAAAGAGCCTTGGCCAGGCTGCCCGCGCTTCCGGAATAAAATGTGCTTCCCTGGCCTATTCCGGCCGGGCTGTCCCACTCATAGAGACCTCTGTTGGCCAGGTCCTTTTTGGCTATTTCCAGGAGTTTTTCGCGGGCTTGCCGGCTAAACCCCTGTTCGAACATGCTGTAGACAATCCGGCCCCCGAACCAATCCCACTGCCCGCCGTTCTGGTATTCGTATGGGTCGTCCACCATGGGATGCTTGAAAAAATTCTTCGGGTAGGGCGGAAGGAGCACTCCGCCGATGGTTGAAATGCCGAAGGATTCTTGTCGGGACAGAGCGTTGAGGATGATTCGACGGCATTTCTCTTCCGAAGCCAATCCGGAAATGATCGCTTCGGCATTCCCTCCCATGGCGAACATATCATCTTCGTCGAAGTCATGGCGGAGCGAATCGAGGTGAAGATGAATCCTGTAAAATCCTTTATCCTCCTGCCAGAGCCATTGGTCGGCATTCTTTTGAATAAGCCCGGCTCTTTCTTCCCAGAGCCGGGCTTGTTGCTCCATGCCGTGGTTCTTAAACATGCGGGCCAGGCTTCTGGCCGCCCCGAAAAACATGCTCTGGTCGTAGATGTCGGATGTCCAGTGGGTCCGCTCGCTAACGTAAATCGCACTCTGATCGGGATCATTCATATCCACATCGCCCCAGTCGGCTGTGTGCGCCCCGGTGATGAGCCCGTGCTTCTGGTCGAACCTGTGATCAAGGACAAAAAGCATAGACTTTTCCAGCCTGGATAGAATGGACTCCGCGTTGATTTTTTCGTCCAGCCAAGCGCTCCCCAGAACCTGGCTGATTTGTTCCGCTGCCTGGACGGCGCTTGCTTCCTGATCGGTTGACGTTGTGTTTTTATCAGACTGGCCGCCGGAATCAATCCAGTCTTCAAGCCCGCCGTCATGCTTCTGCAAGCCTAAGTGCTCGATAAGCCAGGATTGAAGATACGGGCGGCCATAGAAAAAACGTGAAGCCGAGATGATGGTGTTGGCGTCTCTTAACCAGATTTGAGGATAGGCCGTCCCTGCGGCAAAGCCCGCCACGCGTCCTATCGGTCCTTGAAATGTCACTTGGTTATGGACAAGCGTGGCGCGGATCAGCTTGAAAAGCTCTTTGTACTCCGGGATGGTCGAATGGAAGTTTGTGAATTTGCCATAAGTCAAATCTGCACGGTTATTCCCTGCGGTTTTTGGCCCGCTGGAGCAGGCCGACGTCGCCGCCATCAGGATCACTAGGGCAAATGAACATCGACGATTCCGGGTGCGCGGCAAGCTTTCTGTCCTGTTCATCATCAACATATCCTGGGGAGAAGCTCGGAGGTCAGCGGCTCAAGCCGCCTGAGCCCGCCGGCGGATGTTCTTAAGAGAAGTGCGCCGGGCCTTCCGGTTTTGGCTTCGACCTGTCCTATGATTTGCGCCCTCCGGCCGAGGGGATGCTTCTTGATTTCATCGAGGATCCGGCAGGCCTTGCCTTCGGAGGCGACGAGCACGGCCCTGCCTTCGCATGCCAGGTAGAGAGGGTCGATCCCCAGCAGCTCCGATGCGCCGCAGACAGCCCTGGACAGTGGGACCTTGTTTTCTTCGATGAGAATGGGATAGGGGATCCGCTCGGCCAGTTCGGAAAGAATTGTGGCGAGGCCTCCCCGGGTGATATCCCTCATCCAGAACACGCCCTTTTTCCAGAAGGGAAGGAGGAAATTCAGAGGAGCACAATCGCTGCGGACACGGGATTCGAGGCCGAATTCGCCCCTGGCCATCAGGATGGCCAGGCTGTGCTCTCCCATCGTCCCGGTGACGATGATTTTATCACCGGGCCTGATCTTGTCGGGCCTGGGCCTGGCAATCACGCGTCCGATCCCCGACGTGTTTATATAAATTTTATCGCCCTGGCCAAGCCTCACGACTTTCGTATCCCCGGTCGTGACCTGGACCTTTGCCGTGGCAGCCGCTTTTTTCAATGAACCTAAAATCTTCTCTAAGTCGTTCCAGACCAGCCCTTCTTCCAGGATCAGCGCCAACGAGATATATTTTGGCTCGGCGCCGGAGACGACAAGGTCATTGACCGTGCCGTTAACGGCCAATTTTCCGATGTCTCCCCCTGGAAAAAAGATGGGGTCCACGACGTAACTGTCCGTCGTAAAGGCGATTTTATCGGGCAGATGACTGGCATCCAAAAGCTCTGCCAGGACTGCGTTCTGAAACGTCGGCACGATTGTCCCGGCGATGAAATCCCTCATCGACTTGCCGCCGCTCCCGAGATCCAGGCTGATTTTTTTCATCAGGAATTCAGTTCCCTGTATTTATGATGAACGAAGCAAGCTCCTTCAAAAGAAACCATGCACGGCCCATGAGGAAGGTCGGGCGAACATTTTTGAGCGAACAGGGCGCACTGCGTCGGAGAAATAAGCCCTCGCAGAACGTCCCCACATCGGCAGCCGGGCAGGTCGGTGCTTCCGGCCCGAATGTCCAGCCCGTGTCTAATCTCCGCGTCATAGTCTTTAAAAGCTTTTCGGAGCTTCAGCCCGCTGTTTGGAATAAGGCCAAGCCCCCTCCAGTGGGCGTCTTTTGGCTCCAAAATCTCTTCCATAAGGCGCACGGCGATCGGGTTCCCGTCGCGAGGAACGACGCGGCCGTATTCGTTCGCCACTTGAGGCGTTCTGTCCCTGATCTGGTCCAGGATGGAGGAGATGCCGAGAAGGATGTCTCCAGGCTCGAAGCCGGCGATCGCTCCGGGAAATCCATAGTCTCTGGCAATAAATTCATACGGCTTTTGACCGATGATGGCGCTGACATGCCCCGGGTAAAGAAACCCGGAAACCTTGATCTCTCCGGATTCCAGGATCGCCTTGAGCGGCGGGGGAATCAGCCAGAGCGCGGACAGGATGGAATAATTCTTCAGGTTGTCCTGGGCCGCCTGTTTGGCCATCAGGGCAATCGAGGGGATGGTGGTTTCGAACCCGGCGCCAAAGAAAACGACGGACTTATCTTTTTTTTGTCTGGCCAATTCCAGGGATTCCTCGGGCGAATAGACGATTTTTATGGAAGAGCCCCGCAGCGGCACCGTATTCTGCAGCGAGCCCAGGTGGGTAGGGACGCGAGTCATATCGCCGAAGGTGGTCAGGATCATGTTTTCCTTCTGCGTCACTAACTGGATGGCGGCTTCATGGATTTCATTAGGCGTGATGCAGACAGGGCAGCCGGGTCCGGAGACCATTTCGATGCCGATCCCCTCGAGCATCTTTTTCAGGCCGTATTTATGAATCGTCATGGTATGGGTGCCGCACACTTCCATGATCCGGCAGGCCGAAGAGAAAGATCTGGCTTTTTCCTCGATTGTCTTGAGGAGGGCGGAAATGATTTTTTTATCCCTGTAGGCGTTCATACTCGTCATGCTCGGAATAGACCTTTATCCTCGGCCGGGCCCGCTCATCTCGGCAATTTCCCTGAGCAGGGAAAGAGTTTCTTGGGCTTCTTGTTCATCCAGTTTAGAAATGGCGAACCCGGCATGGACGATGACCCAGTCGCCCACAAAGGTGTTTTCCAGCAAAGCAAAGTTAACCTTGACCTTTGTCCCCAAATAATCCACCTTTCCCGTTTTGAAGGCCTCGTCCACTTCAATGACTTTCGCAGGTATGGCAAGACACATATTCGCCTCTTGAGAGTAGATAGATTACCAAAATGCCGCCTCCAGGTCTATATCTTATAGCGAGCCTCCTTTTGACAATTCAGGGGGCAATCCCTATAATGTTCGCATGTTCAAGAGCTTAGAAGGCTTCATCCAGCCGGGCAGCGAGGAAGAGCGCCTGGCCAATGAGCTCGATTTTTCCAGGATCCCCCGCCACGTCGCCGTGATCATGGACGGAAACGGCCGTTGGGCAAGAAGCAAGAACCTGCCGCGCGTGGAAGGGCATAGGGCCGGGGCGAAATCCGTCCGGGAAATCGTGGAGATCAGCGCCCGGGTCGGGGTCAAGATTATCACCCTGTATGCGTTTTCCAAGGAAAACTGGAAGCGGCCGAAACGGGAGGTCTCCACGCTCTGGGGATTGCTCGAGGATTACTTGAGGAAAGAAGACAAAGTGCTCGTTGAGAATAAATTCCGTTTAAAAGTCATCGGTCAGAAGGAGGGATTGCCCCGATCCTTGTGCAGAGAGCTCGACCGGGTCGAGGAGCTGACCAAGGCCAACAGCCGCCTGACGATCTGCCTGGCCCTCAATTACGGCGGCCGGACGGAAATCGTGGACGCCGTCAAAAGAATCTTGAAGGAGAAAGATGTGTCCGCCGAAGCCCTGGATGAGGACATGTTTTCCAGGTATTTGTATACGGGAGACCTGCCGGACCCGGACCTGCTGATCCGGACGAGCGGCGAGTTTCGCGTCTCGAATTTTTTGTTGTGGCAGATCGCCTATTCCGAGATCTGGATCACGCCCGATTACTGGCCTGATTTCCGGGCCAGACATTTCCTCCAGGCGCTCGGGGATTATCAGAAACGGGAACGCAGGTTCGGAGACATCCATCCCTCGAAATGAGCCTCCGCAAGAGACTTCCCACGGCCTTGGTCCTGCTGGCCATTCTCTTCGTCGTCATCCAATGGACGTCCAGCCTAGTGTTTTTTCTCCTTCTTCAGGTTTTTATCGTCGTGGCGCTGCTTGAGTTTTATGGCCTGGCCCGTCGAAAAAAGATGTCTCCCCGAAGAACGGCTGGGGTTTTCTTGGCCCTTCTCATCAGCGCTTCGTTTTTTTTCAAGGGTTTAACCTTTGAAATGGCCTTGTTCCTCGGCCTTCTTTTGATCGGCCTCTATTATGTGATCTCCTTCAACACCGTCGAGAAGGTCGCGCTTTTTCCCTCGTCCTTTGCCGTCACGATCTTTGGCGCCGTCTATATCAGCTTCACCATGAACTTCTTTTATCCCTTGCGCGTCGAGAACGGCCCTGTTTACATCTATTTTCTTTTTGCCGTCGTTTTCCTAGGAGACACCGGCGCTTATTTTTGCGGAACGCTTTTGGGCAGGCATAAGATGACGCCGATGGCGAGCCCGAACAAAACTTGGGAGGGGAGCTTCGGGGGCATCGTCTTGGCCGGTTTGGGGGCCGTCGCCGCGCAGCAGGTCTTGTTGAAGGGAATCAGCCTTTGGCAGGCCGCCCTGTGCGGGATTTGTATCCACGCCGTGGCCCAACTGAGCGACCCTTTAGAATCGCTGTTCAAGAGGGCGGCCGGCGTCAAGGATTCTTCGAATTTTCTGCCCGGCCACGGAGGTTTTCTAGACAGGATCGACAGCATGATTCTGGCCGCTCCGTTTTATTATTATTTTATCCGGTTTTTCTGGAAGTAACACCTCATGATAAATGTGGCGATCCTCGGCTCGACCGGCACCATCGGTCGCAACACCTTGGATGTCATCGGCCGGCACGGCCGGTCATTCCGGGTCGTGGCCTTGGCCGCGGGTTCCAACAGCCGACTGCTGGAGCAACAAGTTCGGGCTTTCCGACCCGAGATTGTTTCCCTTGAGCGAAAAGAGGATGCGGAGGCTTTCCGGGAAAAAACCAGAAAAATAGCCCTCCGCGTGACCTACGGCCCCGAGGGGGCCGAAGAAATCGGAGGCTACGGGAAGAATGATATCGTTGTCTCGGCCATTTCCGGAATCAACGGCTTGCGGCCGACATTGGCGGCCGTTCGAGCCGGCAAAAAAGTGGCCCTGGCCAACAAAGAGTCCATGGTCGTGGCCGGCTCCATTCTACAAAAGGAAGCCCGGACAAGCGGCGCGCAGATCCTTCCTGTTGATTCAGAGCATAGCGGCGTTTTCCAGTGCTTGGTCAAGGAAAGCGCTCGCCATATCAAGACCGTAACCCTGACGGCCTCCGGCGGCCCATTTTTTCGGACCCCCATGCGCTTGTTGGGGACAAAAACGGTCGAGGAAGCCCTGGCCCATCCGCGCTGGAAAATGGGAAAGAAAGTGACCGTGGACTCCGCGACGCTGATGAACAAAGGCCTAGAGCTTATCGAAGCCCGTTGGCTCTTTGACCTGGATCCCGGCCAACTCCGGGTCCTGATCCATCCGCAGAGCATCGTCCATGCCCTTGTCGAAATGCGGGATGGCTCCGTCATCGCCCAACTGAGTCCCACGGATATGAGAATCCCGATTCAGTATGCCCTGACGTATCCGGAACGGAGGGATGCCGCACTTCCGTCCCTGGACCTCGGCCAGGTCAGGACTCTTGAATTTTTCCCCGTCGAAGAAAAGAGATTTCCGTTGATCCGGCTGGCCTGGCAAGCCTTGGCAGAAGGAGAGAGCGTTCCCGTGGCCCTCAACGCGGCCAATGAAGCGGCCGTCGCCGCCTTCCTGGCCCGGAAAATCCGTTTTATCGATATCCATGAGGTGATCCGGAGAACCATGGCCGGGCACCTCAAGAAAAAGGTCCGCAGTCTCGAGGACGTTTTCGAAGTGGACCGGGTCGTGAGAGAACAGACAATCCAAACTCTTCAAAAAAGGTATTAATATGGGCACATTGTTCGGAACTCTGCTTGCGTTTCTCATCGTTTTCGGCATCCTGGTTTTTATTCACGAGTTTGGCCATTTTTTCATGGCCAAGCTTGTCGGCATCCGGGTGGAAGTCTTCTCATTCGGCTACGGAAAAAGGCTCTTGGGCTTTAAAAAAGGGCAAACCGATTACCGGATCAGCGTCCTGCCCATGGGTGGATACGTCAAATTCCTGGGCGAGGGCATTTTTGATCCAGGGCGCCAACTCGAGTCCGACGATTTTATGGCTAAGACAAGATGGCAGCGCTTCCTGGTCATCCTCATGGGCTCGGTGATGAATATTCTGTTGGCCATTGTCATCGTGGCCGGGACGAACATGGCCGGTGTGGCGGTCCCCGACTATCTGGACCAGAGACCCGTGATCGGCTGGATTGAGCCGGAGTCGCCGGCCGCCAAAGCCGACCTGCGGATCGATGACGAGATTCTCAGCATCAATGCTAAAAAGGTCGAGTCCTGGACCGATATCGAAATGGCCGTCGGCGCAAAGCCCGAGAAGCTGCTGACTCTGCAAATCAGAAGAGACGGACAGATTCTGTCTGTGCCCATGCTCACGGAGAGCATCACCAAGTACGACATGGGATATGCCGGGTTTTTCGGAAAGGTCTATACCGAGGTGAGGACGGTCAACCCGAATTCGCCGGCTGAAAAGGGAGGCCTCAAGGCCGGCGACGTCATCCAGACGATCGACGGCGAACCTGTCTATCTTTATAAATTTACCCAGGTGCTCGAGAAAAACCCGGAAAAAGAACTGGAATTTGTCGTCCTGCGCAACGGCCAGTCGGTGACTTTACACATCACGCCCCGGCGGGAAGGGAAGGTCGGAAAGATCGGGATCATCCAATCGGCCAAATCCGTGATCAAAAAATATGCGTTTTTGCCGGCTATCCGGGAGAGCATTAAATCAAATGCCCAGCTGTTTTTCATGGTCATTGACGTGATTAAGAACCTGGTGACAGGGCAGGTATCAACCAGGCAGCTCGGAGGACCGATTAGAATCGCCAGTCTTTCCTATGCGACCATGCGCATGGGGTTCATGACTTTTATCAGCTGGATCGCCCTGATCAGCCTTCAGCTCGGCGTCCTCAACCTGTTTCCGATTCCGGTGTTCGACGGCGGGCAGCTTTTTGTCCTGATCCTGGAAGGCATTTTCCGCCGCGACTTCAGCCCCAAAGCCAGGCAAGTCTGGATGCAAATCGGGTTTGTTATTTTTATTTTACTGATCGCATTTGTCATCCTGAATGATATCGTCAATAGCTTGCCCAACGGCTGGAAGAGCCTGGTGCCGTTTTGAAAATTATAAGGGCAAAAGTTCTCTTGCCGCGCCGAGCGACAAGGCAGATTTTTGTTGGGGGGGTCCCGGTCGGCGGGGGAGCGCCGATCGTCGTCCAATCCATGACAAAAACGGACACTCGGGATAAGCGGGCGACGATTGCCGAGATCAGGCGGCTCGAGCGATGCGGCTGCGAGATCATTCGCCTGGCTGTTCCGGACCGGGAAGCGGCAGAGGCGCTCGGGGAGATCAAAAGAAAAATCCGGGTCCCTTTCGTCGCCGACATTCATTTTGATTATCGGCTGGCGCTGACCGCTATTGAACAGGGGGTGGACGGGCTGCGGCTGAATCCCGGCACGATCGGATCCCGGGAGAAAGTGAAGGCGGTCGTTCTCGCCGCTAAAGAAAGACACATCCCAATCCGCATCGGGGTGAATTCCGGGTCTCTGGAAAAAGATCTCCTTCGGAAATATGGAAGTGTCACGGCCCGGGCCATGGTGGAAAGCGCCATGCGTCACATCAAGATCTTGGAGGACCTGGATTTCCACCTCATCAAAGTCTCTCTTAAAGCATCCGATGTGCAGCGTACGCTGGAAGCCTATCGACTTCTGGCCCAGAAAGTGGATTATCCATTTCATGCCGGCATCACCGAAGCCGGAACGCTTCTCTGCGGCGCCGTGAAATCGGCCGTCGGCATCGGCCTGTTGTTGAACGAAGGCTTGGCCGATACGATCCGGGTCTCTCTGACGGCCCGGCCTGAAGAGGAAGTCCGGGTGGCTTACCAGATCCTGGCCGGCCTCGGCCTTCGCCAAAGAGGGCCGAACGTGATTTCGTGCCCGACGTGCGGCCGCGTCGAAGTCAACCTGAGAAAGATCGCCGCCGAAGTGGAGAAAAGACTCGCCGGAATCCCGGACACTATGAACGTGGCCGTTATGGGCTGCATGGTCAACGGACCGGGCGAAGCCAAGGAAGCGGACATCGGAGTCGCCTGCGGAAAGGGCGTCGGCATTCTTTTTAAGGAAGGCAAACTTGTGCGCCGGTTGGATGAGAAAGAGATCGTTCCAGCCTTGGTCCGCGAAGTCGAAAAAATCGCGCGCAACAGGCACGCCGCGAAAAAGAGCTGAGTCGAGGAAGAGATGAGTCATTCTCCATTATCCAAATCCGCTCTGGCCAAGCTGGCCAAACTCAAAAAGATACTGCGGGGGATGGAAAATGTCCTTGTGGCATATTCCGGCGGGGTCGACAGCACTCTTCTCTTGAAAGTCGCTTCGGACGTTCTGGGGAAATCAGTCCTGGCCGTCATTGCCAGCTCGGAAACGTATCCGGGAGAAGAGATCCACAGCGCCAAGGTGCTTGCCAAACGTCTGCGGGTCCGGCACAAGGTCATTCATACGCACGAGATCGAAAATCCCGATTTCGTGAAGAATCCGCCCCTGCGATGCTATTATTGCAAGCGGGAGTTGTTCTCCAGGCTGAAAAATATCGCTCGAAAGGAGGGGATCGCCTATGTCCTGGACGGTCAGAACGTTGATGACGTAGGTGATTTCCGGCCCGGAGCAAAGGCCGGCAGGGAGCTCGGCGTCCGGTCGCCGCTCAAAGAGTCGGGACTGACCAAGAGAGACATCCGCCAAATTTCCATGTCGTACGGGCTCCCCACCTGGAACAAACCATCTCTGGCCTGCCTGGCTTCCCGTTTTCCTTATCACACGCAAATCGACAAAAGGAGCTTGAAGCAGGTGGGACGGGCTGAAGATTTTTTGAGGACGCTCGGCTTTGGACAGCTCCGGGTGCGCCATCACGGCCGTATCGCCCGCCTGGAAATCGGGCCCGAGGAGTTTGCCAAGGCCATCCGGCCCGGGACGCGCGAGAAGATTGTTGGGTATCTGAAAAAAATAGGCTATCTTTATGTCACCTTGGACCTGGCCGGATACAGGACAGGCAGCCTGAATGAAGCGCTGCGCTTGAAGAACTAGAACACGGGATTGCGCGGCTGTTCTCCCCTCAAAACTGCTACGAGATTTGTCGCCGCCATCATCGCCATTTTCAAGCGAGTTTCGTACGTCGCGCTCCCGACATGGGGGAGAAGGACAACGTTGTCCAGCCTCAGCAATCTCTCCTCGACGGCGGGTTCGCGCTCATAGACATCCAGGCCTGCGCCCCAGATTTTGTCGCTGCCCAGGGCATCGGCCAGGGCCTGTTCGTCGACAATCGGGCCGCGGGCGGCGTTGATGAGAATGGCCTCCCTTTTCATGAGGCCCAGTTTATCCCTGGACAGGAGATGATGAGATCCCTCTGTCATCGAGGCATGGACCGAGACAATATCCGAAGTCCGGAGAAGCTCGTCAAGAGGCTGATAGCATGCTCCGATGGCTTTTTCTTCCTCTGCGGATAGTCGCCGATGATCATAATAAACGACATCCATCTTGAAACCCTTGGCGCGCTCTGCGACCGCTTTCCCGATTCTTCCCAGCCCGATGATCCCCAGCCTCTTCCCCGTGACTTCTTGGCCTAGAAACAGGTCAAGCTTCCAGCCCGCAAAAGCCCCGCTCTTTGTGAAGCGGTCGGCTTGAGGAATTTTGCGGGCCACGGCCAGGATCAAAGCCCAGGTCAGGTCGGCCGTCGTTTCTGTTAATACACCCGGGGTGTTGGTGACGAGGATTCCCTTTTGCTTGGCATGATCGATGTCAATATTGTCGTAGCCGACGGCGCAGTTGGCGATGATTTTGAGCCGGGGCGCCGCATCCATGACGTCCCGGTCGATATCAACGGTCAAGAGGCTCAGGATGCCTTCCTTGTCCCGCACCTTCCGGATGAGGTCCGGTTTTGGCAGGTCTTCCCCTTCCGCCCCGATTTCAAAATTTACATGCTGCGCCAGGAAATCCATGGCTTCGGGGAGGAGCGTATGCGTCACCAGAGCCTTTGGCCGCATCAAAAACTCCGCCCTTCGAGAAAAGGGAAAAAATAGTCCTGCGCCTTGACGGGCAGCCGAGGGTCGGAGAAGCCGTTCTTCCAGCGTCCGGAGACTAACTCATCGCTGACGATCATCAACGCGGCAGCCTGAAGCCCATGGAAACGGGCCAGGGCAAATACCGCAGACGCCTCCATATCCACGACATCCATTCCTTTTTGCCGCATGATCCGGAGCCAGGCCGGGGTTTCCCGGAAAGGAGCGTCCATGGATACCGTGGCGCCCCGCAGGAAGGAAAGCTTCCTGGAGGTCAGCCCGGTCTCGATGGATTTTTGGAGCGGCAGAGAGGCGCGAAAAATCTTTTGGCCGGGGCAATAATGGCTGGAGGTGCCTTCTTCGGCGCAAGCCTTGGTAATGCTGACCGCAGACCCTAATTTGTAATCGGGATTCAGGGAGCCGCAGAAGCCGAGGATTAAAATTTCTTTGGCGCCCGAAGCCGCCAGTCTTTCCAGCGAGAGGACGGCCAACGGGGCACCCACGGCCTGGAATAAAACGGCCGCATGCTTCAACAAATAGAGGATCCCCCAGTCGGTTGCCTTCTCTTTGCCGGCGTGCTCCCGGAGATATTTTTTTATGAGCCCGGATGGGATGTCCACAGGCACATAAATCAGGCGCTCTCTTTGAAAGCCCCTGAATGGCATCGGCCGGATGATCGCTGGAGATCCGTTCATTGAGGAGAATAAAAATAGCAGATTCGGCTGGACATTGCAATTTGTCGAAAGGAAAAATTAAAATAGAGCGGCTGCCGGTTATGATGAAAATTTTCGAGCCGAAGGTGCTGGACATTCATGATTTGGACCTCGAAGACAAGAGGTTCAGGATCTCGGAGTTTCCCGCCCTCGACCCCCTGATTCTTTCCATCCGGAAAATCGGTCTCCTTCACCCGCCCATCGTCACGGTCCGCGGCGGCCGTTTCGTCCTCGTTTCCGGATGGAAGAGAGTGGCCGCCTGCCTCAAGCTTCGGATGATGCGCCTGCCAGTGTTCATTCTGGACGAGGCCGATGACCTCAAGGCCTTTTTGTTTGCCCTGTATAAAAACCTCAGCGTCCGGGAATTTTCCCTCCTGGAAAAGGCTGAGATCCTATCCAGGCTTCAGGCCTTCGGCCTGCCAAAATCCGGGACGATGACGGAGGTCATGCCGCTTCTTCATATCCCGCCGACAGCCATCTATCGAGACGGCTATCTCACGATCGCAACGCTCCAACCCTTGGTCAAGAAAATGATTGCCGAGAAAAGCCTGCCTTTTTCCCTGGCCCAAATGTTCGCAGAATTCACGGCCCACGATTTGAAAGACATGATGCCCTTGCTCCTTCCGCTCGGCCAGAACAAGCAAAAAGAGGTGCTGGAGGACCTCTTGGAAATTTCCAGAAGGAGACGCATATCTCCCGGAAGAATTCTGCGCGGGCCAGAAATTCAAGCTATCCTCCGATCCAAAAAATGGCCGCCCGTGCAAAAATCCGAGCGCGTCCGCCTTGCCCTGCGGAGAGAGCGCTTTCCCCACTTGACCGCTTGGGGAGAGCGCTTCCAATCGGCGCTGAAGGAGCTTCACTGGCCGAAGGGAATTGCCGTCGAGACGGCTCCCTATTTTGAAACGGACGACATGGAAGCGGCCTTCCGGTTCAAGGATGAAAAAGAATTTAAAGCCCGCTTACGGGACCTCTTGGACGTCTCCTCGCGCAAAGACTTTCCAAGGCTCTTTCGCCGTCCCCGGCAGCCGTCAAGAAGCTGGGAGAAACCCAAGTGACCAACCTTCCGGCCAATCGGCCTTCCCCTCTTATTCAAAAGGTGTATATCGACAAAAAATCCCTGGATTCCGCGTTGACGGAACGAATTCTTGCGAATTTGCGCGGCATTCCACGGGAGGTCGTCCGGGGTCCTCGCGATAAACAAGCTATTCTCGAAGTCATTCGCCGTTCGGACGACCCTGTCAGAGAAGGGAAACGGACTCTCTACTTGACGACCCAGAAAGGACGGTTCGTCAAACCCTGCCCGTGCACGCCTCGCGCCATCGGCTGCGGTTATTTCATCATCAACCTCAACCTTCAATGCCCACTGGACTGCAAGTATTGCATTCTTCAACACTATCTGGCCGATCCCTGGCTCGTCGTCTTCACGAACCTGGAGGATTTGTGGCGCGAGCTCGACGGCTTTCTTGAAAAACAGGGCCGGAGGTTCGTCCGTGTTGGAACCGGGGAGCTCGGAGATTCCCTGGCCCTCGATCCTATCACCCATCTTTCGACGGACTTGATCTCTTATTTTCAGGGGAAGGGCAATGTCAGTTTAGAACTCAAGACCAAGACCGCGGACACCCGGAATCTCCCTGCGGCCGGAGCGTCCGGCAACATCGTGATATCCTGGTCGCTGAACACGGAGCGAATCGCCGTGGAAGAAGAGATCGGAGCTCCACCTGTGGCGGAACGCATCCGGGCCGCCCGTGATGCGGCAAACAAGGGATACCGCGTCGGGTTCCATTTTGATCCCCTGGTCCGCTATCCGGGCTGGGAGCGGGATTATGAAGAGGTCATTCGTTCTCTCTTTCAAACGGTCCCTCGCTCAAGTCTGGCTTGGATCAGTCTGGGCGCCTTGAGGTTTCCGCCGGCGTTGAAGAAGGTCATCCAGACACGTTTTCCCGCGACGACGATCATCTATGATGAATTCATTCTGGGGCAGGATGGAAAGCTGCGCTATTTCAGGCCTCTTCGCCTGGAGCTCTTCCGGCAGATCGCCGGGATGATCAAAAAGTGGGGCGGGGAAGACATTCCCCTTTATCTCTGTATGGAGGGGTCGAATATTTGGTGGGACGTCTTAAAATGGAAACCGAGGGGCAAGCGCGATGTGGAAAGTGCGCTTACCCCTCGGTTTTGTCGGCGAAACAATAATTAGGGGGTCTTTTCCGAGGTCTTCTTCTCTGCGATGATGGCGATGTCCTCGATCCCGGCATCTCGGATTTTGTCGTAGATCCCGACCAGTTTCCCATATTCCAGATCCTGGTCCGCCCTCAGATAGAGCTTCTTGTCGGTGATGCTCAGAAACGCTTCCTCCAGCATGGACTGCAGTTTGTCGATGGAGCCCACTTTGTCTTGGTTCAGATACATGGTCCCGTCTTTTTTAATGTACAGGACGACTCGGTCGGTGTCGGTGGCCATGGCGACTGTGGTCATCGCCGTGGGAAGCTTGAGATCCACGCCTTTTTGAACCAGGGGAGTCACGACCATGAAGATGATCAGCAGGACGAGAAGAACGTCGCAGAGGGGCACGACGTTGGGTTCAGATTTTATCTTTTCTTCGCCCCCGATTGAGATTGACATTATTATCCTCTTTTCTGGCTATTGAAAGGCTTGCCTTTTTTCTTATTTGGTCTGCGTGCGTCTGATGAAGAAGTCCAGGACCTGGGACGCGGTATTGGACATTTCGGCGTCATAGATTTCGATCCTGGAGTTCAAGATGTTATAGCACCACAGGGCGATGATCGCCACGCCGATCCCGAAAGCCGTGGTGACAAGAGCTTCGGCAATACCGGAAGCCACGGCCCCGATCCCGCCGGATCCCGTCAAGGCCATGCCGCGGAATGCATTGATGATGCCGGAAATCGTTCCGAACAGCCCGATAAAGGGAGCCGAGGTGGCGATAGTTGCCAGAACGCTCAAGCCTCTTTTCAATTCCTGGTCGAAGATGGACGAGGCTCGCAGACAGCCTCTCTGAGCGGTTTCGATCTGTTCCGTGAAGCTCAAGTTGGCTTCCTTGCCCTCCAGGAATTCCTGAATGCCGGCCGCCGTGACCCGCGCCAGATGGCTGCCCTTGTTTTCTTTCTTGGATGCCAGACTGAAAGCCTCTTTGATTTGGCCATTCTTCAGCATGTCGGCAAGCTTGGGAGCAACCAGCTTTGACCTGGTTTTGGCTTTTCTGAACATGAGCAGTCTTTCGACAAACAGATAGAGAGAGATAATGGAAAGAGCGATGAGGAGGAATGAGACCCCTCTCGCAACATTGCCCATGGACTGCCACATTTGAACTAAACCGAATTCCATTTAGGTACCTCCTTTTAATATTCAAAAGCCATGGATAGCTTTAGTTGTTCCAAACGTTATTTCAATGTGAAACGGACGGTCACTGTGAAAATGACTCCCCTGGGCCGGCCGTTGATAATCATGGGCTCATAGACCCACTGACGGACCGCATCGATGGCCGCCTGGTCCAGCAGCGGAATCGACCGCAGCACCTTGACCGTCTGGACCCGGCCGTAGATGTCGGTCTGGGCTTCGATGATCACGATGCCCTCGACGCGGGCTTGGCGGGCAATTTCCGGATAGAGTGGGTCGATCTGCTTGAGGAGCTTGGGGGGTTTGATCTCGCCGGCCACTCTCACCGGTGCCTCAACCTCGCCCACGACACCGCCCAGGACGCCGCCGACGACGCCGCCCAGCACACCGCCGATCACACCGCCCTCGACGCCTCCTTCGACGCCGCCTTCAACGCCGATCGCAGAGATCTGCTCTTCGGCGATGGCGTCAGGGATTTCGACGGGGGCGACAAGCTTCCCCGCTTCGAACGTGGTCTGGGCTTGGACTGGCTTTATGCGCTTAATGGAGGCAGAGGCGGCCTTTTTCGGGGGAGGCGGGGGCGGGGGAGGAGGCGGCGGAGGCGGAGCGAGGAAAGCGCTGTAGACTTCGACTCGGGGCAGCTCGGAGGTCGAGAGCAAGGGAATGACGATCAGGGCGCCTATAATGACGGCATGTACGATCAGAGCGACCGGGAAAGCAAACGCGCGTCTGGCTCCCAATTTTTCGCTGACAAAAAACGAGTCCTTAAAAAGATCGGGGATGGCTCCGGCTGTTTTGGGCTTCGGCTTGGGTTGTTCAGCCATATTTTACCTCATGCGAACGGCATACAATTCCACCGTCATGAAGTATAAAATAAAAATATTTTTTTGGCAAGTCTTTCTCAAAAATTATTTTCGAAAACCCTTTGTTTTCGGGAAAAGTTTCGTCCAGATGAGCACGACCGGGCAAGACATAAAGACGGTCGAATACACTCCCTCGATCGACCCGATCAGCATGGCAAAGGCGAAATCGTTGATGACTTTCCCGCCGAAAATGAACAGCGCCAGGAGCGTCAGGAAGACGGTGCCGGTGGTGATGATGGTCCGCCCCAGACACTGGTTGAGGCTTTTGTCCATGATGTTTTCGAGCTTTTCCTTCCGCATCGCTCGCTGGTTTTCCCGGACTCGGTCGAAGATGACGATCGTGTCATTGATCGAATATCCCACGATGGTCAACAGGGCAGCGATGATGGGGAGGTTGATTTCTCTGCTCGTGAACGAGTAGATACTGAGGGTGATCAGGACGTCCTGGGTCAGAGTGATGATGGCGGAGACGCCGTATTCCAGCTTGAAGCGAAAGGCGATATAAACCAGCATTCCGAGCAGCGCCCAGACCGTGGCCAAGACGGCCTTTTTTCGCAAATCGGCGCCGGCCTGGGGTCCGACCGTTTCCTTGCTGATCACGGTCAGCTTGCCGAGAAAGGTTTTGTCTTTGAGGAAGGTGATCACTTGGCCCTTGATCTCGGGCTTGATATCGGCCTCGGCGAGCTCGGCATAATCCGTGAAGATGCCTTTGTTTTTCCGGAGATTGAGGATCTCATCGGCCACAGCGGGAGCGTCTGAGGCAAAAGCCTCCGCTAAAAGCGAAGTCAGTCCGCGGGTATCGATGTTGTTCAGGTCCTTCAAGCCGCGCGCAAGCTCGGCCGCGCCGTCGTTGCCTTTGAGCGCGCTGATGGCGCTGTCGGCCAGCTTCTGGTGGGCTTCCAGCTCCTGTTGGGCGTCCGCGGCTTTGACGACTTGCATCGTCCGGATCTGGAATTCATGCCTGGCCTTTTCCGTCTCCTGGATCGTGCTGTCGCCCAGGCCAATATCCCTTAATTGCTGGCGGATGTCCGTGACGGATATCGGATTTTTATACATGATCCGGATGAGAGTTCCCCCGCCGAAGTTGACGCCCGGCTTAAAACCTTTTCCGAAGACCATGTTGATGAATCCGGCCAGGACGATGAGAAGGGTCAAGCCCAGAGCGTAATACTTGTACTTCATGAACTTGATATTGGGAGTTTTGAATAGAACGAGCGGCATGGTTATATACTCAACTTTTGGGTTTTTTTGGAGTGCGTCGCGTCAAAGATCCAGTGCGAGACAAAGACGGCCGTGAATAGGTTGGCGACAAGGCTGATAATAAGCGTGACCGCGTATCCCTTGATCGGGCCCGTGCCGAACTGGAAGAGGAAGACGGCCGAAATGATGGTCGTCAGGTTCGAGTCGAAGATCGCGCTGAAGGCCCGGGAAAAGCCGAGCGATATCGAGTTCAGGATGCTCTTGCCGAGAGCCAGTTCTTCCCGCATTCTCTCAAAGACCAGAACGTTAGCATCCACGGCCATGCCCACGCCTAGAATAATGCCGGCAATGCCGGGGAGGGTCAGCGTGGCCCGGAAGTAGGCTAGAGCGCCAAACATGAAAATGACGTTCAAAATAAGGGCGATGATAGCGTTGACGCCGGAGAACCTGTAATAGATGATCATGAACGTCATGACCGAGATGACGGCGACCAGGAAGGAGAGAAGGCCCGCTTTGACCGAGTCGGCGCCGAGCGAAGGCCCGATCGTCCGGTTCTCGAGCGTCTTGATCCCCGCCGGAAGCGCTCCGGCTCTGAGGACGAGGACGAGATCATCCGCCGCTTCGAGGGTGAAATGGCCCTGGATGATGCCGCTATCAGAAATACGGGTGTTGATGTTGGGCGCCGACTGGACCTTTCCGTCCAGAATGATCGCCAGCTGCTTTCCGACATTTTCGCCCGTCACCTGTTCGAAGCGCCGGGCGCCGTCCGGCTTCAATTGAAAGGCAACGGCGGGCTGGTTCCATTCGTCGGTGCTGCGGCGGACCATGCGGAGGTCTTTTCCGGTGACGGCCGCCACTTTGTTGACGAGGTAAAAGCCCTCGGCCCTTCGCTTGGGATCTCCTTTTTTGAGTTCCATATCATCGGGCACTTTTCCGCCGAAGTCCTTCAGCAGAGTCGCCTCATCGGGCGCGGGCCCGGCCTTGACCAGCTTCCACTCCAGGATGGCCGCAGTCTTGATTATGTCCTGGACGCGCTCGGGATTATCGACCCCTGGCAGCTCGACGATGATCCGCTCGTTGCCGTAGCGCTGGATGACCGGTTCGGCGACGCCGAATTGATCAATGCGGTTTCGGATGGTCTCGACGGACTGGCTGACGGCCTGCTCTTTCAGGGCGAGGAGAGCCACTGTTTTCAGGGTAACCGTCGCCGATGTCCCTGCGAATATATAGTCCCAATCCCGGAGATACTGATCGAGATGGTCTTTGATCTTGCCCTCTTGGTCCGGCGCGGTCCCCTGAATGATGAACCGGCCCGGCCCCTCTTTCGTCATCGTGGTGAAGGTGATGCTGTCTTTCTTGAAGCGCTCCTGCAGCCGGAGGATCTCCTGGTCGGTCTCCATGGTGACGGCGTCATCGGTGATAACCTGCATCACGAGATGCATGCCGCCCTTCAAATCCAATCCGAGTTTGATCTTTTTCGTGATGGGGTAGGAGATGACAATCGCGCCGGCCGTAATGGCCAGAGTCAGTAGGATTTTCCAGCGTAGTCCTTTTTTCATGGTAAGCCCTTATCCTAACGGAATATTTAAAATTTACTCTGTTTTCTCTAGGGATTGGCCGGGGGCCAGGATGACCCCGACGGCGCTCTTGGTGATCTCGATCTTGACGTTGGCCGCGATCTTGACTTCAAGCCGGTCCTTCTGGACACCCATAATCGTGCCGTAAATGCCGGCCGTCGTGATGATTCGGTCGCCGGCCTTAAGATTCTCCACCATCTCCCCGTGTTTTTTCTGCTTTTTGCGCTGAGGCATGATGATGAGCAGGTAGAAAATCACAAAAACGAGAATAAAAGGGACGAGCGCCGTGAGCATGCTGCCCTGGGGTGCCGGGCGCGCGGTCTGGCCGCCCGCTTGCTGGGCGACGGATAGAAATGCACCTAAAATCATGGTCTTCCATCCTTTAATTTATTCAATATATTCAGTTTTAAACGTCTTAGCGAATTTGATTGAATAGAATGCCTAATTTGGCGAAATATGTCAAGATAATAATAGAGGTTGTGGATGGTGTTCAGGATGGCGGAGCTAATCTCCTCCCGCTCATAAAGATGGCGCAGGTAGGCGCGCGAAAAATTCCGGCAAGTGTAGCAAGAACATTCTTCGTCAAGGGGCTTCTTATCCTGGGCGTATTTCTGGTTTTTAATGGCGATGACCCCGCGGCTGGTAAAGAGCGAACCGTTGCGGGCATTGCGGGTGGGGAGGACGCAGTCGAACAGGTCAACGCCACGCTCGACGGCCTCGAAAATGTCGTTGATATAGCCCATCCCCATCAGGTAGCGGGGCTTGTCTTTGGGAAGCAGGGCATCGCTTTTTTCGAGAATGTCGAAAAGCTGGGACTTGGCTTCCCCGATCCCCAGCCCGCCCAGAGCATAGCCGTCAAAGTCCAAGCGGACAAGATCTTCGGTGCTCCGCTTCCGGAATTCCCAGTTGACGCTTCCCTGGGTGATTCCCCATAAAAGCGAAGCGGCGTCCCGCTGCCGGTATCTTTCTCTGGAGCGCTCCGCCCAGCGGCCGGTGATGGCCACGGCGTCTTTGATTTTTTCGTCGGGAGACGGGAAAGGCAGAAAATAGTCAAGGGCCATCATGATGTCCGAGCCCAGCCCGAGCTGAAGATCCACTACGTCTTCGGGAGTGAGGACGATTTTTTTGCCGTCCAGGTGGGAAGCAAAAGAGACGCCTTCCTCTTTGACTTTGGCCAGCGGGGAGAGGCTGTAGATCTGGAAGCCGCCACTGTCGGTCAGAATGGGCTTGGTCCAGGAGATGAACGAATGGAGCCCCCCCAGGTCTTGGATGGCTTCCAGGCCGGGCCGCAAGTATAAATGATAGGAGTTGCAAAGGATAAGCTGGGCGCCGAGGTCGTCCAGTTCGCTGTGGATCAGGGCTTTGACCGTGCCCTGGCTGGCCACTGGAGCAAAGGCGGGAGTTTCAATCGGCCCGTGAGAGGTTTGGATAATCCCGGCCCTGGCGGAGGAGAGGGGATCGGCGGCGGCAATCAGGAAAGAATTTTTCATGGGGCGAAGCGGAAATAGATCACATCTCCATCCTGGACCGTGTAATCCTTTCCTTCCAGCCGGATGGCCCCTTTTTCTTTGGCGGCTTGGAGCGAGCCCAACTGGACCAGCTCCTGCCAGGGGATGACTTCGGCCCGGATGAAGCCTTTTTCGATATCGGTGTGGATCGCTCCGGCCGCCTTGAGCGCCGAGGAGTTTTTTTTGACCGGCCAGGCCCGGACTTCGTCCTTGCCGATGGTAAAGAAAAAGATCATTTCCAAAAGCTTCAGGGCAGCTCGAAAAAAGCGTCCGGCCGTGAGCTCCGTCAATCCGTACTCGGCCAGGAAGACCTGCTTTTCTTGCTCGTCGCCAATGTCCAGGATCTCGCATTCGATTTTTCCGCAGAAGGCAAGGGCGGCCGTGTGTTTCCTGCCCGGCGCGGCCTCTTCTTCCAGCCCGTGAATCCGGAATATGTCGGATTCGTCCCCATTGATCATGTGCAAGATCGGCTTTTGGCTCAAGAAAGCGAAGTTTTTGATCTGCTTTTCTTCAGCCTCCGTGAGCACGAATTCTCGCAGCGGCTTTCCCTCTTCCAGGTGGACGCGCAGGCGGCCCAGCAGCTCCTGCTCTTTTTCGCCTTCGGGACTCTTGGCTTTTTTGAGGTCTTTGTCGAGCTTCTCCAACCTCGATTCCACCGAGACCAGGTCGGCGAGGAGCAGCTCTTCTTCCATGGTCCGGATATCGCCGCTCGGATGGACCGGCCGGGGGTGTGGAATCTGGGGGTTATGAAAGCCGCGGACGACATGGACTAGGCCGTCGGCTTTGCGGAGGGCGTTCAGGAACGTACTGTTCTTGACCTCGCCGAAGGAGATTCCGGCCAGGTCGAAAAAATCGATCGTCGCCGCAATCTTCTTTTTTCCAGGGTTCAGGCTCCAGACCTTGTCCAAGCGTGCGTCGGGAAACGGGCAGGTCCGTTGATTGGGCTCTTTTTTCCCGTCCTCATAGGCTTTCACTTCGATATGCGAGCCGGTCAAGAGGTTAAACAAAGTCGTTTTTCCCGCCTTGGGATAGCCAAAGAGCGTGAAATTCATGGATTAAGTAAAGCCCGAATCCGCGCTCCTGTCAAGAGAGGGCTCGGGGCGGAGCTTTGGGAAGGGACTCGCTCCCTAACGGGATTTTTTACGCCATAAAAATTTCGCCTTTTTCGGCAGCTGCGTTTCTCGCACATTTGATAATCACTTTGAAATTATGCCCCTGTCCACATCATGGCATATCTTGATATATTGTTCTTGCTCAAACATTCTCGCCGACCTCAAAGAGGTTCCCCTCAAAAGGCGGAATTTTTAGGCTAAATCCCTCATGGTCGCTTCATCTCTTCCCAAAGCTCCATGATTTTATTCTGATGGTTATGCTCAGTCGCTAAAAATATTGAGCAATCTCCCTCTACTAGGGAAGGGCTTTTGCGCGGCACACCCCTCGCCCGGCGAATTAATACCAAAATGGTGTTGATAGATTTTTTGTTTTTAGCTATAGTATGACTTCTTTAGGTGGAGCATGACAGAAGAGAAAGAGTCGAAAAAACGGACCACGAGCGTTTTTCGCGAATATTTCGAGCTCATTGCCGAGACGGCCGTGTTTGTCTTTTTCGTCATGACCTTTGTCGTCCAGGCCTTCCAAATCCCGACGGGCTCCATGGAGCCGACGCTTCTCGTCGGGGATTTTCTCCTGGTCAATAAGCTCGTCTATGCCAACACGCTTTCGCCGATCGAGGAGAAAATTCTTCCCCGGCGCAACATCAGGCGGCAGGATATTGTCGTTTTTAAAAATCCAAACAATCTCAGCGAGGATTACGTCAAGCGCGCGATCGGGCTGCCGGGAGAGAAGCTGGAGATCAAGAACAAACAGGTGTATATCAACGACAAGCCTATCGAAGAAAAATACAAGGTCCATAGCGACAGCCAAGTCATCGCCAAAAACGATACGTATAATTATGGCGAAAGCATCCGTGACAATTTTGGCCCGGTCGTCGTCCCGCCCGGCCACCTATTTGCCATGGGCGACAACCGCGACAACAGCTTAGATTCCCGCTATTGGGGCTTTGTCCCCTTTAGCTATATCAAAGGCCGGCCCTGGCTCATCTATTTTTCTTACAAGGCGGAACACGACGCCTATAAAAAGACAAGCCTCAGCGACCGGCTCAAAAAGTTGGTCAGTTTCCTTCCCAAAGCCCGCTGGGGACGGATGCTGAAGTTCATCCGCTAAGAGCCCGAGCGACACCCCCGGCTTATTTCTTGATGTTCACATCCTCATAGGACGAAATGTAAAAGATCGGGTTCTCTTCCGTGAATTCTCGGAGGAAGAGCGAGCTGCGGACGATGCCGTCCATGTCCTTGCCCACCGGAAGGCCCAGGTCATAGAGCAGGCTGGGCATGACATCCAGGAGCTTCATGCCTTCGATATTTTTCCCCCGGGCGATGTCCTTTCCGTAAATGAAAATCGCGCCGTCCGGGGCCTGCTCGTGGTAAGAAGTGACAGCCGCATTCCCCAGGATCCATTCGACGAGTCTTTTCCAGAACGGCAGAGGTTCGATGCCGTGGGCCGAATAGACGACCAGCATCTCATCCTCTTTGAGTGAAGCGAGGTACTTGCCGATAATCTGGTCGTAGAATTGATAATATTTTTCGATGACGGCTCCGTATTTTTGAATCTCTTCCTGGCGGATATCCCCGAACGCCTCCGGAACGCTGTATTTATAGAAATACGTCTCCGTCGTGTTCAACCCGTCCAGGCACAGGGCGAACAACCGGGGTTGGATTTCGTTCTTATTCTGGAAGGCCTTTTCCTCCGACTCGCTGTCCCGGAAGAAGGCGCGTTTGACCTGAGAGAAAATCCTGGACGTTTCGAACTGGAATTCCTTGTAAAAGGTCAGAAAAATCTTTTCCGTCTTGGGGCTGGGTGGGACGGACACCTGTTCGGCCAGGGGGCGGTCCTTTCTGATAAATGACGCCCCCTGGTCTTCAAAGATTTTCCAGATGTCTTTAGCTTGCGACGGAGGATCATTCGGCAGGACCTGCAGCAGACCCGTCCGCTTCAGCTGGCGGAAAAGAATGAAGCGGGGGACGACCTCGATTTTATCCCGGATTCCCGGGATCCGGTATTGGACCTCGGAAACCAGGCGATGTTTCCCGGGGAGCTTGCCCGTGTTAAAGGAGCGGTTGAGGACCGAGAATTCGTTCGGAGTGAAATTTTCTAGGCGGCCCCAACTGCCGCCTTCCATGAGCCAAGTGAAATTCGGAAGTTTCCGTTCGCTGCTAAGGGGCAGGATAAAGTCCAGGCTCAGGCCCTCCAGGCTGAGGATAGTGATTCTTTTCTCGATGATTTTGGCCTCGAGGCCGGCGAGCTTGGCGGGCCGTTCCGGCCGGGGATAATTCCACCTGAGGAAGAGACCAAGGCCCAGCACAAGGCCGAGAAGGATGAAAAAAAGGGGGAAATAAATCCGGAGGGGCTTGTGATGATGGTATCGATAATGGAACACGAACCCTGCAATCGCCAGCAGGAAGAGCGCTATCATTTGGATGAGGAGGCGCGTCTGAAGCCCGGCCGCAAAAAAAGAGGAAAAATAAACATAGTTTTCCCTGAGGACGATGAGAAAGACGACGGCCAGCAGTGAGAAGCTCAAGGTCAGGAATGAGGGGGAGACAAACCCCGGCCGGCCTTTTTTGCTTGTAAAAAAGTTATGGATGTAAAAGACGCAGAGGCCGGCGAGGACGACCAGCAACCCATAACTGGGCATGAGAAAGACCGCCAGCTTGACGAGGACATAAGGCTTCAGGACGAGGTTGATGTTGAGGTCGGCTATCAGCAGGGCCAAGAGCAGACAAAAAAAGAATCCACTGAGGAGACAGTTCGCGAGGACCCGCAGAAATCGCATGTTTAGGAAAAATTAACACGAATTCTCGCGACGGTCAACAAGGACTCGAAGCTTGGAAGCATCTCCGTTTCCGTGATGGCTTAAAAAAGGGAACATGAATGATCAATGTTCGGGGAAACGGAGATGCTTCCTCGAAGCTATCATTTGTTGACCATGGCCGTCGAATAAAATAATATAAATAATGATGAAAGCGCCGGTGATCGCCCTTCTTACGGACTATGGGGACCAGGATTTCTTCGCCGCATCCCTGAAAGCGGTCATTCTCAGCATCCAGCCGGCCGCGAATATTGTGGATATTTCCCACCACGTCCGGTCGTTCGACGTCCATGAGGGCGCGTTCCTTTTGTCCGGCTGCTTCCGGTTCTTCCCCGCGGGGACAATTTTTGTCGTTGTCGTCGATCCCGGCGTGGGAACGCGTTGAACGCATCCTCCTCGTGAAAACGAAGAAATACTATTTCATCGCCCCGGACAATGGCGTTCTGAGCTATGTCCTGGATGCAGAAAAACCGGAGCGGATCATCGGCTTGAGCGAGGAAAAGTTTTTCCTGGCCGGACCCGGCCGGACTTTTGAAGGACGGGACCGCATGGCCCCGGCGGCCGCCTGGCTGTCACAGGATTGCTCATTGGAAGAATTCGGCCCGCCCCTTCGGGATTATAAAAAATTCAAAATCCCCAAACCCAGGTTTTCAAAGGAATCCGTCGCCGGTCATGTCCTTTACACCGATCACTTCGGGAATATGATCACGAACATCCCATCGGAGAGCATCCGCCGGCTCCGCAGAAGCGGAAAAAAAGGAAGCCCGACCTTGAGGCTGGGAACAACCGTGATCACGTCTTTCCGGGACAGCTATGCTTCGGCCAAAAAAGGGGAACTCTTTTTTCTGCCCGGAAGCCTGGCCACGATCGAGATTGCCCGGCGGGAAGCCTCGGCCTTCGAGGTCGTCAAGGCCAAGCCGGGTGCCCGGGTCGAGATTACATTCCGGAGCGAGCGGACCTGATGGAATATCTTGAAGGGACGATCGAACAGATCCTCTTCTATAATCCCGAAAATGGATACTCCGTCTTCAAGTTTTCGGTCGAAGAGCGCGAACGGGCGATCGTCGTGGGGTCTTTTCCGCCGCTTTCGCCGGGCGAACGGCTGAAGGTCAACGGACAGTGGGAGATCAATCCCAAGTTCGGTCCGCAATTCAAGGCGGAGAGCTTCGTTCCCGTGCTTCCGGCCGGCGTCAAAGGGATCGAGAAGTTTCTGTCCTGCGGCTTGATCAAGGGGATTGGGCCGGTGCTGGCCAAGAGGATCATCAAGAAATTCGGCGAAGAAACGCTGGAGATCCTATCCCGCCACCCGGACCGCATGAAAGAAGTCGAGGGGGTCGGCGCTGTCAAGCTCAAGGAAATCAAAAAATCCTGGGCCGAGCATCAAGAGATCCGGGACCTCATCATTTTCCTTCAGGAACATAATGTCTCGACCAGCCTGGCAACCAAAATTTACCGGCATTATGGGCAGAAGTCCTATCAGATCCTGAAGACCAATCCCTATCAGCTCTGTCTGGAAATCTGGGGCATCGGTTTTAAGACGGCTGACCAGATTGCTCTTAAGCTGGGGATGGACCCCACCTCGGTGGAGAGGGTCAAGGCTTTCATCCTTTACCTCCTGGAAAAGGACAACGAGCAGGGCCACATTTTTTCTTTTGCCGGCGACCTCGAAACACGCTGCCAGGAAGAGCTCCAGGTCGGCGAGGAAAAGTTCCGGCAGGCATTGGACGAGCTGAAGAAAAAAAAGCTCGTCATCGCCGAAACCCTGGCCCACGATTCAGCGATTTACCTTCCTTTTTTTTACCAAGCCCAGGAAGAGGTCGTCCGGTCCATCCACACTCTGGCCCGGGCGCCGTTTTCCCCGCCCCCCTTTGACGTCGACCAAGTCATTGCGGACGTGGAGAAGGAGGTCCGGCTTGAATTTTCGGCCCAGCAAAAACGGGCGATCCGGGAGAGCTTCCAGAAAAAAATCCTGATCATTACCGGCGGCCCGGGCACGGGAAAAACGACGATCATCAAGGCCATTACGGCCGTTTTCGATAAATGGGGGAGCAAGGCGCTCCTCGCGGCTCCCACGGGACGGGCGGCCAAGCGCATGTCCGAGACAACCGGGAAAGAGGCCAAGACTATTCACCGCACGCTCGAGTTCAACCCGAAGCTGGGCGTTTTTCGACGCAATGAAAAACACCCGCTGGCGGGCGATGCCATCATCATCGATGAATTTTCCATGGTCGACCTGGCCCTCATGTATTCCCTGATCAAAGCCATTCCTTCATCGATGCGGCTGATTATTGTGGGGGATAAGGACCAGCTGCCGGCCCTCGGCCCCGGCACACTGCTCCGTGACCTGATCGAGTCGCAGCAGGCCAGCGTGATCAGGCTGGACGAGATTTTCCGGCAGGAACGGGACAGCCTGATCGTGACCAACGCCCACCGCATCAACCAGGGACAGACCATCCTCTATCCTGCGCGCGACGACAAGAATTCCGATTTCTATTTCATCCATCAGGAAGACGAGCAGAAAGTGTTTCAGACCATCCTAAAACTCTGCAGCTTCGGGATTCCGCAAAAGCTCAAGCTCAGCCCCCTCTCGCCCCAGATCCAGGTCATCAGCCCGATGTACAAAGGCTTTGTCGGCGTCGACCGGCTGAACGCCGAACTCCAGCGGAAGTTGAACGCTTCCCAGGAGGGCCTCAAGATCGGCAGCCGCGAGATCCGGGTCCACGACAAAGTCATGCAGATCCGGAACAATTATGAGAAGGATGTTTTCAACGGAGACATCGGGAGCGTCGTCCACATCGACAGGGCGCAGTACAGGCTGATTGTCCATTTTGACGGCCGGCCGGTATTCTACGAGAAAGACGAGATCGAGGATATCACCCTGGCCTATGCCGTCTCCGTCCATAAGGCCCAGGGCAGCGAATATCAGGCCGTGGTCATGCCCCTCCTGACCCAGCATTTCATCATGCTCCAGAGAAACCTCTTCTATACCGCGCTGACCAGGGCCAAGAAGCTGAGCATCGTCATCGGGTCCTATAAGGCCCTTTATATCGCCATCAAGAACGACAAGCCCGTTAAGCGCAACAGCCTCCTCAAGGAAAAGCTATGCGCCGCGGGCCCTGCGGTTGACTTTGCCTGAACCTTTTGCCTATGATTGAAACGACAACAAAGGAGGTCGCCATGCGAAAGCCAAGGTTCTACGCGGCATTATTGACCACCCTTTTGGTCCTGGCCGTTACGCTCGCCGCCGAGACATTGGTCGTCAAGATCCAGACGACCCAGCTGAGGAAAGGCCCCCAATATTTTTCACAAGCGCTGGCCGCCCTTAAAGCGGGCGATCGTCTCGAAAAAGTGAGCGAAGCCGGCGGCTGGATCCAGGTGAAAACATCGGGCGGGGTCGTCGGCTGGATCCATGGGAGCGCCGTGGAAGTGACGAAATTCAACCTCCTGGCCATGGACAAGAGCATGAAAACGCAGGCCACCGCCTCCGAGGTGGCCCTGGCCGGAAAAGGCTTCAATAAACAGGTCGAAGACAGCTACAAGGCCAAGCATGCGGACATGAATTTTGCCGGAGTCGATCAAATGCTTCAGCTCAAGACTGTGCTGGCCCAGGTCGAGGATTTTCTGAGAAAAGGCAAATTGGGCGAATTCCGAGGTGCCAAATGAGCGCGCCTCGGGTTTTTGCCGCCGTTCTTGTCATCGCGGGTCTAGGGCTATTCCTCGCCGGCTGCTCGGTCGTTCAGAAAGGGGCGGATATCCTGACCACTCAGGGGAAGATGAGCAGCAAGGACAGGGACGCGATTGTCAAGACAAGCGAAGCCGTGCGCAGCACCTTTTCGGAAATCAGCGAAGAGGAGGAATATTTCATCGGCCGATCCGTGGCCGCCATGATTCTCTCCAAATATCCCGCTTATAAAAATGACAATCTCACGCAGTACATCAACCTCGTGGGGAACGCCGTGGCGGTCTATTCGGACCGTCCCGAAATCTATGCTGGCTGGCATTTCCTGGTCTTGGATACCGAAGAAGTGAATGCCCTGGCCGCGCCGGGCGGGATGATCTTCATCACTAAAGGTCTTCTGCGCCGCTGCCGAGATGAAGAATCACTCGGCCTGATCCTGTCTCATGAAGTCGGGCATGTGTGCGCCAAGCACGGGCTTCAGTCTATCAAGAAGTCGCGCTTGGTGGATGCCTTCAAGCTCATCGGACAGCAGGCCGCCCAGCGGTACGGCCCCGAAAACCTGGCCCAGCTGACGAACATTTTCGAGAACGTGCTGGGCGATATTGCCGAACAGCTGATCGAGAGAGGGTATGACCGCAAATACGAATACGAAGCGGACCGCCTGGCCGTCAAATTCGGCGCCAAGACGGGATTCGACCCGAGCGGCATCACGCGTTTTCTCCAGACCATGGTCGGCGATTCTTCGTCGGCATCGGGGAAAGGATGGTTCAAAACGCATCCCACGCCCGAGGACCGAATCGCCAGCCTTCAGAAAGAGATGGCATCGCTGGGCTCCCTTCCTAAGATTGAGGCTGTTCGGACAGAGAGATTCAAGCAGTACGTGAATTCCTTGAAGTAGCAAAACATCCCTCCGCTGTGCGGATTCTTTATGCATAAAAAGATCATCCGAGGGATCCTTGTCGGTGCCGCGGCATTCGGTATCGGCCTTGCCCTTTATGCCCTCCATTTCTTTCAGGCGCTCGAGTGGAAATCCTGGGATGCCAGGCTCCGGCTTTTTTCGAGCCCCGGCCGGGCCAGCAAGGAGATTGTCCTGGTCCTGGTCGACCAGTACAGCCTGGATGTCTATGAGAAACAGCAGAGCTTGCCCTGGCCCTGGCCCAGGGAAATATACAGCTATCTCATTAAATATTTGAAGGCCGGAGACGCCAAGGCCTGCTTTTTCGATATTTCGATGACAGAAAGCTCGAGGGCAGGCCTCGAGGACGATCGGAAGCTGGCCGAGGCCATGGCCGAGACTGGGAATATTCTGTTCCCCATATTTTTGAGCATCGAAGATAAGGAAAGCGATCAGACGTCCGAAGCTCTTTTACGAGGCTTTTCGCTGAAGAACGGAGCTTTGCCGGTGTTTCGAGGGTCTTTTCAATCCGTCACACTGCCACTCCCCATTTTCCTCCAGGCTTCAAAAGGAGTGGGGAATGTCCGCGTGAACCCGGATGGCGACGGGATTTACCGCAGGCTGCCTCTCTTATATTCCTATAAAGGCCTGACGTTCCCTTCCGTCCCCGTGGCCATGGCGAATTTTGTTCAGGGTCATCCAGAGAGTGCCCGCGTGCCAACAGATGAAACGGGCCAGATGATCATTCGCTTTTTCGGGCCGACCGGGACCTACCGGACCGGGACCTATCAGAGGGGGACCTACCGGACCTATCCGATTGCGACGCTCATTAACTCCTGGGCGCAGATCCAAGAGGGCAAGACGGCCCAGATCCCGCCCAAGGAATTCGCCGGGAAAATCGTCATGGTGGGGCTCAGCGCCGTCGGCCTTCTTGATTTGAAATCCAGCCCGCTGAGCGCCGTCATCCCCGGCACCGAAATCCAGGCCGCCGCTTTGGATACACTGCTGAATCGAAATTTTATCCGTCTCCCCGCCAAAATGATCCTCTTTGCCCTGGCCTTTATCCTGGCCTTGCTCGCCGGGGTTTCCGTGTCGCTGCTCCACAAGATCTGGAGGGTTACGCTCATTTTTCTTGTCTGCCTGGCCGTGCCCTGGGCCGCCGCTTGTGTCGCCTTTATTCTCGGGTACTGGCTGGAGTTTGTCTTTCCAGAATTTGTCGTTGTCTTGACTCTGATCGGAGCCTCTGTCCTCAACTATAGCATCGAAGGAAAGGAGCGCCGGTTCATTAAAAGTGTTTTTCGTCATTACCTGAGTCCCGCTGTCATCGAGCGCATCATCCAGAATCCCAAGCTGCTCCAACTGGGAGGAGAGAAGCGGGAGATCACATCGTTTTTCTCGGATGTCGCCGGCTTCACTTCGATCTCGGAGAAGATGACGCCTGAAGAAATGGTCAAGCTCTTGAACGCCTATCTCTCCGAGATGACGGACATCATTCTCAATGCGGGCGGCACGCTCGACAAGTATGAGGGCGACGCCATCGTCTCCTTCTGGAATGCGCCGCTCGATGAACCCAGCCACGCTTTGAAGGCTTGCCGGGCAGCCCTGGAATGCCAGAAACGGCTCAAGGAACTCCGGCCTGAATTCCTGAAACGCTACGGCCATGAAATCACGATGCGCATCGGCCTCAACACCGGCCCGGCCGTAGTCGGGAACATGGGGTCAAGCCGGCGTTTTGATTACACGGCCATGGGCGATACGATCAACCTGGCGGCCCGGCTCGAGAGCGCCTGTAAACAGTATCAAGTCTCCATCCTGGCCGGGGAAGGAACGTATGAGCGAGTGAAAGATATTCTAGCGGCCCGACAAGCGGACATCCTGAGGGTTGTCGGCAAACAAATCCCGGTCAGGGTTTTTCAGATCATCGGCGAGAAAGATAAGCTGGCTCCGGCGGAAATCGAAAATATTGACTTCTTCCATCAGGGCTTGGAGGCCTACAGGAATCAGGAGTGGGAGAGGGGGATTGCGCTATTCGGGAAATTGACCAACGATCCTCTCGCCGCGATTTATATCGATCGCTGCCAGAATTACAGGCTGAATCCACCGCCCAAGCAATGGGACACAGTTTATAGTCTGAAGGTCAAATGAAAGGAAGCGCCGGAATGGAGCTTGAATTTTGGGGCGTGCGGGGGACAGTCCCTGTCTCGGACAGGCGTTTTCTGGAATTCGGCGGACGCACGTCTTGTGCATCGGTCGCGGCCGGCCCGAACGAAATGCTGATTATCGATGCCGGCACGGGAATGCGGGGGCTCGGAGAGAAGCTGGTTGCGGAGAAAAGGTCGACGCCGCTCCATCTGACCCTCCTTCTCACACATTTCCACCTGGACCACGTCATCGGCCTGCCTTTTTTTGCGCCGCTTTTTTCTCCAAGCGTTAAAATCGCGATCTATTCTTTCACCGAACCGGAAGAGACGAAAAGAAACCTCAGCCGCTTGATGTCAGGTGCCCTATTTCCCATGAGGTTGGAAGAAACGCCATCCAAAAAGATTTTTAAAAAAGTCGGCCGGCGAGGCATTCTGGTGGGTGGAATCAAGGTCACAACCTGCCCCTTGATCCATCCGCAGGGGAGCGTCGCCTACAAGCTGGAGCGGAACGGTCGGGCGGTTGTTTTTGCCACGGATACCGAACACCCCGAGACTGGCCTCGACGAACGGCTGGCCGCGTTCGTGCGCGGCGCTTCGTGTCTAGTTTATGATGCCATGTTTACGCCCGAAGAATACGCCGCAGGACACCGTGGTTGGGGCCACAGCACCTGGCTGGAAGGGACGAAAATCGCGCGGCAAGCGGGTGTTCGAAAACTGCTGCTGTCCCATTTTAACCCCGACCATTCCGACCGCCAAGTCCGGGCTATCCGCCGCCTGGCCCAGAAAGCTTTTCCCCGCTCGGATTGCGCCCAAGGAGGAATGCGCTTACAATTTTGATCGATCGCATCTAAAATCCTTATCATGGAGACCACATGGCTATGACGAATCCAAGCGCTTCCCAGGCCTTTTTGTTTCAGGACTTGGCCATTTCCCTATTGACTTTGATCGCCGCCTTGGGGATTTATTTCTTGTTGCGGATCATCCTGGCCAAGCTTTCCGTTTCCCGGCAAAGCCCCGGGGGCGTTTTTCTGACACGCCTCATCCTGCCGGCCGTTTTTCTTCTGGCTATCATTATCATGAAACAGGCGGCCCTTCCGGTCAGCGATAAATTTCGTCAATACCTGAATGCCGTCTTCATTTTTTTAATTTTCTTCTTTTTTATCCGGCTATTGGATGCCGTCCTGCTGGCCTGGCATGCACGACAGCGCAAGCCCTATCCTTTGCCCGAACGTCCTGCACGGCCTGATCCTGGGGATTATTTATCTCATCGTCTTGTTTGTCGTTCTCAAGAACATCGCTAAAGCCGATATTGGGCCTTTTCTGGCCACGTCGGCAATCTTGACAATGGTCCTGGGCCTGGCTTTGCAGGGTGTTCTGAACAATATCCTCTCGGGGATGTCGCTCCATTTCACGAAATCGTTCAGCCGGGGAGACTGGGTCGGCATCGGGCCGCACGAAGGCGTTGTCGTGGATACCAATTGGCGGGAAACGCGACTCCTCGACCGCCATTCCAACGTCGTCGTGATCCCGAACAATATTGTGGCTTCGGAACGAATCGTCAATTTTTCGCAGCCGGACACAAAGACTGCGCTGATCCTGCCTTTCAAAATTAGCTACAAAGCGCCGGCGGCCGAGGTGATTCAGACCTTGATCGAAGCGGCCCGGGATTGCCCCGATGTGTTGAAGGCCCCGGCCCCCCTGGCCTTTATCACAAGTTATGATGATGTCGGAGTCTCCTATCTCCTCAAATTCTGGATCACGGATTTTGCCAGGAAAAACTCGATCGTCAGCGAGGTCGGAAGGCTGGCCTGGTACAAGCTACGCCGGAAAAAAATCGAGGTGGCCATCGCCCTCGGCGATCAAGTCCGGGATGCTCTGGCGGCCGTCCGCGAAAAACCGACCGGCCCAGTTGAACCGGCCGTCCCTTCAAGGGAGAGCGAACAAGAAAGGACATTCTTGGACCTGATGTATTCATCCTTCCTGCGTGGCCGGCCGGGAGAAAAAGCCGAGGATCTTATCGTTTCAGAAAAAGAGCTTAGGTCCCTGGCCTCGATTGTGGACCGGCACGCCTACACGAAAGGCGAAGTGCTTTTCCGGCAGGGAGACAAGGGGACAAGCAGTTTCGTCGTGGCCAAAGGAAAGATCCGCGGAGAGATCGTCTATGAAGAAAACGGCAAAAAATATCTCTCGGAATTCGCCGTCGGTCCGGGCGGCATCTTTGGCGAAATGTCGCTTTTCACAGGGATGCCAAGAACCGCGACGGGGATCGTTGACGAAGAATCGGAGCTTTTAGAGATCGAAGCGGAAGATTTTGGCGCCCTGCTCGGCCAGATTCCTGCCCTGGCCGAGGTGATCGCCGAGATTGTCAGTGCTCGCAACAAGCAAAACGAAGAATTTTTGCGGAAGATCAAGGAGCTGTCCGAAAAGGACATCCAGGCCGGCACGAACAAGAAATCCATCCTAGAGCACTTGAGGAGTTTTGTCCGGGGCTTGAGAAAATAGGAAAAGCCTCGACCCAAGAGAAGCGGCGCGATCTCGCAAGTTGTGTCTAACCTGATTGCAAAATCAGAGGCAATCCGCTATATTGAATCCGCGATCAGCGCAGGGTGCGCCTGTAGCTCAGTATGGATAGAGCAAGGGATTCCTAATCCTTAAAAGCCTCCCTGGAAAATCGTTTTTCCCCGAGAAAGTGTCTTAGGCATTCTCTAATATTCTTAGGTATTCCCGTTCAAGGACGTCAAAAATCCCGTCAATTTTTCAAAAATATTCTATTGACATCCTAAACTATAATGCCATAATTATAAATAGCTCCGGTAAGGAGTTTTTAGCAATGGAAATACCTGTAGGTGCACCCCTTGTTTATATTTCTTTTTCGGCGGAAATCAGCTTAAAAACGATCGAGAGTCTTATTGCCGTTATGAGCAATTGCGCCAACTTGAAAGTTCAAAAAGTTGCCTTGTTACTTTCCACTCCGGGCGGCATGGTAATGGAGGGGATGAATCTATACAACGTCTTAAAGGGAATGCCTTTTGAATTGATAATGCATAATGTCAGCAACGTGGATTCCATCGGAAATGTTATATTCTTAGCTGGAAAGAAACGTTATGCTACATCTACTGCAACATTCATGTTCCACGGTGTCGGATTCAATGCGAATCAAGGGCAGAGATTTGAGGAGAAGGATTTACGGGAAAGATTAGACGGGGTTCTTAGCAACCAGAAGAGAATCGGAGCGGTCATTTCCCGGCATACCAAACTTACCGAAGATGAAGTCGCAGGCCTTTTTCTTCAAGCCCAAACAAAGGATGCCAATTTCGCAGTTGAGAAAGGGATTATTCACGAAATCCGAGAGGTTCAAATCCCCGATGGCATTCCCGTAATTTCCCTGGTATTCCAACGCCAAGGCATCTAACTCGACTGCTTCCATATTTTCACCCTCCATAATGATAATATTGCTCGGCCACTCTGTCAAGGAGATTTTTATCGCTCAAGACACCAATAATCCCGTCAATTATTTTGTACAATTTTTGGACACGTCTATAAAGGACGGGGCCGTCCGAGCCGCCTCCCTGGCGGTTTTCTAGGGAATTTTGGCTCTGTCCCTATATAGATAGTCGATTCCCATTTCTTATGTGGCGGGGTTATTATCCCGTATCGCCATTTAAGCCATTCATGAGTCTCTTCGAGATCGGCCTTACGCTTATTCGTAAGGCGCTGTAGCTCGCGTTGTGTGGCCTTGTGGTCGGGCTGCGAGTAAATATATTGGGCAATCTTCGAGGGCAGAAGTGCGCGCGTTGATGGCCTTAAAATGTGGATGGCCTTCGGCCCAGATGGCCTCAATCCGCGGATGGCCTTCGGGCCAAATTCCTGCGCTGGTACATATCTTCCCCCCTCGCGGTGAATCTGATACATAAGTTGTTCTATAAGATTTTGCAGGCTATCCGATTGATATCTTTTCTTTCTTGAATACTCAATGAAACGGTCTCGGAACAGATCCCTAGTGAACCTATTCAGTATTTTCTTTGTGTCGGGATGGATGATCGGCAGGCGCTGAATAACTTCCCTTGCGAGCATTTTGATTGGAATTTTCTTAATAGGCTCATATTGGAAAGGGCCGAAAACCTCTTCCATGATATCATAGGCGAGAAAGGTTGTGTAATCATAGGGGTGGCCGGAGAGCCGTACTTTTTCGTACTTCCTCCATAAGCAAAGCCAACAGACACAAAAGGGCGGATGCGACCGACCTTTCTGAAAATCTTTAAGTATTCGCGCATTTCGACGTGTCATATTTTCGATGATAAATTTAATCCGATCATCGGAAAGAATATCCGGCTCTGTCGAAATAGATATTTTCCGGCTTTCTTTATCCCGCCTTATTGTCGTAGCTTTATTCATGTCCTTAACCTGTTATTGTGACCTTTGACGCCTGTCATTATAAGTCTTATATTAATACTGAAATAATCTAATGTCAAGGAATATAGGAGATATGAGATGAGAAAAATAAAATGGGACCCAGCGCCGGCTTTCATAGGGTGGAATAAATTGCGATCGCTCCGGGAAAGCCAAGGTCTGACGCAAGCCCAGGTCGCCGTCGGTGCTGGTATCTCGATCGCTTGCCTCTGGTATCTAGAAGCGGGTTTTGAATCGAGGACCACGCAGAAAACCAAAGAAAAGCTCGCCCAATTTTTTAAATGTGATGTTGAAGATATTTTCCCGGCTGAAATGGTCGGAAATGAGCCGCAGGATGTATTCCTCGAAAAAGCGAAAAAACAAGTCGCGCAACCGAGAATAAAATAAAACCCATGGAACCCCGCCGTTGGTACTCGATCCCCGTTGCCGCTGAATATTTCGGCATGAAATCGCCGAAGACCCTATATTCTCTCGCGGCCAGAGGCCGGCTGCCGGAAGGATCCGTTCTGAAAATCGGACGGCAGATCCGGCTCAATATAGCGGCGATCGAAGCGGGGACGGTGCTATCCGGGCATGGAAAAGGACGGGCGAAATGAGTGTCAGCGACGAAAGGGAAATTCTCTTCAGCGCAAAGGTTTCTCCCCAACTCCAAGATACCCCGCGTTATTCCCTGGACTTGTTCACTGGGCCGCGTCGGAAAATAGCCGTGGCCATTTCCGATCTCTGGGAAGAGGAACACGGCGAAATTGACGACGGGAAACTATCGGCGCGTTGTGGTTTATCCTTGGCCTCGTTATTCGCCGAGCAAGAAGGCTGCTATCGCTTATCCTCCGCGGCGTTCCAGCTCAAGGTCAACGGGCTCCTCCGGGCCAGGAAGAATGGAGAGTTGATAAAGCTCCTCGATCAAGAAAAGCGGACCGAGCTGAAGACAGGGACCCAAGACGAAAAGGCGCTCGGGCGGATCCGGGAACTCGTCCGCGAGATCGACGAATTCGAGAATCCCGTTACGAGCCTCAAACCCTTGTCCGCCGTTGAATCGAAAGCCATTTCTTGGCTTTGGTCAGGCCGGATCCCGCTCGGGATGCTGTCGCTTTTAGCCGGGAGCGCCGGGGGAGGGAAATCAACGCTTGCCCATGCAATCACGGCAAGATTGAGCCGGGGTGAACCGCTCCCGGATTCAACCGGAGCTGTCCTGGATTGTGATTCGATCATTCTTGCGGCCGAAGACCCGATCGCTCAAGCGGTCAGACCGCGAGCCGAAGTAAACGGCGCGGATCTTGCCCGAATCTTCTTTATAGAAGCCGAAGACCTTGATGTCGGGGAAATCTTCGGTCCCTTACAACAGGCCCTCACGCAGAATCCGCGAATCAAATTTGTCGTCGTCGATCCCTTGAACGCGTTCCTGAAAGCAGGGACGGATTATTTCCGGGATCCCGACGTGAGACGCGCTCTGCTCCGTCCGCTTGCGGCCATAGCTGAAAAGACGGGAGCGGCGGTCCTTGGTATCTGCCATTTGAATAAACGAACCGATGAGTCCGGCGCGCTAAATCGTATCGGGGGATCGGTTGCATACGGCGCGACCCCTCGATCCGTCTTGGCCTTGGGAATCGATCCTGATAATCCGGAGCGGCGACTCTTGGCTCCGGCGAAATGCAACTATGCCAAAATGCCGGGAACAATCGCCTTTACCATAGGAGACGGGGGGCGGGTCGAATTCGAACCAAATATCATTAACATCGGCGCGGATGAGATCCTTCAACGGCGAGATCCAGGCCAAGCCGCCGAAGGGGATTTCGCCGCCGAATGGCTGATAGGCCAACTCAAAGGAGGTCCGGTTGAACTGCAAAACTTGCTCCAAGCCGCAAAAAAAGAATCAATCAGTCGGCCCTGCCTTTTCCGCGTCCGGAAGAAAATCGGCGTTATCTCCCGAGTTTCAGGCTACGGACAATTCAAGACTTCAAGTTGGGAGTTGCCGAAGTGAACGTCAATAATCTCACGCCATCCCTATATGAGACTCATGAGATTAATGAGACTTTTGAGACTATTGGGACTATTGGGAAGGTCTTCAATAGTCTCAATAATCTCAATAATACCAATAATCTCAATATACACAGTCTGAGACGAATGGAGACTATTGGACGAAAGGCGGCAAAGCAAAGCCGTTCCCGCGTCGTCTTTATCCTTTCGGGATCGGCGGGAGAGCGCTGGACTGGTACTCCATGTTTTTCCCCATATGCGAAGGAAAATTGACGTGATTATTGACGTGTTTGATAAATGCCAAAAAACGCAATTCAATTATATTCAATAGGTTATAAATGACAGAGAATCAGCCTCAAAAGAAAGAGAAAAAGCGGCCTGGCCGGAAGCCCGGCGTCAAAGTCAAACATGGCGCTTACTCTCTCATGGTACAGCGGCGAACAGATTTGAGGGTGTATCTTCAAGCCGCCCGGGATGGATTGATCGAAGACTTGGGGCCACGTGAGGCGGATCTGACCACGGCTCAACTGGTACTCGTTGACCGGGCCATTTCGAAGCTGAGTGCTGTCCGTTGCATAGAAGAGTACATTAAGAAAGTGGGCGTGTTTAAGGGAGGCGAATTGAACCCCGTCATGGCGAAGTCCTATATCACCTATTGTGAGAGCATACGAAGGGACCTCGAAGCCCTGGGGATCTCGAAGCGTGTCGGGGAGCGGGTCCTGTCTCCGCTTGAGATAGCGGCTGAGATAGACGCGGAGAAAGCAGACAAACAGGCCCAGCCTGACCAGCTTGGCAGGCAGGATAAGAACAAGGGGGAGGATGGCCACGCGGACGCGGAGCCTATCAAAATCGATCCTGGGGCAACGTCGTCACAAATTCAGAAGCCGGAAGAGGTGAAGTCATGAGCGAGACAAAGCAGACTTTAATTGAGAGCATTGAGAACGGCAGCGGGCGGAGCGTGAGGATTCATCTTCAGACATTTAAAGGCAAGGTCTATGTCGATATCAGGACCTGGATCGAGTGCGATGACGGTCAATGGAGGGCTACGCAAAAGGGCCTCACGCTTCACGCTGAGCTTTTGCCCGCGCTCATCCAGGCACTCACGAAGGCGGATGAATCGCTGGAGGGCAAGCCGTGAACGTCATTGACGCTTGGTACAGAAAGGATATTTTTCGGCCGCTGTTCAAGAATCCTTCGACATGGCACGCATGGGAAGTCTATCTTCGCGGCCTCTTCGGATTGCCGATTGAGGGCGCTGAGGATCTGGCCTTATTCAAGGACTGCACAGGCTTTGAGTACACGCCTGGGGAGAAGGTCCGGGAGAGTTTTGTTATTGCCGGAAGGCGGAGCGGGAAGTCCTACACGTCGGCGCTGATCGCTGTCTTCTTGGCCTGTTTCAAGGATTGGACGGCATACCTGAGCCCGGGGGAAAAAGGTTGGGTCTTTATCATCGCCGTCGATAAAGCCCAGGCCGGGATTATCAAGGCATATATCTCCGGAATCTTTCATGGGGTGAAATGCCTAAAGGGGATGATTGAGAGAGAGACGCAGGAAACGATCGATCTCCGGAATGGGATCAGCATCGGCGTGAAGACGGCCAGTTTTCGGAGCGTCCGGGGCTACACGATCCTAACAGCGATCTTGGAGGAGCTGGCCTTTTACCGCTCGGAGGATTCTGCAAATCCGGACAAGGAGATCCTGGCTGCGATTCGGCCCGCCCTGGCGACGATTCCAGAAAGTTTGCTTTTGGGAATCAGCACGCCATACAGCCGGACCGGCGTTTTATGGGAGCAATACAAGGCGAACTTCGGCAAGCCCGGAGGTCCATTAATTTGGAAGGCGGCGACGAAGACGATGAACCCGATGATCGACGGCCGGGTGATCGACAATGCGCTGAAGGAAGATCCGCAAGCGGCCCGGAGCGAGTGGGAATCGGAGTGGCGAGAGGACATTGAAGCCTTTATCACAGCGGAGCTTGTCGAGGCCGTCATGATCCCAAGCCGGCATGAATTGCCGAAAATCGACGGCGCGGATTACTTTGGATTCATCGATCCGAGCGGCGGAAGGCAAGACGCTTTTACAATGGGGATCTGTCACCGGGAGGGCTCGGGAAAAATCGTCTTGGACGTTCTCCGGGAGCGAAGGCCGCCATTCCAGCCCCAGGGCGTTGTCGCCGAATTCGCCAACGTCCTGAAATCGTTCAATATCTCGAGCGTGGAATCCGACAAATACGCGGCGGAATGGGTTGCCGAAGCTTTTCGGACACATGAGATTGAGGTCAAGAACTCGGAGTTGACGGCAAGCGAACTCTATTTGAATTTTCTTCCCTTAATCTCGAATGGAACTGTTGAATTATTGGATAATAAGCGCCTTCTCGCTCAGCTCACGGGCCTTGAGCGGCGGGCCCGGAGCGGGGGGAAGGATTTGATAACGCACTACGCGGGCGGGCATGACGACCTGGCGAACTCTGCCGCCGGCGCTTGTGTTCTGGCCGCGAGATCCGAAAGCGGCAAGGGTTATATCGGATTCATCGAGCGTGACTTTTATGACGGCCACGGCCAGTATTACAATTTTGGTGGCGGCGATTCGCAGTTTGATCACCTGGAAGTCATTCGGTTGAAACCGGAGTCCCGGAAAATGAGCCGCGTTATTACAACGAATGACATTCAAACCGGGAGGAAGAAATGAACATTTTTCTACAGGTACTCAGCAAGGTGACGGGCCGACCTGTCCAAACGGTCGGGATGACGGTTGCGCACGATGGCAAAACCGCTCCGGGTGAACTTTCTGCGCTTGCCAGATTAACGAAGAGGTTATTTGGACCGAGATTTAAATTCGCTCCTCCCGGCAAGCCGCTGAGTTTTCTTACAACATCCGACTTGGACCCGAAGACGAAGAAACCCTATCCAGATTACATGGAACGGCGAAAACGCGAAGGATCGCCAAAGGTCATCATCATCGATGACGATTCCGGCGATATGGATTAATGAGGACGCAAATGACGGCTACCTTGGTATGGACCAAAAGATTAAAAGCCTGCACAGGTCAAACTACGAGGCCGTTTTTTGACCTATTCGATAAAAATTCTATTTGGAGGAAAAAATGACCATGACACAGACCATCCTTGAGCAATTCAAGGAACGCGAAAAAGAAATCAAAAAAGAGTGCGAGCGGTTAGACCGCGAAATGGACGGGAAACGGAAGGGCTATGAAAAGGCCCAGGCCGACGCCCAGGATAAACTCACGAAAAAGCGGGCGGCCTATACCCAGGCCGTGAGCGAGTATCACGCGCTCGAAGATCGGCTCATGGCGAAGGCGCGGGCGGCCGATGTGGACGCGGTGACGATCGGCGAACAGGTGAAAGACGGGCAAGCCGGACTCGCTGAAATGATGGCCGCGGGGGAGCGAGAAAAGAGCGCAAGGATTGAGACGCAGGAAAAACTCGCGGGGGCGGCTCGGATCATTCGATCACTTAGGGCCGAAATTATCCAGCTTGAAAAAGAGGAAGCGCAGGCGCGGGTTGAGTTGAGATACGCGATGAGCTATCCGGCGGCGACGCAAATTCAAAAACTCAAGAGCGAAATTGAAACTCTAGAGCATGGAATCGGGGCCGTCTATGAAGGCTACGCCGGCGCGGACGCTGATAGGGAGCGGGCGACAAACGACGTCCAATTATGTACCGGGAATTTTATATACGGGATGGTGTGGGAGAATCTCGACGCGCAATCCTTACGCGACGTCCGGCTTGACCCCCGGCTGCATGAGAAATTTTTGCCCGAGCTGGAAAAGATCATCGCTGAGGTTCAATTTAAGGACGATACCCGCGTTCACTTGACCCTGGCAAGCGGTTATCAAACAGGTCAGGGTAAGTATGAGCTTTACTATCGCCTGGAACTTCCGAGCGGCGCGTCTTTGACAACAACGTCGGTGATGACGAAAAAGGGCGGGGAAGGTAAGAAATGACCACGTCGAAAATATCAAAAGAGGTTTCGGACCTGCTTGACCCGGAAAATATGAAAGACGATGGCGCGGACCTCAGGACAAATGTCCCGAAGTTGACCAAGCCGGACCCGGTGAAAACTCAAAAAGAATTAGATCGGCTGCTATGCCCGGACGACCTCAAAGACAAGCCGGACGATCCCGACCTTAAACCCGACCCGAGCGGACTAGTGCCAGATTGGGCGCGAGAGAAAAAAGGCGAAGACGAAGAGGACGATCTTAAATTGGCCACGGCCAAAACTCAAACGCCGACCGAGAAAGTATCCGATGGCCAGCATGAGCAAGTCGGATTGACCTTGGGTGAATGGATCGAAAAAAACGCCAGGGAACAGGCTGAGAAGACAGAGAAAGAAGCCAAGGCTGTTGAAAAAGAAAAAGAGGCGATTGAGCGAGAGAATGACGAAATCAAAAAATCCTTTCGGCGGCTTGCAGATAAAAAAGACGCGAACGATTTGACCCCAAATCATTACAAGGACCAGGAATGAAAAACGCGGCCGTCCCTGCCTGCCTGCCTTTGGGGTCCGGGCCGATTCCCCCGGTGCAGTGGGGACGGCCTTTTATCCATGGAGATCGAGTTGGAGAGGGACCAGGATAGAGGCATAGTTATTTGACCGTCTTCGATTCCAGAAAAATATCGATATCACGCTTTCGGAAGAGGACACGCCGCTTTAATTTGATGTAAGGAAATGCACGGCTTTTCATCAATAAATAAAGACTTCGATTTGATAATCGGAGATATTCCAAGACTTCCTTTTTTGTCATTAGGTCTTTTTCCATTGGCTCAGAGGATATCAAATTCCATGGATCAATGTAAAATTCTTCTTGACAAAGCAGATATTTAATGATATTAGTAGATACTTACAGATACTTATAAAGGATAGAGAAAGGCATGAAAACATATCTGACGGTCGAAGAAGTCATGGGGATTCTTAAGATCTCGCGGACCACGGCCTACGGACTTATCAGCTCCGGCCGCTTGAAAAGTTTCAAGATCGGGCACTTAGTCCGTATCCGGGAGATTGATCTCAAGAATTTCATCGAAGGGAAACCTTTGAAGAAAAAATAAAAAGGAGATCTTCATGATTAAAAATGCTAAGAGAAATTCTAAGGGACAGTTTGAGGTGTGCTGGAATCATCCAGAAGTCGATGCCTGGATTGCGGCAGAACACGACCAGGCCCTGAAATTTATTAAAGCTTGTAAAGCACTTGGGTTTGATGCGGAAAAAATGGGAGTTGTGAAAGGGGGAAAAGGGAGTTGGCGCGTTAGACATAATGGAAAAGAAACCTTCGTGGGGATCGCTCTCGGACTAGGTATCGCGCTCAAAAAATCTAAAAAAGAAATCCGCGATCTTCTTTTTCTTGTAGCGGACGGAGCGGGAATACTGCCGGCAAAATGAATATCGAGAATCTTCTGCACCTTCAAAATGAAATCGAGATCCGCCCCGGCCTGACGATCGTACGGTCAGAGACGCTCGGCAAATACTTCGTCAAAGAGACCTTGGACCCGGTTGAAAATTTGCCGCCTTCGATACTTGCGGAGATCGAGGCTTTTGGAGTAGCATCGAATAAGAAACGGGGGATGAAATGAAATTAAACGGTGTGCTCCCTGGGGCCCCCAGCCTCTCCATGCTGGCTCCCTTACAACGGCTTCAGGGAGCGCCCGTCTCAATTCACTAAGGGGGACGCATGAAAGAACGCAAGGAAGAAAACAACCTGAAATTTATTAAGGGCTCCGAAGGCAAGCCCGGCTATTACCTTACTGACGTCACGTTGAACTATGTTCGGGTCCGCCGATTCGCCGGCTACACGAAAGAAGAAGCGAAAACATTTCTCGCTGAACTCCGGCTTGCGGCTAGGGCGGGAAAACTCGCTGAGAAAATCCGGCCCCCAAAATCGGCGGATACATTCGGCGAGTACGCCAGGACTCTCCTAGATTCAGCAACCTGGAAGCAGAAACGCTCAGCGGCCCGGGATGAGACGTCCCTCAAGGCCCTCAATCGAAAATTCAAAACCGTCGCCCTCGTCGATATTCGGCCAAATGTCGTCCGGGATTACATGACGGAGAGAATAAAATCCGGCCTCAAACCGGCCTCCGTCAACCGCGAGCGCTCGCTGCTGGTGAGCATCCTAAACGCAGCCGTAGGTGACGGACTCATCGGCTTGAATCCGATAGGGCAGAAGGGCGTCAAGCGTCTGGAAGAGCAAAATTCCCGAGAAGAAAAAATCCTCGAGCTCGGCCTGACTGATGAGGATATGCGGCGCCTCATCGCGTCCACGCCGGAGCGGACAAGGCCGGTCGTCGAAATCGCGCTGCTAACGGGGATGAGGCTTTCGGAGATTCTTTCCCTTCGCTGGAGCCAGATCTCTTTTCCGGCCCGTCGCCTAACAATTTCCGTGACGAACTCGAAGAGCAAGAAAGAGCGGACGATCCCGCTCGGCCGGGATCTCCTGGACGTCCTGCAGGGGATCGAGCGCCGAAGCGATTACGTTTTCCCGAACGGCAAGACGCATATCAAGAGCATCCGGAAGCCGTTCGCGGTGGCCTGTAAAGAAGCCGGGATCGCTCGCGGCCGAGACGTTGGAATCGTCTTCCATGATCTGAGGCACGTCGCGGCCTCTCAGCTCGTGAGGGTTATCAACGTCATGACGGCCTCCCGGATCCTTGGGCATAGCTCTGTTGAAATGACTATGCGGTACGTCCACCCCACGGACTCCGATAAACGGGCGGCTTTAGAGGCCCTGGGGGAGTGGTTACGAGGACGTCAAAAAGACGTCAATGCTCTGCAGGGGGCCTCCGGCCGGGCTCTTCCGGAGGGAGCGGTCGATCCCCGCTTGATAAATTGAAATCAGCGGTTTATAATCTCTTTCGATCCTGCGCGCCTGTAGCTCAGTTTGGATAGAGCAAGGGATTCCTAATCCCTGTGTCGCTGGTTCGAGTCCGGCCAGGCGCGCCATCTCTTAATTCATTGAGCATGATGGAGTTACCGCCTTCAGAGAATTGAAGTCTGGCCAAAAAGACGACTCTTTCAGGTCACCACCACGTAACAGAGAATCCCTGTTTTCGCCTTCTTTGATGGACTTCTCGGCCAACCGTTCAACCGCTCTTCTCTTGGCTTCTTCGCTGGAATGAGTGTATCTTTCGGTAACTGTTATGCTGTGATGGCCGAGCAAGGATTTGACTATCTCAATGGACGCACCTTCCTCAAGTAGCCTCGATGCAAAACTGCGGCGCAAATCGTGAAGCGTGAGCCCCTTAATTTCTGCATCCTTACAGGCCCGCATAAAAACCCTTGCTAGTGTCGTGTAGGGCTTCCCTGTGTCCTCATTGGGGAAAACATACGGGCTCTTTCCGTTTGCGGCCTTTTGAGCGAGTAGGGCAGCATGGAGGGCGGAGTTAACGGGGACGGATCGGAATTTCCCGCTTTTTGCGCTTTCGGCTTCTACCCTGATTCTCCGGGCTTCCAGATCCACGCTTGACCACTTGAGATTCATAATCTCCGAGCGCCGGAGGCCCGCATGAATGGCAGTAATCAGCATGGGCCTTAGATAGTCGGGACTTACCTTGAGTAGCCGGGCTTCTTCTTCCAGGCCCAGGACTCTTTCCTTCCGTTCCTTTTCCGCGTAGAGCTTGATTTCCTTGACCGGATTCTTTGAGGCATAGCCGTTGCTGATAGCAAAATTAAACATATGCTTGAGTAGGGCGAGATAGCGGTTGATCGTGCTTTCTTTGTTTCCGGCTTTAATACGGGAGTGCTTGAACCTTTCAACGTCCATCGGCCTAATCTCTCGCAAATCCATGTCCCCGAAGGTTGCCTTTAGGTTCTCCATCCTGCCCGTTTCAGACTGCCAGCCTCGACGGTTCACCTTGACATGGGTTTCCCAATAGAGCTTTGAGAATTCCTTGAACCTGATATTCCGGGGCTTGGGTTCAATCCCATTTTTGAAACAGTATTCCTTGACGGCGGCATCTTTTAAGGCGGCAGCAGCCTCCTCCCAACTCTCGGCATACTTCACAACCTTCTGGACACGGCGGCCATCGGCATTGTAATAGTCAATGCAAAAACGTTCTTTCCCCTCTTTGGTTTTCCGAATATAAACCGATCCATAGTCTAGATTGAAGCGGGTTTTTGATTTGGCCTTGCTGGCCATCCCGTTTATACCTCCATGCCGAGAAGGTATAGCATAGGCGGGAGAAGCAAGCAAGTAAGGGTCAAGATTAGCGGGCTTAAAGGTTCCCCCTTGCAGCCATGCGTCGAGATCATCCTCTCGGAAGCGTAGCCCCAGGCCGTTCATCTTGATATGGGGAATACAATTCTGCCCTGCCAGGCGATAAACGGTTGAGAGGCTTATGCCCAAGACTTTGCTTGTCTCTCTGGCCGTGAGGAGTGCCGAAAGCCCCTTCATGCTGTCCCTCGAATCATGCGTCCTTAGTGCGCCCCGTGTTTTCCTCGATAGCCCACGGAAACACTAGCCTGCTCATCATTCCGAAGAAAATTCGGGCAATCCAGGCCCTGGCTGCGAAGTTCGGCGACAATCAGGGTGAAGGTCTGGAAGCCGCGTTCAATCCGGTCCCGATATCTCCTGGATGAAACATGACATCCGCAGCGGTACTCCCAGAGCGGACAATCGAAAAGCGTGCAGAACAGGACTTCTTTTCGGTCGCCTGCCGCACAGTCCAAGCACTTCAAGTAAATGGCTCGACCTTTTGTCACGTTCTCGCCGTCCTCAAAATGGGATCGCTTCCTCCTCGGCTTTTTCCTTTTCTTCCAGGCCCGGCAGTTCTTTCTCCTTTTCTTTTTCTTTGTCTTTTATAAGAAAAAAATAAAGATGTCCCCGCACAACTCGATTGAGAAATCATAGACAGTTCCATTGTTTGGAACGATTCGTTCCATTGTTTGGAACAGTTAAAGCCTAACAGTTCCATTGTTTGGAACAGTTGGCGTCCGCAACAGTTCCATTGTTTGGATGCCTTATATATATTTCCAGGTATGTGTTCTCTTCCCTTCCCTCCTCCTCCCATTCTTTCCCTAAAAGAGCTAAGAGAGAAAGGAGAAGAGGCGGCGGCCAGCCGAAAACGATCCCTTGTCCAAACTACTTGCCATTCCCTTCCCATCTTCTGCTCCCGATGAGATTCTTGAGGTTATTTCTGGAGGAGGGCTTTTTTGCGAGGCCGAGCCGAATTGCCGCCTTGCCTTCCTTGTCAACAATCTGGCGGCTAATTTCTATCCATTCTTGAGAGATAGCATATACTGAGGGCCTTCGAAGAAGGCCGCCCGCCTCGACGACCTTTGTGAATCCGTATTTGCAGAGCTCGGCCATCCCGTCGCAAAAGCTAGTCCTACTCATTCGCCAACGGACTTCCGAATAGGGAAGTACTAGATGCGAGTCTCCGCCCTCTTTTGGTTTGAATTGTTTCCTCAATTCCAGATAGAGCCAGACGGCTCGGTCGGAAAGTGCTGTCCATGCCGCCGTGTTCATCTGGTAGTGTTCCAGCTTAATGTAGGGAGGCACGCGTTCAGACTTCGACTTTCCCATCTCAATCTCCCGGTAACATCCCTGCCTCGTGAATGCGGTTTGGTGTTCCCGTGAAGCCAGCTTCTAAACGCTTCATGACCTGCTCTCCTCGAAAATGAGGTCTCGAAGATTCCGCAGGGCCGATTTAAAACTCAGGACCGGGACGAGGCTATCGTTGTAAAAGCTCTTGATCAGGTCTTCGATGTCGGGCTGACGCCGAAAAAGAAAAATGATGCGCTTCCCTTCCCCGCGCTTGTGGCCCTCGAAAACAACGCCTCTCGATTTTAGAAAGGCGCTCAAATATAGGTCACTGCATTCAAGGAGGGCCTCCGGCTTTTCGTTTGCCGGATGATGGAATCTAGCTTCTTCGAGATTCCCGGGAATTGATTTTTTTTCGTCCATTTTCCATTACCATCTCTAAAAAAATATTTTGAGCGATGCGTAGGGGCTTCATCGTTCTGCTGCCTCCGTCGCGGGTTTCCCACAGGACTCACGCCCCGATCCGGCAGTTGCCTTTGATTCAACGTCCGGGAACAAATCAACAATGCGAACCCTGAGGGCTCGGGCCAGTCTGCGCTTTACATCGAGGCCGGGGTCCCAAAAATTCCGTTCGATAAATCCGATGCTAGAGGGCCAAATTTTAGTCATACCAAAAAGCTGAGCCTGGCTGATCCCTTTCGCCTTCCTAATTTCCCGCAGGCGATTTTTCATTCTTGCTCCTTTTCGCTCATTGAACATCCAAATATTTTTCTTGACTCAATATGTTTACAATCATAAAATCATTATGGGGGAAAATATATATCCCGCTAAATGTGACAGGACCAGAAAATGGCCGATAATATAAGGAAAAAAAGAAGGAAGCAAAGAAAGATATCCGTCGGGTTCCGGAAAGTGCATGCGGAAATGGAGCCGTTTAAAACAATTGGAGAGGATGGGAAACCTCAGTGGGACGTTGAGGCTGCTTGTAAAAATAGTCTATTCATCAAAGAGTTCCTCAGGCGATGGCGATATTTACGATTTGCAACTCCCGCGGAGCGATATTGGCGATTTCGAGGTCTCCTTTATAAACTCGATGAGCGAATTCAAAAAGGATACCTTCGCAAGCTCGATTCCGAAAATCGCCTTGTGGACTACGTAAGAATCAAAGATGAGTTCTGGATTATAGAAAACTTTAACCGGGTTTGTGATGAGCTGAGAGCCTTGATTGAAAGCGGCGAAGGTCTAAGGACTCATTCGCGGAAGCTGCAAAGGAAATACCGTCTGCGCCTTCCAGCGGTCAAAGATATGTGGGACTGGATCGCTTCGGACTATAAAAGCATGACCGAAGACGAGAGGCGATTATTGAAAGAGGAACGAGCGGCGCAAGGGGCTCGGGAAAAACTCGGCACGTGTATTATTGACCTTCCCCCGAATTGGGGACCTTTTTAATCCCGAGCCCTACTTCTTGGCCCCGGCCCGACCCTAGTTCCAAAGTGGCAAAAACAGGCCATTTTTAAGCCCAAATGGGCTTTGAACCCCATTTTTTGGCCCTAAATGGGACGCAAACCGCTTTTGTTTGACAGATAATGTCAATAACGCGAATCCCAAAATCCCATTTTTGCATCATGCCATATTTAAACAAGTTATAAGGATTCCTGGTTGACATAATAGCTATTGCGCGACCCATCCTTTAAGGGGAAAACCGGGCCGCTGGCCAGCTCCGCTTTCATGGCAGACCTCCTTCGATAAGGAGGTAAGGTTCAGGTGTTCACCTGTCATGCGGTTTCTTTTATAAATCGCTTATTGTTTGCGATTTTGCATATTCGGATATGCTCGGGTTTGTTAACACCTAATGACAATACCATCCCGCGCCAATAGCATCAATCGTTAAGTTCGCCTGGGGTGCTCGGGCTTTCTGATCTCCCTGGTCTGCCTTGATGCCATGCGATATCTCGGCCATGGCCTAGACCTCATCCTTTTCGGCCTTGCCAGGATGCGGAGGTTTCCGCAGGACCGCGCGCGGCCTCGGGCCTGGGGGGGATAGGGCCTCCGTGACTCCCCGCCGATCGACCCAACGAATCCCTTCCTTCGGCTGTTGGCATACGGCCCCCCTATATTTTTTACCTCCCCTAGCCGCCCACTCCAAAACAATCCCTTTCCCCAACCTGCCCCCCCCGTGTAAATTCTCTTTAACCGTTAAGTGCAAAACGATCCCTTTCCCGGACAGGCTACCCCCGCGCTTGACTTCTCCGCAGTCAAATTAGAAGTTGCAGGACGGCAAGAATCGTTTCTAAATATCTCGGCACTGTCTTCAAAGCAAGCTCTAACTCGGGCCTCTCAATCTTTGGAACGAAATCCGGATGCCCGGCCTCGTTTCTGGTCAATCTGTAATAGGCTGCAAGCGTGTTTATCTTAGTGTCAAGGTCCCGGAAGAGCTCATCATTTCCGGAATGCCTTTTCCTAAGCCCGTTTATACTTTCGGAAATGAATTTGGCGTAATCCTTTACCCATTTGCATTTTAAGTATTGAGCAGAGACCACAGGATCTTTCAAATCGGCCTCAACTGCCTGTGAAAGTATGAGGATGCATCTCTCCGACATCGCCCCCAGGCAGAACGCCGAAGATATCAAGAAATCAGACTTGAAGGTATCGTGTGCTTCCCTCAGATAAACCTTGATTACTTCGTCAAGAGCACCTGTAGAACTCTCTATCGCTTCAATCATCTTGTCTGAGCTTTCTACGGTTGGAAGAAATTGTCCGGGCTCCATTACTTCTCCTTTTAGTGTAAGTTCAACGTTATTTGGGCTTTGGGACTGTACATGGTCCTGCATTATGAGTTCTTTATCCCTCAGCATTTGTACGGCTTGGGCGAACTTCTTTTCAAAGTTAGGGTGGATTTTTGCCACTCGGCCCCCCGGATACCTCAGAAGCTCAAACTCCTTTATCGATTCAAGGGAGCCGCCGTAATAAGAAACAACTCTTTCAGATGCCGATAAATTACGCTTCAAAATTTTAAAAATGAGCTCAGCCAATTCTGCGACGGAAATTCTTTCCTGCACTTCGGGATCTAGAGTGAAAGTATCCATTTCCTCTCCTTATTGAATAATCGAGGATCCTTAAATTCTGTTTTTATATTACAGTAAAGTTCGCACAGGGGAAAGGGGATAAAACAGGAGGTGGTTTCCCCGAAGGAAGCGGGCTAAGTCGCAAGTGGGAGAGAAGGGGGATGGAGCTTTGGGGTTGGTCACTTGTGGGATGGTCAGGAAAGATAATTGCTGGAAAAGAGAAGGGAGAAAGAACGCCTGGAAAATGGATGCCCTGTGTTCAAAAACTGAATTCTCCTCATTTTGAGAGAAAACCCCACGAAATAAGCCTTTTCCCCTTATGTTATTGTGAAAAAGTTCAAAAACATGGCGCTCCTGTTCTCGGGGGGAAGCCTACTCCTGAACATCACGGCCCCTTGCGGTTCTTTGACTTGGTCTCCCATTTGTGCTAAAAAATCAGGCGGGGAACAAAAATGGAAAACACACTTTATTATGGGGACAACCTTGACATTCTGAAACGGTATATCAAAGACGAAAGCATTGATCTCGTCTATCTCGACCCACCCTTTAAGAGCAGCCAAAACTACAACATCCTTTTCAAAGAGAAGAACGGGTCACAGGCGGCCAGCCAGATCCGCGCCTTTGAGGACACCTGGACCTGGAGCCAGGAGGACGAGGCTATTTATGCGGAGCTGGTGACAAAGGGCGGAAAGGTCGCTGATTGCCTTGAGGCTTTCCGAAAATTCCTTGGTCCGTGCGATATGCTGGCCTACCTTGTCATGATGGCGCCACGGCTGGTCGAACTGCGCCGGGTTATGAAGCCGACTGCCTCTATCTACCTGCACTGTGATCCTGCAGCTAGCCACTATTTGAAGATGCTTATGGACGCGATTTTTGGCCCGGAACGTTTTATCAATGAGATAGTCTGGAAGAGAACAAATGCAAAAGGATTAGCCTTCACCCGATTTGCGGCAGATCACGATACGATCCTGCGCTGTTCCCACGGCGATAAATGGACTTGGAATCCGGTTTATACAGAACATAACCCGGAATACTTGCGGAAATTCTATCGATATATAGAACCATCGACGGGTCGGCGCTACAGGCTCGCCGACCTTACGAATCCTAATAAGAACCGACCGAACCTTACTTACGAATTTCTTGGTATAACACGCGTCTGGCGCTGGACGGAGGACCGGATGAAGGAGGCATATAAAAACGGTTTAATCGTTCAGTCTGCGCCGAGTCGCGTTCCTGCACTTAAACGCTACCTCGATGAACAAGAAGGGACGCCAGTTGATGATACATGGAGCGATATAATGCCCGTTCAATCCCAGGCACAGGAGCGCCTTGGTTATCCTACTCAAAAACCGGAGGCTCTTTTAGAAAGGATCATCCAGGCTAGCAGCAACGAGGGCGATTTAGTCCTTGATCCGTTCTGTGGCTGTGGTACCACGATCGCCGCAGCCCAAAAGCTCAAAAGGTGGTGGATTGGAATTGACATCACACACCTTGCGATTACACTGATAAAGAAGCGAATGAGTGACACCTTCGAAAATCAGGCTCAATTCAAAGTGATCGGAGAGCCCGTCAGTGTACCGGATGCCCAGGCGCTTGCAGATTCCGACTACTACCAATTCCAGGCGTGGGCGCTTGGCCTTGTTGGGGCTAGACCCGTTGAAGTCAAGAAGGGCGCCGATAAAGGTATCGACGGCAAAATTATCTTCCAGGGAGACGAGCCCGGCAAATTTGAGACCGTCCAGCTCCAGGTGAAAGCGGGACACATAACAGCCAATCAAGTCAGAGATCTGCGCGGCGTCATCGATCGAGAGAAAGCCGCAATCGGCGTCCTGATTTCTATGGATGAGCCGACGAAGCCGATGCAAACCGAAGCCGTTACGGCTGGATTCTATGAGTCGAAGACCTGGGGGAGGAAATATCCGAAGATCCAACTAATGACCGTTGCCGAGCTTCTAGCGGGGAAAAAGATTGATATGCCCCCGATCAGACAGGTTGATGCGACTTTCAAGAAGGCGGAGAGATTCAAAGGAAAGAAGCCCGAGCAGCTTGAGATCAAAGAGCCTAAGTGAGAATTGAGGCGTGGGGACCCGAAGGCCCCCGGATCGATACGACGCTTTCGCGATTGATCGCCTCATTAAAAGAGACGTCTGAAAGAATATATTTTCTCAACGGAGGCATTATGAAAAAGTACATTCCCCTCGCCTTAATTCTCCTCGGTTTTCTAACTGTAGATGCTCAAATATTGACAGCACAAGATCTTCCTGCAAATAAGAACCAAAAAATCTCACAAAAAACAGAAAAACAAGAACAAAATAAAGAAGGGCAGAAAGAATCTCCGCAGCTGCCCATTAGAAGCGCTGAAGATGTAACCTGGCGAGATATTCTTGAATTTAATCAGCGAATGTTCGATAAATCGATTAATCAATCTGATTTTATTATAAAGGCCATTGGAGCTATTACAACCTTAATTATGCTAGGAATAGCACTTGCAAGTTTTTTGGGATTTCGGGGTATTAATACATTGAGAGCTGATATTAAGCAAAAGCGCGAAGACATTATCGAGTGCCATGAAGAAATAATAAAAAGGCAGAGAGACATTGAGGAAAAATCAAAAAAATTTAATGAGATTATAGCTAATATTGAAAAAAGCTATCAAGAAATTCAAGATAAGACTCCCCAACTTCTTAAAGTCAAATTAGACGATGTTATTTCGGATTCGATAAAACAGCAGATGAACAAATTCGTGCAAAAGACTGATATCGCAGAAGCTATTGGCCTTAAATTGAAAGCTCATGATTATTTAGTGCGCGGAAATGATTTCTATTTTAGAGGTTCATATCTAGATGCTCTTGAACAATACAAGCGAGCTATTGAGCTGGATCCGGTTTATGTGGAAGCGTGGAGGAACAGTGGTATCGCTCTGGGCAAATTGAACCGGCTCGATGACGCCCTGAAAGCTCAGGAGAGAGCCATCGAGTTGAAACCGGATTTTTTCAACACGTGGTACGACAAGGGTGTCACTCTGGGCAAATTGAACCGACCTGACGAAGCCCTGAAGGCTTATGAGAAAGCCCTTGAGCTGGATCCTAACAATGCAGAGGCATGGACCAATAAGGGTGTCGCTCTGAGCGAATTGAACCGGCATGACGACGCCCTGAAATCTTATGAGAGAGCCATTGAGTTGAAGCCAGGGGATGCCAAAGCGTGGATTAACAAAGGTATCGCTCTGGCCGAATTGAACCGGCTCGATGACGCCCTGAAAGCTCAGGAGAGAGCCATCGAGTTGGATCCTAACAATGCAGAGGCATGGACCAATAAGGGTGTCGCTCTGAGCGAATTGAACCGGCATGACGACGCCCTGAAGGCCGATGAGAGAGCCATCGAGTTGAAACCGGATTTTTCCGAAGCGTGGTACAACAAGGGTGTCACTCTGGGCAAATTGAACCGACCTGACGAAGCCCTGAAGGCTTATGAGAAAGCCCTTGAGCTGGATCCTAACAATGCAGAGGCATGGACCAATAAGGGTGTCGCTCTGAGCGAATTGAACCGGCATGACGACGCCCTGAAGGCCGATGAGAGAGCCATCGAGTTGAAGCCAGGGGATTCCGACGCGTGGCTCAACAAGGGTGCCACTCTGGGCAAATTGAACCGACCTGACGAAGCCCTGAAGGCTTATGAGAAAGCCCTTGAGCTGGACCCGGATTCATCTGAGGCGTGGATCAATAAGGCTTGTTGTTATAGCCTTATGAAAAGTAAATCTGAAGCTTTGAAATCCCTGGCAAAAGCAATCCAGCTTGATCCGAAGAATAAAAAATCGGCAAAAAGTGACGAAGATTTCAAATGGCTTTGGGAAGATAAATATTTCAAGAAACTCACGGCGGATTGAGGCGAGCTGGGCCCGAAGGCCCCAGGATCGATATGACGCTCTTCGCGATTGATCGCCTCATTATGAGAGACGTTTGGAAGAATAAATATTCTCACGGGGGACCGCTATAAAGCTGATAGATAAAGCTTAAGATACGATATATCTATTTCAAGAAAATTAAAAAAAAGTGATAAATTTCTCGCCTTTCTACTGTTCTTATTAACAGAGGTGTTTTTATGCAAAAGAAGGTTTTTACCTCCAAAAATTGCCGCGAATGCTTATTTTCAGAACCCGTTGGCATAATTTACCATTGCAAATTTTACGGCCGTGCCAACGTGTCCGTTCCTGAAGAAAAGCCGCCTTATTGCAGGGTGACAAGCATTACCGTCAAGGAGGCCGGAGAGAACGCTAAATCTACGGCCAAAGAAAATAATGCCAATAAAAACCTTCTTGCCTCATAGCTGTAATGAATGCCCATTTTCAGAGCACAATAAAGAAGTTGATGAGCTCTATCAATGTACCTATTATAAACGCAGCTATTGGGGCTGCCCGGGAGTAAAGCCTCCCTTCTGCAATGTCGAAGCCATAGGGGTGAGTGAAAAAAATATCGATAAACAAGGATAGAAAATAAAATCAATCTCATGAGGGGGGGAATATGAAAAAAAGTTTGAGAAAAGTTTTTGGGGTTTTTTATTTAGCGGCAGTGCTGGTGAGTTTCGCTTGCAAAGGCACTCCTACCACTCCGGCGGAAAAACACCCGCCGGTCATAAATGATTTCTCGATATCTCCATCTCAGTGCAAATATAAAGAGAACGTGACGGCGACTCTCTCGTGGAATGTTTCGGGCGTGACCTCGGTGACGATCGACCAAGGCATCGGCTCCGTCGCAGCTACCAGCTCGCAGCAGGCTAAACCGACGCAGACCACGACCTGGACCCTTACCGCGACCAATGCGGACGGGACGGCTTCCAGGCAATGCACGTTCACGGTCGAAGGCCGAGCCGTGATAGTCTTGGCTTCTTCCTCCAACGGGATGACTAGCTATCACTGCCCAAAAATTGACGGGATTGTCCGCAATGACGGAAACTTGACGGGTTGGAACGTGATGATCTCTTTCCAGGCCCTCAATGCGGGCAATACCATCCTCGACACGGCCCACGGATTCCCTGCCGACTTGGGCGATATCAAACCCGGACAAAGTGCGGTCTTTGAAGCCATCTTCTTTAACCTCTACAGCTGGTCTCAGATAGATCATGTCCAATATACCATCGACTGGCTGGACCGGCAGTATATAGGGACAAGGGTCCAGAAAACGGGTCGAATTTATATCCACTAAGAAGGGAAAAAAGCCTGAGCAGCTTGAGATCAAAGAGGCAAAGCCGAGGGACAAAATTTATTGGGGAAGGAAAAACTTATGAAAAACAGCGCAATCAAAATAATAAAAGTGGATAAATCGTCTGATGAAGAAATAGCTTTTATAGGGAAAGCATTTATAAATGTTCGAGATGAACTCAAAGAAAATCCCTACATTCTTGAAGCAAGAAAAGTATTGACTGTTAAAGGCTATAGAAGTGCAATTGGGAATTATTGGAATGCAGTTATAGATGATCTCCGAAATAAAATAATTTATAGAAGTCTTGATCTTTTCAACAAAGAGATGAGAAAAAATATAAAAAGATATGAAGATTTTCAAGATACCGTAACGGATTATGAACTAATTGAAGGAGCATACAAAATAGGAGTAATCGATTGGGAAGCTCATAAAATTCTTCATCAAGCTAGAGAAACTCGTCATATATTTGATGGTCATCCTAAGAGTTCTGAGCCATCACCGATTAAAGTGCTTGATATGATTAATGATTGTAATAAATACGTTCTTTCACAGGAATGCCCTCCAAAAATTATCAATATAGATGAATACCTAGCTATAATGGAAAGCAAAAACTATGATAAAAATTCCATAGCAGTGGAACAAGCCTTCAGTGATCTTCCCCTCATATATAAGAATGAATTGATCCACAAACTATATACAGTATATACAAACGAGGGCAGTTCGACAGTATTACGAGCAAATATAGAATTTTGTGCGCCTATTTTATGGAGCGTTTTATCTAAAGAAGACCGAATCCAAATCGGAAGGCGCTTTGATCAAGATATTGTCTCTGGCAATAAGAAAAAAATAGATAAGGCTATGGAATTTTTAATTTCAATTAATGGATTTGGATTTGTTTCGAATGCTAGTAGAAAAGCGGTTTTCGAGCCTGCCATCCTGAGGCTAGAGGAAAATCTTGATAATTGGGATAAAGAAGGAAATATCGTTCAATACCTTGAACATCTCGGGACAAATATTCCTGATGAACTAGTCGGCAGATATGTATCGGCACTAACGCTAACATTTGTTGGCCATAGAGGATCTAGCCTGCATTACGCCAGGAAAGATTTTTATTCGGATACTGCCGCCCCAATTATAAAAAAACTGTTTGAGAAATTTGACCACAACGCAGATATCGAATACATTAACACAACTAAAAACAATAAAACCCTAAAAATGAGAATATTATATCGAGGCCAACTTTCTCGTCTTAGAATATTAGCAAACATAATTTTGGGCAGACCTGGATTGCAGGAAAGTGTTAGAGAATATTTAGAATTTTTGACAGACGAAAACAGAACGGAGGATTTTTTAAAGCAATTATAGACATTTGATTTGGATAAAGAAAAAGAGCTATGATTTATAAGTCGCACAAAGGCATATAGATTATGATATACCTAAAGCGAATATTTATTTTATTTTAGAAAGAAAAAATGGGTGAAATTAAGAGAACAATATTAATTAATATAGTTTCGAAGCGTTTAAAAAAAAGCGGAGTTCCGATCTCAATTCTATCGAATACGTTGAGAAATATTCAGCAAGCTACATATATATTAGGAAATTCTCGTATAGAAAGAGAACCTTCTGGTGCAGGACCTTACTCATCAATTATGAAAAGAGAGCTTGAACTCTTTTTTGTAAAAGCAGAACCAGGTAGCCTTACAGCCGCCCTAGAGCTGTCGGAAAAAGAGGCTCTTCTTTTTCCGGATTATCCCGATTTCGGAGAAAAAATAACAGAGGATTTGAATAATGTTTTTTTTGCTATTAAAGAACAAAATAGTGCAATTATTCAGAAAACAATTCCATCGGGAGAATATAGAAAGAGAATATTAAATGAGCTGGTTCCTGTGCTTCCCAAAAAACAGGCCGACTACGAAGTTTCCTTTAGATTTGGTGCTTTTCCTATGATCTCGCGAATAGAACGGCCTAGTGAAGATCAAATTACTAAATTGATAGGTCCCTATGAGGGAATAAAAAAGGTGAAACCAACTGAAGCAGTAATTACAGCTAGATGTCTAGCGAGACTTAAAGAAGACGGAAAGCTAGATAAGATAATTAACGTATTGAATTATGAATTATTCGAGGAATTAGATCTGAGACCTTTTAGAACTACAGAAATTCACTGGCTAAACAGGAAGTTTATTTTATTGCATGAAATCGCCTGTGATGTACGAAAGGAGGATTCGCTAATAATAATAGAATATGAACCCTTAAAGATAAGGGCATATAGCTTTAGTAGAGAGGAAGCGATAAAAGATTTTGAAGAGGAATTTGCTTTAATCTGGGATAATTATGCAAAAGAAGAGGATGCAAATTTAACTTCAGATGCAATAGCATTAAAAAAATTATTATTATCTTTGGTAGTAAGAGTCGAAAAAATATGAATCCGCGCAAAACAAGAGATATTGATTATCAATTGAAAAAGAAAGGATTTAAAGAAGAACAAAGAGATCATACTTTTTATTTTCTTTATTACAAAAATAAAAAAACAAGTGTTTTCACAAAAATCAGCCACAATCTTAATGAATATGGAGATCCCCTATTATCAAATATGGCTAAACAGCTTTCACTCACTATTGGAGAATTCGAGAAACTTATAGATTGCCCTATTAATCATGAGAAGCTAATAAAGATTCTTATTGATCGGGGCATTATAAAGCTTTAATAAAAATTTCTCATGCCCCGCTGATGTGAATGAAGGCCCAACCCTCAATAAGCAAACCGGGTATTTCTATATTGACAGCTCGCGTGGCCTAAAGGACATCTGATCCATCGGGTTAAAATACTTCTGGTGCCAAACTCCTCCCCGTGTTCCGCCCGTGTTCCAAAAATTGCTAAAATTCGCTTAAATCGGCTTAAAGGCGCTAAAAGGAAAACCGGGAAAATATGGGGAAAACTGGCGGGGCCGACGAGGCTCGAACTCGCGACCTCCGGCGTGACAGTCCGGGCTTCGGATTTTCCCCTCTTTGCGAAGAATCAAAATAGCCAGGTATTTATAATCCCCTACTTTTTATCAACCTTCTTATCGCGATCGCTGCTAGTTGATGGCTTTAAAGGGACCCCAGATCCTCCCTGCGGAGGATTTGCGGTATTTAAATCGCCCTTAATTGGCTGGTGTCCTTTTTTAACTGGCTGAAAACCTTCTTGTATTTGTACGACCTGTTTTTTGTTAACCCTGCTCTTTTTGTCCGGCATAATATTCTCCTTTTTAAATAAAAAATTCAATCGAGGAAATATCCTTTCCTAATACTATAATACCGCGCGATCTCTCGATTGGTCTTTTAAACGCTCCTTTTTCATCCAATTCCCATACTTCTTCTAAGTATATTTGTTCTTCGGCAGGAAATGATGAGGCGAACGATCCTCTGTCGTACTTTCCGCCAATCTTTCTCCCGTCTTGAAGGTGTACGATTATCCAGCAAACATTTTTCTTCCCAAAAACAAAGTCCCATGGCTTTAGAATTGGATGGATTATTCGGTTTGCAATTGGAGACCAATATAATATTTTTAGAATAAGCATCGGCCACAAGATAGGAATGACGAATATAATTAAGAGCAATATTATTAGGTACCAGAACTTATGTTCTCTATAAAAGTAGCCTGAGTGAATTAGAATTATCAGCCAAGAAAGCGCCGCAAAATTTAGGGCGCTATATCCTATAACTTCAAATAATGATTTTGAGAAATCTCTTTTTTCGGAAGGAATCAGCAAATCATATATCTTTATCGAAATGAATCCGGGCAAGAAAAATATAAGAAAGAGACTTAGCTTGTCTAATTGCCATATATCCATCAGCCATGCTCCTTAATGCAAGTATTAATCACATTTATAACGACGTTCTTTTGCTCCCATCTCTTGGGCTTAATATATTCCCTAAAGCATTTCCTTTTCTGTGGCGACGGCTGCTGGAGTATTAAAGAGATTATAGCCCTAGCAACGCCTCTCCATCCCATATTCAGACTCCCTTAATTTGATTTAGAAAATCCTTGACGCGATAGTTGAGCAACTTCATAGCCTTTTTCCCTTTTTAGCTGCCTGGCAATAGAATAGCACTAATGAAAAGCGGGGTCAAATCTGAAAATAGACTCCTCCCCGTGTCACCATGGTGTAACAGAATTTGCTTAAATCCGCTTAATCTAGACTAAAAAAAGTTAATCAGAAAACCTTGATTATAAGGGGAAAACCGTTTTTTCTCGAGGGACCCGGATCAGGCTAGAATGGATTCCTAATCCCTTTGTCGGGGGTTCAAGTCCCCCCAGGCGCTCTTCCCTTTTCCCCGAGAAATTCTTTCTTTCCCCTTTTAACTTCTTAGTCAAGATTAGGCGGTTTTAGGCACTTTTTCTTGTGACAATTTGGTGACAAGATTTTGGAGAAGTCTATCTTCGATTTTCTTTGTTCGATTGATTTTGGTCCTAACGTCAGTTAAGATTTAAATGTTAATCACGTAAGGGAGGGGATTAAATGCCACACGAAATATTTAGAAATAGAATAATTACTTCTGTTCGAACTGCTATGGATGAATTTTCCGAAGCGGCGAGAATTGAACATCCTTTAATGGGAAAGATTCGAGAAATTGCGGCGCAGCGAGTAATTGAGCCTATTCTTCCTGAAGATTTCAAAATAAAAATATCAGGGAAAATTATAGATCACACCGGGTTTCAGTCCAGTGAGGTTGATTTAATAATTTATAGCAAGAAAAAGTTGCCTTCAATAATGTTCGGAGAGGAGGATTACCTTTTTCCCGCCGAGTCAGTATTCTATGCGATAGAGGTTAAAAGTAAGATAACCGCAGCCGAAATCAGAGATGCTCATAATAAAGCAAAAAATATCTTAAGTAACATAATATACCTCTCGGGAATCTTTGACACAAATAATAGGCCGATTCAACATCACATAAATAAAATAGTCCCGGCTCTTTTCGCATTTACTTCGGATTTAGCCCCGAGCGGCAAAAATGAAATTGAAAGGTATAAAGAAAATATCGAAGAAAATGAACCGCCAGCTTTACGTGCTATTTGCGTAATAGGGAGAGGATGCTGGGATTATGTCGAAAAGGAAAATAGATGGACGGTTTTCTCTCCCACACCGAATTTCGACGAAGTTATCGATTTTGCGGCTCATATATCAAATACTCTTCATAAATCCGATCTCAAGAGAGGTTATCCCAGACTGGGCAATTACCTTGTGCATGAAGAAAGAAAAATAAATTATCTGAGTTAAAAACGTTATTTAAAACTCTGGAAACATAAAAATTTGACTAAATAGCACAAGAGGAGGAGGTTGATAATGGGAATAGGCGATTATCTAAAACCTAAACCGAAGGACCCTCTTGAAAAAACAACGGGATATGGCTGGGGCTGGTTCGTTCTATTAGGTTCTATAGGCAGCGGTCTGCAAAAAATAAAGATTTTGCCTGGCAGCACGGATGTTCTCCTGACATTCGTCTGTCTGCCTCCGATCCTTGTTGTGTATTTTCTTTTTAGGAAAATCTTCATCGAAAAGAAAAAATTCGGTTCAGAAATCTGGATGAATTCCTTCATGGCCGGAGTTTTTGCGTCTATAGCGGGGCTCGCGTTTATTTTTCTTGTCGCGATGCTTTTCATTGTCACGGGCATTAAGTTTGATTGAGATATACGCTTGAATAATAGAGGCGTTACCAAAAGCGCTTATGAAGAGGCCGCGAGAGCAAAGAGTCAAGGGCTTGAGATAAGATTGACCGACGTTGAAGACCTGCTGTTAAGGAAGGTCAGAATATAAATGGGCGGTAGAATGGAAATTCTCAAAATGGAGTGTCCCACGTGCAAAGGGGAAAAAGAAATATTGAAAACCGTTTATGAATCAGCTCTTGACGGTCAGGCAGTGACGTATTTTCTTTCTTGCGGGCACAAGCATATAAAAGAGGAATTCGTGGAATATTTAAAATTTCTCGATTTCCTTGAAACAAAACATCATGATGCTCAAAAAAGACTTTTGTCTAAAGGAGAAAATAAAATAAGCGGGAAAACGAAAAAGCCAACACGAGTAATTTTGACGGTTGATCACGAGAAAAAAACATACCACCATACTGTTAAAGAACAGCAAGATAACGGAGAATGGAAAATTGTTCATGAACATTGAATAGATAAAGAATGAGGCCTGGAAGAAACCAGAGGCTTTAAGGCATGGCTTCCCGTTTAATTATATGACACTTGCGCGGATAATCGCCTCATAGAGAAAGACGATGGAAGAGGAGGAAAATCTGTGAAAAAAGCGGAAAAAAACGTTGAAGTCTTTTTAGATGATAAAGGACATTTGAAGAATGATGAAATACAGAAATACTATGCAGCTCTTAATAAAGAAACTGACAAGGGGGCTGCGATTATGCTTCATGCTTATCTTGAAAACTTGTTAAATTCGCTCTTAAGGAAAAAATTGGCGGACGAGGAATTCTTTGTTAAAAATATTGAATATAATTTGAACTTTGAAAGAAGCATGAAACTATGTTATCTGCTTGGATTAATAGCTAAAGAGGATATGGAGGATTTAAAGCTCATTAATAGAGAAAGAAATCATTTTGCCCATAATATTATGATTAACAGTTTTGATGAACTGGATATTGCGAAAGACTGCAACAATTTAAAACGAATAAGCATGCTAAAAGTTGTTGATAGAAAAACCCTGAGCCCGAGAATTAAATACGCCAATTCGTCGCTAGCTTATATTGCGATATTTACTCTTACTTTGTTTGTAGTTGGAAAAGAAAGAATCGTGAGAGCTAAGCCATGGTCATTAACTCCAATAAATGACAATAAGATTTTGGACAGTCCTTGATTGAAGTCCTTACCTGGTCAGACCATTTTAGAACAAACTAGACAGCCATCCCTCCCGTGCCTTTCCCGTGATACGGCGGGCGGACGGTTGAGAGGCCGAAAATAGCAAGCCTGGACCATTGACCGTTTTGAGAAACTCTGCCCTAGCGCGTCCTATTGCGATGTTTTTGAGCAGAGAAGGCAAAACCTGAGAAACAGGACAGGTAGAGACCGGGGAAATAGTATAAACGGGAACGTTTTGGGCGTTTTTGCCAAACGGACCCATTCTCCGCCTCATCACTTCGCCCCATGCTTCTTGAGCAGCTCGGCCACGTCCTTGTAGCCTTTCTCCTTGGCCCAGTGTAGCGGCGTATTGCCCCAGCCATCCTTGGCGTTCACATCCGCGCCCTTGGTGATTAACAGCTCAGCCACGTCCTTGTGGCCACTCCAAGCGGCGTTGGACGGCGATTCCACGCGGGGGTGGACGACGGCGTGCAGCGGCGTCCAGCCATCGGAGGCCTTGGCGTTTAGGTCCGCACCCTTGGCGATCAACAGCTCGGCCACGTTTTTATGACCATAGCTTGCGGCCCAGTGTAGCGGCGTTTCATCCCCAGCATTCACGTCCGCACCCTTGGCGATCAGCAGCTCCGCCACGTCCTTAAAGCCATCCGAAGCGGCGGCGTGCAGCGGCGTCCAGTCACTATCTTTAACTTTGGCGTTTACATCCGCACCCTTGGCGATTAGTAGCTCGACCAAGTCCAGTTTGCCCTCATAAGCGGCCTCGTGAAGGGGCGTCTGGCCCGCGCGGCTTCCTTCGTCCAACCGCCGGCGGGCGTTTACGTCCGCGCCATTGGCGATTAGCAACTCGGCTATGTCCTTATGGCCTTTACTTGCAGCGGCGTGTAGTGGCGTCCGGCCCGCGTCATCCTTGGCGTTTACGTCCGCTCCTTTGGCGATCAGCAGCTCGACCATCTCCTTACGGCCTTTACTTGTTGCGGCCCAGTGCAACGGTGTCTGCCCCTCTTCGTCCCGGACGTTTACGTCCACACCTTGGCCGAGCTGCATCTCGGCTATGTCTTTATGGCCTTTGCGAGCGGCCCAGTGCAGCGGCTGGCCTTCTTTGGCTTTGCTCATGTCTTTTCTTTCATCCTTCTTGGTGGACGGCGAGGTCCACGTCCAAGGCGGCCGGCGGGAGGAGGGCCTCCCGGCTTTCTCTGATAGGTGCTCCCTAAAAAATTGCTGGAATTTCGGCGGCTGTGTGAAGCCGCCATTGACTTCCTCCTTTCACTGTCAATTTTATCAAGGAGGAGCCGGAAATGGCAAGGCTAGCCCTTGACCGTTTTGAGAAAGCCCGTCCTAGACAATCCTAGCGCGATGTTTTAGGCAAGGAAGGCAAAATAGAAGGAATGGAGGATGCAGAGGCCAGGTTGATGACAGCAGCTGGTCTTCAATCCGGGCTTATAGGTCAATTAGGATGAGGGGGCCGCAGTGCAGGCTTCCCCGGCCGCGGTTGATTGAACAGCCGGACGCAGCCTTATGACTTGCCTCTTCAAATGGGGCAGCTTCTCAGGATTCAGGAAGAGGATAACTTTTCTCTCACCCTTTCCCGTCTTCGCCCACGTGTAGCCATAGAGGAAGCCGAGCTCTTTGTAAATTTGGAGAGTGCGCTTGATTGTCCTCAGGGCGCTCTGTCTGTCTTTCTTAAACCGCTCTTCGAGCCCGAGCTTAGCGGCCAGCAGACTCAATCTACGCTGAATTACATAAACTTTTTTCCCCTTTTTCATTATCCAATACTTCCCGACCTGTCCCGAGAGATACTGAGCGAAGGACAGGAAGGCCGCTTCCTCCTGCCACGGGCGCAATTTTTTGATCAGGCCGCGCGACGTTTGATTTTTTCAGTGGATATGAAGCTCGCACATCTCCTTGGCGTCGTTGTAGGCGAACCAGACGAATCTGTTCTCTTCGACGTCGTAGAGGAAGCTTTTCCTCGCGGGCATTTCAAAATCCGGCTTAAGCGGAAACCGGAAGCTTCTTTCGAGGATCCGGCCCTTGAGGTCCAGGACGACGACTTCGTATAAACCGTCCTTCTCCACGGGCCGGACGGCATAGATCCGGCCCGCGTCGATCTTGAAGCCGACGAAATCGGGGAAATAGTCCGGCACGATGGGATTCTGATGGGCATAAATGGAATTCCAGTATTTCGACGCCCGGCGTTCTTTGATCAAGGCATCGAGATAGCCCTTGGGAACCTTGACCTTCCCCAGTGAATGGCGGATTTCGTAAAGCAGATCCCCGTTTTCATTGAAGACGGAAATGAATAGTCCTTTTCTGGAATCGGCAACATAGATTTTTCCGCTATCCACGATGGCGTCCGCGAAATCCCGGACCATGAGGACATCTGTTTTGCCGGAGGAAATCGACCCGGGCGGGGGAGGAGGCGGAGGGCCCATGGGAAGATCAGTATAGAATCTTTTTTGGGGCTTGAGGGTCTGATCATAAATCCAGCCGGCCGGAGGGGACAGGGAGCCGTCGTTCAGCCGTTCCATAGGGAATCCGACGTAATTTTTTCCGACGTGAAGAAAAGGCAAAAAACCCTGGAATCCGGGTTCAACGATTCCGTTGATATAGTCTCCGTCAAGAGAAAAAAACTCTAGTCTCTCGGAGTTTTCAACCGACAATCGACCGGAAAGCACGGTCATGCGGCCGGGCCTCGAGCTAAACTCGCCGGGCCCCTGGCCCTTTTTTCCGATCCTTTTCAAGAAACGGCCTTCCCGGAAATCATAGACGAGTATGTCGTTTTCATCCGCGATATAGACGTTTCCGTTTTCCACGCAAATTTGATGGGGTCGTTCAACCTCGGGCAAAGGAAAAATTCGGGACGGGTTATCCTGGGGCCGCAGAGCCCAGGCCGATCCGATAGGTCCGAAATCGATTAGGCAAATCGTCGCAAATACAAATAGGAGTCCATTTTTATGATTTCTCATCCCATCCTCCTGCATAATGATATTAATTTCCTTTTCCGTGTTGTTTGTGATCATGTCCCAATGAGTTTAAGAATCGCGGCTCCCCTCGCGAAAAAATGATATTCCCCATCGCGGATAGAAGTCAAGCCAAGGAAATTCCCCTGAACCAGGCTCGTCGGCTGCCTCATCGTTCCAGACGACCCGAAAAGCTCTCGAAAAACGATAGACCTTTGTGCCCCATCAAAACCAAACATCCTTAAAAATATTCCGCCTGCTCCTCGGCCGTCCCAGGCCGCGCCTAATCGAAGACAGCCAGCCCGTCTCTTCGAGATGTTTAATGAGCTTGGAAATAGCCTGCTTTGAGTAGCCGCCGGAGACATTTAGTCCTGCCGGACTTTTTATCTCAGATATCTGACCTTGGTCTCGCCCAATTTTTTGAATTCTTGCTGCAAGTTCTTCTGATTCGTCGCAAATTCCGCCGCAAGGCTCCTCATGTCCTCGACTACGGAAAGGACTACTTGATAGTTAGGCGGGCCGCTTGCCAGTGTCGACAGGTAACCCATGGACTCTATGAAAACGCTTGAAATAGAGTCGGCAAAAAGGGCAGCCTGCTTCAGGAACGGTCCCAGCTTTTCCATCTCGACCGCCCCCAACTCCAATTCGGCTTTCTGCCTATCTTCATCCAGATGCTTTTTTAACGCCTGCATCCTCTCCAAAAAAGGCGACGCTTTCTTATAGACTTCGGACCAGTCCGTGTTCGGGTTGGTTGGAACAAGTGTCTCCATGAACTTCTTGACGGGTTCGAAATCGTGGATTGCGTTTCCAAAATCGTCAAAAAAGCGAAAACGACCTGTTACGTAGACCGACCCTGGTACCTCAGTACTGACCGGCTTTCGCGACTTCCGGAGTTTCTCGATATCGTCCGGGGTCGCTTTAATGGCCGAAAAATCCGCAACTATAACCTCTTCACGGTAAACTCCTCCGCCGGCTTCGATTTCCTGCAACAGCTTAACGACTTTCCCGGGGATTTCATCGCTCAACCATACCGTGACAGTCGACGATGTGTCCGCGGCTCCGAATCGGAGTTTTGTCCTGGCGGCCCGGAGCTTAATCCCTTTCACGTAGAAATCATCAAGGCCCGCATCGACCTCTGTTGCATCGCTGCTTTTCAGAATGCTGAACACGCTTATGTTGAGCTGGGACTTAAAGAGGTCTGGGTCATTATAAATCTCATCGGACTCACGGAACTCAAGGCTGGTCGCGAGGAACAGAGGAGGCCGCGCTTGCACAGCCTGCCCTGACGCGTCGAGTGGCGATTCTTTGTATTCGAGCACGACGGATTCGGAGCTGGCTTGCTTGAGAGTGAACGTTTTTAGCATGCTCTGGGTTTTACTGCCGCTCGTCGTGCTGCATCGGAAGGCGACAAAGGTCCCCGGCTTGAACCGGCTCCAATATGTATAGCCTGATTCAGAATCGTCTGTCGCCAAACTGGCGATGCAAAGGAGGCCACAGAGACAGGAAACCGCCGGCAAGAAGACGTGATGCCTATTCATGCTCTCCCATCCTGAGTGAGATACTAACGCCTGCCCATGAAAAGTGTCAAGGTCGAATGATGGGACATATCAGGGGATTTCCATTCGTGCCCGAAACCGGGCAGGATACCGTGCCGTGAATCCACTTGCCTAGGCCCCAGTGGCAGGGCAGACCTCTCCCTCCGTGTAACGCCGGTGTAACAGATTTTGCTAAAACTCGCCTACTTCGGACTAATGGTGATTAAAAGAAAAACGAAAAAAATGTGGGGAAAACTCGATTTTTCCCGAGAGATCACATTCCCCCTCAGAAGGGATTCCTAATCCCTGTGTCGCTGGTTCGAGTCCGGCCAGGCGCGCTTTCCTTTCCTCGAGAAATCGCTACTTTCCATTTTAGCTCCCTTAGTCAGAATTAGGCGGTTTTAAGCAAATCCCATGACTGGACGGTGACAAGGAGGGAGAGGTCTAATTTCGAATTTGGGACGCATGAGGTCATGAACTCGGCCTAGTTGACTCTGCTGCCTTTCCCTGCTAATCTTTAGCCATCCCAAATGGAAAGGGGCAGCAATGGCCGTCAAATGCCCGAAATGTCAGACCGATAATCCTTCCGACTCCAAATATTGCAAAGCATGTGCAACTCTGCTCCCTTCTTCTCGGGATGTCGAAAGCTTTCAAACCAAGACCCTTGAGACTCCCAGAGAAGAATTAACCACGGGATCCACTTTTGCCGCCCGATACCAAATCATTGAGGAATTGGGCCATGGCGGTATGGGCCGGGTCTATCGTGCTGTTGATAAAAAGCTGAACGAGGAAGTGGCCCTCAAGCTGATTATGTCAGAGATTGCTACAAACAAAAGCATGCTTGAGCGGTTTCACAACGAGATCAAGCTGGCCCGCAAGATCAGCCATCCGCATGTAGGTCGGATGTATGATCTCTTGGAGGAGAACGGCATTCATTTCATCACGATGGAGTACGTCCCGGGCGAGGATCTCAAGAGCTCGATAAGGAGGTTTGGCCAACTCCCCATCAGCAAATCGATTTCCATAGCCAAGCAAATATGTGAGGGCCTGGCGGAGGCGCATAAGACGGGAGTCGTTCATCGCGATTTAAAGCCGAGCAACATCATGGTGGATAAGGAGGGCAATGCCAAGGTTATGGATTTTGGCATTGCCCGGTCTATTCATTCGAAAAGCATCACCGGCGAAGGAACAGTCATTGGCACACCTGAATACATGTCTCCTGAGCAGGCCGAGGGTGAAGAGGCAGACCAGCGCTCTGATATCTATTCCCTGGGCATAATCTTGTATGAAATGGTAACTGGAAAGGTTCCCTTCGAAGGGAATACTCCTCTAAGCATAGCCATGAAGCATAAGCTCGCGGCTCCTCGAGACCCTAAAGAGCTGGTTTCACAGCTTCCCGAAAACCTCAGCCTCCTGATTCTAAAATGCCTGGAAAAAAACAGAGAAAAAAGATATCAGGATGCTGAAGAACTGCGTCGGGAGCTTGAAAAAATCGAGACACGCACGACGGTTACAGAACCTCTTCTCTCCAAGAAGAAGCCGCTTATTCCAGCCGGGCTGGCCGGGATTACGGCCAAAATCAAATGGAAAAAGGTAGCGCTTTTTGGAGGAATCGGAGTTTTTTTGGCTTTAGTTGTCATTTCAAAACTCCTGATGTTTAAGGGAGAGGAAGAGGTCCTGGATTCAATCGCGGTCCTTCCCTTCGAGAATGTAAACGCAGATCCTGATGCCGAATACCTCTGCGATGGCATCACCGAGACTCTCATCAACAAGCTTTCCCAGTTATCCGTATTTAAAAAGGTCATTTCCCGGGCTTCTTCCTTCGCCTACAAAGGAGAAAAGATCGATCCAAAAAAAGTGGGCCGGGAGCTTGGAGTGAAAACCGTTTTAACCGCCAGAATGGTCCGGTTTAGAGAGACAATTTCCATAAGCCCTGCCCTGGTCAAGGCGAGCGATAACAGCCAGCTTTGGGGAGAAAGATACGAACGAAAGTTTCAGGATATCTTCGCCATTGAGGAAGAGATAACCTCCGCCATCATCACTGCCTTGAGGTTGAAGCTGACCGGGGAAGAGAAGAAAAAAATATCCGAGCGCCGAATCGACAATGTTCAGGCCTACGAGTTCTATCTCAAGGCCAAAAGAGAAATCGGGCTTTGGACAAAAGAAGGATGTGACCGGGCACTTCAGTATCTCGGAAAAGGCCTCGAGATCGTCGGCGAAAATGCCATGCTCGACGCCGGCATAGGTTATGCGTATTATTCGTGCGCGAACCTGGGAATCATGGGCGAAGAAAATGGAAAAAAAGCAGAAATTTTCGCCAATAAAGCCCTGGAGATGGACCCTGAATCCTCTGAGGCTCATTTAGTTTTGGGGCTGGTCAATTCGGCCTTCTTCGGGAACCAGCAGAAGGGTGTATATCATCTGAAGAAGGCGCTGGCGGCAAATCCCAATGATGGGGACATAATGTGGTGGCTCTGTATTACATACGCCTTCATCGGAAAGATGGCCGCTGTGGAAAGAATAGCCGAGAGGATGTCTGATGTTGATCCGCTGAATCCCCAGACGGTGCCCGCGAAAACATTACTCTATCAGTATGGAGGTCAGCTGGACCTTGCCTTTGAACGCACCTCCAAAGCTCCCCCTCTGGACCCACCAGGTCTGTTCATGTATGCCTGGCTCCTTATTTATAAAAAAGGACTTAAGGAGGCGGAGGCTATCATCGAAAAGAACATTGAAGATCCGAAGCAGAATCTCATGTGGCAGCTTTACTTTCTTTTAAAATATGCAGCCAAAGGCGATCGTAAAAACTTTTCGCGGGGATTAAGCCCTGAATTGCTTTATACTGTCAAGCGCGACCCGCAGTATTCAAGCTTTATGGCAGATTTTTATGCTCTTCTTGGTGATAGGGAGAAAGCCCTGGATTGGCTGGAAAATGCGGTCAGCCGTGGTTTTTTTAACTATCCTTATCTCAATGACTATGATCCTTACCTGGGAAACATCCGCGGGGAGGGCCGGTTTAGGAAGCTCATGGAAAAACTCAAGTCTGAATGGGAGCACTTCGAGGAATGAAGATGATGGGAAAAAGGCGCCCATGAGAAAAGCATAATCCAGCGCGACCTGAAGCCCTCGAACATAAAAATTACTCCAGAGGCGAAGGTCAAGATTCTGGATTTCGGATTGGCGAGAGCTTCCCTCGATCAGATTTCGGAGGTCGATATTATTAAGTCCCCGACTATTACCGCGGATATGACGCAGCCCGGCATGCTTTTTGGGACTGAAGCCTACATGCGCCCAGAGCAGGCCAAGGGGAAGGCCGCCGATAAAAGAACGGACATCTGGGCTTTTGGATGTATCCTTTATGAGTGCCTGGCTGGAAGGAAATTGTTTGAGGGAGAAAGCGTCCGGGCCGATTTCCGCTGGGATCGTTTTTGAAGTCCAGAAGGTCCCTGTATAGACCTAGCCCTGTGTAACGCCGGTGTCACAGAATTTGCTTAAACTCGCTTATCTTGGCTTAATGGTGCTTAAAAGAAAAATGAAAAAAATATGGGGAAAACCCGATTTTTCCCGAGAGATCACATTCCCATCAGAGGGGATTCCTAATCCCTGTGTCGCTGGTTCGAGTCCGGCCAGGCGCGCTTCCCTTTTCCCCTGATTTTTCTGATTTTTGTTTTAAGCCTGAGTAAGCAAACGTGATATCCAAGAACATCGGAGCCCTGCCCAAGTGGCACCCGGACGTTTCGGCCCCGAAGGCCGCAGCGATGATGAATTTCGACGAGATCATCGTAAGATAGCCTCGGAGTCTAGGCTGCTCGCGGCGCGGCCGGCTCCGAACTTTTTTCGCAAGAAGAAAATCCAATCCTATGGGAAAAGTCCTGCCAATCAGGACTATTTTCCGGATCAAAGAACGGATTCCCGTTAGCAGTCTCGTCTGCCTGACTGTCTCAAGGGGAATCTATCCGCCGGCCAGACGTATCCCTGGCCTGAAATTGGCACGATTCTTGGATTACTAGTTTCTTTGGTGTTAAAAAATTTAATTATAGGAGGAGAAAGAATGAAGCATCGAGTGGTGGTCATGATCTTGGCTCTTTTTGTCGTGAGCGGCGCCCTTGCGCATGCTCAGACAGGTACCATTGAAATCGGCTTCCCGTTCGTGGCCGGCGGCAAGGCTTTTGCGCCCGGTAAGTACACGATCGAGATGCCGGATGCCAACTCCATCGCGCTTCGGAGCGCAAGCGGGTCGGCGATCATGGTGGTTCTAACCCAGCTTGGACGGCACGATAAGGACAGGGATTGCGAGCTTGTGTTCGATAAGGTCGGAGATAAGTCGCTGCTGTCGGAGGTCTGGTTTCCGGACAGGGACGGGTATCTTGTTCTGAGCTCAAAGGAAGCCCACACACACGCGGTCGTGGGCGGCTCGAATCCCAGAAGGTAACTCATTGCTGAAGATCCGGCAGGCCAGCTGGGACGGGCGTCGCGTCGCCCTTAGCGGCGCATCGCGTCGGCGGCCTGCCGGAAAAGACAAGGAGGGGACGGCTCAATCCTCCGCCGGACCAGGGCCGCCCTTCTTTGTCCGGCAACGCCCAACAAGCTTCTGGGACGTACCTCTTCCTCATTCTCGTTATCTGTTCAGAGAGCGAGAATCGCATCCAACGGAGGACCTTGAAAAGGACAATGCCGGCCAGAGGCTCTTCAGAATTTCTCAACAGGATCGTTGCAGTTTTATTGATTGACAAGATGTTACGTTCGTTCTGAAAGATAAGAAATCGTTTTTCTGCTTTGCTGGCTGAGTAAGCGTTCATGCGCAAGTTTCCCCTCTTCCCATCGTTAGGGTGCTAGATCGCAGCCTGGTCGGATGTCAAGCTGAACAAAAAATAGCGAGCGGTGGGCTTAAAAGACGAAGGGAGCCTTAAAGCAACAGAAATCGCCCGGACATCTCCCCGTGTCACGCCGGTGTCACAGAATTTGCTTAAACTCGCTTAATTTGGCTTAATGGTGCTTAAAGGAAAAATACGAAAAATATGGGGAAAACCCGATTTTTCCCGAGAACACAGAATCCCATTAGAGGGGATTCCTAATCCCTGTGTCGCTGGTTCGAGTCCGGCCAGGCGCGCTTCCTTTTTTCATGCTTCCTTTTGCTTGACATCAATGCGCGGCGGGAGATATATTCAATCCGTGAGGGGCGGCACGAATTCCAAAGACATCTGGAGGGGAAATTGGGCAGCGTTTACAAGCGATTTCGTATATGCAATTCCTTTTAGAGGGCCATATTGGACAAGAAGGGCTCGCCTGAAAAGACAATAACCCTAACTTCCTCCGGTGAGGCTTCCCAAACAATCGGCGTATTTCGTCTGCTTCAAAAAATTGGTGAGGGGGGGATGGGAGAGGTTTGGGTCGCCGAGCAGCAAAAGCCCATCCGCCGCAAGGTGGCCTTAAAGTTGATCAAAACCGGCATGGATACGAAGCAGGTCATGGCCCGTTTCGAATCAGAGAGGCAGGCGTTAGCCATGATGGACCACCCGGCCATCGCCAAAGTCTTCGAGGCCGGAGAAACCGAACAAGGCCGGCCCTACTTCGTCATGGAATACGTTCAAGGCATCCCCATCACCGTCTATTGCGATCAAAACCGTCTGACGACCTTGGAACGCTTGGAGCTCTTCACACAGGTTTGTGACGGAGTCCAGCATGCCCACCAAAAGGCGATCATCCATCGCGACCTCAAGCCCTCCAATATTTTGGTTGCTATTCAAGACGGAAAAGCCGTGCCTAAAATCATCGACTTCGGAGTAGCCAAAGCTACTGCCCAAAGCCTTACTGAGAGGACGATGTATACTGAGTTGGGGATCCTGATCGGAACGCCGGAGTACATGAGTCCCGAGCAGGCGGAAATGTCCGGTCAGAACATCGACACGCGCAGCGATGTCTACTCGCTAGGGGCTATCCTTTACGAGCTTTTAACTGGCGCACTTCCTTTTGATCCCAAAGCGCTCAGGCGGGCCGGCTTCGATGAGATCCGTCGGAAGATCAGGGAGGAAGACCCACCGAAGCCGAGCACTAAGCTAAGCACGATGGGAAAGACCTCCAATGTGTCAGCTAAAAACCGGAGGACGGAGACGCCTGTGCTTTTACGACAAATCAAAGGCGATCTGGATTGGATCACTATGAAATCGCTCGAGAAGGACCGGACACGGCGGTATGGGTCTCCTTCAGAAATAGTCGCGGACATCGATCGGTTCTTACATCACCAACCGATCATTGCTCGTCCGCCAAGCACACTTTATCGGGCTAAAAAATTCGTGCGCCGCCACAGAATTGGAGTCGGCGTAGCCGTTTTACTGGCTATTCTTCTCATTGCGTTCTCTGCCACGATGGGCATTCAAGCCAAACGTATTGCCCGGGAGCGGGACAGGGCAAATCAGGAAGCGGAGACATCAAAAAAAGTTTCGGAATTCCTGACAGGCCTGTTTAAGGTGTCGGACCCCAGCGAGGCGAGAGGGAATAGCATTACGGCCCGGGAAATCTTGGATAAAGGCGCAGAAAAAATTGATAACGAATTGGCGAGTCAACCAAAGGTCCAGGCTCAGCTGATGGCCGTTATTGGCGAGGTTTATTGGAGTCTTGGACTCTATGCGCAGTCACAACCTTTCTATGAAAAATCGCTGAATATTCGCCGCAAAATCCTCGGAAGCGAAGATCCGGAGACTCTTGCCTCAATACACAAGATGGGCGCTCTATCCGTAGAGCAAGGTAAGTATACCCAGGCAGAGGCTTATTTCCGCGAGGCCTTGGAAGGCCGAATTCGGGTTCTTGGGCATGATCATCCGGAAACACTGAAGTCCGCTAATAACTTGGGCGCCGTTCTATTCAATCAACGAAAGTTGGCGGAGGCCGAACAATATTTTCGCGAGACATTAGAAGGACGACGCCGCGTTCTAGGAGAGAACCACGCTAGTACGCTCGCTTCGATGTCTAACCTCGGGGGGCTACTGCAAGTCCAAGGAAAGCTGAAGGAGGCCGAAGGGTACTATAGCAAAGCGCTGGATGTCAGCCGCCGCATCAATGGCAACGATCATCCCATTACTCTTGACATTATCGGCAATCTCGGCTTAATCCTTATGGCTCAAGACAAGCTAAGGGAAGCAGAGCCGTATATTCGCGAATCATTAGAGGGAAAGCGCCGCGTCCTGGGAGAGGATCATCCGAGCACTTTGGTTGCACTTTCATATATGGCTGACCTGCTTCGGGAGCAGGGAAGACTAGCCGATGCTGAAAGCCATTACCGCGAAATCCTCCAGAAACGCCGCCGCGTGTTGTCAGGCAGTCATACGGGTATCGCAGATACGCTCATCGCCCTGGGTGATGTTCTTAGCCTGGAGAAGCGATATGCGGAAGCGGAGCCGATCGTGCGTGAAGGGCTCTCAATATATCAAAAGGCGCTTAATTCGAACTCGTCAGAAATTTCTGAAGTGATAAGTATCCTCGGCGAATCTCTCGCCGGCCAAAAGAAGTTCGACGAAGCGGAGCCTCTTCTCCTAAAAGGATCGAGCGGCGTTGTGGAAAGCAACAGGACATTAGAAAAGGGCAAGCGTCGGGCGATCGAGCGCGTGATCAGACTCTATACCGATTGGGGAAAACCCGAGAAAGCGGCAGCCTGGAAATCGAAACTTTCTCTCTTCGAGAAAAAATAATAAAATCACTTGACGTTTTCTAGCGGAGGATCACCCCAAAATGATTCAGGAGGGAAGGAATATCTTAACCTTTCTCGATCTGTGACTTTCAATGATAAAGGGATTTTGCCCCAATAACGCGGGATCGCTTTAGAGAACCTGCCAGCCGGCCCGATATTTTTTCGTCAGCAGCTCGTTGGCCTCGGGACAATTGGTTACGCGCAGGTTTTCGCCGTCCCATAAAAGCTTTGTCTGCATTTTGATCGCGATGTTCCCCAGGAGCACGACTTCGGTGACGAGAGACGCAAAATCAAAATTCGCTCCCGCCGGCGGTCCGCCTTTGCAGGCTTCGATGAACTCTTTGAAATGACCCTTCGAGCGGGGAAGAATCTCCGGAGGTTTGGGAAATTCCCTGTGCTTTTCCTCGGGGATGATGCGGTTGCCGAGCATCTTGCCGGAATCTCCAATATAAAGGGTGTCGTTATAGTCCATCTTTCTTGGGCCTTCGAGCTCGAACGGCTTGGGCGGCCTCAACATGCCGTCGTACCATGTGAGCGTCAGCGGGGGCCATTCCTCGCCGCGCGCCGGAAACTCAAACTTGACCTCTGAGACGAGCGGGAAGGTTTCGGCATGGAGCTCCGTGGAGGCGGCTTCGACGCTTACGGGGTGTCCCAGGTTGAGCGCTTTGAAGATCGGATGGAAGGCGTGGCAGGCCATATCGCCAAGAACGCCCGTGCCGAAATCATACCAGCCGCGCCATTGAAACGGGTGATAGATTGGATGATAAGGCCGGTATGGAGCGACGCCCAGCCAGAGATTCCAATCCAGCTTGCGGGGGATCGACGGGAACGTATGGGGCCGTTCGACGGCTTGCGGCCAGACGGCTCCGCCTCTCGGACGGTCGCACCAATGGTGCGCTTCCCGGACTTTGCCGATTGCGCCGGCCATGAGATATTCGGCCAGCGTCCGCACACCCTCGGCGGCCTGGCCGGCGTTCCCCATCTGGGTGGCGACTTTTTGTTCGCGCGCCACTTTGGCCATCTCCCGCGCTTCGACCACGGTGTGGGTGAGGGGTTTCTCGCAATAGACATGTTTTCCCATGCGCATCGCCGCGAGCGAGATCGGCGCATGCATATGATCCGGCGTGGCCACGATTACGGCATCGATATTTTTAGCTTCTTTCTCAAGCATCACCCGGTAATCGCGGTACCGGGCAGCTTCGGGAAATCTCTTGAAGGTCCTGGCGGCGAACTTCCAATCCACATCGCACAGGGCGACTATATTCTGCTGCTCTTTGGAAAAGTTCTCCAGGACGCTGTTTCCCTGGCCGCCGATGCCGACTCCGGCGAAATTGATCCGGTCGCTGGGCGGGACCTGTCCGGGACCACCAAGAACGTGCCGGGGCACGACGCTCACGTTTTTCATAGCGCCGCAGCTGGCGGCGCTGAGAGCGGCCAAGCCCGCTGCAGAGATTTCGAGAAATTCGCGCCGAGAGAGCCGGGATTTTGGCGGGGAGAAACTGTCGCTTTTTCTCCTGACCTCAGGAGAATCTTTCATGGCGAAAATATATCTCCCGCTAACGGTCAAGTCAAGACCAGCTGGCCACGAGTGCTTTGAGGACCCTGCCGCTAATCCCAGCGCCGCTTTAGGCGTTCGTCAAGAAATACCCGGAAAGCGCTATACTGAAAGACGCCTAGCTGCTCCCTCTTCCCTTAGATGAAAAGTTTGCTGGTGGCCCAGATCTCGCTGAACGGGCGTTTCAATGTCCTGCCGATGAAGATCGGGAGGTTGTTTTCGTAGGGCATACAATATTGGCAGCGATGCACCGCCACCTGGCGGACGTCTTGGAGTGAGTGAAGATGATCTTCGATTCTTCCGCCGATGATGATGATCACTTCGAAATCTTTCTTTATATATGCCCGTCCCCAGAACCAATAGGAGTTATGGGGACAGATCACAGAGGGCAAGTCGTATTTGCCGCGATAATAATCGATGGCACCCGCCTCGCCATAATTATGGGCATAGACGATTGTTTTGGGCCGCTCATTTTCCGGGACCATTTGATACGCGTCAGAAACAGTTTTGGCCAGCTCTTCCCAGCCGAAGCGGTCGGCATAGGACTGGGGCAGATCGGCCAGTTGATGAGCCTCTGCAGATTTCTGGGTGATCCCCAAAGCTTTGGTGTATCCGATGTAAGCTCCAACGGGCAGGATGGGAATAGCCAGCGGAAGAAAGACCAGCCCGCTCAGCGCGACGGCGGCGGAGAGGGCATATTTCAGCCAATGCCAATATCTCTTGGCCGAGAGGATCTCGATCTGCACGGCCCCGGCGGCAAACAGCATGGGAAATGCCGAGGAAAGATACTCGGCTTTACTGTGGCCATTGACCAACAGGATCATAAAGACCGCCACGAAGATGATTCCCAAAGCCCGAACGGCGCGGCCGGCTTTATGAATGAAACAGAAATACAGCCCGGCCAGCCAAATCGGCAATGCAAATGGATTGTGCTCCATGATGATGCCGCTGATGAAATCAACGCGCCGGATCGACCCATATTTCAATTGAGTCGCGTGGCGCATGAATTCCAAATGAGCAAAGTTGTTCTGGATATTCCAGATCATGAACGGCAAAAACAGCACGAGCGCGATAAGGGCCGCCAGGTACGGCCATCGGCGGGCCAGGTGTCGGCGCTGTTTGGATAACAAGACAGCGACCAACAGGCCGAGGGCAAACCAAAGCATATCGATTTTATTGAGCAACCCAAGCCCAATCACCAAGCCCAGCGGCAGCCAGATCCTGGGATTGTCTGTCTTAAAAAGCAGAATGGTCAAATAGGCGGCCAGGGCCCAGAAAAGGGCGGACCAGGAATTGATGGAATAGTGGGAATTTTGTCCCAAAATAAACGGAGCCAAGCCGGCGGTTAGGCCGGCAATCACCAGAGCCGTTTTGCCTCCCCCCATACGCTTTGCCATCAGCCCGGTGAGGAAAACAATCGCTCCGGCGATCAAGGCCGGAAGCAAACGGACGGCAAATAGGGAATCGCCAAATAGGAGACGGCTGACGGCCAATAAATAAATGGACAGCGGCGGCTGGTCCACATACCCCAACGCCAGATGGTGGCTGCAGGCCAGAAAGTAATACTCGTCGCGGAAGAGGCCGTAGCTGTCCAAAACATTTGTCAATAACAGGATCAGGCATGCCAATAGGGCAAACCCGATGGGAATGACCATTTCATTTTGCCATAATGCTTTTTTGCCCATGGCTGATTGATACCATAGAAATGTCAGAAAGCGGAAGCGATTTTTGAGGGGATGATGGGTTCGGATTTATAGCTGTTTCTCATCCGGACATATAGTGGATAGGCGTAAACATGGAATAGGAACATCTGGAAAAATGAGATTCGATCAGGATTGGAGGGATGAGAATCGTCGTTTTTCCCGAAGAGCGAAACCAGTTCTTTCATCTTATTTTTATAGTACCTTCTAAACGAGTAGCTCTTTCTGTAAAGATTGGCATACTCGCCGTAAAACTCCTTGCGGCTGAGTTTCGTGGGGAAGATAGAGTGGGCAAAGTCAAAATAATCATAATCGTTAATGACCAACTGATCAAAATATTGATCATAGAGTTCCGTCCCCGGGAGGGGGGTTAAGACGGCGAAAACGGGGCGGAGAAGATCGATGTCGCAGACATATTGAAACAGTTCTTTGAAGTCTTTCTTGGTGTAGTTCGGGTCAACTATCAGGTGCGGCGAAATACCCACACCCAATTTCTGCAAGATACGAATAGCCTGATTATTGACCTCCACGGATGTCTTTTTATTCAACCGGTCCAATTCTTCGTCCCGAAATGATTCAATCCCGACCAGCAGATATTCCAGCCCGATGTCCCTCAAGCTTTCGATCAAGTCGGTATTTTTGACGATCGTATCCGCCCGGGCATACATCATGAATCTTTTTTTGATGCGGCGTTGCTTGGTCAGTTCGATGAATCGCATGATCCGGCTTTTATGATGGAGCGTATTGTCATCGGCAAAACAGACCAGCTCGATGTCCTCGGGTAAAGCGGCGTACTCTTCGACGATCGATTCGGGGCTGCGGGTGAAATATTTTCCGTTCATGATCTTCCAACAGGCGCAAAACGTGCATCGGAACGGGCAGCCTCGGCTGGTCACGATCAGGCCAGTTTTGCTTTTCATGAAATCGCAATAGTGTTTTCTGTAGGGAAGCGTCAAATGCCTGGCCGGCATGGGGAGCAGATCCAGATTTGGGTCATAAGGGACCGGCTCGGTGAAGATCAAATCTCCGTCTTTGACCAGGGCGATATTGTTGACGCGTTCCAAATGGCCACCGTTGTCTGCGGCTTGGATGTATTGGGGAAAAGAGAAATCGGACATTCCCATGAAGATGACATCGACAAATGGCAGGGCAAAGTCAAAAGGCAGGAGTGTGGCATGGTGGCCGCCGATGGCTGTTTGGATACGGCTGTCATATTTTTTGACCTCCCTGAGGACTTCTTTGGCCACTCGGACATCGCAGGTATAAGATGTGATGCCGACGAAATCCGGCTTGAACGTCTCCAGCTTTCTCCTCAGGTTTTTGTCGATTCTCATGTCGAGGATCTCGACCGGATGGTCTTTGACGGCAGAAGCCAGGTATTCGAGCTCCAACGGCTCGTCATGATTAAAAATGAACAACCGGGGATTCAAAGGGGGCTTAATGAGGAGAATCTTCATGGCCTGGTCAAACCTGCCGGCTCGCGGCTAGAAGGCCAACAAAAAATGCCTTTTGGGAAATAACGAGTCTCGTTCTTTTTCGAACCAAATCCATCTGCCGACTTCTCTGATGAATATATACGCCGGCCTGCAGTCAATGTCAAGTTGTTGCCGGAATGAACGTGAACGCTTGCAGCTTGTGCCGGGCTGAATCAGAGATTGAAGGATTGCGATGGGAAATCCGGCATTTGTTCGGCCAGAATCCGGATGTGGCGGGGTTTCCTTATTTGGTCCCGGCTTCATGCTCGCGGAGCCCAGGCCGGGATGAATTCCGAGGAGCGGGCATCTAAAGGAGATCCCCAGTTGGCTTTTTTGGGGGAATATGGTAAAAATGAAGTCCGATTTTCGATTGCACGGTGAGGAGACGCAGCCATGAAACGAAAAATCAAGAGGCAGCTCAAAGAAGACGAACTGGTCACCGGTTTCCAGAAATTTCTTGAATTCTTCGAAGCCTGGCAGAAGGAAATCATCATCTTTGCCGTCGTGGTGGCGGTGATCGCCGCGCTCTTCGGAGTGTTCCAGGTTATCAAAGCGCAGCAGGCAAAAAAGCAAAGCCTGCAGGCTGGAGAGATCCTGGCCCTCCGGGCCGACCTTGCTAAAAATCCTCAGAATGTGGCCAAGCTGGAACAAATTGGAGCAAGGGGAAACGTCGGCCGCCTGGCTTTTATCAGCCTGGCGTCATATTGGGTTGAGCAGGGAGACCTTGATAAGGCGCGCGCGGCCATAGCTCGTATCCAGGACAATCCAAAGGATTTCTACTATTATCAAGCCCAGGACCTGGCCGGCCAAATCGATGCCCTGAAGGGCAACTATGACCAGGCGATCCAGGGATTCAAGAGAATCGAAGACGCCAAGCCCAAGGACTATCTCCTGGATGCCGTCCTTTATCATCATGCGGAAGCTCTCGAAAAAAAGGGAAACGTGAAAGAGGCCCGCGATTTTTACAAAAAAGTCCAGGACGAATATGCCCAAAGTTACTATGGCTACGATGCCGCGGCCAAGGTCAAGAAATTGGAGAGCGCCAAATAGGGGAGGGCGGGCCGTCCACTCGCTTGTAAATTGGGGAAAAAACGCTATAATAGTTTTTCATTTTAAATTGGAGGACACGTATGGCCTATAAGATCACAGAAGAATGCATCAACTGCGGCGCCTGCGAGCCTGAATGCCCCAACCAGGCAATCTCGGCCGGCGATGAAATCTACGTCATCGATCCCGCCAAATGCACGGAATGTGTCGGGCATTTCGATGAGTCCCAATGCGCGGCCGTCTGCCCTGTGGATTCCTGCATTCCTGACCCCGATCACCGCGAATCGAAGGAGGAGCTGGAAGCGAAATATAGAAAATTGACGGGTAAGGGCTGATTTTCGGCGACGATTCTTTCGACGATAGGAGTGAGCGGTTCACTCCTATTTTTTTATAACCCCCGTGGACGAAGAAAAAAGCGAAGGCCTGCCGGCCCGGCCGGCCATGGCCTCGTTTTTTGCCAAGAACAGGGTCTGGCTGAACGGATCGCTCTTCGTCCTGACGATTTTTTCCGCCTTTATCGTGGGAATCAACTGGAGCGCGAACTACAAGTATGCCGAGAAAATCAGCAGCGATCCACGATTCATCCCCCCCGCCGGATTTTTTAAAGACCCTCAAGTATTCTGGCTGAGCGTGCTTTATGCCGTTGTGTTGATCGCCATCCTGCTCGGCCATGAGCTAGGGCATTACTTGACCTGCCGGCATTACCGGATCGAAGCCACGCTTCCTTTTTTTATTCCGGCGCCCGGATTCGTAGGCACGCTGGGAGCGTTCATCAGGATCAAGTCTCCGATCACCCGAAAACAGCAGCTGTTTGATATCGGCGTCTCCGGCCCCTTGGTGAGCTTTTTGCTGGCGCTTCCGGCGCTCACCATCGGACTGGCCCTGTCCAAGGTCGTCCCGGTCTTGCCGAGGGAGGGCTCCTTCTTCCTCGGCGAGCCGCTTTTTTTGAAGATCGTCGGCAGCCTCTTTTTCAAAAACGTGGGGCCGGGATATGATCTCGTTCTCCATCCCGTGGCCTTTGCCGGATGGGTGGGGTTGCTCGTCACGGCCTTGAATCTTTTCCCCCTGGGACAGCTCGATGGCGGACATGTGTCCTATGCCGTTCTCGGCTCCAAGTCAAAAATTGCGGCCAAGATCTTTTTGGCCGTCTATTTTATCATGGCGGTCTTCTTTTGGGTTGGCTGGCTCGTTTGGGCCTTGCTGATCTTGCTCTTGGGGATAAGGCACCCCCGCATCCTCGACGAAGATTCCTCGCTGGGCACGAAAAGGACGATCATCGGCGTCCTCGTCCTGATTATCTTTATTTTGTCCTTCATTCCCGACCCGATTAAGGGGTATAATATCATTGACCTCATCAAGCCCTATTGGCCTTGAAAGATGCGAAAAAGTTATTCACATTTTCTGTGGAAAAATTGTGGAAATCGGGGGGGATTTTTCGCCAAATTTGCGAAAATTGTTGAAGATACGACGGTTTGCACAAAATTTCGTCATGCCACTATTTACAATAAAATGAATAACTTATGAATTCATTGAAAACAAATGAGTTGCAGAATACGCGTCCGATGCGGATGAGAAGGGGAGCGTATGGACACACAATTTAAAGACATCGAACAGGCATTTAGCGATCTTAAGAAAAAATTTCAGGGGGGAGATATTTCCCGGCAGCAATTCATCGAGGAGATGAAGAAGCTCAGGCTCAAGGACGATCAGGGCCACTTCTGGATGATCGGTGCCCAGACCGGGAAATGGTATTACTTCGACGGCAAGGACTGGATCCAGTCCCAGCCTCCTTCGCAGGAGGAAAAAAAGACGATCTGCATTTACTGCGGGTTTGAAAACAGGTTGGAGGTCGAAGTCTGCGGCCGTTGTGGTGGAACCCTGATTGAAGAACGGAGGGTGTGCCCGAAATGCGGGGCCAAATTGGAGGAGCCTTTTTTGACCTGCCCCAACTGCAGTCGTCAGCTGGAAGCCGTTGGGCCCGAGAAAGTGGAACGGGCGAAGCCGGAGGATAAAGCAACGGAGATCGGGACGCCTTCCGTTTTGCGGGCCGTCCAGCCGGTCTCGTTCCTTTTGTTCGGAGGGACGTTCGGGCTTTTCCTAGGAATCGTCCTCGGGGCGTTTGCGGGGGCGACGGCCTCTTTTTCTCGAGCGCTGTCATTCCTGCCCGCGGCGCTCCTAGAGCTTCAAGGGAAACTGTTGGGGGCCATCATTTATGCGGTCCTGGGCGGCGTGGCGGCGTTCCTGGTCTGCGGAATTTTAAGCTTTATCATCGCGCTCCTCAGCAATTTTATCCTATCGCTTGTCGGCGGCATCCGTTTTGATACTGGGAAGGCCGTTGCAAAGGGAAAAAAGGAAAAACCTGAAGACCACCACGATTACGGGTTCAACTTCGGTCAGAAGGAGTAAGGGGCTTTCCTGCCTTCCATCGGGCTAGGGCGTGAGCGACCTGGCCGATCGACAGAGATTCATCGTTCGGGGAATAATTCACCGGCCTGAAGACGCGGAATTCATTTTGCTCAAGCAGGGCTAAAGCCCGTTCGAGCAACTTTTTGTTGAGAAAGACGCCGCCGGATAAGACCACCGTATTGATTCCGCGGGATGTTCTGGCCCGTTCCGCCACATCGAGAATGACCCGGGCCAGGGTGTTATGGAATTTCGCCGATATGATCGATGGCGATATCCCGTGCTCTTTGTCTAGAAGGATATCCCGGATCATCTCCAGGAAAGAAATCTGGAGAGTGGGCTTCCCGCCCAGGATTTGGTAAGGATACCGAGCCTGTCTATGGCTTGCCGCCGCGGCTTCCAATCTCATCGCGGCCTCGGCTTCAAACTCATTTTCAAGTGGGGCCGCACCGCTGAGCGCGGAAACGGCGTCAAAGAGCCGGCCGCAGCTGGAAGAAAGGGGGGATCGAATATCCTGCTCGATCATACGCAGGACCGTCCGGACTTTTTTCCGCTCCACATTTTTCAAAAAAGAGATTGTTGGAGGGATTCCGCAGCCCAATTTATAGAGATAGGCCAAAGCCATCCTCCAGGGCTGCTTGGCGGCCAGGTCACCGCCCGGCAGGGGAATATACTCAAAGTGGCCGAACCTTTCGAAGCTCAACATGTCGGCCACCAGGAATTCTCCGCCCCAGGCGGTTCCGTCCTGGCCGTAGCCATAGCCGTCCCAGGCGACTCCCAGGACGCTTGATTGTGGCCCCAGCCCATGCTCCAAGAGGACGGCGAGGACGTGGGCATAATGGTGCTGCACCTGCAGATGGGGAATCCCCAATTTTTGCGCATACCGCGTTGTGTGGAAATTCGGATGGAGGTCGGAAACGACCCAGTAGGGCTTGACATCGAACAACCGGCCGAGATGCCGGATGGTTTCTTCGAAATAGAGATGGTTTTGATATTCGTCCAAGTCTCCCAGAAACTGGCTGGTCACGACATAACCGTTCTTGTAGAGGGAGACGGTATCTTTCAGCTCGCCCCCCAGAGCCAGGATCGGATGGGGAGATTGAAGCTCTTCTGGAACTTTCTGCGGATAGGGAACATAGCCGCGCGCCCTACGTATGAACAGGGGCGAGGAACCGACCACTTTGACGACGGAATCGTCCGCCCTCATCCGGATCGGCCGGTTGTGGCTTAGAATATAATCGCACAGCCGGTCGACGCCTTCCTCTTCATCTTTTATGATCGGAGAATCTTTCTCGTTCGAGCTCGTAGCTACGATCAGCGGGATGTCCTCGAGGAGGAGATAATGGAGAGGGGTGTAGGGGAGCATAAGGCCAATCTCATCAAGATGAGGAGCGATTCGGGGAATGTCTTTCTTCTTTTTGAGGAGGACGATCGGCCGGAACGGGGAGAGAAGCAGATCCTTCTCTTCGGATGAGCTCCTGACATATTTTCCCAATGTCTTTAAATCCCGGGCCATCAGGGCGAAAGGCTTTCTTTCCCTTGCCTTGATTTTCCGAAGACGACGGACGGCTTTGGGGTTCAAAGGGTCGCAGACCAGATGAAAGCCTCCCAGTCCCTTGACCGCCAGGATTTTTCCCTCTTTGATGAGGGCGGCCGCTTTGGGAATGCCGCCGGCGACCTCTTTATCCGTTTTCGCATGGCGCAGAGTGACCGACGGCCCGCAGGTCGGGCAGGCGATAGGCTGGGCATGGTAGCGCCGGTCCGATGGGTCCCCATATTCTGCGGCGCAGAGGGGGCACATCTTAAAGCCGGCCATCGTCGTTTGGGGCCTGTCATAGGGGAGGGCCTTGACGATGGTGTATCGCGGGCCGCAATCAGTGCAGTTGATGAAAGGATAGCGGAACCTCCGGTCCCGCGGGCTGCTCATCTCGCGTCGGCAATTTTCGCAGACAGAGATGTCGGGCGATATGAAAACAAAGCTTTCCCCCGGCTCTGTTTTTTGGACCTGGAAGTCATCCGAGCCGAGAAATTGCGCCGGCTTCGAGGTGACTCGTTCGATCCGGGCCAACGGAGGTTTTTCTTTTTTGATCGCCTCGAGGAAATCATGAAAATCGGTCGGCTTTGCGGATTCAACATGGATTTCGACGCCGAATCCGATATTTTTGACCCAGCCCTTGTAGCCGAACTTCTTGGCCAAACGGAAGATAAACGGCCTGAAGCCGACGCCCTGTACGACGCCGAAGACAATGACCTTGACCGAGGAGCCGGGCGAAGATATGGGCAAAGGTTTCCGGATTTTCATTTTGAAGAGGCGGCCGTTTCTTTTCTTAAGCTGTAGAGACAGCCGCAGTAATTCTGCCGGTACAGGCCGTGCCGGCGGCTGAGCTCGAGGCTTTTTTCGAAGCCGCCCTTCTTCTTGAAATTAGCCTCCAGGAAATGAATTTTGTATTTCCGGCCGAGCATCCGGCCAATCCGGTTGAGCACGTCCGCTTTTTTCCAGGGGCTGAGGCTCATGATCGTGGCGAAGGAGGGAATCCCAAGGGACACGGCTTTCTGGGCGGCCCGCTGGAGCCTTAGGGCATAGCAGATATCGCAGCGCCTTCCTTTTTCGGGCTCGGCCTTGAATGCTTCCACGGCCTCGAACCAGCGGGCGGCTTCGTAGACGTCTTCCAGCAATTCAAAACCGAGGATCTGCTCGACTTTCCGGGTTTCCCCGAGCCGCTTGGCGTACTCTTCTGGGGGCCAGATGTTCGGGTTAGAGAAAAAACCCATCACATCGTAGTCGTTCTGGAGCAGGTCGATGACGTAAATGGCATCGGGCGCGCAGCAAATATGCGCCAATATTTTCGGCTTCGTCATACTTCTATTTTATGCGGAATAACGTCGCCGGTAAAGCTTAGGTAAGCTTTTCGATCCGGCTCATGAGGTTGAGGATGTCTCGGTTCAGCTCGTCGATCTGGCTGTAAACCGGATGGTAAGCCTTGAGCTCCGGCCGCTTTTCGTCCATGAACGTGCCCAGTTGTTCGAAGTTTCGCTGCTTATGCGCCTGGATGTCTTTGAGGGTGGCCTGGCCGATATTGATCTTTTTTTCGCGGTCGCTGATCTCTTTCTTGAGCAGATGGGTCTTCTCTTTGGAGGCCCGCACCTGTTCCTGGTCCGGGTGCTGGCCGGCTTCTTTCAGTTTCATCAGGCTTTTGTAGCCTTGTTTGACCTCTTCCTGTTCTTTTTTAAGGGCGATGATGCGGGTTAGGATATCCTTCAGATCGGCCTGGCAGCCGGATTCCTGTTTCTCCAGTCGCTCCAGCTCTTTGAAGGTCGCCAGGAATTTTTCGTTCTGGATTTTTTCCGCCCATACCCGCATCCCCAGATCCCGGAGAATCTCGATTTTTTTGCGCTTTTCTCTATTAAGCCTGATCTGGAGCTGAGTTCGTTTCATCCGCCGTTTTGCCCCGGAGAGAAAAGCGCTCAGCCGCTGGCGCAGATCCTTGTCTCGGAGAAAGATAAAGGCGAGAAGGAGGAGGATGATGCACAGCAGGAGCCAGAAAATCCAGTACGGGAGTCCTTCTTTGGGCATCTCCTGGGACGCCTGCTGCAAGTCGAAAAGACCGACTCCCTTCACTCTAATTCCCAAGCGATATAGCTTTTACTTGACGAATTCGCGTGGATTTGTCAAACAGTTTGTCCAGGCGGACGCCCGTGCCCTGGGGCTTGTAGTCCTGAGCGGAACGTTCGACGAGATAAAGCATGGCCGGCAGGTTCTCCTGAAAAATCGTCTGGATGTCCGCTTCGGAGTTGAAAAATCCTCCGCTCATCTCATCGACGGGAGGAAGCTCGATCGTATAGGAGGGAATGCCGCTCGTCCCGAATGTCCAGTCGACCGTGTCGCCATTGGTCAGATAGAGGGTCTGACCGGCCCGGCCATAGCTGTACAATCTTCCGTTCACGTCCTGGATCAAGGCCGACATCCTGGCCGCGATTTCGCTGAGAAGCGGCTCATTGTCCGGGGCCTGGACCGTATAGCCCCATGGATACATGATCGTTTGAGAGAAACTGTGATAACTGATCATCGCCTGGAAATTTTTTTGCAGGAAAAAGTCCCGGACGGCTCTTGTCTCCGGTTCCGAAAAAGGCGCGGTCCCTCGATAGACCTCGGAGGCCGGGCTTGGACTGGACCCGCTGTTGTCGTAGCCCCACTTGTAGCCGTAGTTCCGGTTGATGTCCACGCCATAGGACCCGTCGTTGTTGAGGCGCCGGTTTTTCCGCCAGTAGCGATAGACGTGGATGGTATATTCCAGGCCGTCAGGGTTGACCAGGGGAAGGATCCAGACTGAGCTCTGGTTAACCAGGTGCTTGACCTTGGGGTCGGACGCATAATTTTCCAAAAGGTATTTTCCGAAAAGAAACGGCACCTCCACTGAAATCCATTCCCGGGCATGGTGGCATCCCATCAAGAGGATCTCGGCTTCGTCCTCTTCGAAAAGGACGTTATTGCTTATTTTTAAAGCATAGAGATGCCGTTTCTCCAGGCTTTCCCCGATATCAAAGAGTCTGGCCAGGCCCGGATATTTTTGTTGGAGGGCCAGCAGGTCCGTTTCGAGCTCCTTGTAGGTATGATAAGCCCCGTTGATCCCCCCCTTAGCCGGAAGGGCCGTCCTGAGGGTAAAAGGAAGAAAATTGGCAGTTTCCACGCTGAACATTATATTGGCTTGTCCCAGTGCCCGCAGATCTTCTGGCCGAGCCACGATATAGATTTTTCCGTTCCAGTCGGCAAACAGGTCCAAGTCCATGGCGCTCAGCTTTCTCTCGAGAGAGGGCGTTTTCAGCACACTCACGATTTCCGTGTGCGCATTGCCCTGAGGGGCCGGCATCGTCCGCGAGACGGCCAGCAGCAAGAGCGTTAAAGCGATGGTCTTTTTGATGGTCATGGACACGGATCCTATAATTGAACGCTCAACGACACTGAGATTTTTCTAGCCTCCAGGCTGTTTCCGGAGCCCGACTCCCGGCCGATCATGGCGCCGATGTCCAACTCGAAATTCTGCCAGGCGATGCCGCTTCCAAACGTGAAGGACAAGTACGACGACCGGGGATCTTTCATCGGCTGGGGATCATAGACAAGGCCCAGCCGGATCGGCGAATCAGCGCGACGGCCGAAGAGTTTGAAAGAAGATTGGTATTCTATCCCCGCTCCGATCTTAATGACATCCCTGAAATTTCGTTCCAGTGTCTCACCGAAATAATTGATATTATAGCGGGACCAGTTGTAATACGATAAATCCAGAGCGGCATTCAGATTCGCCAGGATTTTGCAGCTTGCGCCCAGGCCGAGGATGAGGGGTTGTTTCACTATATCCTCGGAGGAGGCCTCCATCCTAATGTCTGTTTTTCCCGCCGACGCGGAGTATTCAAGGAAGCTTTGGTTTTTCGATGTTCGCGAATAGGGGGTCCGGAAGATGCCCGCCAACCGGACACGATCGGCCAGGTTCATGAGCAAGCCGCCATTCAGGTAGAGTCCTTGAAAATCCCGCGTCTTTCTGTCGGTAATGGAGATGTCGGCGGTTGTCCACTGTTCGACCACCTCCCGCCTGAGATTGCCCATGGAGACATTGATCCCCAGACCCGCACTAAGCCAATCATTGATGCTGCGGGCAGCGGAAATGTTGAGATTCCTGAGGATACCCTCCTGGGTCATGCCGACCGAATAAAAGACGGTGCCCCCGTAAGAGGATTCGGCCTGGGCCGATGGCCTGTCGTAGAATTCGTTGATGCCGAACGTCAGGGCGAACGCCCACTTGCCCGTGTGGAGAGAGGCCCCTAGAAAATCCAGGGCATAGAGCGACAAAGCCGTGTTTCCGTCCGACCGGAGAACTCCTGTATTGACCAACGAGTATTTGAAGAAAGAAGCGTAATGGAGCGAGCCGTTGACCGTGGCCGTCCATTTGGGCAGGAGTAGGAGGAGGGCCGGATTGGACAGGGAGGCTGAACTGTCGGAAGCGTATGCAAAACATGTCCCGCCGCGGCCGAGCGAGGAAGCAGTGGCCGGCGCAAAGGAGTTCCACGTCCTGAACGGCGCTTCCTCCTCGTATTGGCCGATCACAAGCTGCGCCCGGGCGAACAGGGGAAATGAGGCGAAGGCCAAGCCGAACAGGACAATGGCGGCGCGGAGCCTCTTGGACATAGAACTCTCGTTGATTGTACGCGTCTTGGGGCGGATTTGCAAATTGGAGGCGGTTGTGCTATAGAGTAAAATCTTTTGAAGAGGTCGAGGGATGGAAAAACAGAGACGCATCAAGATTGTAGGGACCGGATTCTATGTTCCCGACCAGATCCTGACCAATGCCGACCTGGAAAAAATGGTCGATACGACGGACGAATGGATCGTAAGCCGGAGCGGAATCCGCGAACGTCATATTGCGAGTGCTGAGCAAGCCACCTCCGATTTATGCATCGAAGCCGCCAAAAGGACTCTGAGAAACTCCCATCTCGAGGTCAAGGATATCGACCTGATCATCGTTGCCACCTCGACACCGGACACGCTTTTTCCTTCGACGGCATGTTATGTCCAGCGGGGGCTCCAGGCTGACCATGTCGCAGCCTTCGATATTTCCGCGGGATGCACGGGATTTCTCTACGGTTTGATTCTCTCAGAAAGCCTCATCCTGAGTGGAAACGTCAAGCGGATCCTCTTGATCGGCGCCGAACTTCTGACCAAGATCACGAATTGGAAGGATCGCAGCACATGCGTCCTCTTCGGTGACGCTGCGGGAGCCGTGATTCTGGAGGAAAGCAAAGGCGACTCGGGCATGCTTTCTTCGTATTGGAAAGCGGACGGAAACTTGGGGGATCTATTGATTATGCCGGCCGGTGGATCAAGAATGCCGGCTTCTGTCCAAACCGTGGCCGAAGGGCTGCACTATCTCAAGATGAAAGGCAACGAAGTCTTCAAGCATGCCGTGAAACGGATGGGGGAGGCGGCCGAAGAAGCTCTCAAGAAAGCCGGGCTGAAAAAAGAAGATGTGGATGTTTTTATCGCCCACCAAGCCAACATCCGCATCGTTAATGCGGTGGGAGAACGGCTGGATGTTCCCAAGGATAAGGTTTATATCAATATCGATCGGTATGGGAATGTCTCCGTGGCAACCATTCCCATTGCTCTGCACGAACTGAGGCAGCATAAAAAGCTTAGGCCGGGAACGATCATTCTTATGGACGCCTTCGGCGCCGGGTTTACCTGGGCGGCCATTGTCTATCGCTGGTAGAAAGTTCCGGCAATAACGCCGCTATTGATATGGGGCCTGTCACCGATCAGCCCCATCATCCTCACTGAAAAATTTGGGTTCTTATAGCTGATTTCTCGAACAAGGTGAAATTTCCCAAATTTTCGTCAGTTCCGGGTGATGGGGCGTCCCGGTCGGCGCCACCCATATCAATATTGCGGCGTTTCCGCCGGTGGGGGATAGCTTTCTATTTTTCGGCCAACAACTTTTGGAACCAGTCGGCAAGCGTCGCCTTGTCGAGGCTGCCGACCTGTTTGTCCCGGATCCTGCCCTGCTTGTCGATCACGATCGTCGTCGGGATGTAAGGCCCGGGTTGATAGTCGCGTATGATTTTTTGCGTGGCAAGGGCTACCGGGTAGCTCATCTTGTTCTTGAGGACAAACGCCCGCAGATCTTCAGGGCTGAGCCTGTCAACAGAGAGGCCGACGATTTCAACGCCCCGGCTTTTGTTTTGGCTATAGAACTCAACAAAGTCCGGGATCTCTTCCCGGCAGGGAGGACACCAAGTGGCCCAGAAATTGATGAAGACCACTTTGCCCCTCATGTCGGCCAGAGAGACAGTTGTTCCGTCAAGGCCTTTCAGAGAGAACTCTGGGGCCCGGGGGTAGCTGGACTGGGCGCTCAGAATGGCCGCCGCAAGCCCAAGCAAGGATATTCCAAAAACAAGATGTTTTTTCATGCTCGCTCCTCACTGCTCAAAACCTTATTAATTATATAGGAATTATAGACAATTGGCAAGGGCCTCGGCACTTTCCCTCCACGCCCGCAGCGGAAGGGACCCACTGGGGGATGGGTGGAGCGAGGACGGAGAGGGAATGTGCCGTGACAGGACCCATCGTTGATAGCGTAGCTTACCCTGAGCTCTCCACTTTGCGCAGCAGCCGCTCCCAGTTCTTGTCGACTTCTTCCTGCATCGGCTTGATCTCGTCCTCGGTCAGGTGGCGGAAGCGCCCCTGGAGCTTCAGATAGTCAATGATTGGCTTTTTGTCTTTGACCTTGATGCTCAGGGTGTATTTCTCGCCGTTCTCGATTTCATAAAGGGGAAATACACAGTTCTGGACGACCATCCGGGCCAGCTTGATGGAGTCCTCGGGCCGGCTCTTCCAACCCGTGGGACACGGGGCGAAGATATGAAGAAACCGCGTCCCCTTGATGTCCTTGGCTTTTTTCGCCTTTTTGTAAACATCTTCGGGAAACGCCACCGAACCTGTGGCGACGTAGGGGATCCTGTGAGCGGCCATGATGGCGTCGATGTCCTTCTTGGGGCGGTTCTTGAAATGTTTGACCGGCGTTGTCGTCGTCCAGGCGCCGTACGGCGTCGCGGAGCTGCGCTGGATTCCCGTGTTCATATAGGCTTCGTTGTCATAGCAGACATAGATGATATCATCGTTACGCTCGGCCGCGCCGGAGAGGGCTTGGATGCCGATGTCGAACGTGCCTCCGTCGCCGCCCCAAGCTACGACGGTCGTTTCCGTGTCGCCGACCATTTCGAGCCCCGCTTTGACTCCGGACGCCGTCGAAGCCGCCGTTTCAAAGGCGCAGTGATAGACGGGAACGCCCAGGCAGGAATAAGGAAACGGGCCGTCGATGACGGACCAGCAACAAGCGGGAATACAAAGAACGGTCCTCTGGCCTAAGGCCTTCAGGACATAGCGCATGGCCAAGGTGGCCCCACAGCCCTGGCAGGCCAGGTTTCCGGAGCCCACGAGTTCTTCTTTGGGGAGGGAGAGTTTCATGGTCCGTGGTTTTTTCATCTCTTGACTCCAATCCAGATGATTTCTTCCTCGGGCTTGTCCTTGGCCAGGGCGATCTCGACAACTTCCCTGAACGAGGACGGCATGATATCCCGTCCGCCGAGCCCTGCGATAAAGCCGAAGACGGGCAGGCTGTTGTCGTGGCCATAAAGCGCCGATTTCACTTCCTGGAAGAACATGCCGTGGTGGCCGTAGGAAATGTTGCGGTCCACGACAGCCACTTTTTTGGCGTTCTTTACAATGCGCCGGATGTGCTCAAAGGGGAAGGGCCGGAAGACTTTGACCCTGAGGTTGCCCGCCTTGATGCCGCTCTTGCGCATGTCATCAACTGCGCCCCGCGCTGTATATCCGGCCGTCCCGGATGTGACGAGAATGATCTCCGCATCCTCGCATAAATAATCATCGACTAGGCCGAGATACCTCCCGAACATCTTCTCATATTCCCTCCCGGTTTCCTCGATGAGGGCGGGGGCTTTCTCCATATCCTTTTGGAGCTTGTAGCGAAGCTCAAAATAATGCTCCGGCGATGTCAATCCTCCGAACGCATGCGGATCGTCGGGAGTGAGCCTGACTTGGGGATGGAACGGCGGCAGGAACTCGTCTACCTTCGCCTGGTCGGGGATGTCAACGACCTCGTATGTATGGGAAAGGGCAAAGGCGTCGAGGACGACCATGCTCGGAATGGCCAGTTGTTCCGAGACCTTGAAAGCCTGGATCACGGTATCGACAACCTCCTGGTTGGAAGCGCAGTAATACTGCATCCAGCCTGTGTCCCGTTGTGAGAGGCTGTCATTCTGGTCCGTCCAGATGCTCCAGCCCGGGCCCATGGAGCGGTTGATGTTGCCCATGACGACAGGCAGCCTTCCGCCCGACGCCCAGTGCAGCATCTCGTGCATCAGGGCCAAGCCCTGGGAGGACGTAGCCGTGAACGTCCTGGCCCCGGCGATCGAGGCGCCGATACAGGCGGCCATGGCCGAATGCTCGGATTCGACCTTGATGAACCTGGCGTCGAGCGTTTTGTCGGCGCACATTTCCGACAGGAGCTCGACGACCTGGGTCTGGGGAGTGATGGGATAAGCGGCGATGACTTGGGACCTGGCGAGCATGGCGCCGTAGGAGAGGGCGTGGTTTCCCATAATCACTTTTTTCATTTCACTTCCTCCACCATGGCGATGCACTTGACGGGGCATTCTTCGGCGCAGATGCCGCAGCCTTTGCAGAAATCATAATCGACGTAGGGGAATTCGTTTTCGATGTAAATGGACATGTCGGGACAGAATTTCCAGCAGATCCCGCACTGGATACAGTTCTCGAGATCGACGACCGGGCGGATGTTGCGCCAGGCGCCGGTCTTGTTATAGAGCATAGAGCCCAGGGACATGGGCATCATGGGCATATCCTTCTCGGACTGAAAGATGATTTTCTTGGCGTCTTTCTTTTTGGTCATGGCGGTCCCTTCCTAAGATTGCCGGCCGGCCCCTTCATAGGCTTCCTGGGCGGCCTTCTGGTTGTCTTGGGGCTTGATAGAGATCTGTTCCTGGATGGCCTGGAGGAGCGATTCGAGCTTGGTCAGGTTGAGGATCCTGATGACCGCTCCCACAATCGCCGTGTTGACGATAGGAGCGGCCAGCGTCCCCAGTTTGTTCTTGACGGCGATTTCCGTGGCGTTGACCGCAGCGACGCGGTATTTGGCGGGGAATTTGAAATCCTCGGGCTTCTTGTCGCTGTTGATGATGATCCAACCACCTTCCTTGAGCCCTTCGGTCACATCGATGGCTTCCACGAGGGTCGGGTCGACCACAACGACGTGGTCGGGGGTATAGATGCGGCTTTTGTCATAGATGGGCTTGTGGTCGATGCGGATAAAGGCAAACACCGGCGCGCCGCGGCGTTCGACGCCGAATTCAGGATAGGCCTGAACAAAATTCCCCTCTTTGGCCAGCGCATCCGCGAGTATTTTTGAGGCAACCACCGTTCCCTGGCCGCCTCGTCCATGAAAGCGGATTTCGATCATTCAAAACTCCTTCAGAAATGCATCATTCGAAGAAAGAAAAGACAATATCATAAAACCCAATGCTCAAATTTTCAATGGCCGCCCTGCGCCCTGTCTTCTCTTCGGCCTGTTGGTATGCCGAGAGGTGGGAGCCGCACGTCTCACATTTCAAAACTCATCACGCGGTGCGAGTGGCACTGGATATTGACGGCGGCTGGCATCGAGGCAATATGGCAGGGGAAGGACTCGATGTGAACGGCCAGGGCCGTGATCCTGCCGCCCATGCCCTGGGGCCCGATGCCGAGCTTGTTGATCCGTTCCAGGAGCCGTTTTTCCATATCGGCATAATATGGATCCGGGTTGTGTGAGCCGAGGGGCTTGCGCAGCAAGGCTTTCTTGGCCAGGAGGGCCGCGTACTCGAAGTTGCCACCGACCCCGACGCCGACGATGATCGGCGGGCAGGGATTGGAGCCGCCCTTGTCCGCGGTTTCCACGACAAAGTCTTCGATTCCCTCAAGGCCCGCGGCCGGGGCGAACATCCGGATGGCGCTCATGTTTTCCGCGCCGCCGCCTTTGGCAACAAAGGTCAATTTAAAGGTATCTCCCGGAACGAGCTCCCAATGGATATAAGCGGGTGTGTTGTCGCCGGTGTTTTTCCTGCGGACGGGGTCCTCGACAACGGATTTGCGAAGGTATCCTTCGCCGTAGCCCAATCGGGTTCCTTCCGTGATAGCTTCTCTAAGGCTCTTCAGGCCGCCGTCTTTCTTGAGCTTGACATCTTCGCCGATCTCGACAAAATAAACGGCCAAACCCGTGTCTTGGCAGAGTCCGAGCTTTTCTTCCTTGGCGATATCGGCGTTCTGAAGGATCTGGCTGAAGACTTCTTTTCCGGCCGGCGATTCTTCTTTCTTCTCCATCTCTTTGACGACGGCCAGCACGTCATCCTGGAGGACGAAATTGGCTTCTTGGACAAGGTTTTTGATCTGGTCCCTGACCTTGGCCAAACTTACTGTTTTCATGAATACCTCCGCCATAAATTATTGAAAAACGGACAGGAGTTTTATAGTTTAGGCCGCCGGGGGCAAGCTGTCAAGGGACACTCTTGGAAGGAAACCCTTATCTAGGGTTTCCTTCCAACGCTCGCTTCGCTCACTGCCTTCCTTCCAAGGAGCATCTGGCGACGTATCTACAAGGGTGGCAGGGCGGGCGGGGCTGGAGTCTCGACGTCTCATTTCATATAATAACGGCAAGGGAAGAGGAACGCGATTGAACGAAGACTCTCGGGGCCCTTTCAAAAGAAGCCGAATCATTTTTTTGGGCCTTTTCCTTTTCGGCGCGTGGATTCGGTCCGTCGATGCCTGGAAACCCGTTGACGGCCGCATCCGTGAATCCTGGCGGGAATGCGATTATGCCTCCGTGGCCAGATTTTTTTTCGGGAGGGGGGGATGTATATCCTCTATCCCCGAATCGACTGGCGCGGGGACGACCCCCGCTATGCCGAGATGGAATTTCCCATCATTCCCTGGACGATAGCCGCGCTCTATAAAATCTTTGGCTACCACGAGGTGATAGGCCGGATTTGCACCTCCTGCTACCGCCGGAAAAATTGAATTCCGCCAATTCGACTTGATAAAGCATTTTTGAACCGGTAAACTTCATTCTGTAAGTGCGGCAGAGCGCTTGCGTTTCAATATGGAACACCCAAAGACGTTGAAAAAACAGAACTATTTGAAAAAACGGATACACCAAAAAGGCGCGTGGCCCGTCGATATAGTTGAACACCTTGAAGCATGATCTGCCACCAGAAAACAGTGATGCGCACCAGCGGCTCGCGGCGGCCTACAAAAGCGAAAAACCGCGGCTCTTGGCCCGTCTACGCGCCGCCGGACGCAGTCTGGAAGAGGCAGAGGATCTGGTGCATGACGTTTATGCCGAAACGCTGGAGCGCCTGCCCCTGGTGGCCGGCATCCGCAACCTGCCGGCCTGGATCAATTCACTTTTCACCCGGCGGCTGATCGACGCCTGGCGGCATGAACGGGTGCGCGCCGCATCCGGCGAAATCGACGTGGCCGAGGACACCCTGCGGGAGATCATCGCCGGCACCGGCCTTGATCCCCTGGATAGTTTCATCAGGGCCAGCCTGATGGATGCCCTGAACGACGCTTTGCGTGTCCTGCCGGCGGCCCAACGCCGGGTGGTGGAAGCCCAGGTCTTCGGCGGCCTGACCTTCCGGGAAATAGCAAAAGCCACGGGCGAAAGCATCGACACACTGACGGCCCGCAAACGCTACGCCCTGCGCAACCTTTCCCGTGCCCTGCGGCACTGGATCGACCAATGAATGACCACAACGGGCAATGGCCCAACGGGCCGAGGCCCGAACCGATAATTTTACCGGGACACACCCGGGAGGAGGCAGCAAATGTCTGATCACGAGAATACTCACAAAAACAGGCCGGATGATGCCGGCGCAAACGGCACGGAGAAATCAGGAGAACCGGGCAACCGTCCCGACCGGCAACAGGGACATGGCGGCGCTTGTGGTTGGTGGGAAGATCGCAGCCGGCTCCAAAAAATACTTAGCGGGATCGGCTTTGGCATCGTGGGCATCGGCTTTGTCTTCCTCTGCGGCCTGGTCGTGATGCTCCTGTGGAATTGGCTGATGCCGGACATCTTCGGACTCAAGCGTCTGAACTACTGGCAGGCCTGGGGCCTATTGATCCTGTGCACCATCCTCTTCAAGGGTTTTGGCTCGGGGAACAGCGGCGGCCGGCGTGAACGGAAGCGCCGTAGGCAACTGCGCCGCTACATGCGGGAGGATCAGACGACCCGGGAGGAAGCGCATGAACAGGATCAAAACCGGGGATAAACGCGCCCGTGAATCCGCCTGAATGAGCCGCATCTACGAAACATGGCAGACGGAGCCAATCCAATTGGAGGAATGGTCATGAAAGCGATTGCATGCACAAAATACGGCCCACCGAAAATTGCTGAACAAGATAATAAAAAAAAGGAGAAAAAAATGAATTCAGCCAAAAAAACCACACGAGTTGCGGGCTTACTGTATCTGTTGAAGGTTTCGAGGTATTGCTTCCTTCTTGCCGTCGCAGGCTGCCTGCTCCTGGCGCAGCCCTTGATGGCGGCAGAAGGAATCACAGGCAATCTTGTCACTGTCAACTGGCTTGAGAAAAACCTTAAAAATGCCGATGTCCTGATACTCGACGCATCATTCACTGAGATCTACACAGCACAGCACATTCCCGGCGCAGTCAATGTCGACCTATACACCTATGGTCTCCAGGAAATGCCGGTCGCTGATATGGAACAACTCTTTCAGTCCTGGGGAATCAGTTCCGGGAAAAAGATAGTATTGTACGATCAGGGCGGCACAATGATGGCCACCAGGTATTTTTTCTCCCTCTACTATTACGGCTTCCCCGCAAAGGACCTTTTCATCCTGGACGGCGGGCTTGTCAAGTGGCAGAAGGAAGGATTGCCGGTAACGAAGGATATTCCACCTGCACCAAAAAAAGGCTCCTTCAAAATCAAGGAACTTAACGAAGATGTGAAAGTCAAGCTGCCGGAATTCCTTACCGCATCCGGGGACCCGGCGAGCAATGTTTTACTGGAAGCACTTGGGGCCAACTGGCATTTTGGAGAAGTCCTTGTCTTTGACAGGGCCGGCCATATCCCTTATGCCATCCTGCTGCCCAGCAACGACTTTTACAATCCGGACAAGACCTTCAAATCAGCTGAAGAAATAAGGAGCATGCTGACCTATTTGGGCATCAGGCCCGAACAACAGATCTACACCCATTGCGGGGGCGGAGTCGCCGCCAGTGTGCCGTTTTTCGCCCTTAAGTTCATATTGAATTGGCCCAAGGTTAAACTCTATACGGACTCCCAGATGGGATGGCTGTACGATGAAAGAGAACTCCCTTACTGGACATATGACGCCCCGTTTTTGATGAGGGAAACAAAGTGGCTGCAGTTTTGGGGCAGCCAGAGGATGATAAGGGCGTTCGGAAGCACATACGTCAGCATCGTGGATGTGCGGCCTGCAGGCGCATTCAATCAGGGACATGTGCCTTTTGCGCTTAACATCCCTGCAGATGTGTTCAAGAGCAATATCATCAATCCCGCCAAGCTGGCTGAACTTCTGGGTCCGGCGGGCGTCAATGCGTCTCACGAAGCGGTTATAATTTCAGGCGCCGGGTTGACCAAAGAATCGGCCCTGGCGTTCGTGATGCTGGAGAAACTGGGACAGAAGAAAGTTTCTGTCTTCACGGACTCCATGGATAAATGGGCGCAACTTGGGTTCGCCGTGACAAAGGATGCAACTGTTGTGGGTCCCAAAAAGGTCCTCCAGGACTTATCCATACCTCCCACGAATTATCCCGGGAATTTCCGCAAGGACGTGATAATTGCGGACCCGAAGAGCACCCAGGGACTTTATCCCAAGGTATTTATTGCTTCGGGTAAGAATGTGACTGCTAAAGCTCAGGACGGCAAAGTTGTTCATGTCCCGTACACTGATCTCCTGAATGCCGACGGCACGCCCAAAGCCGCGAAAGATATCTGGAACATCCTGGCCAAGGCCGGGGTCCCAAGATATGCGGAGCTTGTTTGCTTCTCCGATGATCCCGGTGAAGCGGCAGCCAACTATTTTATCCTCAAGCTGATGGGCTACCCTGATATAAAGGTGTTGGTGATTTAACAGTTAGTAACACTCTTGTCCACGTGAGTGATATTAATTTCCTATTCCGAGTTGTCTGCGATAATTTCCCAAGAAACCTGACAACAACGCCTCTCCTCGCGATAAAATGATATTCCCGACCTCGTGTCGAAGTCAAGATCAAGGAAACTGGCGTGAGACAGGTCCGCGGGCGAAATCATCGTTGCGGACGAACAAACCATCGGATCGATCTCTTAGACCTTGCGAATCATCTCCGCTCAGCCCTTGGACGGGATGCGCTTTTCTTCCTACTCAGCCATCCGCAGAACCAAAGGAGAGACGAACCGCTCGAAATGATGAAAAAGCACCCGGTAGAGAACGATGCGTTCTCAACGTTCGTTGACGCAAGATTGAGTAAAAGATGTCATCGCGGGGCGGGACTGGAGTCTCGACGCCTCATTTCATATAATAGGCGCAGGGGAAGAGGAACGCGATTGAACGAGGACTCTCGGGGCCGTTTCAAAAGAAGCCGAATCATTTTTTTGGGACTTTTCCTTTTTGGCGCGTGGATCCGGTCCGTGGATGCCTGGAAACCCGTCAACGGTCGCATTCGTGAATCCTGGCGGGAATGCGATTATGCATCTGTGGCCAGAAATTTTTTTCGCGAGGGGATGAATATCCTCTATCCTCGGATCGACTGGCGCGGGGATGGCCCCGGCTACGCCGAGATGGAATTTCCCATCATTCCCTGGACGATGGCCGCGCTCTATAAAATCTTCGGCTACCACGAGGTGATCGGCCGGATGTTGGTCTATGTTTTTTCCCTTTTGACCCTGCTCGTTTTTTTCTCGTTGGCCCGGCGTTTGCTCCCATCGTGGGGGGCAATCACAGCCTCTCTTGTCTTTGTCCTCAGCCCGCTGGCCGTCCGCGTTTCCAACTCGTTGCAGCCCGAAGGGCTGATGCTATTCTTTTACGTTGCCGCAGCCTATGCCTTTCTCCGTTGGCTGGAGGATGATCGATGGATCTGGTATGGAGCGGCTTTATGCGCAACGGCCGCGGCCATCCTGGTCAAGGCGCCCGCCGCTCATATCGGCATTTTCTTTTTGCTGCTTCTCTTGGCGAACAAGGGCTTCCGGTCGCTGCGGTCGGTCAAGGTTTTGGCTTTTGGTGCTCTGGCCCTTTTGCCGGCTGTTCTGTGGTATGGGCATGCCCACCATTTCTGGCTCACCTTCGGCAACTCGCTGGGCGTTTCTAATGAATATCATTGGCTCGGTTGGGATCTTATAAAAAAATTTCCCGTGTTCTTGACGTACCTCTTGAGGCTGGCCAAAAGAGAAGCTCTGTTCGTCTGGATGCCGCTGGGATGGATCGCCGCTTTGGCCGTCCTTTGGGTTCGAAAAAAAGATAGAGTCGTTAAAATCGCCTTTCTGTGGCTGTTGGCTCTGGGTCTGTATTACCTTATCACGATCAGGACGACGGCAGACAGCTGGGCGACCTATTATCATGTTGTCACCGTGCCCGCGGCGGCCTTGCTGATCGGGGTCGGAGCCAAGGTCATTCTAGAGCGAGTCCGCAATGAACGGGCTTTCGTTTTGTCCCTTGGGATATCAGCCCTGGTTTCACTGGCCATCCTATCGGGAAGAGTGTTCTTAGGCTTGACCTTTGAGCGGTATCTGTACGCGGCCGTGATCGCTTTGGCACTTTCTGGAATCGCCTCACTCCCGCTGGTTTTGGCCCCAAAGGTCTTAAGGATTTCCTGGCTAGTTTTTGTCATCAGCCTCTTATCCGTTTTTCCTTTCCAAGCGGTACAAATCAGCCGGGACCTTTACCCCCGGCAATTTCAGGGTAAATTCGCCTGCGCCCGGTCATTTCAACGTCTTATCCCCGAGCAGGCCTTGGTCCTGGCGGTGGGGAGTGTTTCGAAAGACGAAACCGGCCGTCCCGTCGCCTATAATGCTCCCTATATGTTTTTCTGGCTTGACCGGAAGGGGTTCGATATTCCCGCGGATCAGCAATCGCTGGAGGATGTCGAAAATCTCGTCCGCCGCGGCGCCCGTTATTTTGTCCTGGAAAAAGACGCCTTGAAAGCCAAGCCGGGATTCTATGAAGAATTGCGCAGACGCTTTACCCTTCTTGCCGAATGCAACGAAGCGTATTTATTTAGATTTTAAGAACCCACTTCGGCGGTGATCAAAGTGGCAACATCCCTTGCGATTTGAAGCACCGCATTGTTGTTGAGTGTGGAATTTTTGATGAGCGAGGAATTGGCCAGGTAAACACCGGGGAGGGGCGTCCGGAAACCCAGCGGCTGCCCGGACGGCAGTGGGGGGCGGATGGGCTGAACATAATTTTCACGAAAAAGCCGGCCGTGGAGAATATCTTCGTTTTTTAGATTCGGAAAGATTTTCTTGAGGTGATCGACAAATCGATCGATGATTTGGCCGTCCGAGGCTTTGGCCAAAGGATCAGCCTGGGTCACATATTTGGGAAGATAAACCAGGTGGCGGCCGCCGAAGCTTTCCGGGGAGAGGATATTCGTGCTTTCGATGATGCCCGTGAAGGGAAGGCTTTTATCGAGCAGGTTGATCACATAATAGGGCGAGAGAGAGCGCTTGAGAAGGAGCAAGACGCAGATAACGCCAAGGTATTCCGTCTGCAGCCTTTGCCTCCAGGTCATAGACGCGTCGGCATTCTGGATTATCTTTGAGATTTCTGGGTTCGGAATCGTCAAAAGGACTTTATCGAACGCCCGGCAGCCCGACGAAATCTGAAGCACAATTTCTTTCCCTTGGGGGAGGATCTTTTCAACCGGCGTCCCCGAGTGGACATCGGCGCCGAGCTCAGACAATTTTTTCTCGGCCGCGCCTTGAAAGGCGAAAGTCCCCCCCGCGATAATGCCCATTTTTTCTTTGTGCCGGGCGCGGCTTCGTGCCCCATAAAGGCGTTTAATCGTTGCCCCCATAAAGGCAGCCGTTGTCCGGGGGGCGGCGTCCCCCAGCTTGCTCCGGACTAGAGGCTCCCAGAAATTTTCGTAGACCTTTTCGCCAAAAACCTGCATCATCCAGCGGGGAACATCAAGGGAATCCAGAGATCCAGGGTCTTTGATCCTCGAACTGGCGAAAATGCCCACCCCCAGCCGAAATTTCTGCCAGTAAGGAAGAAAGGGAAACCTGATAAAATCAAAGATGGACGAAAACGAAACGACCCTCCCGTTCCCATAAAATCCGCTCTTGGCGTCTCTCCACTGCAATCGGTGCTCCAGCCCCAATTGCCTGATGAGGTCGATCATCAAATTGTCGGACGGCAGGACGACATGATAGAAGCGGTCGCAGACCAAATCCCGCCACTGATAAGAGGAATTTAGCCCTCCCGGGCGGCGCTCTTTCTCAAAAAGGGTGATTTGGAACAGGCCGCTTTCGGCCAGTTCCAGGGCGGCGGCGATTCCTATCATGCCGCCTCCGATGATCGCGATCGACGGGCGGCGATTCTTCCGGCTCATGGTTTCGAAATGCTCCCGAACGTTTCCTGCTTTGAATTCGATTTTTGAGAGGAGTTTTCGGTCCGGTGATCCCAGGTCATGGTGCTGTTCAGGTAGAACAGTTCGGCGAAATACCGCTTTTTTTGGAGCGCCAGCAACCCCAGGCTGATCAACTGGATGGAGACCATCAAGACTATGCCTCCGACGACAAAAGCGTGAGGCGAAATCTTGAAAGCGGCCCCGATGGCTTCCGAAAGCCGATAATCAAACGATAGGCGGGCCTCAGCCAATTTTCGGTATTGATCGACGGTATGAATCACCGTCCAGGTGAGGGGATAGAGGGACAGGAGAAACAGCAGGAGTCCCGGCATGATGAAAAACATAAACGGGCGGAACATGTAGCCGGAGACAAAACTCTGAATGATGCTCCTCAAGATGCGCCGGTTCGATTTCGTCCGTTTGGTCCGGTTCTGGCCTTGGTGTCTGGACTCCCAATGGAGATGGGCCGGGATTTCGACGATGCGGGCGCGAAGGATTTTTGCTTTGTGAATGATTTCCGGGTTGATATCGACATCCATGGCCCACAGGCTGAGCTTTCGGATAAACGGACCGTCGTAAGCCCTGACCATTCCCGTAATGGCGGTCAGCTTGTCCGAGAAATAATCTTTCGTCGCCATGAGGCACAAAAACCGGTTGGCCCACCGGCTCAGCAGCCGGCGTCCCCAGGGAACATGGGACACTTTTCCGCCCTTTGCGTAGGGAGACGCAATGACGATCCTGGCTCGGGTTTCTTTCATCCTGGCCAGCATCAGGCCGATATGGTAGGGGGCATAGCTCAGGTCGATATCCATGACGACCACGATATCCCCCTGGCTCTTGTGAAAGGCATAGCGCAGGGTTTGTCCCAGACGGAAATTCAGCGGATGATGGAGGACAAGGACGTTTGCTCGGCCGGCGGCGAACGTCTCCGCGATCGCTCCCGTGTCATCCGTGCTTCCATCATTGATGATGATTACCTCAAAGGAGTAAGCGTCCTCGAGCGTTTGCATGTATTCATAGAGGATCTTGAGGCTTTTTTCGAGAATATCGGCTTCGTTGTACGCCGGCACGATCAAGGAGACAAGCGTCTTGCCATCCGACGTTCGCAGGCGTCCAGGTGTTTGCGGTTTGTCGAAAATATTTTCGGTTTTGCTCATGGCAGACCTCATTATTGTTCCAGAAAACGCGACTCCTGAGAAATGGGCTGAAGCCCCAATTTCTGGCTCTGGCCAAGAGCCGCCTTTGCGTAGGTTCTCATGTTGACAATCTGAAAGCTCCTGGAAATCCTTCGTATGACTCTTTGAAAAAATCTAATCTTGTCCTCCTTAGGGATGGTCATCCCGGGGAAGAAGGCCAGCTCGGGGACTTCATCACAGCCGAGAAAATCAAGCGGATGGAGCAAGAAGCTCAGGCCGGTTTGGAACAGACGGCAGAGACCGATGGCCGTATTCAAATAATTGAGCACGAGCAGGGGAGAATAGCGGTTGAGGTAGAGGAGATAGCTGAGATGAAAGGGGAGCTTTAAGGCGGGCACCGTCGTAACGGGGATTTCCAAGAGTCGCTGATTGGAGGGCAAAACCCAAAAATAGGGCCTGACCGGACGCCGCCCGTCCCGGACGCTGCCAAATAGATTCCGGCGCTTCTGTTTCGCTTCGAGGCTGAGGCCAGATTTCGAAAAATAATACAGCCTGGCTAGGGGGCCCAGATACGTTGGAAGGGTCGAGGCGTCATAGAGATAATCCAATTCGGCCAGAACGCTCATCAATCCTTCGCTCCAGCTGAAGCCGGGACCGCGGAAGCCGACGGTTTTTTGCCCCGTGGCCTCTTGGATAGCCCGTTCGGCATCCATGATTTCTTTCCGAATTTTTGAGACAGGATACGAAGAAAGCCAAGGCTCATGATGAAAGGAGTGGTTACCGATATCGTGGCCGTGCTTGGCGATTTCGGCTAGAGCCTTCCTGTTTGTCTCGAGGAGCGCATCCTGACCGACGATAAAAAAAGTGATTTTGAGGTTGAAGGAACCGATGCTTTCGAGGATCCTGGGAATAAGAAGCTCGATATAAGAGGGGTATTTTTTCCATCCCAGATCGCCATGAGTTTTCATATACGACCATTGGTTGTCCAGGTCGAGAGACAGGCAGGCGAGGGGCTTGGCATTATTCATGAGATTGAAACGAAGATCCTTTTCTATGAAATGATTCATGGGCCCGTTTGGCCAGCCTCGAATAAAACCCGCTATATTGAGGAAGCGTCTCCACGGGCGCCGGATCGGGAATCCGGCAGCCCGTCGGGCAGGTTTGGACCAGCTTTTGGATTCCGCATAAGTCGAGCCGGTTGAAATCGTCTCCGGCATAGCGCTCATTCAGAAAATGAATCAGCCCTTGAACCTCGTTTGCGACTCCTACCTCGACGGCTTTGAATCCCTCATGTACAAAATCGATAAATTCCATAGGAGGCTGTGCCTGACCTCTGCCAATTCCCGCCAAGCGATGAGACGTCTCCGGAAAGTCCGCGGGCGGGAAGAGGTTGCAGCCGTCAAAGATATTCCCGCGGCCAAGAAACAGACGGAGTATCCGTTTCCTTTCATCGGAATAACTTTGGTGGGCGGTGCAAAAAACGGCGAATCGAGCAGAGGAAAGGGCCTGTTCCATGTCTTGGCTGAAGAGTTTGTCCATTCCGGACCTGACGAGGCTGGGGTCGTCTGGCTTCACATAAAAATCGTGCAAAATAACCCGGCATCCTTTTTGAAGCAGATGCCGGCCCAGGACAAGCGTCGGCGAATGTCGCGCATCTTCCGAATTGGGACGGTAAGCGACGCCCATCAAAGCGACGGGTTGACTACCGAATTTGCCAAACGTTCTTTCCATAAAGCTGGCTGTGGCGGCCGGGGATTCATCATTAATGCGCCGGGCTTCGAGGATGAGGCTTCCGGCCATGCTCTGGCTGTCTTCCACCTGCCGCCAAAGGAGCAGATATCCATCTTTGGGGAGGCAGTGCCCACCGACGCCTATGGTCGGGATCATAAGCCCTCCCATGGGAACAGACCGGGGTTCTTCGGATGCCCGCTCGCTCCAGCCCAGCCTGCGATTCACTTCACGGCGGACCCAATAAAAATCAAGATCCTGGGCGTCGCAGTATCGAGCGATTTCAGATGTGTAAGCGATCCGGACATCCCTGTAAGCGTTTTCAAGTGTTTTGACAATTTCGGCCGTAAGGCTGTTCGTTAGGTGAAGGGCGCCGCCGGTCACAATCTTCGAGTATAAAACCCCGATCATACGCGGCGTTTTCGGGTTCAGGCCCCCGATAATTTTGTCCGAACGTCCGGACCCGCTCGACGAGATGCCCGGGCATGACACGGTTTGGGCTGTTGCCCAGAAAAACGTCACGGCCGTCCATAAGCCCGTTCTGGGCAAAATGCTCTTTGATGACTGTGATCATCGTCGTCGGGGCCAGCGTCGATTCAAAAATGACCAGAGGAGCTTGACGCGGCCGCTTCCGCTTGAGGCTTGCCGTGATGCCGGAAAGGGCGTCCTGGAGGGGGCCGTAATCGGGGCCATGATTTCTTTGATCCGTTTGAACGCAGACCAGGATCACATCGGCCTCCTCGAGATCGGAATATTCATGACTCGCCCTCAGCCACCCTTCGGCGACGGCCTTTTTGAGGATCGCTCCCAACTCAGGTTCGATTCCGCCGATCGGTGATTGCCCTGAATTAACGGCCTTGACCTTCCAGCCGGAGGTCTTCGACGGACGTTGGATCAGGACGACATGGGACGGCTGATCCGATCCTTGCCGGATTTTGGCCTGGGCCAGAAGGGCAGCCATGGGAACGCCGACGGTTCCGGCGCCCACCACGGCTATCGTCTCCACCTTCCAGCTTTCTGGATTCCAATCGCCATCCGATTCCATCGAGGACTCCCGGCTAGGACATAGCCCCTGCTTTTTTATCGATAAATTGCCTGAACCAAAGCTCTATGTTGATCATGCCCCACAACCGGCGGCCGTAAGCGTTTTCCCGGTCGATTAGCTTTTCGATTTGAGGTAGGTTGAAAATCCCACGGTTTTTGCATGTCGGGGAAAGGAGGAGGTCTTTATAGAATGCCCGCAGGTTGTTTTTGGCCCAGAGATGGAGAGGCACGGGAAAGCCCATTTTGTCTTTTCGTTCGAGGATGAGGGGCGGCACGATGTTTTTCATCGACCTTTTGAGGATGTACTTCATCTCCGCCCCCTTGAATTTCAGGCCGGGCGGCATCCGGGCGACGAGCTCGACGATCCTATGATCGAGCAAGGGAACCCTGGATTCCAGTGAACAGGCCATGGTCACCCTGTCTTCGACATGGAGCAGGGCCGGCAGGCTGGCGCACATATCGAAATGGACCATTTTATTGTAATAGGACGAGGTGTCGGGATGGTTAAAGATCGTCTGAAACCGGGAGAAAATCCGTTCCCCGTCGAAGCGGGCCTGGAAGTCATCGCTGAGAACGCTCCTGTCTCCGCGGCTGCGGTCGATCAAGCGAAAGTACCGGCGGTCCATGGGCTCGAAAAAACCGGATTCCCAAAAATAGCGGAGGGTTGGAACGTAGGACCCGAGAAAGGGCAGGTTGGGAAGGATGGATTGGAGGGAGACGATGTGCTCTCCTTCATCAAGAGTTTCGAAGATGGCGCCTTTGAGGGCTTGTTCAAGATAGGCGATGACATATCGGGTGTATCCGCCAAAGATCTCGTCCCCTCCATGTCCGGTCAGAACCACTTTGACTTTCTGCGCGGCCAGGCGGGCGACCATGTATTGCGGAAAAAGGCCTGGTCCGGCCATGGGTTCATCCATATGATAGACCAGCTTGGGGAGGACGCTGATGAAATCCGCTTCTGTGGGAAAGATTTCATAGATTTGGGCGCAGCATTCTTTGGCCACTTCCCGGGCATATCGTGTTTCGTCAAACTCTGCGCCTTCCCCGAACCCACCGGCAAAGGTTTTGAGAGGTCCTGGATATATCTTGGAGGCCAAGATGGTTACAAGGCTCGAATCGAGTCCGCCGCTGAGATGGGTTCCCAGAGGCACATCGCTCTGCAGTTGCAGGGCAATTGCGTCCTTCAGCAGACCCTGGAGAGTCTCGACAAAATATTGTTCTGTATGATTGGTATCAACTCGAAAATCGGGCCGCCAATAGTTGACAGTTGTTTCATCGTAGGATTCCAGGTCGATCAGGCAGTAGTGGCCCGGACGGATTTTCTGGATGCCGCGAAAAAATGTCTCGCTGTTGAGGACGTATTGAAAAACGAGATACTCCTGGATGGAGTCATAATTGGGCTCGATGTCGACGGCCGGATGCCCCGAGAGAGCCTTGATCTCGGAGGCGAACATCAGATGCCTGGGGCTTTTCCAGTAATAGAGGGGTTTGATCCCGAAATGATCGCGGGCGGCCATGATCCTTTTTTTCTGCCGATCATAGATCAAGAAGGCAAACATGCCGTTCAGGGACCTAATGCATTCCGGCCCATGCTCCTGATACATCCGGAGCAGGACTTCCGTATCCGAGTTTGTGGAAAACGAATAACCCGCCTTCTTGAGCGAGTCCCGAAGCTCTTTGTAATTATAAATCTCCCCGTTGTAGACGATTGTCAGCGGTCCGAGGGTCATCGGCTGTCGGCCCGTCGTCAGGTCGATAATGGAAAGGCGTTTGTGATAAAAACCGAGCGGGCCCTCGAGGAGATTCCCTTCTTCGTCCGGGCCCCGATGTTGGATCGTCTCCGCCATCCGGGACAGGATACGGAGATCGACAGGAGTTCCGTCTTTGTTCACGATTCCTACGAAGCCGCACATGATGGCCGTTCCTCACTCCCAGATAGAGATCGACCTAGAATACGACACTCAGGTCCTCTCCCGTTTTAAATAACCAATCTTGGAGTGAATCACAATACCCCCCTTCGATGAATTGCGGGGTGATTCTAGGGGGGCTTCGTTCATCTGTCCGGGTGACCTGGATCGGAAGAGGCGCTTCTATTTCGGCGGGAGGAATCGAGCCGGAGAGGCTCGATGAAAGGATTCATAATCTGGAATATTCGTTCTTATCGTCTCGATTCCCTCATCTTCTTTCTCTCGGCCTTGTCTTGGTGAGGCCGGGTTGGCCCTTGAATTTAAGGTTGAAGGTTAGCCACTGGCGCGGGGCCATGGAGGCTTTTAATATACCGCCTTCAGAATTCGCGTCCTCCAGGGGAGTTTCGATATGAGTCGTGCGTTTAGCCTCGACAATGGAAAAGCCGTTCGGACTCATGGCAAAACGGACAGGCTTTGGAGACAAATTCCAGACCCGGGCGATGACCCGGTTTTCGCCTGCGTCTTCGGCAGGTTTCAGCGCCCATAACAGAACGTTTGGGTCATCGATCTCGAGCAAAGAATAAAGATCGTCAGGATATTTGGCTCCCCCTTTGACATCCCCGGCGATCAGAGGATTTTGGTGCTCCAGGGCGAACCTCATGGCGGCCGCCGGATCGAAAGCATCGTGTGCCTGCAGGGCGAATCTCTGAAGGAAATACCCGTCCCCGCCCTGGTCGGGAATGCCCAAGCCCGGTCCATCGACCTGTCCTCCCGCAAGGACCGCGATTTGCGGCGTTTTGATGTCCAAAAAGCTCGTCGTGCTGTGGCCTAGCTTCATGAAGTAGCAATCCGCATTCGAGAGCGTCATCCCCAGCGAGCCGTCGCTGATATCGGCATAGTGGTTGAGGGTGAGCCAATCATAACGGGCGGCCCGGGAGGCATAGTGGCCTCCTTGCTCCAGCCGTTTGGCCTTGATCACAGCCCCAACTTCTTCGTGCCAGACGTCTGGCGCATCCAGGTTGAAGCCGAAATTCCAGGTGCGGATATCGGAAAAATTTTGAGTAATTTCATTTTGAATATCAATCCGATTCGAGCTGCGGACCAGAGTGATCCGAGTCGTGTGGGCGAGCGGTGAGGAGGCTGCGGCCTTGAGCGTGATGGAAATCGGCCCCATGTTTTCGACTGCCAGAGATCCATGGCCCGCTCCCAGGTCGTTCATCGTCAGTCCGTTGATTTCCCGCACCATCTGGCGATTGTTCCGTTTTTTATCGATCACGCCGGTGATTGCGCCATTGTCGGCCACCGTGACCCTATAAAAGCCGTTTTCGACCGTGTTCCCGCTAGCGGTCGGCTGACCGTCCCAGACCGGCCCCTCCCCGGGGACAATCTCATAGACTTTATATCCCAATGGGGGAACATCTTCGGCCAATATTCGTAAATAGCGATTCCCCGCCTTGGCCATGACCTGGGAGGGGAATTCTTTCCCAGTCGAAAGGTCCAGGACATGGACTTGCTCCGGGCCGCTGTAGAGGATGTCGGCGATATCCGTCCGCTCCCAGCTCAGGGGATTGAAAACAAAAAAGTACGTGTTTGGGCCTCTCCTCCGGATGATCATCCGCCCAAACGCAGAAGCGGCTTCTTGGTAAAGGGTATCGATATAGCTCTCGATCTCGCCGGCGATTTTTCGTTGCCATTGGGCCCGGGCCGAACGGCTCGCCGGCCCGTCGGCCGTCCAACAATGTTCCCAATATAACCCCAGGTCCAGCCAAGCTTTTTGCCGGGCGCTTTCTCGGTCCCGCATGAATAGAGGATCCTGAAGGCTCACCAGCGTGGCCAGGGCTTCGGCCGCCCGCAATTTTTCCACAGCACGTTTGACGCCCGCCGATAGTTCTGCGAGAGATGCACACAAAAGATCCCATTCATTCCCGAAGCTGCATGATAAGGAGGGAAGCTGATCGCCGAAGTTCTTTTCAAAATCCTCCGAAAAATCAAGGCCATTGGAGACGATGACTTTACGACTGGACGTTGTCATCTGTTTGGCGATATTGGGAAATTTATTCGTGAGGGCCTTCAAGTCGTCCCCTCCATATCCAAAGATGCCTATGATGTTGTAGGGGAAGCGGGACCGGAAGCCTCCGTTCGAGTTGACAAAGTCTATGACTTCAGGGATGCCGCGCGCCTCGGCATACCCGCCGATGTCATAGCTGTTGCGGATCATGGAATTCCATTTCATGAGGATTTTGCTGTCGTCGGGACCGACCCACCAGTAAATATCATGTTCTCGATCCCAGGCGTCCGGGATTCGGGAGGCGCAGCCGCAGATGCCTCTCCAGGAATACTTCGCGCCCGAGCCGGCCCATAAAGAACCCAGGCCGTACGGAAGAGTTTGGATTTCCTGAGAGAGGGCCAGGCGAAAGCGCAGGCCATAGCGTCGTTCAAGCTGGCCCGCATAATAGAGGCTTCTCAAAACCGCCTCCGCCGGCATTGCCCCGTAGCAAATATTCAGGGCCGTCATGGGGACACTGATATGGCCGCTCTTGATGCCGTTGATCAAGCGGTCAAAATCGCTCTGGGATTTGTTCTTTTCATAGGTCCATACCCAAAATGTCCCATCGCAATTGAAACGGCTTTGAAATTCAGGCCGCAGCCGGGCCGTAGAATCGGCTAGGCTGAGGTAATAATCGAGCATTTCCAAGAACGCCCGACGGTGGGCCTCTTCATCCGTTCCCCAAATATAATCGGTGTGATCATCATTGGCGATGTAGATTCTTTTGATTTCTTGGCCAGCCAGGACGATAGAGAACGCTGCGCAAAGCGCGAGCAGGGCGAGTCCGAAATTTCGTTTCATTAAGGTCGAATGGATTTCCCGATATACCCTAAGCTCTTGAGCAATTCCTGAATGCTCTTAGGGATTTCTTTTGGTTTTTCTCCGTAGCGGAAATCCGGCAATTCGGCAAGAAAAGAGATCAGCCTTTTCGCTTCTCGGGGAAAATCTTTTATGAGATTTTTTTCCTCGGCTGGATCATCGGGAACGTGAAACAGTTGAACATTTCCGGTATTGGAGACACGCAGCTTCCACATCCCGTCAAACACAGAATTCCAATTCCCGGCAAAGGGGGTGGGATCAAACTTCGGGTTTCGTTTTCTGAGCCCCTCGAGATACTCCCCCTGATGGCGTATTTGGGCCACCGTCACGGATAGATGTTGATGATCAAGAGCCGGCATTCTTTGGAAACGATCGATCGGCGCTTGGATTCCTGTCCACCCCAGGATGCTCAAAAATATTCCATGCGTTTGCACCAGGTTGGGAAAACAGCCGGCGGGCACATGATTGGGATACCGAATGATCAGAGGGACATGAAGCGTCGCTTGGTCAAGTCCGAGTTCGTGTCCGAGCAGCCCTCTTTCGCCAAGACGCTCGCCATGGTCTGACGTCAGAATGACCAGAGTTGCATCCAATTCTTTGCGCTGCTCCAGCCATCGGAAAAAAGAATTCAGGCAGACATCCATGTAATGGATATCTGCATCATAGTGCGCGATCACCCGCTTGAGGGGAGTTCCCGCGGCACGGACAAGACCGGCGTCATAATCTTCTTCATTATTCGATAAATCCCGGGCCTTCTGCGCACTCTCGTCCAGATAGATATCCTTGAATGGCTGCGGGTCTCCGTAGGGAGAATGGGGGTCGATCAGGTTTATAAACAAGAACCTCGAGTGTCGGCCGCTAGCGAGCCACCAATGCCGGGCGATTTGAAGAGACCGTTTTGTGTTCCCATACCAAACCCAATCTTCATCGCGGCTTCTGATATACCAAATGATCCGGGACCCGGCGATTTTCGGCCTCCAGCTTTCGATGTAGCGATCAAAACCTCTATTCCAGCCGTAAGAAGCGGCCAGCAGTGGATTGTTCACAACGGCCGCCGTTCGGTATCCGGAGCTCTTGAGAGCCTCCGGCAAGCTGGGGCCGGGCGGGTGAAAGGCCAGAAAATCGCCGTCCGTGCCGTGCTCGGCCGGAAGGAGCCCTGTCAAGAGGGAAGCGTGAGCCGAGGGTGTCCATGGGCCGGGAGACATGGCTTTTTCATAGACCGCTGCACGTTGAGAGAACCAGTCCAAACCGGGCGTCGTAGGCCGGCCGTATCCGTAAACTGAAAGATGATCGGCCCGGGCCGTATCCATCACGACAAGAATCACGTCGGGCTGCTGGGCGGATTTTTGAACAGAAGAACCAGGGCGCAGGACAATGACAATGGCGACGATCATCATCAGGAAGGCCGGGCTCCAGCGGACCAGCCGTTTTGGGCTTCTCATGAAGATGGCCATGAGACGGGACGCGACGAATGCAAATCCAAAGGAAACCAAAATGCCGATTCCCCATCGACAAGCTTTTTGGAGCAGCCGGTCATTGCCGATGATCAATTTGGTCAAGTCCGTCAGAGGGAATAATGCCGCTAAAAATGCGGCCAAGGCAAATATGAACAGAGAGGCCTTTCTAAGAGATCGAAATATCAGGAAGGCAGCGAAGAACCCGATGACAGCGGTTAGGCAGGACAGCCAATAGTCCAACAGTTCTGAAGACGAATATCGATCCATGATATTCCAGATTAAAAACTCCATGGTAAATGGCCAGAGGACCGTGATCAGGCTGAAAAAAAGGGTTTCGGATGGGAAGGCAATCCTTTGGTTTCTTCCGGCCATGGAATTCATTTATTTAAACGCATTGTATCAAAAAAAACGGTCCTGATAAGAGTTTTGAGGCTCTGGAAACGTTCGAAGGATCTGTTTATTGGATACAAAATCATGTTAATATAACCATCCGGTTGCCCATCATTCGAGAGAGGAGAAGTCGGTTGAGTCCTTTCATCAAGAAGGCTCTCTTTCTCTTCCTGTTGGCAGAAATCATTTTGGCCGTCATGAATGTGTATGTCTATTTCGGCGGGTTTGATGGAGATCCCCTGATCCATATGAGCTTTGCCGAGAATGCCAGCCGGGGACGATGGTTCAGATTCAACCCGGACGAACCCGTTTCCGGCGTGACCTCTTTTTTTTGGATGTTCACGGGAGCACTGGGATGGTCCCTTGCCGGGATTAAAGGCTGTCTCATTATTTATGACGGCCTGATCCTCCTCAGCCTGGCTGGGAGGGGCGGTTTGCTTGGGCCATCTTGTCTTCCGCTGGGGAGGAAATCGGATATTCGGGGTTCTGGCCGGTGCCCTCTATCTGGGATATCCCGGAATCGCTGCCAATGGGCTGACCGGGATGGAAAATATGACGTTCGCCTTCTTTGTCTATGTGTTTATTCTGGCCTATGCTTTTTTTACCGAGAAGCGAAAGCATCGTGCTCGTCGGACGGCTTTTCAGGTTGGCTTGGGCGTGATTTTGGCATTGATCGTCCTGACCAGGCCCGAAGGGATCGTCGTCGTGGCGGCCTTTGCCGCCGTCGAGATCGGCTTGATGCTTTCCCCAAAAAATCGAGGGGACATCGGGGAACGATTCCAATCGCTATGTTTCATCGGGGCTGTTTTTGCCCTGATCGTCATCCCTTTCGGAATTTTTCATTTTGCGGTAACGCATAAAATCATGCCCGGTTCGGGAGTGGCGAGGCTGATGCACTCGCGTCGATTATCAACGTCCTTTCATCTCTTAGGGCCGCTCTGGTTTTATCCGCGGACGTTAGCTCGCCTAATCATCTATCTTCCGATTGCGGCCGGCCTTGGCCTGGCGGCCTGGAGATTGCTGCTGCGGCGTCCGTCAGCTCCTTCGGGCCATCGTTGGCTGCCCGGATGTCCCTCTTTGCACCTCTCGGTATGGACGGCCGTGCTTGGCGTTGGGTTCTATTCCTTTGTCACGGGCGCCGTTCATACCAATCGCTACACGATTTGGATCGTGGGCTTATCGACAGCCATTTTTTTCTCAAGTGCCGGCCGTATTCTTCTTAACGGTGAAAAAGCCAAGCTCCTACCAACGCTTGTTTTGGCAGGAATTTTCTGGATGGCGATCGTTTCATTCGGCGAGGCTCTGTTCCGGCTCAATAGGGGAGACCACAAGAAGCTATTGAAATGGGAAGCGGTCATTGAAACCGTCAAGAACAGGGAAAAACAATCCGATGAATTGATCCAAAGACTGGAGAGCGAAGGCTGCCGGATCGGCCCCAAAAAAGTCGGTGTCTTACTCCAGGAAATTCAGGCCCGGTTGGCTTATGACGACCGAATCACGATTTATTCGAGGGATGGGAGGACACAAGATTTGCGCTATGATCGTTCCGGATGCCCGGACCTGAGTCCGATTCTCAAGAATCCGGACCTGATGGCCATTATGGATGACATCAACGGCGGGACGATCCAAGGTTGTATCAAGGATGAGGCCGGCCTGAAATTGGCCGAGCTCTACGAGAACCCTCATATTCTTGAAACGGATCAATGGAAGAAAGTTTGGCTTTGGCCTTCCCAGAAATCAGGTGGTCAGGGAAGCGCCGCCCCTGCCTCGGGTTCTTTTCCGATCCTGATCAGGAAATGCCGATGAATCTTAAATGTTCTTGGTGCGAATGGCATATGTGGCGAGTCCCCAGAGGTCGCGGATCGAGAACATCCTCAATAGACCCAACATTTTTTTGGGCCGCCAATAATACTCACGATAGGCCTTTCTGATCAGCTTTTTGACCTCTTCCCCCGACAAATCCCCGACTTGATGAGTCGTGATGGTCCCTTCATGGTAGCTTTTAGCGCTGAGGCTCGGGTCAGCCAGAAGCGTTCCGTCCTGGACCATCATCTCGCAGAGCTCGGTCTTGGCAAAGGGGATGACTTTGTTGAATTCCACGAGATCCGCATCCAGCCGCTTGGCAAATTCGATGGTTTCCAGAATGTCGGCTCGTGTTTCAAAAGGAAATCCGATCATGAAAAAGCCAAAGGTCCTGATTTTTTGTTTCCAACATTCTCGCTTCATCCTCAATACCTGGGAGAGATCGAACCCTTTTTTGATTTTTTTCAAGACCTCGGGAGATCCCGACTCCGGAGCCAGCGCGATCAACCAGGTTCCGGCTCTTTTGAGCTTGGCCAGCAAACCCGAGTCCAGGCAGTCCACCCTGAGCCCGTTTGTGAACTGCAGGGTCACCGGCACCTTTTCTTCAATGAGCAGGTCGCAGATCCTTTCGGCCCGCTTCCTGTCGAGAGAAAAATTGTCGTCAAATAGACAAATCTCCTTGACGCCGAGTTCATTCATCTGCCATTTCATTTCTGCGACGACATTTTCTGCCGACCGCGGGCGCCATTGTCTGCCCATGGAATGAGAACAGTAAATGCATGGATAAGGGCAGCCCCGGGAGGTCATCATCGAGGAAATGGGGCGCTTCTTTTTGGGATAATTATTGTATTTCCTGATATCGACTTTGTGCAACGCCGGAAAGGGCAGAGCATCCAAATCTTTGATCCATTCCCGGGGCCCCTGGAATTGGAAACTCGGGCCCTTCTTGATATAAGCGCCTTTGATCGGTTCTCGATGGTCCCACAGGATGTATTCCAAGAGCGCTTCTTCTCCTTCGCAGGCGAAGACTGCATCGAGATGAGGATTTTGGAGAAAGAGTTCGGGGTTGCTCATGCACAAAGGTCCGCCGATGACGAGGCTTTTGTCGGGGAAGAGATTTTTGATTCGAGCGATCGCTTCCAGGGAACACTCCCGGTTGGAAATATTGACGCTGAATCCGACGAGGTCATAGGGCCGCAATTCTTCATAGGAGAATGAGCGGACAGAACAATCGATGACATCTGTTCGGATTCCGTGTTTTTCCAGGTACGCGGCGATCGAGAGAACGCCGAGAGGGGGGAGCGTATCGATCGACAACTTTTTGTCCTTGTCAGAATGGAAAATCAAGACGACGCGTTTGTTCATTTTCTGGCTATATAACCCAGTCCGGCGAATGAAGTCAATCTTGGCCGACATTTGCTTCGATTTTTTCGTTGTGATAGCATGAAAAAATTAGACAGATTCCAAGGACGGAAACCGCGCACGATTCCCGAAAGAAGCCGAGCCTTGAAACAACCTGATCCCAGGCCGTCCCGCCGGGACAATTTCCAGGGACTGGTCATCTGCGTTTTAATCGTCGGATCGGTGCTTTTGCTCTACGGCTTCCGGGCTTCCGCGCTGACCGGCGACAGCTTGAATTACGCCTATTCCGTTAAAACAGGCTCAGATTTGTTCCATCCCCACCATCTTCTGTTCAACCCGATTGTCCGGCTGCTTTTTGCCGTCATCTCGTCTGTCTGCCGAGCGTGCGATGTCGTTGTCGCCGCCCAAATCCATAATATTTTTTGGGCGGTCGTGGCCATCTTGGCGATTTATTTGATCATCCGCCATATCATGGCGTCTGTCACCTGGGGTGCGGCCGCGGCAATCCTTTTGCTCCTGGGCAAAGGGTTTTGGGCGTATTCGACCCAGGTCCAGGTCTATATCCCGGCCATGGGATGTCTGGCCGTCATCACGGCCCTGTTGATTCTTCGTGATCGTTTCGTGCGGACGGTGCCGGGCATGCTGGCTGTTTCCTTGCTTTTTTCTCTTTCCATTTTTTATCATCAATCGAGCCTTTTTTTTGCCATCCCCCTGGGATATTTCCTGACCGCCCATAAATATCGAGATGAAAAGAAGACATTTCCCATCATTCTTTCCTTGACCGGCTTGGTTGTCCTGGCGGCTTATGTTTTAGCTTTCCTGTCGATCGCCGGCCCCAAAACCTTAAATGCGTTCATTCGTTTTTGTCTATCCTACGCGTTCCTGCCCAACCCGGATTGGGCGACCCTCAAGAATATCAGCCCGAGGGGGGTCGGCCATTTGATCTTGAGCCAGGCCCGGGATGTGTTTTTTCTTTCTCGCCAATGGTATGTCCCCGGGGCCGTTACCTTGGGTATAGGGCTCGGCTCCCTAGGGATTTGGCATGGAGGCCAAATTCTGAAAAGACGCAACGATGCGGAATTACGGATATTTTTATTGCTTTGGCTGCTGCCGATTTATGTCTTTCTTCTCTGGTACGCGCCCGGTGCCTATGAGTTGCTGATCGTGACGATCTTTCCCCTCCTGGTTCTCTTATTCGTGGCGCTTCAAGACGTTTGGCCGGCGATGAAATCATCGACCCGGCGCGTGTTCTCGTGGGCTGGTGTCGCGTTCATCCTGGCCTTGGGGCTTCTTAACTTCTGGTGGGCGTTTTTGCCTGCTCATGTTTCCAGAGGTCCCGACTACGACGAGGCCCGATTGTTGAACATGTGGGCTCCTCAGGACAGCACCATTTTTTCAGGCTGGTACCTGCAGCAGCACCTTCGATACTATTTCCAAAGGGAAACGGCCTTGGAAGTGGACATTCCCTTGTTTTGTTTTTATCGGCATCTGCCCTTGCCTGAACAATATTCTGTGGATGCCGCGCGGGCCGTAGTGATTTCCCCCGCCTATCTTTATCCGGAAACAGAGATTTCCAAAGTCGTCAAATTGAATGGGTTCCAATTCCCCTCTGAATGGCTGAGCTTCATGGAATGGCTGTTCCAGTTCGAATATGATTCTCGGAAGCGGATGACCTCTTGTCGTTCGTTCGAGATCGTCAATTTGGGTTCTGGCTATCTGACCTTATCGCCGGCCCGGATGAATGTTCGACGGCTTGAAAGGCCTGCTGGAAAATCTGGATGCTCAGATCCGGCAGTGGCTTTCGGATCCTGCTCCGCATTTTTTCAACTGGTATTTGAAAAATCCAGAGTTACACGGAAAATAGGTCCGGCTTCCTTTCTGCGTTATTTCAGGTTGAGGGCCATCAGCTTGAGTTCTGTCATCTCTTCGATGGCATACTTCACGCCTTCCCTGCCCGAGCCCGATTGCTTGATTCCTCCGTAGGGCATATGGTCAACGCGAAATGTGGGGATATCGTTGACAATTATGCCCCCCACGTCCAAGACTTCGAACGCGCGAAAAGCTTTTTTGAGGTCGTTGGTAAAGACGCCGGCCTGCAGTCCATAGATCGAATAATTGACCGAGTTCAACGCGTCCCCAAAATCTCGATATTGATAGACGACGACGATGGGCGCGAAGGCTTCGAGCCAGGAAATGCGGAGCTCGGGAATGACATTCTCCAGGATCGTCGGCGCGTAGAATGTGCCCTGTCTTGTCCCGCCGCAGAGGATACGGGCCCCCTTGTCCCTCGCCTCATTCACCCATTCCTCGGTCTTCTTGGCCGCCTCTTCATCGATCATGGGGCCCACGTCTGTATCTTCGGCGAGGGGATCGCCCAGCCGCAGGTTTTTTGTTTTCGTCTCGAAAGCCGACAGGAAGCGGTCATAAATTTTTTCGTGGAGAAAAATGCGCTGGATGGAGATGCAGATCTGTCCGGCGTAAGAGAAGGATCCGGTCACTGTCCTGGCCAAGGCATAATCCAGGTCAGAGTCCGGTTCGATGATAACGGCGGCGTTTCCCCCGAGTTCCAGAGTGACTTTTTTCTGATAGGCCGCTTTCTTGAGTTCCCAGCCGATGGCCGGGCTGCCTGTGAACGTTACCATTTTCACGCGGTCATCGGTGAGGAGCGCCTCGGCCGCCTGATAGCCCGAAGGGACGATATTCAGTCCGCCGGCCGGATAGCCTGACTCCTTGACGATCTCGCCGAGGATCATCGACGTGATGGGGACTTGTGAGGAAGGCCTGAGGACGACCGTGTTTCCCGCCGCCAGAGCGGGCGCGACTTTATGGGCGACGAGGTTGAGCGGAAAATTAAAGGGTGTGATGGCGCTGACGACCCCGATCGGGAAACGCCTGACAAAGCCCCAGAGCTGCTTTCCCGGAGGGGTCATATCCAGGGGCAAAAGTTCGCCGACTATTCGTTTGGCCTCATCGCTGGCGATCTCAAAGGTCGATGCGCCGCGGTTGACTTCAACTCGAGCGTCCCTGATAGGCTTGCCGGCCTGGATGGCAATCGATCGGGCCAGCTCTTCTCTTCTATTCGTGATGCCCGTAGAAATTTTTTCCAGCGCCTGCGATCGCTCATAGCTGGAAAGCGTTCGTGTTTCCGCAAACGCCCTCGCAGCGGCTGCCAGGGCTTCCTCGACATGCGTTTTTTCCGCCCAATGGACTTTTCCCGCCGGGCTCTGGTCAAAAGGCGACCGGATCTCCCTGACCTGATCGGATTCTTTCCATTCCCCATTGATCAAGAGTCTGTATTCGTTCATGGCCGACCCCCTTGTTGCATAAAGCGATAAACGTGTTTGATGGCTCAGGATTTCAGCTTATGGGACCAGTAGAGCTTCTTGAGCATCTTGGCATCGGTTTCACGGCCCGGACTCTCGCAGATCACCATGCCTTCTACTTCAAAATCCTTGAGGGCTTCGATCCACTCATCGTAGTGAAAATCCGATTCCGCCAGGTTGAGGTGCTTGATCTCTCCCCTCTGGTTATAGTCGATCCCCGAAATATGGATATGGATCTTTTTGAGCGCGCCCCGGCCCAGCCGTTTTTCTACCTTCCTGAGAATCCGGTGGAAGTCCAGGTAGGAATTGGCTTTTCCCTCCCTGGCGTAGAGATGGGAGAAGTCCAGGCAGGGCTGGAGGCTGTCGACCTCCTGGCAGATCGTAAGCGCTTCATCCAGCGAGCCGAACTGGGACCTTTTTCCCATCGTTTCGACGCGCAGGACGACCGGGTTTCTTTCGGACTTAAGAACGGACAGGATTTCCCGTAGCTCTCTCTTGATGACCTCATACGCCGCGTCTGGAGCGGACGCTCCATAATAGCCGGCGTGAAAAACGACGCACTCCGCTCCGCATAGGAAGGCCATTCGGGCGGAGCGCAAGAGGTAGTCGTGACTCTGGAGTCTCTTTCCCTGTTCCGGCGAATTCAGGTTGACATAATACGGGGCATGGACGCTGAGACGGATATTCAAGGCCGCGGCCTTCTCCCGGATCTTGGCGGCCGTGTCGTTACCGATTTTGACACCCCGGACGAACTCTACTTCCAGACAATCCAAACCCATTTCGTGGATATGTCCGATCGCAGACAGTGAGGATGTCTGAGGAGCAGAGTCGGGGACGCCGGCGGTCCCGAACAGAAGCGTCTTAGCAGTGGAAGTCATCCGCCTTTCCATGGGAATTCAGGAATTCGCTGACGATGCGCATCGCACAATAGTCCCCGCACATGGAACAGGCTTTGGACTTGGTTTTCCTTTTTTTTCGCACGTCTTCAAATCGAAAGGGATCGATAGCCAGATCCTTCTGAGAAGACCAGTCCAGAGCTTTTCTGGCTTCAGACATCTTGAGGTCTCTCTGGAGGGCTCCCTTGACCCCTTTCACGATATCGGCGGCATGGGCCGCGATTTTAGAGGCGATGAGCCCTTCGCGGACATCGTCCACGGACGGCAGACCCAGATGTTCGGAAGGCGTGACATAACAGAGAAAATCGGCCCCTGCGGCCGCGGCGATAGCGCCTCCGATGGCGGAAACGATATGATCGTAACCGGCTCCGATGTCCGTGACAAGCGGGCCCAGGACATAAAACGGCGCCTCCTGGCAGATGCGTTTCTGAAGCTTGATGTTCATTTCGATCTGGTCGAGAGGGATATGCCCAGGGCCTTCGACCATGACCTGGACGTCCTGTTCCCAGGCCCGTTTGACGAGTTCGCCCAGGGTCAGCAGCTCTTCCAGCTGGGGCTTGTCTGTGGCATCGAGAATCGAGCCCGGCCGCAGCCCGTCTCCCAGGCTCAGGGTGATATCGTATTTGCGGGCGATCTCGAGCAGGCGGTCATAGCGGGCGTAGAGTGGATTTTCTTTCTGATGATGAACACTCCAGGCCAGATGAAAAGCGCCTCCGCGGGAGACGATATCGACCACCCGGCCCTGTCTTTTCAGCCTTTCGATGGCCCGAGTCGTCAGTCCGCAGTGAACCGTCATAAAATCCACTCCCTCCCGGGCCTGGGTTTCGATCATAGAAAAGAGGTCCTCTTCAGTCATATCGACAATCGAACCGCGCTTATCGATGGCACTGATCGCGGCTTGATAAATGGGCACGGTTCCCAGGGGAATCGGGGCCTTGTCCAGGATCGCGCGCCTGATCTTTTTCAGGTTGCCGCCAGTGCTGAGGTCCATAACCGTATCGGCCCCGTATTTCAGGCTGATTTCGACCTTTCGCAGTTCCTCATCCACTCGAGGAAAGTCTTTTGAGGTGCCGATGTTGACGTTGACTTTGGTCCTCAGTTTTTGGCCGATGCCGACGGGATGGAAAGGGGAGTGGAGCAGATTGTGAGGAATGATCACCTTCCCACCGGCGACGAGAGCGACCAGCTGATCGGGAGAAAAACCTTCATCCGCCGCGACTTTTTTCAAGGAAGGAGTGATTTTTCCTCGCCGGGCTTGTTCGAGTTGTGTCATGGACATTCGACCTTGCAAAAGCATAGTTTACATCTCTTGTCTCTCGAATTCAACCGGCCCCCTTGACAGGCATGAATTTACCCCTGTTGTGCCTCATCGTTACCGGTGACTTCCTATCCTCAAATGACGCCTTAGGAATTCACCCCTGAATTCATCCGGCGCGACGATTGCCGTTCAGGGAGAGTTTCTCTTATTATTTGCATGGAGCGACCGAGATGTCTAAATATTCGATTTGTCCTGGATTTTTGCCTATAATCAATTCTTCCGAGGCGGAATTGGGCCGTTCGTTCCTTCTGTAAAAAAGTCTGTATTGATATTATTTTTTAATCACTGAAGGGCGGTAGCCTGCTTTTATGAAGAAAAACTCATCGATTCCTCAGGGTCAAATATTCTCTCCCCTCGAAATCCGGGGGAGCGTCTTGGCCCGGAACACGGCCTGGAACTTCCTGGGGCTGGCCCTGCCTCTCCTTGTCGGCTTCCTGACCATCCCCGTCGTGATCCGTCGGCTGGGCACGGATAGGTTCGGGGTCCTTTCCCTTGTCTGGGTGGTGGTCGGATATTTTGGCTTTTTCGACCTTGGCTTGGGCCGGGCCACGACAAAATTCGTCGCTGAGGCCCTCGGCAAAGCCGAATACGATAAAGTCCCCAAATATTTCTGGGCCACGGTTTTAATCCAAGGGGGGTTGGGGATTTTGGGGTCTGTCGTTTTGACCCTCATCACGCCTCTGCTGGTCCACCGGGTCCTCAACATCTCTCCAGGACTCGCCCGGGAATCGACGTTTTCCTTTTATGTGATGGCCGCATCGTTTCCAATCGTATTGGTCTCGGGGTCTTTTCGGGGCGTGTTAGAGGCGGGCCAGAGGTTCGACCTTGTCAATTATGTCAAAATCCCATCCAGCATAATCAATTACATCGCGCCATTGGCGGGCGTGACGCTGGGATTCGGCCTGCCGGGAATTATGATCTTGTTGCTGGTTTCGCGCATGGTCTCGCTCGTCGCCTGGGCCCTGATTGGCCTGAATGTGTTTCCAGCTCTTAGGCATGGCTTGGCCGTCCACAAAGAGACGATCAAACCGATGCTGAGCTTTGGCGGATGGCTGACGGTTTCCAACCTTATCAGCCCTTTCCTCGTTTATCTGGAACGGTTCTTCATCGGCTCCATCCTGACCATGGAGGCTTTGGGCTATTATTCCGCCCCTTATGAAGTCGTCCTCCGTCTTGGCATCTTTCCTCAAAGTCTGTTAATGACCCTGTTCCCCTCCTTTAGCGCCTTGCACGGAAGCAAAAATCTGGAGAAGGCCAAGATTATTTTCGGGCGTTCGGTGAAGTATCTCCTCCTTTCGCTGGGGACGGGGACCGTCCTTCTCCTCTGTTTTGCCCGGCTGTTTCTCAAGCTGTGGCTGGGAGATACATTCGCCCAGAACAGCACGCTCGTCTTTCAGATCCTGGCCGTGGGCTTTTTTGTCAATTCTTTGGCGAACGTCCCCTTCAGCTTTCTTCAGGGAATCGGCCGGGCCGACATCACAGCGAAATTCCATGCGCTGGAAGTCGTTTTCTATGTTCCCCTGGCCTGGGGTTTGATCAAGCTCTGGGGCATCAACGGCGCGGCGGCGGCCTGGGCGATTCGGGTGACCGTCGATATGCTGCTTCTCTTCGGGGGAGCTTGGAAAATCGGCAAAATGGATATGTCCAATTTGTCCAAAAATGGGGTCGTTCGAGGAGCGGTCGCTCTCTCATTCTATGCGATCGCCGGATATGGCGTCTTGCGCCTGTCGTGGGGGATTTATGGAGCGATCGTCTTAACGCTGGGTTTTCTGGTGGCCCTCTGGTTCTATGCATTCAGCCAGGACGAAAGAACCTGGGTCCTGAACAAGTCGAAGGAAGTTTTGAAAAAATTGCCGACTCATTAAGGATCATGGAGGGAGAAAATTAGCCAAGGAGTTTTGATAAAGTCCGCGGGCCCGGATTTGGGTCTTGGGCCGGTGCGGCCGAACGTTGCGATCATTGTCCTTAATTGGAACGGCTGGGCGGACACCATCGAATGCCTGGAATCGCTCCAGCATCTGACCTATCCGAGTTTCCAGATCATCCTCGTCGATAACGGGTCCATCGATGATTCCGTGGTGAAGATCAAAGACTGGTGCAGAGGGAAGATCCCTGTCCAGACAGATTTTGTGCGATGGGAACCCGGTCTGAAGCCGGTTGCGTTTGTGGAGTATGGGCAAGCCGACGCCGAATCTGGCGGAGATGTCGGTCGAGAAGGCCGCCTAAAGACGAGCTCTTCCCAGCGAAGACTCATCATCATCCAAACGGCGAAGAATCTTGGCTTTGCCGGTGGAAATAATGTCGCCCTGAAGTATTGTTTACAAAGAGACTTTGATTATCTGTTGCTTTTAAACAATGATACGGCCGTGGATCCGGAGTCTCTAACCGAGATGATCAAGGTGCCAGCGAGCGATGAGACAATCGGAGTTGCCGGACCGATGGTTCTTTACTATCATCAACCGCGATTAATTTTTTCGGCAGGGATATCTGTGTCCAATGTTGGCCGGAGGGTCAGGCGGATCGGCCTCATGCAAAATCAAGATGCGCTTCCTTTTAGTGTAACGAGAGATGTGGAGGGCGTAGCGGGGTGTGCTCTGCTGATCGGCCAAAAGACCGTCCGAGCGATCGGATTGCTCGATGAGCGTTATTATCTCTATATGGAAGAAGCCGATTGGTGCAGGCGGGCGATCCGGCATCATTTTCGGTGCGTCTATATCCCCAAGGCCAGAATTTGGCACAAAGGCTGGGGATCGGTGCAAAACGATCCGGGACTTCTGGACTATTATCTAGCTCGCAGTCAGATCCTCTATCTTAAAAAATATTCTTTCGGCGTTCGATTTGTTCTCGATGTTGTTGCGTATAGCCTCCGCAGTTTTTTCAAGACATTCATAAAAAGCGCAGGCACGGGCAATTGGGTTGGTTGGAGAGCCCATCTCTTAGGGCTCGTCCACGGTTTTTCCGGAAGATATTCCTATCGCTGGCATCGCCCCGCCAGGTCAGGCTCTAGACCAGACAAGACACCCATGCACAGAAAGAATCCCGAGGAAACCGTCGAATAATGGATGGCATGAGAACAATCGCATTTATCATCCCCACCAAGGACCGGCCGTCTGAGCTGCGGCGGCTCCTGAAGAGCCTGGAAATCCAGACGCGCCGTCCCGACCGGGTCATCATTGTGGATTCGGGAAAAACGGCCTGTCAAGGGATTGACCGGGAATTCAGAAGCCTGCCGATCCGCTATATGCGCTTTTCTCCGCCGTCTGCCGCCGGTCAACGAAATGCCGGGGTGGAAGCGGCAACTCATGACTCAGACCTGATTGGTTTTTTGGACGACGATGTCGTGCTTGACGAAGAGGCCTTGGCCAAGATGATGGAATTCTGGGACCGCGCCGCAGACGATACCGGCGGGGCTTCCTTCAATTTGGTTAATGGCTCTCGGCCGTCCCTGGCCTGGCTCAAATACCTCCCTTTGAGCGAGCGCTGGGGATTCTATAAAAAACAGACTGGCATGGTCCTTCCTTCGGGTTTTCAGACGATCGTTCAATTTCTCCCAAAGGACGAATATGTCCAGTGGTTTCCCGCCAGCGCTTCGGTGTGGAGAAGGACGCTCCTCTCGGAATTCCAATTCGATGAGTGGTTTAAGGGCTACAGCTACCTCGAAGATTTAGATTTCTGCTACAGGGTCAGCAAGGTCTATAAGCTGATGATCGCGGCCGAGGCAAGATATTATCATTTCCCCGCTTCCTTCGGAAGGCCGAACGCCTATCTGTTCGGCGTCCGGGAAGTCAAGAACCGCCTGTATTTTGTCCACAAGCACCCCGAGTTCTCCTTGGCCAAGTGTTATCTAGCTCTCCTGTTAAGGATCCTGATCAGCCTCGTTTCCGCATTTCAAGAGCGAAAGATCAGCTACATCCCGAGAATCGGAGGGAATGTCGTAGCCCTCGTCGAATCCGTCTTCGGCCAGCCATCCTAGCGATGTGCGCCGGTTCGTTTTTTTTCGGGTTCGGGCTGAGCGCGCCGGCTGGCCCACCGGTCGCGGCCAAAACCTGAGGCCGCTATTATGAGAATTCTTGTCGTCGCCTTTTATGAAGTGTATCCCCCAGCTTCAGGGGCGGCGGTGGTCAGTTATAATTGCGTCCGGTTTCTGTCCGGAGAACGATTTCTCCTCCAGCTATGCCGTTCCACGTGTGAAACCCCACCGGATGGCCGGATCAAAGTGATCAATCTACGAGTCCCTCAAGATCGAAACGTGAAAAAGGTCGTCTCGCTCGCCTGGAGGTTGCCCGGAATCGCGGCCGCCATCAAAGACATCCTTCCGGATTATGTGATTTTTGAGGGGTCGTCCTGGATACTCTATTATCTCTTCCTGCTCTATCTCATCCGGGCCGCTCGCCTGAAATCGAAAATTGTCTATCACGCCCACAATGTGGAGTATGTCCTCAGAAAACAAAAAAACCACGTTCTGATCGCGGAACTAACGAAATGGGGGGAGAGGCACCTTCTCAAAAGCGCCGATCTCATCACGGCGGTTTCAGAAATCGATGCCAAATGTTTTCAGAGGCTCTATGGCGTTCGACCGATCCTGTTCCCAAACGGCGTCGATCTCGAACGCTTCCGGGCCGTCACACGCAGCGGGATCGAGGCCATTCGTCAGAAATATCATTTGGCCGGAAAAATTGTCTTATTCATGGGATTGACCTCATTTCTGCCCAACCAGGAAGCCATCGACTTTTTGATCGGACATGTTTTCCCGAAGCTAACGGCCCGTTTGCCGGACGCCAAGCTGGCCATCATCGGAGGACCGGTCAGGATCAAGAGAGATTGGCTCGTCGCCCCGGGAAGCATTCCTTACCAGGAGATCCCGTCCTTCATCGCCGCCAGCGATGTCTGTGTCGCTCCCATTTTTTCGGGCTCTGGCACGCGACTGAAAATTTTGGAATATATGGCGGCGGCCAAGCCGGTCGTGTCCACGCCCAAAGGCGCTGAAGGGATCCATGTCGAGGCGGGCCAGGATATCCTGGTGGCCAACGAACGGGATTTTTCCGAGGCGATTGAACGCGTCTTGCAGGATTCCGGTCTGGCCCAAAAATTGGGGCTCGCCGGATATCGAGTCGTTGAGAAGGAATATTCCTGGACGCAGATTTTGACAAATTTTCAGGCGCATTTAACCCCGGGCTTGGAATGAAACGATGAAAATCCATTTGGCACAGACAAGACCGCGCCGCATTCTCATCTATGGCCAGCTCCCGCCTCCGTTCCATGGGACCAACATCATGACCCAGACTTTTCTGAGGGCTCTGAAGGAACTTGGCTATCAGGCGAAGATTTCCTCAAAACGTTTTTCCCGAAGGATCGAGGAGGTCAACAAAATCAAGCCGGCCAAGGCGGGGAGATACTTCCGCTATTTCTGGCGTTTTTTGAGTGATGTCCGACAGGGGGATGCCGATTTGATCGTTTACTTCCTATCCTCGCAGCCCGCGGGATTGGTGGCCGAGCTTCCGTTTGTTTTGTTTTCACAAATTTTCCGTATCCCCTATGTCCTCTATCTCCATACGCGCGGATATGGAAGGCTTTATTCCCGAAGCCTTTTATTTCGAGTCATCATAAAGCGCGTGTTCCACCCGGCCTCGGCCTGTTTTGTCCTCGGGGAACGGCTTAAACAAGAGATCCAATTCTTTTTCTTGAAAAAGATATTTATCCTCCCCAATTGTATCGAGGAACACGATCTCCCCCTGCGGATATCTGTTTCGGAAATGACGCGGGTTTTGTATCTTTCCAACATTAGCGAAAGCAAAGGCATCCTGACGCTAATGGAATCCATCCCCAGGGTGATCCAAGCGTCTCCGAACATGCAGTTTGTGATCGCCGGGCCCTGGCAGGATCCAGCCGCAAAAAAAGCGGTCTTCGAGTTTATCAACGGCCAGGGCATCCAGTCGTTTGTTAAATTCTTGGGCCCCCTGTATGGAAAAGACAAAGACAAGCTCCTCTCCTCGTCGGATATCTTTGTTTTTCCTTCCCATTATCCGCTCGAGGCGATGAGCCTTGTCGTGCTCGAGGCCATGCGGGCCGGCTTGCCGGTCGTCACCTCCGATATCGGGGCTTTGCCTGAAGTTGTCCTCGATGGAAAAACCGGCTTTGTCATCCCGCCGCACGATCCGGAAAGCCTGGCCGAGAAAATCCTCCGGCTTGCCCAGGAGCCGCGGCTCAGAGGGCAGATGGGACAAGAGAGTCGAAAACGATTCCATGATCACTTTTCTTTTGCCGTATATAAAAAGCGGGTCGGTTTGATCCTGAAGGACATGGCCTCTTCGCCTGTCCATGGAAGGCCATGAAAGTCCTTGTCTCGGCGTATGCCTGCCATCCCCTGGCCACGGAAGATTCCTATCCCGGAGAGGCCATCCTCGGCTGGAATCTCATCCGCCAGCTCAGCCGCCGACATCAACTTTGGGTGATGACCAGGTCTTATAATTCCGAGGCGATTGAACGTGCTCAGAGAGAAGGGGAGGCGGCCAATGTCGCCTTTCACTATCTTTCTTTGCCTAAGGCTTTTTCGGGACTCCTCCGGAATTTTTTTGGCTTCCGCATCTATTATTTATTCTGGCAAATCCGGGCTTACCGGGTCGCCCGCAGGATGCATCAGGACGTGGGATTTGATGCGTTCCACCAAATCACCTTCAATAACGACTGGATGCCGAGTTTTGTCGGCGCTCTTCTGCCCATCCCTTTTTTGTGGGGACCGGTCGGAGGGGGGCAGCGGATTCCGCCCTCCCTCGTCAAGGAGCTGGACCTAAAAAACCGCGTCCTAGAACGCGCCCGGCTCATGGGGCAGTGGTTTTGGCGGAAAAGCTATTATCGGACGAGATGCGCCCGGAGGGCTTCCGCCATTCTTGTCTGCAATCAGGAGACGAAACAGAAAATCCTGCCCTTGAGCCAGAGGATTCATTTTTTCCCCGTCAACGGGATCTCGCCGAGCGAATATTCTCCGGAGGCCGGCCGTCGCCGGCCGCCTGATACAAGCTTCCGGGTTTTATACGCCGGACGGCTGGATCCGATCAAGGGGCTCAGGCTCGGCCTGCGCGCCTTTGAACGATTCAGCCGAAAATATCCGCAGGCAGTCTTCGAGATTGTGGGGAGCGGTCCGGAGGAAGGCCCGCTGAAAAAGTTCGTCACGGACCGAGGCCTCCAGTCCAACGTCTTTTTTACCGCCTGGTTGCCGCGGCGGGAACTTCTGCGGAAGATGGAACAGTGCGATATCTTTCTTTTTCCGAGTTTTCGCGATGGGGGAGGGGCCGTCGTCGTGGAAGCGATGTGCGCCGGAAAACCGGTCATCGGCTTGGACGCGGGAGGGCCGGGCTTTCATATCCGGCCCGAATGGGGCATAAAAATTGCGCCGCGGAACCCGGAGCTCGTCGTCCGGGAGATGGCCGAATCTTTGGAAAAATTGTATCTTGACGAGGGCTTCAGGAACAAACTCGGCCAGGCTGCCCGGAAACGTGTCAACGAATTCTATGTTTGGGACCGGCTGGGAGAGAAGCTTTTTGAAATTTATCGAACGGCCCTGCCTCCGGAGATTCATTAGAAGAGCCTGACGATGGTTTTAGTCTTTTTGTGGCTGTTGGTATGGGGGGCGATGTTTTCAGGCCCGTGGTATATCAGTTCCCCCAAGTTCTTGGAGGATCCGCTGACTTTCTTCCAGGGGATGCGGGCTTTCCTGCCGATGGCCGCCATTTTTGTCAGCCTCTTATGGATCCTGGCCAAGCGGCCGAGGTATTTGTTTCCAGGAAGCGCCCTGAGGTTCCTTGGCGCCTATAGCCTGACGGGCCTTCTGACATCGTTGTTCCTGTCTCCGCTGGTCGGCGAGTCTCTTTATTGGTCGGGCCTCTATTTATCCCCGCTTCTCGTGACCTGGTGCGCATTTGAGGAAGCGAATCCCAAGGCCGGCGTCAAGCGGCTGATCTATGTCAATTATGTCGTTTTTTTCTTGATCACGATCAGCCTTCTGCCTGAATCGGTTCGGGCGGGATGGGGAAACACGCCCTTGAACCAGCAATACAGGCTGCCTTTAGGATTGGGCAGCATCCTGACCAATGGGGCGGGGCGCTTCGCTCTGGTGGTGATCGTCGTCTCGGCGGTTCGGCTGATCACTCAGTCCAAAAGATCTCGATGGGTTTGGCTTCTTTTTCTTCCGCCGACGCTCTTCCTGTTGGCCCAAACCCAATCGCGCACAGCGCTGTTGGGCTTGGCGGTGTCCAGCATCCTGTTTGTTCTCTTGAGGGGGATGGACTGGCGCTATCTTTTCTTTGGTCCCGCGGCCGCGGGCGTCATTTATATTTCCGGAATCAAATGGAGGGTTCATGGCAACCTCAGCCGATTGATCCTCTTGAGCGGCCGCGAAGCCACCTGGCAGAGGGGCTTGGAGCAGATCAACCATTCGCCGTTCCTTGGCTGGGGCTTTCATGCTGACCGGATCGTCCTCCAGTCGGAGCATATGCATAACTCTTTTCTTCATGCGATGATCCAAACCGGCTTGGTCGGGGCTTTGTTTTTTCTGGCTGCTTTTCTCAGCATCTGGTTTGTCGTCTTCAGGGCTGGGCTTTTCTCTCGCGCTAGGGCTATGCGCGGGACAGACCAGGCGCTGCTCATGGAGTCGATCATGATCGTTGGGTTTTTGACGGCACGCAGCGTCTTTGAATCGACGGGCGCTTTTTACGGGGTCGACTTATTGTTGCTCGTTCCCGCGATGGCCTTTATTGCTCTGGCCGCTCAAGAAGGGGTGGAGTCAGGGCTGGAATCGTCCGGCCCTCTCCCAGATACAGAATGAAAATTCTGATTCACACGATGTATTTTCTGCCCGAGTTCGGCAGCGCTCCGATCCTGATGAATGAGCTGGCGGCATTTCTCTCCGAGGCGGGACATGAGGTCGAAATCATCACCACAATTCCCAGGCCGCCCCACAATCGGGGATATGAAGGGAAGCTCTTTGTCCGGGAAACACGAGGGGGGTTCCTCGTCAAGCGCTTTTTGACCAACTCCACGGCCCATCCTATCGGGCGCCTCGTCGCCTGGTCGATCTTCACCGCCTCGTCCATCTTCAACCTGCTCGTCGTGCGCAGGGGAGACCTCCTGTTCTTGAGGCTGCCGCCGCTCCAACTCGGCGTGACAGGCGCCCTGGCCCGACGGCTGCGGGGCGCAAACGTGCTGCTGAACGTCCAGGATATTCATCCCGATCTTTCCATCGAAGCCGGGCTCCTGAAAAATCCGCTTGTCATTCGGATCGCCCGAGCTTTCGAGAGATGGACGTATCGTCAAGCGGAAGACATTGTCGTCATTAGCGAAGGCTTCAAGAAAAACCTGGAAGCGAAAGGCGTGCCTTCCCGGAAGATCAAGGTCATCCCAAACTGGGTGGACACCGATTTTCTCAGACCGCTGCCGAAACAGAATTCCCTCTCAAAAAAATTCTGTTTGGACCAGCGCTTCACGGTGATGTTTTCCGGGACGATTAGCATTAGCAGCTACGGGACGCTGGCCCGGGTCCTGGAGGCGGCCGAAATCCTTCGGCATGAAGACGACATTGTCTTTGTCATGGTGGGAGAAGGGCTGAAAGGCAATGACCTGCGGTCGAAAGCTGCGGCCCTCAGACTGACCAATGTGCTCTTCCTGCCGTTTCAGCCTTTTCAGGACCTGCCGCATCTCTTGGCTTCGTCAGACGTTTTGCTCGTCCCTCTAGACAAAGAAAAATCCGAGCTTTCCGTGCCGTCCAAGCTTTATCACGTCATGGCCGCAGGACGGCCGCTTCTTGGTCTGGCCGAACCAGAGTCTGAAGTTTCCAAAATGATCTTGGGGACCGGATGCGGAGTCTGTATCCCGCCCGGGGAGCCTCGGGCGATGGCCCAGGCAATCTTGCGCCTGAAAGGTTCTCCGGACCTTCGTGCGGAGATGGCCGCCCGAGGCAGGAGATTCGCCCAGGAAAATTTTTCCCGGGACCATGTTCTGAAAAAATACGAGCAGCTTATCTCATCGATGTCGCGGTGATCGAATCCATGGACTCCATGAGGCGAGCGCTTTTTCTGAAAAGACCGTTTGATATCGTCCTGTCTTCGCTGGGAATCGTTCTGTCCTCTCCGCTCTGGCTTCTCATCGCGGCTCTGATCTGGCTCGAGGACAGGGGCCCCGTTTTTTATCAGCAGGCGCGCGTGGGCAAAGCGGGCCGGATTTTCAAGGCCTTGAAGTTTCGTTCGATGATCAGGGACGCCGAGATCGAGAACGGCCCCATCCAGGCTGTGGAGAATGATCCTCGCGTGACAAAGGTCGGCCGGGTCCTGAGGGCGACGGCCATGGACGAGCTTCCCCAGCTCCTTAATATTTTCAAGGGCGAAATGAGCTTCGTTGGCCCCAGGGCGCTGCGACCCCATGAGCAGGAGGTCCGTGGAAACCCGGACACGAGGGATATCGAGGACATCTCCGGGTATCAAGCCAGGCACGCGGTGAGGCCCGGACTGACCGGGCTGACACAGGTCTATCTCCCGGGGGATACGCCCCGCCGCAAGAAATTCCGCTACGACATTCTTTACATCAAAAAACGCAGCTTCTGGCTGGACTTGAAGCTGATCGGCCTGTCTTTCTGGATCACCTTCCGGGGAAAGTGGGAATCCCGCCAGCCCAAGATCTAAGAACGAGGAGTGCAAATACAGCCTTTGAATCTGATTCAAAAACGAATATAATAGAAAGAATTTTTGCGGATTGAGACAAGCCGGAGGCTGATGAACGTGTATGATGTGGCCGTGATCGGAGGCGGTCCCAGCGGACTTTACGCGGCCAAATCCTTGGCGGAAAACGGTCTGCATGTCGTCGTCTTGGAGAAAAAAGAGGAGATCGGATCGGGCGTCGTCTGCACGGGGATTGTCGGCAAGGAAATTTTTCGAGAATTTTCTCTCCCGGACGATTCCGTCGTGAGAGAGATCCAGGCGATGAACGTCGTCTTGTCTTCGGGCCGGACTTTGACCTACAGGCATCCGGCGGCCTTTGCGGCCATCGTCGATCGAAAGACATTCGACCAGAATATGACCAGGGACGCGCAAAAGGCAGGCGCCGAAATCGACTTGGAATCGCATGTCTCCGGCATTTCTCTGGGAAAAGAGGACGTCGAGATCGTCGCCAAAAAGGCTGCCCGATTCTCGCACCATCTATCCGCCCGCATGGTCGTCCTCGCCACAGGGAATGATTTTCGGCTGAACAAACAAGCCGGATTGGGATATCCGAAGGATTCCCTCCTCGGGGTCCAGGCCGAGGTCCCGGCGGCCGATGGAGAGATTCCCACAGTCCTCGTCGGGAAAGACATCGCGCCCGGAGGATTTGCTTGGTCTGTTCCCGCCGGAGGAAGCTGCAAAATCGGGCTTGTGACAAAGGCCGAGCCCCGGTCTTGCTTTCGACGCTTTGTCAATAGATTCTATCCTGGGATCGGACAGGATGTTTTATCGACTTGTCCCAAGGTGAAGGCCATCGCCCAGGGGTTGGTCTCGCGTTCTTATGGCGAACGAACTCTGGCCTTGGGGGAGGCGGCGGGTCAGGTCAAGACGACGACGGGCGGTGGTATCTATTATGGATTGCTCTGTTCGCAGATAGCCTGCCGGGTCATTCTCAAAGCCTATCAAGCAGGGTCCTTCCGGGCGCGAAGCCTAGCCGAATACGAACGATTGTGGAAACGCGCCCTCCAAAAAGAGATCCTAGTGGGCTATTATGCCAGACAGTTATATGCTCGGCTGAGCCAGGCGCACCTCGAGAAATTGTTCGAGCTGGCCCAGAGCGACGGGATCATTCCTTTGATTCAACAGACGGCGAAATTTGACTGGCAAAGCGAGCTCATCCTGGATCTGCTTCAAAGAGCCCCAGTCTTTCACATCCTTCACGGAATTCTCAATCGTCCTTCGTTTTTTCGGAAATATCCTTCTTAAATTGGTCAAACGACGATGACCCTCCAGAAGAAAGCCTTGTTGGCTGTCGTCTTCCTGTTGATCTCGCGGAATGCGTTTGGCCAAAGCTATCGAGGATTTCGGGAGGAATCCGAGGCCATCGCCAAGAACGCCAAGTTTTCCCTGGGGCCGGTCCGTCTTTATCCCGTTCTGGCTCTCAAGAATGTCGGCTACGATGACAACATTTATTTTGAAGGGCCGGCCGTGGCCGATTATACGGGCTCTCTTTCTCCGGCGATCAATGTTTATCTTCCGTTCCGGAGTTCGCTCATCCTGTCGTTTATGGATAATCCAGAATATGTCTTTTTCTTGAAAGAAAAATCCCAGCGGACATTCACCAACAGCTATTCCTTGGGGCTGAAGTATCTGCTCTTTTATCGATTTGTCCTTTCCGCAGGGTATCGATATAGTGAGTATCGAGAACCTGTTTCCTCGGAGTTCTTCCGGCCCACGACAAATATCACCAAGGGGTATCACGCCAGCTTTTTTTACGAGACCGCCCGCAAGACCTCCATAGGTATTGCTTGGGAAAATCTCACGTTTGGATACCAGAATGTCGCGGCGGGCGGGGAGAGCGTCCCCCTCTCCCAGACTTTGAATCGCCAGGAGAAAACGGGGAGTTTCGAGTTCTATTATCAACTTTTTCCCGAGAGCTATCTTTTCACCAAGCTTGGATACACGGCCTATGAATTTGCCAGTTCCCAGTCGGCCTGGCGGAACGCCTCTTCCTATTTTGGGTTGATGGGGATCCGGTTCCCCTTGGTCGGTTTCATTCGAGGGCTGCTGTCTCTGGGATATCGGAGATTTCTGCCGAGCGTAGAAGGAGAAAAAACATTTTCCGGGTTTTTCGGAGATACCGGCTTGGACATCCGGCGGGGCAAGTTCGGCTTTCGGCTGCGCTATGCCCGAGATATCTTTTTCTCGTATGACCCGGACAACTATTATTTCGTCGATCACAATTTCGGGCTGGGCGCATCCTATTATATGACGGACTTTTTGCGATTTGATTACAATTACAGCCAGCGGATTTTGGATTATCCCGACATCGTCCGCAAGGACAGGCAAATCGGACATTCGGCCGGCTTTGTCATCCGGATCTATCGGAATATCGGGCTGGGATTGACCTGGAATTTCTCAAAATGGACATCCGTGCCCCTGGGCTTCGCCCGAACGAGAAATTTCCTGGGGGCGACCTTGACGTATCAGTTCTGAGAACCCGTTGTCTCGAACGGCGCCCGACCCTCGGCTGGGCTTTTTGAAGGAGTGAATCATGAGGAAACCGAGATCGCTGATTTTTATGGGGTTCGTCCTTTGTCTTGCGTTTTGGCCGTTTCTGTCGTCGGCGGATCAAGCCAAGCCGGAGACAAGCGCCGACGAGTACCGCATTGGCGCCAAGGACTTGTTGGAGATCAAGGTCCTCGGAGAGGACAAGCTGAGCACGACCGTCCGGGTTTCCGAAGAGGGGAAGATCACGTTTCCCTATTTGGGCGAAATCCAGGTCGACGGCTTGACGTCCGCGGAGCTGGAGAAGAAGCTCAGCCGGCTTTTGGAGGAGAAATATATCATCAATCCTCAGGTGAAAGTGACGATCAAGGAATTCCGGAGCAAGAGAGTCTCGATTCTGGGGGCGATCTCCAAGCAGGGATCGTATGAATTGCTCGGCCGGACGACACTGCTCGAGGTCCTGGCCGAGGCCGGAGGGCTGGCCCGGGATGCCGGCAAGGAGATCATCATCATCCGCCAGCAGGCGGACGGGTCCAATATCTCTTTAAAAATTCCGGTCGAAGACCTCATGCAGAAAGGGGACGCCAAGCTGAATGTCGTTCTGGAACCCAACGACATCATCAATATTCCCGTGGACCAGGTGGTCCAGATTTACGTCTACGGCCAGGTGAAAAATCCGGGCGCCATTCAGGTCCTCAGGTCGAACATCCCGACTCTGGTGCGGGCTATTGCCCAGGCGGGAGGCTTCACGGAAAGAGCAGCCAAGGGAAGCGTGGTGATCCGAAGGAAAGACGCCAAGGGCAATGAAAAAGAGATCAAGGTCAATGTCAAGGATATCCAGAAGAACAAAGCCAAGGATATCCAGCTCCAGCCCGACGATATCGTGTATGTTCCGGAGACGATCTTCTAGCGCTCCTCGTGGAAGGTGAGGGCGGCCCGGCGAAAATTCACCCTGGAATTCATCGGTGGAGACGATTGGCAGGGATCCGCAGGGGGTGTACAATCTTTTCCTTCCTTTTTCGAGGAGGTCTGGGCATTGAATGTCCCTTGAACCGTTAGGAAAATGAGATAATCGGTCTAGCCCTAGAGAGACGAACCATGGTTGCCATGCAAAAACCGGCCGGAAAAAAGGACCTCGACCTTTTTGAATACTGGCAGATCGTCAAAAAAAGGAAATGGGTGATTGTCAGTACCACCGCCGTCCTGGTCGTCCTGACGCTCATCATCTCCTTCACCACTACGCCCCTGTATCAAGCCACAACGAGCATCCAGATCGATGAACCCGGGTCCAGCGTTTTAACGGTCCAGGACCTCCTGAGCTCCAATGCCTATAGTCCGGATATGCTAGGGACATATTTCAAAACGCAACTCAAGATCCTTCAGAGCCGATCCTTGGTGGAACGGGTCGCTAAAAAAATGAATCTCGCCGGCCGGCCGGAACTCCAGTCCCTTCACAACAAACGTCCCAACCTCCTCCAAATGGTGAAATGGTTTGTCACTTTGAGCTGGCTGGCTCCCCGCAAGTCCGCGGCGGCCTCTGCGGCGCCGGGGGCAGACATCGGCGATCCCTATGCCTTTTATGCGAAAATCGTCCTGGATGGACTGAGTGTCCAGCCCGTGGCGGAGACCAGATTGGTCGATGTCAAATACGAGGCCCCCTCGCCGCGCTTGGCGGCCGACATCGTGAACACGCTGGCCCAGGAATTCATCAACTTCACCATTGAGTCCCGCTTCGAGGCGACCAAACAGACCTCCGAATTTCTCAATGAGCAGATCGCCAAGCTACGGGACGACCTGGCCCTGAAGGAGAAGACCCTCCAGAGATTCGGCGAGGACAAGAAGCTCCTCGTGACGAACGATAAGGAGAACAGCGTGCTCTCGAAATTCAGCGACCTGGACAAAGCCTACACGGAAGCCCAGATTGCCCGGGTCGCCGCCGAAGCCCAATACAGAGAGCTGAAAAGCCTGAGCGTGGACTCCCTGCCGCAGTTCATCAATAATCCGCTGATTCAGAGTTTGAAAACCAGCTATCTGCAGATCAAAAGCGAGTATGAGCAAAAGAGCCGCCTGTATAAACCGGAGTATGTCGATATGATCCAGCTCAGGACACGGCTGGACAGCTTAAAGAACCAGCTGGAGACCGAGATCCAGAAAGCCGTTGACGCGGCGGAATCGACGTTCCGCACGGCCCAGAGCACGGAGGCGTCCTTGTTCAAGATGCGGGAGGCCCAGCGCGCCGACGTCAATAAAATGAACAGCGATGCCATCTTTTATAAAAGCCTGGAAATTGAACGGCAGAACATGCAGGCCCTGTTGAATTCTTTAGTGGCCAAACAGAACGAGACGGGCGTCTCAGCCAGGCTGAGCGGCCTGAATACCAGCAACATCAAGATCGTGGACAAAGCCCTCGTTCCGGAAAAACCGGTTTCGCCCAACACCCAGAGGAACCTGATTATCGCTCTTCTGCTGGGGCTCATGGGCGGCCTCGGTTTGGCCTTTCTCGCCGATGTCCTCGATAACACGGTGAAAGGGCCGGACGATCTGCAGAAGCTCATGGGATTGCCCTCTTTCGGCATTATCCCTCATTTTTCGCCGGGGCAAAGGAATAGGAAGGATGGATATTACAAGTCGTACGGTGCCGCGGACCTGACAGGAAGAGAAGGCCAACTCCTGGCCAATGTCCGAGACGTGGAGCTGATCAATTATCTCTTCCCCAAGCTCCCCATCGCCGAGGATTATCGGACCATCCGGACGTCCATCTTGTTTTCCCAGACAGTCGTGGGGCCCAAAACCATTGCCCTGACCAGCGCCTCGCCCCAAGAAGGCAAGTCGGCCACTCTCACCAATATGGCGGTTTCCTTCGCCCAACTGGGCGAGAAGGTCCTGGCCATCGACGCCGATTTAAGAAAGCCCCGTCTCCATAAGATCTTCAAAATCAAGGACAGCATCGGCTTGAGCGGCTATTTGACAGGCCGCCTGCCCCTGGTTGACGTGATCCAGAAGACATTCGCCGATAATCTTTGGCTCCTGCCCAGCGGTCCCCATCCGCCGAACCCTGCCGAACTCCTGAATTCCAAGCGCATGCAAGACCTGATGACGATCGTTAAAGACAGTTTCGATGTCATTCTTATCGACACCCCTCCCGTGCTGGCCGTCATCGACCCCCTTATCATCAGTTCCTTTTCTGACTTGACCATTCTCGTCATCAAGACCAACTCCACGAAACGGAAGCTTCTGCTGAAAGCCATCGAGGAGTTGAAAAAAGCTAAGGCGGAGGTTGTCGGGGCCGTCTTTAATGACGCGAAAATCCGAAGCGACGGTTATTATGCGCCCTACTTCCAGTATGAGTACTACCAAGATAAAGCCAGCGATGAGGCGTCCACCAGGACAGAGAAAAGGAACACCCGTTAACATCTTCCTTGCCTGACATGGAAAGACCTAATCCCCGGAAGCAACGATTTTTTTTGGAGCGGGGCGACCCTCTTCGCCGAACCATCATCGAGGCCGGCCTGCTGGCGCTGTTGGTCGTCAGCCCGCTCCCGGCCGCGTCCACGGACGAGTGGGCCATTTTGGTCATCCAGCTGGCCGCCATCGCTTTAACGGCTATGTATTTCTCGTTGGAACGTCCGCCGCAGATCAATGGCCCGCTCTCCGAGAGGCTGGGCCGACTGAAATATGCATTTGCCGCGCTCGGCCTATGGACCGCATTCCAGCTCCTGCCGCTTCCGAAATTCCTCCTCAAAATTCTATCCCCACGGACGCTGGCTCTTCATCAGCAATTTTCGCCCCGCTTTGCGGAATTCAATTTCTTCAGCCTGTCCCTCGTTCCTTCCGACACGGTGAAGGAAGCCCTGGAGCTTGTTTCCTATATCCTCATCGCGTTTCTTGTCGTCAAGACCATCACCCATCGTCACCAGATCCGGCGGATGATGATCGTGTTGATCGCCATGGGCTTGTTCGAGGCCGCCTACGGCATATTTGAGCTCAGTCGAAAGCATCCCCGGGTGTTGATCTACAAGAAAGTCTATAATTTGGATTCGGCGACGGGGACGTTCATCAACCGGAACCACTTCTCAGGCTACCTGGAGCTCATCCTTCCCCTGGCCATCGGCCTGCTGATCTCCCGCGTGGATTTATTTGGCGGGCCCGGCAGGAAATGGAAGGACCGCTTTTCCAGTCGGACAGGAACAAACGTCTCCCTCAATGTGTTGATCATGCTCGCTTTGGTCGTGATCTCGCTGGGGATTATCTTATCCAACTCTCGCTCCGGCGTTTTCCTGCTTCTCCTGACCTTTGTGATTTTCTTAGAATTGGCCGCCTTCGAGTTCAGCCAAGTCCGCTACCGCCAGGTCTGGGTCCGCAACGTCCTCATCGTCACATTCCTTCTCATCACGATATTAGCTCTTTATATCGGCATTGAATCGATGGTGGGGCGTTTTTCGCTCGACAACCTGCTTCACGAAGGACGGCCGCGATTGTGGGGCAACGTGCTGGCCATCGTCCGGGATTTTCCCCTCTTCGGCTCGGGACTGGGGACGTTTGCCTCAGTCTATCCTGTTTATGAAACCATCAATTTTGAGGGCATGGCTCTTGTCCATGCTCATAATGATTATTTGGAATATTTATCCGAATGGGGCCTCGTCGGCTTCCTCCTGTTGGCGGGGGCGGTTCTCTATATCGCCGTGGATTCATTCCGGACATGGTCCAAACGCAGGAATCCGGAAATCAAAGGGCTGGCCTTGGGCGGGGTCATTGCCGTCTTCATCATGCTGATCCACAGCTTGACCGATTTCAACCTGCATATCCCGGCCAATCGACTGCTGTTTTCCGCAGTCCTAGCCCTGACTTATGCCACCGTCTATCATCGGAAGTCCTGACATGATAAAAAAGACGGCCATCTTCATTCTTTTATCGATCGCCGCTCTGGCAGATGTGGTCCTTTACAGGGGAAGCTCCTTGTATGATCAGGCCAAAGAGCGGACCTCCAATATCGAAAAAAAGATCCGGATCCTGGAAAAAGGACAAACCCTCCTGGCCTGGAACAACCTCCTTGACCTGGAATTGGCCAAATCCTATTTCGACAGAGGAATCAGCCGCCTCGGCGACCCCCAACTCCGGGATCGGGATTTCGAGAAAGCTTATGATCGTTTTCTCCGCTCCCTGACCTTGAATCCGTTTTTGGCGGCCGCTCATTTTTATTTTGGCCAGGCCCTGCAGTACATTCAATTGACGGGTTTCCCCGTCCCCGAGAATTCTCTGGAAGAATATAAAAAAGCAGCCCGCCTCTCGGGCCGGGACACAGAAATTTATGCCGAGGTGGGAAAAGCGCTGCTCGTCCGCTGGCCCAGTCTCTCGCCGGAGGACCAGCTCCTCGCGCTCGATATCGTCAAGGAAAGTCTCGTCGGCAAAGATCTCGAGAGAACAACGGCCGTCCTCGAACAGTGGGATTTACACATTAAGGACTATGCCGTCATGGAAAAGGTCCTCCCCGAAGATGCCGCCGTTTATCGGCTGTTTGCCCGGTTTTTGGGGGAACGGTCGTTATCGAGGGAGGAGCGGGTGAAATATCTCTGCCGGGCGGAAGAGTTGGAATTCCACAAGGCCAGAAATGAACTGATCGCCGGCCAGAACGCTTTGGGCGTGTTCCATGTCCAAGAGGCATTGGAACGCTTTCAATCGGCGCTGGCGGGACTCCAGAGCATCTATTTTTATCAGGGCTTGGTTAATCAGAGCCCCATTGATCATCTGGATTTTAAAAACACGCTCAAGGCGATTTATCTGGCGATGGCCAAATGCAAAATCGAAGAGACGCGGACGATCGAAGCGGCGCTGGGCGACTTGCATGCCTATTTGAACCTCGAGGACCAGCTTTCGGGAGCTTCCGACCTGGAAAGTTTTCTCAAGGAAAGGGGTTTGCTCGAAGAAAAATCCATCCTGACCTTGAAAAACCTAGCCCTGTTTTCTTTTGAGCTGTTTCTGACCTACAAACAAAACCGCTACAGGGATGTCATCCAGGCGGGCCAGGCCCTGGAATCAAGCGTCCTGGTCATTCCGCAGGGGGCGAAAAAGGACTACGCCGCTGTCCTGGAGCTTGTCGGCGATGCTTACCAGAAGCTCGATTATCTTTATGAATCCAATAATTTCTACAAAAAATCGGCTGACATCGAAGGCCCGAAGGTCAGCCTCCTGGCCAAGATGATAAAAAATTACGAGCGGCTGAATGATACGGATGGGCTGCAAAAGGCCGACCAAACCATCCATAAAATGGCGGCTGCAGATACTTTGCCGGCTGAGACGACGATTCCTTTCGGGGGCGCTTATGCTCAGAGTTTTTCCCTGGATGGCAGGAAATTTCGGCTGTCGCTGAGTTTTCAAGAGGCTTCGCCCGAGGCTTTTCCATTCCTCTCCATCCTGTTCAACGGACGAGTCGTTTGGGAGGATTATCTCCAGGATCCAGTTTTGTCCCTGGATCTCCCTTCCGAGGTCGGCCCCAATACCTTACGCATCCAAGCGTTGAATGGGCCCGCGACGTTGCTCAAAATGACCCTGGCGTTGGGCGACGAGCCGGGAAATGTTCCATAAAATAATTTCCGGCTTGACATTTTCGTTTTTCCTGCTCATAATCCTTCCAGGCTAATTTTTGGAGGATCTTATGGTTAGAGGTGCCAGGAATCTCTCGGCTTCTTATTTGGGATTTTTATTGGTCTTCTTTATCGGGGCGTGTTCACTCTCGCTCCGAGCCCAAGCGCTCGAAAAGGGAAATCTCATCGGTTATATCTACGAAAAGGACGGGAAGACCCCGGTCGAAGGCGCTGTCGTCGTCGTCAAAAATACTTCGACCGGAGCCGTTTATAGAGCGGCCCCGACAAACAAACAGGGAATGTTCACCATCCAGGGGCTCAGCAAAGGGATCTATAGCTTCGGGATTACCACCCCGCAGGGAGATTTCAACGGGAATGAGCTCATCGGCATTCTGGCCAACGAAACGGCAAAAATAGCGGTGTCTCTCAACGCTTATGAGGGACAAGTCCGGTCCGCTGTTCAGGTCGTGTTGAAGGAGCAGCAGGAGCAAGAAGGCGAAGCGAGAGTGGGACGGGTCGTCGGCTATAACCCCAACACCAAGGAAGCGGACGTCTTTGTGGAGAGAGGTCTCCTTCAGCTTGATGATAGCATCCGGGTCAGAGGCGGAGTCACGAATTTTTACCAGGACGTCAAATCCCTGAAAATCAGCGGGACCTCTGTCCGCCGGGCGTTGGCCGGCCAGAACGTTTTTATGAAGGCGGCTCAGGCGGCTGATATCGGCGATATCGTTTATGTCGTCTGCAAAAGGGGAGTCCTGCCCATTTTCTGGGTTCCCTGGGGAACGGCGATGGTCACCTTAGGGACGCTGGGGCTGATTGAACTGACGGAAAAAGAGTGCGTATCACCTTTTAAAAAATAGGAGCGCCACGCTCCTCACCATCATTTTTTTTCTAATGATTTTTCTTTTTGAGCTCTGTCCAAAGGCCGAATGTTTGATGACGGCTGTTCCGGCGAAACGTCAGCGGCCGATTTACTAAAGGGGGGATATTCTGGTAGCATGTGAGGGATAGTTCTATGAGGATTTTTAAAAAAAGCGCGGCGATTGTCGTGGTTCTGGCCGCGATCACGGATTTTATCGGGGCCGGCCCCGTTTATTCGCCTCAAGAAGCCCGGCGGGTCGTCCAGGCTTTGAGCAAAATCCAGATAGACAGCCAGGCCAGGGCCGGCCAACCGCTCCAACAGATGGACTTTACCGAAAGCGAGCTGAATTCCTATATCGCCTACCGGATCGAATCGGAAAAGGAGGAAGTCATGAAAGAGCTTCGCCTGAAGCTCTTCGCCCAGAACCGCATCGAAGGAAAGATCTTCATCGATTTGAGCGGCCAGAAACTTCCCCTTCTCCTCAAGCCCCGGATGAATTTGTACTTTGAGGGGAATTTTGAGATTCAAAACGGATACATCCGCCTGGATTTTGAAAAGCTCTTTTTGGAGGAGAGACAAGTGCCGTTGATGCTCTTGGATATGATTATCTATATCGCCTCGAAACTCGGAAAAACGGACGCCACGAGCATCAATAACTGGTATGAGCTGCCGTTGGGCATCAAGGACATGCGGACCAACCCCGGCCGGGTGACGATCTATTATTAACGAGAAACCATGATCAGGGTCATCAGCGGGATCTACAAGGGCAAAAAGCTCAAGAAGGTCGCCAGCGCGAACGTCCGGCCCATGCCCGACAAGCTCAAGTCGGCGCTTTTCAACATCCTCCAGGACGAGGTGAAGGGAACGGTGATCTTGGACGGCTTTGCCGGCACGGGCTCTATCGGCATCGAAGCCCTCAGCCGCGGCGCCCGACAAGCGGTGTTCATCGAAGAGTTATATCCGGCCGTCAGCGTGATCAAGCACAACGTCGAGAAGTGCGGGGCTGGCGACAGGGTCCGGATCATTGCCAAAGAATTCAACCGCGGCGTGATCCAATTGGGAAAAGAAAAAGCCCGCTTCGAGATCATCTTTCTGGACCCCCCCTATAAGCTCCTGGATGAGAGGAACCCGTTGAAGGTCATAAAAAAACGAGGGATCCTGGCCCCGGGCGGCTTGATTATCCTGCGCCACCATTTCAAGACGCGCTTTGAGGCCAAGCATTTCTCGCTCCTGAGGCGAGTGACTCTCGGCGATGACACCCTTTCATTTTATTCAGAATAGCCTTCCCTCTTTCCCCCTTCTCTTTCCCCTGGCATTTTTATGATAGATGTGTGTCTTTTTTCGCTTGCTAGATGTCGATAAATCGAATAAAATTTTTCTTGGAAAGTTTCGAAACATATGCCGCCGAATGGCATTTGGCATATGTGCTCGAATTTCCCGTATGAAAAACGAATGAGCAAGGACGATTCTAAAATCAACCCCTTCTGGGAGAAGGCGCCTCTAATTGAAGAAGGAGACCTCTTCTCCGAGCTCGCCGGACGGAAAGGCACGTCGCTGTTTCTGGGCAAATACACCCTGTCCGAAGTGTTCGCCGTTCTCGGCAAGAAGAATTTTTTCCGAGAAGCAAGACGGCGCGAGCTCTGGCCGTTGGAATTTGATATGGATTCTGCCGCCTATCCGCTCCAGAGGTTTCAGATCTTTTACCAGGAGAAAAAGCCCGAAAACGTCATCGTGGATTTAAAAATCCGGGAAGGGGTCTTTTCGCCGAAGGTCGATTTCGTGGAGGGCTTCCCCCTGCCGGACGCGCGCTGTCTGATCTTTGAATGGCTCACCCTCCAGAATCCTCTCGAAGGATTTTCTCAGAAGAGGGGTGCCCTTCCAGGCCAATTGCATCCGGGACTGGGGATGAGCAGAAAAATCGTGGATATTTTTATCTATCTGGGGCGGCTGACCCACATGGACTGCCTGCTGGCCTTCCCGGCTTATTATCATAACGCCGTCCTGTTTTCCCGCTACTTTCGTTTTCTCAACCCGGTCAAGGAGGGCGAGGTCCAATCGATCCGGCAGACGTTCAGCCATGTGCCCATCAAGCCGCTGGCCTGGGCAGTCCATCTGAACTGCCTGCGCACGTCCGGTGGAGAAGTGTATGAGTGGAAGGCCGAAGAGCAAGTCCATGCTCTGACCAAGCCCTTGAAGGAATATTTTGACTCTCGAGGCTATAAAGAAAAAGTCAAAGAGAATCTAAAGAAATCTGTATTCAGCATCGACTGGGATTGCTACGAGAAAAAGAAAGCGTTGATTCCCGGCTAGCGTCCCCCGCTTTGCCAGACCCAAAAAAATTTGGTATAATTGACAATCCTGACGGAGGACAAACGACTGATGAAGAAAGATATCCATCCGAATTACGAAGAATGCGTTGTCACCTGCGCCTGCGGCAACACGTTCACCACGCGTTCGACCAAGAAGGAAATCCGCGTCGAAATCTGCTCTCAGTGCCATCCCTTCTTCACCGGCAAACAGAAGTTCATCGACAGCGCCGGCCGCGTCGAGAAGTTCAGGAAAAAATATGGCGACTCAAAGTCTAAAAAATAGTCCCCATGTTTCCAGAGCTTGAGAGTGTTGAGGCGAAGTATCGACAGCTGACGCGCTCTCTCTCCGACCCGGCCCTCGTTTCCAATCCCCAGAAAATTAAAGAGATCTCTAAGGAGCGCGCCGACCTCGAACCTTTGGTCAAGAAGTTCGAGGGTTATAAACGGATCCTGAAAAATATTCAAGAGGCCAAGGACATCCTCGCCGATGCCAAGGCCGAGCCCGAATGGAAGAGCATGGCCGAGGCCGAGCTGCAGCAGTTGGAAGCTCGGGCTGAGGCGTTGGCCAAGGAGCTCAAGGTCCTCCTTCTGCCCAAAGACCCCCTTGATGAGAAAAATGTATTTCTCGAGATCCGGGCGGGCGCCGGCGGTGACGAGTCGTCTCTGTTTGCCCAGGACCTCTTCCGCATGTATACACGGTACGCCGAGTGCAAAGGCTGGAAGTTCGAGGTCATCGACACGAGTCTTTCTCCGATCGGGGGATTCAAAGAGGTCATCGCCAGTATCCAGGGGAAACGGGTTTACTCGCAGTTGAAATACGAGAGCGGCGTCCATCGCGTCCAGCGCGTGCCCAAAACAGAGGCCGGCGGCCGCATCCATACCTCGACGGCGACAGTGGCCGTGCTTCCCGAAGCCGACGAGATCGACGTCAAGATCGACCCCAAGGACCTGCGGATCGAGGCCTTCGGCGCTTCAGGTCCCGGCGGGCAGAATGTCAATCGCAATTACACCGCGATCCGTGTCACCCACAAGCCTTCCGGGCTGGTCGTTTCCTGCCAGGATGAAAAATCCCAGCACCGAAACAGAGAGAAAGCCCTGCGCGTTCTCCGGTCTCGCCTCATGGATATCGCCAGGAGCGAACAGCAGCAGCAGATCGCCCAGAGCCGCCGCTCGCAGGTCGGAACGGGGGAACGAAGCGAGAAGATCCGGACTTATAACTTTCCACAATCCCGGGTGACCGATCATCGGCTTAACAAGAGCTTTCACAATCTCAGCGCCATACTCGACGGCGACCTGGACGATATCATCGAGACATTGAATCTTCACGCCCAGGCCAGGTGAGCGGAGACGAAAGAGTTTCTGTGAAAACTGTCCGGGAACTTGTCCTTCAAGGAACAACATCGCTTCAACGCCTTCGCGGGGCGGACCCCTCCCTTGAAGCCAAAGTCCTCCTGCTCAAGTGTGCGTCTCTCACCGAGCACGATTTTTTGGCGTCTCCGGACCGGGCCGTTCGGAAAACGGCAGAGAATCGATATCTGAAGCTAATTCAAAAACGCCTCGAACGATGGCCATTGGCTTACCTGACTGGCGAAAAGGAGTTCTGGTCGCTTCCCTTGACCGTTTTTCCGGGCGTTTTTATCCCGCGGCCCGAGACGGAGCTGCTAGTGGAAAGAGTAATGACTTTATCCTCCGGACAAAAAGAGATCATCGCCGAGATCGGCACTGGAAGCGGCGCCCTGGCCATTGCCCTGGCCAAAGAGCTGCCCCGGGTGCATATCGTGGCTTCGGACATCAGCCGCAAAGCTATTCAGGCTGCGAAGCTCAACGCGTCGCGCCACAAGGTTTCCTCCGTGACGGTCGTTCAAGGCAGCTTGTTCGAGCCGCTCCGCTCCCTCTCATTAAAAGGCCGCCTCCATTTCGTCGTCTCCAATCCGCCCTATGTTTCGGAAAAAGATTGGCGGCTTTGCCAGCCAGAAATCCGCGCCCACGAGCCTAAGAGGGCGCTTGTTCCGGGGAAAACCGGGTACGAGTTTATCGCGCGCTTGATTCAAAGCGCAGCCGAATATCTCCGGCCGTTGGGCTATCTTATCTTTGAAATCGGGGAGGGGCAGGCAGACCGAGTGCGATCTCTGCTTGGTAACCGATGGAGAAGCATCAAAATCACAAATGACCTCGGTGGAATTCCTAGAGTTGTTGAATGCCGCAAATGAGAGATTTGATTTTTCTGGGTGCACGCCGTACGGGACTCAGAAAAAACTACCCGCCTATTTTTTAACCCTTGTGATTAGCTCGGAATATCCTTCGATGTCGGGGATATAGGAAGTCGTCTCAAAGCGGATTTTTTCCCATTTTTCAAGCTTGAGGGAACAGAAGGCATCCACGATTTGAGGGTCAAATTGAGTCCGCGAGTTCTTAACGATCTCCCTTTTGGCGGCTTTGAAATCCCGGACTTTGCGGTAGGGTCGGTGGGAGGTGATGGCATCGAGGGCATCGGCTAGGGAAAAGATCCTGGCTTCGAGGGGAATTTTGTCTTTCAAGAGCCCCGTGGGATAGCCCTTGCCGTCGTATCGCTCGTGGTGACAAAGGATGATATTCCCCACAGCCTTGACCAGCTTGATCTCTTTGACCAGCCCGAAGCCCAGGGATGGATGCAGCCGGATTTTTTTCCATTCGTCTGAAGCCAGGCTTCCCGGCTTCTTGAGAACGGCATCCGGGATCGCGATTTTTCCGATGTCGTGGAGCAGGGCGCCCTTGCGGATATCGTCCAAGGCGGACGCGTTATGGAGGCCGAGGATCTTGGCCAGGACCTGGCTGTACTTGGCGACTGTCTGTGAATGGCCGAAGGTCTCGACATCCCTGAGGTCCAGCGCCGTCATCAGGTTTTGCAGGGTCGAGTCATAGATCTCTTCAAGCTCCATGGCCCGTTTGATGTTTTTGGTTTGTTCAAGCCTCAGCCGGCGCAGGTTCTTGAGATAGATCGCGTTCTGCTCCAGGAGATCTCTCTTGTTCAATTCATTCTTGACGGCCGATAAAATGGCGAGATAATGCTCGGAAGCGGTGAGATGGTCGATGATGCCGCTGTTAAGAAGCTCGATGCCCGGCTCGAAGCTCTGGCGGCCGGAAAGGACGATGATCGAAAGCAGGGGATGGCTTTCCTTCAATCCTCTCAAGACCCGGGCTGGGTCGTCTGCCAGGCACTCGAGGCCGGCGACCATGAGCGATAATTTATTTTCATCCTGAAGGAGCCTGAGGCTTTGGATCCATGTGGCGGCCGTCACCACCTCGACGTCCAGAGTTCGAAGCAGCCGGGCCAGGGATTCTCGCCTGGCGCCGCTTTCTTCCAAGAGGAGAATCTGGCGCGTCTTCATGGGATTGGTGGTCCGCTTTCTTTATACTTTATTTTTTGATAAGATTCAAGGCATCAAGAATTCGGGTCCTTTTACCCAATGCTCCGCCAAAAAAGAAGATCGGCCTGGCAAGAGTGAGAATTCGGAATGGGAACCCGAATTCTCAGGGGGTTCCGGGCAAGGTGACAAAACCCCATTTTGTTCACCCTTAGGGGTGACCGGAACCGGGGAAAAATCCCCTTGAGAATCGTCCGGAAAGGTGATTGAAGAGCCCGCCCCCGTTGTTTACGATAGTGTCGACACGAAGCGAGGTCAAGAAGCGCTAGAAGCTTCTGAAGGAGATCCTCTCCTTCAGGGCATGAGCCTTGTCTGAAGGACGTGTGAAGTTCGATGAGGAGAACGACCATGACCCCAAAGGGAGATGTTTTGGATGAATCGACCTTGATCATCACCGAGATCGAAAGCAACCTGGAGAAAGCCCTGCTGAAGCGGAAGGAAGAAATCGAGCGCGAATTCCAGGAAAGGATTCGGCGCGAGAAAGAGGAATCGGAAAAGAAAATGTCCATGATCCAGCAGGAGTTTGAAAAGGAAAAGGAAACCCTGAAAGATTACAAGGGAGCGATTTCCGAATTCGAGACGGTCCGGGACGCCCTCCAGGGCCAGATCAACGAGCATTTGGAGAAAGGCGTTCTTCATCAAAGAGAGATCGAGAAGCTCACGGCCCTGACTTTGGACGAGCTGAAAGCCGTCAGCGAGCTCAGCTCGAAGCTGACCGAGATTCGCCGGTCGACCGAAGTGAAAGTCACCGAGCTAAGAACCAAGCTCCGGGAAAAATATGGAATCGTGACCGAAGGTCTGGGAGAGAAGTCCGATACTGAAATCGTAGTGGATCTGGAGCAGGAGCTGAACAAACTCAAGAAAATCAAAGAGCTGTTAGAGACCGATCCCGAGGCCTCCAAAGGGTCGCATGAAAATCCGGGCCAGGCCGGGCCCTCGGCTGAGCCCACCACCCCTCCCGAAGAGCCCGACCCCCCGCAGGGACAGCCGGAATTCCGGATGCCCGAAATCAACCAGTTCATCGAGGACCTGAGCAAGCAGGCCGAGGAGGCCAAGAACTCCGAACACTTCCAGGAGCTTTCCAAGTTCAAGCCCGACGACAAGCGGGTCGCGCTTGACGATCTCAATTTCCAGACCGTCTTCGAAGCGCTGGAACGGTACCGCAAGGCGGAGCCCACGGACTACAACGGCGAAATCAGCTATTTCCAGAACCGAGATCATATGGTTCTCGATGGCGAATCCCTGGTTCGGGCGGTGACCCATATGCTGGAGGATGCCAAGAAGATGTATCAGAAACTCGTCCAGGTCGAGGCGGCCAAAGACCAATTTTTCGTCAAGCAGGAACTGATCAACAGCCAGGAGGTCTTGCGCAAAGTGATCCTGCGCGGCGTCAAAATGTGCGAAAAAGAAAATTGCTCGCTGCCCAAATACACTGCGGATATTTTGAATGTGAACGTCCTCAAGGATATCCTGGAAAAATTGAATATGGACAACTGGAGCAACGAAGACGATTTTAGCGCCTTTGAGAGCTTTGCTACGAAGCTCAAGGACACATTCTATAAAAAGATTACCCCGCCGGCCCTCTATCTAAAGTCCATCGTGGATGAGCTCGAGGGTTGATCACGGGACGGCTTCCAGACGCCGCCGTTCAGATCGACTGAACTTCCTTTTTTTCCAGCAGGTGAAAATAGGTTTCGAGGAGCTTTTTGTCCTCGGGCGATAAATCCTTGAATTTCAGCCCCGTGTAAAAATACGAGGAATGGGGGGATGCCTGTTGCGAGTACACCACATCCCCTCTGAGAAGGTTGGCCCGGCTTCCTAAAATGAGAAAGAAGTCGACCGTTTTGGCTAAGGGGAACTGCGTTTCCGATGATATTTTGGTGCCCCCCAGGCTGAGGTTGACGGTCGTGGCCACCTTGTGGCCCCCGTTTTCATTGTAGATGCACAGGGTGGACGCGTAATAGCGCTCGGATTTTCTTTTTTCCAAGATTATTTTTTCCCGGCCCTGAAGGACTCCGGTCCTGCCCATGACGGTGGCCTTGTCGCGGACATAAGCGCACACTTTGTTTTTTGTAATGAGGTTTTCATTGTAGGGGAGGTTCTTGAACCGCTTGCCTTTGGCTTCGGCCAGGGCCATGTCTGCTTCGCCCGCGATTTTCTTGAGAAGGGTTTTTGACGCGGCCCCCGGCGCGGTCAGCTCTTTGCGCGGGAAAATCGTCACCCCGAAACTCATGGTCAGGTTGTGCCGGGGTTGGAATTCCTCATGCTCGAAATAGTGGTCTTCGATATTCCGCCGGATTCTTTCCGTGAGGAGAGTGGCCTCTTCGATGTTTTTCACGCCGGCCAGAAAAAAGAGAAATTCCTCGCCCCCATAGCGGCACAGGATGTCGTCTTCGCGGATCGATGAGCGGAGGACGCCAGCCAGTTCACGGAGCAGACGGTTGCCGGCTTCGTGTCCGTTCCGGTCGTTATAGTTCTTAAACCAGTCGACATCCCCCATGGCCATGGCGTAGGAGTCGACTTCCTGGCGTCGTTTGCCCTGGGATTCGATTTTTTGGATGACTTTTTCAAAGAAGGGGTCCGGCCGCAGGAGCCCTGTCAGGGCATCGAACTGAATAAGGTTCAGCTTGGTCATGGCAATGGAGATGTGCTCGGACAGCCCGCGCATAATCTGCCGGTCTTCCTGGCTGAACCCGCCTTGGCTGACTTTATCGTCGTCGCCCTTATCATAGACCTCGATGGCACCGATCACGACTTGGTCGTATTTCAGCGGGGTGCAGAGGAGACTATAGAGCGGTGCCCTGAGCTGCTGATAGCGGCCGGAGAATCCGGGATCGGACGCCGCGTTGGCCAGGTTGATCTCTTCTCCCGTGCGGGCGACGGTGGCGGCGAAGTCTTGGGCGAGAAAGAGCGCGACATGCTTGGCAAAATCCGCATGGGACAGGAAGGCGTCATCCCAAACGAGCGGCTTGAGATATTTGCCCAGCGTATCGTTTTCTTCCAGGATGTACAGGGAGATACCCCTGGCCTGGACAAGGTTCTTGATGTCGAAAACGATGTCCAGGAGATTGTTGACATCGTTAGCGGCGTAAAGCTTTCTCAGGATGTTCTCAAAATTTTCCTTGAGCTTCTGGAAGTGCAGATACCGCGCTTCCAGAGCGATGCGCTTTTCCAGCTCCTTGGCCAACCCTTCTGAGAGCGCCGACCCGATGCTTTTGAACTCGGCATAGAACTTTTTTAGTTTTTGCTCCAGCGATCCCTTGGAGAGGGTCAGACTCTCGACATTGGATTTCAGCTGGGCGAAGTCCTGGGCGATTTTGAGGACCCTCTCGCCTCGAGTGATGTCCACGGGCCGAGGCGAGATCATCAGGTAATCCACGAACCGGTCGGAGGGCCAGTGCCTGGTCATCTCCTTGAGCGCTTCCTCCTCTCTTCCTGTCAGGATCAGGCAGGGCGTTTTGTCCGATAACTCCTTTAGGGCGCGGTCGTCGGCCAGCTCTGAATCCACGAGGATCGTCGAAAACGGCATGGATTTTAGCAGGGCGACGGTGTTTTCAAGGGTGGAAGAGGTATAGACAGGCCCCAGCTTCTGGCAAAGCTTAGACAGAAACCCTTCCTCTTCGATTTTTTTATTATAGATTAAAATATTGCCCAATACTCCCTTCCCTATACCTTCAAACCTCGGCTTAGCTTCTTCTATATTTATAAGAAATTTTTTTTGCCACGTCAACTACTTTTTTTGACAATTTTTGTCTCTTTTCGCCGGGGGGGTGAAGCGGTACTTTACCCCTCCAAATTGATTGTGATATATTCAACTAAGGAAAAAAGACTCAAGAGAGAGGAGTTATCGATGATTGCCGATCTGAAGACATACAGGCCCATTCGGGCGCCCAGAGGTCCGAAGCTCCACACCAAGGGCTGGTCACAAGAAGGCGCCCTGCGGATGATGATGAATAACCTGGACCCGGAAGTCGCCGAGAAGCCCCAGGAACTCATCGTCTATGGAGGAACGGGAAAGGCGGCGCGCAACTGGGAGTGTTTCCGGGCCATCGTCGATAGCCTTAAAAAGCTGGAGAACGACGAGACGCTGGTCGTGCAATCGGGGAAGCCGGTCGCTGTCTTCAAGACCCATTCTGAAGCTCCCAGGGTGCTCATCGCCAATGCCCTCATCGTCCCGAAATGGGCGACCTGGGACGAGTTCCGGCGCCTTGAAGGCTTGGGCTTGACGATGTACGGTCAAATGACGGCCGGAAGCTGGATTTATATCGGGACGCAAGGCATTCTGCAGGGTACGTACGAGACATTGGCCGCTGCTGGCCGCAGGCACTTCGGCGGGAGCCTTAAGGGCAGGCTCGTCCTTTCGGCCGGCCTGGGGGGCATGGGCGGGGCCCAGCCTTTGGCCGTAACCATGAACGACGGCGTGGCCATCATTGTCGAGGTGGACAAGCACAGGATCCAGAGGCGGCTGGACACCCGCTATGTCGATACGATGGTGGATAACCTGGATGAGGCCCTCAAGCTGGCCTTGAAGGCCAAGCAGAAAGGGGAGCCTCTGTCCATCGCCCTGCTAGGCAACGCGGCCGATGTGCTCCCAGAATTCGTCAGGCGCGGCATCACGCCGGACGTCCTCACCGACCAGACATCTGCTCATGATGAGCTGAACGGTTATGTCCCTCACGGCGTCTCCTACGAAGAGGCGCTCAAGCTCAGACGTGAGAATCCTCGGGATTATATCAAGCGGGCTTACGAATCCATGGCAGAACATGTCCGGGCCATGCTGGAGCTCCAGGCAAGGGGGGCCCGGGTATTCGATTACGGGAATAACCTCCGCGGCCAGGCTCAAAAAGGCGGTATCGCAAACGCCTTTGATATCCCAGGATTCGTCCAGGAATACATCCGACCGCTGTTCTGTTACGGCAAAGGTCCTTTCCGCTGGGCGGCGCTTTCGGGAAAACCCCAGGATATCTATGTCACGGACGAAGCCGTGCTCAAGGAATTTCCCGAGGATGAGGCCCTTGAGCGGTGGATTCGCAAAGCGCAGAAACAGGTGAAGTTTCAGGGTCTGCCGGCCCGGATCTGCTGGCTGGGCTATGGAGAGAGAAACCGGTTCGGCGCCCTTATTAACCATCTCGTCAAAAAAGGGAAGATCAGCGCTCCGATCGTCATCGGCAGGGATCATTTGGACACGGGCTCGGTCGCTTCGCCCAATAGAGAAACCGAAGGTATGAAAGATGGCTCGGACGCCATAGCCGACTGGCCGATCTTGAATGCACTTTTAAACGCGGTGAGCGGCGCTTCCTGGGTTTCCGTCCACCACGGCGGGGGGGTCGGCATCGGACTCTCGATTCACGCCGGCATGGTGATCGTTGCCGACGGCCAAGCTTCAACGGCGAAACGGCTGGAAAGGGTCCTCACGGTCGACCCCGGTTTGGGCGTGGCCCGCCATGCCGATGCCGGGTATGAAGAGGCCATCCGGTTTGCCAAGGAAAAGAAAATCAAGATTCCGATGGCGGGAAAAAAATAGCTGCGATCTTGCGGCACATAGTGTGCCCTTTGTTCTTTTTGTAATTATTTATAATTAAAGCAAATAAATATCTGCGTCGGCCGCTTGTGACGTTGATTTCAGGGGGAGCTCCTAAAAATTTTCTGCTTGTCGCTTAAATTCTTTCTTTTCAGGACATTAAGAATATAAAATCGGCCTTCCTTTTGGCACGCGAATTGCTTTGAATCAGGCCTTAAGGAGGTTTTCATGAAAGCATTAAAAAAGCAAGGAGTAAAAGGGTCTTTGGCTTTGTTCTTGACAGCCGCTTTGGCCTGGCTTATCGTCGGGCCGGCTTTTGCCGCGGCTGAAGAAGGCGAGGCGGGCGTCTGCCAAAGGGCTTGGCAGAGGTGTTTGGCAGAAGCCATCATTTCCGGATTATTGTCTTGGGGAGTGACCATCGTTTTTTATGTGAGTTTCTGCTTTATCGGATTAGATTTCTGCCTGAAATATGTTGATAACTACGTGTGAACCAGGAGGAGATTATGCAAAAAAAACATAAAGCACTCACAAAGGCCGCCGCTGTTGTCCTGGTCTGTCTGATGTTTGGGCTGGGCGTTCAGCCCCGAAGCCTCCAATCCGGCGTTTGCGAAAACGCCCTCAAGGAATGCTTGAACGATTGGTATAACCAGGCCTGGGGGTATATCGGCACGGTGTATTGCGCCATGGGCTACGCCTTTTGTAAAAAATATGTGGATCCCCTTGTTTGACCGGATGAAGGGAGATTGAGAAAATGAGGCGCGACCGACGTCGGCCTGGATGAAGGAGGACCTTGAGATGAAAATCGAAAAAATGGCATCGATCTCGGTCTGCGCAGCCATGGCATTGTTGTTTCCTCTCTCCATCCGCGCGGGCGAAAAACCTCTAAAAGTGAAGATCCAGGAAGTCCTTTCGATTGGAGCCTTGGATGATGAAACCCTCTTCCAATGGACCGGTGTGGCCTCGGATATTGAGGGATTTATCTATGTTTTAGACGGTTTGGACTACTCGCTCAAGAAGTTTGACGCCAAGGGCCAGCTGGTCAAGAAAGCCGGGGGCAAAGGTCAGGGGCCTGGGGAGTTTATGGCCCCCAGGCTCCTGGGCTGCTCGGAGAATTTTCTTTATGCCACGGACCAGGGCATTCTCGGGATCTCCGTCTTCGATAAGGATCTCCGATTCCAGAAGCGCATTCCATTTTCCATGCCGATCAGCGACCTGTTTGTTTTTTCGGATGAGCGAATCGCCGTCGCGGTCATGGGATTCCAGGATCCCGGCAGGATCGTCGTGCTTGACGCTGGGGGAAAAGTTCAGTCGGAGCTCGTCTATCAAAAAAAAATGGCCGGGCCGTTGATGGATTCGGTCAGTGCGACCCTGGACGGCCAGGGCGATCTCTATCTCGCCTATGTCTTCCAGGATAAGGTCGAGAGATGGAACAAGAGCGGAACCCTGGTCTGGTCCAAAGACCTCCTGGGCGTCAAGAAAGTCAAAACGGAGAAGCTGAGTGGTTATACGCTGCCCACAGAGACCTGTCTTAAGGATATCTGCCTCGATCATCGCGGTCACATATTTGTCTTGGGAGGGAGTCGCGCCAAAAATCCCAGCCGTGATGTCTATGTGTTGAGCCCGGCAGGCGGGTTGGTCACGACTTTGACATTGCCCGATACTACCCACTGCATCTACATTGACCATCAAGATTTTTTGTACGTGCGGGCCAGCGACGGCATCACGCTGAAAAAATATAGGCTAATCTATGAGTAAGGCGGAAGGGGCGAGGCCGTGAGCACCAGCCGAGCGCAGGAACGAAATTCCAAGAGAAACATGAATCCCAGGCGATGGCTTTTCCCGCTGTTTTGTCTCCTTGGCTTATGGCCGATATTGGCCGCCCTATTCATCTGTTGCTCGTCCCCGGCCGGCGACGGGGCAGCCAAACCTTCGGTTATCTCTCGGAGAAAAACGCTCTGTTGGATCCTGATCGATTTTGACACTTTTTTTTGCTCGCCCTGCCTCGCCCCTCTGCTGGAGTTCTGCCAAGCCCTTCCTGGGCCCATCCAGGAAGAAAGACTGCGGGGGATCTTGGTCTATAGCCGCCGCTCCGACGGAAGCGAAGACAGCCGTCATGCCCGGATCGTGCAGACAAAAATGCAGGGATTTATCAAAGCCAACGACATCCGATTCCCGATTGTCCTGGACGAACACCATCTTTTCAACGGCCTTCTGAAATCAAATACTCAAGCTTTTCTGTTCGATGATCAGCGGCAGGTGGTTCGAAAATTTTCATTTCCCTTCCAGCCGGGAGAAAAAAGCGACATCCTGAAGCTTTTATTAAGCAACGACGGGGGGTAAAATGATCTATCATTCGGTTTGGAGGCGGCTATGATTCATAAAGAGCGCATCAAATCCCTGAATGCCAAGGACAGCCAAAGAGGAGACTATGTTCTTTACTGGATGCAGGCGTCCCAGCGTGCTGGGTGCAATCATGCTCTGGAATATGCGGTTCGGCAGGCCAATGAATTGAGGCAGCCGCTGGTGGTATTTTTCGGGCTCACCGACCGTTTCTCCGAGGCCGATGAGCGGCATTATGCTTTTCTGCTCGAAGGACTGGCCGAGGTCGAGCAGGAGCTCAAAAGGAAAGGGGTCCGGCTGGTCGTCCGAGCGGTCTCTCCCGAGCAGGGTGCCCTGGAAATGTCCAGACGGGCATCACTGGCCGTCGTCGACCGCGGCTACTTAAAGATCCAGAAAGCTTGGAGGATGAAGGCGGCAGGTGACATGGATTGTCCGCTGGCCCAGGTGGAAGCGGACGCCGTTGTGCCGGTCGAAGAGACCTCCTCCAAGGAGGAATATTCAGCAGCGACGATCCGCAGGAAAATCCATCTGAAGCTCAGAGATTATCTTGTTCCCCTGAAGGAGCGCAAGCCCCTGAAAGACTCGCTGTCCTTGGAGTTTGAAACGCTCGAGCTGGACGATATTGAAAAAATTTTGAGAGGGCTCGACATCGCGCGGAGCGTCAAACAAACGGCCTTTTTCCGGGGCGGCACGGCCCAAGCCCGAAAGCGGCTCCAAGTGTTCATCAAGAATAAGCTCGGCCATTTCTCGGACTTAAGGAACAACCCGACTGCGGACTATTGTTCGCAGATGAGCCCCTACCTTCATTTCGGGCAAATCTCGCCTCTCGAGATCGCCCTCAAGATTTCCGAGACCGCAAGCCCGGGAACTGAAGCCTATCTCGAGGAGTTGATCGTGCGCAGGGAACTCAGCCTGAATTTTGTCCGGTATAACGATCACTATGAGTCCTTTGAGGGAATCCCGTCCTGGGCGCAAAAAACCTTGAAGCTCCACGAGGCGGATCCCCGGCCCGTCGTCTATACGCGAGACGAATTGGAGGCAGCCGCGACCCATGACCCTTATTGGAATGCGGCCCAGCAGGAAATGGTCCTCAAAGGCAAGATGCACGGCTATATGCGGATGTACTGGGGCAAGAAAATCATCGAGTGGAGCCGCACTCCGGAAGAGGCATTCGTTACAGCGCTCTATCTAAACAATAAATATGAGCTGGACGGCCGGGACCCGAATGGATACACGGGGGTGGCTTGGTGCTTCGGCAAGCATGACCGGCCCTGGCAGCAGAGAACAATTTTCGGCAATGTCCGCTATATGAATGACCGGGGGCTCTTGAGGAAATTCGACGCCGATCGGTATGTAAAATTGGTGGAACAGTTGAAGAATCCTGAACCAATGGCCTGAGTCCCTTTCAAGCTAAAACATTGCCAAATGGGCCGAAGAATGATAATTTCTTGGCGACATGATGCACGATGCCGTTGTCATTGGCGCGGGGATCGGAGGCCTGACCTGCGCGGCCAAGCTCGCCAAGAGCGGGTTGCGAGTCCTGGTCCTGGAAAAGAACCCGCACATCGGGGGAACTAGCTATATTTTCAGGCGGGGCGGCTATTCTTTCCCGATGGGACCGCTGTCCATCGGCTTCCCCGGCCGCGTCAAAACTTTTTTGAATGAACTGGGTATCCAAGCCGGCGTGAAGTTCAAAAGAAATCATTTTCAGTTGATGACCCCTGACCTGGACATCGTCTATTCGCGCCCGATTTCCATCCTCAAAGATGATCTCAAACAGGTCTATCCGGAAGAGTCCGCAGCGATCGACTCGATCATGGCCGAGATTGAGAACATCATCAGGCTCACCAAAAATATGGACCGCTGGCACCCGGATTTTTTGGCAGGATTAAAAAAGAAAAAAGCGGTCGAGAATCTCAGCTTCTCAGACAAGAAGAAGATGGCCGCCATCAAGAAGGCTGCGGGCCTTTCTTCCCGCGAGATTCTTGACCGAAGTATCGACAATGTCCATCTGAGAAACCTGATTGGCTCTCAGGGAACTTATCAAGACAGTCGAGAGCGTCCTGCCCGGGCTCTCCGACTCAATAGAAGTCGTCGAAATCGCCACGCCCCTGACTTATCAGGATTGGGGGCAGAGATTTCGCGGGTCGATCGCGGGCTGGACATGGTCCGCGGGACAGGCCTCCATTCTGCCGGGAAGGCTTTTGATCGAGACTCCGATCCAGAATCTGTTGATGGCGGGGATCTATGCAGCCAGCGAACTCTTCCTTGGAGGTGTTTCCACGGCCATGCACACGGCTGGCCTCGCCGCGGACATGGTCTTGGAAGCACAGATCGGAACCGGCCGATGATTATTTCCAAATGTGATGCTTCTCGACTATGTGGTGGGGATAGTATGACATCTTGGCGCGGCGCAGGCCGGGGATTCCCATATCCTGCTCGCGATTGATATAGGCGAAGGCCGACCATTCGTTTTTCACGAATTCACGGTTCATCAATTGGGAAAGCCCGTCGTATTTAGGGTTGACGATCTCGATGTGGATCACGGCTGTATCCGCACTCAGAGGCTCTCCGATCGAAAACGCTTCGATCTTGCCCTCCACCTCGATCGCGCCGCCCGAGAGGCCGAGCGCTTCAAAATGAGTCAAACCTTCCTGAATGGCCTCGTTTTGAGCGCTGATCATTTTGGTCGTCAATGATTTGTCTTCCAGCCATTCTCTAAAAAGGCGCTGGCAGTCTTCAAGGTGTCCGGGCCGGAGCTTCACATAGCCGTAAGAGTGTTCTCGCTCGAACTTCCGGATCCGGTTACGCTTGCCGTCATATTTTTTGCCCCTGAGCTCTATGAGATCTTGGGTTCGGTAGACGTAATCAAAATTGTTGCGGTCGGGCGCGCAATGGAAGCCGGAACACCATCGGGAAGCAAAGGAGGTGGGGATCCGCGACAGGCGAGGAGCGCAGGAGAGGCAGGTGCGGATGGTGTCGGCAATATCATTCTCTCCGATGGGCTGTAGAAAATAGGCCGGTTCATCGGGGGGCTCGAATTGGAGGCAGAGGTTGTCATGGATGATTGTCAGCTTGGGATGGTCGTATTTTCTCCAGATGAAGGTGTTACCAAAGTTGACTTCGCAGACCTCGGCCGGATAGCGGCTGATCAAGGCCAGGATGGGCTCCTGATCTTCGAGACCGACCACCTTAAACTCGGGGAAGCGCGGCAAGTTCATCGGGATGTCCTGACCATGACCGCGCAAAGCTCCTTCCGGCAGCCTTCACACCACTCGGGAGCTTTTTTCATGGAGGCGGGGAATTGGGTGCACTTCTCAAATCCGCATTGTTCGAAGAAGCCGGGGATGATGGTGGCCAGGTAGATATCGCGGTCGGCATTCAGGAGCAAGGCATGGACCAGTTTCTGCCCGAGGCCTTTTCCGCGAAATCCGAGGCTGACGCCGAGGGCGCACAGTTCATGACAATCGGCGTGTTTTTTGAGGCCGACCATACCGACGATCCGGCCCGCTGCCTCGGCCACCCAATAGGAATCTTTGTCCATCCCTTCATAGTCCAGGCCCAGCTCCTTCGTCAGGGCGACGATCTGAAAGAAATCTTCTTGGCGGGCGCTTCGGATGGCCATGAGCCGCTATTATACCACTTTCTCCCCAAATTTGACCGGGCTCAGAGGCTATGCTATATGTAATGAGCCCAATCGCTTGCCAACAATGAAGACTCTTGAATCCGGAATCGAGCAGGTCAGATAATGGTAACTGTACGTTTTGCCCCGAGCCCGACAGGGTATCTCCACCTTGGCAGCGCCAGGACCGCGCTTTTCAACTGGCTCTGTGCCCGACATGCGGGCGGACATTTTCTCCTCCGGATCGAGGATACGGACAGGGTCCGTTCGGACAAGAAGTTTCTGGACGAGATCCTGGAGGACCTGGCCTGGCTCGGCGTCAACTGGGATGCCCCGCCGATCTTCCAGAGCGAGCGGTTCGGCCTCTACAGGCAAAAGGCCGAAGAGCTGCTGAGCCAGGGAAAAGCTTATCGGGAAGGGGATGCCGTCATTTTTAAGATCGGTGCGGGCCGGACCATCGATGTGGAGGACATGATCCACGGCCGCATCACGTTTCAAACCGACAATATCAAGGACCAGGTCCTAATCAAGTCTGACGGCTCGCCGGCCTATAACTTTTCCTGTGTCGTGGACGATTCGTCTCAGGGAATCACCCATATTTTGCGCGGCGATGACCATATCTCCAACACTCCCAAACAAATCCTTTTTTATGAAGCGCTCGGCCTCACCCCGCCCCGCTTTGCCCATATGCCGCTGATCATGGGTCCTGACGGAGCGAAGCTTTCCAAGCGGCATGGCGGCGTAGCTGTCCAAGAGTACAAGAAGGAAGGGTTTTTGCCGGAAGCGCTGGCCAATTATCTTTTCCTGCTGGGATGGACGCCGCCCACGGAAACAGAGATCCATCCTCTGGGCGAGGCGGCCAAGCTGTTTGAGATATCCGCTATGAACGACGTCCAAGCCAAGTTCGACATCCAGAAGCTCAAATGGATCAACGGCGAATATATCATGAAAAAACCTTCGCCCGAGCTCGTCCCTCTCATCAAAGACCAGCTGATGAGAGAAGGATGGGGGATGGCCGGGATATCTGACGATTATTTGTCCAGGCTGGTCAACTTGTACAAGATCCGGATCAAGACATTTCATGAATTTGCCGAGCTCACTGAGAGCTTTTTTAAGGACGATTTTTCTATCGAAGCAGACGGAAAAAAGAAATACCTGGACCGACCGGAAAGCCGCGATCTCCTGCGGGAATTTGCCGGCCGGCTCGAAAGAATCGATGTTTTCCAGCAGGAGGCGATCGAGGCCGTCTGCCGCGGCCTGGCTCAGGAAAAAGGCATGAAAGCTGCCGACGTGATTCATCCGGCGCGCCTGGCCCTTACCGGGAAAACGCGCGGGGCCGGGCTTTTCGAGCTGATGGAGCTCCTGGGGAAAGAGAAGGCGATTCGACGTTTGAGGATGGCTGCGCTATGAGCATACCGAGATCCAAAGACAATTTCATCCGCGACATGATCAACGAGGACATCCGGCATAACAAGAACCAGGGGCGCGTTCAGACGCGCTTCCCGCCCGAGCCGAACGGATACCTGCATATCGGCCACGCCAAATCCATCTGCCTGAATTTCGGGCTGGCCGCCGATTACGGCGGCCAATGCAACCTCCGTTTTGACGACACGAACCCCGAGACCGAGGAAGAGGATTATGTCCGCTCGATTAAGGACGATGTCCGATGGTTGGGGTTTGACTGGGAAGATCGTGAATTTTATGCCTCGGATTATTTCGAACGGCTCTATGAATTCGCCGGGGACCTTGTCCAAAAAGGGAAAGCCTATGTCTGCGAGCTGAGCGCCGACCAGGTCAGTGAAACCCGGGGCACACTGACCAGGCCGGGACAGGAAAGCCCCTACCGGGACCGCTCGCTGGAGGAAAACCTGGACCTGTTCCGGCGGATGCGGGCCGGAGAGTTTCCGGACGGCTCCAAGACGCTCCGGGCCAAGATCAATATGGCCCATCCCAATTTGCTGATGCGCGACCCTATTCTTTATCGGATCCGGCGGGCCCATCATTACCGGAGGGGTGACGCCTGGTGCATCTATCCCACTTACGATTGGGCCCACGGCCAGTCGGATTCGATCGAAGGGATCACCCATTCGATCTGCACGCTCGAGTTTGAGGTCCACCGGCCGCTCTATGACTGGTATCTCGATCAATTGGGCATTCATCATCCCCAGCAGATCGAGTTCGCCCGCCTCAACCTCAGCCACACGGTCCTGAGCAAGCGAAAGCTCCTGCAACTGGTCAAGGAAGGATATGTCGGCGGGTGGGACGACCCACGGATGCCCACGATTTCAGGGCTCAGGCGGCGGGGCTATACTCCGGAATCGATCCGGAATTTTTGCGACGAAATCGGCGTGGCCAAGATGAACAGCATCGTGGATGTGGCCGTGCTCGAAAACAGCCTTCGCCAGGAGCTCAACAGGACGGCCCCTCGGGTGATGGCCGTTCTCCGTCCGCTGCGCGTCGTGCTCGTCAATTATCCTGAAAGCCGAGTGGAGGAGTTCGATTGCATCAACAATCCTGAGGACCCGGGCATGGGAGCCCGCAAGGTTCCTTTCTCAAAGGTCCTATATATTGAACAGGACGATTTCATGGAGACCCCGCCCAAGAAGTTCTTCCGGCTGGCGCCTGGCCGCGAAGTACGGCTGCGCTATGCCTATCTCATCACATGCGTGAATGTCGTGAAGGACCCGAAAACGGGCCAGATCATCGAGCTTCATTGCACCTACGACCCGGCCACACGGGGCGGCGATGCTCCCGACGGCAGAGGCCCAAAGGCAACATTGCATTGGGTCTCGGAGGCCCACGCGGTTTTGGGGCAGGTTCGCCTTTACGACACGCTATTTACCAAGAGAGACGCCGGGGAAATCGATGAAGCGGCCGATGAAGGGGCCGACTGGAAGTCGAACCTCAACCCCAGATCTTTGGAAATCCTGAACGACTGCCGGCTTGAGCCGAGCTTGAAGAATCCAGCTCCGGGAAGCCGTTTTCAATTCGAGCGGCTCGGTTATTTTTTCGTCGACCTAAAGGACTCTGCCGCGGAAAAGCTCGTTTTTAATCGCACCGTCACTTTGCGCGACACCTGGGCTAAAATTACCAGGGCGGGCAAAGAAAACGAATAGAAAACCCCCTTCTCCCATCGAGAGAGAAGGGGATTTTTTTTGCAAAAAGCTGGGCTCGCGTGCGCGCGACCTACGGGCCCAATCAAAAATTCTTATTTATCGGCGTAAGCGAAGACCGTCAAGAAGCCGTGCTGGCTGATTTTAGCGATCAGCTCACCGCTCGTTTTTTCCACGCTGTCGCTTGTCTGGTGGTAATCCGTTGTCATCGCAGCCATGTAATAGATAAAGGGGAGCTTGACCTGGGCGAATGAGGAATGGTCCGAGCCGCCGCTGCCGGCACCCAGTGCATTCTGGCGCAGCGCTAGGTCAAGGCCGATGTAGTTGTTCATCTCGCGGGCAATGTCGGCAAATGGGGAGCCTTCCGTAAGGCTGACCGTGACAAACCAGGGGGCGCGGATCTTCTTGACCAATTCCTCGGCACCGGGGACGTTGTACTGCCGGACCGAGCGGGCCAGGGTCGTGTCGTCGAAGGGCCGGCTGATCATGTCGTAATTGAGATAACCGACGGTTTTTTCGAGCGGGAAGATCGGGTTCAGGGTGTAATAGCGGCTGCCGAGCAATCCTTCCTCTTCTCCCGTCCACAGGGCGAAAACGATCGAGCGCTTCGGCTTGACCGGGCTGGCCGCGACCGCCTTAGCGATGTTCAGGACTCCGACCGAGCCCGAGCCGTTGTCATCGGCGCCGTTGTAAACATAATCTTCCCACGCGCCTAGATGGTCATAGTGGGCGCCGACAACGAAATATTCGTCCTTCAGCTTGGGATCGGAGCCTTCGATGATGCCGAGGACGTTGATCCCCCGGACAAGGGACGTTTTGGCTGTAGTAGAGATCGTGACCTTTGTCCCGGGCAAGTCTATGGAGGCGGGGGTGAGGACGATTTTGCCCTGCTTATCTGTCGTCTCGATCTTTTTCTTCAGGTCGTCGATCGTCTGACCCGTCGCTTCAAGGATCGCGTTCGCCATTTCCCGCGTGATCGTCAAGGTTGTCACGCCGCCCATCGGTCCGCCTCCGGCTACTCCGGGGATCGACAGACTCTGGCGGGGCTTGTTCACGATCGGCCGTTCGTCGTTCGGCCGCCGAACCGTTGATAAGGCACGGAAAATGTCGCTGTCCCGGCCGACGTTTTGGACCTGGAAAATGGCCGCCGGGCCGAGCTTCTGGATTTCGGCGATTTTATTGAATCTCCCGGGCTGCCCACCGCCACGCGGTCCCATGAACGCCATTTGAGGCCCTCCAGCCGGCGCCGCAGGAAAATATTTTTCCTTCAGCTCTTTTTTCGTCTGGAAAGGCGACTGGGGATTGTCGCGGCCCGGGGCTTCGGTCAAGAGGAGGACGATCTTGCCCTTGAGGTCAAAACCTTTGAGCTCATCGAACTTGATCGAAGGCTCCTGGATGCCGTAGCCGACGAAAACGACTGGTGCCGAAAGGGTTTCAGGATTCCCTCCGCGGCCCATACCTTGATAATCGATGCCGGACACGAACGTGCGCGTCTTCACGGCGTTGCCCTTAACGACCTGGAGGGTCATCGAACTCTGGACATCCGATGTCGACTTGAGAGCAAACTCCTGGAAGTAGGTCCGCTCGGGGGGAGTCGCCGGCGCAGCGCCTTGCCCTCTTGCACCGCCCATGCCTCTGCCGCCGCCGAAGCTTGGCAGGTCGCCGGCAGGCTTAACGCCCCACAGCTTGAGGAGCGAAGCCGCATACTCGGCAGCTATGGCGTAGCCGCGGGTTCCGGTCTCGCGGCCTTCCATCCAGTCGGACGCCACGAAGGTCAACATGGCGATGGAGTCCTTGGCTGTGATGGACTCCAATCCCGCTTTATACTTGTCAGGTGCGGGCTGGGGTTTGTCGACCAGATTCAAGGCCTTCCGGACGTCCTCGAGCTTCATCTGCTGCTGCTGGGGCATCTGGGCCTGCAGCGAGAAGATGAGGAAGAACACAAAAAGCGCGATCAGGATGTTTTTTCTCATGCGTCTCCTTTCATGCATAATAAGACATCACTACTTTTTAGACGACAGTGTCTGATCATTTCTTCCAAATTTTTTCCCCCTTATTATTTACAAATCAGAATTTTTTCTCGAGGGGCGCTTTTCAAACCCAAGCCCCTCGTTCAGGAATGCTTTGCGGATTCTTCTTGGCCGGGTCTATGCTCGTCGCTTCTTGATGGTCCTAATACCACTTGGCAATGGTAAAGGCATGGCTATGGCTGCTCTCAACGGACGTTTCGATTTGGACCGAGGTTCCATTCTTGACGGAATTCAGTTGGTCTTGCGTCATCGTAAACGTGTGGCTGTGTCCGCCTGACGTTGACGTCTGACGCGAAATCCCCCCCCGTGGGCGGGGTGTCAACTTCCGTCTTTTGGATGGTGACAGTATGAGTATGGGACTGGGCGGAGGTGGACGTAAATGTTTGGCTATCCGTAGGATTGCTCGGTGTTGTCGAACTTTTGCAGGCGGTGCCGCCCAAAGACAGAACGACGGCCGACAGCCCCAGGCCGCTCCATGCTAAAAAGTCTCTTCGTTTCATGCGGACTCCTTTGAAAGAGAAATTTCTGGAAGATGGATGAGAGCGGTTGAAAGTCGAGGAGGCACGGTCTTTAATTCCTATTTAACCTATAGGAATATAGTAACAAGAGAAAAAAGCCCTTGTCAAGAGGTGTTTTCGCCTTTGCCCAGTCACATGCAGAAGCTTTATCCTAAGAGAATGGTTGAGGGCATAAATAGCGGAACAAAAAAGTCTCGATTGACTCGCCTTTTTATCGGTGCTATTCTTTCGCCAGGCAGCCGAAAAGGGAACTGCGGCCATGAAATGTCCCAAGTGTCATTTTGACAATCCCTCAGATAGTGGTTTCTGCAGCAAGTGCGGGACCCAGATCCAACTCCCTCCGGCAGAGATCTCTATCTCCCAAACGGAGACCTTAAAAACTCCTATCAAAGAACTAACCACTGGCTCTGCCTTTGCCGGCCGTTACCAGGTCATCGAGGAGCTGGGGAAAGGCGGGATGGGGAGGGTTTATAGAGTCCTGGATAAGAAACTTAATGAGGAAGTCGCGCTCAAGCTCATCAAGCCGGAGATTGCCGCCGACAAAGAAACAATCAGAAGATTCACCAACGAGCTCAAGCTAGCCCGGAAGATCGCCCATCGAAATGTTGGCAAGATGTACGAGCTCATGGAGGATGGGGGAACGCATTTTATCACCATGGAATATATCCCCGGCCAGGATTTAAAGGGGTTGATCCGGCAGACGGGTCAATTGACGGTGGGGAAAGCTATATCCATCGCCAAACAGGTAGGCGAGGGTTTATCCGAAGCCCACAGGCTAGGGATTGTCCATCGGGACTTGAAGCCCGGGAATATTCTTATTGATAAGGATGGCAACGCGCGGATCATGGACTTCGGGATTGCGCGTTCGCTCTCTGGGAAGGGGATCACCGGTGCCGGGATGATGATCGGGACGCCGGAGTACATGTCGCCCGAGCAGGTGGAGGGGAAAGAGGTCGACCAGCGGTCGGATATTTATTCGCTGGGGATCATTCTCTACGAAATGATCACGGGCCGAGTGCCGTTTGAGGGCGATACGCCTTTGAGCGTGGCTGTGAAGCACAAGACAGAAACACCGCGCGAGCCAAAAAGCTTGAATGCGCAAATTCCCGACGAGCTCAATCTGATGATTCTAAAGTGTATGAAGAAGGAAAAGGAGGATAGGTATCAGAATGCGGAGGAGCTTCTTTCTGAGTTGGATAAGATAGAAGAAGAAATTCCCACGACAGAAAAAGTCCGAGCTAAGAAAATGACGGCTGGAGAAGCGGCCAAGAGATTAAATTGGAAACGAGTTTCTTTGGCCGCGGCCGTTTTATTGCTATTGATGATCGTTGTCGCTGGAGTTTATCTTCTAACGAAAAGAGAAAGTCCGATCGATTCAATCGCCGTCCTGCCTTTTGATTCCAAATATGCCGATCCTGAAATGGAATACATCAGCGATGGGCTGACCGAAAGCTTGATCGGCACACTTTCCAAGCTTCCCGGGCTCAGGGTGATTGCGAGATTCTCAGCTTTTCAATATAAAGGAAAAAAATCCGACCCCCGAGCCGTGGGAAGGGAGTTGAATGTCAAAGCCATACTCGCAGGAACTGTCGTTCAGCGCGGCGATAACCTGTCGATCATAGCCGAGCTCATTGACGTCAAGGATAAGACTCGTCTCTGGGGAGAGCAGTACAATCGAAAAGTCGGCGACATTGTTGTTCTCCAGGAGCAAATCTCAAAAGATATATCCACGAAGTTGCGCCTGCGGTTAAGCGGTGAAGAAGAGAAAGTTCTGGCCAAGCGTTATACAGAAAACCCCGAGGCCTACAGGCTTTATCTCCAGGGCCGGTTCTACTGGAATAGACGCACTCCAGTTGATTTACAAAAAGCGATAACTTATTTCGAGAAAGCCGTGGCCATGGATTCCCGGTTCAGCCTCGGGTATGCAAGCCTGGCCGAGACCTATATAGTCTTAGGCAGTAATGTATTCGAGCCGCCGAGCGTTGTTTACCCCCGAGCCGAGGAGTTCTGCTTAAAAGCCCTTTCGCTCGATGAGGAGCTTGTGGAAGCCCATTCGGCTTTGGGTGCCATCAAGGCGGAATGGAGATGGGATTTTGAGGGCGCGGAGACGCAATATAAAAGAGCTATCGAGCTCAATCCTAACTATGCCACGGCCCATCAGTGGCTGGCTGAGCTGTGTCTGATTTTAAATCAAAGGCAGCTCGCTCTTAAAGAAATCCATATCGCGCAAGAGCTCGATCCTCATTCCCTTATCATGAAAAACGTTGAGGCAGCTATCTATCTGGAAGAACAAAGTTTTGATGAGGCGATTCAGGTCATCAAAGGAGTTGTCGAGGAAAACCCCGATTTTGATGTTGGCCGTTTTTCTCTGGCTCTGGCTTATTCGATGAAAAGAACTTATGATGAAGCTTTAAGAATAGCAGAAGAAATAAGAATGCCCAGCATGAAAATCATCTTAAAAGGTCGAATATTTGCAGCTCGTGGAGAAATGACTAAAGCTCGCCAGATGTTAGAGACGTACCTGGCCATGTCTAAAGACGTGTATTTCGATCCCTGCACGGTCGCTTTATTATACGGAGATTTTGGAGAGTTGGATGAAGCATTCGCCTTGTTTAAAAAAGCCTTGGAACAACGCTCTCCATTCCTGCTTAGATTCAACTTCTTTTCCCCAAGCGACCGAGTCAAACAGGACCCTCGGTTCAAGGAACTTCTGAAGAAAATAGGTTTAGAAAAATAGTTGAGAGAGCTTCCAACCTTTTTATTTTTGACATTACCAGTGGTTCTGGTTGGGATCCTCTTCATCGCTTTTGGTCTGATAGCGAAAAAAAGCGCCAAGGCAGCTTAAACGCTTGAAGTCGAGGATACCAGGAAGGGGAGGGAAAGAACATGAGATGTCCCAAGTGTCATTTTGACAATCCCTCTGATAGCGGATTCTGCAGCAAGTGCGGGACTCAGATCCAACCCTCTTCGGCAGAAATCTCTATCTCTCAAACAGAAACCCTGAAAACCGCAATCAAAGAACTGACCACCGGCTCTACCTTTGCCGGCCGCTACCAAATCATCGAAGAGCTGGGCAAAGGCGGAATGGGGAGGGTCTATAAGGTCTTCGATACAAAGATCAAAGAGAAAATAGCCCTGAAGCTCATCAAACCGGAGATCGCCTCCGATCCGGAAACGATCGAGCGGTTCGGCAACGAACTGAAGCTCGCCCGGAAGATCAGGCACCAGAACGTTTGCGGCATGTTCGACCTCGGCGAGGCCGAAGGCGCCCACTTCATCACCATGGAGTATGTTTCAGGAGAGGACCTGAAGAGTTTTATCCGAAGATCAAGGCAGCTTACAGTGGAGACAACGATCGTCATCACCAAGCAGATCTGTGAAGGATTGGAGGCGGCGCACGGGCTGGGTGTTGTCCATCGCGACCTCAAGCCCTCCAATATCATGATCGACAAAGACGGGAATGCCCGGATCATGGATTTCGGGATTGCCCGTTCGCTTCAGGCAAAAGGGATTACAGGTATCGGAATCATCATAGGGACGCCTGAATATATGTCACCAGAACAGGCGGAAGCGAAGGATATGGATAAACGGTCGGATATCTACTCGTTGGGAGTGATTCTTTATGAGATGGTCACGGGTCGTGTTCCTTTTGAAGGGGAAACTCCATTAAGTATCGCTATGAAGCATAAGGGAGAGGCACCTAAAGATCCTAAGTATTTCAATCCCAATATCCCCGACGATCTCAGGCAGCTAATCCTTAGATGCCTAGAGAAAGATAAGGAGGACAGGTTTCAAAGTGCAGGACAAATTTTTCTTGAATTAGAAAAGATAGAAAAAGAAAAACATGAACTAAAAGAAACTAGCGGTATAAAATGGGCTCCGTCTATCGCTGTCTTACCTTTTACAGATTTAAGCCCTGAGAAAGATCAGGAATATTTTTGCGATGGGATTACGGAAGAGCTCATTAATTCTTTGGCCAAAATTGAGAAACTAAAAGTGGCTTCCGGATCCTCGGCGTTTCAATTCAAAGGCAAGGGGCAAGATATTCATGAGATCGGAGAAAAGCTGAAGGTCCAGACGGTGCTTCAAGGAAGCGTTCGGAAAGCAGGAAACAGGGTAAGGATAACAACTCAGCTCATCAATGTGGCTGATGGTTACTATATTTGGTCCGAAAAATATGACCGCGAAATGGAAGATATTTTTGCCATCCAGGATGAAATATCTCTGACAGTTGCGGATAAGCTGGCGGTGAAGCTTTTGGGAGAAGAAAAAGCAAAGCTTATTAAGCGTCATACAGAGGACTTTGACGCTTATAATCTCTACTTAAAAGGCAGGTATTTCTGGAATAAGCGGACGGAAGAGGGCTTAAAAAAGGGCAATGACTATTTCTTTCAGGCACTAGAAAAAGATTCCAACTATGCTCTTGCCTATTCTGGACTCGCCGACTCATTCATTGCGCTTGGGTCATATGATTACCTTTCTCCCCAGGAGACTTTTCCAAAGGCGCGAGAAGCAGCACTCAGCGCTCTGAAAATCGATGATTCTCTCCCTGAGGCCCATGCTTCCCTTGCCTGGATTACAATGTCATATGGTTGGGATTTGAAAAAAGCTGAAATAGAATTCAAAAGAGCCCTTGAGCTCAATCCAAACTATGCAACGGCTTATCAGTGGCATGCAATTCAATTAATGTTCATGGGGAAACTTGATGAAGCTATAAGAAACATAAAGCGAGCCCAGGAGTTGGATCCGCTGTCGTTAGTCATAAATGCAGATTTAGGACAAATATTCTATCTTGCTCATGAATATGACAAAGCGATAGGGCAATTGCAAAAAACGTTAGAGATAGATGCGGATTTTTGGAAATCACATTTTCATCTCGGACAGGTTTTCATGCAAAAAGGTATGTACGAAGAGGCGATATCAGAGCTAAACAAGGCCTTGGAGCTTTCTTATTCTGATTGGGTATTCGCATCCTTGGGATGTGCCTACGGAGTATCAGGGAAGAGAGATGCGGCCTTAAGGGTATTAGAGGAATTAAATGGGGAATCGCAGAAAAGGTATGTTTCCATTTACTTTAGGGCATTAATCTACGCAAGCCTTGGCAAAAGGGATGAAGTATTTGCTTCTTTAGAGAAGGCTTATGAAAATCACGAATATAGGCTTATTTGGCTGAAGGTTGAACCAACGCTTGACAGCTTTCGCTCGGACTCGGGGTTCACTGCCTTATTGAAAAAGGTAGGATTTGATAAATGGCCGTGAAAGCCAAAAGAGGAGTGATAAAGCTAATTCTTATTTAGCAATATATGACCCCCTCCGCTCTGACCCTCGCTTCAGTGTGCTCCTCATAAGAATTGGATTTTAAGAATAAATATTGAGCTATAAAAGCGAAGCGGAGAGTTGAAAAAATGAGAATGAATGTTCCGCTGTCATTATTTTTCTTGTTCTTTTTTCAGAGTTGCGCCCAGAATAAATATTTAGATCAGGATTATAAATCATTTGACCAGGATCAGAAATCGGGCTGGCGTCAGTTGGCCCACGAGGGGCGGTTCAAGGAAGCGGCAGAATTAATTGACCGATACCTAAAGAGAAACAAGAGCTTGGATGTATCACAAATCGTAAATCTTCATTTTCATGCAGGTCAATTATATGCTTTTGCGGATAGCTACGATATGGCCGTGGAGCGTTTCAAGAAGGCTAAATATAATCCGATACCTGATGTGGAGTCCGCTCAGATGAAGGCCTTTTTCGAGGAGTGGAATGTCTATGTTGATGCCACAATTGCCTTTATTAGAAAAGACAGGATGAAGCTCTTGGCATATCGGACCCAGATGGCGAATATTCCCAACATTAGCCGTGAAATGTCCAATTTAGATGTTGTTGATTCATTGATTAGAAATTTTGATAAGCCTTATTCTGAGGCCTACGGGGCTCAAAAGAAAACGCCAAAAAAATATTGAATCTGGCCTTATTTCTCCAGAATCATCATCAACCCGGCTTTCTCGAACGCCCGAAAATAGAGTTCGAGCGCCTCGATCGCGATCGAGCCGTATTCAGCCGCGACCGCATCGCGGATATCTAAAATCGAGCGTTTTCCGTCGGCATAATAGGCAGGTGCATCTGGGAGCCCCATCAGCCTCAACTCGCTTTCCCCGTGGGCCCGCAGACGTTGGCTGGCTTCGTCAAGGGCCGCCTGGATTTTCGAGATTTGGACCGTCTGATCCCCGGCCAGCGTCCGGGTGACATAGTCGAGGTTGAACAGTTCCTTTCCTTTGTTCCGAGCGGGAATCAGCCGCGCCGCCCGCCTCTCCGCCTCAGTCAGAGACCGCGGTGCCCTTGGCGCGTTCAGCTCGACAGCTATCAGTAACGCGACTTCATCAACTTTTTTCCGCGACGCAGCTTCATCGCCATTGAGCAGAGACATCGTCTTTTCGACTTCGCTTCGCGATTTCGCCGTCCGGGCAAACACGGCTGCAGAACCTATGGCTGCGCGTTCCCGGCCGTAGACATGCGCCATCAAATTGGCGGTCAGGCGGTCGGCTTCGCCAAAACCGTCCTTCGTAACACTCAGTAGCGATTTGATCGCGGAGAATTCGCTGGCGGCAATCCGCCTCCTCCCATAGACGAAAGACAGCCGAGCGAAATCCTGCGCTTGTTCGTTGTCGGCATAGGCGAGTGTTGTGATGGCAGTCAACCCGATGACCACGGCCCGGTGGAGCTGCGTCGGGTCGACCTTGTCGGGCGTATCCTCGCTTGAATGATAAAAATTATCCGGCCAGGAGCCCAAGCTTGTCGCTCCAATCTTTAAGTTATTGAAAAGCTCGTGATCGGTGCCGGTGGTGTATGGGATCATCGGGCACAACATGCGGTTGCGCGAGCCCCTAATGGACCCGACGTACAAATCCACCTGGGGCGGGTACCGCTCACTGTTGAAACTGTTGCCAAAATCCACGATCGACTCCATGATGGCGTTTAGGAATGAAGGGTTGGAATCGGAAGTGTAGCACAAGGCCGTCACGGAGTTCGTCTTCAGAAGGTTCTCGCCGACCATGTCAAAGTTTAGGTTGGCGAGCCGTTTGAAGGGATCATTGAGATGTGCCGAAAACCAGGCATATGTGCCGTTGTATTCTGGGACCCACATGAACCGGATCGTTCTCAGCGGCTGCGGCAGCTCTTTGTTTTCGATCAACCGGGTCATTGTCCGGACCATCTCAAGAATCGCGGCGCTGCCGGAAGCGTTGTCGTTCGCGCCGGGCTTGTAGTGATCCAAATGGGCCGTGACGACAATCTCTTCATTCGGGTATGTTGCGCCTGGAATGAGACCGGTGACGATCTCGAGGTTGCCGGGCGCGAGCTCAGCGTCAACAATGGCGTGGACACGTGCAGCTTTCCCCTGGCGCATGATGGTGCGGAGTTCTTGAGCGCGGCGTGCGGAAAGGGCAAAGGCAAAGTGACCGGAACCCGCGGCCTCTTTCCCGGGGATCCGCGGCCATCCCACCTGATCGGGGAAGTCGCCCGGCCGCCGGTTCATCTGGTCAAAATCGGGCACCGACCAGGACGAGACGATGCCGAGAGCGCCCTCCTTAGTAACAGCGCGCTTAAAGATCACATTAGGATTGCCGGAGGTGAGGACTATCTTGCCCTTGACACCGACAGTGTAGTCAGCGTCTGCGGTCCCCGCGCCGATGTCCACGAGTTCAGCCTCGACATCCGCACTCGCGCTGAATTCGGCCAGGGACATCGGCAGTTCGGCATAGGATGTAAGCTTCATCTGGAATGGCGAGGTGAGCCACAATTCGCCTTTCTTAACCTTCCATTGAGGAGGCGTCGAGTGACCGAAATACTCTACCTTCCCATCGGAGGGAAAGCGCTCGATGGCGACCTGCTCGAGACCGAAATCCCTGGCCTTTTGACTGACCCATTCCGCCGCGCGCGTGTAGCCCTCCGTTAGCTGACTCCGATCCCAGAGCGCGAGCTGCGATACATAATCATACGCCAAGTCGCCGGAGCTGGTTTGAATTAGCCGTATGAGGATGCCGTCCTTTAGCGGAAGCCCGGTTCGAGGACTGAGCGGGCCGAGTGGCGAGGAGGGCTGCTGTTGGGCCACCCCCGACCAGGATGCCAGGAGAACGAAGAGGCCGCATAGCAAAATCTTTACTAAACTAGGAATCCGACTAACCTTCGGAAATGTAACTTTCATGCTAGACTCCTTTCAAATTGCGTCCCAGGATATTCCCTTTCGCTTGCGACGCAATTACTGCGCTTCTCGAAGCGCTTATAGAAATAGGATAGTTTTTACGCGCCGCGACACAAAACACTTTTTCGTTGTCAATCTCCCCTTCTCTATCCAATCCACTCGAATGATTGTAATGAATGAATATTACTCATTTATTCGTCATGTCGGAAGACATTGCCATCCTTCATGACAAACATGACATTCTGAAGAGCCGTGATATCCTGCAACGGGTCACCGCGCACCGCAACGATATCGGCTAACATTCCGGGGGCCAAGTGACCTATTTCAGCAGATTGGCCGAGCAATTCAGCCGCGACAGAAGTTCCCGCTTTTATAGCATCCATCGGACTAAAACCTGCTTTCTTGACCAAAAACTCGAATTCTTTAGCTTGGTTGACAGACCAAGGAAAGCAACCGGCATCTGTGCCCAGGACGATCCTAAGTCCTTTTTTGTAGGCTTTATTGAGCGCCCTATATTCTATTTCAAGCATTTGATTAGGACGTGGGGACTTTTTCTGTTCAGCCGCTAACAATGTCGGACACCAATATACTCCCTGTCTCTGAGCTTGATCGGTTAATTGATCATCGAATCCGCACCCGTGTTCGATGCTATTTACGCCCGCTTCTAGAGCGGCTCGAATTCCATTTCGGCTAACGGCATGAGCAGCCACATTGCGTCCCAGTCTGTGGGCTTCCTTGACCATGACTTCAAATTCTTCCTTGGTGAAATTTGTTTGGCCGGAAATTCCACCGTCTTTGTCAATGAAGTTGGGCCAATCAGCATATATTTTGATCCAGTCAGCACCATGAGCGATTTGCTCTCGGACGGCTTTAAGGCACTCATCGGTTCCATTGACCATCTGAAGACCTTTAAACAGATCCAGTTCCCACGAATAATCATCCGGTCCGTAGCGTCCCGGTATGCTCAACCCACGCGTTGATACCCATAAACGCGGACCCGGAATAATGCCTGTATTGATGGCTTTCTTCATATCAACATCGGTATACATGGCCCCTTCAGACTCTACGTCTCGCAGCGCAGTAAAGCCATTCCAGAGGACTTTGCGTACGTTGGCTACGGCCTGAATAGCCCGGAATGGCATCGAATTCTTGTAAAGATTAGATCCATAGTCATCCCCGCCATCTAACATGATATGGGTGTGGGTATCGATGAACCCGGGAAGCACGGTTTTATCGCTAAGATCTAAAAGTACAGCATCTTTGGGAATATCGACATTTTGCCCAAGCGCAGTAATCTTATTGCCTTGGACAACGACGATAACGTTACGAAGGATCTCTGCGCTCTTGCCGTCAATCAGACGCCCGGCTTTTATAACATAGGTCTGATTTGGAGATGCGGAAATAGGAAACAAAAATAGAGCAACCAGGATCAATAAATTCTTGTTTATCTTGTGCATAGCCTCACCTCACTGCCTAAGTCATTAAAAATCTTATTCCCGGGCTCAGACCGAAGTCAAGGAAAAGTAAAACACATCGCGGAACCAGCCGCGATGCCGTATGAGAGATATTGATCTAAAAGAATCCCGCCCGCTTCAGCGCTTCCTGGGAGATCCTGCTAGAAGGGCCGTCGCCCCTGGCTACGCATACGGCAACTTTATTCTCCGTGGCGCTGACGATCTCAGCGATGTCCTTGTGGCTGAATCCTGGACAGAGCAGGATGGACTCGATCTTTTTCTCTCTGAATAAGCGTGTGCTGACTTCCAAGGCTTCAGCCTGGCTTTTGACGATGACTACGTCTAGCTGATATTTGCCGGTGTCGATGAAGCAGCGATGTTTCTCTTTGTCCGCGTCTGGAGCATGGGCGAGAAAGAGTGTTTTAAAGGCCATGATTTTATCCTCCTATCTGAAGGGGAGCGTCCTATAAGCTACCGGCTCCACCTTCCGTTCGGCGTTTTAACCGGGCCGGGATGAAAAAACTTTTCCGGCACCATCACGCCGTCTTTCTTAAAGACCATTCCGTTCTTCATCACAAACCGCACGTTGCGCAACGCGTCGATGTCGCTAAGGGGATTGCCGGGAACTGCAACGATGTCGGCGAAAAATCCCTGCTTAATCGGACCGCGCTGGCTGATGATGTCCGCGGCTTTGTAGCCGTTGATCGTCATCGCGCGCAGAATGTCAGCCTGAGGGATGCCGGCGGCCTTCCAAGTTTCGAGAAAGTTGATGGTCAGCTCCCCGCGGCTCAGCCACTCGCCGGTCTTCGGATCTTTCATCCGGTCGTTCCAATAATCGAAATCGGTTGAAAAGGTGAGGGGCACCTTTTTTTCCCAGGCATCACGCAAATTTGCGACCGTCCGTTTAAAAGCGGCCTCACTGCCCCGATAGGGCGTGAACGGGGTGTCGGTGCCAGTCAGGAAGATTCCCTTCTCGGCCATCTGGCGGTGATGTTCCGGCGTGAGCGCGTTGTTGTGGGCGATGATGTAAACTCCAGCGTCGATCGCCCGTTGCGCGCCGTCGGCAGTCTGGACATGCCCCTCGACCTTGCATCCGCCTTTCGCGGCCTCGCTGATGGCCAACTTGATGTCTTCAACAGAGTAGCCCCAGGGCTTGCAGTCGATGCACAATTTTATCGTCCGGGCGCCGAAGAGCATGTTCTCCCGGACTGCGCGCACGATCTCATCCGGGCTGTTGGCGTCGATATATTCAGGGAACATGATGTTGTGGTACTTGTACATTTCCGGCGTTGGCCAGAACTGCCCGCCCGTGCTGCCGATCATCGGCCCCGACGGGATCACGGTAGGTCCCGGCAGCCAACCCTGCTCAATGGCCTGCCGGAGCGCTGCATCCGCGTAGAGCGCATTGTTTCCCACGTCCCGGACGACGGTGAAGCCCGAGTTGAGCAGTTGCATGCCGTTGGATGCAGCCTGAATCGCGCGCAGCGGCGTCGAGTCCGTGACGTAGGTGAGATAGTAATAATTGTTCTCAGGCTGTTCCTTATAGGTCATCGCCATGTGCGTGTGCGCATCAACGAGACCGGGCAGGACTGTCAGTTGGGACAAATCGATAACCGCCGCACCGGAAGGGATGGCAAGATTCGGACCCACACCAGTTATCTTTTCGCCCTCGATAAGAATCACCTGATTAGCGGCTACCGTCCCTGTTTCCGGGTCGATAAGCCGGCCTGCTTTGATTACCGTGACTGGCGATTTCTGCTGCGCGACCGACAGGCCGGCAATCAACAGAGCCAAGAGAGAGCAGAACACCGCAAAGCGCCTCTTCATGATGACCTCCTTAAACACAAGGGCTGATTTCCCCTGGAATAATACTCTCATTTTAAAAATACAGTCAAGGCGAAGTGAAAAAGGCAATTTGACGCTTCCTCGATTCTTTGATAATCTTAATACAACTGATCTAAGGGGTAAGACGTGCCCATCAAGTGCCCGAAATGTCAGGCTGAGAATTCAGAGACCAAGCAGTTCTGCGGAGATTGCGGGACGCAGCTGCCCTCTTCTAGAGATATCCATCCCGAGGCCACAGAGACTCTCCAAACGCCTATCAAAGCACTAACCACAGGCTCGACGTTCGCCGGCCGCTACCAAATCATCGAAGAGTTGGGCAAAGGCGGAATGGGAAAGGTTTACAGGGTCCTGGATAAAAAGCTCAATGAAGAGGTGGCCCTCAAGCTCATCAAGGCCGAGATCTCATCTGATAAAGAGACGATCCAACGCTTTTCGAACGAGCTCAAGCTGGCGCGCAAGATTGCCCACCGGAATGTCGGCAAGATGTACGAGCTCATGGAGGCCGGGGGAACGCATTTCATCACCATGGAATACGTCCCCGGCCAGGACTTGCGGGCACTTATCCGGCAAACGGGACAGCTGACAACGGCAAAGGCCCTCTCCATTGCCAGGCAAGTCTGCGAAGGACTGGCTGAAGCGCACGCCTTGAGTGTCGTCCATCGCGATCTCAAACCCGGCAACATCCTGATCGACAAGGACGGCAATGCCCGCATCATGGATTTCGGGATCGCCCGGTCGCTCGAGGGGAAAGGCATCACAGGGATAGGGGTGATGATCGGGACGCCGGAATACATGAGTCCAGAGCAGGTGGAAGGCAAAGAGGCGGACCAGCGGTCGGATATCTATTCGCTGGGTATCATTCTCTATGAGATGCTGACGGGACGTGTGCCTTTTGAAGGAGATACACCTCTAGCGATAGCTGTAAAGCATAAGACGGAGGTGCCTCAAGATCCTAAACTGGTCAATGCACAAATCCCTGAAGACCTCAGCCGAGTGGTTCTGAAATGCCTGGAGAAGGATAAAGAAAAAAGATATCAAAGTGCGGACGCGCTTCGTTTGGAGCTTGATAAAATTGAAAAAGGTATCCCCACTACGGAACGGGTGATGACCGCAAGAAAGCCCTTCACCTCAAAAGAAATCACGGTCAAATTCAGCCTGAAAAAGACCCTCATCCCTGGTCTTATTATCGTAGCGCTGGTCATTGCCGCCGTGATTATTATCTGGCGAGTTATTCCTCAAAAAGCAGCCACTCCGGCCAAATCAGCCAGGCATTCCATCGCTGTGCTTCCTTTTGAGGATTTGAGCCCCACAAAAGACCATGAATATTTATGCGACGGGATCGCTGAAACGCTCATCAATTCTTTAAGCAACATTAAGGACCTCTGGATTCCGGCAAGGGCTTCCTCGTTTTCGTTTAAGGGGAGAAGCCTCGACATCCGGCAAATCGGCCAGCAGCTCGGCGTGGACAACCTGTTGGAGGCCAGCGTTCAGGTCATTGGGAATAGGCTCCGAATAACACCAAAGATCATCAATGTGAATGATGGCTCCCAAATCTGGTCTAACCAGTACGATCGGCAAATGGAAGATGTTTTTGCCATCCAAGACGAAATAGCCCGGGAAATTGTCAAAGCTCTAAAGATAACACTGCTGGGAGAAAAGGAAGCGCCTCTCATTAAAAGTTATACGGATAACTCCGAGGCTTATCAAGCCTATCTCAAAGGACGTTTCTACTGGAATAAGAGGACAGAAGAGGGGATGAGAAAATCTATTGAGTACTTTGAACAAGCGGTCGAAAAAGATTCCTCCTATGCTTTAGCCTATGTCGGACTTGCTGATTCTTATATCACACTAGGCGAATTTTCTTTTCTCCCGGCAAAAGAAGCGTTCCCTAAGGCAAAAGAAGCTGTCGTAAAAGCTCTGGAGATAGATGATTCCCTTGGAGAAGCCCACAACTCATTGGCTGCCGTTAAGCGTGATTTTGATTGGGATTGGAAGGGAGCTGAGAAAGAACATAAGAGAGCCATTGAACTCAGCCCGAGTTATGCAACCGCTCATCAATGGTATGGCGAGTTTTTAATAATGATGGGACGGTTTGACGAGGGGCTGGAAGAGATAAAGCGGGCTCAGGCGCTTGATCCACTGTCACTCATCATAAACGCGATTGGGGGATCGTTTTATTATTATGCCCGTGATTATGATAAGGGAATAGATCAATGCAGGAAGACACTTGAGATGGATCCTGACTTTCCCCCGGCAATCATCTACCTCATGATGAATTACCTTGGCAAGGGGATGTACCAAGAAGCCTTGAGAGAAGCTCAAAAAATAAATTATCAAGGTGTTATTGCGGGCATTTATGCAACGATGAACAGGCAAGAAGAGGCGCGACGATTGTTAGCCAATATATTAAAACACCCTCAACAATTTGAGGATGAAATTGCGGACGTATATTTTCGCCTGGGCGAGAACGAAGAAGGCTGGAAATGGCTTGAAAAGGCCTATAATGAACGTTCGTATCCCTTGACATTTCTCAAAGCGAGCCCTCGTTATGACAATATTCGTTCGGACCCGAGGTTCCAGGCAATGCTGAAGAAAATGGGCTTTGAATAGGATTAAACATGAATAGGAAAGGGGTCGGCATTGGCCATCAAGTGCCCGAAGTGTCAGGCTGAGAATCCAGAGCCGGCAAGATTTTGCAGTCATTGTGCCGCCTCACTTCAATCGTCAGAAAAAATCTCTGCTTCTCTTGCGGAGGCTGTCCAAACGCCCGTTAAAGAACTGACATCCGGCTCGACATTAGCCGGCCGCTACCAGGTTATTGAGAAGATCGGCGAGGGAGGCATGGGTGTCGTGTATAAAGCCCGCGATACTCGCCTGAACCGTTTTGCCGCCATCAAGGTCCTTCCGCGCGAGAAAGTCTCCGATCCAAGGCGCAAACTGCGGTTTATCCAAGAGGCTAAGGCTGCATCAGCTTTAAATCACCCCAACATCATTCACATCTATGACATTGACCAAGCGGACGGAATGGACTTTATTGCCATGGAGTTCGTTGACGGACGGACGCTCGATGAACTGATCGGCCGCAAGGGACTGAAGCTGAACGAGGCGTTGAGCTATGCGATGCAATTGGCCGATGCGCTGAGCCGCGCGCATTCCGCTGGCATCATTCATCGCGACCTGAAGCCCGGCAACATCATGGTGGACGAGCACGGGCTGGCGAAAGTCCTAGACTTCGGCCTAGCGAAACTCACCGAGGTGGCGGTGGGGCCGGCGCTTCCGCCTGCCCAGGACGACGCTACGCGCACGATGAGGCCGGCGACCGAAGAGGGCAAGATCGTCGGCACCGTCGCTTACATGTCGCCGGAGCAGACGGAGGGCAAGGAGGTAGACGCTCGCTCAGATATCTTCAGCTTCGGGTCCGTGCTATACGAAATGCTAACTGGCCGGAGAGCCTTTCAGGGCGACACGAAGGTCTCAACAATCGCCGCGATCCTGCGCGAGGATCCCCAGCCGGCCAGCCAGATCGTTGAAGGCCTGCCCAAGGAGGTGGAGCGGATTGTCAAGCGGTGCCTGCGGAAGGACCCGGAGCGTCGTTTTCAGACAATGGCGGATCTCAGAGTTGCTTTAATGGAAGTCAAGGAGGAGTCTGATTCCGGCGCGATGGAAGCGGAGGGTTCCACAAAGCCGAGGCGACGCCTGAGGCTGCTGTGGGTAGCAGGACTCGCATTGGTGCTCGTGGTCGGCGCAGGGCTGTTGTGGCGAGTGTTAGGCCCGCCATCTCAGGCGCCGGCCGGTGCTCCGAGGGCTGTCCCTTTGACCAGTTATCCTGGAATCGAGAGGGATCCTGCGGTATCCCCGGATGGCAAGCAGATCGCGTTCAGTTGGAGCGGCGAAAATGGGGATAATTTCGATATCTTCGTCATGCGGGTGGATTCAACGACGCCGCTTCGCCTGACCCGTGATCCGGCTTCGGAACGCTGCCCCGCTTGGTCTCCCGACGGCAGTCAGATTGCCTATGTTCGCCTTAACAGCGGTATTTTCGCGGTCTCCCCGTTGGGTGGCCCCGAGCGCCGCTTGACCGACTATTTCTCCCCTAGCATGGGGGATCGCGCGCTCGACTGGTCTCTGGACGGAAAATCCCTGGTCCTAGCGGACAGTTCGCCCGCCAGGGAACCTGGCTACAAAATCTATTTGGTCTCAATCGAGACGGGAGAGAGGACGCAGTTGACCACGGAGTTCTGGGATAACTCGCCGGCGTTTTCTCCTGACGGCCGCCACATCGTCTTTGTCCGATGGTCTGGCAATTATGTGTCCGACCTATATGCAGTGCCCGTGACCGGCGGAGACCCCAAGCGTCTCACTTTCGATAGTCGCTTGAACCGCGGACCAGTATATATGCCTCATGGGCGCAGTATCTTGTTCTCTTCCGAGCGTGACGGCAGCTCCGCTTTGTGGGAGATTCCCGCCTCCGGAGGAAAACAGAAAAAGATACTGGACACTCAGGGCAGGAACGTCATCCCTGGTGTGTCTCGCCAAGGCCCGGAGGGTGCTCCTCGGCTGGCGTTCAGCGCAAATCTCGTGGACACAAACATCTGGAGGATGGAGGTAATAGGTCCCGCTGGCCGGCGCGGAATCTCATCGCTGTTAATCAAATCTACAAGGGAGGACGTGAGCCCTGACTTCTCTCCCGACGGCAAACGGATCGCCTTTGCTTCGAATCGATCGGGACATTGGGAAATCTGGGTGTGTGACAGCGATGGCGCCAACGCCCTGCAGTTGACTTCTTTCCGAAGCATGCTGGTGGGTAGCCCGCGATGGTCCCTTGATGGCCAGCAGATTGCTTTTGATGCTCGCCCCGAAGGCAACAGCGACATCTTTGTGATCAATGCCCAAGGAGGGGTACCACGCCGCCTTACAACCGAACCTTCTGTTGAGATATTCCCCAGCTGGTCGCGGGACGGCCGCTGGATCTATTTCGTCTCGAACCGCACCTCACAGTGGGAGATCTGGAAGATGCCGGCCGAGAGAGGGATTGCGGTTCAGCTAACGAAGCACGGGGGTTGGTCCGTTGCTTTTGAGGCCGTTGATAGAACGCGTATCTATTACGCGAAAGAAGGAGACGGCTTATGGAGCGTTCCATTGGGCGGGGGAGAGGAGCAGAGAGTCTTACGGTCTGAAAAAGGATATGCCGTGATGAAAAATGGAATCTATTTTGGAAAACCGAATGATGATGGTACCACCTCTATCCGGCTTCTCAATCTCGCAACCGGCGAAGAAAAGGAACTAGCTACAATCCGGAAGCCTGTGGGCTTTATCATTTGGCCCAGCCTCTCCGTTTCACCTGACGAAACGTTCTTGCTCTATGTACAAGTCGATCATTCCGTTCAGGACTTGTGGCTGGTGGAGAATCTTCGGTGACCGGATCATCGAGCACCTGAAGCTGACCTTTGTTGCGGAGAGACCTATGCCGTCCCTTGTCTTCAAGCAGGTCGCCCTTGCGGCGGCCGAGGAGAGCGTCGAACAATTTTAAATTTCTAATTCCTAAGGAACGATTTCTATTGACAAGGAGTTCAAGCGATTGACATTCCTCGCCAGCCGGCGATATATTTTTGCGCGATGGGAAACATGGATTTTAAATACAAAAGAAAGAATTCCCCTGCGGAGGGAAAAAGAGTATTTCTATCCCTAAAGGAGGTGCTCGGATGAAGAAATTTTATGAAAAAATATTTTCAGCCGCGATCGTCATGGCCGCCCTGGGATTTGTTCCTCTCTCCCCGGTGCTCGCTCAGGTCTCTTCACAAGCCGAGAGCGCCGAGCTGCGCTATCTGCGCCAGCAATTCGAAGCGCTCAATCACCGGCTGGACGTGCTGGAGAAGGCCGTCGATGATGTGACCTGGTTTGAGAGAGTTGGCGACGTGGCTTATGTGGACAAAGTCCGCATCGTCGGACCGCCCCGCTGGAAGGAACCGAATCCCACGGCGCAGGGCGCAGGAAATCCCATTAAATTTTATACCTATGTCTTTATCCCGAGGGACGTAGACCGGTCGAAAAAATATCCCCTCCTCGTCCTGCCCCACGGAGGGTCTCACGCCGATTTTGACGCCTACCACACGCACATCATCCGAGAGATGGTCGCCCAGGGGTATGTGGTCGTAGCGCCAGAATACCGGGGGAGCACCGGCTATGGAAGCGGGATGTACAAACTCGTCGATTACGGCGGGTTGGAGAACGAGGATGTCTATGCCAGCCGCAATTTCGTGGTAGAAAATTATGATATCGTGGACAAAGACAGAGTTGGCATTATCGGCTGGAGCCACGGGGGACTCATCGCCCTGATGAACGTTTTCGACCATCCCGAAGGATACAGAGTAGCTTTTGCCGGCGTGCCGGTCAGCGACCTTGTCGCGCGGATGGGATACAAAGATCAGGAGTACCGGGACGAGTTTGAGGCCAAATACAGTATCGGCAAGACGGCGGAAGAGGATGTCAAAGAGTACCTCCGCCGCTCGCCTGTATCCCATGTTGACAAGCTTCGGACGCCGCTTCTTATTCACACAAACACCAACGACGAGGACGTCAATGTGCTCGAGGTGGAGCATCTCATTCAAGCTTTGAAAGCGGCGGGCAAAAAGTTCGAATATGAAATCTTCAAGGATGCGCCCGGAGGCCACTCCTTCGACCGGCTCGACATCATGAACGCAAAAATAATCCGGCTGAAAATTTATAATTTCCTGGCCCGTTACCTGAATCCTCCCAAACCGTTCAAGTCTTTGGAGGCACTCCAAAAGGCGGGCTATTACTGAGAAATTTCTAAGGGAACTGGGCATCCGAGCACGGAACGTCGGATTCTCCCTGGTGATTAGCGGGCGACTAGCAGCCATTTCCTTATTTTTTATTTCTTCCGTATTTCTTTCCGCGATCACGACGACAATCAACATCAAGGGCAAATCGGAGAGGGGGGAAAGAAGAGGGCGGATTTAAAGCGAGGGAAGAATCTTCAGTGTGCCTAAAGGTGCGTTTTTCGATGGCTATTAACGTCGATCCGCCAGCGCCTGGGGCAATGGATCTTGGAAGTCTTACTGTCCGGGTGGTAAAATAAGGAGGATATCGAACTCGAAATTGGTTAGATTATCCGCCTAGGAGTGAATTATGACAACAGATTTCTCGTTAATGATACGGCTTCTTGACATCATCATACGATTCATAAATAAGATCATAAAAACAGTGAGGAGAGAGGGAAAGGTTCTATTCAGCACATAGCTTTGGATTGAGGCGACTTGGCTCGATCCTTCGTCCCTTTACAAAGAAGGAGGTCAAAATGGTTGAAAGAGTTTTAAAGATGGGATTGGCTGTCGTAATCCTGCTTGCCACTTTCATCGGATGCCAAAGGGAGAATCTTCTGAGTCGGGTCAAGACTTACGTGGATGCGGCTAATCGCCACGACCTAGATGCAATAGATGCTATGTTCACTGAAGACATTGTTTTCGAGATAAATGGGAAGAAGTTTGGGGTGGGTAAAGAGCAGGTTCGAGTTGACCTAATATTAGCGACGTATACACCAAAGCCTTTTGCTAACTTGGCGAAAGATTCGGAGAGTAAGGCAACAAGGGCAAAGTCATAGACCGCTATAAGAAATTTCTCGACCTCTGGAAGGACGCCGATCCCGGCCTGCCCGAAGTCGAGGATGCCAGGAAGAGGCTGGCTGGGCTAAGATAGCCCCAACTCTTATAGGCTGCGCCAAACCGAAGCGTAAGCCGTTCTGATTTGACTCTTCTCTCGTTTGTTGTTATCCTTTTGCCAAGAAACCAGAGGGGTTACCAGTGACCATCAAGTGCCCGAAATGTAAGGCTGAGAATCCAGAGACCAAACAATTCTGCGGAGATTGCGGCACTCAGCTTCCCTCTTCCAGAAATATCCATCCCGAGGTCACCGAAACTCTTCAAACGCCGATTAAAGAGCTAACAACGGGTTCCACCTTTGCCGGCCGCTACCAGGTCATCGAGGAGCTCGGCCGGGGCGGCATGGGCCGCGTCTACAAGGTCCACGACACCGAGCTCAACGAGAAGGTTGCTCTGAAGCTCCTCCGGCCCGAGGTCGCCGCCGACGCCGATACGGTCGAGCGTTTCCGAAACGAGCTCAAGTCGGCGCGGCAAGTCGCCCATAAGAACGTCTGCCGGATGTTCGACATCGGCCGGGCCGAGGGGGCGCCGTACATCACCATGGAGTACGTTCCCGGGGAGGACCTCAAGCGTCTCATCCGCAAGATCGGCCAGATGCCGGCGGGCCGGACGGTCTCGATCGCCCGCCAGATCGCCGAGGGGCTGGCCGAGGCCCATACCCACGGCATCGTCCACCGCGACCTCAAGCCGCAGAACATCATGGTCGACGAGGGCGGCAACGTCCGGATCATGGACTTCGGCATCGCCCGTTCGCTCGAGAAAAAGGGCATCACCGGGGCCGGGATCATGATCGGGACGCCGGAATACATGAGCCCCGAGCAGGTCGAAGGGAAAGCGGTTGACGCGCGCTCGGACATCTATTCCCTGGGGATCATCCTCTACGAGATGACGACCGGGCGCGTCCCGTTCGAGGGCGATACGCCGTTCACGATCGGGGTCAAGCACAAGAGCGAGAAGCCGCGCGACCCGCGCGAACTCAATCCTGCGCTCCCTGAGGACCTGGCGCGCCTCACCCTGCGCTCGCTCGAGAAGGAAAAAGAGAAGCGGTTCCAGAGCGCCGGCGAGCTCATCGACGAGCTAGCCCGGATCGAGCAGTCCTTGCCGACGACCGAGCGGGTCGTGCCAAGACACCGGCCACACACCTCCAAGCAGGTCACGGTCTCTTTCGACGTCAAGAAGGTCGCCGTGCCGGTCATCTCGGGCGCTCTGGTCGTGGCCGCAGCCCTCGTCCTCTGGCTCGTCGTCCTCAAGAAGCCCTCCATCGCGCCGCCCCCGTCGGGCAAGCCCTCCCTGGGCGTCATGTATTTCGAGAACAACACCGGCGATCCCGGCCTGGACCATTGGCGGAAGGCCCTGGCCGAGCTGATCACGACCGATATCGGCCAGTCCAAATACCTCACTGTTATGGGAGGCGACCGGCTCTATAGCATCCTCCGGAGCGAAAACCTCCTCGATGCCAAGAGCTACTCCTCCGACGATCTGAAAAAGGTCGCCGAGGCGGGAGGCGTCGAGAATATCCTCCGGGGAAGCTTCGCCAAGGCCGGCAACACCATCCGCATCAACGCCGTCCTCGAAAACCCCAAGACCGGCGAAATACTCGGCACAAACAGGGTAGAAGCCCAGGGCGACCAGGGAATGTTCGAGGCCGTGGACGAACTGACGCGGAAGATCAAGGCCGATTTCAGGCTGACTTCGGAGCAGATCGCTTCGGACGTCGGCAGGAAGGTGGCCGAGATCACGACCAGCTCGCCCGAGGCCTTCATCCTCTATACCCAGGGCCGGGAATATCACCAGAGGGGGGATTACTCCCAAAGCGTTGCCGTCATGGAGAAGGCCGTGGCCATCGACCCCGGCTTTGCCATGGCTTACCGGAGCATGGCACAAGCCTACAGGAACCTCGGCATCATGATCAAAGGCAATGCTTATCTCCAGAAAGCCATGGATTTGCGCGAACGGGCCTCGGAAAGAGAGAGATATACGATCGAAGGGGACTTCTACCGGCTCTCCGAGAGGACGGCAGAAAAAGCGATCGAGGCCTACGGAAAATCGCTGAAGCTCTATCCCGACGACGGCATAGCAGGCAACAATCTTGGCACAGCTTATGATATGATTGCAGAACGCGACAAGGCCCAAGCGGTTTACGAAAAATTCGCTGGGCAGAAGGATGCCGGCTTTCTCCCGACCTGGAATCTGGCCCGCACTTACCAGGCCAAGGGCATGTATGAGAAGGCCCGGAAACTGCTCGAGGATTACGCCAGGGAGCACTCGGACTCCTTGAGCCTCCGCCGTGAAGTCGCCTGGACTTATCTTTATGAGGGCCGATTTGACCTGGCCCGGGCCGAGGCCGAGAAGGCCCGTTCCGTCGCGCCTTCGGACTACGGGACCCTCCGTCTTATGGGGAATATCGACCTGCTGGAGGGGGAGTTCCGGGAAGCAGAGACCACGTTCCGGAAATCCCTCGAAGGCACTCAGGGTGCGCAGAAAGCCCAGGGCATAGGTAGGCTTCACTCCCTTTATTTAGCCGAGGGGAAATTTGGGAAGGCCCAAGAGGAATCCCGGCGTGGGCTTGAGCTGGCTGAACAGGCTGGCGAATTGCCGCTCCAATGCACCTTCCTATACAATCTGGGCTATCTATTTGATCTGACCGGATCTCCGGGGGAAGCGCTGAAACTGTATGAGCGGATGTGGGACAAGGCCGTCCAGGCCGACGACCTCGGCTGGCAGAGGAGGGCCCTGCTGCAGAAAGGGCTTGCCCAGGTCAAAATGAATTCCCTTGGCCAGGCGCAAAAGACCGCGGATGAGCTCAGGGATTTCATCACGAAGGGGCTCAATAAGCCTGCCATGGCCTTTTATGACAATCTTCAGGGCCGAATCGATCTCGGGAAAAAGGACTATGGCCGGGCCATCGAATATTTCAGGAAGGCCTTGTCCTCCCAAACTGCTCAGGCAAGCGGCTCAATGGACGCGATCTATTTCGAGCCCTTGGGAACCGCCTATCTTCTGACCGAGGATTTGGATAACGCCCGGAAAACCTTCTCGGCGATCGTTTCCTTGACATCAGGGCGGATGAATTTCGGTGATATCTATGCCCGAAGCTTCTATCAACTGGGGATAATCGCCGAGAAGCAGGGCGACAAAGCGGCGGCGCAGCGGAATTACGAAAAGTTTTTAGCGCTCTGGAAAGACGCCGACTCCGGCCTTCCCGAAGTCGAGGATGCCAGGAAGAGGCTGGCGGCGCTGAAGTAATAGAAGGAGCCAGTCATCGGATTTCCTGTCCGTTGAGCTTTTGACTGTTGTCCATATATAATCCATTCAATTTCATTGAGTTATAACTTTCATATTTACTGAGCCTTGGAGTCGTGTGTCCAAATTGTGACAGGTGATAGGAAAATTCATAAAAGAATGGATTGAATTCAAATTGTCATAACAATAAAATAGAAAGGCACAATTTGGTCACAATTCCGGATTCGGCTCACAAGAGCCCGTACGTGACTCATTGAAAATGAACAAGAGGCGCCTGTAGCTCAGCGGATAGAGCGACGGACTCCGGATCTAAACCGAGCATTTCTCTTAACCTCTTGATAACAAAGTAATAGTCAATCTATCCAGCAAGTTACAGATTATCTGCAGGTATACAGAAGTATACCAAAGTACGTGGAAGTATACCGGGGATGGTCACAATTTAATGAGAGATGAAAAAATAGACACGGCGCCGATATGACTCACCGCTTCTTCGGTGCTATCCTTTCGCCAAGCGGCAGAATTGGGAGAAAGGGCCATGAAAAAAAGGTTATGGATCATTAATCTTTTTCTCTTGTATCTTTCGGCGGGCCTTCTGGTCCGCGGCCAGTTTACGCCCCAGGAGATCGCCCAGCGTGAGCAATGGGAGGAATTCTTAAAAACGGCCGAGATTGTCAGGTTCGAACGGATACCCGAAGGCGTGACCAAACCCTGGAAGCTTTATCTGAAAAAAGAAGGCATCGAGAAGAAGGCGGCCTGGAAAAATGTTGACGAGGATTTGGGCGGCGGCGTGATGGACAGCTGGAGATATGAAATTGCCGCTTACCGTCTTGACAAGCTCATCGGCTTGAATATGGTTCCCCCTACTGTCGAAAGAGAATTTCGAAAAAAACGGGCGCCCTTTCTCTATGGGCAGACAGTAAATGGAACGCCCTGGAAATCATGGACCAGGGCATCAAAATCCCAGAATCGGCCTGGAAACAGACAGAGGACATGAAATACGTCTACCGGCTCTGGTGTTGCTTGATCGCCAACGATGACCCGACGCAGCAGAATACTAGGTATACCGAAGACTGGCGGACGATTCTCATCGACCATTCTCGCGCCTTCCGCTCGGATAAGGAATATACCGAGAGACTCGTGCTCGGCATAAAGGGAATAAAAAAGGCTCAAGCCGACGGCAAGCCTTTCCTCATCCGACGGGTTCCCCGGGTTCTCCTCGATAAAATCAAGGCCCTGGATTTCGCCAGTATCAAACAGGCCGTCGGACCTTATCTGACCGACAAGGAAATCGAATCCATCATCGCCCGCAAGAAACTGATCCAGGACGAAATCGCGGAGATGATCAAGCAGAACGGCGAGGACAAGGTTCTTTATTAGCCGAAGAAAAAAGCAAAAAATTAGCGGGAAGAGACAATTCTATCGAAGATGCCGGGAAGAGGCTGGCGGGGCTAGAGGCACACTCTGCTTTTTCTAGGATGAGCTAGCAAAACTGAGCTATTTTTAGCCATTTTGTCCCCGCCCTGTCCCCAGGAGGGCACACCTGGGGAGAGAATCTAGGTTATGCATGTTGACACCGATCCGGAGCCAGTATTATCATTTTTAGGTGAGGGGCGGGATCGATCCCGAGCTTAGCGGGAGGGAAGGTCGCGCCTCGCAAAAGAGTAAATTCATATAATCTTCATTAATCATGAATTTCTCTTTGATCCATTTGACGTGCAATGAAAGGGGCTAGAATTATGAAACGCGGTCTTATATTTTTTGTATGTTCGCTTCTCCTTTGTGGATTTCTAGTACAGAAGGATAGTTTTGTCCAAGAGCGTTATAAAGATGTCGATGATTATATGAAAGTAAGAAAACGACTGATTCAGGCCGAGCTGGCGATGAGAATTGATGCCGGAATCAAGCTTGCGCCCGAAGAGGAGGAGGCGAACCGTCGGCTGATGCTACTCAAGCAGGAGGAAATAGAACGAACTCGTGAATACTTTCCCCCGGCACATAGTTTTCTGAAATCCAAAACAAGACAATTGATCGACCAGTCTCCCATACTGGAAATTATAAAGCGCATGCCTAAAGGTGGAATTCTTCATGGCCACGGTCTTGCCATGGGTGATTTCCGCTGGCTGATCAAGCATGCCACGTATCTGCCGAACTGTTATATTTACCAGGGAAAGGAGGAACTACCTCGCAAAGGGTCCATGAGGATCTCTACGGAACCGCCTGGAGACGGTTGGCGCCTCGTCAGCGAGCTCCGCAAAGCCGCAGATAATGTTGAGGAATTTGATGAAGAGCTTTACCGGTCTGTAACGCTCGGTGAAGAAGATCTCGGTCTGCCAGATACCTGGGCTGAATTCAGAAAATGTTTCGCTAGATCCTTAGGTATGCTCGGAGATGACGAGATCTGGGATGGCTTTTGCCGCAAAATGCTTAGAGATATGATCACAGAAAACGTGCAGTATGTCGAGACCCGTGCTGATATTGGGGGTCAGAAAATCATAGAAGAGATACAGCGCGACAACCCTGAATTTAAAGTCAAATACATATCCTCCTCTCGCCGCTCCGCCCCCCGGGAGCGAATCGCCGAGAACTTGAATAAAGCCCTCGACGGGCGGGCGGCAAATCCAGATCTCATTATTGGTATTGATTTGTCCGATGAAGAGGATAAGGAGCACACAAATCTATTCTTTATCAATGAACTTCTTGAAGCACGCCATAAGGCAGAGCAGCGCAATATCACACTGCCCTTATACATTCATTCTGGCGAAAGCAACTGGACGGAAAACGAAAATGTTTTAGATGCCATTCTCCTTGATGCCAGGCGGATAGGGCATGGTATCGCGCTTTTCAAGCATCCTCTCCTCATGCAAATAGTGAAAGAACGGGGCATCGCCATCGAGGTCTGCCCGATTAGCAACCAAGTTCTAGGTTATGTGGCCGATCTTCGCAACCACCCCGCTGTGCTCTATATCAACAGTGGCTTACCGGTTGTCATCTGTCCCGATGATCCGGGTATCTGGAAATGCTCGTTTTCTTATGATTTCTATGCTGCCTTCATGGCGTGGGGATTGGATTTGAAATGTCTTAAACAACTTGCGATGAACTCACTCATCTACTCGGCGATGGGACCCGAGGAAAAAGAGAGAGCTTTAGAGTTTTGGCGAAAAAAATGGGCGGAGTTCATTACTTGGTTGAATAAATATAACATTTAGCCGACCGAGGCAAGGCGACACTGCCAAAACCATAGGGCATTACGAGTAATTCCCTTCCCTACAGAAAGGTGCCAACTCCTGCCTCCTAACGTTGAGGATGCGAAGAAGCGGCTGGCGGAGCTGAAGCAATAATAATTTCCGTGAACAATTTTGCTAGATCATCGGATTTCCTGTCCGTCGTCCTATTGACTGTTGCCCATATATAATTCACTCAATTTCACCAAAGTATGCCTTTCACATTGACTGCGCTTATGAGTGATATGTCCAAATTGTGACCTGAGAAAATGATAGGAAAATTCCAAAAAGAATGGATTGAATTCAAATTGTCATAATAATAAAATAGAAAGGCACAATTTGGTCACAATTCCGGATTCAGCTCACAAGAGCCCGTACGTAACTCATTGGAAATGAACGAGACGCGCCTGTAGCTCAGCGGATAGAGCGACGGACTCCGGATCCGTAGGTCGGAGGTTCGAATCCTCTCAGGCGCGCCAGTTTGTTCGATAGCTTAAATGAACAGCAAGAAACGATTATTCGTCTCTCTTTCCATTTTTCTCCTCGTATTCCTGATAGGGGTCGCCGGGTTTAAGGTTTTAGGCGGCAGAGAATGGTCCGTCCTGGACAGCGTTTATATGACGGCCATCACCATCGGGACGATCGGCTACGGTGAAGTGCATGACCTCTCGGTTCACCCAGCCGCGCGGACATTTGCCATATTTTTTATCATCATTTGCCTGGGCACGATCGCCTATGCGGTGTCTTCGATCACCGCTTTTGTTGTGGAAGGGGAGTTGAAGAATATTCTAGGGAGACGCAAAATGGAAAAAGAGATCGCCAAGCTTCAAAACCATTATATCGTTTGCGGCAGTGATGAAACGGCGCAGACGGTCATCCAGGAGATGCTCTTGACGCGGAAACCTTTCGTCGTTGTGGAAAGCTCGAAAGAAAAGCTCGAGAAGCTTGCTTCCCTGGGTCCGGTTCTCTCGATCCAGGGAGATCCATCCGAAGATAGCGTCCTCCTTAAAGCCGGGATCGAGCGGGCCAAGGGTGTATTGTGCTCGCTGCCGACGGACGAGGCCAACCTGTTTGTGGCGATCACCGCTCGCAGCCTCAATCCGCAGATCCGGATTGTGGCCAAAGGCCTCGACCTTCAGTCTCACAAGAAAATAGTCAAGGCGGGCGCCGACAGCGTGATTTCTCCAACCTATATCGGCGGTATGCGCATGGTTTCGGAGATGATTCGGCCCGCCGTCACGACGTTTCTGGATATGATGCTCCGCGAGAGAGAGCGCGTGCTGCGTTTTGATGAAGTCACTGTCCAGAAAGATTCGGCTCTTCTTGGCAAAACGATCGAAGAATCCAGGGCGGAAGAGCAAACAGGCGCGCTCCTTGTGGCGCTCAGAAGGGGAGGGGCGAAGGACTTTGATTTTAATCCGCCCAAAAAAACCCGTCTTCAGGAAAACGACGTGCTTGTCTTTATCGCCAGCCCGGAGATGATCCAGGAATTAGAGAAGCTGTCCGGCCGTTCTTAGACCCTAGCCGGAATTCTTTTCCGACGGTTTTTCCTCGATAAGCTCGACGGGTTGCTCTCCGCCGATGAGCTCCAGCCTGTCCGCAAACCGCTCCAGGCGTTTTTCCGAATCATCGAATTTGCTTTTAGCATTGGACAAATGCGTGCCAAGGATCTGGAAGTCGTTCGTGAACCGGTCGAGGTCGCCGCGCAGCCGGGCCAGGGCCTGAAAGATGGACAGGGCCGATTTCTCGATTCGAAGCCCCTTGAGCCCCAGAATGATGACCTGCAAATAGGCATAGAAAGAATTGGGGGAGACGGGGATGACCCTTTTTTGAAGCGCATAGGAAAGAATGCTTTTTTCTTCGCCGAGAGCTTCGTCCTTGAGGATGCTCTCGTAGTAGATATTTTCCGCCGGGATGTACATCAGAGCAAAGTCATACGTGCTTTCGTCCGGGAGGATATATTTTGTGGCGATCCCGTCCGTATGTTTTTTGACATCGGCGGTGAATTTTTTCTTGAGGGCGTCTTTTTCCTTAGGGTCATCTTCCTCGACGTACTTTTTAAAATTTTCCAGAGGGAATTTGGCATCAATGGGGACGAGGCTGTTCCCGATCTTGATGACCGCGTCCACTTTCTCGCCGCTCTTGAATTTGTACTGAAGTTCATAATGCGTCGGGGGAAGGATCTGCGCCAGGAGGTCGCCGAGGAATAGCTCTCCCAGGCCGCCCCGGAACTTAGGCGCGCGGAGCAGGTCCTCGAGGGAGGCGATATTTTTCGATTTTTCCAGCACTTCCCGCGTGACGACTTCCACTTTCCCCAGATGCGATTGAACATGGCCCAGGCTTTCACCGATCTGGCCCGTGGTATCGAGGAGCTGCGATGTCATGCTTTGCAGCTGCTGGCCGATCGTCCCCGATGTTTTGAGGAACTGACTGTTGATGTTTTGCAGCTGTTGGTTAAGATTCATAGTGAGCTGGCCGAGCTGCTGCTGCATCAGTGTCAAAGCCTGATTCTCTGTCTGGCCGCGGCGGACTTCCTCAATCTTGCCCCGGGTGCTTCTCAATGTCAGGATCAGAAAAACGAAGGCTACGGCTAAAACGGCCAGGAAGAGGATCAAAAAAAGCGTCAGGTTCATCGTCGGTGCCTTCTTGTCAGCCATTATAATAGAGAGAAAATCCGGGTTTGACAAGAGGGGCCGAGTTATCTACACTATTGGGGATTTTCGATGGCCCGTTAGCTCAATCGGTAGAGCAGCGGACTCTTAATCCGCGGGTTGTAGGTTCGAGTCCTACACGGGTCAATTTTATTTCCCTGTTTTAAGAGAGAACATATCGTTTCTGGAGAATAAGAATATTTTTCTCCTCGATAGAGATCATGGATAGCCAGTTCCCCTCCAAATTCCAAGTCATCGCTCGGATGACCGTCGGAATCCTCATCATTCTGGCTTTGCTCTTTGGGCCGGCCGGGACCCTCCGCTGGCCGGAGGCCTGGCTTTTCCTTATCCTTTATTTTTCCTCCGTCGCGGGGGCTTTCGTCTGGATGAAAAACAAGGCCCCGGATCTGCTCAAGGAACGAATGTCGAGAAAAAAGGACGCTAAAAGCTGGGATAAAAAAATTCTAGTCCTCTACACTTTTTTTCTTGTCGCCATGGTGGTCGTCGCGGGCTTGGATGCCGTTCGATTCGCCTGGTCCCGTGTCCCGTGGTCGTTGAAGGCGCTCGGGTTCCTTGGCTATGTTCCAACTATAGCCCTGTTGTTCTGGGTCCTGACGCAAAATCCGTTCCTCTCGGAAAAAGTCAGGATCCAGGCGGATCGCGGCCATCGCGTCTGCACGACGGGTCCTTATTGCTATGTTCGCCATCCTATGTACGCCGCCATCATCCTATTCGTGTTCTGCGTCCCGCTTTCCCTCGGGTCTTTTTTTGCCTTGATTCCCGCGTCGTCGATCGCGTTCCTCTTTGTCCTGCGCACGTCTCTTGAGGATAAAACCTTGCAACGAGAGCTACCCGGCTATCCGGAGTATGCCCGGAGCGTGCGCTATCGATTGATTCCTGGGATCTGGTAAATAGGGCGGCCTCAGCACTGTCAAATAACAGTATGATATAATTCATCAAAAGAGGTGTCCCATGCGCAGAATTTTCATTCTCGTTTCTTTAATTTTAGCCGTATTCGCGCTTGAAGCGCAAACGCCTCCGGGGCTGTCCGCAGACGTCAAAGCCTTTGTCACGGTCGATGCGCCCCTCTTCGCTCTCACCCATGTGCGTGTGATTGATAGGACCGGCGCGCCCGCGCGCGAAGACCAAACCATCATCGTCTCGGGAGGCAAAATCCAAGCGCTCGGCGACGCGGCCGCGACTCCGGTGCCGACGGGGGCTAAGATCATAGAGATGCGTGATGCTACAGTGATTCCCGGGATCGTGGGGATGCACGATCATATCTTTTATCCGGCGGCGCGGGCGCATTATAACACGCTGGCCTATAGCGCGCCGCGGTTGTACCTGGCCTGCGGCGTGACGACGATCCGCACCACCGGCAGCTTGGAGCCATTCACCGAGCTCAATTTAAAAAAGGCTATTGATCGGGGCACGGTGCCCGGCCCCAAAATGCACGTCACCAGCCCCTACCTTGAGGGCCCCGGGGCGTTTACCCTGCAGATGCATGAGCTCACCGGCCCGGAAGACGCACGCAAGATGGTCCAGTACTGGGCGGAGCAAGGCATCGATAACTTCAAGGCCTATACCAACATCACGACAGCCGAGCTTGCGGCGGCCATCGGGGAGGTTCATAAGCGCGGCCTGAAGATTTCGGGCCACTTGTGCTCGATTGGTTTCCGCGAAGCCGCGGCGCTCGGAATTGACAACCTGGAGCACGGGCTTCTGGCGGATTCGGAGTTCGCCCCCGGAAAAAAGCCCGATAGCTGCCCTTCTTCACGAGAGTCAAGGGAAATCCTTCTCAAGCTCGATGTCTCCGGCCCTCAAATCCAGGAGACAATTCGCGACTTGGTGGCGCACAAAGTGGCGGTGACATCGACGCTTCCGGTCTTCGAGATTTCCGTGCCGGGCCGGCCGCCGCTCCAGCAGCGCGTCCTTGACGCCATGGCACCCGATATCCAGATCGCTTACCTGACCCAGCGGGCCCGCGTCGGCGAGTCCAAGGATTCACCCATGCCCACCCTGCTTAAAAAGGAGATGGAGTTTGAGCTCGAGTTCGTGAAGGCGGGAGGGCTGCTTATTGCCGGACCGGACCCCACCGGCTACGGCGGTGTGGTGCCGGGATTCGGCGACCAGCGTGAAGTTGAGTTGCTTGTCGAAGCCGGATTCACTCCGGTGGAGGCGATAAAGATTGCAACTCATAACGGCGCGCTGTACCTGAACGAGCTGGGCCGGACCGGGACTCTGGCCGCCGGCAAGCAGGCAGACATGGTGTTGATCAAGGGGAATCCGACCAGAGATATCACCGATATCGAAAAGGTCGAAACCGTATTCAAAGATGGAATCGGCTATGATTCTGCCAAGCTGATCGAGGCCGTGCGGGGCAGCGTGGGCATACGCTGAGAAATCCGCCTCATCAGCTTCAAAACCATAAAGATTCCATTTGTAAGGAAAAGGTCGGAGCGATTGATTCGAAATCAGGGAATTCTTAAGGGAGACCACACATGAAAAGAAATGCCAGGACATTCGCTGGTATTTGGATTCTTTTCTTCCTTGCCCTGGGAACGGTGCTCTGGGGACAAGAGCTATTTGATATCCGGGCTAACTACACGAAGTCTGAGTCCATGGTCCCCATGCGCGATGGAGTTCGGCTCTTCACCATCGTCTATGCCCCTAAGGATAGCTCACGAAAATATCCTTTCCTGCTGCATCGAACTCCCTACGGGTCCGGCCCTTACGGGCCTGACCAATACCGACGCTCCCTCGGACCGTCCATAGATTTTGCCAAAGAAGGTTTCATTTTTGTTTACCAGGATGTGCGCGGGCAGTTCAAGTCGGAAGGGGACTTCGTGGTGATGAGGCCGATAAAACCAGACAAGCGGAGCCAGGCCGACATAGACGAAAGCAGCGATGTCTATGACACAATCGAATGGCTCTTGAAGAATATCCCCGACCACAACGGCCGCCTCGGGCAGTGGGGAATCTCCTACCCGGGGTCCCAGACAGTATGGGGCATGGTTGGAGCACATCCCGCACTCAAGGCCTCTTCGCCCCAGGCGCCCGCGATCGACATGTTCATCGGAGATGATTTCCACCATAACGGCGCTTTTCGCTTGATGTACACCTTCGCTTGGCTCCTCGGCAGCGCTCGCGTTCGAAAAGGCCCGGTGGACAACCGAGCGCCGCTTTTTGATTACGGCACGCCCGATGGATACAGGTTCTTTCTCAAGCTGGGCAGCGTTGCGAACATCAATGAAAAATATCTTCAGAACGAGGTCCCCACCTGGAACGAATATATGGAACACCCCAATTACGATGAGTACTGGGATAAGCAGAACCCGGTCAAATATCTAAAGAACATTCGCCATGCGGTCTTGAACGTCGCGGGATGGTTCGATGCCGAAGATTTCTACGGACCGCTGGAAACCTACCGCAATATCGAAAAATACAATCGCTCTAACAAGAGTACGATCGTCATCGGCCCTTGGCTCCATGGGGGTTGGGCGTCCATGCCCGGTGATAGCCTGGGTGATCTTCGCTTTGGTTCTAAGACGGGCGAGTACTATAGGCAGAATGTCGAACTCCCTTTCTTCGAGTATTACCTGAAAGACCAGGGCGACCTGAAGCTGCCGGAGGCCCTCGTTTTCGAGACCGGTTCCAATGAGTGGAGGTCTTACGACCACTGGCCGCCGGCCAAAACCGAGGTCAAGAATCTGTACTTGCAGACCGATGGAAAACTCTCTTTTGTTCCTCCCGCAGGCACTGCCGGCCAGGGCTTCGATTCTTTTATCAGCGATCCGGCCAAACCTGTGCCGTTCAGCGCGGAGACCCGGCTTTCCCAGGGTCACTTATGGATGGTCGAGGACCAGCGTTTTGCGTCAACACGGCCCGATGTCCTGGTTTATGAATCCGAGCCTCTTTCGGAAGAGGTGACAATTGCCGGGCCGATCATCGCCACGCTGTTTGTTTCTTCGACCGGCACGGATGCGGATTGGATCGTCAAGCTCATCGACGCGTATCCTGGAAATGCTCCTGATAACACTCCGAATCCCAAGGGGGTGCGGATGGGAAATTTCCAGATGCTCCTGGCAGGGGAAGTCTTCCGGAGCAGGTATAGAAATAGCTTCTTAAACCCCGAACCGCTGGTCCCCGACCAACCCACCAAGATCGAGTTCAGTTTGAGGGACCGCTGCCATCGATTCCTCAAGGGGCATCGGATCATGATTCAAATCCAAAGCTCTTGGTTTCCCGTAATCGACCGCAACCCGCAGAAGTTCATCAACATCTACAGAGCTAAGGACACGGATTTCGAGAAAGCCACGCATAAAGTCTATCGCTCCGGACAATTGCCGTCACACGTTGAAGTGGGAATTTTGCGCTGAGGGATCAGCGATCTTTTCCGAAATTCCCTCCAATGCAAAGGATATGCGGATGCTGTTGTCTAATTCAAGGTATGTTCTAAACAGAAGGAGAAAAACATATGTCGTTCAGAACAACGTCTAGCAGACGCGCTTGCGGCTTGATTATAGGTCTGCTCCTCATCGCGGGCGTCGCGAGTGCCTATTGGCACGGGCGGAATGAATCTTCGGATTTTCATCGCTTTTCCATTTCGCTGGGTGGCGGATATGGCTTTTCGGAAAGCCATCAGGGAATGCTCGATCTCAAAACGGAACTGCAATTCGGCCTTACTTCGAGGATCCGTCTCGGCCTGGGAATTGGCTATTTGAATGGCGAGGGAAGACATGGTTTTTACAGGGACTGGCAAGACGGCAGTGAGGAAATGATGGCCGGCCAGCTCGAACAATCCAATTGTGAGGGGAGGAAGGATCAGGATGGCCAATGGAGAGGATACCGCCGGGATTTCCAATTGCTCCCGCTGAGCTTGAACGTTTACTACGACCTGCCTTTAGGCCGCAGATGGAACATTTTTGTGAACGGCGGCGGGAGCTATTATTTCGGATCGTTCCACGGAATGGGCGAGCGGCAAAATAAGAACGCTTGGGGCGGCCAGGGAGGACTCGGGGTCGAGTTCCGTCTCGCCCGGCAGATCCAGCTCGTCGCCGAAGGCAGCTACCGTTTCGTAGAATTCAAGGGATTGAATAGAATGCTGCCGGAGGATTCGACTTCTCTTGCGGATGGCTCCTCGGATAACGACGTAGTGAAAGAGTGGCGGGATTATTCGCGCATGGATTTGAACGGCTTCGGTCTTCGCCTGGGAGTGAAATTCGGATTCTAATTTGCTTACAAAAAATGATCGGCCGGCCCTTTCTCATCCTTTGTAGCCGCCGGCCACATCCTTCTCAATCGAACGCCGGGCTTGGGCTTTGTTTTGCTTTTTAAGGCCGAGCCGAGACCAGAGGCGCTCCCAGAATCGGGGGGTTCTTTCCCCATCTTCGATCTCCAGTTTTTGAAACGATTTTCGGAGGGCGATTGGCTCGGGAACGTTCTGCCGGGGGTCTTGGTCCATGATTGTCAAAGCGCCCTTTCATCTTAGGAAAATCGGTGGAAAAAGACAACAGGAAAAGTGATTGAATTTTTCCCGGGTTTCTGTTAAGGTAGTAGGCCGATTCGATTTCAAAAACGAGGAGACAACGGGCGGTGGAGCTTTTCGGCAAGATCGACAGCAAATTTCGGTTTGTGATATTGGCCTCCAAAAGGGCTAAACAATTGCTCAAGGGCGCCAAACCCAAGGTCAAGTCCAAATCCAGAAATCCCATCCGCCTGGCCCAACTGGAGCTCCGGGAAGGGGCGGTGGATTATGAAATCCTCCAATCCAAGAAGGACGACGATCTCCAGCCCGAAGAACAAGTCCTGGCTGTGGATGCCGGCGGGGAGGACTTCGATGACGCCGGAGATGGGGTCGTCGATGAGGAGGATGCCGCCGGAGACGAAGCAGCGCACGAAGAAGATATCGATCATCTGGATGACGAGCTGCCCGGCGAGGCCGGCGACGTTGACAAAGACGAAGAATAAACTCCCGACTTCTTTTACCCTTTTTTCCCGGCCTTTTTCAAGAGCTGGATGTAGTCCATTTTGATCCACCGCGACTTCGGAATCCGGAGTTGTCTGGCCAGCCGGGCGATCTCCTCCCGTTTCCCCTCGAACTCGAGGTACGATCCGATAGAGGTCTCGTCCAGGCAGATTTTCAGCCGCCCCTTCTTGAAGACCGTCCGGTGTTTGGCGTACCGAAACACCGGTGTCAGACCCAGGGCCTTGAGAATTTTTTTGGTCTGCTTTGCATTCTTGACCTCGGTTTCAAACTCCTCCCGGACCTTGAATTTTCTCGATGGATGGGGGGTCCCCTTGAATGTCAGGAACGTTTTTTTCTGGATGGTCCGGAGCCGGAGAGCCTGTTTTTTCCGGACGAGGCGGGGCGGGCGGAAGTCATAAAGGATGTTGTCCTCGTGCCTGCGCTCTTTGTCGAGTTGGGCGCCCAGAGCCAGGAGCTCGTCCCGGAAAGGCCGGAGGTCCTCGACCTTGACTTTGACTTCGATCTCCAGCACGTTACTTTGTTCTCTGCAGGACAAAATCGGCCAGCAGGGCTAGGGCGTCCCGGGAATCGGATTTGGGAAATTCGGACAGGATGTCCTTGGCCCTCTGAGAGTAGGAGGCGGCTTTCCGGTAGGCATAGTCGAGCGCGCCGTTGGTCTTGACGATGCCAAGGACATTTTTGACAAAGTCTGTTTCTTCACCCCGGTGTTGAACGGCCCGGCTGAGTTCGGCGCGGTCGGCAGCGGACGACTGAGCCAGGGAATAAATCAGCGGAAGCGTGATCCGTCCTTCTTGCAAATCCAAGAGGACGGGTTTGCCGAGGGTGGCGGAATCCGCGGTGTAGTCCAACAGGTCGTCGATGATCTGAAAAGACAATCCAAGATAGCGGCCGAATTCCCTTAGCTTGTCGGCAAAGGCAGGCGAGGTATTCCCCAAGACTCCTCCGATCTCGCAGGCGGCGGAAAAAAGGGAAGCGGTCTTTTTATCCAGGATGTCCAGATGCTGATGTTCAGCGATGTCCGTCTTTCCGCTCATGTAATATTCCAGGAGCTCTCCTTCGATCATTCGCGCTGTGGCGTCCGCGATGATGTCGATGATCCTGTAATTTTTTCTCTCCAGGGCGAGGGCGATCGATTGGATATATAGAAAATCGCCCAAGAGCACGGTGATGTTGGGTCCCCATTTGGCATGGACAGTATCCTGGCCGCGCCGGAAGGCCGAATTGTCGATAATGTCGTCGTGAACCAGGCTGGCGGTATGGATGACTTCGATGAGGGCCGACCAAAAGATATGTTCGGGCCCCTGGTAACCCGCCAGCTTCGAGCAGAGAATCAAGAGGGCGGGACGGATCCGTTTTCCGCTCTTCTGGAAAAGATAAGCGTTAACTTCGGCAATCAGGGGGTTCGGCGACCGGCCGATGTGTTTGAGCGATTCTTCGACCTGGCTGAGCTCGTCCTGGATCGTCTGATAAAGTCCGCCCAGGTGGTTGCTCTGCGTCAAGGTGTCTGTCATCGGTAATTGTCGAATTGGATGTGGATTCCCAAATTCTGGGATTTGAGGAAGGCAATCATGTCTTGAAGGACATCGATTTTTGGCGAAGATACCCGGACATGATCGCTCTGGATGGTGGCCTGGGCCTTGGACTTGGTCTGTTTGATCAGCTTCACGATTTCCCGGGCTTTGTCCTGGGGAATGCCGACCTGAAAATGGACCTCCTGTTTCACGGTCCGGTTCGGCCCGTCTTCGATTTTTTGGAAGAGGACGGCCTTCAGAGGGATGCGCCGCTTGACCATTTTTTCTTCGAGGACATCCTTGACACCCTTGAGCTTGAAATCGTCCTCGGCCACGAGCGTCAGCGTCTCTTTCTCCAGGAGGATATCGACCCGGCTGTGCTTGAAGTCAAAACGGTTCCGGATTTCTTTCAACGTGGTATGGACGGCGTTGGCGACTTCTTGAAAATCGATTTTCGAAACGATGTCAAATGAATGGTCTTCGGCCATGGCCTGCTTATCTTAGCATTGAAGCCGTGATTTTTCAATCAAAATGGGGATGCGATGGGGATCTTAAAAAGCTTGTAGAAATTCCTGGCCGTAGCCTGGGCGATCTCCGCCAGAGAGACTTTCTTGAGGTCGGCCAGCACTCTTGCCGTCTCGATGACGAACGCCGGCTCGTTTCGTTTTTTGACACCCCGATAGGGAACGGGAGCGAGATAAGGGGAGTCGGTTTCGATCAAGATCCTTGTCAGGGGAAGCTTTTGGGCGATGTCTCTGAGCGGTTGAGCGTTGGGAAAGGTCAGAATGCCGGAAAAGGAGATATAGAAATTCCAATCCAGCATGATCTTGGCAAATTCCCAATCTTCCGTAAAACAGTGCAGGACGCCGCCGCCGTAAAAATATTCCCTTTGGACGGTCTCGGCGATCTCTCGGCCTGCGTTTCGGCTGTGGATGATGGCCGGAAACTGGAGATTCTTGGCCAAGGCCAATTGGCTCCGGAAGGCCGCTCGCTGTTCGTCCGGCGAGGAGAAATCATAATGAAAATCGAGGCCGATCTCGCCGATGGCCAGGATGTTTTTGGCCCGGGCGAATTCTTTGATCCTGGATAGAAAATCGGGGCTGAACAGTTTGGCTTGATGTGGATGAATGCCCGCTGCCAAAGAGACGAAGGGATGACGGGAGCCCAGTTCGAGAGCCGTTTGAATGCTTTTCAGGCTGGTGACATCCATGGGGCAGAGGATGGCCCGGATCCCCGCCTCATAAGCCCGGCGAACGACGTCATCCCTGTCCGGGTCGAACTCATCCATGTCGAGGTGGGCATGGGAATCGACAAAATGAAAATTCGAAAGCTGGTTCCCAGTTTCTGAATGAGGTCCCCGTGCCTGATTTTTCGGACTCATGGAATGCCGAAAAAATCCCCCTTCGTCCTCCTTAGGGGAAGAGGGATCGAAGGGGGATTGCCCGTCTTCCGGACTATTGGGAAATCTTGGCCTTCAAATTGCGCGGGGGGATCGCCCCGAAGCTCAGCAGCTTCTGCAGGAATTCCTTCTGGCTGAAGGCATCGCCCTTCAGCTTCTTGTAATCCTTTTCCATCTCCAGGATCTCCTGGTAGCCGATGTAGGGATAGGCGGCTTCACCCGGGTTGAGGACGATCATGTTCCATTTTCTCTCAGCCTCGGCCTGCGTCTGAAACCCGGAGATCGTCATCAGCCTCATAGCTTGGTCTTTCGTCAACCCGCCGCCGTGGATGTTAATATCGAGCTGAAAATCGATGACGGCCCTCAATTTCATTTTGAGCTGGTTGAGACGCAGCTTGAGATCGTAGTTGCCAAACCCGGAATTGATGAACATCTCTTCCGCGTAAAGGGCCCATCCCTTGATCAGGGGCTGATTGGTGTAGAGTTTGCGCAAAAGCGACGGGTTTTTCCGCGTGAAGGAAAGCGGAAAGAACTGGCCGGGGTACACTTTTTCGATCGTCCAGACGGGCAACAAATAATTGTTGTATTCCTCCAGAAAACCCTGGACCTGGTCCGTGGACCAATCGTCCGGGATGGGGTCGATTTGAGCGGCATAACGACCCGACGGTTCATAAGGGTACGGCGAAAGGAGCCGGACCCATATTTGGCCCCGGGAGGTGGGCGGCATGGCTACAACGGCGAGGTTTTCTTCCGGAATGTCGAGAATCTTGGTCTGAGTGAGAAACGTCTTAATCTCGTCGGCCGCGGCTTTGATCTTGTCGATATAGTTTTCCTTGGTGGGGCGGTCGCCCTTGAGTTTATCCAAAACGCCTCTGATGAATATCGTTCTCAGCTCGTCAACTTTATCCTTATAGACAACCGAGAGCTGCTCCATGTTTTGGTTCGGATACATAATTCTGTAAAAGGGCATGGCGATGAGGCCCATTTCGTTCCGGATGTTGGTGGAATCGGCCTTGGCGATGGCATTGATGTCATTGAACATGAGATTGCCCTGGCAGGTGAGGCGGAGGAGCTTGGTATGAGTATCCCCTCCGATGCGGAAATTTCCCGTGGATTTATTCAACAGCTCGCCCTGGAGATACCTCTGGTAATCTTCTAGCGCCGGAATGGCCTTGTTCAGCTCGGTCTGAAATTTCGTTTTGACATCGGCCTGCACGTTCTCGATCAGCTTGGGAACCCCATTTCTATAAAAGTCCACGATGGCCGGGAATTGTTTGATCGCCGCTTCCGTGTATTCTTTGGGAGGCGTCTTCAAATTCTCTCTGGTCTGTTTCAGGAAGCCGGGCAGCTGTCTCGCCCGTTCGGTCGCGCTCTTCAGCCGGGCTTCGATCGGCCCAAATTCTCTGACAAGCAAGCTGCTGATGCTATGGAGAATGATCTCGTTATAGAAGATCGGGTTGTATTGCTGGGGAACGAGATTATCGAGCCGGAGCAGCTCCAGGTCAATGGCGTCCATGAGCAAATCCCGGTCGATTTGGATGTCCGGGCTGAGCTTGTCTTTGTTGATCTTGGTGACAAAGTCTTTGTTATAGCCGTCCAGTGCCGTCCCCCGTTTTTCAATGGCCGACTCGCTAAAATCCTCTAGTTTGTCGTTGTACTTGGTATAGCCGGCCATGGTCGCGGCCGTCGGGTAAAACTTCCAAAAGTCGTCCAGATACGCTTCCATCGTCTTGGTAAATTTCGTATCTTCCGGATTCTGTTGGGACAGGAGCCAGCCGAACCCAAGGAAGATAAAAGCTCCGATAAGGACGGGAATGATTCTTTTCCTCATGACCTCCTCCTCTTGTCGTTGGGATGTTCAAGCATCTTTCAATCCAATTCTCTCCCCTTTATGTCAATTTCACCTCTCTTCAAAATCCTAGCATAAAAGCCGCTTGCGAGGCAAATGGGCGCGCCTACCATCGAATCACGGCCGATGCCCACGTGTATCCGGAACCGAAGGCTGTCAAGACGACGATATCGCCCCTCTTCACCCGTCCGCTCTTGACGGCTTCGTCCAGGGCGATGGGAATCGAGGCGGCCGTCGTGTTCCCGTAGCGGTCGATGTTGCGGGCGACTTTTTCGATAGGAATCTGCAGCTTCCTGGCGACCATCTGGGAGATGCGATCGTTGGCCTGATGGGGGATGAGCAGGTTGACATCGTTGATCTTCAGGTGGTTATACTTGAGGGCCGTTTCCACGGCTTCGGGCATGCGCTCCGAGGCGTTTTTAAATACATTCTTCCCGTCCATGTGCGGGTAGAATTTTTTCTGCTGGAACATCTCCAGGCTGAATATCGGTTTCTTCTTCGAGCTGGGGTTTTCCATACAGAGGTCCTGGGCAAACCGTCCATCGGCGTACAAATGCGTGGACAGGATGCCCCGGCCGTCCTCGGCCGGGTGGGGTTCGAGGATCAGGGCGGCCCCGCCGTCCCCGAAGAGGACGGCGATATCCCGTCCCTCATCGCTGTAATCCAGATTGTGAGAATGGACCTCGGCGGCGCACAGGAGGATTTTTTTGTAAGTCCCGGTCCGGATATACTGGTCGGCGACTGAGAGAGCGTAAATAAAGCCGCTGCATTGGTTCCGCACATCCAGAGCGCCGATGCCGGGCAAGCCCAGCTTGGCCTGAATCATGACCCCGATTCCGGGAAAGTAGTGGTCGGGAGACAGCGTCGCGGCGACGATGAAATCGATCTCGGACTTATCGATGCCGGCGTTTTCGATGGCCTTCAGGGCCGCTTCATAGGCCAGGTCGGAGCTGCCCACTCCGGCCTCGGCATAATGGCGTTCCATGATCCCGGATCTTTGCCGGATCCATTCGTCGGAGGTGTTCATAATTTTTTCGAGGTCGAAATTGGTGACGACTTGAGGAGGGACGTAATGGCCGATTCCCGAGATGATGGCTCTTGCGCTCATGCCATAGCCTTTAGCCGGGGATTATAAACGAGAGGCTCAAAAAAATAAAGCCATTTTTCTCAACCGTAAGCACCTCCGGATATGTGATTTTCTATCGGCGTCGGAATCGCCCCTCGGCCCCCTGGGGAACCAGTCCCGTCGGACACTCTTGGAAGGAAACCCTTGCGTAGGGTTTCCTTCCAACGCTCGCTTTGCTCGCTGCCATCCTTCCATAGAGCATTAGGCGATGAATCCATGGGAGGATGTTCCTTGGAGGGGTGGCAGGGCCGGCGGGTATTCCCGCCGCCCGTTGGAGGGGGAACCTACAAAAGGGTCCTCCTCCAAGAGTGTCCGGGGCCCCCCTCCGCTATGGGGGCTCGAGGGGCGATTCCGACGCCTTTTTAAAATCACATATTTGCTTCCTTCTTGTCCGGTCCGATCTCTGCTTGACTTAAAGCGGCCGCCGTGATTAAACTGGCCTTTGATGAAAGGCCGGCAAAAGCTCTTTCTGTCGATTTCCATATCGGTCCTTGCCGGGCTGTGCATTTTTCCAATTTTTGCCTACCTTTTTTCACAGGAGGACCTGCTCAAGGTTGAATGCAGTATCAATCCGCTGCGGCCGGCTCGCGGCGAGGAAGGCAAAGTGGTCCTGAAAATCAGCGTCGAGAAGGGCATCAGCATCAGCCCTCAGCCCTCTCTGACTATCGAGTTCGATCCCGGCGAAGAGCTCATCTTCCCCAAAAACTTTTTCACGGCATCTGACCTGAATATCGAAGTTTTGGAAGAGAATGGGGAGGAATATCTTGACCTGAAAAAGCCTCTGGTCATCCCTTTCACGGTAAGCCCCAAGGCCAAGCGGGGGATCCATACCCTCGAGGGAAAAGTCAAGTATTTCGCTCGTTCTAAGAAGGAGGGGTGGTGTCTGAAACGCTCCTTCAGGTTTTCGGCCACGTATTACACGCGGATCACGGCCGTCAAGAAACGGCCTTAGAGTTGGCCGTTTGCCTGGTACCAGCTGATCGTTTCGCGTAGGGCTTCCTCTAAAGAATAGCGGGTTTGGAAGCCGATCACTTCCCGCGATTTTCGGACATCGGCCGTCCATCCCGCCTGTTTCAGTTCGGGGAACTTTTTTCGGGTGATGATGCTCGGACGGCCGGTGAACGCCGTGCAGAGATCAGAAGCCAGGGCGGCCAGATAGACTGCCGGCAAGGGGATGGTGATCTTTCTCAACTTTTTCCCCAATATTTGCCCGGCCACCCTCCCGACATCTTCGAAGCGGTAGGGGACCGGATCTCCGATGTTGATGATCGTCCCGCTGGGCAGCGTCTGCCGGGCGGCCAGATCGAGCGCCCGGACCAGGTCTTTGACATAACAGATGCTCATCCACCGCGATTTCAGCCCGAGGGATAAAAGAATTCCCTGCCGGAGGGGCTTAAAGTATTTCAGAAAATCATCATCCCTGGGGCCGAAGACGACGCCGACCCGAATGATGACCACGGGCCAATGGTCTTTTAAAGCCAGCGCTGCTTCCTCCCCGAGAAGCTTGCTCTTTCCATAATGGGAAACGGGTGCCGGGGAATCGTTTTCTTGGCGGCCGCGGCCGTCGATGGACGGACCGCAAGCGGCCAGGCTCGACAGGTGGATGATTTTCGGAGAAAGCCTCTGGCGTCTCAGGGCCTCAAAAAAACTTGCCGTCCCCCGCTGGTTTACAGTATAATAGTCAGCCGATTTAATCGCATTTGTCATTCCCGCGAGGTGGAAGACACAATCCAGGCCAGACGGAAGATCCGGAATGGAGAAAAGGTCTCCGTGGAGAATTTGGATCGTGAGTCCTTTTAAGAACTTGAGACGGCTCGGGTCGCGGACAAGGGCGAAGATTTCGACGTCCCGGGCGGATAAGTATTCAACCAAATGGCTTCCGATAAATCCCGTGCCGCCGGTAACGAGGACTTTCATGGATTCCTCATTGTATGAAAATTGCACAGAGCGGTCAAACGGAGAACGAAGGCCGGGTTGGACAAAAATTAATCACGCAGGAGGCGTGCATGGACCTTTTTGATAAGTGTAATACGTTCACGCGGGCCGAGGAAGCGATGGAGGCCGACCTCTATCCGTATTTTACACCGATCCAAGAAGTCTGGGGCAACAAGGTCAAGGTTCGGAATAAAGATATGATCATGGTCGGTTCGAATAACTATCTGGGACTGCTCGACCATCCCAAGGTCAAACAGGCGGCCCAGGCCGCAATCGACCGCTACGGAGTCGCCACCTGCGGCTCTCGTTTTCTCAACGGAACGCTGGATATCCACGTCGAACTCGAAAACCGGCTGGCCGCCTTCATGAAAAAAGAAGCCGCGCTGACCTTCAGCACCGGTTTTCAGACAAACCAGGGTATCATTTCCACGTTGATCGGAAAGGGCGATGCCGTCCTCACGGACAGGATGGACCATGCCAGTATCGTCGACGCCTGCCGGCTGTCGTTCGGGGATGTCTACAAATTCAAGCACAACGATATGGCGGACCTGGAGAGGATCCTGGCCTCCCTGAATCCCAGCCAGGGAAAGCTGATCGTCGTCGACGGCGTGTTCAGCATGGAAGGGGATGTCGCCGACCTGCCCGGGATCGTCAAGCTAGCCAAGAAGTATCATAGCCGGATCATGGTGGACGACGCCCACGGCCTCGGCGTCATGGGGACGAACGGCCGTGGCACCAGCGAGCACTTCGGGTTGGAAAACGATGTCGATGTGGTTATGGGGACGTTCAGCAAATCATTCGCCTCGCTGGGCGGGTTTGTCGCCGGGAATAAAAAGGTCGTCTCCTACATCAAGCATTTTGCCCGGGCCCTGATCTTCAGTGCCAGTATCACCCCCGCTTCGGTGGCGACCGTGCTGGCCACGCTGGATATCATCGAGACGGAGCCGGGCCGAAGGGCGCGGCTGTGGGAGATCACGGACAAGATGAAATCCTCTTTCCAGGCCATGGGCTATAATACCGGCCCGAGCGTCACGCCGATTATTCCTCTGATGATCTTCGATGATGAGAAGGCGTTCATGCTGTGGAAGTCCTTGAGAGAGCACGGGATTTTTGCCAATCCCGTGATTTATCCCGCCGTGCCGGTGGGACAGTCTCTAATCCGGACGAGCTATTCGGCGACACATTCGGATGAAGAATTGGATTATGTCCTCGATTGCTTCAGGAAGAGCGGAAAGGCCTTGGGCATCATTCCCTAATCACCCTTGAAAAAACATTGCCGGCGAATTTTGGCCGCGGTCCTGCTGGCCGCACTGTCGTCCTCCTTGGCCGCCGCCCTCACCGACATCCTGCCTTTGGACCAGATCAAGGCCGGACAAAAGGGAAAAGGCCGGACTGTTTTTGAAGAGAACAAAATCGAAGAGTTCGACGTCGACATCCTGGGCGTTCTCTACAACTACCAGCCCAAGAGGAATGTCATCCTGGCCAAGCTCCGGGGGAAGAATCTGGAAACGAACGGCGTCGTCGCCGGGATGAGCGGAAGCCCGGTCTATATCGGGGGGAAGCTCATCGGCGCGGTCGCCTTCAGTTTCCCCTACGCGAAGGAGGCGATTGCCGGGATCACCCCAATTGGGGAAATGCTGGCCATCTCCACGGATAGAACGAAGCCGTCTTTATTTCCATCGTCCAGAATATCCTTGACGCCATCGCTCCGTTTAGAAGACCTATTCGAGGCCTGGCAGGGCGGCTTTGCCCCGCAGCAGGACTTCATCGCCAACGGCCAGACCTGCCGCTTCCTTAAGATCCCTCTTCTTTTTGGCGGGTTTTCCTCGCGCGTCATCGAAAAAGCAAGGCCGTTTTTTTCACGAATGGGCTTTTTTCCTGTTCTATCCGGGAGCAGCGGACAGTCGATCGAGAAATTGTCTTCCCCGGACCTGAGCCTCAAGGAAGGTGACCCTGTGGCCATCCAGCTCATCACCGGCGATTTAGATATGTCTGCCGTCGGAACGGTTACTTATGTTGACGGAAACAAGATTCTGGCCTTTGGCCATCCCATGTACAACCTGGGTCCGGTGGAGTATGGCATGGCCAAGGCGAAAATCCTGACCATTGTCCCCGCCCTGGATAGCTCTTTCAAGCTGGCGGCCACCGGAAATTTGGTCGGGTCGTTCACCCAGGACCGCAGCTCGGGCGCTCTGGGAGAGATCGGCAAAATGCCCCGGATGATCCCTGTCAACGTCAAACTGGCCCGCGAGGGCCCGGACGTCAAGGAATACACGTTCAATGTCATCAACGATAAGATCTTGAGCCCTCTTCTGACCAATCTTTCGGTCGCCTCCCTCCTGAGCAGCGAAGGCCGCTCCTCAGGAGACCTGTCGCTCGAGCTGGACGGGACGATTTACTTAGACAACAACCAGAGCGTTCATTTGGAGGATTTGTATTCGGGGAATTTTGACGCGTCCGCTCAGGACCTATCCGGGCTTTTAACGGCCGTAGTCTATTTGCTGATCAACAATGAATTTAAAGACGTCGGCATCTTCAGGATCGACCTGAACATCAAGGCCTTGGAGCAGCCGAAATTTGCCACCCTGGAAAGGGTGTGGCTGGACAAATATGAAGCGTCACCCGGGGAGAGCATCGACATCAAAGTGTACTATCGCTCGTTCCGGGGAGAGAGCCTCGTCGAAGAAGTCGGAGTCCTCACGCCGCACCTGCCGGCGGGGTCGGAATTCCAGCTGGTCGTGGCCGATGCCGCATCCATGCACCAGATTGAAACGAGCCAGTACCGAACCGCGGGTTTTGTCCCGAGAAACCTCAGCCAGCTGGTACGGATCCTGAACAATCTGCGGAAGAACAGCCGGATTTATTTCAAAATTATCGCCTCCAAGCCGGGGCTTTTTCTCAAGGGCGAGGAGCTGCCCAACCTGCCGCCGTCTATGAAATTCATGTTTGCCTCTCCGAGGGCGGCGACATCCTCTCCCACCGAACTCACCAATTCGACGCTCATGGAATATCAGCTGCCGATTGCTTATATATTTAAAGGGATGGCCGTCATTCCTATTAAAATTCGAAGCTGACGGCTTGGAGAAGAAATTTGGATAATTAATTGACTGGCAGGAGAAAGGGAATGAAAAAGACAATTCTCCTCATCGCAGGATTTTTCTTCCTCTTGGCTTCAGGAGCCCAAGCGATCGTCCCCCAAAAATGGGCGGTCCGCAGCTACGAAGATTTCTTGCGGGGCAAATTCGACGGCGTCGCCATATCTGTAGAAGGGCTGCTTTCCCTTTCTCCCAGAGAGGACAAAATCGAGGGACCGACGGAAGAGTTTTATCTGTCGTTTCTCATGGCCCCCGACGGTGCGGCCTACCTCGGCACAGGACATGGGGGAAAGGTCTTTAGGATCACAAAAGAAGGCAAAGCCGAGCTCTATTTTCAGGCCGCTGAGATGGATGTGACCTGCCTGGCCATGGACAAAAAAGGCGTGCTCTATGCGGGGACTTCACCCAACGGCAAAATCTATACAATCACGGCGCCCGGAAAGAATGCGGTCTTCTTCGACCCGGCTGAAAAATACGTCTGGGACCTTTTGTTTAGGGAAGACGGCGCGCTGCTGGCCGCCGTGGGCGAGAGCGGAGGCATCTACGAAATCGGCCCTCAAGGCAACGGGAAGCGCCTTTTAAAGGCCGAAGAGAATCACATTTTATGTCTCAAGCTGGACCGCAGCGGCGATATCGTGGCCGGGAGCGGAGGGAACGGCCTGGTTTACCGGGTCACGAAAGCGGGTCGGGCGGCGGTTATTTTCGAGTCGCCCTTTGAAGAGGTGCGCAGCCTTGTCTTTGATGGCGAGGGAAATATTTATGCGGTGGCCGGAGGAACGGCGACCAAAGGAAAAAAGGAAGAGCTGCCTGTGGTCGTGCCTTCCCGGGACGCGGATGTGACCGTCTCCGTATCCGCGTCGGCGGCCGCACCGCAAACGCAAGTCGCCCAGACATCACAAACGGCCGCGACACCCGCGCGGCCTCTGGGAATTCTAAGCGCCGCACAGAAAGAGCCGGGCGCTCTCTATAAAATCGCTCCGGATGGAATGGCCAAGAGGCTGTGGTCCTCGGCCGAAGAGCTTATCTACAGCCTTTTCTGGAATGAGGCTGAGAAGAAAGTATATTTTGGCACCGGGCCCAAGGGGCGCGTGTATGTCCTGAACAAGGATGAGAAGACGGCGCTGGTCCTTCAAAAAGCGTCCGAGCAGATTTATGAGCTTTTTTCTGTCGACACAAAGATCTATATGCTCGCTAATAACCCGTCTCAGCTGAGCGTTATTTACCCCGAACAGAGATTGAGCGGAGAGTATCTCAGCCCGGTCCTGGATGCCAAGGTTCTTTCGGGCTGGGGCAAGATCGGCTGGGAAGCCGAACTACCGGCGGGCGCTATCCTTCAATTCCAAACGCGGAGCGGCAATACGTTTGAACCCAGCCAGACGTGGAGCGACTGGTCGCCTCCTTATCAAAAAAAGGACGGCGAGCAGGTCCTCAGCCCCAAGGCGCGCTATCTCCAATTCAAAATCCTGTTCAAGGCCCAATCGGGAAAAATGTCGCCCGCGCTGTCTAAGGTGTCCTTGTTCTATCTTCAGAGCAATGTGGCCCCGACGTTCACCAAGTTGGAGCTGCTGGGGCCGAATGAAGTGTATTTGAAGCCGCCCGAACAGGAAGAGATCATCTCGGGCCTGGAACGAAGGAATCCGGATCCGGCCGCAAAAAAAGATGATCTAAGATTTGTCATCCCGGCCAAGAAGGTCGAGCGGAAAGGCTACCAGACCGTCGATTGGGATGCTGCTGATGAAAACGAGGACAATATTTCTTACTCCGTGTTCTTGAGGCAGGACGGGGAGAAGAGCTGGCGGCTGCTCGAAGAAAAGTGGACGGGGACGCTCTACGCGTTTCAAACACAGAATTTCCCGGACGGGACCTATTTCATGAAGATCGTCGCTTCCGACCTGCCGTCCAACCCGCCGGACCTGGCCAAAGAGACAGAGAAGATCAGCCCGGCTTTTGTCATCGACAATTCGGCGCCCGTCCTGAAAAATTTTCAGGCGGTCAAGGACAAGAACCAGCTGGCCATTGCCTTTCAAGCGGAAGATGCGTTCTCCGCCATCAAAGAGGTGAAATATCTGGTGCGGCCGGACGATTGGCATGTCGTTTTTCCGGAAGACGGCATTTGCGATTCGAAACAGGAGAGCTTTAAATTTAAAGTCACCCTGGCTACGAACTCGGACGACCTGGTCACCTTTCTTGTCAAAGACAGCTACGGGAACGTCGGCGTTTATCGGCAGATCTTTTAGAATTAGAGATAATTAGATCTTTATCTTAGCCTTCAGTTCATCCAGAAAAGCGGGTTGGACTTTGAAGCCGGCGGCTTGGGCTTTTTGAACATATTTCCAGGCCAGCGCGTATTCTCCCTTCTGGAAATAAACAACGGCTATATTATTGAACAGTGCCCCGTTGTTTGGGTCGAGCTTGGCGGCCGCCAAATAGAGATCCAGCGCCCGGTCGAATTTTCCGGCCTGGAGCGAGAGGCTTCCCAAATTGAAGAGGGCCTCTTTGTTATTCCGGTCGATCTCAATGGCTTTTTGAAATTGCTCCGCCGCCTTCTGGAGCATTCCCTTTTTCATGTAGGCGATCCCCGAATTGTTGAAAGCCGCCGCCTGTCCGGGATCGAGCTCGACCGCTCTCTCGGCTTCCTCGATCGCTTGGTCGGCCATCCCTTTCTGTAAATAGGCAAAACTCAGGTTGGTATAGGTCTTGGCCGAGCGGAATCCGAGCGTTTGCCCCAACTTGATTTCGGCGATGGCCTCATCTGTTTTATTTTCCCGGAGCAGGCAATAGCCGAGGCTGGCATGAGCTTCGGCAAAATTCTTATTGATCTCCAGCGCCTTCAAAAAATGCTTCTTCGCCTCTCCCAACTGATTCTTATCAAAGCAACAAATGCCGAGGTTGAAATAGGCCTTTTCATAACTGGGATCTAGGGATAAAGCCTGGCGATACTTTTCGATGGCTTCTTCGGTCTTTCCCTGTTGATGGTCGATATTGCCGAGGATATTATAAGAGTCGGGCAATTCCGGGTTCATAGCCATGGCTTTTTCAGCCTCGGCCTTGGATTTGTCGTAGTCTTTCTTCCGGCAATAGACTTCCGCCAGGTTGGAATGAGCAAGGGGGAACTCGGCCCCAATCGAAACTGCTTTCAGGAATTCCTTTTCAGCTTCCTCGGTTTTGCCCATCCGGAGATACATTTCCCCCAAATTGTTGTGAGCTTCGGCGAAATTCGGCTTGAGTTCAATCGCCTTCGCATACGCCGATTGGGCGGATTCCAGGTCGGCTTTCTTCGAATAGGCAATCCCTAAGTTATAAAGGACTCTGGAATGATTCGGCTTATCTTTTAAAATGTCGTTGTATTTTTCTATGGCCTGGTTGATCAGTCCTTTTCTTCTGAGAGCGATCCCCATGATATTTTTGGTTTCCAGATTTTTCGGGCTGATTTTTAAGGCGGCCTGACAGGCCTGTATCGCCTTGTCATACTCCTTTGTCTCTAAATAGAGCTGAGCCAATAAAACACAAGCATCGTCGAGATAGAAGGGATCACGCCTTCCGTCTTCCCCGAGGACCCCCAGGATCTTCGCTCGTGCGAGGATTCCCTTGATCGCCGGCTGGAGGCCCTCGTCCGACTTTTCTCTAAACAAGGTCATTTGAATCGAACGAGCAATCTGTTCATAGATGTCAATCGCTTTCAACCGCATTTTTTTCGGAATCGGAAATTCAACGGTATTAAAGAGGCGCTCCCGATTGAGAGAGACGGCCTGCGCATTCAGGGTGTCAAAATTATCTCCTTGAATAAAGTAGTCCATGATCGAACCTGGATCGGCCACATGGACGCCGCCGAAGATGTGCCCGAGCTCGTGTTTTAAAGTCCTGGCGAGCAGCGGCATATCATCGGTATTTTTTAAAAGGATGATGCCCTCTCTGAAAACAGAATATCCCGTATAGCTCTTATCCAGGTTCCCCTGCGCCGTGAATGCCAGGAGAATATCGTTATTCTCTTTATCAAAATGAGCGTCAAGGTCTTCGGCAAGCGCTTCCAAGGACTTGGCCGAACGGCCGGAGTTCCAATCCTCGAATTTTTTGACAAGGATCCGGATTCCGAACAGCCTTTCGAAGTCGGCAGATGCCATGTTCAGGCAATTCTCTGCCCGGAGTTTCCAGTCCTGGTTTTTGCGGAACTCCTCATCCGCAATAATTTTAGCGCCGATTTCCCTGATTTGAGAGAAAAGAGGAACGGGGGCAACCCCGGACATAAACAGGAGAGCCGCGAAAAAGCCAAGACGTCTTTTTTTCGACAACCCGCCACTCATCCCAATCAGGAATTAACGGATAGTTGCGTATTCTATATTATCAAAATGTCCGTCCCCGAATAAAACTTTTTTAAGCGCTCTTCACTCGCTCCAAGTATTTATCTTCACGCGTGTCGATCTTCACCACGTCGCCTTCCTTGATGAACGGCGGGACCGTAACGACCATTCCATTCTCGAGGGCAGCCGGCTTGTAGGAGGCCGATGCCGTGGCGCCTTTTAAAAAAGGATCCGTATGGGTAACCTTGAGGTCGATTGTGATGGGCGGAACGACGCTGACGGGTTTGCCCTCGAAATATTCGATGGTGAAGATGACGTTGGGCACGAGATATTTGACGGCGTCGCCGATCGCCTCGGCCGTCAGGGAGACCTGGTCGTAAGTCGTGTGGTTCATGAAAACGTAGTCGTCGCCGCTCTGATAGAGATATTCCATCTCGACTTGGTCCATGAACGCCTGCTCGACCCGCTCTTCGGAACGGAACCTATAATCCCGGACCGTGTTGTCCCTGAGGCTGCGGAGCTTGGTCTGGACCATGGCCTTCCATCGGCCGGGCGTGATGAGCTGCATTTCCTGGACCCTGTAGAGCTGGCCGTCGTCCATTTTTATGATCATTCCTTTTCGGATTTGCGTCGCGTCGATCATACCGTCTCCTCCTCGCTAAACTTCCCGCCTCGCTCCTTCATCGATGTGGACGATATAGGGCTGTCCGCCCGCCCGTTCGACGGCCTCGGCGACTTTTTGCGGCTCATTCGGCGCATAGGCGAACATGCAGCCGCCCCCGCCCGAGCCGTTTATTTTAGCACCGAACGCTCCGGCGTTGAGGGCGGAACGCATCATGTGTTCGATTTTCGGCGTCGAAATCTGGACTAGGTCACGAAGGACCTCATGCTGCGCGGTCAACAGCGCGCCGAATTTCTGATGGTCGAAAGGCCGTTTTTGAAAAAGTGCGAGGCCTTCCAGGGTCAGATCCCGGGTCAAAAGGGATCCTTTGAGCAGCCGTTTGTGATCGGCGTCCAGCTTGTCGATTTCCTTGAGCACTTCAGCCGTCAGGGGGCTCTTTAGGCTGAAGCCGGGGATTTTTTCCCGGACCCGGGCAGTCCCATTCAGGACATGGCTTTTGATGAAGCCGAGCGTGCCCGTGGTGTCCTTCTTTTCGAGGGAGTTGGCCAGGACGAATGTTTGAAGCGGATTGTCCAGCTTTGTCAGCTTCATCGGCTCATCGAACTGGATCCAGACGGCACCGCCCAGGGCCGATGTGTAATGGTCCATCTTCCCGCCGGGCTCTTTGAATTCCGCGACTTCGGTCAGGTATCCCAGCTCTGCGATCTCTTCGGGAATCCGGGCGCGTTTGTCGCCCGCGGCTTCCAGTAGGAACTTGTTCCAGGCCACGACGAGGGCCGACGAGCTCGAAGTGCCGGCGTTGATGGGAATGGTCCCCCGGACAAGGCAGTCCCAGCCGGTCAAAGGCAGGCCCTGTCGCCGGTGAATATTGACGGCACTTTTGAGATAGTCCCTTTTTTTGGTGTAAGGAATTTCCTGATCGCCGTAGAACTCTTCCTTTTCCCCGATATCCGGAAGGTCGATCGTGAATATTTTATCGGACCGCCGCTTCCCGCTGATCGTGATCCGCAGGTTCACGGCCGCGGCGATGATGGCCAGGCCGAGATAATCCTGGTGTTCGCCGAACAGGCAGATCCGGCCCGGCGAGGAGACCCGCAGCTCTTCGTTCTTCATATCCATTTTTTATCCGAAGTGCGGGTATCTGTCAATGCGAAATGTGATTTGCTTTTCCGAGAAAAATTATTTATAAATGCAGCCGATGTTCGAAATCGGCTTTCTTGGGACCGGGGGCGCCATGTCCACTTCGGAGAGGGACAACGCTTCTTTTCTTTTTAACAACGGAAGAAAAATCATTCTCATCGACTGCCCGGGAAGCGCCCTCCAGAAGGTCCAAAAGTTCGGCCTGAACCCGCGCGACCTAGAGGCGATCGTGGTCACCCATGTCCATCCCGACCACATCTACGGTCTGCCGGCCGTCTTCCACAGTCTGATGCTCGAGGAGGGCTTGATCCGGGTTTATGGATCTGAAGAGTCGATTCAATTCTGCATCCGGTTTCTGGACCTTTTCGGTCTGCGTCAGCCCAAGTTTAAAACCAGGGCAGAATTTCGGGCCATCGCTCCCGGTCAGGATTTTTCGATCTCAGGGACAACAAATGTCACGGCTCTTCAAGCCACGCACCATCCTTCATCACTCGCCTATCATTTCCATCTTAGCGGAGGCATCGAATTCCTTTATTCCGGGGACACGCCCGCCGCCTCCTCTCCCATCAAGAGAGCGGGCAGCCTGGATTATCTGTGCCACGACTGCAGCTCGCCGTCCCGTTTTTTTGAACAATACCCAGTTCTTTACTCAATGCATACGAATTCACTGGAGTTGGGCCGCCTGGCGGAAGAGGCCGGCGTCAAAACCCTCATTCCCTGCCATTTCTTCGGCGAGGTCGAATTCTCGCTAAAAGAAATAGAGGAAGAAGTCCGGCGAAACTATCGAGGCCGGCTCCTCATCCCGAGAGACCTGGAAAGATATACCTTATGAATTCTGGCCAAGGAGGTCGTCATGAGAAAAAGCCGAGGCGTTCTATTTATCTTATTCCTATCGATTCTCATTTTAGGCGCTTGCAGCGAGGTCAAAATGGCCGATAAAATCCTTGCCAACGGAAAAATTTGGACGGGAAATTCCGGACAGCCCTGGGCTGAAGCCGTGGCTTTCCAAGGCAATCGCATCCTCGCCGTGGGGACGAACAAGGCGATCAGGAAAATGGCGGGGAGCGAAACCGAAGCCTTCGACCTCAAAGGGGGATTCGCCCTTCCCGGCTTTATCGACAGCCACGTCCATTTCCTCAACGGCGGGTTTTCATTGATGAGCATTCAGCTGCGGGATGCGGCTTCCAAGGATGAGTTCATTTCGCGGATCGCCGCGAAGGCCAAAACGTTGGCCAAAGGGGAGTGGATCCTAAACGGCGACTGGGATCATACACGATTCAGCCCGCCCGAGCTGCCGCGAAAGGAATGGATCGACAGCGTTACACCCGACAATCCTGTTTGCATCAACCGGCTCGACGGGCACATGATCCTGGCCAACAGCCTGGCCCTCAAAATGGGTGGAGTGACTAGGACCACTCTCGTGCCGCCGGGCGGCGAGATCGTCAAGGATCCTGCCACCGGCGAGCCGACCGGGATCCTGAAAGACGCGGCCATGGACCTCGTCTATAACAAAATCCCGGCCCCGACGTTGGCTCAGAATCTACGCGCCGCGGGGGCCGCGATGAAACATGCGGCTGAGCTTGGCGTGACGTTGGTCCATGATATGTCGGACCCGTCGAGCTTCGAGGTCTACCAAGAGCTTCTCCGGAAAAATCAATTGACGCTCCGGCTGTACGTTTATATTCCTGTCACCGAGGTCGATATTTTAGAGCGGCTCAAGCTTAAATCGCCTTTCGGGAACGACGACCTGAAGCTGGCCGGCTTGAAGGGTTTTGCCGACGGCTCGCTCGGCTCAGCGACGGCTTACTTTTTCGAGCCCTATATGGATGACCCGAAGACCAAAGGGCTGCTCCATGGACAGATGTATCCGGAAGGGATCATGGAAAAGAGGGTTCTTACGGCAGACCGGGCGGGCCTCCAAGTTGCTGTTCATGCCATCGGCGACCGGGCGAATGCGATCATCCTGGATATCTATGAAAAAGCCGCGGCTCAGAACGGCCCGCGGGACAGGCGCTTTCGGATCGAACATGCGCAGCACCTTCGGCCTGCCGATATTGCCCGTTTCGGCAGGCTCGGCGTCATCGCTTCCATGCAGCCCTATCACGCCATTGACGATGGACGCTGGGCGGAAAAGAAGATCGGCTCGGAGCGCGCCCGGTTGACGTATGCCTTTAAGTCGCTTCTGGAGAAGGGCGCCCGGCTGGCTTTTGGGTCGGATTGGCCCGTGGCCCCGCTTGATCCGATCCAGGGAATCTATGCCGCCGTCACCCGGAGGACGATCGACGATAAGAACCCGAACGGCTGGGTCCCCGAGCAAAAAATTTCCCTGGAGGAAGCTATTCAGGGATTTACATCGGGCGGTGCCTTCGCCGAATTCGCCGAAATGAGCAAGGGATCGATCGAGCCCGGAAAATTGGCCGACCTGGTCGTCCTGGACAAGAACCTCTTTGAAATTCCGCCCGAAGAAATCCGCAATGCCAAAGTCCGGATGACCATCCTCGGCGGCCGGGTCATCTATAAAAAGGATTAGGCACAACATTCGCCGAGGGGGGATTCTTTCATGCAGGAGAGATCCGGCAACGCGCGAAGCGACCATGGAAGGTTTAGCCTTTCCGAACTGCGCTTCGAGGGAACCCGGCACTTTGCCGGGCGCCGAGAATGTTTGAGCTGGGGCAGGAAAAAAATGATGCCACAATGTGGACAAGGGCATCTTTTCAGAGCCAAAATCTGGCATGTGAGGAACGCAGGCGCCGAGAAGGGCCGTGAGGAAACGGCGTTAAAAACCTGAGAGGGAGCGAGACCGTTGCCGGACCTCGTCTTTCCTCCTCTTTTTTATTGTCCGGCCCCGCCGATTTTGGTATCATAGCCCCTACGTTTATAAGGAAGGAGGATTCTGATGAACGTTGGTGTTATCAATGAGAGTTTCAAGATTGAAAATAGAACCGGCCTGACTCCCAGCGGTGTCTCGTTTCTAGTCGAAAAGGGCTATACGGTCTATGTCCAAGCCGGCGCGGGGCTGAAAGCCGGCTACACCAACGAAGATTATGCCTCGCAGGGGGCGAAGATCGTCTTTACCGAAGAGGAAGTCTTCGGCCGCTCTGATATCGTTTTGAATATTTCTCCGCTCAGCCACGATGAAATCAAACTGGTCAAGCCGGACCAGGTCCTGTTCGGGTTCCAGCATCTGGCTATCGCTAAAAGGAATCTCGTCGAAGAGCTGCTCGGCAAAAACGTCACCATGATCGGCTACGAGATCGTCGAACAGGATGACGATGCGCTTCCGTTCATAGAAGGACTGGGTGAAGTAGCGGGCCAGATGTGCCTGGTCATCGCCGGCCACTATCTCCAGACCAACCAGGGCGGCCGGGGAATGATCCTGGGCGGCGTTGTCAGCGTCCCCCCGGCCACCGTCGTCATCATCGGCAGCGGGGTGCTCGCCCGGAGCGCGACGCGGGCCATGCTGGGCGCCGGCGCCCATACGATCGTCGTCGGCCACGACATGGACCGTCTCCGCAGAATCGAAGAAATGACCAATGGCCACGTCCAGACGCTCATCGGCAGCAAATACAACTTGGTCCGGATGACAAAAGTCGCTGATGTCCTGATCGGGGCCGTCCTGCGGCCTGGAGAAAGAGCCCCTATCATGATCACCAAAGATATGGTCAAGGGAATGCGGAAAGGCTCTGTCGTCATCGACCTGGCCATCGACCAGGGCGGATGCATAGAGACCAGCCGGCCGACGACCCTCGATCACCCCACGTATGTCGAGGAAGGAATCATCCACTACTGCGTACCTAACTTCACATCATCGGTCAGCCGGACGTTGACCAAGGTTTTGTCCAACACCGTCGTCCGCTATCTGCACCAGATCGGAGAGAAGGGCATCGAGGATGCCTTGAAGGCCAAGACCGAGCTGGCCCGCGGCGTGTATATCTATAAAGGGGCGGTGACGAAGAAGAATATCGCTGAACGGTTCGGGCTCAAATGGAAAGAGCTTTTCGCCTGATCCCTTTCGTTTGAAATTACCAAATCCTAAGCCTGTGAAAGAAATGGACATGGAGTGAGCAACCGCCATGAGAATGCTGACGCACCCCAATCATCTCACGGAGTGGAAGATGAAAATCCTGGAAGAACGGCCCTCGTATCAAAAGACGATTGCCGTCACCGCGGGCACGTGCGGCCAGACCAGCGGAGCCCTGAAGGTGCTTGAGACTCTGCGGCGGGAGCTGGAAGAGAGAGGACTCCAAGACGCCGTGGGCATCGCGGTCACGGGGTGCCACGGCTTCTGCGAGATGGAGCCGAGTATCGTCATCCATCCCGATGGCATATTCTACAAAAAGCTCGAGGCCAAGGATATTCCGGCCATCATAGACCAGACCATTCTAAAAAACAAGGTCGTGCCGTCGCTGGCGGTTGAAGATCCAGGTACCGGACGCAAAATCCCTCAGCAGAAGAGCTTGCCCTTTTATCGGAAACAGATGCGGCTGTTGACTGAAAATCATTTTCATGTCAACCCGGAACGGATCGAGGACTATATCGCTTTGGACGGCTATCAGGCATTGGCCAAAGCGCTCTTTGATATGACCTCCGATGCCGTCATCGCGGAGATAACGGCTTCAGGCTTGAGGGGACGGGACGGCGCCGGCTTCTCGACGGGGAGAAAATGGGGATTCTGCCGCGAGGCCCATGGGCATCCCAAATATATCGTCTGCAATGCCGGCGGGAGCGAGCCCGGCGCCTTCATAGACCGGAGCCTTTTGGAGGGAAACCCTCACAGCGTGATCGAAGGCATGCTCATCGGCGCCTACGCCGTTGGCGCCTCCGAAGGATTCATGTACGTCCGGAGGGAATATCCCTTGGCCCTAAAACACGTCAGCCTGGCTTTGGAACAGGCCCGGAAGCACGGCCTGCTGGGCCAGTCCATCTTCGGGTCCGAATTTCATTTCGACATCCGCATCGTCGAGGACGCGGGAGATTTCCTCTCGGTCAACGAAATATCCCTGATGGCCGCCCTTGAAGGCCGGAAGGCATTTCCGCGACAGAGGCCTCCGCATCCGGACCAGGAGGGCTTGTGGGGAAAGCCGACAAATATCAACAGCGTCGAAACCTGGGCCAATGTGCCCATTATCCTCAACAGGGGCGCGGATTGGTACACGAGGATCGGGACCGAAAAGAGCAAGGGAACCAAGATCTTTTCCCTGGTCGGCAACATCAAACACGCGGGAACGATTGAAGTCCCCATGGGAACCACGCTCCGGGAAATCATTTTTGATATCGGCGGCGGCCTCAAGGACAACAAAAAATTGAAGGCCGTTCAGACGGGCGGCCCTTCCGGAGGATTCATCCCTGCGGAAAGAATCAACGTTCCCGTCGACTTTGATGCCATCTCCCAGGCCGGCTCGACGATGGGCAAGGGCGGGATGCTCGTGATGGATGAAGGGACCTGCATGGTGGATGTCGCCCGCCATTCTTTAGCGCTCAGCCACGAGGAGTCCTGCGGCAAGTGCGCTCCCTGCCGCATCGGGACAAGACAGATGTTCGGTATGCTGGATCGTATCACGAAAGGCCAGGGACGGGACGGCGATATCGAACGACTCGAGGAACTGGCGAAGACCGTCAAGACGGCGTCATTATGCGACCTGGGCCAGACTGCGTCGAACCCAGTTCTGACGTTGCTCCGCGCCTTCCGGAAGGAATACGAAGCTCACATCAAGAAAAAAAACTGCCCGGCGCGGGTCTGCCGGGGTTTAACGGCGGGAAAGAAGAAGGTCAAAATCCTTCCCAAGCGCAAAACGGGACGACGAGCGAAATGAAGATTACGATTGATGGCCGGCGGATCGACGTCGCGGAAAAAAAGACGATTCTAGAGATCGCCCGCGATCATGGGATTTTCATTCCATCGCTTTGTCATCATCCCCGGCTCGTCCCCTTTGCGGGCTGCCGCCTTTGTATCGTCGAAATCAAGGGCCGGAAAGGTGTCGTGTCTGCCTGCGCCACAAACGCCGAGGACGGGATGGAAGTCGCCGCGGCGACCCCCGGCCTTCAGAAAGTGCGCCGTCAGATTCTCGAACTCATCCTCTCCGAGCATCCCGGTGCCGGCCTGATCCCCGGCCAGAAGAAGGCCTGCGTCCCCGGTCCGAACGATAGCCGATGCGATCTACAAAAGGTCATCGAATACTTGAAACCGGATCGCTCCGGCTTTCCCCCTCTAGACGGCAATCTAGACATCCGGACGGACGATCCGTTCTTTGACCGCAATTATAGCCTGTGCATTCTTTGCGGCCGATGTGTCCGGATCTGCTCCGAGGTGAGGGGAGTCTCGGCGCTGGCCTTTATCAACCGCGGGCCTAAAACCGCAGTCGGAACGGCGCTCGGTCGCCGTCTCATGGATTCCCACTGTCAATTCTGCGGGGCATGCCTCGATGTCTGCCCTTCGGGAGCGCTGACTGAAAAGGCCGCGAGCGCAGAGCCAGCTCTTGACGCCGAGAAAAATTCCATCTGCGCGTTCTGCGGTCAAGGCTGCCAGCTGACGCTCGAGCTGAAGCGGGGGAGGATCCTGCGCTCGAGGCCTGCGGAAATGGGTTCCGTCAACCTAGGCCAGGCGTGCGTCAAGGGCCGGTTCCTGGTCCGGGACGCGGTTTATCATCAGAGCCGAATCGTCAAGCCCATGGTCAGAAAAAACGGCCGGCTCCAAGAGAGCTCGTGGGAAGAGGCTTTGAAAGTTGTCGCCCAGAACTTGTCCGACCCCGAGGCCAGGCCCATCGCTATGGCGAGTTCGGCCCAGGATTCCTGCGAGGATATTTATGCTTTCCAGAAGTTCGGGCGCCACGGATTAAAGACAGACCATATTCTGGGCGCGGAAGCTGGTTCGCCCCAAGCCCGGCTGCGCAATTTCGGCAGAGCTCAGGATCTTGAGGTGCCCCTGAATTTTAAAATTTCTGACATAGGCCGGGCGAGGTCGATCATCGTCTTCGACGAAAACCTTCCGGTCACGCAGCCGATGATCTGGCTCGAGGTTTATCGTGCCATCCGGAAGGGGGCTAAGCTCATTCTCGTCGGGCCGGAGGAGCTCTGCATCAAGCGCTGCGCATCGGCCTGGATCAAAACCCAGCCCGGGCAGGAGCAGGCCTTGATCGGCGGCCTCTCCAAAGTCCTTATCGAGAGCAACAATTCCGTGGAAGCCGCCAAGATCGACGGCTTTCCCGAATTCAAGAAATGCTTGCTGGATTTCAAGGTGTTTGACATCCTATCCTCTCTCGGAATCCCGCAAGAAAAATGGCTCAAGCTGGCTTTGTTTCTCGAAAAACGGAAGCCCCCCGCGTTTCTTTTTGGCGCAGGATTCTGCGAAGGCCTGTCAGGCCCTGCCAATCTGGCCGCCCTTTGGAACCTGGCTCTCCAGACGCAGGGAACGATGATTCCTCTGGATTCGGAATGCAATACCCGCGGAGCTTTGGAGATTTCGGCTTTTTTTCAAAGGATCGATGATCATCCGGGGTCAACGGATCAGGGGGCCGACCGGCCTGTTTATCAAACGCTCTATCTGGCCGGGCCATGGCCCGCCTTTGGTAAGAAGCCTGCGGAATTCGTTGTTGTCCAGGACAGCTATCGAAATAAAAACAGCCACATCGCCGATGTCATCCTGCCGCAGGCGACGTTTGCCGAAAGCGATGGCACTTTTGTCAATATCGAAGGCCGGCTGCAGAAATTTGAGCGTGCGGTAGAGCCGATGGGAGAATCCAAGTCCGGCTGGCAGATCATTTTCGAGCTCGCCCGGAAAATGGGATTGGAGGGCTTTGCCTACAAAAATACCTCCGACGTCTTTCATGAGCTGTCCGGACAGGTCCCGGCGTTCCGAGGGATGAGCCGCGACCATGTCAGTCATGAGACCTTTCTCCTGGACGCGAGGACCGACATCAAAAAATTTGCAGTGTCCGGTGTCCCCATGAGCGAGACTCCCGCACGGGGCTTTGCCTCCGACCCCGACGTCTACAAAGGCTTGGATATGAGCCGTGATATTCAAGAGCTACGATTGATCCGAGGACGATAATGGCAGACGAGAAAAAGGACATTTCCCCCGAACAAAAAGCGCGACTGAAAGCAGAATATGACAAGGAATGGCGGAAAGCGCAGCGCAAGGCCATGGCCGTCAAAGAGCGGATGAAACTGCCGCGCCAGAAAATGCCGGAGCGGGAGCCCGAGGAGCGGAACAAAGTTTTTAAGGAGGTCAACCTCGGCCTCGGTCCCGAAGCCGCGATAGCCGAAGCCCGGCGCTGCATGGATTGCGCCAACCCTCAGTGTGTGGCCGGCTGCCCGGTCGGCATCGACATACCGAGCTTCGTCAAACTGGTTGAAAAGGGCAGCTTCCTCGAAGCGGTCTGGAAAATCAAGGAGACCAACTCGCTGCCGGCCATCTGCGGCCGTGTCTGTCCCCAAGAAACGCAATGCGAGGAAGTCTGTACCATGAAGAAGGGCACGGGCATTCCTGTGGCCATCGGGAACCTGGAGCGGTTCGTGGCTGATTTTGAGCGCGGGAGCGGCACAGTCAACCTGCCTCCCATCCCGCCGCCGACGGGGAAGAAGGCGGCCGTGATCGGCGCCGGCCCGGCTGGTTTGACCGTGGCCGGCGACTTGGCCAAGCTGGGGCACCAGGTCACGATCTTCGAAGCGCTCCACATCTCCGGCGGAGTGCTCGTCTACGGCATTCCGGAGTTCCGCTTGCCCAAGTCCATCCTGAAGGCCGAAGTCGATTACCTTCAGAGACTCGGCGTCGAGATCCGGACGAGTTTCGTCGTGGGCAAGACGGCCACGATCGACGACCTCAAGGCCGAAGGCTACGAGGCCTTTTTCGTCGGTTCGGGAGCGGGCCTCCCGAATTTCATGAGGATCCCCGGGGAGAACCTGGTCGGCGTTTTCTCGGCCAATGAATATCTGACCCGTGTCAACCTGATGAAAGCCTATGATTTTCCGAACTACGATACACCCGTGTATAAAGCCAAGTGTGCCGCCGTCATCGGCGGCGGCAACGTGGCCATGGATTCGGTGCGGACGGCCAAGCGGCTGGGCGCGGAGCGGGCAATCATTATCTACCGCCGCTCCCGCCAGGAAATGCCCGCCCGTATCGAGGAAGTTAAGCACGCCGAGGAAGAAGGCATCAAATTCCATTTTCTGACCTCGCCGATCCGTTATGTCGGCGACGGCAAGGGCCGGGTCAAATCCATGGAATGCCTGCGCATGGAGCTCGGCGAGCCCGACACATCGGGTCGGCGCCGGCCGGTCCCGGTCAAGGGCTCGGAATTCGTCACCGACGTGGACCTGGTCGTTGTGGCCATCGGCCAGAGCCCGAATCCGCTCATCCCCCAGACGATCCCCGGGCTGAAAATGGGGAAGTGGGGCAACATCGACGTGGATTGGAAGACCATGGCCACCAGCTTGGAAGGCGTCTATGCCGGCGGGGACATCGTCCGCGGCGGAGCCACGGTCATCCTGGCCATGGGCGATGGACGCGTGGCGGCCTCGGAAATGCATAAATATTTATTGAACGTAGGAAAACATACGCCATAAACAGCGAGCAAGGAGCCGTCTTTATCGCTATTTTTTGTTTAAGACAAATTGCTCATACAGTTTGGAGGTTTAAATGAGTTGGGTCGATGATTATAAAAAAAATTTGTGCACGGCCGAAGAAGCCGTGTCCGTCGTTAAAAGTCATGACCGCGTGTATATCAGCGGAAACGCTGCCACACCTTATGTCTTGATGAAGGCCCTGGCCAAGAGAAAGGACGAGCTGGAGGACGTCGAGCTCACCCACGTCCTTCTCCTCGGCGAAGACCCTCTCTCCAAGCCCGATATGGAAGGACATTTCCGCCACAATTCGCTGTTCGTCGGGCCGGCAGATCGAAAAGCGATCAACGAGGGGCGGGCCGATTATGTCCCCATTTTCCTGCACCAGATTCCGGGCCTGTTCAAGAAGGGCCTGCTGCCGATCGACGTGGCCGTGCTGCATTTGTCCCCTCCGGACGAGCACGGATTCATGAGCTTGTCCGTCGAAGTGCTGGCGTCTAAAGCGGCTGCGGAAACGGCCAGGATCGTGATCGCCCAGGTCAACGACAAAATGCCGCGGGTGCTGGGCGATTCCTTCATCCACGTCTCCCGAGTCCACAAGATCGTCGAAGTGGACGAGCCGCTGCCGCAGCTGGAGAATAGCCCGGCCACGGAAGTGGAGATGAAGATCGGCAAATACATCGCCGACCTGATCGATGACGGCAGCACGCTACAGCTGGGCATTGGAGGCATTCCGGATGCTGTCCTCGCCTCGCTCAGCAACCGGCGCGATTTGGGCATCCATACCGAGATGCTTTCGGACGGCGTCATGGAGGCCATCGAGAAGGGCATCATCACCGGCGCCAAGAAAACGTTCCATCCCAACAAGGTCGTCATTACCTTCGCCCTGGGAAGCTCGCGGCTCTATGAATTCATCGACAACAACCCCGTCATTGAGGCGCATCCGACGGATTATGTCAACCATCCCTTCCTTATCGCGCAGAACGACAATATGATCGCCATCAATTCGGCCATCGAGGTCGATATCACCGGCCAGGTCTGCTCGGATTCGATCGGAACGTACATCTACAGCGGCTTCGGCGGACAGGTGGACTTCATCCGCGGCGCCGCCCATTCCAAAGGCGGAAAGCCGATCATCGCCATGCCCTCGACGGCCAAGGAGGGGGAGATGACGAGGATCGTCCCCTTTTTGAAGCAGGGCGCGGGCGTCGTGACGACTCGCGGCGATGTCCACTATATCGTCACCGAATACGGCGTGGCTTATCTCCATGGCAAGAACCTGCAGGAACGGACCAAAGCCCTGATCAACATCGCCCATCCCAAGTTCCGGGCTGATCTCATCTGGGAAGCAAAGAACCGCAACCTAATCAAGTAAAATCGCCTGGGAGACGATTCAGAGACGGCTTCGCTCCCCATCCGGGTTTTTCACGCCGTTCCCGGATCGTCTCCCTTTTCAACCCACACGAAATGGAAGAAGACTTATTGATACAATCGTTCCAGCGAGTAGTTCGGCGACAAAAAGATTTTTGCATTTTATAGTAGATTGAGGTAGACTTTTGGCCTTAATAAAATCACGGGAAGGTTAGTAAGTTATGCATAAGATTGTTGCAAAAAGAGAATTGGCGCGGAAAATCAAGCTGATCGCGGTGGAGGCGCCGGCTGTCGCAGAGAAAGCTCAGGCGGGGCAGTTCGTGATCCTGAGGGTGGATGATAAGGCCGAGCGAATTCCCTTGACCTTGGCAGATTGGGACGGGCAGAAAGGGACCTTGACCCTGATTTTCCAAGAGGTGGGAGCCTCCACCGAGAAAATGGGCGCGCTAAACGTGGGCGATGAAATTATAGATGTCTGCGGACCTTTGGGGAATCCCAGTGAGGTCAAGAAATATGGTCAAGTCTGTGTTGTCGGGGGAGGTGTAGGCGCAGCTCCCGCCCTCCCCATCATCAAGGCCATGAAGAAAGCGGGGAACAGGGTTGTCGCGATTATCGCGGCCAAGTCGGCCGACATGCTGATCCTTGAGAAGGAAACCAGCCAGGCGGCCGATGAGCTTTATCTATCCACCGACGATGGATCGAGGGGCCAGAAGTGCTTCGCCTGCGATATGGTTAAGATCCTGGTTGATCAAGGGCATCCGTTTGACATCGTCTATGCCATCGGCCCGACCGTGATGATGCGCACGGTGGCTGATACCACCAGGCCGTTCAACATCAAGACGATCGTCAGCTTGAACCCGATCATGGTAGACGGAATGGGCATGTGCGGGGCCTGCCGGGTGAACGTTGGGGGAAGGACCCGGTTCGCATGTGTGGATGGTCCGGAGTTCGATGCTCATCAGGTCGATTTCCACGAATTGCAGGAACGACAGGCCGCATTTCTCAATGAGGAGAAACAGGCTTTACAGCGGTTGCATGCGCAGATGTACACTGGCCATACGTAAAGCCCGCCATCGGCATGCACCAGCCTGAGCTCTTTCCGCCGGTCAAGGGACACATCGGCACGGACGAATCCGGCAAGGGGGATTATTTCGGCCCGCTCGTCATCGCCGGCGTTTTCCTCGAGGACAAGCAGCAGAGTGTTCTCCGTGAGCTGGGGGTCAAGGATTGCAAAGGCCTCTCGGACAACCGGGTCCGAGAACTGGCAGAAATCCTCAAGCAGGGCTACACGCATTCGATCGTCGCCATCGGCCCGGAAAAATACAATGAGCTTTACGAAAAGCTCAGGAACCTCAACAAGTTATTGGCCTGGGGCCACGCCCGGGTGATCGAAAACATCCTGGCCAAAGTCCCCAGCAGCCAGGCCATCACAGACCAGTTCGGCGACCGGCTCTACGTGGTCAATGCCTTGATGAAAAAGGGCAGAGCGATCGAACTCATCCAACGGCCGAAGGCCGAAGAGGACCTGGCGGTCGCGGCGGCCTCGATCCTGGCCCGGGCGGAATTTTTGAAAAGGCTGTATTTCTTGTCCAAGGACTTGGGGGTGGACCTTCCCAAAGGGTCCTCGCCGCTGGCGGAAGAAACGGGGCTGAAGCTCGTCAAGCTGCAGGGGATCGAAGCCTTGGCCAAAGCGGCCAAGATACACTTCAAGCTCACCGAACGAATCGTCAAATCGATGTGACCATAGCCATCGCGTGCCGACGAAGGACGGATGGCGCTTCCCAAAGGCGGGAAGGCCGTGTCGCTTCGCTCCTGGCCATGGCCTTGCGAGTATTGTAAAATGATCGTCCTGCTCAAGATCGCCGCCATCATCTTCGTCCTTCTTTTTCTCATCAAGATCAAGTGGGACCTGGGCCTGGCGCTCTTCCTCGATTCGGTTCTGACTGCGGTCCTATTTGGGCTCAATCTCAAGATCTTCGTGAAAAATGTGATGGGGGCGCTCGTGGCCGGCGAAACCCTGAGCCTCGTCGGCATCCTGGTCCTTGTCCTTTACCTGGGCGACGTTCTTCAGGCCGGCGGGCATTTCCGCAGAATGGTGGACGCCCTGAAGAATCTGGTCCGCGACCCGCGCCTGATCCTGGCGATCCCATCCGCATTCATCGGGCTGTTGCCGATGACGGCCGGGGCCATGATGGGCGCGCCGATCGTTGAAGAGGCGGCCCAGCGTTGGAAATTGACGCCAGCCTGGAAGACGTTCTTTAATTACTGGTTCCGGCATATCTGGGAATACAGTTGGCCTCTCTATGTCAACCTGATCCTGGCCGCAGCGATTGTCCAGGTCCCCATCATCAGCATCTGCCTGCATCAATTCGCTTTCACGGTGATCGCCGCAGGCGCCGGTCTGGTCATTCTTTTCCGGCATGTGCCTTTTCTGCCCCGTGAGACCAATAGCCCGAAAAGTTGGACGGATACCTTTAAAGTCTTCTTCAGCATTTGGCCGATTTTCCTGACGATCATTCTGATTTTCGTCTTCAAGCTCAACATGCTGCTGGCGCTCGCGGTGTCCAGCCTGTTGACTCAAGTTTTTTCCAGGATGAAGTGGCGGGAGCGAGTCGATCTCATTGTCAAGAGCGTTTCGTTGAAGATCGTCCTGCTCACCGCTTCTCTCATGGTCTTCAAGAGAGTCCTGGAGGTCTCGGGAGCGTTGGATTCCGTGGTCCGTGTCTTTCCGCCTCACGGCGTTTCGGCCTATCTTCTCCTGTTCGGAGCGCCCTTTTTCGTCGGCCTGCTGACAGGCGTCAACCAGGCGTTTGTGGCCATCGCCTTTCCTCTGCTCGTGCCGATTATCGGCAAAGGGCATCCGGACATGGTTCTGCTCATGTTCGCCTATGTCAGCGGCTTTGTCGGCATCCTGCTGTCGCCGGCTCATCTCTGCCTGGCGTTGACTGCGGATTATTTCAAGGCCGAGCTTCGCGACGTCTATAAGATCCTCATTTGGCCGGTCAGCGTCGTTTTTTGTGCGGCGCTCCTGGTCCTGGTCATTTTCCGTGTCTTATCATAAGGAAGGAAGCGATGGACTCGAACGAAACACGAAGGCTTTATTTTGAAGATCCCTATCGGGTGCAATTCCAGGCGGATGTCGTGGAGCGGTCCCTTGTGGAAGGCCGGCCGGCACTTGTCCTAAGCCAGACTTGTTTTTACCCGGAATCCGGCGGGCAGCCCTCGGATAAAGGGACAATCGAAGGGGTGGCCGTCCTCAAGATATTTGAAGACGGGGAGAAGATCGTCCACGTCTTGGAGACAGATGTCGCGGCTCCTCAAATTGCGGGGACAATCGACTGGGCCGTGCGCTTTGACCACATGCAGCAGCACTCCGGTCAGCATATCTTGTCCCAGGCGTTTTATGAGATCGTCAAGGGCGAGACGCTGTCGTTCCATCTCGGCGCCGAAGTTTCGACCGTGGAGATCGGAATCGTCAAGATTCACGACGACGAGCTCAACCGGATCGAACGGCGGGCCAACGAAATTATTTTCGAGGGCCGAGAGATCAAGACGTATTTCTGCGCTCAGGAAAAAATCGGCGGCATTCCACTGCGCAAGCCCCCCAAAAAAGAGGGTTTGATCCGCGTCGTAGAAGTGGACGGCTTTGATTATTCGGCCTGCGGTGGGACACACTGCCGGAGGACGGGCGAGGTGGGGCTGATCAAAATGACGCAATGGGAGCGGATCCGGAACAACCTCCGCTTCGAGTTCGTCTGCGGCTGGAGGGCGCTCTCGGATTATCGGCAGAAAAACGCGATTGTCCGGCAGCTTTCGAATCAGTTCAGCGTGAAAGAGGCGGATGTCCCTTCTTCCGTCGGGAAGCTCGCCGAGGACTTAAAATCCGTCCGAAAACTGGCCAGAAAGAGCGAGGAGAAATTGGCCGAGTTTGAAGCCCTAGAATTCATAAAAAAGGCCCAAGGGAGGGTCATCAAGGACGTCTTCACAGAAAAAATTCCCGAGGCTGCCAAATTCCTGGCCCTCAATATCCTCAAGCAGGGCGATTATATCGTCCTCTTTGGCGCTAAGTCCGAGGCCCGGAGTCACTTGATCCTGGCCGCATCGGGAAACCTGAAGCTCGATATGCGCCCGCTTGTTTCTATCGTCGCCCCTTTGATAAACGGAAAAGGGGGAGGGAGCTCCTCGCTCGTCGAAATAGCCGGCGAGCCGGACGCCGATTTGGCCGCCATCCTCCTCAAAGTCGAGGATATTATCAAGCATTCCTAAGGGATCAAAGCTACACATTTGACAAATGCCATAAGGATATTTCTTTTTTTGATAAAATTGAAACACCCGTTTCTTCTTCCTAGCGGATGTGTCCAAGGTGTAGCTTTGATCCCGGATTTTACTCGTAGCGGAGGGCGACGATGGGGTCGAACTTGGCGGCCTTTTGAGAAGGAAAGATCCCGAAAAACAGGCCGACCGAGATTGATACAAACAACCCGAGCAATACCGACCAGAGCGTGACCGAGGCGGGCAGGGGTGTCACCGCCTTGACAAGAAAGGCCACGGCGAAGCCGAGCAGCGTGCCCAGAATGCCGCCGATTCCGGTCAGGAACATGGATTCGATCAAGAATTGCTTCATGATGTCACTGGCCCTGGCTCCGAGCGCTTTCCGGATGCCGATCTCCCGGGTCCGCTCTTTGACCGAGACAAGCATGATATTCATGACCCCGATGCCGCCGACGAGCAGCCCGATCGAGGAGATGACGATCATCACCAGATACGCCGCGCCCGTGATTTGATTATAGAGATCCAACATCGTATCCTGGGTGAAGATGGCGAAATCGTTGGGCTTGCCGTAGCCGACCTTCCGCCGCTGCCTGAGTACACTCGCGATCTGTTCGATCGTCGTCTGAATGGTGCCGGGCTCTTTGGGAGTGGCGCCGATGGACAGGCTCGATTTGTCATAAGGATAATATTTCATAAGGGTGGTGATGGGGATCACGGCGAAATTATCCCGGCTCTGCCCGAAGATCTCTCCTCTTTTTTGAAAGACGCCGATGACCGTGAATTTTTCCGGCCCGATCCGGATCTCTTTGCCCAGGGGATTCTGGTGGGGAAAAAGGATGTCGGCAAGTTCAGAGCCGACGATCGCGACTCGGCTGTTATGGTTGATTTCGGATGCCGCAAAAAACCGGCTGCCCTCCTTTAAATTAATATTAAAAACGACGGGATATTTCTCATTAACGCCGGCAAGGAAAGAGCTGTCGCTCTTCAGGTTCTGATATTTAATCTCGATATTTCCAAATATAGACGGCGACAGGCTGACGGCGACCGCTTTGACCAAAGGGGCCTCCTCCTCGATGGCCATGGCATCGTCATAGGTCAAGTCTTTGCGCTTTCGCTCTTCCTCGGTCAGCTCGCGCATTTGAACGGGCTCGTATTTCTGGACCAGGATGAGGTCCGAGCCGGCCGACTCGAGCTCTTTCAGGAAAGAGGCATTGAGTCCCTGGATGATGGAGACCATTCCGATAACGGTCATGACGCCGATCATGATGCCCAGCAGCGTCAGGAACGAGCGCAGCTTATGGGTTCTCAGGGAATCGAAGGCCATGGAGAAGATCTCTTTGAGGATGCCGTGTCTGAGGGTCATTGTTCGGACCTCAGGGCTTCGATCGGGTCCAGCTTGGCGGCTTTGTTGGCTGGATAGATGCCGAAGAATAGCCCCAGCGACGTGGACATGGCGATAGCCATCAGGACGGAGAACGGATCGACGACCGAGGGCAGGGGGGTCAAGGCCGAAACGCCCTTGGCCAGGATAAGGCCGCAGACGATGCCGATGAGGCCGCCAATCCCGGCGATCGTCGATGATTCAATCAGGAACTGGAACAGGATGTCCCTGCGGCGGGCCCCGATGGCCATCCGGACGCCGATTTCCTTTGTCCGCTCAGTCACCGAAACCAGCATGATATTCATGACGACGATCCCTCCAACCAGAAGGGCGATCGAGGCGATCCCGATCATGGCGAAATAGATGCCGGAGGTGGCATTCTTATAGAATTGGATGAATGTTTCGGAAGTCCGGAAGGAAAAATCATCCGGCTTGTCAAAGGTGACCTTCCGGGCGGACCGGAGAATGGTCCGCACCTCTTCCTGGGCGCCATGCATCATCTCCTGGGAGGCCGTATGAATATTGATGTTGATGCTGCGCCGGGAGCCATAGATCTTGAGAAAGGTCGTGATCGGAAGCCGGACAAAGTTGTCCTGGCTAAATCCAAGGACCTTCCCCAGCTTTTTCCCGATGCCCACGACCTGGAAATTCTGGTTGCCGACCTTGATCCATCGGCCCAGAGGGTCAAGATAGGGGAAGAGCTTCTCGGTGATGTCGGCGCCGATCACGCAGACATAGCGGGAATGATCTTCGTCATCTTTTTGAATGTGCCGTCCCCGATCGAGCTCCAGGACCGAGCCGATCATGTGATCGAGATAGGTCACGCCCCGGACTTCCACGCTTTTGACCTGCTCGTTTCCGTACTTGACGGTCCGGCTCGTGCTGGCGGTCGCGCCGACGAGCTGGCAGGTTTGGCAGGTGCTCCGGAGAAGGAGCATCTCGTCGAGCGTGATGTCTTTTCTTTTCAGCTGCTCCTTGAAGTCTTTGAGCGAGGAACCGATCATGCTGAATTTGGAGACGGAGAAGTCATTAGCCCCGTAAAAAGACATTTTCGTGTAGACGTAGTTATTCAGGCCCTGGATGACCGAGACGACGGAAATAATGGTCAAGACGCCGATGATGATCCCCAGCAGGGTCAGAAACGTCCGCAGCTTGTTCGACCACAGAGATCCCATGGCCATCCCGAACGACTCGCCCAGGTTGATTCTCGCCATAGTTCAAGCCCACTATTCTACACTATTCTATACGAAGAAGAGAAGAATGAGTTTTCTTGACAAGAGCTGAGGAAGTGAACAAAATGGAAGTGCGTTGAAGAAGATGATCAAAATCTTGGCCAAGCCTCGACCAATATAAAGAGAAGAATCGATGCTTGGACGAAGGAGAAGTCAATGAAAAAATGGACGGTTCCTGTGTGGGCCCTGATTCTTTTAGTAACGCTGACCGCGACCGCCTACTCCCAGGTCGGGATTTATCTCGGCGGGTATGGCGGCGTGTCGGCCCAAAAGCCGAGCTTCGAAGGCGTGCAATTCGATACGACCACGACGTTCCTGTATGGGCTCCATGCCGGGATCAAGTTCCTGATGTTCGCCGCCGAGCTCAATTATTTCACGGCTGACCACAATATCAAGATGGAGGACTATTTTCTTTTCAACTGGGATGGCAAGACAAACAGTTACAGCTATATTGGCCTCAACCTGAGATGTATTTTTGCGCTGGCCATGCTGCATCCCTATCTGACCGCCGGCTACGGCTATTACACCGCGGACATCCACAACATCAACAAAGACACCGAAGGAGGCTGGAATTTCGGTGCGGGGCTCGAGATCATGCTGGGCAACAAGTTTTCCATCCTAGCCGAAGGGAAGTACCACAAAGTCACCGTGAATATTAAGAGCATCCAGCTGGGGCTGGGTGATTTTACCTTCTGCGCCGGCCTGAACGTTTATTTTTAAATGCAGATCCGGCTCAACAAATTTTTGGCCCAGAGGGGGATCGCTTCTCGGCGGAAAGCGGACGAGCTGATCAGCCAAGGCCGCGTCGCGGTCAACGGCCAGGTCGTCGAAGACCTGGGTGTCAAAGTCGATGATATCGAAGACCGGGTCGACGTGGACGGCAAGAAGGTCCGGACTGAGAGGACCTTTGTCTATGGCATGCTGAACAAACCGGCGGGCTTCTTAGTGACGCTGAACGATCCGTTCCGGAGGCCGACCATCCGAAAATTAATTCCGCGACTCGAAAGGGGCGTTATTCCAGTGGGCAGGCTGGACCAGGACAGCGAAGGGCTGCTCCTTTTGACCAATGATGGAGAATTGGCCTTCCGGCTGACCCATCCCCGGTATGAAGTGAAGAAAACGTATCTCGTCCGCGTCGCCGGGGATATTCCCCCCGGGGAAATTTCAAAGCTTCAGAATGGGATTTTTTTGGACGGCCGAAAAACGGCGCCGGCCAAGATTTCTCCGCTCGAGCATAATCCTCAGACGAGCGTTCTCCAGGTGGAGGTCCATGAGGGACGAAAGCGCGAGGTCCGGAGGATGTTCGAGGCGGTCGGGCACCGCGTTTTATGGCTGAAAAGAGTCGCCTTTGCCGGCCTCCAGCTGGAGCACCTTCCGTCCGGAAAATGGAGGCTGTTAACTAGGAACGAAGTCCGGCATCTCAAGCGCTTAGTTTCGCTTGAATAAATCATTTTTAAAATGAATCGGGTGGTTTTAAAAGCAGGAAAAAAGGATTGGGCTGTTGTCTTGCTCCTAATGCTCCTTTCTTTGGCCATGACCTACCCCTTGCTTTTTCATATGGAAGATCATGTCCCATCCGACCTCAGGGACCCTCTATATACCGTCTGGCTGTTGTCTTGGGAGGTCCGCGCGGCGGGTTCCGGGTTTGCGCAAATTGCGGATGCGAATATCTTTTATCCCCACCGCAGCACCCTGTATTACGGCGACAGCCTTCCCGCCGAGGCCCTTCTTGGGTCTCCCGTCCTACTCCTCAGCCGCAATCCGGTCCTAACCTATAATGTTCTTTTCATATTGTCATTTTTTTTCTGCGGGCTGGGCATGTATTATCTGGTGAGGCATCTGACAGCTTCGCGGGCGGCGGGCTTTGCGGCCGGCCTGGTTTTTGCCTTTTTCCCTTACCGGTTCGCCCATATCAGCCACCTGGAGCTTCTCTATTTTGCCTGGATGCCGCTGTGCTTTCTGTTCATCCACCGTTTTTTTGAGAACCCGACCGTCCGAAATATCCTGGGGGTGGCCTTCTTCTACCTGCTCCAGGTCTTCAGTTGTAGCTATTATGGTGAGCACTTGACGCTTTTTGTTGGATTTTTGTTCCTTTATCTTGTCCTGAAACAGGGAGTTTGGCGAAGCGGGTCCTTTTGGGCGAAAATGGCCCTGCTCGCTGCTTTGTGCGCTGCCCTGCTTTTTCCGTATTTCTATTCTTATTTCAAGCTTCATGCGAGGATGCTATTTTCGAGGCCGTTGTGGGAAGTGAAGTTTTATTCTGCGGAACTTCAGCATTTCCTGGCTGCGCCCGCCTGGAATGTGCCCTGGGGATGGCTGACGGGAACGCTGGGAGCGCAGGAATGGCAGCTCTATCCGGGCTTCGTGCCCATCGCTTTGACGTTCTTTTGGTGGCGAAGAACAAAAAAAATCAGGAGTGCAGGCTCGCTCCAAACAGGCAGCCCAAAGCGGCGCTTGATTTGGTGGGACGTTTTGAATCTCCTGCTGTTTGTTTTTGCCGTTATCGTCGGAGTCACGGGCGGGTTCGAATGGAAGCTGGGCGGGCTTCATGTTTCCGTCCATCAGCTAAGAAATCCAGTCTTGATACTTTTGATTTCGCTTCTTTTGAGGGTCTTGCTCGACACGACTCTCAGGGTCCGTTGGGCCAATTTCTTCCGGGCCGCGAGCCCTCCCCAGAAATTTTACCTGTTCGTCGCCGTTGTTGCCTGGCTGCTTTCTCTCGGGCCGGTCGCCAAACTTCTTGGCCGGGAGATCATCGGCGGGGTATACGGCCTGTTCTACAGCTGGGTGCCCGGCTTCCAGAACCTGCGAGTCCCAAGCCGCTTTGCTGTTCTCATGATGCTGGGCCTGGCCGTCTTAAGCGGTTGGGGCGTTTTGTTCTTTTTGGAAAAATGGAAACGTCCGCGGGTTCGAATGATCGGGATGGGAATAATAGCTCTCCTGATTCTGACTGACTATGCTTCGTTCCCCTTGCCTCTGGCCAAGGTGAATATTGGAAGGCGCATCCCCAAAATTTATGCGGCGGTCCGGGAGCTGCCCAAGGAGGCATCGCTCGTCGAGCTTCCCATGCCTGCCCATGATTGGGAAGAGTTCGAGGATGCAGCCGCGGTATATTATTCGATCTATCATTGGAAGAATATCGTCAACGGATACAGCGGGTATGCTCCGCCGGGTTATCGCATAATCCGGGAAGCCATGGAGCAATTTCCCTCAGAATCCACATTTGAGCTTTTGAACGGCCTAGCGGTCGAATATCTGCTGGTCCATACGCAGGGATACCGTCCGGAAAAGGGGAAAGAGATCGTCCGGCGGCTCCGGAATTTTGCCAGCCGCGTGGAGCTGGTCGCCCAAAGCGACGGGGATTTCTTGATCAGGCGGTTCCCGGTCGCCACCAAGAGGCAGGACGAGGAACAGCTGGTCAAAGTCGGCGACCGGACGAAATGGAAAGCCGAGGCCAACTTGAACAAGCTTTTGGCCGCGCAGGCCTTTGACGGCGACTTGAATACCGGCTGGTCCACCGGCTATCCCCAGCGCCAGGGCGATTATTTTCGACTCGACCTTGGCTCGCCGCTTCGTCTGCGGCAGGTCGAGCTGTTGCTGAACAACAACCCCTTGGATTTTCCCAGGAGTTTCGTCGTGGAAGGATCTTTGGATGGGACACAGTGGACGACGCTTCGCGAAAATCCTTCGTTTTTCCCGCCGTTGGACCGGTCGATGATCGAGGACTTTTCCAAATACAAAGTGGAGATTCGTTTCGAAACGTGCCTGATCCGCTACCTGAGGATCACGCTGACCCGCCCTCATGAAGCCCGCCATTGGTCGATCAACGAGATCGTCTGCAAGAACTAGAGGAGAATTCCGATGGACATGTTGGCGGAGAGAAAAAGAGCTTTGGTTCGAAGACGGGTCTGGCTAGGGATGGCCCTGCAATTTTGCTGTCTGTTATTCAGTCAGGAGATTCCCTACAAGACGGGGGAGTGGAATGGCGATGAGCTCGGCAACCAGCGCGCCGTTCTCCGGGTCGAGGCCAAGGCCGATGCCGTCCGGGCCCATGTTTCCTGGCGGAGAAGGGATCTGCAGCCGGAAAAGAAACGGATCCTGGTGTTTGATGCCAAGTCGGGCTTTCGCCTGAAAAATGTATTGGCTGTGGATATAAACAGGGAGTTCGGGGAGATTATCTTTCAGCCTTCCGCCGTTCCGGCGGATTATTTCCTTTACTATATGCCTTATCGACTCGCTGGCGGCAGGAATTATCCCAATGCCAAATATCTCGAGCCCGAGCTGACCGCAGAGACGGCCTGGCTCGTCCGCAACGGCCTGGCCGCCAAAGGCCTTTCTGTGAACGAGCTCAAGAAATTTCCCGAGGCGAAGGTTGTCGAGTTCCAGTCCGTCGATGAGTTTAGCAGCGTTTATCCCATGGAAGTTATCGCTATGGCCGGAGAGACGCATGCCCTCCTGGGCAGGTATTCCAGTGAGCCGTTCCTTTTGTTTCCGGAGGACCGCAAGTATCCCATCCGCATGGCTGACGATTTGCCCCTCCGATGGGCCCAAACCGGTCCCCAGAAAATATTCCGCGGCGAAGCGGCGCGCGGCGAATTCTACGCCTTTCAGATCGGCGTCTATGCCTGCCGGCAAGCGATTCCGGATTTGGCGGTTCGCTTCAGCGATCTGAAAAATACGGAAGCGGGAGTCTCGATTCCTGCGTCTGCTCTCCGATGTGTCAATACCGGCGGCATCGATTGGAACGGTGAGCCGCTCCAAAAAGTCTGCGCTGTTGAAAAGGGAAAAATCCAGGCCTTTTGGTGCGGCGTCCAGGTTCCAGGGGATTGCCGGCCGGGACTTTATGAAGGGACGGTGAGTGTTTCCCCAACGGGAATTGCAGAGCGACAGGTTAGGATATCCCTCAAAGTCGGAAACGACGCCCTTCTTGACGCGGGGGACAGTGAGCCCGGGCGGCAGTCACGACTGCGCTGGCTGGATTCGCGCATCGCTTTTGATGATGAGGTCGTGGCGCCGTTTACGCAGCTCGCGGTCCGAGGAAACACAGTCAGCTGCCTGGGACGGAGTGTTACCCTCGGGCCTTCCGGTTTTCCCCAGCGCATCCAGAGCTTTTTTGCATCCGACGTGACCCGCCTTGTGGAAAAGGGCCGGGATGTCCTGGCCAGCCCTGTCCAATTGGCCCTCGAAGACTCCGCCGGGGCGATTCTGTCCTGGAAAGAGGCCGGCTTTGCGTTCACCAAACAGAAGCCCGGAGCCGTGGCCTGGGAATCAAAAAATATTTGCGAGGCCGTGACCATGGAATGCCGGGCTCAGATGGAGATGGACGGCTATATCGAATTCAAGGTCAAACTGAGCGCGGTCAAGCCGCTGGACGTCAAGGACATTCGGCTGGAGATCCCCATATCGAAGAATGCCGCCAAATATATGATGGGACTCGGCTTCAAGGGCGGTCTCCGCCCCCCCGAATTCGAGTGGTCTTGGGACCAGAGGAAAAACCAGGATGCGCTCTGGATCGGCGACGTCAGCGCGGGCCTGCAATGCTCCCTGCGGGCGGAAAACTATTCCCGTCCGCTGAACACGAATTTTTATCTGAGCAAGCCGCTGAACATGCCTCCGTCCTGGTCGAACGGCGGCAAAGGCGGCTGCCGGGTGAAAGAATCGGGCAGCGGCGTGGTCCTGTTCACCGCTTCGAGCGGGCCGCGCACGCTTAGGCCCGGCGACGAATTGCATTTTGATTTCACTCTCCTGTTGACGCCGTTCAAAACCATCGATACGAACGCTCAGTGGTTAACGCGATTCATCCATGCCTTTAGAACCCTGGACGAGATAGCCCGAACGGGCGCCAACACGATCAATATCCACCACGCCAACAACATCAACCCCTATATCAACTATCCTTTCCTGCGGTCAAAAGAGATGAAGGCCTACATCGACGAGGCGCACCGGCGCGGGTTCAAGGTCAAGATCTACAACACGATCCGCGAACTGTCCAACCGGGCGGCCGAGCTCTTTGCTTTGCGCAGTTTGGGCAGCGAAATTTTCTCGCGCGGCCCCGGCGGAGGATATTCCTGGCTTCAGGAACATGTCGGGTCCGACTATATTGCCGCCTGGTTTGTGCCTCAGCTCAAAGACGCGGCCATCATCAACAGCGGCATGTCTCGCTGGCACAACTATTATCTGGAAGGGCTGAACTGGCTGGCCAAGAACGTGGGGATCGATGGGCTGTATATCGACGACGTCGCATTCGACCGGACCACGATGAAACGGGTGAGAAAGGTCCTGGACCGGACGAGGCCCGGCGCCCTCATCGACCTCCACTCGGCCAGTCAGTACAATCCCAGGGATGGCTTTGCCTCGAGCGCTAACCTGTATCTGGAGCATTTTCCCTACATCAACCGGCTTTGGTTCGGCGAATATTTTGATTACTTCAATTCGCCTCCCGATTACTGGTTGATCGAGATCTCCGGCATCCCCTTTGGTCTAATGGGGGAGATGCTCCAGGATGGCGGCAACCCGTGGCGCGGAATGATTTATGGCATGACCAACCGCCTTCCCTGGTCCGGAAACGACCCGGCCCGGATCTGGAAAATCTGGGATGATTTCGGGATGCAGGATTCCCGAATGGTCGGCTATTGGGCAGATTCCTGTCCCATCAAAACAGATCATCCGGACGTTCTGGCCACAGCCTACGTGAAAAAAGGCAAGGCGCTCGTTTCCCTCGCCAGCTGGGCTCGAATGCCGGTCATGTGCAAATTGATGATCGACTGGAAAGCGCTGGGGTTGGATTCTTCTAAAGCTAAACTCCGGGCGCCCGCCATCCAGGATTTTCAATTCGAGGCGGAATTCGAGCCCGGTGACTCGATCCCTTTCGAGCCCGGCAAAGGCTGGCTGCTCATCTTAGAATAAAAAGGGGACGGTTCTATTTTTCATCCTTGAATTTTCCGACGCGACAAGAAAGAAATTCGAAAAAATAAAGCCGTCCCCGTTTCTTTTTAAAAGGTTCTCTTCCATTTCGTTTGGGTGAATTCCGGAGTCCGTGACGCTTGCAGCGACCATCAGCGAAGGTTTAGCCTTCTCTCAACGTCTTCGAGGGGACTCCGTCTTCGGAGCGCGAGGACTGTGCGAGCCTTGCCACGGACTGCCGTGATTCGGAATATGCGGCACCGATCGTGGGAGATGTTCTCTCTCATCGTGCGAGTTCCGCAGCGCCGAGAGGACGGCGAGAGAACGGCGTTAAAAACCTTCGCGGGAGCAAGAGCGTTACCGCCTCCGCGTTTCATGTCCCACATGAAAAGGAAGAGAACCTTTTATTCTTTTTTCTCGCCCTCGAAAAAATCTTTCGAAGCGGAGGCCAACCTTTGGAGCTCCTGGTCTACCAGAGCGTTGACGGTATCCTCTTCGAACGAGCCGTCTTCTTTCTTGGCTCCGGCCTTCACTCCCGTGAGGATCTCGATGCCTTCATCGATCGATTTGACCGGGTAGATATGGAAGAGTCCCTTAGCCGCGGCCTCGACGACATCTGTCCGGAGCATGAGGTTCTGAACGTTCTGGTGGGGAATGATGACGCCCTGATTTCCGCTGAGGTCTTTGGCCTTGCACACGTCAAAGAACCCCTCGATCTTCTCGTTGACACCGCCGATAGGCTGGATCTCGCCTTTTTGATTCACCGATCCTGTCACGGCGATGTCCTGTCTCAGCGGCAGTTGCGAAAGGCTGGACAGAATGGCGTAGACCTCGGTCGAGGAGGCGCTGTCCCCGTCGACGCCCGAATAGGACTGCTCGAAAGCGATGCTCGCGGAAAAGGCGAACGGCTTGTTCTGGGCGTATTTCCCGCGCAGGTACCCTCCCAGGATCAGCACGCCCTTGTTGTGGGTGCTGCCGCTCATGTCCGCCTCCCGTTCGATGTTGATCACACCGGCCCTGCCGATAGAGGTTCGGGCCGTTATCCGTGAGGGCTTGCCGAAGGAAAACTGGCCCATGCTGTAAACGGCCAGACCGTTCACCTGGCCGACGACCTTGCCCTCCGTATCAATCATGATCGTGCCCTCTTCGATCATCTCCTGGATCTTGTCCTCGATAAGGCTGACCCGTTCGAACCGTTCCTTGACGGCCTGTTCCACATGGGAGGCGCCGACCATTTTTTGATTGTCTTTCTGGGCCCAATAGCTGGCTTCCCGGACCACATCGGCGATGACATGAAATCGGGTGGAGAGCTTTTTGTGCCGTCCGGCAATGCGCGTCCCGTATTCGACAATCGAGGCCATCCCCGATTGATCGAAGGAGAGTAACTTGTCCTCGTCACAAATCTTCTTGATGAACCGGACATAATCCCGGACGGTACCGCTCGTTTTGTTCATCTCGGAGTCGAATTCGGCCTTGATCTTGAAGATCTTCTTGAAGTCCTGATCGGCAAAATAGAGCAGGTTGTAGATTTCCTCATCGCCGATCATGACGACCTTGACGTTGACCTTGACCGACTGGGGCTTGAGGCGCGTCGTCGAGAACAGAAATAACGAAGCATAATTTTGGATCTCAAAGATCTGGTTGCGCAGCGTCCGTTTCAAGGTCATCCAGACGCCGGGTTCGATGAGGGCGTCCAGGGCATTGATGACCAGAAACCCTCCGTTGGCCTTGAGAAACGAACCAGCTTTGATCTTGGTGTAATCGGTCTGCAAGACCCCGAACCGGCTGACCGTCGATTCGATGGAGCCGAAGAGGTTGATGTAGGTTGGGTTGGTTTCCATGACGACCGGCGCATGCTTCAGGTCGGAGTTATCGACGAGCAGGTTGGCGTGATATTCCAAGAACGGGTCGACGAATTCCTTTTCCTTGTCTTCTTTTTTCTGGTTCTTGAAGAGGTCGATGCTCTGGATCAGGTTGGCCTCGATATCCTTGAGATAGTCGGGGACCTTGGGAAAGGGGAATTTAGCGTTGATCTCGGAGACGGCCCCTTGGATCATGGGTGTGATCGATTCGGAGTCCCAGTTCTTGAGCAGCGCGCGCGTTTCCTCTTCGATGTCCCGGAGCTGCCCAAAGATCTCATCGAGCTTCGCCGACAGCTCTTCGTATTTCTTCTTGAGCGCATCCAAGGCCTTCTGCGGAAATTTTTTCTCCTTGACCAGGGCCTCGAGCTTGTTGAACGGCACAGGCTGTTCGTCGATGACCGGGATCAAGTCCGGCTTGACGAACAATCCCATCTGGACCTGGATGACCGAGAAGCCCTCTTTGGCGACCTCCTCTTCAAAGCCCTGTAGGATTTCTTTCTGTTTCCGCTGTTGGCCTTCGATGATGGAATCGCGCTTCTCGGAGTAATACTTGCTCTTGAGAAGCTCGGGAATATTGTGCTTCAGCATCTCGAGGAGGTTGTCCATGGCCGCCGAGAACAGCTTGCCCTTGCCCGGCGGCATGGTGATCAGCGTCGGCTCATCGGCGTATTTAAAATTGTTGACATAAAGGATATCGTCCGGGGGCTGGTCGCCTTTTTCCAGCCTCTCCAGCAACTGTTTGATGGTTGTCGTGCGGCCGGTGCCGACCATGCCCGTGATGAAGATATTGTAGCCAAGGCTCTTGATGTCGAGGCCGGTCTGAAGGGCCTTGAGGGCCCGGTCCTGGCCGATGATTTCGTCACAGGACTCGCATTCGTTGGTCGTGGCGAAGGGAAGGGAAGAGGCGTCGCACTTCCATCTCAACTTGCCGACAGGCAATTCTTCAAAATCCGTTTTCGCGATCATGGCCGTCTCCTTTGAAGCTGAGCGTGCTCACGAATGTTATTAACATAAACGCCGCCCGAAACACAAGATGGAAAGTCCCTTTAGCCGAGCCCTATTTTTTTCGTGCAAAAAGAAGGGCAATTTGGTAGAATAGGAAAAATTGAGGGAAAGACGTGGCCGCCCTTCGGATCAAGACAGTCCAAACTAATAAAGACCTTCGCCATTTCATCCGGTTTCCCCGGCAGGTCTATCGGCAGGACCCCCATTGGGTGCCTCCCTTGATTGCGGACGTCAAAGAGAAACTGGATATCAAAAAAAATCCCTTTTTTGAGCATGCCCGCCGCGAGCTGTTCCTGGCCTATAAAGGAGAAGAGCCGGTGGGGCGGATCGTCGGCATCGTGGACGACAATCACAACGCTTTCCATCATGAAAAGATCGTTTTCTTCGGCCTTTATGAAAGCCTGAACGATGTTGAGACGGCCAGGGCGATGCTCAGCGCGGTCGCCGCCTGGGGAAAAGAGCGGGGCATGGATGTCTTGCGAGGCACGGTCAACATCTCCTTGAATGATGAATGCGCCTTTCTTCTCGAAGGCTTCGATTCCCCGCCGGTCATCATGATGCCTTACAATCCTTCCTATTACCTGGAATTAATGGAAAAATGCGGGTTGGCCAAAGCCAAAGACTTCTATGCATTTGTCATGAGTACGCACGAGGAGAAGACAGAAAAGGTCAAGGCGATCCTCGACAAGATTAAGAAGGAGACGACCATCACCTGCCGCACCTTTAATAAGAAGAATCTGAAAGAGGAAGCGGAAATCGTCAAATATATTTACAATCATGCCTGGGAAAGGAACTGGGGCTTCGTGCCATGGACGGAGAACGAGATGGACCACATGGCCAAAGAGCTCGCCCAGTTAGCGGACCTGGACCTGGTGATCATCGCCGAAGACCGCGGGAAGCCGGTCGGCTTTGCCTTCGGCTTTCCCAATTACAATGAAATCCTGATCAAGATGAATGGGCGGCTCTTCCCGACCGGGATTTTCAAGCTCCTGCTCGGCCGGAAAAAGATCAAAAGCCTGCGCGTTCTGGTGTTTGGCGTCCTAAAGGAATACCGCCAGACGGGCGTCAACTATCTCTTGTATTCCAAGCTGGAGGAAAACGCCAACGCCAAGGGCTATGAATGGTGCGAGACGTCCTGGCAGCTCGAGGACAATGAGCCGGTCAACAGGTTTGTCACATCGATCGGCGGAAAAGTCTATAAAAAGTACAGGATCTACGAGAAAAAAATTTAAAAAGATTTCTGGAAGGGAGGAGACGAGTGGCCTATAAAAATCTTTTAACAACAAAAGCCAACGGGGTCGGTTGGATCAAGATCAACCGCCCGGACAAGCTCAATGCTCTCAATGTTGAAACCGTGCTCGAGCTCCGCTCGGCATTCCTAGAATTCCAGGATGACCCCGAAGTCAGGGTCGTGATCTTGACCGGCTCGGGGGAGAAGGCCTTTATCGCCGGCGCCGATATCAGTCAGTTCGTCGGGCTGGATGAGGCCCGGGCAAAAGAGTACGCTATGCGCGGACAGGAGGTAACGGCGCTGATCGAAAACTTGAATAAGCCCGTGATTGCCGCCATCAACGGCTATGCCTTGGGTGGCGGCACGGAATTCGCGCTCGCCTGCCATATCCGGATTGCCGCCGAGACCGCCAAAATGGGCCAGCCCGAAGTCAAGCTCGGTCTGATTCCGGGCTATGGTGGGACACAGAGACTGGCCCGGCTCGTGGGAAAGGGCAAGGCCCTGGAGCTCATTCTGTCGGGACGGACCGTCGATGCCAAGGAAGCCTATGAAACTGGCCTTGTCAACCGGGTTGTCCCCTTGGCCGAATTGGCCGGCGCCTGCGAAAAATTGGCCCAGGAGATTATCGCCAATGCGCCTTTGGCCCTGCAATATTCCATCCAGGCGATTAACCAAGGCCTGGACCAGACTCTCAAGGACGGGCTGCGGACCGAGGCCGGTTTGTTCGGCAGGACGTTTGCCTCAGAGGACAGTCAGGAAGGGGCCAAAGCATTTCTCGAGAAACGAAAAGCCAACTTTAAAGGCAAATAAAGAGGAGAAGGCCATGAAGACATACGAAGGAAAACTCCAAGCCAAAGGGTTTAAGGTCGCCCTCGTCGTCAGCCGCTTCAACCAATTCATCACGGAAAAGCTTTTGGACGGCGCCCTGGACGCGTTGAAAAAGCTCGGCGCCGAGGAGGCCGATATCGCGATCTACAAGGTCCCCGGCTCATTCGAAATTCCGCAGGTCGCCAAGAAATTGGCCATGGCCAAGAAGGTGGACGGGATCGTCTGCCTGGGCGCTCTGATCCGGGGCGACACGCCGCATTTTGATTTTCTGAGCGCCGAAGTGACCAAGGGTCTAGCCCAAATCGCTCTGGACGATGGAGTCCCGGTTTCTTTCGGTATCCTCACGGTGGAGACAATTGAACAGGGGATCGAGCGCGCCGGGACCAAAGCTGGCAACAAAGGCTGGGACGCGGTCTTTTCGCTGATCGAAACATTGAACCTGCTCAAAGAGTCCAAGCTCGGCTGACCGGCGGCCGTTTTTATGGGTAAAAGAAGGACCGCCCGGGAGAGCGCTCTCCAGATTCTATTCGAGCTGGAATTCAACGACGCCGACCTGGACATCCTGTTGGCTCGCTATTGGAAAGACAAGAAGGCCGACGGGCCGATCCAGGAATACGCGGATTGGCTGGTCCGGGGCATCGTCTCGCGAAAAGCCGAAGTGGACGGCCTCATCCAGGGAAGCTCCAAGAACTGGCGGATTTCGCGGATGCCTTTTGTTGACCGCAATATCCTGCGCATCGCCGTCTTCGAGTTCCTCGCGGAAAAATTGGTGGCGCCGGCGGTCATCATCAACGAGGCCATCGAGATTGCCAAACGCTACAGCGGCGACAAGGGCGCCGTTTTTGTGAACGGTGTGTTGGATGCGGTCCGGAAAAAAATCGAAACTGTCCGGCCTAAACAGGAGAGAATAGACGTCAACGCCAATGAACGAACAAAACAAACCCCCCAAAAAAGATCCGCCCGGGCCGGCGGACGAACTAAGAAAAAGTGACCAGGACCTCGCCCGGCAGGAGAAATTTCAGAAGCTCGTCCGGGAGGGCGTGGACCCCTTCCCCCACAAAGTCGAGACGACCCATACCGTTACGGAGGTCGTCGCCCAGTTTCCTCAGCTGACCAAGGAGGAGCTAGAGGCAAAGAAGATCCAGGTCAGCGTGCCGGGCAGGATTGTATCCGTCCGCCAAATGGGGCGGGCTACGTTTTTCCACATTTCTGACAGCCGGGCCAAGCTTCAGGTCTATCTTCGCGAAGATACGGCCGGCGCCAAGGCTTATGACCTATTTTCCCTGTTCGATATCGGAGACTGGATTGCCGTGACGGGCATTCTGTTCAAGACCCGGACCGGAGAATTGACCGTTTTCTGCGAAGCGTTTACTTTCCTGGCCAAGTGTTTCCATCCGCTGCCGGAAAAATGGCACGGTCTCCAAGACGTTCGAGCTCCGCTACCGGCGGAGGTACTTGGACCTGGTCATGAACCCCGAGGTGGGCGATGTCTTCCGCGTGCGCAGTGCGATCATCTCTTTGATCCGCAGATTTTTTGACGGCAGAGGCTATATCGAAGTCGAGACGCCGATGATGCACGCCATTCCCGGCGGCGCCTTGGCTAGGCCCTTCATCACCCATCACAACGCCCTTGATATCGACCTTTATCTTCGGATCGCGCCGGAGTTGTACCTAAAAAGGCTGGTCGTGGGCGGCCTGGAAAAGGTCTACGAAATCAATAGGAATTTCCGGAATGAGGGGATCGATTCCGAACACAACCCCGAGTTCACGATGCTGGAGTTCTACGCAGCCTACTGCGATTACGACGACATGATGAGCCTGACGGAGGAACTCCTGTCCGAGCTCAGCCGCACCCTTTTGGGCAAAGAGGAGTTACCCTATGGCGAGCACGTCATCTCGCTCAAAAAGCCGTTCCCACGCATCAAATTTATGGACGCGCTTTCTCATTACAGCGGGCTGGCCCCCGGCCGTTTCGACGACCGGAAGGGTATCATTGAGTTCGCCACGGCCCTCGCTCCGGAGAAGAAGCCTTCGACCTACGGAAAAGCCATCGATATTATCTTCGACAAGCACGTCAAGCCTCAGATCGTCCAGCCGACGTTTATCATCAATCCCCCCAAGGAAGTCTCTCCTCTCGCCAAGGCCGCTCGAGACAATCCGGAAGAAGCGGCCCGTTTTGAGCTGATGATCGCGGGCATGGAAATTGCCAACGCCTTCTCGGAGCTGACCGATCCTGCCGAGCAGAGAATGAGGTTCGAAGAGCAGGCTGAGCAGCGGAAGAAAGGGGACGAGGAGTCGCATCCGATCGATATGGATTATGTCCAGGCCCTGGAATACGGGCTGCCGCCGACGGGCGGAGAGGGGATCGGAATCGACCGTCTGGCCATGCTTTTCGCCAACCGGAAGTCGATCCGCGAGGTCATTCTCTTCCCGCTCCTGAGGCCGAAAGAATAATCGTGATCGCATGGGCTACGAATATTTCATCGCCAAACGGTATTTAACCGCGAAAAGAAAACAGGCTTTTATCTCGGTCATTACCTTTATTTCCATCCTGGGGATCACCATCGGCGTTATGGCCCTGATCATCGCCATCGCTTTGATCACGGGCTTCCAGAGAGATGTCCAAGCCAAGATCCTGGGGGCGACATCGCATCTCATGGTCCAAGATATTGCGGAAGACGGACTGCGGAATTATCCCAAGATCATGGAAAAAATCAATGGGTTCAAAGGCGTCAAGTCTGTTTCGCCCGTCGCCCTGAACAAGGTCTTAATTATAGGCTCCTCCAGCATCCAACCGGCCCAGCTCAAAGGAATGGATTTTGCCTTGGAAAAAAAGCAATCTCCCTGGATCGGGGGCCTGGAAAGCGGACAAATCCCCCCGGAGACTGGCCGGGAAGGCATCCTCCTCGGGCATAACCTGTCTTTGAGCGTCGGCGCGGGGGTCGGGGACGTTGTGACGGTTGTTGCGGCATCGACGAGCCTATCGCCCATGGGCCCTATGCCCAAGAGGAAAAATTTTTTAGTTACCGGGATTTTTGCCTCGGGCCTCTTTGAATTTGACAATTCGACGGCGCTCATTTCGCTTCTTTCCGCCCAGAAATTTTCCGGGCTCAGAGATCGGGTGAGCTATCTCCAAGTCATGCTCGACAACATCTTTGATGCGCCGAAGTTCAAAGAAGAGATGAAGGCCGCGCTTCCGCCCATAGTTTTTATCACGACATGGATGGAGCTCAACAAGCCTCTCTTCTCGGCGCTCAAGCTTGAAAAAAACATCCTCTTCTTGACCATTGCCCTCATCGTCTTCGTGGCTTCACTCAACATTATCGCCACGTTGATCCTCATGGTCATGGAAAAAACGAGGGATATCGGCATCCTGATCGCCATGGGAGCGACGTCCCGGAATATCCGAAAGATTTTCTTCCTCCAGGGATCTTTCATCGGCATTATCGGGACGGCCTTGGGAACGGCCCTCGGACTGATTTGGTGCGTGCTAGCCAACGCCTTCAAGCTGATCAAGGTTCCCGTCGATATCTACCAGATTTCCCACGTCCCTTTTTATATCAACCCGTTGGATCTGGCCCTGATCATCGGCGTCTCGCTCCTGATCAGCTTTCTTTCGACGCTGTTCCCTTCGCACCGCGCTTCCAAGGTTGACCCGGTTGTGGCATTGAAATATGAGTAATATTCTCCGCGCTACCGACCTCGGCAAGGAATATCCTTTGCCCAACGGTGTCCTTCAAGTTTTTCGGGGTCTGAATTTTGAACTCGAAGCGGGGGATGCCGTGGCCATCATGGGCGCTTCCGGTGTTGGGAAGACCACGCTGTTGAACTTGTTGGGGGCGTTAGACCGGCCGTCCGAGGGAACGGTCTTTCTCGATGAGGAAGACCTCTTTGCCAGGGATGAAAAAGAACTGGCCCGGATCCGGAACCAGAAAATCGGGTTTGTTTTTCAGTTTTATCACCTGCTCCCGGAGTTCACGACTCTGGAAAACGTGGGCCTTCCCCTCATGATTAGGGGTATGGATAAACATGAAGCCCTGGCCCGGAGCCACGATATCCTGAAAGAAGTGTTCCTGGAGGATAAAGCCCACCTCAGACCCTCCCAACTTTCCGGGGGGGAGCAGCAGCGGATTGCGGTGGCCCGTGCGCTGGTCAACGAGCCGAAGCTGCTATTGGCCGACGAACCCACCGGCAATCTGGACTGGAAAACAGGGGAGCACATCCTCAAGCTCCTTCTGGACCTGCACGAGAAGAAGGGCCTGTCCTCGATCATCGTCACCCACAACGATAAGGTGGCCCAGTTCTGCCGGAAAGCCTACATGATGGAACGCGGCGATTTGAAACTTTTCCCCTAATTTCAGAGTTAGAACAGGTAGTGAGCGAGCGGGAAAGCTCCGCGGTCTTTGAAAAAAAATGCATTTTATGGTATAAGGAAATGGATATGAAAAAGTGGATTTTGAGCCTTTTCTTGCTGTTAGCCCCCCTCTTGGGCTTCGCTCAGGAGCTTGTGGAAAAGATCGAGATCATCGGGCTGGATCGGCTGCTCAAGGAGCAGGTGGTTTACTACCTCTCGGTCCGAGAGGGCGATTATTATAATGAAGAGATCTTAAAAAAGGATTTCCGAACCCTGTGGTTGACTGGCTTTTTCTCCAATCTCAAAATCGAGCAGCAAGAAGGGACAAAAGGAAAGATCGTCAAGATTATCGTCGAGGAAAACCCCGTGGTCAAGGCGGTGACCTATAAAACGGGCAAAAAGGTCAAGGAAGATGATATTGTCAATAAGCTGAAGGAAAAAGACGAATACATTCTGCCCTATTCCTATTACAGCCCTTACAAGATCCAGAAAGTCAAGAGGACGATCGAGGACCTTCTGACGGAGAAAGGCCTGGGCGCTGCCAAAGTCGATGTGGAGGCCGCTAAAAAGGGTAAAAACGAAGTCGATGTCGTGTTCAAGGTCGATGAGGGGCCGAAAGTTAGGGTCGGGGAAGTCGATTTCGTGGGAAGGCCCAAGCTCCCCCAGAGCATTCTGCGGGAAGCTATGAAGGAAAACCAGCAGCACAGCGTCCTGTCTTGGGTGACGGCGAAGGACGTCTACAAGCTGGGCAAGCTTACCGATGATATGGCCTCGGTCAAGAAGAAACTTCAGGAAAACGGATATATGGAGGCCACGGTCGGCGAACCGAAGATCGAAGAGGTCACCAAAAAGACCTTTTGGCCGTTCTCAAAAAAACGGATGATGATGAAGATCACGGTCCCGGTCAACGCCGGCTACCTCTACAAGGTGGGGGAGGTCAAGGTCGAAGGGAATAAAGCCTTCACCACCCCGGGCATTTTGAGCTATATCAAGTTCAAAAAAGGGGAGATCTATAGCACCAAGGTCAGGGAAAAGAGCGTCGAGGACCTAGGCGAATTGATGAGGAACTACGGTTTCTGGTACGGCCAGATCATCCCCGTGGAAAACCTGGACCCGAAGAACAAGGTCGTCAACGTCACTTATAATATCATGGAAGGCGAGATTACCTATATCCACCGACTTGACATCAAGGGCAATATCTACACCAAAGACAAGGTCATCCGCCGAGAGCTGCTCGTCCGGGAAGGAGACCGATTCAGCCTGGCCCTGTTCAAGGACAGCGTCCTCCGGGTCAAGCAGCTGGGACTCGTCGATATAGAAAAAGACCCGGATATCAAGCCGATGGCCAGCGACCCGACCCAATTCGATATCACCCTTTATCTCAAGGAATTGCAGAGGAACAACATCCAGTTTACGGCCGGCTATTCCGGCTACGAGGGGACGTTCATCGCCGTGAGCTATTCGACGGTCAATTTCCTGGGCGCAGGAGAAACCTTGGATATCACCGCCCAATACGGGGCGCGCATCCAAAATTACTCATTCGGATTCAGCGAGCCCTATTTCCTGGACAATCCCATCAGCCTGGGCTTCAACGTCTATGATCGTTCTGTCATCTATCCTTATCTGTACGACAGGAAAGATAGGGGGATCGATCTTACGGCGGGTTCGCGCCTGTTTGGGTGGGCGCGGGGGAGCCTAACCTACAGCCTCGACTATGTGGATATCAAGCTTCCATCGACCCAGGAGAATCCCGATAGTGTTGCCGCAGGGACGGCCTTGACCTCATACATCGACCCCATCTACTACCAGATGTATGGGCTGGGCAAGTACTATATGAGCTCCATCAGTCCGACCCTTTACCGTTCGACGGTCGATAGCCCCCTGACTCCCACCAGCGGGACGATGATTTTGGCCTCGCTCAAATATGCCGGGACGTTCTTGGGCGGCGAGATTCATCTCTACAAGCCGCGCTTCGAATTCACCCACTTCCAGCCGATCGCCAAAGGCCACACTATCGGCTTTCACATCGAGTATTCCTACATCAAGCCCCTGAGGAACTCTCAGATTCCCTTTTGGGAGAAGTTTTATCTTGGCGGGGAGCGGAATATCCGAGGCTATGAGATCTATTCGATCGGTCCGAGGAGCTCCGAGGGCACGATGATCGGAGGCGAGAAGCAGTTTGTCATGAACGCCGAATATACCCTCCAGGTCGGCGGCCCGCTCTACTTGATCGCCTTCTATGACCGGGGCAACGCTTATGGCCGGGAGGAGCGTGTGAGCTGGGCCAATATGTTCTCCTCGGCGGGGATCGAGGCGCGCATCTTCGTTCCGGCCCTGCGAGTTCCTTTCCGGCTGATTTTTGCGTATAATAACAAGCGTATCTATAGCACCGATTCCAATTTCGCATTCCGGTTTGCGATTGGAACCACGTTTTAGAGCATAAACAGACTCATTCCAAATTAACCTAAGGAGGTCAAACGATGAGGAAGACACTCACACAGGCAATTGGCTTGCTCATATTGGTCATGGGAATTTTCGTCTCCTTGAGCACGGCCCAGCTAACACCGAAGGTCGGTATCGTCAATTCCCAGGATATCCTGGAAAAATCGTCCGAGGGGAAAAAGATCATCGCCCGGCTCCAGGACGCAGACAAGCAGAACCAGGCCGTCATCGCCAAGCTGGATGCCGATATCCAGGGGCTCCAAACCAAACTCAGCACCCAACGCCTAACCCTGACCGAAGAAGCCGTCATGCAGTATACGACTGATCTCGATAAAAAGCAGACCGAGAGGAAGAGGAAGGCGGAAGACGCATATGCCAGCATGCAAGAAATGACCAACAAGCAGTTCAAGAAACTCCAGGATGAGCTCATCCCGATCATCGGCCAACTCGGCAAGGAAAAGGGAATCGATATCATTTTAGACTTGCAGAAGTGCGGGGCCATCTATGTCAACCCGGTCATCGACCTGACCCAGGACGTCATTAAGAGATACGATGCGTCAAAGGCCGCCGGCAAATAGCGAGTCGCGGCCTTGATCAACATCGAAGGGATCCTGAAATTTCTTCCGCACCGCTATCCCTTCCTTCTCGTTGACCGCGTTCTCAGCCTGGAGCCGGGGAAGACCATCGTTGCCCTGAAGAACGTCACGGTGAATGAGCCGTTTTTCCAGGGGCATTTCCCGGACATCCGGATCATGCCCGGCGTCCTGATTGTGGAGGCCATGGCCCAAGCCGGGGGCATCCTCATCTTTCATTCGATCCCGGACCCTGAGAACAAGCTCGTGCTTTTGGGCAAAATCGATAACACCAGGTTTCGAAAGCCGGTGATTCCCGGCGATCAGCTCAGGCTTGAGGCCGATCTTCTCAAGCTCAAGGGTAAGTTTTTACAGTTGCGTGGAAGAGCTCTCGTTGACGGCAAGATTGTCGTCGAAGGAGATTTGCTGGCCTCTCTTGAGGATAAAGAGGCGATGAATGCCCGGAAATGACGTCTTCCTCCATCCTTCGGCGTCCGTCCATGCCAAGGCCAAGCTGGATTCCGGGGTCTGGATCGGCCCGAACTGCGTTATCGGGGAACACGTCTCCATCCACAAAAACACACGCCTGGATGCCCATGTCGTGATCGACGGCCGGACGGACATCGGCGCGGATTGTCACTTTTCCCCATTCTCCACAATCGGCAGCGAACCCCAGGATGTCGGGTATCGGGATGAGGAAACGCAGGTCAAGATCGGCGACCGAAATTTTTTCCGCGAGTCCATCACCGTCCAGCGCGGGACGGTCAAAGGCGGGGGGCTGACGTACATCGGCAGCGATAACTATTTCATGGCCTATGTCCACGTCGGGCATGACTGCCAGGTTGGAAACCACACCATTCTGACCAATGCGACGACTCTGGGAGGGCACGTCCTCGTCGAGGACCATGTCTACATGAGCGCTTTTTGCGGCGTTCACCAATTCTGCCGCATCGGGAAATACGCGTTCGTCGGCGGATTCTCGGTGATCACCCAGGATGTTCTTCCGTTCTGCCGCGTGGCCGGCATGAGGCCGATCCATATCTACGGGCTGAATGTCATCGGCTTACGGCGCAAGGGATTCTCGAACGAGAGAATCGCTGCGCTCAAGGAGATGTTCAGGCTGTTCTTCTATTCGGACCTGAACACGACCCAGGCTTTAGAAACAATTCAATCGCAGTTTCCCCCGGGGGAAGACCGCGACGAAATCATCAAATTCGTGCAATCCTCCAAAAGAGGCATTATCAAAAAGACGACGGACCAATGGGAACTCGAATTGGCATAGTGGCTGGATCGGGGGGATTTCCCCTGGAAGCGCTCGAAGAAGCGAAGCGGCAGGGCCTGGACTGCGTCGTGGCCGGCATTCGGGGAGAGGCCGATCCCGGCCTCGAGCTAAAGGCCGCTGTCTTCGCTTGGCTCGAGCCGGGGGAAATCCAAAAATTGGTGTCTTTTTTTCAAAAATATGAAATCCGCGAAGTGCTTCTGCTGGGCAAGGTTGACCCACGCTCGATTTACACAAAGCCCGGCTTTGACGAAGCCGCCGGACGGCTGTTGGCTCAAGTGAAGGATGAGACTCCGACATCGCTGCTCGAGGCGCTCTTTGAATTTTTAGAGAAGCAGGGGATTTCGGTCAAGGACCCCTCCTTTCTGCTGCAACCGTATTTCTGCCGGGAGGGTGTGCTCACCGAGGCGCAGCCGTCGCGGGAAGCCCTGGCCGATATCGATTTTGGGTGGAGGATCGCCAGGACCCTTGCCGATTTAGACATCGGGCAGACGATTGTCGTCAAGGACAGGTGTGTGGCGGCCGTGGAAGGCATGGAAGGCACGGACGAGACGATGAAAAGGGGGGGCCGGCTGGCTGGCAAGGGCATCACCGTGATTAAAGTCGGGCGCACCCACCAGGACATGCGGATCGATGTCCCGGCCGTCGGAATCGAAACCCTTAGGAACTTGATCAAGGCAAAGGGGAGGGCCCTCTGCATCGAAGCGGATAGAGTGGCCCTTTTCCAGAAAGACGATGTGATCGCCCTGGCCAATGCCAACGGCATCGCCGTCGTCGCCAAGAAGGCCTAGCCAATCCCTGATGGATAAAGTCAGAGTCGGAATCATCGGAGTCGGATATCTGGGCATGCAGCATGCCCGGATCATTTCCTATCTGGAAGAAGCCGAGCTCGAGGCCGTGGCCGACATCGATTTTAAAAGGGCGCTCGAAATCGGGAACCGCCACGGCGTGAAGTACTACCAGAACTATGAAGACATGCTGGATGAGATCGACGCCGGGATCGTCTCCACCCCCACCTCCGAACATTTCCGGATCTCGATGAGCCTTCTCAAAAATGGAAAGCATGTCCTGGTCGAAAAACCCATCACGGAAACCATCGCTCAGGCCGAGCAGCTCGTCGACCTGGCAAAAAAGAACGGCTTGATCCTCCAGGTCGGACATCTGGAAAGGTTCAACCCGGCCGTCGAAGCCGTCGAGACCATGATTTCCGAGCCCAAGTTCATCGAGGTCCAGAGGCTGGGATCGTTCTCGGCGCGCTCGCTCGATGTCGACGTCGTCCTCGACCTCATGATCCATGACCTCGACATCATCCTGGCCCTGATCAAGGATGAGGTCGGCGTCATCCGCTCGTCCGGGATCCACGTTCTCTCCGAGAAGATCGATATTGCCAATGCCCGCCTCGAGTTCAAATCCGGCTGTGTGGCGACCCTGACCGCCAGCCGCGTCCACCAGGGCAAGGTCCGCAAGCTCAGGATCTTCGAGCCCACTTCGTATTATTCGATCGACTATATCGACCAGGAGGTCAAGGTGTTTCCTCTGAGCGGCCGGCAGACCGATATCAAGACGCTAAAAATCAAGAAGGAAGAGCCGCTCAAAAAAGAGTTGGAAAATTTCCTGCGCTGCCAGGCCGAAGGCAGACCGGGAAAGGTCAGCGGCGAGGAAGGCCTGCGCGCCCTCCGTCTGGCTTATGATGTCTTGAAGGAAGTCGAGACTACGTGACGATTTTGATTGGCGGACCTATTTCGACATCTTGAAGAAGGAATCGTCGAAGCCTTTGTTGAAGGTCACCTTGGTGAACGCCATCCTCATGAATTCGACGCCGTTCTGGAAAATCGTCATGGAATGAGCCGAGATCGTATCGCCCTCTTTTCTGTAGTCCCCATAGATCGTCTCCTGATCGATCTCCACTCCCATCTGGTTGACCTTGACTTTGGCTCTATATGTCAAATACGTGGCTGGATCGATGTCCATCGTGATCGTCTGGCCGTCGGAATAGGATTGTTCCAGGACCAGGTATTCCTTGTCCTGGATCTTTTCTTTCCCTTTAGAGGCATAGGTGATGCCGTATTTATCGGGATGGATAAAAGAATCGTTGCCCATGGCCTGCTTTTTAAAATTCTTGGAGTCGCTTTCGGACATCAACTCTGTCGCTCCCGTCATGGGGTTCGTCTGCCAGGCTGTTTTGCCGTCAAAGGCCTGGGTGAATGTTTGGCCGGCGATCTCGATATCCATGCGCATCTTATCGGGCTCTTTCTGGTAGATGGTCAGGCTTCCGCTCATGCCCTGCTGAATGAGTTCGACGCTGGCGTTGATGGTCGTGTCCTTGATCGCCGCCAGAACTTTTTGGCCGCCCTGGGCATCGATCATCTTCTCGAGAATCTCTTTAGCCGTCTGGCTATAGCCCGCCGCTGTGGAGAGGCTGACTAAAAACATGCCTAAAAAACAGATTTTGAGCGTTCGTTTCATTGTCTCCTCCTATTTCAACCTAATATTCTACGGAAAAACCCGCAGATTTCAAAACCTTTTTTCGTTCGTTTGATTTTCCGCCCGCGATTGTGTATTAGTTAGAGAAATGGACGAAAAGAGAATATCGCGCCGGAAACTCAACCTGTTCGACGCGGCCATGATCTCGAGCGGCGCGATGATCGGCGCCGGCATTTTCATGAATTCCTCGGAAAGCGCCAAGTTCCTGCAGTCGTCCTCCCAATTGCTTCTGGTCTGGAGCGTCGGCGGCGTCGTCGCTTTTCTGGGCGGGCTCTGTTTTGCCGAGCTCGGCTCCATGTTTCCCCAGTCCGGAGGGCAGGTCGTCTATTTAGAGCGCGCCTTTTCCCCCTGGCTCGGGTTTCTCTTCGGCTGGACCCTCTTCAGCACGATCCAGACGGGCGCTATTGCCGCCGTGTCATACACGTGCGCCCGCTTCATCAGCCGCTTCGTGCCGATGACGGACGTCGGGGTCAGCCTGCTGGCCGCGGGTATTATCTGGTGTCTGTCGTTCGTCAATTTTTTAGGGATCAAGCCTGGGAGCATCGTCCAGAATGTGTTTACAATGCTGAAAATCTTGGCGCTCATCGCCCTGATCGGCGTTGGCATTGTCTGGTTCAAGGCGCCCCATTTTTCTCCCGGCCCTTTATTTCCTGAGGGGATCCACCTAAGTATCTTGAGTGCGATGGGGTTGGCACTGATGCCCGCCCTTTTTTCCTATGGCGGCTGGCAGAACCTCAACTTCGTGGCCGGCGAAGTGAAGAATCCGTCGCGAACCATGCCTCTGGCCATTATCTCCGGGGTCAGCCTGGTCGTCGCCGTTTACGTGCTTTCCAACGTTGTCTATGTCAGAGCCCTTCCGCTGGGGGAGATCAGCCGCTCGACGAAGTTGGCCTCGGATGCGTTCGAGGCCATGGTCGGGCCGTGGGGAGCGAAGTTCATTTCGCTGGCGATCATCATCTCCACCTTCGGGATCACGAACGTGTTTGTTCTCACGGGAGCGAGAGTCTATTATGTCATGGCCAAGACCGGAGCGTTTCTGCCGTCGGCTGCTCGGCTCCATTCCCGCTGGGGGACTCCTCACGTCTCCATTTTTCTCCAGGCGGCATGGGCGTCCTGCCTGCTGTTGACCAACACGTACGGCCAGCTCCTTCAATATGTGACTTTTGGCGATTGGATTTTCTTCGGCCTGACGGCCTTGGCATTGATCTTACTTAGAAAAAAAATGCCGGAGGCGCCGCGGCCGTACCGGGCTTGGGGATATCCGGTGGTGCCCCTCTTGTTTTTCCTGATCTCGGCTGCGGTCGTGCTAAATGTCTTCGCCCGATCGTTCGGCAAGTCCATGATCGGGACGGCGATCATCCTGGCCGGGCTGCCTTTGTACTATATTTCCTGGAGGAAGAGAAGCGCCCATTGAGTTTGGGTCGATCCCTTATTAAAGGCTGTATTTACCGATCTTATTATAAAGGGTCGTCCGCGAGATATTCAGGATCTTCGCCGTTTTCTTCAGGTTGTGGTTCGTCACTCTAAGCAGATAGGATATATATTCTTTCTCCAGGTCATCCAGCGTGGAAAGGTTTTCTTTGTCGATAAAGGGCATTTGACTCCGCACCGGCAGAAAATCCCTGAGGTTTTTGGGCAAATCGCCCAGGTCGATGAAATCTTTTTTCGAGACAAGGGCGGCGCTTTGCAGGACATTTTCCAGCTCGCGGATATTGCCCGGCCAGTCATACCGGAGGAACAACTTTTGGACATCCCGGGACACTCCCTTGATGGCCTTGTTATAGGCCTTGTTGTACCTGCTGAGAAAATGCCGAACGAGCAGGGGAATGTCTTCGGGCCTTTCTCGCAGCGGGGGCAGATGGATCTCGACGCGATTCATCCGGTGGTAGAGGTCCTCCCTGAAGGCGTTCTGCTTGATCGCTGCGGCCAGGTTCCGGTTGGAGGCGGCGATGACTCTGACATTGACGTATTTCACGTCGTTCGAGCCGAGGGGCCGAAACTGGTGGCTTTCGAGCACGCGGAGGAGCTTGGCCTGGACGGGCATCGGGATATCCCCGATTTCATCCAGGAAAATCGTGCTTTCATGGGCCTCTTCGAACAGTCCGCGCTTGTTACGGTCGGCGCCCGTGAAAGCGCCGCGGACATAACCGAAGAGCTCTGATTCAAAAAGGTTTTCCGGGATCGAGGCGCAGTCGCAAACCACGAGCTTTTGACTGCGGACCCCGCTCAGGTTGTGCACGGCGCGGGCCACCACCTCTTTTCCGGTGCCGGTCTCGCCCGTGATGAGGACGCTTGTGAAATATTTGGCGATGTTTTCGATCAGGCCGAAGATTTCGAGCATATAAGGATTCTTGCTGATCATGTCTTGGAAAACATATTTCTTTTCCAGTTTTCTTTCGAGAAGGAAGGTCTCCCGTCGCAGGTCTCGTTTTTCGGCGACTCTTTTGAGGGCTTCGTGGATCGTCTCGACCTCCAGGGGTTTAGCCAAAAAATCCGACGCTCCCTGATGGATCCAGTCCAGCACGTCTTCGGGAGGGACGGGGTCACCGATGACGATGACATAGAGGAGTGGATCGAATTTTTTGAGCTTCCGCAACAAAGCCTGCTTGTCTTTGGGGACGTCTTCAATATCAAGGATGGCGATGCGCATCGGATGAGTTTTCATGAAACCTAGAATGTCTTGTTCGGCGCGGCAAAAATGGAGCTTGAACGCCGCGGCCACCGGCGAGGCCTCGAGCATTTCGTACAAGGAGGTCTCTTTTCCGATGATCAGAAGATTCTCAAAAGATCCCATGATTTCCGCTTTAAGATCGGCCCCTGTTCAGGTCTTGAACGCTATCTTATCAATTTTGTCCCGGATTGACAACGATTTAAAAAATTCTATTCCTTGCCAGCTTTTTTTACTGTCCCCGGCCTGCCCCTGACAAACTGGATGCGGACCCGGTCCTGGACCTCTTCCTCAAACCGGACGGTTTCGTATTTTGCCTGGGCCAGGTATTTGAGGTGGGCGCGGAGATAGCTCAACCCCTGCAGGGACAGGAAATCGAGCCAGGCGCCACGGGCCGTCTCGTCCATGAGTTCGGGCGTTTCCTCGACGAAGGTGACCTGCGTCCGGGGGGAGAGGCGGCTTTCCGTGGATGAGCGCCTCTTGGCATAAAGGTTGACGCCGTCGTAGAGCTCGAGATAGTCGAGATGGGGCTGCCAACGGGCAGCCCAGCGGAAATAGCGGTCGGTGAACTTTTTATTGGACTCCTTGATCTTGTCATTCGACTGCATCTCAGTGATGATGAAACTTTTCAGCTCGTCTCCGGCTTCTTTATACTTTTGGTAGAGCGGCAGGCTTAGGGACCTATAAAGGGCATACCAGCCGCGGGGAATCCAGTAATCGCGGAAAAGATACGGCGAATAATTTGAAAACTGCTGCACCCATTCGTGGGAAGGATATCCGTGGAGGTTGAGGTAAATGTCGGGCTGCCATTTGCTGTTCAGGTTCCGCCGGACCAGGGCTTCCGGCAGGATCGGCCGCGAGCTGCCGCCCATGGAGCCCACATCGATACCCAGAGAGCTGTAGCGGCCGGCATGGAGGCTGTGGAACGGCGTCAATTTCTGGAGGTCAAAGGCCAGGGCGGCGCCGTCGGGATTTTCCATCGGATGAAGCACGAAGTTGACCTTGTTGATGTAATCCTGGTAGGTCTTGTCCGTCGCCAGCAGCTCGGCCAGCTTGAGGATGTAACTCGTCGAAGACACCTCGTTGGCATGCTGGCGACCGCTGAGATAGATCGTGGGCTTGGCTGCGATGAGCCGGGGAATTGATATATACTTGCCGAGCGGCTTGTACACCTCGATCACGGGAACGTCGCGGCCTTCGAATGATTTTCCCCCGATGTAGGCCCTGATAGACGCGAATTGGGCCAGACGGTTGACCGTTTCCTGGACCATCTCCGGAGACAGGATTTTCGTCGTATCGACAATCATTTCTCCCGGTTTCAGGGGCCTGGCGGCCGACTTTTCCTGAGTTTCGGGAGTGACGACCGGGATTTTTTCCTCTTTTTCCATATCCTTGCATTTTATTCTGAGGGTGATGGCATTGAGATTCGGCAAGCTCAACGCCGTCGGTAGGAGGTTTTTATCCAGGAGCTCTCTATAAGAGCCCAGAATATCCAGCAAGGCCAAGTATTCGTTTTCTTTTTCAAACTCGAGCTCGATGATCAGGCTTTCGATTTTTTCTTCAAGCCCGTTGTAGATCAGCGCCGGAACCTGGAGCGGTTTCGGCTTGAGGGCGGGGAAAGCGATCCTGCGGCTGGACTCTTCACGGCCCTTTTCTTTCCATTTCAGGACCATTTGGGGGGAGGAGGCCGCCCAGTCCTCAAACGTCACTTTCAGCTTGGGGCGCTCTCCTTCCGAAGAAGGATGGATGACCGGAAAAATATTGCCGGGCGCGGAAAAGCGGGACGTGTCTTCGGGCAATTCCTGCTCCTCGACGTCCAGCTCGGTGATGCCCCTCAGAAAGTCGAGCGTGTCAAAATAGAGCTCATCATGGAGAGCTTCGAGCGAGCTGACGATTTCTTCATCCAGACCGATCCGGAAATCCGGCTCGCTGGCCCACAGCTCAACCATCAGCCGCTTGAAATACGGCTGCTTGGAATAGGTCGGCTCGTTTCCCGTTTTTTTCAGAATCTGAGAATAGACGGGGCTGAGGACTTCATCCTGGTAATAATCCCAGACCTTTTCCAAGTCGCACTTGAGCGGCGTGTCGATGATCACGTCATTTCCCGCTTCGATTCTCAGCCACCCCGTGGTCAGCTTCACAGTTCCCCATTCGGGAAGGGGCTTGAGGTAGGGGATTTCCCGGATGCGCGGCGAAAAGCTCTGCTGGAACATGACCACGTTTTTTGGATCATAGGCGATCACTTCATAAATGGCCTCGCCGGCCGGCTTGAGCTCAAGATGGATCCTATCCAGGGGAAGATTGAGGTCTCTGGCCATGATCTCATCCACCGGATAGAGCTCCTGCAGCCAGCGGGCCGGCTCCGAATAAAACCTTTTGGGCCGGCTCAGGTTTTCCTTTTCCTCGGCGAATCTAATCACGATTTGGCCGACAGCCTTACTCCGAAGCTGCGGCAAAACTTTTTCCAACAACCAGAAAAAGCCCTGCTTGTAGGCCGAAAGAACTTCGACTTCGGCGCGAGCCTTTTGGCTTTCGGCAAACAAGGCCTCGACCTGTTTTTTGACCTTCTGCCGGATGTCCGGCGATTCGCTGAGGCCCAGGCTTATGCGAAGCGGCATGGTTGGGTTGGCCAGGCCCTTCACTTTTTCCTCGATGAGCTTCAGGGCATCGTCGGCTTCCCAGGAAAAAGCCTGCTCCTTCTCGAAGATTTTCTTGCCGTCATTCATGAGGAAGCTCTTGACCTCGAGCGACTCTGTTTTTAGCGAAGCGGCCAGACTTTTTTTCACGTCCTCCTCGAATTTCGGGTTGGGCTGGGGCAGATAGATCTCAGCCTTGAACGATTCCAGTTCTTTGTCCTTGAAATCCTCGAGGCCCTTTTTTAGGCCTTGGGCCAGATAGGCCTCGGCGCTGCCGCGCTCTCCTTTAAAAAATTTTTCTAGGTCCGCCGCGGCATCGCTGATCTGGCGCTGGCCGTCCTTGTATTCGTCCAAGTAAGGAAATGTCTGGTTGAAATAGGTCAAGATTTTTTCCAGGCCGATATTGTCCGCCGCCAGAAAAGCCAGGGCGCTGGATTTGTTGAAGGCTTTGGGGACGACTGTTGCGATCCCCCAGGCATTTTCGAGCGGGGGGACTTTCAACTTTCCAATCCTCTGCAGCTCCTGGCTGAGCGTGTTAGGGCCGATCAGGATGGGTGCCACCAGGGCTTTTTTATTCTCGATCTCTTTGTCGAGGTAAACCACGGGAAAAGAGGCCCCAGCCGTTCCAAGCATGAGCCTGGTGGCGACCTGGGCAATCCCCTTGATATTCGAGCCCTGGGGAATGATTACTTGAGAGTCCAGGGCGTCGATATTCCCGTCTCGATCGAGATCCCCATAGAATCCTTTAGTCGTCAAAAGGCTGAGCAGGTCGAACTCTTTGCCGGCCCCATCCGCCCTCGGCGAGTCCTTGAAAGAAGGCGTCAGCATCCGCCTGGGGAACCCCAGGCGTGGGATGACCGTCTGCAGGTTCTTTTTTCCGTAGCGGAGCGAGAGGGTCAATTGAGCGCATCCGGGGTAGGACAGGACGTCTCGTTTTTTGGCCCTTCTGGTGCTGCTGGAGGAGCGTCCCGAACGCCCTAGACGATTTCCCCTGGTCGTCTTCGTCGGTGAAGTAGATCTCTATGGTCAGGTCCTTGATCTCGCCCGAATTGAACGATAGTTTCTTGAGGGCAGCCGGGCTCTTTTTCAGGGGAGGGAATTCGTAGAGGACCGATTTGATGATGGTCTTTTGAAGGTTCACGCCTTCCGCTGCCAAGAACTGAGTGATGTCCTTTTCAAGAGAAGCATAAGTCGTTCCTTCCTCCCGTCCCCAGATCTCCCAAAAATAGGGCCAACGGAGGAAGAATGCGCGGCCCGTCTGGAGGAGAGCGTCTTCACTGCTGGCGATAAGAATAACGCCGTTCTGGTTCTTCATAGAAAAAACGGCGACCAGGCCCTGGTTCGGCCCGAGCGTGGGCACGAGGATGTCTTCATCCTTTATGGCGTCCTTGAGCCATTTGACATTGGTTCCGATGAAAATGGGGTTTTCCAGGCGTTCGATGCGCGAAATATCGGACTCCCGTTTGACCAGGGAAAAGTCCTGGGCCAGGCTTTCCAGGTTGGCCCGCGAGGCGATGTCGGAGGCGACGGCCAGCTCGTAGGCATTGGCGTTGTCGGGAATGACGATACAAAGCGCGATCTTATCGGCAAGAGAATCGCCGTCGAGGTCCTTGACCCCTCTGCCCAGCAGGAACAGATGAGAAAGGCTGGCCACCTGGGCCGGGAGAGAGTGGACAAACAGCTGCATGATGAAGAGCGTCAAAATGGTTTTTTTCATCCCGTTAACTCCTCGTCGTAGATCTTCGGATCAGCCGCGTTCATTTTATAATAAAAGCGCTTAGAATTGTAGCTCGGACGGCCGGCGGTTGACGAGATGCGGCAGTCGCTTTATAGTTATGGCGATTTCTCGGGAAAATTTTCTCAATTTAGAAAGGAGGTCGGATGCTTAAAGAATTCAAGGAATTCGCCATGAAGGGGAGCCTGCTCGACCTGGCCATCGGTTTCATCCTGGGCGGCGCTTTTGGCAAGATCGTCAGCTCCCTGGTGAACGATGTGATCATGCCTCCCATCGGGCTGCTGCTCGGGAAGGTCGATTTCGCCAGCCTATTCATCAACCTGTCCGGTAAGTCCTATGCTACGTTGGCTGAAGCCAAAGCGGCCGGCGCGGCGACGATCAACTACGGCATTTTTCTGAACGTTTTTATCGATTTTCTGATCGTGGCGCTGGTGATGTTTCTCTTGGTCAAGCAGGTCAACAAGCTCAGGCGCAAGCCGGCCGAGGCGCACGCCGTCCCGACGACCAAGGAATGCCCCTTCTGCTTTTCCGTCATCCCGATCAAGGCCGTCCGCTGCCCCAACTGCACCTCACAGCTCAAGCCCTAAAAAAGATATTCGGCCCTCTTCCATTTTGTGTAGGTTATGCAGAAAGGAGTCCGTCAGGGACTCCCGAATTCCCCCACGCGAGAGAGGAGAGACCTACGTATCTTATTTGATCAGCAGCGACTTCATCCAGAAGGCGAAGGCGCCGCTCAGTCCGCCCAGGATCGGCCCCCAGACGACCTCCAGGATGGTGATGTCGAGTCCCCAGTCTTTAAACAGTGCATAATTCGTCACACCGTAGACTGTGATTGCCAGGATTCCGGCGAGGGCGCCGACAAACGTGGCTTCCAGGAGAGTCCCGTTCTGGATTTTATAAAGAACGATGACGACCAGGCTGGTGACGACAAGCACCTGAGATATGATTCCGGCTAAGGCGTTGAAGGCCATTTTGTCGCCGCTCATGCGGGCCAAAGGCTTGATACCCCTGGAATAGATTTTGCCGAAGAGAACGAGGTGCCAGACGGCATCGATGGTGCTGGTAAACACAAACGATAACACCCAGAGCAGGGCATAGGGAATAAATATCATGGGTCCCTCATTTTTTGGGAAACCAGGGGACAAACACACTCGTTTTTCTCGCGTATTCCTTGAATTCCCGGTTCCCGGCATATTTTTTTTCGAGCATAGGCACTCCCGAAACCTTGAGCAACATGAAGGTGATCACGACCGGGCTGATGACGGCCGTCCAACCGTTCTTGACGGACAGGGCGATCAAAAAGATCCCCCACCACATCGCCGACTCGCCGAAGTAGTTGGGGTGCCTGGTGGTTTTCCATAAACCCGTCGTGATGACCTTGCCCTTGTTGGCGGGGTTCTTTTTAAAGCGGGTCAACTGATCATCGCCCACGGCCTCGAACAAAAAGCCGATCAGCCAAAGGACGAGCCCGATGACATCGAGGACCCTCCAGCCGCGTTCCGTGGAGTGGTTGACCACCAGGACGGAATAGGAGATGAGCAGAAGAATCAATCCTTGGAGAAGGAATACCTGAAGATAGCTTCGGACAATGAACCATCGCCCCCATTGTTCGCGCCATTTTGCATAGCGGAAATCTTCGCCGCGCTTGCGGTTCCTGAAGCCGATGTGCCCGGCCAGTCGGATGCCCCAGATGATGACGAGTCCGACGACAAGGAGATGGCGAGACGTGTATCGCGGCTCAAGGAAAAAGCTCAGCAGCGCCACCAGGACAAAGCCGAGACCCCAGCCGATGTCCGCGATGGAATTGTCCTTACCGGCCAAAGCGATAAAAAACAATCCCGTCATATAGAAAAAAACTGCCAGGGCCGAATAGAGAATATACGTTGGCATGCTCACATCAAAGCCTATGATTTTCGGAAATCTTGCCGTTCTTTATTCGGACAGGAGCGCGACGGCGACCGCCCCGATGCCGCTGTGGACGCCGATGACGGGGGCCACATCCATGACAAAAGCGGGCTTCCTATGCAGCATATCCGTAAGCTTTTGTTCGTACAGATTGGCCCGCTCAGGATTCCGGGCATGGACGACCGCATAGCCCCAGATCTTTTCTTTTTGGGCCAGCGCCCGAATCCGCTTCAGGATTTTCACCATGTTGGCCTTGCGGCTGAAGGATTTTCCGACCGCTGTCGTTTTTCCTTCTTTGTCCAACTCGATGATCGGCTTGAGATTCAGGATTTTTGCAATAAGTCCCTTGGCCGGGCTGACGCGCCCGCCGCGGACCATGTATTTCAAGGTTTCCACGTCTACGATAATCTTGGTTTTGGGAATCCAAGTCTCGATGTCCTTGACGATCTCATCATGAGGAACTCCGGCCAGGACCTTTTCCGAGGCCCGCGCCACAAGCAGGCCGAGGGAGGCGGAGATATGCCGGGAATTGATCACGCTGATTTTTTTGCCGGGCATCTTTTCGGCGATTTTCAAGCACATATTATAGAAGCCCGTAAGCTTATCCGAGATGCTCAGGACGATGATCGAGTCATAGTGACTCGCCAGGAAGGCGAGGAAATTTTGCACTCCTTGGATAGGCGGCTGGGCGGTCGTCGGAATGTCCTTGGCTGTCTTCATGAACCCATAAAATTGGTCGGCCGTGATAGTAATTTTGTCCAAAAATTGGGTCGAACCGAACGATAGAAGAAAAGGCACGACATGAATCTGGCGCTCGTCCAGGACAGATTGGGGGAGGTCGCAGGAGGAGTCCGTGAGGAGGGCGATTTTCGCTTTGGGAGAATAGGCCGCTTCGTGCTGCTTCCGCATGTCCTCTGCTTTGATTTGGATGATGGAGCCGTAGTCCTTGAGCGTGAAGAAGAGGCGGGAGGGATCATTGGTATGGACATGGATCCGGACCTTTTCCTCGGAGCCGGCGACGACCGCGGACCCGCCGTACTGCTGGACGATGCCCCGGATTTTGTCGGCATCGAGGGCTTGTCCGGCCAGCAGGGCCTCGGAGCAGTAGCGGTATTCCAGCGATTCATTGGCCGATGGAATCCGAATTTCTTCATGCGTCGGCATGACCTCCATCTTCGGAATTCGGGACAGCTTGCCCTTTTTCATGAAGTGGACGATTCCCTCCAGAAAATCGACAAAGCCTTTCGCTCCGGCATCGACGACGCCGGCTCGGGCTAGGACTTGGAGCTTGTAAGTTGTCTCTTTCAGCGATTTCTGGGCAACAGGAAGAGAATCAGTCAGGAGTTCGGAGAAATCCGAGGTCTGCGTCCGTTTCTGATAAACAGCCTCGGCCCAATCCCGGATGACTGTGATCATTGTTCCTTCGACGGGGGTGACAATCGCCTTGTGGACGTAATGAACAGCCCTTTTGGCGGCTTCACCGAAGGCCTTGGTGGAGAGCTTGAACTCGTGCTCCGTCTCTTTGCTCATGCCGTGGATAAATTGGGCAAAAATGATCCCGGAGTTGCCTTGGGCGCCGCTGAGGGCGGCATTGGCGATCGACTTCAACGTGGCTTTGATGGACCGGTTGGCGACCGCGCCTTCGGCGATGGCCTTCATTGTTGAAGCGAGGTTCGTGCCGGTGTCCGAGTCCGCCACCGGGAAGACGTTGATTTTATTCAAATAGGTCTGGTCCTGGATGACGGCATGGCCGCCGGCGAGAACGGCATAGTAGAGCCTGTTTCCGTTGAGGTAGTTGATCTTCATCTTCAAACCCGCTTCATTATAAACGATCCCGTCACAAGAATCAAATGATTGGTTTTTGAATCGTTAGGCAAGAGCCAGCGTTTATAATACCATAAATCGATAAAAAAAGTAAAGTCAGCCGCTTTCTTTTGGCCGGGTGAGCGGAATACCCTGAGCCCCTCATTTGACGATGAATGTTCGGCCGTCATACCGGATGATGCTCATTTTGATTTCGTAAACATTCTCCAAAAGGGCCTCATCGAGAATGTCGTCCGGCTTTCCGAACGCGACCACCCGGCCTTCTTTCATGAAGACCATGGCATCGGAATATTTTACCGCCATGTCCAGGTTGTGAAGCGTGACTATAATGGTTTTCTTTTTTTCTTCGGCCAGCTTTTTAGCCAGCGCCAGGATCTCGGTTTCGTGCTTGGGGTCGAGGAACGAGGTGGGCTCGTCAAGGATGAGGATATTGGATTTCTGGGCCAGGGCCCGTGCGATCAGAACCAGCCGCCGCTCGCCGCTGCTGAGCTGGAAGTAGGGCCGCGATGCAAAATGCCCCAATGAGACAAACTCGAGGGCTTCCTGGGCGATCGTGACGTCGCCGGGGGATGGAGAGGAGAATATCGGGAGATAAGCGGCCCGCCCCATCAGGACAAAATCCAGAACGGTGTAGTTGAAGGCCGAGGCGTGTTCTTGGGGAACATAGGCCAGGAGCCTGGCCCGTTCGTTCTCCCGCATGGCGCCGATATCCCGCCCATCGATAAACAGCGAGCCCTTGGCCGCGGGAAGGATGGCGCTGATGCATTTCAGGAACGTCGTCTTCCCCGCGCCGTTGGGGCCGACGATCGAGGTCATCTTGGCGCTTTCAAACTGAAGGTGTTCGATGCGGAGCGAGAAGTTCCGGTAACGGTAGGTGAGGTTCTGGACCGTGACACTCATAGCCAGGCCTTCTTCGATTTTCTGAGGAGGACGATGAAGAACGGGATGCCGATGAGGCTGGTGAAAATTCCCACGGGCACTTCGAAGGAGGCGAAACTCCGGGTGATATTGTCGGCGACCATCAGGAAGCTGGCGCCAAGCGCGGCGGACATCGGGACGACTTTTCTATTGTCCACCCCCACCATCATCCGGACAAGATGGGGAATGATGAGGCCGATCCAGCCGATGATGCCGGCCACGGCCGTGGCCGCAGCGGTGATCAAGGCTGTCAAGAAGATCACCAACAACTTTTCTTTGCGGATGTTGATGCCCAGGGATCGGGCCTCCTCATCGCTCATGGATAGGACGTTTAACCTCCACCGCATCAGAACGAGAACGAGAATCCCGACTCCTATCAGAGGTAGAGAGATGGCCAGGTCCGCCCAGCCTGCCTTCCACAGGTTCCCCATCAGCCAATTGAACAAGGCCTGGAGTTCATAGGGGCTGGCCAAGAATTCTACGAGCGACAGAAGGGCAGAAAAAAAGGCCGAAACAATGACTCCGGTGAGGAGAAGGGCGATGATGGGCGAGTCTGATTTTCTGGCAATGAGCAGGACGATGAGGACGGCGATGATGGCAAAGACAAATGCCGAAATTTGAGGCGGAACATTTCCCCCAAAAAATACCATCGACAGCGCTGCGCCAAAAGCGGCTCCGGAGGAAATGCCGAGGATGTACTCATTGACGAGGGGATTCTTGAAAAGGGCCTGAAGCGAAGCCCCGGAAACGGATAACGAGGCCCCGACCGCCAAGCCCAGCAGCAGCCTCGGAATCCGGACGTTAAAGATGATATTGAGCGAGTTGGCAGGGAGCCCTTGCTTCAAAGAGGGAAAGATCGGGGAGATGAGCGTTTTCAACAAATCTTTAATGGGAATGTGGACAGTCCCAACGCAGAGGGACAGAAGAAAAATGAGCAGGGGAAGGAGGTAAACGAAGAGGCTGAGCGTGCGCGATCGCTGATTATTCATGCGCCCATTCGTCGCATTTCAAGATGTTGCAGAGCGAGGAATAAACGGAATCGAGGCCATAGATTTTTTTGAAGATCTTGTTGCCCTCCCGCTCGATTCGAACGTCGGCGAATTTTTCAGGATAGAACAGCTTGGCCAGATACAAGGTCTCGACAAGCACTTGCCCGATGTCCCACCAGTTCCAGAAGCCAAAGGTATAAAAGACTTTTTTGTTCTTGACGGCGGCGAGGCTGGTCAATCTCGGGTCGCGGAGGACATTCTCGACAGTGACGATTCTTTCTCGGGGCGGATAATTGCCGTGGATCAGGATGATGTCGGGGTTCCACTTGATGATCTGCTCGACATCGACGACGGTCTTGTCCACGCCCAGGGAGGCAGGCAGAAGATTTTGAGCCAAGTTGATTCCGCCGGCCGCACTGACCGGCTCGTAGTTGACGATGGTCTTTGTCAATGCGCCGTAAAACGAAAGATAGACGCGCGGCTTTTTCGCCGGCGGCTCAACCAGAACAACGTTCTGGACACGGCCCAGGATTTCCTTGAAATAGGCCATGAGCTCGGCGGCTTTCTCTTTGCGGTCGAGGATATCTCCAAGGAGTTTTGTTTCTTCGAAGAGCCTATCGAAACGTCCCATCGATGCCAGGGCGATGACCGGGACCTTCATTTTCGCCTGAAGAGATTCGCAGACTTGCCTGTCCTCGGGAGCGCCGAAGATGATATCGGGATTCAGGCGGATGAGGGTTTCCATGTTGACGTTATAATCGGCCATGGAAGCGAGAGGAAGCCGAGTTTCGAGAGGATAGACAATTCTGAACAAGCGGTCGTTCGTGCGAAGGAAATAGTCGATTCCCACCAGCCTGTCCGCCGCCCCCAACGCGACAATCAGCCGCGTGATCTCAGACTGGAGGGAAAGAACCCGCTCGACTTTGCCGGGAATCGTCACGGTCCTCGACAGGCTGTCCGTGATGGTCCTTTGATCTTGAGCTGTCGATAGAGGAGCGAACAAACTGCAGGCCAAAACGGCCATCAGGCCGGCGGCCAATGGCAAACAAGCTCTTCTTATGAACGGCTTCATGGCGGAATATCCTATTATAGAAAATTTTTGGCCGCCTTTCCAGAGAATGCACGCGGTCCATTGATTTTGAAGGCTCACGGGGATATACTCGGCCCGGTTTTATGTCCTCGCATATGTCGCGGATTCGACCATGACGAATTCCAACCGGGCGCTTCTTCTCGTTTCGGTCGCGGTCTTTCTGGCATCCTCCACATGGTTCTCCGGCACCGCCGCGGCTCCGGTGTTAAAACAAATCTGGGGCTTGGATGATGTCCGGTCCTCCTGGCTGACGATATCCGTCCAGCTCGGTTTTATCTGCGGGACTTTTTTCTATGCGCTCCTGAATCTGGCCGATATTTTTAAATCGCGAAAAGTCTTTTTTGTTTCGGCGCTTCTGGGCGCTCTTTTCAATGCCGGATTTGCCTTGATTCCTGGGAACTTCGGCGCGGCCCTGGCGCTAAGGTTTCTCACGGGCGTGACCCTGGCCGGTGTCTATCCGGTCGGGATGAAGATTGTCGCCCAGTGGTTCCGCACAAACCTGGGATGGAGGCTGGGCGTTATGGTAGGGGCGCTGACCTTGGGGACAGCCGTTCCGTATTTAATTTTTGCCGTCGGCGCCCGCTTTGACTGGAGGCTTTTATTGCTAACCGCATCGGCTCTTGCCGTCTTGGGCGGGCTGTTGATCCTGTTCGGCATTCCCGACGGGCCACATTTGAAAGAGACCCCCGGATTTGACGTACGAGCGGCGTTCCGGGTTTTTCGATTCCGGACGTTCCGCCTTCAGGCCTTCGGCTACTTCGGTCACATGTGGGAGCTCTATGCGTTTTGGTCTCTGGTCTCTTTCTATCTTGCGGCGAGTTTCTCCAAGAACAGTCCGCAATTCATGGCTTTCGTTCCGCTGGCATCGTTTCTGGTAATCGGCATCGGAATTTTCGGCTGCATCCTGGGCGGATGGATATCCCGATATGTGGGCGAGCGCAAAGTTGCGCTGGCTTCACTCATCGCTTCGACAATATTCTGCGGCCTGTCCGGATTTCTTTTTCGGCTTCCTCCCGGCTTGCTCATTCCGGCTGTCCTGCTGTGGGGCTTGGTCGTCATTTCCGATTCGCCCCAATTTTCCGCCTTGGCGGCTGTCTCCTGCACACCCGAGTATACGGGAACGGCCCTGACCATCCAGAACGGCCTGGGCTTCGGGATCACGGTCGTCTCCATCCAACTCGTTGCTTGGCTGTCCCAGCAAGTCGGATGGCAGTGGGCCTTTGTCTTCCTTGGTATCGGCCCATTGCTGGGAGCGGTGTCCATGGCGAAGCTAAGAGATTAATTTTCCAAACTTCCGCTTCCTCAATTTATTAGCAGGGCGAGCCCTACATCCCGTACATGTCGATGATTTCTTGTTTCGTCTTGCCCAGGATGTTGAATTTCTTCCCGACCTTGGTGAAGGCCTCGAGCGCTTGATTCAGATGATGGGTTTCGTGGGCGGCCGAGATCTGCGTCCGGATTCTCGCCAGTCCCTGGGGGACAACGGGGAAGAAGAAGCCGATGGCATAGACGCCTTCATCGTAGAGAGAGCGCGAGAAATCCTGGGAAAGCTTGGCGTTGAACAGCATGACGGGCACGATCGGCGTGTCGCCTTCTCTCAAGACAAAGCCGGCATCCGTCAGCCCCTTTCTCCAATAGACGGCGTTTTTCTCGAGCTTGTCTCTCCGCTCTGTGGTCAGGGAGAGAATCTCCAAAACCTTTAAAACGCCCGCGACAACAACGGGAGCAATCGTGTTGGAGAAAAGATACGGCCGGGCTCTCTGGCGGCACATCTCGACGAGCTCTTTGCGACCGGAGACGCATCCGCCGGACGCTCCGCCGAGGGCCTTGCCGAAGGTGGTTGTGATGATGTCAATCTTGCCCATGACGCCGCACTTTTCATGCGTTCCGCGCCCCGTCTTTCCTATGAAACCGGACGAATGGGAATCGTCCACGAGCAGCATGGCGTCATACCGATCGCACAAAGCGACCATCTCATCCAGCTTGGCGGTGTCGCCGTCCATTGAAAAAACGCCGTCCGTGATGACCAACTTCAAGCGCTTATCTGCATGGAGCTGGAGCTTTGATTCGAGGTGGGCCATGTCGGAGTGCTTGAAGGTGTCGTGCATGGCGCTGCAGAGGCGGATGCCGTCGATCAGAGAGGCGTGGACTAGACGGTCGGAGATCATGACATCGTCTTTTGTCAGAATCGCCTCGAATACGCCCGCGTTGGCGTCCATGCAGGAAGGGAACAGGATCGTGGCCTCTGTGCCCAAGAACTTGGTCAACCGATCCTCCAATTCACGGTGGATATCCTGGGTACCGCAGATGAAGCGGACCGAGGACATCCCATAGCCGCGCGAATCCAGCCCCTGGTGGGCGGCTTTGACGACCTCGGGGTGGCTGGACAGCCCGAGGTAATTGTTGGCGCACATGTTGATCACTTTTTTGAGCGAGGCGCCGGCGGGGAATTCGACGTCGATATCGGCGGCCTGGGGAGAGTGGATGTAACGTTCCATCTTGAAAATACCAGCATCCTGGATTGCCTTCAGTTGATCCTGGTACATGGTGCGAACTTTATCGCTGTAGGCCATTGTTCGTGCTCCTTATTGATCTCAAAAGAATTATTTCACGAATCTTTTAACTAGCGTCACGATCTTGTTCACGGAGTCGAACGCTTCGGGCGTGGCATCGCCATCGGGGATGGAGATCTTGTATCTGTTCTCCAGGAACCTCTTGAGCGAGACCATCGAAAACGAGTCCACGATCCCACCCGATATCAGGGGTGTATCGTAGGTGATCGGGTCGCTGCCCTCTTCCAGATACTCTTCGCTCACGTATTTGAGGACGACGTCCTTCAGGTCTTCCATGATATGACTCCTTTTTAAAATTGATTAATCATTCTCCAGCGTGGAGGTATCGCCGATCTCTTCGCCCCATTCCTTGGCCTTGAGGATGCGGCGCATGATCTTTCCGCTCCGGGTCTTGGGGAGCGAATCGATATATTCGATTTCCTGGGGCATGGCCAGCGGCGATAGCTTTTTCCGGATGAAGTTCATGATCTCGAGCTCCAGATCCGAGCTGGCCGCAAAGCCGGGCTTGAGCGTGACAAAAGCCTTGACGACCTCCATATTGAGCGGGTCGGGCTTGCTGACGACGGCGGATTCCGCAACCGCGGGGTGCTCGAGCAGGGCGGATTCGACCTCGAATGGGCTGACCAGGTGTCCGGCGGTGTTGATGACATCGTCGTCGCGACCCACGAACCAGAAGTAGCCTTCTTTGTCGATGCTGGCCCTATCTCCGGTGAGGTACCAGCCGTTTTTGAACTTGTTTTTATAGGCTTCTTCATTGTTCCAATAGGTCCGCATCATTGACGGCCAGCCGGGATTGATGGCGATCAGGCCGATCTTTCCCGGCTCGCCGTAAGGCTCGTAGGTTTTCGGGTCGACGACCGTGGCCGTGATCCCGGGGAAGGGTTTTCCCATGGAGCCTGGCTTAATCTTCATACCGGGATAGTTGCTAATCATGATCGAGCCGGTCTCCGTCTGCCAGAAAGTGTCGTGAAAGGGCTTGCCGAAGACTTTTTCCGACCAAATGACCGCTTCCGGATTCAGCGGCTCGCCGACGCTGGCCAAATAGCGCAGGGAAGAATGGTTATATTTTTTCACGATCTCATCGCCGCCCTTCATCAGGGAGCGGATTGCCGTCGGCGCCGAATACCACATGGTGACTTTGTATTTTTCGATGAATCGGTACCAGGCCTCGGTTGAAAATCCGCTGTCCAGGACGGCCTGGGTGATGCCCATGCTCCAGGGGCCGATGATCCCGTAGGAAGTGCCGGTGACCCAGCCGGGGTCGGCCGTACACCAGTAGATATCTTCGTCCTGAAGGTCGAGGACCCATTTCGTCGTTAAATACTGGGATATCAGCGAGTAATGGACGTGTTTGACCCCTTTGGGTTGGCCGGTCGTTCCAGATGTGTAATGGAGAAGGGATGGGGATTCGGCCGTGGTCGGGAAAACATCAAAGGAATCGACCGGAACGGCCTTTTCCAGCGAGAAAGCGACTTCTCTTTCTTTAAGAGGGGTTTTTCCGTCGTAGTCCAAGATGATGATATGCTTCAGGCTGGGAAGCTTGTCCAGGATCTTGCGGACCTTGGGGGCGAGCTTTTTTTGAGTGAAGATGGCGGAGGTTTTGGCGTTATCCAGCCTGACAAAGAGTGACTCATCGCCGAATGCGGAAAAGAGAGGCTGGGCGATGGCCCCCGTTTTTAGGATTCCCAGCAGACCGATATAGAGCTCGGGAACCCTGTCCATGAAAAGGCAGACACGCTCTTCATTCTTGATGCCCAGTCCACTCAAAAATGCGCCGATTGTATTGCTCGCCCTTCGGACATCGTTATAAGTGAATTTCTTCTCGGCCCCGCCCAAGCCTTCCCAGAGGAGCGCTAGCTTCTCTCCCTTGCCCTGTTGGCAGATGCGGTCCGAACAGTACCAGCCGATGTTGATGACCCGGCCCGGTTTGTAGTCAAGTTCCTTCTCGGAGATGGACCAGCTGAAGTTTTTGAGCCGTTCTTCGTAGGATCCGATATTTGACATGGACGATCCTTTAGGATTGGATTTTAAAGGGACAAGATTATATCGTATTCTCAGGAAAAATCAAAGCATCTGCGCTCGATCCAAATCTGCCGATAGGAATGCGCGACAGGGTCCGTCGAGCGTCGGTCCTTTCTTCTAATTTAACGGAGCACGCTCGAAGTTTTTTTCAGGCATTCGTCTCTGAACGTTTTGGCAAACTCGTTGAGATCCTTCAGGCTCAGTTCGGTTTTTTTAGCTTTCACATAAGAATTATAGATTTTATTAAAACACGATTGGGCTTGATATCTGTCCGTCCATTCCTTTTCATCCTCCTTTTCCTCAGCCAAACTTACGGACATAATCTCAATTTTATCGTCGGCGAAGTTGTATTTATAATGAGCCAAGCCAAAGCAGCTTATGGCGCTGGCTTCCAGGTCTTCGTAGGCGGTTAAATCGATTTTGACCTCGATCGCCAATCGAATGATGTCGATCGGAGTGAGATTCCGGGAATAATGAAAATCGTTGCCGTCCATTCCTTCTCCGGATATTCCGCCATTGCATCGGTCCCCTTCTCCCAGCGTCTTTAATAAAAATAATTGAGTCCCTGTTTTTTTGATAACGAGAATGTTGTCAAAATATCCAGTTCCGCCGCCGTTGTACTGAATCAGCAACAAAAATCTATCCTGAACGTTGGCCAGGCAATTATAGTCGAAAAAAGGCGTTCGTCCCGTATTGGCATCTTTAGGAAAGTTGATCCGAGTGGGATGGTCTTTCCGCTCCTCGAAAGGGATAACTGATTTGAACGATCGCAGGTCTAGGAATTTGCTTTCGGCATTATAGAGCGCGTCGATGGCCGACGGGTCGATCGGCTTTCCTAAATATGTAAATGCGTTCTCTTCTTTTTGATGTTTGGCAGGACATCCTAGAAAGAAGAGGCTGGCCAAAATAAGATAAAAGATTTTTTTGAGCGGCATGAGTTCTCTCCTCACCGGAAAAAAATATCATGATTATTAATAATTGACAATCTCCAAAAAATCCAATAAATAAAAGGTATCATGAACCGGAAGGGAGGGGACATGTCCAAAAAACTATTTGTGTGCCTCTTACTATCCATTTTTCTCGGTATCTTTTGTTTCGAGAGCTCAAGCTTGATCTCTCAAGAGGTCCCGGCCAACAAAGCGGCCAAGCTCAAGATAGACGAGACGAAATTTGAGACAGAGCTCGCCGGCCAGAAGGCGCCTGCAGGAAAACTATTTTTGGTCCTTGAGACGGAGTGGGAAAATATCCATCCCAAACAGAAAATCGAAAAGAGCCGACTGGAGGGCAAGCAAGACCGGACGATGGGGGTAGGAGCGTTAGCCGGGGGAGGGCAAAAAGGAAAAGAGGAGTTTGTGGATGCGGATGTTGCGTATAAAATTCCCAAGCTTTTCGATCATGCTTATGCCCTTGCCGACGGGAAAAGCATTGCCTTGGACTCTCTGACGGAGAAAATGCCGAACGGAGCCGGGATCCAAAAAGCGTTCGTGGTCGCCAAATTTGGGGAAAGAAAAAAGGCCGACCTTGTTTACGTGATTCCAAAGGAGGCCAAGAATATCGCCTTCCAGCTCTTTGACTATTCCAACGGCCATATCCTTGTCCGGATTAAAGGGGATTTGAAGCTTGCCTCTGGTTCGGGGGGCCCGGCGGGAAAGGTTCTCGACCAGATCAGGGACGAGTTCGTGGAGATTGCGGCCCATAAATTGAATTTTCAGGTCGACTATAAAGGGGAGAAAGCAGCGGAGGGCTGGCAGTATGCCTTGGTCGAAATCGGAGGAAAGAGCTTGTCGGGGGGCGGCGCAAAGGATATCGTCCAAATCAAGCCCCAGGAATATACCTGGTTGACGACGCCAGAAGGATATTTTTATTACAGTTGCGGAGGCACGACGACCGAGGGAGGCTTGATCCGTTTCACTCCGGAGGTGTTTCAAAGCCAAGAATTGGCCTTTTTGGTCCCAGCTTCGATAAAAGATTTTAGCCTCGGAATCCGCGTTAAAAATAAAGTCTATTCCCTCAAACTCAGCGGGATATCTTTTCCGGGAGCTTTCAAAGCCTTGGCGACTCACCGGGATGGAAACACGATGGACGTCATGATCTTTGGAATCAGGAAGGAAGGGGGGAAGACAATCGTAGACTTGGGCATACGCTCGTTGGCCAAGAGCGGGCTCGAAATCCAGACCTCACAGCAATTCCAGCTCGTTGTCGGGGATCAGAAAGTTAATTTTAATGAGGCGGCGACAAAGACGCTTTTCCATCGTCCGCCCGAGCCGTTCATGATTCCACCGCAGACATTTGTCCGCTTTGAACTGGCTTATCAAACGGAGGCGACGCCGTCATCTCTCTACTACCGCGGCTATGAAAGCGAGAATTATTTCAAGCTTCCGGCGGTTCGTTAAAGAATCGCCAAAAAAGGGAGGGTCAAAATGAGCATTAAAAAGATCTTCAAAGATGGGATGGCCGAGCACAAAAGAAAGTCGAGTTTGCGCAGCTCGAAAAGAGATCTTGCGGAGAAGGAAAAGGCCTATGAGGTGAAATTGACGGCTTTGGGCAAAAAAGCCAGGGATGCCAAGCTGGATATCAGCCAATTTGGGGATTTGAGCGGAACGCTGTCTCAGATCGAGGGAAAAGGAAAAGAAATCGGCGCCAGACTCGATGAGCTGAACAAACAAACCGCAGAGTTGGAAGGAAAAAAGAAAGCGGAAAACGCCAGGTTTGATGCGCTGTTGAAGGAACTGGAAGCAAAGAAAAAGCCGGTGGATTCGGAGTTTAAATCCGAAAAAGACAAACTGGAAAAAGCCCAGAAAGAGGCGGAATCCATCCAAAAGCGCTTGAGAAATATCCCTGATGAAGAGGGAAAAATCCGGCAAAAGATAACGGAAAGCCAGGGCAATGCCCAGGCCCAGGCTGAGCTTGAAAAAAAGCTTAGTGCCCTGAAGGAAGAACAAAAACAGCTGGACCCAAAGCTTCCCGATTTGACAAGGTTCATTCAGGCGGCCAAAGAAAAAATCACTCCCCTTGCAGAGCAGTCCCATCGGTTGGAGGGTGAAATCAAGAAGGCCAAGGATCATCATAAGGCAGATATTGACGAAATTGACAGGGCTTTGTCCAGGGCTAAAAGCGAGATCGGCGAATGGGATAAAAAGCAAAAAGAGACGCTCCTGCAGCAGGGCCAAAATTGCCAGGCCCTGGGAAAGCAATTGGCTGAAGCTAATTTCATGGATTCTGCGATTGCCTCGGAACTCGATGCCGTCAAAGCTTCCCAGAAAGAAATCGCGTCCATACGAGCCGGCATTCAATCCTTGGCGTGCCAAAAAGCGCCGGGAGCGCGCGGGGCAGTCTGGAAAATGGCCGGCTTGATCCTCGTATTTCTGATCGTCATCGCTGGAATTGTTATCGGCGCCATTTTGATATCAAAATCCACGACAGAGAAAAAAGCCGATAAAGGAAGGACGGAAGCTAAAGCAACTCTTGTCGATCGCGGCGAATCCCTTAAACGAAAAGTCCAGGATGCAGGGCAAGACATCCCGACAATTGTTCTTTCCCAAAATAAGCGCGAACTCACACAGCAAGAATTCGAGCAAGTGACCGAAAAACTGACTAAAATCTTGCAAGCCCTTGAAGATGAATTGAACGAAATTCCCCGCGATACTTTTGATCCACAAATGATCGTCGATAAGGTCGGGAAAGACCCGGAACAGCTTTTTCAATGGGTCCGTGATAACACTCAACTTGTCTCATACCAAGGCTCGCTGCGAGGGCCTATCGGTGTTTTGATGGATCGCATGGGGAACAGTTTTGATCGATCCCGACTCCTAGCTATGCTTCTGGAAATCGCGGGACATGAGGTCCGATTAGCACATGCCGTTTTAACGGAACAAGAAGCAATGGATTTACAGGAAAAGCTTAGGTCAATCCCCGAAAGCCCAACCCGATTCGCTGATGAAGGGAAGAAAGATAGTCCCTCTCATCTTGAAAGGCTCGCTCAACAATTGGAGATTGAAGCGGCGAAATTACAGCAGGAATTGGATTCGGCAGAAAAAGCTGAGGATCAGGAAAATCAAAATGCCATGAAGTCTGCGGATGAACAGGCAACGATGCTGGCCGATTTGGTTGGCAAACATTTTGTCCAGGATCGAAGCGATATGGGGTCCAGCCTAAAGGCCCTGCGTGATCATTGGTGGGTCCAAGTCAAGTCAGGGGAACTTTGGCAAGATTTGGATCCTAACCTGCCAAGCGCGAAGCTGGGATCGTTGATCACCAAAGCCAAGGATACAACCGGCCTCAAAAATATTTCCGATGATAATTTTCATTCAGTTAAAATTCGTATCGGCGTCGAGCAATGGGCTGATGGACACATCAAAGAAAATGTTGTTCTCGAGCACACCATCAAGCCCCCAGAGTTTTTCGGCCGACGAATCGCGCTCAAACACGTTTCCATGAATTGGCCCCGAGATTTAAATCTTTCGGGAGATAGAGATCCGATGAATCGCCTGAAGGCTGAAGTCCTCAAAGAGAAGGAATGGCTGCCATTTTTAACCATTGGCTCAGACCTGATTTGCCAATCGAGTTTCACCCAATCTGGCGATGTTAAAAAAAGTAGCCAAGAGAAATCGCAAGGGGGAAGTGTCGGAGGTCTCAGCCAAGGTTTTTTTGGCGCCCTGGCGGGAAGGGAATCTGAAGAAGAAGTACGAAAGACTTCCTATTTGACGGCCGAGTGGATTGAGTACGAAATCCACACTCCCGGAGAACCGAGTCGGACGATCCGGCGTTATATCTTTGACCTGATAGGGCCGGCCGTGCGCTCCGCGGATCTTCGAGCGGCGCCGGAGATCGATGAAGCGGGGCGGTTAAAACGAGGATTGACTTTATATGGGACGATTGACATCCTTCCACTCGTCTGTCGATTATCGTCGGAATTTGTGAGCTGGGAGATGACGTTCTCATCTCCTAGAGCGTTTGCGCCCTCTCATCGAAGAGCTGAAGAAAGGAGGCCCAGGCCATCTCCAAGAAGTGGCCGGGAATATTTTGACGGAGATGCATTCGCTGCAGGGGCCGCTCTATTCTTGGGCGCTCAAGCGACATCTGCTCGGTCGTTTCCATAACGATATATTCTTAGCTTCCCTGAATATCTGCAATTTGCGAAGGCAATTTATCGAAAACGAAAAAGGAAACCTGCAAAAGCGACACACGTTCGACATTGTCAAGAACGACATCGGTCTTAAGAGCCGCGCGGAGAGAGAGGCCGCTCTCGCCCGGCTGAATCAGGGCGTCGCGGACACGGTGGCGGAAGCCCTCGTGATGTTTGGCTCCGAGTCGCATGAGAATACGAGTCATCTGGTTTCACTCTCCTCTGAACAAGGAGTCAACTGGAAGATCATGCGAAACGCGCAGGATTTCGACGGGAGGGAGTGGCCGGCGGACGTATCGGCCCGTATCCAGCAGAATCTGGCGGCTGGCGATATTATCGCCTTTCCGGAAAAAGCCTTGTTGGTCAAAGAAAAAAAGAGGCTAGGATGGTGGCGAGTGAACCCGGCCAGCGGCGATACAGTGGGCGTCATGGATACCGGCCTGAATCAAGGAGTTACAGAAAACCGCGTGGTCAACGAGATTAATGATTGGCGTGTCGCGCAAACCGAACAAACGGTGTTTGTAGATGACCCAGAAGTGCTGCGCGCCATGGGTTTGGAGGGGCTTGCCGAGTATATGGGATTCCAAGGCGTCAACGGCACCGTCAAAGAAATCTATATAGCACTCCTTAGGTCTTTGCTTGGATAGCGTGCGGAGGACAAGTCACCGAAAGAAGTGATCGTTCAGGCCGGATCAGTTTCGGACTTTACGCAGCGTGGTTTGTTCTCTGTCTATTGTCTCCGGCTTGTGCGCAGCAGAAAAAGGAGGCCGATAGGTGGCCCTGAAATAGAAAAAATAAAAGTGGAGGTGTGATCTATGATTAAGACATCGAGAGGTTGGTGTGTTTTTTCTGCCATGATCGGATTATTTTTTATTTTTTGTTGTATTTCTTCGACCCGCGCTCAAGTCAAATCCGAAGTCGAGCCGAATGACTCAATGGAGCAGGCCAACGAAATCCGGATCGGCCAAAGCATCGAAGGCTATTTCCAGAAAGATCGTGACTATGACTGGTATAAGCTCGTCGTGGATAAGCCTGGTAAGAACTATGTGAGGATCGATCTCTCAGGGGTCCCCGGCATAAACTCGGAACTCCGGCTTTGTGATGAAAAAGGAAATACCCTTTGGGACATCGATGATGCCGACACAGGCGGCCCCGAATCTATTGTCCATTTCCCGGTCAATCCAGGAATTTACTACCTCCGAATCTATGGAGGCGGGAAGGCCGCCAAAGAAAAATATATTTTAAGCTCACGGATCACGGACCCCTGGCAAGAGGGCCAGGAATCCGAGCCGAACGACCGCCGCGAATCGGCCAATGAGCTGAAGTTGGGACAAGTTGTCGGCGGATATTTTGAGAAACGAAGAGATGAGGACTGGTTTAAGCTGATCGTTGACAAGCCGGGCAAAAGCCTTGTCCTGATCGACGTCACGGCTGTCCCCGGAGTCAACAGCAGCCTCGTCCTCCGCGACGAGAACGGTCGAAGCATTTGGGAAACCAACGAAACGCGCGAGAATGGGCCCGAATCCATCTTCAATCTTGCTTTGGCTCAAGGAACTTACTACATTCAACTCTCGGCGAGGGAAGCCAACATCAACAACCATTATGTCCTTCATACCCGCATCCTCGGGCCGTGGCAGGAAAGCCTGGAGGCTGAGCCGAACGATGCGAGAGAGAATGCGACGGAGATTCGCCTTGGCCAGAGCGTGGAGGGCTATTTTCAAAGAGACAATGATTACGATTGGTTTAAGCTGGTTGTGGACAAGCCGGGCAAAAACGATATCCAGGTTGACGTCAGCGGCGTTCCCGGCGTCGAGGCGATGTTCGAAATTCTTGATAAAGATGGAAAAGAGCTTTGGCGGGCAGATGATGCATCAAAAGGTGAGCTCCAATCCGTTAAATATTTTACCGTTGTAGAAGGCGTTTATTACATTATGGTGAGAGGTTACCAAAAAAATATCACAAACAAATATATCCTGAGTACGCGTCTTCTCGGGCTTTGGCAGGAGAACGAGGAAGCCGAGCCTAACGATCGTATCGGATGGGCTAGTGAGATCAAACTGAATACACCGATCACCGGCCGAATAAATCTCCATGACGACACGGACTATTATGTTCTTAACGTTCCTGAGCCTGGGATGGACATCATCGACATACAGCTTTCCGGTGTTTCTGATATCAGATGGAATTTTGATCTCCTCGATCCAAAAGAAAACAGGTTGGATGAATCGTCGTGGCATGAAGCCGGAAATGGCGAGGAGATCGTCAAGATGAAGTTCAAGCCGGGGGCTCATTATCTGAGAGTGCGGATCCGAGGCGGAAAAAATACCGGCGCCGAATACACCATCTATGCCGGAAAACCTCAAAAACCACCGGCGACGGCGGAGGAAGTCCGGCAAGCCCTCCTCAAAGCCCTCGATTTCCTGGCGTCCAAACAACAAAAGACCGGTTCCTGGTCGGGATATCAAGAAGCGTATACCGGTCTTTCTCTCCAGGCTTTTATAGGCGGTAAATGTGCCCAAAAGGATTATACCTCCAACATCAACAGAGCGATCAACTACCTGAAATCCGGACATAAGCCTAGCTCCAAGTATCCCGAAGGCTCTAGAGACGCTGCTTATTATGGAGGATCACTCGGGACAGAAAATATGTATGAGCATGCGATTGCGACGCTCGCTCTTATCGAAGTACTGGTGGACTTGAATGACGCAAGCCTTGAACCCATAGCCCAGGATGCCCTCAACCTAATCATCCGCTCTCAAAACACGGATCACAAGCCAGAGACGCTTCGCGGCCCTATTAAGTCCGATTCTCCGGCATATGGCGGCTGGCGATATAATCCGGACAGCACGGACAGCGATATTTCGGTAACAGGCTGGCAAATCCTTGCCCTCAAGGCGGCCGTCAACGCGGGGTTCTCCGTTCCTGAATGGGCTTTCCCCGCGGCCGCCAAGTTCGTCCGGTCTCTCCAGGGCAAAAAGGACGGCTCGTTCAACTACAGCTCTCCCGGAGACTATGGCGAAACTTGCGGCAGAGCGGGAATGGGGGCACTCTCCCTTCAGCTCTGCGGATTTCCACAGGACCCTGCGATTCCTCCCGCGCTGCGATTCATGCAGGATTATGCGCCGCGCTGGAATATTGAAACGCGGGGAGGTGGCTATGCATTTTATTATTGGTATTACGGAACGCGGGCGATGTATCTTGCGGGCGGAGATGACTGGCGCATCTGGAAAGATTGGATGTGCCGGTTCCTGGTTGACCATCAGAACGGGGATGGAAGCTGGGACGGGACGAACTCCGAAAGAGATCTGGATATCTATCGAGTCGCCCTTGGCGCTATGATGCTTGAATTCTGCTGTGGGAATGTGCCGATCTATATGTCGCCGGTGAAGCGGCTCGGCCCGGCATCTTTACGAGTGAATTTCGAGCAGGGCGCCGAGAAAGAGATCGCCAAGAACGTCGAGATCATCATGGACGCCTCGAACTCCATGACCGGGCTGATCGGAAAGGAAACCAAGATCACCGTGGCCCGGCGCGTGCTGACCCAGATCATCAACGGCCTGCCGGAGACGATGAACGTGGGCTTCCGTGTTTATGGCCATCGGTATCCGACGGACGCCTACCAGCAGGCCTGCCAGGATACAGAGCTTCTTCTGCCCATCGGGCCGGTCCAGAAAGCCAAGCTCGTGGAGATGGTGAATAAAATCCAAACGAAAGGCCGGACGCCGCTCGTCCTCTCCGTGCTCCAGGCAATCAAGGACTTTGAAAAGATGCCAAACGGGAGCATCGTCCTGGTGACGGACGGGATCGAAAGTTGCAACGGAGACATCAAGTCGATCGCTCCGGCGATCAAAAAGTCCGGCCTGGAGATGAAAGTCCACATTGTGGGGTTCGACATCAAGGAGAAGGAATCCCGGGAACAGCTGGAAGCCATCGCCAAGTCCACAGATGGGATGTACCTGGAGGCTAAGGATGCCAAGGGACTGCTATCCGCCCTTGAGCAGGCATTGAAAATTGAGTATGTGGTTCTCGACGAGAAAGGGGAGGTCAAGGCCAGAGGCTACGTGGGCGGGGACTCGGTAAAAATCCCCGAAGGTTCCTATACGCTCCGGATCATGCTGGCGCCGCAGCCAATAGAGATGAAAGTCACCCTGAATGCTGGCGAAAAGCCTATTTTTAACCTGAAAAAAGAAGCCGGGAAGTGGGCCCTAAATAAATAGCCCGAAAATTCTGCTCGACATAACGACTCAAAGGACGGACTATCCGTCTAAAAGCGCGCCAAATCTACTGCGGCTTCACGGCCGAGGCCAACCAATGCGGCATCGGCGGCGGCAGGGGACGGCAGTGGAAACCTTGAAATCCGGCTTCGGCCAGCCAGGCTTTAAGCTCGTCCTCGGAAAAAACCCAGCCGTGGGGCGTCGTCAACGCCACGTTCAGAGCGAAGAGCGCTGAAAACTTCGGCTGAGTGTGGGTCGAATCGGTCATCATGTCCAGAACATAAAGCGTGCCGCCTGGGACCAGGGCCGCATGGGCTCGCCGGAGAAGGTCGCGGATGTCGGCCGGGTTTTCTTGGTGCAAAACGCCGAAAAAGATGATGACGTTGTTTTCTCCTGGAAACTTTACCTTATGATAATCACCCGCAAGGGTTTGGATGCTGCCCTGCATCCCGGATTGAGCAATCAACTCATCGGCGATCTGGACGATTTCAGGAAGGTCGAACACAGTGCATTTGACCTCGGGGAAAGCCTTGGCAATTAACATCGAATAAGTCCCAGGCCCGCCGCCGACGTCGAGGAGCCTACGCCGGCCTGCAAGGTCGAGTTCCGGGATGACTTCTTGCCCTATAGCCAGAGCCCGGCCGTGCATGGCCAGGACGAACGTGCGCGTGCGTTCCGGGTCTTCGCCAAGATGGAGCTCCGGGCGCTCGACCGGCCGGCCGCTCCTAATCATCTCGGCGAGCTTGCCCCAAGCGTTATAGACATCTCGATTATACCGGATCGCGCCGCTCAGGTCGGCGGGCGAGCCGGGGACAAGGAAGACGGCCGCTTCAGGCGTGTTGCGGTAGATGTTCCCGGTTTTGGACAGAAGGCCTACGGCCACGCATGCGTCAAGAAGAAGGCGTGCGCCCCGGAGGTTGAGGCTGCAGGCGGCGGCGACCGAGGGCGCGTCGGCTTCACCAAGCTCTGCCAGCGTTCGAAAAATACCCAGGTCGGAAGAAGTAAAAAGCAGGCATGATTCGTAGAAGGCACTGGCCATGTCCATGATACGCATCGGCGTGCCGCCTTTCTGGTTTAATCCTTACGAAAAAGCGAAACCGAGCCTAGTTATATCACCGGCTTTTAACGGGGGTCAAGGGCACATCCTTTTCCTGCCGGAAAGTGCGCCCTCAAATAGATAATTAGAAAATTCTGCTTGACATGCAGTCTAATCTTGGCTATCGTAAGGCACACCTAACGCCAAGGTAAATACAATATATAGTAGAAATTTAAAAAAGAGGTAGCATATATAGATTTTTTGCTTGACAATCTTAAAAAGACAAGCTTATAATCAAGCCATTAAAAAATAGACTTTAGTTCAGCAATCATGCCAACAATCATCCGCCGACACAGAAAATATTTTATGCTCAGCTTTCTGGTCTGGTTCTTTATCGGCGGCCAGCCTTCCGAATTCGGCCAGGAAAACGTCTTTTTCCATGGCTTTTTGATCCAAAAGCCTGTTGTTCGCATCGCTCTCGGTGTCAACCTGGACAATATCCTCATCCGGTCCTCTTCCGGTATGAAGATCTACCAGGTCAACGGGAGCTATAAGCTGCTGGCTGAAAATGCCTCTGAAGTTAGAGTTAAAGGTCATAAGGAGAGATTAGCGGAGAAGTTTATCGTCCAAGTCGCCCAGATCAAGGGAAAGGATAAAGCCGAGGATGCGGCCCGGGAGCTTAGGTCCAAAATCGATAATCGGGTCTATGTGATTGAAGATAAAGAAAATCCGTTGGAAGGCATCTTCCAAGTCCGCGTCGGCGATTTCTTAACCCGCAGCGAAGCCTTGGATTTCATAAGAAAATTAACCCAGATCGGGACCAAGGACGCATGGATTGTCAGAGAAGAAGTGGCGGCTTCGGAATCCAAGCCACAATGGGTTTTGGTCAATGACGAACTCATCAACCTGAATCAAGAGACGGCGCTCTATTTTATTCCCGTCAGCCCCGAGAGCTTCCTCTCCTATGGGGGGCACAGCTATCGTGGAATTATGATCCTGAAAGGGAGTCGGAAGGGGATCCTCCTGATCAATATCTTGAACCTCGAGGATTACCTCAAGGGCGTCGTCCCGGGCGAGCTTTCCCCTTATAGTTTCGCGGAGCTCGAGGCCCTTAAGGCCCAGGCCGTGGCCGCCAGGACCTATGCACTAAAAAATATCGGTCAGTTTGAAGACCTGGGATTCGACCTTTTTGCGACGCCCATCTCCCAGGTCTACGAAGGGATCACGATCGAGCATCCCCTGAGCAATCAGGCGGTCGAAGAGACCGTGGGCCAGGTGGCAGTTTATGACGGCAAGCTGATCAATGCCCTTTATACGAGCACCTGCGGAGGTGCGACCGAGAATATCGAGAATATGTTCGAAGGCGGCTCCGTGCCCTACTTGAAGAGTACAGAATGTATAATGGAAAACGAACGGGTCTGGACGCTGCTCGGCTCGGCGGTTCTTGCTTCGATCCATGCAGGCGGAATAGACATCAGCCCGAAGCTGGCGTATCTCATGGCCCTTAACGTCTTGCCTCTCCAAACAGACCCAGCGCAATTCAAGGAGCCGGCGGTTTTTGATGAAGTCATCAACTGGGTCCGAAATGGGTTAGCGCTTGTCGGCAAAAAAAATGAAATGTCCATTCCGGAAAGTGTCCCCATTAATTTTGTCCGCTATGCTCGACTTTTGATCGACGCTTTTCGATGGCAAGACAGAGTGCGGAATCTCCTTTTAAAAAGCGAAGCCGACCATATCCTGAGGGAGGCTGCAACTCTCAATACGGAGGAAAAGAACGATCTGGCTTATTTTGTCTCGGCAGGGATTTTCCCGGTTTCCTCGGACCTCGTAAACAGAGAACGCCTCCTGACGCGGGGCGAAGCGGCCTATTATCTCTATAAAATCATCGCGACCTACAAAGACTTCTATCACCAGGGAAATTTCCGGTCAGTGAACGATCGTATGATCGAAGTGATGGAAGACGGTGAGAAAAAACAGGTCGAGCTTTCCCCGGACCTTTTCCTCTTAGAAAATTTTGATGATACTGTGGTCTTCCCCACGTCCATAGATTTTTCCGGGGGAGAAGCCGTGAAATGGATAGAAATCGACGGCAAGGTCCGGCTGATCCAAGTTTTCCCCTTGCCCATCACCAATATCCTGGACCAGCCATCTCAATTTCACCGGTGGCAGGCAAGGGTTTCCCGGGAAGATCTGGAGGCCAGAGTCAACTTGTATTATCCCATCGGGAAGCTCATCGACCTGATTCCTCAGAAAAGGGGCGTATCGAAAAGAGTGATCGAGATGTCCATCATCGGTCGGGAAAGCCAGGTGCGCGTCACCGGCTTGAAGATCCGCCAAGTGCTCGGCCTGAGAGACAATCTTTTTGTCATCGACCGGCAGCAGAATGGAGAAGGACAGATCACGCATTTTATCTTCACCGGAAAAGGCTGGGGTCACGGCGTCGGCCTGTGTCAGGTCGGCGCCTATCGCATGGCCCAGAAGGGCGCGACCTATGAAGACATATTGAAAAAGTATTACCAGGGCATTAAAATAGACAAAATATCTCAATAAGGAGCCTGCCGATATGAGTGACGCCATCAAACAGGAACTCATAAAAGTCATCAAAGAAAAATCCCTGATCACCGGCGTGGAAAGGATCCTGACCTCGGGACGCACCAGCAATTATTATATCGATGCCAAAATGACTACCCTGGACCCGAAGGGCGCCAACCTCGTAGCCCGGATGATCCTGGACATTCTCCAGCCGCATGCCATCGATGCCATCGGCGGCTTTACCCTGGGAGCCGATCCCATCGTCAGCGTTGTCGCGGCCTTAAGCGCGAACACCAAACGGCCGTTGCCCGCGTTTATCGTCCGCAAGGAACCGAAAAAGCACGGCGAGCGTAAGATGATCGAAGGCCCGTTCCAGAAAGGCTGGAGAGTCTGCGTCGTGGATGATGTCTGCACGACGGGCGGCTCGACGTTGAAGGCCTGCCAGGCGGTTGAGGAAGAAGGGGGAACTGTCGCCTTGACCATCGCCATCGTGGACCGGCAGGAAGGGGGCCGGGAGAACCTGGAAGCCAAGGGCTATAAATTCATCGGATTGGTCACCAGGGACGAACTGCTTAAATAGCAGATTTTCTTTTCTTCAAGCTCCAATAAACATACCCCGGAATCCCGATCGCTACCCAGAGCAATCCCATCAAGGAATTGATCAGGGGGACCTTGTGGCTTGTGTAATTGATGACGTTTGTGTAGAGCGTGAAGATGATATAAACAGAGGCAAAAACAATAAAAATAATCGGAGTGAAAGGATATCCCCAGACTTTATAAGGCCGCGGCACGTCGGCCATTCTTTTTCGCAAGGTGAAAACGCTGGCGGCGGCCAGCGCGTAAAAGATCCAGCTGACGAAGATCAGCATGTCCGTGAGCTGGTCGAATGTTCCGCTCAAAACCAGCACCGAGGCCCAGATGCCCTGGACGATGAGCGAATTGCCCGGCGTCCTGTATCTCGGGTGGACATGACCGAGCTTTCTGAAAAAGAGCTTTTCCCTGGCCATGGCAAAGTAGACCCTGGCCGACATCATCGTCGTCCCGTTCACCGCCCCGAACGTGGAAATCATAATGGCGATAGCGATCAGGGCGCCGCCCCATTTCCCCAGAAAGTTATTGGCGACGTCAATGGCGACAAGATAACTGCCGCCGCTCGCTTCGGCCTGACGGTATTTTTGGGCCATATCGCTGACAGGAATGATGTAGATATAGGCCAGGTTCACGAGCACATAGACGACGATGACGATCAGCACGGCGATAGCGATAGCCCGGGGAAGGTTTTTCTGGACGTTCTTGATCTCGCCCGACATATAAGTGACGTTGATCCAAGCGTCATAGGCCCAGAAGGCGCCGGCCATGGCCATAATGAACATGAGAAAAACCGAGCTGGAGGTCGCCCCGCCGAGGGCCGCGGATTGGATGAAGTTGCCCAAGCTGCCGTGGCCCAGGGTAAAGGCCAGGACGACGATCGCCCCGATGACCAGCACTTTGAGCGTTGAGAAAACGACCTGGATCGCGCTTCCGAACTTGACGCCGAGATAATTGATTGTCGTCAAAAATATGATGAGGGCGATCGTACACAGCTTCAGTCCGATAAAACGGAAAGGCGTCATGTTTCCGATAAAGGGGATGGGGATAGAAAAATTCTCCAAAGCCGCGGGCAGCCTTGGAAATTTAAAGAAGTAACCCAGGGAATCCGAGAAAACGTAGGCAATCGAGGCGATCGAACCGGTCTGGATGACGATGAAGACGGCCCAGCCGTAAAGATACCCGATGAAATTATTGAAGCCTTTGTTGAAATAGATATACTGGCCGCCGGGGTCCTGGAACATTCCCGAGATCTCGGCGATGCTGAGGGCGCCGAAGAGCGTCATGATCCCCGCCACGACCCAGACCGCGATCAAAAGCTGCGGCGACCCCAGCTGCGAAGCCATCAGCCCCGGTTTTTTGAAGATGCCGGACCCGATGATGGAGCCGACGCCGCAGGCGATAGCGGCAATGAGCCCGAGCTCCCGGCTCAGCTCCAAAGGCTTTTTCTCGTTCGGATCGGCCATCTCTCGCTCTAAATAGAAGCCCCGATTATAGAAATTATTATTGGACAAATCAATCTTTGTTTTCTAGGATGAGGTCCAAAATGGCGCACGCGACGGCAAGATCGGGCTACCCGCAGCCGATCAAGCGGCTGAACAAATATCCTCAGGGGGCCCCGCCCTCTATTTTTTCTTAGGGGCGACGGCCAGGACCTTCTGGATTAACTTCTTATCATTAGGGAACTGGCCCACCTTTGGGAGTCGGGGGAGCAGAACGGCCCAGTTGGCGTCCATGGCAAATACCTTTTTGAAAAGGGGCAGGCTTTCCTCCACTTTTCCCGAGGACGCTAAGGTCACCGCCGGCCAGAAAATCATCTCGGGATTGTCGGGATAGATGTCCATGCCCTTCGTGTATTCTTTGACGGCTTCGTCGACTTTTTTCGCGGTCAGGTATTCATCGCCTTGGTTCATGTGATTGTAGGCTTTGTTGATCTTGATGAGCCGCCGGAGCTCCGCCACCGGGTTCGGATGGTCTTCGATTCTTAGATCATAGATCCTGTCTTTCCACCAAACACCCGAGCTTTTTCCCCTGACGACAATCAAGGCCGCTGATTGTCTTCCCCGGATATCGCCGCCTTCTTGTTCTGCTGCTTCGAGAGCCGCCAGCAGCCGATCCACCAACTCGCCTTTTGTTGATTCAAAGGCACGGGCCATGGCCTTCCAGACCGTGTTTTTGAGCATGAGGTTGGCCTGGCAGGAGAAGCCGTCCCCGATCGTATAGCCGGCTTCGGGGATACAATTTTTTCCTGTGTGGGCCGCCACTTTTCCTTGCGCATCCACCATGCCGACCTGGCGGGAGGCCTCATTTTTGTCCGCCTTGAGGAGCGCGGCCAGGGCTTCGTCCGCGCTCTTGCCGGCCCTCATCAGCTCGAGCCCAAGCGGCCCGTACGAGGCCTCGACAAAGGACTGCGTGGCCACGGCTCCGACGCCCGCTTCGACCCAGGGGACCACCGACCCGACGGAGAACCAGTGTGATTGGACGGCCACGCCCAGCTCGCCCGTAACTTTGTCAAGGGCGACGATGGAGTAGGTATGGGCGGGCCGGGCACTTTTTCCAGCGCCGAGCAAAGGCACCGCCAAGAGGACGACGATGATAAACAACAGGCTTTTTTTCATGATGTTCCTCCTCGTTCAGAATTGTAGTGCATAGGCCAGCCGAAGACAACGGCTTTTTCGGCTTGCATTGTCGGACTGTTTCTGCTATTTGTTTTTTGGGGATGAATGGATGGTCAGAATGAACATGCGTCGAATCTCCGGCCGGCAAATTTTGCTGCTGCTCTGCCTCCTGCCTTTCATTTTTTATTCGGCGCCACAGTCTTCGGACCTGGTCCTGATCAAGCTTGATACGCAGGACGCTGCCAAAATCCCTCCGGCCCATCTCCGCCGGATCAAGGGCTTGGAAGAGCTCCAAGCGTGTTGGATCGCCGAAGTGCCGGAGGACGTGCTCTCCGCCCTCGCCGAAAGAGGAATTTCCTGCCAGGTGCTGGATTCGAGCCCCCGTGGCAAGAAATATTTTCTTGTCTTCACGCCGCAGCCCGGCCAGGCGGGGGTCCTGAAAAAATTCGGCAATGTTGTTCCCCTGGACGATCTCAACTGCCTGTTTTGGTCCAATGCGGATGAAGCCAGGGAGGTCCTTCCTGCGGAATTCGAGATCAAGCGGTTGTCCTTGGAAAACACTCGACCGATGGTCTTTGAGCCTCCGTCGGCCCAAAGTCCGTTTTCCGTGGGCAGACGATTTCCAAGGGTTCCTTTTGTTGACCCCCTCATCCCGGTTCTGATCGGCCAGGTTTCCAAGGCTGAATTGAGTCTTGATATCCTGACCCTGCAAAATTTTCAGACGCGGTATGCCTCGACGGCGAATTGCGAATCGGCGGGGAATTTTATATATAACTTTTTCACCCAGCTCGGCCTGCCGTGTGAGTACGACCCGTTCAGCTTCTCCTCAAACAGCACCTCAAGGAATATCGTCGCGACACTGCGCGGCCGGACATCTCCTCAGCGGGAGGTCATTGTCTGCGCCCATTACGATTCCACCAGCGACCAGCCCACTTGGCTGGCTCCGGGAGCGGATGACAACGCCAGCGGAACGGCCGCGGTCATGGAGATCGCCCGCGTCTTGGCCGGTTACTCATTCGATCATACAATCAAGTTCATCTGTTTTTCGGCCGAAGAATGGGGGCTCTACGGAAGCAAACATTATGCCCAGGAAGCCAAGGGCAAGGGTGAAAAAATCATGGGCGTGATTAACCTGGACATGCTGGGCTATGCCGACCAGATTCCTGAAGATTTGGATGTCGTGGTCAACCAGCAATCCGAATGGCTGGCCAACAGGTATATCGTCATGGCCAAGCTCTATGGGTTGTTGGATATTTTCAAGTCCGTCAATCCCTCCTTGAAGTACAGCGACCACTCATCATTCTGGGACCAGGGCTACAGCGCCGCGCTGGGCATCGAAGATTATCCCCTCAAAAACCCGTATTACCACAGGACTTCCGACACGTTCAGTACGCTGAATATGGATTTTGCCGTTTCTGTAACCAAGGTTTCCTTGGCGGTGGCAGCCGACTTGGCCCAGCCCATCAGCTGGAGATAATGGCCGTCTGTGATCAATAGCCGAGCCGGCCTTCGGCCCAGCGCGTGGAGAGCACGGAAAGCATGTCCTGGGCCATAGTGGCCAAGTTATATTCAGGTTTCCATCCCCATTCCGCTTTGGCGGCTGAATCATCGATCGTCATCGGCCAGGATTCCGCGATCTCTTGCCGGAAATCGGGCTCGTAGTCGCAGACAAACTCCGGAATGTGTTTTTTGATCTCGTCGGCCAGCTCCCCGGGCGTGAAGCTCATGGCGGTTACGTTGAAATCGACGTGGTGCTTGAGCCTGGAAAAGTCTGTGTTCATGAGGTCGAGGATCGCCTTCAGGCAGTCCGGCATATACATCATCGGCAGCCGCGTGTCTTTCTTGAGAAAACATTTGTATTGCCTGCTTTTTACAGCCTCGAAAAAAATGGCAACGGCATAATCTGTCGTGCCGCCCCCGGGCAAGGTCTCATGGCTGATGATCCCAGGAAAGCGGCAGCCCCTCACATCCAGGCCAAAGTGTTCCACATAATAGTTGCCGAGGAGCTCACCCGCGACTTTGGTGACGCCGTACATCGTTTTCGGCCTGAGAATTGTCTCCTGGGGCGTGTTTTTCCGCGGTGTTTCCGGACCGAAGGCCGCGATCGAACTCGGGATAAATACCCTCGCCGCGCGGTGTTCCCGGGCCGATTCTAAAATATTGTATGTGCCGTTGATGTTGACATCCCAGGCCAGCTGGGGCTTTTTTTCTCCGGTCGCCGAGAGGATCGCCGCCATATGGTAAATGGTCTTAATGCCGTGTTTTTTGACGACCTCCTCGATTTTCTTTTTTTGTGTGACATCCAGGAACTCAAAAGGTCCGGACTCACTGATGTCCGGGTTGGCTGGGGCCTGGATATCGGTGGCCAGGACATTTTCCGTACCGTGGGTCTGCCGCAGGGCCTTGATGAGTTCCGTGCCGATCTGGCCGGCGGCTCCGGTGACCATGATTTTCGTCATTTAATTCCTGCTCTTGACTCGCCTATTGAGTTTGTCCGAAGACGAACAAGAACGAAAAGATTAACTTATAACACAGCAAAAATTTGAAATCAAACGCGAAAAGGTATGATAAAATGGACGCACCGCGGATATGATGGAAAGAGAAAGGATTGCCCTTATTACGGGGTCGAGCCGGGGCATCGGCCGGGAGATCGCGATCCGCTTGGCTGATATCGCCGCCGGCGTAGCCGTTCATTACCATGAAAATCGAGAAACGGCCGAGGCTGTCGTTCGCTCGATCCGACAGAAAGGGAAGGTGAGTCATGCCTTCCGCGCGGATCTGACCAAGGAAAAGTCGGCCGAGGGCCTGGTCCATAGCGTCGAAGCCAGGTTCGGCCGGGTCGATATCCTGGTCAATGATTTCGGCCCTTTTATTCAAAAACCTTGGGACACTCTGACCGGCATGGATTGGGAATTCATCTTGCGGGGAAACCTGCTGAGCTCCTTTTTTTGCATGAAATCCGCCCTGCCTGGAATGAGGAAGAGAAAATGGGGGAGAGTCATCAACATCGGCTATAACCGCGCCGAGCATCTGGGGGCGTTTCCCAACATCACACCTTACGCGGTTGCCAAAACCGGCCTCTTGATCTTGACCCGGACCGCGGCCAAAGCCGGAGTGGCTTCCGGAATTACCGTGAACATGGTCTCCCCGGGATTGATCCGCGGCGGCCGCCTACCTTCCGGCGGGACGTTCGATGAGGCGGCCCTGGGCACGGCTAAGGACATTGCCGAGGCCGTCCTGTTCTTGGCCTCCGAGGAAGCCCGGGCCGTAACCGGAACAAACTTGATCGTCTCCGGCACCTGGAAGATGTAGGAGCGGTCCCGCCTCGCGCCAAAAATTTCTTTTACTTTTTACGGAGAAAATACCATAATAGCTCCTTTTATAAACCGTTCGAACCTATGGATACGATGAAAGCCGTCATCTTGTGCGCCGGCCGCGGCGGCCGGCTGTTTCCCATAACGAAAGACAGGCCGAAATGCCTTCTCCAGTTCGGCGATAAGACGATCCTGGAGTACTGCCTGGAAAACCTAAACTCGGCGGGCATCCGGGACGTTCTGCTCGTCACGGGCTATAAAAAGGAAGCCATCGAAACCCTCGTCAGAGAAAAAAAATATCGCCATGTCTCCTTTGTCTATAACGAAAAATTCAGAATCACCAACACGGCCTACTCCCTGAACCTGGCGCTCAAAGAGATGGATTCGGATTTCGTCTTGATCAACGGGGACGTCCTCTTCGACAAGGCCATTCTCCAAGGGCTCCTCCGCCATCCGGACAAGAATTGTATCGCCGTGGATCCCAGAATCGCGCTCTATACGGAGGAGGTCAAGGTCAGGGCCAGCCACGGCCGCGTGGAAAAGATCAGCAAGGAAGTCGATCCCGGGCAGAGCCTGGGCGAGGCGATCGGACTTTATAAGATCAGCCGAGACCTCATCCAAGAGCTATCTCGCATCTATGACTATTTAGAGCGACACGGGGAGCTGCACCATTTCTTCGAAAAAGGCTTTGAAGCCATCTGTGAACATCCGTCAGGGGACGGCCGCTATTTCGGCATCTTTTTGACCGACGAGAGGCCGTGGGTCGAAATCGACACCATCGAGGATTTTCTCTATGCCAGACGAGAAATCTTCCCAAAGCTCTGCGGCTGAATTTGATTACGAAAAATCGGCCCGCAAAAGGGACGATGATTATTCCCTGCAATTCCTTAAGCTGAATAAATATCTCAACAGGCCGCTGGCTTCGCTCATCGTCCGGGCCGTTTTTAAAACCGGGGTTACGCCCAATCAACTGACGTTGACGTCTTTTGTCGTCGGCCTGGCCGGCGCCGCCTGCTTTCTCAAGAGTCGGCCCCTCTTTTTTGCCCTGGGAGGCATTCTGGCCCAGGCGTCCGTGATCGTCGATTGCGCCGACGGCATGCTGGCCCGGGCCAGGGATCAAAAGAGCGAATACGGCGCGTATCTGGACCTGGTCCTGGACCGCGTCACCGAATTTTTTTTGATGATGGGATACACCTTTGGCTATTTTTTTTATGCCGGCAGGCTTGACCTCCTCATCCTCGGCCTCGGCGCGGTCGGCCTCTATTTCCTCCAGATTAGCCTTTATTATTTGATTAAAAGTTATCGAAGAGACCAGAGCAAAGGGAATGCGGCGGAGAATCGGTCCTGGCTCATCTTCCTGATGTTCGTCCTGAGCGTCTTCAACAGAATGGACCTCGGCTTTTATGTGCTGTTGGCCGTGTTCTCGGGAATCAACCTGGTCATGCTCTTTCACTTTCTGCGCCTGAAAGAATCCTAGAACTTTCGCTCCCGTTAAGATTTGATCTGGTGTTTGGCCATGATCAAAAGCCCGATCCCTGTCCAGAGCAGCATGATGACCCTCCGGTGGGATTTTTGCCCGGTGCTCTCGGTAAAAGGCGGATATATAGCTGTCGATCTCCCGGATAAAGGGATTATTCAAATTTGAATCGCAATGAGCTTTGGAATTACAATAAGGGGCAATCCTATCAAGGAGAATGTCCTTATGAGAAAGACGGCAACGCTTTTATTGCTAATATTTCTTTTGCGCTTTCCCGCGGCGGCGGGGCAAAACCCTCCCTCTGAAGACGAACTCATCGTGAAAGCCAGGCAGTTGTTGGAGTCCCTGAGCAAGAATGATTTTCAGGCCGCGGTCCGGGATTTCGACGAGACGATGATGAAGCTCTCGGGCCCCGATAAATTGGCGGAGTTCTGGAAGCAGGTCCCGGACAGGCTTGGCGCTTTCAAAAAGCAGACGGCCGCACGGCGCGAAGAGCTGGCGCCTTATTCTATCGCGGTCGTGACCTGCGAATTCGAAAAAGTCACTCTGGATGCCCGGGTCGTTTTTGACAAGAATAAAAAAATCGCCGGTTTTAATTTTGTGCCTTCCCTTCCGCCGGCCAAATACGAACCTCCGAAATATGCCAACTCGGATTTCTTCGAGGAACAGGACGTCATCGTCGGCAGCGGCGAGTGGCAGCTCCCGGGAACGCTCACCGTTCCAAAAGGGGACGGCCCGTTTCCGGCGCTGGTCCTCGTCCACGGCTCGGGTCCCAACGACCGGAATGAGACACTCGGTCCCAACAAGCCTTTTCAAGATATGGCCTGGGGGCTGGCTTCGCAGAATATCGCTGTCCTCCGCTATGAAAAACGGACCCGGGTTTATGGGACCAGGATCGTAGCGGATAAAGCCGTCGGCGCTTCGTTCACGGTTAAGGAAGAGACGATCGACGATGCCCTGGACGCCGTCCGCCTTCTCCAGAAAACCGACAGGATCGACAAAAAGCGGATCTTTGTCCTCGGCCACAGCCTGGGAGGCATGCTCATCCCTCGGATCGCCGAGGCCGGAAAGGACCTGGACATCGCCGGGTTCATCATCATGGCCGGCTTGACCCGGCCCCTGGAGGATGCCTATCTGAAGCAAATCAGCTACATCTTAAGCCTCGACGGCGCCCTCTCCGAAGAGGACAAAAAGCAGATCGATGAGACGAAGGCGCAAGTCGACAGAATCAAAGCGCTCAAGGAGGCGGATGCCGCTTCGGAAGCGAGGGTTCTCAATGCCCCCGCCAAATACTGGCTCGACCTTCGCGGATACCATCCGCCCGAAATCGCCCGGAAAATCGTCCGGCCGATCCTCGTCCTGCAAGGGAGCCGGGATTACAATGTGACGACCGAGGATTTTGAGAATTGGAAGAAAGCCCTCAGCCTCTAAAGATAATGTGGAATTCAAGCTCTACCCCAAGCTCAACCATCTCTTTTCCGAAGGGCAGGGGTTGCCGACGCCCAATGAATATACACTTGTTCACGGCAGCGTGGCGGAGTACGTCGTCATCGACATCGCCGCCTGGATAAAGAAAAATTAGGGGGGAAGGAGACCGATGCCATGATTTCGCACAAAAGCATTCGCTCACTGTCCTTTTCTGTTCTGATTTTGCTTCTCTTTTTTATTTTTGCTTTAAGCGCCCAGAAGAATTCGAATGTCACGGCCATAAAAAACGTCCGCATTTTTGATGGGGAGAAGTTCATACCCGCCGGGACAGTCGTGATCAGTGCTGGCAAGATCGCCGCCTGCGGAACGGACGTCGCCAGCCCTTCCGGCGCCGAGGTTATCGATGGCACCGGACAGACGCTTCTGCCCGGTCTTACGGATGCCCATGTTCATGTCTGGACTCCGGATAACCTGAAACAAGCCCTTGTCTTCGGCATCACCACGGTCGTCAACATGTTCATGGACGTCAAAACCATGAAAGACATCAAGAAAATGCAGGCCGAAGGAAAAGCGAGGGACATGGCGTATCTCGTTTCTCCCGGAACTCTGGCCACGGCGCCCGGCGGCCATGGCACCCAGTTTGGGATACGCATAACGACCCTGACCAATCCCGCTCAGGCCAAGGAATTTGTGGATGCGCGAGTCGCGGATGGCTCGGATTTCATCAAAATTATCCAGGACGATTGGTCCGTTTACGGCCTTTCCCGGCCGACGCTCAACAACGATATCGTCGCCGCACTCATCGAGGCCGCTCATAAAAAAGGCAAAATAGCCGTCATCCATGCCGCCACGCTCAAGAACTGCGAGGACGCTATAAATGAGGGAGTGGATGGGCTGGCCCACCTCTTTTTCGATAATGCCCATGACCCGGTTTTCGGAGAGCTGGCGGCGCGCTGGAAGGCCTTCGTGATTCCGACGTTCAGCGCTCTCAGGACGATGGCCGGAATCTATGATGCCGGCGCCCTGGCTCAGGATGCCGACCTTTCTCCCTATCTAAAGCCCGGCGATGTTCAAAATCTCAATGGCAGTTTTTCTTTTAAAACAGGCGAAGCCAACTACGCCGCCGCGGAAAAAGCGCTCCGTCAGCTTGAAGCAGCCCATGTCCCCATTTTGGCGGGGACAGACGCGCCCAACCCGGGCATGATTTTCGGCGCGAGCTTGCATCGGGAGCTTGCGCTCCTGGTCAACGCCGGCCTGGCTCCCATTGAAGCGCTCAGGGCAGCAACGTCCATTCCGGCAGATAAATTCCGGATCCATAGCCGGGGGCGTATCCGCCAAGGCTTTGTGGCCGACCTTCTGCTTGTCAATGGCGATCCCGCCGCCGATATCACGGCCACCCGCAAAATCGACACAATCTGGAAAGAAGGGATTCGAGTGGACAGGAAGGCTTATCGGGCCGACGTCGCCGGCGTCCAAGCGCAGGTCGAACAGATGAAAAAAGCTCCGCCTCCAGAATATTTAGAATCGGGCTTGATTAGCGACTTCGAGGGAGAGAAGATCACTTCCAATTTCGGTGCAGGCTGGATGATCTCGACAGACGTCTTTGGCGGAGGCAAGTCCAAAGCCCAGTACCAATTGGTGAAGGGCGGGGCTGAAGGAAGCAGGGGAGCCCTGCAGATCACCGGAGAGACGATCCCGGGAGGGGCCATCTTATGGGCTGGCGCCCTGTTTTCTCCGGGAAAGACAACCATGGCGCCCACCAACCTTTCTTTTAAAAAAGCGGTCAGTTTTTGGGCGAAAGGCGAGGGAAAGACGTTCGCCGTTATGATCTTTTCCCAGAGCATGGGGTTTGTGCCGGCCATGAAGATGTTTGCAGTCGGGCCGGAATGGAAAGAATATACATTCTCTTTCGAGGAGTTCGGCGTCCAGGGCTTCGACATCATGGGAATTTTTATCGGCGCATCCAACGACCCGGCTAAGTTTTCCCTGACGATCGATAATCTCCGCCTGAAATAACATGTTCGGAGAAGGACTTGAACGATTTTCGGCCCTATCATCTTGAGCAGAGGAAGGGACATGAAAACGAAAAAAATCAGGCACGTGTGGGACAGCATTCGGGCCTTGGATTTCCTGCTTTCGCTGGGCGATGTCAATAGGACCTCCGCCTTTGGAAAAATCGCGGGAATTATCGTCCTTGTTTTCCTCCTCTGCGCCGGCTGCGAAACACAAAAATCCCTGACCCGGGCAAGGATAAAATCCACGGAGAATGGCCTGCTCCGGGCCGTTTATATCAAGGGTCTTAAGCCTGAGAAACTGCGCCTGGAAGACCGTATGCAGTTTTATCAAGTCCCCGGCGTCAGTCTGGCTGTGATTTATAACTATGCGATTGAATGGGCCAGGGCGTATGGAGTGGCTGATGTTCAAACCCACCAACTCGTTACGCCGGACACGCTTTTCCAGAGTGGCGCCTTCAGCCAGGCCGTGGCGGCAGCGGTCACTCTCCTTCTCGTAGAAAAAGGGAGGCTCGACCTTGAGGGCGATATCAATCAATGGCTTCGCTCCTGGAAGCTCCCAATCCCATCGCATCCGGCCAAAAATTTCATCACTCTGCGCCAGCTTCTGACACACAGCGCCGGCCTGGCTGCCCAGGTTTTTGATGGCTATTCACAGAAAGAGGCGCTGCCCGGCCTTAAGCAGGTCCTCAGCGGAGAAAAACCGGCCAAGAATGTCCTCGTTTGGGGCGAATCTCCAGCGGGTTCGCGGGCGCGCTACTCCGAGTCAAACTATGTCGTCCTCGAACAGCTGCTCTCGGATGTTGAAAACAAGCCATTTTCAGACATTGCGCAAGAATTCTTTTTCGGCCCCCTCGGCATGAAAAACAGCACCTACAACGTCCTGCAGCCCTCGGCAGCGCCCGAGAGGGCGGCCCTCGGCCATCTGCGGGACGGCAAGCCCGTTGAAGGCGGCTGGCATAATTACCCGATGGCGGCTGCCAAAGGACTCTGGACAACGCCCTCCGATTTTGCGGTCTTTGTCATTGAACTCCTGCGGGCGGGCATGGAGAGATCGTCGAAAGTTCTTTCTCCGGCCGCGGCCCGGAGCCTACTCACCCCCCAAGTGGAAAATTATGCGTTCGGCTTTTCCGGCGACGGCAGGGGGGATGAAATCAATTTTAGCATCCGGGGCAAAACGGACGGATTTTCCTGCTTTGCGGTCCTGTATCCGGCCAGGGGACAGGGCGCGGTGATCATGACGAACAGCGAAAACGGGGCGATCTTGATCGAGGAGATGCTCCGTGCGCTATCAGCCGCCTACGAATGGCCCCACTTCAAGCCCGCGGAAAAGGCTCTTTATCGGCTGGATCCGTCCATCTATCAACAATATATCGGCAAGTATCAGGTCAACCCGAATTATATTCTCCGGGTGACCCAAGACGATTATAATCTGATCATCCAGCCGACGGGCCAGGCCCCGACAAAATTCTACGTGGAAGGAGAGACGCTCTTTTTCTCCATCGACCCCTTTATCCGCATCCAGTTCCGAAAGGATAAGCAGGGAAAGGTTGACGGCCTGGTCTTGTGGCAGCAGGATTTCGAGCTGACCGCCAAGAAGATCCAATAATTCCAAATTTGCCGATGGAATCACCCGACGGGTCCTGTCGGATACTCTTGGAGAGAAACCCTTATTCCGGGTTTCCCTTCAACGATCGCTTCGCTCTCTGCCTCCTTTCCATGGAGCATTTGGCGATGAATTCATGGGAGGATGCTCCTTATGAGGTTTTGGTCGTTGAGGTGCTTCTATCGGTAAATTTGGGATAATCCGTCTGATTGACAAGCGCAATATCCAGTGATAAATTTTTAAACAGGCGGACAATTTTCTGAACGGAGATATCGATGACGAACCCGGAACATCGGATTTCTTGGGGGAAGTGTCTCGTTGTTCTTATTTCATCTGCGGGGCTGCTGGCCATGCTTTTCTCGGGCCTTGCCTCCGGCCAAGACCGCATCCGGGCGGGCACGATCACAATCCAAAGGCAGCACACGTTTGCCAGTCAAGGCGCCGTCAACTGGGGCAACATGACCGACGTCAGAGGCTATGAAACGCTGAAGGTCGATGTCGTTTTCAAGATCAACCGCTCTAACGAGCGCGTCCGCGTCTATGAGCTAGACCGGGCTTCGGCGGACTACAAATATAATCTTTTAGGAACAGCGGGGATCAAAGGCGATAAAGGAGTCGCCGAAATGGGGAGCCCGAAATATGAGGGCGGCCTCAATAAAAATCTGGGCCCTTCGGACGGGAAGTTCACGCTCTACCTAGATTTGCTGAAAAACACCTATAAAGTCTCGGGAAAAGTGACGCTTAAGGATGTCCCGATCCAAGGCAAGAGCAAATTTTTGCTGGATATCGGCGGCGTGATCCATGACGAGAAAGAAGAGAAATACGACGAGAACGAAGACGTCAACGAGGAGATCGCGATCGAAGGGAAGATCAATCCGCAGGAAACAGATGTGCTCAAAGGAAGCCGAAACCTGATTTCCGATGAGATCAGGCCATTTTTCGATGCGCTTAAAGCGGCGATCGGCGGTGAAACGGGCGGGACGATCTCCTGGGAAATCCGTGTTCCGATGTTGGAGATCCGCTGGTATGATGAAAAATCCAAGGAGAAGGATAAGTTCAGGGATATTACGGACCCCAAGAAACCCGACGACCAGCTTGCCGGGAAGAAGATCCGGCTGAGGGCCCAGCCCAATCCTACCCACCTCAAGATCGAGAATCCGGAGTGGACGCTTTCGGGAAAGACGATCAAGAAATTCGAAGCTGACAAGGACAAGGGCAAGGTCATTCCCCTGGGCAGCGAACTGAAGAATCGCGACCTGGAATTTTTCTGGGCGGACAAAGGAGATCGGCTCGAAGTGAAATGCTCGGCCAAGGTTGAAGGGGATAAGGTTTTTGCCCGGAGCTTCTTCAATATCAAAAAGCCGGATTGCACGCTGACCGTGAACGCCAAGAAAAGTTCGAGGATGACAGCCTGGTCGCCGGGAACGCTTGGGGACAACTGCGTCACCAATCAGGATAAGACACGCATCGGCGACAATTATGGCCTCAAATATTACGGCATTACCATGAACGCTGAAACTCAAGGCGCCGACCAGGGGAGATTTCAGTATGTCCAGTTGATCAAAGAGGTCCTGGTCTACAAGACTCGTCCGGACCCGTCCACCTCCGCCCCGTCTGAGCTCGTCAGACTCGAGGGCGAGGGTCTGGACACGTGCTATCCGGCGATAGAAGGGAAGAATTTCGAAGATACCCTGGCGATTTCAAAAAACCGCGATGTTCTTTCTGTTTCCGGAGATATGAAATTTCAAACCTTCCTGATGTTCAAGCCGAAGGCGGATAAGGAAGAGGACAGCGAGTGGGTGCCGATCCAGGTGGTGCCCTGGAACTGGGGCGGGGCGATGGAAGACAAGGGCGGCTATTGGGATAAACTCGACTCGAGTGAGCCCTCGAACCCCCAGCCTCAGGACACGTCCAACTACCCCCTCTGGAATACAAATATCGCCAGCCTCGGGGCGCACAAAAGTTTTATCTGGAACCCAAGAACCAAGACATGGGTCTTGGCCGATAAAAAGCCATAGGCAGTTCGGATCAAGTATTCCCGTGGGAAGGAAATTCATATAAAATAGAGGCTTCCCGAATCGGAAAGGAGGAGTGCATATGAGAAAGATCGCATGTCTGACTGTCCTGGTTTTTTCCGCATTCTGTTTAATGGCCGCTTTTCCGCAATCCGCCAACGCCGAAATCTACATGAAGCAGAAGAGGCACACGGACGAGACGAAAGTCATGGGTAAAACGCAGCCGGCCAAGGACGAGATCGTTATCACCTGGCTGGGCAAGGACAGGGCCAGGTTGGACCACGACCAGGATAAATCCACGATCATCCTGCTCGACAAAAACGTCATCATCTCCCTCGACCATACCAAGATGACCTACACCGAGATGCAGATTGGCGAATGGGAGAAGACGATGGAGGAATCCGCGAACAAGCAGGCCAAGACGGACCAGGATAAGGAAGGCGCCCAAAAAGCCTTGGGCTTCCTCAAAGGACTAAAGTCTCTGATCAAATTCGAGACAAAAGTCACCGAGACAAACGAGACGAAGATGATCAAGGATTGGAGCTGCCGAAAATACATCCTCAAGGCCAACATGCCCATGGTAAAAATAACATCGGAGATCTGGGCCACGGAAGACATCCGGGTCGATTTCAACCTTTACCGCAAGATCAGCAATGCCATGCTGGCCGGCATGCCCGGGATGCAGGAATCTCTCAAAGAGATGGAGAAAATCAAGGGCGTCATGGTCTACAGCGAGTCGAGCGGCAGCGCCATGGGCGCGGACGTCAAGAGCACGGAAGAGCTCCTGGAGATCACGGGCAAAGCGGCTTCTGCCGGAGCCTATGAAATCCCCAAGGGATACGTCAAGGCCAAGGCATAGCCCGAAGCAGGAAAAAATTCCGCCGTATGATCAGTAGAGTCCGGCCTTCTTCAGCACCTGGGAAATGCCGGGCTTCTTCATCAGCTCTTCGATATCCTTGACTGTGCGCGGGATGCCGGCCGTCAGGTTTTCGCAGCCTGTCTCGGTGATGAGGACTGTATCCTCGACCCGCACACCCAGGTTTTCTGCGGCGTAGATGACCATCGGCTCGTTGGCGAAGACCATGCCCGGCTTGAGCACCTGAGGGCCGCCCGTGACATCATGGGTGGCCATGCCGACATAATGGCCGAACCCGCCCCTCATCCGGTTGAAATAATCCTTTTTGAGGTCGAATCCTTGTTTGGTGAGGATCTCGTCCACTTCCTTGCGGCATTGCTCGGCCGTCAGTCCCGGTCGATAAACCTTCATGTTGGCTTCGTGGACCGCCAGGGCGGCTTCATAAACTTCCTTCTGCCGCGGCGTGAACTTGCCGTTGGCCGGGTAGGAGATCGTGATGTCGATGTCATAGTAATTCAGGTCCGGGGCGGCGTCGCAAACGATGAAATCGCCGTCCTTGAGCAAACGATCATGCCTGTAATAATGAACATATGGATGGTTCTCTCCTGAGGAGATGATGACGCCATAGGCGAGTTCCTGGGCCCCCTCTTTCTCGTTGATATAGTCAAAGACCGCCGCCAGCTCGTATTCATACATGCCCGGCCGAGTGGCTTTCATCATTTCGGTGTGGGCCTTGACGCCGATCCGGCCGGTTTTGCGCATCAAATCGATCTCGGCGGGGGACTTGATCGCCCGCAGCTCCCAGATGAAATTGGAGCAGTCGCGGATTTCAGCCATCGGGAATTTTTCCCTGAGCAGCTTGATGAACTGCTGCTCTCGGGTCAGACGCTGATCCCAGAAATTAAGCATCTGGTTTCTCTGGAGCGTGCGGAATTTTTCCGTGCTGGCTTCCCGCGCCAGCTCCTCGGGATAGAACGGGGTGTAAAGAACCTTCGCTCTGGACGCCAACATCATCAGCATCAGCGTAAAATTTTCATAGGGAAGGACCTGCTCGATCCCTGTGATTTCTTTGGGATTTTTCACCAGGTCGGCACTGATGCCCAGGTTGCGAGCCTCGGCCTCCGTCGTGGTAAAGAAGAGCAGGCTTGTCTTGCGGATCCCGTCGACAACCAGCACGGCGTTCGGAATCTCGACCCCCGTAAGATAAAGGAAATCATTGTTCTGGAAATAGGGATAGTAACTGGCGATGGGCTGGGCGCCGAAGATAATGGCGCTGCCGTCCGGGATCTTTTCCATGAACTTCTGCCGCCGGGCGGCATATTCAGATTTATCGAAAAGAAGCGCCGCAGAAAGCGTCACAGCCGCGAACAGAATGATCACGGAAAAAGCGATGACTCTAGCCAAAATTCCGGATGTCTTTCTCATACCGACCTCCTTGGTGGATTTCTTTGGAGATGAGTTTATCAGGATGGCGGGAAAAAGAAAAGGATGGATGAGAAAAAAATGCGCTCTCGGGAAGGCGTGAGAAAATTGCTTTTTTTTAAAAAAAAGATAAAAATAATGGACATCGGCTCTGCTAACAAAGAGCTTGAAAGAATCGATTGGGTTCTGCGTAAGGAGGTTCCAAAATGAAATCTTCGCTTCAACTATTGGCGAGAATCTTCATTTCGCTGATCTTCCTGTGGAGCGGGCTTCAGAAAATTCTTCATTTCTCAACGAATCAGCAATATATGGCAATGCACAAAATGCCCGCGACGGCTTTATTGTTAATCGGCGCGATTATTGTCGAAATCGGGGGAGGCTTAGCCATATTCTTCGGCTTCAAGACGAAATGGGCCGCTCTGCTCGTCGCCCTCTATTTGATCCCGACGACGCTGATCTTCCATGGGCATATTTCCGACCAGGCCCAAAAGATCGAGTTTCTCAAGAACCTGGCCATCATGGGCGGGTTGCTGATGCTGACGGCATTCGACGGCGGCAAATTCAGCCTGACTCCGCCTCAAAAGAAATCCGTGTAAGCAGAGTCGAACTGCAACCTTTTCGCGTGGCGCACGTATTTTATTAATAAGACCGATGTCTTCTATCTCATGGAGGAGGATCAATGAAAGAACCCTTGCACTCTAACTCTATGGACCGACGGGTATTTCTAAAAAGGGGAATCCAATCCGGAGCGTTCCTTGTCTCGATGCCTCTTTGGAAGAATTTATCTCTCAAGGACGCCGAGGCCATGTTGGAGGGCGAAAATGCTCCGGCGGCTTTTTTAAGCAAAAATGAATTACAGAAACTGCTCGATGTGGCCTTGAGCCGCGGCGGCGACCTTGCCGAGATCTATTTTGAGCACGCGGTCCAGAACTCGATCGGCCTCGATGAAGATAAGATTTCTTCGGCTACGCGGGGCGTGGACAGGGGCGTCGGTTTTCGCGTCGTCCAGGGCGAGAAGACGGGCTATGCCTTCTCCGACGACCTCGATCCCGGCAAGCTGAAGGAAGCCGCAATCACGGCGGCTCTCATTGCCGCCGGGGCGGCTGCTTCGGCCAAGACCTTTCAGGCTTTTTCTCCGCCGTCCTACTACCTGGTCAAGGTCTCTCCGGACACGGTCGCCGCGAAGCAAAAAGCAGAGCTGCTGATCAGGGCCAACGGTGTCGCCCGGGCCTTGGACAAGCGCATCACCCAGTTCAGGGCCGGTTTCTCGGACATGACGAAAAAAATCATCGTGGCTAACTCCGAGGGGCTTTATGTTGAAGATACGCAAACGCTCACCGGTCTTAGCACAAACGCCCTCGCTCTCGAGGGGGACAAGCGCGGCATGGGATATGAGTCCAAGGCCGGAAGCTACGGATTTGAGCATTTTGACCTGAAACTGGCCGAAGAGATGGCCCGCAAAGCCGCCGAGATGGCGGTCCGGGTTCTTCCGGCCGAGGACGCTCCGGCCGGTGAATTCCCGATCGTGATCGCCAAGGGCTTCGGCGGCATCTTTTTCCACGAAGCCATCGGCCACAGCCTAGAAGCAGACGGTATCCGAAAAAAGACTTCTTGCTTCTGGGATAAGCTGGGCAAGCCGATTGCCTCGAAGGAAGTCACTCTTCTCGACGACGGCACTTACAAAGGCGGCTGGGGCGCGGTGAGCGTGGATGACGAAGGCTGCCCCGGCCATAAAACCGCCCTGATCGATAAAGGCATCTGCTCGGCATTTCTCCAGGATAAGCTTAATGCCCGTCTGACAAAGATGGCCCAGACGGGAAACGGCCGCCGTCAGTCGTTCCGATTTTACCCGATTCCGCGCATGACAAACACCTACCTTCTGGCCGGCGATTCCGCCCCCGAAGACATCATCAAGTCCGTAGCCAAAGGCCTCTACATCGCCAAGATCGGCGGAGGCAATGTGGATGAGACGACGGGCCGCTTTGTCTTCAGTGTCACCGAAGGCTACATGATTGAAAGCGGAAAAGTGACCCGCCCGCTCAAGGGCATTATGTTGATGGGCAGCGGCCAGGACGTCCTCATGAATATCTCCATGGTCGGGAATGACCTGCTCATCATCGGCGGCGGAAGCTGCGGCAAGAACGGCCAGTCCAAGCCCGTCGGCTTTGGAAATCCCACCATCAAGGTGGATAAAATCACCGTCGGCGGCGGCAAAGCCTGAGAGAACAAAACGAGGAGAACCACAATGGCAACGATCGATTTTAAGACTTTGGGCGAGGAAGTCGTCTCTAAGGCCAGGAAATGGGGTGCCGACGAAGCCGAAGCAGTCCTGGAAAACGTGAAAAGCTTCAACGTCGATGTCAGGAAGGGGGAAATCGAGTCGCTCCAGAAATCCGTGTCCCAGGGACTGGGCTTAAGGGTCTTCATCAACAAGCAGTTCGGATTTGGCTATACATCGGACCTTTCGCCGACTTCCGTGGACGAGACGATCAAGAAGACGATCGAGCTGGCTCGGCTGACGGAGTCCAAGCCATGGCAAGGGCTTCCCGATTTCGGCCCTCAGCCGCTCTCTAACCTGGACCTTTACGACTCGGATCTGGCCAAAGTACCCGACGAAAAAAAGATCGCCACGGCGCGCGAGATCGAAAAAATCGCCCTTTCGCTCGATAAAAGGATCACCAATTCCTACGGGGCCGGTTTTTCCAACGGCGAACGCGAAGCGGGCCTCTTCAACTCGAAGGGGATTTCGTTCGTTTTAAAAGCGACCCAGTGCGGCTTCAATGTCGGTCTCATCGCCGGCGAAGGCAATAATATGCAGAGCGGCGGCTGGAGTAGCTCCAAGAGATTTTATAAGGAGCTCGATTCCATCGAGTCCGTCGCCCAAAAGGCGGTCAAGCTTACGGTCGAACAGCTCGGGCCGAAGCCCGTGCCGACCAAAAAAGTCCCCGTCATTTTCGACCGCTACGCAGCCCCGTCCTTCTGGGCGGGGGTCCTCGGCTCCCTGAACGGCGACGCCGTGTTCCGCAAGGCCACCTTCATGACGAATTCGCTCAACCAGGAAATCGCTTCGCCGATGATTACGGTTGTCGATGACCCGACGATCCCTCGTTTCGTCGCTTCATCTCCCGTAGACGGCGAAGGCAACGTCACGCGCCGGAACATTCTCATCGACAAGGGCGTGCTGAAGATGTTTCTTTACGACTCGCAGATCGCCCGCAAGGCCGGCGTCAAGGTGAACACAATGGCCAATCGGGGAAGCTATAGGTCTCTTCCCTCGGCGAGTTTCCTAAATGTCATCGTCCAGAACGGGAAGGACAGCTTCGATTCGCTCCTTAAAGACGTGAAGGAGGGCTTGTACGTGAAGGGGTTGAGGGGTTCAGGGACGGATGCGACGACCGGGGCTTTCTCCGTCGGATGCAACGGATTCTGGATCGAGAACGGCGCTGCCGCCTTCCCGGTCGACGGCGTGACGCTCGGCGGGACGACGCTCGAGATTTTGAAGGGGATCGACAAGGTGGCCAACGATCTGGATATGCGGTCGAGCCTCAACAGCCCGTCTTTCCGGGTCAAGGAGATCACCGTCGGCGGCCGAAAAGGCTAGGCGAAAGCTCCTAGGCCCACTCATTCAAATAGGAAGCCCCTAGGACGAGGCTTCGCCTCGACCTATTGCCCAGGACCTAAAATTTTCAGGGAAAACAGTTAACAGCTACTCTATTTTGGAGAGGCGCCCGCGAGCTTCGTCGATTTCCTTGATGCCCGAGTCGGCGTTCTTCATCAAATCGAGGAATTTCCGATAGTGTTCCGCCGCTTGGGGCTTTTCCCCCATCTTCTCGTAAATTTGGCCGAGATAATAATCGAGACGGGAAGCGACCTCGAGGTAGAAAAGTGCGTCCGCCAGGAAATAACTTGTCCCGGTCGCCATCCTATGGGTATAAAAGTATCCATACTCCTCGATGGCCTTCTTGGAGTCCCCTGCCTGAAAAGTTAGGTCGGCTGAGATTTTTTGATAGCGAGGGGAAAAAATCTTTGCCCACCAGGTCGTTTTTTCCAGGATCTCGCGGGCGGCGGGAAAATCTTTTTTTGCCATGCACATCTCGGCCGTCAGGAGAAGCCGGTAATCTCCCAACGGTATGGGAACGATCACGGTCTTGCCCGATGAAGGTAGCGACCCGGCTCGGGCTTCGGCGGCCCGAAGATCGCCTTTTCTGATCTCAGAAACGCCGGCCAGGTATTCCGCCTGAGCCGCGAAAATGTCGAATTCCGGCTTGACGCGCTTTCTCGATATCTTCGCGGCGGCCATAAACTCGGCGATGGCTTCATCGTGGCGCTGCGTAGCGGCAAGGATCTCTCCCAAATAGAGATGCCCATAAATTTCGCTGGCGGCGTCGTCCGCATTCTGAAACGCTTGAACCGCGGCTTTGAACGGGGCCACCGCAGAAGCGAATCTGTTTTCCAGAAGATCGGGATATCGGGGATAAAGATTCGCCCACGCTGATTTTGGATAGAAAGACGCATAAGCCTGGAAGAGTTCTCTGGCCTTGTCCGATTCGCGCTCGAACAAGGCCGTCCAGCCGCGATAATAATTGACCCTTGCTTCCCATTTCGGATTTGCCTTGCTCGCCTCGTCCAGGAAGCGTTCGGCCTCGCCCACCATCCCCAGAGTCAAGTCGGCTTCCCAGCCAGATAGATAGGCGTTGAACGTCTCGGGTTGGACAGCGATATATTTCCTGATCGCCGAAGTCGTTCCCGCACGGTCGCCAAGGAACATGTTCGAATAAGCGAGCTGGTTATATAATATCCCATCAGCCGGATCGAGCTCCAATCCCTTTTCCGAAGCGACCTTGGCTCCGGGCATATCACCGCTCAGCCAGCAAATGAAGCTGAGCCAGAAAAAGCCCGTTTTCTCTCTGGGATACTTTTCCGTCAATTCCCGCAAATAAGTCCGTTGGGATTTTATTCCTTCGGCCGACATGGCCGCGATCAGAAGCCTGTCCTTTTCGGTTGCCTTGTTTGAGTATTTCTTCGCAAGCATTAACGAATTCTCGATGGAAGCAAAATCAGTCGAAGGATCGGTCAAGGCCAGCCCGAACTCTGCTTTTGCCAAAGCCAGCCACAAATGGGCTAAAGCAAAAGTCGAGTCCACTTCGACCGCTTTCTCGAACGATTTAGCCGCTGCGTCAAACCTCCAGCGCTGGAAGTTTTCCACCCCGTCCAGGTAATGGCGGTAGGCTCCCGGCGACGAAGTCGAGACATCAGCGATCTTGAACCCGGGTATTCCCCCGGCCGCGGGCCCGGCCATCTTCGCCCCGATCTTCGCCGTCAGGTCATCGACCATGTTCGGGAGGTCGTCGATCTTCCGGCCTTCGGCCTGCTCGGAGGTGATGATGTTTCCGGTTTGAACATCCGTGAGCTGGGATGAGACGAGGATCTTCTCGCCCAGCTTGGATATGCTCCCCAGAAGCATCGTCTTCACTCCGGCCCGGCCGGCGATTTCCGTCGCGACCGTCTTATCGATCGCCGGAAGGTCCTGCTTTCCCATGAGCCTCAAAATATCGAAGAGCCGCTGGCTGCTGACGACCTCGATTTGCTCATAGCGGCTGAGGTTTGTCGTCAGCATATCGACCAGGAATTTTTCCAGGTTTGCCTCGCCGGTGCGGTTCTCGAAATACATGACGGCGAGCGAAGGCTTCCCGGAGGTTGAGAGGGTGGGAAGCGTCGCCGGCCGCGGCCGCAAGACGAAATACCCCACGGCGGCAGACTGCGGCCACGAGTACGATCGCAGGGACGATAAACTTCCTGAGCGTGAATTTAACAGTGATTTCTCTGGACGTAAGCGACTTGCGTTTAGGAATGACCGTCTCAGCCGCAGGCAGTCCCGATTTGATACGGTCGAGCTCGACGGCCAAGACTTCGGCACTCGGATATCGGTTCTGGCGGTCCTTCTCCAGGCACTTTAGGATTACCCCGCCCAAATCGTCCGGGATGTTCGGGTTGAGCACTTTCGGGTTCTTGGGTATCTCGTTTTTCTGTTTGACGCCCACCGTAAACGGCGTGTCGCCCTCGAAGGGCACCCGCCCGGTCAGCATCTCGTAGAGGATGATCCCCAGCGAGTAGATGTCCGACCGCGCGTCTACTTCCTTCCCTTCCACCTGCTCCGGACTCATGTACTCCGGCGTCCCGATCATCACCCCGGCCCCTGTCCGGCTCTTCACCCCCATCGAACGCGCAATCCCAAAATCCATGATCCGCGCGCCCCCGGCCCGGTCGATGATGATGTTCGATGGCTTTAGGTCCCGGTGAACAATCCCTTGCTTGTGCGCCTCCGCCAGGCCCTCGCAAATCTCTTTCCCGATCGCGATTGCTTTTCCGACTGTGAGCTGACCGGTCTGACGGATCAGGGCCCGTAAGTCCTGGCCCGGCACGTACTCCATCGTAATGAAGTGCGCTCCCTTCTCCTCCATGAGCTCGTACATCCGTCCGATGTGCGGATGGCTGATCTTGCGAGCCAGCTTGAGCTCGGTGTGGAAACGCTCGAGGGTGGAGCGATCCGCGGCGATCTCCGGCCGGACGAGCTTCAGGGCTACCTCTTCGTTGAGCTTTTTATCCAAGGCCCGGTAGACCCGGCCCATCCCGCCATGGCCTAGCTCTTCTATGATCTGATAGCGGCTGGCAAAAAGGGAACCTGGCGCGAGTTCCTCGCGCGCTATTTCCAGAGTCTTGGTAACCTGGGGTGGAATTGGCTGGGGAGGCGGGCTTGGCCTAGAAGACGGCAGCGGGGTGGCGCACTCCTTGCAGAACTTGGAGTCCGAAGGATTATCCGTATGGCAGGAGGGACACTTCACGGACGCCTCTTTCGCTTTTCCCTTGCTCGCCCAGAGCATAACAAAGAAAGCAGCCCGGGTCAATAATCACCCTCTGCTCCCCGCCTCAAGGTCAGAGAATGGAATGTGTTTTGTTTTGAGCGGCGGGGCGAGCGTACAGAATGGGAATAGGGCTTGCGCGAAGGCGTGACATCGTTTAAAGTTTTAGCGAGAGCCCTGGAGGGTCCAAGACGAGTGGAGGTCATCTTAATATGAAGAAAAAAAAGATTGCCATTCTCACCGGGGGAGGAGATTGCCCGGGAATCAATGCCGTCATCCGCGCCGTGGCCAAAAAGGCCATGCTGGAATTCAGGATGGACATCATAGGCGTTGAGGACGGATATGACGGGCTCATCCATAACCGCCACCGGAAGCTGGGCTATGATGATGTCTCCGGTATCCTGACGCTCGGAGGGACGATCCTTGGCGCATCGAAGATCTCAAATCCATACAAATATGCCCTGCAAAAAGGAAAGACAATTGTCTTTAAGAATGTTTCTCGGAAAGCGATCGCCAACTTCAAAAAACTCGGCGTTGACGGTCTTGTCTGCATCGGGGGAGACGGGACACTCGGGATCGCCTACCGCTTGATGAAAGACGGCATCCCCACGATCGGCGTGCCGAAGACGATCGACAACGACCTGAGGGGAACAGAAATCACATTCGGTTTTGACAGCGCTATTTCTATCGCCACCGAGGCAATAGACAGGCTCCATTCGACCGCCGAATCTCACCATCGGGTGATGATCGTCGAGGTCATGGGCCATAGAGCGGGCTGGATCGCCCTCTATTCGGGCGTGGCCGGAGGCGGCGATATCATCCTCATCCCAGAAATCCCTTACTCCCTTGAGGCCGTTTTGGCGAAAGTCCGGGAGAGAAAGAAAAAGGGGAAGCGCTTTAGCATTGTCGTGGTTGCTGAGGGCGCTAAGCCGAAGGGCGGCGATGTTGTCGTCAAGAAGATTGTCGAGCGAAGCGCCGATCCCGTCCGGCTGGGGGGCGTCGGATTCATCCTGTGCGACCAGATCGAGCGCATCACAGGAACCGAAGCGCGCGCCGTCGTCTTGGGACACCTCCAACGGGGCGGTTCGCCCACGGCCAGCGACCGAATCCTGGCGACCCAGCTTGGCGCCATGGCGGTCGAGCTCGTTGTCCGCAGGGAATTCGGCCGGATGGTCGCCGTCGACAAAGGATTGATTACGTCCGTCCCGTTGGAGACGGCTGCCGGCGGTCCCCGGACCGTGCCGCTTGATCACCCTCTGATCAAAGCGGCAAGGGCGGTCGGAACCAGTTTCGGCGACGAGGATTGAACGCGGTAACGAACTGATTTACGCTTTTTTCCGATTCAGCCTTCCGTATCGGCAAAGGCATCCTTGAGGAGCTTGCTTTGGCGGTTAAATGCCAGCCGCGGGCTCTTCGTCTCCTTCATCAATGCGATTTCCTGGGTGAGAAGGCGGGCGACATACATCGTATAAGCAGCCGCTTTCCGGGATTCCCTTTTAAAAAGCGAATGATCGCGATTGATATAGACAATATTCCCCTCTGAAAAGCATTCCGGGCTGTTTTCTCCGAAAAAATCAAGGCAGACGGAAACATTGTGTTCGCCCATCTTGATACGGCGGACGATGGCGTTCGGCGTGATTTTTTTGACGAGCGGATTGCGGCGCTTTTTCACTTTAGGCTTTTCCAGCTTTGCGGCCGCAGCCGCTTCAGGCTGGACCTCTGGTTCAAACAACTTTCTTTTATCCGCGGCCGCGGCTCCGCCCCCGATGCCTTTTTCTTCCCCGTAGGGGATAGGCCCGAAGGGAGAAAAATCCGGATTGAGCGCCAGCGCCCGGTGGATTCTCTGCAGGGCCTCTTTAACGGCTCGGCCGGCCCGGATATCTTCCCGTTGATCGGCCTCTTTGCCGAGCTTCCTTTTGATGGCGGCAATGACCTTTTCCATGATTTTGAGGAACTCCTGATATTCCTCGGTGTCCGTAACGAAATTCGATCGATCCGAAGTGATGGGCAGGAAGTTCGCCTGGATTTCCCCTTTGATTCGGGCGACCGCCTTTCCCCAGGTCTCCATGCCGAAAAGATCTTTTTTGACAGTCGCGCCCTTGACCTTGACATCGATACCCAAGTCTTTGGTCGAGGCCATCGTTTTAGGCGTGATGATGATTTCCCCTGAAACCAGCCCAAAGCGGCAACCTTCTAAAACAGGGATTTTTTGTCCGGTGTAGCTTCGCGGCTCGATCCGTCGGCCGTTCAGATAGATGGCGAAATGGGGCGCCTTCAAGGGAACTCCCTCTTTGATTTTTTCCTCGGCTTCTTCAATATCGAATGGCTTGGTCAGGCCGGTAAGGATGACGGTCGTCCCATCGCCTCTAGCGAAGTCGGGGAGAAGAATTTCACACGGGAGATGCCAGGTGCGCTTTGTTGTTTCCCAGTCATTTTTATCGAAAATGACCCTGGCTGCAAAATCCCCCTGTTGAGTGATGACTTCGAATCTTGTGGCCGCGGCGAGCGAGGCAAATTTGCCGATGCCGAACTGGCCGATCCTTTCTCTGCCGAATTTGGGTGACACCGATTGGAGGACCTTCTCGTCCGATCCGATGATGAAATATTGTTTGAGACCTTCGGCGTCCATGCCGGAGCCGTTGTCGGTAATGACGATTTTTTCCGGATCGAGTTCCACGCGGACTTCTGCGGCGTCGGCGTCATAGGCGTTGTTGATGAGCTCCCGAAGGAGTTCGACGCTTTCCGTGTAGAGGCGCTCGCCGATGGAGATGATATGCCGCTTGTCGACGGTGACCTCAAGCTCTTTCTTTTCTTTAATTTGCATGGCGCCTCCACGCTTATCTTTTTTAGCTTATATTGTTTCATGAAAATTTGTCAATGAATGAGATGGGAATTATTAAAGACATATCCGCTGTCATTGAGTGAGATTCTTCCAGCCTAAAAAATGTTTGACATGGAGTGCCCTAATAGTTACACTAAAGTGTAACTTTATAGCGAGGTGGAAAATGCGTTTTGCGGGCATTAAAGAGCTTAAGCAAAAAACCATGGAACTTATCAAGGAGTCTGAAAAGGAAGATATCCTCATCACGGCCTACGGCAAACCTGCCGCCGTGCTTCATCATGTCGATGAGGACGACCTGGCGGATTATTTAATCGAGAATGATCCGGAATTCAAAAAGAAAATCGAAGAATCCTATGCAGAATATCTGACGCTTGGCGGGACTCCGATCGAAGACGTTATCGAAAACTTGAAAAAACGCCATGCAGGCAAAAAGGTTTAAGATCGTCTTAACCGCGGCGGCGAAGCGCGATTTGACGGCACTGGAGTCGGAGCTGGCACTTCAAATAGCCGGGGATATTCAAGGCTATCTCGAGATCAATCCGATTCCCTTCGGCAAGCCGCGTCTCAAAAAGTTTTCAGGATTTGCGCCTCCCCTTTACAGGATGCGAAGCAGCGATTTTAGAGCATATTATCAAATTGAGGCCGATCAGGTCATCATATTAGCCGTTCGGCATAAAAAGGATAGCGAGCGGTTTCTAAAAAGAATTCACGAGGAACGCGTCGCTTACAAAAAGCGGCCGCAGTTTTGAAAACGGAGGTGTCCGGCTGGCCCTGAGTTGCATTGCAAATCTGATAGTAGTCTGCGATAATAAAAACGTAAAAGAGAGGAGATTTAATCATGAAGTTTTTCGTTACAATATCTCAAGATGAGGATGGGATATATATCGCCGAATGCCCCTCTATTCCTGGATGTATAAGCCAAGGCAAGACGTTGCGAGAAGCGGAGAAGAATATTCAAGAGGCTATAAAAGCCTGCCTCGAGGTACGCGCTGAAAGAGGGATGCCTTTGACTATAACCGTGAAGCAGGTTGAGGTTCGTATTTAATGCCGACCGTTCCCATCCTAAAACCGAGAGAAGTCGTGAAAGCGTTATAAGAAACAATATTTTTTTCTGATTTTCCCTCTTGACAAACGTCTGTCGCCGGATTATCTTATATATGGTGAACAAAATGGTGAACAAACTCCGGAAAGAGCTGACCCTAAGGCAGGAGAAAATCCTGCGCTCCATCGAGGCCTTCATCCTCGAGCACGGCTATGCGCCGACCGTCCGTCAGTTGGGACGGCTGCTCCACATTCCCAGCCCCTCGGCCGTCTTCAAGCACCTCATGAGCCTGGAGAAAAAGGGCTACTTGAGGCGGGAAAGGGGAGAGCTGCGCCTCTCGGGCTTTCCGGCCGCCCTGGAAAGCCAGGTCCGGGTGCCCCTGGCCGGCCTTGTCCCCGCCGGCGCCCCGAAAGAGGCCTTTGATTTTTCGGGGGAGGCGATGGACATCCCCGACTGGATGGTGGGTCGCAAGCGCGGCAACATCTTCTGTATCCGCGTAGAAGGGAAGAGCATGATCGACGCCTACATCGACGACGGCGACAACGTGCTCATGGAAAGGACGAACACGGCCAATTCAGGGGAGATGGTCGTGGCCCTTCTCGAGGACGGCTCGGTGACGTTGAAGAGGCTCCGGCGGGAGGACGGGAAGACTTACCTTGTGCCCGAGAACCCGGCTTATAAGCCGTTCGAGGTCGAGAGCCTTAGGGTCCTGGGGAGGGTGATTGGCGTGTTGCGGAAGTACTGAGTCCCTGGAAACAGGCAACGGCTCGAGTAGGATGAGATTGCCGCGTCGCTCCGCTCCTCGCGATGATATGCGCGATCATCGGGAGATTCAAGAGGAAACGCGGCAATCTCGCCTTTTTCAATAATCGTTTTTAGATAGAGGCGCGGGATCGCCGGGGCTTTGCGTTCCTTGCGATGATAAAGAGAAGGCGGGTCTCTCGTCTCTTTTGAGGGCATCATGTCGAACGCAACAACGGTCGAACGCGCCACGGCGCCGGCCTTCGGGCCCGCCTGTCTGGACGCCACCCCTGCCACTGCCCGGGCGTTCGCCCGAGCTTCAGCCGTGCAAACCGCCGCCCCCGTTGTTTCCCCGCCTTCCGCTCGACCGGCGCAGCGCCGGTTTCTCGTCCATATCGACATCGACGCCTTTTTTGCAGCCGTCGAAGTGCTCCTCAACCCGTCCCTCAAAGGCAAGCCGGTCATCGTCGGCGGCCTGCCCCACGAGCGCGGCGTCGCCTCGACCTGTTCCTACGAAGCCCGTAAATACGGCGTCCACTCGGGCATGAACCTCCGCAACGCTTACAAGCTCTGTCCCCAGGGCATTTTCGTCCGCGGCAGCTACCAGGTCTACCAGGCCTTCTCCGATAAATTCTTCAGCATCCTCCACGAGTACACGCCCGACGTCGAGGACGCCTCGCTCGACGAAGCCTACCTCGACCTGACCCGCTGCCGCCATCTCTATCCCTCGTTTTCCCGGACGGCCCGCCGGATCAAGGAGCGCGTGGAGAGGGAGACCGGCCTCAAAGTTTCGGTGGGCGTCGGCCCCAACAAGATCCTGGCCAAGCTCGCCACCAAGCGGGCCAAGCCGGCCGGCTTTTTCGAGATCGAGCCGGGCAGGGAAGAGGAATTCCTGCGCGACCTCGGGATCGAATCGCTCCCCGGGATCGGTCCGAAGTCCCAGGTCATCCTGCGCATGCTCAACATCCAGAAGATCGGCGACCTGTGGGGGCTTCCGCGCACGACCCTTCATTCGATTTTCGGCCTGGGCGGCGACGATATCTACCTCCAGTCGCGGGGGATCGACAGCCGGCCCGTCGTCACATCCGCCATCCCCAAATCCGTGTCGCGCGAGACGACATTCCTGGAAGACCTCTGGGACAGGCGCCTGCTGCTCGCCCACCTGGCCTACCTCTGCGATCGCCTGACCCTCGCCCTGCGGCAGGGCCATTATTACGCCCATATCATCGAGGTCAAGGCGCGCTATTCCGACTTCAAGACCGAAGGCCGGCGCCGCCTCCTCATCACGCCGCGCCAGGAGATGGGGGATATCTACAGGATTGTCGAGGAGCTTTTCCTGGAGCTTTACTCCGGCTCGCGCCTCTCCCTGCGCTTGGTCGGCGTGAAGGCTTCGGACCTGGTGCGGTCCCGGCCCCTTTCTCTTTTCGAGCCCTACTCAGACCGCCAGGAGCGGCTGGGCGCGGCCGTGGACCAGGTCCGCGAGAAATACGGGTTTGGCTCGGTGCTCACGATGCGCGAGAAGATGCTCGAGGCGATCTACCAGTTCGAGAAGAAGCGCGGCTTTGTCCTGAAGACCGCCTCTCTGACAAGGTAAGGAGAGACGATGTTCATTCCGCTCCGCGTCCATTCCGTTTACAGCAAAGGGAAGGGCGGGGCGACTCTCGAAGAGCTGGGCTGGTGGGCGGCCCAGAAAAAAATCCCGGCCGTCGCTCTATCCGACATCGAAAACCTCTACGGCTGGGCCAAGTGGAAGCGGGCGGCCAAGGCGGCGGGTTTCAGGGCCCTTTTTGGCTGCGAGGTCGAGGTCGGGGGAGAGAGATTCCTGTTTCTCGTCAGAAGCCAGGAGGGCTACGGAAACCTGATGGAGATCTTCAACCGCCGGGAGATAAAGAACGCGGACGGGCTGGTGACGATCTTCATCCCGCAGCCGAAGGAAGCGAAGGATGCATTGCGCTCCGGTCCATCGGCGGGCGATTTGTACATCGGCGCTGACTTCTTCAACTTCCGCCGGGCCCAGGCGCTGGCCCAGTCCCGGGACCTCCCGCTCGTCTGGGCTAACCCTTTAAAATTCATTCGGTGTCCCGAACGGCTAGTCCTCCTCCATGCCTTCGAGAAAAAAATCCCGTACCCGCCCGAGTGGAATACCCTGGGCAAAAAAATAAAGCTTTTCGGGCCGGACCAGGAAGTGATGGCGCTCAAAAAATTCGGCGCGGACGTCACCGACGCCTTCCGCCGGACATTCGAAGTCGCCGAGAAGTGTGATTTCCCGTTTGCCCAGATCGTCCCGTCTCTTCCCGCCGACCTCTTTCCCGTCACCCTGCGCGACGAGGTGATGGCCCGTCTCCGCACCCATAAAAACCTCGGCTGGGACGAGCGGCAGCGGGCCAAGCGCGAACTCGCCGTCATCGAGAATTCGGGCTTCGCCCCGTACTTCCTCATCGTCCACGACGTCATCGAGTTCGCCCGCCGCAACGGCATCCTCCACAACCTCAAGGGCTCGGGCGCTTCATCGTACCTCACCTACCTGCTCGGGATCTCGCACATCAACCCCGTCGAGTTCGACCTCTACTTCGAGCGGTTCCTGAACAGCGGCCGCGACGACCCTCCCGACATCGACCTGGACTTCGACTCGCGCCTCCGTGACAAGGTCCTCGCCTATGTCCTGGAGAAATACGGGCAGGGGAGGACGGGCGCGGCGTTCGTCTGCAGCCTGAAGAATTTCCGCGCCCGCTCGGCGCTCTACGAGACGGCCCGGGCGTTCGGCCTCCCGCCCGAGGAATCGCGCTCGCTCAGCAAGCGGGCGCCCTATTTCGCCGAGCCCGATTATCTGAAGCGGGCCAAACCCATCCCCGGCTACCTCGACATCTGGAAGCTGGCTTCTGAGCTCACATCGGTGTACAGCGAGATCTCTCTCCACGTCGGCGGCATCATACTCACGCCCGCGCCCGCCGACCGCTACCTGCCGCTCGAAAAATCGGCCAAGGGTTTTGTCATGTCGCATTACGACAGGGACGCGGTCGAGGATCTGAAGCTCATCAAGCTCGATTTGCTTTCGGTGCGGGGGTTGGCGGCTATTTCGGCCACAAAGGTCGGGCTCGGCCTGAAGGCGATCCCGCCGGGCGATTCGAAGACGTTCGGGCTGCTCAAGGGCGCCAAGACCATCGGCTGCTTCCAGGTCGAAAGCCCGGCCATGATGAACCTGCTGCGCCGCATGAAGCCGGAAGATATTTATGAGCTGACCCAGGCGCTGGCCCTCATCCGCCCCGGCCCGACCGAAAGCGGGATGAAAGAAGGGCTGCTGAGGAGCCGAGAGGGGAGGGGCACGTTCCGCGACCCGTTCCTCGAGAAGATCCTGCCCGAGACCGGAGGTCTTCTGCTCTACGAGGAGCAGGTGATGCAGATCGCGGAGCGGGTGGCGGGCATGCCGCCCGAGGAGGGCGACCTGCTCAGGCGCAGCTTGAAGGCCAAGGGCGAGTCGCTGCTGGCCATCCTGCGGTCGCGGTTTTTCAAGGAAGCCAAGGACCGGGGATACACGGCGGGCGAGGTCGAGAAGCTGTGGCAGACCATGGAGAAATTCTCGTCCTATTCCTTCAACAAAGCGCACAGCGCATCTTATGCGGCCATGGCCTACCAGGCCGTTTACTTGAAGGCGCACCATACCGTGCCTTATCTTGCGGCCGTGCTCAACGCCGGCGGCGGCTACTACATGCTGCCGGAGTACATCGAGGAGGCCAAGCGGCTCGGGATCAAGATTTTTGGGCCAGACGCGAACCGCAGCGGCTACGAGTTCCAGGTCGAAGGCGGTGACATTCGGGTCGGGTTCACGTCCATCAAAAGCCTGCCGCAGCGGACGGCCGAGAAGATCATCGAGGAACGGAAAGCGGCCGGCGATTACCTCTCGATCGAGGACTTTCTGGCGCGCGTCCATGTCTCGAAGTCCGAGCTGTTCACCCTGATCAAGGCCGGCGTCTTCGATTCGCTCGAGTCGCAGCGGACGCGGCAGATCCTCCGCTACTTCCAGGGGATCGAGGAGGTGGAGGTCGCGGCGGACCTCGACTCGCGCGAGAAGGCCAAGATGCTCCTGGAATCGCTCGGCTTTAGCCCCGCCGGCGACCCGCTCGCGCTCTACGAAGGAAAGAGGCCGGAGCTGCGGATCGGGGACCTGCGGAAGTTCGCAGGGCAGCAGGTCGAGCTTGTGGTGAGGGTCGTGGATGCTCGCGGCAAGGAAGTGAACGGCGGCCGCAAGTATTTCTACCTATTCGAGGACGAAACGGGTTTGCTCGAGGGCGTGGGTGAGCGCAAGTGCCTGACCATCGGCGAGCCGCCCATCTGCTGCCTGCGGGGCGAGGTGAGGGCCGACGGGAACGGCCTCATGAAAATCTTCGAATGCTCCTTCCTCCGCTCGTTTTAAAATTCGGTGATATGTATCTTAGGTGCGTGTCATCGAATATCTTATCCCTATATATTATATAGATTAAATAGAATAAATCCTTGAAAAACGCCGGCCGGCATGGCATAATAAACAAACTTGAGGCCTCCCCTTTGAGATGAGACAAGGGAGCGAAAATTTCAATGACTGAGGAGAGCATGATCATGGCTGAGACAATAACTCTTAGAGTGGGCGACCCTGCCCCGGATTTCCGGCTCAAGGACCAGAACAAACATGACGTGCGACTGTCCGAGCTCAAAGGCAGAAAAGTCCTCTTGTCCTTCCATCCGCTGGCCTGGACGCCGGTCTGCTCCGAGCAGATGAAATCTCTCGAGAAAAATTTCGAAGTTTTTGCAAAATGGAACACGGTCGCTCTGGGCCTGAGCGTGGACCATGTCCCATGCAAAGCCGCCTGGGCCAAAGAGCTCAACGTGAAAAGCATATCGCTCCTCGCCGATTTTTGGCCACACGGAGGCGTAGCCAAGGAATACGGAATCTTTAGGGAGGAGAACGGGTTCTCCGAACGGGCCAACATCATCGTCGATGAAGACCAGAAGATCGCCTTCATCAAAATCTACGAAATCCCCCAACTCCCGGACATCGAGGAGATCATCGATTTCTTGAAGAAAAAATAGCCTATACTTTAATTCATAGCTCGCACTGAGAGCTGAGAAGAAGTTACTGGAGGTCCCCATGGACGTCACGCAAGCCATCAAAGAAAGACGAGCCTTCCGGTCGCTCGACCCTGTAGAAATCACCGAGGATCTCATCAAGGACCTGGCCTCGCATGCCCAGCTCGCCCCGTCCTGCAACAACAACCAGCCCTGGCGATTCGTGTTTGTCTTTGATCCCGCGAAGCTTCAGGAGATGCGCGCCGCCCTCAGCCAGGGAAACGAGTGGATCCACGCCGCGTCCATGATCATCGCCGTTTTCAGTAAAAAGGATGACGACTGCGTGGTCAGGGACAGAGAATACTATTTATTCGACACCGGCCTGGCCACGGCGTTTTTGATCCTGCGGGCTTGGGAGCTCGGCCTCGTCGCCCACCCCATCGCCGGGTTCAGCCCGAAGAAGACACGGGAGATCCTGGGCATCCCGGAAGAATATCAGGTCATCACCCTGGTCAATGTCGGCAAACACTCCACCGCGATCAGTCCGGTATTGTCGCCTAAACAGGTCGAATGGGAAAAAGCCCGCCCCGAGCGCTTTCCCCTTGATAAATTCGTATACTTAAATCATTTTTAGATTCCATTTTTTCTATTCGCGTAGCTTTAAATGAGGGCTTCGTCGACCATAGCCAGGTAGTTTTGAACCGGGACATAGCTGGGGATGGAATTTCCCGAGCCGATGGCAAACCGGCCGCCTCGTCCGCATGTTTCGATCAAGCGCCGAGTCTGCTTCCTGACTTCCTCCGGCGATGAAGCGGATAGAATATTGACGTCAAGGCCACCCAAGACGGCGATTCGCCGGCCAAAGCGCGCCTGAAAATCCTGGATTGAGATGATGGCATTTTCGAAAGAGTGCTTCCCGTCAATTTTGACATCCTCGATGAGGTCCTCCATGATCGTTTCCAGGTTTCCGCAGGAGTGGAGAAAATAGGGGAGGCCCCGCTCATGGGCCATTGCCGCAAACTGCTTATGCCAGGGCAAAACGTATTTTCTCAGGTGTGCCGGGGATATGAGCGGACCGGTTTTGAATCCCATGTCATCCCCGGGAAAGACGGCGATGATATGGTCGAGGTTGAGAAGGTGTCTGTAAAATGCGGTCATCAGGCTTCCGATTTTATCCGTGACGGCTTTTACCAGCTCGGGATTCTCGGGAAGCGCCAGGCAAAGCCCTTCATAGGACATGATCCAGGACAGGTGTTCGAAAATCCCGCCCGCATGGCAAGTCATCAAACCCATCCCATCGGGCATATTGTGGCTGATGTATTCGAAGGGAAAAAAGTCCGTCGCCTCGATATCCGGCCAGGGGTAACGCTCGAAGTCATCCCAGCTTCGGATGCTGCCCCGGTGCTCGTCGGCCCAGGCCCTCTGCTGGCCTAGAACCGAGGTTTCATCGTGGGCCCAGAGCTGCCGTTCGGCAAAGCCGAGGCCCTGTTCGAAACGAACAAAGTCATAGCCCATTCGTAGCCAGAACTCTATGAAATTATCGAGGTATTTTTTCTGTGTTTCCCTGTCGGCGCCGTACTCGAACCAGTCCCGCCGCAGGAGTTCGGTCACGATCGGCTTCATGACCGCCGCATCGACGAGATATTCGACAAGCGGAGGCCGTGCGGTCTTCTCGCGGCCCATAAGGACGGCAATGAATTTTTTGGAGTCCGGCTGAGCATAGATTGCAGGAAGGTTTTTCAACATAATTCTATCGCTGTCATAACAGTCGGCCAAATAACGTAAATAATTATGATTGTTTCGTCCTGGCAGTAACCTATCTTTTAGATAATGATTTCTTTTGGGATTGGCCTGAGGTTGTAGTGAGAGGCCATGGTCCTGGCATATGCCCCTGCGTTGAGAACGGCCAGGATATCCCCGGCCTTTGGGATGGGCATAAGAATTTCTTTCCCGAAGACGTTACCCGTCTCGCAAAGATTGCCGGCCACGGTGACGCGCCGCCTGATTTTCGAGGCCAGCCGGGTGCAGTGGACGATTTCGTGATAGGCCTGGAGATAAATGGCCGGCCGGGGAAGCGTGTTGAACGTGCCGCCGTTGACGCAGGCAAAGAGATTTCCGTAGCTTTCCTTTAGATACCCGACCGCGAGCAGCAGGACTCCGGCGTCGGCCAGAAGATATTTCCCCGGCTCTACGGCTAAGGCCCGGACCTTCAGCCGGTGCCTTTTAATTTCTCGGCAGATAAACGCCGCGTATTTCGCAACCGGAAAAAGCCCCTGGCTTTTTAAGTACCGGGGGCCGAAGCCTCCTCCAAAGTCTAAAAACTCTAGGTCGAAACCTTTCTTCTCGAGCTCGGCGGCTTTTTGAATTATCGCCGCCGCCGCCCTGTTGACCTCACCCAAGTCTTCCTTGACCCAGCCTGATCCCAAATGCTGGTGAAGACCCACCGGCTTAAAACCAAATTCCCTTGCTTTTTGAAAAGCAGCCAGGACTTTCTTGCCTTCGACCCCGAATTTGATGGGGGTTCCGTCAACGGACCTTTCGCCGGCGGTAATCACTTTTGGATTGAAGCCGCGGCCGATTCCCGGGTTCCAGCGCACCGAGACGCGTACGGCTTTTCGCCTAAACCAGCGGTCTTTGACGATTTTCATGGCCTCGAGTTGTTCGAAAGCGTCGATGCTGACGGTCAGGCCGGTTACGGCAAACGCCTGCCGGAAATCCTCGGCGCTCATGCTCGTTCCCGTAAAAAGAATCTTTTGGGGAGGGAATCCTGCGCGCAAGGCTGCCCGGACCTCGCCGGGGGAAACGGCATCGATCCACGCCCCTTCGGCTTCGAGCAGCCTGAGAATATCGCGGTTCGGGTTGGCTTTCATCGCGTAACAAATGCGAACGTCCAAGTCTGTTTTTCCCGCAAACACTCGCTGCAGCGCACGCAAGTTGGCCAGGACCTGCTTCCGGCTATAGACGAACAGCGGTGTCCCGTATTCGGCTGCGATCCCCGCCGCTTCCCGGCCGCCAAGGTAGAGCTTGCCGCCCTTCGCCTCCAAGAATTGATTTTCCCACCAGATCATGCGCTTATTCCTGCGGGCCCTTGTCTCCCTCGCTCTCCTTGAAAAGGTCGAGTTGGCCCTGCCGGATTTTATCAACGATGTCCTCGAGCACGGGATACTGCTTGATCAGCGAAAGAGGGATCTCGAGCTTCTCTCCGCTCACCATATTCTTGATTTGGAGCGCATTGGCCAGGGCCTGGCCCCGATAGTGATTATTGGTGATAACGTAAACCCTATCGCTGTCCTTGCCCAATTCCTTGATTTTCTCGACCCATTCATCGAGCTCATCCGTGGTGTAGAGATAGTTGTACCTTTCATCGCGGCCAGCATCTTCTCTGAACCAGTCCTGGTAATTGCGGCCATGAAGCCGGACATACGAAAATTTAGGGTTGGTGACGATGGCGCTGGGCTTGATGGAATTTCGAAGGATGGGCTGGTCGATATTGCAGTAGCAGACCTGATGCTCGCGGAGGAGCTTGTGAAATCGATAGTCATCCCAGGACGAGTGCCGGACCTCGAGCGCCAGCGGATATCCGGCGAAAAGCTTGAACAAACCGGTCAGGTAGTCGGTGTGGGCCGTGGTATTGACAAAGGACCAGGGGAATTGGAGAAGCAGGGCGGCCAGCCTGCCCGCGGCGAACAAAGGCTCAATGCCGAGCTTGAATGCATCAACGTCTTTTTGGCCGAAGTCTTTTCGCTGATGGGTGAAGACCTGGTGGAGCTTGATAGAAAAAAGGAAATCGGGAAACGGCTCAACCCTCCTCACCCAGGACAATGAAATCTGTATGACCGGGGGCCTGTAAAATGTGCTGTTGACCTCGACGATGTTGATGTAGTGAGCGAGAAAAGGCAGGGGGTGGAATCGGGAATTGCGCTTCACGGGGTAGACGACGCCTTCCCAGTCGTCGTAGCTCCATCCGGCCGTGCCTATATAATAGTGTGCCATGCTCCAGAATCTATTTTATAGAAATGCACGGAAATGTCCAATTTAGAAATATAGCTTTCTTCTATCTCGCATGGGTAAATTCGGGAGTCCGTAACGCTTTTGCTCCCGCTGCAAGCGTCACGGACTCCCGAATTTACCCTTTCGGGGCTTGCTTTATTTGGCAATATATGAGAAATATTTTTTATCAGCAATGGCCAATTGGAAATATGAAAAATCGGAAAATCCAATATTTCGAACAAGAGTCTTGGACGGTTATGCTCGTATTCGGGATGAGATTATTCGGACGCCGCTGGAATATTCGCCTGTGCTCAGCCGGGAGTTGGGCGCCCAGATTTTCATTAAATGGGAGTGCGGCCAAAAGACGGGATCGTTCAAGCTCAGGGGGGCCTTGAACAAGCTTCGGTCGCTCACGGCCGAGCAGAAAAAACGCGGCGTCGTCTCGGCATCGACCGGCAACCACGGCCTTGCCCTGAGCTATGCCTCGAAGCTAGACGGCGTTTCGTTGACGCTTTTCCTTCCGGAAAACGCGGTCCGGGAGAAGGTCCAAAAGATCGAAAAATTTGGCGTGGACTTGAAGTTCCATGGACATAGCTGCGAACAGGCTGAAATCCATGCCCGTCGCATCGCAGATGAATCCGGCCGGGTTTATATTTCTCCCTATAATGATCTTGACATCATCTTCGGTCAGGGAACGCTCGGGATCGAAATTTTGGAAGACATCCCTGACGTGGAGGATATCCTGGTTCCGGTCGGCGGCGGAGGGCTCATTTCGGGCATCGGAGGTTATCTGAAATCGTTGAAACCGTCCCTTAAAATCTGGGGAATCGAGCCCATAAATTCTGCCTTTATGAAAGCGTCTCTTGCGGCCGGCAGGCTGGTCGAAATCCAGGAAAAGTCGACCCTGGCCGATGCCGTGGCCGGGGGGATCGAGCCGGGGGCTGTGACCTTTCCTTTGTGTCAGAAGTATGTCGATGGGATTCTGGCGGTCGGCGAGCGCTGCCTTCAAAATGCCCTCCGCCGCCTTTATCAAGCCCATGCCAAAATCGTGGAGGGCGCGGGTGCGCTCCCGCTGGCCGGCCTGATGAAAGCGCGACGCCGTTTTCAGGGACGGAGAGCTGTTTTGGTAGTCAGCGGGGCAAACATCGCCGCCGATTTATTCAGCAAACTGGTTCGGTGATGGCGAAGAAATGATTTGCCACTCGTCGGAATTTTGATTATGATTTTTCTATGTCCATAGGGAAATCGAGGTGAGAAAGGCTCTCATTCTTTTCTTGCTTGCCCCGCTTCTTTTCTCCTTTTGTCATAAGCCGCCAAAGACTCTTTACACGATCGGCATCATCCAGCTCCTCGATTCGCCGACTTCGGACGAGACCCTGAAGGGAATCATCCAAGCCCTGCAAGACGGCGGTCTCAAGGACGGCGTGAACGTCGAGCTGAAAATGCGCAACGGGATGGGAGATATTTCCGAAGTCCAGAAGATCGCCCAGAATTTTGTGACCGAGAATGTTGATATGATCGTCCCCATTTCTACGCCCTGCCTTCAGGCGGCCCTGATCGCTACCCAAAAAATTCCGATTATCTTCAGTTCGGTCGCCAACCCCTATTTGACACGGGCCGGCATATCGCCCACAGAACATTTGAGCAATGTCACGGGCCTATCTTCCGAGGGGCCGATCAAGGAGACTCTGAAGCTCATCAAGGGAACACTGCCCTGGGTGAAAAGAGTCGGAACTCTTTGGACGCCGTCTGAGCTCAATTCCGAATATTACCTGGAAAAGGCGCAAGAAGCCGCCGCGGAGCTGGGTTTTGGGCTCGTCGCGGTCCCCGTCTCGAATCAGAGCGGTGTTCTCTTGGCGGCACAGGTGCTGATCAACAAGAAAATCGACGTCATCTACCAGATCTCGGACAACACCATCAACGCCTCTTTTGAGGCCCTGGGCAAAGTGGCCGAAGAAAACAAAATCCCCTTGTTCGGCGGATTCCTGCGATCTACGGAGCTCGGGGCCTGCGCGGCCATGGGCTGGGATTTCTTTGATATGGGGTACAAAACAGGCCAGATTATCCTTCGCGTGATGGGCGGAGAAAGCCCCCTCAAGATCCCGTTTCAAAGCATGATCGTGATCAAGCTCCATCTCAACCCGAAAGCGGCCGAGAAACAAGGCGTGAAATTCCCGGACGACGTTTTGAAGAGAGCGAGTGAACCCCCAGCCTCCGGGGAGACTTCCCCCAAGCCCGGGTCGATCGGCTCGTAACGGACAGCCGTGAAAAGATATTTGATTAGGGCGGCTCTGTGCCTACTCTCGTTCATTCTCGGGGTGGCTGTCTTTATCATCTATTCGTTCTATCACTCTGTGGCTAAGGTCGAAGGAGAATTGACGAGCCCGGCTCTGAGCGCAGAGGTTAAAATCATCCGTGATCGCTGGGGCATTCCTCATATTTTTGCCGCGAACGAAAAAGATCTATTCTTCGCATCCGGCTTCGTCCAGGCGCAAGACCGCATGTGGCAGATGGATCTGCTGCGCAGGGCCGGAAGCGGCCGCCTTTCCGAAATCTTCGGAACCAAGACCCTGGACACCGACAAGCTCATGCGAACCCTCGGGCTGAAGGAGGCCGTTCGGAAAGATTTTGAGAAGCTCACGCCCGCACTCAAAGACCTCATCCAGAGCTACTGTGACGGAGTCAATGCCTGGATGAATTCGCGGAAATGGAACTGGCCGCCGGAATTTCTTGCCCTCCGCTACCGGCCCGAGCCGTGGACCGTCCAGGATTCTTTCGTCGCCAAAGTGATCCTGGCCGTGGCTCTTTCCGAAGAGTACCGGGCCGAGATTATGAGAGCCAAGCTGGTGAACAAGCTTGGTGCCGAGAAAGCTCTCCAGATCCTGGAAGAAGACGTGGGCATGCCGCCGGCGCTTGAAATCTCGGAGTTGTTCTCGATGAAGCCCCAGGATTTCCCACAGGATGTGGGCAGCAACAACTGGGTAATATCAGGAGCCAGGTCGCAGTCCGGGAAGCCACTCCTGGCCAATGACCCTCATCTCCAGATCAGCCTTCCCCCGGTTTGGTATGAAATCCACATGAGCTGTCCGACGCTGAATGTCACGGGCGTAACCATGCCCGGTGTTCCGCTCGTCATCATCGGCCACAACGATTCGATCGCGTGGGGGGTGACGTATTCATACGCCGACGTTCAAGATGTCTATATCGAGCGAATCAATGATTCGCGCGACATGTACCTGAATGAAGAAGGCTGGAAGCCTTTGGTCAAAAAAGAGGAGAGGATTTTCGTCAAAGGCCGGAAGACTCCCGAGTTGCTTGAGGTCCTGTGGACGGAGCGCGGGCCGGTAATCTCGCCCCATATTGTCAAAAGCCGATTGCCCTTGTCCCTTCGTTGGACGCTCTATGAAGGGGGCAACACCTTCGATGCCCTCTATCAACTGGACAAGGCCAATAACTGGGAGGAATTTTGCCGAGCCTTGAGAAACTTCGACGCCCCGTCCCAGAATTTCGTCTATGCAGATATTCAGGGCAACATCGGCTACTACTTGGCTGGAAAAATTCCGGTCCGGCCCAAGCTGGTCGCGCTTTTTCCCTTTCCCGGATGGCAGAAGGAAGGTCGCTGGAGCGGTTTTCTTGAAGAAAACGAGAAGCCGAACGTGTTGAACCCCCCTGATGGATTAATCGTCACCGCGAACAATAAGATCGTTCCAGACAATTATCCTTTTTACATCAGCTGTGACTGGTTTTCGCCGTTCCGGGCGAACCGGATTAAAGAGCTCCTCCTCGGCCGTGAAAAGCATACCATTGATACGTTTAAAGCTATCCAGAATGATATCCATTCAAATGCGGCGGGGCTCTTTTTGTCCTATATGAAGGACGTCCAAGGAGCCGGAGGAAAAGCGAAAGAAGCCCTTGATTTGTTGAAAAATTGGGATGCCGAGATGAATGCCCAGCCGGCCGCGGCGCTGTATGAGGTTTTTGTAAAAACGTTCAACGAGGAAGTGTTCCAGGATGAGCTCGGAAATGATTACGAAGATTTTTATGCTCTCTTCGGGCGCAAGCCGGCCGGAGTTTTCCGGATTTTGTCGGACCGAGCATCTCCCTGGTTTGATAAGAAAAATACGCCGGTTATTGAAGACCGTGATGCAGTTATCAAGTCGAGCTTAGAGAGTGCCTATGGATGGCTTGAAGAAAATTACGGGCCGCCTCGAAAATGGGATTGGCCGAAGATGCACGCTATCGAATTTCAGCATAGCCTTGGCCAGGTCCCGGTCTTGAAGTTTTTCAACAAGGGGAAACATCCTGTCAGCGGAGAGATATTCACGGTCAAGGCGACTTTTTCGCAGGGCTATGAAACCAAGGTTGGACCTTCCTACAGGCAGATCATCGACCTTTCCGACCTAAATAGATCGATTTCCGTCATCTCCTCGGGGCAGAACGGTCATTTTCTCGGCCGGCATTACGGGGACCAGATCCCTTTGTGGCTAGAAGGCCGCTATCATCCTATGTTATTCGAGCACAAAGACATCCAGGCCAATAGTGAAGGTGTTTTGATTATGAAGCCGACGCCGGAAAAGAAATAACATGGCGTCCGCGCCCGATGCGGGCAGCGGTTTTGATGGCCGTAAAGGTCAATTCCGTAGCCAGTTCGCAGGCCTTGCCAAGCGGTTTCCTTAGCGCTAGATAACACAGAAGGCTTGAAGAGAAAAAGCAGCCTGTCCCGTGGACATCTTTATTGATCTTGGGATTCCCGAAAAGAAAGGTCCTGCGGCCATCGTAAAGAAGATTGACGGCTTCTTTCTCCAGGTGGCCGCCTTTGATGAGGCAGGGAATGTGGGTCATCATGTAGATTTTCTCGGCTGCTTCTTTCATGGCTTCGATGCTCTGGACTTTTCGGCCGGTGATGAGGCCCGCTTCTTCCAGGTTGGGCGTCAGGATAGAGGCCCGGCCTCGCATTTCCCGGATAAATGAGGGAATGGCATTTTTTCCCAAGAGCCATGCGCCCGAGCTCGACCGGAAAACAGGGTCGATCACGCGCGGAATATTCTTATTGGTGGCGAGAATTTTACCGATGATTTTTACGTTTTCCCGTGAGCCGGCCATGCCGACCTTGATCCCCCAAAAAGCAAGGTCTTTGGCCAACATCTCATACTGGTCTTTGAGAATGCGAGCTTGGGGGCAAAATGTATATTTCACAGATTGCGTGTTCTGAATCGTGACAGCTGTCACAATCCCAGCCCCGTAAAAACCGAAATGCTGGAAGACCTTGAGGTCCAAGAGCAAACCCGCTCCACCCGAAGGGTCATACCCAGCCGCTGATAAAAGAACTTTTTTCATCGGATGAACCATACGATCCAGGGTTTGATTGAATTTAACCAGACCCAGCCCTTCTTGTCAACTTGAAACAGCCTCCGAATTCTTTACGGCCAATTTCCATTGTGCTAGACTTCTCTCATCATGGATGCGCGCGCTCATGTGTTTGTGTCGGGGAGAGTCCAGGGAGTTTTTTTCCGCGACCATACCCGGAGATGGGCCGCTTCGCTCGGCCTCAAAGGTTGGGTGCGGAACGTCTACGACGGCCGGGTGGAAATCATCGCCGAAGGAGAAAAGGGCAAGGTTGAGTCCCTCATCGACAGGCTCCGCGAAGGCCCGCCCATATCAAGGGTCGAAAATGTTGAGGTCACATGGGAAGAATACACGGGTGAATTCAGCGATTTTCGGGTGACGTATACGTCTTTTTGAAATTCTAGTTGCGCGTCTCGCAAATATCTTGCATATATAAAGATACTCCCTTGAACGCGCAACCGCCGGGGAGTTTGAGGGGGGGAGTGGCCCCCCTCAGGGGTTCAGCGGAGCGCCGAAGGGGGAGCTTGACTCCCCCTTGGAAGTGCCCCGGCTCTGCGAAATACTTGAACAAGAAATTAATGAGACGGGGCACTAGTTAGGGTGTTTTTTCTGCTCCAGAAATTTTTTCCGGCATTCCTTGGAACAGAAAAAAAATTCTTGGCCGTCGATCACGTCCCGGAGGGCTTCTTCCTTGGGGACGTAGGTGTTGCAGGCCTCGTCCTTGACCATCATCCCGGACAGGCGTGGTTTGGGCTTGGGGGCTTGGATTCTCTTGCCAAGGTTTTGAAAAAAACGGAAGGCGATATAGATGATATAAGCGATGAAGATGTAATAAAGCAGCCTGATCATGGCGCGCACCATCGGAACACTTTAGATGAATCGAGCATCCTTGTCAAATAAGGAGGCTACGTCCAAAATTGCCGATAGACACTTCCGACGGGTCCTGTCGGATACTCTTGGAGGGAAACCCTTAGGTCGGGTTTCCCTCCAACGATCGCTTCGCTCTCTGCCTCCTTTCCATGGAGCATCCCGCGATGAATTCATGGGAAGATGCTCCTTGGAGGGGTGGCAGGGCAGGCGGGTATTCCCGCCGCCCGTTGGAGGGGGACCCTGTGAAAGGGTCCTCATCCAAGAGTGTCTGGGGGGCCCCCGAACCACGCCACCCGTCGGGTATCCATGCTTTCTATAAATTTAACGGAGCGCTCTGAGTTTTTGGCGAATTAGGAGCTCCGTCGCCAATTTTGGGGCTAGGGATATGCCGCTCGAAGCCACGCGGATTGTAAAGGGAGTCGCTGCGGCAGTCTCCGAATCGACTCCCCGAATATTTTTCTTCTTGATTTCGAAGCAGACTAAAAAGTAAGATTTGAGTGGATGTCATTAAAATATTCTGCCAAGGAGCCGACATGGATTTTTTATTAACGGAAGATCAGAAGAGCTTGAAGGAGTCGATCCGAGATTTTGCCCAGAAGGAAATCCAGCCTTTGGTCAAGGAGTACGATGAGAAGGGAAAATGGCCGGAGGGGCTGACAAAAAAACTGGGAGATATGGGGCTGCTGGGAATCATCATCCCTTCCGAGTATGGAGGAACGGGATATTCTTATATCGATTATGTCATCATCCTGGAAGAGATCTCCAAAGTTGACCCGTCAGTCGGCCTGGTGGTCGCTGCCCACAATTCCCTGTGTTCGAACCATATCAACCTTTATGGAACAGAGGCCCAGAAAAAGAAATATTTGCCCCGCCTGACATCCGGACAGACTCTGGGCGCATGGGCGCTGACGGAACCGGGCGCCGGCTCGGATGCCGCCGCGCTCAAGACGCGAGCCGAGAAAAAAGGCGATCATTGGCTCTTGAACGGGACCAAGCTTTTCATCACTAACGCCAGCCTGGCGGAAATACATGTCGTCATGGCCCTCTCCGACCCGGCCAAGGGAAGGAACGGGATTTCTGCTTTTATCCTGGAAAAGGGAATGGCAGGCTTCAGGCCGGGCAAGAAAGAAGACAAGCTCGGGATCCGGGCCGCGGATACCGCAGAACTAATTCTTGAAGACGTCAAAGTGCCGGCGGAAAACCTGCTCGGCAAGGAGGGTGACGGCTATCGCGCAGCCATGGCCATCCTGGACGGGGGCCGGGTGAGCATTGCCGGTTTCTCCCTGGGGATTGCCGCAGGGGCCTTGGAGTCGAGCTTGAAATACTCCAAGGAACGAGTGCAGTTTGAACAGCCTATCGGGAATTTTCAGGCCATCCAGTGGATGCTGGCGGACGGCTTCACGGAGCTCGAAGCCGCCCGGCTCTTGACCTACCGGGCTGCGTTTCTAGAGGACAAGGGGAAGAAAATCCCGAAAGAATCGGCCATGGCCAAGCTCTTCGCCAGCGAACTGGCCGTCAAGTCATCTTCGATGGCGGTCCAGATCCACGGCGGCTATGGGTTTACTAAAGATTATCCGGTGGAGAAGTTTTACCGGGATTCCAAGCTGGCCACGATCGGAGAAGGGACGTCGGAGATCCAGCGCTGGATCATCGCCCAGAAAATCCTCTCGGAATACTAAAGGATACTCTTGGCGGGAAACCCTTAGGTCGGGTTTCCCTCCAACGCTCGCTTTGCTCCCTGCCTCCTTTCCAAGGAGCATTTGGCGATGAATTTATTATGCGGAAATTGAGATATGCCTGACAAAACAGATCTTATCAAAGGCGTGTTGAGCGGAAATCCCAGGGCTATCGCCCGGGCCATCTCGCTGGTAGAAAACGCCGAGGACGGCGCGCAGGATCTCCTCAAGAGTCTTTTTCCGCACTGCAAAGAATGCCTGATCCTGGGAATAACCGGCGCTCCGGGATCTGGAAAAAGCACGCTCGTGGACCAGTTGATCGGCCGGCTGAGGGCGGACGGGAAGAAAATCGGCATCATCGCCGTTGATCCTTCAAGCCCTTTCACAGGCGGTGCGATCCTGGGAGACAGGATCCGCATGATGCGTCACAGCACGGACCCCGGCGTGTTCATCCGCAGCATGGCGACGCGCGGCCACCTGGGCGGCCTGGCCAAGGCCACCGGAGAGGCCATCTCCATTTTTGAAGCATCCGGGAAGGACATTGTCCTTGTCGAAACTGTCGGCGTCGGACAGGACGAGGTCGAAGTCGTCAAGCTGGCCGACCTGATCCTGGTCATTCTGACTCCTGGCGCCGGCGATGATATCCAGGTGTTCAAGGCCGGGATCATCGAGATCGCCGATATTTTTGTCCTCAACAAAGCCGATACGCCCGGGGCTGAAAAAATTGAGATCCAACTCAAGGCCATGCTCGAGCTCGGCCTGAAGGATAAAGACCTTCCGCCCGTCGTCAAAACGGTGGCGACCGAGGGCAAGGGAACGGAAGAGTTGGTTCAGGCCGTCTTGAAGCTCCGGACGAAAAAAGTGCGATCAGACCTGGCCGCCAGGCGGAAAAAATTGATCGCCTGGATGCTCAAGGACATCACTCAAGATAAGCTTTACGGGCTTGTCGCTCGGACCCTCAAAGATGCCGAGTTCGAGAATTATGTGGAAAAAATATATAAAAGGGAGATAGACCCTTATACGGCGGCGGACGAAATCGTGGCCAGGTTGAAGACAAAAAACCCCAAGGAGCGAAGATGAAAGTTGAGATCGAAAAGATTGACCATATTGGCATCGCCGTGAAAGATCTCGAAGCGAAGATCGCCCTTTGGGAGGGGATTCTCGGAATCAAGGCCGGGAAAATCGAGGAGCTTCCGGAAAGGGGTGTAAAGCTCGCCCATCTTCATGTGCCCCACAGCCCCACCGTGGAATTGGTGACCCCCTTGAATGAGCAGGCGGCCGTGGCTAAGTTTCTGGCCGAAAGGGGAGAGGGGATTCACCATTTCTGCTTTCTGGTCAAAAACATCGAAAGCGCATTTGAAGAGCTGAAGAAGAAGGGTGTCCAGTTTGTCCAGGATAAGCCCTACTTGGGCGCGGGCGGCAGCCGCATAGTTTTCATCCATCCGCGCAGCCTGGGCGGCGTTCTGATCGAGTTAAAAGAAGAAAAGAGGCAAAAAGGAAAACTGCTCCGTCGTCCCATTCAGCGCATCGACGCTTGATTTTGGGCTGCTCCAGCTTTCTCTAGAACTGGTAGTTAAATTTCGTCCAGAGGTCTCTTTCTAGTTTCCAGTAAGCCTCGACCGCTGCGTTGGCCAGCTTGAGGCAATAATCCGTGAGATATTTCTTGGCCTCGGCCGGGTCATTTTTGTAAAGCGCCTGGGCTTCCTCTTCGACTTTTTTCTGGTCCATGAAAGCTTTGTCCTCGATCGGCTTCCAGACTTTTTCGATTTCTTTGCTCATGTCCTGGTAGCGGAACTGGGCCAGCTTGCTCACGGTCCGGAATGCCCACCAGGCGCTCTCGTTCTTGAAGCCCCAGCGGCCGTCAACCATGTAGGAATCTGGCATTTTTGAAATGCCGCAATAAAAAGGCGTGTGAGGCGTCGTCGCCGGATTGTCATATCCCAGCCAGACCACGCCGCCGATGGATTCGGGCAGCCATTGCCTCGATTGGGTGATCTGAAGATACGTCGCCGTCGGCGAACAAATCAGGCGTTCGCGCTTTATTTTGAGAAGCTCGCGAAGATCGCCGTTTAGAAACGGGCTGGCCACAGGGCTTTTGATGGTTTCGCCCTTGCGGTTGACGGCCATCAGACCCCTGGTCATATCGAACTCGGTCCCGTCATAGCAATCCCTGAAAATGGCCAGCAGGTCCTGGACCGTGACTTTTTTCTCGGGCTTTACCGAGAACGGATAATTTTCGGATTCGGGGTTGAGCTTTAAGGAGGGCGCAAGAAGGCTCAGCACCCGCCATTCGCGCCGCCGGCAGTAAATGCTCGTCCTCGAACTCGGGGCATAGGCATAGCAGAGTTCAAATGGTTCCCCCGACTTGGGATTCCAGAAACCCATTTCCTGGGCCAGGCTGAAGATATTGTCGGAGCCCATAAAATATTCCTTGTTCTTGAGGTCGATCTTCCGAATGCGGCTGGCATTGGCGTCGCAGCCGATTTCATCGTCCGGAACGCGCTGGGCGGCCCAGACGGCGCCTTTTTTCCCCTTGCCCGGGCCGTAGATCTCGAAATGCCAGACCTCTTTCGGGTCTGCAAACGTGAAGCATTCTCCGTAATCATTGTAGCCATATTTTTCCGTCAATTCGTCGGCCACCTTGATCGCCTCTCTGGCCGTTTTAGCTCTCTCCAGGACCAGCCGGTACAGTTCGGGCGCATCGATAATCCCTTCATTGCTCTTGAGCTCCATGCGGCCGCCGATCGTTGTCTCGCCGATGGCCAGCTGGTACTCATTCATAATCGGATAGGCCGCGTTCATGAAGGCATACGTTTCCGCGACTTGAGGGATCTCGCCCGTTTCAACCCGGTCAGTGTCGTTCGGGCCCTTGCTTCTTTTGGGCTCATAATAGACTTTGGCCATTTCCCCGGGCTTGTGTTTTTGATGGGGGACGATGGTGATCCAGGTGCGGTCCGTGTTGCTGTCGCATGAATGAGAGGTCATGGTCGAGCCGCCCACAGAGGCCAGCCGCCCGACGAGGATGCTCGTGCAATTGTCAAAGACAGGCTGTTCCGGGATAGCTTGAGGCCTTCGAAAGTCTGCTCCACTGAAAATTAGTGCTATGCTAGCCAGAATAAAAGTAAACACTACGAACAAAAAATATTTCCGGAATCGATAAATATTCATTTAGGCCTCCTGTCTGCTATTTATTTTAATGCAATATGATTTATTGACTTTTAGGAAGGGGAGCGGAAAGGCGAGGCAAGATCGTCCGCGTCAAATTGGGTGCCTAGTAATTTCCGTGACTGCTGATCGTTTTGACCTGCCTTGCAAAAACCTTGGCCTCGGCCAAGTCCGTCTCGTTTGGATGCGTGCTGGCCGACGCGGCCATCTCCGCCCATTCCTGGTGCTCGGGCGATTTGATCAGGACCGCTAAAGTTTCATAAGAGATTTTGCCGCGGCAGGCATACGTGCCGAGGACCTTGGCCTTTGAGGCCAGGATAACGGCGTGTTCCAGGGCCTCTCTCGACAGCCTGGAGCCCGTTAAAGATCCGTGGGTGCAAAAGAGCGCAATTTTTTTGCCGGCGGGGATATTTTTGAGGAAGACTTCGACCTTATAGGGAACGCTGTGGGATTGGACGGGAAAGCCGACAAAGACCAGGTCGTATTCGTCGAGGCCCTGGACCTCGCCTATGGGATTGAGGGCCTTATCGCCGTCGAGAGCGGAAAAGATCGCCTCGGCGACTTTTATTGTATTGCCCGTCTGGCTGAAATACGTGATGAGAGTTTTACGCATGCCCCTATTTTTCCACAGACGGGGAAAAAATTCTAGCTTTTTATGAGGCGAAAATCAATCGTGATTTTCGTTCCTTTTCGGAGTTCGCTCGTGATCTGGATCGTGCCCTCATGGTCCTCGATGATTTTTTTGGCAATTGGAAGGCCCAGGCCCGTCCCGACGTCCTTGGTGGAAAAGTAGGGCTCGAAGATTCTCTCCAGGGCCTCCTTTTCGATCCCGATGCCCGAGTCCTCGACCTCGACGATCAGGTGCTCCTGCGTCTTCGTTACAGATACGCGGATTTCGCCCTTGCCCCGGATGGCTTCGATGGCGTTGGTCAGCAGGTTGCGGAGGGCGACCTTGAGCTTAGCCCGGTCGCCTGCGAAGCGGAAGTCTGTCCCTTCGTAGGATTCCCGGAACTGGATCCTTTCGGCGAGAAGATTCTTATAGGGCCCGACCGTTTCCCTGACGAGTTCATCAAAACGGAAGTCCTCTTTATGGAGGACGGTCTCTTTAGAGATCTCGAGAAACTCCTGTGCGATTTTTCGGAGGTTTTCGACTTCACTGTTGATATAGGAAATGGATTCTTTGAGCGCTTGGCCGAAATCGCCCTTCTTGTCCTCATAGACCTTGAGCAGATGCTCGGTAGAGAGTTGGATCGGGGTCAGCGGGTTCTTGACTTCATGGGCCACCTTGCGGGCCATCTCGGCCCAGGCAACCTTCTTGCTCATCTCGGCCAGCTCTTGCTCGCGGTTCTTGAGGTTTTGGATCATCGTGTTGAAGCCGTCGACGAGAGTTTTCATCTCGTCCTGCGTTTTGTAATCGATCTTGATCTCCAGGTTGCCCAGGCCGGCCTCCTTCGTCCCCGCCAGGAGCTTTTTGATCGGCGTGACGATCATGGCGCCGATGCCCCGGGCCAGCGCCAGGACCGTGGCGATAAAAAAGACGGAGATAAAAAGCAAAAATTCGATGAGCTGCCGGGTGGCATCGGCAATTTCCTGCTGTTCAAAAGGAAAGGGCAGCGAGATGAGCAGGAGCGGGCCAAGGGAAGCGTAGGGAATCGTGAGCGTGCGAAAGGAGAAATTCCCGATGTTCCTTGTCTGGGCGTAAAACGGGTTATTTTCGAATTGGATTTTATAAAAGATTTCGCCGTCCAGCAGCTCCGGGAACAGCCCGGAATCAAAAAATTCCCTCCGGCTCGAAGAGACCAGCCGGCCGTTCTCGTAGAGGTTCACGTCATTGGCGATGGTCGTGCTGATCCAGAGCACCAGGTCTTCGGAAAGGGTCGGGGTCTGGGCCTTTTCCTGCTGTTGGAAGTAGAGAAAATCGTCCATGACGCTGCGGGCCAGGTTGGCATGGATCTCCGCCTTCTCGACGAACTGCTCCGAGAAAACGCGGTTGAAAAAGTTGCGGGAGAAAAAAGTGAAAAGAAAGAGCGGGACGAGGGCGACGGCGATGAAGGAAATATAAACCCGGTTGGAAAACGACCAGAGCGGGTGGCGGAGCGTCTTTCCCGACCAGAGGACCGAGACGAGGAGCACGGGCAGGAGGAAGATCAGGGCGTAGAAAAAGAAGAGCTCGAAAAATTCGATGGTGAAGGTGATGAATTTTTTCTGGGGCATGAACAGGGCATAGATGCGGCTGCCCGAGAGGAAATAAAAGAGGTCGAACGTCTTCTCGCGATCGACGAACGTTGTCCAGCGGCCCGCGGCGTTCAAAGACTCCGGCAGAAGGAGGTCGGAGGGAAGGCCCGTCGAGATTTTATCGGGGTTGAAGAGGATTTTTCCGTCCGGGTCAAAGACGGCAAACCGGAAGTCGAATTGGTTGAGCGAGGGCAGAGAGTTCACGCGGAGCAGCTCGAAATAGGGGTTGGCGGAATAAAGGAACGGCAGCATGTCGTAATCCAGGGATAGATAATACACGGTCCGGCCCAGACGTTCGTTGTTTTCGAACCAGTCCTTGTAGCCGATGAGAAAATCTCTTCCTTTTTCCATAAACGGAATGGTCAGGCGGGTAAGCGCCCAGTCCGGACTATCGGGCCAGTTCCCGGTCGTGCGAAACGTCGCCGGGATGTTCAGCGAGAAACGAGAAAGGACGTTGCCTTTTGGGTCGAGGATCTCGAGGCTCGAATACCAGTTGAATTTATCGGCGGGCGTCCTTGTCCAGAGCGAATGGGCCAATTCCGAGGGGGAATCCGGCCTTGCTTTGAGAAAAGCGATCAGGCTTTTTTTCTGTTTTTCTATTTCGAAAAAAGCCTCCTGCATCAGAAAACCGGCCCAGTCTTCTTGGGCGATGATCGTATCTTTCAAAAAATACTGGGTCAGTCGCCGGGCTTTTTCCGATGTGTTCTGGTGGAGAGTTCCGTAGAGGAAGACGGCCATAAGAACGAGCGCAACATACACGGCTTCCCTACGTTTGAAAGCCTTCGGCCAATAAGCGAATCCGGCAAGAACGAACAGTACGACGAGCTGCAGAATAAAGAGGAAAGGTGCGCGACGTCCATAAACGAGGAATGCGAGTGTCTCGATTCCCAAAAGAAGGATAAACCCAAGAGTGGGGCGGGACATGAGGCGGACGCCTATTCTCAGAGCCGTGAAGAGAAAAAACACAACACCCGCAAAAAGAAAAATGAGGGCCCCGTGGAGAAGCACAAAAGACCATGTTAGGGAAAATCGCAACAAATTGATGCTGGAATTGGCGACGAAAAGGGCCATGAGCTTTTGGAATGCTAGGAGCGCCGCGATGGAAACCAGGAAGACGAGAGCGTTGAAAGCCAGGGACAAGGGGGCGGCGACTCTATTTTTCTGGAGAAGATAAAGCTCCTGGAGGTAAAAGGCAACGACGGCCAAAAGGAGAGATAGGCAGAAGAAGGTCAAGAAAATGTCGGCCGGCGACTTCGTGAAATCCCCGACAGATAGGAAGCTGGCCGGTGTCGGAGAGAAGATCGGAAGCGACTGGATGTTCCCCAGACGGCTCAGCGGAAAGAAGGAAAACCGCAAGCCCGCCAGGGAAAGAAGGAGGAAAATGCCGGGGCCGATTTTTTTGCTCTGATAGAAAGCGGGGAGACGGACGAAGTGGACGAGAACGAGGACAAAAAAAACAACGAGAAGAAGGTAGAAGATCAGTAAAAACATTTCTTTTTTAGCGAGGCGAAAGGCCGTGAGGGACGGTGAACCCAAAGTCACGGTGGCGATCATTGTCTGCTGCTCATTGCGGAGGGGAAAAAAGATGGACTGGACTTCGCCCTGCAGGCGGGGCGAGCCGATGTATTCGTCTTGATGCTCCGCAAATATTTTATCCAGCCGGGAGACGTCCTCGCGGAAGTCCTGGTAATCCACCTGGCAATTTTTTCGCAGCCGGGAGCCCAAAAAATAGTATTCCTGGAGATAGGGGGATTTGAACTGGGGAATAAAAGCCAACAGGCGGTAGAGGGCGAGATATTCGTTTCGCCGCACTCTCTGCACGGAGACAAGATAGGAGGAGGCCTTGTCCTTAATTAAGAAGGAATTTGCCGCTCCCTGGAAGAGGGAGACCGATTCCCAGTCTTTGAATGTATCTTCCAGGTTCAAGACGTTGCCGAGCCAAATGGTTAATTTTCCCTCCGGTGTATAGGCGGCAACGCCTTCCACCTCGGGGTCCAAGTTCAACCTTTTGAACTTCTCGTACCAGAGTTCGCCTTTTTCGGGGAATGGAGATTGGGCCAGCTGCCGTTGTTTTTCGCGCTGATCCTGGAGGAGGCCGGCGTATTCTTTTTTAATGGCTTCGGCCTGTGTCCGAAGGCGTTTTAGGCTTTTCTCATAATAATTGGAGGAGAGGAGGGACGGCAGCACGAGAGAGAGGACGACAAAGACAAGCGCCAGCGCGGCCACCACGGCCAGGACGGCCGGAAGCCATCGTTCGCGCACGGGCTGTTTTTTCAATAAAGCCTTTCCGCCTTGATCTCGGTGATCTTCCAGAAATCACCGGATGTGGAGGGCGTGGGATCGCCCCGGACATAGAAGTAAATTCGTAAGCGAAACTGATTCCGATTTCTGCCGGTGAACGACCAGCTGGCTTTAAAAATATAATGGCCCCTTGCCAGGGAGGGCGGGGCGCCGATCTCCGGATAGAATTCAAAGGTCGCGTAGGACCGGAAAATCTGTTTGAACAGAAAATAGGCCTGCTCGCCGGACACCTCGTCGGAAAAGGAGATCGGCTCCGGGAGCGAAATATTGATCGGATGGTCCGGTGTCAGAAGCGAATAGAGAAGCTGGGGATTATTTTGAAGGAACGACTTCTCGATATTCTTTGTGACGGACGAAATTAAAGAAAGAACGAGAGACAGAATACAAAGGCTGAGTTGGGACACTCAGACAAAAGCGGCCCGCTTAAGCTTTCCCTTCGGACTTCTCTTCTTTTGTCTCTTCTTCCAGTTTCTTGGTCCGCATCGCGTCTTTGATGCTGCTGATGCCCGCGATCAATGCGATCAGGCCTCCGAAGAAGAGGATGGGCGGGATGAAGCCGAAGACCAGCGCGATAAACTGGTGCCACCACACAAATACGACAAGAATGATGCCGGCAGCCATGGCGATCAGGCCGCCGATTATGGCTAGGAATTTGCCCATAGACTGACCTCCCTCTCAGTTTTAGTTAAACACGGCGGGGATTATAACAAAACAATTTTCAATAATCAACTAAAAAAAATAACGGGGTCAAACCTACTCGTTACGCATCTTCCCCTGGGACACTCTTGGAAGGAAACCCTTACGTAGGGTTTCCTTCCAACGCTCGCTCCGCTCGCTGCCTTCCTTCCAAGGAGCATTTGGCGATGAATTCACTGCGCCGGAAATTGTGCGTAACGAGTAGGTTTGACCCCGTTAGTGGACTCAGTTTAAGGAGTAATATATGATATTTGCAGCTATTCTTAGACTGAAAGGAGGAGGTCATGAATCTTGGAAAGAAAACAATTTTGAGCCTGGCGGTCTTATTGTTGCTTGGATTCTCGGCAATCGGGCTATGGGCAGGGGAGGATGTTTTTGTCCTGGGGAATATAAAAGCCTCGCCCGGAGAAGTTCGCTCGGGATATCTCGATGTGCCCGAGAAGGACGGCATCAAGACGGCCATCCCAATCACAATCATCCGGGGCGCGAGAAGAGGAAAAGTCCTGGCGATGGTAGCCGCCGTGCATGGCGCCGAATATCCTCCGGTCCTGGCCCTCTACCGGATAAAGGACCAGGTAGACCCCAAAAAGCTTTCCGGCACGCTGGTCCTGGTCCATATCGCCAACTTGCCCTCTTTTCAGAAGCGGACGATCTATTACAACCCCTTTGACTGGAAAAACCTAAATCGAGTCTTTCCGGGCGATCCCAGCGGCACGCTCAGCCAGCGAATGGCCTATGTCTTGAATGAAGAAATCGTAAAAAAGTGCGATTATTTACTTGACCTCCACTGCGGCGATGCGAATGAAGCCTTGATTCCATACTCCTATTGGATGATCAGCGATAAAAAAAGCACGGACGCCAAGACAAAAGATATGGCCCTCGCCTTCGGCCTCCGCCATATCATCATCGACACCACGCGCACCAAGGACCCCAAGGATTCCAAGTACTTGGGCAACACGGCCATCCTCCAAGGAAAACCCGCCATAACCACCGAATCGGGATTTCTCGGAAGGACGGATGAAGAATCGATCGCCCGGAATGTGAAGGGCATTCTGAGCGTCATGAAGCTGCTCAAGATGATCGATGGGAAGCCGGATTTCGTCCCCGACCCCGTCTGGATCGATAAATACGAAGTCGTCAATTCCAACTACGACGGGCTTTTTTATCCCCAAGTCGAAATGGGCGCCACGATTGCGCAGGGCCAGACCGTGGGCGTGGTCAAAGACTATTTCGGCAATATCAAGGAAGACGTCAAGGCTCCCTTTGCAGGCGTCATTCTTTATTTTATCGGCACGCCTCCCGCGAACAAAGGCGAGCCGCTTTTCGAGGTAGGCAGGATACTCTTGGAAGGAAACCCGGTAAAGGGTTTCCTTCCAACGCTCGCTTCGCTCTCTGCCTTCCTTCCAATGAGCATTATCCGATGAATCATTTTATGGGCTCGGGAAAGGCATGAGTAGTCCGGATCGTTTCTCCGATGATTTGAAATAAGACGGATGAAGCTCAGGGGCGCGCTTTTCGATATGGACGGGACCGTCGTGGAGGTCCCCTACGACTGGCCGCGCATCAGGGCCGATATCGGCGCCCATGAGATCTCTATTCTCACCTACATCAGCGGCCTCCCGGAGCCGGAAAAATCGCGGAAATGGGCGATCCTCCAAAGCTTCGAGGATGACGCCACGCGCCGCGCCGTCCTCAAGAGGGGGATGCGCAATTTTCTGAATTTTTTGGAAGCGCATGCAGTCCGAACGGCGCTTGTGACCAACAACTCACAGAAAAATGTCGATGCTCTTCTCGATAGGTTCCGCCTGAAGTTCGATTGCGTCCTCTCGCGCGAAAGCGGCCTTTGGAAACCGTCCGGAGAGCCGCTCCGAGCTGCGATGCACATATTAAAGCTGGCCGCGGATGCATGCTGCGCAATCGGGGATTCTCACTTCGACATCAGGGCTGCTCAGGAGGCTGGCGTCGCCAGGATTTTTATCCTGAGCAAGGACCGGTCAAAATTCGAGAGCGGTTCATATGCCCCGTGGCCTGCCACGGGGAACCGCTCGAGAGGGTTCCAAGGGGGAGACGCCCCCTTGGTCGCAGGGCGGGGTTTCATGCCCCGCCCAAGAAGGGGAGGCAGGGCGGCCGGGTCTTCCCGGCGCCCGTTGGAAGGGGTCTTCCCCTCCAAATTGACTTCTTGGCCGGTCGAGATATTCGGCACGGTTGCCGCCCTCCAAAAGAGATTCGCCGACCTGCTTTGAAACGTTCCGCCCTCCGAGGGAGTTATAATTATCGAAAAGGAAATATGACAGAATCAGGAGGATCATCATGAATACAAAACGCCAAGGCAATTTGGAGGGGAAAACCGCCTCCCTCGTCGTAATTTTTATCGGGGCATTGGCTCTTTTTCTGAGCAGCCTTGCTCCCCATCTCCTAGCTGACGGATTTATCATCCCTCATCCGCTGCGGCCAGGCGATGTGGTTCCGCCATTAACCGTGAAATACCACCATGTCAAGGTGGAAATTCGCGACCAGGTGGCCAAGACAACCATCGACCAGGTTTTTATCAACAATTTCAACCGCGACATCGAAGGCACCTATATTTTCCCCCTGCCCGAGCAGGCATCCATCTCCGAGTTCGCCATGTGGATCGGCGATAAAAGGGTCGAGGGCGAAATATTGGACAGCCAGCAGGCCCGCCGCATCTATGAAGACATCGTCCGGAGGATGAGAGATCCCGCCATTTTGGAATATATCGGCCGCAACATATTCCGGGCGCGGGTTTATCCCATCCCGGCCATGGGCGAAAAACGGATCCAGCTTTCTTACAACGAAGTTCTCCGGGCCGAGAAAAATTTTGTCCGCTATCGCTACCCGCTAAACACAGAACAATTTTCTTACAAGCCGGTCCAGGATGTGAGCATCTCGGTCAAAATCGCGTCGAAAGCGCCGATTTCGAACATCTATTCGCCCTCGCACAAAGTCTCGGTGAGGAAAGAAGGGGAGAGGGATGCCACGGTCGGCTACGAAGAATCCAACACCAAGCCGGACAAGGATTTCTTTCTCTATTATTCTTTTTCCCAGGACGATGTGGGGCTTTCGTTCATCAATTGGGCCGGCCCCGACGACCGCTATTTCATGCTCCTGGCTTCGCCCCGCTATACGGCGCAGAAAGAAAGAGTCCTTAACAAGAACCTTATCTTTGTCCTCGACAGCTCGGGCTCCATGAGCGGGATGAAGATCAAGCAGGCCAAGGAAGCCGCCCACTTCATCATCAACCACCTGGACGAGAACGACCGTTTCTCGGTCATAGATTTTGACGACGGAGTGAGCTTGTTTTCCGAGGAACTCCTGGAGGCGCGTTCTGCGAACAAGGACAAGGCCATCAAATTCGTGAACGAGATCCAGGATTCCGGCGGGACGAACATCAACGAGGCGCTGATCAAAGCGCTGATGTTGACCAGGAGCGGCGAGAGGCCGAATTACATCGTTTTCCTCACGGACGGGCTTCCCACGGTAGGAATCACCGAGATAGGCGAGATTCTGAAGAATATCGTCAACGCCAATGAAACCAAGTCACGGATCTTCGCCTTTGGCGTTGGCAATGACGTCAACACAGAGCTATTGGATAAGATCTCGTCGCAGAACCGCGGGACGTCGGTCTATGTGAGCGAGACGGAGAATCTGGAAGTGGCTATCTCGAGCTATTTCGAAAAAATAGCCTCGCCGCTGCTTTCCGATTTAAAGCTCACGTTTAAAGGCATCGAGGTCCAGAGCGTTTATCCGCAAGCGCTGCCCGATTTGTTTAAGGGCTCTCAGCTCGTGCTCATCGGGAAGTATGCGGGCGAAGGGCCTGTGACAGCCATTCTATCCGGGAAAGTCGGCAAGGCCGATAAGCAATTTGTCTATGAAGGCCAGAAGCTTGTCAGCGACAGTACATATAATTTTCTGCCGCGCCTCTGGGCGACGCGCCGAATCGGATACCTGTTAGAAGAAATCCGGCTGCACGGCGTATCCAACGAGCTTGTCGATGAGGTAAAAAAGCTAGGCATAAAATACGGCATCGTGACGCCGTATACATCATTCCTCGTGACCGAACAGGAAAGGCTGCGGATCGATGCTGCGGCGCCAGAAGCCCTGGCGGCTTTTGAAGCCAGGAAGGTCACCGGCGCCGGCGCCGTGAGGGTGGCCAAAGCTACGCAGGCCTTGAAGTCAGAGGATCTCGCGCCGATGGCGGCTTCTCAGCAGATCCGCTACAAGGACGATAAAACGTTCTATATCAAGAACGGAATCTGGGTGGACAGCATCTACAAAGAGGGGAGTCCTCTGAAAGAAATCAAGTTCAATTCCGAGGAATATTTCCGCCTTCTAGCCGAAAAGCCGGGCCTGGCCAAGTATGTTTCGGTCGGGACAAAGCTCATCGTCTGCTTCGAAGGAGTCAACTACCAAATTTCCGAATAAATAGCCGGGGTCAAACCTACTCGTTACGCATGTTTTTCCAGGGGGGCATGCGTAATGAGTAGCTTTGACCCCAAATTATTATTTCTGGTAGACGATTTTGCCGCCTAAAATCGTGTAAAGCGACTCCGTGGTCAAAATCTCCTTCGGATCAACCGTAAAAACATCCTTCGAGAGAACGACTATATCCGCCAGCTTTCCCGGCTCGAGAGAGCCCTTGATGTTTTCCTCGAAAGACGCATAGGCCGAGCCGAGCGTGAAAAGGGTGATAGTTTCGGCCATGGTCAGCTTCTGCTCGGGGAACCAGCCGCCTTCCGGATAGCCGAATTCGATATTTTTGCGCGTCACCCCCGAATACAAGCCCCGCATGGGATCGAGCGGCTCGACGGGCCAATCGCTCCCGAAAGCGATTTTAGCGCCGTTATTCAGCAGCGTCTTCCAGATATAGGCGTTCTTGGACCGCTCCTTGCCGACCCTCACCTCGCAAAACCGCATATCCGTCGTGCAGTGGGTGGGCTGCATAGAAGCGATCACGCCCAGCTCCGCGAACCGCTTCACATCGCCGGGGATGATGATCTGGGCATGCTCGATGCGGTGCCGTAGGTCTTTTTTTCCGAACTTTTTCTCGGCCCGCTCAACCGCGTTCAGCACCCAGTTGACGCCCTTGTCGCCGATGGCATGCGTTCCGACCTGGAAGCCGTTCTGGTACGCTTTCTCGATGAGCGCATAGTAATCTTCTTCTTTATGCTGGGGGAGCCCGCTCTTGGTGGGGTCATCGGCAAAAGGCTCGAACATCAACGCCGTGCCCGAGCCGAGCGTTCCGTCGATGTAAGCCTTTAAGAACCCTACCTTGAGCATATCGTCGCCCTGGCCCTGCTTGATATTCTTGGCAATATAACTATCAATTCCCTCGATCGGCAGCCAAGCGTAAACGCGCAGGGTCAACTTCCCTTCGGCCTGGAGCTTTTTATAAAGCTCGATTTCCTGCAGGCTCGAGGATGTGTGTACGCCGGTGAGTCCTAGCTTGGCCGCATGCTGAAGCCCGCGCTCGATGTCTTCCAGGGGCGTGAATTGCCGCTTCGGCCGCCTCACCTTGATCAGCCCCTCGGCAGCCTCCTTCAGGATTCCCGTCGGCTCTCCGGTTTTTAGGTCTTTGGCAATTTCTCCGCCAAAGGGGTCCTTGGTGTCCTTGGTAATTCCCGATTGTTTCAAGGCCAGGCTGTTGACCCAGGACGAATGACCGTCCACTCGCGTAATTACAACAGGGTTGTCGGGCGATACTTTATCCAAATCTTCCTTGGCCGGCCATTTTTGCCCCGAAAAAAGAGTATGATCGTACTGGCCGCCGAAAACGGCTTCCCCGGGCGGAAGTTCTTTGATCTTGGCCGCGACCATCTCCAGGACTTTCTCTACAGACATGACGCCGCGGAAAGACAGTGAGGCGAGAGACCGTCCCCCTTGAGAAAAGTGCGTGTGAGCATCTATGAGTCCAGGAATGACCAGCTTTCCCTTCACATCCAGGACCTTGGTCGAGGGGCCGATGAATTTCTTGATCTCGGACGAAGTTCCCACAGCCAGGATTTTTCCCCCTTTCACGGCGATGCTTTGGGCAAAGGGCATTTTGGCATTGGCGGTGAAGACTTTCCCATTGACGACGGCCAGGTCCGCGGTCTCCTGCTTTTGAGCCGCCCACCCGGCCAGACACAGACCAAAAATAACCAACAAACCGGCGATGATTTTTTTCATAGTGCCTCCAAGATCCCCGAGAGCCAACGAGAGGTTAGCTTTCTTTGGTTGTCTTTCGCGTATTCTCTTCGATGGCCAATATCACCAGAATCGCTTCTGCTGCGGCATAAAGCATCAGGACATAAAAGAACCCGATCAGAAGGATCACGATCCCACTGACGATGTTATTTCCCATGTTTAGGGAGAAGAAATTGTATTTGCCCGCGATAATCGTGCCGCTCAAAATCACGGTCGCGATTCCTGCAATCCACGCAAAAATCTTTAAAATAAAAGAAATCGTGTGCAGGGCCGGAAATTTTTTCATGCTTATCCCTCCTAAAACGAATTTTGGATGAATCTCCGAGAACGGAGCGAATTGTATGTAAAGAGGAAAATAATGTCAAACCCTAGCAGAAACTGGCGGGGTCAAAGCTACTCATTACGCACAATTTCAGGCGCAGTGAATTCATGGCCCGATGCTCCTTGGAAGGAAGGCAGCGAGAGGAGCGAGCGTTGGAAGGAAACCCTACGTAAGGGTTTCCTTCCAAGAGTATCCCAGGGGAGATTGCGTAATGAGTAGCTTTGACCCCAACCCCTTGATTTATGGCTCATTATCATTAAAATGAGGATTCGCTTTGAATTTTCAGGAGAATAGATAGCCATGGAAAAATTGCTTCTCATCCCCGGGCCGAGCCCCGTTCATCCCCGCATCATCCAAGTCCTTTCCCAGCCGACCGTTTCGCACGTCAGCCAGGACATGTCGGACGACCTGACCACAGCCCTCGCCAACCTCAAAAAGGTAGTTTTTTGCGCCAAGGGAGAGCCGTTCATCGTCGCCGGCGCCGGAACGCTTTCGATGGAAATCGCCCTCCTGAATGTCCTCAAGCAAAGCGAACGAGCGCTCATCCTATCGCAGGGGTATTTCGGCGACCGCATGGCCCAAATCTGCGGGAGCTTCGGCCTGCCCTTTGACCTCATCCAGAGCAAATGGGGGAGCGCGGTGCTCCCCGAGGAGCTCGCGAACGCCCTCTCCAAGAAGCGCTACGAAGCCGTGTTCGCCACACACGTGGATACCGCGACAGGCGCCTGCGCACCCATCCGCGACTACGCCCGCATCCTGCGCGACAAAAATATCCTCTACATCGTCGACGGCGTCTGCGCCACCGGCGGCATCGAAGAACGGATGGACGACTGGGGCATCGACATCGTGTTCACGGCCGCGCAAAAATGCTTTGGCGCCCCGCCCGGCCTGGCCATCGCTGTTTTTTCCGAGCGCGCCATGCAAAAAAGACGCAGCATGCCCTCCATCCCCGCCTACTATTCCGACATCCTGCGCTGGCTCCCCATCATGAAGGATCCCTTCAAATATTTCTCGACCCCCTGCGTCAACGAAATCCGGGCTTTTTGCGAGAGCACGAAAATCGTCCTCGAGGAAGGCCTTGAAGCCAGGTTCGCCCGCCACGCCCTCTTCGCCCGGGCGATCCGGGCCGCCCTCGCGGCGCTCGGCTTTAAATTCTATACCGAAGAGCGGTTCTTCGCCGATACCCTGTCCGTCGTTTATTATCCAGAAGGAGTTGACGATAAGCTATTCCGCAGCCTTTATTACCAAAACGGCGTGGTCGTGGCAGGCGGGCTAGGGGAGACGGCGGGCAAGATTTTCCGCATGGGTCATATGGGCAACCTCTCCTCGCACCAACTTTATTTTGCTCTCGAGATGCTTGAGAAAACGCTCGCCTCGATGGGCTATAAATTCGGGTTGGGAGCGGCCGTTGACACCGCCCGGAAGATCATTCCGCAATGATCAGCAAGGTCTATTTCATCCCGGCCGCCGCCGACGAGGGAGACGAATCCCTGTCCCGCAAAGCCCGCGCCGCTTACCTCCAGATCGGCCTCCAGGAAAAAATTGAAAAAGACGATTTTGTCGCCCTCAAAATGCATTTCGGCGAGAAAAACAACACCGGCTACATCAATCCCCACTGGCTCCACGGCCTGATCCGCGGAATCCAGCAAAAGACCTCTCGCGCCTTTTTGACCGATTCCAACACCCTATACGTGGGGAATAGGTCCAATTCGGTTGACCACATCCGCCTGGCCTGGAGCCACGGATTTACGCCCGATATCGTGGAGATCCCTGTAATTATCGCCGACGGCTTGATCGGCGGCGACGTTCACGAAACAAAACGCCCCCAGCGCTCCCTGACCCGCATTCAATCGGCCAAGATCTCGGGCGCCTTCCTCAGCTCCGACGCCCTCCTCTGCCTGACCCACGTCACGGGGCACGTCCAGACGGGAATCGGCGCGGCCATCAAAAATATGGGCATGGGCTGCGCTTCCCGAGCCGGCAAACTCGATCAGCACTCCAACGTCCACCCCCGCGTCAGCGCGAAAGCCTGCCGCAACTGCAGCCTTTGCTTAGATTACTGCCCTGCCGACGCCATTGTCCAGGCAGAAGGCCATGTCGAGATTCTCGACGAGAAATGCATCGGCTGCGGCGAATGCCTCATCATCTGCAAGTTCAACGCCATCAAGTTCCGCTGGGACGAAGATTCTAGGCGCCTCCAGGAAAAAATGGCCGAATACGCGCTTAACGTGCAGCAGATTTTTAAGGGGAAGATCGGCTTCATCAGTTTCCTGACAAAGATCACCAAAGACTGCGACTGCATGGCCAGGGACCAACCCCGGATCGTTGAGGATATTGGTATTTTGGCCTCCCCCGATGCCGTCGCCATCGACAAGGCCTCCGCCGATCTCGTCATCGCCCACAGCAAGGGCAAGGATATGTTCCGGGCCGGGTACGATCTCGACTGGTCTTTTCAGCTCAAGCATGGAGAGCGCATCGGCCTGGGCTCGATGGACTACCAGTTGATTGAGATCTTGGAGTAAAAAAATGTCATCGCGAGGAGCGAAGCGACGTGGCAATCCTTTTTATTAATACAAACGCAATAAATAAAGTGACAATGTATGGGCGGCGCTTAGGCCGCCCGAACGGGGATGTCATTTTAATTATTACGTTGATATTAGTAATTAAGTACCTGTCCCCGGAATTTACTGCAAGCGCCTCAGCTTGGGCATAAAAATCCAGATCAATCCGCTAAAAATCGCAATAATTACCACATTTATCGTAATAGCGCTTGGCTCCCCAAATTTCCCCGCCATTCCCCCGATAAAGAGCGCCCCTATCGGCATGAGCCCAAAAAAGATGAAGGTGTAGATCCCCATCACTCGCCCGCGCAGCGAGCCGGGCGTCAGCGTCTGGACGGTGGAATTGGCCAGGTTTAAGACCAGGATCTGGGAAAAACCGAGGCAGAATAGAACAATAAGTGAAAGCGGCAGCACACGCATCAGCGAAAAGACAAATAATAGCGCCGGGAAAGCAAATGACCCGAATGAAAGCAGCTTTCCCCTGAATGTAAACCGCCCGAGCGAAGCGATCATCAGGGCGCCCACCAGCGCGCCAAGGCCCCGGCTCGACAGCAAAAGTCCATTCGTGGCTGCATTCCCTCCGAGAATATTGACAGACCAGGCCGGAACCAGCGTGGCAAACGCTAATCCGAATAAACTAAAAATGCCGACGAGGCTGATGATGGTCCGGATCATCGGCTGAGCCGCAACATAACGGATTCCCTCTTTGAGGTCGGTCAGGACGGAATTCTGTTCGGCCTTCGCCTCGAACCGCGTCATTTTCATGACCGCCAGGGCGGCAATGATGGCGAGAAACGAGAGGCCGTTGATCGTGAAGCACCAGCCCGGGCCGAACAAAGCATACGTCAAACCCCCGAGCGCCGGGCTCAATGCCGTCGCCGAGTTGAACATTGTCGCGTTCAGGGCGATGGCGTTGGTCATATCCTCATAAGGAACCAAATCCTGGACGATGGCCTGGCGCGCCGGCGCGTCGAAAGCATTCGTTACGCCCGAAAAGAAGGCCAACACGATGATGTGCCACGGCTGAATGAGGTGGAGGAAGGCGAGCCCCGCCAGGATAAACGCCAGGATCATCATGGCCGTCTGGGTGATAATCATCAGCCGCCGCCTGGACATCCTGTCGGCGACGACTCCGGCGTAAAGCATGAAAAGCCAGGTCGGAATCCCGTTGGCGAACCCCACATATCCGAGATAGGTCGGCGAGTGGGTCAAATCGAACGTCAAATAGCCGAGGGCAGTAATCTGCATCCAGGTGCCGAAAAGCGAAGTCATCTGCCCCCAGAACCACAGCCTATAGTTCGGGTATTTCAGGGCCGTGAATGTCTGCCTCCAGCTGATCCGGCCGTTGAGCTGGTTCTTGATGTCGCGAATCATTCTTTTTTATAAACCCGTCCGCTTCTCATATTCCGGGAATTTTTTAAATATGGTCGGGGAGGTGGGATTTGAACCCACGACCCCAGCGTCCCGAACGCTGTGCGCTAGCCAGGCTGCGCTACTCCCCGATACAAGAAGCCTAATATTATATCAGAATGGCAAAAAGAATAAAGAGGGAAAAGCGATCTTCACCCGACGGGTGGCGTGGTTCGGGGGCCGAGGGGCGATTCCAACACCAGGCCTCTATTCCGCCTTAGAATAGTGATAATACTGCTTGGCGTAATAGCCGTCTTGCTCAACGAGATCGACGCCGTTTAAAATAACGCCCAGGCATTCGATTTTGTGGGCTTCCAGCTTCTGTTTGGCCTGTTTCAGGGCGGGAATCGGCGTTTGCCCTCCCCGGGCGACAAGGATGATTCTGTCGATCATCGGGCCCATGGCGATGGCGTCGCTCACCGCGAGAAGCGGAGGCGCATCGAACAGGATGTAATCGAAACTCTGTTTTAAGAACGATATGAGATGGCCCATCTTCTCCGACGTGAGAAGTTCGATGGGGTTGGCGGGGATGGGCCCGCTGCTGATAAGAAAGAGGTGTGGGAACGGAGTGGACTTCAACAGTTCCGCCGCCTCGATGCGAGAACTCAAAAAGTGAGTCAACCCCCAGCCGCTCTGGAGGCCGAAAATCCTGCTGAGCTTCGGCTTTCGAAGGTCGGAATCCACCAGGATGACCCGCTTGTTTGCCTGGGCCAAGGTGAGGCCAAGGTTGGCAACGGTGGCCGATTTGCCTTCCCGGGACAGAGGGCTCGTGATCAGGATAGACTTGATCTTCCCCGGCGGCGAGGAGACAAGAAGGGTCGTCCGTATCGAACGATAGCTTTCCGCCTGGATCGATTGAGGCTCGCGCGAGGCGATCAGCTCGATCCTGGCCAGCTTGGCCTCTTGGTCGGCCCGGCCATCGGCCTGGTCTCTTTGCGGCGCGAGGCCGACGAAGACTTCTTTTCGTTTTGGCTCTTTTTCTTTCCGCGGCTCGCCTTTTCCCCTGACAATACTGACGATTCTCTTGAACTCAGCCTTCGGACTCTTGGGATTCGCTTCTTTCTCGAAAGCCGGGATGGCGCCCAATATAGGGAATCCCGTGGAATTCGTCACGTCTTTCGAGGTCTTGACCGTGTTATTGAGATACTCGAGCCCGAGAGCCAATCCTATAGCCCCGGCCAAGCCCACCAAGAATCCGTATAGGACGTTGCGCCGTTTGTTCGGGGACGTCCTGCGTAGGGGAAGATTGGCCCTGTCCATGATCCAAATATTCGCCGTTTCCAGGCTCTTGAGCCGGGCGGACAGGTCTGTCTCGCTCTGCCTTTTGGAAAGAGATTCGAGAAGGGCTTTTTTATTTTCGAGCTCGATTCTCAGGCTGTTATAGACAATAGAATTGCTGTTGGCTTTGAACGCTTCGGTCCTCAATTGTTCAAGCAGCCCTAGAAGGGAATACTCTTTCTTGAGCGCGGCCTGATAATCGGCATAGGCGGCATCGATCAACTTTTTCGATTCGTTCTGGAGATCCTCTTTAACCGAATCTATTTCCGATTTCAAACGCTGCATCTCCGGGTACTCGGGCCTCAGCGTGCCCAGCTTTTTAGCATATTCCTGGCTGAGCCTGGCGTATTGATCGCCCAGTCTTCGAACTGGACTGTCAATAGGAGATCCGGAAAGTTCTGTGACAGTGCCCGTTTTGAGTTGATTGTAACGATCATACTTATAGATTCTGTCGATCGTCGCATCTGTCAGGGCCTTATTGACTTCGGACAGCTTAGCGACAGTCGGTGTTTCCGAGGCTGCGAGCGGGAGGATGTTCTTCGATGATCCATAGTCGCTTAGCTTTTTATCACCTTCTTCGATCTCGGAGCGGACCGCCGCGATCTGGGTTTTCAAGAATTGAGTGGCCTGCTCTGATGCCTGATATCTCTGCCTGATGATCATGGCGACGTATTCATTGAAGAGAGCATTCAATGTCTCGGAGGCGGACTTGGGATCATGGTCGCTGTACGTCACCTCCAACAACCTTGTGTTTTGGATGGGCCGAACGGAGATTCTATTTAATAATTTTTCTATGAGCAGCTCACTGAAAACAGGGTCTGAGGGGTCGGGAAGTTTTTTTCCTTTTGGGGGATTCCCCACGAACTTCGGATTTTCAAAGAGCTTGAGTTTATCGATGACCTTAGCTGCGAGGGCCCGGCTCTGGAGCAATTGCGAATAGCTCTGGAGGGATAGATTGGTGTTATCGGACCGCTGGACGTCCTCGAACGGCAAAATATTGAGTTGCTCCTCGATCCAAATGCTGCCTTTGGACGTGTAGATTGGGGGCATTAGAAATGAATAAAGAGTCGCGCATCCGACGACTATAACAAAGAAAAATACGGCGGTCCATTTCCACTTGAGAAGAATATGCCAATAATGCTGGACCGTAGCAACGGGCCCGTTTGTTATATTTGAGTCAGTCATCAGCGCCTCTTTTCGAATATTTTTTCCGGCCTAATGGATAATTATGATGTCGCCTTCATCAAGGATGATGTCGGGGGTTTTCATGGCCTCAATCTTCTTGAGGTTCACCAGGAGCTGCATCTCTTTGCCCGTTTCTTTTTCGGTTCGTTTGATTGTTACGCTCGATTTCGAGGCCCATTCCGTCAGACCTCCCGCCTGGGAGATGGCTTGAAGCAGGGTGAACCTTTTCGACCGCCTGAATTGGATCGCTCCGGGATTCTTGACCTCTCCATAGACATAGACGGTGAGCATCAGATCGATCGGGATGCTGACCACGTCGTTGGGCTGAAGATCGATGTTGAGATTCTGATTTCCGCCGGTCAAATCCTTCAGGTTGACGGTGATTTTGTTTTTCTGGCCGTCTTTGCCCAGCCTGAATACATAGAGCTCGTTTCCGGCCTCAGCGGTCAATCCTCCGGCCAGCGAAATGACTTGGAGAAGGGTCGTGGGCCCGACCAATTCGTAGCTGCCCGACCTGCCGACGGCTCCAAAAACCGATACTTTTTGATATTCCTTTATGAAAACGGTGACATGAGCGCCCTTCGTATATTTTTGATCCAGGATCGAAGCCAGCTTCTTCTCCAGTTCTTGAGCGGTCAGGCCAGCGACATCCACTTTGCCGAGTAGAGAGAAGCTGACCGAGCCGTCCTCGGCGACCCTGACGGTCTGGCTGAGTTCGGGCAGCTCGAACACCTTGATCTCCAGAAGGTCCTTTGTTCCGATCTTGTAATCATTGACGGGAAGATTCTGCTGCTCTTGCACGGCAGGGATGGCCACGGGCAGAATTCCGAAAATAAATAGAGCAAGGGCGATATATTGGACAGAGCTTGAGAAACCATTCAAGGATCCGGTTTTATGACATTTTTTCATAGAATTGCCTTTTTCCTCACATTGATAAGCCCTTTCAAAGCTATATTATAACCGCATAAAGCCTTTCAATCCAGGCCCTACCCGCCCCCCTCATCAGAAAGTACGAGCCCCCGGCATGGTAAGACCACTGGATGCGTAGCCGTATGTCAGGCTGAATCCAAGAAAATAATGCCTGCTCGTGGGCCGCGGGGCGAACTCCGAATCTCTTTTTCCCAGGTTCGCCATCAGGTTGAGTTCGAGGGCCCTTCCTAGGGGAAAATTCAATCCTATGGAATGGGTCAAGTACTTGTCGAGCCTTTTCCCAAACGCTTCACCGCCGATCGTTACGCCCCCTGCATATTCATTCCGGCCATAATAAAGGTCATAGGTCAACGTAGTTTTCCTTGACAGGGAACGGGCCAGCCCTACCCCATAGACTGTCTGGAGATAGTAAGTAAGGCCGGAATAAGCCGAAAATTGTGGCCCCCTGGAAAAAAAGGCCCGGATCGCCGTGAATCTCATAATGCCAATAGAAACATCGGTGTTTCCACCCAGACCCGAATAATCTTTCGCCCCATGGCTGAGGACATCAAGGTGTCTGTAACCCAGATTGATCCTGCCCCTGAAGCCCGTTGTCTGTCCCTGGCCTTCTGCCGGAGGCAGAAATTCAATACCGCCATAGACGCCGTAACTCCTGGCATCTTTAAAACCTGAAATCGTCTCCGCAAATGTGATGGACCCGTATTCCCCGTCCAGATAAAACCTGGTTTTCGAGTGTTGCTGGAGATATGCCATGAAATTGATGTAGCTTTCTTTCCTGTTGAGGTTCTCGCTAATGTTGACGGCTCCGGATGTCAGGTTTTCATAATTATATGTCGATCTCCGGATCTGAAGGGCGAAGGAGGTTTCCCTCGAAGCCTGCCACAAAACAAGGCCCGTCAGGTCGTCTTCCTTAAGCCGGACGTTGAGATTCAATTCCGTGCTCAAGCGCTGTTTGGCATTGATCAATCCTCCCCCGGCCTGGATGTAGAATCTGTCGAAGACGAAATGAACCCGGCCCGCGAACGTATTGTTCAGTGCCCTCTCCCGCTTGGTATCGAGAAAGAAGACATGTTGGAGAAATTCGGAAACGTCGAATACGATTTTTTTCTTCAGGGGAAGGAAGATTTGGATATCGGGTCCCGCGGTGAAAGTATAATCGGGGACCGGGTTGGCCGATGAGCCAAAATATATATCTGAATCATAGCCGGCATTATTGAGCCGGAAGCCGGCATTGTATCTGAAGGCGCCAACCCTCCATCGTGCCGCATTGACCATCTGTTCGAGGCTCGCTCCCATCCAGGTAGCCCCCCAGGCAAAAGCCTGACCCTGCGCCAAAGATAAAAGAAAAATAATGAACAAGCCGGCGAAAATCGTTCTCTTCATTTCAATATAATGCAACAATTTGTAAACCTATTTTATTTGTCGGGCCTGGCCTTTCAATAAGCCCCGATGCCGAACAGGACGACCGGAACACTTTTAGCCAGGATTTTGAGATCCAGCCAGATAGACCAGTTGTCGAGGTACTCGAGATCCAGCTTCATCCAGTCTTCAAAACCAATATTGTTCCTACCGTTGACCTGCCATAGACAGGTGATCCCGGGCTTCATCGAAAGACGTCGCCTCTGCCAGGCCTTATATTTTTCGACCTCGTCAGGTACGGTGGGCCGGGGGCCGATGAGGCTCATATGTCCTACGAAAACATTGAAAAACTGCGGCAGTTCGTCGAGGCTGAATTTTCTCATGATCCGGCCGAGCGGGGTGAACCACTTCATCTTCATGGCCCGGAATTCCGGGGTGTCCATTTCGGCGACGTCGTTGACCTTGGACAGGACATCATGGGCCCCCTCCCGCATCGTCCGGAATTTATAGAGGATGAACTTCCGGCCGCGCAGTCCCAACCGCAGCTGCTTGAAAAAAACCGGTCCCGGCGATGTGATCTTGATGAGTCCGGCGATGATGAGCAGGAAGGGTCCGAGGATAACGATGACCAGGCCGGAAATGACGATGTCCATGGCCCGCTTGACGAAAAGCTGCCGCTCGTTGATTTTTGTCGTATGGAACCGCAGGAGGGGGATCCCGTCGATTTCCGAAACGGCGGACTTGGCGATTTGCATATCGAACAAGTCCACCGTGATCGTCGTGACGACGCCTTCCGTTTCGCAGTCATGGAGCGCTCCCTCGAGATGGCTCAGCCGGGAGCGGGGGACGACGAAAACGATTTCGTCGACAGCGTCGGTATGGAGGATCCTGGGAATGTCCTTGAGCGTTCCGATGATGTCAACTCCGTCCACTTTTTTAATTCCTCTGCCGGGCTCGTCATCAATCGCTCCCAGGATTTGAAAGCCCCATTCGGGGTGGCGCTTGATCCGGCTGATAAATTCAGCGGCTCGCCGACCCGTTCCGACAATGAGAAGGCGCCTATAATTGTGTCCCCGCCGTCGGTAGTAGTGCATGAAGATAAAAAGGGCTGTTTTTTCCGCCAGGATTGAGACGAAGCTGATTCCCGTGAAGAGGAAGAAAAAAAGGCGGCTCGTGGACGATGCCTTGAAAACGAAGAGAAACGTGCCGAAGCCGAGGAAGGCCATAAACGCGGATTTGCAAATAATCCAGAAAATCTTGATGTAGGAGAGCGTCCTAAGCGTACGGTACATGCCGTTTATATAGAGCATCCAGCACCAGAGCGGGGCGGCCACTATCAAGAAGCCGATATACTGCTGGAGCGTGATATTCGTATCTAAAACGATATGGGATAGCGGGGAAAACCAGGGAACCGACAGGGTCGGTCCGATCAGCTTTCTCAGAATGAAGGCGAGCAGGTAAGCGGAAGAGACGACGAGGCCGTCGATGAAGATGAGGGTTGTCGTGACAACCGCCTCTCTCTCTTTCAGCATGTTCTCCTCTAGCCCCGATGCGTTCCCGTCGGATAACAGCCTTATTTTGCTGTTTCTTCGATTTTTCTCAAGAACCTGGCGGGATTCCCCGTGACAACGGTCCAGGGGGGGACATCCTTGGTGACGACCGCGCCGGCCCCGACGATCGCTCCTTCGCCGATCGTCACTCCCGCCAGGATGGTGGCGCTGGAACCTACGGAGGCCCCTCTCCGGATAAATGTCGGTATGACTTTCCAGTCAGCCTCCGTCTGCAAGCCCCCCCCGGCTGTTGTCGCCCGGGGGTATATGTCGTTGATAAACGTCACGTTATGCCCGATGAAGACGTCGTCTTCGATGGCCACGCCTTCACAAATGAAGGAGTGGGACGAGATCTTGCAGTTCCGGCCGATGACGGCGCCTTTCTGGACCTCGACGAAGGTCCCGATCTTGGTCTGGTCTCCGATGGAACAGCCGTACAGGTTGGCGAAGGCGAAAATCTTGACGTCTTTGCCCAGCTTGACGTCGGGCGCGATCCGGCAGTAATCCATGAGTTCTCCCTTGAGTTCCTTACAGCTTGATTCTCCGGCCGTTGTTCTTGGCGGATTGGTCCGCGGCTTCTAGGAGACGAACCACCTGGAGGCCGGCCTGGCCGTTGTTGAACGGCTCCTCATTTTTCTCGAGGCACCGGACGAAATACTCGACTTCCGCGCGCAAGGCCTCGGTGTTGTCGATCTTCGGGGCATACATGTCTCCCGACCGGTAGCTGACCAAAAGCTCCTCGATCCCGTTTTTCTGCTCGCCGTTCGTGCTTTTGAATTCAACGCCCCGGTCGTAAATCTTGATCTTATCGTCGGGCGAGAGGTCGTCCCAGACAAGCATTTTCTTGTCGCCGCTTATCAGCATTCTGCGGATCTTCACCGGGCTGAGCCAGTTGACATGAAAATGGGCCATAAAACCATGGTTATCGAACTCGGTGCAGACGTAGGCGACATCTTCGAGGCTGCCTTCGAAATGGACGGTTCCATGGGCCGAGACGGCGACAGGCCTGTCCGGGATGACGTAGTCCATGATCGATAAATCGTGAGGAGCCAGGTCCCAGATGACGTTGATATCGTGCTGGAAGAGGCCCAGGTTGACCCGGACCGAGTCGAAAAACAGAAGGCGGCCCAGCTCGCCGGAATCTATAATCTGTTTGATCTTCCTTACGGCCCCGGTGAAAAGAAAGGTGTGGTCCACCATGATTTTCAACCCTTTTTGAGCGGCCAGGTCGATGAGCTCTTCCGCCTGGGCCTTTGTGCTTGTAAAGGGTTTCTCGACGAATACGTGCTTGCCCTGATTGAGGGCTTTGCGCGCCAGCTCGTAATGCGTGAACACCGGCGTAACGACAGCTACAACGTCAACGTCCTTTGACCGGACGAGGTCAGCCCCGTTCTTAAAACCATGGATGAACGGATAGTGGGATTTCGCCAGGGCAAGGCGCTTTTCCGAGATGTCGCTGACCGCTGTCAGCTTGACCCCAGGGCAGGAATAAAAATTCCTGGCCACGTTGGGTCCCCAGTACCCATAACCGATAACTCCGACTTTAATCATGTCTTCCCGCTCCCTTTCCGAGTAATTTATCGCTATCCCAGCCGGGCTCCTTGGCGGAAAGCCGCCAGGATTTCGCGCTTCAATTACTTCTCATAAAACTCCCTGATGACTCGTGCCACGTATTCTATTTGTTCACCGGACAGCTCGGGATACATCGGCAGCGAAAGGATTTCTCCCATGCATTGATATGCCATGGGAAAATCGGCCGGTTTGTGTTTCATATACCCGTAGGCCGGCATAAAAGGCAATGCTATCGGATAATGGATCCCCGTCGAGATCCCTTTGGATTTGAGATAATCGGCCAGCGCGTCTCTCTTGGGCGCCCGAATGGCATAGACATGGAAAATGTGGAAGGCGTTTTCTCGGAGTTTCGGGCATTTCACTCCAGGAATACCTTTCAGAAGGTCATTGTATTTCAGGGCGTTTGCGTGCCGGGCCCTGTTCCATTCATCGATGTGGGACAGCTTGGCCGACAGAACAACGGCCTGGATGGCGTCCAGGCGGCTGTTGATGCCCTCGATCTCATGGATGTGCTTCTGGAGGGAGCCGTGGTTGGCAAAAAGTCTGGCCCGCCTCGCGAAATCGTCGTTGTTTGTGATGAGGGCTCCGGCATCGCCATAGGCGCCGAGGTTTTTGCCGGGGTAGAAGCTGAAGGTGCCTGCCAGGCCGAAAGTTCCGGTTTTCTTGCTTCCGAAGGTCGCGAAATGCGATTGTGCGCAATCTTCGATGAGGGGAAGCCCGTGGGTTTCGCAGATCTGCTTGATGGCATCGATCGCTGCGGCCTGGCCGTAGAGGTGAACAGGGATGACGGCCTTGGTTTTCTGGGTGATTTTCTTCTCAATCTTGGTTGGGTCGATGTGGAAATACTCATCGATATCCACGAAAACAGGCCTGGCGCCGGCCTGGGTGATCGTCTCGGAAGTCGAAATCCAACTATTGGCCACCGTGATGACCTCGTCTCCCGGGCCGACTCCGAGGGCTTTAAACGCGATGTAAATCGCGTCGGTGCCGTTGGCGCAGCTGATGCAGTGCTTCACTCCGTATTTTTCGGCGAAAGCCTTTTCGAAGGCTTCAACATACTTGCCGCCGATAAAGGCCGTGTTGTCGATAACGGACTGGATGGCAGTATCGATCTCGGGTTTGAGAGACCTGTACTGGATTTTGAGATCTACAAATGGGACGTTCATCATATAATGATCAAATCCTTAATAGCAAAATCGATATTTCGACACCTCTCCGTAAGAAGCCCATTGGATCGATTTTCCCTTCCCGTTAGTGCCTAGCCTGTTTCCTTTCCCTGATATCTCCTTGGCGCTTCCTCGCTACGATATAAAATTAGCAATTTTTCACGTGAAAGTCAAGAGGCATCGAGTTTTTGGCATTTCCCCGCGCACCTTCCCTGTAGTTTTCGAAAAAACGCCTCAGGCCTTCTTTCGTCGGCACCTTCGGCGCCCAACCCACCATATCCTTGATTTTCCGGTTACTATAGCTGGTTTTTTTCCAGTAAGCCGCCCATTCCCTGGGGGTGAAAACCGGCGGGAGCTGACCTTTCGACCATTTCGAATATTTCTCCCAAAGATAGCAAAAGAGATAGCTGAGGGCGTGGGGCATATAAATCGATTTAAACCTCTTGACATTTCTTTTGTAGAGACGCAGAAAAAGTCTGGACGACGGCAGGTCGTCGTTGACGATATTGAAGACCTCGCCGTCGATTCCGGCTTTGAGGCCGGCCAGGACAATCGCATCCGCGCAATTTTCAACATAGGTGAGCGGAACAGGGTTCGACCCGCCCATGTGGAGAAAAATGCCGAAGGTATCGATACCCACCCGGCCCGGAATCGCCTTTTTTCCAGGGCCGTAGACGGTGCCCGGCCGCAATATCACAAAGGGGATGCCATGCTTTCGGCCATATTCCATTACGAGTTCATCCTGTTTCACTTTCCCAAAACAATATGCTTCGGCCCGCGACTCAGGATGCTCCTCCACCGGACAGGTTTCATCGAGCAGCCTCCACCGGGGTTTCTTCCGGTTGGTATACACCGCAAAAGAACTCATGTTCACAAAACGCCGCAGGCACTTGGATTCAAGAGTTGCGTCCAAAAGATTGCGAGTCGTAACCACTGAATTAAGAAAGGCATCTGAAAACGCTTTCGTCCCTGTCCCTGCCGCCAAGTGATAAATAAGAGCCGCGTCCTTGGCAAGAACGGAACAGTCCTCCCGCGACAGGAGGTTGCCCGGAACAATCTTGGTCCGCGGAGTTACGCAAAAATGATCGATGATTTCTCTCAGCCTTGTGAAATTGCCAGGGTTCCTGACCAGGCAGCGGACATTACGAAAACCCTTGTCGAGCAAGCTGCCCACGACTCGTGTGCCGATGAAGCCTGCCGCCCCGGTCACAACAATAGGGTCATCGATGTCTATTATTTTCTCATCTATTGGCACGTTCTCCTCTATGCTCCGAATATGTTATTGCCCCTATAATTAGCGGGGCGCATATTATACTTCTTTGGCCAGCCCTCGACAACGATTTTGGCCTTCAATGAAGCATCCCATATCCCGATCCCGACAAATAATAGTTCATTATGCACTTGTCTCGGAACATTGGCTTGGAGGAAAATATTTATTGACTCCATATGTTTTTTGCGAATGTGTTATAATGCCAAATAGATATTAGTTACAGACGGTAGGCCTTGGATGCCCAAAAAAAAAGTCTTTAAACTTTCCAAGCAATGGAGGCCATCCCATCGATGAGGGTTAGCGCGATTTTAGAATCGGCTAATCATCATCACCCTAAAATGCCCTTCGAAATCCCCTCTAAAGGTGATCATATTCCTCTCGGCAGGATCGACCAAACATATGAAAAAATGATTTGCACTCAGGCTCCTTTAGCCCTGAAAACCGATCCTACCAAGGAGGGGTATGCAATGACTAACTATCTGCATCGATTTGACCAATGTTTCGCGGCATTTCTGTGTTGGTTGTTTTTTGTTGTTTGCCTTCTGATGTTTCCCATCCAAACAATAGCCTGTACCGACTCAGGAAGGATGATCCGGACTATCAACGTTGTAACTTCAGAATCCGTGTCCTTCACTTACACTCCGGCCTCTCCGGTAAAAGGCCAGCCGGTGCAGTTTACGGACACCTCGGCCGGAAGCCCGATTTTGTGGCGATGGGACTTCGGCGACGGCACGGGCACGACCTCAACCTCCAAAAACCCGAGCTATACCTATACGACGGGGGGAACCTATATGGTAACCTTGACTGTCCTCTATAGCTCCGGCCCTGAAAGGGCAGGTCAGAGGGTTACCGTGGTGTCGGAGCTTACCGCCTCCTTCACTTACAGCCCGTCCTCACCCGCGGAAGGCCAGGCGGTGCAGTTCACGGACACCTCGTCCGGGAGCCCGACTTCCTGGCAATGGAGCTTTGGCGACGGGGCCTATAGCACCTCCCAGAACCCGAGCCATACCTATACGGCGGCCGTAAGCTATACGATAACCTTGACGGTTACCAACAGCTCCGGCTCCAAGAGCATGAGTCAGACGATCACCGTGGTGCCGGTGTTTGCGGCGTCCTTCACTTACAGCCCCTCCTCCCCGGTGGAAGGTCAGGCGGTGCAGTTCACGGACACCTCGATTGGGAGTCCGACTTCCTGGCAATGGAACTTCGGCGATGGCGCCACAAACACCAGCCAGAACCCGAGCCATCCATATGCGGTGGCCGGATGCTACGATATGTATCTGACCATAATGAAAGGAACGAATTCAGATACCACGAGGCAAGTAATCACTGTAAGACATATTATTACGGCTGCAAGTCCTTCTTATGCAGATGTCAGCGCGGCTATCTCCTCCGCAGTTTCAGGGGATACCGTTATTGTCCCCGCAGGCACGGCGATATGGCCTAGCCAGTTGGTCATAACTAAGGGGATCAAGCTCATTGGCGCAGGAATAGGGAATACGGTTATCACTAGCAATTACACCAATTCGGATAATGTTTTATGGCTGGGTTCGTGGTTCATCGTCTATGCTCCCAATTCTCCAGCTTTAAATGAGGCGTTTCGACTATCCGGCTTTACGTTTAATTGTGCCAACAAATGCCGCGGCGTTTATATATATACAGGGAATTCGGTTAGTACACCTCTCACAAACATTCGTGTTGACCATAACTACATTTATAACTGTTATAAATACGGAACTTTCAATGTGTTCGGGGCAATTTGGGGAGTAGCCGACAATAATATATTCGATGGCGGCTATATCAGCGTTGATGGTTATGATAACGAATGGAGCGTAAGGGCATTTAATTTCGGAAGCGCCGACGCATTTTATTTCGAGGATAATACGATCATTGGACACGACGATTGCTTGATTCGTTCGGAGATGGGGGCGCGGTGGGTATCAAGATATAATACTTATGATGCTACGCTTTGCTCAAATGGATTGTGGCCCAATCATGATATGCATGGAAATCAGGGTTCAGCTGGCTGGAACTCCTGCATGGGAGTTGAAATATATAATAATACGATAAATCTGGGTACTTTTAATGGAGATTTAACGGATCAGCGGGGCGGGAAAGCCCTCGTTTATAATAATGTAATAAATACAACGGGAACTATTACTCTCTCTGTTAGAGAAGAATGGCCCGATAGTTGGAATACTCCGGACCACAATTTGATTAGTGGTCAGCCGCAGCATATTTCGGACACCTATTCTTGGAACAATCTTAAAAACGGCGGCGGAAATAATGTGGCAACGCGAGTAACTCAGACTTATGACTATGGCGGCGGTCACGTTGTGCCGACGATAAATAAGGAATTTTGGTATCAAGGTGCGGCATTTGACGGTACTTCCGGCGTCGGCATAGGCTTGCTTTCTGCCCGGCCCACAACCTGCACAGCCGGCGTCGGCTATTGGGCGACGGATACAAAGACGTTATATAGGGCGACTGCCACGAATGTCTGGACGGCATATTATACGCCATTTACGTATCCGCATCCTTTGAGAGGTCAACTCTAGATGCAGGATGTAAATGGGAATAGGACATGTGCTGTTTCCCTTGAGAAAATGAACACCTCCGAGGGTTAGAACTGGGACTCAGAATCGGAGGTGGCTGGCCTTTACAATAAATACCTTTATTTTCATCGGATTGTGCACTTTTTATCATGGGGGGATATGTATAGGTAGATCACGTCATCTCGTAGCTTAAGGACAGCAAAGCAAAATTGTCAATCATCGTTTTTGAGATAATTGCATGAAGCGTTTTGTTTTGCTATTATCTCTTGGAAGTGCTTAACAGTAGAAAGTGTGAATATTTCTTGAAACTAGCTTAATTTGCTAACTCATATTAATCTTGCTCAAATTCTTGAAACATGAAGATGCGTAAGCAAGATATCTGGGTTCTATTATTTTATTATGCAGGATATTCCAGAATCAGGAACCTATTTTTTCGCATTCTACATATTCCGGTAACGAGAATTGCAACCTTCCACGATATTCTTCCCGAAGCCTTAAATTATTTCAAGGCTAACATTTATTTCCTAAAACGAAGTATGAACGTCGTAAGCCTCGAAGATTTTTTCTTGGGCAGATTGTCAACAAAAAAAATCAATGTCGTTATTACTTTCGATGACGGTTACAAGAGTTGGCTCACCTATGCAGTGCCAATTTTGAAAAAGTTTGGATTACCAGCGACATTTTTTGTGACGTTTGGTTTTGTTGGTCTCTCAATGGAAGAAGAAGCCGAGTTTATGCGGACGAAGCTTTTCTTAAAACCAAACCCGCAAAGGATAACGAGAGATTTGAGCTATGAAGACGTGAGAAAAATTGTTAAGGAAGGTTTTGCTATTGGTGGGCACACTTTAAATCACGTCAATTTAGGAACGCTTCAGGACAGTGCTAAAATAAAATACGAAATTGCCGAGGACAAAGTAAAATTGGAGCAAATCGCCGGCGTGGAGATTGAATTCTTTGCATACCCATCTGGGAAATATGACAATCCTAAGATAAATTTGGTAGAAATTCTGAAAGAACTGGGATACAAAGGAGCGCTGACTACGGTCTCTGGCTTCAACAAATCTAGGTCAAGCCCATACATATTGCACAGAGAACTCACTAGAGCTTCAATGCCAACGGCTGTATTTAGAGCCAGAATGTATGGGAATTACGACGCCGTCTTATCTGTAAAGCAATGGATCCGGATGGTTCTTCAGCACCGGAGAAAAAAGTAGTGTCGAGTGAGAGTAGCTCTATCTTAATAGTGCATCAATTAGTCTGTGCCAACTCTGTAGATCGCACTTAATGCCTCATCATAGATCGCCGACGATAAAAAGTCGGCTCCGGCAGTAATTTTTTTGCATCGGGGAGGTCAATACATGAATAGTAAAGAACAGATAGCGAGAACAGAGCTTGGTCCATCTACTAACGGGGGACGCATTTTTCATGGCCGCGCAGGCCTTGGGATGGTCTATCTAGTGTTCACAATACTGGTAGTTGGCCTAGCGGCCAAGACAGTGGTTGAGTACATGGGCGATGACAATCATTTTATGAGTGCTGGCTACCTGCTTGCCAGAGGAAATGTGCTTTATAAGGATTTCGCTTACTTTCAAATGCCCTACGCTGCATGCATTTATGCAGTCATACTCAAAGCAGGATTCATTTCTTTCAGCTATCTGAGTCTTCGACTTTTTAATTTGTTGTTCGTTTTAACTGCATTATTGGCGCTCTACTGGTCATGTAAGAGAATCTCTAACAACCGCTTGGTCGGTTTGGCTTGTGTCTTAATATTCGCTTCTTCTTCACAACTTCGCGAGGCCTCAAACCAACTCAACAGTTATGCAATAGCAAATTGTTTCGTTTTATTAAGCTTCTTCTTTATAATTCGATCAAATCGGCACTATAAGCTTTCCACGTTATTTTCAGGCGTTTTCCTTGGTGTAGCCATTGGATCGAAGCTTTACTATTTAACCCTATTGCCCGCGATGTTAATTTTTGCTTTTTGGCCATCAGAAAAGCTATCATTGAAGAAAGCCTTGTTTAAGAATCTCATCTGGCTTGTTGGCTTAGCAGCTGCATTAGCGCCGGCGGGAATATTTTACTTTAGGAACCCGGAAGGGTTTGTTTTCGGCAATCTTGGCTACCATTTGCTCAACACTAAGTGGAGGGAATTGACTGGTTTCAAAACAGGGATGACACTCGCGAACAAGATCCAGTTCCTTACGGACACGCTCGGGGCTGTGCCTTTTTTCTGCATTCTTCTTTTTTGTATCCTCGCAGCCTCGCGTCTTTATAAAGGTTCGCTTGAGATAAAAGATTGGTTGAAAAGCGAAAAGGGCAAATTTTTATTACTTTCTTTATGCCTCTTCACGCTAGCTCTCGTGGCATCCTTTACTCCAACGCCTTTGTGGAATTCGTATTTTCTGGCTCCTTTACCATTTGCTCTATTCACCTTAGCTTCCCTGTGGCGGATTATTGGTGATTCTGATGACACATCTCGACTTTTAACTGATATTATTATAGCGGCCTTGATTGTCGGCATTTTGAGTTTACCACCTGCGCTTTATCGAATTTTGCAAGCAAGTCATATTACAAATTGGAAGACAATTGCAATGCACTATCAGGGACGGCACTTAGCCCAGCTACTATCAGAGCGACATTTGGTCGGCAAGGTGCTATCCTTTGAAAACATTTTTGCCATCGAAGGAAGGCTACCCATCTACAATGGAATGGGGCCCGGTGATTTTGGGTATCGTGTCGGGGATCTAATGACAGACGAGTTGAGAGAACGCTATCATATTGTCTCGTCCAATAATCTATTTACGTATCTTGATGCTGACCCTCCAGTTGCGATTCTCCTAGGTGGAGTCGAGTTTAGACAATTTGAGGATAGCATCATTAAATATGCCTCTTTAAGAGATTTTGAGGAGGTCCCATCCGATATTCCTGGCCGGCGTCTTTTTGTAAGAAGGAAAGCTAGCGGGGAGCAAAATCATCGCCCTATGGTTCAAACACCCTGATGATTTTATGCGTCCAAAAAAGAAAGTGTATTTTTCAACACGAACGCACAAAAAAATGTTTTTTGATCAGCGACAATGATAATTCCCGGCCGCATTGATTCAATTTTATTGTTACAGCGGAATCAGGCGTCAAGTGGTGAAGACAGACAAATAGGAGCCCCTTTTTGCCCGAAATTCCATTGAGTGCCACTTTCACTAAGGTATTGAACGAGTTCAGACTCTTATACTGACCCGCTGAGAAGGTGGACACCTTCAAGAGTTAGAGTTTATACTCGATCAAGGAGGTGGCGGGATGAAACTCAGGAAATGGGCGGCGGAAGAGAAAATGGCGATCGTGCTTGAGGGGATCAAGGGCCAAAAGTCGGTGGCGGAGATTTGCCGGGAACACCAAATCAGTCAGACCTTATTCTACCGGTGGCGCGATCGTTTTCTTGAGTCCGCGCAAAGAGGGCTTGCGAATGGCGCCGGCAAGGATGAAGCGGAGGCGCTGCGGGCGGAGATCGAGAAGCTGCAGAAGATCATCGGGCGGCAGACGATCGCGATCGAGGCGTTAAAAAAAACCCAAGATCTGATCTACGGGAAGCCGTGAAGCTGATGAGAGAGAAAGGGGAAAGTCTGAAGGCGGCGTGTGGGACGCTGGGGACGAGCCGGAGCGGGCAATATCGGAAGACCAGAGGAAAAGCGACATCTGTTTTGAATCAGGTCCTTGTCGAAAAGCTTAAGGAGCTTCGGTTGGCGCATCCGTTTTGGGGATACCGGCGGATGACGGCCTGGCTGCGGTATCGGGAAGGCACGGAGGTCAATCACAAACGGATCCAGAGATTGATGAGGGAAAACGGGCTGGTCGTCGAACAGGTGCGGCATAAGGCGCTCCGGACGTCACAGAGATCGAAGCCGAAAGCGACGCGGCCCAACCAGTACTGGGGAATCGACATGACGAAATTCCTGCTGGGACCTCTGGGCTGGTGCTATCTCATCGTCGTTTTGGACTGGTTTACCAAAGAGATCGTGGGCTGGAATCTGTCGTTACGCGCTAAGACCTCGGAATGGAAAGAAGCGTTGGACCGGGCGCTGTGCGAGAAGTTTCCTTGGGGAGTGCGGGACGAGGGGCTGAACCTGGTTTCGGACAACGGTTCGCAGCCGACTTCGGTCGCATTCATGACGGACCTGGCGTTGCTCGGTATCAATCAGATCTTCTGTTCCTACGACAATCCCAAGGGGAACGCCGATACCGAACGCGTCATCCGGACGATCAAGGAAGAGGTGCTGTGGCTGAATGATTTCGGGTCCTTTGAAGAAGCCCGAGCGGCAATCGGCCCGTGGATCAGAGAAGATTACAATCGACTTTATGTCCACTCGGCGCTGGGGTATCGGAGTCCGGAAGAGTTTCGGCAACAGTGGGCTCAATCTCAGGAAGCTGTTTCGGGGGGATGCTGAGACATGGATCGAGTCGAGATCGTCGCGTGTAGGTCAAATGGTGAAGATGTTTTTTCCGGATTGAGCTCTAACTCTCAAATGGAGAAAATGTGTCTTGATTTTCAGGGGTCATTACACTCTTGAAAGCTCCGACCTCTTACTATATATTTATATTATTGCATATTTTTATTTCGAAAATGAAAGCAGAAGAACTGCGGCCATGGTAGATCAGCTAGATTACCGACGGCAATTCTTATTGGCACGGCAACCTATTATAGAACTCGATAGATGGAATAAAATCCAAGTAGGTCGGTACTGTTTGTACGTACACCCTGACCTTCAGACAACTATAGCCAAAGACTCGACTAAGACCCTGATTCTGCTAGGCTATTTGTTTGATCCCAATAATCATAAATCAAGTAACCAAGAAATTCTAAACCAGATGCTTTCTGCAACAATAGACTTTAGGAGTTTCATCCTGGGCCTAAAACCATATACTGGAAGATACGCTGTCTTTTATCAGGATCATGAATGTTTAAATCTCGTACAGGATGCCCTGGCCCTCAGAGAAGTGTATTACTGTCAGCATGAAAATAGGATTGTTTGTGGCTCACAACCTAATTTGCTCGTACGCTTCTCAATTCCCAGAATTCAGGAATCGTTAGATCCAGATCTGTTAGATTTTGTAAAAAATCATATGCCCTACATTCGCAACGGACGCCTATGGGTAGGTGATGGTACACCTTACGAATCAGTCAAACACCTTCTGCCAAACCATTATCTCGACATAATTCGAATGCGAAGCTCTCGATACTGGCCAAACACGCATCTAATCAGGCTTGGACTTGACGAGGCTGTATGCAAGTGTGCTGCTTTTTTAAAAGGGGCTATGGAGGCAGCGGCTTATAGATATCCTCTAATGTTAGCCGTTACGGCCGGAGAGGATAGCCGCGCATTATTGGCCGCTAGCAAGGAGATAAGTCATTCTATATATTTTTTTATCAATAAGATCGAACAATTGAATGACCAGAGCGGGGACATAAGGATTCCACGGGAAATCTTCAGGCGAATAGGAATTCCGTTTCATATAAATAGGTATCCAAAGGACGTACCTGAAGATTATAAACGAATTTTCTTGCAAAATTGCTTTTATGCCAGAGAACAGCTACTGCCCGTTATCTATAATATCTATCACAAACAGCACGGCAATAAGCTTAATATTCTTGGCGTGGGAGAGGTCGGCAGAACAAAGTTTTTTGATGAGCCAAAGAATCTGACCCCGTATTATTTGGCATATATGTTGCATTATCGGCGGTCTTCGTATGCTGTCAGGGAATCTGAAACTTGGCTCACAGCAACACGGCCAGTCGCCCGCCGTTATGGATTAAATATTATGACACTATTTTGGTGGGAAGTCCTAATTGGGAATTGGGGGTCTGTTGGCAATTCAGAGTCTGATATCGCGATTGAGGAGTTTGATCCATATGATAGTCACTTCATATACGAAATGTTCTTGTCTGTAGATGCGAAGTATAGGACATTCAGAGATAATATTCTTTTTAGAGAACTAATACAGTTTATGTGGCCTCAGCTGCTTGATGTGCCCTTCAATCCACCAGATAGCATTAAAGACGCGTTGGTTTTCGCGCTTAACAAGTTGGGATTCGAAAAAAGTTTAAGGATGTTGAAGGCTAAATTATATGAATTCTGTTATCAGTTCTGGTGGAAACACCAGAAACAATATAATTTTAAATGACATAGAGCGTTCATATTCTTGACTTCGATCGGCACCGGGTATATAGTCATTTTAGAATGTGAGGTTTCGATTCGGAGCTTGACGGGAAGAAAAACTGTGGGGTATGATAAGGCAGATTCCTATCCATCAAAGAGAGCAATAAATAATGGATCCATTGGTTTCTATTCTAATCCCTGCTTATAATGCAGAGAAATGGATTAAAGATACCATTGAGTCGGCAATGAAGCAAACATGGCCGAGAACGGAAATAATTGTAGTTGACGATGGTTCTACGGATATGACCCCTCAGATTTTAAAGAAATATGAATCAAAATCTGTTAAAATAATAACCCAAAAAAACTGTGGGGGTCCGGCTGCCCGGAATAAAGCATTAAATTATGCCCAGGGGGATTTTATCCAATGGCTTGACCATGATGATCTTTTAGGACCTGACAAAATATTTTATCAAGTTGGGAATGGAGAATATGATAGAAACACAAGAGTATTGCTTTCGGGAGCATTCGGTACATTTTATTTTTGGAAAGAAAAAGCAAAATTTATGCCAGGTTCACTTTGGAAGGATTTGGAACCCATTGAATATTTTTTAATAAAATTTAAAGAAAATTCGTTTATGCATCCCTCGGTCTGGTTAATTAGCCGCAAACTTACCGATTTGGCTGGTCCTTGGTGTGAGATGAGAAATCCGGATGACGATGGGGAATATTTTTGCAGAGTTGTAGCTGCCTGCGAGAAAATTATATTCGTTCCAGATGCCAAATCGTATTGGAGGATCGGGAATTTTAAGAGCATGGGTCAAAATAGATCCGATGAGGCACTTGAGGCACTATCTATGTCGATTTTTAAGAGCATAAATCATTTGAGAACCTTGGAAGATAGTCAGAGAACAAGAGATGCATGTTTAAATTTATTGCAACTTAGCATGCCTGTTTTCTATCCCGAAAATATTGAGATAATCAAGAAGGCAAATGATCTTGCTGGAGATCTGGGGGGGACCATATCACCTAAAGAGAGCCTAAAGTTCTTCTTTATTAGGAAAATTGCAGGATGGAAGATGGCAAAGAAAATTAAAAATATTACTTGGAATATTGAAGTCTTGGCTCGGAGAAACTGGGACAGATTGCTATATATTTTATCCAGCAGATAAAGGAATTATCCAGAGATAAGAGCGGACATAGGGTCACCTATTAAAGGGTCTCTTCCGAGAGAAAAAACATGAGGAGATCGTCCAAATTTTTAGGTGAGAATATCCATTGGTTTGCCCTTCGGATTTTGATAAATTCTAAGGGGCCTAATATTCTTTAGGCAGCATCCTGAGATAAGTCTTTTTTTTGTCTCGAATTTTGGACTCCCGAAGCCACTTCTGGAATCCAAATTTCGAAGGATTGCGAATAGCCTTAAAGCTAGTGCTCTTGATTTTGCCTTTTTTGGCCTCCTGTCCAAGGGAAGTTGCGGAATCGCAGACCATCAACAAGCACTTTTGATCAGCGACAATTATAATTCCTTAATGCCTGAATGTAAATTGGTTCTTATCAATGGAGGACGCCCGAGAGGAAATAGGGAAATGGCGCGAGGAGTATAATGAGTTTCAACCTCATAGCGTAATCGAAGACCTGCCGCCACGGCAGTTCGCCGAGCAGTTCGCAAGAGGTTCAAAAAGCCGGGAAATTCTATTTTTGGCTGGAGCAGTATTAATGGGAGGCTCATATAGCTAGGTTTGGACGCATCATATAAAATATGTTAAGTGTGCTTATAAAGTTTGCCATTTTAGGCAAACTTAGAGATAATGAATTAGTAATTATTCTAAGGAACTGAATTCGCTAGTTAGATTAGGCCCATTTAAAATGGTTCGGCTTGCGCTCCGAGGTGAATATCGTTGATTTTCTGGTATTTTGCCAGAGCTGCATGAGATTATCGATTATCGCGAAAGGATGGATAAGAAATACAAGATGTTGGAGTTGGTGAAGTTGACCATAAAAAAAAGCCAAATCATCACAAAAATAATCGAATGACTCTACTACCTCAAACTTATAATAAAAGATAGATGGGCAATTAGGAATATGGATAGCAAAAAGAGATGCCATGTATGCGGAAATAGAGTTGGAATATATTTGCCGCTGGCAGGGGGATTATTAAATAAACTATCTGAATATAACTATAATCTTCAGACTAATCCTCTTGAAACTTGTAACCTCAATGAATATCAATGCCCTTATTGTGGAGCAACTGACAGAGATAGATTGCAAGCTATTTTTTTGGACGAAATAGTTAAGAACAACGATAAATTCTCAATATTAGAGATTTCCCCGTCAACACCGATCTCTGATTATATCCACAAGCATTTTCCTGCAGCTTCGCACTTAACTATGGATCTATATCGTACTGACTTGGATTATCAACTAGATATCACAGATATGTATAAGTCTCGTGACGAGCAATTTGATCTATTTTTATGTTCACACGTGCTGGAGCATGTTCCGGACGATCAGAAAGCGATATCAGAATTGTATCGAATTCTAAAAAAAGGTGGACAAGGAGTTATTCTTGTGCCGCTCCTTTTAGGGGTGGACGAAACAGATGGGGGGGGAGAGAGAGAGGAGGAGAGAGAGAGGCCAAGCGTTTCATTGAAAGAAAGGTGGCGGCGATTCGGGCAGGATGACCATGTAAGACAATACGGAAAAGTCGATTTTGTCCGCCGATTGCGTCTAGGTGGCTTCACCGTAAAGGATTGGGGTCTGCTGGACTCTTCGAAGGAGATTTTTAATCAGAATTGTATCGAATGCCAGGCAATTTTATATATTGTTACGAAATAGTGATGAAGTAAGCTGGTAAAGACATGCCAACAGTAAAGAAATCTCATCGAGCCCCACCATAACACGAGTACATTTTCTTGACATCGATGCCCTGCCGAGAATATCATTATTTGTTGAAAAGAGGAATCTAGTCCGAGCTTAACGAAGGACGTTCCTGCGCGAATGCTAAAAAGAAATTTCTATGCCCTTAATTATCTACAAAAGCAGAGTGCAGAGCGTATGGTGATTTGGATGGAAAATCTTTAAGTTGAGACGAAGTAATGCGGAGAAAATGAGAATTTATTTTTATCTAAAGCCGTTCCTAAAGCAGAATTGAATCTTGGTCGCAGTCATAATATTTATAAAGAAGATTTATGATAGAACCTTTTGAGAAGCCGATTTTTGTGACCAGGCCTTTTTTGCCCCCGTTGGAGGAATTTTGCCAGGGGCTTAATGAAATCTGGGAAACTGGTTGGTTAACAAACAATGGGCCTATTTTGCAGCGTTTTACTCATGAATTGTCCAACTTCTTCGAAACTGACAATATCTGTCTTTTTAACAACGGGACCCTGGCTCTTCAAATCGCCTTGCAGGGAATGGGAATCTCGGGAGAGGTTATCACCACACCTTTTAGCTTTGTTGCAACAACCCACGCGTTGTTTTGGAACAAGGTCAGACCCGTCTTTGTGGATATCGAACCCGATTATTATACTATTGATCCAGAAAAGGTTGAGGCGGCCATCACCCCGTGGACAACGGCCATTTTGGGGGTTCATGTCTACGGTCACCCTTGTATGCTCAATGAATTAGCCGACATTGCTAGACGGCATAATTTGAAGCTGATATATGATGCCGCTCATGCTTTCGGCATAAAAATTGGCAACTTGTCTATCGCTCATTTTGGCGATCTTAGTATGTTCAGCTTTCACGCGACTAAGTCATTCCACTCCTCCGAGGGTGGAATGCTCATCTTCAAAGAGTCAGGGCTAAAAGCAATATTCGACTATTTAAAGAACTTCGGTTTTAAGAACGAGGTCGAAGTGGTTTTGCCCGGCACCAACGCCAAAATGAACGAAATGCAATCCTTAATGGGAAGTCTGGTTCTAAAATATCTCGAAGAAATAATACTCAAGCGAGGTAAGATCACTGATTTATATCGGCAGCGGCTCAAGGAAATACCGGGCATCCATCTTCTGCCAGCTTTATCTCCTGATATTAAGTACAACCATGTATACACGCCTATAGAAGTGGACGAACTAGAGTATGGAATGAGCCGGGATGCATTATATGAAACCCTCAAACAATACAATGTGTTTTCTCGCCGGTATTTTTACCCGTTAATTTGCGATTATGCCTGCTATCGAAGTGTATCAATTAAGGACCCGCTGACAGTCGCCCGTCGAGTGGCGGATCGCATATTGACGCTGCCAATCTACGACAGCTTGGAATTATCTGATGTCGAGAAGATTTGCGAGATTATTGTCTCTCTTCAGCAATCTAAGGGAAAGCCCACTTCCGGAAATTTTGCTTAGATCAACCCTTATATGAGTTGCTTCGTATGACAGTGCCCTTGGTCAGCATCATGATGATAACTTACAATCATGCTTCTTTTATCGCCCAGGCGATCGAGGGCGTCTTACAACAGAAAGCGAACTTTCTTTTTGAACTGGTAATTGGTGAAGACTGTTCGACCGATGGAACACGGGAGATTGTCTTTCAATATCAAAAAAAGTACCCAGATATTATTCGTGTGATCACATCGGATAAAAATGTGGGAACGACAAAAAATAGCTATCGTACCTTTAAAGCCTGCAGAAGAAAGTACATTGCTTTTTGCGAAGGAGACGATTACTGGCATCGTCCGGACAAGCTGCAAAAACAAGTAGATTACATAGAAAGCCACCCAAAATGCGGTGTAGTTTTTGCGGATTGTGATGTCTTTTATACTAAATCCAAAAAAGTCATTAAAAGTTTTAATTATTATAAGGGATTCCGATCTCCTGCGAATTTGACTATTGAAGAATTCTTTTGGGGCGGGATGGTGCAATTTACCTGTACCGCCGTAGCTAGGAGGCATTTATATGAACAGGTAATCGAAAGCGATCCTTATCTACACAAAAGCGGAAAGTTCCGACTTGGTGATCAGCAGGCCTGGGCAGAGCTATCATTAATATCAGAGGTCTCGTATATTCCGGAAAGCTTAGCTACATACCGAGTTCTCGATGAATCTGCCTCAAGAAGTAAGGATCCAAGAAAAGTGATGGAATTTTACAGGTCAGTACATGAAATGAGGTTGTATCTATATAATAAACATAAACTCTCGGAAAATACCCGAAGAAGAATAGTATCGGATTTATCGGATGTCTCTCTAAGGCTGGCTTTTCACGAAAGAAATACTGGCTTGGCCTTGGAAGTAAAAAAGAAGAAACAGACATTTACATGGAAAGAATGGCTTCAGTATTTTGGAGCTAGATATATTGCGATTCATTATTCGTATCGGGTGGCAGCTTTTTTCTATAACATATTTAGAAAAAAGAATATTGAATGGCCATAAAATTATTCTTTGGTTAGATAAGTAGGGTCTGCTGAAAAAGTCATTTTTGCTTTTAACGGACGATAACTTTTCCTTATGCCCATTTCCTATTATATCTGATTCGGCCTCGGCCGAGCTATTTCCTCATACGTTCTTAAGAACCGTCATCAGGTTCATCGCCAGGATCCCCGCCTGCACCCACACCTCCGACCCTGCGGCTCCGGCATACAGCACCGGACTAATCCATAATGTTCCTTTCCCGAACGCGCCCTATATGCGGTTCCTTTCTTTTTGCTTCGCCTTGAACTTTGGATATTTATATTTCTCTTTCGAGGCTATGGTAGCTTCCAATTTGCGAACTCAAGTTGACACGACCCCCCGGGACGTCTTTTTTTCCAGATGCCGGGCTGAGAGTTTGATGTGAAAAGACGGCTGAAGTCAAGCTTGACGTGATTCAAGTAAGCCCACAGATCGACGTCCTTCGAGATGAACTCCGGACGGTTGTCAACTTGAATCCTTCGAGCTAGGACTGACCCCCGAAATTTGAACCACCCTGAGTGCTAAAATTTAAGAGTGTTATAATAGACATCATCAGCCGGATGAAATCCCTTGAGGAGGCGCTGGTGATGTCCGAAAAGCACGGCAAACGGTACACGCCGCGGTTCAAATTCCAAGTAGTCATGGAAATCTTAAGCGGGACCAAGGCCATCGGCCAGATCGCTCGGTCTTATGGCGTTCATCCGATCACGATCACGCATTGGAAAAAAGAGTTCATCGAGAAAGGGCCGGAGATCTTCGCCCAAGAGACGACGATCCATGAGTATGAGAAGAGGATCGAAGAGCTGGAACGGCTGATCGGTCATAAAGAAGTGGAGATTGCGCTCTTAAAAAATTTTTTGGCCGGGAGCTCACCCCGAGGGAAAAAGTTGAGCTGACGCGGGCCTTCAAGGATGAATATGGGTTGAATAAGATCCTGGCAGCCCTGGGGCTTTCCAAAGGCACTTGGTCTTATGCCCAGGGGAAGAGAAGTTATGAAGAAAAATATTCACGATTGAGGAGACCCTTGTTGGAGATTGCCAGGGCGCATCCGGAATACGGGTATCGACGGACCAATGCCGAGCTCCGGGACCGGGGAATCCAGATCAACCGGAAGGTGGTCGCCAGGCTCCATACATCCTGGGATCTGGCTGTGATTAAACGGGTTAGGAAGCCTAAAGCAAGCTCTATGGCCAAGCTTCTCAAGGAGACGGGCCCGAAGGTCAACCTGGTGGCGAATCTTTCTTCCATCGATGATTTTGAGGTCTTGTATACGGATTTTACAGAGATCCTCTATCGGATAGGTCGGGCGAAAGCTCAGTTGATGCCGATCATCGATCATTCGAGCAAGCTCGTCGTCGGTCATGCCCTAGGAGATGCTGATAATACCGAATTGGCCCTCGAAGCCTGGCGCAGCGCCAAAAGGACTTTGAAGAGATACGGACTGCATATCGAAGGCATGATTGTTCATCAGGATCAAGACGGCGTCTACTTAGGCCACAGCTGGCTCTATGAACTGGCGGTTCTTGATAAAGTGCGTGTTTCCTATTCGGAGAACGGCGCCAAAGGCAATGTCCATATGGAGTCGTTCAACGGCCGTTTCAAATCAGAGAACCGCTTGTTGTTTTGGGACCAAGACGACCTAGCTGAGGTGGACCCCATTGACTGGACAGTTCTAGGGCTCTCTGGAGGTGCATCGAGGGCCTGCCTGTTGCGACGATTTTAAGCTTTTTGATACACAAAAGCCATTTTCTCCGTGAGCCGAGAAAAATGGCCTCGCCATTTGACCTACAAACGACGATCTCGAACGGATCCATGTTAAACCACGGCCTCCGCAGCCGGCGCCAGCGGAAACGTCGTCCCAAAATAGACTTCGTGCGGCGTCCGATAGCCAAGCGTCTCATGTAAGCGCTCTTCGTTGTAGAACCGAAAATATTCCGCAAGATGGGCCCGGGCTTCAAGCACGGTCCGGTATTCATGAAGATAAACCTCTTCATATTTCACCGTCCACCACAGACGCTCGAGAAAGATGTTGTCGTAAATCCGGCCCCGGCCGTCCATGCTGACTCGAATCCCCTCTTCTTCCAAAAGCCCGGTGAACTCCTCGCTGGTAAACTGTGGCCCCTGGTCTGGTTAAAGATCTCCGGCTTTGAGATCGACAGCGCCTGACGGGCGGCATCCAGGCAGAACCTTTTGTCCAGAGTCGTCGAAAGCTCCCAGGAGAGAACGTACCGGCTGTGCCAGTCCATAATCACCACCAGATAAACAAAACCATGGGCCAGACGAATATAGGTGATATCGGCGGACCAGGCCTGATCCGGCTGGCTAATGTCCATCCCTTGAAGAAGATACGGATAGATCTTATGATCCGGCCCGTTGGCGCTCAACCGCGGCTTCGGATAGATTGCCGTAATCCCTATCAGACGCATCAAACGACTGACTCTTTTCCGGTTCACAGAAAAGCCATGAGCCCGAAGCCAGGCCGCCATCCGCCGCGCCCCGTAAAACGGATGCCTCGTGTACTCTTCGTCGATTATCCGCATCAGCCTCAGGTTCTCTTGGTCTTCCCCCTCAGGCTTGTAGTAAAAGGATGACCGGGACAAGTCCAGAAGCTCGCACTGCCGAGAGATAGGAATCTCAGGGTTCATCGGTTCAATCTCTTCCCGCTTCTTCACGACAGGAGCGATTGAGATTTTTATTTAAGCCATTCCACCTCGACCTTGAGCTGGCCGATCTGCCGGAACAACTCCGTTCCAGCTCTTCCCGGTCCTTCTCCTGCTTCGGCCGACGGTTGGAGAAGACCTCCGGAAGGACGTTCCAGAAGACGCAGCCGCCACTGGCGGATCTGGTTGGGGTGGACCTTGTACGCCGAAGCAATCTGGGCGATTGTTTTTTCCCCTTTGACCGCTTCCAGAGCGACTTTGGCCTTGAAGGCCGCTTCGTACTGTTTCCTCATAAAAGCCATTCTACCATACCTCCTGATGAAGATATGGCAGGCCTAAATGAACCTAATCCCACTGTCCAGTTTTTGGGGACCAGCGCAAGCCTCGTTGAAAAAGGTTGTCAGTCAACGGATTCGGTATTATAATCACGTTCGTCCACACTCGGCGCTTGGTAGCAAGTCGCCGATTCGATATCTCAAAGAGAAGGGCAAAATCCCCGGCTGAGATGTTAGCGGAAATTAGCCCTCTAAGTGGTTCGAAAAATGGGGGTCATATCCGCTTTCCATGCTCCTTGGAGACCCTTTCGAGAACCTCCGCGACCTCCAGCAACGGAGATTAACGGATTATTATTTCTCATTTTTAACGACCATTTTGTATTGATCAAGATTTTTTTCTACAATGATAAAACCACAATATTGATAAGCCTTTATAGCAGCGAAATTTTTAATATTCACATAAAGATAAATCTCTTTTAAGCCCAACTCTTTAAAAGCCATCTTAATCATTCGTTGGGTTGCTTGTGTTCCGATTTTCTTCCCCCAATACTTTTCCTCACCTATAAAAATGTGAAACTCAGCGGTATAATTTTTTATATTCGTTAATTGGATGTTTCCAACATATTTATTTGAGTCCAATAGACAGATAGCAAATCTTTTTTCATCAACCCTCTTTAATACTTTTCTTATCCATTCTAATTCAATTTCTGGTGTAATTACTTTGTCAGGCTTCGAACCCGTTAAAGCCCAAATTTTCATATTATTTCGCCATCTATAAGAGGTCAGAGCATCTTTTTCCTCTAAAGGTCTTAAATAAATATTCATCTTTCTTAGTCGATTATTTTAGAAATGATAATATTCATCGTTTCCTTAGAATATCTTTGATCAATAGGCAATGGAACTAAATTGCTTGCTAAATAATACTCCCATGAGTTCTTTCCAATCCATTTAAAAACGTTTGGCCAATAAGTAGCAACATAAATCTTATTGGCGATGAGTTTTTCTTTAAATTTTTGCCCTTTTTTTGTTAAATAAGGATATATCATTGGCACTGAATCTTTATTTGTTATTATATTCAATTCGTTTGTTTGCTCGAAATATTGATGTAGAAATAAAAAATTATCTCTTCTTTTCTCTTTTGCCTTGTTGTAATTGATTGTTTTCATTAAACTCGATGTAATTAAGGACATTTTCTTAATTGGTTGATTACGAATAAGTTTTTCATTTTTAAGAAACTGGGCATATCCCTTTTTTGCATTCATATCTTCTCTTATCAATAAGTGACTCATTCGTTGATGAGAAATATCGAGTGTTATTTTTTTCTTCAATTTTCTATTTGTAAAAAGATATGAGCCATCAGGAACCCCGAAAAACTTTCTACAGGAGTAAAAAGTATCTACACCTTTTATAGGTTTTGAGTAGAAGGCTTGACAATTATCAATTATGACATTTGGATATTTGTTTGCAAGTTTCTTAACTGCATCATCTAAGATACCGAAGTAATTTGTGATTAAAATAACCTCATTTGAATATATATTATTAATGATTGGTTCAAGTTTTTCATTTATCTCATAAAATTCATAAGATAAGTAGGTTTTTTTTATAGGTTCTAATAAAACATCACAAGTATAAAATGGCAAATATATCTTTTTAAAATATGTCGCACGCAAAATATATTCTAATGCGTTTCTTCCTGAATTTAGGGCAATCGCTTTGCGATGATACTCTTTCTTTTTATTCATTTCTAACTGAAAGTAACCGCCGATTTCCGTACTCATCTTAAATCATAGGCCAATAGAATTTCTTTGACTTGATCTTTTGAGTTGAACATTAGGACATCAATAATTGAAAGATTTGGCACGAATTTCCTTTTCGATTGCTGATAAATAATTTCTTTTGTATTAAGAAATTTCAGATCAATATTTTCTTTTAAAAAATTATTCTTATCAAATAATTCTATTCCTCCAATCGGGTTTATATAGGTTTTTGCTTTTTCGATTTTCGATATTTCAAGAGCCCAGTCACCTTTATCAATTACATTTCTTAAATCATAATTGTTTTGTGAACACAAACTATGATTAAAATCAATATTTAAATAATCACAAACGGCTTCTAGAGTGGATATGTTTAGCGCTGTCAGTGTATTATATCTAATGTCTAGCGCCTTAGTCAGCAAATTAATCACGTCTTCGAAGTATGGTGCCCTTATTTTTTTATAATAACTTAATTTTCCATATATATTATCTGGCCAATTTTGATCGTTATTAATTATAATATTCGAAATTTTATCTGTCTGATGAAATCGTCTCAAAGGCACTATTATATATTGCCATTCTTGATCAAGATTAGGGCTTAAAATTCTATTTCTGTTCATCCAGCCATGTTTAATGTATTGAACCGCATCAAATATTACAAATTTATCGACGGCATTTATTAATTGAAAATAGCCAATGTAAGGAAAGAAATATGGCTGCATTATTCCGATCTTCATATTTTTTTCTGTTCTAAAATAATATCCGTATTATAAGAAAAATCCTCATTTTTAAATGAACTATAAATTGCCGTACTTATTACTTTCTCGACCATATTGTTTGCTAATCGACAGGTAACATGATGATGTAATACACCTCCTCGCGGAGTTTTATGGAATTCCCCTTGGAAAATATTATTTAGGAGATGCATAGATTAATTATGTCGGAATTGACTATTATCGTCAATACTCGCACATAAATTTGAGGGCCGGGAGCTCTTTGCGGGCCACAGAACTAAACGAGGGAGTTTATAGGGGCTTTCACAATCTGCGAACACAAGTTGAAATGATAAACTGGAAAAGAGATTATATAAAATGAGGGTCTCTCCATTGTTTGGACAAGAAAGAGGCTTGGATAAGGTGCGTTGTGAGCCGGCTTGTTTTGTCCGTGACATTTCCATTTTAGCTGTTTTTGGGTTCAAAAGCCATTTTGGGCGGAACGCCGAAAAAAAGGCTTCACTATTTGACCTAGGATCGACGATCTCGAACATGTCCATATCAAACCCCTAGCTCCACTGGGACCGCCGGCGTCCCAAAGTAGACCTCATGCGGCGTCCGATAGCCGAGCGTCTCATGCAGCCGTTCCGTGTTGTAAAACCGAAAATAGGCAGCCAGATGTTCCCTCGCTTCCTGGACCGTCCGATAATCATGCAGATAAACTTCTTCGTACTTGACCGTCCTCCAGAGACGTTCAACGAAGATATTGTCATAGAGCCGACCGCGGCCGTCCATGCTGATCCGGACTTCGGTGTCTTCCAGGAGCCCCGTAAATTCCTCGCTTGTAAACTGCGCTCCCTGGTCCGAATTGAAGACCTCCGGTTTGGAAATCCACCGCGCCTTCTTCAAGGCTTCCAAGCAAAACTCCTTCTCCAGCGTGATCGAAAGCTCCCAGGACAGGATATAGCGGCTATGCCAATCCATGACGACCACCAGATAAACGAAACCGTGGGCCAGACGAATGTAGGTGATGTCGCTGACCCAGGCTTGATCCGGAAGGTCCACTGTAACTCCTTTCAGAAGATAGGGATAGATCTTGTGATCCGGCCCGCCGGCGCTCGTTCGCGGCTTGGGATAGATGGCCTCAAGTCCCATCCGCCGCATCAGGCGCCGGATCCTCTTAGGATTGACCGGATAGCCCACGGCGCGCAGCCAGGCCGTCATCTTCGGCACGCCGTAAAACGGCGTTTTCGTAAACTGCTCATCAATCCGATTCATCAGCATCAGGTTGTAGGTCTCATCCCGCTGGGAGTCGTAATAAAAGGACGAGCGAGCGAACCTCAAGAGGTCACACTGCCTTGAGATCGGGATCATCGGATAGTCCGGATCGACCATTGTCTTCTTTGTCTCTACCGGAGCAACTGAGATATTTTTTTGAGCCAATCCAGTTCCACCTTGAGTTGGCCGATCTGCTGGAAAAGCTCAGCTTCAAGTTCCTCCCGGCCCTTCTCCGCTTTCTTCCTTCGGTCGGAAAAAAGATCCGGCATCATCTCCAGAAGATGCCGACGCCACTGCCGGATCTGGTTGGGATGGACGTTGAACTCGCTCGCCAGCTGGGCCAGCGTCTTCTCTCCTTTGGCGGCTTCGAAGGCGACGCTGGCCTTGAATGCGGCATCATGCTGTCTGCGCATAGTGACCATATATGTAGGCGGCAGTAAAAAGGATACCAAAAAGGGCAATAGCGGAGCCGGAAGGGATGAGGTGGTAGTTCTGAAGGCGACGCGGATTTTTTCTTCTCTTCTTTCTTGAGCTTATCCTTTACAATGGCCTCCATTGCTTATGTTGGGGAGGCCCAAGGTGCTCAAGAGATGCCATTTTTGCGGCCGCTATTTCCGGCCCGATCCTCGAGTCGGAGAACATCAGAAGGCTTGTCGTCGGGAACCCTGCCGGAAGGCGCGCAAGATCCTGGCTCAACACCGCTGGACCGAACGCAACCCCGGCTACTTCCGCGGCCGGTATGCCTACGTCAAGCAGTGGCGGTCCCGGCGGAAAGCCGCGGTCCGGCCGATGATACAAGACGAGATACCCCCAAAAAAGCCTTTGTTTAAAATGATTTTTCTCATCCCGGGCGGCCTCCGAAGGGAAATGATACAAGACGAGATCCTCTTGGAACGCATTGATCGGACGACATTTATAGCCACTGGAGGCGGGGGATGATACAAGACGAGATGGACATGTCCGGCCGGGGGATTTATCTTGGGGATGATGGACGAGACGCTTCGAATCGAAGTTCGACGGCTCTGGGAAGTCGAGCACTTGACGATGCGCCAGATCGCCGAGAATCTGCGGATGGGACGGAGAACAGTCACCCGGATCCTCCGCGGTGAGACAGCCAAAAAGCCCCGCAAGCCCTCAATCATCGCACCCTACGAGCGGCTGATCGCCGAATGGCACAAGACAACCCCGGCCCTTATGGCCATCCAAGTCTTGAATCGACTTCGCGATTATGGCTATACGGGCGGCTACGGGACGGTCAAGCAGGCCACGGCAGAGTTACGCAAGAAGCGGGCCGAGGTGTTCTTCGAGCTTGTGTTTTTGCCCGGCGAGGAAGCCCAAGTGGATTGGACGGCCTGGAAGATCGGAACGATCCCGGTCTACGGGTTCGTTTATGTCCTGGCCTGGTCGCGCTATGCCGTGGTCCGCTTCTATCCTCGTCAGAGCCTGGAGTTTTTCCTGGACGGCCATATCCGGGCCTTCCACGAAGTCGGCGGGGTTGCCCATCGGCATCGCTATGACAATCTCAAAAGCGCGGTTTTAAGGCGATACCCCGAGGTCCAGTACAACCCGGCGTTCCTGGATTTCGCCCGGCATTACGGATTTTTGATCCACGCTTGCAACGTGGGCCGGGCCAACGAAAAAGGCCGCGTCGAACGAGTTATCCGGGACCTGAAGGCGTTCCTCCGCGTCACCCCTGTCGAGAGCTTGGAAGAGCTCAACGCCAAGGTCTTCTCCTGGCAAAAAGAGCGCAACCTCCGCCTCCACCGAACGACCAAACGACCGCCTGCCGCGTTGCTCCACGAAGAGAAGCTGCGGCCGCTTCCCCAGATCGATGTCCGGCCGTACCGGTGCGTCTCGGCCTTGGCGACCAAGACGGCGTTCGTCGAGTTTGAGACCAACCGCTACTCGGTGCCGACAGCCTATGCCGAGACGGTCTGCCAGATCCTGGCTCTGCCGGATACGGTCGAGATCCTCGTCCAGGGCAAACGTGTCGCCACTCACCCCCGGATTTTCGAAAGGCACGACAAGTCGGAGCTCCCCGGCCATCGGGAAGGGCTGCTTCTCCGCTCGCCCCGCGCCAAGTTCCAGCGGATCTTTGAGTTGATGGCCGGCCTGGGCCCGGAGATCAAAGTCTTCCTCCAGAACGCCCAGGCCCGAGGGTGAAGACCCGGTCCAGGCCGCCTATGTCATGTTCCGCCTTCTTCGGGGCATCTCCAAAGAGACTCTCCTCTCGGCCGTCCGCGAGGCCAACTCGCTCAAAGTCTACAAGATCAAGTATGTCCACAGTCTATTGGAGTCGTCGGGAGCCAAGGAGCCGCCCACGGTCTGGCCCCAGGACGAGCGTTTGCTCGAGATCGCTTATGAAGCCCGGAGGCTCGATGACTACGATGACCTTATCTGAGCTCTGGAAAGAATTCCGGCTGCTCCAGAGTCCGGAGGCCTTCTCCGAGGCCGAACGGACGTTCCTCGAGCGGTTCCTCCGGGAAGAACATCGGAGCCGAGAACGCCGCCGGACCGAGTTCCTGATGAAGATGTCCGGCATCGGCCGGCCCAAGCTCTTCGACGACTTCGATTGGACCTTCAACCCCAAGATCCCCCGCGACAAGATCATGGAGTTCGTCCAGACGGAGTTCTTGAAGAAACCCTCAAACCTGGTGCTCGTCGGCGCGGCGGGCGTCGGCAAGACGCATCTGGCGACCGCCCTCTGCCATCAGGCCGTCCTCCAAGGACACCAAACCATCTTCATCACCCTCTTCGACTTCACCTCGAAACTGGCCAAGGCCAAAAGTCCCTTCAACCTCATCGACTTCTATGCCAAAGTGCCGCTCCTCTGTTTGGACGAGCTCGGTTATGTTGTCCCGACCAAGGAGCAGGCCGACTCGATCTTCCAGATCATCTCCAAGAGGACCGAGGTCCGGACCACCATCGTCACCACCAACCTCATCCCCTCCCAATGGGGCAAGATCTTCGACTCGATCACGGCCTCGGCCATCCTCGACCGGCTGAGCATGAACGGCCGGTTCATCATCTGCGAGGGGAGGTCGTATCGGAGCAAGAAGTGAGCGCTGAAGCCAAGGAGAACCCTAGACTGCGTCCCGCGAATATAAAAATGGAAAGAGACTTGGATTAGATATTTTCCGCACGACGCCGGGCTTGCCGCTTTTGGCTCCCTATCGATTGCCGCCTACAATATACCATACCTCCTCTTGAGTTATGGCAGGTCAACATGCACGTTGTTGCCCTGTCCGAAATTTGGGGAGAGGCTCAACCAGCGCAAATATCTAGGCATATAAGGCCTCCGCTCGAGTGTAAATAATTTATTTTTGTTTTATGCGTTTTAAGATAGCACTAATATCTATTCTTTTCTTAGCTTCATAATACGAGTAAAGCGTGGAAGCTAAAAGTAAAATAGCTCCTGAAAAATACCCTTTTGGAAAGTCAATTTGCCACACTACGATCGAAGCCGCTGCCGTAAATCCAAATTGAATCAGGAACAATTTTATAAATTGTGTACTGAATGAAAAACTATATCTTATGCGCACTATAACGAATACCAATAATAGGTATAGTAGATAGTTAATCAGAAAGGCGAAACCAATGCCTTCTAGTTTGAAGAAATGATATAATAAAACATTACTTGTCAGCACAATAATATTTCCAACTATTTCAGAAATAAAAAAATATTTACTATCTCCTTTTGCAACTATGATAATTGAAATGGACCAGGATGCGGCCTTAAAAAGTACTCCGATCAAGGCCCATTGTATTAAACCAATAATCGGCATGAACTTGGAGGTCAAAAGAATTCTGATAACAAAAGGCAAAGCGGACAGCAATAAGATTAATATTGGGCCTAAAATCAGTATAGCTATCTCAGCCTGCTCGTTTGCCAATTTTTTTATTTGGAGATTATCATCGTTTACGGCCGATAGACGAGGAAAGTAATCGGTGACCATTGCCGTAAATACCATACCCACATAGTTGCCGACAATAGCCCAGGCGGCAGTGTATAGCCCAACCTGTTCAATTCCACCGGTGCGGCTGATATACATCCGTATCAAATACGATACTCCTGTGGTAGCAAAACCTGTAATCATCATTACGCTGCCTAATTTCACCATATCCATGCCATCGGTGAAAGATTTCTTCAGGGTTATCGATACTTTTTCAACCTCCACTTTTCGGGCAAAGTACCAGGAAAGAACAAGGCTAATCCCTGCGGTCAGTATAAGCGCAGGAACAATACCTCGAAGCCGCAGCCAGTAATAAAGGGGCAACGATAAGCAAAGACCAAGGAATGAACCTAAGACATTGGCCTTAGCAAGTTGCTTGATTTTGCGCAAGCCTTGCAATAAGGCTAACTGCGCGCTGCTTATTTCCTGGAAGAATATCGTAATGGATAGCCACACAAAAGCCCAGGTGTAAGTATCGTTGCCAAATGTCCATTGGCTTAGTTTGGGTGCCAAAACCAAGGTGACTAAAGCACCTGCTATTCCTGTAAGGTTTACCCACCGGCGTAGGGTGATAATGGTGCGGCTGATTAGGGTTTTGTTATTGGTACTGGATGCTGCAGATATGGTTCTTACAGCGCTGAAACTGATTCCAAGATTGGCTATGGAGGCTATCGTACTGGTGGTTGCCGTAAGCAGCCCCATGATACCCACTCCAATTGTTCCTAATAGAACTGCAACAAATTTAGAACGTATTATACTAAAAAAAACATTAATTACCTGTACCCCACCAAAAATACCAGTTGCTTTGGCTATTTGATTATAGGAATTCGATCTTTCCATTAAATTGTTTTATCACTCTAGAGGGTACAGCACCGGCGACTACATTTTCCGCTATGCTTGAAGCACCTCATTATCGCTTATCAATATACGTATTTATCTTTGACCAAGTTAATTTTTAAAAGTGCTAATATTTTGCCAAGATGGTCACAAGCCTTGATTAGATATTTCATAAAAATATCATAACCGATTATTGGACTAAGAATAAATAGAAGCGGCAAAGAAACAATATATATAATAATAGCAGCTGCAGAGATAAGGACATGCTTGAGCATAGATTCAGAGGAATTGAAGGCCATTTTCCCTCTAAGAAGAGCCCTTTTAATTAGAATTGTATTTTCCCAGCGTTCCGGCGGGACTGTCTCAAAGACGGGCGCCTTGTTGCACCAAACGAAAACATGTCCTTGTTCGATCTTTCTTCTGAAAAAATCTCGATCTTCTCCTCCACTTCCATATTCTGGCCGGAACCAGATGGGGTCTTCTTCAAAGATGGCTCTTTTGAGTATCGCATTTCCCGTCCTTGTGTTTTCCCATCCTAGGACTTGTCCAGAAATATGAGCTGGCCTATCAAAGAACCGGCCTTTCAATACCCACTTGGGCGGCTCTTTTTCGAAATGGGGCAATACTGGACCCAAGACCCCTGCCGCCCAATATCGATTCACCGCTATATACATTTTTTGTAGCCACCGAGAATCAGGCAACTCATCGTCGTCAATGAGAGCTATGAAATCACCCTTAGAATACTCTATGGCTTTGTTTCTTGCTAATGCGATGTTTTGTCGCGGCTCCACATGATAGCTGATAGCGATATCTGCCCGTCCCGCATGAGACTCAACGGTCGGCCGCGCAGATTCAGATCTATCATTGTCCACAATAACGATCGAGTAGGCAAAAAAACCTTGTGTCTCCTGTTCTTCCAGTTTCCACAGCAGATTATCGAGCTGTTTAGGCCTTTTGTACGTGCAGATGCACACACAAATATTAGGCTTTTGATGCATTTGTTTTTTCACGATATATATTGGCAATCTTAATAATTTTACAATAAAATGATAAGATTTTGAATGAGCATGTTGAGACCGTAGATTGCCGATAGGACAGAGGGCTGACAAGATAAACCCTTCTGGTATAAGGTGATATTGGAATAAACAGCCTCACCCAATGGGTGAAGACCTTAACCAGGAGGGCGATAGTATGATATCTCAAGGCATCCTGCCATTCAAGATTGAACACACGGAGGAGCAGATCACGCCGCGCAGCGGATTGGCGCCGTTCGCCGAGGTCATCCGAGCGGTGGATGTCAGCCGGAAGGTGCAGGAGCATTTTCCGAAGCCGGGCTCGAATCGGGGCTATGAAGCGTGGTCGTATATCGAGCCGGCGTTGCTGATGCTGGAGGGAGGCGGTCGTCACATCGAGGACCCGCGGGAGATCCGTGATGATGAGGCGCTGAGGCGTTTGGTGGGGATTGGGGAGATGCCGTCGTTGTCGACATACGGGGACTGGCTGGTGAGGATGGGGGCGGGCGGGGGTGTGGCGGCGATCCGGGCGGTGAACGAGGAGGTGGCGGAGACGGGACTCTGTCTGACGCATGAGTTCCGCAAGGGCAACCGTCCGGCGCATCACGGGGCGGTCCGATTCTTGAAGCGATGTTTGAAGCTCTGTCGGAAGATCCGGCGTCTTCGTTCCGACAGCGCCTTCTATCAGGCGGATGTTCTGGTCTGGTGCGAAGAGCACGGGATCGGATATACGATCGCGGCCGACCAAGATGAGGCTGTTCAAGAAGTTATCAAGACGGTGCGAGACTGGACACGGCTTCGCGATAAGGACGGGAAACCCACCGATCGGGAGGTCGGCACCGCTATCCACGCCATGTTGTCAATAGGCATGCAAAATTGACCCTTTGTAGGCATCGAAAAATGACCCCCCTTCTCATTGATTTTCCTCGACCTCGGGCTCTCGGATGAGGCCCGCTTTAACCTTTTCCCTGAGACGATACGAGTTGCCCTTGATGTTGATTGTCGTCGAGTGATGGAGGATCCGATCGAGGATGGCGGTGGCGATCACCGGGTCCCCGAAGATCTCGTTCCACTGGCTGAAGCTTCGGTTAGAGGTCAGGATGAGGGCGCCCTTCTCGTAGCGGCGGGAGATGAGCTGGAAAAACAAGTGCGCACCGTGCCTGTCGATCGGGATGTAGCCGATCTCGTCGATAATCAAGAGCTTGGGCTGAGAGTAGAACCTCAGCCGCTCCTCGATCCGATTCTCGGAGTAGGCTTTGGTCAAAGAGGCGATCAGAGGCATGGCTTGGGTAAAGTAGGTCCGGTAGCCTTCAGTGACCGCCTTGACGCCCAGGGCCACGGCCAGGTGCGTCTTCCCGACGCCCGGCGGGCCGAGGAGGATGACGTTCTCGCCGTTGGGGATGAACCGGCACTCCGCGAGCTCCTTAATCCGTTTCTTGTCGATCGAGGGCTGGAAGGCGAACTCGAAGCTCTCGAGGGTCTTGACGTAGGGAAACTTGGCCAGCGCGGTCCGGAGCGCGATATTTTTTTCCTGTTTGGAGGCGACTTCCTGGGAGAGGATCTCGTCCAGGAAGTCGGTGTAGGAGACGTTGTTCTTGGCGGCTTCCTCGAGCGCCGTCTCCAGCCGCTCATGGATCCTGTACAGCCGGAGATGCCGGAGGTTGTCCTGGATATGGGAGAGACTCACAGTGCGCCTCCTTCCAGGAGATTCTGGTATACGGCTAAGTCCCGGACCTGGACATCATCGGGAGGCACGGGGCTTGGCGCCGCGGGCTTGTAGAGGCCCCAGTAATGCGACTTGTCGATGCTCGACTGATAGGAACCGTCGAGGCGGGTATGACTCGAGACGAGCTCGCCGTTGTGGTAGATCTTGATCATCTCCCCGTCGGTCAGCACCTCGACCCGTTTCCCTGCGAGCCGGTATGGCACCGAGTAGCGGTTGGTCTCGAAGGCGACGAGACAGTCCTTAGAGACATGCCGTACGGCCCGTTCTTCCAGGATATGGGCCGGACGTCCCTTGATCGAGAACAGAAGTTCCTTTTCCTCGAGGAACATCTCAGCAGGCTTGCGGTGGGTCGTGCCATGGATCCTTTGGTCAGCCACTGTCGTTATCCACTCAAGAAGGCAGGCGTTGAGCTGGGCGAGACTTGCGAACTCTTTGCCCCGGAGGAACCGCTTGACGAACTTAATGCCGGACTCAACCTTGCCCTTGGTCTGCGGCCGATAAGGCCGATGGGGATGAGGCCGGAAACCGTAATAGCGGCTGAAGTCCCAGAAGACCGGGTTCCACTCGAACCTCGAGCCTTCGAAGTCCCGGCCCAGGACGACCGACTTCAGGTTGTCGTAGACGATCTCATGAGGCACCCCTCCCAAGAACTCGAAGGCCTCTTCGTGCGATCGCAGGAAGACCGGCATCTTCTCGTCCGCCGTAGCCACGGCGTACAGCCTCCGGCTGTAGCCCAAGGTCAGGACGAACAGATGGACCTTCGTCCTCTTCCCCCCGATCATCGTCCAGCACTGGCCCCAGTCGGCCTGGCCCTGCCGACCAGGAGGCGTCTCGAACCGCATCGTCGCCTCGATCGACGCCTCCTCTCGCAGCGGGCTGACGAACCGCCTGACAACATCATAGCCTCCCCGATAGCCCTCGCCTTGGATCTCCTCGTAGATCGATCGGGCGCAATAACCGACCGCCGCTACTCGGTTTCGAATCCGCGCCTCGAATCCCGCCAAAAGTACGCTCCCCTTGCCAACCCGCTCGTAAGCCCTAGGCGACTCCTGACGAAGCACTTTGCGGACCGTCCGAACATCCAAGCCCAAGGCCCGAGCGATCGCTTTTTTCGTTTCCCTGAGCTTCCATCGGCTGTGGATCTCGTGCCACAGATCAGCCTTCACCATGTCCTTCCCTCCCGATCCTTCGATCGGAAGGAAACATACTCTCTCAACAATCATAAACATACCCCTTTCGGAAGGGGGGCATTTTTCAGCGCCGATCCGGGATCATTATTGCACGCTTATTGACAATGTCGAATAAGGGCGAGCCCTTCCGGCTGGTCATCCAACGTTGGAGGGATCCCCAACTTCCGCTCTTTCAAAAACCGGAGTACTACTATTATGCCATCGCCTCGAACAAGGATGAGCTGAGCTCGGAGGAGGTCATCCGGTTTCATAATGAGCGCGGACTGGCCGAAAACGAGATCAAGGAGCTGAAGATCGGGTTCGGAATGGAGCAGATGACGAGCGGTGATTATCGGGCCAATGCGGTGTGGTTCGGCCTCGGGGTGCAGGTCTACAACTTGACCCTGGCCGAGGAGCTTTTCTTCTTGGACCCGGAATGGAAAACGAAGACCGTGACGACGCTCCGCTGGCAGCTCATCGAGACGGCCGGCCGTCTGGTTCGTCATGGCCGACGCTTGATCCTTCGGCTGGCGGCCTCTTGGCAGAAGTTCCAACTCTATCTCCGGATTCGGACTCGTCTTGCGGCGTTTGTTTGACGCCGAGATAGTATCATTTTCCTCTCCGCCTCTTCGCAGGGAGGGGTATCAGGGAAGTCTAAATCGAAATCCCCGAAAATCGCTAACCGGCTGAAAATTACCAGAGATCGTCATTATCGCAAGGATTAGAATAAGCGCCGATGACGAATTGCTCGAATATTCGCCCGAGATGAATTCCTAATGGCAATTTTGGCTTTGGTCTGGTCTACAATTTCGTTTCACTCTGATAGCAAACTATTTGGTAGATGAAAACGCTAAAAATACAATAATTGCAGTTAGCTGACTCGTCAATGTATCAATCGAGGTTTCGGTTATGTTGTGAACCATAGCCATTATAAGAAAACAAATCCAAAGGACGGCCCAGTCAAAGTCATAGGAAAGTTCCCGGTGGGCTTTTCGGCAAGACGACAAAATGAAAATCGAGACGAGCAGGATACCGACGAATCCAAGATTAAGAAGAATATCGAGATAACCACTATGGCCTTCTGATATCATAAACGTTGCTCTCGTTCTCGGGCTCCAAAATCCTCCAATGCCGTTTCCGACAATGGGTCGCTGCATTGCGACTGGCAAAAGTGTTGCCCATACTTCTGTCCTGCCTGTCAGTGTCGCATCCCTGCCGACGGAGGACACGTAAAACTTTAGACTAGATCCTCCAAAAAAAAGAGTTGCAATTCCGTATACGATAATAATAGCAACAATTGTCATGAGGGTACCGGAACTTAAATTAGCTCTGAATTTCTTCAATAAATAAAATCCAATATAAACCAATAATCCTATTCCCAATGCGGTGACCGCGGTCGCGGAATATACTCCCCCTGGACCTCTCATGAGATAAAATGATATTAGGAGCACGCATATTTCTATAGGGGTCTGAAACTTCCAAATAAGAGGATTGTTACCTTGCCGTCTTCTGACGAGCGACCATATAAGGAAAAATGTAGCAATGAGGCACAGGCGGCCTAAACTATTCTTTTGTAGCGTGACACCTATCCATGATTGAACACCCGACCACCGACCATAATCGACTCCATACTTGGGAAAATATTTGACAAGAAGCAATGAAAAAGGGATAAGGATGTAGGTTGTCCTTCTGAGAATACTCTCTATCGCTCGGCGCGGTGAAGGTTCAGAATGAACAATAAAAGCCATAAGCAACACCTGAAACTCTCTTGTCCATCGCTTGAAAGACATATAAGGTATGTTTGACCAGAGAATACTAGCAAGCATAAAAATAATCAGAACCATAAGCCACACGTTCTCTTTCATTGAGTTGCGCCAATCATATTTTCTCCGGACCAGTATCCAAAGAGCAACACATATGAGTACTGTTAAGAATGCTCGGTCCAATGGACTTCCAGACTCAGGATCACCACCGAATGACGGAAACCAAACACCCAAAGGCTTGCTAGCGATATAGAGCATCAAAATTGTCGGTATCCATATGGCCCTGGTCATATCAGGCGATTGCTTGCGCTCAATCCGAAGAAGAAAAAGCACAAAGGCAGTGCAAAGGACCAATGCGAGTATAGGAGTCAATTCTTTACCTTTATTGACGCATTATTTACACAACCAAGACACAACTCCGTGATTACGAAGAGTATCCTAAGATAGCTTAGAAATGCTGTCAAGCTACGAAATTGACTTCTCTAGGTCTTTTTGATAAGAAATATTCATCAATGAAAATTCTGGACTGCGCTTGATATGCAAAAACAAATATTTAAAAGAGATAGCATATAATTTAGTCATATGCGGAAAATGGCTATAAGACCATATATTTCAGAAAAGAAACATAAAAACAGTTGAGTCATGATAGAATGCATTTTCACTCTTGACTACGAAATTTATGGCAATGGCGAAGGCTCACTTCGGGAGCTAATCTATGATCCAGCTCAGCGACTGAAGGCTGTTTTCGAGAAATGGAACGCACGTTTTGTGGCATTTATTGAGGTCGCTGAACTGGAGATGATAGAGGCTTATAACACAGACGATGCTATTAACCTTGTAAAAAATCAAATTCGAGAATTTTACAGGGAAGGATTTGAGTTGGGGCTTCATTTGCACTCGCAATGGTATAACGCTCGATACGAGAATAGCGAATGGCGCCTCGATTATAGCGAGTATAATTTATGCACCCTTCCGCGGGACAGAATAAGAGGAATCGTAAATCGTGCGATCGAGTACCTGCGAAAGCTATTAGAATTAGCAGATTTTTCGCCTTTTTCTTTCCGGGCGGGTAACTGGCTGTTTCAACCTACTCGAAATTTAGCGGAGGTTTTGGCTGAATGTGGCATAGGTGTTGACTCATCTGTATTTAAGGGAGGCTTTCAGCATCAATACAAATTGGATTATCGGCACGCCCTTAAAAATGGCTACTATTGGCCCTTTGCAGACGATGTGAATGTGCCCGATTCTCTGGGTACTTTGATTGAGTTCCCGATATTTACAAAAATGGTTCCGCTATGGAAATTCCCTACTGCGAAGCGGATTGGCCTCCAACGAAAAGTGCCAACCAGAACCCGAGCCAGTAAGCAAAGGTTTTCCCGGATTCGAGATTTTTTGCGCCTTTACCAGCCTCTAAAGTTTGATTTTTGTCGCATGACGATAAATGAACTTAGTCATATGTTGGACAAGGAAATTCGACAAGACCAAAAGGATCCCGGTTTATTTCGGCCTATCGTCGCGATCGGGCATACAAAGGATCTTATTGATTATGAGACTATTGATGCTTTTCTGTCCTGCCTGCGAAAGAAGGGTGTAGAAGTTTCCGTTTTCCGTGATGTATATCGCAAAGTGCGAAATTAGGCGAAAAGGCAAGCAGAGACGAAAATGATAAGAGTAACGCCTATTAAAATTAATTGGCATCCTGGGCAGTCTATTTATGCATCTGAGCAATTCTTGAGAGCTGTTGGCGATGAATACGGATGGCTCGGGGGCATTGATGACTCAGGCAAGCTTCGCTGTATATTACCATATACTATCGTTCGAAAATCGGTAGTTCGGATGGTCCGTTTTCGGGTTGAGACTATTTCGTTGGGGGGAGAATTTAATGTTGAGGAGGAGATAAAATTTTTAAATAGCGTTGTAGAATACTTCCGCATTGCCGGCGCCGATATAATTATTCCCGCTACCACAAATACAATCTTCCGCGCTTATCCAAATGGCGCTATCGCTGCACCATATGGAACATACATTATTGATCTAACACAGGATGAAGAAGCGCTATTTAATAACTTTAGCTCCAGTCATCGTCGTAAAGTCCGGCTTGCGACCAAAGCCGGCGTTAATATTCTTAGCGGCGGGGAAGATGTTGATATAGCCTATACACTTGTGCGAGACACATTTAAAAGATCATCGCTCCCTTTTATGGGCTATGCGGCGTTCAAGAGGATCGTAGATGGTCTGGGCGAATATGTAAAGATTCTGATAGCCGAACATCAAAGCAAGGTTCAAGGCTGTTTGGTCATTCCATTTAGCGACTATAGCGCCTATTATGTCTATGGCGGAAGTATTCCAGACCCAGTCGCTGGTGCTATGAATCTAATTCACTGGGAAGCAATCCGAATGTTTCGTCGTCTAGGCGTCAAACGTTACGATTTTTGCGGGGTTCGAATAAACCCCAAACAAGGTTCGAAGCAGGAAGGATTGAAGATTTTTAAAGAACGCTTTGGTCCGCGGCTGGTTCAGGGATATATGTGGAAGTGCCCACTTAATCGATTAAAATCTGCAGTTTATTCTTTAGCGGTTCGTTTTTTACGAGGTGGGGATATTGTAGATGCTGAACGCCATAAGCTTTCGGGCCTCTAACAAAATTGAAAAAATTGTTATGCGTGGCGTGCGAAAGCCTAGCCTAGGAATCAACGGGTATATGAGCGTTCATGTAGGGCTTTTCGAATGATTCGGGTTCTCTTGGTCCATGCCGGGCTCATCCCGCACTACCGAATTCCGATATATGGCTACTTGAGCAAATATCTAAAGCGTTACGGTTTTGAATTGACGGTGACTTCTGATGGCATCCAAGTGGGCACTCCGGATCCCATTGAGTTTCCCTTTGCCCCTATGCATCTTTCAGCTCTAAATATCGCACGATTTATCCAAAGACAGCAGATTGATGTCATTATCGATTTTATGGAATTGAAGCACCGGTACTTATTTCCGACCTATCTCATCGCAAAAGGAATTCTGAGGCGGAAGATGATCTATTGGGGACAGGGCCGCGACCTTCTTGATCCTCAGAATAAGATCAAGAATCTCGCCTATGCCTCAGAGCAGGCCATGTGCAGTGCATTAATCCTCTATGCGGAACACCTAAAAAAATATGTGCCGAAATATTTTCACAAGAAGGTATTTATCGCCAACAATACGCTTCACTTGACCTATAAGGGTTTTCCGCCTGGGGTGACGCGGGAGAACGTACTTAGGAAATACGGCATCAATACAAAAAAGAACATTATCTGCGTGGGACGTATGCAAATGCGAAAGAGATTGGATCATCTTGCCGAGGCCCTCGTTCATATGAATCGAGCGGATATCGGCTTGATCCTCGTGGGCCCGGACCCGGATAGAGTCCTGGATAAGATTGAAGGCGATAACATTTTCAAGTTGGGCCCCATATTTGGGGATAAAAAGTTTGACCTGCTTTCTTCAGCGGATGTCTTCTGCCTTCCTGGCGCCGTCGGCCTGAGCATTGTCGATGCATTCTACTGTGGCCTGCCTTTAGTGACAGAAGAAGGCGATGAATCTGCGGAAATCATGTACCTGAAAGATGGTGTAAATGGATTTCTCGTGCGAAGGGGAGACATTGCGTTGATGCGTCAGAAACTGCTCCTTCTACTTGATAACCATGAGCTTTGGAAACGCTTCTCTGATGCGGCAAAAAAAGAAATTGAAGAAAATGGCAGCATGGATGTATTTTGTTCAGGATTTAAGGACGCGCTCTTCTACGCAACAGGCCAGCCCGTGCAAAAATAAAAATAATTTGAAAATGAGTTTTCGAAAGAGCGGCCGAGTGCCCATTAATCTCCGGGACAGGAGCTTCAGAGACTTTTTTCGCAGGGATTCTCAATTAACATTCTATAGATCAACTCAATCGAGAGGGCCTTTTGTATCTCAGTAATCCTATTCATGCGACCTTTTATATGATCAGAAACGGCCCTTTCAATGTATTTTTTATTCCAAAACGGACGCGACAAGGTACTTTGATCAAGCAAGATTTCTTGTATATATTCAGATAGTTCATCTCGAGCCCATATTCTGTAGTGCCGATAATCCCCCAAACCCATAAAAAATCTGTTAACTCCAAGAGGATTAAGAAAATGATAGTCAACCCAAGCTACCGCGTGATGAAGAGATAGAGGGAGCTTATCACGACTATAAGCTTTTTCGAGAAAATTAATGAGTTTATAAAGCTGCTTTTGAGCTTTATTGAGAAATGAAGATACATTTCCACCATATCCAGCGGTTGTCATAATTCCATACAATTCTGGACGCCTTTTTCTAACGGCCCCTAGTTGGAACGCAACCGGATCTATTTTGGGAAATGGAGAACGGTATAATAAATTAACGAAATTATTATCCAGATAAGGACTACGAACGGTTATCTGCGAAAACTCGACTGAAATAATGCCACCCCACCACCATGGTATTTCCTTAAAAACCATCACTGAAAGACGGTGATCATTTACATGCTGAGTGAACTGGCTTCTAGCCGCCGCCAAATACCTCATAAAGTCATGTGAAATCAATCTTGCATCTGCGTCATATCCGGTAGGTCTGTGGAATGCACTAATATTTTTTATGATCTGGCTTCCATATTTACCCGTTATTTTGATGGGCGCAATCTCTCGAATCGCATTGTTAAGATATAAGTGATGTGATTCGAATGCATTCGCTAATCCATCGGTAATGTAGATCGTCCTTTCAGCGAGTTTTGGGAAATTGTTTAAGAACCGCTTATCGAGTGGGATCACGTAATGGTTCTGGGCGGATGCCGCTGCTACTTTTCGAGCGATGCGAACATCTAGCATATCGTTGTACATGCCCCCGTGCGTTAAACATGGGAGATCGCCTGGTTTCGCGTTTGAGAAAGCCATGATCATCCGAGTATCGAGGCCGCCGGTTAATGCTAGACACTTGGGATGTCCGGCTAGATACCTTGGCAATATGGTCGAAAAAGTATCTTCGAGGATTTCTAGGAAATCAAATTCAGATAGCTTAGGCTGGCTCTCTAGCTGCCGCGAATCACAATGATTGCGCTTCTCAATTCTTTGATTGTTTAAGGTCCAAAGTGAGCCCGGGGGCATCGTATTGATCCCTCGAAATAAAGTACGGTTTTCAAATACGCAATCATAAACAAGATATTCGCCCAAACCAGCAGGGTCTATTGAGCGTAGGCTAGGAAATATTGCCAGAAGAGATTTCGCTTCTGAGGAGAAATACAATCCCTCTTCATTCTCGTAGTAATAAATTCTTCTTATGCCATAGCGGTCATTGAATAGGTGGGCTTGACTGTTTCGCCGGTCGATAATTATTCCGTTGAACCATCCATTCAAGCGGCCGAAAAATTTATTTCCTTCTTCCTCAAAAAGATGGATCAGATAACTCGCATCACCAATATGGAATTTATGGCCGCGATAGGCTAGACCTGAAATGATACCCGGATCATTGTAACACTCTCCAGTAAGCAAGAGTACTAGATCGCGCTTCTCATTCGTCACTGGCATGCAGTCAGAAAAAGATCCTTTGATTGTTGTGTATCCCAAATAAACATTCGGGTTATTACTCACATATGTTCCCTTTAGATAAAAATTCTCATGTATCATAGGTGCTATCATTCGATCTAATTTTTGTTTTTCATCCCCTATTGTCTGCTTAGCGAGAATTCCGGCAATGCCTGGCATGAGGTCTCCTTTTTTATTACACCTGGGTGAATATGGAGTCCATTATTTTTGTCGTCAATAGTATCTCCCTATAAGAAATAGGCAACGGCGAATTATTAGAAATTGACTTATAGAAAAGTTCTATAAGCCGTTTCAATCCTGACTTCATGTTAAATTCTCTCCTCAGGAACAATCTTGCGTTCGTCAACATGTTTTTCCGGTATTGCTTTGCGTAATAATTGAGCGGGATAAATTTATCTAAATAGCTTATGTGGCTTGTTCCCGGGACCTTTATGAGGGAGTGGTGATCTTGATTTATGATTAAACCGTTTTTAGGCCCGTATATCCGGAATTCTCTGAGGAGTGGCCGCATTTGCGTTGAGAAGGTGAAATAGGCGGTTATTTTATTATCATCATTAAGAACAACCCTTAGTTCATCTATTAAATCGTTTTCTCCGAGTCTTTTTAAAAAGTCGCTGGTGAATCCATGGGCAATTACTCTTATGTTATCCCCCTGTAAATATTCTGCGATTTTCGCTATCCCATGACTGATGATGTTGTGCATGAGTTGACCGGGAAGGCTTCTCACCCAATGCGTTTTATTCGCGAGAAATGATCTTGCAAAGCGTTCTTCGCCGAGATCGTAGCAATAATAGACTTCCATATGAACAGGCGCGCCACCCAAATAGCCATCATTAATGAGCTTTCTCATTCTGATAGCCACCTGGGTGTATTGTTCGTCTGTCCCTACGGTCAATTTTAGCTCTTTTTGATTAGCCAGACGAATGAGCTGATCGGCCTCATAACTATTGATCGTGAATGGCTTCTCGACGTACACATGGCACCCTGCTTCTAGGCAAATTTTGCCTATTACAAAATGACTTTGCGGCGGGGTCGTGATATGAACGACATCAGGACGCGCGGCTTTCAACATGTCATGGATATCTCGAAAATATCCTTTAATCTTGAATCTTTCATATAATTGCTTGGCCATCAACTCTTCATTATCGCAAACGCCGACGATTTCAGCATTCGGGTGGAGAGAAATCGCCCAGGCATGGGCGTCGGCTATTTTCCCGCATCCAACGATAGCTGCTTTAATCATCGGCTTTGTTTGCTGCTATTATACTGAGCTTCTAGAAGAGTGGAAAGTGCCATGAGCATCCAAGCCTCGGACCACCTCATGAACGGGATGCGTACCGTATAGTGCGGCAGCTTTTGGAAATAGAAAAACCCCCGAGTGTCCCACATGTTCCGCAGCCCCCAATTCATGATGGAATGGGCGAGCGGGAAATTTCCCTCGTCGAAGTCCTTAAGTTCGACGAGGGTTATGACACTCTGGGCAACACTATGGATATCAATGGGGTAAGTGGCATCATGGAAGTATCTTGGAGCTCCGTCCTCACGGAAGAAATGACCATTGTAGAATTCGAGCCCGCGCCCGATGGCTGCGTCAAATTCTGCCGTCCCACCATAATGCTCAATTCGTCTCAATGCAACTAAATTAAAGCCGGTGTGGAAGTTGTCGATCCATCGCTGAGATGGTGATTCACCATAGTCCCATGATCCGTCAGCATGTTGCTTGTCAACAGAGTGGCGCGCGGCATCGAGGGCAGGCTCGAGGAACATTGTCCTACCTGTTAACAGGCTGAGCCTACAAAGGAGAGCGGCACCAAACAGATTGGCATTGTGAATCTTTGTTCGCTCCAAAGGCGTGTAGCTGAAACATGCTCGGGAACGTGTATCTCGCCAAAATAGGACATCTAGGATAAAGTCTGCGGCGCTCACTGCAGCGTCCAGCCATTGAGACTTCCGCGATCTCTCATAGGCATCCAGCAAAGCATTGGCGGCGAATGTCGAGCAGATGATATTAGGTGTTCCTTTGATAACAAGAGCAGACCTTGTCTGCCAATCAAAATTATAGCCCCAACATGAATAACGTTCGTCGGGCGACCGTAGAGCAAGGAGCTTATCAGCCATCACGTCGATTTCCGCGCCTCCGTCAACCAATCCGATCTTTGACAGCTTGGTGAGAGACGAAAGGAACAGCGCGATCCCCTTCGCGTTGGGTGTCTTGGGTACCAACAATAACGGCCTGAGGTTGATCGGACATCGCTTGATCGCTTGGGTTAAACCGAGCCGGGCGAGTTTAAAGTCCAGGAAGGGCAGTGCCTTGAACATTCGACTGTTGAGCGCGTCGTAAGGATCGTAGCCCGCCCATTCGTTGGCTCTGCAATATGCCAGGAGTTTAAGCGCTGTATGCACCATGATCTTCAAATCGGCTCGAGTGTCCATCGTAGTGGATTGAGTTGGGCTGATATTCATTGCGGGCGTGCTGATAATTAAGAAGAGGCGGCCAGCAATTGTCGAAGCGTCCTTTCGGCCGTGCGGCCGTCCCATAACGGAGGCACTTGGCCCTTGCGTTCCGGGCCGTTGAGCGCGTCAGAGACATCGTCCATGAGACGTTCTAGTTTCGTCAAGCGATTGCTTCCCAAAGTGATCGTGATCGGCCTTTCCGTGTTCGGGCGGAGCGTGAGACAAGGGGTGCGAAAGAATGTGGCCTCCTCCTGGAGACCGCCGGAATCGGTTAATACGAGCCGCGCATTCTCTATTAAGCAAAGTGAATCGTGATAGCCTATCGGTTCTAACAATAATAGTCGGCTGTTTGAGCGGGGCGCAAGGCCGAATTCGGAAAGCATCTTGCGCGTACGCGGGTGCATAGGGAAGACTACCGGCAAACGCTGTGATAACTTTTCCAGAACGGCCATAATTGTCGATAGGCTGGACTGCCCATCCACGTTTGCCGGCCGGTGCAATGTCACATAGACGAACCGGCTGGGTTCTAGTCGAAGTAGGTTTAGAATACCGCTCGAACGCGCTTTCGGCAGGTTTTCCGAAAGGGAATCAATCATGATATTGCCGACAAATTTGATCTTATCACGAGAAATCCCTTCGCGAATAAGGTTCTTGTCGGCATCTTCAGACGGCGTCAGGAGCAGGTCCGCCAAAGCATCGGTGACTAGCCGGTTGATTTCCTCGGGCATCGTTCGGTCGAAGCTTCGAAGACCTGCTTCGATATGAGCGACGCGAATGCCAATTTTCGCACAGACCAGCGTACAGGCCATCGTGGAATTGACGTCGCCTACGACGACAACCCAATCCGGCTTTTCCCGCTCGCAGACAGTTTCAAAGCCTATCATAATATGAGCCGTCTGAACGGCATGAGATCCCGAACCTACTCCTAGGTTGATATCCGGAGGCCGGATGCCCAGTTCGCGGAAGAAAACATCAGACATGTTCTCGTCATAATGCTGCCCGGTGTGAACCAACAGCATGTGAACCATTAGCTCATCAGGTGCCCTTTGAGCATTGTATGCTGCAATCTCTCTCATTAGTGGTTTCACCTTCATGAAATTCGGGCGAGCGCCTGCAACGATAATAATGTTGATCTTTTTCATTTTTGACTTTGGGACACCTATCAGGTCGTTCAAGAGCTTTCAGCTCCGGCAGTGGCCTCCCAGCGATGTGAGCCCAGACGCTCGATCTGAATGATCTCTTCTATATAATTGACAATGTCGTCGAGGGCTGGGCGAGGCTTATTGTTCGGAAGGCGGCTTTTATCGCGACGGGTGAACGGAATTCTAGTCCAGACCTCTTTAGTGCTCTCGATTAAAATCAATCGGCCTTCCTGCTCCAGCTTGCGGTCCACGGCTCCCGCTTTTCCGCGGAATATGCTGTAGACAGGCACCCCCAGGGCGGCAGCTTCGCGGTTCATCGTTCCGCCCCCACTGACGACAAGGTCGGAAAGCCAAATGAGATCAAGGCCGTCCACCGCCCGAGGCGGGACAATGGTCTTGCCATCTTCAAACCATTCTGGATAACCGGCCCGGAGTGCTTGCTCCTGGAGCTGATGGCGAGGCAACAGAATCACGTGGATTCCCGGCGTCCGGCAGATTCTCGACATGAGCTCGACAAATAACACATCGCTCTCAGGATTATAGTAGTGAGCTTCGTTGGCGGGAGGCCTGACAGTAATGACCATCTCATCGAGCCGTAAGCCCAGTTCTTCCAGCAGGGATGGATCCGGATTGAATTCGGGAACATAGACGTCCTCTTTGATTCCGCGATAGTATCGAACGTATTTAGGCTTCGAATAGAGCTTTTCGTGAAGCAACGCTTCGGGCACAATCTCCCAACGGGGACGGGCGAGCGGGATCGTTCGCGTGTATTCGTAGTCCATAACTTGTACAGTAGGAATTCGAAGCAAGTTGGATAGCAAGGCTTGGGAGCGGGATCCGTGCGAAAGCGCCAAGCCCGGTCTCTGGCGTAAATAAAACGGCATAAGTTGGGCTGAACGCCACAGCAGGCCAAAGACCTTCATGAACGGGTTCTTCCCGTAGTGATGACCGATCCTAATGTATTGTATTCCCTTTTCCTCCGCGAGCTCACAAACCTGGAACGCATCTCGCGCCGTCAGAACTACCTGATAACCGCGGCGTTCTAATTCGCTAATGATGGGGATAAAGAACGGCACATGAGGTGTGTTGTCGAGATCAATCCAGATTTTTACTCCGCGCGTCTTAGTCATTCGCGTTTGCCGGAGCCCATCTTCTTGAGATCTTGGCCTTGTGTCCTTCGCCTTTGGGGTGACAATGGCATCGGTCTCAAGCATCGAGGATTTCCAGAATCGTGCCAATTCGCGGGGAAGAACATGCCAATACTGCCCCGGATACTTGGTTCTAATATGTTCTAGCAGATCTATATAAAAACTTACTGGATACTGTTCTAAAAAACAAGGAGTTTTTTCGAAGTTCATATAATCGGGGTGTGTGTTCAATAAAGCCATTCCGCCATTTTCTGCAATCCAATCTAGCTTCTGCTTCCAAATATTATTATCTTTTTCTCTTAGGATTATGAAAAGGCCATGATCTTGAGGTAACGTATAGGGGAGTTCGACATATGTTCTATTCGTTATAATGCTTGCAACAAAAAAGGGAAAGATTGTGTGCATGCCTTCGGATTGAGGTTCGAAAGGATCGGTGTCAAAAGTAGAACATCCGTATTCGGTTTCAAGATCCGTCATCCATTCAAGATTACGAAGCATCGAGGGCGCAGCAAAGCCGACAGAACTCCATTCTTTAAGATAATTATTAATTTTGCGCGCTTTTATTTCAAATCTTTTTCTGTTGATAAAGAGCTTGCCGTCGTGTTTAAGTCCATGAACTCCGACTTCAAAGCCCGATTCATTGAGGCTCTGACGAAGTGAGGGTGGGACAAAGTAATCCTCGGGGACAAAATTGAAGGAGGACCTGAAATTCAATTTCTTTTCCACATTCACGAGTTTGAGGCAATTCTCGAGTCCTCGAGTCGTATCCACATCATGATTCAAGATAAGAGCGAACCTTTTTTTTTCGGGCCAGCCCCTCCAACCATCTGGCGCCTTAGCGGCTCCGGAATATATCGGCCAGATATCTTCCGTCCGTTTCCGCTTATAAGATGCAATTCTCCTTCTTAAGGCGATCTGTATTCTTCTAGGGACGAAGGGCTTTATACGGTAATAAAAACTAATATTTTTCATTTCTTTTTTCCATTAGCCAATCCGCTAATGCCAATAAGGGCTTGCCTCCCAGTTTATTAGCCAGAACTGCAATATTTTATGTAATGATGGCTATTGATTCGGATCTTCTAATCTGGGCTAACTGGCTCTGCTTGGAACGTTTTTATAAAGGGCCTTCCTTTTCGAAGCTGTAACTAATCGGCTTCCCGCTTCACAACTAGTAACTTATGTAAATCTATTATCTTCTACTCAAAAAGTCAAGCTGGCTCAGGTTATTGACATAGATCTGTGGCCGGCGATATCATCATCAATTTGAAGAAGAATCATGCCATATCCATATACGCCCTATCATATTGGACCCAGCTGTTTATTAGGATTCTTATTGAGAAGATGGGTTGATATACCGGTATTTGTATTATCAAATTTCGCTATTGATTTTGTCGTATTGGCCGTTGGACTGTGGCGTCCTAGGAGTTTCGTGCTAGAGCATGCTCATACGCTTCTCATTGGCGCCGCCGTTGGAATACTTTGGGGGATTGCGGCTTATTTTTTTAGGAGACTTTTTAGATGGATAATGCTTAAAATCCGTCTTCCCTATAAAACAAATATCCGCAAAATGATCTTCTCGGGAATTTTTGGGACTTGGGTACACATATTCATAGATAGTCTATATAAATCAGACATAAAGCTATTTTGGCCCAGCAAGATGATACATCCGTCCTTTCGATTCAATAGAAGAGAGATCGATTTTTTACTTATTCTATGTTTTATAGCATCTTTTGCTGTTTACGTATGTATATTGAAAAGACAAAAAAACGCAGGAAATGAAAAATATGTCAAGTCTACGGACTCAAGCGCTCCTTGACACCTTTTTGAGTCATGATTTACAATCCCACACCGTGAAAGAGTCCGAATGAATAGGAAATTACATGAATCGACATATCTGTTTAATAACGGGCGCAACTTCAGGAATTGGAAAGGCAGCAGCGCTTGCCCTCGCGAAAAAAAATTATGAATTGATCCTTATTGGAAGGAATGAAGAAAAAGCAAAAAAAGTCTGTTATGACATAAAGAAAAAAACGGGCAACGATAACATGAATTACTTTGTGTGCGATTTGTCGTTGCTTCAGGATGTGCGTAGCACCGTTGATAAGATCAAGAATGATTATGATCGCATTGATGTGCTGATTAATAATGCCGGCGCTAAATTTCTGCAACATCAATTAACCAAAGAAGGGATAGAATTAACGTTCGCGACAAATCACTTGGGACATTTTATGCTTACAATTTCATTAATCGATTTGATGAAAAGGTCTCAGTCGGCAAGAATCATCAACGTCTCATCTGGAGCCCATTACGCGGGCAATGGTGCTATCGAAAATATCTTGACGGCGCATAAATATGATGGTAGAAGACAGTATTCAAACTCAAAACTCGCCAATGTTTTATTCACTTATTCGCTAGCGGATAAGCTGAAGGCCAGGGGAATTGTGGCCAATGCGGTTGACCCCGGGGGCGTAGCGACGAATTTTGCGCGCAATAACGGATTATGGCATTGGTTGAAGCACAGGATTTATTATTTAAAGAAGAGGCAACTCCTTACACCTAATCAGGGAGCAGAAACTCTTGTATTTCTATCATCAGCTGACGATGTTATTGGAATTACGGGAAAATATTTTAATGAAATGAAAGAAAAGAGGTCTTCTGATATTTCGTATGATAAAGTTTTACAAGACAAAATATGGGAGCTAAGTGTTACGCTAAGCGGCATCGACTTTGAGGTTCTTTGAGCCAACAACATCGAACATTTTTCACGAATCGACCGGACCGTAATGGAAGAGTCCCATCTCGCAAAGGATAAAGAAGGCTGCCGTCTCTCGATGTTTTTCGTGGCATAGTGTCGTTGACATAGCTCTAAATGTCTGAAGGAGGAGATATCAATGAATAATGGGGATGTTAAACGATGTGTTCGTTGCATAATGCCAGAGACCTATCCAGGAGTTGTTTTCGATGAGCAAGGGGTATGCAACTTCTGCAGGTATTTTGAGAAAAAATGGGCTCAGTGGATGGGCAATCCGGAATGGCAATCTCGTTCTAAGGAACAATTGCGAGGCATATTTGAGGCCGCAAAACGCAAGAAAAAGACCTACGATGCTTTAGTGGGCATTAGCGGAGGCAAAGACAGTTCTTATATGCTTTATCTCTGTTGCGAGGTCTTTGGCTTAAAGGTCCTTAGTTTTACCAAAGATGGCGGCTTCTTGGCCGAAGAGGCAAAAGCAAGAATTGAGAAATTGGTTAAGGCGTTTAAAGTACGCCATCTATATTATCACGATCCGTTCGCTCCGGAACTGTCTAGAATCTTTATGCAGAAGACTGGAAATTTTTGTGGACCCTGCGAACTTTCAACATTTAATATGAGCGTTATTATTGCCCGTGAGTATGATATTCCACTTTTAATCATTGGTAGCTCCAGCCGCACCGAGGCAGGGCCTCCAAAGGACTTTAATCCTTGGGATCCTTGGTACTTTCGAAATGTAATGAAAGGTATGCACTATCGGGAACGTGTGCGCTGCTCTTGTTATGGCCGTAACTATATCATCTTGGAAGGAATAGCACGCCTTTTAGGGAAAAGACGTCTTGTAGTGCTTCCCGACTATATAGAGTGGGATGAGGAAAAGAATCAAGAACTACTTGAGCATAAATATGGTATTCACTTTGGCGAAGAACATTCTGATTGCATAGCCAGCCCCGTGGCCAAATACTTATATACTAAAAAACTTAGGGGTAATGATCCTAGAGTAGCCAAGTTAAGTTTATTTATTCGGTCGGGCAAGATGAACCGCGAGTCGGCACTCGAGAAATTGAGTGCTATGCAGGATCATAGACCCCCGCTGGCGCTTGATAGTTTCCTAAGGATCGTTGGGATGACTCGCCAAGAGTTTGATATTGCGAGCGAAAGAACACCAGATCACTACTTAACAGGTATCCCTCGAATGTTCAATAAACTTAGAAAAAAGGTGCGACGCCAAGCGGCCTGACGGAGAGAGAGAATGATATTTCGGCACCTTTATGAGAGAATCCCTTCGTTCCGAATGATCTCTTCTATATAATTGACAATGTCGTCAAGGGCTGGCCGTGGCTTATTGTCGGGCAGGCGGCTTTTATCCCGACGGGTGAAGTGGATTCTCGTCCGGACTTCTTCAGTGCTCCTGATCAGGGTCAATCGGCCTTCTTGTTCCAGCCTGCGGTCCACGGCTGCGGTTTTTCCGCGGAAAATGCTGTATACAGGAACACCCAGGGCCGCGGCCTCCCGGTTCATCGTTCCGCCGCCGCTGACCACAAGGTCGGAATTCCAAATGAGATCAAGGCCGTCCACCGCCCGAGGCGGGACAACGGTCTTGCTATCCTTGAACCATTCTGGGTAATTGGCCCGGAGCGCTAGCTCCTGTTCGTGATTGCGAGGCAGCAGAACCGCGCGGACTCCCGGCATCCGGCAGATTCTTGACATGAGCTCGACTAACAACACATCGCTCTCGGGATTGTGGTAATGAGCTTCGCTAGCGGGGGGCCTGACAGTAACGATGGTCTCATCGTGCCGCAGACCCAGTTCGTCCAGAAACGAGAGATCCGGCTTGAATTCGGGGACGTAAACGTCCTCCTTGATTCCACGGAAGAGCCGAACTCGATTAGCCTTTACAGGGAATTTATGTCCGAATAAAGAATCCGGCACTATCACCCATCTTGGGAAAGCCATTGGAGCGGTTCGCCCATGTTCGTAATCAGTAATGAGAACAGTTGGAATTCTCAACAAGTTACAAAGCAAGATTTGAGAGCGAGCACCGTGCGAAAGCGCCAGGACTGGTCTTTGGCGTATGTAATATGGCAAAAACTGTAGCGAACGCCACAGCAGGCCGAAGACCTTCATGAACGGGTTCTTGCCGTAATGATGACCTATCTTAATATATTGTATTCCCTTTTCGTCTGCGAGTTCGCAGACTTGGAACGCATCCCGCGCCGTCAGGACTACCTGATGACCACGGCGTTCCAATTCACGAATGATGGGGATAAAGAAGGGCACATGAGGCGTGTTGTCTAGATCAATCCAGATTTTTGCTCGGCGCGTCGTGGCCATCCGTTTTCGCTGGGGCCTGTATTCTTGAGACCTTCCTGGAATGATAAACTCGATCAGATAATAAAAAATAATTAGTTTCATTCTTCTTATTCACCAATTCGCTGGACGAATGCTCTTTGAGGAAGTATCTCCAACATTTTGGCTATCCCATGTGCTTGTAAAGGAACCTGCTTGACCATTTCAATAGTGGCTCTGGCATTTTTTTGTATAAATATGACATTAATTTATAAGAATATCTTTCTTGTTTTGTCAATGAAATGCTTTTAGAACTCGGGTAATAAAACGTGGGGGCTTCATTCTCCAGTCCTCCCCAATGTCTTTTAAAATTCAATAATCCAATATTTTTATTTAAGCTCTTGCCAAAATCGAAAAGCTCATAATCCTTCGACACTCCCTGCTTAATAGCGGTCCAAAACAAAGCCTGGTTTACACCTAAAGCAAATTTATCATAATCAGATGCGATATATTCAGCATATATAGTTTTCTTGAACTTTAAATAGAGCAAAAATCCGATTGTTGAACCATTCATCTCAGCACACAGCAGATTTAAAAATCCTGCAGGGTATAATGATCTCCACAGATTCAGGAAGAAACTAAGATACTGTGGCGGCAGGCCAAGGCGTTTCCTTGACTTGAGCAGAGAGGCATAGAAGGCCAGTATTTCTTCTTCTGTTGACGCATCGCGCACATAAATGCCGCCCTTCTCAGCCCGAGCAATTTTTTGTCTAACATTTGTTCTGTCAAGATTTTTCAGAAGAGCATCGAGGTTTTGACTGAGTCCCATGACGTGCGTTTTCTGATCAAAGCTGGCAGTCAATAACGCGTTTCCCTCTATAAATCCAATACTCTTCAAAGGCTTTAATTCAATATAATCTAAATGGTTTTCAGAATAAAATCGTACGACTTCCTGAAATAACGACTGGAATTCTTCACGGGACTTTACCAAAGGATCTGAGTAAGAAGAAAAGGGTAGCGAAACAAGACGCCGCCCAGTTAGACGGCTCTTTATTAAAAAAAAAGGAATACCCGCTATATAGTTGTCATTGCCATCCATTATGACAAAGCCTAATGGTTCAAGATGTGGATAAGTCCTTGCGAGCGCTTCCATATACAGCGGGTGCTGATAAATTGAGCTCGATTGGTGCCCCTCAACCAATTTCGTCCAGCCTTTATCTTGAATGGGATTGCAGATCCGGACATGCATAGTTTATTAGAAGCCTCTTTTTGCCCAAAGATACGGAATCATAAGAATTTCTGCAAAAAAGGGCAATGGGTCATCTAAAGAAAAAACCGCTAATTCTTTTTTGCCTTTTAATGATAACACATATTCCCTCAGCGACATCCTCCCCTTTATCATTTCACTCATGACCGTTGGCATGTCGGTAATTAAGCGTAGCCATTTCATATCGTTCAATGAGGAAGGTATCTGCAAAGGCTGACCGGTCATATCTTGAAAAAGCAGGTATGGCAGGTCAATCCCGGCGCCAATGGCCAGGGTATGCCAGCCCCACACCCGTGCATTGACCTCCAGGAATTTATATTGCTTATCCCTTGTGTCAAACATGAATTCAACTTCGGCCAGTCCATAGTAATTTATTTTTGCGAGAAACTTTTTTCCCATATCCTCAAGTTCAGGGATATACACGGTTTCAGCAAATGTGGTGGCCTGTCCAAAGTCCATGGGGTGCTGTCTGGACCGTCTCGCCATAATTCTCGCGACAACCTTCCCCTCCTTAAAAAACGGACAAAAGGAATAGAGATGTTTTGGCCCTGCCGGAATAAATTCTTGGATAAGCACCTCAGAAGGATGAATGACGTCGCAAACCGTCTTATAGATCTGGAGTAGGCGCTGCTTGTCCTGGATTAGGAAAGCTTTCTTGCGGAACTTTTCGAAAAAGACGTCTCTTGTCGCAGGCTTGATAACGACGGGAAAGCTCATGTCGAGCTTTTCAAGGTCATAAACATCTTGAGGATAGTATGTTTTAGGCGCCGGAATGCCCAGCGATTCTGCCAGCTGGTAAGTATTTTTCTTGTTGAAAACATACTTGATCGATTCCCAGTCCGGCGATGGGATACGGAAGTGCTTTTCAAGCGTTTTTTTATGCTTGGACAATAGACAGACGACTCGGTCATTGTTTGCATATAAAACCCATTTGTCTAGTTCCAGTCTTTTTGCATAATCCATTAGAAAGCCAAGATATTCTTCTTCCATTGAGGGATTGGGAGCAAAGGAGAATCTTTTGCAATAGCGAGAAAAGCGCCCGATGGAGAGTTCGTGATCTAAAACATGAACAGGAATGCCTTTTCGACCCAGGCTTTTAATAACGCCGAGCGCCTGAAAGTCTCCTCCTGTAACGACGGCACCTGGTGTTTTCATGTGAATCCTATCGTATCATCTTTGCTAAAATGAGGCTAAGATTGATGCGCCTGCCTTAACCTTGTCGCCCGGCTTCACATTGATCTTTAAAGTCCTGCTCATAGGCATTATTACGTCCACCTGGGACCCGAATCTTATCATCCCTATCCTTTGGCCAAAAGCAACCTCCGCTCCTTCAGTTAGATACATACAGATTCTTCTCACCAGGCGTGAAGCAATCAGGACAATGCCGATTTTAATCACGCGGCCTTCAATTATTGCAGCGACTCTTTCATTTTCAAGAAGCGAATTTATTTTCTTCAAGGAATTAAACGTGCCGGGAATCCTTCTAAGGAGAGAAATTTTGCCGGCGATAGGACTGCGATTAACATGCACGTCCAAGAGGCTCATTCCAATTCCGATCTGTATCCCGTTGCCGGCAATAATATCAGTTCCAACAAACTCGCTAATCGGAATCGTATTTTTATTCTTTAGAGCAAAAGGAAATTCGCCATTATGGATCTCTTTGACATATTTGACGATTCCGTCAGCAGGGGAAATAATGATACCCTCCTGCGCGGGCGGCGTCCTCTCTGGGTTTCTGAAAAAGAGAATAAGAACTGCAATTAGGGAGAGGATCAAAGCCTGTGAGCCGGCAATAAATAAAAGCTGGAGAGGATGAAGATTATATCCGGCTCTTTTTATCAATGCGATCGTCGTGCAGGCAAGAATTCCCATCAAGATGGCCCAAGGAAAAGCAATTTTCCTGTTAAGTTCCCATTTGGCAGAAAGGATTATTAATATGATTGTCACAGTAAAAAAAATAACAAAATAAATCATCATGCGTAGCCTATGATTTGCTTGCCCACAGGATCATGACTAATCTTTATGGGTTGCATCGCTTCTAAATATTCGTGAAAATATTGCTTGAAGTAGCGCCTATCATACTTAATAACGGATCGAATGATAATATACAAACTTTTATTATGCTTAGCAATCATGGTCATTTGGGAATAATGCAACAAGAATCTTGTATTTGCAGCCTTTGTCGTCCGCGTCAATCTAAGCCTGGCAAGCATGATATTCTTAAGCTCGATGATCAAAATAAACAATGTTACCCGACATGTTTATAAAATAATCGTCCGAAAATGCGAAGAATACTAGCCGGTGTCCAAGTGAGTATTTTATTTTGAATATCGAATGGCGGATAATTTTGGAGATAAGCCTTTTTTTTGCAATCGTATCGGTAATATTTTAGTGGACTCTCAATCGCACCCCACAGGCTTTTAAAATGCAAAAGTCCTTGATTATTGAACTCGGTCCTCCCAAAATTGAGTGCTTCATATCCTTGATTTCTATACCATTTTATGGCTTCCCACATGAGCAGGTTACTGGGCCTCAAATTCTGATACTTCATATTAGAAGCCCCATATTTATATATAGCATTCTTCCCGAAATGAAAAAAGACTGACGCAGCGACCACGTTATTTGAATAAAATGCAGAAACGACAATTCCATATCCCTTGGAAATAACGAAATCGAAGACCTTTTTAAAGAAAAAGAATGGCTGGGGCGGTAGACCGTGCCGCCTTCTTGTCATACAATTCAGTCGATAGAACGACTTCAAGGAGCCCAAAGAACGGCCGATTTTTATGGACACGCCTTCTTTGATTGCTTTGTTGACGTTTCTCCGATTGCTGTCTTTGAGAGAGGAGAATAGCTCCGACTCTGTCCTCAAGAGATTGAGGTCATGAGTATAGTAAACTTCCCAGGGGGACGGTTCTTCAGAGAAATAGGCCGCATCTCTCCACTCGATGTATTTCCACCTGGTTTCTTTGCCGAAATCAATTGCGCGTTCCACAGCGGCCCATAAAAGTTCCTTTGTCAAAAAAAACGGTGCGCATCGGTCGGTGAAAGGAAGGGAAACCCCTCTTCGGCCTGTTAGAGGACTAACGACATTCATGAAGGGCATCAATAAAGACAATCGGCCAGCCTCGATTGAAGCGAAATAGACCGGATCGCATCCATAACTTTCTTTGAGGGTTTTCGCCCAAGCTGATGAATGAAAAAAAGAATAATCTTCATTCCGCAGCAAAAGCGCGTCCCAATCAGGGTATTCAATCGGATCAATGATTTCAAGATTCATATAAGTGAAGACCTAAGCGATGGATTTAACCTAACGGGAGTGATCAGGCCGGGAAGATAAGTATATGCTGCTGCCATTTGACACTTATACTTTTTTCAACCAGATCTTTCTCCACATCAAGTAACAGTTGCGGCCGCATCCAAAATGGGGTTGGCCATCACAATTTGCCGCTTTCAAAATCACCGTATGTGAAAGTCTCCGTATTTCCCCGGTTCCTTCGATTATGATCTGATCGACGGACCTAAGCACGGAAAATCTCTGGCTACAGAATTTTTTCATTTCCTTGGTGAACGCCAAACCCCGGTTCTTTCCTGAACTGTCCAAGGTTGCCATGATTTCATCCATGTTCTTGATTTCTACCCAGTCTCCGGGTTGCAAGGTGAAGTCAATGTATGGCTTTTTATCCAGATGACTGCTTAGCCTATTAGGAAGACTGAATCTAAGCAATTTCTTAATGTGCCGGGCAATTGATACTGAAAGAAGAATAATCCTTTTTAAGAGGGGCAAAGTGTTATCGGTGATGTCCCAAATATATTGTTTAAGGTTCCAGATCGGCAAGGGGTAGGTGGCTTTCACTAGCGTCATGGATTGGCAATCGCCGGATAATGGCTGAGGGATTTGGTGGAGGGGCTGGAGCGCGGTATCATTAAAATCAGCAGGCGGTTTGGCAGGATGCTGTTGATGGCCAGCCATTTTTAGCCAGGCTTCTTTCCATAGAAAGAAGCAATACCTGGTACAGTCATGGTGATACTGGCCATCACAATTGATGCCATCCAACAGAACCGTGTTCCTGATTCCTCTTAACCCCGTATTGGCGTTTTCGATGATCAATTTTTTAACCGGCCGAAGAACTCTATATGTGCCCCCGCAATATTTCCGCATCTCAGGCTGGAAAGGCAACTCCGCCATCGTGACGTCATCCCCTAAGGTAGAAGCGATTTCATCAAAGCTCCTGACCTCCACAATATCTCCGGCCCGGAGATTCGATCTTGAAGGTTCACTTTTTTTCTTCATCTTGGCTGACTGTTTTAAGGAAGGCGAGGCCTGCGAATCCGAGGTCAAGAAGTGTTAATTGATGTAAATTTTCTGTCATCTGCTATACAAAGATGAAAAGCACAAGAATTGAAGCCACCGAGATTTTCCGTCCGCCGGTGATTGTCTATTATCCCATTTATATTATACATTATCGCATCCGATCGGGCTACCTAGGATTGAAAAATCGAAAATGTGATCGCCAGCAGCGATCATTACTATATTGACCCCCTGAGAAGGTAGACACGTCCGGTAGTTAGAGTTTATACTCGACCAAGGAGGTGGAGATATAAAGGTCAGGAAGTGGACGGCAGAGGAAGATGCATCTTGATTTTCGGGGGGTCATTACAGTATCCTGGAAAAGATAGATATACGATGCAAAGAAAAATACTAGATCTCTTATGCTGTCCAAATTGTAAACATGACCTAGAGTTGCTTGAAAAAGAGGTGACCAATGTTCAAGTAACTGAGGGCCTTCTTCAATGTGGCAACTGTCAAAGATCTTTTCCAATATTTAAGGGTGTTCCCAGAATGATGCTTGATTTGGGCGACCGAATAGACTTAGCGGAAAGCTGGGGTTATCAATGGGCTATACAATCTGAAGGAAAGCTGGAGACTAATACGTACTATGGAGAAACAGAACAACAGGAACTTGACAATTTTTTCAATTATCTTGGCATAGGCGCTGCTGACCTACTTGGCAGCGTTGTTCTTGACGCTGGCTGCGGGTGTGGACGCCTAACAAGAGCATTGGGGGAGTATGGAGTCGAGATTATCGGCATAGATATCGCCTCTTCAATAGAACGAATTCATCAATATTGCCAGTCTAGCCAGAATGTACATATAATCCAAGCAGATATCGCCAATTTACCGTTTAAAAATGAGGCCTTTGATTATGTATGGAGCAAACTGGCAATATGCTACGTCCATAATCCTGCTCAGGCATTTGAAAACCTGGCTAATTTGGTGAGATCGTCTGGCAGATTAATGGTGGCAGTACCTGATAAAGAGGATCTGGCTTTCACCGTGAAGCTCAAAGATTTCTTTAGTATATCTCATAGAATGCCTCGGAGATTATTGCTTTATGTTAGTTGGTGTCTTGCCCCGGCGCTGTCTCTGGCTAAAAGGATACTTAAGAAGCGCAAGACCTCATTAAAATCGAATGCATTTTTTCTTTTCAATTCTCTCCACCCCAGTTTTATGACTCGTCATACCCGTGAAGAAGTACTAGGCTGGTTTGATAAGAATAATTTTAGTCAGACCACTTTAGTAAGCGGCATGGAGCACTTGATATTTGTAAGAGGAACAAAGCAGTCTATGTCATGAGTGGTATCACCCGGGGCAGGGAGGATATAACTATGAAACAGAAAACTAACGGAAGGGTAAGGTTTCGCAAAGTGCTGATCGTAAATCCACCTTATCATGCTGAATGGAGAGGCCTTACGCCGCACATCGGTCAGGCATATCTGGCCGAGACGTTGTCCGATCAGGGGATCGAGTATGATGTTCTAGATATGAATCTGGGCTATAAACTTAGACACCTTCATCAGAAAATCCGGGATTTTCAACCTGATCTGGTCGGGATGAGTCTAATTTCCCTAGAACATAGAAGGCTTTATCAACTCCTGTCTGCGATCAGGAATTTTGATGAACGCCTGAGAATCGTAGTTGGTGGTCCACATGTGACCATTTTGAAAAATCAGGTCTTAAAGGAATGTCCGGAGATAGATTACGGTGTCGTTTTTGAAGGAGAGGGCACCCTCACCGAACTCTGCCAAGGCGTTCCAGAAAATGAGATAAAAGGCTTAATCTTCAGAAACGGCGATGATGTTGTTTACACTGGCGATAGAGAATTTGTCTCCAACTTAGACCAGATACCTTGGCCACGATATGAAAAATTTGAAATGAGAAGGTATGTTCCGGAGATAACCATATATTCGAGCAGAGGCTGCCCTCACCAGTGTATCTTCTGTCCTAACCGGATCATCTCACCCATTTTCCGACCCAGAAGTGCAAAACATGTCGGGGATGAAATAGAGTACTGGTATAGCCGTGGCTATCGGCAGTTCAACTTCGACGACGATAATTTCAATCTGATAAGAGAGCGCGTCTTCGAGATATGTGATGAAATCGAGAAACGAGGGCTCAAGGGGCTATTCTTGCGTTGCTCTAATGGCATCAGGGCCGATTGTGTGGATAAAGAGATGCTGATGAGAATGCGTGAGGTGGGCTTCAACTATATCGCCTTCGGAGTCGATGCAGGCAATAACAAGATACTGGAAATAGTCAAGAAAGGCGAGACCATGGAGGCCATTGAGCGGGCCATTAAGCTAGCCTGTGACCTCGGCTATAACGTTAAGTTGCTGTTCGTCGTGGGTACGCCGTATGAGACGAGGAGCGACGTGGAAGACAAGGTCAGACTCAGCCGGAAATACCCGATCCAGGAAGTCCATTTCTACAACACGATCCCGTATCCCGGCACTGAGCTCTATGATTGGGTCGGAAAGAGTGGTTATTTCCTTATCAAACCTGAGGAATATCTCAACGACATCTCCTGCCTTACCAAGGCTCCTGTTTTCGAAACCCCCGAGTTGCCCAAGCAGGAAAGGATAAAACTATACCGCTACCTCGCAAAAATTCGCAACCAGGTACACCGCGATGCGGTTCGGCGAATATTTCAGAAGTACGGTGTAATTGGAAGGCTAGTGAGTCGAATTCTGGCAAACGGCTTGATGGAAAGGCTATTCTACCAGAATAGACTATTTAGAAGAGCTGCCGAAAGCTTCAGATACAGGCTGGCGTTAGGCAAAAAAAGCTCTACCTCTTTTTAATAGGCTTCCACCGGTAGAACAAAACTGAGGGTAGAACCGACCTAGGGGTAGCTCGTTGCCCAGATCGGGCCGCCGTGAGCCTCCACGATAGTCTTACAGATATAAAGGCCAAGAAAGGCTCTAGGGGTAGCACGGGTGAATCTATTTTCGGTAAATTCGCCAGTCTTATCCTAATCTTTCCTATCTTTAAAAAACTGTTTTTTCAAAATATTTTCTTCAGGAATCTTGTCGAACGCTTCAGATACAAATAAGCCTTAGGAAAATAGCTCATTTGTTTTAAAGTGCCGCTGCAAATCCCCAGACGAAAATTTGGATTGGGCTCAATAAAACGGCTCGCTTGATGTTGACATCTCGATTTGCTGTAAATTATGATCTTCGCAAAATGAAACGTCAGAGCTTGAAAAGCCTTTTGCTTGTCCTCTTTTCCATCGTTGCGATTTGGATGGCGTTTTCACCGCTGCGAGACCTTTTGCAGAATTCCAAGCTGACTGATTATTACTCCCACATTCCTTTGATCCCGGTCATCAGCGCTTTTTTCCTATTTAGGAAGAGAAAAGAAATATTTGGGAGATCGCGTTCTTTCTGTTTCCCCGGGCTTTTTATCATGGCGGCGGGAGCTATTCTTCGCTTGGTCGGGCGAGGTCTGGAGGCTGATCCCAACGATTACGCTTCGATTGCGACTTTTTCCGCTCTTGTCTTTTGGCTGGGATCTTTTTTATTTCTTTATGGTAAAGAGGCGCTTAGGAAGGCGTACTTTCCGGCTGCTTTTCTCATCTTTGCAGTACCCATCCCCGCGATATTGGTGGGAAAAATCATTTCCGTCCTAGTTACGGCTTCCACGAGTGTTACGAACTTGCTCTTCAAGGCAATAGGCGTGCATTTCACCCGGGAGGGCTCTGTCTTCTATCTTCCAGGCTTCAGCATTGAGGTCGCCAAAGAATGTAGCGGGATACGGTCGAGCCTGGCACTTTTTATAACCGGTATCCTAGCCGGACACCTCTTTCTTAGAAAATTCTGGAAAAAGGGCGTTTTGGCCTTGGCTGTTTTTCCTGTTGCAGTATTCAAAAACGGGCTTCGAATTGTCGGCCTTTACCTGCTCTCGTATCATATCGATATGAGGTTCATCGAAGGGGATTTTCATCATAAGTTTGCAGGTTCCGTCTTCTTTGCGGTGGGGCTGGTCCTTCTTGGATTAATACTTTGGTTCCTGAGGAGGTCTGAAGGCCGAGAAAACGTTCTGGCAGACAAGATCTAAGACAATTTTTTGCTAAACCGCAGCTAAAAATGTGTCAAAAAATGTCATTCTCAATTTTGTTTAATTTTATTCGGAAATCTACTTGACAACTATTTTATTATATATGTATTATTTTCATCGAAAGGCTTAGGAAAGGAAGCAGGGAAGGCCCAAATGAAAAACCTTATGATAAAGTTCACAGTTCCGTTGACAGCGCTTTTTCTTCTCTTCTGGGCGATGTCGGCCGCGACATCCGCTAATGCTGGACCTCGTAAGCCTAAACCTCCATACTCCGTTGCAGAACCTGCCACACTTGCTCTGCTTGGCGCGGGAGTGCTTTCTTTAGGGCTTTTTGCTGCCAAAAAGCGCAACCGGCGATAAACATCAGCCCAGCGGCTAAGGGTTTTTCCTTCTCTCCTATATCTTTTCAGCTTAATTTTCAAAATATTGACGCGAATATCTCACGAGTGATATGGTTTATTTCGCACGTCAGAACACATAATTTAGACCAAATGGGACAAAAAAATGGCTGATAAAAAATTCGGAACGAAAAATAAGAGTGCTAATAAAAACATCCAGATTGTCATAGCCGGTGCCGGGGGGTTTATCGGAGGGGCACTTGCCCGATATTTCCATGACAAAAGATTTACCCGCATCCGAGCTATTGACAAGAAGCCGCTTTCCGAATGGTATCAGTGCGTCCCTGGTGTCGAATGCTTGTGCCTGGATCTTAGCGACGAGAAGAATTGCCGGAAGGCCTGTCAAGGAGCTACGGAAGTCTATCAGCTCGCAGCCGATATGGGGGGCATGGGTTTCATCGAACGGTTTCGGATCGAATGCCTCCGCAGCGTTCTTATCAACACGCACATGATCGAATCGGCCTATCGAGCGGGCGCGGAGCGCTATTTCTTCTCGTCCTCGGCGTGCGTTTATAACACTGATCTGCAGAAAGACCCGAATGTCCGTGCCCTAAAGGAATCTGATGCCTATCCGGCGATGGCTGAGCGCGGCTACGGCTGGGAAAAACTGATTTCCGAAATGCTCTGCCAGGAATATTGGGCGGAGCGTGGGATGAAGACTTTCATCGCCCGTTTCCATAACGTCTATGGACCATGGGGCACATGGGATGGCGGGCGCGAAAAAGCGCCGGCCGCCATCTGCCGGAAGGTTATCGCAGCTAAAGATTTGGGCAAGACAGAGATCGAGATATGGGGAGACGGGACGCAGACCCGGAGCTTCATGTATATCGATGATTGCGTTAAAGGCATCGACATGATCATGCACTGTGATGGCCTTGTCGCGACTCCCATCAACCTCGGGACGAGCGAGCTCGTTTCTGTGGCTGACCTTGTCAGCCTCGTCGAAGACATCGCTGGTGTGAAGTTCAAACGGAGGTATGACCCGACTGCGCCCAAGGGAGTTGCGGGCCGAAATAGCGACAACACAATGATCAAGCGTATTCTCGGCTGGGAACCGAGCACACCGCTTAGGGTCGGTATGCGGAAAACCTATGCTTGGATCGAGCAGCAGTATCAACTGCGTAAAGCCGGCAAGCGGACTGTAAGTTGAGGAATTCGCCAGCTGTTGAATTAATTTTTGGATTATTTATTCGGAGAAAAAATCGTGCCATATACACCCTATCATTTTGGTCCCAGTAGTTTAATTGGACTCCTATTAAGAAGGTGGGTTGATATTCCGGTATTTGTGCTCGTGAATCTGGTGATTGATTTCGAAATATTCGTCGTTGAATTCCGGCACCCCAGGCGTTTTGGACCAAGATATGTTCATACGCTTCTGCTTGGTGCCGCTGCAGGAATACTTTGGGGGATAGTAGCCTATTTTTTTAGGGGATATTTTAAATGGATAATGGATAAGATACAAATCCCCTATAGAACGAATATTCGCAAAATGATTTTCTCGGGAATTTTTGGCGCCTGGGTACATATATTGACAGATGGGCTATATCAATCAGATGTTCGGTTATTCTGGCCTAGCAGACTTGCAAATCCGTTGCGACTATTTGGCAGAAGAAAGGTTGATTTATTGTGTGTACTCTGTTTCCTCGCCGCTTTTATTGTTTATATATGGATACTGGCAAAAAAGCCTAAAAAAATGCAGGCACAGCCCGGTGAAGAAAAATCGTAATATAGGTTATTCCAGGTATACTATTCTCTAGCCGAATCGCTCCTTCCTTCGGTACAAATTCCCATTTATTCTTCTTGCGGGAGCACTATTTATGCACGGCATGTTTGTATTTCGGAATGGCCAGTGTATTATGAAAATCCCTGATTTTATGGTATCTTTTTAATGTGAGCCGACGATGAAGAACTGGTGGCATCTCGATATCGAGGAGACGATCCGCACCCTGGAAACGGACCCAACCTCCGGCCTTCCTGCCGAAAGTATCGCCCAGCGCCTGGCAAAATACGGCCCCAACCAGCTTAAGGAGAAGAAGGGCCGAACCCCGCTCAAAATTTTCCTGGAGCAGTTTGAAGATTTTATCATCTGGGTTCTCATCGGAGCCGCGCTTGTCTCCGGCTTCCTCAAAGAATGGGTTGACGCGCTGGCCATCATTGTTATTGTCATCCTGAACGCCATCCTGGGGTTTGTCCAGGAATACCGGGCCGAAAAATCACTTCTCGCCCTCCGCAAGCTTGCCTCGCCGACCTCGCGGGTAATCCGGGGAGGTGCGCGGCAGGTCATTCCTTCCGCGGAGCTCGTGCCCGGAGACCTGATCGAGCTTGAGGCCGGCGACCATATTCCCGGCGACAGCCGCGTCGCCTGGCATACCCCCAATTTTGCCGTCCAGGAAGCGAGCCTCACCGGAGAATCCACTCCCGTCATGAAAACCCAGCTCGCTCTGGATGAAAAAGAGATCCCGCTCGCCGAAAGGGCGAACATGGTTTACCTGGGAACGTCGGTTGTTGCGGGAAAGGGGCGGGCCGTCGTTGCCGAAACCGGGATGCACACCGAGCTCGGCAAGATCGCCGGCATGATCCAGGCCATCGAGCACGAGACGACGCCGCTCCAGAAGAGGCTGGAGAAGTTCGGCAAGTGGATCGTTTATTTGTGCTTCGTATTGGTGGCCATAGTTTTTACGATGGGGCTGCTGCGGGGCGGAAAAATCCTGGACATGTTCTTGACGGCCGTCAGCCTGGCCGTGGCCGCGATCCCCGAAGGGCTTCCTGCCGTCGTGACTATTGCCCTAGCGCTGGGGGTCCAGAGGATGGTGAAGCGCCATGTGATTATCCGGAAGCTGCCGTCCGTGGAGACGCTGGGATGCGCCACCGTCATCTGCTCGGACAAGACGGGAACGCTGACGAAGAACGAGATGACCGTGCGGGCGGTTTATACGCATACTGGGCTTTTTACCATTACGGGAGCGGGGTATGAGCCGAAAGGGGAGTTTAACTTCGACGAAAAGCCGGCGGCCCCTCAAAACCATCCGGACCTCATGCAGTGCCTTCGCTGCGGAGTGCTCTGCAATGGAGCCGAGCTAAAGGAAGAGGGGGGCAAGTACGCAATTGTCGGCGACCCGACGGAAGGGGCGATTCTCACCGGGGCGGCCAAGGCCGGGATATGGAAAGAGGAGCTCGAATCTAAACTCCTATTTGTCGAGGAAATTCCGTTTGACTCCGAGCGGAAAAAGATGACCATTGTCCGGCAGGAGGCGAGCGGGGGCGGGGAAAGGTATATCGCCTATGTCAAAGGCGCCCCCGACATTCTGCTCGAGAATTGCACGCGCGTGCAGGAGCGCGGTGACGAGCGCCGGATGTTTAATGAAGATATCGTAAGGATATTGAGAGCGAACAATTATCTCTCGGATCAGGCCCTTCGAGTCCTGGCCGTCGCATACAGGGTGTTTGAGAGGAAGCCGGAGCGATATGAGGCGAGTGTCATCGAGAGCGAGCTGACGTTTGCCGGGCTCATTGCCATGATCGACCCGCCGCGCGAGGAAGCTAAAGAAGCCATCGGCAAATGCCGGGAGTCGGGAATCAAAACGGTGATGATCACGGGAGACCACAAGAATACGGCTGTGGCTATTGCGAAAGAGCTCGGATTTTTTGGGCCGGATAGCCTGGCTTTGACGGGGGAGGAACTCGATAGAATAAGCGAGGCGGAATTCGAAGGCGAAGTGCAAAAGACGTCGGTTTATGCGCGCGTGTCGCCCGAGCATAAGCTGCGCGCGGTCCGGGCCTGGCGCAAGCGGGGCGATGTGGTGGCGATGACGGGAGATGGGGTCAATGATGCGCCGGCCGTCAAAGAGGCCGATATCGGCGTGGCCATGGGCATCACCGGCACCGATGTCACCAAAGAAGTCTCGGACATGATCATCACGGACGATAATTTTGCCTCGATTGTGGCCGCCGTGGAGGAGGGGCGGGGCATCTACGACAATATCAAGAAATTTATTCATTATTTGTTGTCGTGCAACGCGGGCGAGATACTGGTTATGTTCGTGGCTTCGCTGGTCGGGCTGCCACTGCCGCTGCTCCCGGTCCAAATCCTTTGGGTAAATATTGTGACGGATGGGCTGCCGGCCCTGGCGCTGGGCGTCGATCCCGTCGATCCTGACGTCATGAAGCGGCCGCCGCGGAAGACGGATGAGGCCGTGATACCCGGGCGGGTGGCACGGCTGATTTTGGCGCAGGGCGTTTTCATTGCGTTCTGCAGTCTGTTGGCGTTTTGTTTTGTGCTGTTAGTTGAGAAGGAGGGGATCGTGCGGGCGCGGACGGCCGCTCTCTTTGCCATGACCTGCAGCGAGCTTTTTCAGGCGTTGAACTGCCGGAGCCAGTCCGTATCGTTCTTCAAGCTGGGGATTTTCACGAACGGCAAGTTGCTGCTGGCGAGCATGGGGTCGCTCGTGCTACAGATTTTGATCCTCTATACCCCATTTACGCAAAGGGTCTTCAGGGTGGAAGCGCTGAGCTTGCTGGATATGGTTGTATTGCTCACGATTTCGTCGCTGCCGTTGTGGGCCATGGAGATCGGAAAGCTCGTGAATAAAAAATGGCACTGGATTCCGCAGACTTGATGCGCCGCGCGTGCCGCCGAGGATATTAAACCATGATCGCGGTCGAGAACCTTTCCAAGAAATACGGGGATCAGATTCTGTTCGACAACGTGAGCTTCAAGATCAACCGCAAGGAGAGGGTGGGGCTGGTGGGAAGGAACGGTCACGGAAAGACGACGCTGTTCAGGATTTTGGCGGGGATCGAAGAGCCGGATGAAGGCAGCATCGCGGTGCCGCGGAATTACCGGATCGGATATGTCGAGCAACAGCTTGATTTTACAGAAGATACGGTGTTCGGGGAGGCGCTGAAGGGACTTGGCGCCGAGGCGCACGATCAGACCTGGCGGGTCGAAAAGATATTGACGGGGCTGGGGTTCGGGAAAAAGGATTTGGAGAAGCATCCCAGCGAGCTGGCCGGGGGATTTCAGGTACGGCTGAACCTGACGAAGGTGCTGCTCGCGGATTATAACCTGCTCCTGCTGGATGAGCCGAATAATTACCTGGACATCACGTCGATCAGGTGGCTGGAAAAATTTCTCGTGAGCTGGCCGGGCGAGCTCATTCTGGTGACCCATGACCGGAGCTTCATGGACAAGGTCGTTACGCACACCATGGCGATCCACAGGCAGAAAGTGAAGAAGATTGCGGGGGACACGGGGAAATTGTACGGCCAAATTGCGATGGAAGAGGAGACGTACGAGAAGACGCGGATCAATGATGAGCGGAAGCGGAAGGAGATCGAGGAATTTATCGCCAAGTTCAGGGCGTCGGCCCAGCTGACCGGTTTGGTGCAGTCGCGGAAGAAGACGCTGGCCAAAATGGGAAGAAAGGAAAAGCTGGAGAAGTTGAAATCGCTGGACTTCTCGTTTGGGTATAAGAAATTTCATGGAAAGTACACCATGAGCGTGAATGACGTGTCGTTCGGATATGAAGTGGAGCGGCCGATCGTGAAGGATTTTGGGATTAGTATCGGGGCGCATGATAGGGTGTTCGTCATAGGGCAAAACGGGAAAGGGAAGACGACGCTGCTGAAGCTGATGGCGGGCGTGCTGAAGCCGGAGAGAGGAGAGATCGCGAGCCCGATGGCGGTTGCGGCGGGATATTTTGAGCAAACGCATGTGGAAAGTTTTGGGGAGGCGAACACGGTGCTGGAGGAGATTGGGAGTGCGGCGCCGGATATGGACCCGGCGCGGGCGCGGATGATTTGCGGTGTGATGATGTTCGAGGGAGATAACGCGCTGAAAAAAATAAAAGTGCTGTCGGGGGGGGAGAAAAGCCGGGTGCTGCTGGGGAAGCTCATTGCTACGCCGTTGAATTTATTGCTGCTGGACGAGCCGAATAACCACTTGGATATGGAATCGAGCGATGCGCTGCTCGCGGCGATCGATAATTTCGATGGGGCGGTGGTGATGGTGACGCATAATGAGATGTTCCTGCACGGGCTGGCGGAAAGGTTGATCGTGTTTCAGGACGACGGCATTTCCGTGCACGAGGGAAGCTACGAGCGGTTCCTGGAGAGGGTGGGGTGGCGAGGGGAGGAGGGAGGGCAGAGGAGGAAGCGGAAGAAGGCGGAAGTGGATGGGGCGGGCGCGGGCGAAGAAGAGGCGGCGGGGGCAGGCGAAGAAGAGGGGGCGGCTGCGGGCAGCGTAGCGGGCGCAGGTGCGAGCGCGGATGAAGGCAAAGGTATCAAGCCAGGTGCAGTATGGGGCATGGATGCTGGCGCGAGTTCTGGCGCAGGGTTAAGCACAGGACTGGGCAAAGGCGCCCGCAGAATTACTGGCGTGGACTATACTGGGCAACGAGGGCAAGATCAGATAAAGCCGCAACCTCTTGATCATACAAAAGCGAAAGGACATGCGGTTGCGGCAGCGACCACGCCTGTGCTCCAACCAGAAAAGGTGGGAAAGAAGGAGATGCGGCGACTCCGGTCGGAGGTTTTGACCGAGAAGGGAAAGGTGCTTAAGCCGCTAGAACAGAAAATCCAGGCGCTGGAGAAGGCCATTGAAAAAACGGAGGCGGAGTTGAGCCGCATGAATCATGAAATCGTCGAGGCGTCGAAGGCGAAGGAGAGCTCGAAAATCATCGAGCTTAGCAAGTCTATACACGAGCTGCGGCAGAATGAGGACGCTTTCCTCGAGGAGCTCGAGCCGTTGCTCCGGGATTACGAGGCCAAGAAAGCCGCATTCGACCGCAAACTCTCCTCCCTTTAAACTGATAAACCGGGGTCAAAGCTACTCATTACGCATATTACCCTGGAGAATTGTGCGTAATGAGTAGGTTTGACCCCGGGAGACGTCTATTATTGAGAGGACGAACGTGGCTCGACAGCTCAGGATTGAATTCCCAGGGGCTTTTTACCATGTCACTTCGCGAGGAAATGAGAAGGGGCCGGTTTTCCGTACAGATGGGGATCGAGAGAAGTTTCTTGGCTATCTTCAGTTGGCCCATAAAAGACTTCAGGTCATCATCCTTGTCTATTGTTGTATGGAAAACCATTTTCACCTTTTCCTTCAAACCCCCGGCGGAAATTTATCCAAAATAATGCATTTTATAAATTCCGCCTACACGGCTTATTTTAATAAAATACACGAGAGGGTGGGGCATCTTTTTCAAGGGCGGTACAAGGCCATTCTTGTCGATGCCGATGACTATGCGCAGGAGCTATCGCGCTATATCCATTTGAATCCAGTACGGGCAAAAATTACGGAACTCCCCGAACAATATCAATGGTCCAGCTACCGAGAATATGTTGGGCTTCGAGAAACGCCTATTTGGCTGCATACTGAATTTGTTTTAAGATATTTTGGGAGTACAGAGGAGAAGGCAAGCAGCCAGTACGCCCTTTTTGTTAGTGAAGCCTTAAAAAAGCCCACCAAGAATCCTTTTGAAAGTGTGGGGAATTCTAATATCCTTGGCAGCGATATTTTTATTGAACGCGTTAAAACGAAATGTTTAAGCAATAGAAAATTGGATCGCGAGTTGCCGGGCATGAAAGCGCTAAGTGATAATCGAAGCGGCGAACCTGGAATCAATGAGATCAAGGCTGTGGCTGAAAAGATTCTTGGGAAACGATCAGGATATTCGAGAAACGCCGCTATTTATCTGGCCCACAAATATTGCGGAATCAGGCTCGAAGAAATAGGGCATTTTTTTGGATTAAGCGTATCGGGCGTGGCATCGGCGATCAGCCGGACTCAGAAGAAAATGTCTAAAGATACGCACCTCGGCTGGAGGATAAAAGAAATCGAGGGGAAGTTGTTTAATAAGCCGAGATGATAAGCCGGGGTCAAACCTACTCGTTACGCATGTTTTTCCAGGGGAGAGTACGTAACGAGTAGGTTTGACCCCGAACGTATTACTCTAGCTTAAAACGGACTGTCACCGTAAAGATGACGCCGCGGGGCCGGCCGCTGACAACCATAGGCTCATAGACCCACTGCCGGACGGCATCTGTCGCCGCTTGGTCTAACAGCGGGATCGACCGCAACACTTTAATCGACTGGACGCGGCCGTAAATGTCGGTTGTGGCTTCCAAGGTAACCACGCCCTCCACCCGCGCCTGGCGCGCGATTTCAGGATACACAGGCTCGACCTGCTTGATGAGCTTGGGCTGGCTGACCTCGCCTATAGCCCGCACCGGCATTTCAGGCTTTGCGATGACGTTGCTGAGGATGGGCCCGACAACGCCGTCGAGAAAACCTCCGGGAATCCCTCCTTCGACTCCGCCTTCCATGCCGCCTTCAACGCCGCTGTCGAAAAACGGCACGTCGGCGATTTCGTCGGGGATAACGCCCGGGGAGATGAGCCTGCCCAGCTCAAAGGCCGATCTGGCATGCACGGCCTTGATGCGATTTGTTCGGGATCCCGTAACGTTTTTTGGAGGCGGCGGAGGAGGCGGCGGCAGGTGCGGCATCGCGGGAAGGATAAGCGCATCCCTCACTTCAAAGCGCGGCAGCTGGCCGGTGCCGATCAGGGGGAGTATGACGAGCAGCGCTGCAATCGCCGCATGAACGGCCAGAGACAGAGGAAAGACCCAGATTTTTGTGCCGTAATCCCAATTCCGTTTGATGAGAGCATCTTGTAACATCTTGGCCTCCTTCGAGCTTCCATTTTGAGCTCCCACTTAGAATACAACTGAAACGAGGGATTATTCCCTTTGGCTTAGTTGGAAGCGAGATAGGCAGGAAGAAATAAATGCAAAAAAATGGCAAAAAAATGGGGTCAAACCTACTCATTATATACAATTTCCGGCGCAGTGAATTCATGGCCAGATGCTCCTTGGAAGGAAGGCAGCGAGCGGAGCGAGCGTTGGAAGGAAACCCTACGTAAGGGTTTCCTTCCAAGAGTGTCCCAGGGGAGAGTGCGTAATGAGTAGGTTTGACCCCGGGCTTATAAGTTAATTACTTCATCTCGAACGTTACGGTCACCGTGAAGATGACACCCCTGGGCCGGCCGTTTATCACCATCGGCTCATAGACCCACTGGCGGACGGCATCGATGGCCGCCTGGTCGAGAAGCGGAATCGACCGCAGCACCTTAACGGTCGTCACGCGGCCGTAGATATCGGTCTGGGCTTCCAGAATCACAATCCCTGCCACACGGGCCTGTCGGGCGATTTCCGGATAGAGGGGCTCGATTCGCTTAACGAGCTTGGGCTGTTTGATATCTCCGATGGCGCGCACCGGCGCTTCGACCTCGCCGACGACACCGCCCAGGACGCCCCCGACGACGCCGCCCAGGACGCCGCCGATCACGCCGCCCTCGACGCCGCCTTCTACGCCGCCCTCGACACCGATCGCTGAGATCTGCTCTTCGGCGATGGCGTCAGGAATTTCGACGGGGGCGACGAGTTTGCCCGCTTCGAACGTGGTTTGGGCCTGGACCGGCTTGATACGCTTGACGGCGGTCGTGGCAGCTTTTTTCGGAGGAGGTGGGGGCGGGGGAGGAGGCGGTGGAGGGGGCGCGAGGAACGCGCTGTAAACTTCGACCCTGGGAAGCTCGCTTGTGGTCATGAGAGGAAGGACGACCAGGAGCGCGACGATAATCGCGTGGGCGGCAAGGGACAGTGGAAAGACTACGGCCCGCGTCGCTAAGTTTTTTGTCGGGCGAATAAAGGAATCTTCAAACATGAATACCTCCTTGAGCTGGGCTCCGGCCTTTTGCCGTTGAATCCCGGACCTGATCCGGCCCGCAAAAGAGTCCCAGTACTTCTTTTCCCTTTGTTTTCCATGAATATCCTTGGAAACCGTATCCAGCTGCCGGAGCAGATCGAGTTCCTGCCGGCAGACCGCGCATGCTTTTAGGTGCTCATCAACATTCTGCCTGTCTTTTCCCTGAAGCTCACGGTCGAGGTAGGCGCCGAGAAGTCCGAAAATTTGTTCGTGGCTCATGCGCGCCTCCTTACCAGGTAATCCGCCAGAGCCGCTTTGAGTTTATTCCGGGCTCTGTTCAGGCGGGACATCACGGTTCCTTCGGAGATGGCCAGGGTTTGGGCGATGTCCCGATAGCTCTGGTCTTCAAAAACACGGAGGATGAAAATCACTCTTTGGTCGGGAGGAAGAGCCTTTAAGGCTGCCTGAAATCTCTTCTCGATTTCATTTTTTTGGAGCTCATCCTGAGGCAAGTCGGTTACGACATTGTCTCGTTCGCCCAAAGGCTCTTCCCTTTTTCCCGCTCTCAAATAATTCAAGCTGGAGTTGACGGCGATCTTGCGGATCCAGGAATAAAAATTCATGCCATCCTGAAATTGGGCCAGGGCGAAGTAAGCCTTGATGAAGGTCTCTTGGGACAAGTCATCCGCGGCCTGATGGCTGCCGGCCATCCTCAGGCAGAGGTAGTAAATGCTCTGCTGGAATTTCTTAACGAGGAGTTCAAAGGCTTGCATGTCTCCTTCTTTGGCCTGAGCAATCAGCTTCCGTTCATCCCAAGGTTCCGGTTGCCTCATCTGAGCTCCCATTCTATATACAATCCAAAAGCCAAAATATTCCCTCTAATTCGGCGCTGGCGATATTCTACAATAAATTGCGTCGAATGCCAAAATATTATTTAAAACGGGGTCAAACCTACTCGTTACGCACAATTCTCCAGGGTAACATGCGTAACGAGTAGGTTTGACCCCGGATTTTTCTTGTGCTATAAAGAGGGGGCAGGTTCTCGGCAGTGCAACTGAAAGTCATGGTCGAATGACTTACGAAGGAAGGGAGGGGCACATGGTTGAGACCATCAGCCGGCTGTTTTTGAACATCATCCGAGCTTATCCGAAGCCGGACATTCTGCTCTATAAAGACAAAGGCAAGTATGTGCCGATTTCGACTGAAAATTTCGGCAGCCGCGTCCGGCGCTTTTCCTCAGGCCTGGCGAGCCTGGGCTGTAAAGCGGGCGACAAAATCATCATTCTCTCCGACAATTGTCCTGATTGGGTGACCGCGGATTTTGCCAATTTGTGTCTGGGCGCCGTAACCGTCCCGATCTATCCCACGCTCGTCCCCGAACAGATCCGATATATCATTGACGACTCGGATGCCGCAGTCGTGATCTTTTCCACGCCAGAGATGTGGAACAAAATAGAAGCCGTCAAGAAAAGCCTGACCAAGGTCTCCCATTTCATAACCTTTCAGGAGGAAGCTCTCCCGGGTGTTTTGTCCCTGCCCGCTCTCCTTGAAAAAGGCCGAAAATTCGACGAGGACCATCCGGGTCGCTTCGAAGAAGCCGCCAAGTCCATTAAGCCCGACGATCTGGCCTCCATTATCTACACATCCGGGACCACCGGCATTCCCAAAGGCGTCATGCTGAGCCACGGCAATTTTATCAGCAATAACGAGACCCTGGCTTCGATCGTCCAATTCGGCCACCCGGATTATGTCCTGTCCTTCTTGCCCCTATCCCATGTTCTGGAACGCATGGTCACTTTCGCCTTTCTCTCCAAAGGCTGTTCGATCGGCTACGCCGAGAGCGTGGAAACTGTGGCGGAAAATCTGTTGGAGGTCAGGCCGCACATCATGGTCAGCGTTCCGCGCTTATTCGAGAAACTTTACTCCAGGATCATGGAGACGGTCCTTTCCGGCTCGGGCCTCAAAAAAAGATCTTTTTCTGGGCCGTCAAAGTCGGGAGGGAATACGGGCAGAAAAAGCTGAAAAAGCAGCCCCTCTCCCGCTCCCTAAAATTCCGCCGAAGCCTGGCTCACAAGCTTGTCTTTTCCAAGATCCTGGAGAAAACGGGCGGGCGGGTCCGGTTTTTCGTCTCGGGAGGCGCGCCTCTATCAAAGGATATCGCTGATTTTTTCTATGCCCTGGGCCTCGTCGTTCTTGAAGGCTACGGCCTGACCGAGACCGCTCCGGTCATCGCCGTCAATACCTTTGAGGACATAAAGTTCGGCACGGTCGGGAAGCCCATTCCCGGCGTGGAAGTAAAAATTGCCCCGGACGGAGAGATCCTGACCAAGGGGCCGAACGTCATGAAAGGGTACTACAAAAAAGAGGCTGAAACACGCGAAGTCTTTGAGGGCGGCTGGTTCCATACCGGGGACATCGGCCACCTGGATGAAGAAGGGTTCCTGGTGCTCACCGACCGCAAGAAAGACCTGATCGTCACGGCCGGCGGAAAGAACGTGGCACCCCAGCCGATCGAAAACCAGCTGAAAAGGAATCCTTATATTACCAATGCCGTCGTCATCGGCGGCCGGAGGAAATTCATCTCCGCGCTCATCGTCCCGGACATGGAAAAGCTGGAGGGATACGCCAAGCAGAGCGGGCTGGCTTATGCAAACGTCAAGGAGCTGGCGAACAAAGACGAAATTAAAAAGTTCCTCTTGGACGAAATCGAGCGGTCCACGCCGAACCTGGCGCCCTACGAAAAAGTCAAGAAAATTCTCGTCCTGGACAGAGATTTTGCCATCGAGCTCGAAGAAATGACGCCGACGCTCAAGGTCAAGCGGAATAAGGTCGAGGAGAAATACAAAGACCTCATCGATTCGCTCTACAAGGAATAAGATGGAGAAGATCGGCAAGTACAAAGTCATCGAAGTCCTGGGAAAAGGGGCCATGGGCATTGTCTATAAGGCCATGGACCCCGATATCAACCGCGAAGTAGCCATCAAGACCATCCATTTTGATACGGCCGCCGAAGGCCGGGAACAGGAGGAATTGCAGCAGCGCTTCATGCGGGAGGCCCAGGCCGCCGGACGGCTGACCCACCCCAACATCGTCATGATCTATGACGTTGGCCGCGAAGGGGGCATGACCTATATCGTGATGCAGTGTATCGAGGGCAGGAGCCTGGCCAAGATTATCGGCGGCGACGAAAGGCTTCCGGTGGATTACATCGTCCGGCTCATGACGCAGGTCTGTCAAGCCCTGGATTATGCCCACCAAAAGGGAATCGTCCATCGGGACATCAAGCCCGCCAATATTTTGCTCGACAGCAGCGGCAACCCATTCCTGGCGGATTTCGGGGTGGCCAGGATGGAGACGTCCACCGTGACCCAGACCGGGACGGTGATGGGGACGCCCAGCTACATGTCGCCCGAGCAGGTCATGGGGAAAAAAATCGACAAGCGTTCGGATATCTTTTCGCTGGGCGTCATCCTCTTCGAGCTTCTATCGGGGAAGCGGCCCTTTGCGGGAGACAGCATCACGACCGTCATGTACAAGATCGTCCATGATGTGCCGCTTTCTCTCAAGGAAGTGCAGAAGGACGTCCCGGCCGGGTTTGATTTTATCGTCAGCAAAGCCCTGGCCAAAGACCCGGAGCAGCGCTACCAGAGCTGCCTCGAGATGGCCTACGACCTGGCCAACGTGACCGCTCTTCCTTCACCAAAAACCATGACCTTGGACGCACGCGCGGGCCCCGCTTTCCAGGTCGCTATGCAGGAAAAGAAAAAGCCCAAACGGAAGGTCGGCATAGCGGCGGCCGCGGCCGTCGTAGTCCTGGCCGGCGCGGCGGGAATCTTTTTTTTGAGCCGAGGCGGTGGCCGGCAAGGAACATCGAAGGGCGTTGAGACGAAGCAGGCGGTGGGCTCGAAAGATGCCAAGACGCCTCGTCAGCAGGGGGCTTTGACGAATGCGCTCGACGCCAAGATCAGCGAGAAGGTCCAAAAAATAAAAGAAAGTTTTGATAAACAGCTTTTCGCGGACGCGGCCAAATTGGCGGAAGAACTCCTCAAAGAGGATCCGGGCAATGCCGGAGCCCGAGATTATTTGGCGAAGGCCAGGGCCAAGCTCACGGCAGCCGCGGTCGGCCCGCGGGTGGAGCAGGGAATCGCCGGCTATAACCGGGGGGATTTTGCGAAAAGCCAGCAAATCATGCAGGATGTCCTAAGGCAGGACCCGACCAACAAGGAGGCCCAGAACTACTTTGGCCTTTCAGACATGGAACTTTCAAAACAAGAAATTCTCCAGATTATCGAGCGGCAGAGGAAAGCGGAAATGGACAAGGACCTGCTCGCCCTCCTCGGCGACGTTCGGGTCAGCGCCGGCTTCCGCCGGGCGCAAGGACGATGCCGTCTTCATGTTCAACAATTATGACGGCATCAACTCCCGCATATCCAATATTTCCGTCAAGTTCAAAGACAGAGATCATGCCGTGGCGACGTTTGCGCATATGCTGACTGGCGCATATAAAAAAACGGGTGAGAAAAAGGTCCTGTTCGAAGGCGCCAGGACCTGGTCCTTTCAAAGACAGGCAAAGGCTTGGAAAATATCCAATTTTAATGTAGAGTAGGGAATAACCAAGGAGCCCGGTTGAAAGCGAGAGGAAAAATGAAAAGCAGACTTTTTATTTTTCTTTGTTTTTTTTGCGTTTTAGCGGCATTTTCGGCCCCCGTAAAAGTGAAGGTGACCGTGGATAATGCCAGCCTCAAGGCCACTCCGGAGATCCAGGCCAAGACCGTAGCCAAGATTCCCCTGAATACGGTCCTGGAGTCCGAAGAAAAACAAGGGGAATGGTACAAAGTGACCCTGGACAGAGAGGGCGTCAAGATGACCGGCTATATCCACGAGATGCTGGTGACCGTTGTCACGGGAGAAGGCGAGGCGGCCGGCGGGGCGGGCACAACGGCGTCCGGCGAAAAGTCTCAAGCGGAGATCGTGGCCGAGATCTCGCTCAAGATCGAGGACAGCCGCAATCTCATCAGGAGGGACAACAAGCACGAGGATGCCCTGAACCAGCTCTCGCCCCTGCTGGCCAAGACCTTCAAGGTGACCGACCCGAAAAAGCAGCAGGAACTGGCCACGGAAATTTTCTTATTAAGAGGCATGGCCCAGGCCGGCCGCGGCGATGAGCTTTCGGCCCGCAAAGAATTCCGGAATGTCTTTGAGATCAGCACGACGTTGGCCAAAGACGCGCAGAAAAATATCTTCGACCAGAGACTCCTGATCCTTTTTCAGCAGGCAGAACGGGAGTTTCTGGGGTTCAATGTCGAATTTTCCCTGGCCATTTCAAGCGAGCCTTCTGGAGCGAAGATCAAGATCGATGGCAAAGAGATAGGCGTCACTCCCGATATCTTCAAGACGACAAACCCGAAAGTCGTCTTGGAGATCGAGAAGGATGCCTATAAGACGGTCCGCGAGGAGCTCCAGCTCACCCAGACGATCGAGAAAAAAGACTACAAGCTGGAGCTTGCCGGCGCCTTCGTCACGGTCAATTCCATTCCGGAAGCGGCCAAGGTGTTCCTGGACGGGAAAGACACGGGCAAAGCCACGAGCTGCCAATTGATCGTGGTCCCGTTTGGTAACCATCAGATCAAGCTGGTCAAAGACTGCTATTTGGATTTTGAGGCCAACTTCGAAATCCTGGAAGGGAAAACCCAGGAGACCCTGGACCTGATGATGGTCGGCAAGAACTACATGTATTCGAATAAATGGGGGGATGTGAAAAGCACGCTTTTCCTCAGGCCCACCGGCATCGCCATCGATAAAGACAACCATCTCCTCATCGTCGATGAGAGCGATGTCAAGTTCAAAGTGCTCGGCGCTGATGGCGGCATCTTGAGCAGCGGGGCCCGGGGCGCCAAAGAAGTTCGCGATTTGAAAAGCCCGGGCGGCGTGGCGGCGGACAGCCAGGGCAATATTTATATCACGGACGCCAAGAAGGATGCCGTCCTCAAGCTGGATGCCAGGGGCAATTTTGCCGGCTACTTGGGAAAGACGAGCCCCGGCGATGACGGGTTCAACACTCCCCAGGGCATTGCCATCGACCCCAGCGATAATGTTTTTATCGCCGACACCGGAAATAAGCGCGTGAAAAAATACGCTCCCGACGGCAAGCTGCTCAAAACCTGGGGGAAAGAAGGGACCAGGGACGGCGAGTTCACGGCGCTCAGGGGCGTGGCGGTGAATCACAAAGGCCAGGTTTTTGTCCTGGACAGCCAAAGGGTGCAGAAATTCTCTAATGCGGGCGATTGGCTCGCGGGCTGGGGTAAGGCCGGCAAAAAAGACGGGGAATTTACAAATCCCCAGGGGATCTCCGTGGACCGGACGAACAGCGTCTATATTGCGGATTCGGGCAGTCACCGCATCCAGAAGTTTGACGAGAGCGGAAATTTGATTTGCGCGTGGGGCGGGTTCGGCACGCAAAACGGCCGGCTGAGTTTTCCCTATGGAATTGCCGTGGGTGTTCGCGGAAATGTGTATGTCACCGAGCGCGACAACAACCGGGTGCAAATATTCGTTCCCGGCACGGTCGCCCTCGGAGCTTCAAATTATTAGGGGGCACTTGACGATGCGCGCATATAAAGTAATCGGCCTGGCTTTTTTCCTGATGATTGGAGCCTCGTGCATCATTCCTTTTGCCTATTATCCGGGGGGCGGAGACTGGACTCCCCGCGTTCAGACATTTCATAAAGTCCTATCCATTAGTCCCGGGGGGACGATCTCTCTGGACAACGTCAACGGCGACATCGACATCCGCGGCTGGGACCGCGAGGAGGTCGAGATCACGGCCGAAGAGAGCCGGGGCGACTATTATGGACGGCGCGGCTGGTATTTTAATGGAATGGGCGGGATAAAACCTCAAGTGGAGGTGGACCAGTTCGACCAGTTCATCAAGATCAGGGCCCGCGCCTCGAAAAACGAAGAGAATACGCGGCCCATTCACTTCAGAATTAGCGTCCCTCATTCCGTGAACCTCAAGGATATCCTGATCAAAAGCGGCACGGTCTTTATTGCCGATATCTACGGAAAAGCGCGGGTCGAGTCGGAGGAAGGGGATATCACGGTCGAGAATTTTTCGGGCTCGCTCGACCTGTCGCTAGTGCGAGGGTCCATCGATGCCGAGGTCCTGGACTTGAGAAAAGATGATGAAGTTCAGATCACGACCAAAGAAGGGGATATCACGCTTCACCTCCAGCCCAATGCGAACATCCGGCTGGAGGCATCCGCCGCGAACGGAGGGATCAGCGGAGATTTCGACCTCGGCCAAAAGCTTCCCGCCCAGAAAGTGTCCGCCCGGGTCGGGACGGCCGAGGCGGCGGCGTCTTTGATGACTCTGAACGGAGATATCCGGCTGAAGAAGGTCCGATGACTTCAGAGGAGAAAGAGTCCATGGATGAAAGCAAAAAAGTCGTCCGCACGGCGATCTTCATCATTTTTATTTTGGCCGTAGCCCTGGGCATCTATTACTTTTTTATCTCCGGGAAAGGGAAAAAGCCCGGCCCGTCCGAGCTGCCCATCAAGACGCAGCAGGTGACGCCCGAAGAAGCCGCCGGCATAGAGGGAGCGGAAGCGGCGGGACTCACGGTGCCGCTCGACCAGAGCGATGATCCGGTGCGGCGGCTGGTCGCCGACCTCTCCTCCAACCCGACCTTCGCCAACTGGCTGAAGAATAAAGACTTAATCCGCAAGTTTGTCGCGGCCGTCGATAATGTCGCCAACGGCCTTAGCCCGCGGCCTCAGTTGGATTTTTTTACGTTGGGCGAGAAATTCAAGGTCATTGGGCGCACCGGCCAGACGCTGCTCGATCCCGCCGATTACGAGAGGTATAACGTCGTGGCCGATGTCTTCGACACGGTCAGCACGGCGGGATGCGCCAAGCTTTATCGCGATTTCAAGCCCCTCTTCCGGCAGGCCTACCGGGATCTTGGCTACCCGAAAGAGGATTTTCATCAGACCTTTCTGAGAGCGATTATCGAAGTCCTCAAAACGCCGGTGGTCGAGGACCCCATTCTTCTGGAGAAAAAGATCACGACCTATATGATGGTCGACCCGGTCCTTGAAAACCTGAACCCGCCCCAGAAGCATATGCTTCGCATGGGGCCGGAAAACCTCCAGCTCATCCAGGCCAAGTTGCGCGAGATTGGCCTGGCCCTCGGCTTTACGGAAGGGCAGCTTCCCAAGCCGGTGCTCTATAAGCCGGTCCAAAAAAAATAATCAAGGCCTTTTTAAAAGCCCCATTTAAAAGGATCGGCGCGGCTGAAGTCCGGGACCAAGTGTTCGCCCGGCTCGAAGCCTTCGGGCTGTATGAAAAGGTTTTCAAACCCCAACTCGTTCGCTTTCGCTAAAACGGCCTGGTACTCGTCCTCTCGGAGAGGCCTTTGGATCTCTGGCGGGGCGTTGAAACAGGGATGATACTGGCTCATCAAGCTCAGGGGAATGGAAAGAGGCAGATGATGAGCCAGCCAATCCAGGATGGCCAAAGAATCGGCCGTTTGCCCGGGAAGAATGAGATGCCTGATGATCAGGCCTTTGAGGGCGATTTCCTGTTCATCGAGGACAAGCGCCGGCTGCTGGAAGAACATTTCCTGCACGGCAAGATTGGTATGGGAAAAGTAATCGGATGCGCCGGAAAATTTTCCCGCGACTTCCGGGGAGTAATATTTCAGGTCCGGAAGATAGACGTCGATGATCCCGGCCAGCTTTTCCAGGACCTCCACTTTTTCATAGCCGTTCGAATTATAAACGATGGGGATATTTAGACCTTGGCCAAAGGCGAGCTTTAGGGCCCTGAGGATGGGGAGAATCAGGTGGGTGGGGGAGACGAGGTTGATATTGTAGGCCCGCTTTTTTTGGAGGTCGAGGATCATGGCGGCGAGCTCTTCGTCGGTGACCGTCCGGCCCTGGGCCAGCCAGGAGAGCTGGTAATTTTGGCAAAAAAGACATTTCAGGTTGCAGCCCGTAAAAAAGATCGTCCCGGAGCCCGGCCGCTGTCCATCGAGGATTTGACCGGCGCTTGGCGATGCGCCGCACGTGCCGCTGACAATGGGCTCCTCGCCGTAATGAAGCAGGGCGTGCGAAACGGAAGCCCGGATGCCGCTACGGCAAATACCCAATTCGCCTTCTTTTCTGTTGACGCGGCATTCCCGGGGGCAGAGCGCGCAGCAGGACTCGTAGCCGGACAGATATTCGAGTGCGCGCTCAATTCGAGCAATTTTTTGATGCGTCATCGGACTTTATTTTAGCATAATCGGGGATGAGGTTGAGAGGCGCGGCGTGTGCCTGTCCCCGCGAAGCTCATCGGAAGCCTTTCCTTTTCTTGACAGGCTGACGGGGGATAGTATATAAGCCGTCTTTCATCGTTGTAAGGAACGGACATGGAGCTGCTGAAAAAACTCTTTGATATCGTGATGCACCTGGATGTCCACCTGAGCGCTCTGATCCAAAATTACGGCCTGTGGACCTATCTGATCCTGTTTGTCGTCATTTTTTGCGAGACGGGGCTGGTCGTGACGCCTTTCCTCCCCGGCGATTCGCTGATTTTCGCTGCAGGCGCCTTTGCCGCCGCCAAAGCCCTCAAGGTGGGATGGCTGTTCCTCGTCCTCAGCGCCGCGGCTGTCATCGGCGATACGGTCAATTACTGGATCGGCAAGATCGTCGGGCCCAAAGTGTTCCATAGGGAAAAAACCCGTTTTTTTAAAAAAGAATATCTCGACCGGACACACGAATTTTATGAGAAATACGGGGCCGAGACGATCATCATCGCCCGGTTCGTTCCCATCATCCGGACGTTCGCGCCGTTTGTAGCCGGCATCGGGAAGATGACCTATGGAAAATTCCTCAGCTACAATGTCATCGGCGGCGTGGGCTGGGTGGCCGTATTTACCTTCGGCGGCTACTTTTTCGGGAACATCGCGTTTGTGAAAAAAAATTTCTCCATCGTTATTATAGCCATCATCCTGATTTCGCTCGTCCCTGCCGTCCTCGAGTTTCTTAAACATCGAAAAAAGAAGCCCGACCAGAAGCGGGGCGCATCGACTCGCTAAGAGTTTTTTCCGTTTGAGATTTTCAACCAGTTGAAAACGGGGGGCCGGTCAGACGCGCTGTTTTGAAAAGCCCGCAGAAGCCAGGCTCTTGAGGGCCGGCAGGTTCAGCGCCTGATAATCCGTCATGTCCGTGTGCAGGGGAGTGATGGAAATAAACCCTTGATGGGCCGCCTGGACATCGGTCTTCTCGTCGCCGATCAAGGTGGGGCTTCCGCGTCCGAGCCAGTAATAGGCGCTTTCCCGAGGGTCTTTTTTTTCGATGATTTCCGGGACATAGCGTTTTTCGCCCACCGTCGTGATTTTCGCGCCCTTGATGGGCGGCGGGGGAATATTAATGTTGAGAGTGATCCCTTTGGGAAGGCGGCGCTTGAGCAATTGTCTTGCCGTTTTTCGGGCAAACCTAACGGCGTCTTGATAATGAAAGTTGCCGTCCCTGTCGGCAAGGGCCGATATCGCTATCGCCGGCACCTCGAAAAAAGTGCCCTGGATGGCGGCAGAAACCGTCCCTGAATAAGAGATGTCCTGCTGACCCACGTTCGGTCCGGGGTTGATGCCGGAAATGATGAGGTCCGGCGTTCGGGGCAAGAATTTTTTGAGGGCAAGATAGATGCAGTCGGCGGGCGTTCCATCGACGGCATAGACATCGGCGCTGATTTTCTGGACGCGGAGCGGCCGGCGCAGAGAGAGGGCCAGGGAGCTGGCGCTCTTTTCTCTGTCGGGAGCCACGATGAAAATTTTGCCCAAGTCCTTCAGGCCGCGATAGAGGGCCTGGATACCTTCGGCGAAAAATCCATCGTCATTGGTCACGAGGATCAGCGGCTTACGAAATACTTTTTTGGGAATCGTCCACCTCGTTCTTTATCGCCACGGCTTTCAACTCTTCCGGCCCTTTTTCTTTTTTCGTTTTGTCCATTTGGGAATATTTGCCTCAAGAGAAAATGGTCGGGACGGGCGGATTTGAACCGCCGACCCCATGCACCCCAAGCATGTGCGCTACCAGGCTGCGCCACGTCCCGACGAAAGGGGATGGAATTATACCAGAAATCGAGATTTATTTTTAGACTTTTTTTGGGCGCTTTTCGAGCGTCTGGGCGATCCCTTGAAGCTGGTCGCGGACCTGCCAGAGGGTCTTCCTCAGCCTGTCCGGGTGGAGGGGTTGGGCGGGCTGCAGCCCGAATTCTTCTTCGATCTTACGCTTGGCCCCGGCCAGGGTGAAGTTTTGCCGCTCGGTGAGCTCTTTGATGCGGAGAATGATCTCCAGGTCTTTAGGCCGGAATATCTTTTTGCCGCTGCCGATCTGTCCGGGCTGAATGAACGGAAATTCCTTCTCCCAGTTTTCGACGGTTTCCGGCTCGAGCTTGGCCAGGCGGCTGATCTCGTCCAGCCTGTAAAAAAGCTTGGCCTGGGCTTTGTCCGGCTTCATCGGCGTCTGGTCTTTTGCTTCTGCCATTAACGTCTTTAAAATCAGTGTTTACGATAGCACGGTATATCTGATTTTTCAACAGGGAAAGTTTTGCTATAATGAAATGGCGCTGAATACCATGGGCGGCAAAGAAAAGCACATTCCTTTGGCCGAACGGATGCGGCCGCGGAGCTTCGACCACTTCTATGGGCAGGACCATTTGCTGGGGAAGGGAAAGATCCTCACACAGCTGATCGAGGCGGACCACCTGGTGTCGCTGATTTTTTGGGGGCCTCCCGGTTCGGGCAAGACGACGCTGGCCTACATGCTGGCCAAGCATTTCGACCTGCCCTACACATTCTTTAGCGCGGTGCTCTCGGGGATCAAGGAAGTCAAGGAAGTGATGGCCAGGGCCGAAAGCCATAAGAAGATGTACGGCAAGCCGATGGTCATCTTTATTGACGAAATCCACCGCTTCAACAAGGCGCAGCAGGGCGCATTCCTCCCCTATGTCGAAAGGGGAGACGTCATCCTGTTCGGCTCAACGACGGAGAACCCTTCGTTTGAAGTGATCGCTCCGCTCCTCTCCCGAACTAAAGTGCTCGTCCTCTACCCCTTGGCGGAAAAGGCCCTGTCGCAAATCATCGATGATGCCCTGGCCGACAAAGAGCTGGGACTGGGAGAGCTCGGGCTTAAGCTGGACGGAGAGGCACGCAAAATGGTCGTCGATTATGCCAACGGCGATGCCAGGCGCGTCCTTAACACCCTCGAAATCGCCTTGAACCTTGTGAAGGGCAGGACGATCACCGTCGAGGACGTCCAGGAAGCCCTCCAGAAGCGGATTCTTCTCTACGATAAGGAAGGGGAGGAGCACTTCAACCTCATTTCCGCCCTGCACAAGAGCCTGCGCAACAGCGATGTGAACGCCGCCCTCTACTGGCTGGCCCGCATGATTTACGCCGGCGAGGAGCCGCTCTATATCGCACGGCGCCTGGTGCGGTTCGCCTCGGAAGACATTGGCTTGGCCGATCCTCAAGCGCTGGCCGTCGCGCTGCATGCCAAGGAAGCCTATGATTTCCTGGGCTCACCCGAAGGTGAGCTGGCCCTGGCCGAAGCGGTCATTTATCTTGGGTCGGCGCCGAAGAGCAACCGCGCTTATATTGCCTTCGACAAGGCCATGAAGGATGTCGAGCAGAGCCCTCAGGAACCCGTGCCCCTTCAGATCCGGAACCCGGTCACAGGATTGATGAAAGAAATCGGATACGGCAAGGATTATGCCTACGCCCACGATTTTGCCTTCGGGACAACGGACATGGAAACCTTCCCGGAGAGGCTTAAAGGGCGCGTCTATTACGAGCCGGGAGCGATGGGGTTTGAAAAAGACGTCAAGAAGCGCATCGAATGGTGGGAATCGGTCAAGCAGAAAATCAGGCAGGAAAAAGAAGGGAAATAGGGGACTACGCCTCTTCTTTTTCTTTCATGACGTAATAGATTTCCCAGCTCAGGTCGGTAGCCAGGCAGTCGATACAGGAGCTCGGAGTAGTGGCGATCTCGCCGTCGGCAATCCGGTCCTTGAGCATCGTTTTGACCTTTTTTTTGATTTTGTACAGCAAAATGTAATTAATCATGGTTTTTCTATCGAAATAATAGCATTTTTTGGGTCGCCTGTAAAGTTTGATTTTGGGGTCAAACCTACTCGTTACGCACTTTTCCCTGGAAAAACATGCGTAACGAGTAGGTTTGACCCCGAAAACATGATATGATGAGCGCACCAATCGCCATGAAAAGAAGCCATCCGATCTGGCTGCTCCTAATCGTCTCTCCGGCGCTTGTTTCTTGCGCTCTTTTCAAAACCAAAGCTTCGTCTCCGCCTGCTTCGGAAGTTTTCCCCCTGAAAGAAGAGGGGCGGGTCCTCTATGAAGGAGAAATCAACCGGCTGGTCCAGAAGGCCGGCGGCCGTTTGTTTTTTTCTACGGGGAAAGGCTATCTTTATTGTATTGACGCCGCGAAAAAAGATGTATCGTGGAAATTTTCGGCCCGGGCCGGGGTCTCTGCGCCGCCTTGCCTGAGCGAAGGCCGGATATATTTTAGTGATGCGGAAAATGAGCTGTACTGTCTGGATGAAGCCGGGATGCTTGTCTGGGGAAAAAAGCTCGCCGAAAAACTATCCGGCGAGGTTGGTCACGGATCGGGAACGATCCTTTTAAGCACGGTTGACGGGAATGTCGTCGCCCTCGAGGCCTCGACGGGGAACGAGGTGTGGCGTTTCAAATCGGAAAGCACCGTCGAAACAGTCCCCGTTGTTTGGAACCAACAAATCATTTTTGGAACCGGCGACGGCCGGCTTTATTTCCTGGCGCCGAACGGCCGGCGGCTGGCCGCATTCAAAGTCGGAGCCAGGGTCCGGGGCCCTCTTTTTATCGATGCCAATCGGCTGTACTACAGCCTGCAGGACGGCACGTTCAACAGTCTGAACTTGACTTCGCGCAGACGGCGCTGGAAAATCCAGACCGGAGGTTTTTTGACGGCGGCGCCCGCGGTCGATGAGAAACGGATCTATTTCCTCAATTCGGGCGACATCTTTTTTTGTCTGAATAAAAAGAACGGTGAGCTCCTCTGGTGGAAGCCGATTCCGTCGCGAAGCTTTTTCCAGCCGGAAATGTACGGGGCGGAAATCCTGGCGGCATCGCTCTCGCCGCATCTTCTTGGGTTTTACAAAAACAACGGAGAGAAGTCGGGCTCCTTTGATGCGGGGCAGGAGATAAAATCGAACCCGCTGGGTTTCGATTCCCACTTGGTTGTCAACGTCTATGACGGCGAGGCCGGCCAGGGAACCCTGGTTTTTTTAAAGCGCGAGAGCGCCGTGCCGGTTACGTCTCAGAAAAAATAGTTCGAAAGGAGAGAGAACCATGAAGCGAGAGGACGCCTTGGAGCTTGTCAAAAAGCATTTGAAAAACAAAAATCTGGTCAAACATTGCCTGGCCGTCGAAGCCTGCATGAAGGCCGTCGCCGGCAAGCTCGGGCAGGATGCCGAACAATGGGGGCTGGCCGGGCTGGTCCACGACCTGGATTACGAATTGACGGAGAAAAGCCCGGAGCTACACACGACCGAAACCGTAAAAATATTAAAGGACCTGGGTATCGAGCCGCTGGTCATCCACGCCGTCGAAGCTCATGCGGGAAAGGCACTCTGCCAGAACGCTATGGATTGGTCCATTTACTCCATCGACCCGCTCACGGGGCTGATTATCGCAGCGACGCTTATGCATCCCGACAAAAAGCTCAAAAGCATTGACCCGGAGTTCGTGAAAAGACGGTACAAGGAAAAAAGCTTTGCCAAGGGCGCCAGGCGGGAAGAAATCGAGGAGTGCAAGAATATCCCGATGGATCTGGACGAATTCATCACGATCTGTATCCAGGCCATGCAGGGGATCGACCAGGACCTCGGATTATAAAATATTGACCTTCGCTCCGAGCTCGAAAAATCGCCCCCGCCATGGGAAGCCGGGCTCGGAATAGAAATAGGCGTCGAACAAATTCGTGATCTTGATGAACAGCTCATACCGATCGAGCAGGCAGGAAACGATCAGGTTGAAATATTTATACTCAGGGATCCCCAGCAGCGTTTGGGCGTTAAAATCATACCAGTTCGACGCGGACGCGTAGAGGCCGTTAAACCCGACGCGCAGCGCTTTGATCGGGAAAATATTGATCTCGAAGTTGAGATTGTGCTTGGCCAGCGCGTCCAGCGGCCGGTCGTCGCTTACGTTCTTGTGGTCAAGAAACGTATAGTTCACCGTCGCCTCCAGCCAGCCGAATGATTTTTGCGCTTGCAGCTCGAACCCGTTGATGCGCGCTTTGCCGATATTCCAATAAAGACGCGTGCCGTCGGCGAGCAGCTTGGTGTCGATCATATTTTTAAATTGGTAGGTGAACGCGGCCCCGGACACATACACCCCTTTGTTGAGCACGAATCCCGCTTCGCCGCACGTGCCGGTCTCGCTGAGGAGGTTCGGGTTTCCCGAGGATGTGGAATACAAGGAGCGCATGGAGGGGAACTTGGATTTTTGTGAAACCGAAACGTGGAAATCCAGGTCTTCTTGAGGCGAGAACTTGATCCCGATCAAAGGATTGAACTTGGACGATGTCCCTCCTTTGAATTTGTAAATTGTATCCAGGCTCACCCCGCCGACAAGCTTCCATTGATCGGTGATCGAAAAATGGTCTTCCACGGCGGCCGAGAAGGTCCCTTGGTCGTACTTTAGCCAAGGGAAATTCACATCATCCTGGGTGCGGGCGATGTCTTTTTCGTAATTCAAGCTAACCTTGAGAGAATTGGACCGGCTGACGTAAAAATCGCCGAGGGCGAAGGCGCCGTAAACGGAGTTGTCAAAAGTGCTCTCGAATTGGCGGATGGTCATCGCCACGTCTTTCCACTGATCCAGCGTGTTGTTGTAGTTGACATAGAAGGCGCGGAAGCGAAGCGTGGAATTCTCGCCCAGCGCCGTGAAGCCGCCGGCGTTGAGCGTGTAGCGGTCCCAATCCTTGAACCTCCAATATCGTGCTTTCTGCGTGAAGAGGGCTGCCGGCATCCCGTAATCCGACAGGTAAACGCCGCCGTTGACCATGATTTCCGTGCGGGCGGACGGTTGATAATAGACCTTGGCATTGAGGTTTAACCTCTGGTAATCGCTGTTCTTGCGGGTGGTCACGCCGAGCGCCGCCGCTTTGTCCGGATACATGAAGGCGTCCGAATCCTGGTAAGAGACGTCTCCGACGAGCGAGAAGCTCTTCCACTGAAAACCTCCGTCGGCGCCGACGCTCCTCGTGTTTTCCTCGCCGTAGCTGCCATTGAGGGTCAGGTAGGGGACGGGGCCGGGCCTCCGGGTGATGACGTTGACGATTCCGCCGAGCGTGTTTGGCCCATAAAGAACGGAGGACGGGCCCTTGGTGATTTGAAGAGATTCTATTCCGGCGGCGGATACCGTCTTCAGGTCGAACGTGCTGTAATAGGGCTCATAATCAGGCACGCCGTCGATCAACAGGGCGATTCGCTTGGCATCGATCCCGCGGAGCTTCAGCGTATACGTATCCTTATCGCCGAAGGTGACATTGACGCCTGGCGCATATCGAATGGCTTCGGACAGGTCCAAGGGCTTGTTCTGTTCGAGTTTGGTGAAATCGATCCGGGTGACTGTCGAAACAGGCTGCTCTTTAGGGGCCTTTCCAACGACCAGGATTTCTTCTGTGATTTTGACAGTCTGCTCCTGGGCTTTTTGCTCTTGAGTTTTTTTCTGTTCTTTTTTTTCCTGCTCCTTCTTTTCCTGTTCTTTCTTCTCTTGGCCGGCCGTGAACCGAGGAAGCACGATGAGGGAAAGACATAGCATCGAGCAGGCGATGATCAAAATCGGGTTCTTGGGGGTTGCAGCAGAGAATTCCATAAGTCCTCCTTTTCAAATACGGAAGGCAAAACCGTTTCCCGTCTTGCCCTATCGGCCAAAGGGCTTGGCCCGCGTTCCGACCGGGCTTTAGCGTCCTGTGGCTCGGAGTCGCCATCAAATTTAGCACATTTGATTTTTGACTTCAAGTTTTTCCTGTGTTATAAGTTTTTCTGGGCGGATCGCCCGCTGAAAGCACCATGAAAATCATTGCCATCGTTGGAAATTCCGGGAGCGGCAAAACGCGGCTCATCACCCGGCTTGTCCCCGAGCTGAAGAGGCGGGGAGTGTCTGTGGCCGTCATCAAACACTGCGCCCACGGCTTCGATGTGGGCGGGAAGAACAAGGACTCCTCGAAATATCTCGCGGCCGGCGCCGATGGAGTAGCCCTGGTGTCCGCGGGACGATGGGCCGTTCTCAGGCAGGATAAACAGGGTATAAGTTTTTCCGACCTTGCGCGGAACTCTTTTCGGTCGGCGGATATCATCCTTGTCGAGGGGGGCAGGAAGGACAAAGACCTGAGAAAAATCGAAGTGCTGCGGCGCGGCATATCAGACGTGGTTAAATCGCCCGCCCGGGAGCTGGCCGCCGTGGTCGCAGATTTTCGAATTCTCAGCCGGGTGCCTGTTTTTCATCCGCGTCAGCTTGAAAAGATCGCCGATTGGCTGGAGGGAGGTTTTTAATATGGAAAAGATACGCGTCATTCTGGAATGTGACGGGAAGGCCATTCCTCTCAATGCGTTTGTCCAGAAAATCCTGGCCCAGACCATCCTGGGGATGGTTGGGTCGCTGGATAAAGTCAAGAAAAACCCACGCCAAGTTTATTTAGCCATAAGGAAGGAGGTCAAGAAATGAAGGACTTTAAGCCCTGGATCTGGCTGCTGGTTCTCGGCTCTCTGTGGGGGATCATGGAAGTCGTCGGCGGTGAAGCGTTCTTCAAAAACAACGTTCCTCATGCCTCGGTCTGGCTTTCGGCTTGGGCGTTTTTTATTTTAGGAATTGCGCGGGGAGTTATCAATAAACCGGGGACGTCCAGCGTTGTCGGCGCCACGGCCGCCCTGTTTAAGCTGGTGAATGCCGCCCCTTATTTCTGCCATCTTCTTGGGATTTTCTTTATCGGAATGATCTTTGACATCGCGGCGACCCTCTGGCTGAAGAATGAAAAAAAGTATTCCTGGCGCACGGCGCTGACCGGAATCGTCAGCGCCTACGGCGGATACACCCTGTTTGCCGTTTTCATTACCTATATTTTTCGCTACAGGCCATGGGTTGCAGGAGGCACGCCGAAAGTCCTGAACCATATTTTTGTCGGCGGAAGCTGGGCGGCGTTGGCCGCGATCGTGCTGATCCCGTTGGGGCTGAAGGTTGGAATGAGCAGCGGCGTTGCGTCTGCGCGCCGCCCGCGTTGGGCCACGGCCGGGGCCCTTGTCGCTCTCGTTGTTCTCTGGACGTTGGGCCGGATCATAGGTTGATTTGAGGAAGAGCATGTTCCGAATTCTCTGGAATTCGACTCGCCTCCTTAAAATATTTCTGGGAATTGCAGGAATGCATTGAAATGGAGAACTTCGAGAAGGAATTTTTCGCTAAGCATGACCCTAAAATTCTGCCCGTAATAAGGGCCGGCATTGTCGGGATCGCGGGGGCCGGCGGGCTGGGGTCGAACGCCGCCATTTCTCTGGCCAGGGTCGGGATCGGTAAGCTGATTATCGCCGATTATGACCGCCTCGAGACGTCCAACTTAAATAGGCAACAATATTTCTGGGCCCAGATCGGGAAAGTCAAAATCCAGGCGCTCCTCGAGAACCTCAGGAAGATCAACCCTTTTTCCGAATATGTGGGCCATCATGTCAGGCTCAGCGAAAAAAACATTCCGCGCATATTCAGGACGGTGGATGTGATGATCGAAGCATTTGACCTGGCGGGCCAGAAAGAAATGCTGCTTGAGATCTGGATATCGCATTTTCCCAGGAAGCCGATCATCATGGCTTCCGGCCTTTCCGGGTTCGGAAAGAACCGAAAGCTTCGGACAAGAAGGATCGGAAACGTTTATATTTGCGGGGACGAGGAGAGCGAAGCGAAAGAAGGTATTTCGCCGATGGCGCCCAGGGTCGGAATCGTGGCCAACATGCAGGCCAATTTGGCCATCGAGCTGCTGGTTAAAGCCAAGAGGAAATAATTGGGGTCAAACCTACTCGTTACGCTGTCACCCCCGAGAAAATTGTGCGTAAAGAGTAGGTTTGACCCCGGTCAATGACCCCGGTCAGATATCCCGCTGTGTCCACTCGCCGTCGATCATCCGCCACATCCGGCCGGTCGGGTTTTTATCGCGGAGCTCGGCAGGCAGGCGATTCGGGCGCACATTGTCATAGCAGTGTAGAGCCGCAAAACGAAGAAGGGATGCGGGAATGCCGACGGCGGTGAAGCCGGGATGGCCTGAAGCGGGAAAAGGGCCGCCGTGGACCATCGCTAGTGATACTGTGACTCCGGTCGGCATTTTATCGTTGAGCAGACGTTCCGACTTTTCGCCGTAAGATCGGCTCGAGCAGGGCGTAAAAACTCTCGTCTTCATCCAGCGTATGGCTGTAGATGCTGGCGGTCAGGTTTCCTTCGAGCGCGTCGGCGATCTCCGTCATTTGATCAAAATCCTTGGCAAAGACCGCCAAAGCCACCGTGCCGAAAGCTTCGTGCTGCAGGGCCTTCGGATTTTTTAAGAAAATCTCGCCCGGTACTCTCAAGAGCGTGTTTGCATAGCGGAAGCCCTGGCCTTCGAGCTTTTTCCCGCCCGTCACAATTTGAGCGCCGGCATCTTGCATCGTCTTAAGAGTCGCTTCAATTCCGTCCAGGACATTTTGCCCAACCAAGAAGCCCGCCGGGGGCTGCTCGAATAGCTTCGTGATAATCCGGAAAAAACCTTCGCTTTCTTCATTATGCAGGAGAACGACTACTCCGGGCTTGGTGCAGAATTGTCCCGCCCCGAGCGCGCAGGAATTGAAGAGATCTGCGGCAACAGCCTCCGGCCGCTCTCGAAGAGAGCCCGGCAGAATGAAGATTGGATTGACGCTTGACATCTCCAGATAAATCATTTTGCCCGCTTGTTCCGCCGCTTCTTTTAGCCGCAGGCCTGCGGGACGGCTGCCTGTAAATGAAGTTGCGCCGACAAGCTGATGGGCGACAAGCTTAAGGCCGTCTTCAGGGCGAAGATGATAGATCATCTGGAACATGCCATTGGGCAGGCCGGCCTTTTTTATGCATTTAAAGGCGAACTCGGCGAAGAGCTTTGTTGTCCCCGGATGCCCGGGATTCGCTTTAGCAATGACCGGGTTTCCGGCGGCAACAGCAGCGGCGCAATCCCCTCCGGCCGCCGGGTTGAAGGCGAAAGGAAAGTTGTTAGGACCAAAAACGACAATGCCGCCGCCTAAAGGTGCGTATTTTGAGCGGAGATTGGCCTTTGTATCGATCGTAGCGCGGCACCAGGAGCGCTCTCTCGCTGCACGCGCCGCCTGGCGCAGCTGATTGGTCGTGCGGGGAAGCTCTGTCGATCGCAGCCGAGGCTCTTTTGGGAGGGCTGTTTCTAGATGGGCGATCTCGACCAATTCGTCGGCATGGCCTTCAATGCTTTCGGCAAAAGCTTCCAAAAAATCGGCGATGGCTTCGGGGGGCGTTTTAAAAAGAGCTTTCCCAGCCGTATGTGCGGCTTCGAGCGCTTCTTCGACTTCTGCGAAACTCGAAATAGGGTAAGGGTCGTCGAGTTGAGACCCTGTCATCGGGTTGACAGCCTGGAAAGAGCCGATGGGTGAGAAGGCTTTCCGCCAAGTCCCGTCGATTAATACAGGTTTCAAAATTTTTTCGCTTTGGTTTAAATCCGGGGTCAAACCTACTTTTTACGCAAAATTTCCGGCGTAGTCAATTCATGGCCCGATGCTCCTTGGAAAGAAGGCAGCGAGCGAAGCGAGCGTTGGAAGGAAACCCTGCGCAAGGGTTTCCTTCCAAGAGTGTCCTCGGGGAGACTGCGTAATGAGTAGGTTTGACCCCAATTATTCAATTATTATCCGCCGGAGTAGATCGGGGAGATGGCGATCCTGTCTCCATCCGCCAGCTCTTCATGCGGAGCGACGGCTTTTCCGTTTCGGGTGACGATTCGCGGCCGCTGCTTCGGGACGCTAAGCAATTCCAGCAGCCTTTCCGCGGTGGTCCGCTCCGGAATCTCCATCTCTTTTTCGCTGAACCCGACATCATAGATCAGCGGGCCGATCATCTTGATATGGATTTTCATATCCTATTCCAGCTTCGCAAATTTTTCGGCGACGGCCGCTTCCTGGCTCAGCCCCAGCTTATCGGCGGTCTTCCGGGTTGGGATGCCGCGCCTATCCCATTTTCGCATATCGTAATAAAGCTGGAGGAGGGCGTCGTATTTCTTCTCGTCGAGCACTTTTCCCGCAATCGGACCTTCTGTATCCGCGTTTGAGGGGTCGAAGCAGACGGGCGGTGGATAATCCATTGTCCGGTTCCAATCGGGAAATTCGCGCAGCCAGAACAGCTTCATCAAACCGTATATCCGATCGCTGACTTTCCAAAAATCGTCGAGCGTCCAGTTCAGGCCGGTGACGGTATTGAAATATTTGGAATAATTATCCAAAGGCCAGCCCAGCTCGATCCAGGGGAACCGGCAGGCCACGATAAATTCGAACAAGCCGCCGCGGATTCTCTGCAGCTCGATCACTTTGGCCGCCTTTTCCGGCCCGTAAGATTCCCTCGGAGTCTGGTTGATTTCGAACGTAATGACCCAGGCCTCCTTGTGGTGGGCGCCGATCGCGCTTGTCGCGAACGACAGGGCCATCCCGGGCGTGAACTTGACGTTATAGGCGGAGAGCTCCAGCCCCTTGACCTGCATGGCATAGGCCTCGGAGCCCTTGCCGAATTTCCTGGCCATCCGCAGCGACCCCTGGGCGATCAGGTCGCCGATTCCTTCACGGCGGGCCGCCATTCCAAGCAACTGCTTGGCCCTTTCAGCGTCGCCGAACTTGAAATCGCCGCTCACGACGCCATGGTCGATGGCATCCGCATAGAAGCCGAGCGTTGCGCCAGCGGAGATCGTGTCGAACCCATAATCATCGCACAAATAATTGAGCGAGCCGACCTGGTCGAGGTCGAAGACCTCTAAGTTGGGGCCGAGCATGCCGATGTTCTCGTAATCGAGCTCGGACTCGTGTCCTTCATGGTCGTGGATCGTGATGCCGCAGCGCATGGTGCAGTTCGGGCACCCATAGGTGGCGACGCGGGCCGCGTTCAGCCGCTCGCCGTCCACCTTCCAGGCGTCGGGATGATGGGTTTTGCGCATATTCCGGACGGGAAGGGCAGCCACTTCGTTGCACCAAGCCAGCACGCCGGTCGTGCTTTGCTTGGACCAGCCGGTCTTCTTGTCGATCTCTTGGACCTTTCTCAGGTCCCCTGCTCCCAGCGTTTTCATGCCTTGAGGGTCGGCTTGAGGGATCGGCTTCGTCCCTTTGACGACAATGGCCTTTAGGTTTTTAGATCCCATGACGGCTCCCATGCCCGGCCTACCCCCGGCCCGGCCTTCCATGCTGCGGACGACGGCGTAAAGAGAGAGATTTTCCCCGGCCTGACCGATGGTTAAAATGCCTGCCGCCTTGCCGTACTTTTTATAGAGCCAATTCATCGTGTCATACGAACCTTTCCCCCAGACTTCCTGGGCGGAAAGGAAATTGACTTTGTCGTCTTCGATATGAATATACGTCGGGGCGTCGGCCTTTCCCTCGACGATCAGGATGTCATACCCGGCTCTTCTCAGGTGTTCGGTGACTCTCGAGCCCAAGTTCCCGTCACCATAGCCCCCCGTCAGCGGGGATTTTGCGGCCACGACGGTCTTGCCCGTGTTGGGAGCCGGAATTCCGGCGATCGGGCCCAAAGCAACAATAAATTTATTGTCGGGTCCCAACGGATCAGTCCCCGGTTTAAGCTCGTCCCACAAAATTTTAAGGGCAAAGCCCCTGCCGCCGACCCATTTTAAAGCAAACTCCTCGCTGTATGTTTCTTTTTTAACGTTTTTTGTAGAGAGGTTGACCCTGAGAATATTGCCGGTCCATCCGTTCATACGATGGCCTCCATGAGAGCAAAAAAATTTTCCATGACTGCACAATATCCGATACCATAGGCCATTCTTTTAGTCAAGCTGCTAAAGGAGAACTTCCGGGCGGGAAAAACTCTCGCCGCTTGAAAGTCGGCGTCAGACACGATGGCGGCGGGCGATGCTTCTAATCCAGAAAAAGACTCCGGCCAGGCCAAGCAGCACTAAGCCAAGCCAGGCTCGTTTGAAGTTGACGATATGCTTGACGGGATGTCCGATTCTGACGATTTCGAGCGTATCGGCGTGGATATCCATATCGCCGCCGTGATCGCGGCAGACAGAATGGAATGTCCCGGTGACTTTCACGATGTCCCCTTCATACAGATAGTTGCCGTAATAGGTGATTTTTCCGGCCAAGCCGGCATCGACCCAGATCGCCTGGCCGCTGTTGTAGCCTCCCAGTTTGGCACCCTCCTCGATGTTTTTCCACATGTACGCGTCATCGTTGAGGTGAATCCAGCATTTTTGGCCGCGTACCATGCCTTCCCCGACAGCTTCGCCGGTAAAAATGACTTTGCGGCCGTTCCAGTTTTTGGCTTCCTCGACGAGCGTCGAGCTGTTGACTTCCTCCGGGACTGAAGGCGAGGCTGGCTCGATAACCGGTTTTTTTTGCTCTGCCGCTCCTTGAGGGGAAATTTGAGAACTCATGACCTGGCTGACAAGGAGCAGTGAGAGACCCAGCATCAGAAGTTTCTTGGAGGCTCGTCTTGGGCGGATCATCCTTTTTTTTCCTTCTCAGCGGCCACGGAACAGGGCCATAATATATCCTCCCAGGGCAAAAAGGCTCATGAATTCCAGCCTGCCGGCCCACATTTCCACAATATAGACAATTTTCAAGAGCGCGGGCATGGTCGGCGACGTGACTCCGCAGGAGAGCCCCGTGTTGGATCCGGCCGAGACCGAGTCGAACAGGGCTTGGACCGGCTCATATCCACAAAAAACGCCGACAATCGCTCCAATCACATAGGTCAGGATATAGAATATGGCGATCATCATGACCGACTGGACGGCATGTTCATCGAGGAGGCGGGTCGTGACATGATGCCACTTCTTGACCACGTAGGCGCTTTCCGGGGAAATCAAGCGGCGAAGAGTCTGCCGCACGGATTTGACGATCAGGCCCATCCGGATTCCTTTGATGCCTCCTGCGGTTGAACAGGCGCTGGCTCCGATGGCCATGGCCAGGGTGATTCCGAGCATGGCCAGGGGGCCCCATTGGACGACGAAAGTCCGAGAATAGACCGTTCCAAACCCTGTCGTTGTATGTCCGCTGGAGACCTGAAAGAACATCTTTCGGAAATTCGACGCGATATCGGGGTAGACGCCCAGCTTGGTCAAGCCAGCGGTCGTAATCAGCATGGCTATGGTCATGGTGATGAAGAAGGAAATGATTTCGATGTTTTTTCGGATCTCCGATTTTTTCCCCGTCCAGACCGCCCAGTGGAGGGCGAAATTGAAGGAACCGATGATGCAGATTACGACACAGACAATCTCAAAACCCAGGGAATGGTAATATAGGATGTTGTAGGACTGGGGGGCGAAACCTCCCGTGGACCAGGCGCCCATGAAAACCCAGACGGCGTGAAAGAAAGCCCTGATCGGAGATTGGCCTAAATTCATGCCGACGGCCCAGAGTGTCGCCGAGCCAACGATAAGGTAAGTCAGGGAAATGAGCCATATGGCCCGCGCCGTCTGGATGACGTTGGGAAAGAGCCGTTCGTCCTTGCCCTCGCCGACATAGATTTTATAAGCCCCCGCTGTCCCGCGGATCATGAATGTCAAGGCGATGACAATGATCCCTTGACCTCCCGCATATGTCAGAAGGTGCCGCCACATATTCAACCCGTTGCTGATGTGGTCCAGATCTTGCAGCAGATACAGGCCGGTCGTCGTATAGCCGCTCATGATATCGAACATGGCGTCTAGGTAGGAGCCGAAATGACCGGACAGCCAATGAGGGATGGCGCCGACGGCGGTCGCCAGAATCCAGGAGAAACCGGCGATCACCAGCCCATGAGACCACATGAGTTCCCTTGTCGTCTGGCAAAAAACTTCGGTGAGGAGACCGAGGACAAGACAGATGCCGATCCCCACGAGAAAATCGATGGCGGCATTCCACTCCCTGAAGGCGAGTGAGACGACGAGAGGAATCACCATCAGCAGGCCGACGCCGATGATGATTTTCCCGCAATAAAGCCCGATGATCCTGAAGTCTGCTGCTCTCGGCCGGACGATCATTTCTCTTCGGCGTCTCCCACGAACGGAGTCTCCAGATGCCTCATCAGTGGACCAGTTTCGGGATCACCCAGGCGATCAGATATCCGATCGCCAGCAGAAGGAAAACCGCCAGAACCTCGACCAGAATCCCGGATAGATACAGGCGATAGTTACGCAGGTTTTTCAAGCTGAAGGGGTTGAATCTCGTTGGCATCTCGGCCTCAGCGATGGATCCTCAAGGTTTTTTCCGCGGCTTGCTGAAGACGCGGCTGAGTTCTTCTTCGTGCTCGATGTCGGTCAGGGCGATGATGCGGTCCCCCGGTTCTATGTCGGTATTGCCGCGGGGAATAATGACCCTGTCATCGCGCATGATCGTCACCAGAACGCTCTTCTCCGGGAGAGTCAATTCCGAGACCGTTTTATAAAATATATCGCGATCTCCCGGAGGGACAACGAGCTCCACTAAAGTCAAATGGCCTTTCTCCAGGGTGTGCAGCCGGAGGATATCTGTGACCGTCATCTCTTCTTCGATCAGATGACTGATGATCGACGTCGAAGAAATGGCTCGAATGCCCAGGGCGTTGAAGACGGGTTCGTTCTTCGGACTGCTGACGCGGGCGACCGCCCTTTTGACCTTGAAATTAATCCGGGCCAGCTGGCAGGAGACTAGGTTGTCATCATCGTTCCGCGTCACGGCGGCGAAGACATCGGCATGGCCGACACCCGCGTCTTCTTGAGCGCGGGGATCGCAGCCGTCTCCCTGGATCAACAGGACATTCTGGGGCAGCTCTTCGGCCAACATCTTGATGACATCGGGTCTTTTCTCGATGACCGCCACATCGTGCTTTTTCTGGTGCAGCGTCAGAGCCAGGAAGGACCCCACTTTGCCGCCCCCGTTGATCACGACGTACATGCCTTTATTTCCTTATGTATTTTGCGATTTTGGAAAAACTCGCGCTTTTGACCGCGGCCAGCAAAACATCACGATCCTTGAGGATCGTCTCCCTCCAGGGCAGGAACGTCGAGCCTTGCCGAGTGACCAGGCAGATCCTGAACTCATTGGGAATCTGGATGTCCACGACCCGCTTGTTGTGAATCTCGGCGCCGGCTAAAAATTCGATCAGCTCGAGGTCGCCCCTTATGAGCAGGTGCTGGCCGACACCCTCGATCAGTTTGTCGATGATGGCCTGGACTGTCATGCGCGTGCCGCTGACGTAATCGATGCCCAGGAATTGCATGGTGCGTTCCCGTTCCGGATAATAGAGCCTGGCCACGACTTTGGAAACATGGTAGAGCCGGGACGCAATTTCGACCGACATCGTGTTGGCGCTGTCAGAGTTTGTCACCGCGGCAAAGGCATCGCATTTTTCGATGCCGGCTTTTTTAAGGACTTCTTCCTCGCAGCCGGAGCCTCGGAGGATCAGGCCGTTGAACGTTGACCCCAGGCGTTTGAAGGCTTCTTCTTCCGTGTCGATTACGACGACATCGTGGCCTTTTTGGGAAAGCGCAACGGCCAGGCTGGAGCCGACGCGGCCGCACCCAACGATAATGACATGCACCTAAAGCTTCCTCTGTGAGCTGATAATAATATAAGTTCTTCGTGAAAAGCAATCCCGCCTGTCAAGCCAATCAGAGACTTGTCTTGACAAGGCCCTTTTTGCTAAAATAGCCCCGAATTCGAAAGGTATTTAATTTAAAAAGAACTCCTTCCGGCAGGGTAAATTTCCCTTAAAATATAGAAAATAAAATAGATAAGTGAAGTATAGGCACAGCCTAAAAGGTCAATCAGAGTCATCCATGAATGAAGAGAATTCGCTGGCAGATAAAATCAAGCACACGCTGATCGGCAAGCCGCGGAGCATCAAGGACCCCAGGCTCTTTCATAAGCTGGCCCTGATCCCCATCTTGGCCTGGATCGGATTGGGTGCGGACGGCCTTTCTTCCGCATCCTACGGTCCCGAGGAAGCTTTCAAAACTCTCGGCAAACATACCTATCTGGCCGTTTTCCTGGCCTTGGCGACGGCGATGACGGTCTTTATCATTTCCTACGCGTACTCTCGCATCATCGAATATTTCCCCTCCGGAGGCGGCGGATATATCGTTGCCACTCACACTTTGGGAGAGCGGGCTGGGGTCATTTCCGGCTGCGCCTTGCTGGTCGATTATATGCTGACCATCACCGTTTCCATCGTGTCCTGCGGCGATGCCATCTTCAGCTTTTTCCCGACTTCCTATCAACAGTACAAAGTTGGTTTTGAAGTTTTGGCCATCATCGTCTTGGTCATCCTCAATCTCAGGGGAGTGAAAGAATCGATCACGGTTTTGGCTCCCATATTCATCACCTTCGTCGTGACACACGTGATCCTGATCGGCTATAGTGTGTTTTCCCACCTTCCCGAGATTGCTCCTTTGACTCGGAATATCCAGACGGGTTTCAAGGGCGGTCTGGTGACCCTCGGCGCAGGGGGAATGCTTCTCCTTTTTTTGCGCGCGTTCTCTATGGGCGGCGGCACCTACACAGGAATCGAGGCCGTTTCCAACGGCCTTCAGATCCTACGCGAGCCCAGGGTCCAGAGCGGCAAGCGGACGATGGTCTATATGTCGACCTCTCTGGCTGTTACAGCCGGAGGTATATTGCTATGCTACCTTCTCCTGGATGTCCGGCCTGTCTTTGGGCAAACTCTGAACGCCGTTCTGGCCGGAAAACTCTTTGGAGGCTGGAGCTTCGGGCCTGTCCTGGCCTTGATTACCATTTTCTCCGAAGGAGCCCTCCTTTTTGTCGCAGCCCAAACAGGCTTTGTTGACGGCCCCAGAGTCATGGCCAATATGGCCGTGGATTACTGGTTTCCGCACCGCTTCGCCTCGCTGTCCGGCCGGTTCACCATCCAAAACGGCGTCTTGCTCATGGGAGGGGCGGCGGTCCTCCTGCTGCTTTATTCCCACGGCTCGATTTCGACCCTTGTCGTCATGTATTCGATCAATGTTTTTTTAACATTCACCCTGTCTGAGCTCGGCATGTCCAGGTTTTTCATCAAAAACAGGCGCAGGGAACCTCATTGGAAAAAGCATTTGCCTGTTCATATGACCGGTCTGACGCTGTGTCTGACGATTTTGATCATAACCTCGCTCGAAAAATTCATGGTCGGGGGATGGCTGACCCTGGTGATCACGGCGCTCGTGATCGTCCTGTGTTACATGACCCGCCGGCATTATAACAAGGTGCGCGGCGGAGTCCGGGAATTGGATGACCTGCTGTTGAATCTTCCCCTGAAAGGTCCGGCCAACATGGCCCCCGTTAATCCCAAAGAGATGACCGCCATCCAGCTCGTCAGCGGATACAACGGGTTCGGCGTTCACACATTTCTCTCCGTCATCCGGAGTTTTCCCGGTCTCTATAAGAATTTCGTCTTCGTTTCCGTGGCAGAAGTTGACGTTGGTTCGTTCAAAGGATCGGAGGCCATGTCCAGCCTGGAAGGCTCGGCCCGCGAATCTTTGAGAAAATATGTCGATCTTGCCCGAAAACTCGGTTTTGCCGCCGATTCTCAGTATGATCTAGGAACGGATGTCGTCCAGACCGCCAGCCGGCTGATCGAGTCCATCGCCAGGAAATTTCCCAAATCGACGGTGTTCGCCGGCCAGTCTGTCTTCCGTCAGCCGAGCGTCATCCACCGCCTCCTGCACAATGAGACCGCCTTCGCCATCCAGCAGGAGCTGCGCTGGAAGGGCATCACAACGGTTATCCTGCCCATCCGTATTAATATATAGAGGCTGATAGGAACAAAAACTTCAAAATTTCTTAGGAGGAGGTCAAATGCCAGCCAAGAGGCTTCATAGGTCTTTAAACCAGAAAATGATCGCGGGCATCTGCGGCGGCCTGGCGGAATACTTTGATATCGATGTCTCCCTGGTCAGGCTCGTTTTTGTGGCGATTTCCATCGCCAGCGCTTTAATCCCGATGTTTATTTTCTACATCGTCGCCTGGATCGTCATCCCCTCGCAGTCGCCTGCGCCACCCCAGGCAGGGGATAAGGGAAATTAACCCGGTTGATAGGCGAGGCAGAAGCGGTTCGTCATTTTGGGTGGCGCGGCAGATGCCTCCACCCGGAGCGAATGGGACCCTCTAGCAGAGGGTAATGAGCGAGGATGGAGGCGCTGCCGTGACAGGTCCCAAAAACGAGCCGCTTCAACGAGCTTTTTAATTGACTTAAGGGCCTCATTCCGATATAAACTAACCAGCTTCGGCGGACGGAAATGACCGAGAAAACGGACATAACCTTCAAGCATATCGCCCTGGAGGGAGTGTTCAAGTCTGGAAAGGCGAAGTTGGCGAACCTGCTGGCCCAAAAAATCGGGGGGAAAGTCGTCCTGGACAAGACAGAAAATCCCTACCTAAAGGATTTCTATGATGAGAAAGAAGGGGCGTCCTTCCTGGCCCAGCTTGTCTTTTTGGTGAACCGCTACCATCAGCAGGCCCGGCTGGTTCAGAGGGACCTTTTTGAGGAGCGGATCATCTGCGACTATATCTTTGAGAAGGACAAAATCTATGCCTACCAGACCCTCTCCGACGAGGAGCTTGTCGTCTATGAGAGGATCTACGGGGTGCTGGCCGAGCGCGTTCCGAAACCCGACCTTGTTGTCTTTCTGCAGATTTCACTGCCGACCCTCCTGAGAAGGATCGCCAAGGAGGGGAACGCCCTGGAAAAGAATATCTCTGAAAAATATCTGCAGGACCTGGTCGAAGCGTTCGATTATTTTTTCTTCAATTATCAGGCCACGCCGCTGCTGGTCATCAAGTCCGACGAGCTGGATTTGACGCGTGAAGAGGACGTCCTGGACGTGATCGATCAGGTCGGCCAGATGAAAAAGACGCCCCTGTTTTATGTCCCGCAGAGCTATGCCGGCAAAGACCTGAAGAGAAAATGACGAGCGATTGACTTTACCCCAATCCCGCGTTTGAGGCGGGATGGGGAGAAAGGAAGGACCATGGCCGCAAACAACAACCAACGAATGACAATCCCCGCCCTGCAATCCAGGAAAGCGAACCATGAGAAAATCGTGGCCCTCACGGCCTATGATTTTCCGATCGCCAGGATTGTGGACGATGCGGGGATCGATTTGATCCTGGTGGGGGATTCCCTGGGGATGGTCGTTTTGGGATACGACAATACGATTCCGGTGACGATGGACGAAATGATCCACCACACCAAACCGGTCGTCAGGGCCGTTAAGAGAGCATTGGTCATCGGGGATATGCCTTACTTTTCCTTCCACCTATCCGTGGACGAATCGGTTTATAATGCCTCCCGGTTTATCAAGGAGGCAGGCGCCCAGGGAGTGAAGATCGAGGGAGCGTCAAAGAAACGGCTGAGGCTGATCGAGAGCCTGGTGGAAGCGGAGATTCCCGTCATGGGGCATGTCGGCCTGACGCCCCAATCCATCCATCACATCGGCCAATTCAAGGTGAAGGGGAGCGAGAAGGAGGAAGCCAAAAAAATAATCCAGGATGCTTCGAGCCTGGAAAAAGCGGGCGTTTTTGCAGTCATTCTGGAATGTATCCCCATGGAAGTGGCCGGGATCATCACCGAAAAATTGGCCATTCCTACAATCGGCATCGGGGCGGGGCCGTGGTGCGACGGACAGATCCTCGTCTTTCATGACCTGGTCGGATACTCCAGTGGCTATCTTCCCAAATTCGTAAAAAAATATGCCGACCTCCACGCCGTGATCAGCCAGGCCGTGGGGAAATACAAGGAGGACGTCAAAACAGGCATCTTCCCCGATGATGAGCATTCTTACCACCTCAAGCCCGAAGCGGCCCGGCTTTTAAAGAAAACAAATAAACGATGAAGATCATCACCTCGATTCCGGAAATGAAAGCCGTCGTCAGGCAGCACAGGTCCTCCAGCCGGACAATCGGATTTGTGCCGACCATGGGATTTCTCCATGAGGGGCATCTCAGCCTTGTCCGGGCGTCCCGAAAAAAGGCCGATGTGACCGTTGTCAGCATTTTTATCAATCCTGCGCAGTTCGGGCCGAAGGAGGACTTCAAGGCTTATCCCCGGGATTTGGGGCGGGATTGCACTTTACTCGAGAAGGAAGGGGTTGATTATGTATTCCATCCTGAAGCCGCCCAAATGTACCCAGACGGATATAAGACCTATGTCGAGGTCCATGACCTCCAGGATAAGCTTTGCGGACGTTCGCGCCCCGGACATTTCCGGGGCGTCTGCACGGTCGTGCTCAAGCTTTTTCAAATCGTCGAGCCTGATTTCGCCTTTTTCGGGCAGAAGGATGCCCAGCAGGCGATCATCCTCCGGAAAATGGTGCGAGACCTGAACCTGAATGTTCAGGTCGAAATCATGCCCATTATTCGCGAGCCGGACGGACTGGCCATGAGTTCGCGGAACACGTATCTGAACCCCCAAGAACGGACGGCGGCCCTCGTTTTGACAAAAAGCCTCGCAGAAGCCAAGACGGCTATTAAGCGAGGCGAGCGAAGGGCAGAGGTCGTCCTCGGAAGAATGAGGGCGATGATTGAGAAAGAGCCCTTGGCCAGGATTGATTATGTCGAAGCGGTCGATGCGCAGGACCTCAAGCCAGTGAAAGAAATTCGCGGCGGGACGCTCATCGCGTTGGCCGTTTATATCGGGACAACCCGCCTGATCGATAATATGACTATAAATTTGGAAAGGTAGAGCAAAATGAGAAGGACGCTACTAAAATCGAAGATTCAAAAAGCCGTGGTGACCGAAGCCAACCTGGATTACGAAGGAAGCTTGGGACTCGATGAAAGCTTGATGGCTGCCGCGGACATGATCCCGTTTGAAAAAATCCATGTCTATAATATCACCAACGGCGAGCGGTTTTCGACCTACCTGATCAAAGAAGAGAAAAACTCGGGCAAAGTTGCGATTTACGGAGCCGCGGCTCATAAGGCCGGGCCCGGCGACGAGCTGATCCTCGTGTCTTTTGTGGAATTGGATGAAGACGAGATCGAATTCTTCATGCCCAAGGTCATCATCCTGGGCAAAAAAAACAAGATCAAAGAAATTCAATAAACTTTCAAGCGCCGGCGTTGAGGGCTGCCGTCAGGGACGGCTCATCCTCGATGAACTTCTTCAAATCGTTCATAAAACGCGCGGCTTCCGCTCCGTCGATCACCCGGTGATCGAATGATAAACAGAGGGGGAGAGTCATTTTGACCTTGACCCGGCCGTTCTCAACCCGGACCCTGTCCGCGATCTTCATGGAGGCCAGGATGGCCACTTCGGGATAATTGATGATGGGTGTCGCGGCCTCGCCGCCGATCATCCCCACGTTGGTGATGGAAAACGTCCCGCCCTTGAGGTCGGCCAAGTCCAGGCTGCGGGCCCGGGCGGCATTGGCCAGAGTCTGGATTTCCTTGGCGAGGTTTAAAACCGATTTTTGATCGGCGGCCTTGACCACCGGCACGATCAGGCCTTCGGGGATGTCCACGGCGATGCCGATGTTGTAATATTTTTTAATGAGGATTTCTTGTTCTTCGTCATCCAGGGTGGCATTTAGAATGGGATGGATTTTGAGCGCAGCGATCAAGGTTTTGACGATCATCGGAAGATACGTGAGCTTGATGCCTTCTGCTGCCGCTGCCGGCTTCATCTGTTCCCGGACTTTCGCCAGCACCGTTGCGTCGGCCTCGTCGAAATGGGTGACATGGGCGGCCTTGGACACGGATTCTGCCATTCTTTTTGCCGTAGCGCGGCGGACGCCCCGTAGAGGGAGTCGTTCGATAGAGCCGTAAAAATCGAATTTCGATTTGACCTTAATAGCAGGCTTGGCGGGAATTTGGGCGGCTTTTTCTTTGGCGGCGCGGACATCCTCTTCGGTGATCCGCCCCTGGGGGCCGCTGCCCTGAACCGTATGCAGGTTGACGCCAATTTCCTGAGCAAGCTTGCGGACCTTCGGCATAGCAAGGGGCTCGCCGGCTTCGGCTTTTGCCGGTTGGGCGGCGGCCGCCGCAGGTCTTTCTTCGGCCTGGATCGTCGGCCCGCCTGCCGGAGGGGCCTCTGCCGCGACTTCTCCTTTTTCGCCCACCGTGATGAGGACCTGGCCGACTTTGACGATGTCCTTTTCATTGAAGTAAAGCCTCAGGACGGTGCCGGCATAGGGAGACGGCATCTCGACGATCGCTTTGTCCGTCTCGATTTCAGCAAAAGTCTGGTCAACCTTGATTTCATCGCCCTCCTTGACCAGCCAGCGGACGATTTCGCCTTCAGTGATTCCTTCCCCCACATCGGGAAACCTGAATTGCTTGGCCATGATTAAAACTCCATTATTTTTGTTATCCCCCGAAGGACACGCTCGGGATTGACATAATAATAATCCTCGGTCTTCGGGAGAGGGGTCGTGATGTCCGGTCCCGTGATCCGGGTGATGGGCGCTTCGAGATTGAGCAGCGCATATTCGCTGATCAGGGCGGCCAGTTCTCCGCCCAGACCGCATGTCTTGGGCGCCTCGTGAACGATCAGCGCCCTGCCTGTTTTTTTCACGGACCCGAGGATGGCCTCCTCGTCTAGGGGAGAAAGCGTTCTTAGGTCGAGGATTTCAGGAGAAACGCCTTTTTTTGCCGCCATCTCGGATGCTTTTTGAGCGACAGAAACCATCGCTCCCCAAGCAAGGATGGTGAGATCTTTTCCTTCCTTGACGATTCGCGCTTGCCGGAGGGGAACCTCGTAGGGCTCGTCAGGGATGTCCTGTTTTTCGGCCCGATAAATCCTGGATGGTTCCAGGAAAATCACGGGGTCTTCGCTGCGGATGGCGGAAATAAGCAGCCCTTTTGCATCGTAAGGTGTCGCCGGGACAACAACCGTCAGCCCGGGAATCTGGCAGAACAACGCCTCCGTGCTTTCCGAGTGGTGTTCGAGGGCGCGGACGCCTGCCCCATAGGGAGTGCGGATCACGAGAGGCGCGGTAAACCGTCCTCGCGTCCGGTTCCTGAGCCTGGCGACATGCGAGATGATCTGGTTAAAGCCAGGATAGATAAAGCCCAAGAACTGGATTTCGGCCACCGGCCGCAACCCGAAAGCGGCCATGCCGACGGCCGCGCCGATGATCCCGGATTCTGCAAGCGGCGTATCCAGGACTCTTCGGTCGCCGAACTTCTGGATAAGACCCTCGGTCACCCGAAAGACACCTCCGTTCAAACCGACATCTTCTCCGAGGATGACCACTCTCGGATCCCGCTCCATCTCCTGGGCCAAGGCTTGATTCAGTGCTTGAACCATGGTAGCGATCATTTTTGGCCCTCCTTGAGAAGATCGGTCAGGTCTTTGAGCTGTTCCGTCAATTTGGGAGGCATCTGTTTATAGGTGGAGATGAAAACATCTTCCGGAGATGGAAGGGGAGCGCTTTCGGCTTTCGTCACGGCCATCTCGACGTCTTCCGCCGCTTTATCTTGGACGGCTTTTTCGTAGCTCTCGTCCCAAAGCCCTTTGCTTTTGAGATAAGAGCGAAACCTGACAAGCGGGTCTTTCTTTTCCCATTCTTTCACTTCGGTGTCCGGCCGGTACTTGGAAGCATCGTCTGAAGTCGTGTGATGGCCCATTCTGTATGTCACGGCTTCGATCAGGGTCGGGCCTTTGCCGCTTCGGGCGCGGTCGAGGGCTTCTTTGGCTGCGGCATAGACGGCCAGGACGTCATTGCCGTCCACTGCAATCCCGGGAAAACCGTAGGCAACGGCTTTCTGAGCGATCGTCTTGGCGGCCGTTTGATGGCTTCTTGGAGTCGAGATCGCCCATTGGTTGTTATAACAAACAAAGACATTGGGCGTTTGGAAAACCCCGGCAAAGTTGAGGGCCTCATGGAAATCGCCTTCTGAGGTCGCTCCGTCACCGAAGGTGGCGACGACGGCGATATTTTTCTTCTGAATCACCGCCGCCATAGCGGCCCCTACGGAATGGGGGATTTGCGAGGCCACGGGAATAGCCAGGGGAAAAATGTTGAGGTTTTCAGGGGTTTTAATGCCGGCTTCGTTTCCCATCCAGTAGAGATAGTAATCGCTGAGGGGATAGCCGAGGGTGAGATAACTGCCCAGGTCCCTAAAATATGGAAAGACCCAATCATCTTTTTGGAGAGGATACGCCGTCCCGACCTGGCAGGCTTCATGGCCAAGGCTGGGCGCATACGTTCCCATCCGGCCCTGACGCTGGAGCTTGAACGCCTTCTGGTCGGCCGCGCGCGTCATGACCATCAAGGAATAGATTTTTCTGAGGTCATCTGCGGTTAGCCTGGGCTCGAGGTCGCTTTTAACGCGGCCCTCTTCATCCAAAATCTGAAGGATCTCTCCTTTGAGTGGATCAAAATTTTCGATGAACATAAACCCTCCTCTAATAAATAAGAGCTTTGAAAAAGGATGAAGCGACCATGAGAGATTTAGCCTGAAAATTTTCTCTCAAAGCTTCTCGCTTATTAAAAAATAAAAAAATGCCCTTGCTGGAAATAAGCTCCGGGAAATGTTGGCAGTGATCGAACAATGAGCAAAGGCGGATGGGTGGCGCCGATCTGGGGCGCCCCGTCGCCCGCAACGAAAAGCGCCCCTCTGGGGGATTGCAGGAGTGAGGACGATGGGGCTGATCGGTGACAGGTCCCATCCAAACGGATTCCGGAATAAGGGCATTTTTTTATTTGGCCGCCCACTCCTTGAGCTTCTCGTATTCCACTTCGCCGCAGACGGCATCGTTGGTTTCGGTGTTGAAAAACGTGGGGACCCGCAGCTGGCCGCCGCACTTGGGCGACAGAATTGGCCTGTAGGAGCGCATCAGGTCGGCATTCTTCTCATCGTGCCAGACCTCGAGCCGTTCGATGGACAGGCTGGTTTCCTGTTCCAGCTTGTTGACGAGAGGCATCATGGCCCGGCAGTGTGGACATTCCCGTCCGTGGAACATGATATGTTTTTTCATGGGTTCACCTTTTATCCTTTCGGTCTTTTCACAAAAAGCCCGCACCAGCATTCTCCCTTGTCCACGCCCTTATAGGTCTCGTGGATCAGGAAGTTGCAGGGGCAGACGATCTTCAAGTCTTCGTTGAAATCTTTGGCCATGAGCCGGCAGGGGCAGTATTTCAGGCCGTGATTGCGCTCGTTGTTAAAAATGCCCTCGAGGAGCAGGCTCACCTTCTCCCTGTTGGGATTCACCATGAATTCGTTGCCTTCGGTGAATTTCTGGATGGATGTTGAGAAATCATCTTTGGAGAAGTCGTCCTCGGCCGCCGCCCCGCAGATCGTTTTGGCTTCCTTGGCCGAAATCTCAGCATAGGCATTTTTTACCTTGCAGGTCGGGCAGAGCTCCGGGGGTTTGACCCCGTAATGAATGTCATTGCAGACAAAGCAGCGCCAAAATTTTCTCATGGCGATCCCCCTTAAAATGACCGAAAGATGTTGAAACCGATACGAAAATCGCCGTCCTTAAGGCGGAGATCTCCGCCGGGGACGTATTGATCGGAGGTCAGGCCGACCACATTCAAAACGAAAAGCTGGAAGACATGGCCGCCAATCTTTTTTTCGATCCCCAAGCCCCAGCCGGAGGACTTCTCCTTGTAGCCGGAAACGACAGGGATCCACTCGCCGATGAGGGAGAGATCCTCGAGAAACATAAAGCGCCCTCCCAATCCCAAGGAAAATGTCCCCCTGGATTCCCCGTTTATGGGGCTGGTGTTCGTAGAGAAAGCGGGAGCGACCAGGAGCGAGACCTTGTTGCTCAATTGATGGGTCAAGCTCAGCTGGAAGTTAAGCTTGAAATTTTTTGAATCGAAAAGGCTTTTGTCCGGTTGGGATTGCGTAATCAGGCTTGTTCCGGCGTGGAGGGCTACGGAGAAGGGGAGGGAAGGATTTTGACCCTGCTCCAATATCAACCAGTGTACGCCGAGTTCGATTTCCTGGAGCTGATTGGTCCGGGCGAGGGTCAAGCCCAAGTTATTGCTGATGCCATAGCCGAAACCGATGAGGGTGTTCGCGGACCCATCGAGCCCAAAAAAGGCGTCATAGCCGCTGTTGACCGCCTGATAATAACGATGCGATATGCGGAATAAAAAATGACCCTTGTCAATCATTTGCGCCGTGGGGAGGTTGATAACCTGGGTTCCCCAGAACGCAGGATCTTCAAAATTTTTTTTTCGCTCGATTCTCGGCGGAGGGATCGGACTGCCTTGCAAAATCGTAATCGCGGCTTTCAAACTGATGATCCAATTCTGAACGGCCTGGATCTCGGCATCCTTGAGTGGCGTCCGATTAAGGGGCATGCGCTTTCCCAAAATGTCGTTGTCGCCCCGGATTTTCATCAGAAGATAGCTCGTTCCGGGTTCGCCGGCATCGACAATCTTCAGGTTGGGCTTTTCCTTGCTGGGCACGTTGACCGTCGATTCGATGAATTTTTCCGGCTCGAAGCCCATGTTCATAGCGGGATGTTTGCCCTGGTGACAACTCGTCGTGGCGCAGCTTCGCGTCACGATCTTCTGAACGGCGTCGAGGGCGGTGGCTCTTCCCTGACCGAAGGCGAACGACAGGACCGTCACGGCTGCCAAGAAAATAAAAACGAACTTTTTCATCTTTCTCTCCTTGACTTAATTCCTATAAATCCTATCGAATTGTGATAATACGGAAAAAAAGTCCGGATGTCAACCCGTCAAAAAATATTTAGCCAGGAGATATCATCCTTATAATGTGTTCAAATAGGCCAGGAGGTCTGCCGCATCCTGTCCGGTCAGTGATGGAAAGGCGGGCATGGCCAGTGCCGCCGTCAGCCCGGCCGCAAGAAAAAAGATAGCGATGATCGATTTCAAGACGAATAATGACATCGCCGTTATACGCCGCGCCTATTCCAGACGGTAATTCGGGGCTTCTTTGGTGATCGTGACATCGTGGACATGGCTTTCCTTGAGCCCCGCCGCTGAAATCTTGATAAACTTGGCTTGCTGTTGAAGCTCGTCGATTGTTTTGCATCCGGCATAGCCCATGCCCGATTTAAGGCCGCCCACGACCATTTGGATGATCGAAACCACGCTGCCCTTGTAAGGGACCATGCCTTCGATGCCTTCAGGGACGAGCTTCGCTTCCGGCGCGGACATTTCCTGGAAGTAGCGGTCCGGGCTCTTGCCTTCCCTCATGACTTCAAACGACCCCATGCCCCGGTAAATCTTATATGAGCGGCCCTGGTAGATGACGACCTCGCCCGGGGCTTCATCCGTGCCGGCCAGGAGGTTTCCCAGCATCACGGACGAGGCCCCGGCGGCGATGGCCTTGGTCACGTCGCCCGAGTACTTGATACCCCCGTCGGCAATGATCGGGATATTCTGCCCGCCGGCGATCCGCCGGACCTCGGCGATGGCCGTGATTTGCGGGACGCCGGCGCCGCTGACGACCCGCGTCGTGCAGATGGAGCCCGGTCCGACACCGACTTTTAAAGCATTCACTCCGAGCTTGATGAGGTCCTTGGCCGCCTCCGCCGTCCCGATATTGCCGGCGATGAGCTCCAGCTTTGGGAATTCCTTCCTGAGCATCTTGACTGTATCCAGGACCCGCTGCTGGTGCCCATGGGCAGTATCGACGACTAAAACATCGACTTTGGCTTCGATCAGGGCGCGGGCCCGATCTAGCGCGTCCTCTCCGACTCCGAGCGCTGCCCCGACCCGGAGCCGGCCGAAGCTGTCCTTCGCCGAAAACGGGTATTGGATCCGCTTCAGGATATCCTTATAAGTGATCAGTCCCTTGAGGTGGAATTTACTATCGACGATCAGGATCTTTTCGATTTTATGCGTGTGGAAGAGCTTCTCCGCTTCTTCGAGAGAGGTCCCCACGGGGACGGTGATGAGCTCTTTGGTCATGACTTTTTCGATGGCCAGGCTGACCCTGTTTTCGAAGCGGATGTCGCGGTTGGTCAGGATTCCGACCAGCTTATTATTTTCATCCGTGATGGGCAGCCCCGAGATCCTGTATTTCTGCATGACCTCCTTGGCCTGGTAGATCTTGTCCTGGGGTTTCATGCTGATGGGGTCGTGGATCATCCCGCTCTCGTGGCGTTTCACTTTGTCCACTTCATCGGCCTGGTTTTCGATGGGCATGTTGCGGTGGATGATCCCCAGGCCGCCCTGCTGAGCCAGGGCGATGGCCATTTTCGATTTTGTCACGGTGTCCATAGCGGCGCTGAGGAGGGGAATATTCAGGCTGATATTCTGGCTCAAATTTGTCGTGACATCCGCATCGGCCGGAATGATGTTGGACTTGGCGGGAAGAATCAAGACATCATCGAAGGTCAGGCCTTCTTGAATATTTTCATCCAGCATGGCTCCTCCTTGCTATCGTTTTTTTCGCTTTTTTGGGATTAGGGACCGGGCCTGCCTGACCTTCTGGCCCGAAGCTTGCTGCGGCTGTTGGTAGTACATCGGTGTCTGCCGCCTTTGGGGCATGGCCACGGCCTGGGCCTGCTCCGCCACCGGCTGGATCAGGAACAGGTAGCGGACGGTGTCGTCCTCGATCCTGTCCATCATCGCCTGGAACATGTCGTAGCTCTCTTTTTTGTATTCGATCAACGGGTCCCGCTGCCCGTAACCCCGCAGGCCGATGCCTTCCTTCAAATAATCCATGCCCAGGAGGTGATCTTTCCACTGGGTATCAATGACCTGGAGCAGGATGATGCGCTCGAATTCCCGCATATGCCCGGTGCTGAGGAGTCTCTCTTTTTCTTCGTAGACGGAAAGCAAGCGGCCGAGGATCTTTTCCCTGAGCTCATTGAACGTCACGGCTTGCCAATCGAACTTCAAATCGTCGACATTGACGCCGAACTGCGAGCCGACGGCCTTGCGAAAGGCCTCGACATCCCATTCGTCCGGGTCCTTGTCTTTGTTAGTGTATTGGTCCATTTGCCAATCCAGGATTGTTTCGATGAGCTCCTGGATGTACTCTTTCATGTCCTTCCCCTCGAGGATTTCCTTGCGCTGCTTGTAGATAGTCTCCCGCTGCTTGTTCATGACGTCGTCGTATTCCAGGAGGTGTTTGCGGATGGAGAAGTTCTGGCCTTCGACCTGTTTCTGGGCCCGCTCGATGGCTTTGCTGACCATGCGGTGTTCGATGGGCACGCCTTCGCCCATGCCGATGCGGGCCATCAAGCCCGAGATCCTCTCGCTCCCAAAGATGCGCATCAGGTCGTCCTCCAGGCTGAGGAAAAAGCGGGACGAACCGGGGTCTCCCTGGCGGCCGGCTCTTCCGCGGAGCTGGTTGTCGATCCGCCGGGCTTCGTGGCGTTCGGTGCCGGTGATGTGGAGCCCGTCGAGCCCGACGACTTTCTCGTGCTCGTCTTTGGTCACCTTGAGAGAGTCGTTGAGGGCTTTTTCCCACTGGTCCTTGGTGGCTTTGAGCGGATCCACGCCGGCCCTTTTCAACTGGTCTTTGGCGATCGCTTCCGGATTGCCGCCCAGGAGGATGTCCACGCCGCGGCCGGCCATGTTTGTGGCGATCGTGACGGAGCCCATCCTTCCGGCCTGGGCGATGATGGCCGCTTCCATCTCGTGGTATTTGGCGTTAAGGACGACGTGTTTCACGCCTTTTTTCCTGAGGAGAGAACTCAGGTGCTCGGATTTTTCAATGGAGATCGTGCCGACCAGAACTGGGCGTCCTGTCTTGTTCAATTCGAGAATTTCATTCAGGACGGCTTCCCATTTTTCTTTAACCGTCCGGTAGACGACGTCGGAGTATTCATGGCGGATCAAAGTTTGGTTGGTGGGGATTTCGACGACATCCAATTTATAGATATGATGGAATTCGGGGGCCTCGGTGGCGGCCGTGCCGGTCATTCCGGCCAGCTTTTTATACATCCGGAAGTAGTTCTGGAAGGTGATCGTGGCCAGGGTCTGGTTTTCTTCCTCGACCCGGACCCGTTCCTTGGCTTCTAAGGCCTGGTGTAGGCCGTCGCTATAGCGGCGCCCCGGCATCAGGCGGCCGGTGAATTCGTCGACGATGATGACCTGGCCGTCCTTGACCATGTAGTCCACGTCCCGCTTGAATAGGTAATGGGCCTTGAGGGACTGATTGATATGGTGGACGAGGTCCATGTGGGCCAAGTCGTAGAGGTTCGTCACATGGAGAAATTTTTCGGCTTCGGAGACACCGTCTTCCTGGATGGACACGGTCCGCGTCTTTTCGTCCACGGTGAATTGTTTATCTTTATGAAAACGGCGGATCAGCTGGTCAACCTTGTAGTAAAGGTCTGTAGATTCCTCGGTCGGTCCGGAAATGATCAAGGGCGTGCGCGCTTCGTCGATCAGGATGCTGTCCACCTCGTCGACGATGGCATAGTTGAATTCGCGCTGGACGAGGTCGCCGCGGCGGAACTTCATGTTGTCTCGCAGGTAGTCGAATCCGAACTCATTGTTCGTGCCGTAAGTGATATCGCACCCGTAGGCGACCTGCCGTTCGAAATCGTTCATGTCATGTTGGATGGTCCCGACCGTCAGCCCCAGGAATTTATAGATAGGGCCCATCCATTCCGTGTCTCGCTTGGCCAGGTAGTCGTTGACCGTGACGATATGGACGCCTTTGTCATCGAGGGCGTTCAGGTAGGCGGGGAGGGTAGCGACGAGGGTCTTTCCTTCACCCGTCTTCATCTCGGCAATTTTCCCTTGGTGAAGGACGACGCCGCCGATGAGCTGAACGTCGAAATGGCGCATGCCCACCGTCCGGCGGGCGGCCTCTCGAACAACGGCGAAAGCCTCGGGCAGAAGGTCTTCGAGACTGGCTCCCTGTCTTAATTTCTCCTTGAATTCGGCGGTCTTCGCCAAGAGCTGGGCATCCGTGAGCTTCTGGGTCTGGGGCTCCAAGGCGCCGATGGCGGTGACGAAAGGCTGGAGTTTCTTGAGGTCGCGCGCGTTCTGCGTCCCGAAGATTTTAGCAAACAGCCATTTAAACATTACCCATTTTTAACAGAAACAGAGGGGAATTGTCAATTTGATGGGCTTGGAGTTTGCGGTTTAAAAAAGAGCTTTGAAAAGGGATTCGCTCCCTAACGGGATTTTTCACGCCATAAAAATTTCGCCTTTTTCGGCGGCTGCGTTTCTCGCACGGAAGATCGTTGCATTAAGAATATGACCTTGTCCAGAATAAGGCGTATCCAGTTTTATTGTCCATGCTCAAACATTCTCGCCGGCCTCAAGGAGGCTTCCCGAAAAATCCATGACGCACTGAAATTCACCCATAGATTTTTTTCATTAGGTAGGAAGATTTTCAATTAAGGCTATTAATCCCCCAACCCCCTTGGGAATCAAGGGGGATTCAAAAGGTTGACGGTCGCTTCATCCCTTTTCAATGCTCTCTTCTCAAGAGCAATTCATCCGGGATCCCTCGCCAAGCTAAATTGGATGAGATGGACCTTCGTCTTGACTAAAATATGGAAATCTATTAGCTTTGACTAAACATTTGCAGGACCGATATGGCAGACAACGGGGACTTAGGCTGGAAAAAGATCGCACTGTTTGGGCTGATCGGCATTCTCCTTATCGGTTTTTTCTATGTCGTCTATCTGGGCTGGGTCAAGAAGGACATGTCCGATTTTGGGGTCTGTTACCGGGCCGGGCAGAGGATCCTATGGGGGGAGACGTTGTACCGGACGACCGACGGGCATCTCCAGTATAAATATGCGCCCGTATCGGCCCTTTTTTATGCCGCATTGGCCTGGCTGCCGTATGAAATGGCCAAGGTTTTTTGGTATTATCTCGAGCTTTTCTGCCTCTTTGCCGGATTCTGGATCGCCTATCGCTGCCTGCCCTCCATTGAGAAAGGAAAAGGGTTTGTCATCGGTTTCGGGCTCTTGGTCTCCGCCAAATTTGCGGGCCGGGAAATCGAGCTCGGCCAGGTCAATATCCTCATCATTTTCGTCCTGGTTTTGATGCTGGCGGCATCGCTCAAAAAAAGGGACGCCGCCGCCGGAATCCTTTGGGGCGTCTCCATTTTTTTTAAGCCCTATGCCCTTGTTTTTCTGCCCTACTTTTTGCTCAAGAAGCGGTTCAAGATTGTGGCGTCCGGCATAGGGGCCTTGGCAGTCGGGCTGGTCCTTCCCGTCTTGATTTTTGGCTGGGAAGGGAATGGCCTCGTTTTAAAAGAATGGGTGGGCACTCTTTCGATCTCCACGCCAGTCTTGATGGCCGTTTCCGATAATGCGTCGCTTTATGCGTTTTTATGGAAAAATCTCGGGGGGCAGCATCGGGTTTGGGTGGAAATCCTTTATGGCACGATCTTCGCGGTTTTAGGCGCTACTTTTTTGTGGATCATGTGGCAAGGTAAGAAAAATTCTCTCCGAAGGACGGAAACTCTGGAAGTCGCCTTCCTCTTTACCCTGATTCCGCTCTTCTCGCCTTTGGGCTGGTATTATAACTATCTCTATGCCTTCCCGGCCGTCGTCCTATTGCTGAATGATATCGGGCGGCTTCCGCGGACCCACCAATATATTCTGGCCGGCAACCTCCTCATCATCGGGGGTAGCTTGAGAGAAATTCTAGGGAAGACCCTCTTCCGCTTTTACAACCGGAAATCCCTGATGGTTATAAATTACCTAGTCGTGCTCTTCTATCTCGCCTATGCCCGCTTAAAAAAGCGCGCCTAGGCGTGCGAGCTTTCGCCCGCAGCCTATTTGACGGGCGTTTTGCCGAGCAGTTCGTCCACCAGGGCCTTGGCGTCGTACACCTTGAGCAGGGCCTCGATAATGCCCTGGCAGTGGACCATGACCGAGCGGTTCTGCTTGTCGGTGTAGACGAAGCGGGCCGGGAGCGATTGGATGTTTCCGTCGAACAGGACCCCCGAGAATTCGCCCTTTTTGTTGATCACCGGCGAGCCGGAATTTCCGCCGATGGAATCGCACGTGGCGACAAAATTGAGCGGCGTGCCGAGCTTGAGGGCCGCTTTCTTGCTGACGAAGCTTGCCGGCAGCTCATACGGAGACTTGTTTTCGAATTTCGTTGACCGTTCATAGAGGCCCTGGAACGTCGTGAAGAAAGGAATCTTTTTTGTATTTTCGAGATAGCTCTTGACGACGCCGTAGCTCAACCTGAGCGTGGAAGTGGCGTCCGGTGGGATGGATGTCCCTTTGAGCTTGAACAGGGCGCGGGCGATCAAGGCGCCGTTCTTGGTCTCGACGGAATCGACTTCCTGTTCATACTTTTTTCGGAGGCCGCGGGAAATCGGGTCCATCATCAAGGCCAGCTTGATCATCGGATCGTCAGACAGATAGATGGCGTCCAGTCCGCCTTCCAGGTATTTTTTCCGGACTTCGACATCCTTGAGCTTGGTCCCGGCGATCAACTCCTTGGCGACGTTTTCGGCGAGTTTACCGCTAATCAGCCATTTCACTTCTTGATACGAACCGAGCTCTTTCTGGAGCTGGATCAACGAATCCGTTAAGTTGAAAACTTCGAGCTCATCATAGATCGGCGGCGGAGTCAGCAGGCGGCGGGTCAGAGACGGAAGCGACGCATCCCTGTATTCCCGCAAGCGCTGATCGTTCGGCTTGTCTTTTTCCATGGCCAGCCGGACGAGTGTCCGCGCCGTGCTAAAATACGTCGTGCTGAAGCCGGTGCCCCGCTCGAGGTAGGTGTAGGGTTTATAAAAAGAGGCAAATTTCGTTTCCGCAGCGGCGATCTCGTCCCAGGCTTTGCCAAATTCGTTCTCCATTTCCGGATTCTTCCTGATGGACGCCCTGAGGGCTTCCTCGTCCTTGAGTTTTTTCTCCATGAGGCCTTTATCCAGGAGGCCCGATTGATACCCCACGTTGGCTTTTAAGCTGTTCTCGATCCCGAACAGCGTGCCCTGGGCGATCCGGGCGTATTCGGGGCCTCTCTCGCCGAATTGATGAAGCAACTTCCTCCGTCGCTCATAATTGGCGATGGTGAACGGGTAGCTGACGTCCCTGAGGAATTCCATCTGGGCGTAGGTCAGGAGCCGCCCCGTCGATCCAGGATGCCCTGAAGCAAAGACAAGCTCGCCCTCCTGGAGTCCTGTGGTGTTCCATTTAAGATAATGGGCGGACTTCAAGGGCTTATCGTTTTCGTAGATCCGGAAGAGGGTGATATCGTAGTCGTATCGAGGATAGGTGAAATTGTCCGGGTCGCCGCCGAAGAAGGCGATGAGATACTCCGGCGCGAAAACCAGGCGGACATCGGTATAGACCTTGTATTTATAGAGATGGTACATGCTGCCCGAATAGAGGTTGACGACCTGGCAGCGGAGCCCGGTTTGTTCGGAGATCTGCTTTTCGAGCGCGGCGATGACCTTGTCTCTGGCTTCAGCGGCCTGGGCCGGCGACATTTCCGGCTTGACGGCCCCGACGACCTGGGAGGTCACATCCACGATGTCCTGCAAGACCATGAGTTCCATGCCCGGGCATTTGAGCTCTTCGGTCCTCGTCTTGGCATAAAACCCTGTTTTCATCAGATCGCGGTCCTTGGTGCTGAGGTTCTGGATAGCACCCTGCCCGACGTGATGGTTGGTGAGGATGAGTCCGTCCGGGGAGACGAACGAACCCGATGCCCCGCCAAAGCGGATCGAGGACAGCTGGATGTGCTTCAGCCAGTCCGGAGTGAGGGCGAAGTTGTATTTCGCTTTCAGGATATCGACCGGCGGCATGTTGAAGAGCCACATGCCCTCGTCGGCATAGACGGGAATAAAAACTGCGAGAACAAGGATCAAAATGAAGATTTTGGCTTTTGCGCGTTTCATAAGACCTCCTTCATTAAGCATCCATATTATCACAATCCCCGCAGAAAGAAAATCTCAGCCCGGGCGGTTGATTTTTTGCAGGAATGCGTGTATGACATTACTCTTATTTCGGATTGTTCTCGATCGGGCAGGGGCCGGATTGAGGAAGGATCGAGGAACAAGGATGAATCTTCTAAAAGCCCCCCAGGGCGTTCCTCTGAAAGTCATCGATATCTCCGGAGGCGAACAAGTCCGCCGCCGACTTTTTTCGCTGGGCTTTCACAAAGGGGACGAGATCGAGCGCAGCGGCCAGAGCATTCTGCGGGGCCCGCTGCTGATCAAAATGGTCCGTTCGGGCGCTACGGTCGCCATCGGCCGGGGCATCGCCCAAAAAATCATCGTGGAAGTCGCGGATGGATCCAAATAACGCACCCGTCGCCATCTTCATCGGCCAGCCCAATTGCGGCAAGAGCACGCTCTTCAACGCTATCGCTGGCCACAAGGCCCAGACGTCGAATTTCCCGGGCACGACGGTCAAGCATACGCACTCCAAGGTGAATATCGGAGGCCGCCTCCTCAACGTCATCGACCTGCCGGGGACATATTCTCTCAACCCTGCCGACCCGGCGGAAAAAGTGGCCCTGACGCATCTGTTCATGGAAACACCGGATATTATCATCAATGTCGTCGATGCCTCCATCCTGGGCAGGAGCCTGGAGCTGACACTCGAGCTCATCGAGATGGAGTTTCCGATGGTCGTGGCTTTGAACATGACCGACCTGGCCGAGAAGAAGGGAATCATAATCGATCCCCGCAAACTCGAAGCTCTCCTGGGGGTGCCTGTCATCGCGACCGTTGCTACGCACGGAAGGGGCATCCCAGAATTGCTTGAGGCGGCCTTCAAATGTCTTGAGACCAGGTGCCTGGGGGCACGCCCCAAATGGTCCGGAGATGTAGAGGATGAGATCGAGAAGCTCATGAAGCTTCTGCCCGAAGACATTCCCTGCGTGGCCAATAAAAGGTTCACCGCGATTAAGATGATCGAATCGGGACATCTGTTCTGCAATGAATTTTTAGAGGAGATCAACCCGGCCCTGAAAAAATCATTGGATAAGATTCGGGCGAACCTTGAGTGCAAGCGCCGCTTGCCCGCCTATGAAGTGATCGCCGCCGAGCGGCATCATCTGTCCCAGAAGATTTTCGAAGAGAGCAGCCGGGTCCAGAGGAGAAAGGCGTTCGGCTGGCAGGAGCGGTTGGATGAGATCTTGATGCATCCGCTCCTTGGATATTTGATTCTCCTCGTTGTTTTTTTAAGCTTTTTCTTGTTGATTTTTAAGGTGGGAAGCCCGCTCGAAACCCTTTTGCTCAAACCGTTTTCGAGCTTAAAAGCCATTCTCGGGGCGCGCTTGGGAAGCCGGCTTCTGTTTCATCTCGCCGATGGCCTTCTCCAAGGCATTGGCGGGGGAGTGGCGATCGTCCTGCCATATTTTGTTCCGCTTCTTTTTTTAATGGCCCTCCTAGAAGATATCGGCTATCTGGCCAGGGCCGGTTTTCTTCTGGATACGTTCATGCACCGCATCGGCCTTCACGGAAAGTCGGTCTCGCCGTTTATCCTGGGTTTCGGCTGCAACGTGCCGGCCATCGTCTCGACACGGATCCTTGAATCGCGCCGGGACAGGATCTTGACGTCGCTCTTGATCCCGTTCATTCCCTGTTCGGCGCGGACAACGATCATTCTGGCGCTCGTCGCTTTTTTCCTGGGGCCCTATTGGGCGCTGGGGTTCTATGTGATGAACGTCCTGTTGGTGGCGGTGCTGGGCCGCGTCCTCAGCTTGTTCTTTAAGACGGCTTCGCCCGGCCTGATCCTGGAGATTCCTTCGCTGAAAATTCCGAGCCTGAAAAATGTCTTTTTTAAGGTTTATTTTCAGCTCAAATCCTTCGTCCAATTCGCCTGGCCGTTGCTGATTGTGGGAAGCGTTGTCCTCGGCCTCATCCAATCGTGGCACTGGGATCGGGCGATCAATGCGATTCTGTCTCCACTAGTCGTGAATGTCTTGCGGCTTCCCAAAGAATTGGGAGTGACGCTGGTATTCGGTTTTCTGCGCAAAGAATTGTCATTGCTGATGATGCTGCAGGCGCTGGGCGTCGGCTATCAAAACCTGCTTAGCGTCATCACCAGGGACCAGATGATCGTGTTCACGGTCTTCGTCAGCTTTTTCATTCCCTGCCTCTCGACGTTCGCCATCCTGTGGAGGGAATCGGGGAAGAAGATCGCTTTCCTTTCGGCAGGGCTCAGCATCTCCGTCGCAGTGTTGATGAGTTTCTTGGTTAGGCTGATTATTTAGATTGGGGTCAAAGCTACTCTTTACGCAGCCTTCCCCTGAAAAACGATGCGTAAAGAGTAGCTTTGACCCCGGTTTATTTTAATCTTTTTCCAGGACGACGACGGCCAGGGCATGCACTGCCAGGTGGGAGAGCGAGAGGTGGCATCGGGTGAATCCGAGGTCTTCTTTGGCATGAACGAGGAGACGGGGTTGCCCCGAAGGCTCGTTGACGACCTCGACATCCGTCCAGCTGATCCTTTTTCCGATGGCCTTGAAGAACGCTTCTTTGGCGGCGAAACGGGCGGCCAGGTGCTGGTATTTGTTCTTTTTCGGCAGGCTGTATAGGGTTTCATTTTCCGTAAAAACGCGGTCGAGGAACCGCAGGTTTCGTTCGACGACCTTTTTCACGCGGTCGACTTCCAGGATATCAATGCCGACTCCGATAATCATGAGCTGCTCCTTCGTCCTTCGACCTTTTAATCCCCCCCTAATTCGCTAGGGGGGTAGGGGGGTTAATAAAGTTTGAATCTTTATTCTTAACTCCTGCCTTTCTTAATCCATTTTCTTTCATGCATCTATCACCGGATAGATTATTTTTTCTATGTGAAGCTTCTCTTCGACCGCCGCTGACGGTGGAATGCAATCGCGAAACGATGGGCCTCATCGCGGATGTGCTGGAGGAGCTTGAGGGCGGGCGATGTCCTGTCCAGCCTCAACCCGTTTTTGTGGAGGGGCGCAAAGATCATCTCTTCTTTTTTGGCCAGTGACACAACCTCCAGACTCCCCAGGCCCAGTTCATGAAGGACCTTGAGGGCGGTTCCCAGCTGGGGCTTTCCGCCGTCCACGAAAACGAGGTCGGGCAGGGGGGCCTTTTCATCGAGAAGGCGATTGTACCTCCGGCGGATGACTTCTTCCAGGCTGGCCACGTCGTTCGGCCCTGCGACCGTCTTGATCTTGAACTTGCGATAGCCGTCTTTGTACGGCCGGCCGTTGTCGAAGGTCACGAGCGAGGCGACCGCCTCCGTTCCGCCGGTGTTCGAGACGTCAAATCCTTCGATCCGGACGGGCAGAATTTTCAGACCGAGAATCCCTTTAAGGCCCATGATCGGGCCCAGGTCTTGCACTCTTTGTTCCAGCAGCGTTTCAGCGTTTCTGACGGCCAGGTCCATCAATTTCTTGTATTCTCCGCGAAGGGGGACGCTCATGACGATTTTCTTGCCGGCTGTGGCGGACAGAATTTGAAGAAGATCGCGCTTTTCCGAAGGCTCGAAGGGGAGCAGGATTTTTTCCGTGATGCTTTTTTCTTCCTGATAGAAAGACCGTAAGAAGTCCGAAAGGATCCGGCCGCCGGAATTATCTTCATCCTCCTCGAAGAAAAATTCCCGGGATTCAATGACCTTGCCCTGGCGCATGAAAAACGCCTCGAGGGCATGATAGCGATGTTCCTGGGCGTAGCCGAAAATATCCAGGTTTTCCAGCCTCACCGAAATCAGCTTGGGCTTGACCTTAATATTCTCCAAAATCCTCAGGAGATTGCGCCACTGGGCCGCCTCTTCGAATTTTTGGGCTTGGGCAGCTTTCCTCATTCTCTCTTTGAGGATTTTCGACAGCTCCGCCGTCTTGCCCTCTAAAAAGAGGAGCGCATTGGCGGTGCTCTCCCTGTAGCCCTCCTCGGAGATCAAGCCAACGCAGGGCGCCGAACAGAGTTTAAGATCATATTCTAAGCAGGGCCTTTTTCGTTTGCCCGGTATGGCCTCATCGCAATTCCGCACCCGGAAGTATTTATTGATCAAATGGATAGTCTTGCGGGCCTCGTGGGCAGGGCTAAACGGCCCGAAATATTTAGCCCTGTCCTGGGCGACCTTGCGGCTAAAATAGATTCCTGGGAATCGCTCCTGGACGGTCAGCCTTAAATAAGGAAAACTTTTATCGTCCTTGAGGCGCAGGTTGAATTTCGGCTGGTGCTGCTGGATGAAATTGTTTTCGAGGAAGGCGGCTTCGCGCTCGGAATCGGTCAGGATGAAATCCAGGTCCGCGGTCTCCGACAAAATATTTTGGACCTTCGGGTCGGACGTTGGCTGAAAATAGGATTGGACACGCTCCTTGAGGAGCCTGGCTTTGCCGATGTAAATCACATCGCCCGCGGCGTTTTTGAAAAAGTAGATGCCAGGCTTTTGGGGGAAGCGAGCCAGTTTCTGTTTCAAGAGATTTTCCATCGCCAGGTTTTTTCCCTATAATTCAAGCTCCAGCTCGCGCTTTTTCAGCTGAGCGATCTCGTCGCGAAGTTTGGCCGCTTTCTCGAACTCCAGGTTTTTCGCGGCCTCCTTCATCCATTTTTCAAGCTGAGCGATCTTTTCCTGGCGTTTTTGCGGGGAGAGATATATTCCCTTGTCCTCGGAGATACGGGTGTAATCCAGGTAATCCCGCTCATAGACACTGGTCAGGACCTCATCGATCCGCTTCTGGATCGACTGCGGCGTGATGTTGTTTTTCAGGTTGTAGTCCTGTTGGATCTTGCGCCGCCGGGTGGTTTCGGCGATGGCCTCTTTCATGGAGTCCGTGACCGTGTCCGCATATAAAATCGCTCGGCCGTTGATGTTTCGCGCGGCCCGCCCAAAGGTCTGGATCAGGGAGATCGACGAACGCAGAAAGCCTTCTTTATCCGCGTCCAAAATGGCCACCAAGGAGACTTCGGGCAGATCCAGTCCTTCCCGGAGGAGATTGATCCCGATCAGCGCGTCGAACAGGCCTTTGCGCAAGTCCCGCAGGATCTTGACACGGTCCAGTGTTTCGATCTCGGAATGCAGGTAGCGCACGCGAAGCCCGAGCTCATGGTAATAGCGAGTCAGGTCCTCGGCCATTCGTTTGGTCAGCGTCGTGACCAGTGTCCGTTCGCCCTTGTCGGCCCTGAATTGGACCTCTTTCATGAGGTTTTCGACCTGGCCTTTGACGGGCCGGATTTCGATTTCAGGATCGGTCAGGCCGGTCGGTCGGATGATCTGTTCCACGACCTTATGGCCGGATTTTTTGAGCTCATAGGATGCCGGCGTGGCGGATACATATAAAACCTGGTTGACCCGGCCTTCGAATTCCTTGAAATTGAGGGGACGGTTGTCGAGGGCCGACGGCAGGCGGAAGCCGTGCTCGATCAGGGTCTGTTTTCTCGACCTGTCGCCGTGGTACATCCCGCCGATCTGCGGGACGGTGACATGCGATTCATCAATGATGATCAAGAAATCGGGGGGGAAGTAATCCAAGAGCGTGTAGGGCGGCTCTCCCGGCTTGCGCCGGCTGAGGTAGAGCGAATAATTTTCAATGCCCGGGCAGTAGCCGAATTCCCTGAGCATATCCAGGTCAAAGAGCGTCCGCTCCTCGATCCGTTCGGCCTCGATGATTTTTCCCTGGTTTTTAAAAAACGCAATGCGTGCTTCGAGCTCCTGTTCGATGCCTTGGATGGAGTCGTCGAGAATGTCCCGCGGCGTGGAGAAAAACGTCCGGGGATGGATGATGATTTTCTCAAAAACATCCCGCGTTGTTCCGAGCAGCGGGTCCACGGATGATATGGCCTTGACATGGTCTTCCCCAAGCTCGATCCGGTAGGCGGAGTCTTCGTAGGAGGGGAAGACCTCGATGATGTCGCCGCGCACCCGGAAGCCCCCTCTTTTAAAGTCGCCCTCCTGGCGTTCATACTGGATGGCGACGAGGTTCTTGAGGATCTGTTTCCTGGAAATTGTCTGGTTGGCGGACAGGCTGAAGCTCATGGAATAGTAGGTGTCGGGCGCACCGATGCCGTAAATGCAGGAGACCGAAGCGACGATGATCACATCACGCCTGGCGAACAGGGAATTCGTTGCGCACAGCCGCATCCGGTCGATCTCGTCGTTGATGGTGGCTTCCTTGGCGATGTAAGTGTTAGTGGAGGGGATGTATGCTTCCGGCTGGTAATAGTCGTAGTAGCTGACAAAGTATTCCACAGCGTTGCCGGGGAAGAACCGGCGGAATTCCTGGTAGAGCTGGGCGGCCAGGGTTTTGTTGTGGGAAATGACGAGCACCGGCCGGTTCACGTTTTCAATGATGTTGGCCATGGTGAACGTCTTCCCGGAGCCGGTCACGCCCATCAGGGCCTGGTGCTTGAGCCCTTCCTTCACGCCTTCGGTCAGCGCCCGGATGGCTTGAACCTGGTCGCCTTTGGGCGAGAATTCCGAGCGGAGTTTGAAGGCATTCATGGGCCCTATTATATACCAAAAAAGAATTGAAAATTTTCCTCCGAAATAATAGACTAAATGCATAAAGATTAGGAGGACGCATGAAAAAAGTTATTCTTTGGGCAAGTGCGTTATTGGCTCTGGGCATTTTTCTGGCTGCGGCGGGCCTCTCGAGCGCCCAAGAGAAGCCTCGGGTCGGCGTCTTGAGATTCACTAACCACACAAGCGCCGGCTGGTGGAGTGCTTCGGTCGGTGAAGAGCTGTCCGACATGCTCGCTTCTGAGCTGGTCAGCACAAAGGCTTTCCAGGTCCTGGAACGGAAGGAACTCGACGCCGTTTTGGGCGAGCAGGACTTGAGCGCTTCGGACCGTGTGAGCGCAGCGACCAAAGTCCAGATGAAGAGGCTCAAAGGCGCCCAGTTTCTGGTGGCGGCCACGGTCTCTTCTTATGATGAATCGACCAAGGGCAAAAGCGGCGGGATCAGCGTCGGCGGCCTTAGCCTCGGCGGATCAAAAGAAAAAACGTATGTTGCCGTCGACCTCAAGATTATAAACACCGAGACCGGAGAGATCGTCGATGCCCGGACGATCGAAGCGGAAGCCAAGGGGATCGGCCTGGAAGGGGGCCTCTCGATCAGAAACGTTTCCTTGCGGGCGGGCGGCTTTGACCGAACCCCGGCCGGGAAAGCGATCCGCGCCTGCGTGGTGTACCTGTCAGAATATCTGGAATGTTCAATGGCTAGGGGCAAAGACGACAGATGCATGAAGAAATGGGACGAGATGGAACAGAAGAGACGGGAACGCACGAAAGGCGTGATCGATATTAAGTAATCTCGGGAAAGTCGAATAAGATCTTATTGCGAAGGAAGGGAGACGCTTAAGCGTCTCCCTTCATGATTTTTATGCTTCCCTTGAACTGGGCGCCGTCCTGAACAGAGACCCTGGCGGCCGCGATATCGCCATTCATCCGGGCGGCCGAGGAAACCAGAACCTTTCCCGTGGTGCGAATGTTCCCCGTCAGGTTTCCGCGCAGCATGACGTTGGCGGCCGCGATGTCCGCCTCAATGCGGGCTCCCGCCTCTATAAAAAGGCTGTGCTTCGGCAAATGGATTTTGCCCCGGAAGGTGCCTTTGATCACGATGTCCTCATCGCCGGTCAATTCGCCGGTGCAAACCACGGTCGGGCCTATGACGGCCGCCTTGTCCGGAATGAGTTCCCAGGCTTTTTCGGCCTGGCCTTGGTCTTCTGGTTTGGGCATGAGCGCTTACCTCTTTCCCTTCGGATTCGTGTCAAATTATATTTAGGTTCTTCAGGGAATGTCAATGAAGGGATGCGATTTGACATCGCCGTGACCCTGTGTTATTTGTCTGTCTGCCTTTCTTCTCGGGGAGGAGGTGTGACGAGATGCAAGCCATCGGGTTAAGCGCCGTCGATTGGATTATCATTCTTTTTTATTTCGCCTTCATCATCGGCATGGGGTTTTATTTAAAGAAATACACTCGCAGCGAAGAAGATTTTTTCCTGGCCGGGCGCAGGAACAGCTCCTGGGTGGCGGGGTTGGCCTTTTTGTCGGCCAACCTGGGCGCGCTCGAACTCCTGGGCATGACCGGGAACACGTTCAAATACGGGATGTATGTCGCGCATTTTTATTGGATCGGCGCCATTCCGGCCATGCTCTTCCTGGGTATCTTCATGATGCCCTTCTACTACAGCAGTCGGATCAAATCCGTTCCCGGCTACCTCAAGCTTCGCTTTGATGAGAAAACCCGCGTCCTCAACGGCTTTTCCTTCGCCATCATGACCCTGCTCGTCTCGGGCATCAACCTGTATGCCATGGCCCTTGTCCTGCACACATTTCTGGGATGGAACTGGGATGTGAGCATGTGGGCGTCGGCCATCACGGTGGCCGTGTACGTCACCCTGAGCGGGCTGATGTCGGCCATTTTTACCGAGATCATTCAGTTCTTTCTCATCTGGTTCGGCCTCTTCCTCATTTCGGTGTTGGGGATCGTCGAAATCGGCAGCCTGAGCGAGATCATAAAGCGCGTTCCCGAAGCTTTCTCCAAGCTGTGGTCGACGTCGGCCAATCCGGCCCAAAACGGCATGCTCGTCACCTGGGGCGGGATCGTCCTGGGGCTCGGCTTCGTGCTGTCTTTCGGCTACTGGACGACGGACTTTCTCGTTGTTCAAAGGGCGTTTTCGGCCAGAAACCGGAGGGCGGCCCGCATGACGCCCATCATCGCTTCCTTTTTCAAGATGGCCGTTCCGTTCATCGTCATCGTGGCCGGGCTCATCGCGCTCGTCCTGTCCAAGGACCCCAAGTCCGGTTTCGGGCTGATGAGCGACGGCGGAAAACTGAATTACGATTCGGCGCTGCCGATGCTCATCGCCCGCTATTTTCCGCGGGGGCTTGTCGGGCTGGGCATAACGGCGCTGCTGGCGGGTTTCATGGCCGGCCAAGCCGGCAACATCAGCGCCTTCAACACCGTCTGGACCTATGATATCTACCAATCGGTGATCAACAAGAAAGCGTCTCCCAAACATCTGCTATGGATGGGCCGCATGGCCACGATCGTCGGCATCCTGATCAGCGTCTTTACGGCCTACTGGGCTAAGAGCATGCCGACCATCATGGACTACATGCAGGCTATTTTTTCCTGGGTAAACGCGCCGCTGTTTGCTACGATGCTCCTGGGAATGTTCGTTAAATGGATCACGCCGGACGGTGCCTTCTGGGGCCTCATCGCCGGCATGGGGTCGTCGTTCACAATGTACCTGGCCGTCAAATTTCAATGGATCTCCATGAGCGCCGTCACACTGTCCAAGGTCGCCAGCGATATGGCCGCCAATTTCTGGAGGGCCTGGTGGGCCTGGCTCATCTGCTTTACAGTCACCATCGTGGTCAGCGTGTTCACCAAGAAAAAACCCGAGGCGGAGCTGGTGGGCCTGGTCAAGGGATTGACCAAGGAAATGCCCGAAGAAGCCGTGCCCTGGTACAAGAAACCCGCCTTCTATGCCGTCTTGTCGCTGGTCGTCTTCGCCCTGCTCAATCTCTATTTCTGGTAAGGAGGGAAGAAATCCATGGCGAAGAACGTCAAAAAAATGAAACCGATTTGGTACTTTGTCGGACTGGTGCTTCTATTTATGGGCGCCGTGATCCTTCTCACAGGAATTTATGACCTTATCGCACGGATCGAATCCAAAACCGTGCTGGCGCATCTTCATCCGAATATCTGGTGGGGCGGAATCATGGTCATCGCCGGGCTGATTTTCGTTCTCGTCAACAAAAATGCCACCGTTGAATAAAAAAAATTCTTCTGATAGCGAGGGCGATCGCGTTCTTCGCATTCGTGATAAATTCCGACAGCTCTTTAAAAAGAAGCCCCTGCTGGTCAGGTCTCCGGGACGGGTCAATCTCATCGGTGAGCATACCGATTACAACGAAGGCTTTGTCCTGCCGGCGGCCGTCGATAAAGCCATCTATTTTGCCGTGGCTCCGGGGGAAGGGGAGACGTGCATTCTTCACGCCCACGACCTGGGAGAAAGCCATCAATTCGACCTCAGGAATCTGGCCAAAAGCGGAAAGCGGTGGCCAAACTACTTGATGGGCGTCGTCGACCAGCTTCAAAAAGCCGGGGGTACGCTGGCCGGGTTCAACTGCGTCTTCGGCGGGGACATTCCCATCGGCTCGGGCATGTCCTCCTCGGCCGCCATCGAAGCAGGTTTAGCGTTTGCCCTGAACAAAATCTTTGGCCTGGGGCTGGAGCCTCTGGCTTTGGTCAAGTTGGCCCAGAAGGCAGAGAACGAATTCGTCGGCGTGCGCTGCGGAATCATGGACCAGTTCATTAACATCTTCGGCCGGCCGCGGTCGGTGCTCAAGCTGGACTGCCGCAGCCTGGATTACAAATATTATCCTTTCGAGCGCGGGGACCTGCGCCTCGTCCTGTGCGATACTCTGGTCAAAAGGGAACTCGCTTCATCCGAGTATAACGTCCGCCGGCAGCAGTGTGAATCCGGCGTGAAACTCCTAGCCCGGTACGAGCCCAGCTTGAAGAGCCTGAGGGATGTTTCGCTCGAACTCCTGGGCGCCCACAGCCCGGAATTCGACCCGGTGGTGTACAAGCGCTGCGATTATGTCATCCGAGAGAACATCAGGGTCGAGCAGGCCTGCGCCGACCTGGACAAGGGAGATTTCTATTCCTTCGGTCAGCGCATGTTCGGGTCTCACGAGGGCTTGCGCCGCCACTATGAAGTCAGCTGCCGCGAGCTCGATGTGCTGGTCGACGCGGCGAGCGGGATCAAAGGCGTCCTCGGGGCGAGGATGATGGGGGCCGGCTTCGGCGGTTGCACCATCAACCTTGTCGAAGACAAAGCGGTTGAGGAATTCGAGGAAACGGTCGCCCGGGCATATCGTAGTCAATTTGGCAAAAAGCCCAAGTTTTATATCAGCATGTTGAAATCTGGAACCGAGATTATCGAGACCTAGGTGTGCCGATGTATTCTCGCTTGTTATATATCCGCGGCAGGGATTTGAATTCATCCCTCTCCCTTGATGGGAGAGGGGAGGGAGAGGGTCAGATTGCCGCAGACTCTCCCCATCATCCCCTCCCGAGGGGGAAGGGAAAAGCTGAATTATTTGCGATTTAAGGAGGTATCATGGTCTTGTCGCTTCAAGGGAAATGGAAGGGATTTTGTCTTGCTTTGTGTGTGTGCTTGGGCTTCGCTTCCATAAGCTTTGCCCAGAAAGCCGCGGCCCCGGCCAAAAGCCCGGGCACTGCCCAGACTTCTGCCCCGCCGCAGACGCCGCTGACGGCGGATGATTTCAATCAGTTCACCTGGCGCTGGGTTGGCCCGGTCACATTCTCCGGCCGGATCACCGAATTCGCCGTGCCCCGCGGTCAGAGCCAGATGTATTATGTCTTGACGGCCAGCGGCGGGCTCTGGAAAACTGTAGACGGCGGCATCCATTTCGATTCCATTTTCGACAAATACGGCAACATGAGCATGGGGTATATGGCTATCGCGCCCTCCAACCCCGACATCCTCTATTTGGGCACCGGCGAGCCGATGCATGCCCGCTCCAGCGCCCACGGCAACGGGATGTGGAAATCCACAGACGCCGGCAAGACCTGGACGCATATCGGTTTGGAGAAGAGCTTCTTCATCCCGAAGGTCGCCGTCGATTTCAAGAATCCCGACATCGTCTTTGTTGCGGCCGAGGGCAAGCTCTATGATAACGAGATGGACTGCGAGCGCGGCCTGTACAAGAGCGTGGATGGCGGCAAGACCTGGGTTCGCCTATGGCCGCTCAATGATCGCGGCGTGGCGGATTTTGTCATCGATCCTCGCAATTCCGACCTCGTCATCGCCGCGGCCTATAAGACCTTTCGCCGGACCTGGACTTATATCGACCGTCAGCCCGGCAATCATCTCTATAAATCGACGGACGGCGGGAAATCCTGGACGAAGCTGACCACCGGTCTCCCGCTCGACGTCGACCTGGGCCGCACTGGGTTAGCTATTTACGAAAAAAATCCGAACATCATCTATGCTCGGATCGACGAAGAAGTCAATTTGGGCCTGGCCGAGCGCGAAAATGCGGCCAACTTCCGCCAGGGCGGCTTTGGCGGCGGCGGGGGAGGCGCGGCTCCTCTCTGGGCGGAGGATTTCAACTTCGCCAAGCTCAAGACCTATAAGATCAATCCGGAGATCGCCAAGCTCGCGCCCAAGTTCACCCCACTCAAGGCCGAGACCGAGGCCGACCTGATTAAAAAGCTCAATGAGCTCGTTCAGGACAAGGACTTCCTGACAAAGAACGGCGTGGATGTGGCCAAGCTCAACGCCGCGGCGCGCAAGATCTATGCGAAGGACAAGGAAATCATCGCCTCGATCGAGGAGATCGAAAAGCTGATGAAGAAAGAAGCGCCGAAGCCGGACTCCAGCGAAGCCAAGGGCCGAGCCCAGGTGATCAACCGGCATGTCCTCGAGATCCTTTATGCCAAGGCGCTCGGTATTCAACAGCCGTTCAAGCGGTCCGGCGTTATTTATCGCAGCGATGACCAGGGTGAGACCTGGAAGAAAATGACAGTGTACGCCCAGACAGGCGGCAGCGCCCAGGTCAATCAGACCGAAGGCGGCTACTACGGCCGGATCATCATCGACCAGAACAACGACCAGGTCGTCTATTGTACGGACACCAACGCTACGGTTTCTACAGACTCGGGCAAGTCTTTTAAAGCCACCGGATGGGATTCCGGGAACATGAAGACGCACGTCGACCACCGCGCCGCATGGGTTGACCCGCTCAACTCTAAACACATTCTGAGCGGAAACGACGGCGGCGTCTGCGAATCCTGGGATGGCGGCCAGCACTGGAGCCAGAAGAACACAGTCAGTGCCCAGCAGTTCTATGATGTTTCTGCAGACAACGAACAACCGTACAACGTCATGGGCGGAACCCAGGACAACGGCTGCTGGCTAGGCCCGACCCAGACCAGGAATCAATATGGCGTTTTTGCCGCTGATTGGACCTACCTGCCTACGGGTGACGGATTTTACGTAGTCCGTGACTGGTGGAATCCTGAGTTTGTCTATTACGAGAGTCAGTTCGGCGGCTCGAGCCGGATGAACCTCAAGACCGGAGAGGTCATCGGTTTGCGTGGGCGGACTACGCCGGAGGAGAGTGCCGCCGGCGTTCCTGCCCAGCGCTACCAGTGGAACGCGCCCATCGTCCTCTCGCCCCATAATCCCGGCATCGTTTACGTCTGCTCCCAGTTCGTCCACCGCTCCCTGAGCCGGGGAGAGCGTGGGACATTCGTCACCATCAGTCCTGACCTGACAAAGGCCAACAAGGAGAGGATCGCGCTTTCCAAGAAAACCAACCTCCAGTATGCGACGATATATGCGTTCGCCGAGTCGCCCAAGAAGCCTGGTCTGTACTGGGTCGGGACAGACGACGGCAACGTCCAGATGTCACCGGACGGCGGAGTGACTTGGGTCAACATCACCAATCAGTTTTATGATGCCGCGGGCAAGCCCAAGAAAGACATCAAGGGCGCTCTGATCCCTTACGACCGCTGGGTCAAATCCGTCGTCCCTTCTGCGTTTGATGAAAAGACCTGCTACGCGGCTTTCAACGGGTACAGGACACATAACGAGGACAAGACTTGGCTGTTTGTGACTCGCGACTCGGGCAAGACCTGGGACGATATCTCCGGGAATATGATGAATCCGATTTATAGAGTCAAGGAAGACCCGGACAATGCGAACATCCTCTACCTGGCCACGGATTACGGCGTCTATGTCACGATCGATCAAGGCAAGACCTGGACGAAATTTTCGTCCACGGCGCCCGATGTCATCATTCGCGACATCGACATCCAGAAACGCGATCGGGACCTCATCATCGGGACCTATGGACGCGGCATCTACACCGCCGACATTTATCCGATCAAGGAGTTCAAACTCGAGACTTTCCAAAAGGATGCTTACCTATTCGACATCGAAAATACGATCCGTTGGAACAGGTACGAGCGGAAAGGCGAAACGCTGGGCGAGATGGCCAAGGTTGACAATCCGCAAGTCGGCGCGACCCTATATTATTATCTAAAGGCGGAAGCGAAATCCGTGAAGCTGACGATCAAGGACCTGGAAGGCAACCTGATCCAGGAAGCGAGCGGCAGCGGTAAAAAAGGCCTGCAGAAGGTTTTCTGGGGCTTGACACGGAGGGTTGACCCCGCCCAGCAACAACCCGGCATGATGGGAGCCGGCGGCGGCGGACGCGGAGGGCGCCTCCCTCAAGCAGATCCCGGCGTTTATAAGGTCACGCTGACGGTGGACGGAAAAGATTTCGAGACCAAGAAGGTCACGGTCAGTCCCGACCCGCTGTTTAAATAGATGGAGGATAACCAATAAATAAAAGATAATTTAATAGGAGACATGCATCCGAATGTCCTGATGAGGCGCCTGTCCCCCTTTTTGAAGAAGAGCGGCTCATCCTCCATTTTCCTTTTCTGGAGGATGGATTTTTTCGGTGTTGACAACCGAGGAATTTCCGATTAAATTTTTATTCCCGACAAGAGTTCTCGAGACCACGGGGAGAGAGCGCGGGCATAACTCAGCGCTCGATTAGGGGAGTGGGGCCAACTCGATAGAAATCAATGGCTTAGCCTGTTAAGTCTTTTATTTTGTGAAATTTGCCTTTTCCCGTCAGTGCTCATTATTGTCCAGTATTTCTCGAAAAAAACTCATTAGTTTGCATAATTATTGCAGACAACTTGGCACTATTTTGGCACCGGGCTGGCCAGTTCGAGATAGGATAGAGTGATGATCCCGCCGATGCACCTCTGAATTACCTGATTGCGGCTGAAAACATGTGGCTGGCCGGAAACCGAGGCACGACTCGCCAAGGGCTGGCCGCGGCGCGGCAACTGCGGGGAAGGCCCCGGGGCGCCAGGAATTACGAGAAGTTCCTGGAGTTCTGGAAAGACGCGAACCCGGGGTTGCCGGAGCCGGCCGGCGCCCGCAAGCGCCTCGCCGCCCTCTAATTCGGGGACACAAAATCTCTAATAATTTGCTTTTCTGCAGCTAGCAGACTTCGCCTTCCTTTTCATCGAAAGACAGCCGCTCCAAGGATAAAAGAGGCCGGATTATATACTTTCCCACCCGTTCGGCCTCTCTTTTGCGCACGCGCACAATGGCGCGGCGAAACCGATCACCCGCGACGACTTAATGGAGAGGGTCGCCCGGCACGCCGGCGTCGATCTTTACCAGGCTGGGGCCGGCCCACTTCCCCATTCCCAGATTGGTCACGAAGAGGTTCGTCCGCTCACCCTTGCCCGTGCCGAAGGCGAGGCTGGCCGGAAAGTCGAGCAGATTCGGCGGAAATACCGCAATCGTCTCCTGCGACAGGTCTTGGGCGTTGATGCGAACGACCGCAGACCGGGTCAACACGGCCACATAGAGGTTGCCGTGCACGTCGAGGGCGATGCCGTCCCCACCAACTACTGGATATAATGTAGACAATATTGGCAGCGATTCAGGCACCGGTTGGAGGTACCACCACTCGGGTTCCCCGGCACTGCCGTTCTTCTGTACCGGGATCCGAATCACGGTGCCCTTCTCCGTGTTCGTTACGTAGAGGTTGCCATGGTAGTAAGCGATGCCGTTGGCTCCGATCCAGACGGGCTGGCCCAGCGCACCGGTTCCCCTGAGGAGCTCATCTCGCATCCACAACTCCGCCTGTCCCCCGCGCGGGATGCGCCAGATACCGCCCGGTCCGCGAGGAGGCAGTGAGACCACCGATACGGATTCGGTGACATACAGGGTGCCCCGATCGTCGAAGGCAAGGCCATTCGCGAAGAATATCTGATTGCTGTTCGGCAGGAGCTCTTTCTGCCCCTCCCGGTCCACCCGCCAGACTCCCTTGTCGGCCCCGGCCGCCATAGCGACATAGAGGTCTCCGTTGGCGGTAACCGCGAGGCCTCCTATCGTCCCCCTGCCGATCTCGGCGAAGAACGACGGCTTCCCGGCAGGCGTGAACTTCCAAATCAGGATGTGCTCGCCGTCCGCGCGGACCTCCCCGAAGCTGACGTAGACGTTACCGACCTTGTTGACTGCAACGCCCCTGGGGGTGACGCCCGGCATCGCGATGAAGGCCGGGAACTCGCCGGCCTTAGCGGCAGCGCTCGCTCCGCCGATCTGACCAGCGACCACGAATACTGCGATCGGCAGCAGCAACAGCCACCACCAATCGACGAGCCTGGATTTCCTCTTTTCCATATCTAAACCCTCCTTTAAACTTTGGTTGACTACGAATAATAAGCAACACTCTGTTTTTCAAAGCAAAAAAAAGAGAACTCCCCCCTCATTCAGTCACAATCAACGGCTGTCACCTCCTTATCCCCGCAATGCAAAGAATAAGAAACTCCTTTTCCGCTGCGCCAGCTTGATGAGCATTCAAGGCACCGATGTTGCCTCGTCCCATCGTTGGGGATGTTAAATCAAGGAGTCGCCGGTTGTCAAATTATTTATAATAATTTGCTTTTCTGTCGCGCTGGCTTGATGAGCGTTCATCCGCCAATTTTGCCTCATCCCCTCGTTGGGGATGATAAATCGCTACGTCATGGAATGTAAAATTCAACTCAAAATAGAAGAGGTAATTTTGAAGATGCTAGGAAACAGACGAGCGCTTGCAGATAACATGAGGCGGATGCGCAGTTGAAAAGACAATAGACAAGCCGTACAATAAGGGGCGCCGGCCGAGCTTGAATCGGCTGGCACCGAGCGGGCATAACTCAGCGAACGAAAAGGGGGGAGGGAGGCCAACTCGATAAAAATCAATAGCTTAGCCTGTCAAGTCTTTTGTTATGTGAAATTTGCCTTTTCCCGTTAGTGCTTGTTATTGTCCAGTATTTCTCGAAAAGACTCATTAGTTTGCATCATTATTGCAAACAAGTTGGCACTATTTTGGCACCGTCTTGACTTATTCGCCTAATCTATTTTCAGTTGACTAATCCTCCCGTTCCTTGATAACCTTTAGCCACACGTTATAAAAGGGACCATAAGTGACCGTCAAGTGCCCGAAATGTCATTCTGAGAATCCCGAGACCAAGCAATTTTGCGCTGACTGCGGGACGCAGTTGATTTCTTCGACTGACGCCAAGCCATCTCTCACCAAAACTCTCGAAGTCCCCAAAGAAGAGCTCACCACAGGCTCCACCTTTGCCGGCCGCTACCAGATCATTGAGGAGCTCGGTAAAGGGGGGATGGGTAAGGTCTACAAGGTCTTCGACCAGGAAGTTCAGGCCAAGATGGCCCTGAAGCTCATCAAGCCCGAGGTGTCGGCTGACAAGAACACGATCGACCGCTTCAGGAATGAACTCAAAATTGCCCGGGATATCTCGCACAAAAATATCTGTCGGATGTATGACCTGGGCAGGGAAGCTGGCAATTATTTCATCACCATGGAGTACGTGTCCGGAGAGGACCTCAAGAGCTTCATCCGAAGAGCCCGGCAACTCGTGGTGGGGACAGCTATATTCATTGCCAAGCAGGTCTGCGAAGGGCTGGCTGAAGCTCACCGGGTGGGAGTTGTTCATCGGGATTTGAAGCCGGGCAATATCATGGTCAACAAGGAGGGCAACGCCAAGATCATGGATTTCGGGATTGCCCGGTCTATATCGATCAAGGGGATCACAGGCGCCGGGGTGATGATCGGAACCCCCGAATATATGTCACCCGAGCAGGTGGAGGGGAAGGGGGTTGACCCGCGCTCGGACATCTATTCGCTGGGTATTATCCTATATGAGATGCTGACCGGGCAGGTGCCTTTTGAAGGTGACACACCGTTTACAGTTGGCGTTAAACAGAAGAGCGAAATTCCGAGGGATCCGAAAGAGCTGAATGCGCAGATCCCCCAAGACCTCAGCGGCCTAATTCTGAAATGCCTAGATAAAGATAAAGGGAAAAGATATCAGGGTGCTGAAGACGTGCGATCGGAACTCGAAAAAATTGAGCGAGGCGTCCCAACTGCAGAGCGGGCAGTTCCCAGGAGAAAGACCTTCACTTCACGAGAAATTACGGTCAAATTCAGTCTGAGAAAGCTTATTCTGCCGGCTATTGTTGTGACGGCTCTCGCCATAATTGCGGTCGTGGCCTGGCGTTTTGTTCCCAAAAAGAAACCTGTTCCGGCCCCAAAAATCGAGAACTCCATTGCAGTCGTCGGCTTTGAAAATCTGACCGGAGACAAATCTCTTGATGACCTTCGAAAAGCTATCCCGAATCTCTTGATCACAAGCCTCGAACAAGCTGGAAATCACTATGTGGCGACCTGGGAGAGGATGCACGATATTCTCAAGCAGCTGGGCAAAGGAGATGAGGAGATCATTAACCAAGATTCGGGCTTCGAGCTGTGCCGCCTGGAAGGGATAGAAGCTATTGTCATCGGAACTTTCACTAAAGCCGGGAACATGTTCGCCACGGATATCAAAGTATTAGACGTGGAAACAAAAAAGCTTCTTAAAAGCGCCAGTTCAAGGGGCGAGGGCATTGACAGCATCCTGAGAACTCAAATTGATGAGCTGAGCAGGGAAATTTCACGGGGCCTTGGCGTGACATCGGAAAAGGCGGCCGGAGGTCAAATGCCCGTCAGTGAAGTGACGACCTCTTCCATCGAAGCTTACAATCATTATTTGAGAGGAACTGAAGAGCTCGGCAAGTTCTATTGGAATCAAGCCCGGAATTCTCTTGAAAATGCCCTTAAACTTGACCCGACGTTTGCCATGGCTCATTATCAGCTTGCCTATGTATACCAATCGCTGAATGAGATCAGCGCCAGAGACGAGGCGATCAAGAAAGCGATGGCTTATGCCCAGAAGGCGACAGAAAAAGAAAGGCTCTATATCGAATCTGATTATGCGGACTATATCGAGAACGATCAATTAAAATCAATCCGTATTCTGGAACAATTGGCCAATAAATATCCTAATGAAAAAGAAGCCCACAACTTACTTGGGGGCTTTTATAACTTTCGTGGCAATCTCGACAAAGCTATGGAAGAATTTAATAGGGCATTGGAACTTGATCCCAATTACGCAGAAGTCATTGGCTACGTGGCTTTAGCATGGCGGACTAAAGGAGATTTTGAGAAAGCTCTTGAGTTGTATAAAAAGTATGTTTCTCTTTCCCCCGGAGATGCCAATCCCTTGGACTCCATGGCCAATCTTTATTTTCGGATGGGGCGGATTGATGATGCGATAGCGAACTTCAAAGAGGCTTTGAGGGTAAATCCTGATTTTCTTATGTCGATTATTGGACTTCATTATATCTCGGCGTTAAGACAAGATTATGCAGAAGCCCGCCGGTGGCTGGATCATCTGATTGCGGTGGCCAAGTCTCCCGGTGCCGCATTGGATGGGTATTTGCTCAAGGGATTTCACTGGGCTTGGCTGGGAAGCCTAGAAAAGGCATCAAGTGAATTGGCAAAAACTGCGGAAATAGCAGACGCAACGGGAAGCGAAGAGACGAAGGCTTATGCTAGTGAGATCAAAGCCTGGGCTTATTATGACCAAGGACGACTTGGACTCAGTCGCGATAATTTCCAAAATGCCGAAGCTTTTTTCGCTAAAAGATATCCCGGGTTAAAGAATGTGAAATCTCGCATCAGATTATATAACGGCCTCATGGATTTAAAACAGGGCCGTGTCGATAGCGCAAAGCTCAAGTTATCAGATATGAGGACTTTTTTAACCGGACCGGAAATTGAAGAAAGTTTTTACTTCAATTATCTGGCCGGCGAGATATTGCTCGCAGAAGGTAAGGCTCGGGAGGCCATCCTTCTGCTTGAAAAGGCACCGCCTAGGATTTTGTCAACGACTGCGTATAGTAGTAATCTCATAGTTTACAACAGTCCTTTTCTTAAAGACGTGCTGGCCCGGGCTTACGAGAAGAACGGGGAGATTGACAAAGCCATTGCCGAATATGAGCGGTTGACCGCTTTTTACCCGAAAAACAGGGAGCCTTTCCTTATCCATCCCAAATATCATTTTCTCCTGGGCAAGCTCTATGAGCAAAAAGGTTTAAAGACGAAAGCGGCGGAGCGATACCGGCGCTTCCTCGAACTCTGGAAGGACGCCGACCGCGGCTTGCCTGAAGTCGAGGATGCCAGGAAGAGGCTGGCGGGATTAGAGTAATAAACTTGCCCACAGGCTCAAATCGGACAGCCGAAATGAACAATTCGTTCTCTAATAGGACACTCTCCCCCAAAGCGCTTACCACGTGGTTGAAAAGAAGAACGACAAACCGTAGAATAGGGGGCGCTGGCTGAGGATAAATCGGCTGGCACCGAGCGGGCATAACTCAGCGCTCGAATAGGGGGGTGGGGCCAACTCGATAGAATTCAATGGTTTAGCCTGTTAAGTCTTTTGTTTTGTGAAATTTGCCTTTTCCCGTTAGAGGAGTGTCAGATATTCTGTGTAAACTTCGTTCTTCCATTTAAGCCTGCTTCCCCAACCGATCTCCAGAGAAGATCATCAGCTGCGAGTATATCATAGCCCAGTAACTGTGGCGGAACGTCCATTTTTTTTAAGCCTCCTCCACGGCCAGCAAAACCAGCTTGATGAGCGCCTGGTCATTCGGAAAGCTCGCTTTGTTCTTGGCGACCTTCTTGATCTTCCGATGCAGGCATTCGATCGGATTTGTGGTATAGATCAGAGCCCGGACTTCCGGCGGGAACTTGAAGAAGGTCGCAATCTCGCTCCAGTTGCTTTTCCAGGAGGCGGAGACATGAGGATAGCGCTTGTCCCATTTCTCCGCGTCTGGCTTTCATTCACTAAAAATGTTTCATAACCTACCTTCAATCCAAAGGAGGCAGATCGATGCCCATTCGCTGGGCATCGTGCTTCATGATGCTCATCAGTGCTTTGAGCGAATCGTCCGGCAGTGGTTCTACGGTGTAGGAACTCATGACTCTCTCGACTTCCCCGCACGCCCGATCCCAGGCGCTCTTTTTGCCATGACTTATCCAGACATCATATCTGTCGCGGTCAATCACCGAACCGGCCTGATACAGTTCCTCACGAAACCACCGAAGCGTCTCTTTCGAAGTAAAAAAATGTGCACCATCGTAAATATCCCCGTACAGATCGCCACCCAATCGATCTCCCCGGGCTTCGATACCCTTGACCATCCGGAGAGCCATGCCGCAGATCTCGTTATCCAGAACGAGTTTTTCCAGACTCTGACAGCTCTCGAAATTCAGCATACCCGGACCCGAGATGACGTTCGCACCCGCTAGAGCCGCAACGAGCGCTCCCATTCCTGTCTCCAAACCCGCCTGTCCGTCGACGCTTTTAGCGTCGGAAAGTCCCATGTAGGAATGAGTGGGAAGCCCCAGATATTTCCCGATCTGTACATGAGCCGCATTGATCATCATCGTCTCCACGGCTCCCATGGGCGTCGTTCCTTTCCGCATATCAAACGCCGCGGGAGAACCCCCAAAAATGATGGGCGATCCCGGATGGGCTAATTGGTGAATGACAATACCACTCAGGTTTTCGGCAGTCAGTTGTACCAATGCGCCGGCCAGAGTGACCGGAGACGTGGCCCCGGTCAGCGGCATAGACACCAGTTCGGCGGGAATCCCCGCCTTGGAGGCATCGATGAGATTCTGACAGGTCAAGTTGCTCCATTTCAAGGGCGGTGAGGGACAGCAGTCAAAAATTGCCAGGGGCTTTTCCCTCATTGCTTTTTCACTCCCCCGGACTGCCACCAGCATATCTTTCATGATCTCAAAGCTCTCCACAGCAAAAGTACCCGTCACTACCGGTTTTTTGCTGAACTGCAGCCCGATGTATAACCGATACCTGTCCTGCATGGCTTCGGGGACATCGGTGGAAATCATCTCTGTACTCTGTGCCGCAATGTGAGGGAGGGCATCCGTCAATATCGCAAAACGGATGAGATCCTTGGTTACCGGCTTTCTTTCTTCCAATGTAACCGGATCCAAAATCGTCAACGCCCCGGAGCCCGGATCAAAGTGAATCGCATCACCTTCCAGAGTCATCGCCAGATCGCCGCTGCGCTCAAATACTTTGATGGAATGAGCAGTGGTTTTCAGGGACTCTTCGACAAGGTTTTGCTTGAACGACACCGTTTGCCCTTTACATTCGCATCCTGCGTCTGCCAGAAGCCGCAACGCTTCATCGTTCTCGATGAGCACGCCCTTTTTTCCCAGAACATCCAATGCTTCAGAAACAATCTGGTCGATGAATGATTTGGACAGCATGTCCAGCTTTGGTCTCCTCGTCTCTAACATCGTATCCTCCTTCATTATTGTAAATCATCCATTATTCGGTATATCTTACAATTTTCTTAACAAGAATTCAGGTGCTTCCTCAGGGAATGGATCGCGGAAAAGCAAGGAACACGAGCGAAATCTGCTTCTTCGACCCCACAGTTTAGATACCTTCGAGCCACGTTATCGACGAAGCCGCGTCACCGCCCCGCTTCTTGAACCGATCTTCATCTTCTGGATCTTTACCCGAGAGGTCCTTGCTTATCTTGTCGTCCGGGAGCCGCGCTCCGATTGGAAAGCGGCACACCGATGGAAACGTTAACGGCCAGTCTTGAACTCGCGAGGCAAAAGAATCTGGACAAGGAATTTGATGGGGTATCTAACGTCTGTCAACTCGAGTGTTGTTCAGATCCGCGTCTTAGATCAAGACCCGAGTTGACAACTTTCTGACTTGAATTATAATATGCTGAAAATCCATAACAGTATGGGCAAAAATGGAGCAACCCTATGAGCCAAAAGAAAATCGTCTATCCCTATATTCCCAATTCCGTGCCAGCCACGAAGGAGGCAATGCTGAAGGCGGTGAATGCCAAAAGCGTGGAGGAATTCTACGGGGACATTCCCGACTCCATCCGCTTGAAACGCAAGATGAAGTTGCCGGAGCCGCTTCTCTCGGAAGCCGCGCTGGTGCGCCACGTGGAAGGATTGCTTTCGAAGAACAAGTCCACACGCGAGATGCTGAGTTTCCTCGGCGCGGGGTGCGCGCAGCATCATATCCCTGCGGTGTGTGACGAGGTCAACTCGCGCGGTGAATTCCTCACGGCGTATGCGGGCGAGCCCTACGAAGATCACGGACGTTTTCAGGCGTTGTTCGAATATGAAAGCATGATGGCTGAATTACTGAACATGGATGTGGTCAATGTGCCTGTCTATGACGGTTTTCAGGCGACTGGGACAGCCCTCCGCATGGCGGGACGTATCACTGGCAGAAATGTTGCGCTCCTGCCTGCGACGGTGATGCCCGATAAACTCTCGATGGTCCGCGGCTACATCAAGCCCGATATGGAAGTGGAACTGGTTCCCTTCGACCCATCCACTGGTTTGATGGACTTGAACGCGCTACGCAAGCAGATCGACGCCCAGACCGCGGCGGTCTTTATCGAGAATCCGTCCTATTTGGGTTTTCTTGAAACGCAGGCGGAAGAGATTGGCAAGATTGCCCATGAGAACGGCGCGATATTCGTCGTCGGTGTGGACCCGATCTCGCTCGGAGTCATCAACCCGCCCGCCGAGTATGGCGGCGACATCGCTTGCGGCGATATTCAGTCATTGGGTATCCACATGAATTATGGCAGCGGACAAGCGGGCTTCATCGCATCACGTGATGAAGAGAAATTCGTAATGGAGTTTCCGTCACGTTTGTTTGGCGTGGCGACGACATGTGTTGAAGGTGAGTACGGATTTGGCGATGTGGCGTATGAACGAACGTCGTTTGCGGTGCGTGAGGAAGGCAAGGAGTGGGTGGGCACCGCCGCCGCGTTGTGGGGCATCACGGCGGGTGTGTACATGGCCTTGATGGGTCCGCAGGGCATGGTGGAGCTCGGACAGGGAATCATGCAGCGGGCAAGATACGCCATCAGAAAACTGAATCAGGTGGCGGGAGTGAAGACGCATTTTCCCAACACGCCGCACTTCAAAGAGTTCGTCGTCAATTTCGACAAGACAGGCAAAACCGCCGGACGGATCAATCAGGCCTTGCACGAAAAAGGCATCTTCGGCGGCAAGGACTTGAGCGCGGAATTTCCGTCATTGGGACAGAGCGCTTTGTATTGCGTGACCGAAGTCCACACGCAGGCGGATATTGACGTGCTCGTGAATGCAATCCAGGAGGCCGTGAAATGACACACGCAACACCAAAGAAACTCGGCGCGCCGAAAGCCGTCGCACCCAAGCCCGCGTTGCGGCGCTTCCATCAGGCACGTTGGGATGAGCCTCTGATTTTTGAGTTGAGTTCTGCGGGTCAGCGCGGCGTGCTGCCTCCCGAACCCGAAGCCGCGATCGTCCAAGCCGCTGGCGATGTGTTCGACAACCTGCCCGCGAGTTTGAAACGCAAGACCGCGCCCGCACTGCCTGAGATGTCGCAGGTGCATGTGCTGCGCCATTATATGCGGCTCTCACAGGAAAACCTTGGCGTGGACTTGAACATTGACGTCGGTCAGGGAACCTGCACCATGAAGTACAGCCCGAAGGTCAACGACCAATTGGCGCGTTCGCACAAGTTGAGTGAACTGCATCCGCTCCAGCCGCTTTCGACCGTGCAGGGTATCCTCGAAGTGATGTACCGCCTTGAGGAAATGCTCAAGGAAATTTCTGGTATGGACCGCGTCACCCTCCAACCTGGGGCAGGGTCGGCGGCAATCTACGCCAACATCGCGATGATTCGCGCCTTTCACGAATCACGCGGCGAAGGTCGAAAGCGCAGCGAGATCATCACATCCTCTTTCTCGCATCCGTCGAATGCCGCGGCGGCAAAGGTAGCGGGATACAAAATTATCACGCTGCCTCCCGATGCCGATGGCTATCCCGATTTCGAAGCGTTGAAAGCCGCCGTCTCGGAGCGGACCGCCGCGCTGCTCATCACCAACCCTGAGGACACGGGAATCTTCAATTCTCGTATTGTGGAATTTGTAGACCTTGTCCACGCAGCGGGCGGACTCTGCTCGTATGACCAGGCAAACGCCAACGGTCTGTTGGGAATCACGCGGGCGCGCGACGCGGGCTTCGATGTCTGCCACTTCAATCTGCACAAGACCTTTTCCACGCCTCACGGCTGTGGCGGACCTGCCTCGGGCGCCTGCTGTGTAAAAAAGGAGATGGCTCCCTTCCTGCCGATCCCGACTATTGAGTTCGATGGGACTTCATACTATCTCGATTTCAACCGCCCCCAGAGCGTTGGCAAGATTCGTCCCTGGTATGGCGTGACAGGGAACATGCTGAAGGCTTACGCGTGGATCATGAGTCTTGGCGCGGATGGTTTGCGTGAAGTGGCTGAGATCGCGGTTCTCAACAACAACTACCTGCTCAACAAGGTGCTTGAGATTCGCGGCGCAAGCGCGCCATACGCAAAGGGCAAACGCCGCATCGAGCAGGTGCGTTACTCGTGGGAAGGGCTGACCAACGATACGGGCGTACATTCGGAGGAGATCGGTTTCCGCGCGGCTGATTTTGGCACACACTACTGGACGAGTCACCACCCGTTCGTGGTGCCTGAACCGATGACCCTCGAACCCACCGAGTCTTATTCAAGACAAGACCTCGACGAATACATCACCATCCTCAAGCACATTGCGAATGAGGCATACACAAATCCTGAGATTGTCCACACCGCGCCGCACAACAGCACCGTCCACAAGATTGACCAGGAATCGTTTGACGATCCCGATGCGTGGGCGGTCACTTGGCGGGCATACAAGAGGAAGTTGAACAAGTAATCGTCGTTGCGAAGGAGCCGCGAAGCGACGACTGAGCCTGGCACCGCCCGCCAGGACAGGTGAGCAATCTCCTCATAAACTGGAGATTGCTTCGTCGGGCGCGGTCTCGACGGACCGTCTCGACCGACAGCCCTCTTCGCAGTGACGTAGGACTACTATGAACCGCATCGGACTGATCGTCAACCCTCTTGCAGGAATCGGCGGACGCGTGGGACTAAAAGGGAGTGATGGGGTCGAGACTCAACGCCGTGCGCTGGAACTGGGAGCGATTCCAGAATCCCTTCTTCGCGCGACCCTCAGCCTGATTCCTCTGCTGGGCCTGCGTGGCACGCTGGAAGTAGTCACGTTCCCCCGCGAGATGGGTGAGACGTCTGCGCGTGAGGCGGGCTTCACCCCCCAGGTCATTGGCGAAATCCACTCTGGCTCAACGACCGCCGAGGATACGCGCCGCGCTGTGAATAAAATGTCCGCGCTGAGGGTGGACTTGATCCTCTTTGCGGGCGGGGACGGCACGGCGCGTGACGTTTGTTCGGCAATTCCCGCGCAGTTCCCGTGCCTGGGAATCCCTGCGGGCGTGAAGATCCATTCGGCGGTCTATGCGACCAATCCCAAGCACGCGGGCGAGCTGGCGGGGATGTACCTCAAAGGCAGGGCGCGCCTTCGCGAAGCGGAGGTTCTGGATGTGGATGAGGACGCATACCGCGCTGGCAGGATTAGCACGCGTTTGTATGGGACTTTGCACGTGCCCTTCCGTCCGCTGTTATTGCAAAATCAAAAAGCACCAAGCCCCGCATCTGAAGCGCATCAGGCGGAAGCCATCGCGGCGGATGTCGTCGAGCAGATGCAGGCGGGCGTGGCTTATATTCTGGGACCTGGCACAACGACACGTGCCATCGCTCAGGCCCTGACCGTGGAAAAGACCCTGGTTGGCGTGGATGTCGTCCGCGATGGGCGACTCATGGCAAAGGATGTGACGCAAGAGCAATTGCTGAACTTGACTGAAACAATGCCTGCAAGGATCATCGTCACGCCGATAGGCGGGCAGGGATTCCTGTTCGGGCGCGGCAACCAGCAGATCGGTCCCGAAGTGATTCGCAAAGTCGGGCGCGGGAATATCATGGTGGTCAGCACGTCCGATAAACTGCGCGCCCTGCGTCTCCAACCCCTCATCGTGGACACGGGCGACGCCGAAGTGGATGCGTTGCTTGCGGGTTATTTCAGCGTCGTCACGGGTTACAAGGAACGGATCGTTTATAAAGTTATTTCTTGAAAGGAGATTCTTATGAAGGGTTTGAATGGCAAACGTGTATTAATCACAGGCGGCGCGGGCGCAATTGGTACCGCAACCGCCAAGCGGTTTGTCGAAGAAGGGGCGCATGTTTATGTATTTGACCGAGACGAAGCGGCATGTCAGCGCTTGAAGAAGGACATGCCGAATTTGGCAGGGTACATCTTTGTGGATGTTGCCGACCCCGACTCTGTCGCGCGCGCTTTTGATGAATTGGACAAACGCGCGGGCGGAATGGATATCCTCATCAACAACGCGGGGATCAGCATCCGTCATTCGTTCATGGACATCACGCCGCAGGAATGGCGCACGGTGCTGGACATCAACCTCAACGGTGTTTTTTATGTCGCGCAGCAATCCGCGCGGCGGATGCTGGCTCAAGGGGGCGGGGTGATCGTCAACATGGGATCATCCAACGGGTTGATGGGTTATCACTATTACGCCGATTACAACGCAAGCAAGGCGGGCGTGATCGAGTTGTCGCGCTCGATGGCGCTCGAACTCGCGCCGACCATCCGCGTCAACGCGGTCTGCCCAGGATTTATCATGACGCCGATGCAGGAGGCCGAGTATACGCCCGAAATGCGGAGGGCTTTTGAAGATAAACTTCCGTTGAACAAACTGGGCAGTCCCGAGGATGTGGCTGCGCTGTTCGCCTTTCTCGCTTCGGACGATGCGGGATTCATCACGGGACAATATTTTGTTATTGACGGCGGCGAGATCGCAGGCGGCCTTGCCAGCCAGGCGTAAATATGAACGTATCGTCATTGCAAAGAGTCATATAGCGGCGACGAAGCAATCTTGGATGGAAAGTCAGAGATTGCTTCGCCGCGAAAAACGCGGCTCGCAATGACACGGCAAAACAAGGAGACCTCATGGGTAAACTGGATAACAAATGCGCAATTGTCACAGGCGGTGCGTCGGGGATTGGACTCGCCACCGCGCAACTGCTTGCCGAAGAAGGGGCGGCGGTCGTGATCGCGGACATAAATGCCGAACAGGGGAAGCAGGCAGAACAGAAAATCAACGCCGCGGGCAGACGCGCGGTCTTCGTTCAGTGCAATGTGGCGCTCGCGGCGGATTGCCAGCGCACGGTGAAGATCGCCGTTGAAAAATTCGGCAGGCTTGATATTGTCTTTAATAACGCGGGCATCATCCGCCGCGCCGATGTGATCGGCACCACCGAAGATGAATGGGACAAGGTGATGGACGTGAACGTCAAGTCCATCTTTTTGATGAGCAAATATGCCGTCCCTGAAATCGTTAAACAGGGCGGCGGCTCGATCGTCAACACGGGATCGGGCTGGGGCGTCAAGGGCGGGCGAAACGCGGTTTCGTATTGCGCTTCGAAGGGAGCGGTGGTCAACATGACCCGTGCCATGGCAATTGACCACGGTCCGCAAAACATCCGCGTCAACTGCATCTGTCCTGGAGATACCGATACGCCCATGCTTCGCAACGAAGCCAGGCAACTCGGCCAGGCAGAAGATAAGTTCATGGCAGAAGCCGCCGAGCGTCCGCTCAACCGTTATGCCCAGCCAATCGAGATCGCGCAGTCGGTTTTGTATCTCGTCAGCGACGCGGCGAGTTACGTCACAGGGGCGGTACTTGCGGTGGATGGCGGCGGGACGGCGTAGGTTGTACTTGTCGTGTGTTCCTTCCTAAGCAGTCTGACGCTTTTTCCCTCCAGTCCCATCCACCCGTCAGGGATGATGAATCGCGAAGAGATGAGATGTTCCATTGAACTCAAGCAGAAAGACGCCGATCATGTTCTGTCCGAAGTCGAGAATGCCGGGAAGAGTCTGGCAGGACTTGAACAATAAATTTGTCCAAAAGCTCCTACCGAACATTAGAAACGAACACGCTTGGTGTTAGCAAAAGTTGAAAAGTGGACAGTTTAAAATTCAAAAGTGGACACGTGGGAAGGCCTTAAAAGGATAGATAACGCTCTGAACGATTGTTTCTTTCCACCAAACACGAAGCTCGACGGTCTCGCGATCTATATTGGGGATCAGATGAAGCTCGACTTCCACACCGGGAGGGACATGTCGAAGCGGGATCTCTTCTTGATGAAAGGTCAAGCGACGATAAGGATTGACCACGCGGGTCTCTTTCAAGCAGAACACGTCTTTGGTTGATCGGTATGGTTTGGGAAGAAGGAACGGTCGGAACAGAGTTCGGCCTGTCTTGCGAGCTTTATCGAAGCGATAATCGGGGATCTCTCCCGTCGTCGAGTGAACTTGAAGGTGGTTATAGCGATGGATCTTTTCGCGGAGGACTTGGCAGACCTCGTCGATGGAAGACAGTTTTTCCAAAGCGGATGTCCGGACGATCCGGTCCTGAAGCCAACGATAGGAACGTTCGATCTTGCCTTTAGCCTGTGGTGAGAGGGCGTAGGTGATCTCAACCCCCAAGCTCTGGAGCAGCTGTTTCCACTGCGGATTGGCCTCATCGGTCCGCAGGTTGAGCTTCTTCCAGAAGCTGTCCCTGTACTGGACGAAGCGGAAGACGCGCAAAGAGTCTACATAATAGCGTAAAGGCAAGCCAAAGCGACAGATCAGGGCTTCCATAGCCCGGATATGGGCCCAGGTGGTCTCGGCCTTAAAGAACTCAGCATAGAGAAGCTTGCGGCTGTAGGCATCCAGAGAGCTGATCAGGACCCACTTTTCCTGGGCATAGGGAGACCACAGATGATGCGAGGCGTCGTGCTGGATGAGCGCGCCGATGGCCGTGGTCAAGACCTCACGATCATGGAGTTTCTTCTTGGGACGTTCCTGGTAGCAGGCGAAGTGTTTGGCCCTGTCGATAATCGTCGGCACAGAGACTCGAATCCCCTGCCGAAGAAGCCGATCCCGGATGGCCGAGTAGTTATAGCCTGAGATCGGAAGATCCCGATTCTCGATGAGCGCTTTCTCCTCCAGCAGAGCTTTCTTGATCTTTTCCTCCGCTACCGCCGAGATCTTCCTGGGTGTGCGCCGTTGATAAGTGATCGTAAAAGCCTCAGGCTCCTTACGGTAAATCTTGAGCAGAACAAAGAACCGAGACTTGCTGATGCCGAGCGTCTCTTCGATGGCCGGGCGCTCCAGCAGGCCTTCCGTGTAGCCTCGCAATAGATTCGTGACTTGATCGGTCGAAAAACGTCTGTGGATCTGGTCCATACATGCCTCCTTCCGGAGAACTGTATCCCAGGTGTCCACTTTTCATCTTTAAAGAGTCCACTTTTCACCTTTAAACTGTCCAGTTTTCAATTTTAAGTAACAAAACGAACACGCTTGGTTGAAAAGACAGGCGACAAGCCGTAAAATAGGGGGGCCGCTGGCTGAACATTTAGAATCCGGCACTGAGCGGGCATAACTCAGTGGTAGAGTACTAGCTTCCCAAGCTGGGAGTCGCGGGTTCGAATCCCGTTGCCCGCTCTTTCTCCCCAGACAAAATAAGGGGACAGGTACTTAATTCGGAAATTAAGTACCTGTCGCCATATTTTTCATGAAAGATTGGTTTCTCCTCGTCGACAGCCTTCCCGGCAAGGGCTCGCTCAACATGGCCGTCGATGAATTTTTATTCGATGCCTTGACGGATGAACCGCGGACGTTTCTGCGCTTTTATCAGTGGGAGAGGCCGACGGCCTCGCTCGGCTATTCGCAGGACGCCGGGAAGGTCCTCGATCTTGAATTCTGCCGGGCTCAAGGGATCGATATCGTCAGAAGAATGACCGGCGGAAAGCTGGTCCTCCACCACCAGGAAATCACCTATTCCATCGCCTCATCGGATCATGAGCTGTTCACACCGACGCTGGGCGGTTCCTATAAAATCATCTCCCAGGCCCTGATGAACGGCCTGGTGAAAATGGGTCTTCAGCCATCGCTTGCCCAAAAAGCGCCCTTGTTTTATGCCAAGGGAAACCTTCCCTGTTTTTCCCGTCCGGCACAGGACGAGATCGAAGTCGGCGGGAAGAAAATCGTGGGGAGCGCGCAGAAGCGGGCCGGGGAAAAATTTCTTCAGCACGGCTCCATCCCGCTCGAGCATGACGAAGCGCTGCTCCGATCCGTGTCCAGGTTGAAAACGAGCCCGGAAAAGATCCGCATGACGTCGCTCAGCGAAACGCTCGGGAAGGCCGAGGATTTCCACTGGGCTGTCAACCATCTTGTTGACGGATTCGCAGATTTTTTCAAAGTCAATTTCATGATTATGAGATTCACAAAGGACGAATGGGCTAAAATTAAGGACCTTCAAAAAAACAAGTACGAAAACCAGACCTGGACCGGCCTTGTATATCCGCCTTAATTGGCTAATGGCGGGGGAACGGCGTGAAGAACCCGAATGGGGAGCGAGGCTGTTTCCGGATCGTTTCCTAGACAATTTTTTCCCACATGAAATGGAAGATAGCCCCCAAAAAACTTAGGTTGATTTTTTAAAACCCCGGTGATAAGATTTTGCCAGGATAAACGAGAGGCGCAAGCAATGAATGAAGTCGAAGAACTCCTGAAGCTCGACCTCAAAGACTTTCCTCCCTTGAAAGCTGTGGAGCTGGATGACCTGTACCAGAAAGTCCTGAAGAATATGTATCTGGAGCTGGGGACGGGGGCCGTTCTCTTCCTGCTGTCTCCTTCTTATTCGGCGCTCAACCCGGCACCCACTGAGGCGCTCAATGAGCTTATCACGAGGAAGGAGCCGGTCCTCGATTATCTGAAGGAAGCGATCATTCACAACCTGGCGGCCTATTCGGCGCTTTTGGATGTCAATAGCTATTTTATCGAGCAGAACAATTTTTTGGTGCTGGCCCGCCTCCGGGAAAAGGATTCGGCCGGGCGGCGCTATGAGATCAAGTTTTACACCCACTCGCCCGTGGAGCTGATGACCCATTACGAGGATAAAATCTACATCGGCCGGGATTTCCTTGACCTCTTCAATTTCAAACGAAAATATTACGGGATTCGCGAGTTCCTGACTTCGCTCAAAGACCAGAGCGAGAAGCTGGTGGACAAGGCCGAAGAAAAGCTGAAAAAGCCCCTGGATTATAAATCCTTCTTCCAGGAGATCAAGGAATCGGTCAATGAACTGAACACGGAGAGCCAGGCCATCTTGGAATCCCTGCCGCCCTATCTCGATTTTGCCAAGCTCAGCGAAAAGGATTTGATCGAGATCAATGCCCAGTACCGAACGATCAATCACTATCTGATCGAGCTGCATGACGAGGTCGGCGAATTCGAGAACCTGTTGCGATTCAAAATGGAGATCGACTTTGTCCGCTACGTGACAAAGTACAAGAAGGACGTGACCAACCTGATCTCATTTTTCAACATCAAGATCAACGGCTGGCTAGGGCAGCGCATTTATCATTTCAAAGCCAAGCATTCCGCCTGATCCGCAAAAAAAAGAGGGAACGTTTCAGACACGTTCCCTCTTTCTCTGAAATGTTTATATTGTCTTTAAAGGGCGGGCGAGCTCCTCGATGCGGATATCGCCGTACGATGTGGACAATTTCAGGGACGGCTTTCCGGTTTCCCCCATGAAGGCTTTTGTGACCGAGGAGCCGTTTGTCGTTTCGACGGAGGGCCTTTCGGCCAATCCCCAATGGATCTGGCCCGACCTGGCTTCGGCTTCAAAAGGATATCTCCCTCCCTTAGGCCAGGACAGCCGGATGTTCGCATACGTGGCCCGGACGTTGATCGGGCCGGTGATCGCATCGGGCTCGAGGGCGATGTCGCCGTGGCTCAAGACGACGGTCGCTTTGCCCGCGAATCCCATCAAGTCCACATTCTCGTTCGAGGAAGAGATCCAGATTTCTTCGGCGGCGATGGCCTTGGCCACGATTTCGAGATTGGGGCCGTCCACGCGGAGGTCCCCCTGAATGCTGCCGACCTGGAGTCGGCCATAATTATCAGAGATATCGACAAGCCCTTTGGCGCCGTCGATCTCCACGTCGCAGTGATGCGCCCGGATTTTCACCGGCCCCATATCCGCCAGGGTGATTTTTTCGTAGGACGTTCTCGATGTCCGCCCGGCCTTTGAGTCCTTTCCCGAAAATTTCCGAATGGGATCCATCGACGGCCGCATCTTTTTCGATGTTCTCTAAGTGGATTTTGCCGTAGGAATGGGCGATGATCAGCTCGCCCTGGATATCGCGGGCCGTCACATCGGAATGGGGGCTGGTGATCCGGCAAGCGCCCATGATCCCGCCGGCTTCGACATCTTCATAGCTGTTGTCGATGATCAGGTCGCCACCGACATCGAAGGCTTGGATTTGGCCGTGGGGATTGGTCAGGTCCGTTTTCCCTGTTTTTCCTATTCTGACGAGCCCGTAAGAATTCTTGACCAGGACGGTCATCCCGACGGGCACCGAGATCTTAAAATTGGTCTCGAACCTCTTGACCCGGAATTCGTCCCTGTTTGTGGACAGGACGAGCTTCGGCTCTTCCCGGTTGACAATCATTTTGAGTTGGTCGGCCACTTTTTTGGCTTCCGTCTCATTCTTCCGCCAGATCGTTTTTTTGAAGGAGACGGTGATTTTGTTTCCTTCGGCACCCTGGACTTCCACATTTCCATGGGCGTTGATCACCTGGAGTTCCTGGGGCAGGGGAGCTTGTATCTCTTGGCTCTCTTCGTACGTGAATTCGTTCCAGTTGGCGAAGAAGGGACCGCCCTCGCCGTCGAATTCCCAATCGAGCTTTCCCGACTGGGCATAGTAGATAAATGCTCCTGCGGCGATAATCAAGATCGCGAGGATAATTTCTTTGGCTTTCATGGCGGCGGCCTATTTCATGGGCGACTTCGCGGTCTCTTCGGACTTTTCTTTCTTTTCCTTCAACCCGTAGTAAAGCTTATAGGCGCCCCAGATAATCAAAATCACCGGCCAGAGCTTCCAGGTGTAATCCCAGATGTCAATGTCGAATCTCTCGAGCAAAAAGATCAGCCCGATGGCGATCAGGATAATACCCCAGATGAGAGGGTCTTTTCTTTTATATTGTGCCATGGTGTCCTCCGTTACTTGCCGTTTTTCTTGGCAAAATAGTCCACGATCAGTTTCAAGCCCACGATGATCACCACGACCGGCCAGAAGTCCCAGATCCGGTCATAATTGATGATGTCGAAGTTCCCCAGCAGAAAGATCCCGCCCAGGACGATCAGCACGATTCCCCAGAACACCGAGCCCGAAGGCCCGATTTTTAAAAGTTCTTTCTCCACAGACGGCTCTTTCTCTGCCTCGCCCTCCAACAGCGCCTGACGGTTGATGCTCTTGGCTGTCTGCACGGCCTCAATGATCTGAAAGAAATAAAAGCCCGCAAGGAGCAAAGCCGGGAAGGGCTGTCCGGTGTGCGACTGCATAGTGATTAGGCCCGCAAAGATGATGATGAACAGGATCCCCTTCAGATATTGGCCGTTGTAGAGCGCACCGGTGCCGGGAAAAAACCCCGACAGGATGCCGGCGATCGCGGGTGACTTTGGCGGTCTCTTTTGAATGATGATTTTTTCAGACATGTCATTCCTCCTGAAATATCAAGTTTATTCCTCGTTTTTTCCCAAAGGATTGATCTTTTTGAGAGAAACGAAGATATCATTGGCGTAAGCGCCCAGGCTGTCTGTAACCGACCCGGCTTTGGCGTACAGTTTCTCGACTTGGCTGTAGCCGCGGTGGATCTGGCGGTTGACGGTCTTGTCGATGTCCTTTTTATACGGGCCGAACATGTAAAAAGAGAATATGATAAGAAAAATCGTAGCGGCCGCCAACACCGGCTGCAGGGCGGGCTTGACCAGGAAATCGAGGCTGAACCGGAACTTTTTCTTCCGGTCTGGGATGGCATAGAGCTTGGCCTTCAGGTCCGGAGCGGGTTCGACTTCGGGGAACGCGGCCAGCGATTCGGTGGTGACGCTCAAAAAAGAAAGGAGTTTGGCGCACTCCCGGCAGGATGAGAGATGGGTTTCCACCGCGGCCTTTTCTTCCGGCGTCAATTCGCCATCCAAGTAAGGAGACAAAAGGTCCTGGATCTTTTCACAGGCCATGGGTTTTCTCCTTTTTGTCGTGAAGGATTTTGGCCAGCTGCAGCCTGCCCCTGTTGATCCGCGACTTCACCGTTCCTACCGGCAGGCCCATGATTTCCGCAACCTCTTCGTATTTCTTGCCCTGGATTTCTTTGAGGATGATGGCCATCCTGATATCCGGCGAAAGTCGGTTCATCCCTTCCCAGAGGATCTTTTTATTATCCTCTTCCAGCATGCCCGTTTCCGGGCCGCCGGCAGCCGGCGCGCTATGGAAACGCTCGTCAAAGTCTTCCCTCTGCCTTTTTTCCCATTTGGTCCTGCGGTAGTTATCGATGAGGTAGTTCTTGACCAGGGTCAGGAGCCAGGCGCTGAAGTTCTTTCCGAAATCGTACTTGTCGAGCTGACGGTAGAGCTTCAGGAAGATGTCTTGCGTCAGGTCTTCGGCTTCCTGATAGCTGCCGCAGAACTGGTAAGCCATGTTGAAGACCTTTTTAGAGTATATATCCACGAGCATATTCCAGGCTCCTTCTCTGCCTTCCAGGCATTTCCGGATGATTGTTTCCAATTCCACTCAATTCACCTTGATAGACGAAATCGGGAGAAAGAAAGTTCCATAAAATTGGATTCCTGGGGACATGGTCGAGATTATTGTAACGGAGCAGGCTAACTGTATCAATATCAATAAATTTCCGCTGAGGAGGGAAGCTTTTGGAACGGGGGCCTTTGAAAATATCTTGACTATAAAATGAAGATATGACAGGATAAACCCTTATTTCTCGGGCAATTCGATAACATTTGATTCATTGCTCAAAAGAATGCAGAAAAGGGCATTATTCATAGCTATCCTTACGAATCTTCAATAGGGAGGACGCCTATGCATGGAATCGTCGGCTACGGGGCCTATATCCCCCGCAACAGGATCAAAGTCGAGGAGATCGCTAAGGTCTGGGGGGCCGATGCGCCAAGCTACAAGAAGGGCCTGATGCTTGAGGAGAAATCCGTCCCCTCGCCCGATCAGGATACAATCACGATGTCCGTGGAGGCCTCCAAAAATGCCTTGAAAAGGGCCAGGATTAACCCCCGCGAGATCGGGGCCGTCTATATCGGCTCGGAATCCCATCCCTATGCCGTTAAGCCGAGCGGGACCGTCCTCGCCGAAGCCCTGGGCGCAACGCCGGACGTCCATACGGCCGACCTTGAGTTTGCCTGCAAGGCTGGCACGGAAGGCTTGTTTTTAGTGCTCGGCCTGGTCAAGGCAGGCGAGATTAAATACGGCCTGGCCGTGGGTGCCGACACGTCGCAGGGGGCTCCCGGAGACGCCTTGGAGTACTCGGCGGCTGCAGGCGCGGCAGCCTTTATCGTGGGCAGGGAGAATGTTTTGGCCGAAATCGTTGAAACCTATTCGTACACGACCGATACCCCCGACTTCTGGCGCCGGGAATACCAATATTATCCTCAGCACGGAGGGAGGTTCACCGGCGACCCGGCTTATTTCAAGCACATCACGGGAGCGGCTCGCGGCCTGATGGCCAAAGCGAAGATGAAGCCGATCGATTTCAACTATGTCATTTTCCACCAGCCCAACGGAAAATTCCCGATGAGAGTGGGCGAGATGCTCGGTTTTAGAAAAGAACAAATCCTCCCCGGATGGCTGGTCCCAAAGCTGGGGAATACATATTCGGGGTCTTCGCCGCTGGGATTAACGGCGACGCTGGATATTTCCAAGCCGGGAGACATGATCATGATTGTTTCCTACGGGTCGGGGGCCGGAAGCGACGGGTTTATCTTCAAAGTCACACGGAGGATCCAAGAAGTGAAGGACCTGGCGCCGAAAACCAAGGAGCTCTTGGAAAAGAACAGGAATTACCTGGAATACGGCGTCTATGCCAAATTCCGCGGGAAAATCAGGAAGGCGGAGTAGGAGGGGACCATGAGAGAAGTCGCTGTGATCGGCGTTGGCATGACCAAGTGGGGGAGCTGTGGGAAAAATCGCTGCGGCAAAATTTTGTGGAGACGGCCCTTCTGGCCCTGGAGGATGCCGGAGTCAGCAAGATTGATTCCATGTATGTCGGGTCCATGTCGCCGGGGCTTTTCATTGGCCAGGAACATATCGCCTCTCTGCTGGCAGATTATCTTGGCAAAACTCCGCTCCCTGCAACCAGGGTTGAATCCGCCTGCGCCTCGGGCGGACTGGCCTTGAGGCAGGGCTATATCGAAGTCGCCTCGGGCCTGAGCGACATCGTGCTTGTGGGCGGGGTGGAAAAAATGACCGATGTGAGCGGAAATGAAGCCACCTATGCTCTCGGCACGGCGGCCGACCAGGAATATGAAGGCTTTCATGGGATTACCTTTCCGGGCCTGTACGCGCTCATCGCCCGGGCCCACATGGAAAGATACGGCACGACCAGAGAGCAGCTGGCCATGGTAGCCGTTAAAAATCACGATAACGGGTCCATGAACCCGCTGGCCCAATATCCGTATAAAATCACTGTCGAGGCCGTCCTGAATTCTGTGCTTGTGGCCGATCCCCTGAGGGTTTTGGATTGTTCTCCGATTACGGATGGGGCGGCCGTCGTGATTCTCAGCTCTTTGAGCACGGCCAGAAAATTGAAGAAGCCCCTCGTGAAAATAATCGGGAGCGGCCATGCCACAGACACGATTTCGCTCAGCTCACGCAAGGACATCACCTGGCTGGAATCGACCTTCCAGGCCGCCCAGCAGGCTTACAAAATGTCGGGGAAAAAGCCGAAAAATATCGACCTCGTCGAAGTCCATGACTGTTTTACGATCGCCGAGATCTGCGTGACCGAAGCCTTGGGCTTTTTTGAACCGGGAAAAGGCGGTGAGGCCGTCCAGAAAGGGTTGACCTCGCTCAAGGGGAAAATTCCGGTGAACGCCAGCGGAGGGCTGAAGGCCAAGGGCCATCCGGTCGGCGCCACGGGAGTCGCCCAGGCCATTGAAATCGTCAAGCAACTCAGGGGGGACGCCGGCCAGAGGCAGGTGAAGAAAGCGAGGGTCGGGATGACGCAGAATATGGGCGGATCCGGCGGCAGCGCGCTGGTCCATATTTTCGAGAGGATCTGAGAGGAGCACGACCATGCCCACACCATCGAGATTTTGGAGAGAATTTCCCCAGAGATATCGGCTGGAGGCCGGCAAATGCAAGAAATGCGGAAAGATCAGCTTTCCGCCCCGGGTCGTCTGTCCGGTCTGCGGATGGCGGGAATTTGAAACGACGAAGCTTGCTGAGACCGGCAAAATCCTGACCTACACAATCATCAGAGTCCCGCCTCATCAGTTTGCCGACCAGGCGCCCTACGCCGTGGCCATCGTCGAGCTGGGCGACGGCGTGAAAGTCACGGGCCAGGTCGTGGATTGCGATTTTGACAAAATTAAAATTGGCATGAAGGTCAAGTTCGAGTTCCGGAAAATTTATTCTGAAGGAGAAGCGGGGGTCATTTATTACGGATACAAGTTCGTCCCCGTCTGATTCCTTCTGCCCTGGCCGCCGGGGACGCGGGGGTTGCCGGGGCGAGGGTAGGATGGCATTCTTTTAGGGAGCATAGAGCATGTTTAGAATTGAGAGCAAAATCGACAGGCAAAGCCCTGACTACAAGCAGAATTTCGAACAGATGAAGAAGGTCGTCAGCGAATATAAAGAAAAGCTGGCCGAAGCCCAGAAGGGAGGGCCGGATAAATCCAGGGAACTCCACAAGTCCAGGAAAAAGCTCCTTGTCCGCGAGCGTCTAGAAAAACTTTTTGACCGAAACACGCCTTTTCTGGAGCTTAGCCCCTTGGCCGCCTACCACATGTACGACAACGAAGCCCCCTGCGCCAGCATGGTCACCGGGATCGGCGTCGTCCATGGCCGCGAAGTACTGATCGTAGCCAACGATGCGACCGTCAAGGGTGGAACCTATTTTCCGATGACCATCAAGAAACATATCCGGGCCCAGGAAGTGGCTATGGAGAACAGGCTGCCCTGCATCTACCTTGTCGATTCAGGCGGCATTTTTCTTCCCCACCAGGCCGGGACCTTTCCCGACAAAGAGCATTTCGGACGGATTTTCTATAACCAAGCCAGGCTTTCGGCTATGGGCATTCCGCAGATCTCGATTGTCATGGGGTCCTGCACGGCGGGCGGAGCGTATGTGCCGGCTATGAGCGACGAGACGGTGATCGTCCGCAAACAGGGGACGATCTTTATCGGAGGCCCGCCGCTCGTCAAGGCGGCCACCGGCGAAGAAGTGACGGACGAGGATTTGGGCGGTGCGGATGTCCACTGCCGTATTTCCGGCGTCTCCGATTATTATGCTCTCAATGATGAGCACGCTCTCGAGATCGCCCGCAATATCGTCGAAACGCTCGATCCGCCGAAAAAATTCCCGCTCGATCTGGCTGAGCCGGAAGATCCTTATTATGATCCGGAAGAAATGTACGGGATCATCCCCCGGGATTTGCGAAAGGCGTTTGACATCAAAGAGATCATCGCCAGGATTGTCGACGGGAGCCGTTTCCAAGAATTCAAGGAGCTCTACGCGCAAACCCTTGTCTGCGGGTTCGCCCGGATCATGGGATATCCGGTGGGCATACTGGCCAACAACGGCGTGCTGTTCTCGGAAAGCTCCCTCAAAGGCGCCCATTTCATCGAGCTCTGCGCCATGCGCAAGGTCCCGCTCGTTTTCCTGCAAAACATCACCGGTTTTATCGTGGGCAAACAGTATGAGCACGGCGGGATCGCCAAGGACGGTGCGAAGCTCGTCCATGCCGTCGCCAACGCCGACGTCCCCAAGTTCACGGTGATTGTCGGCGGCTCGTACGGCGCCGGAAATTACGCCATGTGCGGGCGAGCCTACGATCCGCGTTTGCTCTGGATGTGGCCTAACGCCCGGATCAGCGTCATGGGCGGGGAGCAGGCGGCCAATGTCCTGGTCACAGTCAAGATCAAAAGGTTGAAAGAGCAGGGCGTCCAGATGAGCGAAGAAGAAAAAGCCAAGATGATGAAGCCGATCCTCGATAAATACGACCAGGAGGCCAGCCCCTATTTCAGCACGGCGCTTCTCTGGGACGACGGTATTCTGGACCCGCTGGAGACTCGATCGGCCTTGGCGCTGGGGATTTCGACGAGTCTGAATGCGCCGATCCCGGATTATAAATTCGGCATTTTCAGGATGTAAGAGAAGAGACACTGGATGAGCGGCATGAGCTATCAAACGATCCTTTATTCGACGGAAGGGCGGGTGGCCAGGATCTTTTTCAACAGGCCCGAAGTCCACAATGCCTTTAACTCGGGCTTGATCCGGGAGGTGGACGATGCCGTCGAACGGGCCGGCCAGAATGAGAATGTGCGGGTGGTTGTGTTTTCCGGCACGGGGAAATCCTTCTGCGCGGGAGCGGACCTCAACTGGATGAGGGAAATCATCCGTTTTTCCTTTGACCAAAATCTGCAGGAATCCTTGGAAATCGCGGAAGTAATGCACAAGATCTACACCCTCCCCAAGCCCACAATCGCCCGGGTCAACGGCGCCGCGATCGGTGGCGGAAACGGCTTCCTCTCGGCCTGCGATATCGTCGTGGCTTCTGAAGAAGCAAAATTCGGCTTGAGCGAAGTCAAGCTGGGGCTCGTGCCGGCCGCGATTTCGCCCTATGTCATCCTGAGGATAGGCGAGGGCCGGGCCAGGGAATATTTTCTGACGGGGGAACGGATTTCTGCCCAAAGGGCCTATGAAATCGGGCTGGCCAACCGCGTTGTCCCCGCGGAGAAACTGGATGAAGCTGTGAACGAGATTATCTCATCGCTTCTCTCCTCAGGCCCTCAAGCGCTGGCCAGCTGCAAGGAGCTGATCCAAAACGCGGCCCGCATGACTTTCGATGAGGCTAAGGAATACACGGCCCGGATGATCGCCCAGTTGAGGATCAGCGCGGAAGGGCAGGAAGGCATGGCGGCGTTTTTGGAAAAACGGAAACCGAATTGGGTTAAGGAATAGATGTTTAAAAAAATTCTGATTGCCAATCGCGGCGAGATCGCCATCCGAGTTGTCAAAGCCTGCCGGGAGATGGGGATTTTGACGGTCGCCGTTTACTCGGACGCTGATCGCAAAAGCCTTCATGTCCAGATGGCCGACGAAGCCGTACCCATCGGCCCCGCTCCGGCCGTCGAGAGCTACCTCAACATGGAGCGCATCATCGCCGCGGCCCATGGCGCCGGGGCGGAAGCGATCCATCCCGGCTACGGCTTTCTGGCGGAAAATTCCGATTTTGCCCGCCGCTGCGAAAAAGAAAAAATCGTATTTATTGGGCCCAATTCCAACGCCCTGGAGCTTGTCGGGGACAAGGTCCGGGCCCGCCAGACCATGGACAAGGCCGGCGTTTCGATCATCCCGGGCATGAACAGCATTCCGAAGGATATGTCCGAATACGACGCCGCGGCCAAAAAGCTGGGTTATCCGGTGATGATCAAGGCTTCAGCGGGCGGCGGCGGCAAGGGCATGCGTATCGTCTGCAGCGAGCAGGAATTGCGGCCCGGGCTGGAAGCCGGCAGGCGCGAGGCTAAGTCCGCCTTCGGCGACGAGTCGGTCTATCTGGAAAAATACATCGAAGAGCCGCGGCACGTGGAGTTCCAAGTGCTCGCCGATAATTACGGAAACACCGTCCATCTCTTCGAGCGCGAATGTTCCATCCAGCGGAGACACCAAAAAATCGTCGAAGAAAGCCCTTCCCAGGCGCTCGACCCGGAGCTGCGGACGAAAATGGGAGAGACGGCCAAAAAAGTCGTGCGTGCAGCCGGGTATAACAACGCGGGCACCGTTGAGTTTCTCCTCGATAAAAATAACAATTTCTATTTCCTCGAAGTGAACGCCCGTCTCCAGGTCGAACATCCGGTGACCGAATTGTGCACCGGCGTGGACCTCGTCCACCAGCAGATCCGCATCGCGTCGGGGGAAAAATTGTCTTTTAGCCAGATGGATCTTAAGCAGCGCGGCCATGCCATCGAATGCCGCATTTATGCGGAGGACCCCAAGAACAATTTTCTTCCCTCCAGCGGGAAGATTCTGTTCCTTAAAGAGCCCACAGGCCCCGGCGTCCGCCATGACTGCGGCATCTACAGCGGCTGGGAGGTCCCGATCTATTACGATCCGATCCTGGCCAAGCTAATCGTCTGGGCGGAGAACAGGGAATCGGCCTGCGATCGGATGCTCGCGGCATTGGACGATTACGTGATCCTGGGAATCAACACGTCCATCAGCTTTTTGAAGGATATTATCAGCCATCCCGAATTCCGGGCGGGCCGGACGAATACCGGCTTTATCAAAAATCATTTTGAGAATTGGGGCGAAAAGGAAAAGAGCGGGGACGAGTTGAGGCTGGCATTGTCGGCCGCGGCTTTCGATTCATTGAATTCAGGCTCGTCCCGAAAAAAAGTCACGAGCGGAGGACAAGAAGTGACGGTCTCGGCATGGCAAGCTCTCGGCCATTGGCGGCTTGGAGACGGACGATAGGGGAGAGGCGGTCCAATGGAGTTTGAATTTTTAGTCGACAACGAGCTTCGCAAGATCTCCCTGGAGAAAAAGGAAGACGGCTATCATATTGCCGACGGCGAGAAAATGATGAAAGCCGATATTCAGCCCATCTCACCGAATGTGCTTTCTTTCATGATTTCAGGCCGCTCGTATCTTATTTATATTGCCCAGGATAAGGATAAAAAATATATATTTATCGACGGCCGGCAGTTTATCGTCCAGGAGCCCGGCCGAGAGACAAAGGGCTTTCCTGGCGGAGAGGAGAAAGCGCAGGAAGGCAAGTTGCTGATCACGGCGCCGATGCCCGGGAAAGTCATTAAAATCCACGTCGTCGAGCAGCAGGAAGTCAGGAAGAACCAGACCTTGGCCATCGTCGAAGCCATGAAAATGGAAAACGAGATCAAGTCCTCGGTCGAAGGCTTCGTCAAAAAAATATTCGTTTCGGCCGGCGAGCTGGTCAACTCCGAGAAGCCGCTGATCGAGCTCGAAGCAAAAAAATAGTCCGAGACATGATTCTGGAATGGATCCTCCATCGGCATAGACAGCGAACGAGACGACCCTTGACACGTTTATAATCTAGTAATACTATATATTTAGTAGAAATTAGAAGGGACAGAAAGGATTCGACCATGAGCGGAGCAAGAAAGATCAAGGCCGTCTACAAGGGCCGGGAGACGATCGACGGCGCCGGCGTGCGCTTGGATCGAGTGTTCGCTCATCGAGAAGTCCCCCGCTTTGACCCGTTTCTGATGCTGGATGACTTCGGCTCCAAGGACCCCGATGATTATATTGCCGGATTTCCCTGGCACCCCCACCGGGGCATCGAAACCGTCACCTATATGCTTCATGGAACGGTCAAACATGGCGACAGCATGGGGAATAAAGGGGAGATCAGCGACGGCCAGATCCAGTGGATGACGGCGGGGCGCGGCATCATCCACCAGGAAATGCCCCAAAAGCAGAAGGACTATCTTCGGGGCCTTCAACTCTGGGTCAACCTTCCCGCCAGCCATAAGATGATGGCTCCCCGATACCAGGATATCAAGGCCCAAGACATCCCCGAATACACATCTCCTCACGGCATCAAGGTCAAGGTCATCGCCGGCCGCTATCAAGGCCTGAGCGGTCCCGTGAAGGATATCATCGGCAATCCTGAATATATGGATATCTATGTCCCGGCCCGCCAGAAATTCGAGTATTCCGTCCCCAAAGGTCACACGGTCTTTGCCTATGCCATCGCCGGGGAGGGACATTTTGACCAGGATAAACATAAGATTCATGATGGATTTCTTGTTTTATACGGGGACGGCGAAAAAATTGCCGTCGAGACTATCCATGTCGGGGTCAGATTCCTGTTGATCTCAGGCAAGCCGATCGAGGAGCCCGTGGCCTGGCGCGGTCCGATTGTGATGAACACGGATGAAGAGCTCGACCTGGCTTTTAAAGAATTCCAGAACGGGACGTTTATTAAAAAATAAAAACCATTCCCTGTGACTGTCCAGCCGAAGAGGTTAAGGACACGTCGGAGCTGTGAGAGGCGTTCAGCCTTTCTTTTTCGGCGCCGGCGGGTTGATGTTATTGAATTCCTGGACGACGCTCGGCTTTATTTTGGAGTCGACAAGAAAGGCGAATTGGGCTGCCCGGAAATCGTTGTTATAAATCATGATATCCCTGGTTTTTTCTCCCTGGATTGCCATGAAGAGTCCTGTTCCTGGGGCGGCTTGGCAGTTGCGGACCTGGGCGTTGTTGACTTGATCGAGAAGCACGGCCGCGGCTGATTTTTCAAACCCCGGTTGGGCTTGCCTTCCCTGAATTCCATCCAATTCCAGACCCTGAATGTCTGCCAAGGCCAGCGCACATTTCCATTGACGGAATTCCGGCTTCTGCCAGATCACTTCAATATTCCGGAGCTTGAGGTTTTTGGCATACTGGAATTTGAGGGCGTGCACGGCTTTATCATAGGGCGCCGCCGGGTCATGGGCGATGAAAAGCTTGATGTTTTCCATGGTGATTCCGTCCAGCCAGCTCTCGGGATGGCCGTTGCAGATGCTTGCGCCCTGGCCGCGGGCGATGACATTTTGAATCAGGATATTCCGGATCGAACCGGCGGGCCGGTCGTCCTCCTTCTTCGAGTTTTTGTGCACTTCGCTTCTTTTCTTGACGTTAAAATGGAAGGGCTCGCCGTCGCCCCACCAGAACCAATCGCAGCGGACGCAGTCGATCGTCAGGTTGGAAATAACCACATCGCTCACGATGCCGCCATCAAAATCCATAAAAGCGATGCCCCGGTTGGAGCCGGTGATGACGCAGTTGTCGATGGTCACGTTCCGGATCGCATTCATATTGCCGTCGCAAAACTTGATGGCGCTCGAAGCGGAAGACAGGCGGCAATTGGTCACGGTGATATTCTGGCAGGGCAGGGCGGGGCCGTACCAATTCATGGAATAAAAGACGAGCGCGTCGTCGCCCGTTTCGATGGTGCAGTTGGAGATGCGCAAGTCCTTGCATCCGTCGGGGTCGATGCCGTCCGCCCAGACAGCTTCCTTCAAACTGGAACGGATGTAAACCCCGTCGATCACCATCCGCTCGCATCCGTAGGGGTGGATCGTCCAGGACGGAGAGTCGATGAACGAAAGCCCGCTGATCCGAACATCTTTGCATCTGAGAAGAAGGACGAGCTTGCCGAACTGGTTTGTCTTGGGAAAGGAGCGATTCAACGGCTTGCCGAGCTTTTCCATCTCTACCTGGTTCGGGTAGATGAAGTCATCGTGATGATCTCCCTTGGGCCTCCATTCGTAGGCGGCCTCGCCGTTGATAGTGCCGCGGCCTTCCAGGGTGATGTTCACCAGGTCTTCTCCATAAAAAAGCGCATCCTTGTCAAACGCGTTTTTGTCCTTCCGAGAAAAGATCGTTGCTCCGGCTTCCACATAAAAGCGCACATGGCTGCGCAAATGAAGGGTCCCCGTCGAATAATTTCCGGGAGGCACGTAGACCATGCCCCCGCCGGCGCTGGCGCAGGCATTGATCGCTTTTTGGATGGCGGACTGGGCGCTATCCGCCTTTTTCCCGGTCGCTCCAAATTCTTTAATGTTAAAAACCGCAATCCCGGTCCCAGAGTCGAAAGAATAGGTGATGATCGCCGTCGCAAGGAACAAAAGTGCCAAGCCGGGTGCTGTTAAGATGCGCTTTTTCATTATGGATTCTCCTTTTCAATGCCCATGCCGATGGTGGATGTCCGGCCAATGGCCGTGACTATGAACCGTTTCCTCATGCATATGCTCGTGGGAATGAGGTTTGCTGACATCCCCCGCATGTTTATGCCGATGATGGCCGTCGTCGTGCCGATGGGCGTGGATATGGGCAAATTTTTCATGGCGGTGGCGGTGTTCATGCTTCTCATTCACGACAAAAATGACGCCAAGAATCATGAAAATCGTGCCGGGAACAAAAACCCACGAGATCGACTCCCGAAGAATTAAAAGCGAGGCCACGGCTCCGACGAAAGGTGCCACACTGAAGAAGGCTCCGGCCCGAAATGCCCCCAATCCGCCGAGGGCCCTGATGTAAAGGACAAGGCTCAGCCCATAGCTGAACGCGCCAAGACACAGGCCCCAAAAAAGGGTCGTGTCCATAGGAATTTTCATTCCCAAGGTGATGGCTAACGCGATCGAAAACACCCCAGCCGCCATCCCTTTGATCTTGGCAATTTGAACGGGATCCTTGTCCGAAATATTTCGGGTGAAGTTATTGTCGATTCCCCAGCAGGTCATCGAGAGAAGGATTAAAAGCGATCCGGTCAGCAAAAACCTGCCCTGTCTAGGGTCCCAGGACAAAAAGACGCCGGCGCAAGTCATCCCAACCAGGGCAAGCCAAATGCGCCGTCCCGCATTTTCTTTGAAGATAAAGACCGCAATCAAGGCGGTAGCCACACCTTCGAGATTCAAGAGAAGCGAGGCCGAATATCCGAAGGTCTTGGACAGTCCGTAGAACAGGCTGATGGGGGCCACGATTCCGCCGGCGATAATTGCGCCGGTCAGCCATCCAATGTCGCGCCTGCTTAGAGGCGGCGTCTGGATCTTGTTCTTATGACGGAAGATTTTTGTTCCGACGGAATAAAGGGTCAACCCGAGAAAAGCTCCCAGGTAAAGGACCCCGGCCAGGCCGACGGGCGAGATGTCCCGGATGAGCAATTTGGACAGGGGCGTGCTGATTCCAAAAAGGAAGGCCGAGAGCATGATATAAAAGAACGGACGCTTGTTCAATCCGCGCACCCTTTTTCGATTATATGAAACGCGCCCTTCCCAGGCAAGCGCCCGATCTCAAAAATAATCCTTGCTATTGAATTTCGCTTCATGTATACTCCTTCACTAGACATTTGGTAGGAAATAGTCAAAGCGAATTGTTATTCCCACCCGAACGATAATTTCGACTGACGGTCATCCCCTCATGTTTGAATCTTAATCAAAAGGAACAGTTATGTATTTCAACGAATTGAAACTCAATCCCGGACTCCTGCGCGGAATCGCGGAGCGGGGTTACACGGAAATGACGCCCGTCCAAGAGCAAACCCTGGCCAGAACACTCCAAGGCCTGGACGTTGCCGTTCAGTCCCAGACAGGAACCGGCAAAACCGCCGCGTTTCTCATCACGCTCTTCGAGCGCATGGCTCAGAACACGTCGTCTAAGAGCCAAAAAGCTCTGATCATTGTGCCGACCAGGGAATTGGCCGTTCAGATCGAGGGCGAAGCGAAGCTCCTGAACCGCCACCTGGGATTTACGATCGGCGTTTTTTATGGAGGCGTCAAATATGCCTCTCAAGAAGCTCTCTTAAGGAAGGGAGTCGACATTATCATCGGCACGCCCGGAAGGCTCCTGGATTTTAGCGAAAGAGGCCTTCTCCGGCTGCAGGAAATGAATTTTGTCGTGATCGACGAGGCCGACCGGCTTTTCGATATGGGATTTCTCCCGGATATTCGAAAATTGCTCCAGAAAATGCCTCCCCGCCACGTCCGGCAGAGCATGCTGTTCAGCGCCACGCTGAACCGCCTCTCTCGGAAAATTGCGGCCGAATACCTGAACCGTCCCGCGTTTATCGAGTTGACGCCGGAGCAGTTGACGGTGGATACGATCTCTCAGGAGATCTATCATGTGAAGAGCCACATCAAGCCCAATCTTTTATTGGGGATCCTTCAAAAGCGAAAGCCGCGCAATGCTTTGATCTTCACCAACATGCGGCACAGCGCTGCGCGGCTGGCCAGGAAGCTCGAGTCCAACGGGCTCCGCTGCCGCTATCTGACTGGAGACCTTCCCCAGAGTCAAAGGCTGAAGGTCATTGACGATTTTACGGCCGGCAAATTTCCGTTCCTGGTCGCCACAGATGTCGCAGCGCGAGGGCTGCATATCGATAAGTTGGAAATGGTCATCAACTACGACCTTCCCCAGGACATCGAGAACTATGTCCACCGCATCGGGCGGACGGCGAGAGCCGGGAATTCCGGAAAAGCCATTTCCTTGGCGTGCGAAAGATACCGGACGCACCTCGATGACATCGAATCTTTCATCGGGATGAAGATCCCCGTCCAAACGGCGGGGACCGAGCTTTTCGTTACGGATATGGGCTTTAAATATGGCCCCGAGAACAGAGACCATTCCGCGAGGTCCAATCGGCCCCATGGACAACGGCGCAGCGATTCCAGGCGAAGAAATAACTCGTCGCGCCGCCATACGTCCGGCGGACGGGAGCTCTGTCCGGCCTGATCATTTGGCCGGCGCCATGAACGCTGCCGGTACCTTCAGCGCTTTTTCCTTAATTCGGCGCAGGCGATACCCCTGGGGTTTAAGCATTTATTACAGGAGATGCACTCAGATTTATCGATCTCGCCCGAGCGGAATTTCTTTATGAGATAAGGTTCGCGGACGAGCGGGCGGCTCAAAGAAACAAGGTCGGCCTTTCCTTGACCGACGATTCTTTCCATAGCGGTGAACGTGCGATTTCCCCCGAGCCCAAAAATCGGCACCTGGACAGCGGCCTTGAATTTTGCGGCATAGTCGACAAAATATCCCTCTTCCTCTTCCGACCGCAACCCCTGCCACATCGAGCCTTTTCCGGCCTCGGACATCCCGCCGCTGACTTCGATCCCGTCAATGCCTTCGCTTTCCAGAATTTTGGCCGTTTCGATGCTTTCCTTGAGCTGCAGGCCTGTCGGGAGGTAATCTGTCGCATTTAATTTGGCGATCAGGGGAAATCCCTTGCCAGCCTGCCCTTTGATGCCGTGGATGATTTCCACGACGATCCGAGTCCTGTTTGTTATAGACCCGCCCCATTGATCCGTTCTCCTGTTTGTATGGGGCGAGACAAAGCTGCTCAATAGGTAGCCATGCGCGACGTGTAGCTGTGCTCCGTCAAAGCCGGCTTTCATGGCCCTTCGGCCTGCCTGTATAAAATCATCGATAGCGCCCTCGATCTCTTCCTGGGTCATCTCCTTGGGTGTGATTTTGAGCGTCGGCTCATAGACAGCCGAAGGGGACAGGGGAGTGCAGCCGCAGTATTTTTCCTTTGTCTGGCGTCCGGCGTGGGCAAGCTGGACAAAAATCTTTGTCGGAAAAGCGTGAACCGCTTGGGGAATCCGGCGCAGGCCTTCGATAAACCGATCTTCGCTGATTCCCGCCTGGCGGGGGCTGGCCTTGCCGTTCGGATTGACATAAAAGTGCCCCGTGATGATCAGTCCCACCTCTCCCTCGGCCAGTTGTCTGAACAGCTGGACCTGTCGTTCCGTAACGGACCCGTCATCTTCGGCCATAAAGTCATGGGTTGCGGAGCGGACGAACCTGTTGGGAACTTGGATAGTGCCGATTTTTATCGGGGTGAAAAGTATGGAATTTTTTCGATTTTCGCTCATTCCGTTCACCTTGAGATCCAAATAAATGGATTTTTTTGATATTTAAAAACAATGGGCTATTTTATCGAAAACCATTTATCAGTAAAAGAAATTTTAATAAGTAATACCAGTAAACCCGGGGCTCAAGCTCAAGGAATTTTCATTAGTTGGTGATCTCCCATGGTGTGCGGGCTAAGAAACACGGAGTCCGTGACGATCGCAGCGGCCATCAGCGAAGGTTTAGCCTTCTCTCGCGGTCTTGGAGGGGACTCCGTCTTCGGAGCGCGAGGACTGTGCGAGCCTCGCCACGATCCGCCGTCTGTCCAAATATTGGGCACAGATCAAGGTAGAAGATTAGAGCTAGGGCGCGAGTTCCGCAGCGCCGAGAAGACGGCGAGAGAACGGCGTTAAAAACCTTCGCAGGAGCAAGAGCGTCACGGACTCTGTGCCCATCTCTTGAATTTATGCTTTTTTCTCTGTTATCCTTTAGAAAAATGCAACGTTCTCGAAAGCGCAAGAGTTTAAAAGAAGTGGATATGGATGAACAGGCTCTGGTCCTCCAAATTCAGGCAGGCGACGAGGACGCATTTGCCAAGCTCGTCTATATCTACAAGGATAAAATCGTGAATTACTTGTACCAGGTGACCGGAGATTATCAGAAGGCTGTCGACCTCTCGCAGGAGACGTTCCTGCGAGTCTATTTTAAGGCGAACAAATACAGGCCCATCGCCCCCTTTTCCTCCTGGATCTACGCCATCGCGTCCAACCTGGCCAAGACCGAGCTGAAGAAGAGATGGAGGATGAGCCTCGTTTCGCTCGAAGACGTGCCGCCGGCCGTTGAGATCAGTACGCCGAGCGAGGAAGCCTCCGACTCCGGCCTCATCAAGAATCTCAGGCAGGCCCTCGATACACTCAGCCCCCGCTACAGAATACCGGTCGTTTTGAAGGATATGGAAGGTTATTCGCAGGAGGAGATCGCTCAGATCATCAAAAGGCCTGTCGGGACCGTCAAGGCCAGGATTAGCCGAGGCCGGAATATTCTCAAAAAGGAGCTGGAAAAGGCGAGGACCGGAAACGTTTCCTTTCAAAAAAAGGAGATTTTCGATGGAAGATTCTAGTCTTTTGAACAAGCTCAATCGAGTCACCGCTCCGCCTGACTTTGAGCCGAGGGTGATGGCGCAGCTCGCCGCCAGGCGGAAGGCGCTTCCTCAAATGCGCCGGGCTCTCACATTCCGCTATTCGCTGGCAGGAGCGGCCGCCCTGCTGCTGATCTGTTTTGTCGTCGTGAATATGTTCGTCCTTCAAAAGGGACCTTTCTCCGAATTCGCCGGCCGGGACACCCAGGGCACTTTGAATCCCAGGGAGTTCGTCCCGATCACGGAAACCGTGAAATACTCGCCTGAAATTCGCCAAGCGTCGTATGAGCCTAAGACGGCCTATATCCTGGAACAAGTATCCGACGCTTCCAATGTCCTTATCAGATATTAAGGAGGTTATGAACAATGATACGCCAAATAAAATCCATCGTGACATTAGCACTATTTCTAGCCGCGGCGGGACTGAGCGTCCAGGCCGCTGCCGTGACCGGAACGCCCGGGATCGATGAAAAGAAAATCGAGGACATCACCAAAATCGTCGCTCCCAGCGTTGTGAAAGTGGAAGTCCGCAACGGGATCAGAAAGATCGCCACGGGTGTTGTCATCGACAAAGACGGGTTTATCGTGACGACCGCCCTGATTTCTCCCCGAGACGAGGAGGTCAACGTGATTGCAGCCGACGGAAAAAGGATCAAGGCGGAATTCAAAGGCTTTGATACGCAGACCCAAATCGCCCTTCTCCAGGCTAAAGACAAGGGCCTCGTTCCCATTGCCATGGGCAAATCCGGCACCCTGAGCCCGGGCGCTTGGATCGGGGTTGTCGGTCTCTCCCCGGAAAATACTCCAGCCATTACCCAGGGGATTGTCAGCTCAATCGCTCAGGACAGCCTGCGCTTAAATGTCTGGGTCGTCCCCGGCTCGAGCGGAAGTCCGGTTGTCAACAATGAAGGTCAGATGATCGGCCTCCTGCGGGGCGCCTACGCCGAGGACACACCGCTCGTCTTTGAATTTCAGGACAAGACGACGGTCGCCTCAGGATACGCGTTCAGCAGGGGAGAGGCGCCGGCATCCGGAATGGCGAAGGCGACCCCGGTCAACCTCGTTAATTCCATCGCCTCTGAGCTGAAAAAAAAGGGAAAGGTCGAGAGAGGCTGGCTCGGTGTTTCGGTCAACGAACAAATGGAAATCGTGGAGGTTGCGCCCAAGAGCCCGGCCGAGCTGGTTAAATTAAAGGTCGGCGATATCATCCTTAAGATCGACGGAAAAGATATCGGTTCGGGGCAGGCGGTATCCTCGGAAATCCGCAGTCGGAAGCCGGGTCAGGATGTCACCCTCCGGATCGAACGCGACGGAAAGCCAATGGATATCAAGGCCAAGTTGGGCGAATACACCGAGGACGAGGCCAAAAGGGAGCTTGAAGCGTTGTTTCCCCAGTTCTTTGCCCCCAAGTCGATCATGCCTACCGAACCGCGCGCCGTCAAGCCCCAAAAAGCGCCGCAGGCTCCGGAATTCTTTGCCCTTCCCCGCGCGGATAGAAACCGGCTCCTGACTTTGGCCAGAAGAAAATATATTGGTGTCTCTCTTCAGCCGCTGAGCCGCGAGCAATCGGAGTTTTTCGGCCTGAAAGAGGGCGTCGGGCTTTGGGTCACGGAATTTGCAGAAGACAGCCCGGCCCAAAAAGCCGGGTTGAAGATCGGAGACGTGATCGTGAAGGCCGACGGCAAACGCGTCGAGACCGTAAGCGGGCTGAGCGAGATGCTCCAGGATAAGAAGAAAGGCGATAAGATCAAGATCGAGTTCCTGCGCGACAAAAAGACGATGACCCTTAACGTGGAGTTGGGAGAAGACGAAAGCGGCTCGTTTAACATAATCAGGGATTCCACGGAAAGCGCGAAGCTCCTTCACGAGCAGATGAAAAAATCGAACGAGCTGTACCAACAGCAGATCAAAGAGTTTGATCGGAAGTCGGATGAAAGTATGAGAAAATTGTTCGAAGAGGCAAATAAGCAGATCCAGCAACAAGCGGAAAAAGACTCTGAATTGGCCAAGCGGCTCCAAAAAATCTACAAATACCCGGGAATTATCTATAAAATTTAATAAAGAAGGCGGCCGTTTCCGGATTGTTTTCGGAATAGGCCCCCGTCCTTATAAATCAAGCCATTTATTCAGATATTCCTCGAACTCTTCCGGCGTCATCCGCCGGCTCTCATAGAAGCCTTTATCGAACCGCTGCCTCAAAGCCTCGTAGAGAATAATCCCCACGGACACGGAAAGGTTCAAGCTCTGCACCATCCCGAACATCGGGATCTTGATTCTGTAATCCGCCAGGTCCAGGGCATTCTGGGAAATGCCTTGGGATTCGTTGCCGAAGACAATGGCCAGGGGTTGGGTGTAATCCAGTTCGGTATAAAGAATAGAGCCCTCTCCTAGGTGGGTCGCGGCGATCTTGTACTTTTCTTTTCGAAGCTCCATCAGGCATTCCCGGGTCGTCGGGTAGAAATGGGACTGGATCCACTTGTCGGCGCGGGTGGTAATTGCCTTGTTGATGGGGAGAGGGTCCTCACTCGACCCGATGACATCCACGTGAAGGACCCCGGCGGCATCGCACGTCCGCAGCACGGCGTTGGCATTATGGGTATTGGTGACTTCTTCGAGCACGATCCTCAGGTCGGGCTGGCGGAGGGACAGGACTCGCGTCACCCTGGCGATGCGTTCTTTTGTCGGCATATCCGAAATATAAAGGAAGAGACGGGGCTAGCGCAAGAGGAGCATTTTAGCCATAAGAATAGCCCAGAAAACGAGAGTCCCGATCAAGGCCCGGTATTCTCGATTTTTTTTATAGAGCGCCCAGCTGAATTTATTCGAGCCGACAGAGAAAAAAGGCTTGAATTTCGGGAAAAAAAGCGGGACTTTTTTCTTGTACTCCTCGTACTTATCCGGGAACAGGCGCTTCATCCGCTCCCGTTCCTCTTTGATCACGGGCGGATAGAAGGCGAGAAAATAGGCGGCGAAGATCAAGGCGCACCACCAGGAATTCGTGCCGGCGGCGATGCTCAAGCCGAGGATGAAATTTCCCAAATAAAGCGGATTGCGCGTGTATTGATACGGGCCGCTGACGGCCAGCTCTTTTTCTTTCTTGATATGACCCGATGCCCAAGCCCTGATCAAAAGCCCTGGCGCGCAGACGGCCAGACCGATCAGAATCGAGACCCAGGTGGGTCTGGCCAGAATGATGATGAGAACGAGGAGGAAAAGGCTCGACCGGACTCGCCAGCGGTAGATCGTCCGGCCGAATTTTGCTTCAGGCATTTTCCCTCAAAGACTTTCTAACCAAAAACACGACCTCCTCGGGATTGATTTTTTTCAGGCACTCCATCGAGTCGCACGTCCCTTGATAGCACAAGCTGCAGGGCAGTTGATGGTAGGCGGCTTTATCGCGGATGCGGAAAGGTCCGTTTCTGTTCGGGTTTGTCGGGCCGAAAATTCCTACAGCGGGGACATTCAGGGCGCATGCTGCCTGCAGGGCGAACGTGTCGCCGCTGACAAGAAGGGCTGACTCTTTGATCAACGCCAGGGTCTCTTTGACGGAAAGGAAGGGGACGAGAGGAACGCCCGTTTGCCGGCTCACGGTCAGAGCCAGCTCTTTTTCCCCATCCGTGCCCCATAAGAGCATAGGAAAGATATTATCGCTTTTCAAGTCGTTTAAGACTTTGACCCAGCTCTCCGGAAACCAGCGTTTGGTCTCCCAGGCCGCTCCGACATTAAAGATCGCCAATTTTTTGTTTCCGCGGGGAACGAGCGGTTCGATTTTTTCTCTGACCGAGGCGCGGAGTGCCTCCGGCAAGGCCAAGGGAAAATCCATGTTTTTTTCCTGGATGCCGAGGAGCGTTAAGAGGTGGAGGTTTTTTCGGATAACATGTTCGGTTTCAGAGAATTCCTCGAGCCGGTCTGTGTAGAAAAGTGCTGCGACGGGCTCTTTGAGGTTTTTGCGGTGAAACCCGATCCTTTTTCGCGCTCGGCTGCAAAGTGCGATGAGCCCGGATTTGATAAGCCCCTGAAAATCCAGCGCGGTTTGGTTGCTATTTCTCAACTTTTTCCGCCACCCTTCGCTGCCCACGACGATGATCCCATTCAAGCCCGGCACGAAATCAAGAATTTCTTTTCCTTTCGGCTCGACGGCCCAGGAGACTTTCGCGTCTGGAAAATGATTGCGCAGAGCGGCGAAGGCAGGTAGCACATGAATGATATCGCCCAGAGAACTGAGCCGGATGATGAGGAAATTCTCCATGAACTACCTGCTGGCCGCACGGCGCTGACTTTTCGTTTTAGCCAAGATCCTGGGAATGACTTCGGACGTGGACCGGATTTTCGGGCCTCCTGCAATGGCGATTTGGCCGCCGTATCCAAGGACTGTCTCCCGTTCGGGAACGGTCTTTTTTGTATAATCCGAGCCTTTGGCGTGGACATCCGGTTTCAGGGCGAGCAGAACTTTTTCCACGTTCGGCTCTTTAAAAATCGTGAGATAATCGACGCAATAGAAAGAGGAAAGAATATCGGTCCGCTCGTTTTCCGGAAGAATCGGCCGCCCTCTGCCCTTGAGGCGCCGGACCGAGGAATCGCTGTTGACTGCCACAACAAGGATGTCACCGCGCTTTTTTGCTTCTTTCAAATAGCGAATATGGCCGGCGTGGATCAGGTCAAAACATCCGTTGGCCAAGACGATCGTCCTCCCATTTTTTCTTTCACGTGAAGCTATTTCCTGAAGCTCGGCCAGGGTTTTGAGTTTTTTCAATTTCCTGAGACGACGGCTTGTTTGAGTTCCAGGGGGCTGACGGTGGCGGTCCCTTTTTTCATGACCACGATCCCGCCGGCGCAATTGGCCAGGCGTGCCGCTTGTTGAAAAGTCGCGCCGCAGGCCAGGGCGGCGGTGAATACACTGATGACCGTATCGCCGGCACCGGTCACATCCACGATATCGGTTGTGCCGAAGATGGGGAGGTGGAACGGAGGTTTTGCTTTTTCAAAAAGAGCCATCCCTCGGGAGCCCCTGGTGATCAACAGGGCGGTGGATCGGAGCTTATTGAGGAGAGTGCGGCCGGCTTCGCAGAGGGCGGATTGATCGTCATCGATACGAATTCTTAAGGCATCCTCAACCTCGGGTTCGTTAGGAGTGGCGACTGTCGCCCCTTGAAAATGGAGGAGGCGGAAGCGCGAATCCAAGGTCACAGGCTTGCCGAATTTTTTAAACCAGGGCAGAACTTTTTGAAAGAGGTCTTCTTTGACGGTGCAGTAATGGTAGTCGGAGATAAGAAGCGCGTCGCAGGCTTTCTGGGCTTTTTGGAATGACCTCAAGATCTTTTGCTTGAGGTCGGGAGCATCGGGCACCCGGCCTTCCCGGTCGATCCTCAAGATCTGCTGCTTTTTCGTATTTTCTTCCCCGGCCAGGATACGCGTTTTGAGCGGGGTGGAATAGCCTTTTTCGACGATCAGATGTTCGGTAGAGATATGGCGCCTTCTAAGGATTTTTTGGATGGCTTTTCCCGATTCATCCGGGCCGATAACGCCGACGGGAACGGGTTCGATTCCCAGCGATTCCAGGTTCAGCAGGGAATTGCCGGCGCCGCCGAGCGCAAATTCTTTTTTCTGGTAGGAGAGTATGATGACCGGGGCTTCGCGGGAGATTCGCCGGGTGTTCCCATAAAGGTATTCGTCGAGGATGAAATCGCCCCAGACGGCGATTTTGACCAGGGGGAATTTATCGATCAGGGCAAACAGCTTTTTTGTTTCTTCATTCATGGTATGCTTACCCGTGGTTTTCGAAGGGAATTTTTATCAGAAAAAGCACAAAAGGTCAAATTGACCTCAAAAAAGTATTGCATAGCGGGCGTTGGCGATTTAATATTTCCATGGAAATAGGGATCGTCCATGCCCAAGAAAGCCCCGGCAAAAGCTCTTATGGAAATTGCTGGCAAAGAAGCTTTTAAAGGAATGACGGACAATGAAGGGGGGCCGTTCGGGGCCATCATCGTCAAGGAAGGCCGGGTGATCGCCAAAGGGCATAATCAGGTTTTGATAACAAAAGATCCTACAGCCCATGCGGAGATCGTCGTTCTTCGGCGGGCTTCAAAAAAGCTGGGGCGTTTTGATCTGTCGGATTGTGAAATCTATTCCACCTGCGAGCCCTGTCCCATGTGCCTAGCCGCCATCTATTGGGCGAGAATCCGAAGAATCTATTACGGCTGCACCAAGGAAGACGCCGCGAGAATCGGGTTTGCGGACGCGTCCATCGATGCGGCAATAAAAGGAAAGATGCCCCGGCGAAAGCTCCGCATGGTCCAAATGGAGAGAGAAAGTTGCCTGAGACTTTTTGCTCTGTGGGTGCAAAAACGCGATAAAGTTCCTTATTGAAAAGCCCTTTTGTGTTCGGCGCTACATAGAGCTCAATCAAAATCGATCCTGAGCTAACGTCGTGGGAAATTCGCTTGCTAAAATCGCCGATTTTCGTTTTTTCTCTTTTGAAATAGCAATTGCATCTATAAACGTTCCCATTGATATAAGGTTTTTGGCAACATCGGACTCTATTTCGACTTCTTCCCCACGAGCGGTACCGCTGAAACTGTAAATTCGACTGCTACTGATTTTATCTATTTTAGCTAGAACAAAATAATCAGGCTCAGAGAGGATGTAGCGAAATAAAGGCGCGTACCTATAGATGAGGTCCGACGAGCCGGCCTCAGGCTCTTGTATTTTTCCTTCAAAAAACTGTTGAACGCGCTTCGCTGGACCGAAGAATTTTCCATCAACATCCAGGAACGCGACTTGCCCAGCGACGAAGACGCCGCTGATCTTCTCCTTTACTGCGGGTGATGCGCCAGGTGCCGTTCTGGGTCGAGGCTTGTCCCCGAAACGTGGTCTTGATGGAAATTTGTCCCGAGGCTTCAGTGGGGGAGTCGAGCCTGCCGGTGAGACTGCCCTGGGTGTTGCTCAACTGGACTTTGGTGGAGAAGCGCAGGTTAATGATCCCGGTTTGGGGATTGAGCGAGCCCTGGACCGCGTGCCGGGCGAGTTCCCGTCCGGCTCGGGACTGGACGATTTCGCCCGCGATCTGGTTATCGTCCCTGATCTCGAGGGTGAGCTGCTGCGTTCCGCCTTCGTCCAGGACGATGTCTCCGCTCCATGTGGAGCTTCCCGTAGGAGGGGTGGTTTCCCTGTCCGGGGCCGCGCGTCCATAGACTTCAATTTCCGTGAACTGCATATAATAGGCGCTCTCGGCCCCCAAATACCGCAGATTCGTTCCCACGACTCTCACGAAGCGGGCGTTGGTTTGATTGAACGTGAAGGGCTGCGCTTCGGGCCCCGGTTTTCCGTAATTGTTCCGGGTGACGACCGTCGTCCAGGAGTTGGCGTCAAGGGACGTTTGAATGGTGAAGTCGATGGGGAAACTTTCGCCCACGCGACGGCTGTCGTTTCTGGGATACAGGTCCACCCGGCTGATCGCGTAGTTCGTCCCGAGATCGATCATGATCCATTCCGAGTGGTTGGCCGAGGTGTCGCCCTGGCTCGACCAGCCGCGCGCCCCGGCCTTTTCGGCGCGAAGCCCGTCGACGACCATCTCCGGAGACCAGCCGGGTTGGTCGAACGAACTCGAGGCCGTGACGGTTTTGTCGAGGGCGATGTTCGGGAATTCTTGGGGAGTGGCGAGCAGGGCCGAGGCCGAAACCGCCAGCCACACGGCTGCGACTCCCAGACACAGAATCTTGAATTTCCGGTGACGATTGTTCACCATAGTTCCTCCTTTTGTCCCATGGATCGGGATTCGGAATTTATCGTCCGCCTTGTAAGATTGAAATCCGACGGCGCCGACAAATAACACGATCATTCTATCATGAGCGGCGTCCCAGTTCCAGTGTCCGGACTGGCTGCCTGCCAACACGGATTCGCCGCCGGGCGCTCGGCCGGGACGCGGTGTCTCTCATTCAGGACGCTGAAGATGTGGCCAAGACCGCGGCAAACCGAAAGCTCGCCTCCGAATTCATGGTCCGAATCATTGCCTCCTGATTATTGCCATGATAGGGCCCCACACTGTCACCCACGGATACCACCCTGCTAAACGCTCCAAAGGCGTTTCAGGCTTTGACATATACGAGCTTGCCTCCGACGAGCTATCCAGTCATGGATGGCTTTCGCAATGGTCTATAATTTCGTTTTGTGCGCTTCGCGATCTTCCTTTCCACCTTGGAAGGAACCTGAGTCTCCCTTCCTAGAATTATGATATCCTCCGCCGGAGACAGACGTTCAAGAACGTGGAAATCCTCGCAAAATGATCGCTCCGGCCAAATCAACATGCCGGAAAGCCAACGAAATCTTTCGACTCGAGACCCGGGATATTGCAGTTGTACCTAATAAGGCTAAAAGATGGCCAGAATCACGACGAATTTTTTCTTGAATTTTCAAAATGAGTAACAGTTTTTGAATTTAATCCCTACTATTCCGATGTAGTCATGCAAATCCGTGTGCCAGAATTGTGCCAAAAAAACGCTGTTTAGCGCCGTCGAATGTCGTTTAAAGTTGCAGGATAGAAAAGGGTCTTAAGAATCAAAAAACGTTGAAAAATAAGGGAGAATCCCATAAACTAAGGGCCGAGGCCGGAGTGGCGGAACTGGCAGACGCGCTGGACTCAAAATCCAGTGATTGGCGACAATCGTGTGGGTTCGATTCCCTCCTCCGGCACCAGATCTTCCATTGATTTTCCTAAGGTTTCCTCATTTTTGTTTTAAGCATCGTGACGATGGTCCAACTCTATCGGGCAATCCTCGATTGAAGTCTCGGCCGGTGATTGACGCATCCTTCCATCGGTGCTATTCTTTGGCTAGGTAGTTCTGAAGGGAGAGGGCCATGAGATGTGCCAAATGTCTGACAGATAATCCTGATGCGTCCCGCTTTTGTGCAAGCTGCGGGACCGAGCTTTTTCCTTCTGGGGAAATCCTCGCCGCAAAAACGATGACCAGGCCTTTCGGCCGAAAAGCGTTCGTCAAAGGAACGACCTTGGCCGGGAAGTACACGATTCTGGCTGAGCTGGGAAGAGGAGGGATGGGTGAAGTCTTCCTTGCCGAGGACGCCTCTCTCGACCGCAAGGTCGCCATCAAGCTTTTGCCCGAAGAGATGTATCAGGATCCGACGGCGCGCAGTCGTTTTATCCGTGAGGCCAAGGCTGCCGCGGCTTTGGATCATCCCTATATTTGCAGCATCCATGAGGTCGGAGAAACGGAAAACAGACTCTTTTTCGCCATGGAATACGTGCCGGGAAAGACGCTGCGCGATAGAATCTCGGAGGGACCCCTTCCCCTCAAACAAACCCTCCCTATCGCCGAGGAAATTGCCGAAGCCCTTCAAGTTGCCCATGAAAAGGGGATGATTCATAGGGATATTAAACCGGCGAATATCATGTTGATGGAGAAGGGCCACGCCAAAGTGATGGACTTTGGCCTGGCCAAACAGGTGATGAGCGCCGAAAAAGAGCGAGCGCTGGCTGATCTGACAGTGACGCTCACGGACGAAGGCCTGGCGCCCGGGACGCCCGCTTATATGTCTCCAGAACAATTACAGGGCAAGGTCCTCGATCAGCGGTCGGATATCTTCTCTTTCGGCGTCGTGCTCTACGAGATGCTAAGCGGAGTCCATCCTTTTAAAAAGAAGACCGGGCTGACGACCGTCAGCGCCATTTTGAGCGAGGATCCACGGCCGATCGCGGAGCTCATCCAAGGCGTGCCCGATCCTCTCCAACAGATCATCGCCAAGCTGCTGGCCAAAGATCCCGGTCAGCGCTATCAGTCCATGAAGGACGTCCAGACAGACCTGAAGAAGATGCATGCGGATTTAGCGCCGGCTCCAAGAATATTGCAATTTCTTAAGCCCGTCCGGTTGGCCCTCACCGCGGTTGTCGTTGTCCTGGCCGTGATCGCCGCCGCCTGGCTGGCCAAGGTCCTTTTTTTCAAGACTCCGGCCAAAGCCCTGGCTTTTCAAGAACGCGACTGGATTTTGATCACGGATTTTGATAACCAGACTGGTGAGCAGGTCTTCGACGGCTCGCTGGCGACGGCTTTAACCGTCGGGATCCAGCAATCTCAGTATGTCAATGTTTTTCCTCCAAGCCGTATCCAGGAAACGTTGAAACGGATGCGCCGCACGGACGTGAAGAAAGTGGATGAGACAATCGGCCGAGAGATCGCCCTCCGGGAGGGGATCAAGGGTTTGTTGGCTTGCGGCATCAGCAAAGTCGGCGAAAATTATTCATTGACGGCGAGAATTGTCGATCCGGTTAAACAGACGGCGGTTTTCTCGGATTCGTCCCGGGCTAAAGGCAAAGAGGAGGTCTTGGGGAGTCTGGATGAGCTGGCCAGAAAAGTGCGCCAGGCGCTCGGCGAATCCATGACCAAAATCTCCGAGCAGAGAATGAACCTCTTCAGGGCCACCACCTCTTCTTTAGAGGCTTTGAATTACTACACGGGGTCTCAAAAAGCTCCCGAAGATACGGGCTTTCAACTTCTCAAACAGGCCATTGAGCTCGATCCTGATTTTGCCATGGCGCATATGGAAATGGGCCTAAAATATTATTTCATAGGGAACCGCGTGGAAGGGGAAAAGCACTTCCAAAAAGCTCTGAGCCTGCTGGATCGCCTGACAACGAGGGAGAAACTCTGGATTCGAGCTATTATCGAGGACTGGCGAGGCAATCGCGACCAGGGAATCCAGAATTATAAAGCCTACTTGGCCGAGTATCCCGATGATATGGGGGCCTGGTATAGGCTGGGATATGCCTATATGGTTTCTAGCCAGCAAGCTTTGGGCGTCGAAGCTTTCAAAAAAGTCATCGAACTCGACAATGCCTCAGCTAATGCGTATGTCAATTTGGCGACTTGTCTGAGTATGCTGAAAAGAAATGAAGAGGCCTTGGCCAACTACCAGAAAGCCTTCAGTTTGAATCCGGAATTGGCCACGGGTAACTACGTAAATAATGAATATGGATTCTTGCTGGTGAGAATGGGGAAAATCCAGGAGGCCCGGCAGACATTCGAAAACATGATTGCTCATCCAGACAACGCTAAAAAAGCCAGGGGCTATCGCTCGCGTGGCCTTCTCCAAATGTATCAAGGCCAGTATTCGACAGCTCAAGACAGCCTGAAGGAAGCCGTTTTCCTGAACAAGAATCTTAAGGGCAAGCTCAGCGAAATGCGCGATCATCTCTTCTTAGCCATCAACTTTAACAGGAAAAAGCAGAACGAGGCTTTTGAAAAAGAGATTGCGGCGGTCCAGATAATCCAAAAAGAAATCAAGATTGATCCTGTGTTCCTATTCAAGATCGGCAAAATCTACGCCCGGTTAAGCAGGCTCACAGAAGCCGATCATCTGCTCGAAAACATAAAGTCTCGTATCGGCGATGTCCTGGCCGTATCCGGCATAGCCCGAAGCAATCGGACCGATCAAGAGTCCTTTTATATGCTCAAAGGGGAAATCGCTTTGGCCCGACGGCAATTTGAGGAAGCGATCAATTCCTTCGGAATGGGCGCCAACCTGCAAAGTCTTTATCTGGAAGATAGCCTTGCCCTCGCATATTTTAAAAGCGGGAACCTCGACAAATCTATCGAAAAATACCAGGAATTCGTTAAGACCGATGTCCTGGGTTATGAGGGTCAGGAACTTTGGATTCTCGCCCATTATCAACTTGGCCGGCTCTATGAACAGAAAGGCGCGACGGCGGAAGCCGTAAAGTTCTACGAGCGTTTTCTTGATATTTGGAAAGACGCCGACCCCGGTTTTCCTGAGGTTGAGGATGCTAGGAAGAGGCTGACGAGACTGAAGAGATAATAATTCTGATTCATCCAATCCCCAAAAAATCAGCGCTATTGACAGGAATTCACCGCTTGCGATACAGTCACTTTCTAATGTCTAGCCTACAGATTCCAGAGTTTTTTGCTAGTTTGGGCAGCCTTATCTCAGCCACATCCCCATCCGAAGGGTCCGCATCATGACCGTCGAGGCGGGGCGCACTCTGGCCCATTACCGTCTCGTCGAGAAGCTTGGGGAAGGCGGCATGGGGATTGTCTGGAAAGCGCGCGACCTCAAGCTTGACCGGGATGTCGCCATCAAGTTCCTGCCGGAGGGGTTCGCCAATGATCCGGAAAGGCGGGCCTATTTTGAGCGCGAGGCTAAAGCCGTGGCCGCTCTCCGCCATCCGAGCATCGTGACGATTTATTCGGTCGAAGACGCGGAGGGGGTTTACTTCTTCACGATGGAGATGGTCGAAGGAGAGCCGCTCTCGAAAGTCATCCGCCAGGGCGGGGTCGAGCTGGCCCGTTTCCTGGAGATCGCTATCGCTATCGTCGACGCCATCGCCGCTGCTCACGCCCGAGGAATCATCCACCGCGATTTGAAGCCCGGAAATGTCATGGTCGGGCCCGACGGCGCCGTTAAGATCCTCGACTTCGGCCTTGCCCGGGTCCTCGAGCCGGCTCCTCCCATGGCGGCGGGCGCAGACGCTTCGACGGTGACGATGGAGCAAGGCTTCTCCGGAACGATTTGTTATATGTCCCCGGAACAGCTCCGAAGCGAACGGGTCAACCATCGCACCGACCTTTTCTCGCTGGGCATTGTCCTGTTCGAGCTGGCGACTGGAGAGCTTCCCTTTGTCGGGTTGACGGCTGCCGACGCCATCGCCTCGATCTTGAAGGATGAGCCCCGCGCGGCGACGGAACTGAATCCCCGGTTGCCCCGAAGGCTCGAAATGATCCTGCGGCACTGTCTGGAAAAGGACGTCCATTTCAGGACCGGTACCGCCCTCGAGCTCCGCGATGAATTGGAGCGGCTCCGTCGGGAGACAGCCGAAGCCCGGCCCGATGACATTCCTTCCATCGCGGTCCTTCCTTTCGCTGACATGAGCCGGGAAAAGGACCAGGCATACTTCTGCGAGGGAATCGCCGAGGAAATTATCAACGCTCTCAGCCATGTCCAGGGATTGAGGGTGGCTTCTCGAACAGCTTCTTTCCTGTTCAAGGACACGGCGCTCGAGCTCCGCGACATCGGCTATCGTCTCCATGTCGAAACCATCCTCGAGGGGAGCGTCCGGAAATCCGGAAACCGGCTTCGGATTACGGTCCAACTTGTGGACGCCGACCGCGGCTTTCACCTCTGGTCGGAGTCCTTCGATCGCGAGCTCAAGGATATTTTCGAAATCCAGGAAGAAATCGGGCGAAACGTGGTTCGTGCCCTCCAGGTAACCCTTAGCCCCCAAGAGAAAGGCGCGCTGAGAAAAGCACCGACGAGCCATGTCCAGGCGTATGACTATTACCTGCGGGGCCGGAGCTTCTACTATCAGTATGGGAAACAGGATATTGAGTTTGCCCTGCAGCTCTTTTCGCGGGCGACCGAGCTCGATCCTAGTTACGCCCTGGCCTATGCTGGGCTGGCCGATTGTTGGTCATACATCTTCCTCTATTCCGAGCGCAAGGCGTCGGTACGCGAACAAGCCGAAGCGGCCAGCCGACGGGCCGTGGAGATGGCTCCGGACTCCGCTCAAGCCCAGGCATCGCACGCCCTTGCTCTTTCGAGCGGAGGACACAAGGAGGAAGCCGAGCGAGCGTTTGAAGAAGCGATCCGCCTCGATCCTGGACTCTTCGAAGCGTGGTATTTTTACGCGCGCCATGCCTTTGTCAACGGCGACCTGGAGAAAGCGGCCCGGCTCTTTCGGGGCGCGAGCAGAGTCCGTCCTGACGACTATCAGTCGCCGCTGCTTGTCGCCCAAATTTACGATGCTCTGGGACAGCCTGAGGAGGCGCGAGCCGCCCGCCTCCGCGGCGTCGCCCTCGTCGAGGAGCGCATCGAGCTACATCCGGACGACGTCCGGGCGCTTTATATGGGAGCGAACGGCCTCGTCGCGCTTGGGGAAAAGGTGAAGGGTCTCGAATGGGCCCGCCGGGCACAGAACATTGCCCCCGAGGAACCGATGCTCCTCTACAACCTGGGGTGCATTTACTCCCTGGCGGGGGAAATCGACGAGGCGCTCGACTGTCTGGAGCGGGCCGTCGCATATGGCCTGATTCAGAAGGGATGGTACGAGCACGACAGCAACCTCGACCCGCTCCGGAAGCACCCGAGGTTTCTGGCCTTGATGGAGAAATTGATTTAAAATTCAAAGGTTTTTTAACACTGAATAGGCTGGATTTAACGAGATAGAGCGGAGATCGCCATGAGAACAAATCTGAGACCTGGAGAAAGAAAGGCCCTCGAAACGAGGACGCATTGGGTCACCGTGATCGAACCATTTCTGCTCTTGGTTTTTGCTCTGATCATCTTCATCATTTTATTTTTTTGGGTTCGCCAGACGAGCAGTCTGATGACTGTCGTCCGCTGGATCAGCGGCATCTTTCTAGCGATCGCCTTTCTCTATTTTTTTTATAAGGAATGCTACCGGCGCCGGGACATCTGGGCGGTTACTAACTTGAGGGTGATCGATGAGAAAGGCATCTTCAGCCTTTATTCCAAGGAAAGTCCCCTCGAAAAGATCAACAATCTTTCCTATTACCAATCTTTACTGGGGCGCATGCTCCACTATGGAGACGTCGAAATTCAGACGGCGGCCGAGGACGGTGCGACGATTTACAAAAAGGTCTCGAATCCACGGTTGTTGAAGGATACGATCGCCGTTTGCCGCGACGAGTACAGCCGGGAGGTGATTCGAATGGCCAAGGTTCCTGCCTCGGATTCCAGGGGTGGAACGTCCGGCTGAACAATGGCCTCGGTCCAAGTTCGCATCCCGTGGTTCTCGGTTGCATGAAAAACATTTTTTCACGTTCTATATTGACAATTTTCTACGGTTTGTCTAATCTAAAACTATCTTTAGAATTTAGTAAGGAGGGTCTAAATGAAAAAATTTGTCTTTGCTGCTCTTATCCTTCTTTTCTTAGCCGGTCTATCCGGCTTAAGCGCCCAGGACCGGGGGGCCATCACCGGCGTTGTCAAATCGTCGGACGGTACGCCGGTCGCCGGCGCCATCGTCAAGATAACGAGCGACCTGCTGCCCGCCGGACGAACGTTCACAACGGGTAAGGACGGCCAATTCCGATTCCCGGCCATTCCCCCGGGGACCTACACTTTGACGGTGACCCATCCCGAGTTAACGTCTATCAATGAAAAGGAAGAGGTGATCGTCGGATTGGGAAAATCAGCCCAGGTCACGGCGGTCATGGTCGCCGTGGGGAAGCTAGCGGAGCAGGTGACGGTCACCGCCAGGTCTCCGGTCATCGACCTTAAATCCACGGAAATCTCGGCAAACTGGCAAAAGCAGCTCGTCGAAAAGCTGCCGCTGGGGCGCTCGTATGCGTCCCTCTGGCAGCTGGCGCCCGGCGTTGCCGACAACCGCGATTTCGCCCCGAACGCGGGGGGCAACAAACAGGACAATGTCTTCATGTACGATAGCTCCAACATTACCAATCCATTTTTCGGTTATCTTGGCGCCAATTTTTCGGAGATGGATATCGCCGAAGTCAATATTAAGAGGGGTGCCATCAGCGCCGAGTTTGGACGGGCGGCGGGCATGGTGACGAACGCCATCACCAAATCTGGGACAAACACGTTTTCCGGTTCGTTCCGGTTGGTGGCCGAACCGTCCGGTTTCACCTGGAAGAGCAAGGACCAGACGATCGTCACGAAGTACGACAACTATAACCCGGCCCTATCTCTGGGCGGACCGATTCTCAAAGACAAGCTCTGGTTCTATGCGTCTGCCAACCTGCCGCGTTCGACGACGACAGGCCGGATCAATAATTTGGGAGCTGTTCCCGATGCCAAATCTCCAAATAATGAACTATTTTTCAAGTTAACCGCCAACCCGCTTCCCAATCACCTGATCACGGCCAGCATCCGGAACAACGATTTCAAGGACGAGAACGCGGGGGTGGGAGTCAATGACCATCCTGACGTGTCCATCACGGGCGAGGGACTGAGCCGGATCATTTATTTCTCCTGGGCTTGGACGATTTCTCAATCCACACTCCTCGAAGTCAAATATGACCACGTGAACGAAAACTACAAAAGCGTTCCCAATAAGGCTCTGGGCTATCAGCCGACCTTCGATCCGACCCATCCCGAGCTGATGGGATATTTTCAGACGGCCGCCGAATTTAGCCAGGTCGGAGGAGCGAGCAAGTCCGGTCAGTACGTCGGCGCGGCGTCGGAATACAATACCCAGAATTTCATCCGCGATGAGGTCAAGCTCGTCCTGAGCCAGTACCTGGATTTTAGCGGCCATTCCCATCTCATCAAAGCCGGTTTCGGCTTTGATGACGGGGGCGAGTACCTGGAGAGATTGGCCAACGGCTGGGGAAGCATTCTCTACTATCCGACCGGCTCCTCGACTTATGATCCTCTGAAAAGGCCAGGATTCCGGGCCCGGTATTATCCGCAACAGGCTCCCCAGGATTCGAGAGGCCGCACTTATTCGATCTTCGTCCAAGACACGATTAGCATCGGCGAGCGATTGACTCTAACGCTCGGCCTATTGTCCAATCGCGATGAATTCAGCGTAAAGACGGGCGGTGAGAAAAATACGTTCTTGAAATTCAATTTCGACAAAGAAATCCAGCCGAGAATCGGGTTCACCTATATGATTGATCAGAAGGCCGGTGACAAGCTTTACGCCAACTGGGGCCGTTACAATAACATGGACAACCGCAGCCTGGCGAGAGCGGCTGCCCCGCTCAGGGTTTATCGTCAAGACGCCTATTTTCTGCTCTCAGACGGAAGCAAGGTCTACGATGTGCCGCAGGCTTCTGAAACAGGAAAGGTCATCCTGTCCGGTTTAAAGCCGACCTACTCGGATGAATTTGTCTTCGGTTACAGCCGGCCGTTCCTGGGAGTTTGGAGCGTCGAGCTCTGGGGGCAGTATCGAAACGTCAAGCATGTCATCGAGGATTATCCGACAGTCAACAGGCTCACGTCGCCTTCCAGCTACGTCTACGGGAACCTCGACGGCGACCTCAAGGACGTCAATGGGAATGTCATCGCTAGTGGCGTCACGGCGAAAAGAACATATACTGCGTTTAGCCTCGAAGTGAAGAAGCAGTGGGCCGACCGCTGGTCCTTGGTGGCGATGTATACCTGGAGCAAATTGTATGGAAACTGGGACTTGGATTATGCACCGGGAACCTCGCTCTTTTACGCCTCTTCGTATATCGAGGACGCACCCGGGTTGTTCATCGAGGATCCCCTGCGCACGGGATATATGTCTGGCGACCGGACGAATGTCTTCAAGCTGTTTGGAACATGGGAATTCTATAAGAATTTAACGCTGGGCGGCTATCTGCGGGTTCAAAGCGGCCGGCCGTGGGAGGCCAGGCTCCAGGATTATTACGGCAACTACTACAAGTATATTGAGAAAGCCGGAAGCCACCAGCTGGATGCGTGGCCCAACCTGGACCTCCAGCTATCCTATGCGATTCCGCTGGGCGGCAGATTCCAGGGCATCATCGAAGCCCGGATGATGAACCTCTTTGACACGCAGACCATCATGTCGATCGATGTTAGGTCCGACCAGCCCACTTTCAAAAATCCCACCTCATATGCGTCGCCCCGCAAGTTCGCCTTGACCTTCTATGTGAACTTTTAAAGAGCGGCTGGGTTTTAAAAATTAGGATCGGGGTACACCTGCCGAATTTGGTAATGCGGCAGGTGTATCCTTTTTTTTGATACTGAATTCTACAATCCGGCTGACGCTGGTGATCGAGCATTTTGTTGGGAGGATGATCGTCCGGTTTGAGGGCAAAGACCTAAGGTATCGGGAAATCCAGGAGCAAGAGAGGCCGCAGATCGCACCCCGCAAGCCATCGTCCGCCCTCCTTGTCCAAAAAGTGGGATACATCCCTCCGCCCGACCATCCGTGGAGAAGGCTCCGCATCGGACCTCAGAGCGCACCTCTCGAGAGAATCTAAGTGATGTGCAAACCGGAAATATTCACGTTGCCCAGGATAGGAAATATTCATGTTGCCTTGACATTTTATACAAAAATATTGACATCCCTTTTTGCCATGAGTTACTATCTTTGATGATTAGAGGAGGGCAGAAGTGCCGCCAAGATGCGTTCTCGGCCATTGTTGCAGAAAAGGGAATTTTCATAACCCGTTTTCCGGCCGAGTAAACCTCGATGCCGAGGTCATGATCTAAGGCAGTCGCTCGGCGAAAAAAGGCCAATGTCCACAGGCTCTCCGAGAACGGAAGGCTTTTGAGGAGGGTGAATGACAAAAGAACATTCCAACCTTGAGCGCCAAAGGTCGCGGTGAATCCATGACGGGTTCACCACGAGGGAGAAAGATGAATAGTTGGCGAAACCAGGAGTCAGAGTAAATGAAAAAAAAATCATTATGCCTTACGCTCATCATTTGTTTTTTGGCCGCTGGAACGGCTTTCGCCCAAATCACGCCCGAAGGAAAGATCACCGGAAAGGTTGTTGACAACCAGGGGAGTCCTCTTCCGGGCGTAGCGGTCGAAGCGACCAACCCTAAGCTGGTCGGAAAAGCCTCCACGGTAACCGATGTCAACGGGACGTTCCGTTTGATGGCCCTTCCGTCCGGCTACTTTCAGGTCACTTTTACGATGCCCGGATTCAAGACGTTGATCCGAAAGGGCATCTATCTGGAACTGTCCCAGACGATGGTCCTGAATATCACCCTTGAGCAGGCCGCCCTCGAAGAACAGGTTACGGTCGTCGGCCAGTCCCCATTGATCGATGTTAAAAGTACGGTCAAGAGCATGACGATGGTCAAAGAAATCTTTATGACGCTTCCCCGGGGGAGGAATTTCGATTCGCTGATCAGCACGATCCCCGGCGTTCAAAGCGAGAGCATCACCGCCGGCATTTCGGTGGACGGCGCTTCCGGAGCCGAGAACATGTGGTATGCCGACGGCGCGGATATCTCGGACTTCCATTATGGGGACCGCGGCCAGAGCATCGTTCTCGAGCTTCTGGATGAGGTCAAGGTGACGGCTTCGGGTTACAACGCCGAGTTCGGCGGCTCGATGGGCGGCGTCGTCAACGTCATCACCAAGTCGGGGAGCAACGAGTTCCACGGCGAGATCCTCGGTTACTACGAGAACAACCGGACGTGGATGCAGGGGAAAGCCCGGACCTTCCTCGAGTCGGATCCCTACCAAAGCTACGTCTGGAGGTACGTCAACTACGACGACACATTTTTCAACGGCGGCAAGGACCGGGACAAATACGACCGATTTGAAGGCGTGTTCGGTCTCGGCGGCTACATCATCAAGGACACGCTGTGGTTCTACGGGACGTTCAATCCGACCTACAGTTCGACGGACGCCCAGCGGGACTTCAATAAGAGGCAGGGGCCCTTCCAGAGCTTCACGCAGAAGAACCGCGGCTGGGGGGGATCCGTCCGGCTCTCGGCCGCTCCCGTCACCGGTCTTCGTCTCTCGGCCAGCTACATCAACAGCTTCACCAACTACCGCGGGAGCCTTCCCGGCATCTACGGCACCAGCTCCTCCCTTACAGATTGGGCGAAGATCGGATTCGACTACCCGAACAAGAGCGCCTCTCTGACTGCGGACTATTCCCTGGGCAACAACCTCCTCATCAGCTACCGGGCCGGCTGGCACGAGCAGAATACAACGAACCAACAGGTCGCCCCTCCCGACGAGACGACGTACGTATTCAGCAATACGAACTCCGCCTTCGCCAACGATGCCTTCTTCGTCGCCCATCCGGACCTGATCAGGACCAGCGGATGGACGAGCAGCACGCTCTACAACGAGACGAAGAGATATCTGCGCGGGAAGATCAGCAACAACCTGGATATTTCTTATTACGCCACTTGGATGGGCGAGCACGCCCTCAAGGCCGGCATCGGCTACAACTATCTTTATGAGGACCGCTTCGACGGCTATGTCCACCCCCGGGTGACCGTTTATTGGGGTCAGAAGAACGACGATCTGGGGATTACGGTGGGGGCCGGCTCCGATCCCTCGAGCCCGTTCTACGGAAAGTACGGGTATTATCTCATCCGGAGCAATTTCATTTCGGCCTCCGGAAGCGTCTGGAACGTCAAAAGCCACAATTTTTCGATTTACCTCCAGGACTCCTGGACGATCAAGGACCGGCTGACCCTCAATATCGGCATCCGGGCCGAGAGCCAGTACATGCCGTCCTTTACGGACAACACGTCTTACCCTGGATGGTCAAAAGATCCCGTTAAGTTCGGTTTGGACAGTACGCTGGCCCCCCGAGTTGGGATTAGCTATGATGTGTTCGGGGACTCCAGCCTGAAGATCTTCGCCAGCTACGGGATCTACTACGACCTGATGAAGCTCTACATGGGCCAGCTCACCTTCGGCGGCACGAAGCGCATCGAGACCTACTACGCTCTGCAGGATCCGGATTGGACCAAGATCGCGGCGAGCGGAGGACTCGACGACGAGGCCAGCCAGAAGGCCGGCAACACCTATGCCGGATACATGGATTACCTGCCGCCGTCCCTGAACCGGGTCGATCCGGACATGAAGCCGACCGCCCAGCGGGAGTTCTCCTTCGGCGCCGAGAAGAGGCTCGGCGAGAACATTTCGCTCTCCCTCCGCCTCGTCCAGAAGCACCTCATCCGGACGATCGAGGACGTCGGCGTCTACATTTACACATACTCTCCGAGCGGCGCCGTGTCGGTTTCCCAGGACTTCTGGGTCTGCAATCCCGGCTACGGCGTCTCCCTGCCGGTTTCCCAGGGAGGCAAGTTCGTCGAGGACTACTGGCCCTGCCCCAAAGCGACGCGGGATTACATCGGCCTGAACCTCTCCCTGGAGAAGAGGTTCAGCGACAACTGGCAGGGGGGAATCAACTACACCTTGAGCCGCGTCTACGGGAACTACTCCGGCCTGGCCAGCTCGGACGAGGGCGGCCGGCTCGGCCCGAGCGTCGAGCAGGATTTCGACCGCTGGTTCATGGGCTACGACGGCCAGGGCAAGGTCCTCGACGGCCCCCTGCCCCAGGACCGGACCCATTATTTCAAGGCCTACGGATCGTATCGATTCCCGTTCGGCTTGACCGTCGGCTTGGTCGCCTACGGCCGGAGCGGCCTGCCCATGACGACCAAGGTTCTCTACAACTCCAAGTACTTCTACCCTCTGGGCCGCGCGGACCTGGGCCGGCTGCCGTTCACCGCCTGGGCCGATGTCTACCTGGATTACGCCTTGAAGATCGGCGATAAATTGCGGGTCTCCATCAACCTCCAAGTCAACAACGTCACCTCGACCAACACGATCCAGAGCAAGATCACCACCGCCGACAGGCAGAGCTTCACGGGCTATACGAACGAAATCCTGAACGGGACATTCGCCCAGGACTACATGTCCATCATCGCGTCGAGGGGCATCGCCCATCCGGCGTTCAATCAGTGGGATACCCGGTTCGGCCCCTGGTCGGCGCGTTTGGGTTTCAGGTTCTCCTTCTGATTACGCGCCCCGGAAACTGTTAACAAGAAAAGCCCGTCCTTCGGGGGAAGGACGGGCTTTTTTCTTGACTCTTTAGGGAAATGCCTTAAACTGGAACCTAAAGATTCTCTACGTTTCGCCATGGTTCGGCCAACTATCATGACGGATTCCACGACTGAGCCTCGATGAATAAACAGAAGAAAGATAAATCCCGGGGCGAAAAAAAGGCAGCTTCCCGAGGGGTTCAAAGTCCTGAATCCGGCGCTAGATCGGCATTGATATGGGGGATTGCCGGGACGTTCGCCGTTTTGATAGCGCTCACGAAGCCCTGATCTTTGCGATCCCCGTCCGGAGGAAACCGCCAAAGTATATCCCTCCGCCGACTTATTCCTGGAAGCGCAGCCCCATTTTCGAAGTATTTTTGCCGGAGGGCTGCTGAGCGGTGCTCCGGCTGTTTTTCCTTTGATTGGAAGGGGTCTTCCCCTCCAAATTGACTTTGATTATAATAGCCGCTCGCTTAAACCCTATTTCCTGGAGAAAACATCGGAGGTAAGAATGTCTGACTCGAAAAAACGGCTCAATCGCAGAGACTTCATTTCCACGGCGCTGGCCGGCGCGGCGTCAGTGGGATTGTTAAGCCGCCTGGCTCAAGCGAAAGATTTTTTTGCGTCCCCGGCCCCGGTTTCCCAGGCCCCGGCTGGCAAGAAGCTGTTCGAGCGAAAACTGGGCAAGACCGGAATTGTCGTACCCGTTGTGAGCATGGGAGTCATGAACGCAGACAATCCGGAACTCGTCAAAAAGTCATACGAGCTCGGCATCAGGCATTTCGACACGGCCTATGGGTACATGCGCGGCCGGAATGAAGAAATGTTGGGAAACGTATTCACGGAGCTCAAGTGCAGGGATCAAGTGGTCATCGCCACCAAAATTCCCCCTCCGCGGCAACGGGATTCTCAAAAAGCCAAAGATGAATTCTTGAGGATGGCCGAGACAAGCCTCAAGCGGCTCCAGACGGACCATGTCGATATGATGTATATTCATGACGTCAGCGCTGTCGAGAGTGTCCATCCTCCGGCACTGACGGAAGCCCTGGCCCAGCTCAAGAAAGAGGGGAAGGCTCGATTTGTCGGTTTTTCCACACATTCCAACCAGGCAGCCTGCCTGAACGAGGCCGCCCGGACTGGGTTCCATGATGTCATCCTCACAGCCTTTAACTATGCCCATGCCGGGAACAAAGAGCTTCTGGATGCGCTGGCGAATGCCGCGTCTAAGGGCATCGGTCTTATCGCTATGAAAACGCAGTGCAGCCAATACTGGTACAAAGGCGGCCTGTCGACCGTAGAGCAGATGTATTATGAGGGAGCGATTATTCAGTCGGCCGTCCTGAAGTGGGTTTTAAGGCACGAATTCATAAGCACGGCAGTTCCCGGCTATACCACTTACGAACAATTGAATGAAGACGTTTCGGCGGGCTTAAGCATCACTTTGACGCCGGAGGAAAAGAAATTTTTGGACGACCGCAAGGTGAAGCTGGCCATGGAATCCTATTGCCTGCAGTGCTCGGAGTGTTTGAGATCTTGCCCGAAGCACGCAGACATTCCAGCCTTGATGAGGACCCATATGTACGCGGCATGCTACGGCAATTTTTACCAAGCGCGGGATACATATGACGGGATTTTAAAGGATCGGAATCTTGCCGCATGCACTTCGTGCGGTACATGCACGGCCCGCTGCATCCGCAGCGTTTCCATTTCCCAAAGGATCGACGAGCTCAAGGCGTTATTCGCATGACAAAAGAGCGGCTCGTTTCTGTTGACGCTTTCCGTGGCCTGACGATTGCCGCCATGATCTTGGTCAACAATCCCGGAAGCTGGTCTTATGTCTACCCGCCTCTTCGGCATGCCGAATGGCACGGCTGGACACCGACGGACCTCGTCTTCCCCTTCTTTCTATTTATCGTCGGGATCTCTATTGCCCTTTCATTTTCGCGAAGGATGGAAGAGGGCCAGGTGGGGGCGAGTTTGTATGCAAAGGTGTTGAAACGCGCCATGATTATTTTTGGCCTGGGGATCGTCCTCCATCTCATCCCCAGGTTTCACTTTGCCACGCTGCGCATTCCCGGGGTTCTCCAGAGGATCGCCGTCTGTTTCCTTTTTGGCGCCCTGATCTATCTGAAGGCGAAAGCAAAGGGGAGGATCGCTATCTCGGCCGTCATCCTCATTGGCTATTGGGCGCTTCTGAAATTCGTGCCCGTCCCTGGCTATGGGGCCGGTGTGCTAAATTTCCAAGGAAACCTGTGCGGTTATGTCGATTCCAAATTGCTGTCCGGCCACCTCTATAAGCCGGCCTTCGACCCGGAAGGCCTGTTGAGCACGCTGCCGGCCATTGTCACCGTCTTGCTGGGGACTTTAGCCGGAGATTGGCTTCGGTCCGGCAAGACGATCGTTCAAAAGACCTTGATGTTTTTCTCGGCCGGAATCACTCTGACTATGGCGGGGTTGCTGCTCCATCCATTGTTCCCGATCAATAAGCAGCTCTGGACGAGCACCTACGTTCTTTTCTCCGCTGGGATGGCCCTGATTGTCTTCGGCCTCTGTTTCTTCGTCATCGAAGGTTTCGGCGTCAAGAGATGGGCCTATCCTTTTCTTGTGCTGGGGACAAATGCCATCACTGCTTTTGCGGGCTCGACCCTGATGGTCAAACTCCTCATGCTGGTCAAAATTCCCGACGGAGGGAAAACAGTCTGGCCGGTGACATATTTATATAACCACGTTTTGACGCCTGCTCTAGGCCCCTATCTGGGATCGGTGGCCTATCCGATTTTTTTCATCCTCCTCTGGATCGGGATCATGCTGCCCTTATACAGGAACAAGATTTTTATCAAGATTTAGTAGACGATCCAGCCAACCGCTTTCAAGAATTCCAGGTATTTCACCAGAGCGTTAAAATCGACATCCCTGCCGGTTTCGGCCATGACGCTATTGCGGATCGTGACGACGGACCTTTTAGCATTGATGTAAGCCAAAACATACCGTCTTTGACCCATATCTAAATTGAGAGTCTTCCGCGCGAGGAGTCGTTGAGGTAGACGATGTCCTTGGTTCGCCAGACATAATTCATGAGCGAATCCGCCAGGCCGTCCAGATAGCTGGGAAGCTGGACGCTTTTGTCATGGAATTATCCTCCCTCCATAATGAGCGAAAATAAATCATTCCGATATTATGTTATGCGACGATTATTGGTCAAGAGGAGAGCCGGTCCCCCATGAGAATACATTGTCTGATGCTCCTTGGAAAGAAGGCAGCGAGCGAAGCAAGCGTTGGAAGGAAACCCTAAGAAAGGGTTTCCTTCCAAGAGTGTCCTGTTGAGAAAAATCGAGATTCAGGCTATCATACCCATCTTTACTGGAATGAACCGATGGATACCATCAGGGTCGAGAATCTGACCAAGCAGTTCAACGGACTGACGGCCGTGGACCATATCGCTTTTTCCGTCCCGGAAGGCGAGCTGTTTGGGCTGCTCGGGCCGAACGGAGCCGGTAAGACGACGACAATCAATATGCTGGCCACACTGCTCAAGCCGACTTCAGGATATGCCGAGGTGGCCGGTTTCGATGTAGCCAAGAGCCGGGACAGTGTTCGGAAGAGCATCGGCATCGTCTTCCAGGAGCCGGCTCTGGACAGCAAGCTCACCGGAAAAGAAAACCTCGATTTTCACGCGATGATGTACAACATCGAGAGGGACGAAAGAAGAAGAAGGATCGATGAGGTCCTGAGGCTTGTCGACCTGACGGAGAAGGCATCCGTTCTTGTCGAGAAATATTCCGGAGGGATGAAGCGCAGGCTGGAGATCGCCAGGGGACTCATCCATCGGCCGAAGGTCCTTTTTCTGGATGAGCCCACCCTCGGCCTCGACGCCCAGACCCGGCGCCTCATCTGGGATTATGTCAAAAAGCTCAATAAAGAGAGCCGGGTGACGATCATCCTGACCACCCACTACATGGAAGAGGCGGATTATCTCTGCGACCGGATCGCGATCATGGACCACGGAAAGTTTGTCGCCTTGGATGCGCCCCACAAATTGAAAGACCTTCTCGGCGGCGACGTGGTCTCCATGGAAGTCGAGGGAAATTCCGAGTCCCTCATGGACGAGATCAAGACCCTCGAATGGATAAAAAAATACAGCCTCCATGAAGATGTCCTGAACCTGACCATGGAGAAAGGGGAGAGGAGGATCCCCGAGCTCATCACCATGGCCCAGGGTCAGGGCATCACGGTCACCTGCGTGCATTTGCGAAAGCCGAGCTTGGAGGATGTTTTTCTCCATTTCACGGGCCGGACGATCCGAGAAGAGGATTCGGGTCAAGGCGAGCGCAACCGAGCGATGATGGCGGGGCACGGCAGGAGGTAGCCATGATCAGCTGGACAGCCGTTTACGTCATGTGGTTGAGGGAAATGAAGAGGTTTATGCGCGCCAAATCCAGGATCATCGGATCACTGATCATGCCGCTGTTTTTCCTGGCTTTTCTCGGGCTCGGGTTCAACCGGATGGCCGTGCCGGGTGTGACCGGCGGGGGGGTGAATTATATCCGCTTTCTTGTGCCGGGCATCATCGGGATGACCCTGCTTTTCAGTTCGACGATGCAGGGCCTGTCCGTCCTATGGGACAAGGAGTTCGGGTTTCTCAAAGAAATTATGGTCGCCCCGGTCAGCCGGGTTTCACTCGTTTTGGGAAGAATTGCCGGCGGCATCACCACGGCCCTGATCCAAAGCCTGCTCATTCTCCTCATCTCCATGATTATGGGTTTTCGGGCCAGCGGACCGGATCCTTCCTCTTCGCCTTGCTCTTCATGCTCTTGATCGGGTTTACGTTTATCGGCCTGGGACTCATTTTTGCCTCCAAGATGAAGGACATGCAGGGATTCGGCATCGTCATGAATTTCATTATCTTCCCGCTGTTCTTTTTGTCCGGCGCCCTCTATCCGCTCGGAAACCTGCCCTGGTTCGTCCGGACCCTTTCTTATATCGACCCTCTGACCTTCGGCATTGACGGGCTGAGAGGTTCGCTGATCAAAGTCTCTTCGTTGCCGATCATCCTCGACTTGGCGATCATGATCGGATTCTCTCTGGTCATGGTATTCCTGGGGGCCTATTTCTTCGAGAAAAGTGAAACTGTCTAAGGTTTTATTATAAAATCACCATGGTGAATGCAGCGTGGCCATCCCGAATATTCAAGGACGAGGAGGGGACAATGCATAAGAGCGCAAAAAAGAGCGCATTTGGGTTCACTTTTTTTAATTGTCTTTTAATAATCGGTCTCTTTTTAGGCGGCCTCCTGGGAACCAGCTGCAATACGAAAAAAGAAAGCGCCCCCGCCTCCCAGCCCCAAGCTGTTGAGAAGGTGAAGCTTGGAGTGGAGGTCTTTCTGGAGAAACACCTCGACCTGGTCAAAGGCAAAAAAGTCGGTTTGATCACAAACCCTTCGGGAGTGGACAGTCGCCTGCGAAGCACGACCGACCTGTTTCTAAGCAATCCGGATATCCAGCTCGTGGCGCTCTACGGGCCTGAGCATAGTGTTCGCGGCAGCGCTCAGGCCGGCGAGTATGTTCCTTTTTATATGTTTGATGAGAAATCCAAGATTCCTGTCTTCAGCCTTTACGGGCAAAATATGAAGCCTCAGCCCGGAATGTTGAAAAACATCGACGAATATATGCGTTCCTTTGATACAACCCACACCGGGAAACAACTCGTGTCTTCGATGACGAAAGATGTGGAAGTCCTGATTTTCGATATGCAGGATGTCGGAACGCGTATTTATACGTATGAAGCGACAATGGCCTATTGCATGCAGGCCAGCACGGTAAGCGGCATCGATTATATTATCCTGGACAGGCCGAACCCGATCAACGGCGTGGACATGGAAGGGCCGATTCTCGAATACCCGGAATACAGTTCCCCTGTCGGCATCTATCCCGTCCCTTTGAGGTTTGGGATGACGATCGGCGAGCTGGCCAAGCTCTACAATGAAAGATTCCTGGAGAAAAAAGCCAAGCTGACCGTAATACCCATGGAAGGCTGGAAGCGAAACATGTGGTATGACGAGACCGGCCTGCATTGGGTCATCCCGTCGCCCAATATGCCGACGCTCGACACGGCCGCCGTGTACCCGGGGCAGGTATTTTTGGAAGGGACCAATGTCTCAGAGGGAAGGGGGACGACGCGGCCCTTTGAAATTTTTGGCGCGCCCTGGATCGACGGCAACGAATTGACGCGGAAGCTCAATGCTCTCGGACTGCCTGGAGTAATCTTCCGGGAACAGTGGTTCAATCCGACATTTTCAAAATTCAAAGAAGAGATGTGCGGCGGAGCCCAGATTCATGTCACGGATAGGAACGCGTACCGACCGCTGGAAACGACGCTGCACATTATCAAAACCATCCGGGACATGTATCCCGACAAGTTCCAATTCCATGAAAAGTATTTCGATAAGATCATGGGAACTTCGAAAGTCCGGGAGGCCATTCTCAAGGGCATCGGCATCAAGGACATCGTGGCCGGTTTTCAGGAGGGATTGAAAGCATTCTCAGAGCTGCGCAAGCCGTTTCTACTCTACTAAAAACGAAACCATAGCGAGCGGTATACAATTGATGATTCATAATTAAGAGATTGTTTACAGAGATTGAAATATACGCTATTTTTCCCTTAAAATAGCTTCTCTTAGAAAGGATCAAAATGCATTCATAGGGAGCAGAACGATGCCCGCGTCAAAAAAATTTTCGTACGCTCTGTCCAATCCGCTTTCCGTCCTTTTGAATAAATCGCCAGAGGACTTTGAGCGCGAGGACTTTCTCAAGGTGATCGAAAAGAAGAATATCGAGCGGATCACCTTCCATTATACGGCCTTGGATGGAAAGCTAAAAGAGCTGAAGCTGCCCGTCGCCGACAGGGACCAGGCCGATTGTATCCTGGCCGAAGGGGAGAGAGTGGACGGGTCCCAGCTTTTCAAGGGCATGGTGGACGCCGCCCTCTCGGATTTATATGTTGTTCCGGTGTTCAAAAGCGCTTTTCTGAACCCGTTCGATGAGAACAGCCTCGACTTCATCTGTCGCTACTTGACCAAGGATGGCGAGTTGGCACCGTTTGCCCTGGATAACATCCTGGCCAAGGCCTGCCAGGTATTTCATAAAAATACGGGACTGGAACTGTCTGCTCTTGGCGAGTTGGAGTTCTTTCTCTTGACCGATAAGACACAGAATATTTTTCCCGCCCAGAAGCAGCAGGGTTATCAAGGCGCGGCGCCCTTCATCAAGAGCGGTCAAATCCTGAATGAGATGGTCCACCACATCACCCAGATCACGGGCGCCGTCAAATATGCCCACAGCGAAGTTGGCTTCGTGGACAGCGTCCGCAGCGATCTGGATGAGATCAAGGATAAGCGGGCCGAACAGCTGGAAATCGAATATCTGCCGCGTCCGGTCGTGGATATGGCCGACCATGCCGTGCTGGGGCGATGGCTCATCCGTAATATCGCTTACAAATACGGCTGCGTGGCGACATTTACGCCGAAGATCGAGGAGGGCGTTGCCGGCAACGGGCTCCATTTTCACATGGAGCTAATCAAGGACGGGCTGAACATCATGGTCGGCCAGGATGGAAAATTGTCCGAGGCGGCGCGGCGGTTGATCGGCGGGCTTTGCCACTACGCCGACTCTCTGACGGCGTTTGCCAACACGGTGTCTTCGGCCTATTTGCGCCTAGTTCCCAACCAGGAAGCGCCGACGCGGATCTGTTGGAGCGACCTCAACCGGAGCGCCATGATCCGTGTCCCTCTCGGCTGGTCCAATGTTCGGCATCTGTCGAAAATCCTCAACCCCATGGACAAAAAGGATTTCACGACGGCCGGCAGCCGCCAGACCGTCGAGCTGCGCAGCCCGGACGGAAGCGCCATCATCCATCTCCTGCTGGCGGGAATCGTGATGGCGGCCGATTGGTCGTTCAAAGAAGACCTGACGCTGTTCAAAGACAACGGTCCGTTGGCGCTTGCCGAAAAACTCCATGTCCAAGGCAATATCTTTACGGACAAGGAGCTGTTGAAGACGTTACCTATCCTGCCCATGAGTTGTGTCGAATCCAGCCAGATTCTTCTGAAGAAAAGAGAGCTCTACGAGCGCGACGGAATATTCCCGCCGAGCGTCATCGATTATATAGCCAGGCTTCTCCAGGCAGAGAACGATGAATTTATGAACAGCAAGCTGGCCGATTTGCCGGCCGATGACCGGCTGCTTGAAACACGGAGAATCATGCACAAGGATCTGCATAGGCATTGATGAAACGAGAGCGTCTGACGCCCCTGGAGCGGTGGCTGGCGGTTTTCCGCCGCCAAAAGCCCGACCGCGTGCCCATGGATTACTGGGCGACGGATGAAGCCACCCTGAACCTGATGAAATTTCTGGGGTGCGCGAGCAAACGAGACATGCTGGAGAGGCTGCATGTGGACTTCGTCGTCGAGGTCAAGCCCGAATATATCGGTCCCAAGCTGGCACCCTTGATCGACATCTTCGGCTGCAGGTTTAGCAATATCGATTACGGCACGGGCACTTATGAGGAATGTATCTATTTTCCCCTGGCCGGATTCGAGTCCGTCGAGGATATCGAAAAATCATACTCGTGGCCGAGCCCCGACTGGTGGGATTACGAAACGATTGCCAAGCAGCTCCGGGGCAACGAGATGTATCCCATTAAGGGAGGGGGGTCGGAGCCGTTTTTAATCTATAAAAACCTTCGCGGCCAGGAACAAGCCTTTATGGACTTGATCGAACACCCCGACATCGTTCACTACTGCCTTGACAAGCTCTTTGACCTGGCCTATGAAAACACGCGGCGGATCTTCGAACAAATCCCGGGGAAGGTCACAATCAGTTATGTCGCGGAAGATATGGGCGGCCAGGCCGATCTCCTATTTTCCCCCAGTCATATTCATGAATACCTTCTTCCCGGCATGAAGCGCATTATCCGCCTGGCCCATCAAGGGGGCGCGTTTGCCTTTCATCACAACGACGGAAACTGCCGGCGCATCATCCCGGATATGGTCGAGGCCGGCATCGACCTGCTCAACCCGATCCAGTGGCGAAGCCGGGGCATGGAACGAGATGGATTGAAGCGAGATTTTGGCGGAAAGATCATCTTTCACGGCGGGATGGACAATCAATATACGCTTCCGTTTGGAACACCTAAGGAAGTCAGGCAAGAAGTTCTAGACAACCTGGAGATCCTGGGCGAAGGGGGCGGCTATATTCTTGCGCCCTGCCACAATATTCAGCCGCTGACGCCGCCGGAGAACGTCGTCGCCATGTACGAGACGTGCTTCGAGCATGGCTGGATGTAGCGAGGTGGCAGGCGATGCGGGTCTTGTCGCCGACCAACCGCGGTCGGCGCCACCCGCATTGTTTGACTTTTTGAATAAATTTGACTAAATAAAAGGCTAACCCTGATTATAGAGTGTTGAGCAGTTTTTTATGATTTTCAAATTCTTGCTCTAAAGTCTTCCATAATGAGTTGAAGCGGGCCTGGAGCGCGTCGTAAAGGGGAAAGTTTTTTGGCTGAGGCGCAACGGCGAGGTCGCCTTTCTTGACCATCTTTTCCACGAGGTCTTCGATCTTAATCTCCTGGCCATTCTCCAGGGAATAGCTCCAGATGGATTGCACGGCGGCCCCGTAAGCTGCGGCCTCCTGTTCGCTTAGGGTAACGACCGGGGTTTTGAAGACATCGGCCACGATTTGAAGCCAGAGCCCGCTCCTGGCGCCCCCTCCTGTCGCCCGGATTTCAGAGGGCGACAACCCCAGCGACCGCATCCGGGCCAAGCCGTAGCCGAGGTTTAGGATCGTTCCCTCCATGACCGATCTGGCCATATGAGCGGCACTAAAATTCCGCCTCGTAAGTCCAAAGAACGACCCGCTCGAGTGGGGAAGGACGGGGACTCTTTCCCCATCGATAAACGGAAGAAAGATCAAGCCGTCAGCTCCTGCGGGCGCTTGTGCCGCCCATTCCTCCAGCTCTTCGTTGTTGATTTTATGAAGGGCTTTAAAGATTTCGGTGGTATTTGTCACGTTCATCGTGCAGAGCAGGGGCAGCCAGCCGCCCGTGCTGTCGCAAAACGCGGCGATCTCTCCCTCCGGGTCGGAGAACGGTTCGGAAAAATAGGAATAGACGGTCCCCGATGTGCCCAAACTGAGGGTGCAGACGCCTGGGGAGACGTTTCCCGTTCCAATCGCGGCCATCATATTGTCCCCTCCACCGCTGGAGACTAGGACCTTGTTCATCCCATATTTTGCTGCGATATCATTCTTGATATATCCCAGAGGCCCCTTTGGGTGGCGGAGTTCGGGGAGCTTGTCACTGAGATCGGGGTCGATCGCGGCCGCAACTTCTGGATGCCACACCCTTTTTCGGATATCTATAAGCCCGGTTCCGGATGCGTCGCCGTATTCCATCCGGGATATCCCCGTCAGGAAAAAGTTAATGTAGTTATGGGGGAGATGAACGGTCCGCAGCTTTTGAAAATTTTCGGGCTCGTGCCGCTTGAGCCAGAGGATCTTGGAAGCGGTGTATCCCACGGCCAGGCTAATGCCGAGCTTTTGGATGAAAATTTTCTTGCCTCCGAGCGCCTCGACGATCGCCTCCGTTTCATCGACCGTGGAGGTGTCGTTCCAGAGTTTGGCCGGCCTGATCGGACGCCCGTTTGAGTCCAAGGGAACGAATCCATGCTGTTGGGCGGAGACCCCGACGGACCGGATTTCCAGAGCGGGAATCTTGGCTTCCCGGAGTGCGAATGAAAGGGCCTGTTCGAACGCTTGAATCCAGGTCTGAGGCGCCTGCTCGCTTTCTCCGGGTTTCAGGAGCGGAATCGATCTGTGAGCGGCCATGCCCCTGCCGAGCACCCGACCCGACTCAAAATCGACCACCAGGACTTTTGTCCCTTGCGTTCCTGAATCCACACCGATTGCATACATGGCTCGCCGTCTAAGAAATTTTACGGCAATTCTTCAACAATTGGAAATAAGGCTCGAAATCGATGGGCTTCCGCACATCGGCTTCTTTATACAGTTCCAGAAAACCTTGCTCGGATCTGCGCCTTTCTCTCAGAATCGCCACCGTGTTCTGCATGATTTTGCCTTGTGAGGCAAAGTAGCTCAGGGCCTTGCGGACGGTTGTTTCCTGTTTTTCGTGGACGAGAATCCCCAGGTCGGCACAGACTTTTTTATACCGGCTCCTGCCGCTTTCGGGCTCGAAATCGCCCCAGACCGAGTAGACGAGATAGCTGCGGACGGCATGAGGGGCGCCGAGGTCGGCCAGGATGGGGTCGCCGGCCTGCGGTGAAGTGTAGATCCCATGGTCAAAAGCGGCCGTATGGTCCCAGTGTTCGTAGTGGCCGCTGGGAAACACAACCCTGGAGATTTTTTGGGCCCGAAAGAATCTCACGATCAGGTCGAAAAGGCTTTTTCCTGTCTGGCCTTCGCGGTTCACGGAGGCCATCAAGGAAAAATCCGGGATATCGAAAAAGAGAATATTTTTCTTCTCGACTCCGAGCTCGCGATAGGCGGCGACGGCCTCCTTTTTCCTGGTCGAAACGATCGTGCTTTTTTCCTGCGGTGTCGAGTAGCCGGCGTTCCCGCTGCAGAAAATGAAAATGTAGGGAAATCCTTTGTTTTTCACGGTCGCCAGAAAAAGATATCCGGCCCCGAGTGCGGCATCGTCATCATGGGGGGAGAAAAAAGCCACTTTTTCGCCCTTTTTCCAGCCGGAAAACAGGAGGTCAATCTTGGAGCTTCGCCGGAGCGATCGAAAATCGATGAATTCCATCAGAACACTCTCAGCGGGTTTCTCAGCTTCTTGAGGAGGGTGTCCAAGGCGGCGGGCGTATTTTGGTCGAGCTTCAGCAGAAGGTAGGCGTTCTTTTCGTAAAACGAACTGCCTTTGGGAAGAAATGTCAGTTGATTGTGTGTCGTGAAATCCGCCCAGGTGTAAAGCAGGGGCCTGACCCAATAGACATATTCGCCGTCCGAAGGGGCATAGAAATATGTGCCGGCTTTATGCAAGAAATCACCGGAAGCATCCAGATTGCTATTGGCGGCGCCGATCCTCAGGCTGAAAAATCCGTAATTTTCTTTTGTATTGAGGAGCCCCACCCAGCCCAGGTCCGCGGGTCCGATATGGACAAGGCCGTATGGCGTTCCGGCCATTTCTTTCAGCGGCAGTTTGATAATCGCCCCCCTTTTATCTCTATACATCAGGGAATCGAAGAGATCTTTATAGAGAACCATCTCATCGTTCCGCAGGGCGATCACGCCCAAGTCTTTTTCGACATTCATCCGCGTCTCGGAGATGAAGTATGGGGCATCGTTCTCAAGAGTGTATTTCACTTCGAGAAGAACGTCCTGGATGTGCGGCATCGGGCCTTTTCGAGCGTTGATGTAGACAAAAGCACCCTGTTTTTCTTCAAACGACTTGGGCGGCTTCCAGTCATAGGAATGGTCCCAGGCGGTTCCGGGGATAAAAACATCGGGATTCCAGTGGATGACACCGGCCTTGTTGTAGAGCTTGATGCCTTCCCGGAGGTACTCGATGGAGTTGATCTGGCCGCTCTGGGGATGGAATTGTAGAGAAAAGCGCGTGCTCTTGATGGATTTGCCCAGGCCCTCTCCGCTTAAAACAAAGCTCTGTTCCGGAACGGCGGCGGCTTCTCCATTGAAGACTGTGATGATTTTCTTATCATAGGGCCTCGCATTCAGCGGCACGGCCAACTTGTACGTCACGGTCACGGGATGCGTTTTCGCCGAGCTTTCCGGCGGGGTCGATTCCTTTTGATCGATGATCTGGAAAGGGATGCGCTCTTTTCCGTCATACAGGCTAAACGAAGGTTGTCCCATTTCGCTCTTAGGCGCGGTGATCGTCAGATAGGCAATTTCTCCCTTGCGTTCCACGCCGGCTTCTTCTTCAATGCGGCAGACACGGCAAAATCCCTCTTCGCAAAGCGCAGGGATTCCTCCGTCCTTGGGAGCCAGGCCGTGCCACTCGGACCGCTCAATTTTTTCCGAATTTTCAAGCTTATAAAAGAGCGCGGCTTTATAAGATGCATTTCCCTTCCAAGCGTAATGAAGCTTTACATTATAAACCCCGGGGTCCAAAGGCTTGGCCAGGTCCGCTGGCTTTTTTCCTTTCAAGACGACAACGTGTGGGGCTTGAAGCCCGTTGATCTGAATATCCGTGATGAGCATTTTGTTCGTCTTGACTTCGAGGGAAAAATGAACCAGATAATCCGGGGATTCAAATCGGGGAGAGTCGAAATCCAGCTTGGCCTGGGCATATTGAATCCCGGGACAAAAAATCACTAAGCTGCAGAAAAAGAGAAGCCCGCAAACACATTTAGCTTTCATCCGCACCTCCATCCTGGCCATGACATGAAAAAAACATCATTCTAGCTTTCTGGAATACGGGTTCATCCTGTTCTTCGGAATTTTCGAGATGTCTTTTCCGACAAAATCCTGTACACAAAGAGGCATCTGGTTGTAGACGCCGATCTGCCGGCCCCTTTTCCAGAATGAATCCTCGATGACGGCGTATTCGACCGGAAAAACAAGGTCCTTTTTTTCATCAAACCCCATAAAGGCCACATCGATCATCAAGGCCGCGTTTTTCCCCAGCGGCTCGTCGGTATAGGGCGTGACTGCGCCGAAGCCCTCCTGGCATTCCGAACAGCCCGTGTTATGGATGAACGTATACGGTTCGCGGGGAGTCAAGCGGCGTCCGTATTTGTCCGCGAGCTTAGTCTTTGCGAGATAGGCTTTTCCTCTATGATCGATGGCGCTCGACGGCAGCCCTTTTTTGGCCGCATCGGCCGTTGCCTGGATAACCGTATGGTAGAGCCCTTCCAGCGCTGCCATAAATTGGTGCTCGGAATCCGTCCACGGGGCTCCGACCTTGACCGTCCTCCTCATGATACCGTGGTAGCCATTGAAGGTCGGGCTGATGCCCAGGGACACAAACTCGCCTTTTTTGATGACTCTGTTTGTGGCCGGACCCAGAACGCTGCGTCCGCGATTCCCCGACGAGACAATCGTGGGGAAGCCTGTCCGCCGGGCACCGAGTTTTTTCATTAAATAATCGGCCGCCGCGGCCACCTCGAGCTCCCGGATGCCAGGCTTCAAAACGGCCAGCATGCCCAAAAAAGCGGCGTCCGCAATGATGTTGGCCATCCCGATTAATTCGATTTCGGGCGCCGATTTTTCGTATTTGATACGGCGCAGGAGACTGGTGTCGAAGACGACATTGTCGGAGCCGAATCGGCCTTGCAGCATCAGGACATGGTCGTGCGGGATGAACTGGCCGCTCGAGAAAATTGCGATTTTGACCGGCCGGCCGGGCTGATAAGAGACAAGCTTGCCTGCGACATCTTCCAGGCTTCCGAACGTCGCGAACCGGTAGTCTTCGTCCGAGATTTGATATTCCCGAAGCAGCGCGATGCTCGCGCCCGAGGATTTCAGACAGTCTTTGATGACATGTCCGCCTTCGGAACCCGCGGTGACGACGGGCTCGCCTTTAACCGGGAGGAGGATTCCATAGCGTTCAATAATCGGGTCAAACACGCCTGCCAGCCAGGCCACGTCCGAGCGGTCGAGCTCGCTGCCGCAGGCATAGGCCATGTCATAGCCTTTGGCGGCCATGGCTTTTTGGACTTTGGCCCATCGCGTCCAGTATTCTTTCCGTGAAATCTCGAAGTCCCGTTTAATTAGCGGTCCATACGTTTCGATGATTTTCTCAAGGGTTGATAGGCTCATTTTTTCTTTGGACCTCCGATTGCTCCTTTGACTCCTTCTTCAAAAGGTTCGGTAAGAATGGGCACGATCCAGCCGTCCGGGCTTTCGGCGTAGGTTTCGATGTCATCCATGATGCCCACCGGGTATTTAAGCATCTTATAGGCCGAATCGAGGTAGGCCGCGAAGCCTTTGCCTTTCTGGAAAGAAAATGGAATCCAGGCATTCCGGTCATAATAAATGCTTCCCGCTTTGACGGGGAGCATGCGCGTCTGGTTGTTTGACCCGAACGAATAGACAAATCCTCTGGACATGTAATACCAGGGCCCGTGCTGGATGTAGATGTAAGGTTGCTGCTGGGAGGCCTCGCCGCCGTGTCGGTTGGGGAGAGACGTGTCCAGAAACAGGCTGGCAAAGCCGATGCCTTTTTCATCGCTGTAGAAGGCGACCCACGGGGTATCGGGTCTGAGCACCGCGGCATGTTTGGGATGCATTCTTGATGCGGCAAAGTTTATCGTGGCCAGCTTGCCGTCGACCGTCCTGTAGGCGGCTTTGTTGAAAACGGCCTTGTTGAAGACGATTTCCGCATTCCGCAATGATTCGACGAAGATATCGGACTGAATTTCCATCATGGATTCCACCAGGATGACCGGGGAACGGCTGTAGAAATAATAGGTGATGCTGACCTGGATGCCCTTGGGAAGGGGAAGGGGGGCTTCCCGCCGCAGCGAATAAAACACCGGCCCGCTATCCTCCGCGTAGGCGGGATTCTCCCAGTCCGAACAGTGATACCAGGCGTGCGGAGGCGAATAGACATCTGGATTCCAGTGGACCGATCCATTGGTCTCCAGCTTATGCTCGAGCTTGATTCTCGAGGATTTTTCATAGACTTCATAAATCGTCCCGCTTTTGGGATGGAGGACGGCTTTGTAGTAATCGTTTTCGATCGTTTTTGCCAGCCCCTGGCCGGTCACTTTCAGGTCGGATTTGGTGGCAGGCTTCTTTGCGACGGGATTATTGTAAAAGACAAGATAGGTCGCTTTTGTGTTTGGCTTGAGGTTCGCCAGGAAGGCTAAACTGAAGGAGGTCGTCGGATGGTAGCGAGGGATCGTCCTACCCGTTTTTTCATCCTTATCGACCATGGCCGTGATCTTCGGGTCGTTCCATGTCCGGACGTCGTAAATCTGGTGGAGGATTTCCGCGTAGGCAACATCCTCGCCTTTCTTCTCCGCTTTGACGACGCGGATCTCATCGGGAGATTTGAGATAGCTGCTCAAAACGCCGACTGTGGCATGAACGGGATAATTCATCCGCTCGTATCCATTGTCCTCAGAGAGGACAAGGGACAGATAGTTCTTCCAGGCGGCGTTCCAATAGCCCTTTTTGGCCGGGGCCATGCCTTTTTCCGTCAAGCTCAGGGCCTTTTTTGTTTTGGCATTTTCCAGGTCCACTTTGATCTCATAATTTGTTTTTCCCTGCCAGCTCCAGCGCACTTTGAGCTCGAATGGGAGATCGCCGTTGATTTCAGGGCTCATCATCTCCTTGCCGTTTTGGAAAACTACAAAGTCCCTGGCCCGCGTTCCGTTGACCGTCACCCGAACGATAGACCAAGCGCCCTGGCCGATGGGAGGATCGCTTGAAAACGTGGCCTTCATGGAGTACCAGGCGTCTCCGTCCAGAGGATAACTAAATTCAAACCCCTGGGCTGCGCGCATGAAAAGGGGGAGAAAAAGCAAAATCAATAAATGTCTATTGCCCTTCATTGGACCTCCCAGACGATTTCTTTTACCTCCCTCTCGCCTTCCTGATGAAAGGCGGAAGAGAGGAAGGTTTCCATCGTTCTATTTATTTTTTCGGAGTTCTATGGCTCTTTTAAATCGAAGCTTGGGGCTTTTAAAGACTTCGGAGTTGACGACAAAACGAGGCGGCTTTCCCATCAGGAAGGCTTTGACATCATCCATGATCATATGTCGGACATCCCAACCGCCTTCTTCACTGTACCAGGCGATATGAGGGCTTAACACGACGTTATCCAACCGGAGAAGCGCGAGGCCCGGCTCGGGCGGCTCTTTTTCGAAGACGTCCAGGCCTGCACCCGAAATGGTCCCCTTTTTCAAGGCCCGGACGAGGTCAGTCGTCTTGATGATGGGACCCCGCGCCGTGTTGATGACGACGGCGGATCGTTTCATCAAGGAAAACGCCTCTCGATCGAACATGCCCCGGGTCTCCTCGGTGACCGGGACGTGAATCGTGACGATATCCGACTTTTTAAGAAGTTCCTCGAAAGGCGTGTGGGTCAGGCCCAGCTCAGCCAATCTTTTTTGAGAAAGATAGGGGTCGCAGACGAGAACCTCAAGGCCGAAACCCACCATTTTTTTAAAAACACGGCTTCCAATGTTCCCGCAGCCGACGATGCCCAGGGTTTTGCCGGACAGCCTGTAGAGGGGCGCGATCTCATCCGAACTCCACTGCCGGCTCTCCACCCAACGTCTGAGGAGCTTGTTCTGGAGGTTCTTTTTCTTGTACGTTTCCAGGATCAGCATCACGGAATGCTCGGCCACGTCTTCGCTAGAAGCCGTCGCCTCGTTGGCGAAGATAATGCCTTGGCCGGTGGCGGCGGCGACATCGATATTGTCGTAGCCGATGCCGTGCCGGATGATGAGCTTGGCCAATGGAAGTCCGGCGATGACCTTGGCGGAAAACCGGGCCATGTTCACCAGGACAATGTCGGCGTCTTTGACATGCCTGATGATTTCCTCAGGAGGGGCGTCTTTGAGCAGGTAATGGGCAAAATGGATGCCGAGTGTCCGGCATTCCTCTTCTTCCCAGAGAAGGTCGGGCTCGATGTAGTCGATGATTTTGAACGTAATTTTTTGCGTCACGCGTTTTTGTTAAAATATTAGATAAGATATCAAGCGAAATGTCAATTTGGAGGGGAAGGCCCCTTCCAACGGGCGCCGGGAAGACCCGGCCGCCCTGCCTCCCCTTCTTGGGCGGGGCATGCAACCCCGCCCTGCGACCAAGGGGGCGACTCCCCCTTGGAACCCTCTCGAGCGGGTTCCCCGTGGCAAGCCACGGGGCATATGAACCGCTCGTCAAACCGAGGAACTAAATATTGATTTTGATTTTTTCGGGCTGATGCGATTCCAGCGATTTGTGGATAGCTTCGAGAACGGCCGTGTTCCGGACGCCGTCCCTGGCGTTGACATGCGGCTCGCGGTCATGCTCGATGGCGTATAAAAATCCCTTGACCGCAGCCGGAAAAGCTCCCTGCCACTCGTCAAAGACTTTATAGTTTAGAAAGGTTCTGGGGCAGACAAATTTTTCCTGGACCATGGCATCGATCGCTTCGGCCTGCCTGTCGATTTGAAGAGCGCCCCGGCTCCCGATGAGCTCCATATACGAATCGGGCATGTAGGGACTCGTGTTGGGATAGATCCAGACCGCTTCGAAGGTGGCGAATTTTCCGCCTTTATATGTCACCAGGGCTTGGATGCCGTCATACGTGTTGAAGCCTTTCTCGACAAGAACTTTGCGGATTCCTTTCGCATAGGCTTCGATAGGGTCGGCATCGAACCACCAGGTCACGAGGTCGATATCATGGCAGGACAGAAACCAGGCCGGCGTCGTCTGGCTTGCCCAGGACTTGATCATTTCCGTGGGAACAGACAGAGGGTTGTTTTTCCTGGCGTATCCGATCATCGGCTCCCCGATGTGTCCGTTCAGCACCATCTCCTTGACCTTGTGATAGGGAGACAGCCAGCGGTGGTTGAAGTTGACCTGAAGCTTCTTTCCCGTTTTCCGCACGACGCGGTCAATTTCCTCGGCTTCAGCCAGCGATGTCGTGAGCGGTTTTTCGACCAACACGTGGCAGCCGGCGCGGAGGGAGTCGAGGACGGGCGCCGTATGATAATGGTCGGGAGTGGCTATGGCCACGGCGTCCAGTTTTTCTTTTTGGAGCATGTCGCGATAATCCATATAGAGCGCCGACAGGCCGAATTCTTTCCCGCTTTGTTCCAGCCGTTCCTTGGAAAGATCGGCGAGAGCGGTGAGTTCAGCCTGGGGAAGGAGCTTGAAAACTCTTGCCACCGCGTTCCCCATGATTCCGGTCCCGATAATGCCGATTCGAATGGCCATGGCTTGCTCCTGTTGGTTTGAGATCAAGGCGTAAAGATTCCCTTGATCCCTTTCTTTTCGTTGAATGCAGCGAAGAATTCCGCCCAGCGGTCTAGCCCTCCCTTGTGGGTTATGAGCGGCTTGACGTTGATTTTTTTTGTTGCGATCAGGCTGATAGCCCGGTCCCAGGAGGTATAGGAGGTTGAGAGGTTAAAGAAAAAATCAATGGACTTAAACATCGCCGTGTCATAGGGAAACTGGATTTTATCTCTGGCGGTCAGCCCGATGGCTGAAAACCTCCCTAACTTTCTGATAAGCTGCAGGCCCAAGCCGATTCCGGCTTCCGCCCCGCTTGCCTCGACGACAAGATCGGCTCCGCGTCCTGCGGTCAGATCCATGATCTGCGAGCCGACGTCTTCTTTCTGGACATTCCAGATATGGTCTATGGCCGGAATGTTCCGGGCCGTTGGCAACCGGACTTCTTCATCCGCGTTTGTGCCGAGCAGAAAGACTTTTGATGCGCCGCTCGCCCTAACGGCCATGGCTGCCATGAGTCCGACCGGGCCGGGGCCGATCACAACGACGACGTCGGCGGGCTCAACACGCGCTCTTTCCAGGACGTCATGAACAACGTTGGCCGCGGGCTCGACAAAGGCGGCCTCTTCAAACGCAAGCCCCTCGGGAATGCGATGGAGAAGGGCCGGCTCCGGAAACCTCATAAACCTGGCGAAGCATCCGTCGATTCCCCAGCCCGGGGAACGTTTGGAAAGGCAAAGCTGGCGGTTTCCCGTCCTGCACAGCCAGCATTTCCCGCAGGCCCCGGTATGCGGCTCGCCCACGACTCGATCACCGGGCTTCCAATCGGCAACCTCTTTCCCGACTCGGGCGATGACACCGGCAAATTCGTGGCCGAGGATGACGGGCGGCCAGTAGGGAAATTCATCATGGTAGATATGGAGGTCCGTGCCACAAATTCCCGCAGCTTTGATTTCTATCAAGACTTCTTGGCCCGAGATCTCGGGGATGGGGACTTCTTTTAGCTCGATCAACCCTTTTCCCTTGGCGATTTTGACCAGGGCCGTCATTGTTTTTTTAGGCATGATACAACCCGCTCCATTTTTCGATAAAAATTATTAGCGACGCGGCCGCTTTTTGGAGATCCTCAAAGACGATAGACTCATCCGCGCTATGGGCGGATGTGATCGTCCCGGTGCCGAAGACAACAGCCGGGATGCCAAGCTGCTCGGTATATCTCCATGAATCGCAAGATGCATTCATGAATTCGGGCCGGCAGGGGATTCCAACGTCGTGGGCGGCTTCCATGAGCGTTTGGACGAGGGGATGCTGCTCCGGAATATAGGACGGATCGCTCTTGAGCATGTTGAACTTGATTTGGGCGCGGAACGGGGCCACGGCTTGCCTAAGCTTCTCCTGAATATCTCCGCATTTAAAAGGCGGCAGGAACCCGAAAACGCCTTTTAAGACAGCTTCAGAAGGCGCGGCGGCAGGCCAGTTCCCAGAATGCAGCATGCCGAACGTGCAGGGCATGGGGTTCGGATGGCCGGCGATTTTTTCCGTAGCCTTTCTAGAAACAGGCAGGAGCTCTTCGCGGACCCTTTCTATGGCTTCCATGATTTTGATGGACTCTTTGAGGGCGGATATCGTGGAGTCTGGACTTCCGCTGTGCCCGGCTATTCCCTGCGTTTGGACTTCAAACCAGACGGCGCCGCGGACCAGATGGGCCACATGAAGATCCGTCGGCTCCAGGACAACCGCTCCCTCGGCGCTGAGCCCATCACGGACAATTTTCAAGGTGCCGTTTCCGCCGCATTCCTCTTCGACGACGAAGTCGAAGGTCATGTCGCCGCCCGGCTTCAGCTTTAAATCGTGGATCGATTTAAGGACAAGCCATAGGGTCGCGACCTGACCTTTTGCGTCGCAGGCGCCCCTTCCGTAGATCTTGTCTCCTTTGATTCCGGCTGCAAATGGATGTTTCTGGCCGGGCGCAGGCGGGACGACATCGAGATGTGTGTTGAAGGCCAAGCTTTTCCCGACGCCCGTTCCTTTCAGCCGGCAGCGCAGATTGGCCGTTCCTTCATAGCGGAAGTTCTCCAGCCTGAAACAATAGTCTGGATCGGTCACGAGCGAGTCGGGAATGGCCACCAGCTTGGTTTCATCCGCAAACGCCTCGAGTTTTGTTTTTAAGAAGCGGCTGATGGCCTGTTCCTGCCCTCTGGTAGAGGGGAATTCGATCAAGCGGGCCAGGAGTTCGACCGTTCCCTCAGCATTTTTTTCGAAGATTCTGGAAAGGTCCTGCTTGTTCATCACGTTCAAATTTGATATTGGAAATGATATATGATACATATCATCCAAACAAAGAAATTGTCAATGAACAAACTGGCTGAAGGGGCTTTGATGAAGGCATAATTCATTGGAAAAGGAGCTATGATGAAAACAATAGCGACCTTCGGTGAGATCATGTTACGGCTTTCGCCTCCCCCCTCGGAAAAGCTTTTCCAATCGCCTCATCTGCAGGCAATTTTCGGCGGGGGAGAGGCGAATGTGGCTGTATCCCTGGCCTTGTTCGGACATGATGTTCGCTATGTCTCCGTCATCCCCAAGAATGAGATCGGCGATGCCGCCGTTTCCGAACTCCGCCGCTGGGGCGTGAGGACCGATTTTATCGTCCGCCAGGGAAGGCGGCTCGGCATATATTTTGCTGAAACGGGTGCCAACCAGAGGGCGTCCAGGGTCATTTATGACAGGGAGCATTCGGGAATCGCTGAGGCAAAATCCGGTGACATCGATTGGGACAAAGCTTTTCAAGGAGTCGAGTGGTTCCACACGACGGGCATAACGCCGGCCATCAGCCAGTCGGCCGCCGGTCTGACATTGGAGGCGGTGAAGGCGGCCCAATCGAGGAAAATGACGATTTCCATCGATTTCAATTATCGGGGAAAGCTCTGGAAGTACGGAAAACAGGCGCCTGAAGTCATGCGCGAGATCGTGAAATACGCGGACATCGGCATCGCCAACGAAGAAGACTGCCAGAAATCCCTAGGAATCGAAGCGGGAATTGATGTCAAAAGTGGAACGCTTGAGCTCGGGGCCTATGAACGGCTGACGGCAAAAGTCCTGGAGGAATTTCCCAACCTATCGAGGATCGCCATCACTCTCCGGGAGAGCCACAGCGCCAACCACAACGGCTGGTCGGCGGTGCTCAGAAACAGGGGAGCCTTTATCCAGGGACCAAAATATGACATCAAAAATATCGTCGATCGGATCGGCGCAGGGGACGCGTTTGCCGCGGGATTCATCCACGGGATTGTGACCTTTTCTGACGACCGCCAGGCCCTGGAATTTGCCACGGCCGCCTCCTGCCTGAAGCATTCCAGTCCCGGCGATTTTAACTTGGTCCCAGAAAAAGAGGTGCTGGCCCTTATGCAGGGCGATCGATCCGGGCGCGTCCAGCGCTAAGGGGTGGAGCATGAACAGAGATGAAGCCCTAAAGTTTATTCTCGAAACCAAAGTCATTGCGGTTATTCGCATGACGGATACGGAAAAACTTTTCAGGGTGACGGAAGCCATTCGACAGGGAGGCGTGAAGGCTATTGAAATCACGATGACTGTCCCTAACGCCCTCGGTATCATAAAAAGCATGGCCCAGAAAAAATCGCCGGATGTTCTCATCGGAGCTGGCACCGTGCTGGATGCCGAGACCGCCGTCGCCGCGGTCCAGGCGGGAGCGGACTTCTTGGTCTCACCGATCACGAATTTCGACATGATCAAGGCCTGCCGCAAGCTCGATAAGTTTGTCGCGCCCGGGGCCCTGACGCCAACCGAGATCGTGGCGGCCTGGAAGAGCGGGGCGGACGTTGTCAAAGTGTTCCCGGCGACTTCCGTCGGACCGAAATATTTTAAGGACCTCAAGGGTCCGCTCCCCCAAATCCGTCTCATGCCGACGGGCGGCGTGAGCATCGAGAATGCCAAGGATTTTATCGACAGCGGCGCCTGCTGCGTGGCCATCGGCACCGCCCTTCTGGATAAAAAGGCCATCGCTCAGAATGACTGGAATGTCCTGACGCAAAAGGCCAAGCAGCTCGTCGAATCCTTGACAACCAAACCCTAGGAAAATTGCATGAAAAAACCAGGCCTTCAAACCCAAACCTTTTTGGAAATTTCACAGAAATATGAGCCCGCCTGCATGAACTGGCAGGCGCCGGTCGTCTGGGACCGTGCCCAAGGAGCGGAGATCTGGGATGTAGACGGCCGCCGCTATATCGATTGGACGTCCGGAGTGCTTGTGGCCAATGTCGGGCATGCCCATCCCCACTTGGCCGAAGCCATCTCCCGCCAGGCTGGGCGTCTCCTCAACACATTCGACTTCCCGACTCCGGAGCGGTTGCATCTGGCCCGCAAGGTCGTCGAGACGACGCCCCCGCATCTCGACAAGGTCTTTTTTGTTACGACGGGCGCAGAGGCGATGGACGCGGCGATGCGCATGGCCAAACGGGCGACAGGCAAGTATGAGATTCTGGCTTTTTGGGGCGGATTTCACGGCCGCTCGTTCGGGCCGATGAGTTTGACCGGACTGCCCAAGATCAAAAAAAATTTCGGCCCGCTTCTTCCGGGAACAATCCTGGCTCCGTATCCATACTGCTACAGATGTCCCTTGGACAGGGTTCATCCGGATTGTAATCTTTTCTGTCTGGATTTCATGGACAAGGTTGTTGATGTTGAATCGGCGGAGAGCTTGGCTGCGCTCGTGGTCGAACCCTACCAGGGCACTTCCGGCTTCGTTTTTCCCCCAGCAGGCTATTTGAAAAAGCTTGAAGCGTGGGCCAGGCATCGGCGGATACTTTTTGTCCTCGACGAGGTCCAGTCGTCTTTCGGCAGGACGGGAAAGATGTGGGCCCTGGAGCACGAACGGCTGAAACCCGACATCCTGGTCCTGGGCAAGGGGATCGGAAGCGGCATGCCCATCGCCGCCGTGGTGACCCGGGCAGAGATCATTTCAAGCCTGGAGAGGGGAGAGATGTCTTCGACGATGGGAGGCAATCCCTTGAGCTGCGCGGCCTCACTGGCCGTTTTCGAGATCATCGAAAAAGAAAAGCTGGTCGAGAAGGCTGCGACCAACGGCGCCTATTTAAAAGAAAAACTTCTCAAGCTCAAGGATAAATATCAAGTCATCGGGGATGTCCGTGGCATGGGTCTGGTCTATGGCATCGAATATGTCAAAGATCGCTCCACCAAGGAGCCCGCCCCTGACTTGGCCCGGGATGTCGTCATCCAATGCGTCGAGAGAGGGCTGATGTGCGGCAAACTGGGAATCTACGGGAATGTTATGCGGGTGGCCCCTCCGTTAGTGATTTCCCCGGAGTTGATCGACCAATCTGTGGCCATTCTGGACGGAGTCCTCTCCGAATTTTAGATCCCTCTTAGAGGAGTCCGAGAATGCCGCAAGTGCAAAGCATTCAGCTTCCGGATTATCTGGTTATCCTCTCTTATTTTCTGATCATTGTGACCGTCGGGCTGTATTTTGCCCGCTACATCCGTCAGTCCAAGGATTATTTTGCCGCGGGGAATACCATGCCCTGGTGGCTGGCCGGCACGTCGTTTTACAAGGCTTCCTTCAGCGCCCTGCTGTTTGTCATCTATAACGAGATCGCCTATAAGTACGGACTGGTGGCCATCGTCATCCTCTGGATTTCGCCCATCTGCATTTTGCTCGGCGGATATGTCACGGCCCACAGATGGCGGCGGTCGAGGGTCATTACGCCGCTCGGCTTTATGGAGCGCCGCTACAATACATTGGTGCACCAGATGTTTGTCTGGACAGGGCTGCCGCTGCGGCTGTTCGACAATGGGCTGAAGATCCTGTCCACCTCGATCATCTTTGCTGTCGCCCTGCGCGGCCTGGGGATGACGATCGTGGAGTTCATGGCTATCATCGGCGTGATCATGGTCCTGTATTCCTTTATGGGCGGCCAGATGACCGTGATGATCACCGACTTCGTCAATGTCTCGATCCTCGCGGTCTCTGTCATTACTCTGTTCATTTTGACACTGGGCAAAGTGGGCAACCTGGGCGAATTTATTCGAAACCTCCCCCCCGGATTTCTGAACCCCGCGCCGGAACCCTACGGCTGGAGCTATCTGGTCTTCACCGTCTTCCTCATCAATATCCTGACCTACAACGCCAGTTGGGCCCTGGTCCAGAAATTCAACACCTTGAAAAGTGAAAAAGAGATCAAGAAAATGCTGTGGTGGATCGCTTTCCTGATGTTCGTCATGCCTCCGATTTTCTTTTTCCCCGGGCTGGCGGCGCGCGTCCTTTTGCCCAAAATTGAAAACGCCCGGGAAGTCTATGCCTTGATCAGCCTGAAGGTGCTGCCCGTGGGGCTCATGGGCTTTATCCTGTCTTCGGTGATTAGCTCGACCATGTCTACGCTGGGGTCCGAGTTCAACACCCTATCCGGCGTTTTGACGCGCGACTTCTATAAGAGAAAGATCAAGCCCGATCTTTCCGAGAAGCAGGAAATTTTTGCGGGCAGAATTTTCACCATCGTGATCGGCATCCTGACGGTCGGCCTGGCCGTCCTGTTCAATGCGCTGAGAGAATTCAACATGATGGATATCATGTTCCGCATTTTCTCGGCCTTTGCCCCGGCCATCATGATTCCTCTTGTCGCAGGCCTTCTCTCCAAGAAGTTTAACGCCCGCGGCACGCTGTGGGGATTGCTGGCCGGCTCCGTGACCGGCACGGCTCTTGTCCTGGCCAATTTCTTTGTGGTCAGGATATATGCGGGACAGATGAAAACGAACCCCGCCCTGGAATTCTGGCTAAGGAGCGGCTGGAATTCGGCAGTGACTGTCCTGAGCATAGCCGCCACGTTCCTGGGCATGTGGTTAGGAACGATCACCAAGCCGACTCCGCAAGAGGAGCGGCACAGGGTGGCCAAATTTTTCGCGGACCTGGCCAAGCCGTTTCTCTACGAAGAAAAAGCGGAAAAACCGCTCTCTCCATTCAAGATCATCGGCTTCATGCTCATGGCGCTCGGCATCTCCATGACGGCCGTCTCCGTCCTTGTTCTCGTTCGTTATAAGGATCGGGGTGCGTTCAACGTGGATATGATCGTCGCCCTGTCTCTAGCCGGGCTGGGCGTCTTGATGAGGCTCGGAAAAAGACAAAAGGCTTAAGGGGGTTTTCGAAGTTTTTCTCTTATCAGTAGAAATGGATCATTCGGCGGGCGTTGGCGCCGAAAATATTGACCCGGTCCTGATGGGAAATCCGGGCTAAACCCACCCTGCCGATCTGCGGCCGCGGGTCGATAAAAGGATTGTCCGTTCCGAAAAGCAGCCGTTCCGACCCCAATTCCTTGACGAAAAATTCGATTTGGCGGGCCGGGCACATGGACAGGGTAATGTCCAAGTAGATATTCGGCAGGTCGCAGGCGAGCTCCACGGCATGGACGCTTCCATAGGGTCCGCCGGAATGGCCCATGATCCAACGAATACCCGGCCGGGCCTTTGCGACGGAGGCGAAGACATCCAGGTTTCCATAGGGGGCATCGTCGAGCCAGGTATGGACCAGGATCAGAAGTCGGCGCTTTGAGGCAAATTCATAGATGCGATTCATTCGCCGGTCATCGAGCCGGCATTTGGTCGAGGCGGGATGGACTTTGATCATGACGACTCGGGGTTCCTGGAAACATCGGTTAAGCTCGTCCAGCGAAAGCTCCGGATAATTGCCGTTGACAGAGCAGGCGCCATACAGGCGTCCGCGGTAGGAAGCGACCGCTTCGAGCATCATCGTGTTGGCCAGGACGACATCCGAAGCCCACCCTAAGTTGGGGGAGAGGACCGTCTTATCGATACCGCAGAGGTCCATGATCCGGACCATGCGGTCCGTATCTCCGGCCGGGATGTGCATATTGAAATACGGCCCCAAGTGTGCGTGCAGGTCGATGATCTCGACATCATCTAACGGAAGACCGGCCTGAATCCGAACGAAATATTCGCTCACGGCCACATCTCTCCGAGCAAACGGCGCAGGTTGCCACCAGCGATAGCTTGTTTGTCTTCGGCGTCGATATCGGCATAGGTCAAGAGCGCGACCGCCGCTGTTCCCGTATATTGGGGCATGTTTGTCCCGAACAGAAGGGGGTGCGCACCGAAATGCGCGACAACATCCTCAATCGATCCGCCGCCCATAAAGCGGGACGTTTCGACAAAAAGATTTTGAAATTTCTCAAAAAGCGAATAGAGAAAGCGGTTATGCCGGTAGCTGCAGTTGCTCATGATGAGAGGAAGATGGGGGCAGCTTTTGAGAAGAGAAAAAACTTCCTCCCAACTCACGATTTCCGTGTCTAAGATCAGGGGAACGCGGGCCGTATCCAATGCCGAGAGCAGCTCTCCGGCGCACCAATCCGCGAGAGAGAAACTGTGATGAGCCCGGCCGGGATACATGCGGGCGGCCTGGATTCCTCGGGATTTCATCTCGTCCAGCAATTGACCGGGCGGAGGCATCTCGCCCGTGTGATGGGGAAGGACGACCCAGACGGGGTAGAGTCCCTGGCAGCCCTTGATTTCTTCTATGAGCAATGAGTTCCCGAGGGGGGGATGGGCATCGCGGGCCGCCGCATGGAAAACAAGGGCTTCCTCGATGCCGGCGGTCGCCATTTCCTGTTTAAGGCCGGCCGCGTCAGGGATATCATGGAGATGAGGATAGCCTGTTCGTCCCACCGAGCAGTTGCAGTCAAAGAAACCGAGTTTCTTAGACAAGGCTATGGTCCGCCCTTTGTCCGAAAGCGTTTCTCATGCCCCGCCGTTTATTTCAGTCTTCCCAGGGTCAGTACAGGACGTATTCCTCGCTCTTGTCTTTGATATGCTTGTCGATCCAAACGATCATCAGGTCCCGACGCTTGAGAGTCGCATCGATTTCTTTGTCTGTTAGATATTCGCCGACCGCCGCTTTGATCGAAGCCGCATCCAAGGCTCTCAGCTTCTCCACGAACGCCCGGGGAAGCTGGTCCATGATGAAATTCTTGTTTTCCTTGTTATTCTCATCATAGATAAGTTTTTCGTTGTATTTTTTATCGGTCATGAAGGCCCTGGAGTGGTCGATGAGGATCATTTGCCAGTCTTCAGTAATTAGGTAGTTTCTCCGGTGGCGGTCTATATTGTTGACCAAATTATCGAAGGCGCGCTGGAGGCACAGTTTCCGTATGAAATACACATACTGGATCCCCTTCGCTTGGAGTTTCTCGTCAATAATTTCCTCAAAATTCTTCCAATATTTCACCCATAATTGGCAGGCCCCTTTATCTCCTTCCCTTTCCTTTTCGACTGTCGGCGGCACCATGTCCAGCCCCAGGTATTTGCTCAAGCGGTAGGCGGCGATCTCCGTTTTCCAGCTTTCCTGATATCCCCCTGGCGAACCGGTCGGGTTCTTCCAGGCGGCTTTTTGCGTGACGCCGTCTTTCTCTAAAGTCAAAACATAGGGTCTTGTGACGCCTTCGCTTTTGCTCATCTGCTTCTGGTCGACAATCTTCGCGGTTTGCAGGAAATCTTCCCATTTGGCGTAATCCGCGACCTCTTCCGGTTTGAACTGGGCGAGGGATTCGAGACTGAACCAAAAGAACCCGAACACAAGGAAAATAAGGATAGCTTTTTTCATACGCGCCCTCCTTTTTAGGCAATCCATAGCATTCCGCCTTTCCGGCCGGTTGTCAAGAGATTATCATTGAACGTGCCCGCCGGTCAAGCCGATGAGTTCACGTTCATCATAAACTTCTCTCCCAAGGCTCGGGCCGTTTGACTATAGACCCGCCCGGCTAGCCCTGCCGCCCGATCATCCGGTCAAGTGCCAGCAAGTTCAACATGAGGTGCCGCGGATGATGATAATTTTCAACCCGGTTATAATGCTCGACATATGTCACTTTCCTGTCCGTGCCGTTATCCCAAAGAGCGTGGCCGTGTTTTGTGAGCGGCCACTTGGCATGGACGTAGTTGTACATCTTGATAAACCAGTCCTTCGCCCATTTCCAGCCGGTGTACTCGAAAGCCAAGAGGGATCCGATCAGGACTTCTTCCTGGGCCCAGAGGACTTTGTCCACAAGCCAGATATTTTTGTCAACGTGGTTGAGGCTGCGGAAGACCCCGCCGTAAACAGAATCCCACGCCACTTCAATATGGTGTTTAAACCTTTTCGCAGCGAGCTCAAAAAGGGTCTTATCCTCGCGGCGAGCGGCTTCCGCCATCACCATCCACAGCGCCTCGATGGCATGGCCTGTGTAGACGAATTGGGCGATGTCGTCCTGCCGCCGGGTCAGGTCGTGATTGAGGATTTCGTTATTGAGCTCAAAATCGGGATTCCAGTGGCGGTTCATGATTGCGTCCAGGCAGCGGTCGGCAACGTCCAGGATATCCCGGTCGCTCTTATAATCCAGCATCCCGGTGGCCAGGTTCAGCAGGACGAACCACACGCCCTGGATGCGCGCGCCCGGGACGAGAGGCGCTTCTTTGCCAAGATAGCTCTGTGCCGATTCCGGCCAAAAATCGGGGCGGTCATAAAGCCTGAGGCATTTGAGCATGGTTTCTTTGGCAAGGTTGAAGTGAGCGTTTTCCCCGCTCGCCCTGCCGTATTCGGCGAGCCCATGGGCGACGAACAAATCGCCGTATAACCTTGTGTCGGGCGCTCCGATGGCTTTCCCTTCCCGTGAAAACGCCGAGGGCCAGAGGTCGTCGCCTAAAGGCTTGTGTTTGAGCATGAACTCGACGGATTTGCGGGCGACCTCCAGGAATCTGGGGGCTTTTTTAAGGTTATTGTAGAGGTAAGAGTAGACCCAGATTCCTCGGCCTTCATACCATTGACTTTTATCTGTGGAGATGCGAGTCCCGTCGCGGTCCGTCGTGCACATGAACCCGCCGTTTTCGTGATCGATGATATATTTCTCCATAAACGGCAAAAAGTCTTCATACAAGTCATATTCATACTGGCTCCTGAGTTGGTGGAGTTCAGCGGTGGCGAGGGTCTCTTTGTTGTATTCGTCGGTGGGGAGCGGCGCGTGCCGGGATTGGGCCGAGGGCCCTAGAGGGAATGTTTTTGTGGCGGGGACGCCGCAGCTGTTCATCCCGGTCCATAACGAAGCCGCTCCTGCCGACGATAGGCCGATGAATGTGCGCCTTTTCATCCGTCCTCCCCAAATCCCGATATTTTCATTTTGCCACGACCAGGCTTTCTCCGGCGGGCAGCGTTAGGCGCAGGACTTTGTCTTTTTCATCATAGATAAAATCCCTGCTTTTTTTGCCATTGATCAAGACGACCTTGGGCTTGTCGGCCAAGCCAAATGAAACTGGGGAAGCCGAGGCCAAATAACATTTGAGGCTCTGATCGCAGACCTCACATGTCAGCGGTTCCTTTGAACTCAGGATCTCCACTCCGTTCCTCATTAAAGATGTGCAAAGCGCGGCGAAAATCGTGTTCCCGCTCCAAGCGACGGCTAGCGCATCCGTCGTCAATCCTCTGAAGCTGTAGGCACGGCCGGGTTTTGTGGAGAACGCGAACTCTGTTTTTTGAACGATTCCGAAGCCGCAGGCCTGGTCTTTCTCGTAACCCGCCTTAATTTCATCTTCAGGGAGCATCGTCAGAAGGTTTGCGATAACGAGAGCTTTTCCCTCTGTCCTGGCGGTGACGGCCAACATTCCTTCTTTGAGAAGGGGGTTCTCGTTTTTCAATGTGTTGATATAGTGGGGCGTTTCCAGGTCTTCAACGACGGGATTTTCCGGAGCCAGGTGGCGGATGGCGAGCGTCCCCGCCCTTTTCGCAATCGAGGAGGCATTCGACCCGGGGTGAATCCCATCCAGGCGTGCCGTCTGATAAAGCAGAGTGACGTCCACATCTTGTCCAGCCGGCTGAATGGCATCCAGCATGAGCAGCGTTCGCGGTTTGATATAGAGGACATTTCTCTGGATCGCATTCACTTTTCCCCAATAGAGCCGGCCGATATCTCCGGAGCTGAAGGCGGCAAATTCTCCGTCCAGAAAATGATCGACAAAAGCACGGTCATCGAACCCCTCGGCAAAGAGGAGTGGATCTCCGACCCTCTGGCTCTGCGGGTTGCGGTCGATGAGGATTGTCGAATGGGCGATCGGCTGGGTATAGTGAGATTGATAGATCGGGTCATCATAATACGTGCTGCCGTGGCGCTCTTCGATAAATGTCTCGCCGCGGTCGGCGAGCCAGAACGTCCCCTGGTCGAGGTGCTGGTGGTTATAGAAAGCTCCGGTCCTCATCACAAAAATAAAATCGTCTTTGCCCCAGCCGCTCTTGAACACGGTTGTCCCGATGTCCCGAAAGACTTTGACCGGATTTTCGGAGAAGGGCGGCTTCTGAGGGACATCCTCAGTTTGGTAGAGGACGTCCATGAACGTCTCTTCCTGTTTGAGAAAATGATAGAGCCAGCCGAGGAACGGATCCTTATTTTTTGCGAGATACCAGGCCCAATTGACAAGAGGCATGAGACCCCCGGAAGAATCCCCAAAATAGAAAAAGTTTTTAGCCTGGATATTTCCGGCCCAGGCCAGGTCTTGATAGGTATTCTTGAGATTGGCCGACAGGTCTATCTGGAAGACATTTTCCAGGGCGGGCAGAGTTTTCGAGAGAGACTGCATCGTGAAATTGCAGTAGCCCAGGCTTTCGCCGTAGCCGCCGTCGCGACCGAGGGATTTTTGGATGAGCTCGTTGAGCTTGAGGATGGCGCCGGTCAGATAAGGTTCGGCCTGGCCAACGTCGGGTCCGTCTCCAAACATGGCCGCCTGGCACATCAGGGAGCCGCCGGTGATATGGGCGACCCAGTTGGAAGTATTGCTCGTGACCAGGTTGTCTTCGACATAGCTCCGATGACACCCGGCGACGATGTTTCTCATCATGGCCTGCCTGACAAGGCTGCGCTCGTCAACGTTCAAAAGCCCATAGAGAAGGTCATAGCCTAGGGCCATTTCCATGGCCAACTCTCCGACAGGGTAGTAGATATGCTGGCCGCGCTTCTCGAACCAAGGATGGAGGAAGACGGGAAACCCGCTCAGTTTGAGGAGAAGCGCCTTGCCATAGGCCCCGGCCTCAGCGCTATTCGTCAAGGCGAAGACAAGAGCGTTGTCGCGGAGCGAAGAGCGCCAGGGGTTGATACGGTCGAACCAGGGGTAGATCGAGCGCGGCACATTGCCGAGGAGCGGTTCATCCTGGGGAAAGTTGTCGAACGTCGAAGACGATTCTGTTAACCGGCAGTTTGTCGCGATTTTCTTTGGCGGATTTTTCCAGGTCCACCAGGATCTTCTTGAAACGATCGTCCTTGAACCGTGCCTTGATCCAGGATAATTGGATGTCATCGAACCAGAGCCTGGGATGCTTTTGCCTCAGATTCTCGGGCTCGATGAAGATTGTGAATTCCGTCGCGGAAAGCTTCTCCTGACCTTCATAGGCAATGAGTTGCCCCACGCAGATCCCCGCAGGAAAAGAAAGGGGAATTTTCTCGATGTGCCACGCGTCTCCATTTTTCTGAAGCGGGGTAGAAAGAAGAAGCCGAGAATTGTCTCCAAATTTTCTAATCTCGAGGACGATCCGGCCAGCCTGGAGGGGATAGGTGCCGCGGATGTTCAGGGATTCTCCCTGTCGGTAGTGCTTATCGGGAATAGAGGCCTTCCACTCGGGAAGCTCGAACATATTCGGCTCGGCGAACTTGAAGTGGGCTTCTCGCCAGCCTTGAAAGACGATATCATCCAGTCCTAGATAAATGGGCATGTCCGGGTCTGCTTTGGGAAATTTAGCCAGGACCGCCAGGGCATTGACCTTAAGGAACTTTCCCCTGAGGCCGGGATTTTCGCGAATAAAGTCGTCGTATCCGGCGAACAGTTCCACCCATTTGTTCACGGGAGGGAGAGAATATGTGAAGTCAACCTTTCCGTCCTTGCCCGCCGCTAGGCGGACTTTGAAATACTCCGGTTGAAGCTGGGTTTTGAGATAGAATTTCAGTCTGACGATGGATCCGGCCGTCAGGTACGCGTCCAGCTTTTTCTGGGCCCCGGCATAATTGTCAACATTGGAATATGGAGTGATTTTTTGGACCAGGGAAATATTGGGGTTCCCCGGCACAATCGGGGCGGGACGCAGGTTTGGGTCGAAGGCGGTATCCTGCCAGAGAGGATACGATGCCCAGGCATTGAGCTCATGGGTGTCAAAATTTTCTTTATAAATAAGCGGCTCAAATCTATTCCCGGTGTTTTGGGCGTGAATAGGATAGATGAGCAGCAGGGCCAGGGTGAAACATCCGGCCATTCTAGAAGACATGATATTTCTCCCAAACCCGGCGGGCCTTTTTTCCCGCACGAAGCTCTTTTCTCACCCGGGTTTCAGCCCGGACTTTCTTGGCAGTTTCCCGGAGGACTTTTTCTTCGACCTCCCTTGGAATGAAAATAATGCCGTCCAAATCGGCGAACACGATCTGGCCGGGCAGGACTGGGCGGCCGCCGAAGATAACCGGGCAGTCATACTTGATGACGGCCGCGCGGTCGGTGGTATCGATGGGGGAGGCGCCTTTGGCAAAAGTGGGGAATTGCATTCGGATAATCTTGCGGGCATCCCGGGTGTATCCGTCGACAAGACAGCCTCTGGCGCCGCGCTTCCTCATGGCTGTGGCCGAAAGTTCTCCCATGATGCCGGTCTCCAAAGGCTTGGTCAACGTCGCCACAGCCACATCCCCCGGCTTCAGGCTGTCTATAAGATCCAGAGCGAGCCGGTAGGGATCTTCGCGTCCCGTTTTGCGCGGAGCATTGAGGAGGGTGCGGATGCGGCCGGCGCAAATCGCTTTAGGAAAAAGTGGCCGGATCAGGGCATGGGGGCTAGCTGCGCAACCCGGATATCCCATGGCATCCAGGATGTCCGAAAGCGCACCCGAGTAGAAAAATTTTTCCATGAACTCAAAGAGCTCGATCTCATTTTTGAATTTCATGGCCGACTTCCTGTTCAATAATTTTGCCGGTGATATTTTCCAGGGCGCTGAACTGCTCTTTGCCTAAGGCAATCTTTCCCGCTTGGGCGTTTTCCTTCAGTTGCGTTGGGGACGAGCAGGCAGCGATCATAGGACCCATGCCGGGGATCTGGAGCATGTAGGCCAGGACGAGTTGAGTGACCGTCAGCCCTTCTTTCCGTGCCAGGTCCGCAAGCTTTTTTAGCTTCTCCAGAACGGGTTCCGTCAATTCCTGATCGATGCGTTTTTCATCCATGAGCCGGTCGCCGCGCCTGATCTTTGACTTGTCCAGATAGCGATCGGAAAGCAGCCCGCTCCGCAGGGGACTCCAGGCGATGAAAGACAGGCTTTGCTTGGCGCAGTATTCAAGGACCCCTCTCCGCGTAGGGTCTTCCCCGTAGAGAATATCAAACTGGTTTTGAACAGACTTGACTCGGGTCCTCGGCAGAGAGTCTTTGAGGACTGAATATTTTTCGAGCTGAGCAACGTTGAAATTCGAGACTCCGAAATACCGGACGATATCTTGAGAAATCAGGTCTTCCACAGCCATGAGGCTTTCCTCGATCGGGGTTGTCTCATCAAACCAGTGGAATTGCAGGAGCTCGATGCGGTCGGTGCGCAGCCTCTCTAGGGACGCGTAGACGGCCTCGAGTACATTCAGCCTGGACAGGCGGCAATAATTGGGAGTCAGGCCGTCCATGGTGCCGTAAATTTTTGTGGCCAACTCGATCGTGCGCCGTTCCGCGGGGTTAGCCGCAAACCATTTTCCGATGATTCTCTCGGAGTTGCCGCTCGAGTTGTTGTAGCGGTTGGCCGTGTCCCAGAACGTGACGCCTTCCTCGACGGCCGCATCAAAAATCTTGAAGGCCATTTTCTCATTGACACGGGAGCCGTCTCCGGTTTCGGGGCAGCCGATTTTCCACGTCCCGAGCCCTACGTTCGAGACCCTGAGCCCCGTGTCTCCGAACATTCGGTAGGGCATGCCGCGAAATTCCCCGACCGTGAACGGCAGGTTGTAAAGCCTGGGATTCGGCAAAAAACGCTCCGGGTCATTTTTTTTCGTCGGCATATCCTGACTCCTTGGCGGCCTGATCTTTAAGCTGGGAGGATCCTTCATAAAACGGCAGGGCCTGCCAGGCTCTTCCGGTGATCCACTTGCTGGGATTGTCTTTGGCTTCAATATTGGTGGACATGCGGCCGTTGAATGTTTTTTCGAGGGGCCAGCGGCCGTCCCGGTCCTGTTTGGAGAAAATAAGCTCCACGGCATCGTCCATTCGGTTATCACGGATTCCGTTTTTGAGCAGCTGCCAGACAAGCTCGAGAATATCCGTTTGCCAAAAAAGCGGGAAGCCGAGGCAGAGCCAGTCGGGGTTTGCGATCATGTTCAGGTTATGACTTCTCATGAAGACGTGATGCTTGAGTATAAAGGCGGCCGCTCGATCGATCGTGGATTGAACGGCTCCCGACCTCTTCCCGGGCGGAATCTCGGAAAGCGCTTTGAGGGCCTTGGCGATTCCCAGCATGCAGGTATGGCGTCCCCAGCATTTCTCTAGACGGTACGGCCATTTGCGCGGGGCCTCGTCGTCGCCGTCGTCGAACCGCTGGTGGCGGGCGATCCAATCGAGGGCTTTTTGCGTCCTCGGGTCCTCGGTGTAGCCGAATCGGATCAGGCTCCACGTCACGTTTCCTGTTAGACAGGGGATAATCGAATTTTTGTCGCCGTCGCCCTCCGGCGAGCTTCGATAGGCAAAACCGCCGGTTTCGTGATTCTGGGAATGGGCCAAAAGAAATTCGCAGGCGGATTGAATGCGTTTGTCGCTTCCGTCCGCCAGGAGCTCGGCCAGGAGAATGGCCTGCCAGACTGTGCCTTTGTACTTGGTCTTCATATAGAAATTTTGCCGGTCGATCCAGAATCCGTCGGGATGTTGTTTGGCGAGGATTTTGGGGACGATGCCGGTCGCCATGATCGCGGCCTTGGCCTCCCGGACCTCGGCATTGTGTTCGGGTCTGCGCAAAATTTCGGTGAGCGTCCAATAGCGGACGGAAGGATTGTCCTTTTCGAGCAGCCAGCTGACGATCTCTCTTTTGGAGCCCAGGAACATACTCATCGGTTTGAGACTTCTGATGATGTCTGCCAAATTATAGCATATCGTCATGAACTTTATATAATCAGAACCCGGCGACATGGCCAAGCACATGTCGAATGAGAAAGCCACGAAGTGAATTTGCGATAACTCCCCAGCTGCGAGTTGGCAAAAAATATGATAAAATCATGACGACGAAAGGAATTCACCATGAACAACAAACGCTTGCCGAGGATCGACCGCCGGGAGTTCATCAAAACTTCAGCGGCGGGAGTCGTCTCGCTCTCCATTCTTCCCAAAATGAGGTTTGCCGGACAGAGTCTCGCCGGAAAAACCACGATCGCCCTGGTCAAAACCCAGGACCGCAGCCAGGGCGTTAAGGACGTCCTGAGGCTGCTTTCCTTCGCTTCGCCAAAAGGGAAAAAGGTCGTCATCAAGCCGAATTTTAACACCTCTGACCCGGCTCCCGGCTCCACGCATAACGACACCTTGCGCCAGCTCGTTCTGGAAATGAAAGCCCGGGGCGCCGCTCATCTCACGGTGGGCGAGAGGAGCGGTCCGCCTCCGACGAACAGAGTCATGGAAGAGAAAGGAATCCCCGTCCTGGCCAATGAGCTTGGTTTTGAGATCATCAATTTTGAAGATCTTCCCGAGGACGGGTGGGTGCATCTCAACCCTCCGGGAAGCCATTGGCAGAATGGGTTTTTTATTGCCAAGCCCGTGGCCGAAGCTGAATATCTTGTTTCTACTTGCTGCTTGAAAACCCATAAATGGGGGACAATCACCATGTCCCTTAAGCTGGCCGTCGGCACGACTCCCAAAAGGCTGATGAGTGAGCTTCATCGCTCACAAGATATCCGAAAGATGATCGCTGAGCTCAACCTTGGCTACAAGCCCGAAGTGATCGTCATGGACGGCGTCGAAGCATTCGTTAACGGCGGGCCGTCCACGGGGAAGAAAGTCGATGCCCATGTATTTATCGGAGGGACAAACCGGGTGGCGGTCGATGCCACGGGAGTGGCCATCCTCAAGGAGCTCGGGTCGAACGAAGCGATCATGTCCAAGAAAATTTTTGAGCAGGAACAGATTCAGCGCGCGATCGAACTCAACTTGGGGCCCGGCCAACCCGGCCAGATTGAATTCGTGACGCCGGACGCCGCCAGCCGCTCATACGCCGAAAAAATCAGGGCCATCCTGGCCCAAGGATGATCCGGGGATGAGCGTCTACGACCTGATCCGATCACGGCGGTCGATCCGGCAGTTCGAGCCACGGCTTATCGAGAGAAAATTTTTAGAAAAGATCGTCGATGCGGCGAGGATCGCACCCTCGGCGGCCAACCTGCAGCCGTTGGAGTTTGTCGCCATCGATGATGAAGGAATGAAGAAAGCCATTTTTGCCTGTTTGAAATGGGCCGCTTACATTGCGCCCCAGGGCAACCCAGAGCCCGGCCATGAGCCGCAGGCCTATGTCGTGACCCTGGTCAACATCCAGATCCGGGAAAAGGGCTATGAATATGATGTCGCGGCAGCCATGGAAAACATGATTTTAGCGGCTCTTGGCGAGGGGATAGGAAGCTGCTGGCTCATTTCGGTCGATAAACCAAGAGTCATGGAATTGCTCCGGATTCCCGGCTACTACAAAATTGATTGTGTGCTTGCCTTGGGGTATCCCGCCGAAACGCCCTTGGTCGAGGACATGAAGGATTCCTGCCGCTATTGGAAAGATCCCGGCGGTCGGTTCCATGTCCCGAAGCGGAGGCTGGACGCTGTCATCCACTTCAATAAGTTTTAGGATCCAGCGATTAGTAATTCGCCGACTTTGATCGTCGGGCCGCAGACCGAGCCTCGGAATTCGAGGTCGGTCCCCACCATTTCGACATCATTTAACAGCTTGCCCAGGTTTCCCGAGATCGTGATTTCGGAGACAGGATACACGATCTCCCCTTTTTCGATCCACAAACCGAATGCGCCTTTGGAGATATCCCCGGTCACGGGGTTGAGGCCGTGCCCCAGGGTCCGGATGAGGAGCAACCCTTTATCGCAGGAGGCAATCATTTCAGCCGGGGTCCGATCGCCCGGTTCCAGATAAAAATTATTGGGGCTGACGGAATTGCCGTCGGCGTTTCCCGTGGATTGGAGGTTGAGCTTTCGCGCCGCATAAACGTTGCACAGATAATTTTTGAGGATGCCTTTATCGATGACAACCGTTCTTTGCGAGGGGACACCCTCGGAGTCAAAAGGACCGCTGCCCAGCTTCCCCGGCAGGAGGCCGTCATCGATGACCGTGATTTTATCGTTGCCGATTCGCTCACCCTTTTTGTCCAAAAGAAACGAGGCCTTTTGATAAATCGCCACTCCGGAAAGGCAAGCGAACAGAAAGCCCAATAGCCCTGACGTTGTCAGAGGCTCAAAAATCACCGGCACCTTTTGGGTTTTGATCTTGCGAGGATGGAGCTGACGGACTGTCCGCTCCACGGCCGTCTTGGCGATCTGTTCCGGAGTTTCCAAGTCCTTGAAATGCGTCTGCGAGGAAAACCAAAAGTCTTCGACGAGATCATCTGTTTCGCCGGCCTGCAGGCCGACACTCAGGCTGCAGTAGGTTTTTTCATATTCGCCGAGAAACCCGTTTGAATTGGCCAGGATCGACCTGACTTCGCTTGTGGTCAAGCCGGCGCCGTGCGAATTCGAGATCCTTTTATCGGCCAGGGCGATCCGCTCCGTTTCCAAAGCAAGCCTGATTTTGGTTTTGGAGTCCAGGAGGGGCACTTGGGGGTCGTAGAGAGCGAGAGTCAGAGGGTCGATCCTTTTCTGGGAAAGAGGGGGAAGCCCCGCGAATGCATCCCGGTTGGACAGCTCGGCGCGCTTGATGGCGTTCTTGATCAACCGCTCGAGCGTCTCTTCCGAAAAATCCGAAGAGGTGGCGAATGCCGTTCTTTGGTCCTTAATCACCTTGACGCCCATGGATCTCGAACCGGCCTCCACCAGATTTTCGATCGAGCCCAACCGCACATCGACGCTGAATTCGTAGCCGTCGCCGATCCCGACTTCGATTTCGTCTGCGCCGTTCGATTTTCCATAGCGGACCAAGCGCTCGGCAAGAAGGATTAAATCGGCCTGCGGTTTGCCTTTCACTTGAGCCCTCCCACTGTCATTTTAGAAATTTTGATTGTCGGGCATCCGTCCGTCACGGGGACATCCTGGCCCTCTTTGCTGCATGTCCCTGTCTGAAGGCTGAATTTCAAATCCCGGCCGACCATCTCGATCTTATTCAGAATATCCACGTTGCTGCCGATCAAAGTGGCCTGTTTGACGGGAGCTCCTAGTTTACCGTTTTCAATAAGATAGCCGGAACTCACGGAGAAGGTGAACTTCCCTGAATCCTCGACCTGGCCGCCCTGGAATTTATCGGCATAAAAGCCCCTTTTCACAGACCTTAGGATTTCTTCCGGATCGTAATCTCCCTTGTCGATATACGTATTGGCCATCCGAGGGACGGGCATGTCCGTGAAATCCTGCCTCCGGCCGTGGCCTGTGAGCGGCATATCCATGAGCCTGGAAGAGAGCTTGTCCTGGAGAAGCCCCTTGATGACGCCTTTTTCGATGAGGAGCGTCTTTCGCGGGGCCGTCCCTTCGTCGTCAATATTATAAGAGCCCCGGAACGCGGGAATCGTAGGGTCATCGTAGATCGTGACCTGCGGAGATCCCACTTTCTTCCCGAATTTATCCCAGAAGATGGATGTTTTTTTCCGGATGAAGTCAGCCTCGAGAAGATGGCCCGTCGCCTCATGGATGAGAACGCCGGCATGGCCCGCCGAAAGAACAACGGGCATTTCGCCGGCCGGAGCGTCCTGGGCGTCAAGCAAGCTGACGGCTTCCTGGGCCGCTTCTTTTCCGATCTCGGTCGGCGTGAGCGCTTTCTCGAAGTATTCCAGTCCAACCCTTCCCCCTCCTCCTGAAAACCCGAATTCCCGCAGCTTTCCTTTTTCGGCTATCGCCAGACAGGTCAGTTTGATCATGGGACGGGCGTCTGAAATCAGGAGTCCCTCCGAGTTGGCAATCGTCACATACTGGACATGATCTTGGAGCGCGGCTTTGACTTTCTTGACCGAGGCATGATATTCCTGACAGGCGGAATACGATTCTTTGACCAGGGCTATTTTATTGGCAAGGGGGACGCGATGCGGCAAAATTTCCACATGGTAATAGTTGTGTCCGAAGCCGGCGGAGCGAAGGTCGGCCATGCGGACTGGGCTGGGCAATGAGGCAATGGCCGCAGCGGAGAGTGCCGCTTTTCTCATTTTCTCGAAAGATAAATCGTTTGTGTAGCCATAACCCGTTTTTTCTCCGATGAGCACCCGGATGCCCATTCCCAGGCTGATGCTTTCGGCCGTCTCTTTGATGATATCTTCTTCCATATTGACGAAATGATAAGCGCGGTATTCGAGAAAGATTTCGGAAAACTCGCCGCCACTGGAGAGAGCGATCCCCAGGATCTTCTGGAGGTCCTCCCTGGAAACATGGAAATGGTCCTCAAACGGGATGGGCGGAGATGCATTGGACATTTTCATATGGTCTCCAATCCTTCTCGATTCAGCCTTCAAATTCTTGCATAAAAAAGGGTCGGAGGCAACCTCTCAGAGAGGAGAACCCCTCCGGCGCCTTTTTTGAAAATAGGGGAGGGCGAGTATCAGAATGCTGATGAACCCCAGTCCGTATTCGAAGACATTCGTGATCAAGTGGACGCCGATGCCGGAAATGATGGCCAGACCCGGCTCGAAATTCATCAATCGAAAAGCAACAGCCCAGGCGGATTCCCATGTTCCGAAGCCGGCCAAGCCCTTGACCGGGAAGGCCGATGTCATTTCCGCGCCGGTCGTGCCCAGGATCATTTTCCAGAAGCTCAGGTCTTTGATCATAAACCCGTGGCTTCTCAGAAGGCCAAAGAGCAAAAAATAGAGAGAGATGTATTTCCCGAGCCGGATGAAAAGCGAAAGCAGGAACATCGGAAGATAGATTTTCCGCGCCCCGATTTCCTGGAGGCCGTCGATCGTCATGTGCAGCTTGGCGATCGAGTGCTGAGCGCCTTTCTTCCCGTTGACCCTTAAAAACTTAAGCAGGGATTGATAAATATTCAGGAGACCGCGGAAAATCGGGATGAGTTGCCAGAGGATAATGAAAATGATGATGAAAAAGAGCAACGACAGCAAAAGCAGGGCCAGCCCAGAAACGGCCGAAGCGCCCAAGCCCACGATAAGAATCGCCAGCCCCAGAAACGGGCTCAGTGTCAAAAAGTCAAAAACAAATGCAACGACAAAAGTCGAGGCCGCGCTTTCAAAAGAGAAATTCAGCCTTCTGTTCAGAACATAGATATACGACAGCGAGCCGATCCGTGCCGGCAGGAGGTCGTCAAAGCAATTGCGAATGAATGTCACCAGGAACATTTTTCCCCAGGTGATAGGCTCGGGGTGTAACAGCCATTTGTAGCGCCAGGCGCGCAACCACGATGACAAGAAGCTGATTCCGATATACAAGAAAAGCGCAGGCCAATAGATATTGGCCAACGTGTGAATCAGGTCTCTGGTTTGAATTTTGGAGAGGAGCAGCCCGATGAGGAGAATCGAGATGGCCAGCGACAAGGCCAGGTAAAAAATCTTGTTTTTGGACATCGTCCAATATTCTCTCCCCGTTTTCTATTTGAAGTCAACGTCTCCCGCTCACCACAACCATATTGTCTCCGATGAATGAACATGTTATTCTAAAACAGACTTCATGAAATTCCCGATATTTTCGAAGTCTTATCTATCAAGGAGGGACGTATGGCATCTATGGTTCCCTGGAAAGTTTTATGGGTGATCGTCCTTTTAATTTTTTGCCTGTCCATGGCCAAAATCTCTAATGCGGCGGGCGGTCCTCAGGGGCCGGTCGGCCTGAGGTGCGAGTATTTGGCAAACCCCATCGGTGTCGATGTCAGACAGCCGCGCTTTTTCTGGGTGCTCGAGCATTCCGAGAGAGGCCAGAAACAGACGGCGTATCAAATTCTCATCTCCACACAGCCGGCTTGCGAAAAGGGCGACATGTGGGATAGCGGCAAGGTGAGCTCTGCCGAGTCCACCCAAATCATCTATAAGGGAAAACCCCTGGCCGGTGACAAGAGCTATTATTGGAGAGTCCGATATTGGGATAAAGACGGGAACCCGGGTCCTTACAGTGAAATCGCAACCTTCGACACGGGGCTTTTTTCGAAGGAGGACTGGAAAGGGACCTGGATCGGCGGCGCCAACCAGCTGCGCAAAGAATTTCAGGTAAACGGCCGGGTGGCCCGCGCGCGCGCCTTTATCTGCGGCCTGGGTTATTCCGAGCTTCGCCTCAACGGCAGAAAGGTCGGGGCCAATGTCCTCGATCCGGGCTGGACAACCTATGACAAGAGAGCTCTTTATGTCGGCTATGATGTGACCAATATGATCCAGCAGGGAGCCAATGCCGCGGGCGTTATTCTGGGCAAAGGTTGGTATAAATCCATAGCGCTTCTTTTCCAGTTGAATATTCAACTAGTGGACGGGCAGACCATCTGTGTTGTCAGTGACAGCCTGTGGAAATCGAAGAACGGCCCGATTGTCGAAGACAGCCTATATAACGGTGAAATCTATGACGCCCGCCTGGAAATGCCGGGCTGGGACCGGCCAGGATACGATGATAAATCGTGGAAGCCGGCGGAAGGGATCCAGGGCCCCAAGGGCGTCCTCTCCGCCCAGATGATGCCTCCCATCCGCATCGTCGATACGATCGTGCCGCTCAAGATGTCCAATCCTAAGCCCAGTGTCTATGTTTTTGACATGGGACAAAATTTCAGCGGCTGGGCGAGGCTCCGCGTTTCAGGTCCCGCCGGCGCGGTCGTCAAAATGCGCTTTGCCGAAATGCTTTATGATGACGGCATGCTGAACCAGGAGAACCTGCGCGCGGCCAGGGCCGAGGATACATATATCCTCAAGGGTGAAGGGGAAGAGACATATGAGCCGCGTTTTACATACCACGGTTTTCGTTATGTCGAGCTGACCGGATTTCCGGGCGTGCCGAATGCCGAAACAATTCGCGGCAGGATTGTTCATTCCAGTGTGAAACAGGCCGGCTCATTCGCCTGTTCAAAGCCCGTCTTGAACTCTCTCCAGCGCGTCATCACCTGGGGGCAAAAAACCAACCTCCATAGCATTCCCACCGATTGCAACCAGCGCGACGAGCGGATGGGCTGGATGGGCGACGCACAGGGCACGGCTGAAGAGGCCATAATGAATTTTGACATGGCCGCCTTCTATACAAATTTCATCCGGGACATGCGGGATGCTCAGAATGATATTGGGGTCATTCCAGATACTGTTCCAAAAGTCTGGGGAGGGGAGTTTGGCGACCCGGCTTGGGGCTCGGCCTATCCGCTTCTGTGCTGGTATATGTTCCAGTATTATGGCGATACGCGCATCCTCGAGGAGCAGTACGAGGGGCTGAAAAAGTACGTAGAGTTCATGCGGTCCAAAACCGAGAACGGCCTGCTCAAGTACAGCTATTACGGAGATTGGGTGGCTGTGGAAAAGACACCGGGAAGCATTGTCTCTTCGTTTTATTATTATTATGATGTGAAGATCCTGGGCGATACCGCCAAGATCTTGGGGATCGAAAAGGACGCCCAGGCCTATGCCAAGCTTGCCGAAGGGATCAAGGCCGCGTTTCATACCGAATATTTTGACCCCAAGACTAAGAACTATGCCAACGGAACGCAAACCGCCAACACGCTTGCTCTGTTCCTGGAACTGGCGCCCAAGAATGAAAGGGGATCGGCCTGGGGAAATCTCTTCGACAACCTTGTTTACAAGAATAATTCTCACCTGACGACGGGGATCATCGGCACCAAGTACATCATGGAGCTCTTGACGCGGTTCGATAATTCGGATCTGGCTTATGACGTTGCGACTCAAACGACGTATCCCAGCTGGGGCTATATGATCGAAAACGGCGCCACAACGCTCTGGGAGCTGTGGCAGCTGCGGCAGGGGTCGTCCATGAATTCCCATAACCATCCCATGTTCGGAAGTGTGGGCGCCTGGCTCTACAAAGCGCTGGCCGGGATCAATTTGGACCCGACGGCCGTCGCTTTTGAAAAGGTCCGGATCGAGCCCCAGATGGTCCGAGACCTTTTTTATGCATCTGGCTCGATTGATACGCTGAGGGGAAGGGTGCTTTCCTCGTGGAAGAGGGCCGAAAAAAGCGTATGCATAGAGGTGACCGTACCGGTGGGAAGCGAAGCCGAAGTCATCCTGCCTAAGTTCAACTTGAAGAGCGTCGTGGTCAAGGAAAGCGGGAAGACCCTCTGGGCCCAAAAAAAGCTAGAGCCCGGCATTCCCGGCATACTGAATGTCACGGAATCCGCCCAGGCAGTTATTCTTAAAATTGGCTCGGGCCGCTATTCGTTCGAGCTCAGCGGAGAATAGACATAAGATAAAATGGTTCTCTTCCATCTTGCCTAAGAGAAACGAGGAACGATCCGGAAACGAAAAGGAAGAGATCTTTATTATTTCAGTTTCCAGCCTGAAGATCGATCCGTTTTTTCGCCGTGCCTCCGAACTTGGAATTCACTTCGAATTCGACCCAGCCGCTCCCGCCGTCTATCTTCACCAAATAAGCGAATTTTTGCGAAGACTTTCCGCCCAAGCGGAATTCAGCGGTTTTGCCCTTGGGCGTCTGGATCCGGTCCAGGGGATTCGTCGGATCGAGAATCGTCTGCCCTTCAGGGACTTCGACCAGCTTGATGTTGTCGGACAGGTTGATCATCAGCTTATCGTTGGTGCTCCGCTTCAGCTGGACGGCCCGGTCCGAGCTCGTTGGATAGGTGCTTCCGTTCTTGACCGTCACCTCCACCCATAGCAGATCGTTTGTGGCCGGCTTGACCTCGACTTTCTCAATCTCGAGCCTGGGAAACTGGCTGGCGCTGTAGAGAACGAACTGCGTGACCCGGAGAGCTTCCTCTTCCATGTATCTTGCCGGCGGGGTCCGGGTGACGTGCTTCTTGGCCGTACCCCCGATCCAAACTTCGCCCAGGTCGGGATGCTCGATTTTATGAGGGGTGATCCAGCCTTCGCCTCCGAGCTCGATGTCGATCCATTTCATCATTTCCTCATCGGACACGCGGCCGTCCTTGTTTTCATCCGCTTCATTGACAAGGGAACCCCATAGCTCGATCAAACAGGCATAGGCGCCCATCATGTAATAGGACGCCGCCTGGGCTTGTCCGACCAAACCGCTCATGGTCGGCCGATAGTCCTTCAATATCCTAGCGCCCATGGTCACGATTTCGGTCAAGGCATTCATGTCGCCCTGGTAATTGCGGTCGACGACTCGGTCAAAAAGTTGGGCGTACTGGTTGGTCTTGCGCATCTCTTCCAGGCGCCGGGCGTTCTGCTCCTGCAGCTGGCGCTGCTGCTCGGGCGTCAGGGTCAGCCCTCTCTGGGCAGGGGGCGCCGAGAACATGATCAACCTGCCGGTGTTGTGAAAATGGAACGAAGCGACGATATTGGGATGGCCGAGCCAGAATTCGAAGACATTGCGCGTTTCGGGTTCACTCAAAGGATAGGGGGCGCCGTTTTGCAGGCTCCAATCATATGGAAAATTCCGGTTCGGGTCGGGACCCCCAAGATCGTCTTCATTGATTCGTCCGTCGCCGTCGTTATCAAATCCTTCCATGCCGACTCGGCGGAATCTCAACACCTCTTCGCGCGGGTCGAGGACCGGAACGAATTGCCGTTTATCGGGCGAAAGCTTGAACTCGCCGGAGGGGTCTTCGACGTACATCATCGATATTTCGCCGTCGCCGTCGATGTCCTCGGTCGGGTCTTCATCGAAGAGGCCGTCGCCGTCGTCGTCCATGGGCCGGAACGGCTCGCGGGGGTTATTGGCCGTGTTAGGGAAACGAACGTAGGAATCGTTGCCGTCCACGTTCAAGCCGGGCAAAATGTAGAAGGTATGCCGATTGACGAGGTCGTAGACATAGGGGTCGTAATCATAGCGCGTCAGCAAATACCAGGCGCAATAGAGCGAACAGGTGATGCCATTAACCTCGTTGCCGTGAATGGCGCCGTCCACCCACATAGCTGCCTTGGCTTCGGGCTTGCCGGTTGATTTGGCGGAAATTGTCAACAAAAATTGGTCGCGGCCCTGGCGGCTCTTGCCGATGCTCTGGATGTCGGCCAGGTTCGGGTATTTCTTCTGGAGGTCGTGCATGATCTTGGCCCACTCGTCGTACGTATAGTAGTGCTTCCAAGAGATAGGGAAATCGAGTTCGCCGTGATAGCCGCCCGGAGATCTTTGGATTTTCGATTGGCCGGACGTATGGGGAGTCTGAAAGACAAAAAAGGAAAAAAGGAGAAAGACAAGGGCGAGAACGGCCGTCAATTTCATGGCCTGTTTGAAAATATTTTTTATTTTCATAGCTGGCTCCTTCGTCAACGGACCGCGATTCCCTTGGCCACGGTCCCGCCCTTCTGCGAAGTGGCGACGACTGTTAGGGGCGCGTCCCCCTCGACAGCCACCAGCCATTTGACTTCGCGCCGAGGGCCCGTCTGTTGAGGTTGCTCCTGTCCGCGGGTACCCATCCCACGCTGGCCCATGGGCATGCCCGGCATTCCGGACGGCAATTGGGGTACGATCGTTGGCGGTCCGGCCGGCCCGGTCGGGCCACCGCCGGTTCCGCCGCGCTGAGGGCCGCCTCTGGGGCCTGCTTCCAAACCAGGGATCCTCATCTGCCCATCGAGGACGCCCAGCCTTTGCCAGGGGCCGCCCTGAAGGAATTTTGTCTTATCCCGGTTGCCGATGAGCCAGACGACGTCATCGCGATTACCGCGGAGCTGGGCGCCTCGGGCGACATGCGTCGCCAGTTTGCCTTTATTTTCAATTGTGGCCTTGACTTCGATGATCTTGTATTTACCCTTCGAGGCGCCTTTCTTGATCGTCACCCGGTCACCCTGGACGACGGCGGTCGCCTCTTTGGCGCTGTCCGTCGCATAAAGGATATTGGCTTTGACCTCCGTGATGTCGATCTCGGGCAGGAGTCCGGCCCGGAACAGCTCAAACTGCCAATGATTTTCGCAGACATATTTCAGGGGCTCGCCCGGGAGGGCGTTGCTTCGGTACTTGGGGATCCAACCGCCGATTTCGCCTTCGCCGAGCGTAGCATGCTTGAACGGTTTCCAAATGACAAACAGCTTGCCGCCGTACTTTTCGTCGTTATATTTGAGCAAGGCGCGCTCCTGCTCATTGCGGGCGTCGGGCGCCTGGGGGTCGATCTTTGAAAAACCAGGGATGTCGGCGCCGGGGTTCCAGAGCTCGGTCGTTACGGCGTACGCGCCATATTGCTGGTACCACCAGTCGATGACCATGCCGTAGCCGTAGCGTTGATCGCGCTCCTCGTTATAGCCCATGATCCAGCCGCGGGGCATCTCATAGCCTCGCTCAGCGGCGTATTTGTTGCGGGAGGCACCGCGAAGCTTGGCCTTGAAATCTGCCATCTGCTCGGGCCTCTGCCAGGCTTCGGGGACTTTCTCGCCGATGATTTCAAGATATTTTTTGCCGAGGACGAGGTCATACAAAGCGATGTCTTTCGGAGCCATGGTCGTATCCGGGCCGACTCCGGGCGGGCGGTAGGTGAATCCGCCCGATGTGTGGAAATTCTGGACCATCAGGATGTTGCGATGGTTGACGGCGAATTCGACGAGAGCCCGTGCTTCAGGGGCGGACGTGGGATAAGTGCCCGTGCCGCCGGGCATGCCCTCCTCCGTCCACCAGCCTTCGGGGAAATTGCGGTTGACGTCGATGCTGCTCGGGCCTGGCTCCGACCCGCCGGCGCGCATGATCTCGGGGGCGCTCCTGCCTTCGGTGACGATGGAAAAACGGGGCTTGGTCGTCTGCTCGTTCTGTCCGAGGCGAATCATCAAGCGCGGATCTTTGTCGTCAATCACATACGCGCCTTTTTGGTCTTTATAGCGAAACTGGGTGATATGACCGTCGCCGTTAAGGTCGCGAGGGCTGTCCTTACCCGCTCCGAGGTCGCCGTTTCCACGCTGGGAGATCTCACGCTCGACGCTGTTGAAGACGCCATCGGGGTTCGTCACAGGGCAGATGAAGATGACTTTGTTGTCGATAAGATTGGTGATCTCGGGTGTCTCGCCATAGCCGCTGACCAATTTATCGATGATGTAAAGACAGACCTCGACGCCCGTGTATTCGTTGCCGTGCAGGCCGCCGTCAATCCATTGGCCGGGCTTGCCGTCGTAGGGCTTGAGGTGGAACGTCTCTTTGACTTCAGCATTGCGCGGATGCCGGATTTCAATAAAGCGGTCGATGGTCGTCCCGGTCTTTGTGTTCGTGATGATGAGCACGTAGATCGGCCGGCCCAGGCCGCTTTTTCCGATTTCCTGGAGTTCCGTGATATTGGGATAGGCCGCGGCGATATCTTTGATGTATTTTACGGCACCCGTATAGCCGTGATAATCATCGAAGCGGATGGGGACTTTTTGGGCCGCGCCGGCCAGCGGCGAAAAAACAAGACACAGGCCCAGGGCGCAAATCAAAGCGGGGACTTTCCTCGAACGATCGTTCATGACTCCCTCCTTCCAAGAAAATATATTTTTGCTTATATCATAGGAAAAGCGGAAGTTCAATTCGGGGTTTATCGAATGACTATTTCATCGGCGAAGACCCGGGCCGTTCCCCCGGCCCCTTTATGCCAGGCCGGGCATTGAAGCAGGCTTCGTGTTTTGACCTTCACAAAACGGGCGGATGTCGGTAAAAACGTGCAAGAAAAATTTTCGATAATCTCGTCCGTCCGGCGCCCATAATGCCCTAAGGCTTTGAAGTTTTTTTGGGGCGGGTCGCCCAGAGAGTGGCGAAGATAAACCAGGCCAGGGAGGCAAAGAGGAAGCCGGATTTGAACCTGTCGGCTTTGATCTTTCCCATGAAATGGACGATCGGGAATATGAGGCAAAGGGCAAGGCTGACCAAGGACAAAATTCCATAGATGATGCGTTGCATGGGATGTCTCCCTTATCGATTATTCTTTTTTATGGCCTGAAGCAGGACGTAAGAGACAAGAGCGATAAAGTAGCCGGGCAGCCAGCGAAAATAGAGATGGATCGGCAAGAAGAAACAGATCACAAGCGTTCCGATCCAAACGGCCAAAGCCCGTCCGTTGATCATCCACCCATACTTTTCTGCCCGATATTGCTCCATGCTCAACAGGGGCAGGACCCAGTGCTCGGCGAAAACGACGGTGCCGATGGGCATTAACACCAATCCGTAGATCGCAACATAGTCCAGCAGTTTCACGAAAACGACCGGGAAACAGGAGATGACGGTCGTCAACGTTCCAGCGGCCAGCGTGATTTTCCAACGTGGCCAGTTGGGTGTAATAGCCTGGAGGGCCAGCCCGGCCCTGTAAAGCGTTGGGTTGGCGGTCGTCCAGCCGGCGAACAGGACGCCGGCTACCCCCGCGAAACCGGCCGCTTCGAAGGCCATCAAGCCCGGATTCATCTGGCGGCCGACGGCGACGACCATGATTCCCGAGCAAATCCAGGCGAGCATATGGCCTGGATACATCCCGAAGGCCGTATACAGACCATACGTCCATTTCTTTGCGTAGCGGAAAATCGCAAGGTCGGAGAGCCCAATATGCATGGCCAGGTTGCAGAACCAGGCGAAAAACAGGATATGCCAGAAGCCGAATTGATCTTGGCCGGGGGCGGCGATTCCGTTCCAGACCTTGGTTTTGGCGACGTCCCAAACGTTGGCAAAATCCGACCGGACGCCCAAACTGGGAAGCACGGCCAGAGCGCCAGCGATGAAAACGACAAAAATCCAGGGGGAGCAGACTTCGGCGAATTTGCTCAATTTCTCAAAGCCCAAAATCGCCAGTACCGTAAAAGCCGCGCCGATACAAAAGGTGATCAAGACCCAGCCGATGCTGCTCGGAAAAACAGCGGAGAGGGATGGGCTTTTGATATGAAAAGCCAGGCCCACGGCCGTCGCCGAAACAGCAATCATGGCGCCGGCGAGTATGCAGTAAAGAACGGCGTTGGCTATATTGTAGATAACTGTTAGGCCGGGACCCGCGATCTTTCGAAGATACCAATAAAGAGTGAGTCGCGTCCGAACCGCAATCGGCGCGCAGACGAATGTCCATGAGAGCACGGCCAGCAGGTTTCCAAGGAGGAGGCCGTATATGAGGTCTTTCGCCGTTACGCCGTGGAGAACGAAAAAAGCGCCGATCACGAATTCCGTGGCCGCCACATGCTCGCCGGCAAACAGCCCTGCAAATTTTCCGCCCGACTGGAGCTTATCGGGCGAGACCGGCTCGCGGTCAAATTCGTAGAGTTTGTCCAAACGGGAGGCCAATGCCGCTATCTTACCGGCCACGGGAAAACCTCAGATGACGCCTACTCATGCGCACCTCCTTCCGGCTTATGGGCCTAATATATCCAGGGCCGATTCGATTAACAACATATTTTTTCGCTTTCCATCCTTCTTTTAATTGCTCCACAAGATTTGTTATAATCTTACCCAATGAAAATAAAAGAGATCGACGCCATCATCCGGGCGGCCTTAAAAGAGGACCTGCCCCAGGGAGATATCACTTCGGAAAACATCATCCCACGCCGCTCTGTCGCCAAAGCCTTATTTTTGGCCAAGCAAAAAGGCGTCCTGGCCGGGATCGATGTCGCCGGCCGGGTATTCCACAAGATCGACGGCCGTGTGGCTTTTAAAAAATTCTCCAGAGACGGTCAATCCTTCAAGCCGGGCGATGTCCTGGCCGAAGTCGAGGGAAGTTCCATTTCTCTCTTGAAAGGGGAGAGGACGGCCCTCAATTTTTTACAGAGAATGTCGGGCATTGCGACCACGACGCGGATGTTCGTGGACGCGGTGGCCGGGACCAAGGCCAAGGTTCTGGATACGCGAAAGACCACGCCCGGTCTCAGGGCGTTAGAAAAATATGCGGTCAAGATGGGCGGAGGCGAAAATCACCGCATGAACCTTTCCACGATGGTCCTGATCAAAGACAATCATCTCCGCCTCGTGGGGGACATCCCAAAGGCCGTTCGAAAAGCCAGGCAAAAGGTGAAACGAGGAATCAAAATCGAGGTGGAGGTCACGGACTTCCGGCAGGCCCGAGCCGCCCTCCGGTCGGGCGCCGATATGATTATGCTCGACAATATGCCGCCCAAAAAGATGCGGGAAATCGTGGGCTGGGTGAATGGAAGAATTCCAATCGAGGCGTCCGGCAATGTCGGCCTGGCCAATATTCGCCGCACAGCCTTGCTGGGTGTGGATTGCATCTCCGTCGGCAAGCTCACCCATTCGTATGCCTCTGTGGATATCAGCCTGGAATTCGTCGATTTGGATCGAGGTCAAGCGTGAAAGACAATAAATTGAAGACAGATGTCCTCATCATCGGCTGCGGCATCGCCGGAGCCAGCGCCGCTTTGGAAGCTGCTAAAAGCGGGCTCAGGGTCGTCGTGATCACCAAGAGTCCCACGCCCGAGGACTCCAATACGTATTACGCCCAAGGAGGCATTGTCTCCTTGGGCACAGACGACTATCCCGAGCTTTTGAAAGAAGATATCATCAAAACCGGCGATGGCATCAGCAACCCGGTGGCGGTCGAGATCTTGGCCCAGGAAAGCAAGCCGCTGGTCGATAAGATCCTGATCGAGGAATTGAAAATCCCGTTCACGCGCAGCGCCCCGGATTCTTTGGATTATGCCCAAGAAGCCGGTCATTCCCGCCGTCGGATTCTGCACGTCAAAGACACAACCGGAAAGACCATCGAAGAAAAATTCATCGCTGCTCTCAAAAAATATCCCAATGTGACCTTGATTCCCGACCACACGGCCGTAGACTTATTGACCATTCCCCACCACTCCAAAAATCCAATCGTCTATTACAGGGAGCCCCAGTGCATCGGCGCCTATGTCCTGGACAATAAAACGCGACAAGTCAAGACGTTTTTCGCCAACGAGACAGTGCTGGCCGCCGGCGGCTGCGGCGCCGTTTTTCTCTATACTTCGAACCCTCGGGGCGCGATCGGCGCCGGCTATGCCATGGCTCATCGAGCGAACGCTAGGATCGTCAACATGGAATACATCCAGTTCCACCCCACGTCGCTCTTCCACCGGGACGCCGACAGCTTCCTGATTTCCGAAACCGTGCGAGGGGAAGGGGCCCGGTTGAAGACAAAGGAAGGACGGACGTTCATGGAGAAGTATAGCGACAAGAAAGACCTGGCGCCCCGAGATGAAGTGACCCGGGCGATCTACGAGGAAATGACCAACAGCAATTCGAACTATGTCCTGCTGGATTTGGCTTCTTATGCAAAAGTGGACATCCAGAAAAGATTTCCCAATATCTATAAGACCTGTCTGCAGTATGGGATCGATATCACCCGAGAGCCGATCCCGGTTGTCCCTGCGGCTCATTACTGTTGCGGCGGCGTGCTTGTCGACGGCTGGGGAAAAACATCCCTGAAGGGGCTTTATGCGGTCGGCGAAGTCTCCTGCACGGGCCTTCACGGCGCCAACCGGCTGGCCTCGACATCCCTTCTCGAAGGCTTGGTCTGGGGGACGCGGGCGGCCAGGCACATTGCCCACCATTTCAGGCCGGACGTTCCCTATAAGGAATCGGATATCCACAAGTGGTATTATCCTGAAAATGAGGAAGCCATCGACCCGGCCCTGATCAACCAAGACTGGTTGACCATCCGATCGACGCTCTGGAACTACGCCGGAATCATCCGGACGCGAAAAAGGCTCGAACGGGCCAAGGCGGATCTAGAATATCTGCTCCACAGGATCGAAAAGTTCTACAGGGAAGCGGCCATGGATGCGAAAATGATCGGATTGCGGCAGGGAATATTAGTGGCTCTTATGATCACTCATGCCGCGTTGGCCAATCCCATCAGCCTGGGCGCGCATTTCAGGAAAGATTGAGAAAATTTCCGCGCCCGATCAGAAGGGGAGACGGGTATTAGAAGAAAAATTTCAGGCCGATCGCTGCGGAGATCCCGCTCAAATTCAAAGCCCCTTTCCTGATGACGGCATATTCGATTTCGGATGGCTTTTCTGCAGAGAAGGCGATCTGGGCGAAGGCGTTCCCGCTGTCCCTGCGCTCATAATACCAGAAATAGGCGGTGTCGGAGGTATCCTCCCAGTTCCCCATGAACCAGCTGCCCTTCTCGTTCCAAGCGCCCTTGATTTCCGTGAATTTGATATACTGTCCCGCCACTTGGAAAACCAGCGCGATCTGAGTTGACAACTCATATTCAAGCCCAATTCCTCCTTGAAATCCCAAGTTGCCCGTGTTCGATTCGAACGTCTGGGTACTTTCATACGAGAAAAAACTTGTTTGGACCGACCAGTCATGATCGAATTTTAAGAGGTAGTAACCCGCGCCGGCAAAATAATCCGCCTTAAGATGAGGTCTCATGGATGTGTAATAATGGACGTTTAGTGTCAGAGGAATCAGTCGGATGTTGGGCTTCAGGGTTTCTTCCGAGGAAAAAAAGTTCCATTGATAGCCGAATTGGCTATCCCTCGAAAAATGGACATAGCCGAGGCCGAGCCCGACGGCCATGCTTTTTCCGATCGAGATGGCGATCTCGCCGCCAAAGTTCGTGCCCAGCAGAAGAGGGCTGAACTGTCCTGTCATATTGCCATAAGCGAATTGATAATAATCATAAATGCCCTGGCCGCCGGTGTTGTAGTCATTCCTAAGTAGGAAGGTCATGCCGCCCGCGAGCTTCAGCGAGACGCCCGAAAAGGCGATGCGGGTTGCGATAAAGAAAAGGACGGAAAACAACAGGGCTTTTTTCAAGGAATAGACCTCTCTCCTATAGTTTAGAAGGCCTGCCCAAAATGTCAAGGCCATTGACGAGCGGTTCATATGCCCCGTGGCTTGCCACGGGGGAACCGCTCGAGAGGGTTCCAAGGGGGAGTCGCCCCCTTGGTCGCAGGGCGGGGTTTCATGCCCCGCCCGAGAAGGGGAGGCAGGGCGGCCGGGTCTTCCCGGCGCCCGTTGGAAGGGGTCTTCCCCTCCAAATTGACTTTTAAAGTGGCGAAATAGAACAACTTGTTTTATAATGTGCCATTCCAATGGACTCTGCGGAGAAAAGACGATGGCTGACCAAGTCGATGTGAAAAGCACGCTCAACCTGCCCCAAACTTCGTTTTCCATGAAAGCGAAGCTCGCCCTGAAGGAGCCGGAAATATTAAGAAAGTGGGAAGCGGCCGGTCTTTATCGGAAAATCCAGGTAGCGCGGAAAGGCTGCGCGACCTTTGTTCTCCATGACGGCCCTCCCTATGCCAACGGCAGCATCCACCTGGGCACGGCCATGAATAAAATCCTAAAGGATTTCATCGTCAAATCCCGGACCATGCAGGGGTATCGAACGCCTTATCTGCCCGGCTGGGACTGCCACGGGCTTCCCATCGAGATCCATGTTGACAAGCTCCTGGGCGAGAGAAAAAAAGGCATGTCGATCATCGAAATCAGGGAGGAATGCAAGAACTACGCTCTCAAATACATCGATGTCCAGAGAGATGAGTTCAAGCGGCTGGGCATTTTCGGCGAGTGGGACAATCCCTACTTGACGATGAACCCGGCATACGAGGCGGACGTGCTCCGATATCTGGCGGCCTTCTTTGCTTCGGGGAGCGTGTTCAAGGGTAAGCGGCCCGTCCATTGGTGTCCGGTGCATAAGACCGCTCTGGCAGAGGCGGAGATCATTTACAAAGATCGGACCTCACCTTCGATCTACGTGAAATTCCCGATGAAATCTGATTTATCTGGAAAGGCTCCGGCCCTAAAGAATAAAAAAGTCTCCGTCATTATCTGGACGACGACCCCCTGGACCTTGCCCGCCAACCTGGCAATCGCATTCCATCCTGATTACGAATATGCCGTTTTTGAAGCCGGCGCAGAGGCCTATCTTGTCGCCAAGCGCCTGGTTCCGGTGATCGCGGACATTTTAAGCGTCAAGGACCCCAAAATCCTGGCGACCTTCACAGGCCGTGAGCTCGAGCATCTCAAGGCCAGGCACCCCTTTATCGACCGCGACTCGCTCTTTGTTCTGGCCGATTATGTCAGCCTCGATGAGGGAACCGGCTGCGTCCATACGGCCCCCGGACACGGCATGGAAGACTATCTGACGGGCATCGCGTACGGGATTGATATTTATACGCCTGTCGATGACGAAGGGAAATTTACGCCCGAGGTCGAACGATACGCCGGCCTGAATGTCTTCAAAGCCAACAAGATCATCAATGAGGATATGAGGAAGGACGGGACCCTTCTCAAAGAAGGGGAGATTGTACATTCGTATCCCCATTGCTGGCGCTGCAAAAACCCGGTGATCTTCAGAGCCACTTCGCAGTGGTTCATCTCGATGGACACATGCGATCTGCGCAAAAAGGCGCTCGAAGAAATAAAGAAAGTTCGATGGATCCCGCCCTGGGGAGAGGAGAGGATCAGCAACATGATGACCAATCGGCCGGACTGGTGCATCTCCCGGCAACGAAGCTGGGGTGTCCCCATCCCGGCCTTTTACTGCCGGACTTGCGGCCACATTCTGGCTGATGAACACACGGCACGCCACGTCGCCGATGTGTTCGAAAAAAACGGGTCGAACGCCTGGTTTATGAAAAGCGCCGAAGAACTGCTGCCCCCTGGTGCCGCCTGCCCGAAATGCGGCTCCCAGCAGTTCGACAAGGAGCATAATATCCTCGACGTCTGGTTTGAATCGGGAGCTAGCCATAGCGTACTTGGCAAACGGGACGACCTGCCCTGGCCTTCCGATGTCTATATCGAAGGGCATGACCAGCATCGGGGTTGGTTCAACAGCTCGCTGCTCGTCGGGCTCGCCGCTCGAGGCCATTCGCCATATAAGGCCTGTATCACCCACGGTTTTGTCTTGGACGAGCAGGGCAAGGCCATGTCCAAGTCTGCCGGCAATTTCATCGAGCCCAAGGAAATCATCGCCCAGAGCGGGGCCGAGGTCATCCGGCTCTGGGTGGCCATGCTCAACTACAAAGAGGATGCGCCCTTCGGGAAGGAAATTCAGCAGCGGCTTGTCGAAGCGTATCGCAAGATCCGGAACACGTGGCGGTTCGTCCTGGGCAACCTTTACGATTTCTCGCCGAATACGGACACGGTCAGGCGGAACGACATGGAATCACTCGACCGCTGGGCTTTGGAAAAGTGCGCCGACGTTGGCAGGAAGATCCTCAAGGGATACCAGGACTACGAGTACCATATCGTTTTTCACGCGATCTATAATTTTTTCACCGTAGAGTTGAGCGCGTTCTACCTCGACATTCTCAAGGACAGGTTGTATTGCTCGGCACCGGACTCGCGGCTCCGCCGGTCGGCGCAGACTGCGCTCTTTCACATCCTCAAGGACACGTTGGTGCTGATGGCGGCCATCCTGCCCTTTACGACAGAAGAGGCGTGGGAAGCCATGCCCGCGTACACGGGGAAAGCGGAATCCGTTCATCTCGCGTTGTTCCCGGAATTCCGAGAGACGTGGCTAGAGGTCGAAGCGGCCAAGGAATGGGACGAACTGATTCGCTTGAGGGAAAAGATCCTCAAGGAACTGGAAAAAGCCCGAGAGCAAAAGTTCATCGGGAATTCCCTTGAAGCCCGGCTGGTCCTCAAGGTCCCCGCCACGCAGTTTGAACTTGTCCAAAAATATCGGAATGGGTTGTGCGCAATCTTGATCGTTTCCGATGTCGTCCTCGAGCACGGCTCCGGGGAAGGCCTGGACGTCGTTGTGGCCAAGGCGCCCGGGAAAAAATGCCAGAGGTGCTGGAACTATTCGACCTATGTTGGGACTAGCATGTCTCATCCGGATTTCTGTAAGCGCTGCGAAGACGTCGTCAAAGATAGGCGTTCATGAAGCGGAACATTCCCTACTATCTATTGATCGTTCTGCTGGTGGCCTTGGACCAGGGTGCGAAAATGATCATTGTCCGGAACATCCGGTTTTATAGCTCAATCCCGGTCATCCCTGGCTTTTTTAGCCTTACGCATATCCATAACAAAGGCGCCATTTTTGGCATGTTCAACCAGACGGATGGCCCGCTGATCACCATTCTCTTGACCGCGGCCTCTTTGATCGCTCTGGGCATGGTCATCGTTTATTTTTTCAAGACCCCAGCTTCCGAAAAATGGATGAAGATTTCTTTGTCCCTGATCCTGGCCGGCGCGCTGGGAAACCTCACCGACCGGGTTATCAGGGGCTATGTGATCGATTTCCTCGAGTTTTATGTGAAGCGTTATCATTGGCCCACGTTCAATGTGGCAGATTCCTGCATCAGCATCGGGGCCGTACTGCTGGTGATCGTTTTTTTTGCAAGGAGACCTGCGCATGTTCCCCATCCTGATTAAAATCGGGCCTCTGACGATCCATTCTTACGGCTTTATGATGGCAATCGGAGTCGGATTGGGCGTCTGGTTTATCTACGTCCAAGGAAAAAAACAGGGGCTGAATGCCGTCAAGCTCCTGGATGCGACTTTTTACATCCTGATTATTTCGCTGATTGGGGCGAAGCTGACTCTATTGGCGGGCAATTTCTCTTATTATGCCAAGAATCCCCGAGAGTTGATATGGATCGCCAAGACCGGTGGTGTTTTTCAGGGCGGCCTGGTTTTCGGTTTCATCTTCGCCCTCTGGTATTTGCACAAACAACGTATCCCGACTTGGAAGGTTGCGGACATTGCAGGCGCGGCCCTGGCCCTCGGCCACGGCTTCGGCCGGATCGGCTGTTTCCTGGCCGGCTGCTGTTACGGCCGGGAATGCTCATTGCCCTGGCGGGCGACATTTCACAGCGAATACGCCAACCACTTGACCGGCATCCCTCTCAACAGTCCCCTTCATCCGGTCCAGCTCTACGAATCTGCCCTGAATTTTTTGAATTTTTTCATTTTGTTCCTGGTGCTCAGGAAGAAAACATTTGACGGCCAGGTCTTTTCGCTCTATGTCGTCAATTATTCCATCATTCGCTTCTTCACCGAATTTTTCCGAGGCGATCATCCGGATAAAGCGTTTCTCTTCAAAGGCCCCTCTCCGCTCCTGAGCCTGTCCTATCCACAGCTTTTCTGCATCCTGGGCCTAGCGGCTGGCCTGCTGCTCATCAGGATCTTTAAAAAGCGCCAACGTGCCTAAGACAGGTTTCCTCATCGCTTCGAAATTCGGTGCCGGCGAGCGGCTGGATGTTTTTTTATCCCGCCAGATCCAAGCCTTCACGCGCTCCCAATTCCAGCGGTTCATCGATAAAGAACGGGTTTGGGTGAACGGCTCTTTCAAAAAACCGAGCTATAAGCTGCGGGTTGGAGACCGGGTGGAGGCGGATGTTGACGTCCCGCCACCCGAGGAGATCCAGGCCGAGAATATCCCTTTGAATATTCTTTATGCCGATCCGCATATCATCGTCATCGATAAAGCCGCGGGAATGATCGTCCATCCGGGTGCGGGCGCCTGGCGCGGAACCCTGGCCAATGCGCTTTTGTTTCATTTTCCTGAAATCCGCAACATCGGAGCGGTCGAACGGCCCGGCATCGTCCACAGGCTCGATAAGGAGACGTCCGGGGTGATGGTCGTAGCCAGGAGCCAACAAGCCTATTTTGAACTCAAAAACCAATTCAAGAACAGGGAAGTCAAAAAGGTGTATCTGGGGATGGCCTGGGGAAAAATGCCCGGGCCCGAAGGAACCATGGACTGGCCGATCGGCCGCCATGTCAAGCACGGCCAGCGCATGTCCATCAAAACAAGATCGCCGAGAGTGGCCGAAACCCGGTACAAAGTCCTCAGGGAGTTCAAGGATTCAAGCCTTCTCGAGATTTACCCCCTGACGGGCCGGACGCATCAAATACGAGTCCATCTCTCGGCGGCGGGTCATCCTCTCGTCGGAGACGGGCGTTACGGAAGCCCCAAGTCCAAGCCGAGATATCCCCGTCTTTTCCTTCACGCCCACCGCCTCGGCTTCCGCCATCCGGAGACCGGGGCTTGGGTAGAATTTTGTTCTCCGTTGCCCGAGGGTTTGAGTTCGCTCCTGAAATCTGTTCCGTAGATCCATAGCGAAGGCTGGCTGGCAAGGGAAACCTCTAAGGGAGGGGGCAAACCCCCCATCTAAGCTCGATCCCCCCGAGCCTCCTCTTGAGAAAAGGCACGTATTTGTGTATCATATCCCTTCCTTTTTCAGATAAAGTCATCCTTCTACAGATAGAGACGGAAAAAAATTGTTGGAGGTTCAACGATGAAAGATTACACCGCCGATAGAATCCGCAACATCGCGCTCATCGGGCACGGCTCATCCGGAAAAACCTCTCTGACGTCGGCGTTTCTGTTCGAAGCCGGCGCTACCAGCCGCTTGACCAAAGTGGATAAAGGGAACACAGTCACCGACTACGAACCGGAAGAAATCGACCGCAGAATTTCGATTAACTCCGCGATCTGTTTTGTCGAATGGAAAGATCACAAGGTCAATTTTGTCGATACACCGGGGTACAGCAATTTTCTCTGGGACACGAAAGCCAGCTTGCGGGCCGTCGATGCCGCGGGCTTGCTTGTCTGCGGTGTCGCGGGCGTCGAGGTCGGGACAGAGAAAGTCTGGGAGATGCTCGAGGAATTCGGATTGCCCCGGCTGATCATCATCAATAAACTGGACCGGGAAAACGCGAATTTTGCCCGGACCCTCGAAGCCATCCATCAATTTTTCGGCCGGCAGGCTGTTCCCGTTCAGCTGCCCATCGGGGAGGAAAAAAATTTCCGCGGCGTTGTCGACCTGGTCCGTCAAAAAGCCTATGTTTTTGAAAAGGATGAGAGCGGAAAATTCAAGGAAGAGGCGGTCCCGGCCGAGCTCAAGGCCGAGGCGGACAAACGGTACAAAGAGCTTGTCGAGATGGTGGCCGAAAATGATGAGAAGCTGATGGAAAAATATCTAGAGAAGGGCGATCTGTCGGCCGAAGAAATGGCCGCCGGATTTAAAAAGAGCATCCTTAACCACCAGCTATACCCCGTGTTCGTGGCGTCGGCCCTGTTGAACATCGGCGCTCAGACCATCCTTGACGGAATTCTGGACTATATGCCGTCCGCCCTTGACCGGAAGGAAATCAAGGTCAAGGTCAACGGCAAAGAGGATAGCCTCAAAGCGACTGCCGACGCGCCATTTGCCGCGCTCGTCTTCAAAACAATCTCCGATCCGTATACGGGGCGGATTTCGCTGATGCGGGTTTTTTCGGGAAAGGCCAACCCCGATTCGACCGTGACCAATTCCGGCAAAAACAGCGATGAGAAGCTGAGCGGGCTGTTCTTCCTGCAGGGCAAGGAACAGTCGCCCGCTGGCCAGGCCAAGGCAGGCGACCTTGTGGCGACGGCTAAGCTCAAGGCGACCACGACCGGCGATACGCTGTGCGCCAAGGGCAGCGGGATCGAGATCCCGCCGATTATATTCCCCGAACCGTCCATCTCCTTCGCCATCGAGCCCAAGACAAGGGCCGATGAAGACCGGATCTCGCAGGCGTCCCACCGGATTACGGAAGAAGACCCGACCGTCCGTTTTGAACGCGATCCGGATACAAACCAGCTGCTGATTTCGGGCAACGGCGAACTCCACGTGAAGATCATCACCGACAAGCTGAAGAAGCGCTTCAATGTCGACGTCGACCTCAAGCCGCCCAAGATTTCCTACAAGGAGACGATCAAAGGCCGGGCCGATGTCCAAGGCAAGCATAAAAAACAGACCGGCGGCCGCGGCCAATACGGGGACGTCTGGATCAAGATGGAGCCCCTGGCGAGAGGCAAGGATTTCGAGTTCGAGGACAAGATCTTTGGCGGGTCCATTCCTAAGAACTATATCCCCTCCATCGAAAAAGGTCTGGTGGAGGCTAAGAAAAAAGGAGTGCTGGCCGGGTTTCCCGTTGTCGATTTCAAGATCACCCTCTACGACGGCTCCTTCCACGAAGTCGATTCTTCGGATATCGCCTTCAAAATAGCGGCGTCCAAGGCCTTCAAGCTGGCCATGAAAGAAGCCAAGCCGACCATCCTGGAGCCGATCATGAATGTGGAGGTCTACACGCCGGATGCCTATATGGGCGATATCATGGGCAACTTGAACGGGCGGCGGGGAAAGGTCCAGGGCATGGAGCAGAAGGGGAATATGCGCATCCTAAAAGCGGTGGTGCCGATGTCCGAAATGCTCGATTTTGAGCCCACCCTGACTTCGATCACGGGCGGACGCGGCTCATTCTTGATGGAATTTTCCCATTACGAGGAAGTCCCCTCCCACCTCCAGCCAAAAATCATCAACGAGGCGATCAAGGAAGGCCGGGTCAAGCCGGAAGAAGAATAAGGTCCTGGACCTGTCCTATTGGCAGCGTTGCCAGTCGGTATCTGTAAAAAAATGCTCCATTTCCTTCAACAGGTCCTGGATATTGCTCTTCATGATGATCAAGTCCTGCGTTTGGCCATCCAGGTCGCTGACATAGTCGGGGATGATCACCTCTTCGTGAAATCCAAGCTTGTGACAGATGTTGATGGCCGCCTTTTGAGGCCGCAGCATCTTGACCACGACAGTCTCCACACCTTTCTCGACCGCCAGGTGATAAAGCTCTCTCATCATGATCATGCCAAGTCCCCTATGCTGAAAAGGCCGGGCAACGATGACCCGGAGCTCTCCTTGGTGAAGGCGCCAGACCTCGCCGGACAACTCTAGGTCGCCATCGGCGGTGATGTCACGGCCGTGCACTGCGACCAAACGGAACGCTCGCTCGTCTGCCATGCGGTTGATTCTCTTTTCGACGACAAGCCGATCGGTGACATCGATACGCAAATATTTTCGGTCCTCAGCCGGGAGCCCGAGATAAAATTTCATCAGGGCATCGAGGTCCTTGGCTGTCAATTCCCGGATGACGATCTTAGTCCCGTCTTTCAACGTTTCTGTCTTGTCCATAGGCGATTCTCCTTTTCTGCCTGGTAAAGACTATAGGAAGGCACCCGGGAAAAGTCAAGAATCAAAAAATGGTACTTAAGAGGAGGATCGACCTTCCTTGACGAAGACAAGCAGGCCGAGGGCCAAGGCCGTCAAGGCCAATGAAAAAAAGAACGGAGCGAACATGCCCATCCTGTCCCAAAGAAATCCGGCGACCAACGAAGCGGGCAGGGCGCAGAGCCCGATGACCATTTGAAACCCGCCCAGGCAGCTCGCCCGGAAGGGCAGGGGGGAGAGCTCGCAGACCAAGGTCCTCTGGACAGGGTCAAGGGCGGCCTTGTGGATCCCGTAGAGAACAAAAAGGCCGACGATGAGGAGGCGGCTGCGGCTGACGATGATGCCCAGGCAGACGCCCGCCCAAAATAGATAGGCCAACATCAAAACGGGCTTCCGGCCGATCTTGTCTGAAAGCTTGCCAAAAGGGAGGGAAAATAGGGATGCCGCGGCCGTATAGATCAGATAAAGGACCGGAACAAAGACGACCTTGAACCCGAAATTTTTGGCATAGACCAGCAGGAAGGAATAGCTGAAGGCGCCCAGAGCGTAGAGAGCATTCAGAACCATGTAGAGCCGCAGATTTTTATGGATGTCTTTAAACGAAATGCCTTTGTAGATCTTAACACCGCCGGTCTTCTTTTCCTTGATATTCAGGACAATGAGCCAAGCGCCGATCAGGGAGGGGATGGCGGCCAAAGCAAAAAGCAGCTTGATACCCAATCGGTTGACTAAGGCGATACAGATTAGGATCCCCACGACGGCGCCGGCGTTGTCCATCGTCCGCAAAAGGCCGAAATTTCTTCCCCTCGTATCGTTCGTGGAGAGATCGGCTATGAGGGCGTCCCGGGGTGCGTTCCGGATCTTGCCGATCCTATCCAAAATCCTGAAGGGAATGAGATGCTGCCAGACAGAAGAAATGGCATATCCTAGCCTTGAGCCGGAGCCGCAGAGATACCCAACCCAAATGAAAATTTTTCTTTTTTGAATCCGGTCCGAAAGATAGCCGGAGGCGGCCTGGGAAAGAGACACGAGCGCTTCGCCTAGCCCGTCGAGAAAACCGAGCGCGGCCATGTTGGCCTTGAGAATCGTGGTGACAAAAAGGGGCCAGATGGGATAGATGATGTCCGAGCCCATGTCGTTCAAAAACGAGGCCAAGGCGAATGTCCGTATCGATTTTTTCTGATCTGCGGCGGCTTCTTCCATCGTCCGTCCCTCGGTTTTCCAAGACCGATTATACTCTAAACGGGATCCTAGGCAATATCACGTTGGTGCGGGCGGGAAACGCGGACAGCCGGTTCCCTTCGAGTTGACTTGGCCGAGACCGCGGAGATATCATACATGGGAATTTTTTAAAATGGAGGATCATGAGCATGCCTATCAAGAGGTTAAATACATGTTTTGTGGCGCTTCTGTTTTGTCTTTGTTCTGTCTTCCCTGCGACCGGGCAGGATACCGGCGATAAATCGCTGCAGCTCAAGATCGGTGATCCCAGGTTCAAGGATAAAGTTCTGGATGTCGCTCGCGACGAGCTCGTCTCGATGGAAACTGGAAAAGCCGTGCCCTTTGCCAAAATGATCCAGGAGATGAGGGGAATCCCACTCGTGTACATCGGGGAAACCCATAATTCTCTCCCCATGCATGAATTCCAGTTGAAGATCATCCAGGCGCTGTACGAACAGGACCGCAACATCGCCATCGGCCTGGAAATGTTCCCAGTGACATCTCAGGATGTCTTGAATAAATGGAGCCTGGGCATCCTTTCCCAAGACGAATTTCTCCGCGAAGGCCTATGGTATATCCATTGGAATTTCAATTTCGGTTTCTACGAAAAGATCTTCGCTTTTGCCAAGGCCAAGACGATTCCCGTCTACGGCCTCAATGCGCCCAAGGAAATTATCACCAAGATTCGGATGAGCGGCTGGGACGCCCTCAACGACGAAGAAAAAGCGATCGTCCCCAAGCCCGACCTGACGCATCCGGAACACAGGCAGTTGATCCGGACAATTTTTGAGAGCGCGGAGATCCCCCATCAGATGAAAGGCGCGGGCTTGGACATGATGTTCGAGGGCCTGTACCGGTCTCAAACGGCCTGGGATTTTGTCATGGGCTATCACGCGCTCGAAGGTTTGAAAAAAGAGCAAAAAAAGATGATTGTCCTGGCCGGGTCAGGCCATCTGATCTATCATCTGGGCATCAATCTGCGGGCCTACGAAAAGAGCCGTCTGGCGGGCAAAACCGTCATTTCCGTGTTCGTTCCCAAAGGCCAGAAAAGCGTCCGGGTCTCAAGGAGCCTCGGCGACTACATCTGGGGAATCCCAGAAGAGGCAAGGCCTGCGTTTCCCTCGGTCGGCCTCAGCTTCAAGAAATTCAAAGGGCTGGAGAATGTCGTCATCGACGGCAAGCCCATGGACGGCGTCGCCAAGGGCGCCGATTTTGAAAAAGGCGATATCGTCCTGGCGGTCGATGGGAAGCCGGCCACGGATATCAACGAGCTCAGGATTGATCTAGCCAAGTTCAAATGGGAAGACGAGGTCAAGTTCCGGATTCTCCGCAATGCTCAGGAAAGGGACGTTGTTCTGAAATTCAAAGAGGCGCCGGCGGAGCCCAAGAAAGCGCTTTGATCCGGGTTCTTTATTTTTTTTCTGTGATATCGAGATAGATCACCTCGACCAGGCTCATCGAGCGCCGGCCGGTCGGAGATGGGCGTTCCTCGACGTTAAGCTTTTTTTTAATGTCATCGAGGGATTGGCCTTCCTTGACCAGCGCCTGGATTTTTTGTTGTTTATCCTCGATTGAAGTGAGCAGGCCTTCAACGTCTTTCCTGCCGAGGATGTCATTATGGCCGGAAATAAAAGTGTCGGCATCGAGCGCCAGGATCCCTTTCAAATTTTTGACCAGCCCGAATGATGTCCCGCCCTTCTGACGGTGGATGAGAGGGTCGCGGCCGATGAAAACGAGATCGCCGACAAACGCGACTTTTTGGGCAGGAAAATAGACCACGAGATCTCCGCTGGTATGCGCCGGTCCGAAATGAAGAAGCCGGATGGATTCACCGTCCAAGGACAGAGCGAACACCGGATCGGTGAATGTCTGATTTGGTAGATAGGCTTGGAGAGCCTGGAGGGGAGTGTCTTTGAACGCCTCTTCCATGTCTTTTTTCGTCTGCGCGTGGGCTATGATCTTCATGCCTATAGGAAAACCGTTCAACCCGTTGACGTGATCGCCGTCGCTATGGGTGATGACCATCATCCTGATCGGGTTGGGCGTCAATTTCTTAATCTCCTCGACCTCTTGCTTCGACGAATCGGCGGTCATCTTGGCGTCGATTGCCAGGACGCCGTTTTTGCCGATAAAGAAACCTGTGTTCGCCCCGCTTCCGCCCTTGACCATATAGATGCCGTCTCTAACTTGAAGAACGGTCGCGGCCGCCGGCTGCTGCGACTGCGGGGTGAACCCCTGGCTCGCGATCTGGACACAAAGCATGGTGAAAACCAGCGAAAATGCTGTCCGCTTTTTCATGGAAGCCTCCTCCGCCAGGATCAAAGTTTCAAGGCATGCCAAATTCTATCAAATGTGATGGATTTCATAAAGAGCCAGCCGATTTGGGATAAGGAATACGGCGAGCTCTGGATTTCGACCTTGCCCGTCTTAATGGCCTCGATGACAGAGGCCGTGTCCTTCTCGGAATCGATCAGGGAATAGGTCTTGCCGAACTGCCAAAGAGCGTGGGCATCGGAGTTGCCGATCACCGGCTTGTGGCTCAGAGAAGCAATCCGGAGTGCCTTTTTATTGGGGTTGATCAGGTCTGAATAGTAGCTCGAGAACTCGAGGGCGTCGAAGCAGGGAAGCCAAGAATAGATCCTTGATCGCAGGGATTTGGACAAGAAAAAAAAGGATGCGGCGCGATCCACAGGCTTTTGTCATCCTTCAGCCCGGGCATTTCATCGAGGCGATATTTGTCTTTCGTGATTTTGAATCGGGGATTGATGACGAGGGCATGGGCCCTGTCCACCATGATTTCTGTTCCGGGGATGAGAAGGATCCCTTTCCGGGCGGCATAGCTCTCCAGCTTTTTGGTGAAGGTAATGGCCAGGTGATTGGTGATCGCCAGCACGTCAAAATTTTGTTCGGACGCCCGGTCGATGAGCTCGATGGCGGTGTGCTTGATGTTGTCACAGGGATCTTCAGCCGTGTGGATGTGAAAATCCGCTTTTAGCTTTTTACCAGGGCCAACCCTCAACATTTAGCTAAAAAAATCCCCTTCTTCTCCCTTCCGACAGGGCCGGGGAAGGGGATTCGACAGGGTCACTTTTTTAAGGCGTCTTTGACCTTGAGTCCGATTTCGGCGGGGCTTTTGGCCACATGGACCCCCGCGGCTTCGAGCGCTTCCATCTTCTCCTTGGCGGTGCCTTTTCCGCCGGAGATAATGGCGCCGGCATGTCCCATGCGGCGTCCCGGGGGAGCCGTTTGTCCGGCAATGAAGCCGATGACAGGCTTGTCGAATTCTTTCTGGATGTAGGCAGCGGCTTCCTCTTCGGCGGTTCCGCCGATTTCGCCGATCATGATGACGGCTTCCGTGCCTTTGTCCTCTTTGAACAGCTTGAGCAAGTCGATATATTTCATCCCGACGATCGGGTCGCCGCCGATGCCGATCGCTGTCGACTGGCCGAGGCCGAGCTTGGTGACCTGGTCCACGGCCTCGTAAGTCAGCGTTCCGGAGCGAGAGATGATGCCGATCCGGCCGGGCGCGTGGATAGGGCCGGGCATGATGCCGATTTTGCATTTCCCCGGAGAGATGACTCCGGGCGTGTTGGGGCCGATGAGCGCGCAGGTTTTGCCCCGCAGAAAGGCTTTGGCCTTGATCATATCAAAGGTGGGGATGCCTTCCGTGATACAGACGATCACTTCGATGCCCGCTTCGGCCGCTTCCATGATGGCGTCGGCGGCAAAGAAGGGTGGAACGAAGATGGCTGCCGCATTGGCCCCGGCCTTCAGCCGGGCTTCCGCCACGGTGTTGAACACAGGGATTCCCAAATGGGTTGTGCCGCCTTTGCCCGGGGTCATTCCGGCCACGACCTTGGTGCCGTATTCCACCATTTTTTGGGTGTGGAATGTGCCCTCTCCACCCGTAATGCCCTGGACAACAACTCGGGTTTTTTCATCGATCAGGATGCTCATCGGGCGCTCCTTTTTACCTGCTGTTGGGCCAGTGGGACGACCTTTTCCGCGGCTTCCTTCATGGTGTCGGCGGCATAAAAAGCCAGGCCGGATTCCTCGAGGATTTTTTTGCCCGCGTCCATATTCGTGCCTTTGAGCCTGACCACCATCGGAACTTTGATCCCGATCTCTTGGGCGGCCTTGACGATTCCGGCGGCGACCAGGTCGCAGCGGACAATGCCGCCGAAGATGTTGATCAGGGCGGCCTTGACATCCTTGTCGGAGACAAGGATCTTGAAGGCATTGGTGACGGCCTCTTCGGAGACGCCGCCGCCGACATCCAGGAAATTGGCCGGCATGCCGCCCGAATATTTGATGATATCCATGGTGGCCATGGCCAGCCCGGCGCCGTTGACCATGCAGCCGACATTTCCATCCAGCTTAATGTAGTTCAGGTTGAATTTGGAGGCCTCGACCTCGAGCGGTTCTTCTTCGTCCAGGTCGCGCATGGCCTGGATCTCGGGATGGCGGGCCAGCGCGTTATCATCAAAATTCATCTTGGCGTCCAAGGCCAATACGCTTCCTTGTTTTGTGACAAGAAGAGGGTTGATTTCGGCCAGCGATGCGTCCGTTCCTTCAAAGGCCCGATAAAGCGCGGTGATGAACTTCACGGCCTGTTTATGGGTTTCTCCTGCGAGTCCCAGCTGGAAGGCCAGTTTTCGAGCCTGGAACCCGGCGAATCCAGACGCGGGATTGACATATTCCTTGAATATCAGCTCGGGCTTCTCGGCGGCGACCTTTTCGATTTCCACGCCGCCTTCGGTAGAAGCCATGATGACAACGGCCTCGCGGGCCCTATCGATGACGATGCCGATATAGAGCTCGCGGGCGATTTCCAGAGCTTCCTCGACCAGGAGCCGCTTAACGATCTTTCCTTCCGGCCCTGTCTGGTGGGTGATGAGCTTCATCCCGATCATGTCCTTGGCGAGTTTTTTTGCGTCCTCAGCGCCGTTGGCCAGCTTGATGCCGCCGCCCTTGCCCCTGCCTCCGGCGTGGATCTGAGCTTTTAGGACGACCTTGGGCCCGATCTTCCCGGCGATTTCTGCAGCCTTTTCCGCGGTCTCCGCGACTTCACCTTTCGGGATTTGGACACCATATTTGGCCAGGATCTGTTTGGCTTGGTATTCGTGGATTTTCACTTCTCTTTTTTACCTCCGACGGCATGTTTCCAGCCCCCCTTAATTGCCTAAGGGGGGTTGGGGAAGGGTCATAGCATTTAGTGCTTAATTCTTCTCTCCTGCTTCGTTATTCTTAGCACAATCCTGATTTTTTTGAGGGCGGACCAGGCCTCTCGAGACAAGCCCGCGCCGCCCTCACATTTTTATGCGATCCGATACTTCTTCTTTCCTTCTTCGTATAGGTCCCCGCCATACATGTCGTTGATGACGATGCAGGGGAAATCCTTGACTTTGACTCTGCGTATCGCTTCCGGTCCCAGCTCGGGATAGGCCACGATTTCCGAGCTTTCGATGCTCTTGGAGATCAGGGCGCCCGCTCCGCCGACCGCGGCCAAGTAAACGGCCTTGAACTTCATCATGGCCTCTTTGACTTCCTTGCTGCGCGAACCCTTGCCGATCGAACCCTTGAGGCCCAGCGAGTGAAGGATGGGCGCATAGGAATCCATCCTGTAACTGGTCGTCGGGCCGGCCGAGCCGATGGCTTTTCCGGGCCGGGCGGGTGTGGGGCCGACATAGTAGATTAGCTGTCCCTTGACATCAATCGGAAGCTGTTTGCCGTCCTTGATAAGGTCGACCAGTTTTTTGTGGGCGGAATCGCGTCCGCAGAGGAGGTAGCCCGTGATATAGACGCGGTCGCCGGCCTTCATCTTGGCGATGACGTCGTCGGTGACCGGAGTCGTGATTCTGTGTTCTGCCATTGTCTTAACCTTTCAAAGCGAAAGCGATGCTTCGCGCCATCGCTCAAGGCCTTATAGCTTAGTCTCTTCGGTCGTTTTTTTGACGGAAGCGATGGTCTTCTGGAGCAGGGCGTTCTCCTCTTCGGTCAGCTTGATCTCGTAGATCTTTTCGAGACCCTTGGCCGTGATCAGACAGGGCACGCCGATGAAGAGGCCGTTGATTCCATATTCGCCCTGGCAGAGCGCCGCGCAGGCGATAATGCGCTTCTTATCCTTGAGATAGGATTCGGCCATGGTGGCCGCGCTCCAGGCCGGGCTGAAGAAGGCCGAGCCTTTGCCGAAGAGTTTCACGATTTCCGTGCCCGCTTCGCGTGTCCGGAGGGCCAGCTTGTCGATCTGCTCTTTGGTGGCGATTTCGGCCAGGGGCACGCCGCCGACCGTGGTCAACCTGGGCAGGGGCACCATATCGGGCCCGTGACCGCCGAGAACCGTGCCGGCCACATCGGCGACCGATACGCCGAGCTCCATGGCGATGAAGGCGCGCCAGCGCGCCGTATCCAACGCACCGGCCATGCCGACGACCTGATGCCTGGGGAAACCGGTCAGCTTGTAGAATGCGTAGACCATCGCGTCGAGGGGATTGGTCAGGATGATGCAGAATGCTTTGGGCGCATACTGTTTCACGCCGTTGGCCACATCGGTGATGATCTTGAGGTTCACGTTGAGCAGGTCTTCCCGGGTCATGCCCGCTTCGCGGGGCTTGCCGGCCGTGACGATCACGACGTCTGCGCCTTCGATGTCTTTGTAATTCGACGTGCCGGCGATATTGGCGTCGTAGTCGCCGTGGGGAGCCATTTCCATCAGGTCGAGGGCCTTGCCTTTGACCGGATTCTCATAAGCAGGAATATCAAGGATGACGATGTCTCCCAGCTCTTTCTGGGAGGCGATCATGGCCAGGATCTGGCCGATCTGGCCGCCGCCGATGAGTGCGATCTTCTTTCTCTGAAAACCCATTAAGACCTCCTGTACAAGAATATTAAAAATCGTCGGAGCTTCGGGGCCCCGTCAATTTTATGACAGCCCTTGAGAACTCAGCGTTCAATTCCACTTATTCGCCATTCGACTCGGCCTGGCCGCGGTCGAAGCCAGAATATAATGAATTTCCTTGAGCGAGTCAAGGCGGCAAATAGCGCCGAATTATGCTTTCAGGTAAGCGTCCCACCGACCTTTGAGCTTCGGATCTCGGAGGGTTTCCATCAGGTAATCGGTGAATGCCGTTCCCGTGGCGCCGGTCGATCGTCCGGTGATCACCAGTTTCTTCTCGTACTGGCCACAGATGTCGAGCGCCATCTCCAGGCTTTTGCCTTTTTCCGGGAATCCGATATGGGCGAGAAGCATGGCCGCGGCCCGGATCATGGAGGCAGGGTCGGCGAACTGGGCGCGTCCTTCTTTGACCATGCGAGGGGCCGAGCCGTGAATGGCTTCGAACATGGCATATTGTTTCCCGATATTGGCGCTCCCCGCCGTGCCGACACCCCCTTGGAACTCGGCGGCTTCGTCCGTCAGGATGTCCCCATAAAGGTTGGGAAGCACCAGGACCTGAAAGTCGCGGCGCCGTTTTTCGTCGACCAGCTTGGCGGTCATGATATCGATATACCAGTCATCGACTTGAATATTCGGGTAATCTTTGGCGATGCGGTAGAAGTTTTCGAGAAAACGGCCGTCGGTCGTCTTGATGACGTTCGCCTTCGTCACGCAGGTCACGCGCATGCGGCCGTTCGTCTTGGCGTGCTCAAAGGCCAGCCGGCAGATGCGGTCCGAGCCGGGCGCGGAGATCAAACGGAAGTCTATGGCGATGTCTTTATCGACTTCGATGCCGTAGGGGCCGAGGGCATAGAGGTCCTCGGTGTTCTCTCTGAAGAAGATCCAGTCGATGCCCTGCTTGGGAACCCGAACCGGCCGGACGTTGGCGAATAGGTCCAATTCCTTGCGCAAGGCGACGTTGCAGCTCTCGATGTTCGGCCAGGGATCGCCTTTGCGCGGAGTGGTCGTGGGCCCTTTGAGAGTGACATGATATTTTTTGATCTCGGCGAGGACGTCGTCGGGGATGGGCTTGTTGCAGGCCGCGCGATTTTCGATGGTCAGGCCCTCGATGTCGTTGATGACGACCTTGCCGTTCTTGATCTCGTCTTTGAGCAGAAAATGTAGGACGCGCTTGGCGTCCTTGGCGATAAACGGCCCGATGCCGTCTCCGCCTATCAAGCCGACTTTGAGCGGTTTGATTTTGCCATAATCGATCCAGTCCGGCGCAGATTTGACGCGCTCCATGCGATTCATCTGGTTCTCGAGAATCTTGCCAAAATGTTCTTTGGCTCTTTCGATGGCAGCCTTATCCATAATTTGTCCTCCTTTCTAAAGATTTAATCATAGGAAAAAATAGAGGAGCCATTCTATAATGATCGCTGAGGAAAATCAACATGGACACTCTTGGAAGGAAACCCTTCCTTAGGGTTTCATTCTTAGAAGCATTTAAAAATGAATTCATGGGAAAATGCTCCTTGAAGGGGTGGCAGGGCGGGCGGATCTTCCCGCCGCCCGTTGGAGGGGGAACCCGTGAAAGGTTCCTCCTCCAAGAGTGTCCGGTCGCTTCGCTCCCTGCCATCCTTCCAAGGAGCATCAGGCATTGAATTTATAAGGAGGGACACTCTTGGAAGGAAACCTTTCGGGAGGGGAAGTTGTGAAAAGGTGCTCCAAGAGTGTCCGGAGACCCCGGACAACCAGTTCACCCGTCAGGCTCCGCCTGCGCGATTGCATTGACAATGAACTATAAAACATTCTATACACTATGTGAATCATAACCATCGGAAATCAGCGGGAGAGTGCCATGCTGGATAATTATTTTAAACAAGAAAATGAGAGGAAAGGGCAGGGGATTCCGCCGTTGCCCTTGAATCCAGACGAGACGGCCGATGTTTGCAAGCTCCTGGAGAATCCGCCGAAAGGCCAGGGAGAGCAGATTGTGAACCTGCTCAAAAACCGCGTGTCGCCGGGCGTGGACCCCGCAGCCAAGGTCAAAGCGGCCTGGCTGGCAAAGGTGGGGAGGGGAGAAAGCTCGTCGCCCGTGGTCTCCCGAATAGACGCCATCTTTATGTTGGGCACGATGCTCGGCGGATATAACGTCGGACCGCTTGTTGAGTTCCTAGAGAACCCGAAACTCGCCTCAAACGCAGCGGAGGCTCTCAAGCCCATCATTCTGGTTTACGGTGCTTTTGACACTATCCTGAAACTGGCCAAGACAAATCCTCATGCCCAAGACATTCTGAAATCCTGGGCCGACGGGGAATGGTTCCTTTCCAAACCGGGCTTTCCCCAAGCTCTGAGGCTGAAAGTCTTTAAAGTGGACGGGGAGATCAACACGGATGATTTTTCGCCGGCCAAACACGCCTCCAGCCGTCCCGATATTCCTCTCCATGCCTTGGCTATGGGCGAAACCAGGTTCCCGGGCGCATTAAAAACGATCAGCCAATTTCGTTCGGAAGGACAACGGGTTGTTTTTGTCGGCGATGTGGTGGGAACCGGATCTTCGCGCAAATCGGCCTGCAATTCCTTAATGTGGCACATAGGTGAAGACATTCCTTATGTTCCCAATAAACGGCGGGGGGGTGTTGTGGTCGGGGGCCTGATCGCTCCTATCTTTTTCAATACGACAGAGGATTCCGGCGGCTTGCCCATCATGGCCGACGTCTCCAAGCTCAAAACCGGAGACGTCATCACCCTGGATTCCGAAGCCGGGACGATCAAGAGCCCGTCCGGAGAAATTTTGGCCAAGTTTGAATTCAAGCCGGCGACCATCAAGGACGAATTCCGGGCGGGTGGACGGTTGAACCTGATCATCGGCCGTGCGCTGACCAATAGAGCGCGCGTCGCCTTGGGTCTGCCCGAAGCGGAATTCCTCACCCGGATCGAAAATCCTAAGCCCAAGCCGGGACAGGGCTTCAGCCTGGCCCAAAAAATCGTGGGAAAGGCTTGCGGCCTGGACGGGATTTTGCCGGGCTCCGCTTGCGAGCCCAAGATGACCACGGTCGGGTCCCAGGATACCACGGGTCCCATGACCGCGGATGAGCTGAAAGAGCTGGCCTGTCTTGAATTCCAGACCGAGCTTTTCATGCAGTCGTTCTGCCACACGGCGGCCTATCCTAAGGCAGCCGATGTCAAGATGCATAAGACTCTGCCTAAGTTCGTCGTCGAGCGGAAAGGTGTGTCCTTGAAACCGGGCGACGGAGTCATCCACTCCTGGATCAACAGGCTTATCTTGCCAGATACCATGGGGACAGGGGGAGATTCTCATACCCGCTTCCCGATCGGCTTGAGCTTTCCGGCCGGCTCGGGGCTTGTCGCTTTCGCCGGGGCCTTGGGGTTTATGCCGCTCGACATGCCCGAATCGGTGCTTGTCCGTTTCCAGGGTAAGCTCAATCCGGGCATCACCCTGCGCGACGTGGTCAATGCTATTCCCTATTTTGCCAACAAGCAGGAGCTGCTGACGGTTGCCAAAAAAGGGAAAAAAAACGTGTTCAACGGCCGTCTGATCGAGATGGAAGGCCTGCCGGACCTGACCGTGGACGAGGCCTATGAGCTGACGGATGCAACCGCAGAGCGGTCGGCGGCGGGCGGGGTCATCGCCCTGGACCCCCAACGGGTGGCCAAATATCTGAAGAGCAATATAGCCCTGATGGAAAAGATGATCGAGCAGGGCTACCAAGATGCCCGGACGCTGCGGAAAAGAATTGATGCCTGCCGGGCCTGGCTGGGAAAGCCGACGCTCCTTCAGGCCGATAAAAACGTCGCTTATGCGGCCGTCCTGGAGATCGATCTGGCCGAAATCAAAGAGCCCATCCTGGCCTGCCCCAATGACCCCGATGATGTGAAGCTGCTTTCCGAAGTCGCCGGTGACAAGATCGACGAGGTGTTCATCGGGTCGTGCATGACGAACATCGGGCATTTCCGGGCCGCCGCCAAAATTTTCGACAAGGCGGGCTATTTAAGGACGCGCATTTGGCTCACCCCCCCAACCCGAATGGACGCCAACCAGTTGAAGAAAGAGGGATATTATGCGATTTATTCGGGCGTCGGAGCGAGGATCGAGATCCCCGGCTGCTCGCTGTGCATGGGAAACCAGGCCCGGGTCCAGCCCGGCGCGACGATCATTTCCACGTTGACGCGCAACTTCGATGATCGCATGGGCGACGGATCGCGTGTTTACCTTGGATCGGCGGAGCTGGCGGCCATTGCTTCCCTGGAAGGAAAACTGCCCGGCCTCGAAAAATATTTTTCCGTAATGAAAGAGAAAATTATGCCATACACCGCCGACATCTACCGCTATCACCAATTTGATGAGGTGACCGATTTTTCCTTGCACTATGCCGGTTAAATCCCGAATCTTGAATGTCCCCCTCCCTCCTTGAAAGACAGGGGAGAGGGGGCGATGAATTTTTGCCAGGAGAAAGAAACTGATGATCGCATTAAAAGGCCGGACAACGCTGATCACGGGCGGGTCGCGGGGCATCGGCCGAGCTACGGCCCTCCTGTTTGCCGAAGCGGGAAGCGACGTTGCCTTCAATTTCCAATGCCGCGAAAAGGAAGCCTTTGACGTCAAGAAGGCTATTGAGACCAAAGGCAGGTCCTGCTTGGTTTATCAAGTTGAGATATCCCATGAGGCTGACGTGAGGCGGATGGTGGACGATATCATCCGGTCCTGGGGCCGCATCGATGTTCTTGTCAACAATGCGGGGATCTGGACCTATGGAGAAATGGGCAAGATGGACACAGAGGTCTGGAAAGAGACCATGGAGGTCAACCTCGACAGCGTCTTCTATTTCACCAACGCCGTTGTCCCTCACATGAAAAACCAGAAGCAGGGATGGATCATCAATGTGGCATCCACGGCCGCCGTCAGGGGAGAGGCGCTTCATTCTCATTACGCCGCGAGCAAAGGCGCCCTGCTGGCCCTGACGAAATCTCTGGCGGTAGAGCTCGCTCCGTGCAATATCCGCGTCAATTGCGTGGCCCCGGGTTGGGTGGATACGGACATGTGCGCGGAGTCCTTCAGCGACACGGCTTTCAGGGAAAGCGTGCGCCAATCGATTCCGCTGAAGCGGATTCCATCGCCGGAGGATATTGCAGGCCCGATCTTGTTCTTGGCCTCGGATCTGGCCCGCCATATCACCGGCACCGTTATCAATATCAACGGGGGTTCGGTCCTCTGCGGCTCATGAGCGTCTCCGATCCAGGCCGGCTTGTTAAATTTCCATTAATCTGGTATTTTTGGTCACGCCCTTGAAAAAGGGGATGGGTCTATTTTTTTGGAGGAGAATGCGATTTCTCGAGTGACTGGGGAAAATAAGGCCGTTCCCTTGGATGGAAAGGAAGGAGATCGTATTGAAGAAATCTTTTGATTCTTGGAAAAGAGAAAAGTACGACAAGGTTTTCAGGCAGAATGCATGCGAGGTCAAGGACTGGACGACCGTTTCTGGAAGAAGAATCAAGGAACTCTATACGCCACTGGACATCCCGGGATTTGATTATAAAAGGGAATTGGGGTTTCCCGGCGAATACCCTTTCACTAGAGGAGTTCATCCGACCATGTATAGGGGGCGCCCCTGGACAATGCGCCAGTTCTCCGGTTTCGGCACAGCCGAGGACACAAATAAAAGGTACAAATATCTCCTGGCCCAAGGCCAGACGGGGTTGAGCGTCGCCTTCCATCTGCCGACTTTGATGGGGATGGATTCCGATCACCCCATGGCCCGCGGCGAGATCGGAAAATGCGGCGTCGCCATCGATTCCCTGGCCGATATGGAAATCCTTTTTGACGGCATTCCCCTCGACAAAATCACGACCTCTATGACCATCAACCCGCCCGCCGCCGTCCTCTGGGCCATGTACATCGCCGTGGCGGAAAAGCAGGGCGTTTCGCCCAAGGTCATCTCGGGCACGATCCAGAACGATATGCTTAAAGAATTCATCGCCCAGAAGACATTTGTCTTTCCGCCCCGGCCTTCGATGAAACTCATCGTCGATACGTTTGAATTCGGGACCAAGGAGGTCCCGCGCTGGAATACGATATCGATTTCCGGGTACCATATCCGCGAGGCGGGCGCGACGGCCATTCAGGAGCTGGCGTTCACCCTCCGCGACGGCATCGAGTATGTCGAATGGGCGCTCGAGCGGGGCCTGGACGTGGACGAGTTTGCGCCGCGGCTTTCGTTTTTCTTCAATGCCCATAACGATTTTTTTGAAGAGATCGCTAAGTTCCGGGCGGCCCGAAAGATCTGGGCCGAGGTCATGAAAAAGAGGTTCAAGGCCAAAAATCCCAGGTCTTGGTGGCTGAGGTTTCATACGCAGACATCCGGCGTGTCCTTGATGTCCCAGCAGCCCTACAACAACGTCATCCGCGTTGCCCTCCAAGCGCTGGCGGCCGTTATCGGGGGGACCCAGTCGCTCCATACGAATTCTCTGGATGAAACCTATGGCCTGCCTTCGGAAGAGGCAGTGACCATCGCCCTTCGCACGCAGCAGATTATCGCGCATGAAAGCGGCGTCATCAACACCATCGATCCTTTGGCCGGCTCTTATTTTGTCGAAACCCTGACCAAGGAGATGGAGCGCGAAACCGAAGCTTACATTAAAAAAATCGACGACATGGGCGGCATGGTCAAGGCCATCGAACTCGGCTTCCCGCAGAAGGAAATCACGGACAGTGCCTACTGGTACCAAAAGGCCGTCGAAGGCAAGGAAAAAATTATCGTCGGCGTCAATGCCTATGCCATGGAGTACGAGCCGATCTCGCTTCTGGAAATCGACGGGAGTGTCGCTAGGCACCACCTGGCGCGGCTGAGAAAGATCAAGACAACGAGGAATGCCAAGCGGGTTAAGGACGGTTTGAAGGATTTGAAGAAGGCGGCTGGCGATGAGGAAAACCTCATGCCGCATCTCATCCGGTGTGTTAAAACATACGCCACCTTGGGGGAAATCGTTGACGCTCTCAAAGAGGTCTACGGCGAATATCAAGAGCCGATCTGGTATTAACGCTATTTGGGGGAGGATCCGATGCCTGGAAAAAAAATCCGAGTTTTAGTCGCCAAGCCGGGCCTGGACGGCCATGACAGGGGAGCCAAGGTGATCTGCCGGGCTTTGCGGGATGCGGGCATGGAAGTCATCTATTCCGGCCTGCGGCGGACGCCCGAAGAAATCGTCCATGCCGCTGTCCAGGAGGACGTTGATATCATCGGCCTGAGCATTCTCTCCGGTGCCCATACGGTGCTCTTTCCAAAAATCATCAGCCTGCTCAAGGGCAACCAGGCCGAGGACATCGTGGTCATCGCCGGGGGCATCATTCCCGAGAAAGACATCCCCAAGATGAAAAAAATCGGCATTGCCGAAATATTTCTGCCGGGGTCCTCGACCCAGGACATCGTGCGCTGGATCGAGGAATATATGAGACGGCAAAAGTCGAATCCCAAGAAATAAACTGCTTGACATCGAAAATTGGGTTATGGTAACAAAGAAGGGTAAACTAAAAAGACCATCCTCATGGGAAAGAAATATTTATCTCTAATCATTGTCCCGCACGGCAAATCGAACTACCGGACGCTTTCCGTTACGAAAAAGACGTTGAAAATTTTGCTGTGGAGCGGCATCGTCCTGGGCGTCCTGTTGGCGGCCGTCACGGTGGATTATGTCCGGATCCAAGTGACGCGCAAGACCTACCGGGCCGCCTTGAGCGAGAACCAGCGGCAAAAAGAGACGCTCGTCCAATATCGAGCTTCGATCGGAACCCTCAACAAAAAAGTCGAAAGCCTTGAGACTTACCAAAAAAAGCTCAACCTGATTGCCGGGATCAAATCCCAGGATGTTTTAAAAGATGTTGGCGTCGGCCCGGTCAAAGATGCTGCCGGCGAGGGCCAGACCGTGCCCGGTGCGCCGCCCCAGCTTTCGACAGCGAACATCAAATCCTTATCTCAGAAAACAGACGACGTTCAGAAAAACTTCGACACGCTCCTGAATTTCTTCGAAAGCCGGACCGCCCAACTGGCTTCGACACCGACCATTTGGCCGACGGTCGGCATGTGGACGTCGAGCTTCGGCTGGCGCGCCGATCCCTTCACGCAAGAACAGGAATTCCACAAAGGCATTGATATCGCGGCCGGCTGGGGCAGCCCGGTGGTGGCCACCGCCGACGGCAGTGTCATCGCGATCAATAATGATAAGATGCTCGGCAGATCGATCACCATCAGCCACGGCTTTGGCGTGACGACCTTATATGCTCATTTGAACAAGGTCCTGGTTCGGATCGGACAGAACGTCAAGCGCAGGGACATCATCGGCGAAGTGGGGAATACGGGGAAGGCGCTCGGCCCCCATCTCCACTATGAAGTCCATTTGAACGACCGGGCCATGAATCCCTATTCTTATATTCTCGAAGAAGAATAACCCTTTCTCGCTCTTCCCCTCAGCCCAGTCCATCCGACGTCTTGAGATGTTTTCCCAAGGAAAAGGAAAAGGCGCTCATCGCCTTTTTGTTTTCGGGCTGGAGAGTCTGGATTAGGTACAGGCTCTTGTCCTTGCAGCAGACCATGATTCCGTATTTTTCAATTGAGACGATTGTGCCGGGGGAATCTTGGTCGGCCTTTTCGAATGAGGGCTGCCCTTCCTGGATGATGAGCCTGCGGCCGTGCAAAAACGTGTAGGCGGAAGGCCAGGGCGTCATGGCCCGAACCTTCCTGTTCAACGGCTTCGACATCCTGGCCCCAATCGATCAACCCGTCTTCCTTTTTAAGCTTAGGGGCATAGGAGGCCTGGGTATGATCTTGGAGGGTGGGCCGGACGCGTTCGATGGCGGCCAGAGTTTTGAAGAGGAGTTCGGCACCGATATAGGACAGACGGGTCTCTAGGCTGAGCGCAGTTTCCCTGGGAAGAATGGCCACTTCTTCAGCCGTTAAAATATCCCCCTCGTCCATTTTCTCGTTCAGCCTGAAGATCGTCACGCCGGTCCGTGTTTCTCCGTTCAGAACCGCCCATTGGACGGGCGAGGCTCCGCGATACTTGGGCAAGAGGGAAAAATGGACATTGACCGATTTGTACTTGGGAATATCAATGATCGAGAGCGGAATCATCTGTCCGTAGGCGACGACGACGATGATCTCCGGCTCGACCTCTCGGATTTTTTTAAGGGCCGCCGCATCTTTTCGGATCCTTTCGGGGGCATAGTGAGGAAGCCCTTTGTCTAGGGCAAATGTTTTGACGGCGCAAGGCTTCAGCTTTTTTCCCCGCCCAAAAGGCTTGTCCGGCTGTGTAATGACGAGCTCGATGCGGTGGCCGGCCCTGAGAAGCGTGGCCAGCGAGGGGATGGCGGTGGCCGGACTGCCGAAAAAGACGATACGCATTATTTCTTCGAAGAGGCCGCCTTCTTTTTGAATCGCTTTTTTATTAAATTCTTCTTGAGGGAAGAGAGGCTGTCGATGAACAATCTTCCATTCAGATGATCGATCTCGTGGCAGAACACCCTGGCCAGAAGGTCGATGGCCTCGATTTCTTTTTCTTGGCCATCCAGATCCAAGCCTTTGATGATGACTTTCTGAGGCCTGGCGATCTTTTCATAGACTTCCGGGACGGACAGGCAGCCTTCTTCCCGGACGATCTTGCCTTCTTGGTGCACGAGCTCGGGGTTGATCAGGATGATCAAGTCCTCTTTTTTTTCGCCGATGGACAGGTCCACGGTGATGAGGCGTTTTCTGACGTCCACCTGGGGAGCAGACAGGCCCAAGCCGGGCGCGGCATGCATGGTTTCGGTCATGCTCCGGGCGAGCTCGATGATCTCCTCATCGATTTTTTTTATGGGCTCGGCCTTCTTGGTCAGAGTGGGATGCCCGAGCGTGATAATTTCGAGAATAGCCATCTGTTTATCCAGAGGCATATTTTAATATAAAAAAGGGGGCGATTCCAGAACCATCACCTAGGAAAACGGCCTCATCATCAAATGACAGCCGAGGGCGGCGGAGGTTCGTCTGCGGCCCCCTTATTTCTCAACGGGACAAAAATGAGATAAAAAGCGATGAGCAGGAGCACGACCAGGCCGCCGATGTAGAGATCGATGCCGCCGAAATAATTTGCCCCTTTGAAGATCTGCGGGATGTCGGAGTGGACAATATTTTGTAGGAAAAAGAATTTCCAGCCGGCCCGTACCAGCCCCGTCAGCCCTTCTCCCGCGATCAGGCCGGCCGCCAGCAGGATTCCGATATTGTCTGCCCTGGCTTTCTGGGCCGGGTTTAATTTTTGCCTGACTGCGTACTTGTCCATGATTCCCTTGATCATGCCGCCGCAGAAGATGGCGAATGTTGTTTCGAGCGGCAGGTACATGCCCACAGCGACGAGCATGGGCGAGCGGACCTGGATCAGGATGAAGGCAAATCCCATCAGCATGCCGACGATAACCAGCGGCCAGGCCATTTCGCCCCCGACAATGCCTTTAGAAAGCGCGGCCATGAGTCCCGCTTGAGGGGCGGAGAGTTCTTTGCTGCCCAATTTGAAGGCGCCGATCAGGAGCATGAGCGGAAAGTAGAGAACCATGGAGGACACTAGGATGCCGAAAATATTCCCGACCTGCATCTTCCAAGGCGTGCCTCCGAGAATATGCCCGACCTTGAGGTCCTGGAGCATTTCCCCGGCGACCGCGGACGAAACGCAGACGACGGAAGCGACCCCGAGCACGGCGGTCACCCCGGGTATTCCCGTGGCGCCGATGAGGACCATGAACAGAGCGGCAATGATGAGCGTGGAGAGGGTTAGGCCAGAAATGGGATTATTGGATGAGCCGATGGTTCCGACAAGATTGCCAGAGACGGCGGCAAAAAAGAACCCCGCCAAGGCCATGACCACAGCGGCTAAAATCGCTGGCGGGTAGGTGCCGATAAAAACTTTGTAAACGAAAATCATGAGAAGGAAGGTAATCGCCAGCCCGCCCAGGACGAGCTTGATATTTAGGTCCTTTTCGAGCCTGGATGTGATGCCGGTCTGTTGGCTGGTAGCCTTCTTAACGTCGCTCATCGATCTTTTCATACCGGCGGCCAGGTTCTTTCTCATCTTGAAAAGCGTATAGCCGGCGCCGACGAGCATGCCGCCGACGGCGATCGGACGGATGATGAACAGCCAGATATTGGTCACCATGTCTCCCCATCCGACTTGGGCCATGGCCACACCCGGTCCGTAAAACTTTTCGATGAGCTGCGGGCCGAGGAAGAACATCAAGAGAGGGGCGAAGAGTCCCCAGGCCAGAACCCCACCGGCAAAGTTCAATGAGGCGAGCTTAGGCCCGATAATGTAGCCGACCCCGATATAAGCGGGATAAATTCCCGGACCGGCCACGGCGACTGTCCCGCCGGTGCTAATCTTGGCGGCATCCTGGGTCGAGCCCAGCCGGACGATACTCGTCCCGACGGTTCCGATTTTTATCACGAAGTCTTTAGTGGCCTTGAAAACCTGGATCACACCGAGAGAATAGAAAAACGAGCCCAAGCCCATCGCCTGAAACAGGAACTTGGCGCCAGCCCTTCCTTTCTGGCCGGCCTTGTGGATTTCTGAAGCTGCGACCGATTCGGGAAAGACGAGGTCGGGGTCAGTGACCATGACCCGTCGCAAAAACGTGACAAATAGGATGCCGAGCAAACCACCGATGAACATCAGGGCCGTGCACTTGATGTAAGCCTCAAAGGTATTGAAATTTGTCCAGGCGCCGGCAATGAGGAAAGCCGGGATGGTGAAGATGGCCCCGGCCGCGACGGATTCGCCGATCGAGCCGACGGTTCGGGCGAAGTTCTCTTCGAGGATGGAGCCTTTCATGATGCGCAGGACGGCCATGCCGATGACCGCAGCGGGATAAGTCGCGGCAATCGTCATCCCGGCCCTGAGCCCGAGGTAGGCGTTGGCCGATCCCAGGATGACGGTCATCACCAGGCCGATGAGCAGGGCGCGCAAAGTGAATTCTCTCATTTCCGTTTTTTCAGGGACTAACGGTTTATAGCTCATCCCACTCTCCTTTGTTGAAATCGATGCCTCTATATATTCAAATTCTTGCGCCAAAGTCAAGCCGCGATGTCCCCGCCCATTATTTTATTTGCGCGAAAACGGAAATTGTGCTAAATAACTCCTGTGGCTCGACGAGGATCAAAATGAACGTGCTCAACTGGATCAAGGGCCGACTGTTTTGCGACCTAGCCATCGACTTGGGCACGACCAACACGCTGGTTTACCTGAAAGGCAAAGGAATCATCATCCAGGAGCCGTCGATCGTCGTCATCAACAAACTGACGGGAAAAGTGGAGGCCGTCGGGAACCGGGCCAAGGACATGCTCGGAAAAACGCCCGCCAACCTCGTGGCCATCAAGCCCATGCGGGACGGCGTCATCGCCGATTTTGAAATCGCGGAAAAGATGCTCGATTATTTCATCAAGAAGGCGATGAACAACCGCGGCTTCCTGTTAAGGCCGCGGATCGTCATCGGCATTCCGACAGGCATTACCCAGGTCGAACGGCGGGCCGTCAAGGACGTGGCCACGCGGGCCAAAGCCACGGAAGTCTTCCTTGTCGAGCAGCCCATGTCGGCCGCTGTCGGCGCCGACCTGCCGATCACCGAACCGACGGGAAACATGGTCGTCGACGTCGGCGGAGGGACGACGGACATCGCCGTCATCTCTCTCCATGGCATCGTCTTCAACCATTCGATCCGCATCGCCGGCAACGAGATGGATGAGGCCATCATCCAGTATTTGAAGAAAAAGTACAACTTGTTGATCGGTGAGCGAAGCGCCGAGCAGGTCAAGATCCAGATCGGCTCAGCCTATCCTCTGGACGAGCCGCTGACCATGGAGATCAAGGGGCGGGATTTGAGAGAGGGGATTCCCAAGACGATCGTCATCGATGACCAGGAGATCCGCGAAGCCCTGGAGGATGTCGTGGCCTCCATCGTGAACGCGGTCAGGATTGCCCTGGAAAAGACGCCGCCCGAGCTGTCCGCGGATATCATCGACCGGGGCATCATCCTGACAGGAGGGGGCGCCCTCCTCAAGAATCTGGATAAGCGCATCCGGGAGGAAACACAACTGCCTGTATTCATCACCGAGGATCCCCTGACGACCGTGGTCCTCGGCGCCGGCAAAATGCTGGATGATTTGGAGCTTTTGAAGAAAGTCTCATTGTCTTAGACTGACTAGATGGAATGCCTCAGATCCACAAGGAGCGAAGGAAACAGCTTATCTTTGCGGGCCTTCTTCTCGTCCAGTTGGTCTTGATTTCCCTCCAGGTCCCCTTGGGGGAAGAACCCAGCTATTTCGAGAAAGGGATCTTTTTCATCTTCTCGCCGGTCCAGAAAGACGTTCATGCGCTTTTTCAAAAAATCGGCTCGGCCTGGAGGAGGTACGTCTATCTGAGGAAGGTGGAACAGCAGAACCAGGGCATGAGGGATGAGCTCTTTCTCCTGCGACAGGAAAACATCCAGCTCCGCAACGGTCTGGAGAAGCTCAAGGATAAGCAGGAGTTGGGGCGGATTCTGGCCGACCTGCGCCGGTCGTTTCTCTTCGCTTCGGTCATCGGCGCCGATGCCTCCAATATGTATAAATCGATCACCATCGACAAGGGCTCCCAGGATGGGGTGATGAACGGAATGGCCGTCGTCGATCATCATGGCAATCTTGTCGGCCGCACCATCAATCCCGTTTCTCTGAGGACGGCCACGGTTCAACTCTTGACCGACGACAACAGCGGCGTGAGCGTTTATTCCGCGGATCACCGGGTGACGGGTGTGTTGGCCGGGGACGGGAAGGGAGGGACGTGCTGGCTCAAGTATGTCCAGGCGACGAATGCCGACCTGGCCGTCGGGGAGGAGCTGATTACATCCGGTTACGACAAGATCTTCCCGGCCGGACTCAAGGCCGGCCGCGTTGTTTCGATCGTCACCGACAATTCCCTGTTCAAAAAGATCGTCGTCCGGCCCTATCTCGGTTTCGGCAACTTGAATTTTGTGGCGGTCTTGACGCAAAGACTGGACACGTTGTTTTAGGAACATCGCCCATGAGAGATTTTATGGAAGCAGCCGCAGGCGTTCTGATCGCATTTTTCTTCTATACCGTTTTTCGCAAGATCTCGGTGTCCCTGATCGGAAGCCTGAATGTGTTTACCCTGGCCGTGATCCTCATCGGCCTGCTGAAGGGAGAGATGGCCGGGGCTTTCATGGGAATGGCCTGCGGATTGATCGTTGACTCATTCTCCCTCGGCGTGTTCGGCGTCTCCGGCGTGGCGAATACCCTGACCGGATATCTCACGGGGGCCATCTCAAAAAGAGTCAACGTCGTCCCCTTCCTGCGCAGCTTGGTGTTCATCGGGATCATGGCCGGCCTGGAGCTTGCCGTCTGGATGGGACTGTCCGCTTTGATTTTTGGCGAAGGCATCTATTTGGGCAGAGGCCTGATCTTCTTGCAGCCGGTCTTGACCGCCATCGTCGGGAGCGTGCTGTTCCTTAGAATTCGAAAATTCAAGGCCAAGCATGAAAAGTAGCAAGATTTACGAAGATTTTTCCCCCCTTCAGAAACGGTCCCACGTCGTTTACCTTCTGGTCGAGATCGTGTTTATCTTGATCATGTTTTATTATTGGAAGATCCAGATCCTGGACCATCGGAAATATTGGAAATTGTCGGAGGCCAACCGGACCCGGGAGGTCGTCGTCCCGGCGCCGCGGGGCGTGTTGACCGACCGAAGCGGATCGGTGGTCCTGGCCGATAACATCGGCGCCTTCAAAGCCTCCATCATCCGCGAGGACTGCAAGAATTTCCAAGAATCGTGCCAAAAAATCAGCCGGCTCCTGGGCCTGCAAGAAGAGGAGCTTAAAAAGAGAATTGAGAAATACAAAGCCCTGCCGCTGTTCAAGCCGGTCGTGGTCAAGGACAACTTGACCATGGAAGATGTGGCGCGGGTCGAGAGTCGGAAAGCCGACCTTCCCGAACTGGTTATCGAAACAGAGCCAAAAAGGTTTTATCCATTTGGAAGTCTCGCCGCTCATGTGATCGGGTACATGCAGGAGCCGACGGCAGAGGAGCTCAAAACCGTTTACAAAGACCGCCGGTTGGGCGACTTAGTCGGAAAAACGGGCATAGAAGCGACATACGAGAGCCGCCTTGTCGGGAAGGACGGAAAGGTCGTGGAGGTCGTCGACAGCCAGGGCAGAAAAATGGATGAGCTGAACAGGATGGACCCGAACCAGGCGCCAAGTCTCAGGCTGACCTTGGATTACGATCTTCAGGCCAAAGCGGAAGAGCTTCTAGCGGGTCGAGAGGGCTCGATCATTGTCCTCGAGCCCAAAACGGGTGACGTCCTAGCCCTGGCCAGTTTTCCGACCTTTGACCCCAATAAATTCATCAACCGCTTCACCCCCGAAGAGTGGCTGGGTCTTGTCAAGAGTCCCGAAACGCCGCTCGTCAACCGTGCCATCCAGGGGTTGTATTCGCCGGGCTCCATTTTCAAGATTGTCATGGCTTCCGGAGCACTGGCCTCGGGGGCGATCGTGGACCAGACGACTTTTTTTTGCGGGGGCAGCGCAGAATTCTATGGGCATCCTTTTTCCTGCTGGCAGAAAGGCGGACACGGGGCTTTGGGGCTGTATGATGCCATCCGATATTCATGCAACGTTTATTTTTATAACGTCGGCCGGAGGATGGGCATCGAAGGGATTGCCGCCTCTGCCCAGAAATTAGGCCTGGGTACGAAAACCGGGATCGACCTTCCGGGTGAAAAAGAGGGCCTCGTTCCGTCCCCCGAATGGAAGAAAAAAACACACAATGCCGACTGGTATCCGGGGGAAACAATATCTGTGGCCATCGGTCAAGGCCCGCTCCAGGTCACCCCGCTCCAGATTGCCGCTTTGACGGCCGTGGTCGCGAATCGTGGCGTCCATGTCCCGCCCCACCTTCTCCTGGGCAATTCGCCGCCGAATAGGAAAAATGAGGACCGCGTTCCGATCGAAAGCACGGTCTTCGACAAAGTTGTTGAAGGCATGTGGCGGTCAGTCAATGCGCAGGGGACAGGCCAGGCCGCGCGCATCGACGGCTTCAATGTCTGCGGCAAGACGGGCTCCAGCCAAATAGTTAGCTCCGAGAGGGCCGAGAAGATGGCGCCCCAGATGAAACAGAAAAAGACACACTCCTGGTTCACCGGGTTTGCGCCGCGGGACAATCCCCAGGTCGTGGTCACCGTGCTCGTCGAATTCGGAGGCATGGGCGGGGCCACAGCGGCGCCTTTGGCCGGTCAGCTTTTCGGCCTCTTTAAAAAGAAAAATGATCGACAGACTTCAGCTTCGGGAAATTGATTGGATCCTCATCGGGCTCCTGCTCGTGAATTCCTTGTTCGGGGTGATTCTTATCTACAGCTCCTCACATTATGTGCCGGGTAACTTTTTTCTAAGACAGCTCATGTGGATCTTGGTCAGCCTGGCCGTCCTATTTGTAACGCTGGCCATTGATTACAAGGCGCTCCTCGCTTACTCCCCTTATCTGTACGGACTGTTTGTCCTGATTCTGCTCGGGCTTCTGGTTTTCGGAAGGGCCATCTCCGGTGCCCGAAGCTGGGTCCGGGTCGCCTTTTTTGGCGGCCAACCCTCAGAGCTGGCCAAAATTGCCGTGCTCCTCGTCCTCGCCCGGATTTTTTCTGAGTTCCGCCGCCCCTATTTGACGACGGGCTTCGCTCTTCTCAGTGCGGCTCTCGTTTTCTTGCTTGTCGGACTGGTCGGCCTTCAGCCGGACTTGGGCACGGCCATCACGTTTCTGCCATTGCTCGTAGCCTGCTTTCTGATGGCGGGGCTGCGGAAAAAAACCTTGGTGATTATCCTGGTGTTGACGCTGGCTGGCAGCTTGGTCGGCTGGAATTTTTTCTTGAAAGATTATCAGAAAAAAAGGTTGACGACCCTTGTCAATCCCGGCCTGGATCCCGCGGGTCGGGCTATCATGTCCTTCAGTCAAAGATCGCCATCGGCTCTGGCGGGCTGCTCGGCAAAGGCTATAAGAAAGGCACGCAAAGCCAGCTCAAGTTCCTCCCCGCTAGGCATACAGATTTTATTTTTTCGGTGCTAGGAGAAGAGTTCGGCTTTGCGGGAATCGTCATGGTCTTTCTCATCTATTTTGTGTTCCTGTCCCGGCTTTTCAAGACTGTCCCCAAATCCCGGGACCGGCCCGGCCTATACATCGTCTTCATGGCGGCCTGCCTGATCACGTTCCAATTCATGGTCAATGTGATGATGATCGTCGGACTCTTTCCGATCACTGGCATCCCGATTCCTCTGCTGAGCTATGGAGGATCGTCGATTCTGACGACCTATCTGGCGGTCGGATTGGTCCTCAACGTGAAAATGAGAAGGTTTGCCAATGTCTGAAAGCCGGGCGCAGACGTTTTTGGGAAAAGTTTTTTCAGACGTGGAAAGGCCCGGCCGCTATGCGGGGGGGGAATGGAACGAGCGGAGAAAAGACCCGAGCCGCGCTGCCGCCAAGGTCGCCCTCGTGTTTCCCGATATCTACGAAATCGGCATGTCCTATCTCGGTCAAAAGATCCTGTATGCCCTGATCAATGACCGGCCCGAATTCTTGGCCGAACGAGTCTATGCGCCCTGGCCGGACTTCGAGGCCGCACTCCGCCGGCACAATGTTTCACTTTTTTCGCTGGAGAACAAAATTCCTCTCAAAGAGTTTGATATTTTGGGGTTTTCCCTCCTCTATGAGCTCAATTATTCCAACATCTTGACCATCCTTGACTTGGGTCATGTTCCCCTCCGGTCTGCACAGAGGGATCTCGATTTCCCCCTGGTGATTGCCGGAGGCCCGGCCTCATTCAACCCGGAGCCGGTTGCGGATTTTTTCGATTTGTTCCTGCTCGGGGATGGAGAAGAAGCGTTTCTGGAGATTATTGACAGATATCGTATTCTCAAGAAACAGGCTCGGGCAAAAGGCCAAGTCTTGAAAGAACTGGCCCGGATGGCCGGAGTCTATGTCCCTTCCCTCTACACTCCTTATTTTCCTGCGGGATCCCGACTGATGGCCGTGAGACCGAGCACGGATGCCCCAGCCGCCGTTGAAAAAAGGGTGTTTTCATCTTTTTCCCGGTCGGATTTTCTAGAGAAGATTATTGTCCCTAACATCCAGGTTGTTTTCGATCGCGTGGCCGTAGAAGTTTCCCGCGGTTGCCTCCAGAAGTGTCGGTTCTGCCAGGCGACGAGTTTGTATTCGCCCTACAGAGTCAAAGATCCTGCCGTTGTCGTCGAAAAAATATTTAAGAGCCTGCGCTCCACGGGATATGAAGATGCATCTTTGTTTTCTCTGTCCGTTGGCGATTATCCCTATCTAGAAGGAACCGTCCGGACCTTGATGGAAGGCCTCGAAAGAGACCGGGTGTCTTTATCTTTGTCTTCGCTGCGTCCCAAAGCCTTGTCCGCGGAGCTTGTTCGGAACATTATCCGAGTCCGGAAAACCGGCTTCACGCTGGTCCCCGAGGCCGGGTCCGAACGGCTGCGCCGGGTGATCAACAAGAGTCTGAATAATGAGGACATCTGGCAGGCAGCCGCCCATGCCTTCAACCAGGGCTGGAAGCTGCTGAAGCTCTATTTCATGATCGGCCTTCCCACAGAAAAGGACGAGGACCTTCTTGGCATTGTGGCTCTTGTCAACAGGCTCATCGAAGGGGGGCGGCAGGTTCTTCAGGCCACGCCCAGGATCAACGTGAGCCTGTCCTCGTTCATACCCAAGCCTCATACGCCTTTTCAATGGCTGTCCATGGACGACGAAAAAACGCTTCTGGAAAAACAGCGATTTTTAAAATCGCATCTGAAGAAAATGCGATCTGTCGAAATCAAGGACCATCCGGTCATGAATTCGGTCCTTGAAGCCGTTTTTTCGCGCGGAGACAGGCGGCTGGCCGGCGTGCTCCAGCGGGCTTGGGAGGCGGGGGCCCGCTTCGACAGCTGGAGAGACCATTTCCGGTTCCCCGTGTGGCAGGAGTCGTTTGAAAAGGAAGCCGTGGACTATCACGCGTATCTAGGAGAGCTCGATAGGCAAGCCGTACTGCCCTGGGATCACATTCGGACGGGAATGAAAAAAAGTTTTTTGCTCCGAGAGCTTGAGAGGGCCTTGAACGAAGAGAATTCCCCTTCCTGTCTGGACGCCAAGTGCGGCCAATGCCAGGGTTGCGATTTCTGGGCGGATATCGAAAAGGAATTTTCGCAAACGCTGGAGGTCCAGACTCCAGAAAAACCAGCCTTGGGCCGTCCAACAAACAACATTTTTCGCTACCAGGCTTTTTACGCGAAGACGGGGCCGGCCCGGTTCGTATCGCACCATGACCTAATGAACATCTTGCAAAGGGCATTCCGGCGAACCGGCATCGCCGCCGTATTTAGCGAAGGCTTTCATCCCAAAATGCAAATGTCCTTTGTTCCGGCCTTGCCTTTGGGCATGGAAGGGAAGGACGAATCGTTCGAATTCAGATCGCATTCGGACATGGCCGAGGAAGAATTCGTGTCCGCGTTGAATCGAAACGTCCCCGCGGGAATTCTGTTCACGGCCTTGAAAAAAATCGATAGGGAGGCGCCCTCCTTGACCGAGCGCATCCAGTCCATGGTCTATTCACTGGATATGAATGCCGAAAAAGTCCAGGAAGCGCTTGGGGCGATGAGCCGGCCGGATGGCGAGGGCCATCGGGATCCATGGGCGATCGCAGAGAAACATGTGGAAGGTTATCTCTTGAACAAGAATGATTGGGTGGAGTCCGTCCGGTTGGATGCCGAGAGCCAGAAACTGATCCTCCGGCTCCGGTTTGCGACCCACCGGAGCATCCGCCCCCAGGATCTGGCCGCCCAGATCTTCGACTTGAAGGAAGCCGTTTCAATGATGGCCAGGGAAAAAATTATTTTGGCCGCCCCGGAGCCCCGACACTCCCAGAGTGTGTCTTCCGAGATTGACAGGCCGTGATGAATTCAGTATAACCTAGGACAGGATTCTGCCCAATCGATAAAATCAAAAAATGATGAAAAGGAGACTGCGATGATCGATTTTACCCTCACCGAAGAACAGAAAGCGCTTCAGGATATGTCCCGGGAGTTCGCCCAAAAAGAGATGAGGCCGAATGCCTCGAAGTATGACAAAGGCGATGAATTTCCTCAGGAAATCATGAACAAGGCCTTCGAAGCGGGGTTTATCACCTGTAACATTCCCGAACAGTATGGAGGCGGAGGGCTGAGCGATTTCGAGATCGCTTTGATCAGCGAAGAGCTTGCCGCCGGGTGCGCCGGGATGTTCACGACCATGATGGCCAGCTCGCTGGCCTTCACTCCGATCATCCTGTTCGGCACGGATGAACAGAAAAAGAAATTTCTGACGCCTTTTTCGAAAAAAATGTCCCTGGCCGCGTTCTGCCTGACCGAGCGGGAGGCCGGTTCCGATGCCGGTGCCCAAAAAACCAAAGCGGTCAAGGTTGGAAACGAGTATATCATCAACGGCTCCAAGTGCTTCATCACGAACGGAGGGATCGCCAGCCTTTATGTCGTTTTTGCCAACACCGAGCCGGACAAGGGGGCGCGGGGCATCACCGCCTTCATCGTTCCACGCGAAACGGCCGGAATCGTCGTGGGAAAAGAAGAGGACAAAATGGGCCACCGGGCCTCCAACACGGCCGAACTCTTCTTCGAGGACGTGAAAGTGCCCGAGGAAAATCTGCTGGGCAAGGAAAAGATGGGATTCGTCATTGCCATGCGGACCCTGGATAAGACCCGGGCCTCTGTGGGCGCCGCGGGCGTCGGCGTGGCCAGAGCGGCCATGGAATATGCGATCGAATACTCCAAAGCGCGTAAACAGTTCGGCAAGCCGATCGCACTCTTCCAGAATACGGGCTTCAAAATCGCCCAGTTCGCGATGGAGATCCAGGCGGCCAGGCACTTGGTCTGGCATGCCGCTTGGCTCATGGACCAGGGCCTGCCCTGTGCCAAGGAATCGGCCTTTGCCAAGTGCTTTGCCTCGGATGTGGCGATGCGTGTCACCACCGAGGCCCTCCAGATCTTGGGCGGCTACGGCTATATGAAAGATTATCCGATGGAAAAGCTGATGCGGGATGCCAAGCTGCTTCAGATTTACGAAGGCACCAATGAAATCCAGCGATTGGTGATCTCGCGAGAGGTGATCGGGCCCATCAAAGAATAGGGGCTCGGCGCAACCGCTTCATTCAAGGAAGGGGTCCTGTCACCGACCAGCCCCATCCTCCTCGCTGAAAAATTTGGGGATATCTATAAGAATTTTTTTAGGCGGGAAGTGCCCCAAATTTTCGTCAGCGGCGGTGGCTGGGGCGCCCCGGTCGGTGCCACCCCAATATAGCTTATTTATTGAGGATAGCGATCAGGTCTTCTTCGACGGATTTGGCTGGGGTCTCAGTGATCCGGCCCAGCTCCTGGCCGTTTTTATAAACCAAAAATGTGGGGACCTTTTCGATGGCCTTGTCTTTGGGAAGGGCTTTGGCCCGAGCCGATTTTTCCTTGGGAATTCCGATATAAGACGTCTGGATCAAAGGGTTTTCCGTCATCTCCAGGATCTTGAAATAGGCGCTGACATGGGCCTTGCTATCGGGACACCAGGTGCCGAGAAAAACCTCAATCTGGATCGGTTGGTCGATCGTTTTGAGCTTTTGGATGATTTCCGGCTTGGGGCTGTAAGCGGCGGCCACCGCCTCCCAATCGGGAACGCCTTTCAAAATGGATTCTTTTGTCAAGGAGCCAAGCATTTCTGTCTGGGCCGATACGGCCGCGCAGACAAAAAGGGCGCCCAAAAGAAGAAAATAGGTTTGTCTCTTCATGGCAGGCAAAAAAATAACGGATTCTATTCGTCGATCAATTCTGGTATAAGACCCAGAGTATCAACGCCGGCCGCCTTGCACAGGTCGATGAGCTCCACCACCTTGCTGTAGGCAACTTTCATATCCGCTCTCAAAAAGATCGTTTTGTTGACGCGGCCGGAATAGAGGCGTCTGAGCTCGTCCCCGGCGGCTCGGAGATCGGCATAATTCTCTTTATTGATATCGACGCTGAGGTCTTTTTTCAGGGTGATGACGATCAGGCCCAGGGGCTGACCTCCGCCCGTGTCGGTCGCCGTCTCGGGCAGCTTGACGTTGATTCCTTTCTGGACAAGGGGAGTGATGACCATAAAAATGATGAGCAGCACCAATAGAACGTCGCACAGCGGAACGACATTGGGCTCGGCTTTTGCGCTCATGCTTGCCTCCTTATTGAGTCCGGTATGGATTATCATTGTATGATATTTGTTTTTCCCCTGTCAACGAAAAAATAGGCGATTGAATTTTTTCCTTGAGGACGCTATATTGATTGTTGAAAGGAGGTGCGATGAAAGAGCTTAAAGTCGAAGTCATCAAGGTCAAGGAACGCTGCGGGGCCAAACATAAAGTGGGCGACACATTCTTCATCCGGGGAGAGGGGACGATCGAAATCCCCAAGCGCAAAAAGGTCTGTATCTATGCCCTGAACAGCCTTTTTCCATTTTTAACGACCAAGCAGAGAGAGGACGAGCTGCCCAATGATGATTGGGTGGCCGAGACCAAGATTCTCGCCTGTCCCGACCCTAAAGGCGTGTCTTTCAAAATTACAACACTCGGGTAAAAAGCCAAACATTGGTGTCCTTCTCAATGGCTGGACGACGGGCCTTCTCGTCCATGTCCTGAAAACGCTCGTGAAAAGGGGGGGCGCGAGCCGGAGATCACCTGACGATCAACAATTTTTTGACCGTATCCTGCCAGGTTAGATGGGAGATGAACTTGTAGCCAGCCTGTCCCATTTTTTCCGCCAAACTTTTATTTTCGGCCAGAAGGTCGATCTTTTCGGCGAGCCGCAGCGGGTCGGGAGTGACGATAAATCCCGAATCGCCGTCCTTGACCAATTCTGTCGGCCCACCGCTATCCGTCGCCGTGAGGACGGCTTTCCTCGAAGCAAACGCTTCTGTTGTGACAAGGCCGTAATCTTCATGGAAAGGGCAGAAAAAAACGGCCAGGCAGCGGGCATAGTGAGACATCAGATTTTCTTCTTCGGTCGCACCCAGGAGAAAGACCCGTCCGTCGAGGCCCGATTCCAGAATACGCCGGGTCAGGTTTTCGCGCTCCGGCCCCTCCCCGATGATGAACGCCTTAACATCCTTATTTTTCACGTGGCGAAATGCGTCCACGAGCAGATCGATCCTTTTGAGAGGCTGAAGCCGGGACACAGCAAAAATAAAATTTTGATAAGAATCGGTCCGATAATCTCTTTGCGGTGGCGGCGGGTAGAGGACTTCGGCTGGAATATGGCCCCAGCGGCGGAGCCGTTCTTGGATGGTTCCGGATTGGGCAAAGACCTTCTTGACGTTGCGTTTCAGGAGATGGGTGTCGATTCGATGGATCAGGAACCTCCGCAGACGTTCCTTGATTTTTCCTTTCCAGCCGAGCTGGAGAAGCAGGCTGTCCCAGAGGTCATAATACTCCCGCAGACGATGGTTGAGCCAGCAGACATGAAGAGGATGCCGGACGGCGTAGCTGGGGAAGCGGAACGAAATCACCTGGTGGATCGGCCGGCCCAAGCCATCGAGCTCCACATCCGTGAAACGATTGGCCAAATACGCCCGGAACTGCTGTCCGAACCTGTTCTGGGGGGTCAGGACGAGATCGGCATCGATCCCTTGCTGGCGGAAGGCCTGGACGGTATTGCGGGCGATCGTCAGGTGTCCTCCTTCTACAAACGTCACGTCGGAGGTGACGATCAAAACCCTTTTCTTTTTCAAAGCACGATCTTTAGGAGTCTATCGCAAGGTTTCGTAGGCCTTTTTGTTATTGTTCGTCCGGAAGATCAGGAGGGCGCTCCCTTTTCCTGCCGAGCTTCCATAGCAGTAATCGATATCGATCACGGAGTTCCCCAGCAGCGCTCCGATTTCTGCGCCGGCGCCGATCCGATCGCTGATCTCCACCGTGATCACCCTGTTCGTCTTGACTTTATAGCCGAGGGAACGGAGTGCGGTTTCGGCTTTTTTATTGTTGGAGGTGATCAGCAAAAAATGTCCTTCGGTCTCCCGGGAATAAGCGCTAAGAGCTCTCAGGTTGACTCCAGCATTGGCCAGGGTTCCCAGCACCCTGCCCAAGATGCCCGGCTCATTGGGGGTCAGCACATGGAGTTCGGTTTCGATGGCGACATTATGCACTTTGCCTTCTCCTTTTTTTGGAGGCTTCATTATACCAAAAGCCTCAGTCAAAAAACAAAGAGAATTCAATGGGCCCATCGATCGATGAGTCGGACAAACACTGGTCTGCCCATTGGAACCGGAATTCCGGCCTGATCTCTAGAATTGTCAATGAGGTTCTCGTTTGTTACGCCACAATTGAATTGTCGTATTATTGCCACATTTGAAATGTCGCATGTTAAGATAAGCCTGAAGGAGGTCCCATGCGGCGATCCCAGCGTTTTGAGTTAAAAAAAACACGATTCTCGACCTGATTGAAGGCAAGATCAAAGTCCGCGAAGCAGCAGAAAAGCTCAGTTGCTCTCGGCGAACTGTTGAGAGGAATCGCCGGAAGTTCTTCCAAGGAGGGCCGGATGGCTTGGCGGATCGAAGAGGCGGAAATCATCGCCGGCTTTGGCCTGAGGCGGAAGACCAGATCGTCAAGTGCAAGCTGGAAGGAAAGCATCGTTCAGCTCGGTTCATCAAGCGTCATCTCGAGCTTAACGTCCATCGGGAAACGGTTCGGCGGGTCCTGGCGCGTCATCATCTCGGCCGAATCTCATTGCCGCCAGTTAAACGGGTGGAGAGGTTCGAGGCGCCAACTCCCAACGCTCTTTGGCAAATCGACATCATGGGCAAAACCCATTTTCCTTTCATCGGCGATCTCTATCTCATCTGCGCCGTCGATGACCATAGCCGGTTCATCCCCCATGGTCAGTGGTTTTATCGTAAGTATGGGATTAACGTCTATCAGGTGATGTATAACGCGTTTATTCGCTATGGGTTACCAGAGTCGATCCTGTCCGACCGGGGCAGCCAGTTTAAGGCCACCCAAAGAGGAGGAGAGGCCAACTACCAATGGTATGCCCATCAGCTCGGCATCACACTTGTCTTTGGCCGGAAGCCCCAAACCAAAGGGAAAATCGAAGGCCTGTTTCGCTTCGTCCAGCGAGACTTCGTTATGGAGCACAGGCATCTGGACGCCATCCAAGCGGTTAACGAGGCTTTCTGGCGCTGGTTGGAGGACTACAACTTCAGCCATGAGCATGAAGGGATCAACAAGCAGTGCCCGGCTGATCTCTATACGGAATCTCTTCACCGACTGACTCGGGATGAGCTGGAATTTGTCCTGGTCCATGAGGAACCGCGGCGGGTCCTCAAGACAGCCGCGATCTCCTATTACGGACACTACTACGAGGTTCCAGATGAATACATAAAGCGTCGGGTCTGGACGAAACTGAAAGGCACCAACCTGACCATCGAGTGCGGAGGGCAAGTCATCGCTCGCACCGTCCTCAGGCAAGAACGATATGCGGATATCCCCAAAAATCGACTCTGAAGATTCCCTCTCCTATGCGACATTTCAAATGCGGCAAAATGCGACAATTCAAAAGTGGCATAACACTCGTTTTTTCCCTTGACAAAAGATCAAATTTATATATTTATATAAATGATGAACTAAATATTCATTATGCCGATTGGGTATTCATCACTAAGGAGGTTGCTATGAAACATAGAAAGTTGATCTTTTTTGCCATCGCTCTGCTCATCATTTTCTCCATCACCTCGTTTGCCGAGACAAAAAAACTGAAAAGAATCGGGGTCAATACCTTCGCCAAAGTTCGAGGGAATATCCCCACAGCCGAAGTCATGAAGACGATCGCCGAAAAATATGCCGGGGATATCAAATACGGATTTGACCAGGTGGGGATGGGCGATGTTTACCTTCCTTTCATCGATCAGTTGAAGACGGCGACTTTCACCGAAAAATCGCTGGCCGTGGGTGAGCGATTTCCCTGGATGCTGTTCCGCATCGGCGGCAAAGTCAAGGTCTGGGAAGACGTGGAGTGGGCCGGGCAGAAGCCCCTCGATGTCTTTTCTTTCAATGTCACAAAAGACAACAAAAACTATGAATTCTTCATCCCCAAGCCGTGCGGAAATATTGCCCTGTATAAGGTCACGGAGATCAAGGTCATCCCCCCAGCCGTCTGCGATTTGAAGGTCAATCCGGCCAAATGCAATATCAATGACCCGGTCACTCTGGACATGAGCGGCTGCAAATATGCCAAATCCATGGATGTGGAATTCTTCACCGCCCAGGGCGCCAAGATCGGCTCCCACACCTTCACAATGGATTCTCCGAAATGGCAGACAAAATTCGACAAGCCCGGCGAATACGTGTTTAAAGCTAAAGCCTGGAATGAAGAGGGAAAAGCCTCTGAGAACCCCTGTCAGGCAAAAACCTACGTCAATTTCCCTCCCGTCTGTAAGTTGTGGACATCTTGCCTTCCCTGCAAGGATTACGTCGGGAAGCCCATCACGTTTGACGCCTCGGGCTCCCAGGATGCTGACGGCCAGATCATCAAGGCCAGTTTCGAAGTCACGGATTCAACCGGGAAGGTCATCGATTCCTTTGTCAAAAACGAGAAGCCCTTTACCTGGGAAAAAGTGTTCACCAAGGCCGGCACATACACCATCTCGGTCATTGTCTATGATGATATGGGGGCTGCGGCCGGGGGTACGGATCCCTGCAAGATCACGTTTGAAGTGACCCAGAAGACGCTCTTTTACCTTGTCGAAGCCGGCGGACTCTTAGCCAGGGGCACCTACACGGGCTATTTCTTCGGCCGTGTCGGCTTGCTGGCCAAACTCATCCCCAATACACTGGATTTCATTGTCTGTGCCGGAGGCGCTGTGCCGACCCAAGGGGATCCCTGGAGATTCATCTTCATGGGGAACGCAATCCTCAACCTCGAGCTGGGCCAGGCGGCCTATCTTGGAGGCGGCCTTGGCTACAGCACCAAAGAGCAAGTGACAAACCGGAAGGGTGGCGTCGACTTCGTGGGCCAGTTCGGCGTGAACGTGTTTAACAATTGGACTTCAGCAGGTTCCATTTTTGCCGAGGCGCGCCTGCCCATCTTCGACTCAGAGCGGTCGTTTGACAACCACTACAAACTCCTGCTCGGGTTCCGTTACATTTTTTAACAGGCCGCGATTATCGAGATTCGAACAAGGCCAAGGATTCGTCCTTGGCCTTGTTTTTTGTCGTCCCGTTGCTTTCCCCGCCGAAAATGAATAAAATCCTTGCCATGAAAGTCGCTTTGATCGGCGCGGACGGACAGCTGGGGTCAGACCTTCTCCCGATTTTGCCGAAAGAGCGTTGTATCCCCCTTTATTATCCGGATTTTGATATCACCGAGCCTCGCAAAACTAGGGACGTTCTTTTTGCGCACAAGCCCAACGTCGTGATCAACACGGCGGCTTATCACCGGGTGGATGAATGCGAAGATTATCCCGAGCCGGCTTTTCGGGTGAACGCCCTGGCCGTTCGCGACCTGGCGCTCATCTGCAGCGAGTTGGACGCAGCCCTGGTTCACTTCAGCACGGATTATGTGTTTGACGGAGAGAAGCGAACGCCTTATGTCGAAGAGGACGCGCCCAACCCTCTGAGCGTTTACGGAGTTTCCAAGCTGGCGGGAGAATATTTTGTCCGGTCCATTTGTCAGAAATATTTTTTGATCAGAACCTGCGGGCTGTATGGCCGAGCCGGCTGCCGCGAAAAAGGAACGAATTTTGTGGAGCTCATGCTGCACCTGGAAACAAGCGGCCGCCCGCTCCGCATCGTGAACGACCAGTGGGTGACGCCGACGTCTACGGAAGAGCTTGCCGCCCGGGTCGTCGAGCTCATCGAGAGGGGCCGCTATGGCCTCTACCATTTGACCAACGAAGGCCAGTGCACATGGTACGAATTCGGCCGGACGATTTTTTCTTTGCTGGGGAAAACGGTTGAGCTCGTTCCCATCGATTCGCAAACCTATGGAGCCAAAGCCCGGCGCCCCGCCTATTCGGTCCTAGAAAACAAGAGAGCCAAGGAGATCGGGCTTGCCGGATTCTCCCCCTGGCCGGAGGCCTTGAAGAGCTATCTCAAGAAAAAAGGGCTGGTTTTAGTCGGTTAAGGGACGCCGTATTTTATCTAAAAGCTCGCCGGACAGGTTGCAGACCTGTCCTTTTTTATTCACCGCAATATGGATGGTGTAGCCGTGGGCGATAAGCGTGTGGCCCGTTTTGGCTCTGAGCTCATAGGCAAAGACCGCTTTTTTAGGGGTCATCTCCCGGAGCGCGACCCGGATGAGGAATTTTTCATCATACCGCAGCGGCTTTCTGTACCGGCAAAATGCCTCGACCACGACCAGCGCATAGCCGCGGGCTTCGATGTCTCGATAGGGAATCCCTTTTTTCCGACAAAACTCCGTCCGCCCGATCTCGAACCATTCGAAATGGCTCTTGTTGTGGGCCACGCCCATCTGGTCGGTTTCCGAGTAGCGCACGCGCTCTTCGATTTCAAGGAAGGGAGGCGAAAGGGGGCGGTAGGGCCCGTTATTCGGAGAGCCGGCCGAGCTTGGACAGTTCTTCATTATAATACTTGCGGTAAAGGATCTCCCACTCGCGGCTGCCTTCTTCGATAGACTTCTTCTGGGACTGGATCTTCTCGATGGCCCGTTTGTCCAGGAGGTCATAAAGCCGCATCTCCTCTTCGAGGGAGCGAACGATATTCAGCCGGATTTCGTTCGGGTCGTCCAGGAATTCCACATGGTCGTTGCCGGACAAGGCCTCCAGGATTTTTTTGGACAAGAAGTTGATTTTTTCCCTGGACAGCCGGTTGCTCAAAGTACGAGGTTCCTTTCTTTGGCAAGCTTGGTTTTGATCATGCGGAACATGGTCTGGTATTCGATATTCTCTTTGCGGATTTTTTCCATATGCTTGCTGAGGATTTCCCGGACCTCCTGGTCCAGTTGGTCCTCCTTCTGGAATTCTTCTGTGAGGAGGCCGATGAGGCTCTCGACGAGCGACGTTTTTTCTTCAATCAGGACTTTGCCGTCCTTTTGAAGATTGCGGATGATGAGGAAAGCAAGGTGATCGATTTGATTTTTATTTAGCCTCATATCCCGCTTAAAATACAACAGTCCGGCCAAAAATTCAAGAACTTGGGTAAAAAAAGCTCAGGTTAGGACCAGGACAGGGGAGAGGCTAGGGGGAAAGCCACTTTTGGCCAGGGCTACCAGCCGTCCGTCTTGGCTGAACAAGCGAAAAACGGCTTGCGGCTCGCCCCGCGAGGGCGAACGGAGGGGCTCCCCTGGAGGCGGGTGGACCATATGCTCTGGAAAAACGGGGCGGCCGTTTTGAACGAGAAGCCGCCCACTTTCCTTGAGCACGATTTTCGGAAATGCCGGAAGGAGGGTTTCCAGCGGCTTCAAGAACCGATCGAGCCGGCCCGCCATGAACAGGGCCTTGATCTCTTCAAGACTTAAGCCGTCTATCAAGCGATAGTCTCCAACTTCGGTGCGGATGAGCTCGGCGAGATGCGCTCCGCACCCCAGACCACGGCCCAAATCATGGGCGAGTGTGCGAATGTAGGTCCCTGACGAGCACTTTGCCTCGAAGTCGAGATAAGGCGGTGCATAATTCTTGAAGCGGAAAAAATGGACCTTCCGCCGGAACGGCTGCAATTCCACGCTGCGTTTTTTTCGAGCGAATGTATAGAGGGGCCGACCCTTGTATTTTTTGGCCGAGAAGGGAGGCGCCGCCTGATCGATCTCTCCCTCAAAGGCCGTCATGGCCAGGCGGATGGCCTCGGCATTTGGATAGTCAGCGTGGTCGATGCCCAGAGGAACCCCGGAGCTGTCATATGTGTCTGTCGAGAACCCCAGCCTGATCCTGCCTTGATAGCTCTTGTCGAGCTTGCTAAAAAAAGGAAAAAATTTAGTGGCTTTTCCGACGGCGACCAGAAGCAGCCCTGTCGCCATCGGGTCCAGGGTGCCGAAGTGACCGATTTTTTGAAGGGAAAATACTTTTCTGAGCTGGGCGACGACATCATGGGAAGTGACGTTGGCAGGCTTATGGATGAGGATCAGGCCGTCCATGAATCAGGCCGAAGTGACATGGGGCACAGCACGAATTTTTCTTAAAAGCGATTCCACTTTCTTGGGGACGTCCTTGATCAGGCGTGAATACGGGCCGCAAACGGTAAATCCCGCGGCATGGGCATGGCCGCCTCCGCCGAAATGTTCGGCAATGGCCGCCGCATGGGCCTCGCCTTTCGAACGGATGCTGATCCGGTACGTGTCTTTGCCCATTTCTTTGAAAAAAAGCACGACATTGACCCCTTTGATCGAGCGGGCCAGGGTCGTGATGTCCTCGGTTTCAATTTCGTTCAGGCGGAGCGCCCGGAGATTCTTCTTGAACATGGTGATCACGGCGATATCGCCCGTCTTATTCATTTCAAGAGTGGACAACACCTGGCCCATCAGCTTGACCTTTTGGGGAAGATAGTTGTGAAACAAGGCTTCACTGATTTGGATCGGGTTGGCGCCGGCCTGGACCAGCTTATGACAGGCCTCAAAGCATTTGGCCGTCGTGTTGGAAAATTGAAAGGAGCCCGTGTCCGAGACGATGGCGCAATACAGATGATTGGCGATCTGGGTGGTGGGAGAGACATCGAACCTTTCCAAGAGCTCAAAGGCCATTTCCCCGACGGCCGACGCCTGGGGGTTGACCCAGTTAATATCCGCATAGCGGTCATTGGAATAATGGTGGTCGATATTGATCTTGAAATAGCCGTTGAGGCTGTCTTGCCCAGACCGGGACACGTCGGCGCATTCGAGCAGGATCACGATATCAAACGCTTTGGGATAGATCTGGCCGATCTGGATTTTCCGACAATCCGGGAACATCTGAAAGGGAAACGGCGTCTTGTCCTTATTGATGATGGCCACGGTCTTGCCCAGGAGTTCTGCCGTGAAGGCCAAGGCCAGGCTTGTGCAGAGGGAGTCCCCGTCCGGCCTGAGATGGGAGGTGATGGCGATCCGCCGGCTGTTTCGGATTTTTTGGACGATCCGGTCAAGAGGATCCGGGCCCGCGTTTTTTTGCGGATTGGAGCAGTTCGTCAATCCGTTGTTCATACTCGTGCGTTGGATCCAGCGAAAAAAATAGCATCGGATTATACTTTAATTTGACCAGGGAGGCAAGGGATTTTCGGAGGGAACCCCTTCTTTGCTCCAGATAGGCCAGGATGGTTTGAGGATCGTCCGGCCCGTAGACGCTGAGAAAGACGCGGGCCGTCAGGAGGTCGGCCGTGACATCGACGTGCGTCACGGTGACCAAGCTATGAGAGATATTCTGAATCTCCTGGATGAGAAGCTGGCTGAGGGCCTCTTGGAGCAGGCGGCTCACCCGTTTTTGTCTTCGGCCTTCCATGTTCATGCCGGGATCCCAGGTTCAGTTCCTAAAAAAATTGGATGTCTGCCTTCAAGATATCTCCATTGATCTGGCCCTCGACATCCTTCAAGATTTTCGTCAGGATGTCCTTCACCATCCCGGCCTGGCTGTTGAGCGTGACGATGCCGATCTTTGTCCGCTGCCACGTGTCCTGATAATCGAGCTCGGCCAGGGCGATATTGTAATTTTGGCGGATTCGGCCCTTGAGACTGTTCAGCTCTTTGCGCTTGTCTTTGAGGGACTGCGAGTAGGGAAAATGAATGTCCAACGATAAGAGACCGATAACCATGAACGGGAGCCGTTTTATCCGGGAATGACTTTCTCCATCAGGAAGGCTTCGATCGTGTCACCTTCCTGGATGTCTTTGAAGCTAGCCAAGCCGATGCCGCATTCATAGTCTTTTTTCACTTCCGTGACGTTCTCCTTGAGATGCTTGAGAGAACCGATGCGGCCGCGGTGCACGATTTCCTTATTGCGGACGACCTTGATTTCGGCGTTTCGGGTGATTTTGCCATCGACCACATAACAGCCGGCGATAGTCCCGACTTTGGGGATTTTGAAGATTCTCCGGACCTGGGCTCGGCCGAGGTAAGTCTCCTTGATCACCGGCTCCAGCATTCCGGCCAGGGCTTTCTTGATGTCATCGGTCAGCTGGTAGATGATCTTGTAGGCTCGAATTTCGACATCCTCTTTGTGCGCCAGTTCTTCGATCTTCGGGCCGGCCTTCACGTTATATCCGATGATGACGGCGTTCGAGGTCGATGCCAGGAGAATGTCGGATTCGTTGATCGTTCCCGTCGCCGCATGGATGATCCGAATCTTCACCGTGTCCGTGCTCAGCGAGGGCAGGCGGTCCATCAAGACTTCCACCGACCCTTGGACGTCCGCCTTGAGGATGACGGGCAATTCTTTGATTTCCCCTTCTTCAATTTTTTTGAACAGGTCATCCAGTGTGATGTGGGCGGCCTTTTTAGGTTCCTCCTTGGTCACCCGCGATAAGCGGTAGCTGGCGATAGCTCGGGCTTCCTCCTGGCTGTCGACCACTTGGAAGAAATCACCGGCTTGAGGGACGTCTGAAAATCCTAGAATTTCTACCGGCGCCGAAGGCCCGGCATTTTTCAAGGCTTTGCCATACTCATCATTCAGGGCACGGACCTTTCCGTGGCAGGTCCCCGAAACGAAATCCTCTCCGACGGACAGGGTACCGTTCTGGACGATCACCGTCGCTAGGGGGCCTTTTTTGCCATCCAACCGGGCTTCCAGCACGACGCCTTGGGCTTTCACCTTGGGATTGGCCTTGATTTCGATCACGTCGGCCAGCAGAAGGACCATTTCCAGGAGTTCTTGAATATTCTTTTTTTCTTTGGCTGAAACTTCGACGCTGATGACATCGCCGCCCCATTCCTCGATGAGCAGGCCTTCCTTCTGGAGCTGTTGTTTGACTTTGTCCGGATTGGCTTCGGGCTTGTCAATTTTATTGATGGCCGCAATAATGGGCACGCCGGCGGCCTTGGCATGATTAATGGCCTCCCTGGTCTGGGGCATGATCCCTTCATCGGCGGCTATGACCAGGACGACGATGTCCGTAACCTTGGCGCCCCGGGCCCGCAGTTGGGTAAAGGCCTCATGGCCGGGCGTATCGATGAAGGTAATGGCCCGTTTATTGTGAAAGACGCGATAGGCCCCGATGTGCTGGGTGATCCCGCCAGATTCCTTGTCAACAAGGTTCGAAGAGCGGATGGCGTCGAGCAGAGTCGTCTTGCCGTGGTCGACATGGCCCATGATGGTCACCACGGGCGGCCGCGTCACGAGATCCGCCTTTTTGCTTTCGGCTTGCTGCCGCATCGCTTTTTCGATAGAGATGATTTCAATTCCGCAGTTGAGGTCCTTGGCGATTTTGGCGGCGAGGGGTTCGTCAATGAGATCGTTAACGCCGAGAGCGTAGCCTTTGTCCACGAGCTTTTCCATCAGGTCTTTGGGCCGGGCCTTCAGCTTATCGGCCAATTCCTTGAGCGTGGAACCCTCCCTCAAGGCGACGACGGGACGCGGCTTGGGGCTGTCTTTGGCCGCTTTAGCTGTTTTTGTTGTTTTTGTTTCCGTCAATGACTGTTCCTTTATTAGGGCATAATCTTATTCTTGCTGAATGCCGATTTTCCAGCCGACCAGCTTCGAAGCCAGCTTGACATTGATCCCTTTTTTGCCGATGGCCAGCGACAGCTGGTCTTTGGCGACGACGGCTTGCATGGTCTTGTCGGCTTTGTCAACGATAAAGATATTTTCGATCCGGGCCGGGCTCAGAGCTGCTTTGGCATAGGTCAACGGGTTGGATGACCAGACGATGATATCGATCTTTTCTCCGGCCAGTTCCTTGCTGATGGACAGGATCCGGCTGCCCTTGACCCCGATACAGGCCCCGACGGGATCGACATCCTTCTCTTTGGTGACGACAGCCACTTTGGCCCGCTCGCCCGGCTGGCGGACGATGTCCTTGATTTCGATCGTCCCATTGGCGACTTCCGGGATCTCCAACTCGAGAAGCTTCTCCAGGAACTTGGGGCTGCTCCGCGAAACGATGACCCGAGGGTCCTGGCCGGGGTAGCCTTTTTTCACTTGGACGATGACGGTCTTGACGGCATCGCCCCGCTTGAATTCTTCATTGAATAGCTTTTCCCGGAAGGGGAAAAGGACATCGGTCTTGTTGACTTCGAGGATGATCGCATTGTTTTCGGCCCGGCGATAAATCCCGGTCACAATCTCCCCCAGTCTGGGCGCAAATTCCCCATAGATTTTTTGCTGCTCGGCATCCCGTACCTTTTGAAAGATGACCTGCTTGGCGGCCTGGGCCGCGATCCGGCCGAGAGTGTCGGAGGGCAGGTCGATCTCGAGGGACTCCCCGAGCGCGGCCGAGGGATGGAAGCCCCGGGCCTCTTCCAGGGAAATTTCCCGGGCCGGGTCGTCCGGGTGTTCGGCGACGCGTTTGATCGTGTAGACTCGGAGTTCCCCTTTCTCTGGCCGGAAAAAGACGCAGATCTGCTCGTTGTGCGTGTAGTATTTGGACGCGGCCACCTTTAGGGATTCTTCGATGGCGCTGACGATGACAGAAGGCTCCATGCTGCGTTCCTTGCTCATCTGCAAAATAGTATTCCAGACGTTAATCTTCATCTCACGGACCTCTGTGATCAATTCCAGGAGAAGTTCAAGATTATAACGAAATCAGGCAAGAATATCAATCGGGAACGACCAGGACGGATGAACATTCTTGATTTTGGCCGGGATTGTGGCTAAAATGATGAGACTTTTAGAGAGACGATGAGACATTTTTTTCGCAGGATGAAGAAGGAGACGGCATGCTAGAAGCGACCGCTTTTGAAATGATCGCCCTGTGGGTGGTTCTGGGCATTGCCCTGATTGGCCTGGGGTATGCCCTGTTCTTGAGACGCCAGGTCTTGGCCCACGACAAGGGGACGGCAGCGATGATCGAGGTCTGGGAAGCGATTAAGCAAGGCGCGAACGCCTATCTGACAAAACAGTTGAAAACGATCCTTCCTTTCATCATCATCCTGACGATTGCGCTGTTCTTCAGCGTATATATTGTTCCGCCGTCTGCAGAAGCCTTGGAGCGGTTCTCCAAGTTCACTCCAGACCAGGTCAAGATCGTGATCGGCTTCGGCCGGGCCGCGGCGTTTGTCCTGGGAGCCCTTTTTTCTTTGACGGTGGGGCAGTTCGGCATGCGCATGGCGGTCCAGGCCAATGTCCGGGTCGCCGCGGCCTCCCGGGAGAGCTTCGACAAAGCGATGAAGATTTCCTACCGTGCCGGCACGATCACGGGGATGCTCACCGACGGCCTCGGACTCTTGGGCGGCACCGTGATCTTTCTTTTTTTTCAGAAGGCCGCGCCGGACGCGCTGCTGGGATTCGGCTTCGGAGGGACTCTGCTGGCCCTCTTTATGAGGGTCGGCGGAGGGATTTACACGAAGGCGGCGGATGTGGGCGCCGATCTTGTCGGAAAAGTAGAGGCGTCTATCCCGGAGGATGATCCTAGAAATGCCGCCGTCATCGCCGATTTGGTCGGAGATAACGTCGGGGATTGCGCAGGAATGGCTGCGGACATCTTCGAAAGCTACGAAGTCACGATCGTTTCCGGACTGATCCTCGGACTGGCCCTTGTCCAGCTGACCGGCCAGATCAAGTGGATCATCTTTCCGCTTCTCGTCCGGGGCATTGGGGTCTTCTCCTCCATCATCGGGACCTATCAGGTGCGCGGCAAAAAAGGCCATAAACAGGGAAACGCCATGGCCTCAATCAACAAAGGCTTCTATACCTCAGCGGCTATTTGTTTTGTCTCTTTCGCGTTTCTGGCTCATTTCTATATGAACGAGTGGCGGGCCTTCCTGTCGGTGGGGGTCGGGATCATCCTGGCCATCATGATCGACGAGTTGACGAAATATTTTACGGACACGCATCACAGCCCCGTCAAAGAAATCGCAAAGGCCAGCCAGACCGGCTCAGCGACTGTGATCCTGTCCGGCCTCTCGACCGGCTTTGAATCCACGGTTTGGGCCATCCTGGTGATTGCGGCAACGATCTTCTCGGCCGTGCTCATTTATTGGGGGCAGCCCGTGGCCTACGTCCTCTATGGCGTCGCGATGACGGGCATCGGCATGCTGACGCTGACCGGCAACAACGTGGCCATGGATTCCTTCGGGCCGATCTCCGACAATGCCAACGGCATCGGAGAGATGGCCGGATTGGATAAGTCTGCCAGAAAGATCATGGCCGACCTGGATGCCGTGGGCAACACCACAAAGGCCATCACCAAGGGGATAGCCATAGGCTCGGCCGTTATTGCCGCCGTCTCCCTGTTCGGGTCGTACATGACGGACGTGACCAAGGTCCAAGCCCAGCTGAAGATCCCCGAAGCCCTTCAGCTCCTGACGACGGGGATCAGGATTTCCACGCCCATGGTCCTGATCGGCATGCTGATCGGGGGGGCGGTGCCTTGGTTATTTTCTTCGTTGACCATCAACGCCGTTTCGCGGGCCGCGTCTTTGATCGTGATGGAAGTCCGGCGACAGTTCAAGACCCCCGGTCTCATGGAAGGCAAAGTGAAGCCGGATTACAGACAAGCCGTCAGCATCTGCACGGGCGCCGCCCAGAAAGAGCTGGTCGGCCTGGCGCTGCTGGCCGTGCTGACGCCGCTCATCGTGGGCCTTATTTTTCAAGTCGAAGCCTTGGGCGGATTTCTGGCAGGGACCATCCTTTCAGGACAATTGCTAGCCGTTTTCATGGCTAATGCGGGAGGCGCTTGGGACAATGCCAAAAAACTGATCGAGGACGGGCTCTATGGAGGCAAAGGCTCGGCTTGTCATAAGGCGGCCGTCGTGGGAGACACGGTCGGCGATCCTCTCAAAGACACGTCCGGGCCTGCCCTGAATCCGATGATCAAGGTCATCAACCTGGTCTCTGTTCTGGCAGCTCCGATCATCATCCAGTATAGAAAGATATCGCCGGGCGTGGTCATTTTTCTCGTCCTAGCTCTTGTGGCCGTTATTATCTCCATCTGGTATTCGAAAAGGACGGGCCTAAAGGAATTTCATCAGGTCGAACAAACCATCAAGCAGTCTAAATAAGCGGTTGGGAGCCACCCATCTTCATCCTCTATTTTGGAAAGGATATTTACAATGGCACACATCGTGCCATTTTGTCTCGCAAGAAAACGATCCGGTTCGACTGCGTTGTCAATAATATATTGAAAATAAAGAAGTTGACAGACTGGCGGATTTGGCCCCGTTCTTGCATAATTTCGGCGTATGAGCACGCCATTAAGCGCAGCCCAGGCCGTCCGGGCCGCTTTTGAAGACAGGGAAACCATTTTTTTTATTCTGACCAGCTTTTCGCCCGCCGATGAATGCCCCTGTGTTTTCAGCGATCGATGGCTTTCAGAGGCTCCGCAAAGAGCCCTGTGGAATGTCGTCATTGCGGAACGGCCGCCGGCCGTTCTCAGCATCGCACGGGACTTAATCAATGCCGTATTCCTGGAGGTTGATCCGTTGACGGGCGCCGTGCTCGGTCGGAGATTTTTTAAAAGTGTTTTTTGCTTCGAGCTCCAAAAAGCCGTCAAGCGGGACCTTGGTAGTCTCCTCGGAGGCTGTAGGGCCCCCAGGCCGTGATGAGGACAGGGACAAAGCGGCCCGTCACGTCCTGATCGCATTTAAAGTTGACGACCTGGTATCCCTCGTTTCGCCCTGAGTAGGCGTGCGGGTCCTTCTTGCTTTTACCCGAGCAAAGGACGTTTAGGCTTTTGCCGACATAGCTTTTGTGGATGTCCGACTGGATCAGTTTCTGCAGGCGCTGGACTTCGAGCAGCCGGCGTCTTTTCACGTCGAAGGGGACGTCGTCCTTGAGTCTGGAGGCCGCCGTGTGCGGGCGGGGAGAGTAGCGGAAGGAGAAAATATTGGCGAAGCGGATCTCCCGGAGCGCAGTCAGTGTATCTTCAAATTCGTTTTCTGTCTCGCCCGGAAAACCGACGATGATATCCGTGCTTAAGCTGATCTCGGGCATGAGGCTCCGCAGCATCCCGATTTTTTCTAAGTAATCTTCACGCGCGTATCCCCGGTTCATCCTGTCCAGGACAGAGGTGGCCCCGGATTGAAGCGGGAGGTGGAGCTGACGGCAAACCCTCCGGGATCGCTGCATGGCCTCTGCGATATCCGCCGTGAAGTTTCGAGGGTGGGATGTCATGAAACGAACCCAAGAAAGACCTGGGATAGAGTCGATCGCTCTTAAGAGTCCGGAAAACGGCAAGCCCGTTTCCGGGTCTTTATAGGAATTTACGTTCTGGCCCAGCAGCTGGATTTCCTTATAGCCTCGGCCGGCCAGTTCTTGGATTTCGGCCAGGATGTTCCCAAGGGGGCGGAATTTTTCCCGGCCCCGCGCGAAGGGGACGATACAGTATGTGCAAAAATGATCGCAGCCTTCCATGATGGTGACATAGGCTGAGACGGGGCTTTCATGCAGAATCGAGCGGGGAGGCGTTTCTTTCCAGCGCCGGGACCAACTGGTTGAGACGACTTTTTCCAGGAGGCGCGAGCTCAGAATCTCTGGAAGCTCCTGGTAATGGTCGGGCCCGCAGACAAAATCCAGGAACGGTTTTGTTGTCAGGAGCTTCTCTCGGTACAACTGGCCGATGCATCCGGCGACTCCGATGACCACTCCCGTCTTCTTTTTAAGGCTTCGGAGGCGGCCGAGGTAGGAATAGAGCTTTTCTTCCGATTTTTCCCTGACCGCGCAGGTGTTGACAATGATCACTTGGCTGTCTTCTGGGGTATCGACCTTCAGGGCCCCCGCTGCTATCAGCAATCCGGCGATTCTTTCCGAGTCATTTTCGTTCATTTGGCAGCCGAAGGTATGGATGAAAAATCGGAGGCCTTTCATTATGTCCGTACTATGATCCATGCGGTCTTGGTGGGAATCGCCGGCGGAGCCTGATTTTAAAATTTAAAGAATTCCCTCGATGATTTCTGCTGCGTTCTGGACGTATTTGACGCAGTGCGTTTGGAAGAGATTTTTCTCCTTGGCCAGGCGCATGCCTTCTTCTGTGCCGAGATCCAGCCCGAGAAGACAAGGGCACTGGATCGAGCCGTGCCTGGCCTTGAATTTTTCAGCGAAGGTCCGCATCAAAGCGTACGTGCGCTCTTTAGCGTCCAGGTCTTCGGCCCGGATACGGCCATATTTCAAGCCGATCAACATGAACGCCCCAGTCACGGCCCCACAAGCTTCTCCCAGGTGCGCCATTCCGCCGCCAAAGGCCTGCGATACTTTGAGAGATGTTATCCGGTCGAGGCCGAGTTGCTCGCTGTAGGTCGCAAATACCGCCTGGGAGCAACTGAATCCTTGATTGAAGAGGGCGACAGCTTTCTCCACTTTGCTCATTTCTTGGGTTCTCCTCATTTCATTGAGTTCGCGCGTATTGGATTCCCGCATTTTCTCCTATCAGGCCTAGGGATAGAAAGCGCAGAACATTATTCTCTTAGGTTATGATGCAACATGTCCCGCGCATTCTCAAGCGTCAGTTCGGTAATGCGGCTGCCCGACATAAGGCGGGCGATCTCCTCGACGCGGTCTTCAAAATCGAGCTTCTTCATGCTCGTGAAGGTCCGCTCTTTTTCGACCTTTTTTTCAATCCTGTAGTGATGAGAGGCGAACGAGGCGATTTGGGGCAGGTGAGTGATGCACAGGATCTGATGATTTTTCGAAAGAGTCCTGAGTTTCTGGGCGATGAATTCGGCCGTTTTGCCTCCGATTCCGGAATCGATTTCGTCGAAAATGAGGGTCCTCCCGCTCCCTTTTTCTTTACCCACGGCTTTCAGCGCCAGCATGATCCTTGACAATTCGCCGCCCGAGGCGATTTTGCGCAGCGGCTTGACCTCTTCGCCGGGATTCGGGCTGATCATAAATTCTACATCGTCGATGCCGCTGTCCTTGGCCTTCTCCGCCAAGTCCGGCGTCAGGACGGTTGTCTCGATTTTGATATGGAATCGGGCTTTTTTCATGCCCAGTTGCGAGATTTCCTTCTCGATGAGCTTTTCTAAGTCCCGGGCGACTTTCTGCCGCAATGCGGAAAGCTGGCCACTTTTGGACCGATAGACCTCAAAGGTTTTGTTGACCTCGGCTTCGACACGAGCGAGCTTGTCTTGGATCTGAACCAGTTCGTCATGTTCCTGCTTGATTTGCCCCAAATAGAATTGGATATCCTCGATCTGAGACCCGTATTTTCTCTTGAGGGCTTCGATCAGGCTGAGCCGTTCCTCGATCTCTTCCAGCTTGTCCGGAGTGATCTCCTGCTTGTCCTTGTATTTCATCAAGAAATCCGATAACTCTTGGAGGACAATAGCCAGAGGATTCAGGGAGTCATTGGCCTCGGCGAATTTTTGATCGAACGTCGAGAGTTCAGCCAGAGTGCTTTGAAGCTTGGCCAACAAGCTGGTTAGAGACGGCTCCTCGGTATAGGCGGCGGACAGGGCCCTGTCCAGGAGGCCCGTGATTTTTTCTGCATTTTTGAGGATATGTCGCTGTCCCCGCAGTGCCTCCTCTTCGCCGGACCGAAGGTTTGCCTTTTCGATTTCCCTGATCTGGAATTCAAGGAAATCCAGCCGCTGGCTGCGCTCGCGCTCTTTGGTTTTCCACTCGTTGCGCAGCCGAATGAGCCGCCGCAGTTCCTGGGCGGCTTGGGCGACGTCTTCCCGCAGGGCCAGGCTGCCGCCTGCATGATCGAGATAGTCCAAATGGTTTTCTAAATGGAGGAGGAAAATGTGGTCATTCTGACCGTAGATATCAACCAGGTCGCTGGAGACTTCCTTGAGCTTTTTGAAGGGGACGAGCACGCCGTCGCAATACGCCTTGCTCGATGCCTCCCCGGAGATCATTCTCTGGACGGTTAGCTCCCTTGCCTCTTCGCCCGAGGCCGGACGCTTGCAAGTCTTAACCTTTTCCGGGGCCGAAAAAATGACCTCGACCGAGGCTTCCTCTGCTCCTGTCCGAACCAGGTCCGGCGATCCTTTTTCGCCGCAGACCAGACGGATGCTGTCAATGATGATGGATTTTCCCGCACCCGTTTCGCCGGTCAGGATAGAGAACCCTTCGCCGAAATTCACCTGGAGGTCTTCGATTGTGGCCAGATTCTTGATTCTCAGAAACCTAATCATTCAGGCGCATTTATTGTGTGATCTTGATCGGCACCAGTGCTTTTTCCATGTTGATGCGGCCGTAACCGATATAATCGTCTCTTCCCTTGAGCTGGGAGGCGTTGACGTCGTCGGCCGAGTAGCGAATGATCAACCTGATATCCTCGACCTTGAGCCCTGGCTTGATGCTTTTGATCAAGGCCGCCAGGCCGGAAACATGGGCGGCAGAGAATGACGTGCCCGTGCCATAGTAATAGGGAAGGTATTCCGGAGGCGTGAGATCGACCGGATACGGCGCGAGAATTCTCTCGCCGGGCGCGGCGACATCGACCTGGGGGCCAAAGCTAGACCAGGGAGCCCGTTGATCGTTGTAGTCTGTGGCGGCAACGGCCAAACAGTAAGCATTATAGGCGGCAGGATAATCGACCGGGCCGTTGGAATTTCCGGCCGATGCGACAATCACCACATTTTTGTCATGGGCATATTTCACCACGTCTTGGATCAATAATGTGGGCTCCGAGCTGCCGAGGCTGAGATTGATGACATCGGCGCCATTATCCACCGCCCAGCGAATACCCTGGGCCACTTTATCCTCGGGGCCTGTGCCATCCGACCCCATGACCTTCACGGGCAGGACTTTGCAGTTCCAGGCGACGCCGGCGATGCCTTCGTTGTTGTTGGTTTCAGCGGCGGCGATGCCCGCCACCATGGTCCCATGACCGTTGTCGTCGGTCGCATCGAAGTCGTCGTTGATGTAATCACGGCCGCTGCTTTTCATTTTATTTTTCAAATCCGGATGGTGCATATCCACGCCCGTATCGACGACGGCGATCGTAATGGTCGGCCGGCCCTTCGTCTCCTCCCAGGCTGGCGGGGCTTTGATGTCCGCGCTGGACTTGCCCTGGGGGCCGCCGGGGACCGTCCCGATCAACTGGCCGGTATTGTAAAGAGCGTATTGGTATTTGAACAGGGTATCGTTCGGGGTGACGTTGATCCGCAGCAGATGGTTCGGCTCGGCGTATTGCACGTTGGGGTTTTGATTCAGGGCAGAGACCATCTGCTCGACAGTGGCCTGTTCGGGGATTTGAACAAGATAGGCCTCAAGGTTGGCCAATTTTGACAGCAATCGAAAATTGTAGGCATTCAGAGTGTATCTCTTCATCAGGGCCGAAAGAGCGGGCTTGAATTTTACGATGACCTGGCCCGGGACGTAGCGGGCATCCTGTCCAGGCTCTTTCTGGAAACTCGAGTCGGCGAAATTCAATTCCGGAAAAAGCCCAGGGGGTTGTTGAGCTTTTTGGAAGCCGAGACAAAGGACCAGTGTCAAGACGAGGATCAGGCTGGCGGCCCATCTATGTTTTTGCGTTGTCATCATTCCTCTCCTTTCATCAAAAAGAAATGACCGCCTTCACGGAGCCGCTGAAGTCGAACGCCCATCCCTGGCCGGTCCCTTTGTGGAAGGGGAGGAGTGTTCCCTCGGCCCTCAGGCTAAAATTCGACGAGGTTTCAAAAACCGTTCCCAGGGAAACGCCGACGACGCTTTTCGCCGATATTTTTTTCTCTTCCGTGCCGGTCAGGTCGCCGATGGTTTCGGTCATGGTGAATTTGCCCCAGAGCTTATTGAAAGTGACCGACAGGAAAGGAGAGAAATATTCGAAGCCCCGATAAGAGAAGGCCGGCCCGATTTGAGCCCGCATCCAATAGTCCGGTTTGGCATCCAGCGTGCCGTCTGTGTTCAAGGCTGTTACCTGAAAATTTTTTGTCGTGCCAAAATAGAAGACGAATTGGGCAAGGGCTTCCATCTCAAAATAGCCCAAGGCGATCAGGTCTTGATGGACTTCGGCGCCCAACAGGAAGCCGCCGATGTTGCCCGCTTCATAGTCGATTGAGAACGGGACCTGGCGGAAGACGAGGCCGTTGAAGTCGGACAGGCTGTAGCCGGCGAGGAGGCTGGACGTTGTGCCTTTCCGGAACTCGTATCCGAGCTCAAAGATTCCGGCCAGGGCTTTGAGCCTGGACGTGTATTGGTCTTCTTTTGTATCCGGATCAGGGTCCCAGCTGATCGTCCGGGAAAAATATTCCAGGCTGAAGCCGGGCCTTATGTGCAGCTTGGGGCCGGCCTCCTGGGCGAGCGCGGGAGAGGGAATAAAAAATCCCGAGCTCAATAGGCCGATGATCATCAGGGACGTCGGACCGAGTCGGTTCATAAAGACCTCCTTATTTTTTCGCCTGGGTCTGGGCCGCTTGGATTTCCTTCAGCCGGGCCTGTGCTTTTTCGGCAAATTTGCTCTTGGGATAATCTGTGACGAGCTTGGTGAAATAGGGAAAGCTCTGGTCAGCTTTGACCGTAGAGTTCTGAAAGAGGGACCATCGATAATACGAATCCCCCAAATAGAAGTAGACTTTATCCATGCCTGAAAACAAGGGATACGTAATCAGGATTTCCGCAAGGCGGGTCGTCGAGGCCTTATAGGCTTGGGCCCGATAATAATGAAGCCCGATCTCGAAGTTATGCTCCGCCAGGCGCTCCTCGCATTCCTTGATTTTTTCTTGGGCCAGCTTGGCCTCGTCCATGGTGGGGTACTGGGTCACGACTTTCTTGAATTCGGCCACGGCCTGCAGGGTCTTTTGCTGGTCCCGGCCGGGCTTCAGGGATTTATCGTAAAAGCAGAGGCCGATCCTGTACTGGGCCAAGGAGGCCGAGGGACTGAACGGATACTGTCGGATAAAATCCCCGTATTCCTGGGCTGCCAGAATCAGGTTCCCTTCATCTTTTTCATTGTAGTACGAATCGGCGATGGCCAGCTTGGCTCTCTGGGCATAAAAGCTTTTGGGAAAGGATTCGATGACCTGGCGGAGAAACAGACGGGCTTTTTCCGTGTCTTTTTTCAGATATTTTTCGCCTTCTTTAAACAGCGCCTCATCCGAGGACGCGATTTCGGGGGCGATCTCGGTTTTTTTGGCGCCGCCGCCGCAGGAGGAGGCTCCGATGATCGCAGCGAACAGAACTATGAGGGAAATCATCGTTAATTTTTTCATGATCGCCATCCTTGGCCAGGGCCTGTCTTAATGCGAGCCGAATACAGCGCCTGAATCCATTCCCATTCGTGATGAAGTCCGGTGCGCAGGTTCGTGCGCGGGAGAAACCCCAGTTCCTGGCGGGTTTTATCGATGCTTGCCCACGTATGGAGAACATCTCCCTTCTGCTTTTCGAGCCATCGGATTTTCACCGGCTTCCGGCAGATGGCCTCAAAAAGGGGAAAGAGGTGCGTTAATTTTTCTCGGTGTCCGCCGCCCACATTATAGACCTGTCCGATCTTGCCCTTCTTGAGGGCGGCCACGTTGGCCTCCACGATATCGTCCACATAAGTGAAATCCCGGGTTTGCTTGCCGTCCCCATAAATGACAATCTCCCGCCCTTCCAGGATCGCTTTGAAAAATTTGTGGAAGGCCATGTCCGGCCGCTGTCCGGGGCCGTAAACCGTGAAAAACCTCAAGGATGTAGTTGGAACCCCGTAACTTTTGAAGTAGAGAAAACAGAGCCGTTCGGCAGCCAGTTTTGTAACACCGTAGGGCGACAAGGGATAGAGCGGACTGGTCTCGGTCATGGGAAGCTCCGACGTCATCCCATAGACCGAGGACGAGGAGGCATAGATGAACTTTCCGAGAGAAGCATTCTTGGCCGCTTCTAGGAGCCTTTGGGTAACTTGAACATTGTTCTTCAGATAAACAGAGAAATGGGCCCCCCAGCTAGCCCGGACTCCGGCCTGGGCGGCCAAATGGAAAACGGACTCGACCGTCTTGAGCAATTTTGTCAGAGGAAGCTCAGCCAGGTCCTTGGCGATGAACTTGAATTTCTTCGATTTGGGCAAAGACGCGAGATTGGCTTCCTTGATCCAGCGGGGGTAGAAATCCTCGAAATTGTCGATCCCGATGACGTTGTAGCCATCATCAAGAAGCCGTCGGCAAAGATGAGACCCGATAAAGCCTGCGGCGCCGGTGACAAGAACGGTCATGACGCATCGACCCTCCCGGCTATTTCTTTCATCAGGGAAACAGCCTGCCGAGGATTGGGATGATTAAAGATCGCGTTTCCGGCCACGAACACCCGGGCTCCGTCTTTGGCCAAGACTTCCAGGTTCTGCAGGTTGACGCCGCCGTCGATTTCCAGAAGGGTTGCGAGGTTTTGTTCCCGGAGGCGGCGGCGGAGGCGTTGGATTTTTAGATGCGAAGCGTCGATGAATTTCTGGCTTCCCCTGCCGGGATTGACGCACATCAGCAGGACAAAATCGAGGTCCTCGAGAATATCGTCGAGCAGATGGAGTGGGGTTGCCGGGTTCAGGGCAAGTCCCGCTTTCCGGCCGGCTTCCCGGATTACGGAAATCTCCCGGTGCAGATGGCCCGTCGCCTCACCGTGGATGGAAATCCAATCGGCGCCGGCTTCGAGAAACCAGGGAATGACGGCATCCGGGCGATCCACCATCAAATGCACATCCAATGGCAGCCGCGTTTTCTTTTTGAGGGAGGCAACGAGTTGAGGTCCGAAGGTCAAATTGGGAACGAAATGACCGTCCATAATATCGACATGGATCAAGTCGGCACCGGCCTCTTCGACGACCTTGACGGCCTCGGCAATCCTGGCAAAGTCCGCCGATAAGATTGAGGGAGCAATCAAAAACATGTTACTTGCTGACCTCCACGGAGATGAGATTCCGCTTGAGGAGCGGGAATCCGTGGACGGGGGACTGCCTGAGGATAATCCCGGGGGGCCTCGAATCGTAATAGGAATAGTGGTCGATGGTGACTTTGAACTCCATGGCCTGGAGCCACTTGCTAGCGGCGTCGAAGTTTTTTTCGATTAAGTCCGGCATGATATACTTCTCTTCCCGGGCGCCCTGGCTGACCAGGAAATTAACCGCTGTATTGCGATTGACGATCGCTGCGGCCGCGGGCTGCTGAGAGATGATTCGCCCAGCCGCATACTGAGGCGTATGGATCTCAGAGACGCGGCCTCGGCGCAAGCTGGCCTCTTTCAGGGCTTGGCTAGCCCATTCCAGGCTCCTGCCTTCGAGCTTGGGGATGGTCACTTTTTCACTGCCTTCGCTGAGAATGACCTTGACCATCTTGTTGACCTTGATCCGCGAGCCGGCGGAGGGATCCTGGAACATGATTCTTTCTTTCTCAAACCGGTTATCGAACTGGCGGCCCTGGACAAGCAAGGCCGTTTTCTTTTTCGCCAATTCTGCCCGGGCCTCGGTCAGGGTCTTGCCCAGAAGATCGGGAAGCGTCACCAGTTCGCTTCTGAGGATTATTTGGGAAGAGAGATCGGCGGCTAAGAAGAAGAGGACGAGATAGAGGAGCGTATAGAGGGCAATATCATAAAGTTTCTTGTCGGACATGAAAAAACATTCCCGCAATTTCCAAAATATCTATACCATAGATTCAGAACCATGTAAACAGGAAAAACGTTTCATGGCCAGCCTGGGTTTTATTGTTTGTCGGAGCGCTTTCTTCTATAATAAGTGTCCCGAGCCGCTCGGATTCTTTCCAAAAGGAGACGATGTGCCATGGTGAAATATTCCGATTTTCGAAGCGATACCGTGACCCGGCCCACAGAAAAAATGCGTCGGGCGATGGCGGAGGCCGAGGTCGGCGATGATGTCCTTGGCGACGACCCCACCGTCCAGAAGCTGGAAGCTTCGGCCGCTGAAAAGATGGGAAAAGAATCCGGACTCTTTGTGCCCTCGGGAACGATGGGCAATTCCATCGCGGTCAAAGCCTGGACGCGGGAGCTCGAGGAAGTGATTGTCGAAGCCCGCTCCCACATCTATAACATGGAATCGACCCACATGACGTTTATTTCACGGGTCACACCCCGGCCCTTGTCGTCCCGGAGAGGGGCCATGGACCCCGATGACATTGAAAAAAACATCCGAAAGCCGAACGTTCATCTTCCTCGGACGTCCCTCATTTGTGTGGAGAATACGCATAACAATTGGAGCGGCGCCGTGCTCCCCATCGAGAATATCAAGGCCGTTCGCGCGGTCGCCGACCGGCACGGGCTGAGGGTCCATATGGACGGGGCGAGGATTTTCAATGCCAGCACGGCATCCGGAGTCCCGGTCAAAGATTATGCCCGGCTCGCGGATTCCGTGATGTTCTGCCTGTCCAAAGGCCTTTCGGCGCCGGTCGGCTCCATGCTCGTCGGCGACAAAGACTTCATCGAATACAGCCGCAGGATCCGCAAGGCTCTCGGCGGCGGAATGCGCCAGGTCGGTGTTCTGGCCGCCGCCGGAATCGTGGCTTTAACAGAAATGGTCGACCGCTTGAAAGAGGACCATCAAAGAGCCAAACGGCTGGCCGCCGCGATAGCAGGGCTGCCCGGCGTGGAGGTGGACCCGGGCACGATCGAAACCAATATCATTATCTTCAACTTTTCGCATCCCCGGATGTCGGTCTCTGAATTCCTGACGGAGCTCAGGAACCGAGGGGTCCTGGCCTTGGCCTTGACGGGAGGCATTCGGTTCGTCACGCACAAAGATGTGGATGACCAGGACGTGGACCGCGCCGTAGCGGCCTTTCGCCAGATCCTGGCCAATTAGCTTTTCAGACGCTCGGCCATCAACTGGGCGATATCCCTGACTCTGATCCCGCCCCGGTCCTTATCCTTGAGGGCGTCGCGCAGCATCGTCAGGCAAAAGGGGCAGGATGTGGCGACGGTTTCCGCTCCGGCCTCGATGATCTCCTCGGCCCGCAGGTGATTGATCCTATTCCCGAGCTTTTCTTCTGTCCACATCAGGCCGCCTCCGGCGCCGCAGCAAAAGCTGTGCTGGCGGTTATTCTTGAGCTCAACGAATTTTCCTGGTCCAAATCCGGATAAAACGCTCCGCGGCGCTTCCAGGATCCCGTTATGCCGGCCCAAGTAACAAGGGTCATGGTAGGTGAGCCGCCCCTGTCCTTCCGAGAGGGCCGGCAGCCGTCCCTCTTGGATGAGACGATGAAGAAATTCGGCGTGATGGAAAACCTGGATCTTTTCGAGATGCGCCTTGTCCTCCGGACTGAGAGAAGCCTGCAGGTCGATGAGCGCCGGGTACTCGTTTTTAAACGTGTTGTAGCCATGGGGGCAGGTCGTCAGGATTTTATGGACCTTGTATTGGGCGAACATCTGCAGGTTCAGAGCGGCAAGGGTTTGGAATAGGTACTCGTTGCCGAGCCGCCGCGCCGAATCGCCGCAGCATTTTTCCTCCGTCCCCAAGACGGCAAAATCGACGCCCGCCCGGTTCAGCAGTTCGACGAAAGCCCTCGTGATTTTTTTGCCCTCATCATCAAAAGACCCGGCACATCCTACCCAAAACAGGTATTCGGCGCCAGGGTTGTCCTGGATCAACTTGACCCCCAGGCCTTCCCTCCAATCGGCGCGCTTGGAAAACCCGATGCCCCAGGGATTGCTGTTGCTCTCCATGTTCCGAAAGAACGTGTTGAGCTCGGCGGGGAACTTGCTCTCCATCAAAACCTGGCTCTGTCTCATCCCCACGATTTTGCGAATATGCTCGATCTCCACGGGGCAGACATGCATGCAGGCGCCGCACGTCGTGCAGGTCCAGATTTCGCCCTGTCCATGGATGGCGGGCACGAGAGCCGGCAGCCCATCCCGCTTCTTGGCAATCACATTTCGGCCGTCTTTGAGAAGATGTCGCTCCATGTTGAACAGGATCATTTTTGGTGACAGGGGTTTTTCGCTGGCGAAGGCCGGGCAAGCGTCCTGGCAGCGGCCGCATTCCATACAGGCAAATGCATCCAGTTGGTCTTTCCAGGTGAAGTCGACCGCCTTTTCGATGCCGAAAATCTCGGATTTCTCCAAGTCCAAAGGGCTCAAGGAACGGCCCGCTCGGGGCGAACGGAAAATTACGTTGAACGAGCCCGTAATCATATGAAGATACTTGGAATGCGGGACATAGGCAATAAAGCCGAAGACAAAAAGGACGTGCAGCCACCAGGCAATCTTGAAATGGGCGGCGACGCTCGAAACCGAGAAGCCCGAAGCGCTAATGGACCGGGCGAAATAACTTCCCAGGAAGGACCACCGGCTCGTGTCCGGATGATGGGCGATGGCAAAAGCCTCAAAATAGAGATAGCTTAAGGTGACCAGAACAAGGGCGAAATAGATAACGGCCGAGTCGCCGCGCGTCGTGGCGTAGGCTTTGGGCCTGACGATGAAACGTCTGAGCGCAAAAAAGAGGACGCCCAGAAGCACCAGGACGGCCAGGCCATCGACCAGCATCGAAAAAAAGAGGCCGAATCCGGATTTGCCGAAGAGATAAAAATCGGGGAACAAACCTTCCAGCGCGTGATTCACGGTCATGGTGTCGAAGGTCAGAGCCCCGTAAAAAATGAAAACGTGCATGACGCCGGTCAAGACACGCTCGTTCTTCAAGGTGCACCGCTGAAAGAGAATCTTGCCCAGGGCATGGATCAGCCTGGCCAAAAAATGGTCGAACCTGTCTTCGGCCCGGCCGGCCCGCACGATTCTGTAGCGATAATACAAAGGGGCTAGAAAGGCCGCTATCGTTCCCCCGATGATCAGGACAAAAATGATTTTTTCAAGCGCCGACAGCATGTCCTCTCCTTTGTTGATTTGGGAGTATTATTTTACAAATTTCCGCTTTTTAAAATTCATAATTGAGCCCGAGCCGGAATACCCGAGGGGATTGGATCTCGGTCGCATAGCGGCCGGGAAATTCCGGGCCGGTCCATTCGTTCTCTGCCGTAGCCAGGTTGCGGTTGAAGAGGTTGAAGACATCGATGAGAATCCTCAGCCGGCCGACGCCCAAGCGGATGATTTTTTCCAGCCTAATATCCACAGTCATATTGTATTCGTAGCGGGACACGCCGCGGGGATGGGCCTGGATGTAGAAGGGTCCTTGGTTCAGGTCGGTCACGATGATCTTGCGGGCGAAAGGCTGGCCGTCATAATACTTGATGAGAGTGCCGATCCGTGTCCCGAATGGGGCCCGGAAGCTCAAGCCGATTCTAGCCGTGTAGGCTCGGTCAAAGCGGAGACGGCCGCGAGCATTGATGGATGCATTGGGGTTGTCGTAGAGAGCGCCGATGACGCCGTCGTCATTTTCCCATTCCGTATTGCCCGGGCTGGTCGTCCCCACGGCTTGCATGGCGGTCAGAGACAGGAAGAAGAGCCATTGATCGCTGTATTTCTTGACCAGGGTCAAGTCCAAGCCCTTGTAGCGAGAGACTCGTGTCTTGCCCTCGGGATTGGTCAGTAGAAAAAAATCGCGTCCTAATGATTCTTCTTTCTGGTTGTAGACAGTGAAGAATAAATCGTCGTGCGTGTGCGCAATCCGGTCGTCTCCTTCATCATAGAACGGGATGGGATCATAATCCGAAAGAAGAACTCCCGTATTCTCTGTTTCAATGAGGTTCCGGGTTTCCCGATAAAACCCGGCCAGGGAGAAGAACCAATGCGCGCCGAAATCATGGATGAACGACAGAACATATTCATCGGTAAAGGGCTGTTTGATCCCGGCATCGATTGCTGCAAACAACGGGCCTTCCCGTCTTAGCAGAGCGCCTTTTTCGGCTTCTTGATAATTCCCATCCCCGTTGGCGTCGGTCCAGCGATAGGCCAACCCGCCCGGCGCCTCGGGATTTCCGTAGGCCAGATAATTCAGAGGAAGGTCGAAGTAGTAGCGGGCCGCGGAGATTTTGAACATCGATGTTTTCTGCTGGGAGAGCGGAAGGCTCAGGCCAAAGCGCGGGGAGACGTTGAGCCATTGGATTTTATAGTTGGGGTTGGTGCCGCGGCTCCAGCCGAGGTTGACCCCAACATAGGCCGAGATCGGGAAGGAGAAGGTGACCGTTTCCTGGGCAAAGACGTTCGTTTGGAGGGCGGATTCCCTATGTTCGAAAGGGCCGTTGAAAAGCACGACTTCCAGAGGTTCACCGTTAAAAAAAAGAAGATGCATATTTTCCATGATGTCCTGCCTGGACCGAGCGGAACGGAATTGGGCCTGGAAACCAAATTGGAGAAGGTGTTGGGCGCCCAGAAAATTCGGGAGCAAGGATTTTCCATCAAAGAACATGGATAGCGTCTGACGGCTGTCCTGGTCGGCGGAGGCGGCTGGGCCCGAAGGAATCTTCTTGAAAATTTCAAGCTTGTGCGGCCCCTGCGCGCCGCTCTGAAAATTCGTGTCGAGATCGCTCAGAGCCGCGCTCAGGCCCGCGCGGTAAGAATGGTTTGGATTGGCCCTGGAATCCAGAATGACCTGAACAATCTCGAAGCTGTCTTTTTGCCGGGAGGTCGAGGCAAAGGGAACGCCCCGGCCGGCGCCGAACGACGCATACGAAACCGCCTGCCCGGTCCACAGAAATCTCAGCGTATGTTTGGGCAGGAGATAGGACACGTGGACGAGACCCGAATAAAGATGGGAAGGGTCCTCTCGCTCGTACCCGGCCAGATTTCTGGAAACAGCCTGTGACGTCAAGGACATAAAGAAAAGCAATTTCTGTCCGATCAAAGGTCCCGAGAGATGCAAGTTAAAGTCGGCCAGATGTCGAAAGGTATGGCTCGCCAGCAATCCCTCGTTCTGCAGGGAATCGCTAATGTTTGACGAGGTCATGCTTTTATCGATATAAAATGCCGACACCCCTCCGTGAAAATCCGGCGTGCCCTCTTTGGGAATCAAGGAAAAATACGCCCCAGGGGAGAAGTCTTGGGGCGGATGGGCGGCGTTGCTCATCTGGGTGGCGCTGAGACTAAAGACATCGGGGATGAACAGTGGCTGACCGGTCCAGTAGGGATCTGTGACGTTCATCCCGTTGAGAAGATAATTGTTTTGGGTCCAGGAACAGCTCCCTCGGCCACTAAAAAGAGCGGGGAGGGTTTCCCACAGGCCGCCGACATCGATCCGGTTCGTGGTCGCCGACAGATCCTGGTTTTCCACGAGCGACCACACGGAGTTTCCGGATGGCAGGCGCTCGATTTGGTCGGAAGATATCGTTGTCTGCGTCGAAAGAGGCGATAAAACGATCAAGGACATTTTCGGACCCGGACTTGCTTCCAAGTCCGGCGCCGCCAGCCTGACCTTGATCAAAAGATCGGCTCCGGGTTCTATCCACAGGATATCATGCGTTTCCGAATCAAGCGCCGGGGACTCTATACGAACCGCATAACGACCGGGGGGAACCGCACAGAAAGAGAAGCGGCCGGATTCGTCACTGACGGAGGAGTATACGTCAGGGAGGTCCTTCCGGACGAGCTTGATCACGGCCATTCTGATGGGGATTTCGTTCTGGTCGAACACGCGGCCCCTGAGGACGGCGGCCCCATCGTCAAGGGCGAAAGCGTGGCCGAACAACGACAAAGAGACGGCCAGGCCGACGGCGGCGAGAATTCTCAGGGCATTTTTAAACAGCGGAATCCTTCTCCTCAGATAGAAGTGCACTATTTTCTTATCATTTAGTGCACCTGTCAAGCCTGATCCCTTTCCCCATCGCCTCTTTCTCATGAGATTTTTTATATCGTCTTTATAAAAATAAAAATTGAAAAAACCTCGGGGCTTGGCTATTGTATTTTCTGGCTTTCTTAGATGTCTTTTGGATTTCCGAACCCAAGGAGAGATGCGCATGACCATGAAAAAAGATATCGCCATCATCGGGGCGGGGCCGGGGGGATACGTGGCAGCTTTGCGCGGAGCCCAACTCCGGAAAAGTGTCGTGCTGTTCGAAGAAGATCGGGTCGGCGGGACATGCATGAATTACGGCTGCATCCCGACGAAATACCTGCTCCATCAGACCAAAATTTTCGGGGACATGAAAACGAACAAAAAATTAGACGGGCCGCTGGACCGGATTGTCTGTAACTGGGCCAGGGTCCAGGAAGAAAAGCTCAAGGTTGTCGACCGGCTCGTCCGGGGCACGGAATTCCTGCTTGAGAGAAACGGAGTGGAGCTCGTCAGGGGTAAAGCCGCACTCAAGGATGAACGGCACATTCTCGTCCAAACCCCGGAGGGGGAAAAGGTTTTTGAAGCGGACAGAATCATCCTTGCCACCGGGAGCCGTCCGGCCGAGCTGCCTTTTCTTAGGTCGAACGATCAAGACGTGGTGACCAGCCGGCAAGCTCTGGACTTTGCGGAGATCCCTAAAAAGCTGGTGGTGGTTGGCGCGGGCGCGATCGGCATCGAAATGGCGACAATCTACGGCCGTCTGGGGACCGATGTCACGATCCTGGAAATCATGCCTGCGGTGCTTCCCGGATGCGATAAGGAAACGGCGAAGCGGCTGGAACGCGTTCTGAAAATGCAGGGCCTTAAGGTATGGACTCACGTGAAGATCGAACAAATCCTTCACCGAGAGGGACAAATCATCCTGAAAGGATTGAACCTTAGGAATCAAACGCCTTTTGAAATCGCTGGAGATCGGGTTCTCCTGGCGGCCGGGCGCAAGGCGAATGCGGAAGGGCTGCACGCCGGCGTGCCGTTCATCACGCTCAACGCGTCGGGCTGCGTGGATGTCAACGCACGGCTCGAGACGAATATCCCAGGAATCTACGCCATCGGCGACCTCATCGGCGGAAAGCTCTTGGCCCACAAAGCTTCCCATGAAGGCCTGACCGCTGCAGAAAACGCGGCCGGTGGGAGCGAGGTCATGGATTACCGGGCACTGCCCATGGCGGTCTTTACGGACCCCGAGTTCGCTTCCGTTGGACTGACCGAGGAGGAAGCCCGCGGCCAGGCCGGGGCCATCCGCGTCGGCATCTTCTCTTTTCAGGCCAATGGACGGGCGCTGACCATGGACAGCCTTGAAGGACAGGTCAAAATCATTGCCGATAAGAATGATGACATCCTGGGCGCCCACATCCTCGGGCCTTCGGCCAGCGATATAATCGCCGAGCTTGTTTTGGCCATGCATAGAAAGCTGAAGCTCAAGGATGTCGGCTCTGCGATCCATATCCATCCGACGTTATCGGAATCTGTGATGGAGGCGGCTTTGAAGGCCCAGGGCCTGGCCATCCATGCCCTGAATTAAGGGCTTTTGAAAATTTTTATTTCGGCGACGGACCAGCGGGACTGTTTATCAGAACCGACCTGGACGATTTTTAGGGAGCGGATTTCTTGACCGTCCAGATCGATCACCTGGACGGCCTCCTTCGGTTTTTTCACTAAATTGATAACAAAGGCGCCGGTCGAATAGCCGGGTTCCGCGGACTTCCGCCAGCCGCCATCCGAAAAGACCGTGACTTCCAGTTCGATGGCATATTCCTGAGGATATTTTCCGCAATAGAGGCGAATTTGGCGAATTCGCTCCTGCTTTTTAAATTCGACGGACAGAGAATCGCCGGTTTTTTTCAATCCCTCGGTGGTCCAGCGCGTATCCAACCGGCCATCATGAAGGAAGGGAAAGAGCTCGGGGTGTTGTTCGGACGAGACGCTCCATTCCTCAGGGAAGAGCTCCTCGAGCATTGGGGAAGGTTCCGCTTTTGCCGGCCCCGGCAAGACCTCATACACGGCGTCCTCACCCAGCTCTTGGTCGAAGGCGTTCGGCTTTTTGAACGCATACCGGAATGTTTGGACGAGCCGCAGGCTGTCCCCGTATTGCTCCTGGATTCTTCGTTCGACCCTGGCCGCCTTGTCCGCCTTCCAGCGCTTCAGATGAAGGATGACACATTTCACGTTCATGGTTTGCAAAATGTCCAGGCAGGCTTTCGATGGAAACGACAGAAAGACTTGGCGGATATAATTCAAGGAAGGAGGGATGAATCCGCTGTAGCCGTTGACGAGGCACTTTTTATGGAAAAGGGAAAAATACATGTCGACCGCATCATCGCCTATGAACTGGTGGAAGGGAAGTTCGATGACGGAAAAATCACCAGGCTGGCTTTTCAGCCAGAGATAGGTGGCCGGAAGATCGGCCCTTGTCGGCAGGGTCAACCTTTGCTGGGGAATGGAGAGATATTCCAGGTTCAGCCAGAGGACCATCCCGATGGCCAAATACGCTTTGACATTCTTGTTTTTGATCTCTTCCCAGAGAATCTTCATACCGTAACCGGCCAGAACCGCCGTGCAGAACAGGACAAAAACGGCATAGCGCGAAGGGACACGGATGCCCTTGAATCCCGGAGCGTGCTCGTGCAGCCATTTGAAGGGAAGGGGCAGGGTTGTGGATGAATGCCCCGCAAATGTAAAAATGCCTCCAAAAGAAAGGAACAGAGCCCAGACTAGCAGCGGGAGGTAAATAAAAACAGCTCGGTCTTCGCCGGGCCCGTCTCTATTTTTGAGGGCATAATAAATAACGGAAAGGAGAAGAGCGAAGAAGATGACGGCCAGCGCAAAATAGACGGGTTTGCTCAGGTTATGTCCGGACAGCGTGAAAAGCCCGAGGTTGATAGAGAACCCATTGAAGATACCTATGACGATGGCCAGGGCTATACAGCCGATCATCGCCAGGCCTAAAAGCCGCCTGATAAGTCGCGGGGTGGCCCGAAACAGACTCCTTTTCTGATAGACATAAAGACCGGCAAGAAAGAGAGCCAGGATTCCCGGGAAAAGGTAAAATTCATAAGAGCCCAGCCGGCTCAGCCGATCCCCTAAAAAAACGTTTTGGTAAAAAACGGCCAGATAGTTGACCAAGTCGGCGCCGGCCGTCAGCTCCCTTTTGAGATCGAAATCTTTGAAGAGCGAAAAATAGGGGAGGGAAAAGCCGGCCAGGATGCCTCCTCCCGCCAGGACGGGAACAGCCAGCTTGAGGAGGAGTGAGGGCTTCCATGGTTTCCGGTTCAGGGAGAGAAAAAGCGGCAGGCCCAGCACCAGGATAGTCATGAAAAATAGGCCGTAATAAATGCAGGCCAGCGCTTGAAGAACAAAAAGCACCACGAACCAGACGGCATCCTTCACTTTTTGATGTTCGAAGAATTTATGAAGCGATAGAAAGGCCAGCGGAATGAGCCATGAGCTAAGCAGTTGGAGATGGGTGATATGCTGGATCTGGTAAGTGCTAAAGGCAAATATGAGGCCGGCCACAACCCCGGAAAAATTCCGGCCGGTCAGGTATCTTACCAGGAGGAACATCGCATAGGCGTTGAGATAATAGCACAGGAAAAGCACAAGGTTATAGGCCAGCAGAGGGTTCTGGGTAAGATAATAAACGGGAAGGGAGAGAAGAGACTGCGGCAGAAGCAGCTCGGAAAAGCGAAGCGTTCGGGTCGAAGGGAAAAAGATATTGCCATGATAAAGATCGGTCGGACGGGTTAATAGGTTCTGCTGGATCTGGGTCATGGTCCAGGCGTTGAGGACGCTGTCAATGGTTTCGTAGAGGGAACGGCCGGGATCGAGGGGCAAAGGCCATAGCTGGAAAACGGTGACGGCGGCAAAGAAAAGAAGAACGCCCGCCGTGATTCGCCAATCGTGCTTCATGACCTTCCGGATATCCTATTTTACGTAGCCCAACCCTCGCAGCATTTCCTCGGTTTTTTTATCGATCTTGATCTCTTCCTTACCTTTCAGGACGTCCCTGGCGAAGGCCTCCAATCGCTGCTTAAGCCTTAAGACTTCGGCGGGCAGGGCGACGTTTCCAGCGTCAAGATTGCTGTCCTCAAGCGGCGATTTGCTCAAGTCGAAAACTTCGGACAACCTGTCCTGAGGTGTCAGGATGAGATGCCAAGGGTAGAACAAAATCCCGAACTTGTCCCCCTCCTGGGCTTCGGGCCTGTAGGTTTCTTCGAATATTTCCAAGGGCTGGCCTTTTTTTAGGTGAAGCAGGTTTCGGCCGCGGAAATGAGGCAATGGTTTGAAGCCCATGAGGGCTGCAACGGTCGGCGCGATGTCCAGTAGGCTGACATATTCCTCTCTTTGGGCGTCCTGTTCGGCAAGGGCCGGCGAGTAGATTATCAGCGGGACATGCATGTAGGGATTGTAGAGAAAATGGATGTGCCCGATGTGCTTGTATCCGAACTTCGTGTTGAACTCAAAGAGGCCTTCGCCGTGGTCGCCGACGGCCAAAATAGCCGTCTTCGAGAAAAGGCCGAGCGTCTTCAATTTATCCCACAGTTTCCCGATCTCCCTGTCCAAATACTCGACCTCGCTCCGGTAGAGCAAGCGGACGTCTTCGTCCGGGATATTCAGCTTGCCCCGGAAGGTAACTTTGAGGGTCCGAGGGCGGGCCTTGTTGGTGATTTCGATATAACCGTTCTTTCTGAAAAAGGAGACGTTATCCTCTCTCCGGATGTACCAGCCATGGCTTTGATCGATGAGCAAATCGGTATTATTGGCAGGCGGATCAAACTCCAGCCTGTCCAAGCGGGCCTGATCGACGTCGGGATTTGTCAGGTACTTGTTGATAGCCTCCAGCCGGACGACGTTCTTCCCGGCCTTCAAGGGGAGTTCCACCTCATTCATGACATATTTGCTCAGGCAGTATTGGCCGACGAGTTTGTCGTTCAAGAAAACATTGAGGTCATTGGGCGTATCGGGCGTGGCATAGGGATCATGGGGGTCGGAATAGTGGATCCAGAGAAAGAACGGCTGGTCTGTGTGCGCCTCCAACCAGGGAAAGACCCGGGCGTTCACCTCTTCGGCGGCCAGGTACCACCTCCTCTTGGGAAAGTCATCGACGTACGTGTCAAAGGCCTGGCTGAGCCCGAACGGTGACTTCAACACGCCCAGGGAAACAAAAGCGGCCGTGGCGAAGCCTTTTTTTTTGAATAGGTTGACGAAGGATGGGATGCCGCGTTTATTCCGAATGATCTGGCCGTTGTTGTAGCTTTTAATGAGATAGGGCGGCTCGGAAAAGAACATCGAGGCATGGGAGGGCAGAGTGATCGGGATGAGGCTGAAGGCGTTTTTGAAGGTGAGGCCTTGGCGAGCGAGCCAGTCGAGGTTGGGAGTGAAGGCGTTTTTAAGAGAATAAACGCCGACATGATCCGCCCGGAGCGTGTCCAACGTGATAAAAATGAAGTTTTGAGGCAGCGGTTGTCTTCGGCATCCGGACAACGCCATCAGCCCCAGGGCAAGCACCGGGATGATGGGCAAGATCGGACGCCTCCACAGCCTATCAGTTTTCATTTGTCTGTCTTGGCCTCATGATCAAAGAGCGCGGGCTCAGAAGAACGAAATATCCTGCGGAGTGGTATTATGGAGAATAGCAAACAAAATGTCAAAATGTTGGGGAAGGGCAAGTCAGTGTTTGCAAATTTCGGCCACTTTTTATAAAATCAATGCCCTTGACCGGACCGCACATGACCGAACTTTTCTTCGTCTTCCTCATCTTTGGACTGCTGGGCGTCGCCATGCTGTTCATGAACACCCTGCTCGGCCCCAAACGGACGAACCCAAATAAAGAAAAGCCGTTCGAGTGCGGCAGTCCTTCCCTGCAGCAAAACATCAACCCTTTTCCGGTGAAGTTTTATCTGGTCGCTCTTCTTTTTCTCCTATTTGATATCGAGGTCATATTTTTTTTCCCGTGGGCGCTCATCTTCAGGCAGATGAAGTCCAGCGCCCTTATCATCATGCTGGCCTATCTCGCCGTCCTAGTCGTGGGCTTGATCTATGCCTGGAGAAAAGGCGGGTTTGAGTGGGATTGAACACGATGGACGCAGGCTTTCTCACCACCAAATTCAATTATATGCTGGGTTGGGCGAGAAAGTTCTCGCTCTTCCATTATCCCTATGTCACGGCCTGCTGCGGGATGGAATATATGTCCACGGCCTGTGCCCATTTTGATATCGACAGGTTCGGGGCCGGCTGGACGCGGTTCTCGCCGCGCCAGTCCGACCTGCTGCTCGTCGTTGGAACCATTTCCCAGAAACAAGCTCCGGTCTTGAAGACCGTTTATGACCAGATGACCGAGCCCAAATGGGTCCTGGCCATCGGCGCCTGCGCCGTGAGCGGCGGCATCTACGATAACTACGCCGTCGTCCAGGGCATCGACCAGATCATTCCGGTGGATGTTTATATCCCGGGCTGCCCGCCGCGGCCCGAAACGATTCTCGACGGCCTGCTCAAACTACAGGAAAAAATCCAGAAACAAGAACATGATTGGCGATGGAAGAAAAGAAAATCGTAGACGATCTTAAAAAAAAATTCCCCCAAAAGATCCTGGAATCGTCTGCGCCGTTCGGGGATCTGACGATTGTCATCGCCAAGGATGCCCTCTTGGAAATCGTGGATTTCCTCAGAAAAACGCCCTACGAATTCAAAATGCTTCTTGACCTGACCTGTGTCGACCACGCCGGTCGGACGCCTCGTTTTGAAATGGTTTATCACCTGCTCGCTTTGGCCGATCGGCAGCGCCTGAGGATCAAGCTGTCCGTCGCTGAGGATGATCTGCGCGTGGAATCGCTCACTCCGATCTGGAAGAACGCCAATTGGCTGGAGCGCGAGGTCTATGATATGTTCGGCATCCGGTTCCAGGGCCATCCCGACCTCCGGCGGCTTTTTATGTATGACGGGTTTGAAGGACATCCTCTCCGGAAGGACTATCCCCTGCGCAAACGACAGCCCATGATTCCCTTGAGAAAATAATATGTCGACAAGGATCCAAAAAAACGCCCGGCCAGACAGCTTCCTGTTGAACATGGGTCCGTCCCATCCAGCCATGCACGGCGCCGTCCGGATCATGCTCGAGCTCGACGGCGAACGGATTCTCAATTCAGAGGTGGAAGTCGGCTACCTGCACCGGGGGTTTGAAAAGCAATGCGAAAACCGAACCTTCTTCAACCTCTTGATCTACACCGACCGTCTGAACTACGTTTCTCCATTGATCAACAACGTCGGCTATGTCATGACGATTGAAAAAATGCTGGGATTGGACGTTCCCGAAAGAGCCCAGTACATTCGCGTCCTTATGAGCGAGCTGTCGCGTATCTCCGATCATCTGACCTGCTTGGCCGCCATGGCTATGGAGTGCGGCGCGTTCACGGTCTTTTTGTACAAGATGAAGGCCCGTGAGTTCATTTGGGATGTGATCGAAGCCACCACGGGTGCCCGGATGACGACTTCGTACATCCGCATCGGCGGCGTCCGGGCAGACCTGCAATCGAATTACCAGGCCTCCGTTCAAAAGGCAATCCTGGAAACGCGGAAAGTCCTTAGGGATGTCCACGGCCTTCTTGATAAAAACAAGATTTTCTTGAATAGGACGAGGGATATTGGCTCGATGAATCCCGACGATGCCATCGCTTGGGGTTGGACGGGCCCTGCCCTGCGGTCTACGGGCGTCGTCTATGATATCCGAAAGGCCTTCCCTTATCTTGTCTATGACCGGCTCGAATTCGATATTCCGACCGGAGAACGCGGTGACAACTACGACCGCTACATGGTCCGGATGAAAGAAATGGACCAGAGCCTGCGCATTGTCGAGCAGTGCCTGGCCCACCTCCCGAAGTCATCAGCCGCCCTGATGGCCGGCGGGATCGAGCCTGCGGATGCAATCAAGATCAGCCGGACGAAGAAAACCAGGACCGGCATTCGCCTCTCTCCAAACCTGGAGGGCGCGGAGAAGGCCGTCTATAAAGATATCCTGGCCGACGACGACCGCACCGTGCTTCCCGCCAAAGAGGACGCCTACACGACCATCGAAGGGCTGATCAGCCATTTTCAATATTTCATGAAAGGACATGGCATCCGGCCCCCCAAAGGCGAGACGTATTTTTCGGTGGAAGGCGGAAACGGAGAAGTGGGCTATTACATCGTCTCCAAGGGTAGCGACAAGCCTTACCGTCTCCATCTGCGCGCGCCCTGTCTCCCTCTTCTGGCCGCCCTGGAAGAGCTCATCAAGGGCCGTTACGTGGCCGATGTCATCCCCACCTTCGGCAGCATGAATATTATCTTGGGAGAGCTGGACAGATGAGTCCTGATATTTCCGCTGGGTTAAACAAGAAAATCGCAGAGCTCGACTGCCCGGTACCCGAAAAAAGAAGCCGCCCTTCTCCCCGTGCTGCACCTGATCCAACGGGAACGGGGACTAATCACAGCCGAAGAAGAAAAGCTTGTCGCCGGCCTGCTGGGTCTCAAGCCGATCAGGGTTCGGGAGGTCGTGACCTTTTACACCATGTTTTATCAACTGCCGATGGGCAAATACCATATCCAGGTTTGCACCAACTTAACCTGCACCCTGATGGGCGGGGACAAACTCATCGATTACCTACAGAAAAAATTGGGGACGAAGATCGGCGAGACGACTGCGGACCGGCGATTCACACTGTCGGAGGTGGAATGCCTGGGCGCCTGCGAGCAGGCCCCGTGCATGATGGTCAATTTTGATTATTATGGCAACCTCGATAAAGAAAAAATCGATGCCATCTTGAAGGGCTTGGATTGAGCGGCGTGGAAGACAAAGTATTAACGCGGAATTTCGGCTTGGAGAACCTTTACAAGGTCGATGTCTATCTCCAACAGGGCGGCTACCAAGCGCTAAAAAAGGCCCTCAAAGAAATGACGCCCGGGCAAGTCATGGAGGAAGTCAAGAAAGCCAGCCTCAGGGGCAGGGGAGGGGCCGGTTTTCCTGCCGGCATGAAATGGAGTTTTGTCCCGCAGAAAGTCAATCAGCCGAAACTTTTATGCGTCAATGCCGACGAGGGAGAGCCGGGAACGTTTAAGGACCGCTATATCCTCAGCCACAACCCCCACCTGTTGATTGAGGGCATCGTCATCGCCGCGTTCGCCGTCGGGATCCACACCGCTTACATCTATATCCGGGGTGAATATGAGGCCGTTGCCCAGCGCCTGGAAGCGGCCATCGCGGAAGCCTATCAGAAATCCTTTTTAGGAAAAAATATCTTTGAGCGGGGCTTTGAGCTTGACCTCTTTGTCCACCGCGGCGCAGGCGCGTACATCTGCGGGGAAGAAACGGCCCTGCTCGAATCCCTCGAAGGCAAGCGCGGCTATCCTCGGCTCAAGCCCCCCTTCCCGGCTTCGGTCGGCCTCTTCCAATGTCCGACGGTGATCAACAACGTGGAGACGCTGGCCAATGTCCCGTTCATTATCGGAAAAGGCGCCCGGTGGTTTCTGGATCATGGGCTGCCCAGGGACGGGGGGACCCGGATCTTCGGCGTCAGCGGGCCGGTCGTCCGGCCGGGCATCTATGAGCTTCCGGTCGGCACGAGCCTGAGAGAGATCATCTTCAGCCATGCCGGGGGCTTGAAACCCGGGAAAAAATTGAAGGCTGTCATCCCGGGGGGCATGTCGGCTCCGATCCTGCGGGCCGATGAAATCGATATCAAGATGGATTGTGATAGCTTGTCTGCCGCCGGCTCCATGCTGGGCTCTGCCGCTATCATTGTCATTGACGAGGAGACGCCCATCCTGGATGTTCTCCTAAAAGTGGCGAAATTTTATTCCCACGAGTCCTGCGGCCAGTGCACGCCCTGCCGCATCGGAACGTCCTGGATTTACAAAATAATCAGGCGTCTGATGACGGGGGACGGCGAGAGGGGCGATGTTGACGAGCTCGTCCGCCTGGCTTCGAATATCAAGGGAAAAACCCTCTGCCCGATGGGCGATGCGGCGGCGATGCCGGTCATCTCTCTAACGCAGAAATTCAGGACAGAGTTGGAATCCAGTCTAAAGAATCAATAAGGCTATGATCAAGATAGTCATCGATAACAAGCCGGTCGAGACCCAAGAAGGCCAGACGATCCTCAAAGCCGCCCAGCAGGCCGGCATTCCCATTCCCCACCTATGTTACCACCCCGCTTTTCCGCCGGAAGGCAGCTGCCGCATCTGCCTGGTCGAGATCGAAGGACTGCCCAAGCTCGAGTTGGCCTGCTCCACGGTCGTCCGGGAAGGCATGACGATCTCGACCCAGACCCCTCACGTCCGTGAAGCGCGGCGCGGAGTGCTCGAGTTCCTGCTGGCGGACCATCCTCTGGATTGCCCCATTTGCGACAAGGCCGGCGAATGCAACCTCCAGGATTACTACCAGGAATATGGCGCATTCGAAAGCGCCTTCAAGGAAGCCAAGGAAAGGCGGGAGAAAAAAATCAAAATCGGGAACAACCTAATCCTGGATAGAGAACGCTGCGTTCTCTGCACGCGCTGCGTCCGCTTTCTGACAGAGACCACCAAGACCCAAGAACTGGGAGTTTTCCGCCGCGGCATCCGCTCTGAAATCTCAACCTATGACGCAGAGCTCGTCGATAACAATTACTCCGGAAACCTGGTCGACCTCTGCCCGGTCGGAGCCATCACTGACGCCCAATTCCGGTTCAAGACGCGGACCTGGTTTTTGGCCCCGGTCGAATCCATTTGTCCCTTGTGCAGCCAGGGCTGCAATATCTATGTCGACTATCATCCCGGCTTTCCCCGCGTTCCGGGAACGGCCAAAATCTACCGGATCAGGCCCCGGCTCAACCCGGATGTGAACGACCATTGGATCTGCGATTACGGACGCGGCGGCTATCTCTCATTAGTGAGCGATCGTTGGGATAAGCTCGTATGGAGAAAAGGGGACCGGGAGACCGTCCCGAGTTGGGAGAGAGCGTTGCAGATTTTGGCGGAAAAGATCCAGACGTTTCATCTCAAACAGGATACGTCCAAAATCGCTTTAGTCCTTAGCTCCTGGCTAACGAATGAAGAGCTGTTTTTGATCAAAAAAATATTCAAGGATGATCTTCGCCTGGAAAGAATGTTTTTTGCCGACCCTAGGCCGGGCACGGGCGACGGCTTCCTGCTTCAGGCCGAGCGCGCGCCGAACGTCAGAGGAGCCAAGGAAATAGGCTTTGCCCTGAACCCCGTGCGCCTGGAAGACCTCTCTCAGAATACGAATCTTCTAATTGTTTTCAGCCCTTTTCTGGCGGAACTCTATTCCCTAACCGCCCTCAAGGCCGTGTTCGAAACGATTGGCACCAAGGTTCTCGTCACGCCTCGTGCCAACGGGCTGGACTCCTTGGTCGATTTTGTCCTTCCGGCCTCGGGGATTGCCGAAAAAAGTGGCTCCCTGACCAATAAAAACGGAAAAATCCAGCCATTTTCTGCCGTTTACGCCTCCTGCGGAGACAGCCGGCCGGAGTGGTCCATCCTGGTCGACCTGGCCAGGGAATTGAAAATAAACGATGACTATTACAGCTCCCTGACAGGACCCCGAGCTATTCTCAAGGGTTTGGCCAAGGAAATCGCTTTTTTTAGAAAAGAGCCATTATGGATATCGTAATCATCCTCATTAAAGTCATCATGGCTCTCGTCTGGTTTCTCCTCCTGACGCTCTATCTGACCTGGTTGGAAAGAAAAGAAAGCGCCGTCATGCAGGATCGGATCGGCGCCAACCGGGCTTCGATCTTTGGCCTCCGTATCTTCGGTCTCTTCCAGCCCTTCGCCGACGCCATCAAAATGATCTTCAAAGAGGATTTCGTGCCGGTCTTCTCCAAAAAGTTCCTCCATACGCTGGCCCCCTTCCTGTCATTTTTCTTCGTCGCCATCTGCATTTCGGCGATGCCCTTCGGTGACGATATTCGGATTGCCGGTCGCACGATCAGCCTCCAAATTGTTGACGCCAACGTGGGATTGCTGTTCGTTTTGGCGATGCTTTCGCTGGGGATTTACGGCATCATCCTCAGCGGTTGGGCATCCAATAATAAATATTCTCTTCTAGGCGGTATCCGCGGAGCGGCCCAGCTTATCTCTTATGAGGTGGCCTTGGGGCTTTCTTTGGTCGGTCTGATCATGGTCTATCCCAGCTTGCAGCTCTCGAAAATCGTCCAGGACCAAGGACAGCTGCTCTTCGGATTCCTGCCGAAATGGGGAGTCTTCCTTCAGCCACTGGGCTTCCTCATTTTCCTTTTGGCGGCCCTGGCCGAAACAAAACGGGTCCCGTTCGACCTCCCCGAGGGCGAATCGGAGATCATCGGTTTCTTCACGGAATACGGCGGCCTGAAATGGGGCCTGTTCATGATGACGGACTTCATGGAGATCATCATCATCTCCACCCTGCTCACCACGCTGTTCTTCGGCGGCTGGCAGATCCCCTGGCTGGGAATTGACGGCTTCCATTTTCCCTGGGGCGGCCAGTGGTTGATGGCCCGCTGGTTGGTCATCGTGCTGCAGGTGCTGGCCTTCAACATCAAGGTCTTTTTCTTCTGCTGGCTGCAAATCCTGATCCGGTGGACCTATCCCCGGTTCCGATATGACCAGCTGATGAACATGGGATGGAAACTGCTTGTCCCGCTCAGCCTGGCCAATATCGTCGGGACCGGCCTGTTATTGATGGTGGTCAAATAAGATGATCAAAGCACTCGGGTATTTTTGGGAGCTGATCAAGGGGAGCTTGATCACGGCCCGCCACTTCATCGTCAACATGTGCTTCCATACGTTGAAGCTATTCGGCATCAAAACCAAGCGCAGAGGCGCGGTGACTATCCAATATCCCGAGCAGAAAAAAGCCCTGGCCTCCAGGCACCGCAGTCTTCAGCGTCTGATGAGAAGAGACGACCTGAAGCCCCGGTGCGTGTCCTGCATGTTGTGCGTAACCGTGTGCCCTTCGGAGTGCATCTATGTCGAAGCCGCCGAAGACCCCGACCCGGAGATCCAGAAATATCCGGCCAAGTTTGTGATCGACCTCAGCCGCTGTTGTTTCTGCGGGTTCTGTGTCGAAGCCTGCCCTGAAGATGCCATCCGCATGGACACGGGCAAGATCGACTTATCCCAGCTTGATCGCCGGGACCTTGTGTACGACCTTGATAAACTCCTGGAATGAGAACAGAAGAAATCTCGTTGGGGGAATTCCGAATTTTCGGCCTCTGTGACGGGCATTTTTCTCTGGATGGGGGGGCCATGTTCGGCGTCGTGCCCAAGGTGCTCTGGGAGAAAAAGGCGCCGGCCGACCCCAGCAACCGGATCCGGCTTTCACTGAATTCTCTTTTGATTCAGACCCCAAACGCTTTGGTCTTGGTGGAGACGGGCATCGGGACGAAATCGCCCCAGAAATTTGCGGACATTTACGCGATTTCGCTCGAACCCGGGCTCCTGCCGTCCCTCCGGCAGGCCGGGTTCCAAGCCGAGGATATCGATTATGTCATTAACACCCACCTTCATTTTGACCATTGCGGCGGAAACACCTTCGAGCAAGAAGGCAAGGGGATTGTTCCTACCTTTCCGAAGGCGAAGTATATCATCCAGGAAGGTGAATGGAACGATGCCCTTCATCCAAACGAGCGGGACAAAACGAGCTATCTCACGGTGAACTTCCTGCCCCTCGAGAAAACCGGCCAACTTTTTCTAATTAAAGGAGATGCAGAAATTTCGGAGGGCATCGAAGTCGTTTTAACGCCAGGACACACGGCCTCGCACCAGAGTGTAAAAATCACATCTCAAGGCCGCGTCCTTTTCTATTTGGGCGACCTGGTCCCTAGCTCAGCCCACATCGGGCTTTCTTATGTCATGAGCTACGACCTCTATCCCCTGGAGACGCTGAAGACAAAGAAGAAAATTTATGAACAGGCGCTCGCCAAAGACTGGACCCTCGCCTTTGTCCATGACCCCGTTCATTACTTCGGAAAGGTGGCTCGGGTCGGCCAAAAGTACGAATTCCGGGCCGTCCTTTAGGATTGACTTTAACGTCCAAAAGATTATAATACTCTTTCTTTTTTTTAAAAGGAGGTCTCATAAATGAAAGAAGTTACTGTTGAAGAATTGTTGGCAAAAGCCGAACAACCTTCCAAAGATGCCCTGCGTCTTCATGCCTATTACAAGGGAAAGATCGGCGTCCAGCTCAAGTGCCGTATCCGCGATTTCAACGATTTCGCCATTTGGTACACGCCGGGCGTCGCGGCCGTCTGCAAGGAAATCCACCAGGATAGAGAAAAGGCTTACGAATATACCAACAAGTGGAATTTCGTCGCCGTGATCTCGGATGGTTCAAGGGTTCTTGGGCTGGGAGACATCGGGCCGGAAGCGGGACTTCCTGTCATGGAAGGCAAAGGGTTGCTTTATAAATATCTTGGGGGGGTCGATGCCTTCCCGCTCTGCTTGAATGAAAAAGATCCCGATAAATTCATCGCCATTGTCAAAGCCCTCCAGCCCACGTTCGGCGGCGTGAACCTCGAAGACATCTCCCATCCCAAGTGTTTCCATATTCTGGATACGTTGCGGAAGGAATGCGAGATCCCCGTCTGGCATGACGACCAACAGGGAACCGCCTGTGTGACGGTCGCCGGCCTGATCAACGCCCTCAAGATCGTCGGCAAGAAAATCGGCGATGTCAAATTGACGATGGTCGGCGCCGGCGCCTCCGGCGTCGCCATCGCCCGGCTGATGATGGTTGCCGGCGTGACTCCAGGAAACATGCTGAATGTCGATTCCAAAGGCATCCTCCATAGAGACAGGAGCGATAGAGATATCCTTCAAGCCAAATTTAAGGAGAAATGGGACCTCTGTCTTAAAACTAACGAAAAACAGGTCAAGGGCGATGTCCCGGATGCCATCAAGGGAGCGGATGTGCTCATTTCAGCATCAAAACCCGGACCTGGCACCATCAGAAAACAGTGGATTAAGACCATGGCGAAAGACGCCATCGTGTTTGCCTGCGCCAATCCCGTCCCAGAAATCTGGCCGTGGGAAGCCAAAGAAGCCGGCGCGCGGATTGTCGCCACGGGACGGTCCGATTTTCCCAACCAGGTCAATAACTCTCTCGGTTTTCCCGGGATCTTCCGGGGAGCGCTGGACGTTCGGGCAACGACCATAACCGACGAAATGTGCATCGCCGCTTCGAATGAGCTGGCCAAGGTCGCCCAAGACCACGGCATCAGCGAAGACTACATCATCCCAACCATGGATGAATGGGAGGTTTTCCCGAGAGAAGCCGTGGCCGTTGGCAGCAAAGGCATCGAGCAGGGGGTAGCCAAGAAAAAGATCCCGGCAGCTGAAAGATTCAAAATAGCCGAGGCCATTATTAAAGAAGCGCGCGACCAGGTTCAGATGCTGATGAAAGAGAAGTTCATCATCGACCCGGACCGGTGAGGAAAAATGCCCGCAACACGGGGGGCGGCTTGCATTGACTTTTTTCCGCCAATGTGATAATCAATGGGCATCCGAGGTTAGATTCTCATCTCAGCAAAATGAACGAGGCTAAAGGAAAAAAATGTCATGATAGACACTTTTGAAAGGAGGTTCATATCATGAAAGGTCTTATTAAAAATCTTGTCTTGGTCTTGGCGATCGCTGTGGTCCTAACGGGCTGCAAGCAGCCCACCCAGCTGATCAACGACGTCCAGGCGGCGATTGACGAGGTCAAAAAAGCCGGTGCCGACAAATATGCCGTTGACGATTTCAAGAAGCTGGAAGAGGCCATGAAGGCAGCCAATGACGAGATCGCGACCCAGGATAAGAAGTTCTTCAAGAAATTCGGGACAGCCAAGGACATGCTGGCCAAGGTCAAGACCGAGGCGGACGCTCTGAAAGCGGCCCTGCCCGGCAAGATCGAAGCGGCCAAGAACGCTGCCGTCCTGATCCAGACCGAAACCAAAACGGCCATCGACGAAGCCAAGGCCCTCCTTGCGAAGGCCCCCACAGGCAAAGGCACCAAGAAAGATATCGATGCACTGAAGGCCGACCTCGCTGGTGCCGAAACTGCTTTCGCCGAAATCCAAACGGCTATTGATGCCAAAGATTATATCGGGGCCGCCGATAAAGCCAAGGCCGTGAAGGAAAAGGCCGTGGCCGTTGGAGACCAGGTCAAAGCCGCCATCGAAAAAACGAAAAAGAAGTAAGCCGCGCCCGAATTTTGTTATTGGTAGATCGTCGTATTGAAGAAACCGACGAAGCAGGGACAGCTTTTACTTCTCGCACTCATTCTTTTTTTTGAGTCCTGTAAAACCCCGCCGGTCCCCCCAGAGGTCGCCGAGGCTGAAACTCTGGAACAGACTCTCCGGGGGGCGGGTGGCTTTATCTATGGCGGCGAAAACTACGCGCGGTTTCAGGCCGGCCTGAAAGCGGCCAGGGGGAATTTGGCCCGGGAAAAGGCCAAATGGGGTTGGTTCAGGAACTACGGTCCCCTTCAATCAGAATTGCGCGACCTCCTGAAAAAGGGAGCCGACCTTCTCCGCGAAGCTCGAGAGCAAAAAGTGGCCGCATCACGAAACGTCGCAGAACGGATGCTCCCCCTGAAAAGACGGATAGACCGCTTGAAAAACATGACCCAATATTTCAACGAAAGCGGCGATGTCAGAAAAAACCTGTCTCAAGCCGAAATCAAGCTGGCCGAGGCGGACCTCCTAATCAGAAAAGAGCAATTGGAGTCTGTTCGAGAGAAGCTTCAAAATTGTAGTCTTTATATCGAGCAAGCGGAGGAAGCAATCTTTTCGATTTTGAGCCGCTATCTGGAAAAAGGCCAATTGGAAAAATGGAATCGCTGGGTGGACAAAACCATCGCCGAATCTCAAAAAAAGGGCATTGTCGTCATCGTTGTCAATAAGCTGGAACGGAGGCTCGTCCTTTATAATAAAGGCGCCGCCGTGGCCAGCTATGAGATCGGGCTCGGCAAGTACGGGCTTTCCGACAAACTCTATTCCGGAGACGATGCCACTCCCGAAGGTCGTTATCTTGTCATTAGAAAGATCCCCAGCAGCCCTTTTTATAAGGCCCTCTTGATCAATTATCCAAATGAAGAGGATAAAAGAGCGTTCGCTGCGGCCAAAAAGAACGGCCTAGTGCCGTCCGAGGTCGGGATCGGGGGTTCGATCGAAATCCATGGCGGCGGCAAGGACAGCCTGACCAAGGGATGCGTGGGACTGGAAGACAAGGACATGGACGAAGTCTATCGGCTGGCCGGAACTGGGACGCCGGTGACCATCGTCGGAGCCCTCTCCATAGAAAACTCTATACTGGCCGAAATTAAAAAGCTTCGTAAAAATGACTAAAAAAAAGGTTGTTTTCAGGGCCCTGCTGGGGCTGGCCATTGTCTGGGCTTGTTTAGAGATTGCCGGATACAGCGTCCTTATTTTTCGCCAAGCCGGGAACGCCTCCGACGGGATGGAAAAAGTTGCCGGTGAACAAGGTCTTGGGGTGTTGCAGGCTAAAAACGGCCAGCTGGCGGAGCGGTTGAAGAGCTATTCTCCGTATAGTTCGTATATCCTTGTGGATACGGCGGAAAACCGCCTCTATCTCAAACAAGGCACAAAGGTCCTTCGCGAGGCCGTCGTGTCCTGCGGCTCGGGGGAGATCCTGGAAGAGCCGGGGGGGAAAAGAAAGTGGTTGTTTGACACTCCCCGCGGTGAATTTTCCGTGCAGTCCAAGCTTGTCGATCCCACATGGATCAAGCCGGACTGGGCATTCATCGAGGAAGGGGATAAGGTCCCGAAGAATTTCAACGACCGGATCGATCAGGACTCCCTGGGTGATTTCGCGCTCGGTTTCGGAAACGGCTTTTTCATCCATGGCACTCTTTATACTAGGCTGCTGGGCCGCAATGTCACACACGGGTGTATACGCGTCGGCGATGCCGATTTGAAAGCGATCTTTCAAAAGGCCGGCTTGGGGACGAGAATATACATCTTTTAAACATGCGGAACAAAATCGCTTGGATCGTAATATTGCTGTCCTGGCTGACGGCCGCCGCGGCAGCGGACGAAAAAACGAAAGCCTTTGAACAGAACAAACTGTTGGAAGCCGAGCTGGCTTTGGCAAAAACCTCGACGTCTTATCTCATCATGGACTTCTCTGAAAAATCCATCAGCTTAAAATCCAGGGGGATCATTCTAAAAAAATGGGAGATTCGAAAAGCCAGGTTCTGGGGACAATACGTTCCGATCAAAGCTTTTGTGCTTTTAAAAAAAAGCGCTTGGTTCCCCCCGAAGAGAAAAAACATTGTGCCAGGTAAAGAAGCCCAAGGGGATGTCGACTTGGAAGTCTTAGAATTAAAAGAAATGCCATCCCGTTACAGATTGACGTTCCCGGATGGAATCTATATATCCATCCGGCCCCGAGCAAGAAAATTCTTCCCTTTCCTGGGAAACATTGGAACTTCTATAGGGCGATTGACTTTATTACCCTTGAAGGCGCTCTGGTTTTCGATGAGGAAAGAGCGCTTTGCTGAGATCGAACTGGTCATGGCCAATTATAAGGAAGCAAAAGGGCTCTACTGGTCCTTCCTGGAGGGGCAGAGCTGTATAATATATCGGGCAAAAAAATAATTTAAAATTTTATTAATTAACACATAATAAAGTAATTAAATACTAAAAAATATATAAAATAATACTTGACAAATAAATACTCATATTTTATATTAATAACATACTAAATTAGGAGGTTTATAATATGCCAAAAACAATCGGAATAGACTTAGGCACAACGAACTCTGTTGTGGCGGTCATGGAAGGCGATAACCCCGTTGTCATTTCCAACGAAGAAGGAGGCAGGACAACCCCCTCCGTAGTTGCTTTTACGCAAAAAGGAGAGCGGTTAGTCGGCCAAGTCGCCAAAAGACAAAGAGTGACCAATCCCGAAAACACCGTTTATTCGATAAAACGATTCATGGGACGCCGATATCACGAGGTTCCCACCGAGATCAAGCAGGTGCCATTCAAGGTCACCGAAGCATCGAACGGCGACGTGCGCGTCGAAGTCTTCGGCAAAAAATATTCCCCCCCCGAAATTTCGGCCTTGATTCTTCAGAAGTTGAAAAAGTCCGCTGAAGATTACCTCGGAGAAAAGGTTGAAAAAGCGGTTATCACAGTGCCGGCCTATTTTAACGACAGCCAGAGAAAAGCGACCAAGGACGCCGGAACCATCGCCGGCCTGGATGTCGTCCGGATCATCAACGAGCCGACAGCGGCCGCGCTGGCCTACGGTATGGACAAGAAAAAGGACCAAGTTATCGCCGTCTACGATTTCGGCGGTGGAACCTTCGATATTTCGATCCTGGAAGTCGGCGAGGGCGTCGTCGAGGTCAAATCGACCAATGGCGACACCCACTTGGGCGGTGATGATATCGACCAGCGTGTCCAAGACTGGATTGTCTCCGAGTTCAAGAAAGAGTCGGGGATCGACCTGGCCAAGGACAAAATGGCCCTGCAACGGCTCAAAGAGGCTGCCGAGAAGGCCAAAATAGAGCTCTCCACGACTATAGAGACCGAGATCAACCTGCCCTTTATCACCGCGGATGCCTCGGGCCCGAAGCACCTGCTGATGAAAATGTCGCGCGCCAAGTTGGAACAGCTCATCGAGGATCTTATTCAACGGTCGGTCTCTCCTTGCCGCCAGGCGCTGGCCGACGCCAATTTGAAGTCCGAGGACATTCATGAAGTGGTCCTGGTCGGAGGCCAGACCCGTATGCCGCGGATCCAGCAGCTTGTCCGGGATTTATTCGCCAAAGAACCCAATAAAAGCGTGAACCCTGACGAAGTGGTCGCTGTCGGTGCCGCCATTCAGGGTGCCGTGCTGGCCGGCGACGTCAAGGATGTTCTGCTCCTCGATGTCACGCCCCTGACTCTGGGGATTGAAACCCTGGGAGGGGTATTCACCAAGATGATCGTTCGCAACACGACCATCCCGACCAAAAAAACGGAGATCTTCTCCACCGCTTCGGATAACCAGCCGAGCGTAGAAATCCACATCCTACAGGGCGAACGCGAGATGGCCTCGAACAACCGCACGCTAGGACGGTTTCATTTGGACGGTATCCCGCCGGCAATGCGCGGCGTGCCGAAAATCGAAGTGACGTTCGACATTGATGCCAACGGCATTCTTCACGTTTCTGCCAAAGATATGGGGACAGGAAAACTTCAGGCCATCACGATCACCGGCCATAGCGGTTTGGACGACAAAGAGATCGATCGGATGGTGAAGGACGCAGACGCCCACGCCGCCGAGGACAAGAAAAGACGCGAAGTCATCGATGCCAAGAACCAGGGCGACCAGCTCATCTACAGCCTGGAAAAACTGCTCCGGGAGAACAAGGACCGCATTCCCGATCAGGAAGCCGACCGCATCCGGACAGAAATCGAAAACACAAAGAATGCCCTCGCCAGCGAAAACCTGGACCGGATTAAGCAGGCCGTCGAATCCCTCACCCGCGCTTCGCACAAGCTGACCGAGATGATGTATCAGCAGGCGGGACAACAGCAAGCCCCGCAGGACAACCAACAGCAGCCTCATTCGCAAACCAAGGCTGGCGGCGGTTCGAAGGGCCCGGACGAGGGAGACGTCATTGACGCCGAAGTCGTTGACGAAGATAAGAAAAATTGAAACTTTCTTTCCGACCTTCTCCTGCAAATGATAGGAGAGAACGGAGATGGAGAAAGATTATTATAAGATCCTGGGTGTGGACCGCCGGTCCAGCGCTATAGACATCAAAAAGGCCTACCGCAAGCTAGCCCGCAAATATCACCCGGACCTCAATCCCGGCGATAAGTCGGCGGAAGCCAAGTTTAAGGAAATCCAAGAAGCCTACTCCGTCCTCAGCGATCCCAAGAAAAAGAGTCAATACGACCAGTTCGGCTTTGCTGGGGATATTCCTTCCGGCGGTCAACAGGGGCCCTCTGCGTCTGGTTTTGAAGGCTTCGATTTTTCAGGGTCCGGCACCTCCTCGTTCCGGGATTTTTTTGACAGCATCTTCGGCGGCGGGGGAGCGGCGTCCCAGACCCGGATCCAGCCGGAGCGCGGTGAGGATCTGATCTACACTATGAAGGTCGGCTTTGAGGATGCCATCCGCGGCCTCCAAACCAAGATTCGGCTTACCCGGATGGTTGGCTGTTCGAGCTGCCAGGGGTTAGGGTCAGCGACGGGCGGGCGACAAAGGACCTGCCCGAGCTGCGGGGGAAGCGGCCGGGCTATCATGCAAAAGGGATTTATGAAGTTTTCTTCGGCCTGCCCTGCCTGCGGAGGCAGCGGAGCGGCTGCTGGAGAGGACTGCCCAAGCTGCAGCGGCCAAGGCTTGATCCAAAAGACGGAATTGATCAATGTCAGAATCCCCGGCGGCGTTGATACCGGGTCCAAAGTCCGGATTCCGGAAAAAGGAAACGCGGGGAGAAACGGGGGGCCTCCGGGAGATCTCTATATCACGATCGAGGTCACGCCGCACCCCCTGTTCAAACGGGAAGGCTCGAATATCTATGTGAAAGTGCCGATCACGGTGCCCGAAGCCACTCTGGGAGCCAAGATCGAGGTGCCGACGCTCGAAGGAGCCTCGACGATCAAGATCCCGCCGGGAACGAAATCGGGACAGAAGTTCAGGCTCCGGGAGAAAGGCGTGCCTATGTCGGGCCGGCGGGCGAAAGGTGATGAATTCGTGGAAGTCACGATCGTTCCTCCGCCGTTTGCCGATCAAAGAGTCCGCGAGCTGATGAAAGAGCTGGAAAAAATCGCCGGGGAGAATCCCAGGACCGACATGGGAGTCCACTGACATGAGAAGAAAAAAAGAGGCCACCCAGGCTAAAAGTTATTACCATATCAGCAGCGTCTCCAAGCACTATAGCATCCACCCTCAGACGCTCCGCTTGTACGAGCGGGAGGGCCTTTTGACGCCTTCGCGAAGCGAAGGAAACACACGCCTGTATACCGATGACGACCTCAAGCAGCTCGAGCTTATCTTGAACCTGATCCGCGACCTGGGCGTTAACCTGGCCGGGGTGGAAGTGATCCTCAATATGAGACAAAAGATCCAGCAGATCGAGGCCGGGGTGAATGAGTTTCTCGAATATGTCAAACAGGAATTTGTCTCGGGGCGAGAGGAGGAATTCGAGAATAAACGGAACAGCCTGGTGCCGATCGGCCACAGGAAAATCGTCAAGTTCGAAAAAAAAGACACCTAGACCATGGAATATCAGGATTACCTTGAATCCAGGAATCTGCGCCTTTATCTCGAACAGATCTCCAAGTTTCCCATGTATTCGGAGGACGAGGAAAAACACCTCGGCGAGCGCATCCACGAAGGAGACAAGGAATGCCTCGAGAAGCTCATCGAGGCCAACCTGCGTTTTGTCGTGTCCTATGTCAAGAAATATCAGGGAATGGGTTTGGGGCTGCTCGACCTAATTAACGAGGGCAACCTGGGCTTGATTGAAGCCGCCAAGCGCTTCGACCCCCGTCGCAACGTCAAGTTCATCTCCTACGCGGTCTGGTGGATCCGGCAGGCGATCATCCATGCCCTGACCCAATACTCAAGAATCTACCATATCCCCCAGAAGCTCTCGGACCAAGTTTTGCAGATGAAAAAGAAGATAGCCCAACTCAAAGCCGGGCTGGGGAAGGACCCCTCGCGTGAGGAGATCGCCCGGAGCATGGGGATCTCGGTCGAAGACGTGGAAGACCTGGAAATGCTTGAAGAGCGCGAAGTCTCCCTGAGCGACCGTTTCAACGATGACGACATGGACATGGAGGAAAAGATCAGCGACGAAATCAATCCCTCCGTGGAATACCAAATCATTAAGGCCTCTATTCAACACGAAATCCGTGAAATGCTGGGCGAGTTGGATGAGAAAGAGGCTGTTGTGTTAAAATTGAGGTTCGGGCTGGACGACGACCAGCCTCGAACGCTGCAGGAGATCGGCGACCAGCTTCATCTGACCCGGGAGAGGATCCGGCAGATCGAGCAAAAGGCGATGAGAACGCTGTCCCGGTCGCATAAGCTCCAGCAGCTCAGAGGATATTTAAACTGATGGCCGAGCAAGATTGTCCGGTATGCGGCGGCACGGGCTGGGTTCTGGAGGAACCCCAAGGAGCGGCGGCGATAGCTAAACGATGCAAGTGCGTCCTTGACAAACAAGGACAAATTCTCCTGGAGAAGGCGAACATCCCGCGACGGTACCAGAATTGCTCGTTGGACAATTTTGAGGTCCATAACGATTCGCACCGGGATGCCCTGAAAATTTCCAAACAATTTGTGAAAAATTATCCCGCCCAAGAGATCGGACTTCTCTTGATCGGGCCCTGCGGGGTGGGGAAGACCCACTTGGCCGTGGCCATCATCCGCGAGCTCCTCCAGAAAAAGGGGATTCCCTGTTCATTCTATGATTTCCGCGAGTTAATCCGAGACATCCAGAACACATACACGCCGGACTCGGTCGTCTCCGAATCGGATGTCTTGGCGCCGGTCTTCGAGAACGAAGTCCTTGTGCTGGACGAGCTGGGCGCCAAGCGGTCCTCGGCCTGGGTGGAAGAGACGATTTTTTATATCATCAACCATCGCTACAATCATAAAAAATTGACCATATTCACATCCAATTATCTAGACAGCGGGGACGAGGAAGACACCCGGCAGTCCTATTTCAAAAAAAGTGATTTCTTCAAAAAAGGCGATGACACGCTGCTGGACCGCATCGGGATCCGCCTTAGATCCCGGATCTATGAGATGTGCAAAGTGGTTGAAATCTGGGGGGAAGACTACCGGAAAGTCGCCAAACAGGCCGGCTACCGGTTCTGACGCAAGCGATCGGCCAGGCAGCTGTAGTTCTGCGAAATTTCATAGGGTATATGGCGGCCGAACTGGTCCAAGAATTTTTTAATGTCCTTGACCTCGTCCTGCCATTCGGCCGGCTTGACTTCGAATAATTTTTCCAGCCTCCCGTTAGGGATATTCAGACCCTGCAGGTTCAAATCCTTGAGATCGGGCACGTAGCCCAAGGCCGTCTCCTTGGCGCCGCTGCGACCATTGACCCGGTCGACAATCCACTTCATGACTCGCATGTTGTCGCCGAAGCCCGGCCAGATGAATTTTCCGTTCTCGTCCACCCGGAACCAGTTGACGGAATAAATCTTCGGAGGCCGGGTGAGGAGCCGCCCCATGTTGATCCAGTGGCGGAAATAGTCACCCATGTTGTAGCCGCAGAAGGGGAGCATGGCGAACGGGTCTCTGCGCAGCACCCCCACCTTGCCGGCCGCCGCAGCCGTCGTCTCCGAACCCGTCCGGGCCCCCATAAAAACGCCGTGAGGCCAATCAAAGGCTTCTGTTACGAGCGGGATGAGATGCGAGCGTCGCCCTCCCAGCAGAATGGCGGATATCGGGACGCCGAGAGGGTTGTCGAATTGCCTGGACAAAGTCGGGCAATTGTAAAGGGACACGGTAAACCGAGAATTCGGATGGGCGGCCTTTGTCCCCAGCGTGGCATCCCATGGCTTGCCCTGCCAATCGAGGAGGTTTTTCGGAGGTCTCTCAAGCCCCTCCCACCAGGGATCATTGGTGTCCTGGTCCAGGGCTACGTTCGTAAAGATCGTGGGATAATAATTGGACGTTTTCAAGGTCCTGATCATATTGGGGTTGGTCTTCATCGAGGTCCCCGGTGCCACTCCAAAAAAACCGGATTCTGGGTTGATCGCATACAGCTGCCCGTCCGGGCCGATATTCATCCAGGCAATGTCGTCGCCGATCGTATAGACCTTGTATTCAGGGAGTGCCGATTCCATCATAGCCAGGTTTGTCTTGCCGCAGGCCGAGGGCATGGCCGCCGTCACGTACGTCACGTTCCCTCTGATGTCCTCAATCCCGATGATCACCATATGCTCGGCCAGCCAGCCCTGCTTCAACCCGAGGCAGGAGGCGATCCTCAGAGAAAAGCATTTTTTCCCCAGCAGGGCGTTTCCGCCGTAGCCCGAGCCGATGCTCCAGACTAGGTCTTCATCGGGGAAATGCATGATATACCGCTTGTTCGGGTCAAAATCGCCGACTGAGTGCAGCCCTTTGACGAAGTTCTCGCTGCTTCCGATTTTGTCCACGATCTTTTTCCCCATGCGGGTCATGATGCGCATGCTGACGGCGACATAGGAGACATCCGTGAGCTGGACGCAGGCTTTGGCATAAGGCGAGTCCGGATGGCCCATCATGTAGGGCAGGACATACATCGTCTTGCCTCGCATGCAGCCCTTGGTGAGCTTCGTCATCAGCTCTTTGGCGTCCCGGGGTGACATCCAGTTGTTATTCGGGCCAGCCGTTTCCCGGTCTTTCTGGCAGACAAAAGTCAGGTGCTCGGTGCGGGCCACGTCGGTCGGATGGCTCCTGTGGAGGTACGATTTGGGCCAGGATTTATGGTTTAGCTCCTGAAAAATGCTGTACTGGCCGATATTTTCTTCCTTCATCCCCATTTCGATCAAGCGGCGGGCTTCGCCCTCAGAGCCGTCGCACCAGTAGATCCGCGTGGGCTGGGTCAGACGGGCTTGCTCTTCTACCCATCGCTCCATCGGTGTCGCCATCGTCTTGCCTTTAATAAACTCGCTGCGGGACAAATCGTTTTGTGAGGAGTTAACACAAATAGCACAGAGGCGATTTTTTGTCAAAAGAAACGGGGCTGTCAATCGTGCTTCTGGAATTCCGTCGGAGGTTTCAGTAAGATAGGGGAGTCTCCTTCGATGAGGAAACACCAGTATTGGATTTCTGCGTTTCTGCTGGCGGCGTCCGCCGGATGGATTTTATCCGCCTGCCGTCCCAAAAATGATCAGGCGCGAATCCTGGAACTCATCGACCGGATTGGGAGCCTGGTCGAAGATAAGGATACGAGCGGCCTGATGAACTTTGTTGACGAGGACTATAAGGACTTTGAAAACCGCGGCAAGAAGGAAACGGAGGCGATGGTCAGGGATTATTTCCGTAACTACCGCGGGATCGTCTTGCATATCCTTGGGACCCGGATTGATGAGATCAAGGAGGGGGAGGCCTCGGTCCAGACCGAAGTCGTTCTGTCCTCGGGCGCGGCCGAGGTCTTCCGCAAGCTGTTCAAAGCGTTCGGGGATTTTTATCGTTTCGATTTCAAATTGCGTCAAGCGGGCGAGGAATGGCGGATATCCTATGCCAAATGGCAGAACATCGGTCTCAACGACCTTTCCTCGGAATCGCTATCGGCGCTGAAAAAGATATTCCCGGGCATTTGAGAGCCTCAGCGCTCGCTTTCGTCCTTGAAATTAAAGAAGAATAATGCTAAATTAATGATGCTTTGCTCCTCGGTAGCTCAATTGGCAGAGCGGTTGGCTGTAAAATTTATTTGCAGCTTCCACGAGAAATCGTGGATGAAAAATCGGGTGAACTCAGGGAAGCCTGCCCTCCGCAGGTTGCGGAGAATGGTAATCCTGAGCCAAGCCTTGTTCTTATTCAATAGAACAAGGAAGGTGCAGAGACTAGAGCGCAAGCTCGTACCCTATGGCTAAGGCCCAGGGGAAGCGCCCGACACCCTCAGCCCAAGGAATGGGACGGGTGAAGAGATAGTCCAAGCCCAGAAGAAATTCTGGGAGCGCTTGTAACCAATAGGTTGCAGGTTCGAGTCCTGCCCGAGGAGCCAACTTCCCTTTCAGAGAAAGAATTTCCCTTAATAAATTCAAGGGATTTTCTTTATTTATTTGACTCCCGCCTCATTTATTGATATTTTTTAATCAAAAAATCTTATAGGGGTAGGGACATGAATTGCCCAAAATGTCATTTCGATAACCCTTCCAATACCTTCTATTGCGGCAAATGCGGAGCCCAGCTTCCGCCCTCCGAAAAAGCCTCGCCGTTGCCCACGGAAACCCTTCTATCGCCCATAAAAGATTTATCCACAGGCTCGACCTTTGCCGGCCGCTACCTGATCATCGAAGAGCTGGGCAAAGGAGGAATGGGCAGGGTTTACAAGGTCTTCGACACCAAGATCAAAGAAAAGATTGCCCTCAAGCTCATCAAACCCGAGATCGCCTCCGATAAGGAGACAATTGAGCGGTTCTCGAATGAGCTCCGCCTGGCCCGTAGGATCGGCCATCGGAATGTCTGCAAGATGTTCGACATCGGCGAAGCGGAAGGGTCCCATTTCATCACCATGGAATATGTCCACGGCGAAGACCTGAAGAGCATGATCCAGATGTCCGGGAGCCTGAGCCTTGGTATGTTGTTGAGCGTTGGGAAGCAGGTCTCGGACGGGCTGGCCGAAGCCCACAGCCTTGGCGTTGTCCACAGGGACCTGAAACCCCAGAATATCATGATCGATAAGCACGGGAATGCCAAGATCATGGATTTTGGGATCGCCCGGTCGGTCAAAGATAAGGGGATAACGGGCGCGGGGGTGATGATCGGAACGCCCGAGTATATGAGCCCAGAACAGGCCGAAGCCAAAGAGGTCGACCATCGTTCTGATATCTATTCCCTGGGAGTCATTCTTTATGAGATGGCGACAAGCCATGTGCCCTTCACAGGGGAGACGGCCCTCAGCATTGCGATGAAGCACAAGGGGGAAATCCCCAAAAATCCAAAACAGCTGAACTCTCTTATCCCCGACGACCTGAGCGGGGTTATCCTGAAATGCCTGGAAAAGGACAAAGCGAAGCGATATCAGAGCGCCTCCGACGTCCATTCCGAGCTTGAGAAGATTGAAAAAGGTATCCCTACGACAGAGCGCGTTATTCCTGAGGAAAAGCCGATCACATCGCGGGAAATCACTCTAAAGCTTACCCCGAAAAGGCTCTTGGTTCCCGGCCTCGTTTTCCTGGTTCTCATCGCTGCCGGCATCATCCTTTGGCGCGTTGTCCCTTCGAAAAAGGCCGCTCCGTCTCCCTCTGCCTCCGGCCAGCCCACTCTTGCGGTTCTATACTTCGAGAACAAATCAGGAGACCCGAAGTTAGATAACTGGCGTGATGGCCTGACCGAGCTGCTTATTGAAGCTCTTAGCCAGTCGAGGTATATCCGGGTTGTCTCGAGCGACCAACTATACACGATCCTCAAGAGACTCGGCTTGGCTGATGCCCGGAAATATTCCTCCGAGGATATCGAGAAGATTGCCGCCCAAACCCGGGCTACCCACGTCCTCAGGGGCAGCTATATCAAAGCCGGCGAGAGTTTCATCATCACGGCCGGCCTCCAGAAGCCGGGCACGGCGGAAAGCCCGACCGCACTCCGGCTCGAAGCCCGCGACGAGAAAGATATTATCCCCAAGATAGATGAGCTGACACGTCAGGTCAAGGAGGGGCTCAACCTTACCCCGGCTCAGATTGCAGGCGACATCGAAAAAGAGGCTGGCAAGATCACGACCTCCTCTCCCGAAGCCCTCAAATATTACATCGAGGGCCGGAGACTCCAAGAGAATTATGAAAACGAAAAATCCATCGCCCACATGGAGAAAGCGGTGGCAATAGACCCCGAATTTGCCATGGCTTATAGATCCATGGGCGTTGCACACCAGATGCTTGGGCATGTAGCTGAGGCGCGAAATTATTACAAGAAGGCCCTCGATCTGAGCGACCGTCTTCCTGAAAATGAGCGGTTGCTCATCGAAGCCATCTGGCTTGCAGTTGGGGAGGAAAATTATGCGAAAGCCATTGAGGTCCTGGGAAAACTAGTGAAGATCTACCCTGGCCATATCCTAGGAAATAGCTGGCTGGGCGCAAGTTATTCCCTTGCGGGCAACCTTGACAAAGCCATCGAACACCAGGAGTTCGTTGTCCAAAACGAAAAAACGGCAGACCAGGTTACTAGCCTTGCTCAGTATTATATGGCCAAAGGGCTTTATCAGAAAGCAGAGGACCTCTGCCGGTCCTTCCTCAAAGATGTCGAGGATAATGCTCAAATTCACTTTACGTTAGGTTGCAACTACCTTTGCCAGAGGCAGTTCGACCTTGCTATTGCCGAGCAGGAAAAAGCCTATCTCCTTAACCCGACATTTAAGGATTGGAGGGGCGTCTTCCTTCTCTGCAAAGACGATCTCGCCGGGGCGGAGAAAATACTAGGCGGTGATGCACTTCTTTTGACTCGCGGTCAATTCAATAAGAACGTCAACCTGAACCGGCAGAGCCTGGAAGAATCGAAAGGGAACAAAGAAAAGGCGGCCGGAGCATATGGGGGATTGGTGGGTGCGTTGGAAAAAGCGGGTCGTTATGAAGATGCCTATCTGGTGTTTGGTCAGTATCTAAAGCTATCAGCCGAGTATCGAAAATCAACAGGCGAATCTGGCTTGCCGTATTTACCGAGTCAACAGAAGTCCGATCTTTTCACTAGAGGAAGAATTCAGGCGGAAATGAAATCCTTCGATGAAGCCCGAAAGACGGCCGAGGAGCTGAAGTCTTTGATCGAGAAGGGCATCAACACGAAGGAGCTGCGGTGGTATGAATGCATCCTCGGGCTGATCGAACTTGGGAAGAAGGACTATCGCCAGGCCGCAGACCTCTTCGGCAGAGCATGCGGCCGCCTTTATTCCGAATCAGAATGGAGCGTCTCAGAATGGAGCGTCTTAGAGGCCTCCTACTTTGAGGCCTCCTACTATGACAATCTCGCCCGCGCCCTCTATGAATCGGGAGACCTGGACATTGCTCGCAAAACATACGAAAAGATTACGCTTCTCACATTGGACCGAATTAATGACGGAGATCGCTACGCTAAGGCGTACTACATGCTGGGGAAGATCGCAGAACAGCAAGGGGATAAGGTGCGGGCCAGCCAGAACTTCCGCAAATTCCTCGACCTCTGGAAGGACGCCGATGCGGGATTGCCCGAGGTCACGGATGCCAAAAAGCGGCTGGCCGCGATGGATAAATAGAGTCTATTTTCTTCCCTGATCCTTAGCGGTCTTCTATTCGGGCCTTTTCAGCTTATTTCATCTTCCGGATTCTGACCTCGATTCCCTTTTCGTTCTTCAGTAGTTCGGCGAGCTTCGACGTGTCCGTATCCCCGAAGTGATAGGGGTAGACGATCTTCGGCCTAATGACTTTGGCTGCATCGGCCACCATTTCCGGGGTCATCGTATAGGGAAGGTTCATCGGCAAAAAGGCGATATCGATGTTTTTGAGATTTTTCATCTCGGGAATGTTCTCTGTATCGCCTCCCACATAGACCCGCTTATTTGCAAACGTCAGAACATAGCCATTGCCCTGTCCCTTGGGATGGAAAGGGGCACCCGGGCCGCGCATGTGGACGATATTGTAAGCGGGAACGGCTTCGACCTTGAGGCCTTGAAAGACCCTGCTATCGCCGTTTTTCATGATGATCATATCTTGCACTTTTTCGGCGCACTTATCCGTTCCTACCACGTCTGTGCCCGATTTTCTCAGGATTCCAATCGCTTTGGGGTCCAGGTGGTCACCGTGTTCATGGGTGACTAGGATGAGGTCCGCCTGCGGCAATTTGTTGTAATCCGCATAGCTTCCGACCGGGTCAACGTGGATGACCTTTCCCCCAAAGGTCATCATCAAGGTGCCATGCCCGATAAACGTGATCTTGAGCTCACCCTGGGAGGTTTTAAAGACATCTTCCTCAATAGCAAGCAGCCGTGTGCTGAGGAAAACGGCGGCCAGGCTGACGAGCCCGAACCAAAAGATCCATTTGATCATTTAATCCTCCTTCTTCTCTTTGTTCCCCCAACCAGAAAGAAGAAAAAGAGAACGCTTTTTTATATCACAAATTTTACGGACAATAAATCCCTTCCTGAAGAGCGTGGTCTATGCCGACAGGATCTCATGAGAATGCATGAGCCTTGTTTTAACCGAGAGGCCAAAGGGACAGGCCCTCTCGCAATGGCCTGGACAATTCGCGCAGTTCAGAGGCTTCTGCCCAGGCTCCATTTCGGCGTAATAGCCGATGGCTTCTTTTTCCCTGCGGAAATTCTCGAAGTACATCGCGTAGCGGAGGACATCGTTCACGGCGACATTGTTCGGACAGGCAGAAAGGCATTCGCGGCAGCTGACTCGGCAGTATAGGTTATTCGTCTGCTGTTGATAGCTCGCGATCAGCTTCAAGTCAGCGCGGTTGAGCCCCTGACCCGAGGCGGCCACGTATTCTTCGACATGGGAGTAGCTGGCCAGGGTCGGAATGCACGTATCGACATCAGGATTGCTCAGGACCCAGCGAATGGCGGCTTGCGGGTAGCTGACGTCCTTGCTGACCAGGGACTTCAAATTTCCCTGCATCCCACCGGCAAATATTTTCATGGCCACAGTCCCGATGCCCTTCTCGCCGACAGCCTTGATCAAGGGTTCGATCTCTTTGCCGTCCATATGGCTGTACATAAAGAGGACGACCTGCGCAAAATCCGTCTCCAGAGCCTGCTTAAGAGTCAGCTTGGGGCTGTGCGTGGAGAAGCCGGAAAATCGGATTTTCCCTTCTTTTTTCAACTGGTCGTAGGCAGACAGAATTTCCTGATTGGCGAGAAGCGGCGTGAGGTCATCGATATTGTGGATCATGGATATATCTATGTAATCGGTCTGGAGTCGCTTGAGGCTCGCCTCGACTCTCTGGAGAACGGACGCCTTGTCGATCTTCTGCCGGAAATTCATGGGGTGTTTGGTCGTGATAATGACTTTGTCGCGAACCCCTTTCAGCCCCTGGCCGACATAGACCTCGCCTTTCTGCCGTAAATAGCCTTCGGCCGTGTCAAAATAGGTGACTCCGCATTCGTAGGCATACCGGAGGACGTTCGGCTCGAACAGCGAAATCGCGCCGCAGCTGACATCCGATACCTTAAGGCCGGTCTTGCCCAAGATATTATATTTCTTGATTTTCGGCTGGGACGATGCGTTCTGCGGCGAGGCCAGTAGCTCGGGGGCGGCTTTGAGGTTTTTCGCCAGCCCCAGTCCGACAAATCCCGATGTGAACGTGGCCAGAAAATTTCTTCTCTTGATCGATGACATTTGTTCCTCCTGATATTTATTTTTTCTTGACTTCGATAGGCCCCAGGACTTTCAGCTTTGGCGCTATCTGGGTTATGTCGCTGGCAATGAATTGAATAACGAATGTCTCGCCGCCGCGCTGGGCGGGGGCTAGGATGCGGGCGCCCTGGGAGAGCACATTCTGAGGAGGCAGCTCGTTGGCCGCCGCATAGAACACGAGCTCAGACTCGACTCCTTCGACAGTCAAGGTCAGAAGATCGTTCGTTTTCAGCCCTGCTTGTTCCATGTCTTTTTTCGTCCAATTGGTCACGATGAAAAGCATGTTCGGCGGAGTATTGAAATCGAGCATATTCCCCTTTAATGAACCGGGGGCCGCTGTGACAGTCCCGATATTGACCTCCAGCTTGGCAAAGAAACCGCTCTCTAGGGACTGATTGACCTTCACATCGGTCAATTCGGAGAGGTTGCCGCGAGTGCCCACCTGGGAGCTGAACCAAGATAGAGGAATGAGACAGCCTTCGGCCTGTTCGAATGGCGCGAAGTCATAATTGACTTCATACTTTTCACCTTCGGGGGTCACGCCCCGGAAGACGATTCTCTTGAGAAGGAAATCGTCGGCCCGAAGAAAAAAATCGACCTTGAGAGGATCGACCTTTGTGGAAAGTTGGTAGAACTTTTCCGGCCCGAAGCTCTTCAGGCCCTGGAATTGAAGCTGGCCTGCAAACTTTTGAAGGGAAAACAGACCTGCATAGAGCTTGGCCATGGTCTCGTAGACGGCTTTCTGTATTCCGGTCAATTCCGTGATATTGTTGAAGGAATTCCGCTGGACTTTGTCCTTGGTCATCAGGATGACGTCCGAGATCACGGGATCTTTCCCGCTCAAGATTTTCAGTTGGCCGGTCGAAGCAGATACGTACCTGGCCGGTCCGATTTTAAAGGCCACGTTTTGAACCTGGGCGATTTTTTCCCGTCCCCCGGAGGCTTGGAGGTTTTTTTCAAGAATGTCTTTCAAAGCAAGCGCAGGCTGGGCCTGAGCTAAATAGGGCACGATGATGACAATGATCAAGCCGAAGGCAAATCGGCGATAAGCGGTTCGGGACATCCGGACCTCCTTCCAAATTTCGTTCGTCAAAGCGCTATATATTAGCATGTTTGGCAGCCGGCGCAAAGCCGCATCTTCATCAAAATTTCATCCAATCTTCATCATTCCTTAACACACGGGGGGTATCCTGATATCCACTGAAAAAGAAAAAACCTCGAAAAAGGCATGGGCTGAAGAGGTGCACCCCCCGCCGGAGAGGTGACAGTGGAATAAGACATAAGGAGAAAAGCAAATGAACTTAAAAACTCAGAAAAAGGCCGCAATCCTCGTTGCGCTGATTGTGGCGGCTTCGCTGGGGCTATGGGCCCAAGCCACGACACCACCCCCGCAGACATTTAGCACCACGATTTATTTCGATTATTCGTTCAACGCGACGAACAACGGCTATCTGACGGGGACCGACGCGGCCAAGGCTCTCAACAACAAGTTCGCCTTCCGCCGAGCTTACTTCACCTATGAAAACAAAATCAACGACGACCTGAAGTTCCGCTTCCGTCTAGATGCGGATAATACGGCCAACATTACTTCGATCGATTTCACCAAATCCTCGACAAAAAAAGACGACAAACTTCGTCCCTTCATGAAACATCTCTATCTCGACTGGGCGGGGCTTCTTCCCAATTCCAGTTTGAAGATCGGCATGGTCGAGACACAGGCCTTCAAGATGGCCGAGGACCGCTGGGGCTACCGGAGCGTGGCCAAGACGATCCTCGACGGCTACAAGGATATCACCGGAGTCGATGTCCGCACGTCAAGTGCCGACATTGGCGTGAATCTCACCGGGGCCGTCAATCAGTACCTTCGCTATGGAGCCATGGTCATGAACGGCGAGGGATACTCTCATCCGGAGCTCAATAAATACAAAAAGTTCGGCGGATATCTCCAGATTATCCCGGTAGCCGGGCTGAATTTCTTCGGGTATACAGAAACGGAGAGACTGAGCGACAGTGCTACGGCACAGATGTACAAAATGGATGTATATTTCGACATGGTCCCCAACCTCAACCTCTCCGGAGAGTGGTTTTCTTACGACAGCGACAATAATTTTAACAAGGTCGCCCAGCCGGACGGATCGACGGTTAACAACCATTACAATGTTGGCGGGCTCTCCATCTTCGGCACCTACAAGATCATCATCGACAAGCTCAACGTCTTCGCCCGCTTTGACAACTACACGCCCGACTCGACAAACGACCTTAAAAATATGGGTCTCGTGATCGTCGGCTTGGATTGGGCGCCTATCCATAGCAGTTGGAAGATCCAGCCCAATGTCTGGTTCTACAATTACAAAGATCCTGCCAAGAAGAGCGACGTTGTCGCGAACTTGACATTCTTCCTCTCCTTCTGAGAGAGGACAAACCAATAGAGAGGTTTAACATGAAAAAAATGAAGATCGGAAAACTCATTGCGATCATCGAACTCGGACTGGCCCTCGTTTTCACACCCATTCTGCTGGCCCAGAAAAAAATGATCCAAATCAAGGGCTCGGACACGATGATCAACCTGGTTCAGGTTTTGGCCGAGGAATACATGGCCAAGAACCCCCAATCGCCGATCGCCGTGCTGGGCGGCGGCTCTGGGACCGGCATCTCGGCCTTGATCAACAGCACCTGTGATATCGCCGACTCGTCGCGAGATCTGAAAGAGAAAGAATTCAATCAGGCCTGGGAAAAAGGTGTCAGGCCGCGAGTTTTCGCCATCGGCGTGGACGGCCTGAGCATCATCGTCAACAGCAAGAATCCGCTGACCAAGATCTCCATGGGCCAGGTCGGCGCCATCTACCGCGGCGAGGTCAAGAATTGGAAGGCCGTTGGAGGCCCGGACATGCCGATCTCGCTTTATGGCCGCCAGTCGAATTCCGGAACCTACGTCTTTCTCCAGGAGCACGTCCTTAATAACAAGAATTACTCGCCGGACATGAAAGAAATGAACGGAAACGCGCAGATTATCGAAGGCGTCAGGGCCGACGAAGGTTCGATCGGATATGTCGGCGTCGGATATGTCATCGACAAGGCGACCGGAAAGCCGGCTCCCGGCCTTAAAATCCTGCTTATCTCCAGGGACGAGAAATCTCAGGAATTTTCGCCTCTGGACAAACAGGCAGTGGACACCGGCAAGTATCCCATCGCCCGCGCACTTTACCAGGCAACAAGTGGTAAGCCGCGTCCCGACGTAGCCGCCTTCATCCAGTGGGAAATCGGTCCCGAAGGACAGAAGATTGTTGAACGGGAAGGCTTTTATACAATCGGCGCTGCCTACGTAGAAAAGAACGATAAGAATTTCAAATAAATCCGCAGCCTTGGGTTGGGGAGGAGCGGCCGCTTCTCCCCAACCCCCAAATTTCAAGGGCTGCGGAATCGGCAAGAAGTGAAAGAAACAGGCTGTCGGAGAAGACCATGACCAAACGAGCGCTGCGGAACCTTAAGGAATCCGCCATCCGGGCGTTTTTCTATATCTGCGGAATCTTGGCCATATTTGTCCTCGTCGGCATTTTTGCCCTGCTGCTGACATCGGCCTTTCCCGCGTTTCGCGAAATTCGTCTCAAGGAATTTTTCACCAGTCCGACCTGGGATCCGACGTCCCCGGTCAAAGCCGAATATGGAATCCTGTCGATGATCATCAGCACGCTGATGGTCACCATCGGCGCCCTTGTCATCGCCGTTCCGATCGGTCTGGGCGTCGCCGCCTATCTCTCCGACGTCGCCCACTGGCGGGTGAGGGAAGTGGTCAAGCCCATCGTCGAGATTCTGGCCGGCATTCCCTCCGTCGTTGTCGGATTTTTGGGGATTGTTCTCTTCGGACCTGCCATCGCCAAGATTTTTGGCCTTCCTCATGGTTTGAATGCCCTCAACGGCAGCTTCCTCTTAGCGATCATGGCTCTGCCTACCATCATTAGCATCTCGGAAGATTCCCTGAACGCCGTGCCTCAGGCGTACAGCGAAGCTTCGCTCGCTCTGGGCGCCTCCCGTTGGCAGACCCTGGTCAGGGCCAAGATCCCGGCGGCCCTCTCCGGGATCATCGCCTCGTTTATGCTGGGCATGGGCCGCGCGATCGGGGAAACCATGACGGTTCTCATGGCCACAGGCAACGCCAGGGCATTTCCTCATTTCTTGGGCTCTGTCAGGACGATGACATCGAATATCGCCATCGAACTCGGCGAGGTGCCCTACTACACGACCCATTATTACGCCCTTTTTGCCATCGGGCTCGTCCTCTTTCTGATGACCTTTGGCGTCAACCTCATCGCCGACGTCATCCTCAGGAAATTTCAGGAGCGCGAACAATGAAGCCGCGGTCTATGAAAAGAAAAAAAGTTGTTCAATTCCTCGGGTTTTTCTTCTTGAGAGTATGTCTCTATTTGGTCCTTGCCGTGCTCCTTCTATTCCTCTTCGATATCGGCAAGAAAGGGGGAGGAACGATTAGCTGGGAGTTCTTGACCAAGGCCCCGCGCCGAGGAATGACCGAGGGGGGAATTTTCCCTGCCATTTTTGGGACGTTTTTGGTCACGCTGGTGACGGCCATTCTGGCCATTCCATTGGGAATGTTCGCGGCCATTTATCTCAACGAATACGCCACCCAGAGTCGAGTGACTCGTATTATCCGATTGTCCATTCGAAATCTTTCAGGAGTGCCGTCGATAGTCTATGGGTTGTTTGGCGTCGTCCTTTTTGTCAACATACTCAAATTCGGAACATCCGTCCTATCCGCGGGATTAACTCTTGGTTTGATGACGCTTCCCTGGACAATTACGGCCAGCGAAGAAGCCCTGAAAACCGTGCCCAATTCATACAGGGAGGGCGCCCTAGCCCTCGGGGCGACAAAGTGGCAATCCATCCGGACAAACGTGCTTCCCTACGCGATTCCTGGAATGCTAACCGGAACGATCCTTGGCTTGGCGCGCGCCGCCGGAGAGACGGCCCCCATCATGTTCACCGGAGCTGCCTTTTCCCTGCCGGTTTTGCCAAAATCCCTAAGCGATCAGTTCATGGCGCTCCCGTACCATCTCTATATTATGGCCACGCAGCACCACGATCTTGTCAAGGCCCGGCCGCTGGCCTACGGAACAGCCCTGGTTCTTATTGTTTTCGTCCTGGGAATGAATATGGCTGCGATCATCCTCCGGACAAAGCTGCGCCGGAGAGGGAGATAGCCATGACCAACGGCAAAACGAAAATCGAAGCCCGGAATTTGAGCTTTTATTACGGCTCGAAGCGCGCTCTGACCGGCCTGAATATCGCCTGCTATGAAAACCGGGTCACGGCCATCATCGGCCCCTCAGGCTGCGGCAAATCCACCTTCATCCGGACTCTGAACAGGATGAACGATGTCATCCCCGGCACACGCCTCGAAGGCGAGATCCTTCTCGACGGTGAAAACATCCATTCTCCCAGGATCGATGTCGTAGATTTGCGGAAACGGGTGGGAATGGTGTTCCAGAAGCCCAATCCCTTCCCGAAATCCATTTTTGATAATGTCGCCTACGGCCTCCGGATCAACGAGCACAGAAATCGCAATGTCCTTGAGGAGACTGTCGAACGCAGCCTCCGTGAGGCGGCGCTCTGGGAAGAAGTCAAAGATCGGCTCGATGAAAATGCCTTCTGTTTGTCGGGCGGCCAGCAGCAGCGCCTGTGCATCGCCCGGGCCCTGGCCGTCGAACCGGAAGTCATTCTCTTCGATGAACCTTGTTCGGCCATCGACCCCATCGCCACGGCCAAGATCGAAGACTTGATCCAACGGCTGAAGCAGAGCTATACCGTCATTATCGTCACCCACAATATGCAGCAGGCTGCCCGAGTGTCGGACTATACGGCGTTTCTAATGCTTGGAGAGCTCATCGAGTTCGATGAAACCAAGAAAATTTTTACTGCTCCGGCCAATAAGATGACGGAAGAATACATCACCGGGAGATTTGGATAAGAAACCGGCTGATCTTCGAGAGAAAAGCATCTTGGGGTTGGACTCATTCGGGCTAAAGGAGTAAGCCTTGGAAAGACCGTTTGACGATGAATTGAATGCTCTTAAACAAAAGCTCCTGGAAATGGCGGGCCATGTTGAAGAGGCCGTCGCTCTCTCTATCCAGAGCTTGAAGGACAGAAACGAAGAGCTGGCCGCCGAGGTCATCCGCGAAGAGGAAATCACAAACTCCAATGATCTTGCCATCGACGAAATTTGTATGAGACTCCTGGCCCTCCGCCAGCCCGTGGCCGCCGACCTGAGGTTCATCGCCTCGGCTATGAAGATCGGCACGGACTTGGAGCGTATCGGGGACCTGACCGTCAATATAGCGGAGCGGACCCTGCATCTGCTCCGGCTTCCTCCGTTGAAGCCTCTCCTCGATATCCCGGTTATGGCCCGTCTGGCGCAGGCTATGGTCAAGGATGTCATCGACGCCTTTGTCCAAGGGGATGTCAGGCTGGCTCGGAGCGTTTGTGAACGGGACGACGAGGTGGATCAGCTTAACGAACAGCTTTTCCGAGAGCTGCTGACGTATACGATCGCCGACCCGGGGACCATTCCTCGGGCGATCGAGCTCATTTTGATCGGCCGGAACCTGGAGAGGATCGCCGATCATGCCACGAACATCAGCGAAGATGTGATCTACATACTCAAGGGACAAATCATCAAGCATCATTTCGACAAGAAACCAGACAGTCGGAAATATGGTCCGCGAAAATGTTGAAGCCTGTTATCTTCTCTCTGTTCTATCGCTGTTTCTTGATTTTGTTTATAATATGGCCGTTATGGTCGCCGAAAAGATGCGAAGTCCCATGACATATCGGATTGCCGTTGTCGAAGATGAGCCTGATATCGCCCAACTCGTCTCCAGCCACCTTCAGAAAGAAGGATTCAAGGTTGATCGTTTTCCCAATGCCGAAAGTTTCCTCAGAAGTCTATCCAAACACAGGCCGGATCTGATCCTGCTCGATCTTATGCTGCCGGATGCGAATGGGCTGGAAATCTGCAAAACGCTTCGAAAGGATGAAGGCTCGAAAGCCATCCCCATAATCATCGTAACGGCCAAGGGTGAGGAGACCGACAAGATCGTCGGGCTGGAATTGGGTGCCGACGATTACGTGACCAAGCCCTTTTCACTCAAGGAGTTGACCGCCCGCATCAAGGCTGTCCTGCGGCGGCCGACGGCCGAACCAGCCTCTAAACAGATTGAAATCGGCGGAGCGTTGGTGATAGATTTGACAAAACATCACGTGAGCTATCAAGGAAATCCCATCGACTTGACGTCTACGGAATTCAATATATTATCGTTTCTGGCGTCCAAAAAAGGCTGGGTTTTTACTCGAGATCAGATTCTCGACGGCCTGTGGGGGCATGACAAGATTGTCCTGGACAGGACCATCGATGTCCACATCAAGAATCTGCGGGAAAAATTGGGAGAGGCTTCCCGTTACATAAAGAATATCCGGGGAGTCGGTTATAAACTCGAAGAATGAGAAAAATATTTTTTAAGATTTTCGGCGGCTACGTCATTCTCATTGTGGCCATCAGCATTTTGATTCTGATCTTTTCTCTGTCGACCATCCGGAACCATTACCAGGAGACGCTGGCCCAAGAGCTGGAAAACCTGGGCCGCGCCCTGAGCCACGATGTCAGCCTGTATCTCGAAAAAGGTCAGAACCAGGAACTGGATGCATTCCTAAAGGGAGTGGGAAAAAATATTCATGCCCGGGTCACGGTCATTGATACTCAAGGAGTTGTTTTGGCAGATACGGAAAAAGACCCGGCCTTTATGGAAAACCATCGATATCGGCCCGAAGTGACGGAGGCTCTGGAAGGTAAGGTCGGTCGGTCGCTCCGTTTCAGCTATACGGTGGAAGAACAGATGCTTTATGTCGGGCTGCCCATGGAAAAGGATGGCAAAATCCAGGCTGTCCTGCGCTTGAGTTTGTTCATGAAAAACATCCAAGTCCTCCTCCATAGTCTGCGCATGACGGTCGGCCGGTCGATTCTACTCATGGCCGCTCTGGCCTTGATCGCGGCTCTGCTGTTTTCTCTGCATCTAACAAAGCCAATTCACAAGCTGACGGCCGCCTCTCGTCATGTGGCCGCGGGCAATTTCCAGGCCCGGGTTCGGATTCGGAATAAAGACGAATTTCATGAGCTTGGAGAAAGTTTCAACTTCATGATCAGCCGGATCGCCGGCCTGATTTCTGACCTTTCCCTGCAAAAGGAGGAACTCTCAAATATTTTGGCGTCGATTGAAGAGGGGCTCGTAGTCTTGGACAAAGAGGCAAGAGTGGTCCTGGCCAATGAAGGCTTCAAAAAGTTCATCCCAACCATCTCGGCCCAAGGGAAATTCATCTGGGAAGTTTTGAGAAACCCCCAGGTCCAGGAGCTGGTCAACTGTGCCAGGGCCGAGAGGCGCAACCTGAGCCGGGAAATCCGGATCAACGATAAGTTCTTTTTTTGCACGGCGAGCTATCTCCGTCTCCAGGAGGGGATGGTGCTGACTTTTTATGATTTGTCCGAAATCAGAAAGGTCGAGGAGATGAAAAAAGATTTTATTGTCAATGCCTCCCATGAACTGCGGACGCCCCTGTCGGCAATCCTAGGGGCGGCCGAAATGCTCGAGGATGAGAAGGTCGGTTTCAACAGGATGGCCATGGATATACTGAAGAGACATGCAGCAAGATTGAATCTCCTTGTGGCCGACCTCTTGAAGCTATCCGAGCTCGAGGATAAGGGGTTCCGGTTGGATATTCGGGATGTCGATGTCAAGGGCATCGCCGAAGGCGTCCTTCAAATCTATGAGCCTAAAATCGAAGCCAAAGGCCTGAAATCCCAGCTTTTCGCTGAGCCGGGCCTTCCGACTGTAAAAGCCGATCCTTTTCAAATCGAACAGCTGTTGATCAATCTTGTGGACAATGCCGTCCGATATACAGAGCGAGGAGAAATCACGATAACCTTGAAAACGGAAGCCCAGGCTCTTGTCATTGAAGTCCGAGATACTGGAATTGGCATCTCTGAGGAACATCTTCCGCGTGTTTTTGAACGATTTTATGTCGCAGATAAATCTCGGTCCAGACAACTCGGGGGAACCGGGCTCGGGCTGTCCATCGCCAAACATATCGTTCAGCTTCACCGCGGAAATATCCAGGTCGAAAGCACTCCCGGGAAGGGAACTACATTCACGGTTATCCTGCCTCTATTCCAGTTCTAATATAGCTTTTTGGCCAACGAAAAAATAGTGCTCCGCCGAAGCTTCGAGGCCCTATCCAGAGTTGAGGGAACGAACACAGAACAGCTTGGCCTTTTCAGGAAGAAAGAGGAGAGATAGAGCAAAACATTAGATTCGGGTTCCGCCCGACCTGATGGAATCCGATCGGATTCCGAAAAATTAGCTCACCACTGCTGAAGGGTGCGGACTAAAGGGATTGATTCGCGCCGCCAGGGAAAACAAAAACGGATAGTTTTCCTTGAGGTGCAAGGTGTAGCTCAGCCATTCGCTGGCGATCTGCGAATAGGCCCGTTTGATGTCGCCGGCGATATGCAGGTAATCGGACTCGGGAAGGTTCTCCAGGCTTTCTCCCCGCATCTCCAATTCTTCGACGAGATGGAACACGGCCCAGAGCAGGTCCGTGAACCGGTCGTGCTCGAGCAGATTGGGATTCTCCAAGAGACGGAGAAAGAACGATCGCCGGCAGACGAGCAACGTCCGGAGTTCCCTGAGGTCGGCGGGTGTCACTCGGATCTTGTAGGAGAAATCCCGGGCGGACTGGGCGGCTTTGAGAAAGTCTTTTTTCTGCCAGCGGAGCTGGATTTCCAGACAGGGAGACAGGCTGGAGGCGTTCTCCACAAATGCGGGGAATCTTTTCAAGAGCTCCAGCCCGGCTTCGCTGAAGAACGTGCCGATAACCATGTTCATTTTCTTCAACATCGCCGATTTTTCCCGGCGACTGAGGAGTTGTTCGATCAATAGAGTGACGACGAGGACATTGATGAATAGGAATCCTATATCACCGATCAAATAGAACAAGATATGATGCAGGTCCCGGAAGATCAGATAGTGAATCGTATACACGACAAACGACGCGCCAATCAGGGCCAGGGACATCCAAAAGCGCCAGCTCCATTTTTTGTTCATGGCCGATAAACCTCCTCAGGCCATCATCATACTAAAATTTCTTTCCCGTGTGTAAGAAAAATGAGGAGCGCACCGCGGCCGATTCTCGAATTGACAGACTTATCCTCTTGGAATACAATAAAATACGACCTACCGATGCCGCCTAAAAATCCTCGTCTGCACCAAGCCGTCGAATTCCTTCTGGCCAGGGGCCATCTCCCGATTCTGTATTGGCTTAAGAGAGATATCCTCGAGGTTCCCGTTGACAGGGAAATCAAGAATCTCTGCAAGCTCGGAGCGCGGGTCCGGATCCTGGATACCCAACGGGAAGATGGCAGTTGGCTCAAGGACAAGGCCAAAGCGCCCAGCACCGAAAGCAAGTCGCAATTTCTAATCGAAACAGTTAAAAATGCTCATAAGCTCTATGATTATGGATGCAGATTGGACGACAGCAAGGTTCAAAATTCAGTTCGCTACTTGTTTTCTTCTCAGACCGCCGAGGGTGATTTTCGGGCCACAGCCTTTAATGAATATTCTCCCGGATTTCATGCCTTGACGCTGGAAATTCTCTGTAAATACGGTTTGGATCAAGACGCAAAAATCCAAAAAGGCTTTCGCTGGATCCTGAATAATCGCCAGAACGACGGAGGATGGGCCATCCCGTGCCGCACCATCAGCAGAGACCAGGTCGCCCGCCGCTATGATCATCCATCCGGGAGTAGAAAGAAGCCATTCAAGCCGAACAAGTCCAAGCCTTTTTGCCATCTCATCACCGGAATAGTCCTTCGGGCCTTGGCGGAATCAGCGACCTGGAGGGAGAGCCGGGAATGCCGGAAAGCCGGAGAGCTTGTCCTCAGCCGCTTTTTTCAGGAAGACGAATATGAGGACAGGCGGTCGGCTTCAAACTGGGAAGAATTGACCTATCCGTTCTGGACAACCAATGTCCTCAGCAGCTTGGACTCACTCTCGACAATTGGCTTTTCTGCGGAGCATCCCGGAATTGCGGAAGCATTGGACTGGCTCTTGTCGAGACAGAATAGCCTCGGTTTCTGGGAGTCAGACGCCAAAAAAACATCTTTGGAAGACCATCTTTGGCTGACGTTCGCCGCGCTCCGGGTTTTCAAGAGATTCGGCCTTCTCCACCTCTAGGCCAGCCGACGATCCATGAACTATTTTCTCGGCTTGGGCAGCAATCTCGGAGACAGGAGAAGAAACCTGCGGCGGGCGATTGCCTTGCTAGAAGGCAGCGGGGCGAAGATCCTGGCCCGATCTTCTCTCTATCAAACCCAGCCCCTCGGCTATGACGATCAACCGTGGTTCATCAATCAGGTCATCGAGGTCGAGTCCGACCTTGCGCCCCGGGAGCTTCTGGGCCTGCTTCAGTCCATCGAAAAAAAGATGGGGCGGACAAAGACGCTTCCGAACGGCCCTCGCTTAATCGACCTGGACATCCTTTTAGCGGAAGATACGATTTTGGACACTCCTGACCTGACCATTCCCCACCCACGAATTGCCGCCAGGAATTTTGTTCTTGTGCCCTTGAATGAGATAGCCCCGGACGTCATCCATCCCGTTTTGCGGAGGTCCATGGCCGCCCTGCACAGGGCATCCGGCGACCGATCGGTCGTCCGCAGGCCCAAAAAAATCTCCCAAAAAAGCTTTTAGCGAATCGCCCCATAATAGATGGCGTTGAAAAGCAGCTTGAACGTGCCGTAGGGCTGGCCGCGGAACTGTACAGGAAATCCCAGCAGGATCAATTTTCCTTTCTCGCAAGGGACGTCCAGGATGGCAGATTTCTGCTGGATGAGCTTCTCGCCGTGGATCCATCCGCTCATCAGGAGGTTTTCCCCCGCATATTTGGCGACGCTCTTGGGTTCTTTCTTGGCCCCGTAGGAAGGCAGGATGTCGAACGCGCAGCCGTCCGAGAAAACAGCGGCGGCCTCCTTCGGCATCCCATAGGCTAGGGGATGAGCCGTGTCGAATTCGACGCGCAGCAAAGAACCCGAACAAATAAAGTCCTGCGGCTTGACCTGCTTGAGGACGTTTCGGGCGGAAGCGCCGAAATCATCCAAAGCCATCTCGCAGATGGCGTTCATGAAAATGATAGAACCCCCATTTTGAACAAAGGTCTTGAGGTTCCTCAGGCCGTTGAGGGTGATGCCCCCGATATATGCAGGGGGCATCGTGCCTTTGGCATAGCCGTTAACGACCGGCTCGGAGCTCCCATAGTCCGGCATGATCAGGACATCGAACTTATCTTCGAGATTGCCGGCCCGGATATCGGCGTCATGGAGGATGGAATAATCGAATTCATATTGGTCGAGGACGAACCTTGTCCAGCCTTCCTCGGCGCTCGCCATCCAGGACTGGTAGATGGCCAATCGCGGCTTTTTCAATTCAGTGACTTCAACCTTGGGATCCCCTCAGCCGCCGCGACTTTGATGTTCAAGTCCTTGGCCAGCGAGCCCATGAATGCAGGGGATACGCTCTTTGTTGGAACGATGATGGTCCCTTCAGGAAAGTTTTTGTCCTGAACCATGAACGGTTTTTTTGCCCAGGCGGCCTTTCCGCCGGCTTTCAGAATACGGTTGACGGCGGTGGCTCCGGCATTCATCTCGTGGCTGATGAGATAGGCCGCTCTAACTTTGCCGACGATCTCGCCACTGACCGCCGTGACTTCCTTTTGCGGCGACATTTTAACGGTGATGGGGGTATTGGCGCTGAGGGCCTTCACCCCGAATTGATAGGGCAGCGTCCACCCCATCATATCGTAGGATTCGAACGGCGCCCCTTCAAACCTCTGCGATTGAACCAACCCCTGCCAAAGGTCGGGATATTTTCTCATGTCGGGGTACTTCTGTTCCTCAAAGACGTTCTTGAGGAACAAGGCAAAGGGCTGGCTCATGGGAATGACATAGGTTCCCGAAGGATAGGCGATGCCATCGCAGACGAAGGATTCGTCAGCCCTGTCCACCTCGATTCCCAACAAAACCATCCGATTGAGAAGCAAGGCCAGGTTTCCAGGGTCGGACTGCCGGGCGGGCAGGATCCAGGCATATGGCGGCTCTTTGCGGAATTGGGCTATGACGTCCGCTCCCATTTTGTATTTATTGAAAAGCAGTTCCTCCCGATATTTCGAAGCCACGTCGAGAACGGCCTTCGACGCTGTCAGACAATAATCGACGGCGTCTTTGAGCCTCCACCAACCTCCTTTCCACGGATTCGGGTAGAAGGCGGACATGGTCAGATCCTGGTATTCCTTAGGAAATTCGCGCAGGGTGTAGAAGTGGGGAGTGGCATACCGGTAAAGTGCCGTTTCGGTCAGGATGGAGATGATATTGTGGGAATCAACAACCTGGGTCAAATAGCCGGGATACCAGGTGTCAAAAACGATCCGAGAAATGGCGCCTTCCTTGCCGTCCTCATCGAAGGCCGCTCCCATCGCCGAGCCGATCATATTTTGCCAGCGGACGACGAGCGGGTGGACATTCGGATTGGTGGGTTCGGAGTTGGGAGGCGTCCAGATTCTGGCGGGGAAAGGTGCCGTCTGATGATGATTGTATAGGATGACGGGAAACCATTCCTGGTTGACGAGCTTAGTGAGGTTTTGGGTTTCAAGCAGGTTGGCGACGTAAGAATCCCGGTTGTTATCGTGCCCGGCATACTTTTGGTAGAGGAAGGGCATTCCGGCCACCTCATAAGGAGTCCCAATATTAGGGTGATACCAGTCGGCCAACATGTTCATGCCGTCCGGGTTGGCAAAAACGAGTATGAGGATGACGTCATTCAGGATCCTGAGCGTTTTCGTGTCCGTCGCCGTGACAAGGTCATAAGCCAGCTGGATGTTGTGCTGGGCTGGCGCGCATTCCGAAGCATGCAGTCCGCCATCGATATAGACAATAGCCCTTCCCTCGTTGGACTGTTTCTGGGCTTCGGCGGCAGAGAGTCTGGCCAAAGACAAGCTCCGGGCAATCCGCTTGTATTTATCCAAATCAGCCAGGTTTTGGGGGGACGAGATTGCCGCGTAGGTCATCGTCTGTCCCATCGACGTTTTCCCCATGTCGAACAGCTTGATTCTGTCCGAATTCTGGGCGAGCCTTTTGAGATAATCTATGGCCTGCGTGTATGTGGCCAGGTGGTAGTCGTCGCCGACCTTGAAGCCGAGGATGTCCTCCGGTTTTGGAACGGATTGACCGAAGGCGCCTATCCCGGACATGAAGACAAGGACCAAAAACAGACCGACCCGGAAATTTCTGGCAAGCCTCATAGCAACCTCCTCATCAATAAGATTCCTATTTAAAAAGCATTTTCGAGATGGCGGATTTGGACCTGCTGACCGTCTGAAATCGTTACAGAGAGAACGTCAAAACGGCAGGGCACGTTTTCTAAGCGGTGCCTGGATAGATACGTTAGGGCGATCTTCCGGATCTGTTCCTGTTTAGCGGGCGTCACAGATTCCTCCGGGAAACCGAAGGCGCGGCTCGTCCTGGTCTTGACCTCGGCAAACACCAGCGTCTCTCGGTCATAGGCGATAATATCGATCTCACCGCGCAGGAGACGAACCCTGCGCTCGACAATTTTGTATTTCTTGCCTCGGAGGTAGCGGACGGCCGCCTCTTCGCCGGCCTTGCCCAGAGTCACTTTGTCTTTATGACCTTCCAACGAACGCCTTCTTTTGTATCTTCGAGAACGACTCCCGCCTGCAGCAATTCTTGGCGGATCCGGTCGGCTAAAGCATAGTCCTTATCCGCTCTCGCCTTTTCCCGAACTCGGATTTTTTCCGACACCGCCACCTCCAGCGTTGGCACCTGTTTGGAACGCAGAACAGCCAGGACCCGGTCCAGAGTATCGACGAGGTTCGACAAGGCCTCTGCATCGCCGCTAAAAAGCTTATTGTGCTTAATCAAGATGTTGGCTTCCTTGATCAACTCAAAAAGAGCCGTCAGGGCCACGGATATATTGAGGTCATCGCTGAGCCCTTCGATAAACTTTTTTTGGGTCGCCGAAATCATTTTTGTGACGAGTGGATTGTTTCCCGCTGGAAAGCTCCGGTTGCCCAATTCATAAAGGAAATCCTTGATCCTCTGGACAGAGGCTTTAGCCTGGTCCAAGGCCTCAAGGGTGAAATTCAGCACCTTGCGGTAATGCGTGGAGAGCAGAAGAAAGCGGATGTCCAAGGGATCCACCCGCTTTTCGGTCAAGTCCCTGAGAGTGAAATAATTTCCCTTGGACTTGGACATTTTTTCGCCGTTGACGATGAGGTGGTGGCAGTGGAGCCAGACGTTGACGAAGGGATGGCCGAAATAAGCTTCGGATTGGGCGATCTCGTTTTCGTGGTGCGGAAAGATGTTGTCCACGCCGCCGCAGTGGATATCAAACCTTTCCCCCAGGTACTTAGCGCTCATGGCCGAGCATTCGATGTGCCAGCCGGGCCGGCCGGGGCCGAGATCCGTGTCCCAATAGGGCTCACCTTCTTTTTTAGCCTTCCAAAGGGCAAAATCCTGGGCGCTCTCTTTTTCATATTCGTCGGACTCGATCCTCCTCGTGGACTGGAGCTCATCGATGCGGATCTTGGAAAGCTTGCCGTATCCCGGAGACTTGGCGATGCTGAAATAGACCGAGCCATCTTTGACATAAGCGTAGCCTGTTTCGAGGAGCCTGGAAATGATCTTGACCATGTCGGGAATATTGTCCGTTGCCCGGGGATAGGCATCCGCAGGGGAGACCTGGAGGAGTCCCAGGTCATCAAAAAAGGCCTGGATATACTTCGCAGTATATTGAGACAGGCTAGCACCCTGGGCCCGGGCTCCTTTGATAGTCTTATCGTCCACGTCCGTGATGTTCATCACATGGGTGATCCGGAAGCCGGAGAGCTGGAGGAATCGTTTCAAGAGGTCCTCAAAGACGTAGGCACGGAAATTGCCGATATGGGGATAATCATAGACTGTCGGCCCGCATGTATAGATCTTGACTTCGCCGGGAACAATGGGATGGAAAACTTCTTTTCGGCCGGTGAGGGTATTGAAAAATTGAATCACGACGGCCTATTATAATGCCGATAAAACTCAAAATAAAGCGTTTCCTCGGCATCCCCTGGATTGACCGCCTCTTCGGTTTATGCCATAATTTTTTTCTCAATCGAAAGGAGGGATTATGAGAAGAAAGGCTGCCGTGGCGGGCTATTTCTATCCGGGGAGCGCCGGCGAGTTGCGTCGGATGCTCGGGCGGATGATTCTGCCTAAAGAAAAAAAAGAGAAGGCCATAGCCGTCGTCGCACCGCATGCCGGCTATATTTATTCCGGACCGGTCGCGGGCGCGGTCTATTCCTCTGTCGAGATTCCCGACACAGTCGTCCTGTTGGCGCCAAGCCACAGGCCAATTCGTTCGACATTTGCCCTCATGAAGGAAGGAGACTGGGAAACTCCGCTGGGCACGCTTCCGGTTGCGGCGGACCTGGCCGTCCGGATCATGGGTTTGTCAAAACAAATTAGGGATGACCCGTCCGCCCATCTGGAGGAGCATTCCCTCGAAGTGCAGCTTCCGTTTCTCCAATTTTTCAGGCCGGAATTTTCCATCGTTCCGATCTCGATCTCCTATTTGGCTTCGTTTGACGAATTGGAGAATTTGGGACTGGCCGTGGCCCGGGGGATTCGCGAACTAAAAAAAGAAGCGCTGATCGTGGCCAGCACGGATATGAGCCATTATGTCAGTCGGGAGGAAGCCAGGGAGAAGGACTTTCTGGCCATTCAAAAAGTGCTTGACCTTGACCCCAAGGGACTATTCGATGTGGTCAAGAGGGAAGATATCAGCATGTGCGGCTTCCAGCCGACGACCTCGGCGCTCGTTGCCGCCAAAGACCTCGGGGCACAAAAAGCAGAACTCATTAAATATGCCACTTCGGGCGACCAGACCGGAGATTACCGCGAGGTCGTCGGCTACGCCGGAATCCGAATCCGATAATAAAAAAATAATAAGGCGTATGTCATTCTTGTCGGGCACACCCTCTTGCGCCAATCCATCGCAGCCCCGTCGTTGACACCGGGTCAGGAGTCCTGTAAAATTTATTGAGAACGTGATTAAAAACACGACTTTTAGGGAAAAAGACAGGCTCGTCCTGAGCACGATCGTGGAGAATTATCTCAAGATTGGGAAGCCCATCAGCTCGGGTTTCATCCATCAGAAAAAGGTCCTTCCGGATTCTCCGGCGACCATCCGAAACATTATGTTTAAGCTGGAGGGGATGGGATTTTTAGCCCAGCCCCATGCTTCGTCCGGCCGCGTGCCAACGGATCGAGGGTTGAGGTTTTATGTCAACAGCCTCCTGGAAGAAGCCCCTCTTTCCCTCGACCAAATCACCCTCATTGCCCAGGGAACTTCGGGAAAAAAGGATGACCTGAACTCGCTTCTGCATCAGACATCGCGCATCCTCGCCGAGCACTCGGACAGCCTGGGATTTGTCCTTTCGCCGCGGATTTCCAAGATCCACTTCCATCATGTCCGATTTATCAAAATCGCCGAGAATAAGGTCATGATCATCTTGGTGACGTTGTTCAACATGGTCCTGACCGAGGTCGTCGCCACAGACGTTTTCTTTGACCAGTTGGAACTCGATCGGGTCTCGCACTACATCAACCGGAATTATCATGGCAAAAACCTTCTGTTCGTCAGGGACTATCTCCTCGGCGAGCTGCCTAAATATAAAACGAAGTTCGAGAGCGCATTCACCAAGCTGATGACGCTGCTCCGGGCGTCCATCCTCCAGGACGAGGATGACAACCAGATTATTCTGCAGGGGGCCTCCAAGCTCTTGGACAAATTTGGGCTGTCCCATATTGACCAACTCAAATCCCTCTTCCAAAATTTTGAGGAAAAGGCCAACTTGGCCAAGCTCCTCTCGGACTTTATTGCGCTGGACCGGGTCAAGGTCTTGATTGGCTCAGAGTCCAACCTGCCGCTCATCTCCGACTGCTCCCTCGTCCTATCCCATTACGGAGACAAGAGCCAGGTCCTGGGATCCCTGGGAATAATCGGCCCCAAGCGGATTCCCTATAAAAAAATCATCCCACTGGTCGATAATGTGGCGAAGAAATTGACCCAAACAATCAGCCAAAATCAGTGATAAGGTGAAGAGCCATGAACTTTGAAGAATCGAAAACCAAAGACGGATACTATGAGATCTCGGAAATCCCCAATGGGGACGAAGCCGACACGAGTGATGCCCTGCCTTCCCATAAGCCGGAAGCCAAGGACACGCCCAAAGACCACAAAAAGGGAGACAAGCCTGAACATGATGAGGCTAAGACTCTCAAAAACAAGCTGAAAAAACGGGAAGCGGATATCAAAAATCTCAAAAAGGAGAACGAAGGGCTCCTGGACAAGTACCTGAGGGCCGTGGCGGAGATGGAGAACCTGCGCAAACGGCTGGACCGCGAAAAACAGGATTATTACCAGTATGCTTTGAGCGAATTCCTGCGGGAGATTTTATCTGCCCTGGATAATTTCGAGCGGGCCTTTAAAACCAGGGACCAAACCGATGGCAAGAGCTTTCAAGAAGGGATCGAATTGATCTACAAGCAGTTTTCCGAAATCATCCGGAAGCGGGGCGTGGCCCCGATTGACGCCGCTCAAAAAAAATTCGATCCCAATCTCCACCAGGCCGTCCTGACCGAAGAATCCGACCAGGTCGAGGAACCCCTTGTTGGAGAGGAACTGCAGAAAGGCTACACCCTTGGCGACCGGCTCCTGCGGCCGTCTCTCGTCAAGGTGATCGTTCCCAAAAAGAGCTAACATGGACCATGTCATCGGCATCGACCTAGGCACTACATACTCCTGCATGGCCTATCTCATCGGCGAGACAGCCAAGGTGATTCCCAACCTGGAGGGGGCTCCGACGACGCCGTCCATGGTCAGCTTCACGTCTTCGGGCGAAACGCTGATCGGTAACCTGGCCATGCGGCAGGCCGTGACGAATCCCGAAAACACGCTGTTCGCCATCAAACGTCTGATCGGCCGGAAATTCAATTCGCCGGAAGTGAGAGAAGCCCGTCAGAGAATGCCCTATAAAATTGCCGAAGCCCCGAACGGAGACATCATGGTGGAAGTCGGGGGCCAGCTCATCTCGCCCCAGGAAATCTCGGCCAAAATACTGGGCTATCTCAAGTCGTGCGCAGCGTCCTACTTCGGCACCGAGGTCAAGGATGCCGTCATCACTGTGCCCGCCCATTTCGATGACCATCAAAGACAGGCGACAAGAGATGCCGGCGCGATCGCCGGCCTCAATGTCTTGCGCGTCATCAACGAGCCCACGGCCGCCAGCCTGGCCTATGGCCTCAACTTGAAAAAGGTCGGGACCGTAGCCGTGTTCGATATGGGTGGCGGGACCTTCGACATCAGTATCCTCGAGATCAGCAACGGGGTTTTCCACGTCCTGGCCACAAACGGCGATTCCTACCTAGGCGGCGAGGACTTTGACCGGCGCATCGTGGACTGGCTCTTGGAAGAGTTTAAAAAGGAGCATAAGCTCGACTTGTCCCAAGACAAGTATGCGCTTCAGAGAATCAAAGAAGCGGCGGAGCGGGCCAAGCGGGAGCTCTCGTTCACCCAAGATACGGAAATCAACCTGCCGTTCATCGGCTCCGACGCCTTCGGCTCAAAACATTTGAGAAAATCACTGACCCGGTCGCTTCTCGAAGAGCTGACGAAAGACCTTGTGGAAAAAGCCATGCCTCTGATGCATCTGGCGATCGAAGAAAGCGGTCTCAAGCCGGATGCGGTCGAAGATGTCATCCTGGTCGGTGGACAGACCCGGATGCCCCTGATCCGGAAACGCGTAACGGATTTTTTTCAGAAAACCCCCAACGACAAGCTCAATCCGGACGAGAGCGTGGCCATGGGAGCGGCGATTCAGTCGGGAATCCTGCGCGGCGAGTTGAACGAGCTGGTCCTGCTCCTGGACGTTACATCGCTTTCGCTCGGGATCGAAACGGAAAATAACGGGTATGAAAAGGTCATCGATAAGAACACGACCATCCCCACCAAAAGGACAAAGCCGTTCACGACGGTCGAGCATGACCAGAGACGGGTGAGGATCCACGTTCTGCAGGGCGAAAACTTCCACGCTTCCGAAAACACATCTCTGGCCGTTTTTGATTTGGTGGGAATCGCCCCAGCCCCGGCCGGAATTCCCCAGATCGATGTGTCGTTCGAGATCGATGCCGATGGCATCGTCAAGGTCTCGGCCAGAGATATCTCCTCTGGGAGGGAGCAGAAAATCCTCATCCAGCCGTCGTCCGGCCTCAGCCGGGAAGAACTCGACGGGATCATCGTCAGGGAGCGCGAGAAGGAAGCCAAAGAAAGCGGGTCGAATGGAAAAAAGGGATTACTATGACGTTCTCGGCGTCTCGCGGGGCGCCTCGAACGACGAGATAAAAAAAGCGTATCGCCAGAAAGCCCTCCAGTTTCATCCCGATCGAAATCCTGGGGACAAAGAGGCGGAAGAAAAATTCAAACAAGCGGCCGAAGCGTACAGTGTGATCGGCGACCCCGACAAACGGGCGACCTATGACAGATTCGGCCACGACGGCCTGCGGGGAGAGGGATTTGCGGGTTTCTCCGGATTCGACTCGTCGATCTTTGAGGATTTTGAGGATATCCTCGGGAATTTCTTTGGCTTCAGTTTCGGCTTTGGAGATTTCTTCGGAGGCGGCGGACGGCAGCGCCGCCGCACTGCTCAAAAAGGCCGGGACTTGGCCCTAGAGCTGGAAATCACTCTGGAAGAAGCGGCGGCGGGCGTCGAGAAAGAAATCTCGATCAACCGGGCCGAGCATTGTCCGTCCTGCGAAGGGACCGGACTGCGCCCCGGCACCCAGAAGGCCGCTTGTCCGACATGCGGCGGGCGCGGCCAGATCCGGCACCAGCAGGGCTTTTTTACCGTGGCCAGAACCTGCTCCCATTGCGGCGGAAAAGGCGAGGTCATCACGGCTCCCTGCGAAGAATGCAACGGATCCGGCCTGACCCGCAGAAAAAATACACTGAATGTTCGGATTCCCACCGGCATCGATGACGGCTCGCAGCTGAGGATTGCCGGGGCCGGTGAGGCGGGCGAGCGAGGAGCTCCCCGCGGGGACCTCTATGTCATGATCCGAGTTAAGAAACATCCCTTTTTCCATCGGGAGAACCAGCATCTTTCCTGCGAGATTTCGCTGTCTTTTGTCCAAGCCACTCTCGGCATCACGGCAGACATCCCCACTCTCGAGGGCAGCGAGAGCCTGAAGATTCCGGCCGGGACACAGTCCGGCGAAGTGTTTCGCCTGCGGGGAAGAGGTATGAGGGATTTGGAGAGTCGCGGAACCGGTGACTTGTTCGTCAAGGTCCGGGTGGAAACTCCGACGAACCTCACTAAGGAACAAAGAGCTATTCTCCGCCAGCTCGGCGAGCTGCGCGGAGAGAATATGGAGCATCTCGATAAAATCGGGAGCCAGAAAGACAAAAATTTTGTCCATTAGGGCGGCGCTTGACATCGAACCATTTCTTTATAAAAAAAAGCCAGGTCGGCGGGGTCAGCCTGTGCCTTGAAGGCCTCGAACATAACCATTTGAGCCGCGTAGCCCGGCTCCAGCCCCACGACGAGATCTGGCTTTTTGATGAAGAGGGGACCAAGTATCGGGCCCGGATCGAAGACATCGGCCGCCAGAAGACGCGGCTGAGTTTGCTCGAAAAAACGGCGGCGGATAAGAAGCTTTTTCTCAGCGAACATAGCGGACGGCCGCTCAAAGATGTCCTGCGCCTGACCACGGAGGCTCCGGCAGCGCCACCGGATGTGATGATTCTGGCCGGGCCCGAGGGCGGATGGACGGCGGAGGAAGAAAAAAGCGTCCTAGGCCGGGGCTACGAAGCCGTAAGCGTGGGCAAGAATGTTCTCAGGGCGGAGACCGCCTCCTTGGCCGCGGTAGCGATCATCGCCCATTTATGGGATAGGGAATATGTTTCTCCAGGGACAAAAAGTCGGTAAATTCGAGATCATCCGCTCGCTGGGCAGCGGCGGCTTTGGCTCGGTCTTCCTGGCCAAGGATACCTGGCTCGATATCAAGGTCGCCCTAAAAGTGCCCCACAAGCAATCCACCGAGCTCTACAAGCTCCTCAAAGAGCCAAGGCTTCAGGCCGCCCTCAACCATCCCAATATCGTCCGTATGATCGCGGCCGAGAAAGAGAACAACACCTTCTTCATGGTCATGGAATACATCCGCGGGAAAACCTTGGAGAAGATTCTGCAGAAGGATAAAGTCCTGGAGATCGACCAGGCTATGGATTATGCCAAGCAAATAGCCGCGGGCGTGGACCATGCCCATAAAAGCAAGATCATCCACCGCGACCTGAGACCTTCCAACATCATGATCTCTGAAGAAGGGACGGTGAAAATCACGGATTTCGGAACATCCGCTTGGCTTTCCAATGTCCCGTATGCGACCACCCGTATCGGCTCTCCGCCATACATGGCTCCCGAACAGTTCCAGGGCAAGGCCACCTATGCCTCCGACATTTACTCGATCGGCTGCATCCTATATGAAATGATCGTCGGACGGCCGCCGATTTTCGACCCCGACCCCTTTAAGATACTGGAAAAAGCCCAGGAAGGGAAAATCACGCCCCCTCGCCTGAGAAACGGTAAGATTCCCAAAGAGCTCGATGAGGTCATCATGAAATGCCTGGCGGCCAAGGTCGAAGACCGATATCAGAGGCCATTCGAGATCATCAAGCACCTTTCCGAGATTAAAGGGGAGAAGCCGAGGAAAGCCGAGATCGACGATATCCTGGGCAGGATCAGGGCGCGGGAAAGGGCGGTTTCGGAGCTTTGCTGGAATTGTCGGAGGCCGCTGCCGTTGCGCGAAAAAAATTGTCCCTATTGCGGCGAGTCGGTTTAAGCCGTTATGGTAAGCAATGAAGTTTGACTCTGGCCGGGCATTATGGGTAAGATAGCATCTTGGTTTTGTTCCTATTTTTAGAAGGAGTCCTAGATGAGTCCTTTTAGAGAAGACGGAATCGTCTGGATGAACGGCAAGCTTGTCCCCTGGAAAGACGCCACGATCCACCTAGCTTCGCATGTAATTCACTATGGGAGCTCGATTTTTGAAGGTTTCCGCGCCTATAAAAATGCCAGGGGCACTGCCATCTTTCGCCTGGAGGCGCACACCAAGCGGCTTTATAACTCCTGCAAGATCTATCGAATTGATATTCCGTATCCGCCGTCCGACTTTAAACAGGCCATCATCCAGACGATCCAGGCCAACCGTCTCAAAGAATGCTATATCCGCCCCATCGTCTATCGGGGTTATGGGACTTTGGGTGTCGATCCCTTTCCCAATCCTGTGGATTGCGCGATTCTCGTCTGGGAATGGGGCAAGTATCTCGGTGAAGGAGCGCTGGAGGCGGGTGTTGACGTCAAGGTTTCGACCTGGCAGCGCATGGCGCCCAATTCCTTCCCGGCCTTGGCCAAAACCGGCGCGAATTACATGAACTCCCAGCTGATCAAAATGGAGGCCAAACTCGATGGATACGCCGAGGGGATCGCCCTAAACATCCGCGGCCATATCAGCGAAGGCAGCGGCGAGAACATTTTTCTAGTCATGAATGGTTTCATTTACACGCCGCCTCTCTCTTCCTCGGTCCTGCCTGGCATCACCCGCGATTCCGTCATGACCCTGGCCAGGGATCTCGGATATAAAGTTATCGAGGAGACGATCCCGCGCGAGATGCTCTATATCGCTGAAGAGGTCTTTTTCACGGGCTCGGCGGCCGAAATCACGCCCATCCGGGCCATTGATAAAATCCAGATCGGGAGCGGTCGGCGCGGCCCCGTGGTCAAGAGGCTCCAGGAAGAATTCTTCGGAATTCTCAAGGCCGACAAGCCTGATAAATTTGAATGGTTAACGTACATTTCCGTTTAACCAAAAGGACCAGCCATGAACATTGATGACCTTTTAAAAGTCGCCATCGAGATGGACGCCTCCGACGTCCATCTCAAAGTCGGGAATTATCCGCAATTCCGCATTCATGGGACCCTCGTCCCGCTGCGGCAACTGCCTCGCTCGACATCCAAGGACCTCGAAGAGATGGCCAAACAGGTGATGAACGAATACCAGGTGAAAAAGCTCAAAGAAGATCTGGACTTGGACCTGGCCTACAGCCTTCCCGGTTTTGGCCGGTTCCGCGGCAGCATTTTTTATCAGAGAGGCTCCCTGGCCATCTCCCTGCGGCTCATTCCTTTCGAAGTCAAGACGATCCGCGAGCTGCTGCTCCCTGAAGCGTTGGAGAAGATCGCCAACTATGAGCGCGGTCTGATCCTGGTAACGGGGACCACGGGCAGCGGAAAAACGACCAGCCTAGCCGCCATGATCGATTTTATCAACACCAACCGGCGGCAGCATATCATCACTATTGAGGATCCCATCGAATACCTTCATAAAGATAAGAAAAGCACGATCTGCCAACGGGAAGTCGGCAGCGATGTCCGGGGCTTCTCGAGAGGCCTGCGGGCCGCGCTGCGCGAAGACCCGGACTGCCTCCTCGTCGGCGAAATGCGCGACCTGGATACAATCGAGACGGCCATGCTGGCGGCAGAGACAGGCCATCTGGTTCTCAGCACGCTCCATACGCTGGATGCCCCGGAAACCATCAACCGCATCATTTCCGTATTCCCTCCCCATCAGCAGCGCCAGATCCGGATCCAGCTGGCCAGCATTCTCGTTGCCGTCATTTCCATGCGGCTGATCCCGAGAAAAGACGGCCAGGGCCGTGTCCCCGCGGTCGAGGTCATGATCACCACTCCTTATATTCAGGAATGCGTCCTGGACAGGGAAAAGACCTTTCTAATCCGGGATGCCATTGCCCAAGGCGTCTCGCAGTACGGCATGCAGACGTTCGACCAATCCATCTACCAGCTCTATACCCAGGGATACATCTCTTTCGAACAGGGCCTGCGCTATTCGTCCAGCCCGGACAATTTCCAGCTGCGTGTCCAAGGGATCCAATCCACTCTGGACCTAGCCTTGGAGGAGATGGAAAAGAAGATGAGTCCCATCGAGCGCAAGAAACAGACCCCAGAATAAGGGAGGTCAATGAGAGCGCAGGACATCCGTGAGGTTTTTCTAGACTTCTTCGCCAACAAGCGCCACAAGATCGTTTCCAGCTCTTCGCTCCTGCCCAAGGACGACCCCAGCATCCTCTTCACCAACGCTGGGATGAATCAGTTCAAGAATATTTTCCTGGGGCTTGAACAGCGAAGCTATAAAAGAGCGGCGACCGTCCAGAAGTGCATGCGGGTCAGCGGCAAGCACAATGACCTGGAGCAGGTTGGAAAAACCAACAAACACCACACGTTTTTTGAGATGCTGGGAAATTTTTCTTTCGGCGATTACTTCAAAAAAGAGGCGATTGCCTATGCCTGGGAGCTCATGACGGATATCTTCAAGCTTGCCAAGGACAGGCTTTATGTGACTGTTTACGAGGAGGATGAAGAGGCCTTTGCCATCTGGGCCAAAGAGGTCGGAGTCCCTCCAGAGCGAATCTTCCGTCTGGGAAAGAAGGACAACTTCTGGGCGATGGGGGAGACCGGGCCATGCGGTCCTTGCTCGGAAATTCATTATGACCTGGATCCCTCTTATGAAAAAGGTGATGCGCGAGCACTCATTGAAAGTGGGAGCGACCGGTATGTCGAACTCTGGAACCTGGTGTTCATGCAATATTTCCAAGATGAAAAGGGTGTTATGCATCCACTTCCGGCGCCATCGATCGACACGGGAATGGGCCTGGAGCGGATGGCCGCCTCTCTGCAGGGAAGGACGAGTAATTTTGACACAGACCTCTTCCGCCCGATCATCGAAGAGATCTGCCGTTTCTCCTCCAGGGAATACCCCGCCCATGACGAACTGGATATTTCGGTCCGGCTGATCGCCGACCACGCCCGGGCCGTTGCCTTCCTCATCGGCGACGGTATCATGCCCGCCAACGACGGCCGCGGCTATGTCCTGCGGCGGCTCGTCCGGCGGGCCTTCCGTCACGGCAACCTGATCGGGATCGACCGACCGTTTGTCTTTAAGTTGGCCGGAGTCGTCGGCGACATCATGAAAGACAATTATCCCGAACTGCTGACATCGCTCGATTTTATCTCGAAAATATGTTTTGCCGAGGAAGAACGGTTTTCCCAAACGCTTTCCTCCGGACTCCGGACTTTTCACCAGTATGTCCAAGAAGCCATGAAGCATCATTCAAAAATCCTTGCCGGCGAAGCCCTCTTCAGGCTCCACGATACCTTCGGATTTCCGCTCGACCTTTCGGCAGAGCTCGCCCAGGAGGAAGGGCTGGCGATCGATGAGGCGGGGTTTCGGCTGGAATTGGAAAAGCAAAAAGCCCGGGCCCGTCAATCTTGGAAAGGGGACGTCCAGCAGAAAGAACGGAAAATCTATGAAGAGCTGATAAAGGTGCGCGTTCGCTATGCGGGCCATGACCATTACCAGGTTTCCGATGCTTTGGTTCTCGCTTTGTTCAAAAACGGTGGCCGGGTCGCCGAGCTCCGGCAAGGAGACTCCGGTGAGGCCGTCCTGGATCTGACACCGTTTTATGCCGAAGCCGGCGGCCAGGTTGGGGACACGGGGCTTTGGAAAAATCCCCATTTTTCGGCGCTGGTGGAAAATACATTCTATCCGGCTCCCGAGATCATCAGCCATAAAATAAAGGTTCTCTCGGGAACCCTGAAGAAAGGCGAGCGTGTCGAAGCGGCCGTCGATATGCCCAGGCGAAAAGCGATCCGGGACAATCATACGGCTACTCATCTTTTGCATGCATCCTTGAGACAGGTGTTGGGAGATCATGTTAAGCAGGCCGGGTCGCTCGTCTCTCCAACCCGGCTCAGGTTCGATTTTACGCACTTTGCCTCCCTCTCAGCCGAGGAAATCCGCAAAATCGAGATTCTTGTCAATGAGAAAATCCAGAACAATCTCCCCGTCTTAATTAAGGAAACGACTTTGGAGGAAGGTCTCCAGGAAGGCGCGATGGCCATTTTCGAGGAAAAATACGGGGAAAAAGTGCGGATGGTGGTCGTCGGAGATTTCAGCAAAGAGCTCTGCGGCGGTGTCCATGTCCCTTCGACGGGAGAAATCGGGTTATTCAAGATTGTCTCCGAAACGAGCATCGCCGCCGGCATGAGGAGGATCGAAGCCCTGACCGGAGAAGAAGCGCTGAAATACGTTCAGGAAACAGACGCCCTCCTCCATGAAGTCCAGGTCATTCTGAATGCGCCCCGGAAGGACTTTTTGGCTCAGATCGAAAAACTAAAAGAAGGCCTCAAAGAAAAAGAGCATGAAATAAAAGCGCTCAGACAGAAGTCCCTCCAGCAAACGTCCGAACAGCCCGAGGACCGGGTACAATCCATCAAGGGCGTTTCCGTCTGGGTGCAAAAGATCGAAGGCCTGGATCCCGCAGAAACAAGAGATTTGACGGACAAGATCAAACAGAAAATCAAATCAGGGATCGTCATCCTGGGCTCGGTGGCAGGCGAAAAGGCGTATCTCGTCGTCGGGGTGACGAAGGATCTGACGGCAAGACTCTCTGCCGCCGAGATCATCAAGCAGACCGCGCCGCTTATCGGGGGCGGGGGAGGGGGACGAGCCGATTTTGCCCAGGCAGGCGGCGCCAAGCCGGACGGGCTTGAGCAGGCTCTCCAAGAGAGTCTTTTATTCATAGAAAAAAGGCTGTCACGCCCCGGGGGCTGACCGGCAGGGGGGAGGCCAGGGCCCTTCAAAAATCACCCCCAGAGGGTATTGCAGGTTTCTAGGGTTTTGCCCATGATAAAAGCGCTCATGACGGGCTTAACAAAATTTTTCTGCGCCTTAGGAATGCTGGCCCTGGTCTGCCTGCCGGTTCCCGGGCCGGCCGCAGCGGCCGCTCCCAAAAAATTGCCCTTTGACGATATTGTCAAATCCAGGGCCGGCAAACACAAAATCTCATCAGCGCTTGTCCATTCCATTATTCTGCACGAGTCCAACTATAACATCTATGCCGTGTCCTCCAAGGGCGCTCTCGGGCTGATGCAGCTCATGCCGGACACGGCCAGGCAATACGGTGTCAAGAATGTCTTTGATCCTGAAGATAACATCGAAGGCGGCATCAAATACTTGAAAGACCTGACGAAAGTCTACGAGAACGAAAAAAATCCCACGACGCTCATCCTGGCCGCATACAATGCCGGTCAGGAAGCTGTTAAGAAATACGGCGGAAAAATCCCACCCTATCCTGAAACTCGAGACTACATCAAGCAGGTCATGGCCACATACGCCCTCCTCCCTCAAAGAAGGCCGACACGGATCATTACCTTTTATGATAGTGAGGGGAGGCTTCAGGTGACAAACGATTTAAACAAAGCCGCGCTCTTGCGCGGTCGCCAAAACTAGAGGTAGCCCTTAATCAAGAGGCTCCGCGGGATCATCTCGAACCTGGCGGGCAAGCTTCCCAACTGCTCGCCGTCCAACTCCAAAAGCACAGTTTCGTCCTCGTCCGGGACCGCTTCTATCCTCCGGCAGTGCATCAGGAAGATCTTGGGATGGGTGAGATGCGTCCCCAAAAAAATCTTCCAGCCGTGCCGGCAGAACTCCAGAAATTTCATCCCTTTGACGCAGACAAAGTCGAACAACCCATCATCCAGTTTCGCCTGGGGGGCGATCTTCATTCCCTTGCCGAAAATGCCGCCGTTGGCGACGGCCCCGATGAGATATTCTCCCTTGGGCAGTTCCCGGCCGTCCACTTTGATCTGGATGTGTTTGTTCTTATACTGGATCATGGTCGAGATGAGGCATCTGACATAGGAAGACGCCTTTCTCTCCAAACGTTTCTGGTTGACTTTTTGGACGACTTCGCCCCCGACGCCGAAATCGGCGACATTGAGAAAAAACCGTTCTTCAGGTTCGCCAGACCGGGACATGAACGTGGCTTTCCCGACATCCATTGGGCAGGAAGGGGCAGCGATGATCACCCGCATGGCGTCCTTAAGCCCCGAAGGTATGTTCAAGCTTCTGGTCAGGTCGCAGCCTGTACCGGAGGGGACGATCCCCAGGGCAGCCTCGGGATTGATAATTCTTTTTTCTTCATAGAAACCGTTGGCGATCTCGTTCATGGTCCCGTCGCCCCCGACACCGATGACGAGCTCCGTCCCATCTTTTATCGCGGCACGGGCCAGCTCGATGGCATGAAGCGGCTTTTCGGTGAATTCGTACTTGAATTCTTGGATGAAGCTGCGAATCCCTTCCTTGATCTGAAGCCAGCGCTTCCGGGTTTGCCCCTTGGCAGACTCAGGATTGACTATGACCTGTGTCTTGAGACGCCTCATTTTTCGTTCCTTGAGCGGGCGGCGGGGTCTTTTTGCCGAAGAGGGCCATGCCTATGATCCCGCCCAGAGCCCCCAGGACGGCAAATATCGCTGCCGATATGACGAGCCCCAGAAAAAACCCCGCTATAGAAATGGGGCCTGCTCCGAGGCTAAATGCGTCTTTCCACTCACCTGGGGCTCCCGGCATATATTCGCTCAGCCTCTCCATGATTTTTTGGAAGAATGCAAATTCAACAGATCGAAAGGGTATGCTTAAAAACAATCGAATGAATGCAGCAAAGATTCCGGCAAACGCTCCAACGATAGCCCCGTCTCCCGCCCTTAAAGTAACCGTTGAATCTTTCGCCAGAAGGTAGGATGCCAAGATCGCGCCGCCGATAATCCATAGGCAACACAGGCAGTTCACAAATGGAATCCCGGACAGAATTCCTGCAACCGCCCCTCCGATGAGCGCAGGCACAAGCAGACTTGGCTTGGGACCGTTCATCCTGGCCTCCTTATTCTCATGACAGTCCCTATTCTATGTGTTTTTTGTCTTTTAATGCAAGCTCTGTCAGACCCGTCATCAGGTAGAACGGCAGAATGGTCCCCCATAAAAAGCCTGTAGCCAGGCGAAGGACATTGGATGTCGCCCAGAGACGGAAGAAGTTGCCGACTGTATCCACAGCGATGGGCGTCGTGAAAGCCAGGAAGACCTTCGTCTTGGGCAGTCTTACTGTCGAGAACCCCCGCAGAAAGGGATAGAGAGCCATTCCGGCAAAAAAACCGGAATAAATGCCCAGGCATCGTGCACACACCGCCAGGGGATACCCACATGCCAAGAAGGAGCGCGCCGGAATTTGATGGCAGACCGGGGAAAAACAGACATAGATGAATTTTCCCAATGGGACGCCCCGGCTCCTGAGATATGGCGCAAGCCCGATGGCCCCAAGCCAGGCCAGGATTCCGGTAAGGGTCGCGAGATAAACAAGGAGGATCCTTCTCCTGCTCATCTGCGTCCTTGGAACCTTAAATAATAGAGCGCTGCGACGAGAATCAGGAAATCAATTGTCAGCACGGACCGGGACATGAACGCCGCATAAAGTCTCCGGCCGAGAAGATCATAGATGGACAGGGCAATGACGAGGAAATTGCAGACCAGAAGGATCTTTGCCGGCCTCGGGAAAAAATCGAAATCCTTAACGACAAGGGCGACGGCCAAAATCGAGGACAGGAATGTATAATCCCATCCCAGAGGGGAAATCAAGGGGATGAGGACGAGCAACAGGGCCGCATCGAGGAGAAGGGGACTGGGACTCTCTTTTCCTTTTTGGATAAAGACAAAGACCAAAAAGGCCAAACATCCGAGCGCGACCGCGAAAAGCAAGACGGAGAGATTCTGTTTTCCGGTCCACTTGACAAGGCAAGCCAACAGGGAAACGTTGTCCTGGGAATTGAGAAGGCCCAGGGTGGAACGGGAGAGGCTCCATCTCCATTCTTTGAGGACGACCATATTCCCGCTCCATCCATAAAAGATCGTCGGCACGAAGAGCGACAAGGCCAGGAAGAGAAACCCGGGCCAGAGGGACTGCCATTTCTTTTTGAGGATAAAATAGGGGAAAAAAATTAGGGCATAGGGCTTAAGGGCCATGGCCAGTCCCCAGAGAAGACCCGCCGAGATCTCTTGTTTGGCTGTTAAACCGGTTTCCTCCTTGACAAGAACATAGATCATGAAGACGAGAATGGCCGTGATCAAAGCGTTGATCTGGCCGAGTTGGAGCTCCCGCAGAAAAAATTTGGCCAGAATGGCGCCGGGAAGGATGGCCAGGGCGAGCCTTTGATGGCCAGACCGATCGGCCAATCTTGAGGAAAGATAGAGCAACCAGGCGATCGAGAAAAGAACGATGGCATACCAGACGCCTTTGGCCGCCGGGAGGGGGAGAAAAGCGAGGGGAAGATAGAGCGCCGCACTAAACGGAGAATATTTAAACTGATAATGTTCATCGACGGTCCTGTAGAGGGTCTCACTGAGCCAGAGCCGCCTTCCGGCTTTATAGTTGACCTCAAAATCCGCCATCCCGTTCTGAATTTTGAATATGAAAAGTGCCACGAACAGGACTCCGGCGGCCAGAATCAAAAGCCCAATCGCTCTTCTGGACAATCTCATTGTGTCTCAGGCTACCCGAGGCCGTCCATTTTGTCAATGTGGATGCAAGATAGGATTTGACAGAAATTTTCTCAAGGTGTAAATATATTTACTAGAGGGAATGGTCATTCCATGATTTTGAGAGGAGTCAGGAGGAATCATAATGCTTAAGACAACAAAAGTTCTCTTCGTCTGGATCGGGCTTTTTCTCTCTAGTGTTCTTCTCTTCGCCCAGGGCGAAGAATTGGCCAAGATCCTCACCCAGGCCAGTCCCGGCGTCATCAGTCTGGTGGTCTATGGAAAAGACAAGCAGGAAATCGGCAAAGGGTCGGCCGTCGTGCTGACGGAACAAATCGCGGCGACGAGCTATCATCTCATCAGCCAGGCCGCCAGCTGCATCGGGTTCAATTTCAGAAAGAAAGAAGTCGATGTCAATGGCGTCGTGGCCGTGGACAAAAACCTGGACCTGGCCCTCCTCAATATCGACGGCAAGGTCCAGGTCCTGCCCCAGGCCACCGCGGATGAATTCTCGGAAAACAAAAAGGTTTTTGGCATCGGGTCGAATGAATCGGGGGAGATCATTATTGCGGACGGCACCATGCGAAAGGCCTTGGAAACGGCACCCAATCAAAAAGTCTGGGATTCCTCGCTGGCCATTCCGGATACATTCACGGGTGGAGCCATCGTCGATGCCAGCGGCAAGGTCATCGGCATGGTTCTGGTCCTGGACAGGCGGCTCCGTTTTATCGTTCCGGCGAACGTGCTCGGCGCTCTGCCCAAGACAGCGAAAATGACGCCGTTCAAGAGCTGGCCGCCCGAGGACTATATGGCTAGCTTGGAAGCCGCCTGGCTGGCCAGCCGACTCTACCACTGGCAGGGAGATGCCTTCAACGCTCAAAAAAACCTGGAAAAGGTCACGAAGGCCAACCCCAATTCGTTGGAGGCCTGGACGATTCTCTCGTCCGTCTATAATAACCAGCGGGATTATCAGAATGCGGTGACGGCCTATAAAAAAGTCATTGAGCTTGACCCCAAGAAGGTCGATGCCTACGCCAGCCTGGGTCAGATTCTGGTCAGGATGCAGCGTTCGGCCGAGGCGGCGCCCATGCTGGAGAAAGCCATCGAACTCGACCCCAATAACAAAGAGGCGGCTCTGGCTCTGGGTAACGCCTATCAAGACGCCCGCGATTTTGCCAAGGCGGCCGACGCGTACGAAAAATATATTAGCCTCAAGCCGGACAATCCCTGGGAAGCCTATAAACAGCTCGGCCTGTGCCGGACGGAGACCAAGCAATTTGATGCTGCCATCGCCGCCTTCCAAGAAGCCCTGAAGAATGACCCGCGGAACCTGGCCTTAAACCTTAACCTGGCTCTGGCCTACGAAAAGGCTGGGATGCTGGACAAAGCAGAGGAGACCTATAAATTGCTGGCCGAGATCGACCCGAAAAGTGCCACCTCCTATTACGGTTATGCGCTCAATATGTACGACAAGGCGGGCCAGCCCCTCAAGGCCATCGAAGCCGCCAAAAAGCTGGTCGAGCTGAAACCGAAAAGCGAGCAGGATATCTATAATCTGGGCTATGAATATGTCAAAGCGCAGAAATTCCAGGAAGCGATTGATACATTCAAACAGGCGCTGGCCATCAACCCCAATTATGACTACGCCCATTTCCAGATCGGTTTAGCGTATTACCAGTTGAAAAAATACAGGGAGGCGATTGACCCCTTCAAAAAAAATCTGGCCCTCGTTCCGGACAATGCCTTCGGATGGCTCTATCTCGGTATGGCCCACATGCAGATCAAGGATTTCAACGCAGCCTTGGAGCCGATCAAGAAAGCCACGGAACTGCAACCGGACAACGGGACGGCCCTCTTCAACCTGGCGGTCGTCTATTTAAACCTTCACGACAATTTCAGCGCCCGCGAGGTTTATAAGAAGTTGGTGACGATTGACCCCAATCTTGCTGCCAAGCTGAAACCGATCCTGCGCTGACTGGCGCTTTCACATTAAAAATCAAGGTTTCAAATGCCGATCTTGGCTAAGCAACAGAGAATTCGTTGGGCGGCGTGGCCTTTGCCATAATCGACGCTCGATGGGGCCAGACGGCGGGAGGTTGCGAATTTCTCGCAATGCTTCAATGCCCACTTTAATTTTCGCCTGAAATTTTCAGGGTCGGAACCTGCCAGCCTGTTCCAGCCGGATTCCACGGTCTCCGGCCACTCCGTGGTATCTCGAAGCGTAATGCAGGGGACCTTCAACAGATAGGCCTCCTTTTGGACGCCTCCGGAATCCGTCAGGATTATTCTGGCGTTTTTTTCCAAAATCAGCATATCGGAGTAACTGACCGGATTGACCGACTTCAGGCGCTCTGAACCGGCCGGCAGGAGCGATAAGCGTTCCAGACATTTTTTAGTCCGGGGGTGAATGGGAAAAACGACCGGGAGAACAAGGCTCGTTTCAAGAAGAGCCTTTGTCAGCGACCTCAGCCTCTCAGCATCATCCGTATTTTCGGCTCGGTGGATCGTGGCCAAGTAATATCGACCCGGCCTCAATCGAAGCTCTTCCAGGATTGTTGATTTCTTTCGGGCGATCGTCAACCCGAGGAGCAGGGCGTCGTTCATAAGATCGCCGACATTGACCACCCATGGAAAGGGGACCCCGAAAGAGCGGGAGCTATTCTTTTTAAGAGACATCGGCGGCCGGCCCTTTTCGACGATATTTCTGAACCCTTCCCCCGCCAGATTGCGGACCGCCCCTTCCGTAGGGCAGAAAAGAATTTGCGAGCAACGGTCGGTCAAGATGCGGTTGATCTCTTCCGGCATTCTCCGGTCATGGCTTCTCAGCCCGGCTTCGATATGGGCGAGGGGCAGGTTGAGCTTGGCCGCGGCCAGAGCCCCGGCTAGGGTGGAATTGGTGTCCCCGTAGACAAGCGTCCAATCCGGCTTTTCCTTCTGGAGGACCTTCTCCGCTTTTTTCAAGATTTCTGCGGTCTGCCAACCGTGGGGGCCCGAGCCCACTTCGAGGTTATAGTCAGGCCCAGGAATCCCCAGCTCCTGAAAAAAGATTTCGTTCATCACGTAATCATAATGCTGACCCGTATGGATGATGATGTGCTCGATCTGCCGGCCGGTTTTCGAATGACGACAGGCCTGAATCGTGCGGGCTAAAGGGGCCAGCTTGATGAATTGCGGCCGGGCTCCGACGATGCTGGCAATCTTCATGAATGCATTCTATAAAACTCGAGGATCTTCTCGATAACATAGTCTTTTTGCTCATCGCTTAGTTCGGGAAAGATTGGCAGCGAGAGCACGGCCTCGGCAGATTCTTCGGCGATCGGAAAATCGCCCTTCTTGTAGCCCAAACCCTGAAAGCATCCCTGAAAGTGAAGGGGGAGAGGGTAGTAGATTTCTGTGCCAATGCCGTTATCCTTCAGGAACTGCCTTAGCTCGTCCCTTTGCTTGGCCCGGATCGTATACTGGTTGTAAATATGATGGTTGTGGTCGCCGCCGGCCTGATATACGGCCTTCGGGGGAGCGACATCGCCCGGCCTGGCCTTTGCCAACCGCCGGTCATAATAAGCGGCATTTTCCCTCCGCTTTTGCGACCAGCCGTCCAAATATCGAAGTTTCACTGTAAGGACTGCCGCTTGAATGGCATCCAGGCGGAAATTGCCGCCCACGAGCTTATGATAATACTTGGGTTTGGCCCCATGATCCCGGAGGACTTTTATTTTGTCGGACAGGGCCGCATCGTCGGTCACGACCATTCCTCCGTCCCCGTAACCCCCGAGATTTTTTGAGGGGAAAAAGGAAAAGACCCCGAGATGGCCTATCGATCCGGCCCGCCGGCCATGGTATTCGGCGCCGATGGACTGGGCCGCGTCCTCGACCACGGCCAGGCTGTGTTTTTTTGCGATGTCCAGAATCGGGTCCATATCGACGCACTGTCCGAAGAGATGAATCGGGATGATCGCCTTGGTCCGGGAAGTGACGGCAGCTTCGACCTTATCGGGGGCGATATTATAAGTCACCGGGTCGATATCGACGAAAGCGGGGACGGCTGCGAGCCTGGAGATGACCCCCGCGGTCGAGAAAAACGTGAAGGGAGAAGTGATGACCTCATCGCCGGGCCCGATATCGAGGGCCATGAGCGAGACGAGAAGGGCATCCGAACCGGAGGAGACGCCGACGGCATGGCCGACCCGGCAATAGGCCGCGATTTTTTTCTCGATCTCCTCAACCTTCGGCCCCAGGATAAAAAGCTGGCTGTCCAGGACCTCATCCAGGGCCGTCCGGATCTCTTCCTTGATGGAGGCATATTGAGCTTTTAGATCAAGCAAGGGAACATGCATGGGACATTCACCTCATGAATTCTTCGTTGACGGCTCGTCGGCAACTTCTTTAACCGTTTGATTCTCAAGCTTATAAGTCTTTCGGGATTTTTCGCAAAAAGCGTATCCCTCCCGATCAAATGTCAGTTTTTTCCCGGCCTCGCTCATCCAGCCGACAATCCTGGCAGGGTTTCCCACCACCAGGGCAAAATCGGGGACATCCTTAGTCACTACGGCCCCCGCTCCGACAAAAGCGAAGCGGCCGATCGTGTGGCCGCAGAGGATGGTGCAGTTGGCGCCAAGCGTAGCGCCTTCTCGGACGAGGGTTTTCTCGTAGAACTCCGATCCCGGCTGGGGATATTTGCTTCGGGCATCGGTGATGTTGGTAAAGACCATCGACGGCCCACAAAAAACGTAATCTTCGAGAGTCACTCCTTCATACACCGAGACGTTATTCTGGATTTTGACATTGTCGCCCACTGTGACATTGCGGCTGACATTCACATTCTGCCCAAGGACGCAGTTTTTCCCGATGCGCGCCCCAAACTGGATATGGGAAAAATGCCAGATCTTCGTGCCCTCTCCGACCTCCACGTGGTCATCCACCACGGCGGTCTCATGGATAAAAGAGGTCCTTGTTTCCTCCGGTCCCAATTGACAGACCCTGCCGTTCCCCCGCAGGGATTGCTGGCACGCTTCCAGGATTTTGAGGACCTTGAGTCCGTTGTTCCCATCAGTCCTCGGGGTCCGGCGGGATCGGACGCATGCCAAAAAATGTTCACATTCGGCCCGCAGCGGCTCGGTTTGGGGAAGGTCAATACGCTCGGGCTTTTCGGGGTGGGGGACAGGCTGGCGGTCGATCCAGTCGATCTTGTGGCTATAGGCCACCAGCTTGTCTTTGGCTTTCACATCATCGAACATCATCATCTTTTTATCCCCGATGACGACCAACTTTTGCTCTTTGTACGGGTGGAGCCAGCTGACGAAAATGTGGGCTTTGGCGCCGCTCGGAAAATCCAGGTGGGTGATTGTCACGTCCGTGATATGGGGATTCAGGTAATTCCCTCCATGGGCGGCCACCTTCGCCGGCATTTCGTTCAGGAGATAAAGAACGGCCGAGATGTCGTGGGGGGCAAAGCTCCACAAAATGTTTTCTTCGGTGCGGAATTTGCCGAGATTCAGCCTGGCGGAATAGATGTACTGAATCTTTCCCAACTCGCCGCCGTCAATGAGCTCTTTCAATCGATTGATCGCGGGATGGTATTCCAGGATATGCCCGACCATGAGGATTTTTTTAGATTCTTTGGCCAAGGCCACAAGCTCCTGGGCGTCTTTCAAAATCAGGGCCATGGGCTTTTCAACAAAGACGTCTTTCCCGGCAAGGAGCGCCTGTTTGGCCAGCTCGTAATGGGTAGCCGCCGGAGTCGAGATGGCAACGGCCTTGATGGCACGATCCGTCAAGAGCGATCGATAATCCAGGGCGGCCTGAAGGGACGGATATTTTCCCCGGAGGGATGTCAGGACATCTTCGTCGATGTCGCATATAGTTCGCAGCGCCCCCAGCTCATGGAAATTCCGGACGAGGTTCTTTCCCCAGCTTCCGCAGCCAATGACACCAACGATAGGGTTCATAGCTGCAATTCTCTGCGTCCGATTCATGATAAGCCGCTTTCTCCCGGCCGCTAAAATACTATACCAAGAGGGACGACGTTGACAAGCGGGCCTGAATATGTTAAAGATAATATCCAGCTTTCACCTCCTGAACTGAGCTCGCACTTTCTGATTTTTTTAAAGAGCAGGCCCCAATCCAACGGGATTTCCCTCTGAGGAATGCCATAGGCGCATGAGCGCCGTACGAAACACGGGCAGGTGGCGGAATTGGCAGACGCGCTAGGCTTAGGACCTAGTTCCTGATGAGGGAGTGCGGGTTCGACTCCCGCTCTGCCCATTTCGATACTTGAGGACACGTTTTCTCGAAAGGCAGACAGGCTGCCTGGTGAAAGGCCGATCTAAAGGATGATGCTATGAGTGAACCGACGGAACGCATTAAAAGCACGGTCAAGGATTTGAGCGCCAGCCGTAAAGAAATCGAAGCTGAGCTCCGCGCCGATGAAGCCGGCCGGGAGTTCGAGCGAATTATCGACAGCTACGCGAACCGGGTGAAACTGAAAGGCTTCCGTCCGGGCAAAGCCCCCCGGGACATGGTCAAACAGATGTTCACGGCGGACATTCACCAATCGCTATTTGATGCCCTCGTACCCAAAGTCCTGGACGAAGTCCTGACAGCGCAGGCCATCCATCCCGTAGGCGTACCCGTCGTCAATGATCTATCCTATGATGAAGGGCGGCCGCTCCGTTTCAAGGCCGTTGTGGAAGTTTGGCCGGATTTTGCCCTGCCTTCCTATAAAAAGATCCGCGTCCCCAAGAAGGACGTCAACGTCTTAGCCCGGGACATCGACCAGGCCCTGGAGGAATTGAGGGAGAAATCCGCGGAATATATCCCCATCGAAGGCAGGGGAGTCGTCAACGGCGATTATGTCGTCATCGAGCTTCAGGGGAAGGACAAGAAAACGAAGCGTTTGATGCCCGCGGAAAAGGTCGTCGTGATCGCCGGCCACGAGGGAAACGAAAAAATCATCAACCATGAGCTCCTGGGGATGAACATCCAGGAGGAAAAGAATTTTGTCTATCCCTATCCGGCCGATCACAAAAATAAAAAAATGGCCGGCCGGAACATCGAGTACAAGCTGAAGGTCGTTTCCATCAAGGAAAAGCAGGTTTCCGAACTGAACGATGAGTTCGCCAAGCATCTTGGCGAATATGACAGTCTGAAGGATCTTAAGGAAAAAATCAAAAACGAGCTCCAAGGAGCCAGGGAGCGGGTCGCCAAAAACGAACGATCCGAGGAGATCCTAAAAGCGATCGTGGACAGGGCGGAGATCGAGCTTCCCCCCAGCCTCGTCGAGGAGGAAGCCCAGTCGATCTTGAAGAGAATCGTGTCGTCTGCGCCGCAGCAAAATCTAACCAAAGAGACATTGGATACGCTTCAAGCGAGCGCCGCCCGGCAGGCCCAGGAAAACCTCAAGCGGCACTTGGTGCTCAAAAAAATCGCCCAAGCCGAAGGGCTGACGGTCGACGAGCAGGAGGTGGACGAAGAAATCAAAACGCTGGCCAAAGCGAACAACGTTCCTCTGGCCAGAGCTATGGAAACATTTAAACAAGAGGGGAGACGGGACAGCCTCCAAAGCAGCTTGCTTCTCAAAAAGACAGTTGACTTTTTGGTCGAACAGGCTATAATAGATTAACCTAACCGTTATTTCCATGACTCTCATCCCCTTCATTGTCGAGCAGGACGGCCGGACTGAGCGTGCCTATGACATTTATTCGCGGCTGCTCAAAGATAATATCATCTTCATCGGGACGGAGATCGATGACGAGGTGGCCAACTTGGTCATTGCCCAACTGTTATTTCTGGAAGCGGAAAACCCGGAAAAAGAGATCTCTCTATATATCAACTCGCCGGGAGGCAGCATCACCTCGGGCTTGGCCATTTATGACACGATGCAATTTGTGAATAATGACATATCGACGATTTGTGTCGGCCAGGCGGCCAGCATGGCTGCCGTGCTCCTGTCCTCGGGAACGTTGGGGAAGCGGTTTTCCCTGCCCAATTCCCGGATCATCCTCCACCAGCCGTTCGGAGGATACCAGGGGCAGGCTTCGGATATCGCCATCCAGGCCAAAGAGATCCTGCGGATCAGGGAGAATATCTATCACATCCTGGTCAAGCACACGCGGCAGCCGAGGGCCAAGGTCCAGACGGATATCGAGCGCGATTTCATCATGACGGCCGCCCAGGCCAAGGATTATGGGCTGATCGACCAGATTATTACGACAAGGACCCCGTCCAAAAAATAAGGGCCACCGCCTCGTCAGGAAAATTCTCGGGCCGGGCCAAAAGAGCAAAACATGGATGATGACAGTCAACAAAAAATGAATGCCCTGGTGCGATGCAATTTCTGCAACCGCAACCAGTCGCAGGTGAAAAAGCTGATCGCCGGGCCGGGAGGCGTATTCATCTGCGATAACTGCATCGAAGTGGCCCAGTCCATCGTCCAGACCGACAAGGCCAAAGAGGAAGAAAAAAAGTCGGCGGGCGACTTTCCCACGCCCAGCCAAATCAAGAGTGCCTTAGACCAGTACATTATCGGCCAGGAGAAGGCCAAGAAGAAGATTTCCGTGGCCGTTTATAACCATTACAAGCGGATCAGCCTGCCCCATCCGACCGATGTCGAAATCACCAAAAGCAACATCCTCCTCATCGGTCCGACAGGAACGGGCAAGACGCTTATGGCTCAAATCCTGGCCAAGATCCTATCCGTCCCTTTCGCCATTGCCGATGCTACAACGCTGACCGAGGCCGGCTATGTCGGCGAAGACGTAGAAAATGTCGTGCTGAAACTGTTCCAGGCCGCGAAAGGGAATATCGCCAAAACCCAGAAGGGGATCGTCTATATCGACGAAATCGACAAGATCAGCCGCAAGAGCGATAGCCCCTCTATCACCAGGGACGTCTCGGGGGAAGGCGTCCAGCAGGCCTTGTTGAAGATCATCGAAGGGACGTCCGCCAGCATCCCTCCCCAGGGGGGCCGTAAACACCCCTACCAGGAATTCATCCCCATTGATACGACGGACATTCTCTTCATTTGCGGCGGGGCGTTTGTCGGGCTGGATAAAATCATCGCCCAGAGAGTCGGCCAATCCGTGGTCGGGTTTAAGGCGGATTCGAGGTTGAAAAAAGCGGATGTGACCGCCGAACTCCTGGTCGAGCTCATCCCCCAGGACCTGATCAAATACGGGCTGATTCCCGAGCTCGTCGGCCGCATCCCCGTCGTGGCCACCTTTTACGACCTCGATGTCCATGATCTGGTCGATATTCTGACTAAACCTAAGAACGCCATCATCAAGCAGTTCCAGAAGCTGTTCGAGATGGAAGGCGTGGAACTCGAATTCACCGAAGACGCACTGACGGCGATTGCCCAAAAATCCCTGGAAAGGAAGCTCGGGGCCAGGGGTTTGAGGTCGATCATCGAGGACCTGATGCTGGACATCATGTTTTATCTGCCCTCGGCCAAAAAGGCTACCAAGATCAAGATCACCAAGCGTATGGTGGAAGAAAATGAACTGAGCTTTGAGCGCATCAAGCAGGCCATCGGAGTCTAATATGGAACATTCCAACGAACCCCTTGAGATTTTGAAAAATATCCCGCTGATCCCTCTCCGGGACCTGGTGGTTTTCCCGGCCACCCTTGTCCCGTTCATCATCGGGCGCGCCTCGTCGATCCAGGCCTTGGAAAAATCGGCCGAGACGGACAAGCTCGTTTTCCTTTCAGCCCAAATGGATGCTTCTCTCGACAATCCCAGCCCCAAGGACATCTATTCCATGGGGGTCACGGCTAAAGTCATCCGTACCATCCCCATGGACGATAAGAACGTCAAGGTGATTGTCGAGGGAAAGAGGAGGGCGCGCGTCCTCGAGTACGTGAGCTCCTATCCGTTTTATCTGGTCCTGGCCAAAGAGATTCAGGTCTTCGAAGACACAAGCAAGGGAAGCCAGGAGGAGATGAAACGGGTGCTGGCCCTCTTTGAAGAATATCTCAAGCTGAACCAGAACGCGAACTTCCAGTCCATCATCCCGGCGCTGCGCGACCATACGCCCGACCGGATCGCCGATATCATCTCCTCGCATCTCTATCTTTCTCTGGATGAAAAACAGAACCTTTTGGAGACGATCAACAGCCTGGAGAGGATCCGCAGGCTCAATTTCATCCTGGAAAACGAGATCTACAAGGTCCAATCCGGCCTGCGCAAAGAAGGTAAGCCGTTGAACAGGCGGCGGGTCCCGTTCCGAGAAGGCCAGAATATCTTTTCCTCGGGGGCCGCGCCGGGTCAGAGGAAAGACGAGCAGGCGAACGAGATCGAGGAGCTGAAGAAAAAGGTGGCCGCGGCCAAGATGCTGCCGGATGCCGAGGAAAAAGCTTACAAGGAAGTCGAGCGGCTGGAGAGCATGCCGCCCATGTCCGCCGAAGCGACCGTCTGCAGGAACTATTTGGACTGGCTACTGTCCCTGCCTTGGCAAAAGAAATCCAGGGAGAAACGAAACCTGAAAGAGGCCGAACGAATCCTGAATGAGGACCATTATGGCCTGGAAAAGGTCAAGGAAAGGATTCTCGAGTATCTGTCGATCCGCCAGCTGGTGAAAAACCCCAAGGGTGTTATTTTGGGCTTTATCGGCCCGGCGGGAGTAGGGAAAAGCTCTCTGGGGCGCTCGATCGCCCGTTCTACGGGAAGAAAATTCGTCCGCCTCTCCCTGGGAGGAGTCAGGGATGAAGCCGAAATCCGTGGACATCGCCGGACCTACATCGGTGCGTATCCCGGCCGAATCATCCAGATGATCAAGCGCGCCGGGACCAAGAACCCTGTTTTTCTGCTAGATGAAGTGGACAAGATGAGCATGGATTTCCGCGGCGACCCGGCCTCGGCGTTGATGGAAGTCCTCGACCCCGAGCAGAACAGCGCCTTCCTCGATCACTATATCGACACGGACTTCGACCTGTCCCAAGTCATGTTCATCGTGACGGCGAACATGCTGGAGCCCATTCCTAGGCCTTTGATCGACCGGATGGAGATCATCCGCCTTCCCGGCTATACAGAGGACGAGAAGCTCCGGATCGCCAAGCAGTTTTTATGGCCGAAGCAGATGAAAGCGCACGGACTGACCGGGAAGAACCTGGAAATCTCGGACACGGCCATTATGAAACTCATCAATGAATATACGCGCGAAGCCGGCGTGCGGAATCTGGAGCGGGAGATCACCTCAATCTGCCGGAAGGTCGTCAAAAAAGTCGTCTCCAAAGGCAAAGACACCAAGGAAAAAGTGACCGTCAAGAACCTGGAATCTTTCCTCGGCGTCCCCAAGTACCGGCGTTCAGAAATCGATAAAGAGGACGAAGTCGGCGTGGCCATCGGCATGGCCTGGACGGAATTCGGGGGCGAGCTCCTGCGGTTCGAGGCCACCAAAGTCCACGGCAAAGGTAATTTTACCCTGACTGGACAGCTGGGCGAGATTATGCAGGAATCCGCGCAGGCCGCTTTCAGCTTTGTCCGGGCCAAAGTGTTCGAGCTCAACATCGCCCGCGATGTGCATAAGAACTTCGATATCCACGTCCACGTCCCCGAAGGGGCCACGCCCAAAGAAGGACCCTCGGCAGGAATCACTCTGGCCATTTCCATTCTATCGCTTCTCACAGAGATTCCCGTCAGCAAAAAGGTCGCCATGAGCGGAGAAATCACGCTGAAGGGCAAGGTGCTTCCTGTCGGCGGCATCAAAGAGAAGCTCCTCGCCGCCCACCGCGAAGGTATCCGGGAGGCCATCTTGCCGCTGGACAACAAGCCGGATCTGAAAGATCTTCCCAAGGTCATTACACACGATATGAAGATCCATCTTGTCGAGAACATGGAAGAGGTCCTGAAGATCGTCCTGACAAAGGAGCTCACGCAAAGACCCAGGAAGAAAAAGATGAAGCCGCCCGATGCCAAGGGCCTATCCGAAGAGAAGGGGGAGTCCGAGACTTCCAAAGAGCCTCCTTTAACTCATTGATAATATTATAGTTAAATGATATTTAATGTTGACTTTTGATCTTTGAGAAAATTCATACGGAGAAAAAATTGTCCTGATGAGCGTTCCGCTCATAGGAATTCGTCTAAACAAGGATAGACAGATTTCCATCTATTGAGAGGTGAACCATGAAAGAAAAGGAAGAATTAAGCCTGATCGACCTAGAAGCGAAGGAGACCAAAGAGCTGCTCAAGATTTCCACCCAGATGGGCGTGCCCGAGGAGGAAATCGATAAATCGAGCAAGCATAATTTGACCTTTAAAATTTTGGAAGCGCAGGCCAAAAAGAGCGGCCTTCTGTTTTCCGAAGGCGTCCTCGAGTGCCTGGACGATGGGTTCGGCTTTTTGCGGGCCCCGGAATTCAGCTACCTGCCCAGCCAGGACGACATCTATGTCTCTCCGTCCCAGATCCGGAAATTCCAACTCCGCACGGGCGACACCATATCCGGCATCGTCCGGCCGCCGAAAAACGGCGAAAAATATTTCGCCCTGATCAAGATCGAGGCGATCGATTTTATCCATCCGGACGTCATCATCGAAGACCGGCGGAACGTCCATTTCGAGCAGCTGACGCCCCTTTATCCGCATGAGATGATCAAGCTCCAAGACGGGAACTCCAAGAACCTCAACGCGCGCATCATGGAACTGATGACCCCGATCGGCAAGGGCCAGAGAGGCCTGATCGTGTCTCCGCCGCGGGCAGGGAAGACCACCCTACTCAAAACCATCGCCAAGTCCATCGAGAAGAACCATCCCGAGATCATATTGATCGTCCTGCTCGTTGCCGAGCGTCCGGAAGAAGTCACGGACTTCCAGAGGAGCGTAAGCGGGGAGGTCGTCGCCTCAACTTTTGACGAGCCGCCGGCCCGCAACGCCCAGGTCGCCAACATCGTCCTGGAAAAGGCCAAACGCCTCGTTGAAATTAAACGGGATGTCGTCATCCTGCTCGACAGCATCACGCGGCTGGCCCGGGCCCACAATGCCATCATCCCGCCATCCGGAAAAGTTTTGTCGGGCGGCATTGATGCCAACGCGCTCAACAAGCCCAAGAAATTCTTTGGCTCCGCTAGGAAGATCGAGGAGGGCGGAAGCCTGACCATCATCGCCACGGCCCTGATCGACACCGGAAGCCGGATGGATGAAGTTATTTTTGAAGAATTCAAGGGCACGGGAAATCTGGAAATCAATCTTGACCGCCGGCTCGTTGACAAACGCGTCTTTCCGGCTATGGACATCAATAGGTCTGCGACACGAAAGGAAGAACTGCTGATCGAAGAAACGGAGTTGAACAGGGTCTGGATCTTGAGAAAAGTCCTTAGCCAGCTCGGCGAAGTCGAGGCCATGGAGCTCCTCATCGATAAAATTTCAAAGACCAAAACCAACCAGGACTTCCTAAACGCGATGAGCAAGGGCTTATAGCTGCTAGATCTAGCCTGCGGTTTTCACGATTGCACAAATCCTGAGCAGTTTAATTATCCACAGCGGGATAATATCTGTATCTAATTGAAATTAATAAAAATATAATTTATAAATAAAATGGGTCGCATAAGATATATTATGTCAACTATAATAATAATTTAATTTCCCTCAAATATTGTTTCTCTTTCCCCCTGGGGCTACATCGGCAATTTTAGCCTAGTCAGAAGGTCCTCCAGGGCCTTGATGATTTCTTGTCGACTCACCGTTTCTTTTTTAAACTCAATCCGGATGCTATAGGCCCTATTCTCCTTCGGGCTATAGCTAAAAATGTAATGTTTTGTTTTCTTTTCGGACTCCTTGCCTCTATCTTTTTCCCTAAAAAGCTTCGTTAGGTCCCGCGTATCATCGCGCTTGAGTCCTCGTTCGTGGATGACCTCCAAAAGCCCTTTCATCTCGTCTTCGTTCTTTAGCTTTGAAATTTCGATCAGCAGGCTCCTGTTCTTGTCTATCTGATAGCTGTGGCATAGTTTCCGAATAGCCTCTGGAATCTTGCTGATGTTTATGACTTCAGTGATCGTAGAACGGGCTTTACCGATTTTCTCGGAAACCTGCGCGTGGCTGTATCCGTAAATGTCGATCAGGGCTCGAAGACCATCCGCCTCCTCAAAAACGTCGAGGTCTTTTCGCTGCAGATTCTCGATCAGGGAAATTTCCATGGCCTCATTATCCGAGACGTTCATCTCGATGCACGGGATCTCCTTGAGCCCAACATTTCTTGAGGCCATATACCGTCGTTCCCCGGCAACAATCTCATAGCGGTCGCCCCGCGGCCGGACGATGATCGGTTCGAGGACGCCTTTGGATTTGATCGAATTCATCAACTCCTGGATGTTCCCGAGCTCGCTGCGTGCCTGGTGCGGGTTGGGCTCGATCCGCTCCAGCCCAATCATCCGGACTAAAGGGGCTGCCGCTTTTTTCGAGATGAACTCGACAAAATGCGTGTCGTGCCGCATGGCGATCGATTCTGGCAAACCGGATCGTTTAGTTTTTTGCACGTTTTACAATCTCCTCCGCGACTTGCTTGTATTGAAGCGCACCGATCGAACTTGCCGCATACGTAAAGATCGATTCCTTGTAAGCCGGGCTCTCTTCGATCTTGACGCTCTTCGAGATATAGGTATGGAAGACTTTATTCCCGAACACCTTGATGATCCGTTCGACCACATCCTTCGCGATATTAGTCCGCGTATCATGGAGTGTGACCAGAACTCCAAGAATTTCAAGGTTCGGATTGGCGACACGCCGGATCTTTTCGATCGTCTCCAGCAGGTCATCCGTTCCTTCCAGACACAAATATGAGGATTGGATGGGAATAAGCAAATGCGTAGCCGCTACCAGCGCATTCACCGTGATCAAGCCAAGGGTCGGCGGCGTATCGATAAAAATAAATTCATATTTTCGCCGGATGGGAGCCAAAACATCTTTGAGCCGGAAATGCCCATCGATCTCCCCAAGAAGCGATGGCTCCAGTTTGGCCATAGAGATCCGCGAAATGGCCACGTCCATGCCGGGGATGGTGGATTTCACGATGATATTCTGGATTTTTTCTTCGCGCCGCATCATCACATCATAGAGCGATCGCGGAATCGCGTCCGCATCCTTCACGCACGATTTCGTGCTGTGGGCCTGCGGATCGGTATCGACAAGGAGCACGCGATAGCCAGCCAGGGCGATCGCCGCCGCGACGTTGACGGCTGTCGTCGTTTTTCCGACGCCGCCCTTTTGATTGGTCACAGCGATGAGCACATTCCGCCTCCACAATCGTTCTTTAGTAAGATAGTCAAATCGTTCTTCAATTGCAAGATTTTTTTTAAGCCGGAATGTCGGCCGGCCGACATAGTCAATAAATAGTTGAAAATACATCAAATACACATTGTTTTTGTGACGAATGGGCAAAAAACGTTCCGGATAGCCAGTGGCCGAGCCCCGCACATAGCTTTCCATATTTTTCGAAGACGAAAATGACGTCATGGGAAATCGATAAATAAAATAGCCCCTCCCCTCTTTCGAAAAAATTGGTTAGCTGCGAACGCAGATTTTTTAAATAGCGGCCGGCGATCTTAATGGAAAATCAAGACACTGCTCTAGTTCAACGACTTTGAGAGCATGGGCGGCACATAAATATGACGGAAGAAAATCTTTGGTCTTTATTTCCCATGCTATCAGCGAAGGGCCTATCAAACAACATCCTCGAAAATGCAGAAAAGAAAGAATGGCTGATAAGCGCACGTTGCAGTTTTACGAGGCTTTTCTTATAATGGAGTCAAAGAAATCTTTAAAATGCGTATAATTATATTATAATCAATAATATACGTAGATACATGTTAAGTATTTTATAGCAAACTAGGACCCGATGCCGGAACTTGAAAGAAAACTAGGGCTTGCGGATTCGGTATTCCTCGTGATCGGGTCCGTGCTCGGCTCCGGGATATTCCTGACGACCGGAATCATTGCCAAGGACCTTCCGTCTCCCCTGTTCATCTGGCTGGCTTGGATTGTCGGCGGCTTTCTTACCGTTAGCGGAGCCCTGACGTATGCAGAGCTTGGAGCTCAATCGCCCAAATCCGGAGGGCCCTATGTTTATCTCAAAGAAGCCTATGGGCCGGGGGCAGCCTTTCTCTATGGATGGGCCTTTTTCTGGATCATCGGCGGTGGCGGGATTGCCGCGCTTGCCGTCGGATTCGCCGAGTATTTGGGTTCGTTCGTTCCCGCCCTTTCGCTCTCCCACACCCTTTTCGATGTGAGTCTCGGCCCGCTCCATATCTATCCTTCATCGGGTCAATTCATCGCCGTGCTATCGATCGTTTTTCTATCCGGGCTCAATTATCTTGGGATCCAGAGCGGCGCCCGTTTCCAGAACGTTTTTACGGTGCTCCGCATTGTCGCCCTCGTGGGCTTGGCCGGGTTCGGCGTCGTTATCGGCAAAAAGTCAGGCCTTCAAAACATCTCCCAAGTCTTTCAAAGCCGATCCGGGTTCAGTTGGAGCGCGTTTGCCATCGCTCTGGTCCCCGTGCTCTGGGCCTATGATGGCTGGTACTCCATCAACTGCACGGCTGAGGAGGTCAAAAAGCCCGGAAAGAATATCCCGATGGGCCTGGCCTTGGGAACGCTCATCGTCACTCTTCTTTATTTACTGACGAATATTGTTTATAGTATAGCCCTTCCGGTGGAAAAAATGAGAGGCATCGTGCGGATCGGCGAGGCGGCCAGCCTGCAGCTGTTCGGCCCGGACGGCGGACTCGTTCTCACCGCTCTGATCCTTTTAATGATCTTCGGCTGCTTGAGCGCCAATGTGCTTTTCTGCCCCAGAATTCCCTTTGCCATGGCCAGAGACGGGGTCTTTTTCCGGAAATTGGCGTTTGTCCACCCCCGCCATCACGTCCCGTCCAAGGCCATCACGGCCCAGATGTTGTGGTCCGGGCTCCTCTGTCTTTCCGGGACCTATCAAAGTTTATATGAATATGTCGTCTTCGCCCTGGCCCTCTTTTTTGCCGCGACGGGACTTTCGGTCATTGTCCTGCGAATCAAGGATCCAGCCCGACTCAGGCCGTATAGGGTCTGGGGGTATCCCATCCTCCCCGTGCTGTTTGCAATTGCCAACCTGGCTCTTTTTGCAAATATGATCGCGTCCCGGCCGCTGCAATCCCTGGCGGGTTCCCTCCTGCTGGTCCTTGGCCTTCCTGCGTATGTCCTGTGGAAAAAGACGATTGTCACAGAAAAGAAGGCTGACCAGCCATGAGTCTGACTTTGACGATCCTGCCTCAAGACCGATCGATTCAAGTGCGAAAGGGCACGATCCTGATCGACGCCCTTCATAACGCCGACGTCAACCTCATAACCTACTGCAACAAGATAGGCTTGTGCGGCAAATGCTTTGTCGAGATTGTGAAAGGAACTCCGCCGCCGCCCGACCCACGGGAAAAAGAGTTCATGGCCAGGAAGCGGCTGGGCAAGACATTCCGCCTGGCCTGCCTGCATCGAATGGCGGGCGACCTGACGGTCTGCATCCCCGAAGAATCGCAGCTCCTGCTCATGCCCGTCTTGAAACGGGGGCTTCGCCGAACGCTCCTGCCGGACCCCTCGGTCAAGAAAGTCCTGTTTGCCCTATCCAGGCCGGACTTGGCCTCTCCCCTGTCCCTGTCCGAACAGGTCCAAGCGCATTTTCCCGGACTCCGCCACAAGCCCTCTCCGCGAATCTTAGAAGACATGGCGGGATTCATGGACGATCCGTCCGGAGAAGCCACGGCCGCGCTCTATGAGCACGCCGAAATCCTGGACCTCGAGCCCGGTGACACGGCCGAGCAGAATTTTGGGATCGCCATCGACCTGGGAACTACAACTCTGGTGGCCGAGCTTGTCAATTTGAACACGGGAAAAACGCTCGACTCCGCCACCGCCCTGAACGCCCAGATTCCGTTCGGAGCCGACGTCCTCTCTCGGATCACGGCCGTCTTCCAGGACCCGAAAAAATCCGGGGCGTTAAGGGCGGCGGTCCTCGTCGCGCTGAACACAATGATCGAGGGAATGCTCAAAAAACGCCGGATAGCGACCCGCCACGTGTACGAAATCGTCGTCGCCGGCAATACGGCTATGAACCATCTGTTCCTTGGCGCTCCGGTGAAAACGCTCGCGGTATCCCCTTATCATGCGGTTTTTTCATCGCTCCCTCCCCTCTCCGCCTCCGAAGCGGGGCTCTTGATGAACCCGCACGGGAAGGTCTTTATCGCGCCCAACATCAAGAGTTTCGTCGGTGGCGACATCGCAGCGGGGCTTATCGCGGTTGACCTCGTCCATCAACCAGGGAATTATCTTTTTATCGACCTGGGGACCAACGGAGAGATCGTGCTTAAGAAAGGCCGGCAACTCACGGCGACTTCGACGGCGGCCGGCCCGGCCTTTGAAGGGATGAACATCAGCTGCGGCATGTTGGCCGTTCCGGGTGCCGTTTATAAGGCAGAATTTCGTCGCGGGCTGAGGGTCATGACGATTGGCAGCGCGGCGGCCCACGGCGTCTGCGGGACAGGCCTGATCGACCTGATCGCCATTTTTCTTGATCAAGGCCTCCTTTCTCCGCAAGGCCACATTCAAAAGCGCGAGAAAGAGATCAGGGCCGGACAAAACATCGTTCTCCTGCAAAAGGACATCCGCGAGGTACAGCTGGCCGCGGCCGCCATCAAGACTGGCATCCGCCTGCTGCTCGGCCTCCACAAGCTCACGGTTGCCGATCTCGATGGAATCTATGTCGCTGGAGCGTTCGGCAATTATCTCAACATTGACAACAGCATGCGCTTGGGGCTCCTGCCCCGGCTGGACAAAAAAAAGATCCTGTTTGTCGGGAATTCATCCCTGGCCGGCGCCAAGGCCCTGCTCGTTTCACGGCAGGAGCGGGCCCGCTGCGAACGGTTGGTGCAGACGATCAAGCACGTTTCGCTGGCGACGGATGCGACTTTCCAAAAAACGTTCATCGAGGCCCTGGAGTTCAGGGCCTGGACATAGGGCTAACACAATTTTCGGAGCGAAGGAGCAGATGTTATGAACAAAGAGCGCCTCTTGAAGGACATGGCCCAGGCTATCGTCGAAGGCCATAGAGAAGCGGCGGAAGCTTTGGCCAAAGCCGCCCTGGCCCAGAACCTGGACCTTCACGAAGTGATCGAAAAAGGCTATATCCCGGGCATCCAGAAGGTCGGGGAGCTCTGGGAGCGCGGCGAATATTTCCTGCCCGAACTGATCACCAGCGCGGAATGCATGAAGGCGGCCATGGCCGTGCTGCGGCCGGCCTTAGAGCGGGCGCGGATGGAGGATGTTTCCCTGGGCAAAGTGATCATCGGCACCATCGAAGGCGACATCCACGATATCGGAAAAAACCTGGTGGCATCCATGCTTTCGGCCAACGGCTTTGAAGTCGAGGACCTGGGGGCGGACGTGAAGCTGGAACGGTTCATTCAAGCGGCCCGGGACATGAAGGCGGATTTCATTTGCCTCTCGGCTCTGCTGACGACCACCATGCTGGGCCAGCGCCGCTTCATCGAGATGCTCAAAGAGAGCGGACTGCGATATCAATTCAAAGTGTTGGTCGGCGGAGCGCCCGTGAACCAAAAGTGGGCGGAGGCGATCGGAGCCGACGGATATGCCGAGAACGCCCTGGCCGCCGTTAAGCTGGCCAAGTCGCTCAAGGAAAAGAGGTAATGCCATGATTCCGACCATCAGGCCAAAAGTGGACCTCCTCAACCAGGCCTTCATCGAAAAGATCCTGGACGAGGCATTCGTGATCCTGGAACGGCAGGGCGTCTTCGTCGAAAACTCCGAAGCCCGGGCGCTTTTCCGAAAGGCCGGCATGGCTGTCGACGAAGCCCGGCTACGGGTGAAATTAACACGGAGACTGGCCGAGGAATGTCTGGCCGCCACACCCGCATCCATTACGCTCTATGACCGTTCCGGCCAAAAAGAGTTTCTTGTCGGCGGCGACGAGGTCCACTTCGACCCGGGCTCGGCCGCCGTGAAGATCTTCGACCATCAAGCCGGGCAAGAGCGCAAGGCGGATACGTCCGACCTGGTGAAATTTTACCGGTTGACCGAGTGCCTGGACCATATTCATTTTCAGAGCACGGGGCTCATCTCCGGGGATGTCCCCGACATCATTGCTGACAGCTACAGGCTGTTCATCGGCCTTCAATTTTGCGCCAAGCCCGTCGTGACCGGGACTTTTCGGGTGGAAGGATTCCGGCCGATGTTCGAGATGCTGGCTGCGGTCCGGGGCGGAGCCGAGGAGCTGCGGCGAAAGCCGCTGGCGATCTTCGACGCCTGCCCCTCCCCTCCCTTGAAATGGAGCAACCTGACGACGCAAAGCCTCATCGACTGCGCTCGGACGGGAATCCCCTCCGAGCTCATTTCCATGGGCATGACGGGCGCGACCTCCCCGGTGACCATTGCCGGCACGCTCGTCCAGCATGTGGTCGAGAACCTCTCGGGTCTCGTCATTTGCCAGCTCGCCCAAAAGGGGGCTCCGGTCATCTTCGGCGGCTCTCCGTCCAGCTTCGACATGAGAAAAGGCACCACTCCCATGGGGGCCATCGAAACGATGATGCTGGACATGGCCTACGCCCAGATCGGAAAATATCTTCATCTGCCGACCCATGCCTATATGGGCTTGAGCGATTCCAAAATCTGCGACTCCCAGGCCGGGCTGGAATCCGGAATCGGTGCGGTGCTGGCCGCACTGGCCGGAGTCAATGTCGTCTCCGGGGCGGGCATGATGAATTTTGAAAGCTCGCAAAGTCTCGAAAAGCTCCTGATCGACGATGAGATCTGCGGCATGGCCTACAGGCTCATCGCGGGCATTTCCCAGAGGGACGAACCACTCGCCCTGCCTCTGTTTGAAAATATCCGGCCGGACACCCAGTTCCTGACCATGCCTCATACCCGGACGTGGTACCGCCTCGAGCATACCTTCCCTCGGCTGGCGGACCGGGATACGTACGATGCCTGGGCGTCTCTGGGCAAAAAATCCATGGCCCAGCGCGCCGCTGATGAGGTTCAAAAGGTCCTTGATCGGAACGCTCCCCTCCTCGCCGAAGAAAAATTGCGGAAAGAGCTCGAAAGAATTATGTTGGCCGATGCCAAGACCAGCGGCGTCGAGACACTTCCAGAAATTAAAGCGTAACAAGGATTGGGCCGGATCGCTGTCTCACTTCGCCCGACGGCCTTAGTCTTTACAAAATTCAGGCTTTCCATTATAAAATAGCCCTAACGATTGTTATAAATACGGTAAAATATAAGCGAACTCATGGACAGGCGAAATTTTTTTAAGACGGCCGCCGCCGGAGCCTTGACGACACTCCTGCCTTCCCGGCCTCTTCGGTCTCAGCTCCGCTCGGACCGGGATCCTCTGCTCCAGCGATTGGCGTCTGCGGCAGATGATTATCACCCCTATGACGATGAATTTTTTGAGGCCGCGGAAAGGATCGTCTTTCTCGGCCCCCGTGAGGCGTGGCTCAATGTCATTCCCAAAGCCGGAAAAAGCCTGGACCTGCGACTGGTTAAATCTGGCGGAGGTCTGTCTATCCAAGGTGGTTTTTCTCCGCATTTGACCGGCGTGGACGATAGCCTCGACATCCCGCTTATCCTCAATTTCGGTTTACCCGAGTTAACCTACCGTCTGGAGTACAGGGAAAGCGGATCCGGCCATTGGCAATCGACTCCCGAAAGACGAGTCAAGACGCCATTTTCCTTCACCCAAACCGGCACTATGGAAATCATCATCATCAGCGACGACCATACCTATGACGACGCGGATATGGGGCAGAGGATTGTCTATAACCCGCTCCTCCGAGAGGCCCGCTTGAATGGCGATTATGTGAATATGTATTTATATGAACTTCAAAACGATCCGAATTTCCTGCCTGACCCAAACGCGGATTCGGGCAAGATGATGAGCGGGTTCTGCCTGGCCTCGGCCATCCGCCAGGTCTTGAAAAACGAGAGGCCGGATTTCATTCTCCTCCTGGGCGATTCGACCGGCATCGGCGCCGGCTACAAATGGAAGGGGTTGGGATTGAAAGAGCCAAATCAGGGTCTGACGGACCAGGATCGGGACGACATCTCAAAACTCTTATGGCTGCGGATGAGAAAAATGTATTCGGCCCTGACGCCCCAAATCCCTATCTATCTTGTCCAGGGCAACCATGACGGAGAGTCGGGCTACGATGCCGCCAGAGTCTTTGCCAAGAAGTACAGGCAAAAATATTTCAAGCAGCCGGGTGTCCGCCACGGCGGCTCGCCCGACGAGAATTTCTTTCCCCTGCTGTGGGGAGACGATTTTTTCAATGGGGGGGCTCCCCTCTTCCTGATTCTTGATAACGAAAGCTACAACCAATCCGACGTTTCGCCCAGAAGGCCGGAGGATTGGACGCTGGGGGCCCTCCAGAAGGCCTGGTTGAAGAACATCCTGATGTACGAGACGGACTGGAAGTTCGCCTTCTTTCATCATGTCCTGGGCGGCTGGCCGCGAGGGACCAGCGAAGACCAAACAGATTATGCGTACGGCAGGGGTCCCTTGTTCACCTACGAGGACTACCGGGACTATTGCCAAGACTCGAACCATGTGGAACAAGTCGAGCTGACCCGGGTCATGATGGACAACGAGCTCATGGCCGTCTTTTACGGACATGACCATATCTTCCATCCCAGACAAATTTTGGGTAGCTCGGGCCAAAAGATGTATGGTCTCTGCGTAGGATCGACCAAACACAAGGGTGAGCTCGATTGGTATAAGGGGACCTTATGGAATAAACATTATGGAACCTACGGGCACTATTGGACAGAACCAGAAGCGGAGTCTCCCTCTACAACATTCTGGAGCCCCTCCGGATACACAAAAATCACGCTGACCCCCGGCAGCGCCCGGGTGGAATACAAGCGCGCAGCCTTCAACCACCCCTTTGCCAATATCCCTCCCTCAGTGAATCCAGGAAATATTGTCCATTCGCTGATCCTGTAGAAGCCTTTTAAAGAGCGATATGCAATATCCACCGCGCCCATGAACAACTGGAAAAGACGCCTCATCATCCTGTGCCTTTTCACTGCCCTCACTCTCCTGATGACTTATCCCCAGATTTTTCACCTTGGCCGCGGGCTGAGGGACCTGGGCGATCCCCTTCTCAACACCTGGATTCTGTCCTGGAACATCCACAAAATCACCAACCTCGACTTCCACCGGTATTTCGACACGAACATGTTTTACCCCAATACGCGCACGCTCGCCTATTCCGAGCACCTCCTGCCTCAGGCGCTCGTCGCCCTGCCCGTTTGGCTAGTCTCGAAGAATCCTATCCTGTCCTATAATGTCGTTTTTCTTCTAGCCATTCTCACTTCGGGATTGGGGATGTTTTCCTTGGCCCGGCACCTTGTCCAAAACGATTTTGCCGCGACCGTGGCCGGTCTCATCTTTGCCTTTTCCCCCTTCATGTTCGCCCACCTGTCCCATCTCCAGGTGCTCACCGCGGCCGGTATTCCCATGGCCTTCCTCTTCCTCCACAAGTTCTTTGAGACCCGCAGGACGCAGGACATTCTGCTGTTTGCGCTCTTCTATGTCCTCCAATTCCTGGCCAACGGCTACTACGGCCTCTATCTGACCCTTTTCGCCGGCTTGTTCCTCCTGGCCATGGCCCTTTCAAGAAAAGCATACAAGGATACACGCTTCTGGGCCCAAATCGGGCTCTTCCTTCTTCTCGTCCTGGCCGGCGTCGGGCCCTTTCTCTATCAATATTTTCGCCTCCGGAATGAAATGGGTTTTATCCGGGAAATGGGGCTATCGGCCTCTCTGAAAAGCTTTTTATCGACGGCGCCCTTCAACCGATTATACGGTAAGATCACAGCCCCGTTCTTGAAACCAGAAGCCGAGCTCTTTCCCGGCCTGCTCGCTTTTGCCCTGGCACTTCTGGGCTTCCTTTGGCTGGTTAGGAAAAAAAGGACGGAAGAAACGCTCCAGGCGAAAAATGTCTACCGTAAAAAAATCGTTTTGGCCTCTTATCGCGCCGTCAACGTCCTGATCCTTATAGCCTTGGTTTTGAGCGCCGTCATCCTGGTGACCGGCGGCTGGGAATTTTCCGTTGTGGGCAAGCTAAGGCTTCGGGCACACGGCCTGCATAACCCGATTCTTGTTCTTGTGTTTTTGTTCGTCATCCGCTGGCTCATGAATCGAAAATATTCCCTAAAAAAGCGCCGGATTTCTTTTCAAGAGAATCCCATTCTCTGGATCTATGGGAACATTTTCCTTTTGGCCTTTCTCTTCACCTTCGGACCCCAAGGCCCCTATCTTTTTCTTTATAAATACGTTCCCGGCTTCGACGGATTGAGAGTCCCTGCCCGGTTTCACATTTTTGTCATGTTTACCCTTTCCGTCTTCGCGGCGTTCGGTGTGAAGAAGCTCCTCCTTGGCGGGAGGAGCTGGAAAACGTCCCTGGGGAAGGCCTTGATCGTTCTCCTGATCCTCGTGGAATATGCATCGATGCCTCTGCCGGTCAAGAGCATCCCTGTCAAAAAAGAGATTCCGGAAGTTTATCAATGGCTGTTAACGAAAAAAGAGGACCTTGTTCTCCTTGAGCTCCCACTCCCGAACTTTGAAAAGGGCCGGGCGCTCGTCGAATGCTTGCGACTTTATTACTCCATCTATCATTGGAAAAAAATGGTGAACGGCTACAGCGGGTATTTTCCTCCTCTCTTTGATGAGATATGCCGCCGCTGGAAGGATCTGCGGTTTGACCAGAATATCGCCGACCTTCAGACTCTGGGGGTGAACATCATTATCATCCACGCTTCAGACCTCACGAAAAAAGACATTAAACAGATTATATCCGAGTGGGAGATCCTCGGGGATGAAGTCCAAACCACCGGGATTTTTGGGACCGATTATGTCCTGACCATCAAGTCTCCAAAGATTCCTAGAGTCGGATCTGTTTTGCCGCCTCAGGCCAGGCCTCTGCCGAAGGACGGATGGCGCGTCGAATCAAACGTCAACCAGAAAATAGCCGCCCTGGCCATCGATGGTTCTCTGGCCACGCGTTGGGAGAGTGGACCCCAGAAAAGCGGTGTGTATTTTATGGTGGACCTGCAAAAACTGCAGCCCGTCCGGGGCATCTCACTCAAGCTAGGACGGAGTTATCTGGATTACCCCCGCGGCTATATGGCCGAGATCTCTGGGGACGGTGTCCACTGGGAACGGGTCGCCCGGCAGGAAAAGACGATTATTCCCATCCAGGCGTTCTTGAACCCAAGAGATCTGTCGTTGGATATCCCCTTGGGCCCGAAGGAAGCCCGGTTTATCCGCATTACTAACACGGGGGAGGACCCGGTTTTCTACTGGTCGATTTGCGAGATCGAGGTCTATCAATAGGCGACCTTGACGCACCCGATCAGGCCTTTCACCGGGAAAGCGATTTTGCCGTTCTCGATCCAGAATCCTGCCGCGCCGCCGCCAGATAAAAATTGTGAGGGCCGATATCGGGAATCCCGGTGAAGCCGCCTCGCTAGTGGCCACCTCGGCTTCAGCATTGAGGATCTCGATGGGTGCGATCGTCCCGACTTCCGCCTTCCGCTTGTTCTTAGCCAGCAGGTCCCGGGCCAGCTCCAGGCGGGCATGGAGCGTCTGGCCGCGTCTAATACCCTTCGGTCGTTCGCCGCGGAACTCGAGCTCGACCTCGAATTTTCCTTCCTTGACTTCGGGATAGATCTTTTTGACGATCAGGTTGAAGGTTTGGCCGGCGAAATCAAACACGCCGGGCTTGTTGACCTCCACTTGTCCGAGCCGGTCCTCGTTAATAAAGGCCGTGGCTTTGAAGCCGCTCAAGACATCAATCTGGCCGAGCCGCTGTCCAGGCGATTTGGACTGCCCGATCTCGGCATTGAGCGACGTGATCTGACCTATGATGGGAGCCTTGATCGTCAGGTTCTCCTGCCTTTGCTTGACGACATCCAAGTTGGTTTGCATCCGCTTCAGAGACTGCTCCAGAGCATCGACCTGGCCGCGGCGGAACGCCAGCTCGCTTTTCTGACTCTGCGTCATGAGGTCTTTGCGCTTGAGCAGATACTCGTATTGGTCCCTGGCCGTCTCGAAATCCTGCTTCGAAATCAGGCTGTCTTTGTCGAGTTCTTTGTAGCGTTCATAGAGTCTTTTCGTCTGTTGCAGTTGATTCTCGAGCTGAGGACAGCTGCTGGTCCAGTTGAAGCTTGAATTGCTCCATGGACAGGCGGGTGTTGCGGAGGTTGTTGCTCTGATGAAAGAGCTCGGCCTCGCGCCACATGATGTCCATCAGGAGGTTGGTATTGCCGAGCTGGAGGATGGGGTCCCCTTCTTTTACAATCGTGCCGACCTCGACGTAGATCTTCTCCACGCGCCCGCCTTCGACGGCATCCCGGTACACCGTCGTCATGGGCTGGACCGTGCCTTCAACAGACAGGTAATCGTGAAACGGCCCCAGTTTGACCTCGGAGACGGTGATGTCGCGGAGCGGGACTTCGACCTGCGATTCGCGATTGATACGGGACTGAAGAAGATACATCGCCAGGAGGATGATCAGCGTGACGCTGCGAGAGATTTCGATGACTTTGAGCAGGCTCCATTTTTATTGCGACCTCCAAAACTTAACTTTCTATTTTACGGATGTTCCGCTCCGGTTTTCAAATAAAATTTATAAAAAAATGCCTAATCCAGCTCGATGATATCCTCGTACTTGGGGACCTCCGCCTGCCAATGATTCTGGTCTTTGATGAGCTGGGCCAGGCTGAGGGCGGCGTCTTCTTCGCCATGAGTAAGGAAGAGACGGCGCGGCGGTGCCTGAAAAGCATTCAACCAGCGCAGAAGGTCCTCCCTTCCCGCATGGCCTGAAAAGCCTTCGATTTGAGCGATCTGGGCACGGACTTTGTAGAATTTGCCATAGATCCTGACCTCCGGCGTGCGCTCCAGGATCTGGCGGCCCAGTGTTCCCCGGGCTTGGTAGCCGACGAAAAGGATCGTCGATTCGGGACGCTCGATATTGTGCATGAGGTGATGCTTGACCCGGCCCCCGGTGCACATCCCCGATCCGGCCATAATAATGCACGACCCTTTGATCCGGTTGATAGCCTTGGATTCCTCCGGCGTCTCCAACAATTTCAACCCGGGAAATTCAAACGGCCTCAGCCCGGACCTGAACAACTGCTGGGCCTGGTCATCGAGGTCCGTGACGTGTCTGGAAAAGACTTTGGTGACTTCCACGGCCATCGGACTGTCGAGAAAGACGAGGAGATGAGGGATCCTGTCTTCGCGGAGCAATTTGCCTAGGTAGAATAAAAATTCCTGGGCTCGTTCTACGGCAAAAATCGGCACGACGATGTTCCCACCCCTGCCGACCGTGACGTTGATGGCCAGGGCCAGCCAATCTTCGATTTTTCGAGGGTCGTCGTGGTTCCGGGCACCGTACGTCGATTCCATGATTACATAATCGGCTCGGTCGAACACAGAAGGGTCGCGGACCAGCGGTTTGTTTCATTGGCCGATATCGCCGGAAAAGATGATGCGCGTCTGTCGTCCATTTTCTTTGACTCCGAGGTCCAGCATCGACGAGCCCAGAATGTGGCCAGCATCGCGATATCGGACGGTGAGATTGTCGTTCAAGCGGACGTCATCCTCATAAGCGACTTCCTCAAAGAGAGGAAATGCGCGTTCGGCCTCTTGGGCGGTGTAAAGGGGTGTCTCGGGATGAGGACCTTGACGGCCTTCTTTATCATGGCGTTTTTTTTTCAAGGCCGCGTCTTCTTCGAGAATATGGGCCGAGTCGAGCAGGACGATTTCCGCCAGGTCGGCGGACGCAGCCGTGGCCAAAATCGGCCCGGAATAGCCCTGCTTCACAAAACGAGGGATCAATCCCGAGTGGTCCAGATGGGCATGGGTGAGCAGGAGAAAATCGATTCGATCCGGCGGAAACCGCAGCGGCGCCCAATTGCGTTCCAGAAAGGGCCGCTCCTGATAAAGGCCGCAGTCAATCAGCAGCCGGAGGCCGGCCGCTTGCAGATAATAGCGTGAACCCGTGACCTGGCGGTTCGCTCCCAAGAATTGGATCTTCATGGGCCCCTCACAACCGGCAGGACAAAGGCCTGTCTTTGATAAAATCTTCCCAGCTCCGAAGCCGGGGAAAATACATAAATTCCAGGAATAAAGAGACGATGAGCAGCATATAAAAATCCGTGGAGAAGCCTCCCAGGAGAAACAAGACCAACCCCAGAACAGCCGGAGCCTCGCTCAGGGCCATGGAGATGAGCGCGGCACGGCTCAACGTTTGGACAGCCGCCTTAACATCGCTTTTTGCAGATTTTCTAAGCAAGAAGGAGTTCGAGACCCGGTTCAGAATGACCAGGATAATTGCCGCCGCATAAAATGTGTACCGCAGGCTCAGAGCATGTTCGACCCGGGCGAAGCCCAGAAACGGTTTGAACAAGGCCCGGACGACCTCTACGCAGACGGCATATAAAAAGAGGCTGCCGAGAGCCGCCGCGCCGACCAGGCTGCTGGTTTTATGGGCTTTTCTGAGGTCAGAAAAATCATCCATGGTCGGTCCTCCTTGGGATGTCATTTTTTATCCCTGAGCTCGACTTTTCTGACCGTTCGCTTCTCCAGAAAGTTCCTGATTTTGTCCACCATCTCATTGGGCCAGTTCCGGATTCGGGCGTTCAGCATCTGGTTATTGATCGTGGAGACTTCGACAAAGCGGCTCTCCCGGGTCAGGACGTCCCGCAGTTTTTCCCATTTCTCGGGGTCCTCTTTTCGGGTCGGCGCGGCCATCTCGTCCTTGACCGTCACCAGCAGTTGGTGGTCGGCGCCGTCGATCACCCTGATATTTTCACGTTCGGCGAAGTCCAGGGCGGCCTCCTCGATCTTGGCCTGCTCCTCCTCGATCACCCGGATCTTTTCCGTGAGCGCCCGCTTTTCGAGCTCCAGTCCGGCGTATTTCGAGACCAGGATAACGCCTGGATCTTGTCTATATTCATTGACGTCTCTCTTTTCCATCGCCTTGGGGTGCTTCCACAGTGGACAAATCTCCTGGAAACGGCACCACTCGCAGAGGGCGCTTTTATTGGGCGGGAATTCGCGGCAGGCCTCGATTTCCCGGATCCTGTCCGCGATCATCTTCTGAAGCTCCTCCAGCTGTTCCTGGGTGCGCAAGGATCGGATCTCCTTGTTGAACAGGAGATAGTGCCAGACAAGCCGGGCCCGCCTCGCTTCGGGCCATTGGCTCTGCAAGGCCAGCTGATAGATGGGCAGCTGCCAATCGCTATCGGCGTCTTCTTGGGTCAGCAGGCTGGATGATGTCTTGTAGTCGTGAATCTCAAAGACCTTGTCTCGATCATCCCAGTCCAGGCGGTCGAGCACCCCGCGAAATGAATACTCCCGCCCACCGTCCCGGATGCAGAAGCTGATGGGCTCTTCCGTCTTGACCACTTTGGCCTGGTTGAACGGCCGGTAGGCCTCATAATAATCTTCCAGGCACCTCGTTCCTCTCTTTTCATAATCTTGGGCGGCATAACCGTTCTTGACGATCTTGATCCCGTCGTGAAAATTCTTCTGCCAGTATTCCCGGTAGGTCGCTAAAAGCCAGTCCGTGGGTTTGACGACGCCGTTTATGACGAAATCATAGAACACTTTGAGGGCCTCGTGGACCCGGCTTCCCATGAACGCTTCGATGGTTTCCACTCCGGTGTCCATGCGGTCAATGTAGCTGTACTTGTACTGCAGCCGGCAGGATTCAAAGCTCCCCATGCGGGAAAAAGAATACGTCGTTGCCATTCGAGATTCTCCTCGTTCAATCCACATACAATAGATAACCTTTGAGATAATCGCTCTCGGGATGATAGACGTTGACCGGATGGTCATAAGCCTGATGGTGGCTTTGTAGGATACGGACATTTCGCAGGGCCTCTCGGGCGGCCTGAAAGACCACCTGCCGAAAGAGGGCCTCGCCGACAAAGAACGAGCAGGAGAACGTCAAAACCAGGCTTCCCGGCGGGATCTTCTGAAAAACGAGGCGGTGGATATCTTTATAGCCGCGACAGGCCCGGACAACGTCGCCCTTCTTTTTAGCAAATGCCGGGGGGTCGAGGATAACCAAATCATAAGGAAGATCGTGTTGCCGTAAAAAGTCAAACACGTCCGTCGCGTAAAAATGGTTGTCTTCGCCCTGGAAGCCGTTAAGGCGGCAATTTTCTTTGGCCAGCTCCAAGGCGGTTCCCGATGTTTCCACGCTATCGGCGGAAACGGCCCCTCCGTGCAGGGCAAAAACGGAAAATGCTCCAGTATAAGCAAAACAGTTCAGCACTCTTCTGCCGTTGGCCAAAGAGCTAACGAGCCGACGGTTCTCCCTTTGGTCCAGATAAAAGCCCGTTTTTTGGGAATGGATGAGGTTGACAATAAACCGCAGCCCGTTTTCTAGTATTTCCACCCGCTCGACCGCCTCGCCCGCCAAAAGGCCTTCCCAATCAAGAAGACCCTCCTCCCGGCGGGAGGGAAGGTTGGACTTTTCGTAAACCGAGCGCGGAGAGAGCCGCTTGAGCAACCCCTCCACGACCAAAGGCTTCAACCGGTCCATCCCGAGCGTGGAAACCTGGAGGACAAGCACATCGTTATATCGATCGACGACGAGCCCGGGAACCGAATCCCCTTCCCCATTTATGAGACGAAAGGAGTTTGTGTCGGCCTGGAAAAACGAGCGGCGCAGCGCAAGGGCCCGCTCGATGTTCTGCTCTATAGCTTGCAGAGGCGGCGTTTCGTCAAAGCTCACCATGCGACCGATGATGGAGCACCGCTTGTTGAAATACGCCGTGCCGAGAAACTCCCCCTCTGAGCTCCGGACGGGCAGGAGGCTTCCGTTATCAAAATCGGGAAGCGATTTCACGGCGCCGGAAAAAATCCAATGGTGGTGATTCCTGATGGCTTTGTCCTTCCCCCTATGCAGGATGACGCTTTTCCCCGCCCCTGATCCGGCGCCGGTCTTGGCCATGGTCAACAGGGTCCTTCGCGCCTCTCGAATTCTTTTTTTAACAACTCGACAAGAGGGATGTCCGGCGCCGTGAACGGAAAATCTCTAAAATCGGCCGGAGAAACCCAGCGCAACTCCTCATGGTCTTTCGGGGCAAGGTGGCCCCCGACTATGCTGACCCTATAGGCCAGGAGCTCAATAGACAGGAATGGAGAAGTGAAAGGAAAAGAGCCAAGGAAATCCTCCACCCGCGCTTCGACCCCCAACTCTTCCCGAAGCTCTCTCCGCAGGCATTGTTCGGGATTTTCTCCGGGCTCGAGCTTTCCCCCGGGAATTCCCATAAACGGGAAAAGCGGTCGCCGGCTTTTCGTTGGGCAATCAATATTTTGCCGTCTTTCTCGATCACAGCCGCAGTCACTTTCTGCACGCTTATAGTATTATTAATTTAGAGGCCATTTATCAAGCCTGGAAAAAAACGCGTGAAAAAGCTTTTCAATTTTCTTTTTTGAGGCATGGACTTATGTTAAAATACCCCGCTATGAAAATCGTAGTTCTTGCTTCAGAAGCAACGCCGTTCGCCAAGACCGGAGGCCTCGCGGACGTGGCCGGAGCCCTTCCCAAATTTCTGTCCAAGCTGGGCCTTGAGGTCAGGCTCGTGATGCCCTTTTATCGGGATGTTCAGAAAAAAAGCCTGCCGTTGAAGAAAATCCTGGACGGCCATCCTCTGGATTGGGGAGGCCGCCAGGAGAGATTCTCCGTGTGGCAGGGTTCTGGGGACTCGGATTTTGCCTTCTTTATTGAGAAAAAAGAATGGTATGACCGTGACTGCCTCTACGGAACTCCGGCCGGGGATTATCCGGATAACGGCGAGCGGTTTTCCTTTTATTCAATGGCCGCGCTCGAAACTTTAAGATCCCTCAACTTGGCTCCGGACATTATCCACGCCCATGACTGGCAGTCTGCAATCGCCCTGGCCTACCTCAAGTTCATCTACGCTGGAAGCCCTTTATTCAATGCCACCCGCAGCTTGTTCACCATTCATAACCTTGCCTATCAGGGGCTTTTTGAGAAAGACATTCTCGGTAAAATCGGCCTGCCGGGCGGCCTTTTCAGCATGGACAACCTGGAATTCTTTGGAAAGGTCAATTTCCTGAAAGCGGGAATCCTCTATGCAACGGCCGTCAACACCGTGAGCCCTCGTTATAGCCAGGAAATTCAGACCCCCGAATTCGGCCACGGCCTGGACGGACTTCTCCGGAAAAGGAGAGAGGCCCTCTCGGGCATCTTGAACGGCGTCGATTATTCCGCCTGGAACCCCGCCCACGATTCTTTCCTTGCCGCCAATTACACATCGACCAATCTCAACGGCAAGGCGGACTGCAAAAGCGATCTGCTCGCGACCTTCGGTCTTCCTCCATCAAAGAAGGATGTTCCCGTAATCGGGATGGTATCGCGGCTCGCCGGACAAAAAGGGTTGGATATTCTAGTGGAAGCCCTGGGAAGCCTTTTTGCTCTGGGAATGAAGCTGATCATCCTGGGCACGGGAGAAGTGAAAATCCAGAATGCGCTGCTCCGAGCTGTCAAACGCTTCCCTTCTTTCCTCGGCTTGAAAATCGCTTTTGACGACTCTGCCGCTCACAAGATCCTGGCTGGATGCGATATGTTCCTCATCCCGTCCCGGTATGAGCCTTGCGGGCTGACCCAGATGTACAGCCTAAAATATGGGACGATTCCGATCGTCCGCGCCACTGGCGGCCTGGACGACAGTATCCAGGAATTCCATCCGGAGAACGGCCGGGGCAACGGGTTTAAGTTTAAGGATTATACGCCGGGCGCGCTATCCAACGCCGCCCGGACAGCCTTGAAGGTTTATGCCAAAAAAGAGTCCTGGAACGTCCTGCTCCAGAATGCGATGGCTTCTGATTTTTCCTGGGAGCGATCGGCCGGAGAATACCTCGCCCTCTATCAAAAAATCTCTCCCACCTGAATTGATTTTTTTAGAAGTCGAGCTTGATCCCCAAAGCCGTGGTAAAGCCCGTCAGGCCGATTTTGGCATAGCGGGCGTCGGAGAAGTCCGCCCCTGCCGGCTTATCTGAATCAAAAATGACCTGAGAATATGTCTTGCCGCCATATTTTAGATCATAATACCACGCATAGTGTCCGCTTCCGGCCTCGCTATAGCTAAAAAGATCGCCTTCGCCCTTGTCCGTCCAATCCCCCTTCAATTCGGAAAGTGAGGCATAGCGGCCCAAGACAGTCCAAACCAAGGCCAATTTGGCTGCGATTTTCACCTCCAACCCCACGCCCCCTTGAAAACCGATCGTGCCCTTAGTGGACTTGAAGGTGTAATCAAAATAGTCGCTGAAGCCCATGATCTCTATGTCCATCCGGTTTTCCCAGTCGAGCGTCGTCAGGTAATAGCCGGCCCCCGCCGACAGGTCGATCCGGACGCGGGGACCAAGAGTCAGAAGGTAATGGAGATTGGCCGTGATGGGAATGACCCTGAATTTGGGGCTGAGGGTCTGCTTGATGCCGACCGGGCCGATGTCATAGGAAACGGCGCTCTCCTTGGCATGCCGAAAATAGCCGACCCCCAAGCCGATCCCGAGCTTGGGCCCGAAATAATAGACGATCTCGCCCCCGAAATCCATGCCTAAATAGGGCACCTTGAATGTGCCGCTAATGTCGTAATCCGCCCCAAGCAGCTCCCCCTCCCCCTTGACGCCTTTTGTCAGATCGCCGCCGCCGGCATAGCTCAAACCGCCATAGAGATTGAACGAAAACGACTGCGAGAAACCAGGAGACGCCAAGAAGGCAAGCGCCGCGAAAAGAAGCAAGAATCTTTTTGTCCGCAACTCCCTTCCCTCCAAAAAAATTAATCCAACAACGCCTTGGCCGGGCTGTCCGTCACTCCCTAGAATTTAAATCGAATGCCGAGCGTCGCGACGAATCCTGTCAGGTCGATTGTCGCTTCCTTGACATTGGAAATGTCCGTCCCGCTCGTTTCCTCATTGTAGAAATCGTATTGGGTATAAATCTTACTGTCCCTTTTCTCGTCATAAGACCAGAACGTATAGTCGCTCCCGCTCTCGTCCGACGTCACGTCACCCCTATCCTTGTACGTATACTTGCCTTTGAAGCCAGAGACGGACGCGTATCGTCCAAAAGCGTTAAAAACGATGGCGACCGTTGGGGCGACTTCAAATTCAAACCCGATCCCCGCCTGAAGGCCCGGGCCGCCTTTCGTCGCATTAAATGTGAAATCCTCCGTCAGGCTCAGGGCAGAATCCGATATCGTGAGGGACGCAAATTCGGTCGAACGAAAATCCAGCATGGTCAAATAATAGCCTCCGCCCGCATAGAGGTCGAAGTTTAATTTCGGCCCGACGGGCAGGAAATAGTGCAGGTTCAGGGTGATCGGGATGGCGCTGACGGTAGGTGTTATGGAATAATCGGAGGCCAGCGTCGCCGGCGTCAGATAGCCGGGAATCTCGATATTAGCTGTATAGGACGAAGGGCCGCTTGCTTTCGAACCCCGGAAATATCCCACCCCCAACCCGAGTCCGAAATTCGGGTTGAAGTGGTACATGAACTCGATATTGAAATTCATCCCCGAGTTCACGGGTTTGAGTTCTCCGCTGGCCTCGAAGATGTCCAAGCGATAATTGCTGACCCCCTTGATGGTTTTGTTCAGGTCCCCTCCTGTCGCGAAGCCGATTCCGCCGCTCACCGTGATCGATGACTGCTGGGAAAATCCTGACGATACCAGGAACAACAAAATCGCCGCAGCCGTGATCGCTTCCTTCATGGAGCCTCCTAAAGGCTTGATAGTAATGATATTTTTCATAAAAATCAATAGACGCCCGCCGATTTTCTATCCTTTCAAATAGCTCGTCGCCGATTCGGGCGAGACGGGATTGATGTAAAAGCCTGTCCCCCATTCGAAACCGGCCAGGCGGGTTAAAACAGGCATGATTTCCAGGTGCCAATGAAAAATACTCTCCATGTTGGGCCAGGCTTTCCGGGCCAGCCCAGGATGCGGCCCCTGATGAAGGATGACGTTGAACGGCGGGTCGGAGAGAATAGCCTTGAGCTTGGCCAGCACGGTATGGAGGCTTTCCGCCAACGAGATAAGTTCGTCATCGGCGACCATGGCAAAGAATGGCGAATGCCGCAGCGGCTGGATGCGCATCTCAAAGGGAAAACGCGAGGCAAAGGGCGCCATCACGGCGAAATGAGAATTGACCCGGATGATGCGCTCTTTGGCTTTGATCTCTTCGTCAAACGTCCGGCAAAAAAGGCACCCCTTGGCCCGCCGGAAAAATCGGTCCGAGCTCCATATTTCCTCTTTGACCAGTTTGGGGATGATGGGCGTGGCCACAATCTGGGAATGGGGATGGCTGAGCGAGGCCCCGGCTTCTTTGCCCTTGTTCTTGAAGACCTGGATGTACTGGTATTGGGACTCCGTCTCAATGCTCCGGACGCGCTGTTGATAAGTCCGAAGAACATCGCGCAGATGGGCGAGCGGCAGGTCACTCCATTCATGGTCATGGTTGGGCGTTTCAATGATGACTTCATGCACGCCCACGCCGTCCATGGACTCCAAAAGACCCTTGACCATCCGTTGCGGCGGCTGGCCCCGCGTCAGGGCCGGGAATTTATTCGGAACGACCCGCACCCACCACCCGGGCTCGTCGGGCTTGGACCCGTTCTTTCTCAGAGCGAAGACCTCGGGAGGAGTCTTTGTCTCATTCCCCAGACAAAAAGGGCAAAATCCGGCAGGGTTGTCCTTTTTCTCCGGCTGGGCCGGTCGGAAGTCGTCCGGCCTCTTGCTACGCTCGGAGGCGATGATGACCCAGTGGCCGCTGATGTGATCTTTGCGCAGTTGAGACGTCATCAGCTCAGGAGTTCCTTGATTTTGGATTTGAGCTCTTCGAGGGATGACGATTTGACCACATAGGCATCCGCCGCCCAGGTCATGAAGTCTTCTCGATAGCTCTGGTAGGCGGTGTTGATAATGATCGGGATGTCCTTGCGCAGGCCCATGATCTCTGTGATGAACTCGACGCCGTCCCGGCCGGGCATCCGGATATCCGTGACAATCAGGTCGAAACTCTCCCGGCCGAGCATCTCCAGGGCCTGCTCAGTATCATGGGCGGTCGTCACATCGTAGCCTTCCCGGCTGAGCTCTTCTTTATAGAGCAGGCAGAGGGCTTCCTCGTCTTCGACAATCAACAGCTTTTTCATGGATTTTCCCCCTTTTCTTCGCGGCTCCGAAAAAACAAACGAAACAGCGTCCCTTTGCCGAGTTCGCTCTCGACTTCGATCCTGCCGCCATAGGCGTCCATGACCCGCTTGACATAGAACAGTCCGACCCCCATGCCCCTGTCCTTTGTGGAAAAAAACGGGTCAAACAACTTGTCCTTGACGGATTCCGGCAAACCCTTTCCCGTGTCCTGGATGCATAAGATGACCCAGTTCTTTTCCTGCCTGCTGGCGCGGACAGAAACGCGGCCCCCCTTCTTCGTCGCCTCCAGAGCGTTGTCCAGGAGATTGCGCAGCGCTTCTCCGACGTAGGTCGGGTCCCCCAGAATCTCCGGAAGCCTATCCTCGATTTCGACTTCGATCGGGGTGCTTTCGCGCTTGGCCTGGATGTTTGGGCCCTGAAGAACGGCCTGGACAACGGGCGGAAGCTCAAAGGAAATCGGTTTCCGCATATCCATTTTCAAGAACGGCGTCAGCTTGAACAAGACGTCTTCCAGCCGCTTGATTTCTTTCCTGATAATGTCCAGGTTCCGCCGCGTTCGGACTTCATCGTTCGGGGAATTGACGAGTTGATCGGTGAAGCCGCCGATGGCGGCCAGAGGATTGCGCAGCTGGTGCATCACGAACATGGCCATCTCGCCAAGGGCGGCCATGCGCTCCATGTCCACAAGCTTTTTATGAAGCATCGTCGCATACATATAGTTCCCGGCCATCAGGCCGCACAGGCTGGCCAGCTTGATGTCTTTGCGTTCGATCGGCCGTCGCGTGATCGCGTTGTCCAGGATGACCTCGCCCAGGACTTCCTCGCCCGAGAAGAGTGGAACGCAGAGCCACTCATCGACACCGACAACGTCCAAAAAAGTCTTGTCCACCGACGGCTCGGAACGGGCGTCCTTGACCCAAATCACTTCCCTCTTGGCGGCGGCCAGGGCAGGAATCGACAGCGGCTCTCGGTCCAGAGAATAGACAAGCGGCTTGAGCCTCTTGCTCAGCGAATCCGCCTGCCGGCTGAGCAGAGCGCGGTTGTGTTCGATGATTTCCACATAGCCGATGCCCGGCGTGGAGAGCACTTCCCAAATGGAATTCGCTTCTTCAGCGGATTTGGGGCCGAGCCAGAGTTCCCCTTTGAGGACCTCTCCGGCCGTCCGGAAGAGCATGGCCCGATTGAACCCAACGCCCGACCCCGAGGTCAACGCGGTCAAGATGACTAGTAGATTGTCCTCGATGGAGAAGGGCTGAAAAAAGCTCTGGCTAATGATGGACAGGAGCATCAGCTCCCTGGGCTCGTCCTTCTGAAAATCCGACGCGGAAAATTGAAACGTTTGGATCAATCCAGCCTCCAGTTCTTGGGCACGATGCGGATGCCTTCGCCGTAAACTTTGAAATAGCGGTCATCCTGCTTTGGGTCATAGCCGATGGTAAAACCATCCGGAATGATGCAAACCTTGTCTACGATGACCTTTTTCAGTCTGACGTTTTTCCCGATCTGGGCTCCTTCGAAAATGATCGAATCCAGAATCTCAGAGTGTCGGCCGATTTGGACAGCGGGAGACAGGATGGAATTCTTGAGGCTGGCCCCGGAGATACGGCATCCCGGGCCGACGATGGAATTGACCAGGGAGCTTTTATCAACAAACGCCGGAGGGTTCTGTCCTTGATACGTCCGGACCGGCCAGGTCGCATCATAGAGGTCGAACGGAGGCGCCGGGGAGAGAAAGGCCATGTTGGATTTCCAGTAGGCGTCGATCGTCCCGATATCTTCCCAATATCCCTGGAAGGGATAGGCATAGACCTTGTGTTCCCCGACGAGACGGGGCAGGACATCCTTGCCGAAATCGTGGCTGCTCTTGGCGCTCTTCGCGTCCTGCATGAGGGCCCGGATCAGGTTCGGCGTCTTGAACAGATAGATTCCCATGGCGGCTAGTGACTGATCTGGCTCACCGGGCAAGGCAGGAGGATTTTTTGGCTTTTCCACGAATTCCCCGATGCGTCCAGACGCATCCGTCCGGACGACGCCGAATCTCCTTCCCTCCTGGCGCGGCACGGGCTTGGCCATGACCACGACATCGGCGTCTTTATCGAGATAGAACCTGATCATCCGGCCGTAATCGGCCTTGTAAACATGATCCCCCGAAAGCACAAGCACGACTTCCGGGTTTTCCTGCTGGATCGAATAGATATTCTGAAAGACGGCATCGGCGGTCCCTTCGTACCAGCGCTCCCCCACGCGCCCCTGGGCCGGAAGCGAGATGATCGAACCTCGGCTTTCCGGATGGAAAATGTTCCAGCCGAACAGAATGTGACGTTCGAGCGAAAGAGATTTGTACTGGGTGAGAAGGGCGATCTTGCGGAGCCCGGAGTTCAGGCTGTTGGAAAGGCTGAAATCGATGATCCTGTACGTGCCGAGAAAAGGGACGGAAGGCTTGGCCCGGTCCTTGGTCAAGGGATACAGCCGCTCGCCTTTCCCTCCGGAAAGGATCATGACCAGAGTTTTTTCAAATAACTTTTCCATCGGTTGTGACCAATTCCTCGAACAGGCCGTCTTCCAGCTCCCAGGATTGGAGAAGACGCTCGTCCTCAGGGATCAGAGCTTTTCCCCGCTGGAGCCAGGCCAAGAGTGCCGAGGCTCGCTCATAATGCTCGGCCGCCCGAATTTCCGCATAATCCCTGGCCGACCAGGTGGAAACTAAAAAAGGCCAGTCCGAGCTTTCCAAGAGGAACTTTTCCCTTAAAAATTGCCTTAGCAGCCTGCGGCTTTCCGCCTTTTTTGACAGCACAGCTTGGTCTAGTTTGGCGGTGTCGTCTTCGATACGGTAGACCTTTTCCCATATCCAGGAGGTGTCTTCGTTGAACCAGATCCAATGAAACCCACCCTCTCCCCACGACCCTTCTGGGAGTGAGACGCTGGTCTGTGCCGGGATTTGTTCCAGAGACCGGCCGCAAGTCAGCGGGCGGACTTCCGTCAAAGCCAATTTCTTGAGCACCGCATAAAGCCACTCCGGACCTTCAAACCACCAGTGCCCGAAGAGATCGGTATCGTAAAGGGCGACGACAGTCCCCGCTTTTCTATCCTTGAGAGATGCTTGGAGAATGCCAACAAAATGTGTGGCATGGTCTTCCATGCGTTTTGCGGTCTTGGCAACATCATAAACGGCTTTATCGGCGAGATCGGCGTCGTTCGAAGTGATCCTCCAATACCGCATGCCGCCCGGAAAATGTTTTTTGTGGAACTCAAGGTACCAACCGTCCCCCGGGTATCCCATGTGCCGGCTCCAGACCTGGGACCCGGAAACCTCGTCCCTGACGAAAAAGGGCACGTTGGAGGGGTAGGCCAGATAGGGCAAATAGGGCGTTCGGGAAGATTCTTGTTCCGGGGCGTATTGGTCCTTGAATTTTTCCCAGAGATGTTTAAGCGCCGGAAAGCGGTCGGTATAGACGCCTTTGGCTTCTCCTCCCCGCAGGAGGTGCGTATCGACAAAGAAATAGCCGATGTCATCTTTCTCTAGGATCTCATCCACGCCCTGGCGCGCATATGGCTCTATGTCTCCAAACGGCCGCTTCCAACGGTAAGCGGGTCGATAAGCGCATTCGGGAACCCAGAATCCTTTGGGCTCACGTCCTAAAAAGCGCCTATAAACGAATTTTCCCTGCCGGATTTGAAGCTCGATCGATTCATCTCTGGATAAAAGCGGAAAATAGCCGTGGGTGGCGCCGGATGTGAGAACTTCGATGTGTCCGCCGTCCTGGAGACGGCGGAAGGCGTCGATGATATCGCCGTTGCATTTTTCGGAGTACTGCCGGGAGATCCGTTCATACCATTTCTCCCAGTAAATGGCCAGCCCACGGAGCTCGTCCTGGCCCGTCTTCTCGAAACACCGCCGGTCGCGCCCGGCCGCCTCGATCTTCATCTTTAGATAGGCTTCAAACCCCTCTCGGAAATAAAAGCTCTTGAGCTGATCCATCAGGACAGGCGTAAAGCTGATGTTGATTTGGGGAGAAAGGCCTTCCTCCGCCAATTTGAAAAAGACATCCAAAAGCGGCAGATAGCTTTCTGCGGCAGCCTCATACAGCCAGTCCATGCCGTGCGGCCAGCTCCCATGGGCGATGACATAGGGGATATGGCTGTGCAGGACGAGCAAAAAATATTTTGGCTTCACGTTTTATCTTCTCGCAAACGAATTTCGACAGAAAAGGTCGCCCCGCCGGACAAGGATATTTTCCAGTTGGGAAGCAAGCAAAAGCCTTGATGGATTATATCATAACCCTTTTCGGATTGGGAGAGCGTCTGCAGCGGAAAGTGCCAGAGAGCCTGTCGCGGGTTCGCTTCAAAGAGGATCCTTCCCCTGAGCAGGCGGACCTCTGCTTCCCCCAGCGTCAACTCGTCGGGAATCATATAAAAGTTCCATTCCGAACCGAACAATAGCTCGGTGGACTTATCCGAGCCGTTTTGGATCGTGTATCGGACGAGGATTTCCTCGTCCTGGGGGATAATTATTTTCTGGATGGAAACAGGAATTCGCTTATCGCCCTGCCGGATATAGCCTTCTCGGAAGAGGCTGAGGTTAGCCTCGGCCGCTTTGAATCCATAAGCCTGATCGACAAAATCCCCCTGTTCTTCGTAATCGATATTCTGGAATTGTTCCGTTGTTGTGGCCGGAGCCAGGAAATGGTCGACTCCCGAGGTGCGCCGGTGCCGGTCATAACGGAAGAGCTTCTGGGCTCCCTGCGGGAGCTCCTTGGCGAGCTCATGGATGCTTCTCCCCCCGTTTCCCTCTGCAGCCCCGCGGAGATGGTAGGATTCCTTTCGGCGCGAAAGGACGTTGCACAGGTTTCGCGACAGCGGATAATAATCCAGCTCGACGATATTTCCCCCGAGTGAAGGCTTGATGACCAAGCCGAACGACCCTCCCTGGCGCACAATTTCGGCGGCGCCGTCCAGATCCATATCCAACTCTTTCCAGCCGGACATCTGAGGCAGCCGGCTCTCCGCGCGCAGCAGATGGGAGTACGCGTCCTCCCTCAGGTGCGGAAGATAAAGGCCGCCGAAGACACCATGCCAGTAGGGATCATTGCACTGGCCCTTGTAAACCTCTCTGCGGGCCTCGCTATCTCCTTTTTCCCGGACCCGCCCGGAGACAAAAAGCATTTTCTTGTGAAGATGATTGGACTCCGGGTATTTCAAAAAGAATTCTCGGAAAAACCCTCCGCGCAGAAAGCGTCGGGCTTCGGGCGGAGTCTGGTCCTTGAGCCTCTTGAAAATTTCGAGATCTTCGGGCTGCAGCACCCACTCCATCATCTCTTCATAGGAAGCGGGAGGCAGATAGACGCGTCTCTTGGGCGGCCGAGAGTCCAAGGCCTGAGAGTAAGTCTGCGTCCGGATGTCTTCGCTTTCCAGAAAATCCAGGAATCGGGCCAGCCAGCCGTCCTTATAGACCCATTTATGTGTGCCGGGCCAAAGACCGAATTTTTCCCCGTCGTCACCAAGGATGGCCAGACCCCCCGCGCTCTTGACGGAATCGAGGTAAGCCCGGATTTCCTCCAGCCCCTGAAAAGGAACAAGATAGCGCAGCTTCTTATCAATCGGAAAAAGCTTGACTGCACACCCTTCATCTTCGGTGATGTATATTTCGTGAATGTCGGCGATCCCGCCGTAATGAAAATGCTCTTCGTCAAGAAGCGTATATTCGATGCCGGCCTGGGCCAATGTTTTGGCAAGGCTTGGCTCCCAGACCCTCTCGGCCAGCCAGGCACCTCGCGGCTTGGTTCCGAATTGTTGCGCCAGGAATTGGCTCATCATCGCCAGCTGCCCGAGTCTGTCTTCCTCAGGAATGATGGACAGGATGGGCTCATAGAAGCCGCCGCCGAGAAGCTCGACCTGCCGTCTTCTGACGAGCTCATGCATGATGTCCCAGCATGCTTTGTCCTTCTCCTGCATGTATTCCCAAAGGGGACCCGAAAAATGAACGGTCAGCTTTAGGGCCGGATGCTTTTCGATCTCTTCAAAAAACGGTCTATAGCAATCGTTGAAGGCGTTCTTGAAAATTGAGAGAAAATTCCCCACCGGCTGGTGGTTATGGACGGCCAACAGGAACGTGAGTTTTTCTTCGGTCATGGCTTTTTCCCTGTCTGTCTGTAGGCTTCCTCAATATAGCTCTTAAAAAGATAGCGGAATTCTGCTGTCGCTTCTTCGCCAAACCACCAGAACCAGTCTGAGCCCTCCGCGACCAGGATCTCTTGGCTGGGGCCGCAAGCGTCTCGGGCCTTGCCGAGCTCCACCCAGCCCTCGTTCTTGGCCGGAGTACCCACCCATTTCGAAAAATTTCCTTGCCAGGTGCCGGGGACGAGAGACACCTCACGGGAAGGCTTATGGCGAGCCAGATGGTCCCGGAACAGCGTGGGATGGATGTCCTTTTGTTCCTTCAGGCGGAGAAAAAATTCCCTAAGAAAAGGGACTCCGTTTTGACGATAAGAACCCCAGGGATTTTCGCCGTCGAGGGCGATCACCAGAATGGAATGGTCATCGCAGACTTTTTTTCGTTCCTTGATTCTCCGGATGAAATCCTGAACCGCGTCCCGCTCGTCCCATTTGTGGTACTCAAATCCGATCAGGTCCGAAAGCTCGCGGTCCCGGAAAAATACGGCTAGGCCTTCAGAGACATAAGGACGATAGAGGTTTTTTCGGTCGATCGGCTTGTTCAGGCTTTTCCAGAGCACATTCTCATCCGTCACGGCGAAGCTGAAACCGGCAGCGGCAATCGCTCGGGCGACGCTGCGGCTGATTCCACCCTCCGACGGCCACATCCCCTGGGGATAAAAGCCGAACGTCTTTTTGAAATATTCACGGCCCGTTTGGATTTGTTGTTCGCCGTCTTCGGGATGGCGGAAGGAAACGGGCGGCCGCTGACCATCGCCGGCGACATCCAGGTCAAAAATCAAAGGCAGAAGAGGATGGTAGTAGGGTGAAGTGGTCAATTCGAGCCCCACACCCTGGGCCAGCCTGCTGTATAAGAGGAAAAGGTTTTGAAAGATCTCTTTTTGAAGATGAAACAGCTCCTGCTTGTCCCCGGGGATCTCCTCCACAGGAGAAAAGAAAGAGCGAAGAGCTTTCCACTGAAGAGCGGCCGGGTCATGTTCGTCCGGGACGAAGTTCTTTAAAAGCTCGAGCTCAAAGGACTCCAGCTGGTCCGGATGTTTTTCAAGCGCGCGCTGATAGGGATCGGAAGCCCTCCCACAGGCATAATCTGCGATCTGCTCCAAAAGGCACGGGACAAAATTACAGGCGCATGGAAATCCACTTTCTTCCGCCAGCCGGGCCATCTGATAATAGTTTTTCGTCGTGTGATAGTTGACCCATGGCAGCATGTAGTAGCGACTTTTGGGCTTGTGGTAAAGGGGCTGATGAAAATGCCAAAGAATCGCTAGGTCCATGGCTTCCATCCTCTTGATCGGTCCTAGGCTGGACCGCCTTTCAGCTTAAAGAATAGCCAGTTGCGATCCTGCGGTTCTTTGCTTTTGAGCTTGATGAGGCCGTAGGTCCCGCGGAGCACTCGGCCTTTGATCTCGAACACTCGTTTCGCGGGCGTCGTTTCCTCCGGCACATAGCGCCCTTTGTCCCAGATTTCCACGGTCCCGGCCCCATACTCGCCTTCGGAAATCGTCCCTTCGAAGCCGGCATAGTCCAGCGGATGGTCCTCCACCTGGACGGCCAGCCTGCGGACGCCCTCTTCGAGCGGAGGCTCTTTGGGGATCGCCCAGCTTTTCAAGACGCCGTCTTCTTCGAGACGCAAGTCAAAATGAAGATGAGAAGCCTGATGGCGCTGGACGGTGTAGAGAAGGTCCGCCTTTTTTCGGCTTTTCTTTCTTGCGGACGTTCCCGCGGGCTCGGGAGTCTTTTTAAAGTTCCTTTTGTCTTGATATGTTTTTAAGCCCATGGCCAAGATCACCGATGCAAGAAGCACCGCTCGCAATCGACCTCGCCCGGCTTTCTCGTGACGATCATGGCCAGGTTATACTCGTTGGCCTTGTCGATGACCTCCTGGTCGTTCACCGAGCCGAGCGGATAGATGATCGCGATGATGCCGTTTTGGGCGGCCAGTTCGACCACGTCGGGGAACGGCATGAACGCATCCGAAGCCATCACGCATCCCTCCGGCCCATAGCCGCGCCGCGAGTAACGGATGGCATTTTCCGCGGAATCGATGCGGCTTCTCTGGCCCGAGCCGATGCCGTGGACTTTGTCGGCTGTGCCGATGACAATGGCGTTGGAGCGGGTAAACGAAGCCACGATCCAGTTGAAGACGGCCGCTTGGACTTCATCGTCCGTCGGTTTCCGCCGAGAAACTGTCTCGACGGACGCGGGCGAGGTGATTTTTGAATCGAATCTTTTCTGGACGAGGAGTCCGCCCGCCACGCGCTTGAACTCAAGCCCATTGTCGACGGCGGGCTTGTCGAGCGGAGCGCCCATCCGGACAACCCGAAGCGGTTTTCGCTGGGACAATATCCCGAGCGCCTCGGGCGTAAAATCCGGGGCATAAACGACCTCGACGTTCCGCGGACTTTCTACGAGCAGCCTGGCCAGTCCGTCCGTGACGATAAAATTGAAGACATTCACGCTGCCGAAATTGGACAACGGGTCGCTCTTCCAAGCCTTCTCGAACGCCTCTTCGGGGCCGTCTGCCAAGGCCACGCCGCTCGGCATCTCGTGTTTGATCAGCACGCAGACATGCTTCTTTTTGTAGATGTCGTTCAGCTTCCGGGCCAATCTCTGGCCAAGATCCATGTCTCCCACATTGATATAACTTAGGCCTTTGGTCCCTTCCTGGAGGACCTGCATGGTGGCCATGTTGGGACCGGCCGCTTTTTCTTCGATATAAAATGCGGCCGGATAACCGGGATTCTCTCCATATCTCATCGACAGCCTTTTGAGGAATTTTTGTCCGCCGAATTCCAGCAGCTCGGGAAATTGCTCTCTCACTCTCGTGAAATACTGCTTTCTAGCCGATTTATCCGGTTGCTCTTTGTTCATCGTCGTTTCCCTTCATGGCGGTTGATGATAAATACTCGATGGTCTTTCATATTGGTCGCCATGGCAAAGACACAAGCCACGGCGACGCGGAAGTCCCCTTCCCTTCCCTGCGGCTTGAGGGCTTGGTCAACCGCTTCGGCCAAGGCCTGGGCCGTCGGTTCCCTGAGACCAAGGTCCAGAGGCTCCCCGGTGTAAGATTGAAGAGGGTCCTTGTTTTCTCCCGTATAGGTCGTCAAGAGCTTACCTTTGCCCGGGATGAGCGGCACTTCGAAAAGAAATCGGAGTGAAGCGCCGTTCTCAGCCCGCTTAATTAGACTCAGGCCGGCCCGGCCGGACGGAAGTATGCAGCCACTGATGCGGGGCGTAAATATGGGCGAATCGGGCTCGTATTCCCAGTTCTTCAAAGCCTCATCCAGAACCTGCACCGGGCTTTGACCGGACCGGGAAGCGATATCCGAAGTCTGTTTGCCGTTGCTGAAGGCCAACCCTTCCGTTAAGATGACAGCCGGATAGATCAACAGGTCAGGGTTCCCTTTCCGGAGGGCGTCGGGGTCTGTGGGTTTAGTCCAGATGGCATTGGCGTCCAGCTCCAAGCGCCTGGCCTGGCTCGAAGGCGACCTTCCGGTGACGGCATAGATGACAATGTTGAACGCCCCAGACAGGTCCCGGCCGATGGCCAGGGCCCGACCCGGATAATCCATCCTGGCCAGGTTCTCAAGGGACTGACTCATCCGCACTCCTTCATCGTTTTCAGGCCCATATAGATACCATAGGGACTGATTGAAGTCAAAACAGGTTTCAGTTAGAATTCCCTTATGAACAGTAAAACATTCCCTGAAAAAGCCTACGGCAACCCCGAATTCTTGAGCTCCGCCGATGCGCGCACCCTGCGCATTCTCAGCGAATACCTGGAGCCTTTGTCGAGGCTGGACAGGCTGAAAGTCAACAATACTGTGCTTTTTCTCGGGTCGGCCAGGGCCAATTCTGAAGGTCAAAAATCTGTGCTCACCCAATATTACTGGGAGGCCGAAGAGTTGGCCTTCCTCCTGGCCCAATGGGCGATCCCTTTAAAGCCCAAGGGGAAAAATTTCGTCATTTGTACGGGAGCGGGCCCCGGCATTATGGAAGCGGCCAATCGCGGCGCGCTCCGCGCCGGCGCAAAAACAATCGGCATGAACATCTCTCTGCCGCACGAGCAGGCGCCGAACGCTTATATCTCTCCCGAGCTCTCCTTTATCTTTCACTATTTCTTCATGAGAAAATTCTGGCTTATTTCCCGAGCCCGGGCCGTGCTGGCCTTTCCCGGCGGTTACGGCACTCTCGATGAATTTTTCGAGACGATCACCCTGATCCAGACGGGCAAGATCGCCAGCGAAGAAGTCATCGTCATGCTCTATGGAGAAGATTACTGGCGGAATGTCCTGGACTTCAGGGCCATGATCAAATATGGGACGATATCGGCGGAGGATGCGAAGCTCTTCATCTTCTGCTCCGACCCCCAAAAAGCGTTCGCCCTTTTGAAGAAAAAATTGGTAAGATTTCTCGGCGAGCCTTTTATCTAGATCCTGGAGATATTTTTTTTCGCACGACCAGCCAATACAAAAGAATCCCCAGTCCCACGCCAATGGCGTCTGCCGTGGCATCCAGCGGGTCCGATGCCCGGCCCGGGACAAAGATCTGATGGATTTCGTCCAGGATCCCCAGCCCCGCTCCCAACAGCCAAGCGCACAAAATTTTCATCTTGAGAGAAGCGTGAAGGCTCTTGAAAAACCCTAAGGCCAACAGAAATCCCAGGAGTGAGAATGCCGCCCCATGGGCCAGCTTATCAAAGTTGGGCACAGGGACATCCAGGGTATGGGACCGGGACGAAAGAAAAAAAATCAGCCCATAATAGAGGGTGGCCGGAAGGAATGGCAAAACTTTTTTCATGGTGACCGGATGGCGAGGTATTTTATAATAAATGGAGGTCGTTTTCCAATTCACCCATGAAGATGAGCCGGGAAGAAGAGAATTCATTCCCCAAATCACCGAGAGAGGCGATTGCCACACCCGGGCCGGCCTGATATCATATATTTTTTAAAGATGCTGCAACGACCAGTGCGAAAAAATCTGATCATGGTGAGTCTTTGCTTCCTGTCCCTTGTGGCTTCCTGCGCCAGGGCTAGATTTTTCCCCGGGGGCGGTACCGTCCAGACGGGCATGGCTTCTTGGTACGGCCCGGATTTCCATGGAAAGCCGACGTCCAACAAGGAAATTTACGACATGTACGAGATGACCGCCGCCCACAGGACCTTGCCCTTCGGGACCCAGGTCATGGTCACAAATCTAGACAACGGCCGCACCGCTGTCGTGCGCATCAATGACCGGGGCCCTTTTGTCAAAGAGCGCATTATCGACCTGTCCTACGCGGCGGCCAGGCTTTTGGATATCGTAGGTCACGGCACCGCGCCCGTCCGACTGGACGTCCTAGAAGGTCAGGCCCTCCAAGCGGAGGCCGGGCAAAAGTTCGTCATTCAAGTGGGCTCGTTTATTTCCGAAAATAATGCGCGGGCCCTGGAGAGCCGGCTCAAAAATAAATACAACAAGGTCTTTATCTCTCTATTCGAAACCGCATCCCAACGATATTTCCGCGTCCGGATCCAGGCCAAGGACCAGGCCGCCTCGAGGGCGATCGCCGAAAGCCTCTCTCAGGACGGCTACAGGGTTCTTATCCTTGAAGAATGAGAATCACGTCTTTCTTTTATAGAGGAAGGCGCTCTCCTTAAAGTCGTTTTTCTGTCCGTCGTGCACGGCATAGCGGCCGCCGCCCCACATGGTGGCCGATCCGTACTGGCCCTTCTTGTTGATGGCATAGAAACTCAAGCCGAAATTGGGCAGTCCCTCCGAATTGAGGCGCCGAGGGATCAATTTTGTCTTGTTGGAGATTTGTTCAAGGGCTTTAAGACAGGCTTGTTCCGGAGAGTTCCCTTGGGCCATGAAATTGACGACCTGAAAGCTTCCGCAATTCATGATGTTCGCCTCGCCCAGCCCGGTTGAGCCCGCCGCACCGACGTTGTTATCGACATAGAGCCCAGCGCCGATGATCGGCGAATCCCCGACCCGTCCGGGGATCTTGAACGAAAGTCCGCTCGTTGTCGTCACGCCGGCTAGGTCCCCTTTGGCATCCAAGACGATGCAGTTGATCGTCCCGTAGGTCATGACGGCGCCCTGGAGCTCCGCAGGCAGCTTTTCGGATTTAGGGGGGAGCCAATTGTCCTTGTCGGAAAGGGTTTCCTTCCAGCGCAGCCAGGCCTCCCGGGCGCGGTCCGTCAACAAGTTTTCCTTTTTGAATCCGTGGGCCATGGCGAACTTCAGCGCCCCTTTCCCCACGAGCAGGCAATGCTCCGTCCGCTCCATGACCAATTTGGCCACCTTGGAAGGAGTTTTGACAGACTGCAAAGCGGCCACAGCGCCCGACATATGGGTGGGTCCGTACATCACCGAAGCATCGAGTTCGACGTCCCCTTCCTCATTGGGCAGACCGCCGTAACCAACCGACATATCATTGGGGTCCTCTTCGACGATATTCACACCGGCGATGGCAGCGTCCAGAAGGTCGGTGCCTTTGAGCATGAGCTCCATGGCTTTTTCCGTGGCCCGGATCCCGTTGCCCGAGGCGACCACCCGCATCAAACCCGTGGACTGCGGCACGACGGCGGAGCTTTGGCCGATCAGCCCCTTCCCTCCCCCGATCAGCGAGGCCGCGCCGATGCCGATCCCCGTCTTTAGGAATTCCCTCCTCGAAAATTTAAGACTCATAGGACCTCCTCATTTTTTGAGCTTCAAAATTTTTCCGGGAAGCTTCCCGTTCCATTTCCCGTTGTCAATGGTCAGCTGCCCGTTGATGAGCAGGAAAGCCACGCCCTGGCTGTACTGGTGGGGGTTGGAAATGGAGGTGGGAAGCTTGAGGTTCTTCAGGTCGATGATGGCCATGTCGGCCTTATACCCTTCCTTGACCCAACCCCTATCGTTCCAGTTCATGATCTCCGCAGGCAAGGATGTCTGCGAGCGGATGGCTTGGGACAGGGAGATAATTTTTTTGTCGATCGCATATTTTTTGACCTTGTGAAGGAACGTGGAATAGGAACGGATATGGGTAAGCCCGATCCCATAGGCAGGTGCTGCCCCATCACTCCCGGTACCCACATAGTCTTTTTTCATGATCGTTTCGATATCCGGTTCGCACATCTGAAAAGGGATGCACTTGGCGCCCATCAGGTCGAGTTCGATGGCCGCGTCCTCGATGGTTTTTCCCTTGATCGCGGCCACGTCTTTGAGCGATTTCCCCTCCAGGTTCTTCTCGACGCATATGCCGACGACATAATTTTCAGGGCCGAGAGTGTCCTCGATAGATTTGCGGACCTCCTGACGGATCCTCCGGGCTTCCTCGGGATCGGCCATTCTTTTGAGGAAAAGCATCCGTTCTCGCATGCTCTCCGGGCCCTGGAAACTCGATAGGTCGAATAGAAACTGGGACGCGAAATCCACCAGCCGATTTCGGGGAAGGCTCTTGATGAACTGGAGCTGGCGCTCCGACACTGGGTAGTAGGGAGTCACTTTCTTGTAAAGCTCGACGAGCTCGGAATCGCCGAAATGCTCAAACATTCTTTGGACATCGGTAGAATTCAGCCGGTCGACGGCCTCCCGTCCAACCCAAGTCGCTCTGGGGATCAGGCGTTGGTAGGGATAGCCGTTGGTGAAGGGGTAGGGATACTGATCGGCCGTGATTTTCAGGCTCTTGGCCCGGGCCTCTTCAATAACCGAGCAGGCTTGTCCCACCAGTCCCCAGTTGGCCTTGCCCATGACCTTAAAATGGGAGATGTGGGCTCTGGCCCCGGATTTCTCGGAGATCTCGATCGCCTCTTTGATCGCATCGAGAAGCCGGTTCCGCTCATTGCGGACGTGAGTATGATAGATTCCGCCGTAGGCTGCGACGACTTTGGCCAGCTCAATGATTTCATCCGTTTTAGAAAACGATCCTGGGAGATAGATCAATCCCGTCGAAAGCCCGGAAGCGCCCTGCTCCATGGCCTCATGGACAAGCGCTTTCATTTTCTCCAGCTCTTCAGGAGTTGGAGCCCTGTTCTCCATGCCGAGGACGATCTGCCGGACTTGGCCGTGGCCGACAAGCAGGGCCGCATTCGGACCGATCCCCTCTTTGGTCCAGGTGTCTATGAGGTCTTCGGCCTTCTCAAAGATCGGCCAGGCGCTTCCGCCGCACTGACCGGCGACGATGCTCGTCACGCCCTGCAGCAGATAGTTCAGGCAGGCCCGGTTCTCGGGAAAATACATGCCCTCGTCGACATGCGTATGGAGGTCGATAAATCCGGGCGTGACGATGAGTCCCTTGGCCTCGATCACCCGGCCGGCCGTCTCCTCGATCGACTTCGCGATCTTGGCGATCCGGTCGTATTTGACGGCGATATCGGCCTTCAAAGGCGCGGCCAGCGACCCGTCATAGATCGTTGCGTTCTTGATCAGAATATCATACGCGGGTGGGCTTTGAGTTTGGCTGAAGAGCGAAACTCGCAGCAAAAAAAGCAAGCCTGTCAATACATACACGCAGAGAGCAAATACTCTTCTTCTCATTTCACCTCCATCCATCCTTTCATAACTCGTTTCCCCTCTTTTTTTAAATTTTTCGAGAAGCTTGGTGTTGGGGCCGGACATGTCAGTTTCTCTGCCGTCGATAGAGACCTTCTTGATGGCTGTCCCGGTTTCCAGGTTGTCGTCAACGGTTTGCGCGAGCGAAGAACAAAGTATAATATACCTTTCTGACTTCTTGTCAAAAAGATTTTGTGATGAAGACCGGCGTCCAAAAAATCTTCGATGAAGTCGCTCCGACCTATGAGCTTGTGAATCGTATTTTAACCCTGGGCTTGGACCGCCGATGGAGGAATAAGGCCGCTGAGGCCGCCGCCCGCGGGGGCGGGATGCTCTGGCTGGACGTCTGCAGCGGGACGGGCGAAATGGCTCAAAACCTGGCCGGGCTCGCTCCTCCCGGCACAAAAGTGATCGCTCTGGATTTCTGCCAGCTCATGCTCCTGAAAGCCTCGGCCAAGTCCGTCCTGGAGGCGGCATTGGTGATGGCCGATGCAAAGAGTCTTCCCTTTGCTTCCGATCGATTCGATTTGATCACGATCTCGTTCGCCACCAGAAATCTCAACCTGTCCAAGGATATTCTCCGTGGCACCTTCCAGGAATTCCGCCGGATTCTCAAGCCCGGGGGACGTTTCATCAACCTGGAGACAAGCCAGCCCAAATTGCCGGTCGTGCGCAGGCTGTTTCATCTCTATGTGAAGACGATCGTCAAACCGGTGGGCTACCGGTTGTCTGGCTCCAGGGCGGGATATGCGTATCTCTCTGCGACCATTCCCCGGTTTTTTCCGGCCCAAGAATTGGCCGGCCTGCTCGGCCAAGCCGGCTTTCGAACGGTGACATTCCAACCTCTATTTTTAGGCGCCGCCGCCATCCATACGGCTATTAAATAGTCGGATCCCAAAAAGTCTCCCGGCCAAGCCCGGCGGACGTTCCCTAAAAGCTGATGCTGATCGAGGTCCCGCTGCCCGACCCGAAGCGCGGGTTCACGACGTGGCTGCTGGTCGAGCCAAATGTATAACTGAGTCCGATCGAGAAAAAATAATTATAGCCTGTTTCAAGCTGCCGTCTCTGCAGCAGGACTTCTTCCCAGGAGATTTCTCCCTTCTCCAGGGACAATTGGTCGTGGATCCGCGCCCCTCCGCCGGAAATATTGAAATTCAATCCCTTGAAAATGCGCAACGAAAGCTCAACATCCAGCGTCAGGCGATACTTTTTGAGGTCGTGAAAATAATGCGAGCCTGCGAGCGACGTGCTGACCGCGCCCCACGGCTGTTTCAGCTCCAGGCTGGCGGTCAGAGATTCGCTCCACAGCGTCTCTTTCGTTTGACCGTAGATCGTTTCCTTGTGATAGCGAACATCCGTGAAGCTCAACCGATAGAGAAAGCGCAGTTGCTTCTTGGTCGATTGGGAATAAGGAAAAAGGTCATATTCGATCGCCGGCGCCGGGCTGATGCTCAGCTTTGTGTTGCTATAGGTAGAAGAATAAATGCTCAGATACGCCCCGACAGACCAATGATCGGAGAGGCTCCGCACGACCAACCCGCTGAAACTCCGGCTGTCCATGGAGCTTTCATAATTATAGTCCTCGACCGAATAGGTATTTTTCATATAAGAAGCTCCCACCGAAAGCCGGATCTTCCATTCGGGAGTGACACGGCTCGCCGAGAAGCTTCCGAATATGTCTTGCATCTTGTAGGTTTGTTCGCCGTTAAGGAACGTATCGGCGCTCAGGCTGAAAACCCAAAAATTCCATTTGTCGACCACGGAGGTGGGCTTGACCTGGTCCATGAACGAGATATCGACCCGACCGGCGATCGGCGTTTTCGAAACGTATCGCATCAAGCCGAGTTTCAAAAGTTTGGCCAGCTCCGGCTTTGTGTCTTCGGGTTTTTTTGTCAGATCGGCCGTATATTTCAAAACATCATTGACGCCCGCAAATTCCTTGCGTCCGGTAAAAGAAAATATGAATTCTTCGCCTCTCTCCGTTTTTTGAGATGTGATGTCGACAAGGACTTGCGCGTCGGCTTCGATCTCGACGTAGTTGACATAAACAATCTCTTTTCGAAAATAAGCGGGATCCAAGCTGGATTTCAGGAAAACGCTCGGAGCGCTTTTTTTCAGGTCCCCGCCCGGAGCCTGACCCGTCGTCTGGGCCAAACCGGTCGCTATGAAGGCCGTGGATAGGAAGGCAAGAATCAGAACGAACATCATCGGATAGGGGAACTTCACGGTGGCCTCTTTTTGTTCTGGCAGGGTCCGTGTCCGACATTTTTTAGCCCTTGCGTTTCCAGACTGCCGGTTTTCCCTCTGGTTCTTCTTGAACGTGGTTTTCACCAGGGTTCTCCTTTAGTTGATGATAACCGACGTGCCGCTGCCGCCTAGGCTGCCGAAGCGCGGGTTCACAACGTTGGTATAGATCGAACCGAAGGTATAGCTCAAGCCGAACATGAAGAAGTAGCTGTATCCGGTCTCAAGCTGGCGGCGCCGGAGGATGATCTCCTCCAGGGAGGCTTCGCCTTTGACCAATGAAAGTTGGTCGCGGATCCGAGAGCCGCCCCCCAAGATATACGCATTTAGCCCTTTGAATAGATTGAGCTGAATCGTGCCGAATGCGTTCAGCTCATACTTGCTCATATCATGAAAATAGTGGGATCCGGAAAGCTGGGCCGAGACGGACCCCCACTTCTCCTTTATGGTTAAAGCTACCGATAGAGATTCCTGCCACAGGTTATCCTTTGTTTTGAGGTAAATCGTCTCTTCCCGATAGCGGACCATGTTGAATCCGATCCGGTACAGGACGCACAGCTGTCTGCGGGTGGACTGAGAATAGGGAAAAACGCTGTACTCGATGGCCGGCGCCGGGCCCAGGCTGAAACGGATATTGCTGTATGTTGAAGACGACGCATTCAAGTATCCCCCGACCGACCAATGTTCGCCGAGGCTTTTGACGACGAGGCCGTCGAACGAATAGCTCTGCCGGTCGCTTTGGGCCGAATAATCCTCATATTCATAGTGATCGTTTTGATAGCTGACCGATAGGCCCAGTCGAATCTTGATTTCCGGAGTCACCCGGTTGGCTGAGACATTCGCACCGATCGAGCTGGACTTGTACGACTTTTCTCCGTTGAAATAGCCGTCGCTGCTGATGCTGAAGACCCAAGATTTCCATTTGTCGAAGACGGCTTCGGATTTTTTCTCTTCGGCATAGGACACGGCGATCCGGCTTGAGATGGGGGTCCGTGCCACGTACGTCAGCAAGCCCATTTTCAGCGTTTTGACAAGCCCCTTCCGAACTTCGTCCTCGGTATCCGTTTGGTTGGAAAAATATTTGATGGTATCGTCCACGCCCTTAAAATCGTTCTGGCCGGAAAACGAGAGAGTGTATTCCCTGCCCCCGCTTCCGGTGCTTTGGGTCGTGATCAGAACATGGACCTGCGCCTCTTTGCGGTCGCGGACGTAGTTGACGAATGTAATCTCAGTCTTAATGTATTCGATGTCGCACGAACTACAGTCAATATAAACTTTAGGGGCAGTTTTCTTGAGGGCTTCAATATCGACCTGTCCCGCTTGGTTGACCTGCGAAAAAATTGCAGGGGCAGAAACAAACGACATAACAAAAACGGATAGAATGACGCACCAGACTCTTTTTTTCATCATGGACTCCGCAGGCATATATTGTGCTCGGTCAACCTAAAGAACTTTACGGCCGATGTAAAATTAATTGACAAGGAAGCCGCGTAGAAGCAGGAATCAAGCCTCAGCACCAGGCTATTGCCCACTCACTATATCCCTCGACATCCAAAAATGTTAAGTGCAAGTTTTATGCCTAGAAGCTTCCTTCTCAATCATGAACAAATTCCATCTTTTGTTAATACGGTTGAAACATTCAAGGCGTTACAATTTTTTCGGATGGGCTTGAATCAGTGTTTGTCACCCCAGGCATATTCATGTATGATACGCTCGCTCTGCAATTGAACGAAGACCACGATGAATAAGATGGGCATCCGGATCCTCAAGGCGACAGTCGGGATTCGTTCCAATGCCAAGGCTCTTCTCCCCCGGTTTCCCCAAAAAATCGAGGTCAAATCCCTGCTCACGGATTTCACCAAGATGGTCGAAATATCCTATTCGGGGAAGCTGGACGGTCACATTGTCTTGGAGAATACGCATGCCGCCCCTGCGACATTTGAATTTTCGAAAAGCAATGCCCTGTTTCGCGGGCCGCTTCTCAAACTCGAAGGTGGAGCGTCCGACCTTCGCTTCAGCTTGTGGGGCAATCAGGGTTTTCTCTATAGGTTCATCCTCTTTCTCCTTGAGGAAAAGCATCGCATCTTCAGCCTGCACGCCTGCGGCCTCTTCGATGAGAAGAGAAATTTTTTGTATGTCATCGCGGGCGGCGCCGGAAGCGGCAAGACAGTTTATCTCCTCAGCGGAATCGCCAAGGGATTGAAGCTTTTTTCTACCGAAACCGTTCATTTTAAAATCGAAGGGAATGATCTCACTTGGTTCAAAGGCTCTCTCGTCGACAATGTGCGGCTCGGAACGCTTGTCCATGACTTCCCACAGTTCCTGACCCGCCTTGACTGCGGCAGAAAAGCAAGCGCTGTCTGGAGAAAAAAGATAGCGCTGGATTTATCCGCCCATCAATGCCTGCCGGATACGCTCAACCGGCCGCGAGTGATTATCCTCTTCCCGAGAATCGAACAAGGACGGCGAGGCTTCATTTCCGCCGCTTTTGACGACGACAGGCTCGCGGCTAAGGCTATTTTCGATAACCTCTCCCAAAAAATCGCCGAAACCGTCGTCCTTGATGACCGGCTGACGATTTGCGGCCTGGATAATCCGGCATTGGCACAAGCGCGCTTGGCAACCGCTTATCGGCTTGTCGGACATAACTCGATCGTAAGAATGGCCTCGGTGCTATCCAATCCGGCCGAGTGCTGGGGACATCTTCTGGACGGAACAGGAAGGAGACGCCAATGAATGAAAAAGCTTGGGAAGGGATCATCCGAATGCCCTTGGCCGGACGAAGCCGGAAACCCCGGACGTCGGGCCTGACCATGGTGATCGATAAAGGGGTCGGTTTGCGTCTCCTGGGAGATCTTCTCGAACTGGCGGTCGATTATATCGATATCATCAAACTGACCTTCGGGACGTCCGCGTTTTATGATCGGGCTCTCTTGAAGAAAAAAAATGAGGTCATTACCTCCTTCGGCGTTGAATCCATGCCGGGCGGCACCTTCCTCGAGGTAGCTGTCTGGCAGGGCGTCGTCAATGACTATTTGAAGCGCGCCAGGGAATTGGGTTTTTCCGCGATCGAAGTCTCGGACGGAACCATCGATTTCGATCAGAAAACGCGGGCGGATCTGATCAAGAAATCACTGGACAAAGGCTTCAAGGTCATCACCGAAGTCGGGAAGAAAGACCCCAAGGAAATCTTGCCGATCGCCATGGTCCTTCAGCTCATTGGCCAAGACCTCAGAGCAGGGGCCTTCAAGGTTATCATCGAGGCCCGCGAGGCTGGACGAGGCGTCGGTATTTTCGACGAGGAAGGGCGGACGCGAAAAGATGAGGTCGAAAACATCATTGCCGGCGTCGCCGATGTGAACAGCTTGATCTGGGAGGCGCCGCTCAAAAACCAACAGCAGGACCTGATCCTGCGCTTCGGCCCCAATGTCAATCTCGGGAACATTCCCCAGGACGAGATCCTGGCCCTGGAAGCCCTGCGACAGGGGGTGCGCGGCGACACGCTGAAAAGGGCCTATTTAGAAAATAAAAAATAGGCCGTCAATCCAGCTCTTCCAGGAGTTGAATCAGTACGGAGTGGTCCCCTTCCGGGACATCAAATTTATAAGAACGCCCTTTGAACAGGGGTTTGAGCTGGTTGTCCAGGAGGAGTTGGTATTTTCCCTTTTTTAGGAATTGGATCTTGATACGCCTCTTCTCCGTGCTCTTGATCTCAAACGAGACTTCGTTTTCGGCGTAGAGGAAATGGCGGATGACGGCGCCGCCGTCCGCCGTGAAGATCTCCTTGTTTTCCTCGCGGAGCAGGATTTCATTCGTGTCCACCTCGACATCATAATGCCGCCCTTGGATGGCGATTCTGAAGAGCTTCCCGTCGTCCTCCGGCGTGATCATGCCGAAGCGGAATCCTTCCCAAGGCGTGAAATCGATATATTCTTCCAGGGCAATAAGGGCGAACAAGGGACCCCAGCTCTGGTACCGCTCCCCCCCGGCCTCCCCCGTCCGGGAATTGAAATTCTCCGGACACAGCTGAAAATTCCGCCAACTCTGCATGAACAGCGCCGAACTTTTTTTGGCGAATTCAGAGGCCACGGCATCAAACCCGTAGGCTTTCAGGCCTTGGTAGACTAGATAATTGGTCGGCGGCCAGATCGTTCCCCTCCAATACTGCTGGTCCTTGTAGGCCGGGTCATCCCGGGAAATGGATGGGATCACGTACTCCCCCAAAAATTCTTTCGGGTTGAGCAAGTGTTTGTTGATCATGAGCCGGGCTTGCTGCTCGTCCGGAATGCGGGCCAGGAGCGGATAGAAATTCGAGGCGGCTTTATGCGTCGAAAAGCGGCCGTCCCAATAGCGGTCGAAATAAAAGCCTTCGCGTTGGTTCCACAGACGCGCGTTGATCAGCTCTTTCATTTTCCCATATTCGTCCAAATAGCTTTCATAATCATCATGTTTATTCAAAATGCCGGCGATCTGGGACATACACCAGGCATCCAGGGCATAGAGGCTGTTGAGGTCGACACAGTTCATGGTCAGGGTGCCGGCCTCATTGTCAAGGGGGACATCGTCCCAGTTGGGCAAATCGTCCTGGCCGGATTCCCATTTGGCCCTCTGCTCCCCTTTTGCATTTTCTTCCCACGGAGGAACTTTTTCGGGCAGGAGTTCTCTGTCCGATCCCCATTCCAGGAGTCCATCACTGTTGCCGTCGCGACGCGCCAGGCCGCTGGGTTTTTTTGCCTTCCAGAAAGAATGCCATTTACGAAGGATGGGATAGGCAAATTTCAGCAGTTCCACATCTCCCAACCTCTGGAACAGCTTGAGGACGACGTACGCCCCGACGGGAGGCTGGGACCGATCGGGAGTGCCGCCAAAGCGGCTCCTCCAATTGGGGATGTTGCCGTTTGGATACTGGGTCTCCAGGACAGCCTTGACAGCATCGAGGGCGTATTTCGAACTCTCCACCGCAAGCTCGAGGGAATTGAAAAATGAATCCCATGCGAATATCTGCCAATGGTCGGGCAGGCCGTCCGGCCGAGAGAAAATCCATCGGCGCCCCGCCGGCGTGTAGAGTCGGTGGCTTCCGGGCTGGTAGAGGACCATCCAGGACAGGTTGTTCGTGACCGCCTCCGGCACGCCTTGGTAAAGGCCTTTGATTTTCACCCGCTTATCCATATACAGCCCCATCTCATCGGCAAGCTTGGAATCGATAATCTTTCGGTTTTTATAGCGGAAGAGATGGTCTTTCAGTTGATCCATATCCTCACCGACCCCGGCCACAAAATAGAGGCTGCGGTCCCTGTCCTGAGAGAACGACAACGTGATTTCTTCCCCCTCTGTCTCGGATCCTCCATCCCCGGTGCGATTTGTCCAGAGCAGGCTGTGGACGACTTTTGCCGCGCGGGAATCTCCTTGAATCTGGCCGTCCGGGAGCAGGCGGTAGCGTCCTTTAAAATCCCAAGGAAAGTATTGGACAAGGTGAATCTTAATGTATTTCGGCCCGCGGATCCTTCCGATCACCGTCCGTTCGTCCTGGCGGGACCATTCGAGCACCAGCGCATCATTTTTCGGCGAGGGCTTGATTAGGATGGGCGTGTCTTTCTTCTGCTTGAAGGGCAGGCCCAGGTCAAATTTCACCCGGGCGTACAAGCCATCCGGAGAGTTCGGGCCGACTTCGGAAACGAGGTAAAAAAGATCGTCGCCGTCCGCGATCTGACCGTCCTTCTCAATTTTGAAACGAAGGGCGAAAGCGCTATCTTTCTGCGGCGCCAGGACAAGCCCGCACCAGCCCATCCCGTCCAGGGCCCCGATATAGACTTCCTTCCAAGGATAATCGATTTCAGAGCGAAGTGGCAGCGCTGACGCGCAGACGCATAAGAGCAGGCCGAGAAAGAATACTTTCTGACACGTGCGGAAAAGCATGTTGATCGTTTCGACTCTCCATCGAGTAATTTAAGGCAAATCCCTTCGAAAATCAAATTTGAAGAGTTTATCTCAGCTCGAAGAATTTGATTTTTTTCGGCGCCTCCCTTATTCTAAACGCCATGGCCAAGACATCCGTGGCCGTCGTCCCTGTCGATAATTACATTCCCGATAAGGTCTCCGCAGCCCTCCAGAAAAGCCTGAACCTCCTCGGCGGACTCCCCTCCTTCATCCGCCCTCGGAGCAAAGTCTTTGTTAAGATCAATCACCTTTCCCCTGCCTCGGCGGCGGAACGAGGGATTATCACCCATCCTGTTTTCACCGGCGAGGTGCTAAAGCTGCTCAGGGACATGAATTGCGTTGTCACGGTCGGCGATGATATTCAATCGAGCCCGAGCGAAGGGTTCCATATCTCCGGCTATCGAGAGGTTTGTCACTCGATCGGCGTGCGCCTGGTGAACCTGAAAGAGGCAGGATTTCAAAAAGTCGATCTGGACGGAACCCGGCTCAAAACGGTCTACATCTCCCCCCTTGTCCTTGAGGCCGATTCCATCGTTAACCTTCCCAAGCTTAAAACACACTCCTTTACGGTTTTCACCGGCGCGGTCAAAAACATGTTCGGCGTGATCCCCCACGGATTGCGCATCCAATCCCACAGGCGCTACCCCCGCAATGACCTATTCAGTGAAATGCTCGTGGATGTTTTTTCCTGCGCCCGGCCCCATCTAACGGTCATGGACGGCGTCGTAGCCATGGAAGGCGAAGGCCCGGCCGCCGGTCGCTGCCGCACAACCGGAATCGTGGTCGCCGGACCAGACGGTGTGGCCGTCGATGCCGTTGCTTCTCATATCATCGGCTTCAACCCCATGAGCATCCTGACGACGTCGGACGCCCACCGGAGGGGGCTGGGGCAAGGTCATCTTTCCCAGATCGATGTCCGCGGCGAAAAGCTGGATAACGTTCGTGTCCCGGACTTTAAGCATTCGGCTATTGCGACCGGCCTGCTGCGCCATAAAATCCCTTCCCTTCTCTACGGCTCGATCTATGACTATCTTGCTTTGATCCCCGAGGTCCTGCCCGAGCGCTGCACGGGGTGTTTGGAATGCATCGGCATTTGCCCGGCCGGCGCCGCCAAGGACCGGGAGGAAAAGGCCTGGCTGGACCAAGCCTTGTGCATCCATTGCATGTGTTGCCACGAGGTCTGCCGCTTTGGGGCGATCCGGGTCCGGAAGAGAACCCTAGGCCGGCTAATTCATCATGGCGAAGCATTGGCTCACAGAATCCGATCTGTTTGGCAGGGCTAAATATAGAACCGCAGGCCAAACTTTAGAAAAACGACATGGAGGTTCACCCAGAACTTTTCTTTGGAGACCCCTCGATTCATGTCTGAAATAATTGTCTCTCCGGTCGCATTCCGCATGAGATAAGCCGCTTCGGCGACAAAGCTCCAGCTCTTGGAGAAGGCGATTCGCGCTCCAAGACCGAAATAAAACGCCGGCCCTCCGTCCACCCGCTGGTCGATCCTGATCTCGGGGATCGAAATATATTTCCCGATCTTAAACCGAGTGAACATATACCCGCCCCCCATGAAAGCATAGGGAAAAAAGAACTTATTGCGATGAAAGTTATACTGTAGGGACAACAAGACAGGAGACAGAGTCAGAGTTCCATCGTAGAGCTTAGTCCTAAACTCTTTAGACGTGCACTTCCAGTAGAGGTTTTCGAGGCTCACGGAAAACCGGGTTCCTAACGGATAAGACGCCCCAAAGCCGGTTTCAACCCCTGGCCTGAGGTTGTTTTCTTCATGAAAGGCGCCGCCGACTTGGGCCAACACGCTCAGCCTTTGGGATTGGGCAAATGCGGGCGCCTCCATCTGGCAGAGCGCCAAAACGACGGAAAGAATTCTGGCCTTGAGGTCCATCGAAAAGGTAGTATCAGCGATTGGAGTGCGGCTGTCAATGAGAAAAAAGATGAATTTCCCCGGAACCTATGGTAGATTAAGACCGCCCTGAAAGGAGGATGGATGGACTTCAATTATTATTTTAAGTCTCGCCAGGGAGAAATGGTCAGCCTCCTGAAGGACCTAGTCCAGCGCGAATCTCCCTCCTCGGACAAGAAGGCCGTCGACGCCTGCTCGTCGTATCTTGCGGAAAAATTCAAAAAGATCGGGGCCAAGATCACCCGCTTTCCCCAGAAAAAAATCGGAGACTTCCATCTGATCGAATTCCCGGCCAAGCCCGACAAGCGGAGGGAAGGCCAAATCCTGGTCCTGACCCATATCGACACAGTCTGGCCGGTCGGAAAAATCCACCATATGCCTTTCTATGTGGCCGGCGACAAGGTCTTCGGGCCGGGCGCCCTCGATATGAAGGCCGGTTTGGTGTTGGCCTTTTATTCCCTAAAAACGATGAACGAGCTGAATCTACGCCCCTCAAAAAATATCGCCGTCTTTATCAATACAGCCGAGGAGATCGGCTGCGAGGAATCTTATCAGATAATCCGAACGCTGGCCAAGAAATCCTCCTGCGTCCTTTGCCTAGAGCCCGCCCTTCCCGGCGGCGCCCTGAAAACAAGAAGAAAAGGACGGCTGGTCATCCGGCTGGAGGCTCAAGGCAAATCGGCGCACGGAGGGACTCCGGAAAAAGGGGTCAACGCTATCGAGGAGCTGGTGAGCCAGCTGCGCAAGATCAACCGGATGAAGAGCAAAGATATTTCGGTCAATGTCGGACTCGTCGGAGGCGGCGAAAAAGCCAACGTCGTCCCGGACCGGGCTTGGGTCGTCCTGGACATCCGCTTTTGGAATACGCTCCAAAAGGAAAGAATCATTCGTAATTTTAAAAATTTATCCCCGGTCCTGCGCGGGGCGAAACTAAAGTTCTCCGTGGAAAGCCTGACTCCTCCCATGGAAAAAACGAAGCCTTCCACAAATCTGCTGCTCGACGCTAAAAACATCGCCATGGGCTTGAACATGACTCTAGAAGCGGGAAGGACCGGCGGGGGATCGGACGCGTCGATCGCTTCGGGCCTGGGGATCGCTACGCTCGACGGACTCGGCCCCGACGGGGAGGGGATCCATTCCGAAAACGAGCATGTTTTGTTGTCGTCCCTGGTGCGCAGGGCGGCGCTGCTGACGGAAATGCTGCGCCAGCTCTGATTGACTCGATAGAAAAATTCTGTTAGGTTAATACCTAGGCTTAGATAAGTCCCAGGCTTTTAAGAAGCAACGATACGGTTTTTTTCATCGAGGAGGAGATGTTTGATTAAAAAATATTATCTTCTCTCTCCCGGCCCGACACCGGTGCCCGAGAATGTCCTGGCTGCCGCGGCGGAGCCCATCATCCACCATCGGACTCCAGAATTTTCCAAGATCTTGATCGACACCACCGAGGGCATCAAGTACGTGTTCGGCACGAAAGAAGATGTATTTATCCTGACCTCGTCCGGGACAGGCGCCATGGAAACAGCCGTCGTCAACACGCTGTCCCCCGGTGATAGGGTCATCTCCATCAACGGCGGCAAATTCGGCGAGCGCTGGGGAAACATCTGTAAAGCCTATGGCGTAAACTGCCACGAGATTGTCCTCGACTGGGGCCAGGATTTCAGCAAAGAACAGCTGGAAGCCGAAATCAAGGCACATCCGCGCATCAAAGCCGTATTCGCCACTCTGTCCGAAACATCGTCCGGCGCGCTTTATGATATCCAAGGCTTTGGCGAAGTCGTTTCCAGGACGGATGCGATCCTCGTCGTGGACGGCATCTCCGGCGTCGCCGCGACCCCCTGCCCTATGGACGATTGGAAAATCGATATCCTGCTGGCCGGCTCCCAGAAATCATTCATGATCCCGCCGGGCCTGGCTTATATCGCTTACAGCCCCAAAGCGTGGAAGCTCGTGGGGACCTCCAAGCTTCCCAAATTCTATTTCGATGCCGTCAAAGCCAAAAAGAACCTGGAAAAGCAGACCACGCCTTGGACGCCAGCCATATCGCTCATCCTCCAACAGAAAAAATCCCTGGACATCATCAAAAGCATGGGATTGGAGAAGTTGTATGACCATCATCGCATACTCGGCGAAGCGACCCGGGCCGGCATCCAGGCCCTCGGCCTGCAACTCCTGGCCAAAAAGCCGGGCAACATTCTAACCGCCGTTAAAATGCCGGCAGGACTTGACGGGTCCCAGCTGGTCAAGACCATGCAGAGCAAATACATGGCCTATATCGCCGGCGCCCAGGACCCCAACAAGGGCAAATTTTTCCGGATCGCCCACCTCGGCTATATGGGAGGGTTCGATGTCATTACCGCCTTGAGCGCGCTGGAGCTAACCCTCACCGACATGGGCTATCAATTTGAACTGGCCGCCTCGATCAAGGCCGCCGAATCCATCATAAGGGAGAATTGGACATGAAAAAGATCCTCGTCGCAGACTCTTTAGACAAAGAAGCCTCGGAACAATTGAAAGCGGTCCCCGGCTTCGAGGTCACGGTCAAGACGGGAATGGACGAGCCAACGCTCGTGGCCACCATCCCCGGATTCCACGCGATCATCGTCCGCAGCGCCACGAAGGTCACCAAGAAAGTGATCGATGCCTCGACGAACCTGGAGATGATCGTCCGCGCCGGCATCGGGCTTGACAATGTCGATGCCGCGGCGGCCAAGGAAAAGGGCATCAAAGTGGCCAACACGCCGGCCGCGACGACCATCTCCGTTGCCGAGATCACCTTCGGCTTGATGCTCAGCGCGGTCCGCCAATTAGGACGTGCCAACGTGTCCATGAAGCAGCACAAGTGGGAGAAGAAAGCCCTGTCTGGGACCGAGCTCTATGGAAAAACCCTGGGCATCATCGGCGCCGGCCGCATCGGCTTGGCCGTGGCCGAACGGGCTCTGGCCTTCGGGATGAATGTCCTTGCCTACGACGTCATCAAGATTGAGACAAAGCTCAACGTCAAGCAAGTCCCCCTGGACGAGCTCTTCGCCAAGGCCGATATCATCACCCTCCATATCCCCAAGCAAGCCAAGTATGTCGTCGGTCGCGACGAAATCCCGAAGCTGAAGAACGGCGTCATCATCATCAACGCGGCGCGGGGCGGCGTGGTGGATGAGAAGGCGGTTCTGGAGGCGCTGAACACGGGAAAAGTCCGGGCGGCGGCCTTCGATGTCTTTGAAAAAGAGCCCCCCGAAGATTTTGTATTCATCGACCATCCCAACGTGATGGCCTCCCCGCATATCGGCGCCGCTGCCGAGGAAGGTCAGAAACGGGCCGGCTTGGAGGTCGTCAGGATCCTTAAAGAAAAGCTGGTTTAACCAGGGCCCTCTATCTTTTCGGCAGTGAATCGTTTCCTCCGAGAGGGCGGATCTTCCGCCTTCCCCGTTTTTTTATGGTTTTTTGTCCAGATTTTATTTAAAATATAGGTTCTGTATGAAATTGGTTTAAAATAGGCGAGCCGAACGAATGGTTTACCTCGACAACAACGCCACGACGCCCCTCGACCCGACCGTCGCGGAAAAAATGTCCTGGTTTCTCAAGTCCCATTTTGGGAATCCCTCCTCGCTCTACCCAATCGGCCGCCAAGCCAAGGACATGATCAACGAAGCCCGGGAACTCGTCGCCAAAGCCCTGGGCGCCTCCAAATCGGAAATCTATTTCACCGGCTCGGGAACGGAAGCCGATAACCACGCCATCCTGGGTGTGATCGACGCCCAACCCGACAAAAAAGAATTCATCACTTCGACCATCGAGCATCCCGCCGTGCAGGAGACAGCCGTCTACCTTGAAAAAAAAGGCCATCGGGTGGCCTACGTTCCCGTGGACAAGTACGGCGTCGTGGACCTCGATTTCCTCCGGGATGCCGTCACCCCCCAGACGGCCTTGATTTCCATCATGCATGCCAACAATGAATTGGGCACGATCGAGCCCATCCAGACAATCGTCCAGATCGCCAAGGACAAAGGCGTGCTTGTCCATACGGATGCTGTTCAGACCTTCGGCAAACTCGACTTCAAGGTGGACGCGCTCGGAGTGGACTTGCTCTCGATCTCTTCACACAAAATCTACGGGCCGAAGGGGGTCGGCGCGCTTTATATCCGCAAAGGAACGCCGATCGCCCCTTTCATCCACGGCGGGCATCAGGAGCGCAAACTGCGGGCCGGCACAGAGAACACGGCCGGCATCGTCGGGTTTGGCGAAGCGGTCCGCATCCTGGGCGAGACATTCCTTCAGGATCAAGAGAGGATCGTGCGCCTGGCCGAACGTTTGCGAAGGGGCATCGAGGAGAAAATCCCCAAGATCAAGCTGAACGGTCATCCGGAGAACAGGATCAAGAGCACATTGAGTCATTCCTTCCTGGGGCTGGAAGCCGAAGCCATTCTGCTGGCCCTGGCCACGAAAGAAATTTATGTGTCCACCGGCTCGGCCTGCAGCGAAGACTCTGAAGAAGTCTCCCATGTCCTGCTTTCGATCGGACTCCGGCCGGAGATTGCCCGCTCGACAGTCCGGATGTCGCTGGGCCGCTTTAACAGCGAGCAAGATATCGACATCGTTCTCCGGGAACTCCCGGACATCATCGAAAAACTCCGGAAGATCTCTGCTTTTAACCCGGAGGAAGAATAAGGAACCCATGATGGCGGAAACGGATTTCCTTAAGCTGATTCGAGCGCGCACTGTGCTCCTGGACGGCGGCTTGGGCACGGAACTCATGAAGCGGGGGCTCCCTCAGGGAATATGCCCCGAGCTTTGGAATATCAAAAATCCTGAGGCCGTGAAAGACGTTTATCGAAGCTATTTTGAAGCCGGGTCGGACGCCATCGTGACAAATTCGTTCGGCGGCAGCAAGATCAAGCTGGCGTCTCACGGACTGGCCGACCAGTGCCATGAACTCAATTATGCGGCGGCCAAGCTGGCCCTCGAAGTCAAACCGCAAGGGAAATTCATCGGAGGCAGCATGGGGCCGACCGGAAAATTCCTGAAGCCCCAGGGAGAATTCGCGGAGGAGGACTTCGAGCAGGCCTTTGCCGTTCAGGCCAAAGCCCTGGTCATGGGAAAAGTCGATTTTCTTCTCATCGAGACCATGTTCGACCTCCGTGAAGCCATTTGTGCATTGAGGGGCGCTCGGCAGGCGTCCTCCTTGGTGCAGGTCTTTGTCACGATGACCTTCAACCGCACGCCCAGAGGATTCTTCACCCTCATGGGCAACAGCGTCGCTCAGTGCGTTCAAGAGCTCGAAAGCAACAACGTCCCGGTCATCGGAACCAACTGCACGCTGTCAAGCGCTGATATGGCCGACCTCGTCAAAGACATGAGGTCTCGGACGTCCCTGCCCTTGATCGCCCAGCCCAATGCGGGACAGCCTGAATTGACCGGCTCCAACGAGGTTGTCTATTCCCAAGGTCTCGAAGAGTATGTTCGCCAGATTCCGCGTCTCATCGAAAACGGCGCCAACATCGTGGGCGGGTGCTGCGGGACAAGCCCGGATTATATCCGCCGCATGGCAGAGATCATCAAACGCCGCAAGGATTAAGCTGATTTTCTCGATAAATCGAGGCTCGGTCGGTTATGATCATCGTGGGTGAACGTCTGAATTCCAGCCGCAAGGCTGTTTTTGAAGCCTTGCAGGAAAAGGATGAGTATTTCCTTCTCGACCAGGCCCTCAAACAGGAGCAAGCCGGAGCCCATTACATCGATTTCAATTCAGCGGCCCTGCTCGATCGGGAAATCGAAATCTTGCAATGGGCCATTCCCCTGTTGCAGGCCCAATTGAACGTGCCCCTGTCCATCGATACCCCCAATCCAGAGGCTATGGAGCAGGCTCTCGGCATCTGCAACAAAGTCCGGCCTCTGATGAATTCCCTGACCGGCGAGACGAAAAATATCCAGACTTTGTTGCCTTTGATCAGGGAATTCAAGCCCAGGGTCATCGTCCTTTGCCTGGACGATCGTGGATTTCCGAAGACTCCGGATGAAGCCGTTTCCATTGCCGCGCGCATGGCCGACTTGCTTCAAAAGGAAGGTCTGACGACCGATGATTTTTATGTCGACTCTCTCGTTCGTCCGGCAGGCGTCAACTGGGAAGCCGTTCCTCTCTTCCTCAAATCGATCGAGGCTATCAAAAAAAATCTGCCCCAAGTGAAAACCATCGCGGGGATCAGCAATGTGGGCTTCGGCCTTCCCCATCGCCGGCTCCTGAACAGGACCTTGTTGGCCCTGGCCTTGCAGCGGGGGTTGGACGCGGCCCTGATCGACCCGTTGGATCCAGAGCTGCAGGCGGAGCTTTTTGCAGCCGAGGCCTTGTTAGGAAAAGATCCGTCTCTTAAGAATTATCTCAAATTCGTCCGGGGGCAAGCCCCGTCACGATCGACTTGACGGCTGTCTGAGCTGGGCCAGGTAGATTTTCCTCACACTCAGAAAATATTCCTGGTACCCTTCTTTCAAAAAGTCCGGGTAGGTCCAGTCCAGACGGCGGATCCCTGTTTTTGTAAAAAGAAATTCCAAATGGGCAAAGATCCCATGGCTGAGCGGGATCCGGTGGGAAAAATCCTTGGCCGTGGCCATGATCAGGGCCGCCTGCGTAAGATAGCCGGGATCCAGGTTGATGATGCGGCCCGTGGTCTTGAATTCCCGCCGGATGTCCTCTTCCAGCTCGTTCGTGCGGACCTTGATCCCGCTCAATCGCTCCGGCGGAATAAGACCCAGGAAGCTGAGAAATGTCCGTTTTAGGTTCTTCCCCATCTGCGGCTCATAATAATCAGTGAGGTCAAAATCAAAATGGGGGCTTCGGCTGTCCGGCGGGCCATAGCTCTCGATGAGTCGCGCTTCTGCTTTCTGGAGATGCCCCACTTGAGAGAACATGATCCCGCAGACCAGCTTGACCGGATGAAAAGCTTTAATATCCGCCATTTCAATAAAATTAAATCATCTTCGATAAAAATTCAATGCCCAGCCGAATGAGCGCGTCCAAAACATCATCCCCTAAATTCTGGCAGACGAATTCGCATTGACCTTAGTCTGCCAATTCCATATAATTTTGTCGCCATGAAATGGGTTTATATCGAAGAGATTGGCGCCTATAAGGACCAGGACGTCGAAGTCCGGGGCTGGGTGTACAACAAGCGGTCCAGCGGCAAAGTCCGGTTCATCCTGGTGCGCGACGGCACGGGAATTCTTCAGACGACCGTCTTTAGTCATGAAGAGTCCCATCCCCTATTTAAAAAATTTGACGAACTCACGCAGGAAACCTCCCTCATCGTTCGAGGGCATGTTTGCGAAGATAAAAGGGCGCCAGGCGGCTTTGAGCTGAGCCTCCAGGATATCGAAATCATTCAAGTCGCCCAGGATTATCCGATCACCCCCAAGGAGCACAGCACGCCATTCCTCATGGAGCACCGCCACTTGTGGCTCCGCTCCAGGAAGCAGCACGCCGTGCTGCAGGTCCGGGCCGAGGTCATTAAAGCGATTCGGGATTTCTTTGACGAACGCGGTTTCCGCTTGATGGACACGCCGATCTTGACGCCGAGCGCTTGCGAGGGGACGACGACCCTCTTCGAAACACAATATTTCGACCAGAAGGCCTACCTGAGCCAGAGCGGTCAGCTTTACAACGAAGCGACGGCCATGGCCTTTGGAAAAGTGTACTGTTTCGGCCCGACCTTCCGGGCTGAGAAATCCAAGACGCGGCGCCATCTCATTGAATTCTGGATGGTCGAGCCGGAAGTGGCCTTTGCTCTATTAGACGACATCATCGAGCTGGGCGAGGACCTTATCCTGTTCCTGATCGAGAGGGTCCTGGCCAATCGGAAAGCGGACCTTGAAGAGTTGGAAAGGGACACAAAGCCGCTGGAACAGATCAAGAAACCATTCCCACGGCTGACCTATGAGGCCGCTCTTCCCCAGCTCCAGGAAAAGGGTTCGACGCTCCAATGGGGCGAAGATTTCGGCGCGCCCGAAGAAACGATCATTTCGGATATTTATCCCAGCCCGGTTTGTATCACCCATTTCCCGGCGAAAATCAAGGCTTTCTATATGCAGCCCGATCCGAAGCGCCCAGACCTTGCCTTGGCCGTGGATTTTCTGGCCTCCGAGGGATACGGCGAAATCATCGGAGGGAGCCAGCGCATTCACGACTTAGAGCTGCTGGAGCGGCGCGTCAAGGAAATTGGCATTCCACGGGATGCTTATCAATGGTACCTCGACCTCAGGAAATTCGGCACGGTCCCCCATTCCGGCTTTGGCCTGGGCGTCGAGCGGACCGTTGCCTGGATCTGCAAAGTCAAGCACATCCGGGAAACTATCCCCTTCCCCCGCCTTCTCTACAGAATCTACCCCTGATCGACACATTCTTGGATAAAAGAAAATGAACACCGTCGCCCTCATCACATTCGGCTGCGCGAAAAACCTTATCGACAGCGAAGTCATGCTCGGCTATCTGCAGAGGGCAGGCTACCATTTCGTCTCCGACCCTACGGCGGCCGATATCATCATCCTGAACACCTGCGGCTTCATCCGGCCCGCCAAAGACGAAGCCGAAGATGCCATTCGAGACGCCCTTAAAAATAAATCCAATCAATCCACGACAAAAATCATCGTCACCGGCTGTTACGCAGAACGATACAAAGACACTCTCCGGAATAAGTATCCGAGTGTGGATGCCTGGGTGGGGGTCAAAGATTTCGATAAGATCGTTCAGGTTGTGCGAGGCGAACGTTTTTCGGAATCCAGCCGGACATTCCTCTATAGCCACGCTTCTCCGCGCGCGGTTTCTACGCCCATCGGCTCGGCCTATGTGAAGATTTCCGAGGGATGTTCCCACCAGTGCTCATTTTGCGCAATCCCCCTCATCAAGGGAACATACCGGTCGCGGCCGATCGCCTCGATCGTCAAAGAAGTCCAGGCTCTCGCCGCCCGAGGCGTCAAGGAAATCAACCTCATTTCCCAGGATACGACGTACTTCGGGAGAGATCAAAACAAGACAGAGGGCCTCCCTCGACTTCTTCAAAAACTCATCCTCGTCCGGGGCATCGAATGGATCCGGCTCCTTTATGGATATCCTGAGGAGATCACCGATCGGCTACTGGAAGTCATGCAAGACCCGAAAATCTGCCCCTATCTTGACATTCCGTTCCAGCATTCCGACCCGGTTCTCATCTACAAGATGAAAAGAGCCATGGATGGCCGGCGTGCCCTCAAACTACTCAATAAAATCCGTCAAATCATTCCCAGCATCTCGATCAGGACCTCTCTCGTCGTCGGCTTTCCCGGCGAAGGGCCCAAGGAATTCGAAAGCCTCGTCCATTTTGTCAAAGAGGCCAGGTTCGATCATCTTGGAGTTTTCACGTATTCCCGCGAGGAAGGCACAAGCGCTGAATCGCTCGGAGATCCCGTGCGAGAACGCGTCAAACGCAACAGGAAAGACAAGATCCTCGACATCCAGGCGGAAATTTCGTCCGAAAACCTAAAGCCCTATGTCGGCCGGACAATCGCGGTCCTCATGGAAGGCGCCTGGCAAAACAATTCTCATTTGCTCGTCGGCCGCGGACAGTTCCAGGCGCCCGAAGTGGACGGTTGCGTTTTTGTCAAGGCTCCCCACGACCGCCAGCCCTTGTCTTCCCCTCTCCAACAAGTTGAAATCCTCGCCTCAGACGTATATGATTTAGAGGGGCGATTCGCTCGATGAAATTTTTTTCCAAAGCGTTTTCTACATTTTTGGGCGCCGGCTATTTTCCCGTCGCTCCGGGGACCTTTGCCAGCCTGATAACCGTGCTCCTCTATAAATTTTTTTTAGCAAAATGGGGTTTGTTTTTCTATGCCCTTCTATGGATAATTTTCTTTTTTCTCGGCGTTCTATCCTCGGCCCATTTTTCTCGCGAACTCCGTCAACAGGACCCCGGCCAAATCGTCATCGACGAAGTCTGCGGTCAATGGCTGGCCCTTTTTTTCGTGCCTGCGGCCTGGACTCCCGTCCTGCTCACCTTCTTCCTCTTCCGTCTTTTTGATATCGTCAAGCCTTATCCAATCCGCAGGCTGGAGGCTCTGCCGCACGGTTGGGGAATCATGGCGGACGACGTCCTGGCCGGCCTCTATGCGGGAATCCTCGTCCATCTGTATCTCATCATGAAATGAAGACCGAAATCTTGGCCGTCGGCTCCGAGCTCCTCACACCTTTTTTTCAAGACACGAATTCTCTCTATCTGACCCAGAGATTGAACGATTTGGGCCTGGCGGTTTCCCTGAAGACGATCGTCGGTGATGAGCGCGAGAACCTTCTCTTGTGTATCAAGAATGCCCTTCTTCACTCGGATATTCTCCTCGTCATGGGCGGGCTGGGCCCCACGGAAGACGATATCACACGGGAAGTTATGGCCGAAGCCCTGGGCCGAAGGCTGATTTATCGCGATGATATTTTTCAAAAAATCGAAGCCCGCTTTAAGCGACGTGGAATGGCCATGCCGGTCACCAACAAAAAGCAGGCTTACATCCTGGAAGGCGCGGACGTGCTGGAAAATAAAAACGGCACGGCGCCAGGGTTGTGGCTAGAAGAAGGCCGGACGCGGATCGCCCTTCTCCCCGGCCCGCCTCTCGAGCTCAAACCTATGTTTGAAGAAACCGTCTGGCCCAGGCTCGAATCACTCCAAAGAGGTTTCACATCGCGCAGGGTGCTCAAGATCACGGGCCTCACGGAATCCGAGGTCGAGACTCTCATCGCCGGCCTCTATCCGAGAGGCCCCGAGTGCGGCCTGACGATTCTGGCGGCGCCCGGCCAGATCGAACTTCATCTCTATGCTTTTTCTCAAGACGCCTCGAGCCAGGCTGCAAAAAACATAGAAGAGCTCGAGGGCAAAATTCTTGCCAGGCTCAAAGACAGCGTCTTTTCGACGTTGGGGAAGAACTCGAGGAAGTTGTGGGAAGGCTGTTAGGAAAGCGGGGTTTGACCTTGGCCACGGCCGAATCCTGCACGGGCGGCCTCCTCGGCCATCGCTTGACAAATGTCCCCGGCAGCTCTGCATATTTTCTGGAAGGCTTCATCACCTACAGCAATTCGGCTAAAATCAGCGACCTGGATGTTCCGGAAAAATTGATCCAAGCCCATGGCGCCGTCAGCGCGGAAGTCGCCCGGGCCATGGCGGTAGGCGTCCGGCAAAAAACGGGCGCTAGCTGCGGATTGGCGGTTACGGGCATTGCCGGACCGACAGGGGGAACGGCAGAAAAGCCGGTCGGTCTCGTCTACACGGCGCTTGCCTGGGACGACGGCGTGGATGTCGCAAAGAATATTTTTTTGGGCAATAGGAAACAGATCAAATTCCAGTCTTCCCAAAAAGCGCTGGACATGCTCAGGAGGCATCTGCTATGAGAACGTTCATCGCCATCGATCTCGACCCTGAGGTTAAAAAAAACCTCACCGATTTACTCGCCCGCCTAAAACAGCTCGGCCAAAAAAACATCAGTTGGGTCAGACAGGAAGGGATGCATCTCACCCTTAAATTCCTGGGCGAAATCGACGAGACCCAGGTCACCCCCATCAAGGACATCCTCAACTCAATCCTTAAGAATTATGGCCGGTTTCCACTGGCCGTCACCGGAACTGGATTTTTCCCGTCCAACCCGAAATATCTGCGCGTCCTATGGGTGGGCGTCGAAGAACAGCCCGCTCTGATGAGTTTGCAGCGGGAACTCGAGTCCGGGCTTGAGAAGATGGGCTTCCCTCGGGAGAAAAGGGCTTTCCATCCTCATTTGACCTTGGGCCGAGTCAGAGTTCCCTCAAACATGAGAGATATCCTGGACGAGCTCCAAAAACATAAAAATTCAGCGTTCGGCGAAACGTCCGTCCAAAAAATCACTTTTTTCCAGAGCACTCTCAAACCGTCCGGCGCGGAATATACGGCCCTGGCCGAATTTGGTCTCTTATGAAAATCTTATTTGCCCTCGTTTCCTATCTCGTCGGGTCGTTTCCCACGGGATTTGTCGTCTTCCGAATCATCGAGAAAAAAGATGTGCGCGGCTTCGGCAGCGGCGCGACAGGGGCCACCAACATCCTGCGCTTAAAGGGATGGACCTATGCCCTTCCCGTCGCTTTGATCGATATCCTGAAAGGATTCCTGCCCACTTTTCTCGCGGTGAAAATTTTCGGGGATCAGCGTCTCGCGGCCATCTCGGCAGGTCTAGCCGTCTTGGGACATTGTTTTCCTATTTATATCGGCTTCAAAGGAGGGAAAGGCGTAGCCACGGCCGCAGGAGCCATGTTCGCCCTGGCCTTCATGCCTTCTCTTTGCAGCCTTGGGGTGTTTGTTTGCACAATCGCCCTGACCCGGTATGTCTCCCTAGGGTCGATCCTGGGGGTCGTCTTCTTTCCCCTATTTATATTTTTCATCCAAGGACCGACAGAGCTTATTCTCTTGAGTTTGCCCATCCTTTTGATTATCCTGATAAGGCATCGCACAAATGTCCGACGCCTTCTACGAGGCGAAGAGAGGAAATTCGGGCAGAGGGCGCGCATCGACCCATGAAAGCAAGCGTCATCGGCGGCGGCAGCTGGGGTTCGGGCTTTGCCCTTTACCTCGGCCGCCAGGCCATCAAAACCAAGCTGTGGATCCGAGAGCCAGACATTTTTGAGAGGGCTCGAAGAGACCGTGAGAACAGTGTCTTCCTGCCCGGTTTTATCTTTTCTCCAGAAGTCACTTTCCATCATGACCTGGAAGAGGCGTTGGACTCTACCGATATTGTCTTCGTGGCCGTCCCCTCTCAATTCTGCCGCAAAGTCTACTCTCAAATGGCGCCTTTTCTCTCGCCGAGCCAGGCTGTCATCAGCTTGACCAAAGGCATCGAAAAAAAGACCCTGCTGCGCATGAGCGAAGTCATGGCCGAGGTCTTCCAGCCGTTCAGGCGGGTGCCGATCGCGGTGCTTTCGGGCCCCAGCTTTTCCAAGGAAGTCGCTGAAGGCCATCCCACGGCCCTTGTCCTGGCATCGACGGAGCCCGACTTGGCCAAGACGATCCAGCACTTTATCTCGAGCGTCTCACTCCGGGTTTACACCAGCCGCGACATGATCGGCGTGGAACTCGCCGGTGCGCTAAAAAATGTGATCGCTATCGCCGCCGGCATCTCCGACTCCCTCGAATCCGGCTATAACTCACGCGCGGCTCTAATCGCACGGGGCCTTGCTGAAATCACTCGGCTCGGTCTTAAGCTGGGCGCTAAACGAGAGACGTTCTATGGCCTGGCCGGCATCGGAGATCTGGTCCTGACCTGCACGGGTCCGCTCAGCCGCAACAGGCATATCGGGACCGAATTGGGAAAAGGAAAAACCCTCTCCGCCATTATCGCCCATATGAGAATGGTCGCCGAGGGCATCGTCACAACCCTTTCTACGAGAGAGCTGGCCCGGCGGGAGAACGTGGAGATGCCAATCTCTGAACAAATTTATCTCATCCTGTATAAAAATAAGGACCCTCAAAAGGCATTGGTGGACCTGATGTCCAGGACTTTGAGGGATGAATAAGGAGCGCGTCATGAAAAACAAAAGATTTGCCTTCGTCCTGACTATCGCTCTGGCGTTTGCCTCGTGCGCATCATCCCAGCAGCGGCTGGCGAAAGAGCGGGAGAAAGACCCGCAGTACCAGTACGAAAAGGCCGTCGTCTGCATGCAGGCCGGACTGGTCGATGAGGCGTTCAAATACCTGAACCAAGCACTCTTGCTCGACCCGCGCCACGCCCTGGCCCTAAACCTGCTAGGGCTGGCGCACATGATGAAAGGAAACGCCCTGGAGGCCGTCAAAGCTTATGAAAAATGCCTCCAGGTCAATCCCAGCTTCTCTGAAGGCCACAATAACCTGGGCACCGCCTACCAGGAGCTGGGGAGCGTGGATAAGGCCGAGGAGGAATACAAAAAAGCCTTCGCCCTGGATCAAAACTACAACGCCAGCTACAACTTGGCCAAGATCTATTTTCTAAAAAAGGACATGAACACGGCCCTGGATTATGTCCAGAAATCGCTTCAGAAATATAGCCGCTCGGTCATTGCCTGGAACCTCCAGGGGCTGATCTATGATGAGCAGGGAAAACTGGATGAAGCTCTCGGGAGCTACCAGCAGGGCCTGAAGCTGGCGCCGGATGAACTCAACGTGAGCTACAACCTGAGTGTCACTTATTTTAAAAAAGAGGATTATGCTAAATCCCAGGAAATCGTGGAAAAGATCTTGAGAACCTTGGCCCAGACTCCCCCCAATGCCCAGAACCAGGATTTGAAGTCGAAGACGAATGACCTCCTGAAGAGGATCAAAGAAGCGACGAAGAAATAGCCATCAAAACGGTCCGTATCAGGTTCCCTCTTCCCAGGCCGCCAGATACTTTCTCTGCTCGGCCGTCAGAGTGTCGATCCGGACGCCCATCGTCTGCAGCTTTGTCCTGGCGATCGCCTCATCAATCTCTTTGGGCACGGAATAGACCTTTTTCTCGAGCCGCCTGCCCTCCCGAGCCAAGAAGAGGACGCACATGGCCTGGTTCGCAAAACTCATGTCCATAACCATGGCCGGGTGTCCTTCGGCGGCGGCCAGGTTGATCAGACGGCCTTCGCCCAGCAGATAAATCTTCCGTCCGTCTTTGAGCGCGAATTCCTCCACGGATTCGCGGATCTTCCTGCTGCCCTTGGATAGCGTCGCCAAGGCAGGAATGTCGATTTCGACGTTAAAATGACCGGCATTGGCGATAATCGCGCCGTCCTTCATTTTCAGGAAATGGCTCCGGCCGAGGATCGTTTTGTCTCCGGTCAGGGTCACAAAAACGTCGCCGACCTTGGCCGCTTCGCTCATGGGCATGACCTGGTAGCCGTCCATGACAGCTTCCAGCGCCTTCAGCGGGTCGACTTCCGTGATAATAACTTTGGCTCCGGCGCCGCGGGCCCTCATGGCCACGCCGCGACCGCACCATCCGTATCCGGCGACAACAAAATTCAGGCCCGCCAGGAGGACATTGGTCGCCCGCAGGATGCCGTCAATCGTGCTCTGCCCAGTGCCGTAGCGGTTATCAAAAAGATGCTTGGTGTCGGCATCATTCACCGCTACGATGGGGTACATCAGGACTTTTTTCTGGGCCATGCTTCTCAGGCGGATGACGCCCGTCGTCGTCTCTTCGGTCCCGCCGATGACGTGCTCCAAGAGTTCTTTCTTCTTTGTATGGAGGGTGCTGACCAGGTCGGCGCCGTCATCCATCGTGATCTGGGGAGCGTGGCCCAGCGCTTTATGAATATGTTTGTAGTAGGTCTTGTTGTCCTCGCCCTTGATGGAAAACACGGGGATCCGATAATATTTGACCATGGCCGCAGCGACATCATCCTGCGTGCTGAGCGGGTTGGAGGCGGTCAAACGGACATCGGCACCCCCCAATTGAAGAGTTTCCATCAAATTCCCAGTTTCCGAAGTGACGTGCAGGCACGCCGCAATGCGGACGTTCTTGAGGGGTTTGTCTTTGGAAAACTTATCCTTGATGGAATTGAGAACGGGCATGAACCGCGCCGCCCATTCCATGCGGAGCTTTCCCTTTGGGGCCAGTTTTAGATCCTTGACGTCGTATTCCATTCTTGGCCCCCCTTACAGCCCTGCATCTCGTTTGAGAACATCCGCCTTATCCAAGCGCTCCCAGGTGAACTCCGGCTCGGTCCTGCCGAAATGGCCGAAGGCCGCGGTCTTTCTGTAAATCGGCCGGAGCAGGTCCAAGTGGCTGATCATTCCTTTGGGCGTCAGCGGAAAATGGGCCCGGATCAATTCCTTGATCTTGTCCTCGCCGATCTTGGCCGTCCCGAATGTATCGACCGCAATCGAAACCGGCTGGGCAATCCCGATGGCATAGGCGATCTGGACTTCGAGCTTATCGACAATGCCGGCGGCGACCAGGTTTTTCGCTATATAGCGGGCCATATAAGAGCCGGAGCGGTCAACCTTAGACGGGTCTTTTCCTGAGAAGCTTCCGCCGCCGTGACTTCCAACTCCGCCGTATGTGTCCACGATGATCTTGCGCCCGGTGATCCCGGTGTCCGCCAGCGGCCCCCCCTGTTCGAAGCGGCCCGTCCCGTTAATGAAGAGCTTCGTGTTCTTATCCATCATTCCCGCGGGAATGACTTCGTCGATGACAACTTTCTTGAGATCCACCCGCAGGTCGCCCATGTTGACAGTCGCGTTGTGTTGGGCCGCGATCACCACCGCTTCAATCCTGACCGGTTTATCGCCCGCGTACTCTACGGTCACCTGAGATTTGCCGTCCGGCCGGAGATAATCCAGAAGATTTTGGCGGCGCACTTCGGTCAGCCGCCTGACAAGCCCGTGAGCCATCATGATCGGCATGGGCATCAATTCCTTTGTCTCACGGCAGGCGTAACCGAACATCAACCCCTGGTCGCCGGCGCCCTGCTCATGCTCCGGCGTATCGTCTACTCCCATGGCGATGTCCGTAGACTGCTCATGGATCGAGGATATGACACAACACGTCTGGTAATCGAATCCGTATTCTGCCTTTGTATAACCGATATCCCTGACGGCCTCGCGGACGACCTTTTGAAAATCGCAATAGCCGAGCGTCGTGATCTCTCCGGAAATCAGGACGAGGCCCGTGGTGGCCAACGTTTCGCAGGCCACGCGGCTCTTGGGGTCCTGGGCGATCAAGTCATCCAAGACTGAATCCGAAACTCGGTCGCAGATTTTATCCGGATGGCCGACGGTCACTGATTCCGATGTAAATAAGTGTTTTCCGCCTTGACTCATAGCGTTCCTCCCACAATCAGAGTTCAAAAAAAGTAACGAAAAAAATAGCACAAATGGAACGGCAATGCAATAAAAACTTTAGGCTCTCTTCCATTTCGGCTGGGCTATGAAACGGGGAGTCCGAGTTTGAGGCCTCACCCGGAATGAAGGAGAGCCATATTTTAAGAGTCTTCGGGCAAGCGATTGAAAATCTGCGGTGTTTCTTTGGACAGATGCGTCAAAGCTTGCAAAAGTCGGTGTTTTAAATTAAATTAAGAAAAATTTAGATGCATGGACCTCAACGGCTCTCGATAGGCTATTCCAATTATAATCGGAGAAGGAAAAATCTCATGAAAAAAATAGCGAGTTTCTCTTTTTTTTTCTTTTTGGCGGCCGGCGGCCTCCTTTTTTCACAGGCCAAGCCCGACGGGAACAAAGCACTCGACCATATCAAATACCTGGCCTCCGATGAAATGAAGGGCCGGCGATCCGGCACCCTCGAATACCAAAAAGCGGCCGCGTATGTCGCCGCAAGAATGAAAGAGTACGGCCTCCAGCCAGGCGGCGATCAGGGGACATATTTTCAGGCGGTCCCCTTTAAGAACTGGACGCAGTTTGATCAGCCGATTCGTCTGGAGCTCCTCACGCCTCAGCACCGCGTGTACTTCGCCGGCCGCGGCCGTGATTTTTATCCCCTAAGCGGGACGGGTTCCGGAACAGCGAAAGGCCAAATCGCCTTTGCCGGATATGGCGTCGTTTCAGAGAAACCCCCATGGGACGACTATGAAAACCTCGATACCAAGGGAAAGATTTTGCTTGTGCTTTCCGATGCCCCCGACCGTCTCGATGAGGCGGCGAAAAGAGATTGGACCTTGGAGAAAAAAGTCAAACTGGCGCTCGAGAAGGGTGCCCTTGGCATGATCGAGATGGACACTTCCCAGCCCGGCCAGATGCCGGTCCGCCGGATGGCCTCATCGGTGCTGAGGCCCGGCGTTTGCCCGAAGAATTTTGTCGTTTTGCGCGCCGGCCGGGACTTTCTCGACGACGTTTTTTATGTGTCCAAGAAAAGCTGGAGGGATCTCGTCAGCAAGCTGCTCAGGGAAAATAAACCGCATTCCTCCCTGATTGGGGCCGTTGTCGAAATGGAAGCCCATTTTCTCCAGGAAGAGCGGACATCTCCGAACGTGATCGGTTTCCTGCCCGGGAACGATCCGAAACTCAAGGACGAGTGTCTCGTGATGGGCGGGCACCTCGACCACCTGGGCATCGGGACCGACGGGTTTGTCTATCCCGGCGCGGACGATAACGCAACCTCGGTAGCGGTCACCCTCGAAACGGCCCGGGCGCTCGCTGCCTCTCGATTCAAGCCGGCCAGGACGATCGTGTTTGCCTCCTGGGCGGGCGAGGAAGTCGGATCCATCGGATCGCGCTATTACACAGACCATCCTGCCTACCCTCTCGGCAAAACCGCCCTCTATATGAATATCGACATGGTCGGCAGCGGGGATTCCGACCTCTATGTCGGCGGGATGTATGAGTACTCGCAGTTCTTTGACATCATCAAATCAAAAATGGACGAGGAGACGAAAAAAAAGCTGCGTTTCCGGCTGAATTATTATGGTTCGGACCACACCTCGTTCTGGGCCAAAGGAGTCACCGCCATCAGCTTGCGGACTGGGAATATCCTCACCGAGAAGCTGAATGACGAGCATCCCGAGTATCATAGGCCCGGCGATCGGCCGGAGCTCATCGAACCCGGACTTCTGCAGTTGGCTTCTCAGTACCATTATGATATTCTCATGAATATGGCCAATGCCAAAGAAAATCTCCTCGACCCGAAATTCCGGGTCGAGTTCGTGCATAAAGACGCCGCGGTCATCGACCTCCATTGCGACACCATCGGCCGATTTATGGACGGCCAAGACCTCACAAAAGACAATCCCAAGGGCCATATCGATATCCCCAAGCTGAAACGAGGGGCGGTCGACCTGGAGGTTTTTGCCTGTTTTGTCGGAGCGCCATCGACCGAGGTCGAAAAGTGGCAGGCCGCCAAAAAAGCTTTTGATCAGATAGAAGCCGTCAACCGGCTTGTCGGTCAAAACCCGGAGGACCTGGAGGTCGTCAAATCTCCCGAGGACTTCTGGAGGGTCAGGAATACCGGAAAGACCGGAATCCTAATGGGCATCGAGGGTGGCTATGCCATCGAGAATGACCTGGACCTGCTCCGAACATTCTACAAGAATGGCGTGAGGCTCATGACGCTCACCCACTGGAACCACACGGACTGGGCCGATGCCTCGGGCGATGCCAAAGCCGAATGGTGCGGGCTGACGGAATTCGGGGAAAAAGTCGTCAAAGAAATGAACACGCTGGGCATGATTATCGATGTGTCCCATGCCCACGATGAGACGTTCTGGGATGTCATTCGTATTTCGGACTCCCCGATCGTGGCTTCTCATTCCTGCTGCCGGGCCCTTTCCCCTCATCACAGGAACATGAGTGACGAAATGCTCAGGGCGCTGGCCAAGAACGGTGGCGTCATCGGAATCAATTTTTGGCCCGTCTTCTTGAACGCCGAGATCGAAAAAAAGCATAATGACCTCTTGGCCGCAATCGCCAAGAAATATGATTTGCCGGCCGATAGCCTTGAGATCATGAAAGCCGATTCCGAAAAGGCGAAGGCTGCCTTTGCCGATTTCCAGACCCAATGGGCAGAAATGAAAAAAACGATGCCTTTGGTGGACGTCAAAACCTTGGTCAACCATATCGACCACGTCGTCAAAGTGACGGGGAGCGTTGAGAATGTCGGGCTGGGCTCGGACTTTGACGGCATCTCGGCCACTCCGGACGGCCTGGAAGACATCGGGAAACTGATGAATATAACCCAGGAACTGTCTGCGCGCGGCTATAAGGAAGACGAAATCCGAAAAATCCTCGGCGGCAACTTTTTACGGGTCTTTAACGCCGTCAGCGCCGCGGGCCGGAAAGCCCGGGGGAATTGAGGACGTCCATGGAGCCTGCTTACGGCTGTCCCGAAAAAGACCTGTTTCACTACTCTTGTTTCCGGGTTCCCCGGCCGATTACGATTGACGGACGGCTGGACAAAGACATTTGGAAACAGGCCCCTCAATCTCCCAGGTATGTCGATCTCGTCTCGGGCGTCCCCGGATTTTTTGACACGCGCATGGCCGCGCTCTGGGATGATGATTATTTTTATGTTGGTGTCTGGGTGGAAGAGCCCAATGTTCAGGCGAAACTGACCAAGCGGGATTCTTTCATCTGGACCGAAAACGACATCGAGCTCTTCATCGCCGGCCCGGACTGTTATTATGAATTCCAGATTAATGCGCTGGGCACGATTTACGAAGTCCTTTACATCTGGCAGGACGCTTATAAAAAAGGGGGATTCTCCGCCCATTCGGAATTCGACGTCCCCGCCCATAAGGCCGATGTCCTCGGCGGTTTTCAAGACGCCATGCGGCACGGGAAGCACCCCCGAGGAGCTAGGTGGGCCTTCCTGGACTGGGATTTTCCCGGGTTGAAAACAGCCGTTTTTGTAGACGGCACGCTGAATGACGACCGCGACATCGACAAAGGTTGGACCGTGGAGCTGGCTTTTCCGTGGAGGGGAATGTCCGTGCTCGCCCAAGGCCGCTCCCTCCCCCCGAAGGATGGCGATTGTTGGAGAATGGATTTTTCTCGATTCGAAGCCCTGCATTATTGCGGCGTCCGTGCCAATCCCGACGCGGGCTGGGCTCTGAACAGGCACGGTGTCTACGATTCCCACCTCCCGGAATGCTTTTCCTTCGTTCATTTTTCTAAGGAAATGGCGGGCCGTCCGTAAAAGGCCTTCGCGCCAAGGGGAAGACCCGAGCCTCGTCTCTTTCCCTTGGCCTTTAAATCATTGCCTGTTTATGATATTTTAATCCAACAGAACAAGAACGATACGTTAAGGCAATGCTTTATAAAAAAATCGCGGTATTCGGCCTCGCCATGATCCTAACCTCTGCGGGGCTTTCCCCTCAAGCTGTCAATAAATTTGCGTTTCCTTTCAGTCAATATAAGCTTAAAAACGGCCTCCAAGTCATCCTGTCGGAAGATTATTCGATGCCGGTCGTATCGGTCGCCGTTGCCTACAGGGTCGGCTCGATCAACGACCCTCCGGGAAAATCCGGCCTGGCCTTCCTGATGAGAAACCTGATGTTTTCCGGCTCAGTGGATGTTCCTCAACCCCAGCTTAACTATATCAACCGCGTTGGAGGAAGGCTCAACGCTGCCGCGTCTGAAGACATGACGGCCTTCTACCAGACCGTTCCGTCCAACCAGCTAGCCCTTGTCCTTTGGCTGGAATCGGACAGGATGAGGTACCTCGACCTTAACGAGGCCAACTTCGAACAGGAACGGAACAAACTCCTCGAGATGGTACAGCAAAGAAAAATCAGCGAACCCTATAGCGAAAGCGAGTTGGCTTTTGACCAACTCGTGTACGTCGATTTTCCTTACAGCCATCCCCTTCTGGGGTCGGAAGAGGACGTCCGAGATCTGACTCTGGACGATGCGAAGAACTTCTATTCTGCCTATTACGTGCCGAACAACGCAGTCCTTTGCATTACCGGAAATTTCAACAAACTCAAAGCCGGGGAGCTCGTGGCCAGGTATTTTGAAACTATCCCCAGAGGAAAGGATATTAGCTTGCCGATCGAGCCTTTTTCCTACACGAAAAAGCAAGTGATCAATACAATTGAGGATTCCCAGGCCTTGGCCCCAGCTCTGTACGTGGGATTCCGGCTGGCGCTCTTTACCCCTAAAGATCACTACACGCTGACGATCCTCGACTATATCTTAGCGCGCGGCCGGAGCTCGCGCCTTCCGCGGCGGCTGCTGAATCCGGACATTAAGATCGCCTACCAGTTGAACGGAGGGATCGATTATCACAGGGAGCGGGCCGCCTACAAAATATTTGTCGTGGCCAACAATCTCTATTGGGCCAACCAATGCCAAATCGCCATTTTTTCCGAGCTGGACAAGCTGAAATCCGCTTTTCCCTCGGAAACCGAGCTGGACAAGGCCAAAAACATGTTCAAGCGGGATTACCTGAGCCGGATCGCCACCACGCTGGACAAGGCAATCTACCTGTGCGAAGCGTACTTTGCACTCAGGAATTTCGCCGACCTGCCCCTGGAATTGGATAAGTACCTGAAGGTTACGACCACCGATATTGTCACCGTCGCTCACCGGTATTTCAACACCGATAACAGCTTAATCTTGAACGTCAGGACAAAATGAAAAAAATCGGCATCACCCTTGCGCTGGCCCTGCTATCGGCAACTCTGAACCTGCCTGGCCAGGAGCGTTTTCGAAAATCACCGCCCCCTCCGGAACCACGTCAAGAGCTTAAGCTGCCCCCGATTGAAACCAGCCCTCTTTTGGATAACGGGCTGAGGATATCGGTTGTCTCTAAAGATAACCTGCCCGTGATGGGCCTCCATCTGATTATTTTCGACGGGGAAAGCTCTTCCCCCGATCGATCGCCGGGGACGGCCACCTTTGCCGCCCATATGCTCACCCGCTCCACACAGCTCCACAGCGCCCCCGAGCTCGAAGAGCTTATCGAGTCGATGGGCGGCACGCTCTCGGTCTCGACCTATCAAGATTTTACGCTTGTGGCATTTTATTTTTTGGAGGAGTTTCTTGACCAGACGCTTGAACTTTTAGGCCAAATGCTCCTCCAGCCGAATTTCACGGAAAAAGAGATCCGTAGCGTCAAGTCGATCCTAAGCTTGGACCTGATGGAAAAGGAAAAAGACCCGGAGTTTGTGGCCAAACGGCATTTGATCAGGCTTCTGTTCAAAAAACATCCTTACGAAAAACTAAGTTTCCCGCGGGACGCCATCAAAAACTGGAATCAAAAAGACCTCCTCGAATTTTTCGACCAGCATTATCGCCCCAATAACTCCCATTTGATCTTGACGGGAAACATCAATATCAATAATGCCTCACGGAAAGTCACCCATTATCTCGGCACTTGGCAGCCGCGCAAATCCAGTGCCAAGCCGTTTCCGCCCATCATGCCTCTCCAAGAAGCAAACATCTGTTTCATTGATGTCCCCCTGGCCAAGGACTGCGCCATCTACCTTGGCGTCCAGGTTCCTTTCTCCAACGACCTTGATCCGGCCGCTCTGTCCGTCGTCAGCCAGGTTCTGGGCGGAACCGCCAACTCGAGGCTTTTCATGAACCTCCGGGAATCCAAAGGCTACGCCTATTTTGCTTTCAGCGGAGCCGAATTTTACAAAATGAGCGGTTTGTTTTGCGTCTGGGCTCGGGTTACGCCCGAGTTCATCTATCCCTCGGTTCAGGAAATCCTGAATGAAGTCAGGAAGATGTCGAAGGAGCCAATCGCCGCTTCGGAGATCGATCAGGCCAAGCCTTTTCTCATAGGCAACTTTCCCGTTTCCATCGAACGCTTTGATGCCTTCTCCGAGAAGGCGGCCGAGATCATTGCCTATAATTGGGGAGACGAGCATTGGAACAAGTACTATGAACAAATCACACTAGTCAGCCCCGAAAAAATCTTCGCCGCGGCTCAAAAGTGCTTCCTGCAGCCGCCGCTCATCGTCGTCGCCGGAGATAAAACGAGGCTGGCCGACCGCCTGGGGGAATTTGAATCGATCGACGTCTATGACAGTAATGGGGTCAAACAATACAATGTGAAAAAAGAAAGGAGCCAGAAATGAGGCTTGTCGAGTGCGTCCCGAATTTCAGCGAAGGCCGGGATAAAGAGAAAATTCAGAGCATTACAAAAGAAATAGAGGCCACGCCTGGGGTAAAGCTTCTCGACGTGGACCCGGGTGAATCCACGAACCGCACGGTTGTAACCTTTATCGGCCCGCCCGAAGCGGTTCAGGAAGCGGCCTTCAAGGCCATCAGAAAAGCGGCCGAAGTGATCGATATGCGCCTCCACAAGGGCGCCCACAGCCGGATCGGCGCCACCGACGTCTGCCCCTTTGTCCCCCTCTCCGAAGTCACCATGGAGGATTGCGTCAAGTTGGCCCATGAGCTCGGCCGCCGGGTTGCGGATGAACTCGGTATCCCCGTCTATTTTTATGAGGAGGCCGCCTTGAAAGCCGAATGGCGAAACCTGGCCACGATCCGGACCGGCGAGTATGAAGGGCTGCCGGAGAAACTCAAGGATCCCGAATGGGCCCCCGACTGCGGCGAGCCCGTGTTCAACGCCAAGGCCGGAGCCACGGTCATCGGAGCCAGGGAGTTTTTAATTGCCTATAACATCAACCTGAACACGCGGGACCGCCGGCTGGCCAACGAAATCGCCCTCAACATCCGGGAGAGCGGCCGGGCCAAAAGGGACCGGGACGGCAACATCCTCCGCGACGAGGAGGGCAATGCGATCAAGGTCCCCGGCAGGTTTTCACACGTCAGGTCCGTCGGCTGGTACATCGATGACTACGGCATCGCCCAAATCTCCATCAATTTTACCAATTATAAATTAACGCCCGTCCACGAGGTCTTTGACGAAGTCGTCCGACAGGCCGAAATCCTGGGCCTGCGGGTCACGGGGAGCGAGCTAGTCGGCCTTATTCCCAAAGAGGCGCTTCTGGCCGCCGGCCGGTATTATCTTGAAAAACAGGGAAAAAGCCCGGGCGTACCCGAGGACGAACTGATTCGGACGGCCGTCATTTCGCTCGGCTTGAACGATCTCGTCCCGTTCCAGCCGAAGAAAAAAATCATCGAGAGTCAGTTCGAAGAACCGCAGAAATTACTGGCCCGTTTGAGCCTGCGAGAATTCGCCAATGAACTCTCTATGGACTCCCCGACCCCCGGAGGAGGCAGCGCGGCGGCGTTATGCGGCGCTTTATCGGCCTCCCTATCTTCGATGGTGGCCAATTTGACGGTCGGCAAGAGAGGATACGAAAAAGCTTGGAAGGATTTGAAGCAGGTGGCCGCCCGCGCCCAGCGGCTGAAAGATGCCTATCTGCAGTTTGTCGACCTTGACGCCCGGGCGTTCGACAAGCTGATGGAGGCCTACCGGCTGCCCAAGGCCTCCGAGGAGCAGAAGCGAGAACGGGATGCCGCCGTCGAATCTGCCGCTAAGGAAGCGACGCTGGTTCCCTTTGACGTCTTGAGCAAGAGCATCGACCTCTTGAAGCTCGCCAAAAAAGTCGCCCAAAAAGGAAATCGCAATTCCCTGAGCGACGCGGGGGTTGCCGGCCTGGCCGCCCGGGCTGCGGCCGAAGGGGCCTATTACAACGTCAGGATAAACCTACCCAACATTCAAGACGGGGAATTTCTCTCCGACATCAAAAAACGTTCAGCCAGGCTTAGAAAACGGGTTCTCCGGCTGGCTTCGGAAATAAACAAAATGGTTGAAAAAGAACTGCATAAGATGTAAAAATGAAACAGATGTTGCGGCGAATTCCGATTGTCACGAACAGCCTTAAAAAGAGGCTATGGGCGACCATCGTCGTTGTCGTGGCCTACCTCGTCTACATCTCGCTCGGGGACCTTATCCCGCAGTATTGGAGATGGATCGGTTTCCGCTCCTTCGAGCGGTCGGTCTTGACGCTGGGGTTCGTGGTCATTCTGCTCATCTCGCTCAGCGGCCTGGCCCTCAGCGAGAAGCTCACCTCCCTGGCGATCAAGGACGGCCTGACCGGCCTTTATAACCAGACCTACATCAAGGCCAGGCTTCAGGAAGAGATCTACCGGTCCGAGCGGTATCATTATCCCCTGAGCGTGATGATGATCGACCTCGATGATTTCAAAGAGCTCAACGATAAATACGGCCATATCGTCGGCGACCGGATCCTGAAGTCTTTCGGTGACCTGATCCAGGAAATGATCCGCGCCTCGGACGTCCCGGCTCGCTATGGGGGCGAAGAGTTCGTGGTCGTCCTTCCCCAGACATCCTGCCTGGACGGAGCCGCGGCCGCGGAACGAATCCGTAAAGAAGTGGCTCTCTGCCCATTCCGGATCGGAGCCCATCTGGAAAAAATTGCTCAATTCACGGTCAGCATCGGCGTCTATTCTTCACCCTACCACGGCCAAACCGTCGAGGAAGTCATCAACCTGACGGACGCAGCGCTCTATCGCGCCAAGACTGAGGGAAAAAACCGAGTCGTTGTTTTCATAAAATAAGGAAGCGAGGTCAGTTTCTCATGAAGGATTTGTATCGGTCTCTCTCTTTGCCGAGCGAGGCTGGAAGAATTATGGATCATATCTTTAAGGACGACATCGGGGGGAACCAAATGAAAGAAGGAAATTTTCAAGGCGAATGCATCAGGCTGGTCCAGGGCAATATTGCCCTGCTCGATTCCGAAGCCATCGTCAATGCGGCCAATACCGCCCTGATTTTAGGCAGCGGGGTCGCCGGAGCCATCAAAAAATATGGGGGGCCGTCGATCCAGGAGGAATGCAACCAATTGGCTCCCATAAAAACCGGGGAAGCCGTCGTCACAGGCGGCGGGAATCTAAAAGCCAAATATGTCATCCATGCGGCGGGACCAGTCCAGGGAGAAGGAGACGAAGAACGAAAGTTGGCCAGCGCCACCCGCAACAGCCTGAAGATCGCCCGTGGAAAAAAGATCCGGGTGATCGCCTTCCCCGCGATCAGCACAGGGGTATTTGGGTTCCCGCTCCAGAAATGCAGCGAGATCATGATTGGGGAGGCCGCCCAATTTCTGAAAACCAATGACTATCCGCAGGAAGTCATTTTCTGCCTCTTCGACGCAGAAGCACTGGGAGTCTTCGAGAGGACATTATCTCTTTTTCTTTCGGAAGATCGAGAATAGGCCGAACAGGACAAAGCCAAACAGGACGATCGTCCCTGAAGCGGGAAGATCAAAGAAAAACGCCAGGCACAACCCCCCGACCACGGAAATTGCCGATGCCAGACAGGAAAAGAGGATGGCCTTCTTGAAGTTGGCGGCCACCTGAAGCCCGGCCGCCGCCGGGATCACGACCAGGGCCGAGACGAGAAGGATCCCCACCACTTTCATGCCCAGGACAATCGTCACGGCGGTCAGAACCGTGATCAATGAATCCAGCCGGCGAACGCGGACCCCGGACACCAAGGCCGATTCCAGGTCAAACGTCATATACATGAATTTGTGATAATTGCCGACCACCAAGAGCAGGACGATCCCCGCCAGACCCATGGAAAGCCAGACCTCAAGCGGCTCGATGGCCAGGATCTCTCCGAAAAGAAAATTGAGAAGCGCCACATTGAAGTTGCGGGACAGAGTGGCCAGCACGATGCCAAGGGCCATCCCGACGCTGCTCAGGAGGGCAACGGCCGTATCCCCGTACAAGCCGGCCTTTTCTTTAAGTTTCATGATCCCCAGCGCGGCAACCACGGAAAACGCAAGGGCCGTGGCCAAGGGCATGGTCCGCAGCAAGAGCCCGAGGGCCACCCCCGCGAAGGTGATATGGGATAGGCCGTGGCCGATCATGGCATCCTTCCTGAGAAGAAGGAACACTCCGAGCACGGCGCAGGCGAGGCCGATAAACAGGCCGGCCAACAAGGCCCTCTGAAGAAAACCGTAGCCGAAAAGCGCTTCCATGGACGTTCAGGGTCCTTTAATGCTGATGGGAAACGAGATGGTGACCCCCGGCCAGCATATTTTTCAGCGTGTCCGATCGGCAGAACTCCTCGTGGGTGCCATGATAGACCAGCCGTTGGTTCAAGCAGGCCACCTGAGTGATGTGCTTGTTCACGATCCCTATGTCGTGGGTGACCTGGACGATCGTGATACCCTCTTTTCGATTCAAGACATCGAGGATCTGATAAAAATGCTCCTGTGTCTCGGCGTCCACGCCGGTCGTCGGCTCATCCAGAAAAAGGATGCGGGGATGCCTGACGATCGACCTGGCGATAAACACCCGCTGCTGCTGCCCTCCGGAGAGCTCTCCGATGCGCCTGTTCGCGAAATCTTCCATGCCGACAAGCTCCAGCGCGTGCCGAATAGCCGCTTCCTCGCCTTTCTTCATGCGGTGAAAAAATTTCCTCGAAGAAAGAAGCGCCATGGCCACGACCTCATGGGCCGAGGCCGGGAAGAACGGGTCAAAGTGCGTGGCTTTCTGGGGAATATAGCCGATTGTCTGCCAGTCCCCAAATTCTTCGACCTTTCTCCCCATAAGGAAAACGCGTCCCTGGTCGGGCTTCAAAAGGCCCAGAATGATCTTGAGAAGCGTCGTCTTCCCCGATCCGTTAGGGCCCAGAATCGCCAGAAAGTCGCCCTTATGAATGGATAGCGAGACATCGATAAGAACCGGCGTGTATCCATACGTGAAACTTACGTGATCCACCCGGATCAAGGTCTTGGCATCATTCACAGACGAGTCCATGTTTCAGACTCTCCAAATTTTTTGCCATGAGATCTAAGAACGTCACGCCCGACCGCCATTGCTCTTGCGTCAGGTTATGGCCGGGATTCAAAAGTGATGTATCGGCGCCCACTTGGGAAGCAATTAAGCGGGCCAATTTGTCGCTGACGCTCGTCTCGAAAAAAATTGTCTTGACCTTGAGCTTTTTGGCGAGCTCGATCACCGCGACAAGCTGCCGGGGCGTCGGCGCCGCGTCGGGGCTCAGCCCGTAGACGGCAATTTGTTCGAGGTGATAGCGGCGGGCCAAGTAGCTAAACGCGGAATGTCCGCCGAAGATGAATGTCTTGTGAAGACAGCGAGAGAGCGTGTCTTGGTATTTGGCATCCAGCCTTTGCAGCTTTTCTATGTAAGATGCGGCGCTTTTTTCAAAATACGTAGCATTCTCCGGTTCGATCTCAGACAAAGCCTTCCGGACCCGGTCGACAAGGACCTGGTCAAGATTAAAGTCCAGCCAAATATGCGGGTCCATTTCATGACCGTCCGGCCGGGGACGGTTCTCATTTCCGGCAAGAAGAGCCAGTCCCCGGCTGACTTCCAAGGTTCTCAGGCCAGGCCTGGAAAGGCTCCTCAAGATATCGGAAAGCCAGGGCTCCAAGTCCGCCCCAATGAACAATAAAAAGTCGACAGAGCCGAGCTTTTTCATATCGCTCACGCGCGGCTGCCAGGTGTGGACATCGGATCCCGGCGGCAAAAGAAGGCTCACCTCTCCCCGTTCTCCCGCCACGGCGCGGGCAAATTCCCAGAGGGGGAAGACGGTCGTCATGATCTTTATTTTCGGCCGGGACAATGCCCCCTGCGCTTCAAACGATAGAAGACAGCACGTCAAGGCCAGGAAAAAGGCCGCCAACAGGGCTGACTTTTTGGACATCTGGAAATGCTCGCCTTTGGAAAATCGCTTCTGCATTTTAAAGAAAGCCGGGAATAAAATCAATGCGCTTGAAAGCCGACGGCATTTGTGGCATGATTTTTTTCCGCAAATTCACACGAATAGGAGGTGCCCAGATGCCTTCAGTCTTCGTTGATCTCAAACCGTCGCTTCTTTGGCAACATTTCGAGCAGATCTTGAAAATCCCGCACTGCTCCGGCCATGAACAGGGCCTGGCCGAATATATCGTAGCCCAGGCCAAACGTCTCAACCTGTTCTCAAAAAAGGATCAGACGGGCAATGTCCTCGTCCGCAAGCCCGCCGCGGCCGGCCGTGAAAACGCCGAGCCGGTGATCCTCCAAGGCCATCTGGATATGGTCTGCGAAAAGAATTCCGATATTGTGCATGATTTTTCCAAAGACCCGATCGAAGCCGAAATCCGGGACGGCTGGGTCTATGCCAAGGGCACGACGCTGGGTTCGGATAACGGGATCGGCGTCGCTTCGGCACTGGCCGTCATGGAGGACGCCGCGCTTATCCACGGTCCGCTGGAATTTATTTACACCGTTAACGAAGAGACGGGGCTGACGGGCGCGAGAAAAATCGAACCCGGCTTTTTAAAGGGAAAGAGACTGATCAACCTCGACAGCGAAGAAGAAGGCACATTCACAATCGGCTGCGCCGGCGGCGCGGATTCGGAAATCCGCTTTCCCTTGAAGAGAAAAACATCCAAGCTCCGACAGGCCTACAGGCTCAAGATTTTCGGGCTCAGGGGCGGACACTCAGGGCTGGATATCAATCAAGGGCGCGGGAATGCGATCAAACTCCTGACCAGAATCCTTTGGCAGGCTAAAGGTCCATTTGCCTTCAAGATCATCCGTATCGAGGGCGGGAATAAAAGAAACGCCATCCCCCGGGAGGCCTGGGCGGATTTCCTTTTCGACCCGGCCAAGATCGAATCTCTGACGGCTTTTATTCAAAAAGCCTGTGAAAAGATCCGCAATGAATATCGCTCTGTCGAGAAGGATTTCCAGTATGCCCTCGAGCCCAGGGACAGAAAACAAGACACTCCGATGACCGCAGCCTCACAAGATGCGCTTATCAATTTTCTGTTCACCTGCCCCTACGGCGTTTTGAGCATGCACGCGGAAATCCCCGGCCTCGTGGAAACGTCGACCAACCTGTCGATTGTCCATTGCGCCAAGAACATCGCCCAGATCATCTGCAGCAGCCGCAGTTCCGTCGCCTCCGCACTCGAAGCTGTCCGTGACACACTGAAGGCTTTCGTTCAGCTGTCCGGAGCGAAAATCAGGCAGCCGGAAGGCTATCCGGGATGGACGCCCAACCTGGCATCTTCTCTCTTGAAGACCCTCAAGGCCGTCCATGTTCAGGTGTTCGGGACCGAAGCAAGAATCGTCGCCGTCCACGCCGGTCTGGAATGCGGCATCATCGGCGAAAAATTCCCGGGGATGGACATGATCTCGTTCGGGCCGACCATCGAACACCCACATTCACCCGAGGAAAGAGCCCAGATCGCTTCGGTGGAGGACTACTGGAAACTTCTCACCGCCGTCCTCCAGTCCCTGGGATAAGCCATTAGAGTAGCTTATCTCGCGCTTTCTCTTGCACTTTTGACTTTTTTCTTTTAGGATTATACAAAAATCCATGCGAAAGGAAGAACCATGGGGAAAAAAATCGGTATTATTTTCGCTGTCATAAGCTTCGTTTTGTTGATTGCGCTTGCCCAGGGATGCAAGAAGAAAGAAAAAGCCGCGGTCTCCGAGGCGCCGCCCGCCGAGGCCCGGGGCGATCTCCATATCTTTGTCAGCCCGAAGGGCGCAACGCAAACCGCCCACGAAGCGGACGAAATCGTCGTCATTTTTGACCACCCGATGGTCGCTCTCCAGCCTCTTCCCCAGGAAGTTGGAACAGGGATCCTGAAATTGGAGCCTCCCTTTTCCGGAACTTACCGCTGGATGGGAACGAAGACCCTGACGTTCTCCCCCAAAGAGCGGCTTCCTTTTGCCACGTCCATCAAAGCGACTGTTCCTGCAGGGACGCGTTCGATCGACGGGTATGTTTTGAAAGAGGACAAAGGCTGGAGTTTCGAAACCATCCGGCCCAGGCTCCTCAGGCATTTCCCACAAGACCAGCAAAAGCAATTGAGGCTCGATACGCAGGTCCTTCTTGTCTTCAACCAGCCCGTCGATGATAGCCGCGTGAAAGATTTCATCTCATTCACGGGAGTCGGTCCGGCCAACCAGGAACAACCCTTGGGGTGCGCGCTGCGGCACCCCCCAAAAAAGAAGCTCGAGGATGCGGATATCCCGGTCGACCCCGAGTATGCCCTGCTTTTAGAGCCAAAAGACCAGCTCAAGCCTGATTTCTCATATGCCGTGGAACTGCGAGCCGGCTTTCCGGGCAAAGAAGGCGGATTGGGCATGGAGAAAAATGCTATCGTTCGATTCGAAACATTCAAGACCTTCAGGTTTGAAGGCTCAGAAACGCAAGAAGGCCACGATCCCTATGATCCGGTCCAATTTCATTTTTCTAACCGCGTCATCTACCGAGATTTTGTCCAGAAGATCAGGTTTGATCCGCCCGTGGAAATACCGGATTACTACTCCGAATGGGACCATGGCCAATCGTATCTCTACCTCTCCGTCCCGCTTCAGCCGGAGACCGTCTACACGGTCCGGATCGCAGCTGATTTAAAAGATGAATTCGGCAACACCCTTGGCCAGGACGCACAAGCCCGTTTCTCGACATCCGGCTATAAGCCTTATGTGGACATGACGACCGGGCACGGCATCATCGAAGCCTACGGGAGCCTGTCTTATCCACTCTATGTCTGCAACGCGACGTCCTCCCGCCTCCAAGCCGCCAGAGTCAACAAAGAAGACGTCGTCCCTATCTTAACGAACAATAAAATATTTTGGACCAACCAGCCGTTCGCGCCCCGGCCCGGATTTTTTCAGATGGACAAGCCTTTAGAGTTCAAGCTTCCCAAGAATAAGCGGCAGGTCGTCCCCATCGACATAAAAAATATTCTTGGGGAGAAATATGGGCTTCTCTTCCTCCAGCTTGACACGATGGCCAAGGAGGAAGATCAGTGGCAACGGTATCCGAAGGTCTTTCTCCAGGTAACCGAGCTAGGAATTTCCGGCAAGTTTTCTCCCGAAAATAATATAATCTGGGTGACGGATCTGAAGACCGGCCAACCCGTCGCCGAGGCGGATATCGAAATACGGGACGATGGCAACGCCATCCGCTGGACAGGAAAAACCGATGAACAGGGGAAGGCCCAGACTCCAGGCTGGAAGCGCCTCGGCATCCGCAGCAAAAGCCAATGGGATAAACCCCAGCAGTGGATTTTTGCCCGGCGGGGACAGGACCTCGCTTTCTTTTCCTCAGATTGGGGAACGGGAATCGAGCCTTTCCGTTTCAATATCTATGAGGAGTCCGCCCCGGAGCCGGAAAAATATCGCAGTTCCATTTTTACCGAAAGGGGAATCTACAGAGCCGGGGAGATTGTCCATATCAAGGGCGTCATCCGAAAAAATGAAAAGGGGCGATGGTTACTGCCATCCGCGAAAGACCTCGAATGCGAAATCAAAGACCCCTTCGAGAAGACGGTCTTCAAAGGAAAATCCGCGCTCGATGTGTTCGGGTCGTTCGCCTTTGACCTGGAAACCCGAGACGATGCTTCACTGGGAACCTACAGTATTACGGCCAAAGTGCCTCCCGAAAGGAAGGACGAGCGGGCCGAAAGTTTTTCGGAGACATTCCGAGTCGAGGCCTTCCGGCCGGCCGAATTTGAGGTTCATCTCCGCAGCCTCAAAGATAGCTATATGTTCGGCGACCCTTACCAGGCTGAAATCCGCGGGGCGTATCTTTACGGAGGGGCCATGTCCGGCCAAAGGGCCAGTTGGTCGCTGCGGTTGAATCCGACGTTTTACTCTCCACCCGGACATCAAGGCTTTGTCTTCGCCAACAACCTGGACTTCGGGGAAGAAGCAGGGCCTTCCGAAAGAAGCCGGCTGCTGGCTTCGGGCGAAGGAACCCTCGACCCGCAGGGAAAGATCGAAATCAAGGCTCCTTTGCTGCCGGAAAAAGAGACCGCGACTGTGTCGGCGGCGCTGGAAGCCACAGTCCAGAGCCCGAGCCGGCGCTCGATCTCCAACAGAATTGAGACGATCGTCCATCGAGGTGAATATTACATCGGCCTGCGGCCGAATACGTCATTTATCAAAAAAGGGGAAAAAGTCGCGCTCCAACTGATCACGACGAACCCGGACGGGTCCATCGCCGCCGGCAAAAGGGTCGTCGCAAGACTCATCAAACGGGAGTGGCGCTCTGTCAGGAAGGCCGAAGTCGGCGGCCGGTTCAAATGGGTCTCGGAAAAGGTGGATGCCGAAGCCGGTTCCCAGCAAGTGTCGACAAAAAATGATCCCGTGGAAATTGCCTTTGAGCCCGAAAAATCGGGGTTCTACGTTCTCTCCGCAGAAGGCCAGGACAACCGGAAAAACAAAATCATCACATCGACGTATCTCTATGTCACCGGAAAAGACTATGTCCCTTGGGAGCGCAAAGATGATGACTCTCTGGAGCTCGTCGCCGACAGCGATAATTATAAGCCCGGCGAAAAAGCCAGAATCCTGGTCAAATCCCCCTATGAGCGGGCCAAAGCCCTGGTGACGATAGAGCGAGAAATGATCATGCAGGCCCAGGTCCTCGAGATTCAGGGCAGCACGAGCCAGATCGAGATCCCCATCACTCCGGAGGCGATCCCTAACATTTACGTGTCTGTGCTTCTCGTCCAGGGACGGTCTTCAAAAGCGGCCCCTGGCGAGAACCAGGACATCGGGAAACCGTCCTTTAAGATTGGTTACCTCAACCTCAAAGTCGATCCCTCAGAAAAACGGCTCTCCGTGGATATTGCGGCCGACAAAAAAAGCTTTAGACCCAGGGATAATGTCACGCTCCGCCTCAAGGTCAAGGATATCCAAAAAAACGGGGCCCAGGCCTCCCTGGCCGTGGCCGTCGTCGATGTCGGCGTTTTGAACCTTATCGGCTACCAGACCCCGAACCTGTTCAACGCGTTCTATGCTGGAAAATATCTATCTGTGCAAACATCGGAAACGCGCATCCATGTCGTCGGCCAGAGACAATATGGAGAAAAGGGAGAAAACGTCGGCGGGGGCGGGGCGGCGATGATGGCGGCACCGATGAGCCTGGCTGAGGTCGAGCTCCGCGGCACGTTCAAATCTACGGCCTACTGGAACCCTTCGGTGCTCACGGACGAGAAAGGCGAAGCATCGATTCAATTCGCACTTCCGGACAACCTGACAACCTTTCGCATTATGGTTATCGCCCAGACGAAAGACTCCCGCTTCGGCCAAAATGAATTGCCGGTCCAAGTGTCCAAACCGATTCTTCTTCTTCCATCGGCCCCCAGGTTCGCTCGGGTGGGGGACAAATTTCAAGCGGGAGTGTTGATCAACAACAATTCCCCTCAAAAAGGAAACGTCCAACTCAGCGTAGAGGCCAAGGGCATCATTCTCCAAGACAGCAAAAATCTTCAGGAATTCCCGCTGCCGCCCGGCGAACAAAAAGAAATCCTTTTCTCTTTTGAAGCCGATCATCCGGGAAAAGCCGTCCTCGCCTTTCGGGCGAAAATGGGACAAGACTCCGATGGGCTGGAGACGACGATACCCGTGGAGCTTCCCAGGCCTTTAGAGACGGTCGCCACCTTCGACCAAGCCGGCGAATCAAGGGAAGAAACGGTCTCCATTCCCGAGACGATTTATCCGGCAGAAAGCAAAATCGAGGTCCTGGCCGCCGCCTCCGCGATCACGGGGCTTAAGGGCTCCATAGAATACCTGGCCGATTATCCCTACTTATGCCTGGAACAGCGGCTTTCCGGAGTTTTGCCTTTTATCGTCGCTCGCCAGGTCATCCAGGATTTCAAGCTCAGCCCTCTGGGCTCCAAAGAGATTAACAAGCTGGTCCAGAGCACTCTCACAGAAGTTTATAGCTGTCAAAAAGACAAGGGCGGGTTCGGCCTTTGGCCAGATTCTTCGTACGAGTCTCCTTTCGTATCTTGCTATGCCGTTTTCGCCCTGTTGAAGGCCCAAGAGGCGGGCTATGATATCGACAAGGTCCGGCTGGCGAATTCCATGAACTATCTCAGGAGCCTGCTTCAGGCCAAGCCGAGCACGCTCGACTATCCCTGCACCGTCCGCAGCCTGAAAACCCTTCAAGCTTTTGCCCTCTATGACTTGGCCCTCTTCGGCCGACCGGAATCCGCCTATGCCGAACGATTGTTCCAAGAGCGGGACTCCCTTTCGCTATTTGGCCGGTCGCTTCTGCTGAAGGCCCTTCATTCGGGAAAAGGGGCCTTGAGCGCCCAAAATACCCTCATTCAGGAGTTCATGAATACAATCAAGGTCACTCCTGCAGATGCCCATTTCGAAGAAGAGGAAGATCTGGGGTTGAATTGGATCTATTCCTCGAATACTCGGACGACGGCGATGATCCTCCAAAGCCTGATCGAAGTCGGACAGGACCATCCTCTTCTCCCGGCTGCGGCGAGATGGCTTGTCGAAAAAAGAAAAGCCGGCCATTGGCATTCCACCGAGGAAAATTTTTTCGTGTTCTATGCCCTTAATGCTTTCTACGGGGAGCGGGAAAAAACCAAACCGGACTTTACAATCGAGATCCGTTTAGCGAAGAAAATTCTTCTCAAGGAAATCTTCAAGTCCGCGACGCAAGTGGCCCAGGCCGCAACCGGCCTGTCCGAATTTAAACCCGGCAAGACGTTTGCCCTCAGGTTCGAAAAACAAGGCCCGGGAATTCTCTATTACGGCACGCGGTTCACGTATGCCCCCCGACAGAAAGTCGAGCCGAGAGACGAAGGACTCGCCGTTTATAAGTCAATTTCTACCCTGGAGGGGAAACCGCTAGAATTCGTCAAAGCCGGTTCGCTTGTGGTCGTTACGCTCCAGATCGTCATCCCCAAGGAAAGCCTGTTCGTGGTGGTCGAAGATCCGCTGCCGGCCGGTATGGAAGCCGTCAACCCGACCTTTCTGATTGAAAGCGAAGAGCAACAGAGAAAGCTTGAAGCGCTTGACAAGGAGAGCGACGGATATTGGTGGGAAGGCTTCAACCATATCGAGATGCATGATAACCGGGTCCTGCTTTTCGCCGATTCCCTGAGCGCCGGTATTCACACGCACCGCTACATGGCCCGGGCCCTGACCCCAGGACAGTTTATGTTGCCGGGGACAAAGGCCGAGGAAATGTATGCACCCGAAGTCTTCGGCAGGAGCACCGAGCAAGTGGTGAAAATTGTGAAGTGAAGAACAAGAAGAAGCGTCTCCTCTATCTGGTCCTTTGTGCCTGTGCTATTCTGCTTTTATTTTTCGGCTCTTTTTACCTGCCGATCTCCCAGAAAAGGCTAAATCCAGGACCAGTGATATCGCTCCTTATCACAGACCGGAACGGCGAACCTCTTCGCGAAGTCCTCTCAGACGAAGGAGGGAGATGTCGGTGGGTCCGCCTTACGGAAATATCCCCTTTCCTTCTCCAGGCCACCCTTGCCTCCGAGGACAGGCACTATTTCGTTCATCCGGGAGTCAACTTTTATGCCATCGCCAGGGCCTTTCTCCAGAACCTTCACAGTCAAAAGATCGTTTCCGGAGCTTCGACGATCACTCAGCAGGTCGTCCGAAATATCTATCATTTCCGACGCAATCTGTTTTCGAAAATCCTTGAGGCTTGGCTGGCCGTCCGCCTCGAGCACACCTTGTCCAAACCGGACATTCTGGTCCAGTATCTCAACCGCATCTCTTACGGAAACCAGGCCTATGGAATCGAAGCCGCTTCCCGTCTTTACTTCGATAAGCCGGCCTCCGACCTGAGCCTGGCGGAAGCCGCTTTTCTGGCAGCCATTCCCCGCTCCCCCTCCCTTATGAATCCCTACAGGAATCTATCCGCGGTCAACGAGCGGCAGAAAGAGCTGCTCGGCAGAATGGCGAAGCTCGGTTCAATCGATCGAGAAAAAATGGAACGCGCGGCCGGGGAAAAGCTCGGGCTTCGCTCGGCCCAAGAAAAATTCAAAGCCCCCCATTTCTGCGATTACATCCTGGCCCAAATCACCGGGGAAAAACGGAGGCAGCTGTCCGTCATCCAGACCACGCTGGACTATTCCCTTCAGGAAAAAATCGAGACGCTGCTCAAAAACCATCTGAGCCTTTTGGAAAAAAGAGGTATCACCAACGGCGCCGCCCTAGTCCTGGACAATGCCACGGGCTCAATCCTGGCCATGGCCGGCTCCAAAGATTTTTTTGAGGAAAGGAGCGACGGCCAGGTCAACGGCACCCTTTCGCTGCGCCAGCCCGGATCGACACTCAAGCCCTTGACCTATGCCCTGGCTCTCGAGAAAGGGATGTCAGCGGCGACCGTCATCGAGGATGTGCCCACCCAGTTTTTGACCCTTGAGGGGAATTTCGCGCCGGAGAATTACGACGAAAAATTCCACGGGCCGATCCGGCTGAGAAGCGCCCTGGCCAGTTCTTACAATATTCCGGCCGTAGCCATCCTGCAAACGCTCGGCCCGGACCTTCTTTTCCGGCGACTGAAAGACCTGGAATTTGCCAGCCTGCAAAAATCCCCGGGATTCTACGGCGTCGGCCTGACTTTGGGGAACGGGGAGGTGACGTTGCTCGAACTCACCCGCGCCTATTCCACGCTGGCCCGCGAAGGCCTGTTCCTGAAGGAACGGTCCATTCAAAAATGTATTCAAAAGGACGGCCGAGTGTTTTCGCTCACGCCAGATCAAGGACACCGACGCATTTTTTCGCCAGAAGTAGCTTACATCATTACCCATATTCTCGCGGATAAGGATGCCCGCGTCCCCACGTTTGGATACTACTCGCCCCTCAATTTTCCTTTCCCTGTCGCGGCAAAAACAGGGACCTCGAAGGATTTTAGGGACAATTGGACGATCGGATATACGCCCGATTTTACCATCGGCGTCTGGGCCGGCAATTTTGACGGCAAGCCGATGCATAATGTCTCCGGCATAACCGGAGCCGGGCCTCTTTTTAAAGACATCATGCTGCTCGTTTCGGGCCGCAGCAAAAATCAAGAATTCCGAGAGCCGAAAAACCTGGTGCACGCGTCAATCTGCCCGCTCTCGGGGAAGCTCCCCTCTCCCCAATGCCCCGGCACGATCGAAGAGATCTTTATCCCGGGGACCGAACCCCGAACCGCCTGCCCATTGCCCCACAAAAATGACCGCGTGACGACAGCTGCTTTTGAGGTCAATGCCAAGCGTTATTCCTCAGGCGTCACGGTCGCCTTTCCCCAGGACGGCGATATTTTCAAAATGGATCCCGTGCTCCGCCGCAATTATCAAGCCATTCAGCTGAAAGCGTCCGTGGGAGATCCGTACGGCACGCCATGGATCGAATGGTGGGTCAACGATCAAAAAATCGGAGACTGCCGCTACCCCCTATCCCTGAGCTGGAATCTCAGCCCCGGTTCTTATACAATTAGGGCACGGGTACTGCTCAAGAGCGGGACGATGGACAGCCGCCCCGTGAAAATCCTCGTGATATCTTAATTTTTGAGTAGGGCGAAGGATGAAACGACGAGACGCCTTGATCGCCATAGGCGCGGCCTCTGTCTTGGCTGCCAAAGCCCTGTCCGCCTCACAAAGGAGTGAAGAGATGAAAAAAGAAGTGAAGACCGACAAAGCACCGCAGGCCATCGGCCCCTATTCCCAGGGAATTGTGGCGAATGGATTTGTATTCTGCTCCGGCCAAATCCCGATTGTTCCTCAGACCGGGCAGCTCGATACAGGCGGCATCGAAGACCAGACACGCCAGGTGCTAAAAAACGTCAGCGCCGTGCTGGAAGCTGCGGGGACCTCTCTAGACAATGTCGTCAAGGCTACGGTCTTTCTCCAGGACATGAATGACTTTGCCGCTATGAACAAGGTCTATGCGGAATTCTTCAAGACGCCCTTCCCCGCCCGGGCGGCCGTCCAGGTGGCCCGGCTGCCCAGGGATGTCAAAGTTGAGATTGAGGTCATCGCGATTTTGAAATAAGGGCCCGGGTCAATTTCAGACGCGGGGTGGACTTAGAAACCTCGCTGGCTTAAAATATTGAGGGATGCCGCTCTACGAGTTTATCTGCAAAGCGTGCGGAAAACGTTTCGAAGCATTGGTCCGCCTGGGCCAGGAGAAGGCGATCCGCTGCGAATCCTGCGGCAGCACGGACCTTCAGAAGCTTTTCTCCGCCTTCGGAATCGGCGGAGGGGCGAGCCGCATCAAGACGAGCTCAGCCGGGTGCGCCTCCTGCTCGAGCAAATCCTGCGCCACTTGTAAATAAATCATCCCTTCTACGAATTCCTTGATTTTTGGCGAGCGAGAGATAAAAATATCATTCTAGCCATGCGCGAGATTCGGATCGGCGTCGATACGGGCGGGACATTCACCGACTTTGTCATTTTTGAACGCGGGGCAATGACCACCAAAAAAGTTCCCTCGACGCCTATCAATCCTTCGTTAGCCATCATCGAAGGCGTCGGAGAATTTCTCGGCCATGGCTTGCGGCTTATCATCATCCATGGGACCACCGTCGCCACCAATGCCTTGCTGGAGCGGAAAGGGGCCCGGATCGCCCTGATCACGACAAAAGGATTTGAGGATATTCTTTTTATCGGCCGCCAGACAAGGCGAAACCTCTACAGCCTCAAAGGCGAACGTCGGCATCCCATCGTCGGCCGCCGGCTTTGCTTTGGACTCGAAGAGCGCACCACAGTTGCGGGACAGATCGAAAAGTCCCCCGACACCCTTGACATCCAAAAGATCATCGACAAAATCGAATCCCGTGGAATCGAGGCTGCGGCTGTTTCCCTCATCAATTCCTATGCCAACCCCGCCAACGAAAACGCCGTCTATCAGGAGTTGAGGAAACGCGGAATCTTAGCGTCAGTTTCCAGCCAGATCCTCCCCGAATATCGCGAGTACGAAAGAACCTCGACAACCGCCGTCAACGCCTACTTGATGCCGATTCTCAACCAGTATTTGGGCCTGCTCGAGAAAAAACTCCAAAGGGCCGATCTCAAGATCATGCAGTCGAACGAGGGTTACATATCGGCGGCAAAGGCCAAGATAGAGCCGATCCGGACGGCTTTGTCGGGACCAGCCGGAGGCGTCGTGGCATCGTTGTACATAGCCAAGGCAGCCGGGTTTCAAAAAATCGTCAGTTTTGATATGGGAGGCACATCCACGGATGTCTCCTTGATCGAAGGGCGGATTCGTCGAACGAGCGAGAACGCCATCGGTGAGTTCCCTGTCCGCTTGCCGATCATCGATATCCATTCGGTCGGCGCCGGAGGGGGGTCCATCGCCCATATCGATAAAGGCGGATCACTCCGCGTCGGCCCCCAAAGCGCCGGGGCGGATCCCGGGCCTGCCTGCTATGGAAAAGCAGATTGGCCGACCGTCACGGATGCCAACCTGGTCCTGGGAAGGATCGACCCGGAGTTCTTTCTGGGCGGCAAAATGAAAATCTATCCCGAACGAAGCTTCGAAGCCGTTAAGAAAATCGCGGCCAAAATTAGAAAATCGACACCCGAAACGGCCCAGGGAATCATCGATATCGCCAACGCCAACATGGAAAAGGCGATCCGGGTCATTTCCGTCGAGCGCGGCTATGACCCAAGGGATTTTGCCCTCTTTTCCTTCGGCGGCGCCGGCGGCATGCACGCCGCCGAAATGGCTGCCCACCTTCGGATGAAAAGCGTGATCGTCCCCAAAAACGCCGGCGTCCTTTCGGCCTTCGGGCTCCTCCTGGCCGACTCGGTCAAAGATTATTCCCGGTCGATCCTCAAGGCCATCGACCAGATTCAGGTAAAGGATCTGGAACGGCTCTTTGCCGGGCTGGAGCGTCGCGGTCTGAAGGATCTCCAAGAGGACGGGTTTGCCCCGCAGGCGATCGTCTTGGAGCGCTTTCTGGACCTTCGTTATCTGGGTCAGTCTTACGAAATCACCATGCCCTATCGCAAGACTTCATACACGAGCTTGCTTGCTCGTTTCCATCGGCAGCACAAAAAGCTCTATTCCTACGATCACCCGCAGGGGCAGGTGGAAATCGTCAATCTCCGGCTCAATGCCCGGGGAATCAGCCAAAAAATCAGGATACAAAAAGCTCCCATGCCTAAGGCCCCATCGGAATCAGCTCTTCTCAAAAGGCAGCCTATTTATTTTAAAGGGAAAAAGCATCCGGGCGCGGTCTATGACAGGTCCTTGCTTACGCCGGGAATTCGTTTGCGGGGGCCGGCCCTCTTCATCGATTTCGGCTCCACGACATTTCTGCCGCCGGGATTCAAGCTCCGGGTGGACGGATATCTGAACCTCGTCATTCACAAGGAATAAATCTTCATGAAGGCATTCGACCCGATCGAACTCGAGATTTTCAAGAATATTTTTGTCTCTATTTCCGAAGAGATGGGCGCCGTGCTCGGTCGGACGGCCCTATCCCCCAATATCAAAGAAAGGAAAGACTACTCCTGCGCCCTTTTTAACTACAAAGGGGAAACTCTGGCCCAGGGGTCCCACATCCCGGTCCACCTCGGGGCAATGCCCCTTTCCGTCCAGGCCGCGATAAAGGCGATGACTTTCGACGAAGGGGACCTTGTCATTCTTAACGACCCATATCAAGGAGGGACTCACCTCCCCGATATCACCTGCATCTCCCCCGTTTTTTTCGGGAAGAGGCTGGCATTTTTTGCCGCCAACCGGGCCCATCACTCGGATGTGGGGGGGATGACGCCGGGCAGCATGCCGCTGGCGACTGAGATTTTCCAGGAAGGGTTGATCCTGCCTCCGATCAAGCTGGTCCGCAAAGGCCGCTTGGATGAAGATATCCTTCACCTAATCCTGGCCAACGTGCGCACTCCTGATGAGCGCAAGGGAGACCTTCTCGCCCAGATCGCGGCCAGCGAAATAGGAAAACAAAGAACCCGAGAAGCGGTCCACAAGTATGGCCTCGGCAAAATCCTACGCTACGCGGACCTCATCCAGGATTATACAGAGAAATTCCTGAGAGAAACGATCCAAGAAATTCCTGATGGAACGTATGCCTTCTCCGATTATCTGGATGATGACGGCATCTCCGATGCCCCCGTCAAGATCGCAGCTCAAATCCGCGTCCGGGGAAGCCGGGCCGTCATCGATTTCAGCGCCTCCTCTCCTCAGGTTAAGGGAAGCGTGAATGCCAACTCGGCCGTTACGTTCTCGGCCGTCCTTTATGTTTTCCGTTCCCTGATCGAAGAGGATATCCCTTTCAACACGGGTCTCATGCGCCCGCTTAAGATCATCGCCCCGCCCGGCTTGGTCGTCAGCGCACAGCATCCCGCCGCGACGGCGGCCGGCAATGTCGAAACGTCCCAGCGGATCGTGGACGTCCTTCTTGGCGCCCTGGCCAAAGCCTTGCCGGACAAAATTCCCGCAGCGAGCTCGGGCACGATGAACAACGTGGCCTTTGGCGGCTATGACCTTCGGAAAGGCAAACCGTTTGCCTATTATGAGACGATCGGCGGCGGCATGGGCGCCAGCCGGGAGAACGCGGGCCTGAGCGGGGTCCATACGCATATGACGAATTCGCTGAACACTCCCCTGGAAGCCTTGGAGAATTACCTGCCGCTCCGCATCCGGAGATATTCGCTCCGAACAGGCTCTGGAGGACGGGGCATGAACCCGGGGGGCGATGGGATTGTCCGGGAATATGAATTCTCGATTCCCACCCAAGTCACGATCATGTCGGAGCGAAGGAAATTCTCCCCCTACGGTTTGCAGGGAGGCCGGCCGGGCGCCCCTGGAAAAAATACTCTGTTTTCCGGAGGGAAGAAAATTGTCCTGAAATCCAAGGTCAACTTTCATGTCCAGCCGGGCGATGTGCTGCGCATCGAAACACCCGGCGGAGGCGGCTACGGACGGAAGAAACGAAAGGAGAAATAATGAAAAGAGTCGCGCTATCGGCTTTTCTTCTCATCCTGGGGGCAGTTGGATGGTGCCAAGCGGCGGTCCATATCGGCATTCTTGGAGGCTACGCACGTGCCATGGAAAAAAATTATGGCCAGGCCTTTGCTTATGGAGCCAACCTGACGCTTGATCTTCATAAAAACTTTGCTATCGAACTCAGCAGCGTTCGATATCAATTTTCGGTCGAGGGGTCGGCCGACGGCTTGAGCAAAGGAACGCTTGCCGTTCTGCCCTTGGAAATCGGCCTCAAAGGGCAGTTCCCTCTTCCTGGCGAACAATTCACGCCTTTTATCGTTCTGGGCGCGGGGTATTCCATCCATCAATTCAGTCTCGATTCTCAAGTCACCGGAAATTGGGAGAGCATCGGATTTCGCATCACGGAAAAATTGAACAACGCCGTCGTCTATCATATCGGGGCCGGCTTGGAAATTGCTTTAGGCCGAAGCGTAGCCCTCGTTCTCGAAGCAAGATTCCGTATCATCCAAAGCCAAGGCTCCTGGACGATATCCGACCTTGTCGGAAACCAAGAGATTTCGGGCGACTTGACCAACCTCAACCAGAGTTCCATCGTCTTCGGATTGGGGCTACAATTTTCGTTAAGATAGATAAATGAGCGGAGAAACACATGACGATTATTAAGAAAAGAAATCCTGGGGGATGGTTGATATTCTTCACCCTTCTCCTGGTTGCGCTCTTGGCGCCGAGCCGGGCGATCATCGAGAATCGGCCGATGAAATTTTCCTCCCTGAGCCCCGCCGAAAATGCGGCCGGACTCGTCCACCCCAAAATGCAGTCCGCGCTCAGCCGGCTGGAGGAGATTTACCTGTCTTTAGGTCCGGAAAGGGCACAGGAATATGCCCATTTGAGAAAAATGGACCTGGATGGAGAGAGCGTACGCGTGGTTACGGTCACAATTTCGAGTCCAAATCAGCTTCAAAGCAAAATGGCCGTCTCGCTGATGAAGCAAAGAATCGAAGCTCTGGGCGGAAAAATCGAGCTGACATACCGCAGCCTTGTCCAGAACTACATTCCTATCCGGGCGCTGGAGACGCTCGCCAATGATCCCTTTGTGAAATATGTCCGTCTTCCCTTAAAGCCGGTTGCCCTGGAATTTGTCAGCGAAGGCGTATCGAAAACCGGCGCTGATAGATGGAAAGATATCACACCTTATCGGGCTGCCGATGAAGGGAAAATCTGTATTCTAGATATCGGCTTCAAAGGCTACACGAACCTGTTGGGAACGGAACTTCCTTCTTCTGTCGTCGCCCGATCGTTCAGGGCCGACGGTGATATTTTCGCCGATGAAGTCCACGGCACGGCCAACGCCGAGATCGTCCACGACATGGCGCCTAACGCCAAGCTCTGGCTGGTCAATTTCGAGACGGACGTCGAAGAGCACATGGCCGTCGACTGGATTTCGAAACAGGGGGTCCAGGTGATCTCCTATTCTCTGGGCTGGTACAACGCGGGAGCCGGCGATGGAACGGGGCCGATATGCTACGACGTCGAGGCGGCCGCTGACAGCAACATTATCTGGGCATCCTCGGCGGGCAACGCGGCTCAGGACCACTGGGAGGGAACGTTTAACGACCCGGACGACGACGGATGGCATAATTTTTCTGGAACGAATCGATATCTGGAATTTCACGTGCCCGCATACCAGCCAGTCGGCGTTTATCTGAACTGGAATGACTGGGGCCTTTGGACCGGAGGTGATTACACCGGCTCCAACCAGGACTTCGACCTTTATCTTTATTTTTGGACGGGCTCGTCCTGGCTGCCGGTCGATAGGTCCATAAACGAGCAGGACGGCACTCAATGGCCGGTCGAGGAAATCTACGGTTGGTATTCGACGACGGCAGGAACGTGGGCTGTTTCAATCAGCAAAAAAACCAGCATCACAAAAAATGTCAAGCTCGAGCTATTCACGGACGGCAATGATAAAGCGATAGAATATTTCGTCTCGGCGGGCAGCATTATCATTCCGGCCGATGCCGTATCCGCCCTGGCCGTGGGCGCCACGGACTGGTTCGATGATTCGCTCCACTACTATAGCTCATGGGGGCCGACACACGATGGGCGGATCAAGCCTGACCTGACCGCGCCTTCGGGAGTTTCGACGGCCACTTACGGCCTGCAGGGATTCTGGGGAACATCCGCCTCGGCGCCCCATGTGGCGGGCGCCTGCGGGCTGGTCAAGGGAAATACTCCGTATTCCATAGACCAGATCAAAAAACTCCTTGAAAATAGGGCCATCGACTTGGGCGAACCCGGCGAGGATAATAAGTTCGGCTGGGGCCGTTTGAACCTTAAACAGAAATAGAAAATCGTCTTTTCCATTATTTTATAGGGAGGGAGTACCATGAAAGCCACCGATGCATTATCAATTCAAAGAAAACGGAAGCCCACTAAAATCACGCTCGGGTGGGTTATCCCGGCTCTAGGCCTGAGCTTTTGCACCTTTGTCCAGGCCTATTCCCTGCCGGCTGCCGCCCAATCAAAGATGGAGATCCGCGGAGTCTGGGCCCATCCCGGCTTTTTCGGAACCGAGAAGGAAGCCGCCCTATCAAAAATCAAGGCCACCCTGGACGAATATGTCCAAGCCGGGATCAACACGGTCATCATCTTGGTGAAGTCCACCTCCGGGCATATCTACTTTCAAAGCCAAATCGGCGTGCAGGATCCCGCCTACAACTGGGACTTCTTCGGCGCTTTTTTCGAAGAAGCGAAGAAGAGGAATATTTCCGTTCACCCTTGGTTCTGCGTCTTTCCCGAATCGGCCGTTTTGGGTCAGGTCCGGCAACATCCCGAATGGTTGATCACCAATGACAAGGGACAAATCGTTCCCACCGCCAATGCCGCGCTTCCCCAGGTCCGCGAATATGAGCTCAGCCTGATGAAGGAGCTTTTAAAAAAGTACCCTGTGGACTGGATCCATCTGGATTATATCCGTTTCCCCTGTTCACCCGAGGAACCCTATTTCAGCTTTGATGCCCAGACCCGATCCCTTTTTGAAAAAGCCCGGGGACAAGACCCCCTGGCTATCAAAGCCAAGGACTCGGGCAATCTTTTCTGGAACGAATGGATCGAGTGGAACGGAGAGCAAGTGACGCAATTCGTACGCGAGCTGCGCGCTGCCGTCAAGACAACTGGACGTCCGGTGAAAATTTCGGCCGCCGTCTTCCCCGCGGCAGATAAAGCGAAAGTCCTCATCGGGCAGGATTGGGAATTATGGGTCAAAGAAGGCCTTATCGACATGCTCTGCCCCATGCTCTATACAAACCTCACCTCACTTTTTGAAAAATACAGCCGGCGCGCGGTCGAGGTCGGCCAAGGCCGTCTGCTGGTCTGTCCCGGAATCGGCATCGGGACATCGCACAATCAGAACACGCCGGACGGGATGCTGGAGCAGATGAATATCACCCGGCGCTTGGGCGCAAGCGGCGTGATATTCTTTTCGGGATACAGCCTGACGGAAGAATTCCTGCGAAAACTCAAGTCGATGCCCCCTGCGGCTGCTCAGTAGATGACTTTTTTGAGCTTATTCTTCTCGATGAAAAGCTTTCCTTGGTAGGAGACGTAATCGAGGAGGATCAACACACGGTCCTGGTCGGATAGGTCTTTCTTGAAAATTCCTCGCAATCCCTTGAGCGGACCTTCGGCGACTTCAATCTCGTCGCCGACTTCGGGCTCAGCTCCGTATTTAAAAAGCTCGATAAAGCCGTTGACTTCGCGCGCTTGAATTTGCCGAAGGATGCATTCCTCTAGAGGAATGGGGCCTTCATCGTTGCCGACGATGCGTTTGACGCCCCGGGTGTATTTGACCAGCTTGTACTGGCCGGGATAGTCAAAAAAAACGAATTGATAGCCAGGAAAAAACGGCCTCACTCTTACCCCCTCGCGATACTTTGGGTTGTAGACTCTGATGCCGCCTTCTTGGAACAGCCTTTCGACCCGGAATTCCTTTTTCGGCTTGGTGTTGATGACAAACCAGCTTTCCATTTTACTTTTTATCCGACAATTTAAAATTTTTGTAAAGGCCGGGCCGCCGGTCTGGGAAGAAATGCTTTTTCGCATGACACTGGGGAATCAAGGCGAAGTCGCAATCGGCGTAGAGGATGCACTCCTCTCCCCGCCGGGCCCGGGCGATCACGCGACCGGACGGGTCGGTCACGAAAGACTCTCCCGCAAAATCGAGGACCTCTTCCTTCCCCACTCTATTGACCAATGCGGCAAAATAGCCGTTCTGAAATGAGGCGATCTGGACTTCTCCTTCGAATATCCCCTCGCCCCACTCGCCCACGGTTCCCGCTTGAGGGATGACCACGATTTGGGCGCCTTTAAGCGCCAACATCCGCATATATTCGGGGAAATGGCGATCGTAGCAAATCGCCACGCCGATTTTGCCGACGGACGTGTCATAGACGTAGCTCGCCGTATCGCCGGGCGCATAATATCCCCGCTCATGAAAACCAGGGCTTTCCATGATATGGACCATCCGAGTCACCCCCAGCAGCTTGCCATCGGCGTCGATGACCGGAGACGTATCATATGTCCGGCCCCCGCTCGTTTCAAGCAGGTTCAAGACTGCCACCGCCCCATATCGCTTGGTCAACGCAGAGAATTCTGTGGTGATGGGTCCGGGAACCGGCTGAGCAAATGATTCAATATTCTTTTGCCGGTCCGCAGGAATCTGGGGAAGGAAAGGCACGAACGCCAGCTCGGCATAGGCGATCAATTGGGCGCCTTGCCCGGCCGCCTGATGAAATGCCTCTACGCCTCGGCAGAGATTGTCATCAAGATCCCCAGTCGCGTGCTGCTGGACGAGCGCAAGTTTCATTAGCGTATTTCTTTCTTCGATTCGCCGGGAAGCTCCGGGAATTTAAGCAGTTGGCTATAATAATTTATTTTCGGATTTTGTGCAAATTAAATCGTCGCCGCCTCTTCGACCTTTGCCGCTTTCTTGGGAATCGGCCGGCCCAGGACCCGGCTGCCGTCCTTGGTGACCAGAACGTTGTCCTCGATGCGGATGCCCCCGAAATCCCTGTACGTCTTCAGCTTATCGAAGGCGATGAAGGGGAAGCATTTCTTTTCCTCTTTCCACTTGTCAATCAGCGCCGGGATGAAGTAGATCCCGGGCTCCACCGTCATCACATAGCCGGGACGCAGCGCCTTGGCCATTCTAAGATAGGCCAAGCCGAACTGCTCGCTTCTCTTCACCGATTCGTCGTAACCGACATGATTTTCTCCCAAGTTTTCCATATCGTGAACGTCGAGGCCGAGCATGTGTCCCAAGCCATGCGGGAAAAACAGGGCGTGGGCACCCTGGCTCACGGCTTCGTCCACATCGCCCTTCATCAGCCCTATGGATTTCAATCCGGAAGCGATGACCTTCGCCGTGTGAAGATGAATGTCTTTGTACATGACGCCGGGCTTGATGGCCTGGATGGCATGTTCCTGGCCAGCGAGAACGATCTGATAGATGTCTTTCTGTTCGGTCGTGAATTTTCCTCCGACCGGAATCGTCCTTGTAATATCCGACGCATAATGAAGCGGCGACTCGGCGCCCGCGTCCACGACAAGCAGCTTTCCCCTTTTCAGCAGGTTTTCATGAGAATGGTTATGCAAGATTTGCCCGTTGATCGACAGGATGGTTGGAAAAGCCGTTGCCCCCCCGCCCGTGATGGCGATGCCGTCGATCCGGCCTGCGATATCCTTCTCGTAAACGCCGGGCTGGGCCATGTGCATGGCCGCGATGTACATTTTATAGGTTGTTTTGAGCGCGATTTCGATCTGGGCGATCTCCTGCTCCGACTTCACGGACCTCTGGGCCACGACCGCCTTCACCAATTCCGTAGAGGATCGGTTTTTGGCCTCCTGCGGTAGAACACCCAGCCAGGCCTGAAGTTTCATCTGGCTCTCCGTTCTATAGGGGGGCAGGTAATGAATGGGCCTTCCCTTTTGGACCGCTTCGTTCAACACCCCCCCTACTTCTTTAAGAGGAGCCGTGTACTTCACGCCGACTTTGGCCGCCCGTTCCTTCAATGTCGGCAGAAACCCCATCCAAATGATGTCCTCGATATCGATATCGTTGCCGAACAGCATGTCCTTTTGCTCGTCGATATCAATCACGGCCGCCAGGCCGGGAGAATCCAGCCCGAAGAAATACAGGAAAGAGCTGTCCTGCCGGAAGTGGTAGGTGTTGGCCGCATAGTTCATCGGGCTTTCCTCGTTCCCGAGGAACATAATCAGCCCGGAGGGCACCTGTTTTTTCAGAAGCTGGCGTCTATCGACATAAGTTTTGGCGTCAAACATGTAACCTCCTCATGGTCGAAATAAGGATGAATATTCCGCCCATCAGCAAACGACAAGATTATCAAATAGGCGGCAACTTGTCAAAATCAAGGAAAAAGAAAAGGCCTGCCCGGTTTCTTAAGAGCCAGGGAGTTGGTCTTAGGCAGGCCTTTTTAGGGAAGGGATTAATTATTGTTATGAGGAAGAATCTTCTGGATGACGCACTGTATATCATTCTCTTCGAACGGCTTCACGATTCTCATGAAACCGTTGATCGGTTGCGCGCCTTCCAGAACCTTCTCCTCGCCGAATGCCGTCAGATAAACCACGGGAATGTGGAGCCCGTCATGAATCCTATGCGCCGCTTCGATGCCGTCCATGGAGCCTTTAAGCTTGACATCCATCAACACCAGGTCGGGGTTGAGGTCTTTCGCTTTTTGGATAGATTCCTCTCCTGAGGAAGCCATGCCGCTCACCTGATAGCCGAACCGGCTCAGGATATTCTGGATATCCAGGGCGATGATGGCTTCATCTTCTACGATTAAAATCCTCACCTCTGAACTCGCTCTAGACAATCTATCCTCCAGATCGTTTTTCACACAAATTTAGTCGATGGCGGGCCAAAAAAGTTGAATTTTTTACGCTCTTATCGAACGGTGGCAGAGGTGGACTCGCCTTATGAGTCGCTTTGACCCCGTCCCGTTAGCGCCAACCGATAGAGCCTTGATATTTCAGATATATAAAGCAGCCCGCTCCGATGAAAAGTCGAGCAAGAGAGCAGATAAGAGAAAGGATCCTTGAGGGAAAAACAGATGGCAACAAGAAGGTCACAAAATATAATACCGCCAAGATAATCCGCCCCTTGTTATCTGATTCGATAAAAGCGAAAACAATGAGGATAAACGCTATGCCTTCGCCAATTGCGCCATAGGGAATCCCTCGCATTTTTATTCTTAATAGATAAGCGTCAAGACTTCTTCAAATTCTATCGAGATTGAAATAATTCTATCAGCGGCTTCTCATCGAAGTCAATGGACCCAAACTTGATCAACGTCCGCCCTGCTAGCCGAAGAAAAATGGTTTTTGCCCCGCATTCTTATAAGCGCTTTTTTTTGATCTGGCGTAAAATAATGGTAAGAGCAAGAAATTTGCCTTTAAGGATTTTTATCTGTAACGTTTCCAGGGAGAAGCAAATGAGAAAAATATTGACTTTGTATGTGCTATCCCTTTCCGTCTCCGGAATTTTCGCCCAACAGATGATTGAAAATCCGGAGAAGCCGCCGAGCCAGAATGCCGGTCGGATTATTCAGCTCCAAGAGGTCCTCCGGATCAAAGACGAGGGAAAAGGATTTTATTTCAAACTGCCTTGGACTTTGGATGTCGCGGCCGATGGATCCATCTTCGTTCAAGACGGCCTCGCTCTTTACGCGTTCGCTCCCGACGGCCGTTTTAAAAAGAATCTAGTGAACATCGGCCAAGGGCCGGGAGAAATCTCGACCGAACTGACGGATCTTCTCGTCAAGGACAACGAGGTTCTCATGTTTAGTGCGCCCTCGAATAAACTTGTCAAAACCAACTTCGAAGGAAAACTCATCAAGGAACTGAGATTCGATAAAAAGATTTTTTATAATTTTTTGGCTTTTCACGGCGAAAAATATTTCATGCTCGATTTAAAGCGCGGTGACTTTGCTCGCACTGATGGTATTAAAGACCATGATTTTAATTTATTTCTGGTGAATGAAGATGGGACTTTCAACCCTACACCTTGTTCGTTCACGACTCAATTTTATCTTCAAATCAGAGAAAAAGGGGGGAGTTATAGCGATATCACCGGGCTTTACATTAGCAAAGAAAGCAAAAAATTTATGTACATAGCCCATACCCAGGAGTATCAGATCAAACAACTTGATTTGGAAAAAGCGCAGATTGCAAAAATTTTTCGCAGGTCATATCCCCGCGTGCAATATCGAAAAAAGGATCCCCGGGACCTTCGCAAAATGCCGGCCTTTGACAACGACGTTTACAGACTCCTCGTGTATAAAGATCAAATCTGGGCCCTGACATCCACATACGATCCTAAAAAGGGCGTCTTGGTCGATGTCTTCAATGCCGATGGAAAATACATGGATAATTTCTGGCTGCCTCTTTTGAACATTAGGACGGGCGATGCATTCCACCAGAGGTATTTTCCGGTCGTTATCCAAGGCGATTATCTCTATGCCATCGAGCACAATGCGGACTGGGATTTTTCGATCGCTAAATATAAAATTTAGCCTAATCGCTAAATGACCGGCTACTTGGACGGCTTCTGTGTCGTCTAGACGATCCTATGATTGCTTCATTTTTCTCATCCAATCATGGGCAAATATTTCCGCTTCATTGCTTTCGATTCCCTCCAGAATTTTCAGGGCAAGATATTCCGGCTTATCAGGGGGCGATAATGTCGTTCTATCTTCCTCTGGTTCGGCTTGATTCTCTACGGTGTCCTTAATCGTATTTTCTTCGAAATCCGTAAGAGTCATATACGGGTATACAACGATCACGCTAATATTGTCGTTTTTCAGCTCTTCTCTTGCCGTTAGACTGATACTCGCCAGGGCACTCTTCAATGAAGAATAAGGGCTCATATTGGGAAGGAACATTAAAGCCGTTCCTGAACTGATATTAACAATCACTCCTTTTTTTTGTTCTTTCATAATGGGGATAACTTGCTGCATAGCGATCAGGGGGCCAACGACGTCAAGATTAAATATTTTTCGATATGTATCGATATTAATCTTTTCAACGGGAGCATCATAGCCTTGTCCCGCGCTGTTGATAAGAACGTCAATTCTTCCAAAATGTTTTTTTGTCTCACTGACCATCATTATGATTTCATTTTCTTTGGTCATGTTTGTGCGGATCGGGAATGAGCCTTGAAGCTCTTTTGAAATATTTTTGAGCTTATCTATGGAACGAGCGACTAATGCAACCTTGGCCCCACGTTTGGCAAGAAGCTTTGCCGTGGCAAGACCAATACCAGAAGAAGCTCCGGTCACTATCACAACTTTATCTTTGATTTTCATGGATATATGATATCAAAAAATTCTCATATCACATAATACAGAGCCATGTTAATCAGCATTCGAAAAATTACCCTGACAGTTCCATCCGCTTCCAACTCGGTTTTTCGGATCAGCCCCCCTCTTCCCAGCTCGCTCTGAATCCTGTATTTTCCGGCCACAAGGCTTCCCTGGCCCAAGGCCTTATAGGGCATCCCGACTGTCATCGTTTTGGATAAAATGTCTCCCTCTAACGGGCGGATCTGGGTGGCGCACTTCCGGCAATAATAGGTATCGCTAGGATTTTCGTAATGACACGTCGGGCACTTGGTGGCTACTGCTTAGCCTTGATGTCCAGTTTGTCTAAAGATTAACAAGGAAAGGGGGCAGAGTCAACTTGGAGGGGAAGACTCCTTCCAACGGGCGCCGGGAAGACCCGGCCGCCCTGCCTCCCCTTCTTGGGCGGGGCATGAAACCCCGCCCTGCGACCAAGGGGGCAACTCCCCCTTGGAACCCTCTCGAGCGGGTTCCCCGTGGCAAGCCACGGGGCATATGAACCGCTCGTCAACCGGCCTGAGCTGCGAACCTCCACGATCGTATTCGAAAAGGCGAATCAGGCGAACGCCGACATCTGATCAAATCCTCCCTTGTTTTCTTTCCGCGAGAAGAGGATTCATCACGTTGGCCAAACAGACGATGATCGCGCATCCGATGACGGGTAACCATAAATAGGGAATGGCCGCAAAAAAATAGCAGGCCAGCACGGCCAGTTCGGCAATGATCGCCGCGATAAATGTGGCATGTCCGCCGATGTTTTTAAAATAGAATGCGATTAAAAAAATTCCCAGAATCGTGCCATAAAATAAAGAACCCATAATATTCACGGCTTCAATCAATGAGCCGAGGTGGTTGGCAAATTGGGCAAAACCAATGGCGTACAGTCCCCAAAAAACCGTGGCCAATTTCGAGACGATGAGATAATGCCGTTCCGAGGCGTTTCGCTTGCACAGGCGTTTGTAAATATCGATCACGGTGACGGAAGCCAGGGCATTGAGTTCAGCGGATGACGACGACATCGAAGCCGAGAGAATAGCCGCCAGGATCAGTCCGACAAGTCCAACCGGCAAAAAGCGGGTCACAAAACTTAAGAAGATGTAATTGGTATCATTGGTCTCGGCTGGCGGATTGCTTTTTTTGATGAGTTGGATGGCTTCTTGTCGGATGCCAAGTTCCGATTCTCTCGTCCGCCGGAGCTTCTGGAGAGCGTGATCCACGTCGGCGTCTGTTCGGGTCTCGATCGCAGCCAGCATTTGCCTGATCTGCTTCTGTTTCTCTCCGTACAAGCTTTGATAGTCAGTTTCCAATTTCGTATAGGCTTCCCCGTATGAACCGTTTTTGATACTGGCGGTCTCCACCGGATTAAAAAACAACGGCGGAGTCACGAATTGATAAAAAACGAATATCATGGCTCCGATGAAAAGAATAAGGAATTGCATGGGGACTTTGACCACTCCGTTGGCCAGGAGCCCCATGCGACTTTGGCCGATCGAACGTCCGGTCAGGTAGCGCTGGACCTGCACTTGGTCCGTCCCGAAGTAAGAAAGAGCGACAAAGCCCCCCCCGATGAGACCCGACCAAAAATTGTAGCGGTCTTTCCAGTGAAAAGCGAAATTGATGACATTCAGTTTTCCGAGTTTTCCGGCCACATGGATGGCATTCAAAAATGTAATGTCTGGCGGCAGCCGACGAAAAACCATAAAAAGCGCCGCGGCCATGCCCGCCGTAACGATGGTCATCTGCAAAAGATGCGTTTTATTGACGGCTTCCGTGCCGCCGGCGGCCGTGTACAGGATCACCAGGCCTCCGGTCATGAAGATCGTCAGACGGAAATCCCAACCGAGAATGACAGAAATGATCAGGGCCGGGGCGAGAATCGTGAATCCGGCCGCCAGCCCGCGTTCGATGAGAAAAAGAATGCAGCCCAAGACGCGGTTTTTCAAATCAAACCTCTGTTCCAAAAGCTCATAGGCCGTATACACCTTGAGTTTATGGAAAAGGGGAACGGCCGTTATGGACAGGATGACCATGGCGATGGGCAATCCGAAATAGAACTGAACAAACCGCATGCCGTCCACATAGGCTTGTCCCGGCGTAGAAAGAAATGTAATGGCACTGGCTTGAGTCGCCATGATCGAAATCGTAATGATGTACCAGGGGGTCGATTTATTCGCCAGAAAGTAGCCCTGGATGTCCTTTTTGCCGCGCGTTTTCCAAATCCCGTAGATAGTCACAAATAAGAGGAATGAACTCAGCAGGATCCAGTCTAAAGAACGCATGGCTTACAATTTCAAGATTTCTTCATAATAGGCTTCATACTGAGGGATGATCTCGTCGGCGTTGAAAAATTGCTCGGCCCGCCTCCTGGCCAGGGTTTTAAAGAGCTCAAGGCGGGCCGGGTCGCGCAGGAGGGCTACGGCATGCGCCGCCATGTTCGTGATATCGCCCACGGGGAATAAATATCCTGTCTCTCCATGCCTAATGACCTCGGGCAATCCGCCGATTTCGGTGCCGATCACGGGGACGCCGCAATTCATGGCCTCCAGAGCCGTCAATCCGAAACTCTCCTGTTCGCTGGGCAAGAGAAACAGGTCCGCACAGAAAAAGAGGGGCTCCAACTGATCCTGTTCCCCGAGGAAATGGACGTCGGAGCCGAGCTTCAGTTCTCTGACCAACTGCTGGATGAAAAGCCGCTCGGGCCCGTCGCCGATCAACAGCAGTTTGGCCGGGATCTGTTCACGAACCCGGGCGAAAATGCGGACGACGTCGCCGATCCTTTTCACCGGCCGGAAATTGGAGGCATGCATCAAAATCTTCTCTCCCCCCGGCGCAAACGTTTCTCTGGAGCACAGGTCGCGAGTCTGTGCCGGTCGAGCGGCGTCGATGAAATTAGGGATGACCCGGATCTCCCGCCGGATGTCGAATTCTTCGATTGTCCGTTTCATTAAATAACGGGAAACCGCCGTCACACCGTCGGATTTCTCGATGGCGAATTTGACGACCCGGTGAAATGACGGATCGGCGCCGACTAGGGTAATATCCGTGCCGTGGAGGGTGGTGATTGTTTTCAGCCGTGAAGAATTGAAAATCTGTTTGGCCAGGTAGGCGCTGGCCGCATGGGGAACCGCATAATGGGCATGAATAATGTCGAGATTATGGGCCTCCGCCAGTTCCACCAATTGGGTGACCAGCCCCAGCTCATACGGAGGGTACTTGAACAGCGGATAAGACGCGACTTCGATCTCATGAATAAAGACATTTTGATGAAACGTGCGCAAACGAAAGGGCGGCGCATAGCTGACGATATGCATCTCATGGCCCTTTTTCGCTAAACCAATCGCCAATTCCGAAGCCACGACTCCGCTCCCCCCATGGGTCGGATAGCAGACGATTCCGATTTTCATGTGGAGGATCCTCCTCGATGATCGATCAAATATTTGATGTTCATGGTATTGTCCATAAATACTCCGGTCCGAAAAACTCAACCGGATCCTTCAGTTGAATGGCTTCTCGAACGAGAAAGGGCTCGCCATATTTCACACCGACAGAGGCACCGTACCGCTTGTCTCGGGTCTCGATGCTGTTCAGGAATTCGGGCCGGCTGATGAGGGTGTCCTCAGCCTCGGATGCGGCATGATCCTGACGATGGAATTGGGACCGGTAAGCCATGATCGCTTTCATTTTTTGTTCGTGCCCACTGGAAATATCGACGATAAAAGAGGGCGTGAACTCATATCGGCTCTGGTAAAAAATGACCTTGTGGGGTCGAAAGGGCGGCTGCCCGGTTTCAAGTTTTTTCAATCCGGCCAGGTACGCCGCTTGACGCACGAGCTGGGACGTTTGTTCATGATCCGGGTGACGGTCGACCCAATAGGGGGCAAAAACGATTTTCGGTTTGTAGGTGCGCAGGGCTTCGATGATCTTGAGTTTGTTCGTCCAGGTCACCTCAACCCGTCCATCGGGAATGTCCAGCATTTGATGAGCCGCCAAACCCATGATCTCCGCCGAATTCATAAACTCTCGAGCGCGGATTTCGACGCTGCCCCGGCTGGCCATCTCCCCTCGGGTCAGCACGACGACTCCGGTTTTATGACCCAACGCCGCTAATGTGACAAGCGTGCCGCCGCAAGCCAATTCGACATCATCGGCATGTGCCCCAAACGCTAAAGCATCCAGGTCCATGACAATCTTCTTGACGGAATGGAATCCATCACGTGAATAGAACCTGATGGTCATGCTCATCGAGATCGATGGCTTGGTCAAGTTTATCCATGAAGGCATAGCCGTATTTCATGATATACGGCACGATATTAAAGACCCTTTCCTGAAGGTGTTGGTTCGGGTAGAGATTGTCGATGGCCTTGTGAAGTTGCTGGATCGCGGTTTCGTTCCGCTTCCTGCTCGCCTGCAGAATCTTTTTTTCCATGAATTTCCATTGTTGATTCATTTTGCCCTTGGCCTGATCGAGCGAATCTTTCAATGCGGGTTCGAAGGCCAGGATCTCCCCCTTCAGAGATTCAAAGTCCTGTTCCAGATGATTGAGGACGAGGCGCAAGGCCTTGTCCAGAGAATCAGGAATTTGTTTTTTGCCGATTTCTCCGATGATCCCGACCGGCTGGCCCCAGAGGTCCTGAATTTTCAAGTTGTATTTCTTCAGGACATGATCCACTTTCTTTTCGACGATGGTCACGTTCATTCGCGGATAAATCACCGGCATCGGCAAACGGAACCTTTCGTAAACTCCTCTCATCTGGGCGAAATAAGCGATTTCCCCCGGACCGCCGATGTAGGCGACCGTGGGCAACAGGGCGTCCTGGTAGAGAGGACGGAGAAGGACGTTCGGGCTGAATAAAAACGGCTTTTCCTTCGCCAAAGTCAGCAGCTCTTCTTTCGTGCGCATGGGCGGCATTCCCTTGATGCCGAACGCGCCCTCTTTCCATTGAATGGCCCGCCGTTCCCGCTCCGTATAAAAAATATTGAGGATCCCCTCGTGGAGAGGAATTTGCGTGTCATATCCAGCTTGCCGGATTCTCTGGGAGGTGGCCATAGCCTGTTGGCTCGAGGGAGACTCTTCGGCGATCTCCTGATAAAAAACGTCCCTCCCCAATTCTTTCAGGCGAGGATGGCTGGCGTCGATAAATATCAATCCATAGGACTTGAACAATCGGGTCATCCATCGAGCGAAGGCCTCGGCAAACGATCGGCCGGGCTGGTAGGCTTCGCTCAGATCGTTGATTATATCCGCTTTGAATTCGGAATCCAGGGTTAAATCCTTCAGCCGCTGGATACAATCCAAAATTTCCGAGGGCAGGATGATATTCGAGGCGGGTATCTTGAATTCAGACGAAGGCATTCGGCAACGGACTTCTTCAAGCCGGTTATTTTTATCTAGGAGGGCGATATGGTCGATCTCCGCCAAATCGTGATCTTCGGAAGCCAGCCAAAATATCGGCACAAAACATCCGAGGCGGCAGCGGTTTAGGTGTTCCGAGAGTTTAATCGCGGTCAGGGCTTTATAGATCGTGTAGAGCGGCCCGGAAAATAGGCCAACCTGCTGTCCGGTGACGACGGCGCAGGCCTGCTCCCGGACGATTTTCTCGATCTGACCCAGAGATTGAGGCCCGCATCCGTAACTTTTATTTTGTTCCTTCAAAACAGCGGCTAGGTTTTCCCGCGGAAGGTGACGCGATTGAACTCTCTCGGTTTGGCGCTTGAATGCGGCGAGCTCCCGAAAATCGCCATTGTAAAATTCCTGCACTTTGCCGTAATCATTAACATAGTCATCAACGAGGGGCAAATGATGCGGAAGTTCGTTCGTTGGTATCACCATCAAGGCTTGCTCCAAGCGAGACTGATTCGAATTTCTTTCAAACCATCGAAGCCGGCATCTATTGAAAAGCTTTTGCGAAAAGATAAAAGAGCAGGATTTGAAGCGCCAAATTCAAGACAACGGCCGCATACAAACCTCTCCACGACGAAAAGAAGGGAGGCCGTTCCGGGTCCTGCTCAATTTTTTCCGGAGATTGGTTTTCCAGTGTATTTCCCCGCCGAAATCATATTGGCAAAAAGCCGAAAGGCCCCCGGCACGCCCGCCGGCAACTGCCGAAACCAGGCGTAGGCGGTGTAGATAAAAACTCCTTTTCCGCATCGAGCGTACAAGAGACCGCCTTTTTTATCCGATTCCCCGGGATCGTGGCAAGAGAGAACCGTTTCATATTTTTCGTCCCACTGAGCAGCAAAATACAAACCTCTCTCCTGAATCCACCCTTCAAAATCTTTTTGAGTGATCTTATTGGGAAAATTCAAAAGCGGATGCTCTGGAACGAGAAAAGCCACCGGCGCGTTTTCGACACTCACACGGTCTCGCCCAATGGTCAAGGGATAGGGACCGATCCGGTTGGTCAACTGCGCGGAGGCCACATTATACTGAACAACGAGGGTCCCGCCGTGTTCGACGTATTGGAGGAGCCTTTCTTTGGCGAGCCTGAGACCTTCCCGGGTATTATAGGCCCTGACGCCCGTCATGATCGCATCGAATTGAGAAAGATCCAAGTTTTCGAGCATCCCATCATTCAACTGAATCACTTCATACCCGAGATTTTGCAAGGCATCGGGGACTTCATCCCCAGCCCCCATGACATAACCAAGTCTCTTTCCTTCGGTTTTAACATCGAGTTTGACGACTTTGAATCGGCTGTCCGGGAAATAGACCTGTCGATGAATGTGGGGGTATGAGATTTCCACCAAGGCCCGGCTCATTTTTTCTCCGCCGACTTCGGCTTCCGCCGTCAGGTCGGCTTCGTCGGCATATTTCGGCGGCAAAACGTCAAAGGCGACCTCGCACTCTTCATATTTTCCGGCTAAAGAAAAGGGAAGGCTGGCCGGGGTTATCTTCCAAAGATCCGATCCTCTGAGTCGGATCAGACCTGCGACATTTTGAGAGTGGCTCTTTAGCCTGACTTTTATGATCTTGGGACTTTCGCCGGCAAAAATATTGACTTTATCCTCGATCTGGATTGTCACCCGTGGTCTGATCTCGAAAGGCCGGTAAAGTTCGCCGTTCACCTGATCCGTCCATCGAAAGAGCAGGGGGATGGAATATTCGAGAAGATGTCCATCGGCGCTCAATCCGATTTTCGCACTGATGGAAGGAGGGTTTTCTGCCAGTCCGATGAGATTTTGGTCCCCGACCGAAAATATGCCTTCTCGATGCGAGGCTTCCAGCCAATAGGGCTGGGAGAGGGGAAAATCCTTGGGGATCTGGATCGTTTGGTCGATGGTGAGAGGATCGTTGTTTTTTAGGGTGCGATCGAGTATGGAATCAGGACCGGTTTTTGGAAAGCTTAGGCTGTGAAGCGTAAAGGGTTGGTCAGATCGATTGACGATCGACATTTTTATTTGAACGGCATCTCCCGGAGCAGCCGCAAAGTCGTCGGCCATGGCCTCCATCCAGATTCCGGCACAGGCCTGAATGACACGCAACAATTCTTCTTTTTTGATACGAACCCAATTGTCTTCCGGGACTTTGGCTAACTCTGCATAGACAGCCAACAGGCTGGGGATCGATTTTGAGGGATGTTGGGGGTCAAAAGACCTCAAGCTCTCGGCCAAGATGAGACCCACTTTTCGCCCGCCGGGGACTCGATTCCATGATAGATCGATCCCCTCGAAAAGGTCGTTCGTCGCCGGCTCTCCAGCCGCAACCTCAAAGTAATCGTATTGGGTTCCTCGCCGTCCGGCCGAGCCGAATCCCTGGCTCTTATGTTGGGATCGGCTCTCCCCGGCGATCTCCGAGTACGATTTTCCCAATGAAGGATTATATTCGCCCGTATCGACCCGCAACCGGCTTTTGATCTCGTCCTGAGTGGGGCGGAAGCTGTTCCATAACAGTCTTTTCGCCCTCCAGGGCGCTGCATATTTCAACTGTTCAGGGAATTGATTCGGATCAGCGGCGGCCGTAAATGCCTCTTTAATTAATAAGCCGGACGCAACATGGTGGCCGTGTCCGCCGGAGTTCTCGGCCGTAAAACGGCTCATGATCACATCGGGGCGGAATTTTCGAATCACCCAGACAATATCCCCAAGGATTTTTTCTTTCCCCCAAAATTCAAACGTTTCCTCCGCGGTCTTCGAATAGCCAAAATCGATGGCGCGCGTAAAAAATTGTTCGGCGCCGTCGATCCGGCGGGCCGCCATGAGCTCTTGAGTCCGAATCATGCCTATTTCGGCTCCCTGTTCCGGGCCGATCAGATTCTGGCCGCCCTCGCCGCGAGTGAGCGACAGGTAGGCCGTTCGATATTTTCGTCCCTTGGAGAAGCAGGCCAAAACAGCCGTGTTCTCATCATCCGGATGAGCTCCCACATAGAGGACGCTGCCAAGGACATTAAGCTTGTGAAGAGCGATTTCCAATTCTGCGGCGTTGGGAATCCCACCCTGTTGAGCTGTGACCTGAATGTCGAGAAACAGCGCCAATCCAAAGATCGTATAAATAAACTTTTTTATGATATTCCCTCTTTTAGGACGCAATAGACCCGGGCTTCAGAAAAACCGGCCTAAGAATCTGTTCTGTGAATTACTGGGCCAACTTAATTTTAAAGGGGACTTTGAGTTGTTCCCAGTGAAGGTAAGCGGTGGCCGATGTTCCCGCCAGGTCTTCGAACCCGTATATCAACCATTCTTGGTGGGCTGCTTTGACCGGGGTGACGGTGACGCGGAGGGCATCTTCCTCCTGGCTATAGGTAAAGCTTCCCCAGGCGGAACTGTTCTTGCTGAAGATGATGATCCAGTCTTTTTCCGAGGGGACCATATGGATGCCGTATTTTCCCGCGGGCAACGGTTTCCCTTCAATCAGAACATCTTTCTTAAATTCAATCGTCGTGTTTTCGTTGGCGCCCGCCCTCCAGGGAAAGGGTTTGTTTTTGGAATATTGGCTTCCGGGAGCCATACCGTAAGGCACCAAAGCGCCCCATATTTTTCTTCCTTTGACACCCGGCCGGCTGTATTCGATCGTGATATCGGCGTCCGTTCCCAGTCGTTGCGTCACGCTTGCTTTTAGACTTGGGCGGACTTGGTTTCCCTGGGCATAGGCAGCGGAAGGCAGCACCAGAAGAAAAGCCAGGCTCAAGACAAGACCAAACGTCAGGCCAAAACGCTTCATAGTTTCCTCCTTTTAGGGTTATTATTAAACTCTTTCCAAATATGCCTTTATATTATAGCCGAACTTAATATTAAAGAAAATTTCTTTTTTCTCACCAAAAGAGAATCCCTCCCCCCGACTCAAAGCCCAACAAGAGCTTAACCAAATCATTTATCCATAAATCCAAGCAATTCCGAAAAAAATTGCCTAGTTAAGGTATAATTGCGTTGGAATGAACCCGATTGAGACGGCCATTCGACTCGCCTGGGCAAAAAGATTGTGATCGGGGGCCTGACAGACTCTTTTACTTTTATTCTTTATGCGCAGCTTGCCTTTCTATTTATCACTCTATTTTCATGGCCAAGTGTCAACGCCCATTGACGTTTCATCGACCGGATTCGCCCCTCCGGGCCCGGCCTCGTTGCGTCCTCCAGGGAGACGCGGTCTTATCCATGGCGATGCCCCGTTTATTGAGACCTTTCTCCGGCCGTGGGAGCAGTCCACCGCCCTCGCCATCCGGAGCGCACCGTCCTCTACCGGATGATGTTCCATCATTTCGAGCGCTTCCTTGCGGAGCACGAGACTAATTTCGAGTTGGTTGGGCTCTTGTCCACGTTAGGCACTCTATCGACGGCATCCCATGACATGCTTGCGGTCTTCTCAGCCCCAATCTGGTTTCTTGTCCGTATTGCCGCTTCGTCCTTCGAATCGGGGGACGGTTGGCTCAAATTCCCAGGCACGGATTAAAACGAATTCAAGAAGTTCGCCCGTTATCCTCGGGGGCTTCTTAAAGATCTGGACCTCTCCCTGCTCAAGCCAAAGCGATAAGCAAACGCATCCGGCGGTCACGCGCTTGGCACCTTTCGGGAGCCGGCCAAACCGGATGGTCGGCAATCCGCCCCGAGTGCCGAGGGCCGGCGCGCGGACGAAATCCACTTGACTTTCCTCAAGGATCAATATATATTAATCCTATAAGATTAATAGAGTTATGATTGTTTACGTCGCGCCCATCGCGGTCCTGATAGACTTTTTCGCCATCATGATCTATAAAAAAGATAAAATGGATGGCCGGGGCGTTCGCGGACGGAGAGCCCGCCGGCGAAAAACTCTCGAGATCCCGATCATTCCCATTCTCGTTTTTTTCTCTCTCCTTTGGACGAGAACCCTCGTCGGCCAGTCCGTTCTTGACGCTCCGGTCCGGATCGATCGGGTCGCGGTGGAGGGAAACAAGGTCACCGACGGCGACGTCATTCTTCGGGAAATTCCCTTCACCTTTCCCGCCGTATTGAGCCCCGAGGACCTGAAGCTCGTCAAGAACCGGGTCCAGAACCTGCGGCTTTTCAACCGGGTCGAACTGCGCCTCGACGAACGCGGCGGTGAGAACGTGCTCACCATCCTCGTCACCGAGAGCTGGTACATTTTCCCCGCTCCCGTCTTCTTCACCAACGAGCGCGCTTGGAACAAAATCAGCTACGGGCTCGAACTCTCCGACAACAATTTCCGCGGCCGCAACGAAAAACTCCGCCTCGGAGGCTGGCTGGGATACAACCCCTCCTACTTCCTCAATTACTCTGTCCCCTGGGTCGGAGAGCGAATGCGTCTGATGCTCGGCCTAGGCGTATCGCAGCGGCAGAGCGAGAACAAGGTCTTCAATTTCCAGGAAGACCGTCTGGGGTTCAACCTGAGGCTGGGGAAGCGCCTGTCCCTCGAACTCGAGACCGACGTGCAATTCTCCCTCACCCGCGTCAAGGTGCCCCCCGAGTATCAGCCGTTCTCCGCCTCGGGCAATGGGCAAGATATCGTTCCCAGTCTGTCCTGGCAGGTCCGATGGGAGCATCGTGATTTGACCGAGTATCCCAGGAAAGGGACTTTTATCGCCGTCAACGTCCAGCGAACGGGCTTCGGGAAGAGCCAGCCCGATTATTGGCGGATGACATTTGACGGCCGATTCTATGAGCCTCTCGTTGGCTCGCTGTCCCTGGGCGTCCGCCAGTTTTTCATCCTCAATGGCGGGAATATGCCCGTCTATGACCGGGTCTTCCTAGGGTTTAACGAACGTATTCGCGGCTATTACAACATGATCCTGCCCGACCCCACGCGCTATGCCGAATATAGAAGCTACAACATCTCCCTAACCAGCCTGGAATTCCGCTTCACTCTCCTGCCTGTCCGCTATTTCTCGATCAAAAACGGCCCGCTCATCCCCAGTTTGTTCCGGAACCTGAAATTCGGCATCAGCGCCGGCGTTTTCGTCGACAGCGGTATCGTCTGGAGAAACGCGGGGGAGATCCGTTGGAACGACTTCACTACCGGCTACGGGATTGGAATCCACATCCACTTGCCTTACATCAACGTGCTGCGGGTCGAATACGCGCTCAATAAAATGGGGCGCGGCCAGTTCATCATCGATACGGGCGTCAGTTTCTAATGCCAAAGCAAAAAAATCTTTTCATTGTCATCGCGAGCGAAGCATCGCGATCTCTCTAAAAGTGCCATTATCAATAAATGGCCACTTTTGATGACGGTCTAAACGGATTTTTGGTTCTCTCTTTATTGGGAGATCCTGGCGGCACGTAGGGGCGGCCCCCAAAATTATAGGTAAAGCTTATAGCGTTCTTGACATCTCCAAACGGCCTGCGGCTCTATTTCCTCGTGATCTCAGGAGGGAAGATTCATCGACCTGATTCGCCCCTCTGGGCCCGGCCTCGTTGGGTCTTCCCAGGGAGACGCGGTCCTATCCGTGGCGATGGCCCGTTTCTTGAGGCCATTCTCCCGCCATGGCGGGGGGATATCGTCCTCGCCATCCGGAGCGGAGTGTCCTCTATCGGGTGTTATTTCAAGAATTCAACCGGTCTCTGAGTCGTTGACTTCGAACCGCGGCCGTGACTATAATCATCTCGTAATGGGAGGCAGCGGTTTCAAACCTGAAGGGCGGGTATTCCGTGTGGCACGGAAAAGGAAATTCCTTTCCTTTTTTCTCGTCTCGATCGCCACGACCGTGGTTTTTTCCGCTGTGCCCGTTGAGCCTCGTGGCGTCCCCGCCCGGGCCCTTCAAGACAGCCCAGCCGATTTGGCCGACATTCTAGAGCGCTGTGTGGCTTACGGCGACCGTCTCTCGGACGCCATCCTGGACTTTGTCTGCCTGGAGCGGATCGAGGAAACGTACCTCTTTGCAACGAGGCCCCCCCCTGGTCCGCTCGATAACCGAGGTGACGCGAGCGGACTATAAATTTTTTACGGTCGAGATAGGAGTCACGCTTCGATAATAGAAGCCCCGCCTGGGCTAGCGATGAGAGAAGTAACTGTGGGTCAACAGGACGTATTCCATATTGCCCTAGCTCCCCCGAAAGCGCTCGATACAGAACTCGTCAAGAGGGTGGCTTCCCTCGTGGGCAAAGAGATCTCTGACACGCGCCTCCTCCTGTGCGGAGAGATTCCCAGAATCATCGCCCACTTCCCCAACACCGACACAGCGGACTTGATAGCTCAGGGCATGAGGGATGCGGGACTTGTGGCCTTCGTGTGCAAGGATTCCGAGCTTCGAAACCGGTCGGCCAGCTTCGTGGCGCACACCACGAAATTCGGAGATAAAGAAGTTATATTCTGGGACAAGCGTGGCGGAGAGGCAAGAGTTGAGGCCGGCGACGTATTCCTGATTATTAGGGGAAGGATGCGGAGTTACAGGCAAGAAGAGACCTCAACAACAAAAATGAAGCTCAACGTGACGGCGACGGTGCTTACAGGGGGGATCCCTGTTATGCGGCGGGTCATCCAAAAGACTACCAAAGGATCGCTCCAAGCTGATGACTTCGTGAGAGTCTACGACAGGAAATCCTCTGATCCCCGCGTGGAGATGTTCCAGAACCACATTGACTACAGCTTCCTAGGCCCCGAGCTGTCCCCCTCCACTCCCGCAAACTTCAAGATCGTCGTCACAAAACTTCGGGAGTGGTTCCCGCAGGCAATCTTCGATGAGCGGCTGACCAAACCCTTCAAGACCGATGTGCCCGCCGCTGGACCTGAGGAGGCCCTTGAACTCAACTGCAAGTTGATCTACCTATACCACCTGGCCACAGACCGGCGGGGACTGCCTTAGTCTTCACAGATCGGCTCCCGGTTCTGGTCCATTTTCTCTTTGTGAGCTCTTATTTGCGGGCCTGCCCCCCTTAAGTCGGGCCAGGCTATATCCTTATGGATACGCCAGGAAGGGGCTGGCAGCGCTGAGGGGTCAGTGAATTTTAAATTGCTTTATTAGCTCATTCTTGAGAAAATTGAAAAGTTGGGGCTCGAAAGATATTGACGTGAATTCACTCCCCCCAGGAAAGACGGATGAGAAGAAAGAAATGCTCAAAAGCGGAAAAAAACACTTTATGTATTAAAGGAGGTAGCAATGAAAGAACTCGTAGAGTTGATTGCTAAATCATTAGTAGACAACCCGGACAAAGTGAAGGTTTCCCAATTAGACGGGCAACAGAGCTCAATCATTGAATTAGAGGTTGCTCCGGAAGATATGGGCAAGGTTATTGGAAAACAGGGAAGAAACGCTCAGGCTATCAGACTTATTCTCGGTGCTGCTGGAATGAAACTGAAAAAGAGAGTAAATCTTGAGATAGTAGAAAAAAGGTTGAAAAATTCACTCTAGGGCTTGTACATTGATCGGGGGCAAGTCAAGGCTTTGAAATGAAAATCAAGATGAAAAGGGTTCTTGGATTAGGATTTGCCTGGATAATGATGTCCTGGCTGCCGCACGGGGCGATTGCCGAGGAGCGGATTAATCGACTTATCTCCATCTTGGAATCAGGAAGGCCGGCCATCGGCGTCTGGACCGGCGCGCTCTCAGCGCCTCGAATCGTCAAAGTGCTCGCGACCAGCGACGCCGATTTCATTGTCGCCGATGTCGAACATGACATCTACGACTTCAGTATGCTTCACCGCTTTCTCCTCGAAGTGCAAGACTTCAGCAATCGCTATCGGACAGAACCGAGGGTCGCGCCGGTTGTCCTGGTCAAATTGGCGAACAGAGCGACTTGGGATCCGCGCTATGAAATTGCGGAATCGCTTAAAGTCGGACCCGCCATGGGGGTATGGATTCCGATGGTTGAGAGCCGCACCGACTTGGAGCGTGCCATTTCGGCTGTGCGAGGTGCCGAAACGTCCGCCATGGCCGGGATCAATATTCCTAAAGAGCGCCGCGATGTGTGGCCGCTCAATCCTAAAGGCGAATTGCTGGTTGTGGCCATGATCGAAACCGAAGAAGGCGTGCGTCACGCGCAAGAGATCGTCGAGACGCCTGGCGTCAGTGCTATAGAAACTGTTCACATCCCGGCTGCGGATGCTGAACGCATTCTAAAAATGTGTCTGGAACATGGAGTCATTTCAGCAATCGATGCCTCCCTGGAGGATGTCAAGGCCAGAATGGATGCGGGCTATAAGCTGATCAGCGTCGGGTGGGATTTCGGACTTTTGCAGAAAGGGCTCAGCGAGACAATCAAGGCTATGCGTTCGGCGATTAAAAAGAATCCGTAATCTCGGAGCTCTTACGAACTCTAAAACGGTTCTCGACGTTCTGAAATCATATGTTTGCTCTGAATATTCCCTTTGACGCTCTCCAAAGGTCGGAAGAGACCGAACGCCTGGTGATGGAAGGGGAAAATCGGCTCTATTATAAATTTCGGGCGGCGCCCTACTACGGCGGAATCGCAACCGCCGATGCCGTCGGGTGTTCTTTTCTCTGCGCCTATTGTTGGAACTACGGCCGCAATGAAGATCCGGTCCGCTTCGGGAGACTCTTCTCGCCGGAGAACGTTGCAGATAATCTGCTGGAGATCGCCCGCCGGCGTTCTTTCAACCTCTTCCGTGTCACCGGCTCCGAACCGATCCTGGGAGAAGCCTCTTTCGAACATCTTATTAAGGTCATTGAAATTATTCTAAACGCCGAACCACGATCGAACTTCGTTCTCGAAACCAACGGCTTGATGCTTGGGTATAAGGAGGAGCTGGCCCAGAGATTGAGGTTTTCCCGCCTCTTGGTCAGGATCGCCGTCAAAGGCGTCAATCCCGAGTCCTTTGAAAAAATTACAGGGGCCAGAAAAGAATTTTTTCGCTATCCGTTGTTTGCGCTCAGGACCTTGGAACAGATGGGCGCGAGAGCCTGGCCGGCCCTTATGGAAGAGCTATTCACAGAGTCTGAGATGAACGAACTCAAACAAACGCTCCGAGAATACAATATCCATTCCGACCTGGAATTGGAGAGCCTGGAAGGCTATCTCTTTGTCCTCGAAAACATGAAGCGGAGAGGGATCTTCCTTCAAAACGATCACTGATTTTCAAGGGTCATCGAAAGTTCCCCCCTCCCTTGTTCATACCGTTCCCCCTCCCCTCTCCGACTTGCCCTGGATGGTGATTGCTAAAAAGCGCGAGAAAGGATGGCTGGAGTGGACTTTGAACCAACGTAGGCTGATACTCAAAATAACTCCCCAGACTAAAGCAGGCGTTATGTTATCCAATCTAGATATTATTTAGGAAATCTCGGATAATATCTGTAGCAAAATATGATCGCCATTAAGCATCGAGGAGACTGAAAAATGAAAGCACTCGTTCTTTTCAGAAGCTACCATGGCAACACGAAACAAATCGCAGAGGGCCTAGCGAAAGAACTTGGCACACAAGGTATCGAAACCATCGTTCAGGATCTTCGCCGGAAGCTCCCGGACTTGAGTGACTTCGACTTCATCCTGATTGGTTCCCCTACGAGAATGGCAAGAGTCAATCGAAAAGCTTTACGTGTGCTGAAGCAGCTGCGAAAAAAAGGTTTTACAGAAAAACCAGTCGCGATATTTGACACCTATGGGCCTGGTCCGACAAAGCCTGAAGAAATGGAAAAGGCAAAAAAATGGCTATACCCTGGAGCTGCCGGCATTATGCAAAAGGTGGCGAAAACCCTTGGCTTGAATGTGTACTCAGAGACTCTTCGTTGCGAAGTGCGGGGAATGAAAGGGCCTCTAGCGGATAACGAACTTGAAAAAGCGGCCTCTTTTACCAAAGAGTTTCTATCCACAATTGGAAAGAAGCCATAGAACCGCCACGGAGAAATAAAGGTCACCCCGTCCTCGTCTCCGACTTGACCGGGATGTCGATCGTCGTCGAGAAGCGCGGATTGACGGCCGCCGAGATAGACACCGAATATTTTTCGGAATCTGCTTTCCGCCCGGGAGGAGATTTCTGTCGGATTTCCGGCTCTTTTAGGCTTTTCTGTGTCTTCAGAGCTCCCCTTCCGCTGTTTTGGGCTCAACTTGACTTCCGAGTACGCTGCGATTTATCATCCCTGACGATGGGACAAGGCAAAATCGCCGCATGAACGCTCACTCAGCCAGCGTAGCGGAAAAGGAGCTTCTTATCCCTTCACCTCTCTTGTGTTAATTTGGTTTTTCTAGAAAATTAAGGATAAAAGGAGAAGAAATCATGCAGGTAACCGCAAGAAAAAAATGGATTAAGCTCAGGGCAAATCTGGGGATTTTTGCAATCGTCCTCTTGGCGCTAGCCTCCGGGCCGGGACTGCGGGCCCAGGACCAGGATATCTCCAAGAAGCTGCAGGGCTTCGACGCCTACATGGCCAAGGTGCTCAAGGACTGGAACTCGCCGGGAATCGGCGTGGGCATCGTGGCCGGCGACAAGCTCGTGTTTGCCAAGGGTTACGGCTACCGCGATTTCGGCAAGAAGATCCCCTTCACCCCTGCCACGCTGTGCCAGATAGCCTCCAACACCAAGCTCTTCACGGCCGTGGCCGCGGGCATGCTGGTGAACGAAGGCAAGCTGACCTGGGACAAGCCGGTCCGCGAGTCCGTTCCGAGCATCCAGTTCTACAACGACCAGCTCAACAACACGGTCACCCTGCGCGACATGCTGGCCCACCGCACGGGCATTACCCGGCACGATACCATCTGGTTCAAGTCCGCCTTCAGCCGCAAGGAGCTCTTCGAGCGCACCAAATACCTGGAGCCCCAGGAGCCGCTGCGCCAGACATTCCTTTACAACAACCTGATGTACTCGGCGGTCGGCTACTTCATCGAGCTGCAGTCGGGCAAAACCTGGGAGGAGTTTATCCGCGATAAGATCTTCAAGCCGCTGGCCATGAACAGCAGCGTCTACTCCATTGCCGACATGCTCAAGCAGCCCGACTTTGGCGTGCCTTTCACCGAGAAGCGCGACACCTTCGAGCTTTACCAGATTCCCTACTACGAGGACACGGCAGGCGTGGCGCCCTGCGGCGCGATCATCTCCAACATCCAGGAGATGTCGCACTGGCTCATCGCCCTGATGAACGACGGGAAATACGGGGGCCAGCAGGTCCTGCCCCCGGCCGTGCTCAAGGCCACGCTGGAACCGGCCATCGCGCTGCCCAACACCGCGGCCGAGGTGCGCGGCTTCTGGGAACTCCTCAACTCCGCCTATGGGATGGGGCGCCAGACCGCTTCGTACCGGGGGCGCCTCCTCACCTACCACGGCGGCGACCTACCCGGGTTCCACTCCCAGGTCTCCTTCATGCCGCGCGAGCACATCGGCGTGCTCATTTTTGTGATCGGCAACCACTGCGCCAGCCTCTACAACACGGTCAGCTACAACGTGTACGAGCGGTTGCTGGGCCTGGATCAGACCCCATGGAGCGAACGCTTGCTCGAGATTAGATTGAAAGGGAAGCAGGCGGGCAAGGAGGCCCGGGCCAAGGCTGGAGCCGAGCGCGTCGCCAACACCAAGCCCTCCCATGACCTCGCCGACTATGCGGGTGAATACGAGCACCCAGCCTACGGCATACTCAAGATCGGGCTGAAGGAGGGACAGCTCCAGTTTGACTTCCACAAGGTCCAGCTCCCCATGACCCACTTCCACTACGACCGCTTTGACACGCCTGATGACGAGCAGTACGGTAAGTGGTCCATCAACTTCGGCACCAACCCGCAGGGGGACGTGGACAAGGTCGTCATGTCGCTCGACGAGACCGAGGCCACTTTTACGCGCAAGCCCGTGACGCTCGACCGCGCCATGCTCGAGAAGCTCGCCGGGACCTACGAGACCGAGACCGGAGTCAAATTCCAGGTTGTCCTGAAAGAGGACGGCAGCCTTTTCCTGGTGACTCCCGGCCAGCCCGAGGAGATGCTGATTCCCTACAAGGGACTCAAGTTCCGCATCAAGCAGTTTTCCGACGTCGTCTTTGAGTTCGTCCTCGAAAACGGCCAGGTCAAGGGTCTCAAGCAGCGATCCCCGGCTGGAGAGTATATCTCCAAGCGGAAGTAGCTGATCGCAAAACATAGATAACCCAGGGCGCAATCCGGGTTTCGTTGACGAAGGGATAGGGCTCGCTCTCTTTGGCCAGGGGCCTATAGGTTTGGACCAATGCCAATCCGGCTTTCTGGAATACGTTCCAATAATCCTCATCCGGCCAGAGGATATCCTCGACCGACCGGCCTTCTTCGCGGCCATTTCCTGTTCTTGACATCGATCATCAGCCAGATATAACATTTTTATGGGCGCGGGAGTATAGTCATAGGGCTCAGAGGGGATAGATCTCAAGCGTACGGAAAAAGCAAATCCTATCACCAAAAGGGAGGTCTGCTGTGAAACGAAATATTTCGGCTATTTTTGTCTTGATTTTCTGTCTCGGCTTCTATTTCCAGGCCTAGCAGAATCCGCCCAAGGTCACGCTCGTTCCGGTGGCCGGGCCTGTCTACATGCTGCAAGGAGAAGGCGGAAACATCGGTATTGTGGCCGATCCCGCAGGGATATTCATGATCGACGCCATGTTTGAGCGCGTGACCGGTGAGATTCGCGAAGCCATCAAGGCCCTGCCCGGAGGCGAGCGGGTGCGGGTGCTGGTGAACACGCACTGGCACTCCGATCATACGGACGGGAACAAGGCCCTCGGTCCGGGTGCGGTCATCATAGCCCATGAGAACGTCCGGGCGCTCCTGGCTAAGGACCAGACCCTGATGGGGGGACAAACTAAAGCCCTTCCGGCGAACGCCCTGCCCGGCGTCACGTTCTCCGATAAGTTGACGGTGTATGCCGGCGGAGAGGCCATCCGGTTGGTCCACTTCCCTCACGCACACACCGACGGGGACACCGTGGTCTTCCTGGACGGGCTGAAGGTCGTGCACATGGGCGACATGTTCTTCAACGGCATGTTCCCGTTCCTGGACGTGGCCAACGGCGGCGACATCGACAACTGGGTGCGGCAGCTGGACATCATCCTGGGCGCTCTGCCCGCGGACACCAAGATCATCCCGGGCCACGGCCCGTTGGCCGGCATCGCCGATCTCAAGGCCTTCCGTGACATGCTCGCCGCTTCAGCCGACTTGGTCCGAAAACAGATGAAGGCGGGGAAAACGCTGGACGAGATCAAGGCCGCGGGCGTACCGGATAATCTGGCGGCCTGGGCTAAGGGATTCCTAAAAGCCCCCCAGTGGCTGGAATTGGTCTACCAGAGCTTTGAGAAGGGCGCGGGCCGGTGAACGAGGAACAATCGGTCCAGACCCGCCCGGATCCGCTGTCCTGCCTGCCGTACGGAACTCCTGCTGACGTTCTCCTGCAAAACCCGTGGCTTCTGCCCGTCGTGTCATGCCACGAGGCTTGAGGAGCTTCTCCTAGACGTCCCTCACCGCGCATCGCTTATCAGGAAGTTCTAATCGCCGCCTAGACTTCGGCCGACTATTTTTCCTGATCTTCTCCTGGCTCGGGCGGAGAGGTATGGGCGATTTCCGGCGCTTCTGAGCTTGCCTCCGGCTTCGTCGCCTGCCTTCCGCTATGTTGGACTCAACTTGCCATCCGAGTATGCTACGATTAATCATCCATGACGATGGGACGAGGTAAAACCGGAGCATGACCACCTAATCAGCTTCCGCGGCAGAAAAAGAGTATCTTATCCCTAATTCGAGAGCCTTCGTCTATACGCCTGCGCCTTCTCCGGTGAAGGCCGTTCAGGACACCTGACTGTTCCAAAATATACAGGCTGTGGGGCTTTTGCTTCAGTTTTATTGTCTTATACTAGCCCGCTCCCATCAATCCCAATTTGGGGAAGTTTTCCGGTGATTGTTGCACGTAACCTTCCTGACCATCAATTCTGACTTTCAGCCACAGGTCTCCCCGTTCACCCTTCGGGGTTTTTGTGAATGTGGCATCAATAAAATCAACCGTTGACTCTGGCCTGAGCATGACCTTCCTGGGACTCAAATTACCGCTCTTCGGTTTATTGAAAAGATAAATTGACGACTCCTCACCTTTATGCTCTTCCATGTACGTTTTGCGATTTTCTTGGGCTTCTTTGGAATCAATCATAACCCTTACCGGCAAATTTTCGTAAGAAATGGGTGACGCCTCATCTGAAGCACAACCGTCCGGATTCAATGGATAATGGAAAATGACAAAAAAATAGCCGGTCCATTCGCGCATCTCTATAAGGAGAGATCGTTTCCCGTTGAGGCTTTTCTCGACGATCGAAAAAGACGGTGTGCCAGTATTGTTAAATACTTTGCCCGAAAAGCGAACGAATTTTCCAGAACTGTTAAAACCGAAGTACTGACCATACATACCCAAGGTATCTGCCGTAGGAATCCATGATTCTATGAGAAGGACCGCCTTCTTACCACTAGGTAGGCTTGCTTCATCTGCAACAACCTCAATCTGGGCTCCCCGAGCACTGATATCTCGATGAAATAATGGGGTCCCCTGCGCGTCTTTGATATCCACAATTCCGATAATATCCGATTCCGAGGGTTCAACGATTTGCACCTCAACGGTGACTTTTTCCCTTGGCACATTTCCCAATTGAAAGGGTCCATAGATCTGGCGCGTAACTTTTCTGGCCACAGTTTCTTGTTGGCTGAATGCCGCGAAAATAAAAATAGGCAAAAAAGGAACGAACGCAAAGGCCATGATTCTCATGCTCCTCTCCTTTTATTGTTTGATGTTAACTGCGCAACATGTCTGTTTCATTTAAGACAGAAGCTCAGGATGGTCCTAAACCATTCATATATTTCCCTGAGCTTCGGCCAGCTATCATAGTGAACGCATCGCTCGCTAGCGTTCCCCAGCGGACTTATTTTCCTTCAAGCGCACGCGAAGCACAAAGTCCGCGCCGGAGACAACTGTGACCTTCTGAGTCAGCTCTCGGTCGCCAGCCGTGATGACCACAATGTATTCGCCCGGCGGCAATGACTTACCCCCGATTCACATACCAGCCTTGGAGTGAATTTTTCAGCCTCATAAGCCTCCCGTTTGCCTCAATAATTCTTCAGCCCCGCCAGCCTCTTCCTGGCGTCCACCGCTTCGGGCAAATCCGGGTCGGCGTCCTTCCCCTCCCCTGCTCCGACTTGCCCAGGATATTGATCGTCGCCGAGCGATGATGGCTCAAGCCTAAAATTAAAATGGCCACGGCGATTTCCGGGAAAACCCGGCAACAAAGCTGAGCGCAAAGATCGGCGCCTGGGACAAAAGAAGACGAACGCAGCCTCTTGTCCGCTGGCGAAGTGCTAAGGCCTAACGACGTTCGTTATCGCAGGATATTATGAATCAGTAGCTGCTGACCTACGAAACCGACAGTCGCGGTAAGCTCATTGAGATAATCCGGGCAGAGCGACATCGCCAGCATTAGGATCTGGGCAATCTGGTCCGCATCGACGGTTATGCCGAAAGCGGCCTGAGCGGCCATCGACAGTTGCTCTGCGATTGCGTTGACGTCTTGGGGATATTTCTTTTTAAGAGCGTGTCCGAGAGCCGTGACCGCATATCTGAAGCCCGCGTCATTTTGGGCGATGATCATCCTTATGCTCGCCTCGTCCAATCCGAAGATCAAGCCGAGGCCCGGGCCGTAAGCTTTGTACAAGAGGTCCAAGAAATTTTTATCCGCATGGGAGGCGGCGGCGATGAGTTTGGCGGGGACATCGGGGTCGACCCCCTTGATCATAAGGTCAATGGCACTCTCTATGAGCTCGTGACAGATCTCGAAACCAGTCGCGGGGTCCAAACCATAGCCCGCCAACATCCCCCCGATGAATCCATATAGGATCTCTGCCTTGGCAATGACGTAGCCTTCACTCCCGGAAAGCCATTTTGCCTGATGGTGCGCCGTGAAATCGATCCCCCAGCTATCGTTATGCGCGACGAATCCATAGCTTAGGGAGCGGTCTTTTTGGTTCTTTTGTTGGTCCCAGACCGCCATGAAATTGTGGTGCGTCTGGTCATAGAGATAGGACGCCAATTCCGGCTGGCCGAACATATAATTGAAGACATCCGGGGCGATAAAGCCAAAGATCGCGTTCGTGTTGGGAATCGCGCCCAATTTCATAAGCTGTTCATAGATGTAGACGTGAGTGGCCGACCCCCACGAAAACGCCATCGAGGACAAAATCCCAAGAGAAAGCACCAGGACCAAAAATTTTTTCATGGTTTTCCTCCTTCCCGACTGAATGTTAATATCATTTCACCGAAGGGTTTTGTCAAGCGGCTGAGGGCCCGACTTGCCCTTCTATGATGGCGAAACGCAAGCCCTCGGAAATGTTTTTTCTTTCATCTTTCTTTATGACTGCTTCGGCCTTGTGAACCACCCTTCTATCCGCGCCTCGAAGCGCACCGTATCGTTCGGTCTCGGCTCCTAAACCTTGATGTGAACGCGACCCTCCCGGGTCCGTTAGGGCAAGTCACTAGGCAGCCGATGATGTCATCATGTCCGATATATATTCTCTCTTCTCGGTGAGAAGTCGATAAATAATGGTCAGCAACCGACGGGCCACGGCGATCTTAGCTACGTTCGCCCCCTTCCGCTTGGCCAGCCGGCTGTATAAGACCCGCAACCCAAGGTCTTTCTTGATCGCCGGATAGACCGCTTCCACAGCCGCCCACCTCAGCCAGGCGCTTCCCTGTTTGGTAATGCGTCCGTGATATGTTCGCTCCCCAGAGGCGTACGTTGAGGGTATGACCCCGGCATAGGAATGAAGGTCCGCTACCGTCGGAAACCGATTGACATCCGCGATCTCGACCGCTACCAACACCGACAACGTCATCCCAAAGCCCGGCACCGTATCGATCCGAGCCGCCTCCTCGATCTCCCCGTAGAGCATTCGAGCTAGACCGTTCGACCTTTTGAGATGGGCTTGAACCTCCAGATATCCCTGGATGAGATCCTCCATGACCATTTTGTCGGGATCCTCCAACGGCAGATTCGTCAGGAACTCGATTCCCCTCAGGCTGAAGAGTCCGTCCTTGCGCTTTTCCACCTCCAGCCGTATTTCTTCTTTCTGCTGAGCCAAAAGCGCACGGATCTTGTTCTTCACTTCCGTTTGCTTCACAACCCAATAGGCTCGCATCCGCACCACCCGCTGCGCCCGCCGGTTCCTCTTTCCTCGCTGATAGACCTCCGGAATCAGATCCGCCCGCAGCAACTGGGCTAGCGTTCGCGAATCTCGTTTGTCCGTCTTGATCCGGGCATGGGCGATTGCCTTCACCTGAAGCGCGTTCGCCATCTTCACCTCGCCTCCCAGCTCCCGAAGTAGGTCGGCCATAACATACGACGATCGGCCAGCCTCAATAACGGCCGTGAACGGACGATATCCTTCCAGGAATCGCTCGACCTTCTCTCTTAAGTTGAACACTCGCCCGTTCTTCAGCTCCCGACCATCTTCGTCCAAGACCGTCATGACCGACACTTGCTTGTGATGGTCGACACCGATAAAATACATCCGCGCACCTCCAGAATAAATTTTTCCTAGACGAGTAATCTATCATAGCGTACCCGTCACGGAGGTGCGTTTCGCTATCATGCTACCTTGATGATGATCGCTATCGAGTGATGGAGGATCCGGTTGCGTTCAAAACTACTCCTGATTTCTTTGTGGATGAACCTTGATTGGAAGGACGAAAGAAAGCTAAAATGACCACATGCAGTGGAAATTGGGTGAGATCGCCCAAGATTCAGTACCAAAACAAAAAGCGATCATTGATATCTACTTGCGGAGGGAAAAATGAAAACAAAGACGAGGCTCATTTTTCTGGTTGTTTTTTTTACCGCCGCTATCTGTCTTGCTCAGTCCGGAGGCAAGGCCGGAGAGGCAGCCAAGCCTGCTCCAGCCCAATTTGACCAGAATCTGATCCAGGGAATGAAGTGGAGGCTCGTGGGTCCGTTCCGAGGGGGCCGCGTTCTCGCCGTTGAGGGAATCGTCAATGAGCCGAACGTTTATTACATGGGTGCCGTGGCCGGCGGTGTGTGGAAAACAACCGACGGAGGGCACAGCTGGAAACCCCTCTTTGACCGGCAATCCGTGTCTTCGATTGGCAGTATTGCAGTGGCGCCTTCAAACCACAACATCGTTTATGCGGGTTCGGGGGAAGCTTGCATTCGCGGAGATATCTCCTACGGAGATGGGGTTTATAAGTCTACAGATGGCGGCAGAACCTGGAAAAACGTGGGGCTTCGTGATACACGCCACATTGGCGCTGTTATCGTTGATCCCAAGAATCCGGACATTGTTTTCGTGGCAGCTCTGGGGCACGCCTACGGTCCCAACTCGGAGCGCGGATTATTTCGCTCAACGGATGGCGGCACCACTTGGAGCAAGGTTTTGTCCAAGGACGATAAAACAGGCGCAGTCGACGCCGTGTTTGATCCGGGCAACAGCAGCATTCTCTATGCCGCGTTATGGGAGGTCTATCGAACGCCTTACAGTCTCTCCAGCGGCGGACCCGGGAGCGGACTTTACAAGTCCGTCGATCGCGGCCTAACCTGGAATCGGGTGGGTGGGAAAGGGCTGCCCGCAGGCATTCTTGGTCGGATCGGCGTTTCCGTTTCAGGCGGCGACTCGAATCGAGTCTATGCCCTGATTGAAGCCGAAGAGAGTGGCTTGTATCGCTCCGATGATGCGGGAGAGAGTTGGATCAGGGTGAGCGAAGATGGGCGCCTCCGCCAGCGCCCTTGGTATTACTGTCATGTGTTCGCCGATCCTAAGTCGGCGGACACGGTCTACGTTCTGAACACAGGTCTGTTGCGTTCGATTGACGGAGGGAAATCATTCAACTTGCTATCTGCGCCTCATGGAGACCATCATGGCCTTTGGATCGACCCCGCGAATCCAGAGCGTATGATCAACGGTAACGACGGGGGCGCCAGCATTACAACGGATGGCGGCAAGACGTGGACCACACAAGAAAATCAACCCACTGCGCAATTCTATCACGTCGCGACTGACAATCGCTTTCCTTACTTTATCTACGGAGCGCAGCAGGACAATACCACGATTGCCATAGCGAGCATGGATGACGAGGGTGCGATCGGACGCCAGGACTGGTACCCAGTCGGAGGCGGCGAGTGCGGATACATCGCTCCGGATCCGCGGGACAGCAACATTGTCTACGCCGGCGCGGAAGGCTCGCTCACGCGCTTCGATAAGCGCAGCGAGCAGGCGGGCGATATCAGTGTCTGGCCGCTGGACGTATCCGGTCACGGGGCTGAGAGCCTTAAATATCGTTTCCAATGGACTTCGCCGATGTTCCTTTCGCCGTACGATCCAGACGTGATTTACATTGCCGCGGAGAGGGTGTTCAAGTCTGTCGATCACGGCCAGAGCTGGAAAGCCATCAGCGGCGATCTTACCCGGAATGACAAGAGCAAGCAAAAGCCATCGGGGGGAACGCTCACTAAGGACATTACCAGCGTAGAGTACTATGACACGATCTTTGCGCTTGCCGAATCTCCCTTAAAGAAGGGAATGCTGTGGGTAGGAACAGACGACGGACTGGTCCACCTGAGCATGGATGACGGACAGAACTGGTCCAATATCACTCCCAAGCAGCTTCCAGAATGGAGCATGATCAGCATCATCGACCCCTCTGCGCATGACGCCGGAACCGTCTACATCGCGGTCGATCGTCATAAGCTCGACGACTATCGACCCTACATCTATAAGACCAGTGACTACGGGAAGTCCTGGTCGTTTATCGTCAGCGGAATCCCAGAAGGCGCGTACGTCCATGCGGTCCGCGAAGATTCCAAACGGAAGGGCCTGCTCTATGCAGGAACCGAAATCGGCGTTTTTTTCTCATTGGATGATGGTGGCCACTGGAACTCTCTTCAGCTCAACCTGCCGACGGCGCCGATTCATGATCTCGTAATAAAGAACAACGACCTTGTTGTTGCCACCCACGGCCGGTCCTTTTGGGTGCTGGACGATATCGTGCCTCTGCGACAGATTGATTCTGCTACAGCGAATCAGGAGATGCTTCTCTTTTCCCCGCAGCCAGCCTATCGCTTGCATTACCCGGGCGAAGTGGATCGCCGCCGTCCAGTTGGGGAGAATCCGCCGCCGGGAGCGATCATCGACTTTTATTTTAAAGAGGCTCCTAAAGGCGAGGTGACTCTTCAGATTATCGATAGCGAAGGCAAGCTAGTAAGAACACTCTCGAGTATTGAGAAAAAGGAAGCCGAACAGCCGCCCGAGTGGCCCGACCAGGTGAAGGAGATGAAGACGATTCCCGCCTCCGCGGGGATGAAACGCTACGTCTGGAATTTACGCTTCGATGATCCCATAAAGGTGCCGGGAGCTTTCTACAGTGGAGTTGGACCGCGCGGACCGTTGGTCCTTCCAGGCAAATATCAGATCAAACTGACGGCTGACGGTCGAACGCAGTCTGCAACTCTCGAGGTGTTGGCGGACCCTCGTGTGAAAGTTCCTGCCGCAGATCTGGAAAAACAGTTCGATCTTTCCATGCGAGTTTATCATAGTTTCAGCAGGATGCACGAGGCCATCAACAAGGTCCGTGATCTTAAGTCACAAATCCAATTGCTACACAAGCGCTTTGAGGACGATCCAAAGCTGAAGCCTCTTGTTGCCGCCTCCGAAGATTTAGGAAAAAAACTGTCGCTGGTGGAAGAAAAGTTGATCCAGGTGAACATGAAAGGCTCGGAGGCAAATCTGGCCTTCCCGGGCATGCTGAATGAACAGTTCGATTCTTTCGCTTCAAGCGTTGAAGCTGCCGACACAGCGCCAACCCAACAGCAATATGAAGTATATACTATGCTGGATGCCGGCCTGGCGGATCAGCTCAAGAAGTTGGACAGTATCTTCAGTACTGACTTGGCGGCTTTTGAGGAGGCCTTGAAGCGTTACAATATACCCATGCTCTACGTGCCCAAAGCCCGGTACTAGTGGGTCGTAAGCGAACACTCCTGGCAAGCCGGCAACAGGGCGGAGGGGTGAAAATCCGCTGATCTGTGCCGGCTAAGCTCAGGCTCTTTTCTACGGTCCTGACCTGACCCGGTAGGACATGGGTCTCCACGGGTTGCCGGTTTGGACATCGGCGAAGGTCCGGAACTCCTTACTGGATATATCTATTGTATCCCGGCCCGCGCAACGCACGGCCCGGACGGTTTGAGGTGATTTTACCTTCTGCGACGACCGCCTGCCCATTCACAAACACGTATTTCATACCGACCGAGTAGTGACTCGGATCTTCGAAGGTCGCAACGTCCCGGATCACAGCTGGGTCAAAAACCACCACATCCGCCATCATCCCTGGCCTGAGAATCCCGCGGTCGCGGAAACCTACACGAGACGCCGGAAGCGAGGTCATTTTCCGGATCGCTTCTTCGAGCCTCAGCAGCTTTTCGTCACGGACGTATTTGCCAAGAATGCGCGGGAACGTGCCCCAGGCGCGCGGGTGAGACTTCGATTCAGACAACGGCCCATCTTCGGCCCGCGCCTCCGAATCGGTACAGATAGAGACGAACGGATTTCTCAGGGCCGTCCGCACATCATCTTCATTCATGATCGACGTGACGCAAGAGCTCTGCCCCTTGTCCACAATGACAAAATCCATGACAACATCGCGGGGGTCTTTGCCGAGCTGCTTGCCGATTGCAGTCAAATTCATCCCTTCATACCTCTTCAAATCCTTATTGAGGACCGAGACGAGTAAAATTCCGTCCCCACCGCCCGACCCGTACCATTGGTTCTCCCAAGCCGTGACGCTCGGATCGTCCATCTCCTTTTTGATGCGTCCGCGCTGCGCGGAATCCTTCAGGCGCGCCAGCATCTTGTCAACTCCGCCCTCGCGAACCCATAGCGGGAGGCACGCATCGAGGCCGTTGGACGCCCGAATGTACGGGTACTGATTGGCCGTGATGTCGAGCTCTCTGACCCGGGCGTCTTCGATTCGGGCCAGCACCTCCGCCATTTTGCCCCAATTCGATTTATAGGCGACCTTGAAATGCCAGATCTCAGCCGGGATATGGGCTTTTTCCGCAATCGTGAAAACTTCCTGGAGCGACTCTAAAATCTGGTTTCCTTCCGAGCGCTGATGCGTGAGATAGATGCCGCCGTAGCGTGCCGCAACGCCGGCCAGGGCGATCAGTTCGTCGGTGGTGGCAAAACGGTCGGGCATGTATTGCAAAGATGAACTTAAGCCGAGGGCGCCCTGCTCCATGGCCTCGGCCACGAGCTTCTTCATCCGTTCGAGTTCTTGAGGCGTGGCTTGCCGGTCGTCCTCGCCGACCACGTAATGACGTACGCCGCCTGCTCCGACGAATGTCGCGAGGTTGATCGCCGGGTGGGTCCGTTCGTCCAACCGTTTGAAATACTCTCCTAATGTCCTCCAGTCGGCCGTCACGCCGAAGTGTTTGTACATCGGCGATGCCTCTTCGATCATCCGATCATTAACCGGAGCAATGGACGTTCCTTCGCCCGTAACCTCCGTCGTCACTCCCTGAGTGATCTTGCTGGCGGCGCGGTTGTCGACGAGCAAGCTGAACTCGGACTGGCCCAGCATATCAATAAAACCCGGCGCAATGACAAGGCTAGAGGCATCGATGCGTGTCCGCGCTGATGCCGCACTTAGATCGCCAATCGCTTTGATCTGGTCGCCCTGAATCCCAACATCGCCACGAAACCACGGGGCGCCGGTGCCGTCAACGACGTGTCCGTTGGAAATGACGACGTCGAAATCAGGCCCCGCGGGCGCTTTCGGGGGCGAGCATGAGGCCAATACGGCTGCGCCGAGGCCGACAAACAATACCCTGGCCAACACAAGAAGATTTCTTTTTGATAATCGCATAAGCTTCCTCATTCTTAAAAACGATTTTAGTCTTTCCACGTGCTCGGAAAAACATATCACACTTAGGCCTTGGAAAACATCTTGAAAAATTCCTTCAATTCCAAAACTTCAATTTTATTCGAGTCGCTTAGTTGGTCTGACCAATACTAAGTCAGACTACGAGTGTCAAATTATGCTCGTTCGGTGAAACCCCTATTTCTTAACTTCCTTCGGCTTGAGCTCTATGCCGAGATGCTCATTCATTACTATTCGAGCGGCTAGTCTGAGGCGCGAATCTCTCTTGCGATGAGCCACGAGCCGTCCTTTTGTTTTCGCAGTATCTCTAAGAACTTTCCGGTGAATTAGATGGGCTCGGATGCACCTTCCGATGCCATTGACATAGAAACCGTTCCTCGAACAAAGGCAAGGTCATTTCGCCTATCATCCGGTTGCGGCCGTGAACGCCGCCCGAGGCTTTGCCCGCAACGTAAACCTGAAATATCCTTAGCCAGGTCTATTTGAAACTGAAGAACTACGACGAAGCGCTCAAGGCGGCAGAAAAAGCCCTGGAGATCGCCCCGGCACAGGCGGCTCAGGTCAAATAATTCATTAAGAAGAATATCGGGGAAATCAAGGCCGCTGCCGAGAAAGACAAAAAATAGACAAAGAAGAGGAACGAAAATTATGGAATGAGGAAGATGATGCAGGATTGAGGTCCGACCGCCTCTTTTAGCCCAAGGCCTGCTTGACTCGTTCTGGCGTCATCGGAAGCTGGAACACACGGCCGCCGATGGCATCAAAGATCGCGTTGGCGATGACTCCACCCATACAGATGATGGCAGGCTCGCCCCCTCCTTGTGGAGCCGCATTTCTGTCATCGATCAGGACAGTCTCGATCTGGGGTAGCCAGGAAAATCTCGGAATCTCGTAGGTATCGAAATTAAGGTCGAGGATCTCGCCGCCTTTGAAATGAATATCCTCGGCTAGGGCGTACCCCAGTCCCATGGTTACACAGCCTTCCATCTGGATCTTGGCGCCCTCCGGATTGATGGATAATCCCATATCCTGGGCACAGACCACCCTCTTGACCTGGACATGCCCGGTTTTCCGGTCGACAGCCACCTCGCACATATGGGCCACATAGGTGCCGGCATCAATTCCACAGGCTATCCCATGCCCGCGGCCGCTCGGGGCTTTCGCCGGCGTCCAGCCGAACTTCTCGGCGGCCGCCTTTAAAACTCGGATCATCCTCGTGTCCTTCAGGTTCTTCAGACGGAATTCGAGCGGGTCCATTTCTGCTGCAGCCGCCAGGATGTCGATCTGAGATTCTCGGGCAAAAGTGTTGGTGTTGTTGGCTGGCGCACGCCAGGCACCAGTTCCGAACGGATGGGACCCGGGCTGCCCCTGCCATCCTGAGCCATAAGTCATCGTGCGGTGATGCGGGATGTCGTAAAAGTGTTGAGAGCCTCGTTCTCCCGCAAAGTACACCCCGTAATCCCACAGGGAGATCGCTCCTAAGCCTGTCACTCCGGCCTTTATTTTCACCACGGCAGCCGGCCTGAACGTATCGTAGAAAAACTCCTCGGGCCGGGTCCAGGCAACCTGAATGGGCCTGCCCGCTATTTTCGCCAACCTGGCCGCCTCTACCGCCTGGCGACTGCTGCCCTTGCCTCCGAAGCCTCCTCCGACAAACGGAGTTATAACGTGGACATCCTTGGATTGAAATCCCAATGCCGAAGCCACCTCTTCTTTTACTCCAAACGGACTTTGGGTAGATGCCCAAATCGTAGCCTTGCCCCCTTCGACCTTGGCCAGGGCCGTATGCGTTTCGATCGTGGCATGAGCGACGTACGCGTTCAAGTAGGTTTTTTCTATGATTGTCTTGGACGCTTTTTCTCCTTCAGCCAGGTTTCCTCCTCCTGAAACAATATCGCCAGGGGGTGCGACTTTGAGGAGATGGTCGAAGATCGTTTTATCATCGACAACGGCTTCCGGTTTTTCCCATTGAGCTTTGATCTTTTTGAGCGCCTGATCCGCCAGCTCCGGGTCTTCGTGGAGCACCGCAATCATGTCCCCATCTTGAATAACCCTGGCGCCCTCGATTGTCTTTGCCCCGGATGTATCCGCACTGATCGACTTGGCACCATGGGCAGGGGGTCTCAGAATTCGGGCATAAAGCATGCCCTCTTCCTGGAGGTCTCCAGCAAATCTGGCCTTTCCTGTGACCTTATCCACAGCGTCTCGGCGCAAGACCGGAGTTCCGACTATGGTGAAATCCGACGGCTTTTCCAGGACCTTTTCCTTCTCCAGACGCCTGGTAATCTTCTTTCCTTTGGCAAGCTGGGCATAGCTGACTTTTTTCTGTCTCTGGGATTTATTGTATATAACCCCGGCCTCAACTGTTAGCTCGGAAGGCGGAGTCTGCAGGTATTCGGCTCCCAGCTCGATCAGAACCGCTCGGGCTTCTGCTGCAGCCGCCCTCAAGGGAGGGCCGAAAAAGCGGGTTGACATGGAGCCCCAGGTTCCCGCATCCCAGGGACAAAGGTCGGTATCGCCCATAACCATATCCACCGAATCCAGAGGGACTTCGAGCTCATCGGCCAGCATCATGGCGAGGGAGGTGATAACTCCCTGGCCCATCTCAATTTTCCCCGTGAAGCATGAAACCCGGCCGTCTTCCCCGATCCGGAGAAAGGCATTGAAATCATCGGGCAGGGGCTGGCCGCGCTGGCGCTGCGCCTCAAGTAAGGAAGGCTCTCCGACAGCGAACAGGATGACGATGCCGCCTCCCAACAGTTTAATGAACTCGCGACGGCTGAGCGGCAGAGCAGGAGCTATATCATAAAAATCCATCGCCTGATAATCGTCTTTTTTCATCGCTTCGAACCTCCTCTCATATTTTGCGCAGCCCTTTGGATAGCCTGAATAATGCGAGTGTGAGCTCCGCAGCGGCAGAGGTTTTCGTCCATGCCTTCGATGATATCCTTGCGGCTGGGGTTGGGATTTTTCAAGAGCAGACCGTAGGCTGTGAGGATCATCCCCGGTGTGCAGAACCCACACTGCAGGGCATCGTGCTCGACGAAAGCCGCCTGGAGAGGGTGCAGCTTGCCGTTCCCGGCCAGGCCTTCAATGGTGATGACCTCCTTTTTATCGATGTTTGCGACAGGAAACTGGCAGGAGCGCACAGGTTTGTTATCGACAAGGACCGTGCACGCACCGCAAAAACCTTCGCCGCAGCCAAACTTCGTTCCTGTGAGCTTGAAATCGGTCCGTAGCACCCATAGAAGCATGCGGTCGCGGTCGATCTCAAGGCTTTTCGTTTTTCCGTTGAGTTTAAAACGGATTGTCTTTTTCATTGCGTCCTCCTTCCTCATGACCCGCCGCGGATTCAGGCCAACCGTAGTAGGGTGACGATGAGCAGGCAAAGAATGAACGCCGCGGGAGAGAGGATGTATTCAAGCTTTTTTTGGGCCCGGCTCTTGATCAAGCTAGCCTTAAAGGATTCCATTTTCGCTCCCGCCAGGAAGCCCAGGGGAACGGTAACACAAGAAGCCAGCACAGCAACATGGATATAATGGAGCGAGAGAGGATATCCAGTCCCGGGAACAACGCAAGCCGGGACTCCTGTGGCATATTTGACGAGGGGAAAAAGGTTCACGGCGAATGCGGCCGCCATGCCGCCGAGCAGGGACTGCCCGACAGGCTTTTGGGTCATTTTATCCTTGACTATGGAGACAAGAAGAACAAAGGCGATGGCTTCCATCAAAAAGGCAAAAATCGGATTGCCTATAGCGCCGTGTTTAATCGGAAGTGACAGAAGAAGGGCGTCGAACATCTTGAAGAACGAGGCTATAAGCGCCATGAGCAGCACCCCTGAAATTCTTCTGGAAACAACCCAGCCTGCCGCCATGAAAAAGAGGGCGATTCCAGTCATTATGGAGCCGGAAACGAAGGCTGCACAGCTCCGCAGCCCCATACCCAGGGCGGCTTCAGAAAGACCCCACACAGACCCGAGTACGATCACCAGGCCCAGGTAGGATTTGGGGATTGAATTATTCATGCGCGCCTCCTTGAATGCAGATTTTCTCTTCTAAGCTGTATTGGTGACCACGCAGAAAATCTATCAAATGAAGATGATGGATGTCAATGAAGAGAACTGACCTTCCCCCGATCAATGTACCAGCCCTAGAGTGATTTTTTCAGCGTTATAAGCCTCCGTTCGCCTCAATTATTCTTCAGCCCCGCCAGCCTCTTCCTGGCATCCTCGACTTCGGGCAGGCCGGGGTCGGCGTCCTCACTTTTTTCAGGTGGGGACAAAAATCTATCTCCTTTCGGGAGGTTTTCGGGTCGTCTTGAACGATGGTATAGGCGGCAGGCTCGCATCAAGGCAATTTTTTGGTCTTGACTTCGACCCGAGGTCGGGAACATCATTTTTTCGTGGGCGGAGGCGTTGTTGTTAAGCCTATTGGGAAATTATCGCAGACAACCTGGAAAAGGAAATTACTATAATTGAACCAAAGAAAGAACCATTGATTTACAGAAAATGAATTGTCTCATGCCTCCTCCAATGACTTTCGTATATTATAGGGCTATTCAGAGGACAAAGGGAGCGTTACAAGAAATACTAGATCATGGCCCAAAATGCCATCAAGCCGGCCGGTAACCAAACCCTCAATGGCTCATTTAATAAAACGGCCGTTCTTATAAAATAATTCGCCGTCCACGAAAATCTCTCCTTGAGACATGTCACAGAGCATGTCCCAGTGGATGGCGGAAACGTTGACTCCACCGCTTTGTGAGAGGCCGTGTCCGAGGGCCAAATGGATGGTGCCTCCCATTTTCTCGTCAAAGAGCATATTCTTAGTGAAGCGTTTGATACCGTAATTCGTGCCGATGCCCAGCTCTCCGAGCTTGCGCGCGCCTTCATCCGTGTTTAACATCTCCTTTAAGAAATCATGACCTTGGCCGGCCTTCTCCTTAATAACCTTCCCGTTTTCAAACCACAATTCCACATTGTCCACTTGCCGTCCATCGTATATGGCCGGGTAGCTGAATCGAATCCAGCCGTCGGCGGAATTTTCAAGTGGGGATGTAAATATTTCGCCGTCAGGGAAGTTGACTTTGCCATCTGCGACGACGAAAAGCCGCCCTTTGATCGACAGTGTCAAATCGACGTTCGGTCCCTTGAGAGAGACCTTGTCCTTTCTCTGAAAGCGCCGTGCGATTTCGTTTTGTTGAAGGGACTCGCTTTTCCAGACAGCGGCAGGGTCGGCTTCATTCAGCTTGCAGGCCTTAAAGACAAAATCCCTGTATTCCCATAGGCTCATTTCAGCTTCCTGAGCAAGGGCGTTCGTAGGATACGCCGTGATACAGCGCTTCAGTTCTTTGCGCTCAACGCGCTTGTATGCGATTTCCCCAATCTTTGCATTGGATTTCTTGAAAATCTGGTGCCGCTTAGGATCCACTCCGGTCAATTCTTTCGTGTTGGCCGGCGCATCAATACGCAGCGCGGCGTCAACATATCCGATTTCAAAACACTCAAGCGCGTTCAAATTCGACAATTGGTCACTGTTGGCGGTCCGGAGAAGGATTTCCAATCGTCCTGGCAGATCGCATCGGACATACGGAAACGCTCCGGCGAGCAACGCCTCCCTATAGACAGCAAGGATGAGTTCTTTGGCCTCGGTTTCGGACCGAATGAGAAATGACTGGCCGGGTTGAAGGTCGAGCGAATAGCGAACCAGGACCCGAGCCCATCTATCAATGAGAGTTTGATCTAAAGGCTCCTGGGCAAGCCCGGCTAATAACATTTGGCTGGAGAATAACACAAGCAACAGTAAGACTTTGATTTTTCCCATTTCTCTATCCTTCCTTCCTGAGAAATCGTTTTTTCTTTTTTCGCGGACCCCGAAATTATGAGAAACAATCACAATTTGTTTATGTAGTCCGTGATAGATCCGATGGATTTGTCGGACAGCTTAATATGTGTTTTAAATATCTTCACCAATTCTTCCGTAGTTTTGTCTTTCACTTTTTTGTCGGAATCATCTGAAAAGTATAAAACATAATCTCTAAGATACTCAGGAAGGAACTTTTGAAAGAGGAGATATTCCGCGTAGATCACCCCATACTCACTGGCCATATGGACTCGATATCCCTCACTTCCTGCCATGGTGCTGCTTTGAGAATAGTCGATGTTCTCAGCTTTCATGACGAGGGCATCACTAAACTGATGAGTCATCTCATGAATGGCCATAATCAAGCGCGGCAGGAATTCTTCCCCTTTTTCCGGAAACTTGATCGCCGCGCCAAATCGATTCCTGGAACCGAATCCCCTTCCATTGCGAGTCATGCTCAAGCATAAATAGACAACGGCATCCTTCTTTTCTTTTTTCATGATGGGAGAAAATATTTTTTCTCCATTCGTGGTCACGAACTCTTCAAATTGTCCCTTGATAGCGGCTAAACGCCCTTGCTCTTTTTTCCAGTAATCACGGTAGAATGTCTGATATTCGTTATCTAAAATACGCGAAAATTCACTTATAAAATCCCTCTGTTTTTGTGATGTCATGACCCTCGTCTTAAAGGAATTGAGCGTCTCGTTTTGATTCTTTTCTTTTGAATCTGTCGCCAGCCAGCGAAGGCCCCTTATAAATTCCTCATAATCACCAATATAAAAAGGGATAAAGTTTATCATCCGCAGGCCATTGTCGGAAATAAAGATCTCTTTTATGGAATCTATCTGATTTTTTAGATCTGTCTTTATACCCAGCTTTTGCTTTTCCATAGAAATGTTTTTTATGTAATCCTCAGAATAAAGATTGGAAGCGTCATTTCCAAGGTCCATATGAGCCAAAGCATGAAAAAGAAGGTTGACATGGACCTCGGTTTTAAAGATAAAGTTATCGCTTGTTGACTTTTCTTGACAAAATCCGATTGAAAAAGCGAATGAAAATAAAATCAAACTGATCATCGTCTTGTTTTTACAGTATTTCATTTTATTTCCCCCTCAGCGGACTATTTCTCAAAACCGATTTTTTTCAGCAGCTCCTTGTACCTCGGATCAGAGCGCAGATTCTTAATCCAGGGATCAACTTTGATGCAAAACAATTGACCGGCATGCTCCTCATAGGCCCGCCCGAGCCATTCGAATGCTTTTTCTTTTTCTCCTAAGCCTGCGTAGACTTCCCCTATATTATAAGCATCGACATAGCGTCTTGCTCTTAAATCCAGCATGCGGCTTAAAATGTTCCGGGCCTTCTCCTGTCTTCCTGAGACACCATAGACCCATCCCAAAAACTCTAAAATCTGGGCATCTTCCAGTGTCGGCCAAATTGATATCACTTTATCGGCCCGGGCAATGGCTTCTTCGTACATTCCCTTACTTGCATAAATCGATGTTAAAAATAGCTGTCCCAAGTAAGAGTTCGGGTCCATTTCCAGCGCTTTTTTGAGCTGGGCAATGGCTTCATCAAAACGGCCCGCCATGTAATAGCCAAATCCTCCCAGATATGTATAGGTCTCTGGCGAAGCTGGATCAAGCTCTACAGCATGCTTGAATCCAGCGATGGCTTCGTCAGATCTTCCCGCAAATGATAAATATATTGAGTAAAGAATGTAGATATCCACGCTCCCGGGGCTGAGCTTGATGGCACGCCGGAAGTCCTGCTCAGCGCCGGCGAAATCCCAATCAAAAACCGCCTTGATATAGCCGAGCGAGGCGTGGGCTTCCCCGAGCTCCTCATCGAGCTCAAGGGCTTTTATCACAGCTTCTTTGGCCTTTGGGTAACTCTCCTTGGGAGCGAAATAACCAGTAGCGCAAAGAACGGTATAGCCTGTTGCCTGACCCGCATAGGCCAGAGCATAGCCTGGATCCTTAGCTATGGCCTGCTCGAAGTATCCAATGGCTTTTTTTAAGCCTTCTTCAGTGGTTTTGTAGTAAAAAAAGCGTCCGAGCAGATAGAGATCATAGGCTTCAAGATTCTCGGTAGAACGCTTCACCAGTTTCGCTTTTTCATCACTCAAGAGCGTGAGCTTGAGTTTATCCGCGATGGTGAGGGCAATCTCATCCCATATGTTGAATACGTCTTTAAGCTCCCGGCTATACGTTTCCGACCAGAGATGAAAACCGTCAGAGATGTTTATGAGTTGAGCCGTGACTCGAAGCTGGTTGTCTATTTTTCGAATGCTCCCCTCGAGCACTGTCTGCACATTGAGCTTCCTGCCGATTTCGCGGATATCCTCTGCTTTTCCCTTGAACATGAAGGCCGAGGTTCTGGCTGGTACCCTGAGTTCCTTGATGTTGCTCAGCCGGTTGATGAGCTCCTCGGTCATGCCGTCGCAGAAGTACTCCTGATCTTTCTGGGGGCTCATATCGACAAACGGAATAACGGCGATGGAGTTCTTCCAAGGCGAAAGCATCTCCGACTTAGCTTCGGGTTTTTCCTTCGGCAGAGGCCGGCGGAATAAATAAATGCCGCCGGCGATGATGATAACGGCCAGAATGGCGAGGCCGCCAATCAGAAAAGGTCGGGGCCGCCGCCCTAAGGTCCTGACCGTGGTGATTTTCTTGAGAAATTCCTTCTCAGTGACCGGAAGGCTTTTCTCGATCTTCATCAGTTCGGCCGCCATCTCGTCCGCATTCCGATATCTTTTTTCCCTATCCTTTTCCATGCATTTAAGGATCAACCGGTCAAGGTCTTCGGGGATTCGGGCGTTGGCCTGACGAGGGTCGGGAGGGATTTCGTTCTTGTGCTTGAGCGCAACGCTGAACGGCGTGTCTCCTACGAACGGGACCTGGCCCGTCAGCATCTCATAGAGGATGACGCCTAGCGAATAGATATCCGCCCTCGGGTCCGCTTCTTTCCCGTCCACTTGCTCCGGCGACATATATTCGGGCGTCCCGATCATCATTCCGGCGCCGGTCATTCCTTTCACGCCAAGCGACCGGGCGATCCCGAAATCCATGATTTTTGCGTTACCCTCCTTGTCCACCATGATGTTCTGTGGTTTTAAATCCCGATGTACGATTCCCAACCGGTGAGCCTCGGCCAGTCCTTCCGAGATCTGCCAGGCGATCGACACCGCCTTCCCCACGGTCAGCTGTCCCGATCGCCGGATGAAGCTCTTCAAATCCTCGCCGGGAACAAACTCCATGGTGATGAAATACGTTCCCTCTGACTTGCCTAAGTCAAACATCCGGCAGACATTCCGGTGGCTGATTTTGCGGGCATACTTCAGTTCATTCGAAAACCGTTCGATCGTCTCTTTGTCGGAGGCAATTTCAGGCTTGAGCAGCTTCAAGGCGACTTTTTCTTTAATGTCCGAATCGAAGACCTTGTAGACTCTGCCCATCCCGCCTTTGCCCAGCTCCTCGATAATCTGGTAGCGGCCGGCGAAGGTGGAGCCGGTCGTTAATTCTTTAATGGGCGTTCGCAGAGTTTCTGTGACCTCAGGATGGGCAGCCTTGGCGGAGGGAAGCGGCGTGCCGCAATCACCACAGAACTGTTTAGTCTCAGGATTCTCAGCCTGACATTTCGGGCACTTGATGGCCAATGCTTACCCCTTCTATTTGGGATGGCTAAAGATTAACAAGGAATGGAGGCAGAGTCAACTGGGCTGGTCAGCTGCCCTTCAGCCCCGCCAGCCTCTTCCGGGCATCATCGATTTCAGGTAGTCCGGGGTCGGCGTACTTCCAGAGGTCGAGGAATTTGTGGTAGTTCTCGACGGCCCGCGCTTTGTCCCCCTGCTGCTCGGCGATCTTGCCCAGCACATAGAATGCCTTGGCGTAGATATCTCCATCCTGATACCTGCCGGTTGTGAGAAGCGTAATCTTCTCGAATGTTTTGCGAGCTCTTTCTAACTCTCCCGATTCATAGAGGGCTCGGGCCAAGAGGTCGAAGGAAAAAGCATCGCCTTCGAAATCGAGTCGGCCGCACCCTCTGCCGAAGAGATCTGCGGCCTGACGATAGTTCTTCTTCCCAAGTTCGATCAGACCGAGGATGTATTCGTACAGCCTCAAATCCTTCATGTGGATGCTCTTCTCGATCACAGATTTCAGCTCCTCAGCCGTCTTTCGAGCTTCATCGAAGGATTTCATTTCCGCTTGAAGTTTTCCTTTAGAGAAAAGATCGGACGTTTGCCGCCACAACTCTAAGGGCAGGCCGGATTCGGCGCAATAATCTGCTCGGAGCTTCAGACACTGGACTAAGGCCTGATAGGCTTTTTCGTAGAAGCCATTTTTTTCCATCCTCCAAGCATACGCTCCATATGTGTCTGACTCTTTTCCTTTATCCCCTTTCGATTCCTCTAGGTATTTCTTTAGGTCCCGCTGGCTGAGCTCGATGGTCGCATTGATCTTTCCGCGAGCCAAGAGGAGGGCCATTTGCCAACCGGCGTCAAGAATTTTCTCCGCCCCGGCGAAATCGTCTTTACAGAATAAGACTTGGCCTTTGAGGTTCTTTTCGGAAGGGTCAAGGAGATAGAGCTTTTCCGCCTCTGCTAGAGCCAGGTCGAAATCCCTCCGGCACAAGTAGCTAGTAAATAAAAACTCGCGAACATAGACATTGTCCTGGATATCTTTGAGAAAAGACCGACAGACATCCTCTGCTTTCTGATACAAGCCTTTGGCCATATACACTCTGGCAAGGTTTCCGAAGTTGACGGCTATTTTTTGGTTCTGAACACAGATTTCGTATCTTTGCATAGCCTTGTCAAGATCCCCGACTTCCTCATAAACATAGGCCAGCCAGAAATTTCCGAGGTTGTGATGGGGGTAGATCTTCACCAATCTTTCTAAGACGTCGATGGCTCTCGCATAGTCTTCCTCAACATAATACCAGTTGGCTTCGATTAGCAGGCGCTCACTTTCAGGAAGACGGGCGCTCAACTCTAGAGCTTTTTTTAAGTACTTCCTTGTTATAGCAATATCGTTCCGCTGCATTGATAGGGCTCTGTAAGCCATTGCGAATTCGGGGTCTATTTCCACCGCTTTCTCAAAAAAAGCGACGGCTTGCTGGCTTTCTGTATTATATTGGTGTCTGCGACCTTCAATATAATACTTGAGGGCTTCGGGAGAAGAGGTCGTGATTTTGCCCGCTTCATTTCCGATGTCGCTGGAAATCTGAGCGGCCGTGAGGTTGAGTCCTTCCTTGACCTGTCGCGTCAGCTCGTCCACCTTGACGATGATGTCCTTCTCGTCGCGGGCCTCGAGGCGGAGTGCAGTTGAGCTTCCGCCCGTGCCTGGTTTCTGGAGGCTGGCCGTGATAATAAAACTCTCCCCGGCTTTGATAAAGCTCCCCCGCAGGACATGGGTAGCCCGGGTTTGGACGGCAATCTTTTCGATGTCCTCGGACGAGAATTTCCGGGCATCGGCTAGTCCGAGTCTTTTCAGAATTGTGTACATTTCGTCGCCGGAGATGACCCGGATGTATTTCGATTGGGAAAGGCCGGCGATGAGCAGCTCGGCCAGGCCATCGCGCCAGTTATCCAGTTTCGCGTCCCCGGATTTATTCTCGAAATAAAGGACGGCGAGAATCGGCTGGCCTGAGGCGGAAGGCGGTGGAGCTGACCTTTTCGAAGGGAGAATGCGCCAAACGATGATTCCTACAGCAATCAGAGCAAGGAAAACGAGGCCGGGCACAAAGAACTTCTTTGGGGTGAACTTGACCGTGATTTCTCGCGATGTTAAGCGCTCCTTTTTAGGGATGATCCTTTCGGCGCTGGGAATTCCTTCCTCGATCCTATCTAAATCGGCGAGCACCTCTTCGGCCGTCTGATACCTTTTTTCTTTTTCCTTGTCCAGGCATCGAAGGATGGCCCGGCTCAAGTCTTCGGGAACCTGGGGATTGATCGTCCTAGGGCTTCGGGGCGCCTCGGTTTTTTGTTTCACGGCGACGCTCAACGGCGTATCGCCCTCAAACGGAACGCGCCCCGTCACCATCTGGTAAAGAATCACGCCAAGGGAATAGATGTCCGAACGCTGGTCTGCCTCTTTCCCCTCGACCTGCTCCGGGCTCATGTATTCGGGCGTGCCGATCATCACTCCGGCGCCTGTGATGCCTTTGCTCGAGAGGGACCGGGCTATCCCAAAGTCCATGATCCGGGCATTCCCCTCTTTATCGATCATGATGTTGGATGGCTTAAGATCCCTATGCACGACGCCCAAGCGATGGGCTTCTGCCAATCCCTCGCATACCTGCTTGGCAATCGCAACGGCTGTCCCGACTGCAAGCTGCCTTGATTGTCGGATGAGTCCTCTTAGGTCCTGCCCGGGGACATACTCCATGGTGATGAAATGAGATCCCTCATCCTCCATGAGCTCATACATTCGGCCCACGTTTCGGTGGCCGATCTTGCGAGCAAGCTTGAGCTCGTTACTGAATCTTTTAATTGTTTCTTTATCAGAGGCTATTTCAGGCTTAATCAGTTTTAGCGCAACTTCCTCATTGAGTTTCCTATCTAGGACTCTGTAGACCCGTCCCATCCCCCCTTTGCCCAGCTCTTCGATAATCTGGTAGCGGCCGGCAAAGGTCGAGCCGGTGGTTAGCTCTTTGACGGGCGTTTGGAAAGTCTCTGTGACCCCTGGATGGATATCTCTGGAAGAGGACAGCTGTGTCCCGCAATCAGCGCAGAACTGCTTGGTCTCGGGATTCTCAGCCTGACATTTCGGGCACTTAACAGTCATTGCTGACCCCTTCTATTTGGGATGGCTAAAGATTAACAAGGAATGGAGGCAGAGTCAACTGGGCTGGAATCCGGGCCTCCAACAATCCGAATCTGGAACATAGACTTCTCCCCGTATCACAAACGTGCGCATGTTGTTGGCGGGTATTTTCCTCCTCGCCTTCGGTGCCGAGCCCTGAACCAATACCAAGAGAGGGAATTCGACGCCAGGATGGAGAGGACCAAAGGTCGTCCGATTCCCTCCGGCGGCATCGCGCCGGGCAGGGCTCTGCGGTTTGCCGTCTTCTTCATGTCCCTCGGCTTGGGAGTTCTGGCCGTGGGGAGCGGACTGTGGGGAACGATGTTATAATAAATGGAGCGGTCCTGACATGACCATGAAAACGGATGACCTTCTGCTCCTGCGCGAATCCGGCCTGAAGCGCAAGCTAAGCCGCGGGCAACTGACTATGATCGCCATGGGTGGAGCGATCGGAACCGGACTTTTCCTTGGCAGCGGCCTGGCCATCGGCCTGGCCGGACCCGGCGCCATCCTCTCCTACATTCTCGGAGTCAGTATCTGTCTCGTTATGATGAGCGCACTGATCGAGATGGCCGTCGTCCATCCCACGGCCGGATCGTTCGGCGTCTATGCGGAAACCTATCTCTCGCCGTGGGCCGGGTTTGTCGCACGTTACACGTACTGGCTGGCCCAGGTCGTCGCCATTGGCGGCGAGGTGACGGCAGCCGCCATTTATACTCGCTTTTGGTTTCCCCAAGTTCCGCAATGGATCTGGATCGTCCTCTATTCGGCCGTGCTTATCTTGGTCAATATGTCATCTGTCAGCAGCTTCGGGACCTTCGAGTATTGGTTCGCCATGGTCAAAGTCGCAGCGATTGTTTTGTTTATTATCCTGGGAATCGGTTACATCTTCGGCAGCTTCGGGCAACGCGGACCCGGGCTTTCTCTCTGGACGTCGCAGGGCGGATTCCTGCCCCACGGCATCGGCGGCGTTTTCAAGGCCATGCTTATCGTCGTATTTTCGTTCTACGGTATCGAGATCGTCGCCGTAACGGCCGGAGAAGCCGAAAATCCCCGGCAGGCGGTTCCCCGAGCCATGCGGTCCGTCGTCCTGCGTCTGAGCCTTTTCTATATCCTTTCCGTCAGCCTGCTCGTCGCCGTCGCCCCATGGCAAAAAGCCGGGATCTCCGAGAGCCCGTTTGTCACAGTGTTCCGGTCGGTCGGCATCCCGTACGCGGCGGGCATCATGAACTTTGTCATCCTGACGGCCGCGCTTTCCTCGATGAACACCAACCTCTATCTCACATCGCGGATGCTCTTTTCGCTCTCTCGAAGCGGCTTTGCGCCGCAGCTTTTCGGCCGACTTTCAGGCCCGGGCGCTCCCCGGCCTGCCGTACTCGCTTCGACGATTGGGCTGGCGGCAGCCGCTCTCTTATCTTTAAAATTTCCGGATTCCGTCTATCTTTATATGTTCGGGATTTCGATCTTCGGCGGGATCTTCGTCTGGATCCTGATCCTCCTAACCTTAATCGCCTTCCGCGCCAAGCGCCAAAAGAAGGGTCTGCCGCCAAGCAGCCTCCGGATGCCCGGCTATCCCTGGCTGGCCTATGCGGGCATCGCCGCTCTTGTCGCCATTCTGGTGGACAGTTTCTTTATCAACCTGGCTATCGCCTGGTATGCGGGTATCCCCTGGTTGATTGTCATCTCCGCAATTTACCTTCTCTACAGGAAAAAAGGAGTGAGCCGCGCGGAACGGGCGCCGCTCTGACCTCAGAGAACCTCGATCCTCAGGATGACGTTCCCGGCCGGGTCGGGACAGATGAAACAGTCGTCCCGCTTGAGCCAGTCGCCTTCTTCGAGCCGCCGGGCCTTGGCGGCCAGAAACGGAAGCACGGCCTGCAGGGCATAGAGGCAGACGTGTCCATCGGGCGGGATATAAAGCCTGCAGCCTTCGACGACAAATGAGTCGCCTCGCTTCATCCCTGAAGTGCATTTGCCCCTGACCGCGTTGACGACGATCCTCAGCGGCCGCGCCAGCGGCGCGGGCGAACCCACAGCCTGGATTCCGCCCACAGACCGGGCCGAATGCCCGCTATCACTGGATGATAAGAAAGGAACACGAGACGTATGGGTCTCGTTGGGGGCTTTTTCGATCTTGAAAACTACTCGGCCCGCCGGGTCCGGACACTGCACGTGGTGGACTCGCCACATCCAATCGTCTTTGCGAGGCTCGGCGATCTTCCTTTCTTTGGCGGGAATGAGCGGAAGAATATTCTGAAGGGCCCAGACGCAGACGAATCGCCCTTCGGGAATGCGGATATCCCCGTCGTCGACTATGAAATAGTCCCCTTTTCGCATCGGCGGCGCCGAGCTGCACTCCCCTAGTATCTTTGTCACCGAAATGATCAATCTATTCATGGTGTGTCGAAATCGGACTCCCTCGCGTCTTGCGGCCTCAGCTCAATCCGAGCTCTACGAGCTTCTCCGGTCCCGGCAGGCCGGTCGAAACATCCCAGCCCCGAGCACGATAATATTCATCGAGCATGGGTTCAAGTTCCAGAACCGCCCCCCGGCTAAGGCCTTTCGCCAGGAGGGGTTCTCGCAGAAACCTGGCCGGGAGGCTGTCGTCCTTTCGCCCGATTCCTTCGCGAGCAATAAAGAGACGCTCCAGGTTAACAATGCGTTCGCCGACCTGCTGGACATCGCGGCCGTCAAGATCGAACCCGGTCAGGGCACGCAGCCAGGCCGCTGTTTCTTCCCAATCCAGAACTTCCATGTTGTTATAGAGATTCTTGCAAACTCCGATGGCGTCAGAGACGGCGGCCATCTCCTCGAAATGCTTGACGACGAAGCCCTTCCCTTTATATTCGAGGCGAAAAGCCGTCTCGGGCATCCCGTAGCGTCGGACGCCCTCCTCGGCGTCATTGGAGAACTCGAACCAGGGCTCGGCGCGGAGGTGGTCGGCGCCCCTGCTCGCGACGGCGTTCGCCAGCCCATAAGCCTTGATGGAACGGACGTCAGCCTGGAATATCTCCAATCCCTTGCCGTGAAAAGCCAGCGCCTCCGAGCCACGGCCCAGCTTCTCCGCAGCTTTTTTCACGCCATCGGCGAGAACGTCTCCGAATCCTTCACGGCGGGCGACTTTGTGGATCAGGGCGACAATGGTTTCTTTGTTCCCCCAGGAGAGGTCCAGTCCGTCCGCTTCTTCTCTTTTGAGAATACCCCTCTCGGCGCACTCCATGGACCAAGCAATGACCTCGCTCAAAGCGATGGCATCCAGGCCATATCTGTTGGCCAGGTCGATACATTTCAGTCCCAGGGCCAGGTCGGGGTTGCCTACCCTGGCCGTAAAGCCAGCCAGAGGCTCGTACTCGGGACCCTCGGAGGCGAGACCGGGAAAACGGGGATCGCGAACCCTCAAAAACCGGCTGCAGTGCACGGTACAGGCGAAGCAGGCTTTGCTCTTGACTTTATAGAGCGATTCGATGGCCTCGCCACTGACGGCGTCGGCGGCCTCGAAGTTACCATCCTGAAAATGCCTAGTTGGCAGGGCGCCGATATCGTTCAGAGCCTTGACGAGCCGGGTCGTGCCCAGGCGCGAACGGGACCCGTAGTCCGGATGGCGGTAGATGCGGTCGTCGACACGGTCGAGCAGCTCGCGGAGTCGAGCGGGATTGGCCGGAGTGATGAGCCGCGTGCCGCGGACGGCCACGGCCTTGAGTTTTTTCGAGGCCATCACCGTTCCCATTCCCGTCCGCGCCGCGGCCCGGACGAGGTTGCTGAAAATCCCGGCGAAACGAACCCCGTTCTCCGCTCCTTGGCCCACAGTCGCCACCTCGAACCCCTGGTCACCAATTTCCTTACGGATGGCTGCCGCTGTTTCCTGGGTGTCCTTCCCCCAATGCGCGCGGGCGTCCCGGATCTCGACGTGATCGTCATCTATCAGTAGGTAAACGGGACGCGGGGACCGGCCGGAGATAATGACCTGATCGTAGCCCGCGAATTTTAAAGCAGGGCCGAAAAAACCGCCAGCATTCGAGTCACCGAGGATTCCCGTTTGCGGTGACATAGCGCTGACGTTAAAGCGCGCGCCTCCTGGAAAAATGGATCCCGTAAAGGGCCCGACACCGAAGACAAGCAGGTTCTGCGACGACAGAGGTTCCGTGTGGGCGGGGAGTTTGTCCCAAAGCCGCTTGATGTTTAGGCCGCGGCCTCCAAGGAACGCCCGAGCTAAATCCACCTCTGTCTGACTGATGCGCACTGCCCCATCACTGAGGTTGACCTCGAGGATGTGGCCACCGTATCCTTTCATGGCTGGATTCATTCCTAAATGCGACTCGGCCTAAGTGTCATCAGGAACCCTCCTCGCGACTGGAATTGTGCGGACCGCTGCCAGGCTCCTCCTGGAGAGCCCCTGGGGAACAGCGCGACACGCAAGCCGGTTCGCCGCCACAGAGGTCGCAGATCAACGGCTTTCCGCTGCGCGGATCGCCGGAGATGGAATCAAATGGGCAGGCGCTGAAACAAACGCCGCAAGATGTGCAGCGAGCCTCATCAAGGAGGATCGTGCCGAGTTTTGGGTTGCGGCTGAGCGCACCCTCGGGACAGGAAGCGATACAGGAAGCTTCTGCGCAGAGCCGGCAGACGAGAGGCTGGTCAAGGCCTTCGGCCTCCTTTTTGTGGATCCGGATCCGCGCGGACGAGGTCCCCAGGGCATTTTCCCGGTGGAAAACACAGGCAATTTCACAGGCCCGGCAACCCGTGCATACGGACGCATTGACACGAAGAGGTTTCAACAACATAAACAACTATATTAATTCGGCCGCCCCAAATCGTCAAGCGCCGGAGACTTGATTCATTGAGTTAAGAGATCTGTTATTTGGTCATATCCTAAAATCAGATTCCACCAGAAAGACAAAAGAGGGGACATGAAAAAAGGACGATTTCTTTTATTTGGCCTCGTTCTTATCACCTTTTTAGCTCTCGCCGTCTCCGCCGGCCGACAACTTGCCTTGGATCATTTCGTGCATAGGAGTCTGTAGGGTCTTTATCAAGGAAGCAGAGGCCTTCTCAGCAGGATCAATCGGTGTCCCGCACTCGCTGCAAAACCGGGAATCATCGAGAATTTCGGTCTGACACTTGGGACATTTCATACCCGTTACCCCTTGCCGCGATGAGCATAGAATAATAGTTTACGGGAAAAGAGTCAAATCAGGTTGGTTAACTGCCCTTCAGCCCCGCCAGCCGCTTCCTCGCATCCTCAACTTCGGGGAGTCCGGGGTCGGCGTCTTTCTAGAGGGATACGAAATTCATCATCTATCAAATCGGTTTGCCCCTATTCAAAGCCGATTTTCTTCAGCATAGCCCTGAACTGCGGGTCATCGCGGACGCTGTCAAATCCGGGCCGGACCTTCAAACGGGCCAGCCCAGGATGCTTGTATTCATAAGCCTTTTCCAGCCATTGAAAACCTTGATCGTTCTCCTTGAGGGCGAAGAACAATCCAGCGACAGAAAGAGTTAGCTCCGGGCTTTGCTCGGATTGTGATATCAAATCCATCAAGATATTTTGCGCTTCATCCGTCTTTCCCATCTTGGCATAAACAATTCCAGTCAATATATGATCATTTGACTTTTGGCATTCTTCTAAAGCTTCTTTATACATCCCCTTGGCTAGATATTTGTTTAAAAGAGCTCTATGAAGATAGGTCTGAGCAAGCTCGAAATTCGGATCCATCTCCAGGACTCTTTTGCATTGCTCAATGGCCTGATCATATCGGCCCGAATAATCTTGAGCCCAAGCTATAATAGAAAGGATAGGGAGAGATAGAGGATCAAGCTCTTTGGCTTTGTTCAGCACTCTTTGAGCTTCATCAAACCTCCCCGAACTCACTAGATATTCCCCATATTCTTTGTGAGCTATAGCATAATTTGGATTAAGAGAAATAGCTCGCTTGAATTCCTTTTCAGCACTCTCCCGGTCCCAATCATATAAATATTTTACTTCAGCCAACGCCGTGTGGGCTTCAGCGCTAGAACTATCAATTTCTAGCGCTCTTTCAACAGCCTCTCTGGCCTTAGGAAATGCCTCTCGGGGAGGCAAATACTCGGTATCTCCGATGGTGGCATATGTCTCTGCAATTTGGGCGTACGCTAAGGCATAGTTTGCGTCCTTTTTGGTGGCCCCTTGAAAAAACTCGACGGCCTTTTCGAGGTTTTTCTTTCCCCTCCTGCTCAATAAGTAGACTCCCTGCATATACAGATCATAAGCTTCATGGTTTTCGGTATAGCGCTTGACAACCTGAGTTTCCTGCTCTCCAAGCATCTTTATCTTCAGAGCCTCGACAATTTTTTGGGCGATATCATCCTGAACGGCAAAGACGTCTTCGATGCTTCTGTCATATTTCTCAGACCAGAGATGGTAGCCGTTGTTCACGTTGATAAGCTGGGCCGTGATACGGAGCCTATCTCCGGCGATTTGAATGCTCCCTTCTAGAACCGCCTCGACAGCCAGCTTCTGGCCGATTTCTTTGATATCAACACCCTTTCCTTTGAAGGAGAATGCCGAAGTCGCGGCCGGCACGCGCAACTCCTCGATACGGCTCAAGGCGTTGATAAGTGTCTCGGCAATCCCGTCGCACAGGTATTCCCGGTCCTTGGCCGGACTCAAATCAGCAAAGGAAAGCACGGCGATGGACTTTTTGGCCGAGGCTGCGGGCGCCGCTTCTTTCTTGGGCAAAATCTGCCAGATGACTACGCCAGCTACGACAATAAAAGCGAGGACAAGAATAGGCAGAAGAACTTTCTTCAGGCCAAAAGTGACGGTGATCTCTTTTGAAGTGAAGGGCTTTCTTTTGGGGACGACTCTCTCTGCGGCAGGGATTCCCTTCTCTATCCCAGAAAGCTCAGTATGAAGATCCTCGGCGCTTTGATATCTCTTCTCTCTATCTTTTTCCAGGCACCGCAGTATCAGGCGGCTCAGATCTTCAGGAATCTGGGCGTTAAACTCTTTGGGATTCCTTGGAATCTCGCTTTTATGCTTGATGCCGACCGTGAACGGTGTATCACCTTCAAACGGCACGCGTCCGGTCACCATCTCATAAAGAATCACGCCCAGCGAATAGATATCCGAGCGCTGGTCAACCTCTTTTCCCTCCACCTGCTCAGGACTCATATATTCCGGCGTCCCAATCATTACCCCAGCGCCCGTTATCCCCTTCACTTTGAGCGACCGCGCTATCCCAAAGTCCATGATCTTGGCGTTCCCGGCCTCATCCACCATGATGTTCTGCGGCTTCAAATCCCGGTGAACGATTCCCAGGCTGTGGGCTTCGGCCAAACCTTCACAGACCTGTTTGGCAATGGAGATGGTCTTCCCCGCCGACATCTGCCCAACTTTCCTGATCAGCCTCTTGAGGTCCTCCCCGACGACATACTCCATAGTGATATAGTAAGCGCCTTCATCCCTGCTCAGGTCATGCATGCGGCAGACATTTCTCTGGCTGATTTTCCGGGCGAGCTTAAGCTCGTTGCGGAAGCGCTCGATCATCTCCTTATCGATTCCGATTTCAGGCTTGAGGAGTTTAAGAGCGATTTTCTCCTTGATCTCCGTGTCAAAGGCTTTGTAAACCCGGCCCATGCCCCCTTTGCCCAGCTCCTCGATGATCTGGTAGCGGTCGGCAAAGGTGGAGCCGGTCGTCAGCTCTTTGATGGGCGTTTGGAGAGTCTCTGTGGGAGAAGCAAAGGTTTCCTTTGGAGAAGGGAGACTGAGTTGCACACTTCTTACAAAACTGGGAATCGGAAGTGTTATCGGTATCGCACTTCGGGCACTTGATGGCCATTGCTGACCCCTTCTATTTGGGATGGCTAAAGATTAACAAGGAAAGACGGCAGAGTCAACTGAAAACAGACCTCTGCCTTTGTCGCCAATTTGTCACTAAAAAATGCCTAAAATCGCCTAATTCCAGCTAAGGGAGCCTAAAAAGAAAGAAGCAAAGATTTTGTCTTTTCCAGGGAATTCCTTGAGAAAAAAGGTGGTAGCGGGGGTTGGATTTGAACCAACGACCTCCGGGTTATGAGCCCGACGAGCTACCAGGCTGCTCTACCCAGTATTCCCCCGTATCCCCCGAGAAATTGCCTCTTTGACTTTTAGCTCCTTTATCTGGAATTAGGCGACTTTAGGCATTTTCCTGTGACAAATGAGTGACAAAATTTTGGAGAGGTATATTTATTGTCCCCGTGGTGTCCGAACGGCGGATGCGGGACCGTTTCGTGATCCTGGCCATAGAACCGAATCTTAGGACAGATAGCGGACCTTTGCAAGCCCGAAAACGCACGGCCGGGCTATTCGCGCTTCGGGCTCTCCTCCGGCTGGGCTCGCGCGGCGCGCGCTTTGGCCACCATGTCCTTGACCTCTTCCAGCAGATCGGGGACATGGTAGGGAATCCCGTTCTTGATCGTCCACTCGATCCCGCCGCCGTGCGCAACCTTGATTCTGGGATCGCCCGGCGCCAGCGGGCTGAGGTTTCTCACGGGCTTGCCGTCGTAGGTCAAAATGTCGCAGCCGTACGGATTCAGGATCCCCAGGTTCTCGAGCGGGTTGCCGTTGACCACGAGCAGATCCGCAATAAACCCCTTCCGCACCCGGCCCAAGCGGTCGTCGAGCCGGAGCAGCTTGGCGCCGTTGACCGTCGCCAGCTTGATCACCTCGAGCGGGCGGAACCCCGCCTCCTCGAGCATCTCCAGCTCGCGGGCGAAACAGAAGCCATAGAGCGCTCCGACGATGTAGCCGGCGTCGTCGCCGACGGTCACCAGCCCGCCCTTCAAGGCGAAGTCGCGGACGGCTTCCATCCAAAGCCGGAAATGCTGCCGCCATTGGACCTGCTGGGTCGTCGTCCAGCCGGCCAGATAGCCGCCGTGATGCTCTAGGTCGGGCCGGAAGTACTCTTCAAGCGCCGGATGGAGATAGTCCTTATTCCAGGGCAGGTTCCGGGCCCGGATCGGGTCGCGGCTGGCCTCGTAGCAGCTGAACGTCGGCGTCCAGGCCACTCCGCGCTGGACCATCAGGTCGAGGAGTTCCGAAAGCCTGGCGAGGTTGAAGTTGCTTTGGAGGAAGAGTCGGCCGATCAGCGCGAAGCGGTGGGCTTCGTTGGAATTGTTCATTTCCGGCGGGATGTCCGCGATCCCATCATAGGACGCTTCCGGAATCCCGTAGAAGTGCTCGATCGAGTTCACTCCGAGCTCGACATAGTCGCGGGCCGTCGTCTCCTCGAACCCGATGTGGGCCGCGGTCGGAAGCCCGAGCTTTTGGGACTCATCGATGATTGCGGCGACGACGTTGCGGTCGCCGACGTTGCGGAGTTTGATGCCGTCGACGCCGGCCTTCTTGAGCGTCCTGATGTAAGCGCGCTGTTCCTCCGGGCCGCGGCTGCCGTCGAGCATCGGATAGACCAGGACCCGAGGTGCCGCGAGCCGGCCCGAGGCCGACTGCTCGCGAATCTCCAGGGCGCGCTCCACGCTGATCTCGGGCTCGGTCACCATTCCGCCGGATCCGACTTCGCGGACCGTCGTGCAGCCGGCCGCGAGATAGAGATCCAGCTCGTACTGGATGGGAATCGGCCGGTTTCCGCGCGTCTCGTGGAGATGGATGTGGGTATTGATGAAGCCGGGCGTGACATACTTGCCGGTCGCGTCGATGACGGCATCAGGGAGAGATTCGTCCGGCGGAGTCGCTCCCACTCGAGCAATCAGCCCGTCCTGGACCAGGATGTCCACCGGCCCGAATGCCGGCTTGGCGTTCCCGTAGATGACCATCGCATTCTTGATCAGCAGGCGCTTGATCTTGATTCCGTGCAGAGGCGCCTTCGCGCCTCCAAGCGGAGTCTGCTCGGCAGCGGCCGCCCCGGCCCAAATCCAGGCCAGTGTAACCGCCAGGCTGAAAATCAAGCGCCGGCCGACGAACCATGTTTTTCGCATCGTGCCCTCCTCCGCCTCCGGCAAAACGGCTTCTCCTTCCGTAAAAATCACACGCCGTTTTGAGCGAAAACTCCATGCTCTTGATTATAGCGGAAGTATATTGCCGTGCCTCGGCCGGTGTCAAGAAAACTGGAGGGCTCGGGGCAGGGGATCACGCACAAGGAATTGCCGACCCCGACCCCGGCTTGACATCAATCAGCGGCAGGCGATACGATTTTGCACTTCCGCGGCGGCCGAACCGCTTGGCTGCGCCGTCGCCGACGCCATCGCTCCCGGCAAACGGGCGGATCTGCTGGCCGTCGCCGGCGATGCCGCGGCGGATATCGCCGTGCTTACGAAGGTCGAGATCGTGGTGCAGTCTGGGAAAATCGTGGCGAACAGCGCCGGGCGCGTCTGGGCTGAGCCTGATTTTGACACTAACGGGGTGGGGTCTGTGTTGGATACGTGATCAGGACTTTTGTTCCGCTTCTGGAACAGTCGCAAGCCACCCACTGGTTCTTATTCTTGCTTGTATGATTTTCGCCAGAGGCATCGTCCGCCCGGATTTCAACACCGCCGTATTTGGTGCTGAATGGAAACATATTGAAGGTGTTTGAATAGCCGGATAATTTTGCAGTCAGGGTGATGTCATAAGTGTTTCCCCTGATACTGTTCACCTTATACCGGGCGTTTCTGCCCATGAGGAGAGGGGCATGATAGATCAAGCGGGCCATTCCATAATGGTTGCCTTTTATCGAAGCTGTGAATTTGATAACCCCATCACGACTCGCCAGGTCTACGGGATTGACGGAGAAGTCCTTGGTTTCAAATCGATTAAGAGTTCCGGCAACATTATATGATTGTCCGCTCAAGGACATGTGGAAGTCGTCGGTCGTGTCGGATGTTCTTGTCCGTTTGATGCTGAAGTATGATACGTCATAGTTGGTCGGGTCGGCAAAATCCATGATCCCCTGTATAAACCAGGCGTTTACGTCGTTAGGAACCGTGTATGTGCCTGACACTGTTTCGTAACTGCTTCCGAAATCTTGCGAAAACACCTGACTTGAACTCCCGGAGAGCGTGCTGTACTGGGATTTGGTGCCCCAATCACTACAGCTTGCCGTCACATTGACCTTGCCTTTTCCAGAAGCAGACCTTGCCGTCATCGTAAAAGTGTAAGAAGCCCCAGGCACGGCAGCGGGAGAGGTGCCCACGGAGAAATATTGGTAAGGCTGCCCGCCCCGGCCATCATGGCAATATTTATCCCACTCATGCTTTGGGGGAAAAGTCAACGTCCAAGCGCCATGAACAGTCATCCCCGGCGTGTTCGCCGTCACCCTGGAGGTTAGATCATCATCGAATCCAAGGATGTTTTCATTGACGTGAGATCCCTTCGTTTCCATGTGGGGATCGCAGAAAAGCTCCACGGGTTCTGTTCCGACGAGTTGAAGAGTGATTTTGGAAGCAAGAACCTTCATATCCGTAAGCTGGGTTTCGCCGTCTTGAATAAGAGCCGGGAAACTGTACCAGTCCTCGGCATTTGCGTCATAGGTAGTCGGAACCTTCCAGGTAATATCGTATCCGGAGACCCAGTGTCCGCCGGTGCCATTGTTCTCCCAAGCTCGTGTTTTCACCCCGGTCGAGGAAATCGTGTAAATGACAATGGTGTCCTCCTCGAGGTAGTTGCCCCAATCCATCTGGGGATACGGAGCCGAGAAAGCCATCTCGTGTCCAAAATTTTGAATGGGACGGCTCCATCCGCTGCTTTGGCTGCCTTGATACCATCCGGGCATGTGATTGTGTCCATGAATCCACATTTTGATTTGGGGATTTTTCTGGAAGAGACTTGCCCACCAGGCTTGATCCTGTTTCCCCCGGTACGTCGATAATGGGTCGCCATCATGCGGTGTTGTGTCTTCAATAGCTTGATGCGAAAATATTATTGTCGTCGAGTTATGATAATACGTTGTCATGAATTGAACCCATTCGTACATGGCCGGACGCGTCCACATTTCATAAGCTGTCTCTGGCAACGCGAGAAAGAGGATGCCGTTTCGCATCATCGCATAGGGATAGTGATTGAGTTCCGTTTCATTGACGTACGTCCTCAATAGCACAAACGGGTCATCGTCGTGTTGTGGCAAGCCCGGCCCATCGCTGTAGTCCGTGAGGTCAATGTTCCCCCCAACATAGTGAAAGGGCAGGTTGAGGTGAGACACAAGAAAGGCCTTGAAATTATTCTTATAGGGGTCCATGGTCTCTGGCAAACCTATCCCGTTAACAAACGCCGTGTTATCGTTCGCTCCATCTCCGAGATGGACAACAAACTCGCAGGGAAGCGTGTTGTCCATTATATCTTCGGCGAGACGGTCTAGATAATCCGCATAACCCCATTTGTTGTTTTGAATCCGTTGGCCAACGTGAGTATCCGTGAACGCAGCAAAACTTATGCAATGCTCAGGAGTTGGGACAGGATCAAAATTCCACGCCATTCCCAAAACGATCATGAACAGCATTGTTGGAAACAAAAAAACAGAAGGTTTCCTAGACTTCAATTCGTGAAATAGCATATTCCTTTTATCTCCTATCTGCGCTTTCAACTTTACCCGCTTGTCCTTAAAGTCCGTGAAGCGGGCAAAGCTCAACGCTACTTTGCCCTCATCCAATCCTTGAGAATTGCCGCCTGAAGCGCGTCCGGATTGGCGATCGGAACGATCTTGAAGCTTCGCTGCAACTTGTGCGCCAGAGTGACCTCCACCCGCATATCTTTGCCCCCGCAGCTCACGGCGAGCGCGATCTAAGGATAGGAACTTGCTTTTTCCGGGACGCGACGAATTCCCCCTCTCGGCGCTGAATCTCCCCTCCTGATCATGATGGAATACTACGCTCGGCCGCAAGTCGGTGTCAATAACCACGAAGAGCGGCACTCAAAGAGAATAGCGGGACAAGAAACGCCTCCGCACCGGACAAAGATGATAGACTCCTACTCCTCTTTATCTCGACTAATCAACAATAGTCCCCGCGCCTCTCGGCCGCCATCAAGGCGACTTGCTGGAAGACATGGGACGGCATAAGCTTTTCCGCATTGATCTTTATCTAGCCCTGACATATAGAAGCAGACCTCTTCCCTCTATATGTGCCGTGGGGACAGGGCGGGCATAAAATAGACCTCTTCCCGTGTGCCAGAATAGTGCCAAAAAATGCTGTGTAGCGCTATCGAATGCCATCTAAAATCGCAGGACGAAAAGTGGTCTTAAACTAAATCAATGGCCTGTCAATCTCTGAAAAACAAGGGCTATATGGGGTGGCGGGAGGGTATGGGAGTCGAACCCATCCGGGACCTTCGTCAGGCCCCATACTGGATTTGAAGTCCAGGAGGCCTATTGAATAGACTAATCCCCCAGTCCCACATGTGTGACAAAATAAACTGAAATTTGCTTAAACCATGACATTATCGAATAAAAATATTGCTAACTATTGTAAATTTTCTTTGTTTAATGAAGAGCTTCAGCTATACTTTTTTCGCAATTCCGAATACGGCAATCCACAAAATCCTTTTTGCTCGTCCTTTAAGGCCTTTTCCTCTAACACAAGGGGTCTAATCCAATCATGTAACTCCTCAAGTGTGTTGCAATCCAGCGAATAATTGTCTTTCCACGGTTGGTTTTGTATTGTTGCCATAAATAATCCCTCACAAGATCTTCGGGGATATCGAGAAAGATAGCACTGTTCGAAATCATTCACACTAAAATTATGACTTCTGACAATAAAATCATCCCAAGTCCTATCCAACTCATCTTTTGATTTGATATCAATAATATCAATCTCAGCAATATCACGTCTTTTATTTTTCAACCAAATTTTTTGCATAAGATCGATTGCCTCAATATCAGTTTTAGGAGCACTGTATCCATATATTGTCAAAAAGTATGCATCTTTTAAATAAATTTCCAACTCATACCATTCGTTTTTTATAAAAGGGTCTATTGTATAGCCTTTTCGTCTAGTTGGGTACAATAGTCTAGTACGCTTAAACCAATCACCACAAAGCAAACATCTAGCTCCAACATATCCTTTCACTTTGTCTTTAAAACATACCCCGGCAGTAACATTCCCATGAAGAAAAACCATTTTTGGCAATTCTGCGATGTGAGAATTTCTTTGATAAGCTTGAGCTAAGAATGGATCCCAATTAAATGTCGCGATTAAATCTTTCCCGCGAAGGCTTAGAACTAGCTTATCATAAATCGTCAGATCATCTGGTAATCTTAGTTGAGCAAAATAGTCATGAATCCTAACATTCAATTCATCTATAAATGGAGCTCCTTCATACTTTCGGGATAGATCGTCATATAAATCTTCAAAATTTAGGCCTTTATAAGAGATATTATTTGTCCTCAAGATATCCTCTAGTCCAATTGTTTCCACAAAATCGCTCATTAATGGAAGCTTAATCCCATTTTTATCGCCATTAGGAAAGGCAGCTCTGCTAGCCCCAGCTCCTAAAATGACAACATGAGGAACGCCTAATTTCATGGTCACATCCAAATAATCGAATTAATTGGCTCAATGATATATTATCACCAATGATTCTTTTAGACTACTCCTCCGTGCGCCAGATTTGTGCCAAAAAATGTTGTTTTATGCTGTCGTTAAGCGTCTAAAGTCGCTAGACAAAAAGGGATCTTGGTCAAACGTAAATAATTTAAGCCGGGCGCGTTAAGGGGAAAAAAGGTGGTAGCGGGGGTTGGATTTGAACCAACGACCTCCGGGTTATGAGCCCGACGAGCTACCAGGCTGCTCTACCCCGCAGTGACCGAGTGGCATTATACCAAAAAAAATGATTTTGTCAAAAGAATAATAGGCTAGAGAGACGTCCTTTTCCTTGACATTTCCGGAAGACAAAAAATATAATGAAAAACCTAAAAAATGGCTATCTTCCTATTCTTCTTGTTGTCAATCATTTGTGTCGGCTCTATCCTGGGGATGATTATCTCCAAAAACCAGGCCTATTGCGCTCTTTTCCTGGTCCTTGCCTTTGCCTGCCTAGGCGGCTTGTTCGGCCTGATCGGCGCTCCTTTTATGGCTGTCGTTCAAATCATCATCTACGCCGGGGCGATCATGGTCCTGTTCATCTTCGTCATCATGATGATTAACCTCCGCGAAGGCATCTCCCGGGAGAAGAAAAAATGGACGATAGCACTCTCCGTCTTCCTGGCCCTGGTCCTTTTCATCGAGCTCATTTTCGCTGCCAAAGGAGCTGCCGCCCTCGGCAGTGGTCCGGAGGGAAGCGTCAGCCCTGGAGAAATCGGCCAGCTGCTGTTCACCAAGTATCTTTATCCTTTTGAAATCACCTCGATCCTCATCATCGCCGCGCTCGTCGGCGCCATCGTCCTCGTGAAAAAGAGGGAAGAGGAATGATTCCCACGAGCTATTTCTTCATCCTTAGCATCATTCTCTTCGTGCTGGGAATCATCGCCTTCTTCATCAAGCGGGACCTGATCACCCAGTTCATGGCCGTCGAAATCATGCTCAATGCCGCCAACCTGGCTTTTATCGCCCTGGCCAAATCCCATCATTTCGTTGACGCCCAGGTCATCGTCATTTTCATCATCACGGTCGCCGCCGCCGAAGCGGCCATCGGCCTGGCCATTATTCTTCTCATCTTCCGCCAAAAGAAATCCATCAAATCCCAGGACATAAGCTCCATGAAAGGATAAGATGAGGGACATTTTCTGGCTGATTCCCTTTATTCCCGCGTTGAGCACTCTCGTCCTCGTTCTCTTTGGAAGAAAGCTTCCCAAAAAGTATGTCTCCTTGCAGGCCTGCCTGTCGGTTTTCGCCTCGTTTATCATCGCCCTTATCTCGTTCATCAGCCTGCTCAAGACGCCGCCGGAAAACTATCCTCTTGTCAAGAGCCTTTTCACATGGATAAGGGCGGGCTCGTTCAACGCCGACCTCTCCTTCCAATTCGATCCTCTTTCCGCAGTCATGGCCCTGGTTGTCACGGGCGTCGGCTTCCTGATCCATGTTTATTCTGTGGGCTACATGGCCCACGACAAGGGATACACGCGATATTTCACCTACCTAAACCTCTTCACCTTCGCTATGCTCATCCTGGTGCTGGCCTCCAACATGATCCTGATGTTCGTCGGATGGGAAGGCGTCGGTTTGTGCTCTTACCTCCTGATCGGGTTCTGGTTTGAAAAACATTCGGCCGCCAGCGCCGGGAAAAAAGCGTTTATCGTGAACCGCATCGGTGACGCCGGTTTTATTCTGGGCATCCTGTTCATTTTTCTGGCTGTCGGAAGCTCTGAGTTCACGGCCATCAATAAAGCGATATCGGGCGGCCTCATAACCCAGAGTCTCGCAACACTAGCCGCTATCCTGCTGTTCGTGGGCGCCGCGGGAAAATCCGCCCAGCTTCCGCTCTATGTCTGGTTACCAGATGCTATGGAGGGCCCGACTCCCGTCAGCGCCTTGATCCATGCGGCAACGATGGTCACGGCCGGCGTTTATATGGTCGCTCGGATGAACTTGCTTTATACGTTTTCCGGAACGGCGGGCAACATCGTGGCGCTGGTGGGCGCCTTGACCGCCATTTTCGCGGCAACGATGGCCCTGACCCAAAATGATATCAAAAGGGTCCTCGCCTATTCGACCATTTCCCAGCTCGGCTATATGTTCATCGGATGCGGCGTCGGCGCCTACGCCGCCGGCATCTTCCATCTTTATACGCATGCCTTCTTCAAGAGCCTGCTGTTCCTGGCAGCCGGCAGCGTCATGCATGCCCTGTCCGGAGAGCTCGACATGCGCAAGATGGGCGGGCTGCGGAAATACCTGCCCTGGACATATCCGACTTTTCTCATTGGAGCGATCGCCATTTCTGGAGTGCCGTTCCTCAGCGGCTTTTTCTCCAAAGATGCCATCCTGACCCATGCCTATGCCCAGGGCCAGTATTTCATCTGGGCGCTCGGGCTTGCGGGAGCCATTCTGACAGCGTTTTACATGTTCCGTCTGATCTTCCTGACGTTCCACGGGGCGGAACGTCTGAACCCCGAAGCCAAACACCACCTCCATGAATCACCAAAAGTCATGACGATCCCCCTGGCCATCTTAGCTTTCTTTTCGGTCATAGCCGGATATATCGGGCTGCCTGTGGTCCTCGGCAAAAAAGCCAACCTCTTCCAGAATTTCCTCGAGCCGGTCATTAAGCCTGCTTCCGAAGGCCACCTCAGCATGAGCATGGAATGGACGCTGATCCTGATCTCTGTTGTCGTTGCGTTGCTCGGAATCTATCTCGCTTACGTCTTTTATCTGAAAAAGCCGGCCATTCCGCATGATATTGTTCGGCGATTCCCGGGCATCTATAAGCTTCTTTATAATAAATATTATGTAGACGAGATTTATAACGCCGTCATTGTCAACCCCCTGGTCAAGGGCTCGGAGATCGTCTATGACCATTTCGATTTGGCCGTTATCGACGGCGCCCTCAACGGATCCGCCTCGGCCACGGGCTTTTTTGGCCGGATTCTGAGCACCCTGCAGACCGGCTTTGTCAAAGATTATGCCCTGGTCTTCCTGCTGGGCGCAGTGATCATCCTAGGGATTTTATTGTTTTAGAACATGAGTTTTCCAATATTGAGCTTTGTGACGTTTTTCCCGCTCCTGGGCGCTATCCTGCTCATTTTCGTTCCCAAGGACAAAAAAGGCACACTCTATGCGATCTCTTTGGCCATTGTGTTCATCACCTTCCTCGTTTCCCTTCTGCTCTATTTCAACTTTGACTCTAAGACGGCCGATCCGCAGTTCGTCGAAAACGGAGCGTGGCTGGGCTACGGCATCAATTATCATTTGGGAATCGACGGCATCAGTTTGTTTTTCGTCCTTCTCACGACGTTCCTCCTGCCCATCGCACTGCTTTCTTCGTGGTCTTATATCCAGGAGAGAATTAAAGAATACCTTATCTTCATGCTGATCCTGGAGACGGGCATTATCGGCGTGTTCGTATCCCTCAACCTTTTCCTGTTCTACGTCTTCTGGGAAGCCATGCTCATCCCCATGTACTTCCTGATCGGAATCTGGGGCGGCAAGCGCCGCATTTACGCAACATTTAAGTTCGTCCTTTTTACGATGCTGGGAAGCCTCCTGATGCTCGTGGCCATCTTTGTCCTCTATTCCTACTTCTACAAGGCTACAGGAACATACTCCTTGGAGCTCTTCGATTATTATCAACTGATGCTCAGCCCGGGCCTTCAGATTTGGCTGTTCCTAGCCTTCAGCCTGGCGTTTGCCATCAAGGTCCCGATGTTTCCCTTTCACACATGGCTGCCCGACGCGCACGTCGAGGCGCCCACGGCAGGATCGGTCATCCTGGCCGCGGTACTCCTGAAAATGGGGGCTTATGGCTTCCTGCGGTTCGCCATACCGCTTTTTCCCGAGGCCGTGACCAAATTTCTGCCGGTGCTCATGGTGCTCAGCCTGATCGGCATTATCTACGGCGGGCTGATGGCCCTCATCCAAAAAGACATTAAATCGCTCGTCGCGTATTCGAGCGTCAGCCACATGGGATTGATCATGCTGGCTATTTTCTCGCTCAATATCGAAGCGACCGAAGGCGCAATCTATCAAATGCTCAACCACGGGCTGAGCACGGGCATGCTGTTCTTAATCGTGGGCATATTGTATGAGCGCTCCCATACAAGACTGATCAAGGATTTCGGAGGAGTGAGCAAACAAATGCCTATCTTCTCGGCGTTCTTCCTAGTGGCGATGCTCTCGTCCTTAGGGCTGCCCGGGCTGAACGGGTTTGTCGGCGAGATCATATGCTTCTTCGGCATTTTCTCCTCGAGCCGGTTGTTCGCCATCCTCAGCATTTCCACGGTCATCCTGGCCGCGGCCTATCTCCTCTGGATGTTCCAAAGGGTCATGCAGGGTCCGATCACGAACGAGAAGGTCCTCTCCTATAAAGACATGAACAAGCGGGAAATCGGCTATCTTGTTGCTGTCGTGATCATGATGTTCTGGATGGGGATCTACCCCCAAACATTCCTGAGAAAAATGGATGCTTCTGTAGAGCATTACATCAACAGGATAAAAAATAAGGAAAAGGTTTTTGTCCTTCAGCCGAAGAATCCTGCGGATATATACGCTAAGGAAAAGGATTTGAAGCCGCGATGAACAGCCTCTACGCTCTGGCTCCGCTGTTGACCATCGTTATCGGCGCATTGCTGGTCCTCCTCTTGGAAGCTTTTATCAAAACCAAAAATAAAGATTACCTGGCCTATGTCTCGTTGTTGTTGTTCATCGTCTGCGCTGTTGTTTGTGTGCAGTTCTGGAACGCGGATTATTCTTATTTTGACGGCATGCTTCATCTCGACAAGCTGGCCCTTTTCCTGACGCTCCTCTTTTTAATCGCCGGAGCTTTTGTAATGCTGATCGGCATGAAATACATCGCCCTCCAGGACGCCAATTTCGGCGAGTTCTATGCGCTTCTCCTGCTGGCCCTTTCCGGCATGATGATCATGGTGTCCTCCGTCAATTTCCTGGTCATCTTCCTGGGCCTTGAGGTCCTGTCCGTCTCCAGTTATGCCCTGGCGGGGCTCAAGAGAAAAGACGAGAAATCTTCGGAATCCGCCATCAAATATTTTTTGATAGGAAGTTTTGCCGGCGCATTCCTGGTCTTCGGACTGGCGCTCCTCTACGGCGCCTCGCAAGCGATCACGATCCCCGGGATAATCTCTTATTTCGCCGCAGGCTCCGAAACCCAGCTCATGGCACTCATCGGCCTGGGAATGGTCGTCATCGGGTTCGCCTTCAAGATCGCCCTTGTCCCCTTCCATATGTGGACGCCGGACGTCTATGAAGGTGCTCCCACGCCCGTCACTGCCTTTTTCTCCGTAGGACCGAAATCCGTCGGGTTTGCCGTGCTTTTGAGATTGTTTTTCTCCTATTGGAACGGAGGATTCAAATCAGAAGTCATGCGTTGGCTGCTTTGGGGGATCGCCGTTCTGACGATGGTCTTGGGGAATTTGATCGCCCTGCGGCAAAAAAACGTCAAAAGAATCCTGGCCTATTCGAGCATCGCCCATGCCGGATATATTCTGGTCGCTATCTTAGCGCGAGATAGCGCCAGCCTCGTTTTCTATCTCACGGCATATTTGTTCATGAACATCGGCGCCTTCGGCGCCCTTATTGCCCTGAGCAAAAAAGGCAAAGAATATCTTGAGCTTGACGATTTTGCGGGAATCGGCTTCACCTATCCCTGGATCGGCGCAACGATGGCTGTGTTTCTCTTTTCACTGGCTGGCTTCCCGCCGACAGGAGGCTTCCTGGCCAAATTCTATGTGTTCAGCGCCGCCGTCCGACAGGGCCTGGTCCCCCTGGTTATCATCGGAGTGTTAGCAAGCCTCATCTCCGTATTTTATTACCTGAGGATCATCGTCTATATGTATATGAAACCGCCGGAGCGTGAGATTGACATCAACCTGGAAAACCCGGCCTTGTTTCTTGTCCTCTTCCTCTGTTTATACGGCGTATTGCAGCTCGGAATTTTCCCGGGCAACATCTTGACGATCATAAAACAGGCCGTCAGCTTTTTTTAGCCGAATAATTCTAGATATTTGTTGCCCCCTATGCTAAAAACCGTCCACAATGCATAGCACATGGCCACACGCATTTCGGAGCCGTACAGAAAAAAGGCTGGAGCAGGATATAAACGGCTACCGTTCGACGGCGAACTTATCCCCTTTCAACCGAACCCGCAATATCACATCCGCGCCGGAGACAACCGTCACAGGCTGGGTCAGGGCCTGGTCACCGGCCGTGATGATCACATTGTACTCGCCAGGCGATAATTCCTCCGGCGCTCCGCCCGCCTCGCCTTTCACCACCACTTTCCCAGATGAGTCTCGAATCTCGTACGGGAACTTCTCCACCGCCGCGATTAGGAGCGCTCTCGCCAGCGCCTCCCCGCTCTGCGCCGCGTAGTAGTGCCCGCCGGTCCCCTCCGCTAACGTCGTCAACTGCTCCTGCGTTTGTTTCCCGGTCAGCGTGAACCCGACGATGTTCACCATCACGTCCAGTCCCGACTGACGGATCTGCTGCGCCGCAACTTTGACATCTCCCTTGCAGCTCTCCTCGCCGTCGGTAATAAGGACAACCGCACCGCCGCCGACTGCCTTTAGGTCCTCCGGCGTCTGGAGGACGGAGTAAACAAGAGGCGTTTCTCCCTTCGGCTTAACCGCCCGTGCTGCGCTCAGAATCCGGGACCGGTCGAGCTTCCCGATCGAAACCACCAACTCGCTATCCGTGCACGTCTTGGGCGACAAGGATGACTCCCGGTGCCCGTAGATGCGCAGACCGACATTGAAGTCGTCCGGCAACTTCTTCAACACTTGCTCAAGCACGTCCAATGCAGTCGTCCACCGGGTCTTTTTTCCTAGCGCCAGCTTCATCGAACCCGAGGAGTCCAGGATGATTTCCAGGTTTTTGGTTGGTTTCTTATCCCGCTGCAACTCCCCCACCACCTGGATGCCGCCAGTCTTGCGCTCGATCAGGTCCATACACAAGGTGGCCGTAACACCATTCACGTCAGTCCCGCACACGGCAAGCCTATGCGGCTTCGGCGAGGCCGTCGGCGCCGCGATAACGGTCAATGTAGCTTTCGCGGTTACCTCAAGAGGCACGGCAGCCGGTTCGAAGCCGAAAGTCAGACCAGGATCAGAGGGTGTGGTTGTCATCGACAGGTTGACGGTCCCCTTGTAGCTTTGGTTCGAGTAGAGCTTCAATGGATAAGTGTAGGTGCGACCCGGGACCATCGGCTGGCTCATCAACTGCGGCTGCGTCGTGATGACGAAATCGGCAAGCTGGACCGTGCACGGCAAGCCGTCGGGATCAAATGGCTGGAGCAACTCCCGGGTCACGAGCTTCCGGTAGGCCGCACCTCCATACTGATCGATATCAAAACCGTCATAAATGATCAGCCCCCGTCCGTAATGGGCATAGGCACCTACGAATCCACCGACTTTCTTGGAGTTGATCGTGAAGAGGTATCCACACCAGTTGGTGTCATATTTCTGGATCACGTTGGAATCACCGATCTCATTCGCAGTCCCGTCCTTCGAACCGAGCCAAGATTCGATATCTACAAAGGCCGTATCGGTGGGCCGCGAACTCGCCAGCGTATTGTCCTCCAGCGGCACCAACGTATCGCCTTTCGCACCCTTGGCCCCGACGTTGCTGGTGACAAAGGAATACGGCAGGAAGCTATAATCTGGAGAAACGCTGCAGTAGTCGGCATCCTGGATGATCAGCTTATGCCCCTGGGACAACCAGACAAGGAGAACTTTCTTAAAGCTCTCGGCCATTTCATTCTTAATCTTGCACACCTGAGCAAGCACGACGGTATCAAAACCCTCGGCGCTCGCCAGCAACGCCGGACGAGCTGCGATTGGCCTTACGATTTTGAACCTAAGACGCCCGTAGATCGAGTAGTCGAAACCTCCCTGCGAGTCTGTGGGCTTAAATATCGTCGGCGGATATTCACTGGGCGCTTTGCTGGAGCCAGTCCGGTCCGTGTCGTTCATCACTACCAAAACATTCCGACTCTCATTGTGCGCCGGCGCCGTTGGGACCGCAGAGGATGGCTTCGCCGCGCAATCGCAGCCTTTGCTCGTCCGCACAGGTGTCGGTGTCGGCACGAGCGGCCAAGGGATTCGTCCGCTCGCCAAAGCAACCAGCTCCGGGTTACGATCAAGCAGGGATGTGTAGCCCGGACGCTGCGCCTCGATAATTTTTATATCCCCGCATATCACGTAGTCTTTGTTACCATAGTTCGAGAGAAATCTTACCTTGACAAACCGTACCTCGACGGGAGGAAAATTCAGAAATTGATCCACTGGTTCTTGGCGAAGCGTGATGCCCCCGAGCTTGGTAAACCCTTCGGTCGGACTGGTCATGGAGGCCCAAACCTCGACATCTTTTGCATATTGCTCTGTCCACGAACTGCGGCCGGGATTGATGACGATTGCCGAAATGAGAACCGGCTGGCGGTTGAAGAACGAGATGACGATCTCCTGGGGATTCTTGAGCTCGGCCGATGACCAAGCCTGTTCTGGATTTCCATCAAGGACCATCGGCGCCGTCCACTCGTTATCATAATCGCTAGTAGCGCTTTCGATGCTGGCACCCAGATCAAGCAGGGCAATGTTGCCGCCCGGTGCAAGTGTTTCGGGTGGAAGCAAGGGAGGCTCTGTACTGCGGCCTGATTCAGACTTTGCGCCGCCTTCAGCAGCGCCAGCCTTGCCCTCAGTCTCGCCGGCCGTTGTCGTCTTGGCTTCGCTGCCGCCGGTCTTCGCAGATTCTGCCTTTTCCACGGCCTTTGCTTGCACCTTGACTTCGGCCTTCTCCTGCGCTGTTGCTTTTGACTTCTTCTTGCAGCTTATGGCGAAGACGAAGGTCACTACAACCAGAACCAATAAAAGAGTCTTGATTTTCATGCCTCCCTCCTTTTAATGATTCCGACAGATCGAAATTCCCTTGAGCCATTTCGGAAAGGCTATTTGACGTTTGATTCCATTATCAAAAATTCGGAAGAGAAATGCAATTGACCGGTCCCCTACCGTCGTGGATCAATATTCACTTTGGTCGGCGAATCGGGCAAACGCAGCAGCGGTCCCGGCTTGCGGACATCGCCCGCGGCCTGGCCGACGAGATCCCGCTGGAAGTGCTTCCCGCTCGTGGCTTGCGGAACGGCACCCGAGACCGACCAGGTCATGGTCAGCGCGTCGAGATCGACGTCAATTTTCATGTCCGCGTAAGCGCCATTCTTGTCAAATCCGAAGAATTTCTGCCACGCTTCGAGATCAAGCCGCAGGGTCGCGCCCGCGTCGGGAATCCAGTTCAGCCCGCGTCCCACCGACTGGGTCTCGTCGCGGACTTCGCCCCAATCTCTCGTATAGAGGTTGCCGTCAGCGGTGTTATCGCGATTGGAGAAATCGATGGCCTTGCCGCAACGGAAGAAGATGTTATTCAAGACCTTGTTCCCGCGCGTGGTGCCGCCCCGTGGGCCCACGATCCGGCCCTCAATGTTTCGGAACTTGATGGCTGCATCCTGGGTATATCCTATCAAGTTATGGGCAATGACCGTCTCGTCGCTTCCATCCACGGTAATTCCCCAGCCGCCGTGGGGCGGCATGTTGAAGGACCCGCCCCCCGCGCCTTCGGTCGCCTTCCAGATGATGTTGTTATCGATCATGTTGGAATCGTGCGAGGCTTCGAGATAGATGCCGCCCCGCAGCGTTTCCAGCGTATCGCCCATCACGTTCCCTGTGACACGAGTATTCGTATTCTCGTAGTCGAGCCAGATGGCCTCCGCGTGGATCGTGTGCCGGATGATGTTGCCGCGGAGCAGGCAGTTCTTGGTCTGATGCAGTTTGATCCCGCCGGTCTCCCAGGCCAGCTCCACGTCCTGGTAGCCCACATGCTCGATCAGGTTTGATTCGATGAGGGTATCCCGCACCGCCATCCCGGCGATTCCGCATACGCCCACGTCGTCAATATGATTGCGGTGCACAATGGCGCTGCCGATGACGGCGGGCAGCTCCATGTCCCAATCCTGCGCGCCGATATCGAGCGCCACGCCGTTGGCGTGCCTCAGCACGCAATCCTCAATGATCCAGTGATGGCCCCGGCTTAAGGATATCATCCCCCGCTGCGGGACCGGAAAAGCGTTAGCAGCGTGTTCGAAGGAGATCCCCTTGACACGGAGGTAGCTGAGCCCGCGCGTCCGGGGAGCAAACACCTGTTCTTGGATTGCCAGTTCTACCTCGTGCTGAACTGGATCAGCATCGCCAGGAAGGCGGACGTGAATCGTGAGCCCATCGTGCTCACACCAAAAGGCGCCGTCTCTCCGGCCAAGATGCTGGTAAAGTTCGACCTGCTCGAGGCGTCGCCCGTCCACAAACACCATGCCGCGCCGCTTGAGATGCCGCCCCAGCTCTTCCGGCTTGGGCATCAAATAGACGCGGTCCTGCATAATGCTGACCATACCGAAAGGGTTATAGCCCTGGAAATCGAGGTCGTCCAGGCGGCGGCGATAGATTTTCACTTTGGCGCAAGCCGCCGCAGGCAGGTCAATCTTGAAACCGGTGGAAGGCTCCCATCCGGTCTTGACCACCCGAGAGCCCTTGACGACGACGTTCGCGCCGGGCGCCGCTTCGTAACTAATCATCTTGTCAGGTCCGGTGCCGCCGCGCGCCGGATCGACACGCTCGCGATAGACGCCCGTCATGATGACTACGCGCTCGCCCGGCTGTAATACCTGCGCCGCCTTGTTAATGGTGAGAAAGGGCAGTTCCTTTGTGCCGGGGTTCGAATCAGCGGCGTGAGGATTCCGGTTGTCCACATAATATGTCCTAGTGAACTGAAGCGGTTTCTCCCAGGACATAAACTTGCGACCGTCAGGCAGCAGCACTCCGGTTGCGCCTTCTTCACCAAGTAAGGAAACGTCCGCGAGGCCAGCCAAGCAAAGGGTCATGGTGAGCAGGGCCCGCCAGATAAAAACGCCGGACCGGTGGGCCCGCGGCTTGGATTTATAAGGAACTCGTTTCCCGCTGCGCTGGCTGAATGAACGTTCAGGCGCCAATTTTGCCTCGTCCTTTCGTCATGGATGATAAAACGTGATATGCAGGGATGTCAAGGTGATCTGAAACTGAAAGACAACGGTCGTGCGGTCACGGATTGCATCCTTTCATCCATACTGGATTGCCGAAATGGTTACGAACAGACCCCTTGGAACAAGCCAGGCGATATGAAACCACACGCCAATCGCTATGACAGCATATCCCGCGAACCGAAGCGGCGGAGGGAGATATTCATCCGTTAGCGACCATCCTGCCCTGCGGAGTTCGGACTTTCCTCCCCTACGCCTCTTCCGAGGAGCCAGGAGCAACCGCCTCGCCCGCTCCAGCCGATATTTTTATGCCGTATTGCTCCAACTTTTTATAAAAGTTCGAACGCGGCGTATAAATTTCCCGCGCCGTCTGCGATATATTCCAGTTGTTCTGCTCCAGCTTGGCCAGCAGGCCGTGCCCCTATTTAAATAGAAAGCGGATGCCGGCTCGAAGGGAACACCCGGAAAGGTCAGCAATACCCTTGCGGATGTCGCCGCCTTCGGTAACCTGTCCCTTGGGCAAGAAAAAAATATCGTGATAGCCCCAGTCATTGAACCAGAAGATGGCATCTTCTGTGACCGTCCCGTTATCGTCGAGACGCCCTTTCAGACCTTGTAATCGAGCCAATAGGCCCACGGCTTCCAAGACGAAGAATATTCCCTTCCGCAGCTCGAGTTCGATGCCTGTGCGAACCTGCAACACGGGCGAGATGGTCCACCCTTTCCACTCTTGCCTGCCATGCCAGCCATCCGGGGAAATGGATTCAAACTGCCAGTCCATCATGCCCAGGCACAAGCCCAGACCGATACCGCCGAAAAAGGAGAAACGTTTTCCCGGCAATCCTCGGAAGGTGCCGCTGATAATCAACGGGACGGCCTTGACGGCAATGTCTAAGGTCTGGTCATATTGTTCGTCCACATAACCGTCATTGTATTTGACTTTTCTGAAGCCCTCCTTTCTCGCCTGGAGGAATCCGGTCTCGATGCTGATGGAAAAGTGCGGTTTGACCCGAGCTTCAAACTCCGTCCCGAAACAAATCCCCCAGTGAAAAGGCAAAAAACCCCCTTCGAGGATGTTATACCACTTTCTCTGCCAAAGAGCGTCCCAACCCTCGAGGCCTTTTTTGATGTCATCAAGAAGATAATAGCCCCCGCCTCCAAAAAGCCTAAGGCTGAAGCGATCGTTCGCCGGGGAGGAAACGTCGCTTGCCCGGATGTTTAAGAAAAGAAAGAAAAAAAGAAGCGCGAGGCACGAAATTTTTCTCATCGCTAAACCTCCCTCTCGTGTTATTTTAGCACCTGAGAAACTTCGCCTCAAACTCCTTATAACCCATATATCCTATGGATGGACAAATGTCTATAACTCCAGCAATTTAGCGGCATTCTCCCCTCGGCCGCATAGTTGTTGACCATGAAAAAGAAACGGCTGGAGCGGGACGTAAGCCGAATTCTGTTCCCGCACGCCGAAGCGGCGGGGGCGGTTATTTATCTGGCCCCGCGATTGCTCGCGGGGACGAGCGGCCTACCCGCCCCGGGACGGGCCATCCCAAATGGGGCCGTTTGGCCTTGCTCCGGATGGGGTTTGCCATGCCCCTGGTGTCGCCACCAGGGCGGTGAGCTCTTGCCTCGCCTTTTCACCCTTGCCCTCGCGGGCGGTGTGTTTTCTGTGGCACTTTCCCCCGGTCGCCCGGAGTCGCCGTTAGCGACCATCCTGCCCTGTGGAGTTCGGACTTTCCTCCCCTACTCCTCTTCCGAGGATGAAGGAGCAACCGCCTCGCCCACTCCAGCCGATATTTTTATGCCGTATTGCTCCAGCTTTTTATAAAGGTTCGAACGCGGCGTATCGATTTCCCGCGCCGTCTGGCTGATGTTCCAGTTGTTCTGCTCGAGCTTGGCCAGGATAAAATCCTTCTCGGCCATGTCCCGAAAATCCTTCAGCGTCTTCACTTTGTCGGGCTCAGGAAGATACACGCGGTGCTCGCCGATAATTTGCTCCGGCAAATCCTTCTGCTCGATCATGTCACGGTTGGTCATGATCAGCAGCCGCTCGACGACGTTCCGCAGCTCCCTGACATTCCCCTTCCAGGGGTATTTTATCATAGCTTCGATGGCTTCCGGGCTAAAACTCTTCATCTTGAAGTTATTTTCCTCCGCATATAGCTTGGAGAAATATTCGATGAGCAGTGGGACATCTTCCTTTTTCTCCCGAAGGGCAGGCGAATAAAGCGGCACGACGTTTAGCCGGAAAAAGAGGTCGTCGCGGAAATTGCCTTTCTCAATCTCCTTCTTCAAATCTTTGTTCGTGGCCGCGATCACCCGGACATCGACCTTGTTGATCTTGCTCGATCCTACGCGCTGGACCTCGCCTTCCTCGAGGACGCGCAGAACCTTGGACTGCGTTTTAAGGCTCATGTCGCCGATCTCATCGAGAAAGATCGTACCGCCGTCAGCCTGCTCGAACTTGCCCATCTTCCGCTCGGTGGCTCCGGTGAAGGAGCCTTTTTCATGGCCGAAAAGCTCGCTCTCGATGAGCTCTTCGGGGATGGCGGCGCAGTTCACCTGGACAAAATTTTCCTTCGCGCGCAGGCTATGAACGTGGATCGCACGCGCGATGAGCTCCTTGCCCGTTCCGCTCTCTCCATAAACGAGGACCGTGGCATTGGTCGGCGCCGTAAGCAAGAGCTCCTTCCAGAGCTTTTTCATGAGCGGGTGGTTGCCGACGAGCTCATAGTGCTTCTCGGCTTTTCGCCTTAGATCCTGGCATTCTCTTTGCAGCTTATTCTGGTTCAGGGCATTGCGGATCGTGAGTAACACCCGGTCCCTATGGAGCGGCTTTTCCAGAAATTCAAAGGCTCCCAGCTTAGTGGCTTCAACGGCCGTCTGGATCGTCCCCTGGCCTGAGATCATAATCACTTCGGGCGAATAGGGCTTGTTTTTGATCTCCTTCAGGATGTCCAGGCCGTCTCGGCCGCCGGGCATTTTGATATCGAGCAAAATCAAATCCAATCCGACGGTCTCCTCGACCTTTTGCAGCGCCTCTTCTCCATCCGCCGCTTCCAAGAATGTATAGCCCTCATACTCAAGGATCATCTTCAGGGATTTGCGGATGTTCTCTTCATCGTCCACGACCAAGATCTTGCCTTTGCGTTCGGGTTTCATATGGAGGACCTCTTCATCGCATAGATTTTAGCACAATTCGAAGCCGCTGGGCAAAAGCCGCGGGGTCACGGGGTCAAAGCTACTCATTACGCAGTCTCCCCTGGAAAATTATGCGTAATGAGTAGCTTTGACCCCAATTCTGTCAATCTCGATTCCGGGCGTAAGATTAATTGGCCAATTGTAAAACGAATTTACAGGACATGTCCAGTAGCCATCTGTTCGGCGAGTTGGTATAAAAATTGCTTTTCATTTCAGCCTCTTGCCGTTAAAATGAAAAAGCACATGACTCTAACGAAAACATCATCTTCTTCCCTCTCTATCAAAAGAGGCGTTTGGCCCCTTGCGTTCCTTCTCGTGACAGTCATTCCTTGTCTCGTTCTTTCTCAGGAATCCAAGGCGGTCGAAAAATCTTTCACCCTGGACAACGGGATGAAGGTCTCTTTATATGAAAGGCATACACTGCCGATGCTGAATGTCGTGGCCGCCGTCAATGCCGGTTCCAAGGATGAAACCGAAGAGACGAGCGGGCTGGCTCATCTCCTTGAACATTACATCTTGTTCCGCGGCACTGAGGTTCGGAGCGGAAGCGAGATCAGCAAGGATATTCGCAGGCATGGAGCTTATTTCAACGCCCATACGGGGCAGGACCTGGCCCTGTTCGAAATCTCTCTTCCCTCGGACTTCGCCGAGTTTGCCTTAAAAAACCAAAAAGAAATTTTGTTTGACCTCAAGTTCAGCCAGCCGGAAATGGACGCCGAGAAAGACATCATCCTCGAAGAACTCAACCAGATCGAGGATGACCCGTTCAGATTCGCCACGGCGCTTGTCTACCAGAATCTCTTCAAAGGGCACCCCTACCAGAAGCCAATTTTCGGAAAAAAAGAAAGCCTCAAGGCTATCACGCTCGAGCAGTTGGAGGGCTTTTACAAGAAATATTATCATCCCGCCAATTGCGCCCTGGCCATCGTCGGAGACTTCGCCCTCAAGGACATGGAAGAAAAGATCCGGGCGGTTTTCGGCCCTATTAAAAAAGAAGCCTTTGCTCCTGCAAAAATCGAAAAAGTCGGCCTCCCCGAAAAAACCATCGATGTGGAACAGGTGCTTGACGTCCAAGAAGCCTATCTTGCCATCGGGGTCGTCGCTCCCGATTATAACAGCCCTGACCAGTATGCTGTTGATGTCCTCACCGAAATTCTCGGCCGAGGAATTCGGCCGATGCTCAATGCCGCACTCCGGGGAGAACGGGATCTCATTAACGGCGTGTCCATGACTTTTATCGGCCTCAAATACGGAGGTGCCTGCGTCATTTATTTCACTCTCGACCCCAAGAATCTAAGCGCGGCCAAAAGGCAGGCTGTCCAGTATATCCGTCAGCGAGCCCGGAGCGAGAACTACGCCAAGAGTGATGTCTATGGGGAAGGGCAGATGTATGCGTTCGACTATTTGGAAAGCGCGAAAAACCAAATCCGGTTCAACACCCAGCAGGCGCAGGAAGACGGCCTGGGCCTGGCCAGCTCGTTAGCGATGTATATGCTTCTCAATGAAGGTTCCGATATGTTGAATTATCTGGAGAATATCGGAAAGGTCGACACTTCGGACCTGAGAAAAGCGGCCGCGAAATATCTCTCCAAGGGAGAGTATGTGATTGTTTCGATCGTTCCGAAAAAGAAATAAAATTAGGCGACATTCATGAAAACCCTCAGACGCTCATCAAAGAGGTTATTGGTCCTCCTGGGGATCACAGGAATCCTGGTCATGATACCCTTGGCTCCGGCGGCCGAACCCACGAATGCGCCCCAAAAGAAAAACCTAGACAACGGGCTGGCCGTGATCTATCAAAAGGATGCAGCGTCCGGCGTCACGGTCCTCAACTTTCTGATCGGCGGCGGCCAGAAAGCCGAGCCGGCCGGGCTGGACGGCCTGGCCTATATCGCTACCCGGCTGGCCATCGAAATTCCGGACCGGGACAAAGTCCAGGAACTAATGGTGAAAGCTTCTCGTTATAGCCTGGCCTCAAAGGGCGATCACTCGATGATCCAAATCGAGTGTCTTTCCGAAAACCTCGAGGATACTCTGAAAATATTTGCCGAGATCATGATGGATCCGCTCTTTTCGGGACTCCGGATCAATTATGTCAAGGAAAATATGGCCCACCAGCAAAAAATGCAATCCGACGATTCGGTCAATGTCGGACATTTGGCCCAGCTCGAGGCTTTATTCGGAAAAACCGGATACGGCCGTTCGTTCTGCGGAACGGAAGAATCTCTGAAAAAGATCAAGGGCAAAGACATTGAGAATTTCTACAGGCAGCACTTCCTGGCGGGTCGGATGGTCTGTGCGGTCGTCTCCGACCTCGAACTAGAAAGAGTCCTGGACATCCTCAAGAAATATTATGCGAAACTTCCATCAAGAGGGGTCGCTTCGGCATCCGACTCGCCTTCCCCGACAGGATCTCAGGGAGCCCCTAAAGAAGCCTATATCGAAAAAGAGACAAAGCAATGCCTGGTCTCTTTCGCTTTTCCCCTGCCGCCGACATCAATGAAAAATTTTGTCATGAATTATCTTTTGGAAAACCTTTTGGGAAAAGGTCCGGGATCCAGGCTTTGGGGATTGAGGTCCCAGGAGAAACTAGCCTACAACGTAAACGCCCAGGCCACGCAGATGAAAGACGGCGGCGTCCTTGAGGCTTATCTCGAAACCGATGCCGCGAAGAGGGATGGTGCATCGAAAGCCCTCAACAAAATATTGACCGACCTATTTGAAAAAGGGCTGACCGAGGAAGAGCTTCAGACGGCTAAAGTGAGCGCCAAGGCGCAATTCTTGCGGTTGAATGAGACCAAGGATAAGCGAGCTTCGACGTTTGCCATATTTGAGGCACTGGGCTTAGGGTTCGATTTCTTTACAAAATTCCCTCAAGACGTCGAGAATGTGACTCTCGCGGATATGAATGCCCACATCAAAAATATCCTCCCTCCCGAGAAAGCTTCGCTCGTGATTGTCGGGCCGAAGCGCTGACAACGGCGCACCTATTCAACGATGTACCAGGCCAAACCCTCTATGGAATAGAAATTCTTCGCCGCCAAAGGGACGATGGCTTCATCAACAAATTCTCCGACGCCCCGATTGCCGCCCTGTTTCTTGACATAGTAATCATGGAAGGCGATGATTCCCCCTTTTCTCACGAAGGGACCCCAATCGTTCCAGTCCGTCGAAACTCCCTTGTAAGAATGGTCGGCGTCGATGAACAGGAAGTCAATCCCCAGATTTTTTGGCCATGAGGCCGCGATATCGTGAGTATAACCTTGATGGACAATTACTTTGTTTCTCAAAGGCCGGGTATTCTCGTAAAGAACATCAAGGTGTTTCTTCCCCTTCAAGAATTCCTGAATATACTCGTTCATAGTCTTGACATCGCCGCGCGGTCTGCAATATATTTCCGACGTGATCAAGAGGAGGGATTCAGCGTCCGGAACGGGAATTCACCACGCCGCGGAAAAAAGAAATGCCGATCAACTGATCGGAGAGATAGTATCCCATTACCGCATCCTGAGAAAGCTGGGCAGCGGAGGCATGGGCGTTGTGTACGAAGCGGAAGATCTGACGCTTCGGCGGCATGTTGTGTTAAAATTCTTGCCCGACGAGCTGGCAGAAGATCCCGAAGCACTCGAACGGTTCCAACTGGAAGCACGCTCTGCATCCGCACTCAATCATCCTAACATTTGCACGATCCACGAATTTGGCCGCCGTGGGGAGCGTCCTTTCATCGTCATGGAGTTCATGAAAGGGCAGACGCTGAGGGACCTCGTCGGCGGCAAGCCGATGGAAATCGATCAAGTGTTGGACCTGGGAATCCAGGTTGCCAATGCGCTCGATGCGGCACATGCGGAAGGGATCATTCATCGAGACATCAAGCCTGCCAATATTTTTGTTACCGGGCGAAGCCAGGCGAAACTTCTTGATTTTGGTCTCGTCAAGCAAATGGCAAAATGGTCCGAGACCTCCGCAGGAATCGAGCAGGCGACGCAAAGCATGCCGAAGCAGCTTACGGAGATCGGCTCCACCATGGGCACGGTTGCCTATATGTCGCCCGAACAGGCGCGGGGAAGTGATGTCGATGCACGCACCGATCTGTTTTCATTCGGTGCCGTGCTTTACGAAATGGTCACCGGCACTCTGGCTTTTCAGGGAGGAAGCGCGGGTGAGGTGCTGGAAGCGATCTTCACACGCAAGCCGATTCCCGCTGTGCGGCTAAATCCCAAAGTGCCGGCTCAATTGGAGCAAATTATCGAAAAGGCGCTAGAGAAGGATCGGGCTTTGCGATACCAGAGTGCCGCAGAAATGCTCACAGATCTGCAGCGTTTGAAAAGAGACACCGCCATCCTCAAATCCGGGGGGCGGGCCTCCGTGCCTGCCGCTGAAATTTCTTCGGCCGCCAATCTGACGGACTCGGAGGCCGGCCCAAGGAGATTACATTTAATCGTCGCGGGTGCCGTTGTGCTGCTGGCACTTGTGACTGGCCTTTGGCTGAATCACAAATCGAAGAATGCAGAGACAAAACCAATATCCACAGCGCAGCCATCCGCCGCTCCTTCGATCGCTGTGTTGCCTTTTGCCGACATGAGTGCGAATCGGGATCAAGAATATTTTTCTGATGGCTTGGCAGAAGAACTGCTGAATGACCTGGCAAAGATTCCCGGATTGCGCGTGACGGCAAGAACGTCCTCTTTTCAATTTAAAGGCAAGAGCGAAGACCTTCGAGTGATCGGCCAAAAGCTGAATGTCGCTAGCTTATTAGAAGGGAGTGTGCGTAAGGAAGGAAAGCGGGTGAGGATCAGGGCTCAACTCATTAATGCGAACGACGGTCTTCAACTCTGGTCTGAGACCTATGAACGGCAGTTGGATGACATCTTTACGGTGCAGGAAGATATTGCACGTTCGGTCGCAGGAGCGCTGAAAGTCACCCTTCTTGGAAAAAATCCATCGGCTTCTTCCTCACAAACCAAGGACGCTGAGGCCTACAATTCATACCTGCAGGGCCGCTATTTTTACGGGCGGCGGAACAAAGAAGATCTGGAAAGGGCCATTTCCTATTACGCGTCGGCGATCGAGCGGGATTCCGGCTATGCCGCGGCCTGGGCAGGATTGGCTGAAGCTCATCACCGTCAGGCCGATAATGGCTATATCCCTGTCGATGCGGGATACCGGAAGGCGCGCGAAGAAGTGGAGCGGGCCCTGGCGCTGGATAAAAACCTGGCCGAGGCTCATGCGGAAATGGGGTGGATCAAGAGAGCCCACGATTGGGATTGGGAAGGGGCCGATGCGGCCTACCAGCGAGCGCTAACGCTGGATCCAGGAAACGCCACCGCGCTTCGCGGCGCCGCAGTCCTGGCTTTCACATTAGGCCGGCTGGGTGAAGCCATCGAGTTGGACTACCGGACAGTCCGGTTGGATCCTCTCAACGTCCCCACTCACAACAATTTGGGACTTCACGCCTATTACGCCGGTCGGTTAGATGAGGCAGCCGTCGCCTTGAAGAAGGCCCTGGAACTCAACCCGGACTTCCCCGTGGCGCGCATTCTGCTCGGCAGAGTTTATTTGGCGCAATCGCAGCGGCAGCAGGCCTTGAACGAGATGGAGCGGGAGACAGATCCCGTTTGGCGTCTGTACGGGCTTTGCCTCGCCTATCAGGCAGTGGGGCGCCTAACAGAAGCGGATGCCGCCCTGGCGAGGTTCATTAAAAACCACGGGGAGACGATGGCCTTCCAGATTGCAGAAGTGTTCGCCTATCGCGGAGAGGTTGACCGAAGTTTTGAATGGCTCGAACGTGCGTACGCCCTACACGACGGCGGAATGGCCGACATCAAAAGCGATCCGCTGCTGAAGAGCTTGGAGCGTGATCCGCGTTACACCGCTTTCCTGAAAAAAATGCGCCTGCCGCTTTAGCTGATTTGATGATCACTTTGATGACGATGTAGGTTCGTTAAGTTGATGTCCATTCAGAACCAATACAGATGGAGCCCTTCTGGCCATCCGATACAGGTCCTGGAGCTTCCCCTTTGGCCTGCTACGGTTCTTTTGGCACCTATTGATAGGTTAGATATTCCCGCCGGACTACTTCACCTTTATTGCCTTGCCCTCCGCGAAGAGTGTCCACGGACTGCCCGCCATGGAATAGTCGTTTTTCCAGGCGCATCCGTTCGGTGTTATATCAAATAACACGAGCCGCATTTTGACCGATTTCCCCCCGACTTTGAAGTCCCATACGTGGGTCCAGCCGGTCTCCTGGATTATGACTTTCCCAAAGCTGTTAAGCCCCGTGCTGTCCATGTCGTAGTTCCAGTAGGCCTTGGCTTCGGAGTCGTAGCCATACACGCTGAGCTCCTGCGCAGGGCCGTTAGGGTACATAACGTTGTAAAGACAGACGAGTTGGGATCCACCGCTGAACCATTGGCCATCGAGAGTGGCCGAAATCTTCCCGGCGGGGAGAAGGGGGCTGCCTTTGCTCTCGCCATCTAGCTTCCAGCTGCCGACGAGCCAGCCGAGACGCTTGAGTTCCGGGCCGGCGTCCGGCTTCGCCGCGCCCGTGGAGAGAACCAATCCCGCGGGCGGCAAATCCGAGTTCCAAATATCGCGCACGGCCTTCCACGTCCCATCGGCCTGTTTCTTCCACACCGTGATGTACTTCCCCTTATCGGAGACCGCAGCCAACGCCCCCGGTGGAGTAAAGGTCTGGGAGTAAGTGCCTTGCTCGTAGGCCAGGTCGCCGCGTCCTTCGAGACTCACTGTATTCAACTTTTCGTCCTGGATAACACCCATCGAGGCGAACGCTGTCTTTATCGCCTCCCGGCCCTCGAGAATGGGTATTCCCGGCACCATGACTTTCGCGTCCTCGGTGTATGCGAGGCTAACATACGCGCCCCAATCGACGTTAGGGCCAATGACCATTTTGACTCCTTCCTCGCAGACTTTTCGGATCGCCGTCTGGTCTTGCTCAGAGAGACCGGCCCGCTGCTGGCAGGTCGCGCAGGCAAAAACCACGATCCCCATTAAGACCAATGACATAAAACGAGCTTTCATCAAGCCCTCCTTTTATAAAAATATGTATTGTGAAAAGGATAGTCATTTGATTTTCCATGTTGTTAGGAATCATGTCCCTCGGAGCTTAATAAGGCCCCCTCCCCTTACGAAAGAATGATAATACAGGCTGTTGATCGATATCAAGAACGAGGAGATCGTCGCGAAGTAGATCCTCCGGGCTTTTCTACTTGGACGCGGGCGCTTCCATTTTCAGCAGCTCGTTCCACTCTTTGTCCACTTCTTTTTGAATGGCTTCGAGCATCCAGGCGTTGTCTTCTTTAAATAGATGGCGGAACCGCCCCTGGGGCTTGAGCCATTCGAGCACCGGTTTTTTCTCCTTGGGTTTGAAGTTTATCTTGTACTTTCCGTTCTCGACTTCATACACCGGCCAGACGCACGTATCGATTGCCATCTGGGCCAGCCTGATCCCGATGGATGTCTCATACTTCCACTCGGTCGGACAGATGCACATGACATTCAGGAAAGCCGGGCCTTCGGCTTTAAAGGCCTTTTCAGCCTTATTATAGAGGTCCAGCCATCTGGCCGGGCTGGCCTGAGCGACATAAGGGATGTTATGGGCTGCCATGATCTTCGTCAGGTCCTTTCGTCCTTTAATCTTTCCTGCGCTTTTGGCCCCGGCCGGGTCGGTCGTCGCCGATGCACCGAGCGGGGTTGCGGACGATCTCTGGCCGCCCGTGTTCGCGTAGTTTTGGTTGTCGTAGCAGACGTAAACAAAATTATGCCCGCGCTCGACGGCTCCTGAAAGGGCCTGAATGCCGATGTCGTAGGTGCCCCCATCTCCGCCCATGGCCATGAATTTAATCTTTTTATCGGCTGAAATTTGCCCCTTCTTTTTCAATGATTTGTACATCGCTTCGACGCCCGCAATGGTTGAGGCCGCGTTTTCAAAAGCGCTGTGGACCCAGTTCATGTTCCAGGCCGTGCGAGGATAGATGGTTGTGCAAACTTCGAGGCACCCCGTCGCGTTGGCGGCGATGATCGGGTCTTCGGTGGCCCGCAGAATCACTTTGAAAATCAAGGGGATTCCGCAGCCGAGGCACATGCCGTGGCCGGCCACGAGTTTATCTTCGATTTTGGTGAGGTCTTTTAATCTGACTGCCATGTTCGACTCCTTATCACGACTCTCTCAGGTTGAGATATCCGCACATTTCCTCGACCTTTCCGGTTTTGCGGATCTTCTCGAGCTTGGCGCCCACTTCCTTAAAGTGCTCGACCTTGATGTCACGCCCGCCGAGCCCATAGACATAATTGACGACCTTAGGGCGCTCGGTGCAATCGTAGAGGGCGTTGCGGATTTCGGTAAAGAGCGGAGCCCCGAATGCGCCGGGGCTGGAGGCCCGGTCCAAGACAGCGACGGCCTTCAGCCGCTTCAAGGATTCGGCCATCATCTGGTATGGGAACGGGCGGAAGACCCTGGGTTTGAGCAGGCCGATCTTGAGCCCTTCCTGCCGCAGCTCATCGACCGCATCCTTTCCGGTACCGGCCGCCGAGCTCATGACGACGATCGCCATCTCGGCATCATTCATTTTATATTCCTCGAAGAATCCGTAGGCGCGTCCGAATTCCTGGCCGAATTCTTTTCCGACCTGCTCGATGACGGCCGGCGCGTTCTCGATGCCCTCGATCTGGCTGCGTTTGTGCTCGAAATAGTAATCCGTGAAATCCAGCGGGCCGACCGTAATCTTGCGGCTTATATCGAGAAGCGAATAAACAGGCTTGTACTCGCCGATGAATTTCTTGACCTGGGCGTCGTCCTCGACTTGAATGACTTCCACGGAATGGCTGATGATGAACCCGTCCAGGCCGACTAAAACGGGAGTCCTAACATCCATGTGCTCGGCGATGCGGAAGGCCTGAATAAAATTATCGTAGGCTTCCTGGCAGTTTTCCGAATAGAGGTGAATCCATCCCGAATCTCTGGCGCCCATTGTGTCGCTATGGTCGCCGTGAATGTTGATCGGCGCGCTGAGAGCGCGGTTGGCGATTCCGGCGACGATGGGCAGACGCAGGCCGGCCGCGATATAGAGCATCTCCCACATCAGGGCCAGGCCCTGGGAGCAGGTGGCGGTCATCACCCGCCCGCCGGCAGATGCGGCGCCGATACAGACGCTCATAGCGCTGTGTTCGCTTTCGGGGCAAACAAATTCGCCCGTGATCAGCCCGTCCGCCTTAAATTGGGCGATGGACTCGACGATGGCGGTTGAGGGAGTGATGGGATAGGCCGCGATCACATCCGGGTCTACCTGGCGCGCGGCTTCGGCGATGGTCTGGTTTCCGTTCAACGGTTTTAGTGTCTTCATTTTTTCCCTCCCTCAGCCAGCTTGACCTCTTCCTTGACCATGACGATGGATTTCGGCTTGGTCGGACATTCTTCGGCACAGAGTCCGCAGCCCGTGCAATAGTTATAATTAATAGCTTTCATCACGCCATCCTCGACGACGATGGCGAAATGAGGACAGTAAAGCCAGCAGAACATGCAGTGAATACAGGTTTCTTCGATAAATTCCGGCTTCAATCCCGAACGCCACGTCCCCGTCAAATTCTCGCGCGAATTCCCCGGGTGGACGTTGACACATCCGATAGGCAACTCTTTCCAATTTTCTTTTTTCATCCTTCCTTGACCTCCTTGAACGCTCTGTCAATCGTCCGCAAATTCATCTCGACGACCTCTTTGCGCAGCTTCTTACTCAACGATTCCTTGATATTCTTTTTGAATCGACCCAGGTCCATGAGATCCGTGATCTTGACCAGCGCCGCGACCATCGGGACGTTGGGGATGGCCTTGCCCAGCTCATCCCGGGCAATGGTGTAGGCGTCCAGCCCGAAGATCTTTCTGTTTCCCAGTTTGAGATTTTTTCGGATGAGCCCAAAGTCGAACGTCGTGTTGATCAGGAAGAAAGCGTCATCTTTGGCCCCATCGCTGATATCGACCAGGCCGAGAAGGCTGGGATCTGTGACCACCACGATGTCCGGAGAATAGACCTGACTATGAGTGCGAATAACTTTTTTGCTGATCCGGTTAAAAGCCAGGATCGGCGCGCCTCGCTTCTCAGCGCCGAACTCCGGGAAAGCCTGCACATACTTCCCCTTTTCTGTCGAAAGAACGTCTGCGAGTGTAACGGCAGTTGTCACGACTCCCTGTCCTGCCCGACCGTGCCAGCGGATCTCAATCGTGTCTTTCATAAGACCTCCTGTAGGTATGTATGATTATTCCTTAAGTTCCGTTCTGCCTTCGAGGGCTTTTCTGACGGTAACTTGATCGGCAAAATCAATGTCCGAACCCACGGGCAAACCCATGGCCAACCGGCTTAATTTGATATGGAAATCTTTCAGCAGCTTGACCAGAAAATGGGCCGTCGCTTCCCCTTCGGCCGTGGGGTTGGTGGCGATGATAATTTCCTGGAAATGTCCCTTTTCGATGCGCTCGAGGAGCTTGCCGGTCTTTAAGTCCTCCGGCCCCATGCCCTTGAGGGGCGCCAGCGAGCCGAGGAGTACATAGTAGCGGCCGTGGTAAATGTCGGTTTTTTCTATGGAGGAGATGTTATATGGCTCCTCGACGATGCATAAAATCTCATCGCCGCGGCCGGAATCGCTGCAGTACCGGCAGGGATCGATATGGGTGATATTATTGCAGATTGAGCAGTAAAACAAACTCTTTTTCATCTCCCGGATGGCCTCGGCCAGGTTGTCGGTTTCTTCCTGGGGAAGGCTGAGGAGATGAAAGGCAATTCTCTGGGCTGTCTTGGCACCGATACTGGGAATCTTCCTGAGCTCCTCGATGAGACGGTTAAGAGGCTGGGCGTATTCAAACATCAGAACATTCCTGGAATTTTCAGCCCGGCCCCCAAGCTTCCCAGTTTCTGAGACAGGTGTTCATCGACCTTGGCCGCCGCATCATTGAAGGCGGCCATGATCAGGTCCTGGAGCATATCGATATCATCCTTGTTGACGACTTCCGGATCCAGCTTGAGCGAAATTAGGTTTTTCTGGCCGTCGAGGGTCACCGCAACCATGCCGCCGCCGCTAGTCCCTTCGATCCGCAGCTCGGCCAGTTCCTTTTGGAGCTTTTCCTGCATCTCTTTGGCGGACTTCATCATCTTTTGCAGATCGCCAAAGCCTTTCATCTCATTCCTCCTCTTCCTTGCCCGTCCCTTTGACGGGTTCGACCGAAAGCACTCGAGCCTTGAATGTATTCATGAAATACTTGACCGTGGGGTCCTTGAGGGCGACATCCATATCTCGCTCTTTCTTGAGGGGGGCATCGTTTGCATTATCGGCCGGAGTTCTGGATGTCGCACCCGACGGCTCTGACTCAACGGCAGGTTGAGTTTTTGGCCTGGTCTCCTCTTTTTCCTGAGCTTTGACCGGAGCCGGGGGCTGCCAGGGGGCTCTGGGATGGGATTCAGCCGCTCCGGATGCTTCTTTCCTGATTTGGCCGATCTCCTGGAGCATGTCCTTTAAAGGAACGAGCTTTTTAAAATGGCAGAGCTTGACGAGAAGCACCTCAAAATAGATCTGGGGATGGGACGAATACCGCATTCCCTGCTCGGCCTGCTGGAGCGCCTGGAGGTAACGAAGAAAATCCTCGCCGGACGCTTTATTCGATTCCTCTTTCAGGCGCTTGAGCTCTTCGGGGCTGAAGGCCAACAGATCTTGGGCGCTTTCCACCGAGCCGACGAGGAGCAGGTTCCGAAAATGCTCGACCAGCTCCTTGTAAAAGAACCGCAAATCATGCCCGGATTCGATGACTTTTTCAACAAGCGGAAAGACGGCTTCGGGCTTTTCTTCGAGCACGGCCGAAGAAAATTCGTAGAGAAGGTCTTGGCTGATAGTGCCCAGGATTTCCTTGAGCTCCTGGTCGCCGATATTCTCGCCGCAGAAAGCCACGGCCTGGTCGAGCAGGCTCTGCGCATCGCGGATGCTCCCGTCCGAGGCCTCCGCGATCAGGCTGAGCCCGTACGGGGAGATGGTCAGGTTTTCTCTTTTACAGATATCCATGAGGTGGTTGATGATGTCTTTCTGGGAAACCTTTTTAAACTCAAAATGCTGGCAGCGCGAGATGATCGTGGGGGGCACCTTGTGGAATTCGGTCGTGGCAAAAATGAAAACCGTGCTCGGCGGCGGCTCTTCCAGGGTCTTGAGGAGGGCGTTGAAGGCGTGCACGGAAAGCATGTGGACTTCGTCAATGATGATGATTTTATAGCGGCTGTGGATAGGCTTGTATTTCCCCGTGTCCCGGATGGGGCTGATCTCTTCCACGCCCCGGTTGGACGCTCCGTCGATCTCCCAGAACGTCGATCGAGCGGTCCTCATTGATGGCCGTGCAAAATTCGCACTTGTTGCAGGGCGTCGGGGTGGGGCCGTATTGGCAGTTAAGGGCTTTGGCCAAAATCCGGGCAGCGGTCGTTTTGCCCACGCCGCGCATGCCCGAAAAAATATAGGCCTGGGCGACGCGGTTGTTCTTGACGGCGTTTTGAAGGGTCTGGACGACGGCCTTCTGGCCGATCATCTCCTCAAAGGCCTTGGGCCTGTACTTCCGCGCATAAATTAAATAGGACATGTCCCTGATGATTGAATACGGGTTAGGAAATTATTCCTTTTTATGTAAAAAATAGTTTAGCACAAATCGGGCGGAATTCAAAAAACTATTTTTATTGGGGAAGGATGGGACCTGTCGGACACTCTTGGAGGGAAACCCTTATCACGGGTTTCCCTCCAACGATCGCTTCGCTCTCTGCCTCCTTTCCATGGAGCATTTAGCAATGAATTCATGGCGGGATGCTCCTTGGAGGAGTGGCAGGGCGGGCGGGTATTCCCGCCGCCCGTTGGAGGGGGACCCTGTCAAAGGGTCCTCCTCCAAGAATGTCCGCGGGGCAGCATCCGCGCCACCCATCCTTTATTCCGTTGATTTGGCATGGCTTACCTTCGTCAAGGCAACCTGACTATTCTACTGCGCTTACAGGTGGAAAATAATTGCCTGTTAGGTATAATTGACGGTAGAGTGAAGAACCAAAGCCTCTTCGAAATTCATATAGCGGTGGTCCTTTTCGGCCTGGCCGGGCTGTTTGGAAAATGGCTTCCTTTCTCCCCCTTTATTATCGTCCTGGGACGGGTTTTTTTCGCCAGTATCGCCCTGGCAGCCGTTCTCGTCCTGGCCAAACAGGGCTTTAAAATCCGCAAGGGCGGTGATTGGGCGCTTTTCTTCGGATTGGGGCTGCTTCTGACGATTCACTGGGTGACATTTTTCAAATCGATCCAGGTTTCGACGGTGGCCATCGGCCTTCTATCGTATTCCAGCTTTCCGGTCTTTACGGCTTTCCTGGAACCGCTTTTGTTTAGGATCAAGCCTGATCCGATGAATATCCTTTTTGCTTTCATTTGCCTTCTCGGCGTTTTCCTGATTATTCCCAGGTTTAACCTGTCCGATTCCACCCTGAAAGGCGTTTTATTCGGGTTGATGGCTGGTTTCACCTTTTCGCTTTTGACGATTATCAACAGAAAACTGACGCGGAGATATTCGAGCCTGCTCATCGCTTTTTATCAGGATTTTTTTGCGACGCTGCTGCTTCTCCCATTTTTCTTTTCGATCAGGCCTGGCATAAGCGTGAACAGTTTTTTGCTCCTGCTCGTTTTGGGCGTGATTTGCACCGCCGGCTCTCACACGCTCTTTATCAAAGGAATGAGAAAAATCCAGGCCCAGACGGCAAGCATCATCAGACTCGTTGGAGCCGGTCTACGGCATTATCTTGGCCTTTCTGTTTTTAAAGGAAATCCCGGCCATAAGGACTGTCCTGGGAGGGATGATTATTTTTAGCGCCGTCCTCTTCATCTCACTGAGAACCCTGAAGACGGCTCGGCAATCGGTCAGCCCTTCGGCGCAGCTTTGAGGTTGAAGCGGATATCCAACCTTGATTCATTGAGCTCGGCCACGCCATATTTCTGCTTGAAATCCAAAAAAACGAAGCCGTTCGCCCGGGTCGTTAAGATCTTAAGGTAGGGATCGAGGTTCGCCTTCAGGTTCTCGTATGCCGATAATGCTTGTTTTTGATCCAGATAAGGAATGATGAGCCGTGTATAAACCGCGTTTCCCCCTTCCCTATAATTGGCCAAAACGCCGAATATCTTGCCCCGGAGCTGGAAAATATCTCCCTCGCCGAACGTATAAAAGGGCTGGAGGGCGACGGGCCCGCGAATCAACCGCTGGGAATCTTTGACCAAGCCCTCGTTTGGGAGCTGCTCCAAGAGTTTGACAGCCGGCCCTTCGGGCATTGGCTCTAGAGTCCTCTGGGCCAGCGCTTTCATGGCCAGCAGGTTTTTCTCGTCTCCCTGGAAATTGTTGACGAAGATTAAGAATTTGTTCTTGAGGATCGTGAACTGCGATTTCTCCCCAGAATTTCGGGCCGGAATTCCCTTGACCGGCGTCTCCAACCCGCATTTCATGAGATAAATACCCAGGGCGGATTCGGGGCTGTCCATCTCATAGACTTCAAGTGTCAATTCAGATTTTCCGCGAGCGTAGCGCTGGACATATAGCTTTTCAAACCCGAATTCAAGAAAAAGCTCGGCTCCGCCGTCGATGTAATTGAAGAGATCGGCTTTGATAAAAGCGGACGCTTTTCCGGACCTTTTCCAGCCGGGAGCAAAATCATCTTTGGGAAGGATGATCTCTGAGGCGAGGACTGTTGCGGCCGATAATAGAAGGCAAAAAAGGACGAGATGGCCACGCCAAGACATATTCAAGGCTGCATCCAATCGGACACGAATGTGCTGCATTTTGTCATCTACGACGCCGAGGCCCAATCGTTGGGCATACCGGAGGTATTCTGTGAAGCGGGGATTCTCATTCACAGAGACATTCATGCTCTTTCTTTTTTCCACAAGAAGATTGTGGCAGATCATGTCCATGGCAAAGGGGTCGGTGGCGAAGAACAGGGTGTTGAAGAGGTATGTGAATTTGGCAACGCCATCGGGGCCACCGTCATATTGGGCCCGCAGACCATCCGTGACGTTGAGGATGAGCTTGTCGCGGAGCACGGGGAAGGCCGGGACTTCGACGCAGACATCCAAAAACAAGGGCTGATGGAGCCTGTTTGTATTGCAGACGGACCCATAGCCGATATTTTTGGTAGCCATCGAAATCGCATTGCCCGTGTTTTTGAAGACAGGGACATTGATGATCTTGGTCAGCTTTTTGGTCAGCAGCTTGCCGAAGTAAGAGTATTTGCCGTTGAAAACGTGTTGGTTCAGGTAGGGCAAATCCTTGGGGCCTTCCACATCGGCCCAGTAGTAGACGTCCTTGTCGAAATTTTCCGCGCTGACATGGGTGCCATCCGGCCTCAGCCAGCGGGTATTGTTCTGCGTTTTTCCTTCGGCGGCCGCCTCATCCATTGTCTGCAGCCCTTCGATGCCGATCCCGGGATAGCGCTCGGCCGTAAACCCCGCGTCCTTAAGCATATAATCAAATCGGTCCCAGATGATGACATTCGGACGCTTGATTCCGCCCGCAACGAGCCAGGCGATAATGGCATCCACGACTTCCAACCGAGTGCTGATCAGACCGGGGCCGACCGGGTTGACCTTGATGCCGACAACGTCATCCTTCATGAAAAACAACCTAAAGCTGTCCTTCAGATTCTTGGCCGTTAGCTTCGTCATCCCCTTTTCGAACATCGCCTTGATGACATCCGCATTCGGCTTTTCATCTTTCATAGCGTCAGAGTGATGGACCTCGACGACTTTTCCGGGAAACGGTCCCGGCAGCGAATATTTCGTCTTAGGGACTTTTAAGGCTTCGTCGAGGTTTGTCTTGGGACGAGGCGGCGGGGTCTTTTGAGCGGAGGGAGCATTCTGTCCCGTTTCATGGGCCCCCAGGACCCGGTTGCCCAGGAACCAGCCCACGCCCGCCGCACCGCCGATCTTTAAAAATTGACGCCGGTCAACCGCATTCTCATGCTCAAAAGACTTATAACCCCGTCTTCTCAAGACGATCTCCTTTTTGATGGTCATTCAATAGAGAAGATGCAAAAACACTAGTCTTCATGCCACAGCCTTAATTCTTAGTTCTCGGCCCTGGCAAAAACGTCGTTGATCCGCTCGAACGCCCAGTCGAGGTCGGATTTCTGAATAATCAGCGGCGGCGCAAAGCGGATGACATTCTCGTGGGTTTCCTTGCACAGGAGTCCGACATCTTTCAAGGCTTCGCAGAAACGTCTGGCCCCGCCGGCCTCAGGCTTAAGCTCGATCCCGATCAACAATCCCTTCCCTCGGACGACCTTGATATGTTTGCTCTTGATCGTCTTGAGCTTGGCCAGAAAATATTGCCCTTGCTTTTCGGCGTTCTTGACAAGCTTCTCATCTTTGATCACGCGAAGGGCTTCGCGGGCAACCGCGCAAGCCAACGGGTTTCCCCCAAAGGTCGAACCATGCTCGCCGGCTTTAAAAACACCCAGGATTTCCGCCGAAGACAGGACCGCCGAAATCGGGTAGCAACCGCCGCCCAAAGATTTCCCGATGATGACCATGTCGGGCTTCGTGCTTTCGTGTTCGTAGGCAAAAAGCTTGCCCGTCCGGCCCAAACCCGTCTGAATCTCATCGGCAATGAAAAGGACATTATTCTTCCCGCAGACTTCTTTGACTTTTTTGAGATATCCTTCGGCCGGCATCAAGATCCCAGCTTCCGCCTGGTAGGGCTCAACAAGAAAGGCGGCCGTATTGGGGCTGATCGCTTTTTCGAGAGCTTCCGCGTCGCCAAAAGGGATGACGACGAAACCCGGCGAGAAGGGCCCAAAGTCTTTTCTGTAGAGATCATCGGTCGAAAAGCTGATCACGGCGATCGTCCGGCCGTGAAAATTATTGGCGCAGGCGATGATTTCCGCCCGGTCCTGCGGAACGCCCTTTTTCTGATAGGCCCATTTGCGGGCTGTTTTGATCGCCGTTTCGACGGCCTCCGCCCCCGAATTCATGGGCAGGACCATCTCGTAGCCCGTCATTTGGCACAATTCTTTGGCCAGCAGGGGCCATTGGTCGTTCCGAAATGCCCTGGATGTCAGAGTCAATTTTTTGGCCTGGTTCTGGAGGGCTTTGACGATACGAGGATGGCAGTGCCCCTGGTTGACGGCCGAATACGCGCTGAGAAAATCCAGGTATTTTCTGCCGTCCACATCCCAAACCCAGATGCCTTTGGCCCTGGTGATGACGGCGTCCAGGGGGTGATAATTATGGGCGCCGTACTTGTCCTCGATGGCGATGAAGCCTTTCGTGTTCATGTATGACTCCTTTTAAAAACGATATGATCTGGCGGAGAGGGTGGGATTCGAACCCACGGTACGCCTTGCGACGCACACACGCTTTCCAAGCGTGCTCCTTAAGCCACTCGGACACCTCTCCGGGCTTAAATATGAACAATCACCGAGCTTGTTAAAGTATCAAAAAAAGAAGGTCAGGTCAATTTGACCGATAGATATTGATGATATCCTTGAGGATGGCAGCGGCGGCTCCCCGTGGGTCGGATTTGCCTCCGATGACCGTAACAGATCCCATCGTGTCCGTGAAATAGGTAATCCCTTTGTTTGTTCCGGAGACTCCAAAAAGCGGATGGCTGAATTCGAGCGGACAAACACGGACCTCGGCGCTGAAATCGTTTCCCTGTTTCAGCAATTTTCCCAACAATTTAACGACCTTGCCTTCTTGTTTTGCCGCTCGCAGGTCGGCAGAAGAGATATTTGTGATTCCCTCAACCTTGATATCGCTTAAACCAAACTCTGTCCCGACGACTGTATTCGCGATCAACAGGATCTTGCAGGCCGTATCCCATCCCTCGATATCCACAGACGGATCGGCCTCGGCGATTCCTTTTTGACGGGCTTCTGTCAAAGCCGCATCATAGCTCAGACCTTCCTCCATCCGGGTGAGAATATAGTTCGTCGTCCCGTTCAGGATTCCTTCGATCCCGAGAATTTCGGCGCCTGCGAGAGAATAAAGTCCGACGTCCAGTGTCGGCAGGGCCGCGGCCGTCGCCGCGCTGAACTTCAGGCTCAAGCCCTTGGTTTGGGCTTTTTTTATGAGATGCTTGAAATCCACAACGAGCGCTCCTTTGCTGGCCGTCGCGGCATGCCATCCATGTTCCAGGGCTCTATTCAAGAAACTGATGCCGGGCTCCCCTGTTTTAAGACTGGAAACCGTGCAGTCGACGAGAACGCCCCGTTCGATCTTTGGCAATACACCCTCCAAGCCGATACCCGGACTCCAAGCTGGGCCATCTTCGAGTCTCGACCCTGCATCTTTTAAAAAACGGGACCGTTCCTGCGGCGAAGACAAAACGATCCCTCCGCCAATTTCCAGAATAGCCCTCAGTTCGAGCTCCAGGCCATAGCGCTCTCGGCAAATATCCTTCTTTTCTTCAATCAAACGGGCAAAAGCGCGGCCGACATGGCCGAAGCCCATCAAGATAATAGTGATGGTTTTATTCATTTATTTTTTGGATGAACGCGGGTGAAAATGATTTCTTTGGCGTTAGGCTCAAACTTGACGGACAGGCTGCCAACCTTCCCTTTGGCGTCGGTCATAAAGGACAACAGTTGGTCGAAATTAATGAAATCGCTGGTCATGTCGAAGATATCATAGTGGTAGTGCTTGAGGCCGAAGACCAGAGTGTTATATTTCGCTTTGAGCTCATTTCCCTGTTTTTCGATTGTGACAATCCCATAGCCGGGGTTCTCATAATCGCCGGCATAATCGTCCAGTGCATGAGAGGGCTGCGTGTTCGGCTTCCGGTCTCTTTCCCGCTCTTTTTTGGCTTTTTCTGCGTCTTGCTGCGATTTGGCGCGCTCGTCCTTAATCCTTTGGTTCCAATCGACCTGGCTGAGCCCAAGCAGGCGGTCATAGATATTATAAGCCAAGATGGTGTTGACCGGCGCCCCATCCAGATTGTTCAAAAGGACGATGCCGAAATGATCCCGGGGCATAAACGATACCATGGCCGAGAAGCCATCGATGGCGCCATGATGATAGACCAGCAGATGGCCACGATAGGCCGTGATCCGCCATCCCATGCCATAGGACGGGAAAAAAAGCTCGTCGTATTTCATTTCGTCCGGCACGACCATTTGGGGTGAATGAATTTGCGCCATTGTGGATTCGGCAATGATCCGCTGATTATCCTTTTCTCCGTATTGGCCCTTGTTCAGGTTGAGCAGAACCCACTTGGCCATATCCGAAACGTTGGAATTGATCGCGCCGGCGGGCCCGATCGCATCGATATTGCAGAAAGGGATCTGCTCGACCTTGCCTTTGATTTCCTGGTAAGGAAGCGCAAAATCTGGCGCTTTCTGGGAGTCTGTGACCGAGAAATTGGTCTCTTCCATCTCCAGCGGCACCAGGATTCTCTTGCGCGCGAATTCTTCCCAGGGCATGCCGACGGTTTTTTCGACAAGATACCCCGCCGTCATGAACATCAGGTTCTGGTATTGATAGGCGGCGCGGAAGCCGCGGCTGGGCTCAAGATATTGCAGGCGCTCAAAAAGCTGCTGTCGGCTGAGAGGCGAAAGATACCAGACGCGGTCATGGCGCGGCAAACCCGAGCGGTGGCAGACGAGGTCGCGCGGCGTCATCTGTTCGGAGGCGACAGGGTCGAGAAGCTTGAACGACGGCAGGTACGTCCGGACGGGTTTGTCCCAATCCAGCTTTCCTTCATCGACCAGGATTCCCATCGTCGTGGCCGTGAAAGCTTTCGTGCAGGAGCCGATGGCGAAGACCGTGTGCGGCGTGACTTTCAGCCCGTTTTTGACGTCTTTGAAGCCGAAGCCTTCGGCATAGATGAGCTTTCCGTCTTTGACAATGGCCGCGGAAACGCCCGGCACTTTCCACTCGGCCAGGATTTTATTCGCGAATGCATCAAAGCCATTTAAGCTCGACAGGGCGTCGGGTTTCTGCGCCCAAGTTGTCGTAACGACAAGAAGCAGAATAATGACAATCGTCGTCGAAGCTCTTATCAATGTTTTTTTCATGCGTCCCGTCCCCTTTCTTTTTTGAATCTTTCCCAACGATTTTTTAGGTATAGGCCGGCCTTTCGGGTTTGTATGGCGGAGAGGGCGGGATTCGAACCCGCGATTCCAATTGCTCAGAATAACGGTTTTCGAGACCGTCGCCTTCAACCACTCGGCCACCTCTCCGCATCTTTTCGGGTATCTTTCTGAGGGCTAATATTATATAGGATTTGGGCGGAAAATAAATCATTTTCGGGACGGTGTCATATCACCTCAATTCCTGGAAGCGTCTGGATGAGCCTGTATGACGAAAATCTAAATCCTTCGCCGAGAGTTTGATCCCCTTTTTCGTCTGAAAAATTCTTTAAGTATTTGGCTGCATTCCTTTTCCAATATGCCGCCCTCAACCTGTATTCTATGATTCGTCTTTTCAAGGGGAAAATTCATGATGGAAACGACCGCCCCGGCTTTAGGGTCCTTCGCGCCAAAAACAAGCCTTCTTATCCTGGCATGAATCATAGCCCCCACACACATAGCGCATGGTTCGAGGGTGACATACAAATCGCAATTCTGGAGCCTATAATTGCCGACTTTTCGGCAAGCCCTTCGGATGGCGATAATCTCGGCGTGGGCTGTCGGGTCGCTGCGCCGGATGGGCTCATTGTGTCCGCGGCTGATGATTTTCCCACCTGCGACAACTACTGCCCCGACCGGCACTTCCCCCTTTTTTTCTGCGCTCTTGGCTTCGGCCAGCGCGCGCCGCATAAAATACGAATCGTTTGCATGGCTGGCCGAATTTTTCGCTTTCATCAGGGTTTGATTTTACTTATCCGCATCTCAATTTACAACTTTGTTGCGTCAAAAATATCGGATATAATTCACTACCGGGAAGAAATTATGGAATCTCTGGAATGCCTTTTCTGTCATAAACAATATCCTGTCAACGTCTTTCATCTTTTTTGTCCCTCCTGCCAAGAGCCTCTATTGGTCGCACCTCCGAGAAGGAACAGGGCTTTCCATCTTGATAAATCCCTGGCCGTGGAAAAGTTCATCGATTTTCTACCTCTGACTAAAATTCAACCCCAATTCAGCCTCGGCGAGGGCCAAACTCCGCTGACCCAACTCAGCCGCGTCATGAAAAATTTCGGGCTGCCTCCCGTATTTGCCAAAAATGAGACGATCAATCCGACTGCAAGCTTCAAAGATAGAGGGACGGTAGTGGCCGTCCACAAAGCCGTCTCTCTCGGGTTTAAAAAAATCGGGACGGTATCAACAGGCAACATGGCAGGCTCTACGGCCGCCTATGCCGCCAAAGCCGGGCTGGGGAGTTTGATTTTCGTTAAAGAAGACACGTCGCGCGATAAAATAGTTTCTGCGGGAATTTACGGACCTGTCCTGTTCAAAGTCCGCGGCGATTATGGCCAGCTTTTTCAGAAAAGCTTCGCCATCGGCAAAAAATATGGCATCTATTTCATGAACTCGGTGGACCCATTCCGCATCGAAGGGTATAAAGCGACAGGTTTCGAGATATTCCTTCAGCTCGATTCCCACACGCCGCAATATATTTTTGTCCCCGTGAGCGCCGGCGGCCACCTGATCGGGCTGATGCGCGCCTTTCAGGACTTGAAGGAGGAAGGTTTCATCCGCAAGTCCCCCATTTTCGTCGGGGTCCAGGCCAGTGGCTGCTCCCCCCTGGCCCGGGCTTTTGCGAAGGGCAGGCTAAAGTTTTCCAGATTTCCAAGCCCTACGACGATCGCCCACGCCATCTCCAACCCCAACCCTCCGGGCGGGAACATCGTGCTTAAGATGATTCATGAAAATAAGGGGATGATCTTGGACGTTTCCGATACGGAAATCTTGGAAGCCCAACGATCGCTGGCCGAGCAGGAGGGCATTTTCTGCGATCCTGCGTCAGCGACGACACTGGCCGCGTTGCGGAGACTTTCAAAAAAAATGAAGTTTGGCGTCCGCGACCGGATCGTTTTGGTGATCACGGGCAGTGGGCTAAAAACGCTTGAGGACGTGGACCCATCCATGACCAAGGGGGAGGAAGCTTCCTTAAAGGACCTTGAGAAAAAGATTCAATCTGTGCTATCCTAGGCAAGGTTAAGATCCGGGTCAAAGCTGCACATATTACAAAAACGTTCCCGAAAGACAGTCAACTTGGAGGAGAAAATCTCTATTCAATTTTTTGCCAAATGTGTAGGTTTGACTCGATAACAGGAAGATAATATTGGCAACGTCATCAGGAGGTGATCATGAGCAAAGAATTTCCGCAATTTGATTTCAAAATGCCCAAAATGCCGCAACTTCCCAAGGGCTTCCTTAAGTACGCCGTCGTGGCGGTCGTCATCCTCATTGTTCTGTTCGGTTCGGCTTACCAGGTGGCCCAGGACGAGATGGGAGTTATCCTTAGGTTCGGCAAATTCGTCCGGACAAGCGATCCGGGGCTGCGGTTCAAGCTGCCGCTCGGTATTGAGACGGTGACCAAAGTTCTTGTTCAACGTCAGCTCAAGATGGAGTTCGGCTTCCGCACGACAAGGCCCGGGATCAAATCGGAGTATGCGATCACGCCCGAGGCCTCCCAGGAGGCTGTCATGCTCACCGGTGACCTGAATGTGGTCGTCCTCGAATGGATCGTGCAGTACAAAATCAAGGACTCCTATAAATACCTTTTTAAGATGAGGGACGCGGACAACACCTTCCGCGATATGAATGAAGCGGTCGTCCGGCGGGTCGTCGGGGACAGTTCCGTGGACGAAGTGCTCACCATCGGCCGGGCGCGGCTGGCCAACGAGGCCAAGGAAGAATTGCAGAAACTCTGCGATCTGTATGAAATCGGCATCGATGTCAGCCAGCTCATCTTCCAGGATGTCAACCCGCCCGATACGGTGAAGCCCTCTTTCAACGACGTCAATGAATCCTTGCAGGAAAAAGAACGAAAGATCAACGAAGCCTGGGCGGAGTACAACAATGAAATCCCTAAAGCGACCGGCGAAGCCCAACAGGCGATCCGGGCCGCCGAGGGATACGCCTCTGAGCGAGTCAACAACGCCCTGGGCGACGCCAGCCGGTTTACGTCGATCTACAGAGAATATGCAAAGGCGCCGCAGGTCACGCGAAAAAGAATGTACCTGGAAACAATCAACGATATTCTGCCCAAGATCAGCAAGAAGATTATCACGGATGACAAGCTGAAAAATATCCTGCCTCTTCTGAATCTCAGCGAGGAGGTGAAGAAATGAAGACGACAACGAAAACCCTCCTTCTTATCGGAGCAGCCCTGCTGGTGCTGATCGTGATCGTGGATGCCGTTTATGTGGTTTCAGAGACTAACCAAGTCGTCATCACGCAGTTCGGGGAGCCCATGGGCGGCGCTGTCACAAAGGCCGGGTTGCATGTGAAAACCCCCTTCATCCAAAAGGCCAATTATTTTGAAAAGCGCTGGCTGGAATGGGAGGGCGACCCCAACCAGATCCCGACGAAAGATAAAAAATACATCTGGATCTATACGTACTGCCGGTGGAGAATCAGCGACCCCCTGGTTTTCTTCCAAAGAGTCCAGGACGAACGCGGCGCACATTCCAGGCTGGATGACGTCGTGGACGGCGTAACCCGAAATGTCATTGCCGAGTATGACCTGATCGAGATCGTGCGCTCTTCCAACCGGGAGTTCGAGATCTCCGAGGATTCGGCGCTCCTTGATTTGTCGGAAGTCAAGAAAAAGATACAGACCGGCCGCGATCACATCGCGAAGCTTATCCTAGAAGATGCGTCCAAGATCACTCCGACATTCGGCATCGATCTTAAAGATGTCAAAATCAAGCGGGTGAACTATGTCGATGAAGTCCAGAAAAAAGTGTTCGACCGAATGATCGCCGAACGGCAGAGAATTGCATCCAAGTACAGGTCGGAAGGGGACGGAAAAAGCGCCGAAATCAGGGGGCAGAAAGAGCGGGAGTTGAAGAGAATCCAATCCGAAGCTTACAAGAAGGCCCAGGAAATCAAGGGCAAGGCCGATGCGGAAGCCACCAAGATTTATGCGCAGGCCTACAGCCTGGACGCTGAGTTCTACCAGTTCTCGAAGACGCTGGAAACATACCGGTCCGCCTTGGCCCAGCAAACCTGGCTGTTCCTCTCGACCGACAGCGAATTCCTGAAGTACCTGAAAAGTTCAGAAATCAGATAATTATTTTAAAAATTCCACCAGCTTGTGCTTGTTGGGAAAAAGGGCCGGGGTCCCGCCCGTGTGGAAAAAAACCACCTTGTCGGTCTTTTTAAAATAGCCCTTCTTGATGAGGTCCACCAAAGCGGCCATGGCCTTGGCTGTATAAACCGGGTCGAGGACAATCCCCTCTTTGGTGAAGACCAAGCGGATGATATCTGCGACTTCCTTGTTGACGATCCCGTAGCCGTCCTTGATATATTCATCAAAAACAATCACGTCCCCGCTTTGGATATGAGTCTTTAGGCCCATGGCTTTCTCTGTGGCCTGGGCGATTGTCAAGACATCCCTTCCGAATGTCACTTTTTCGTCCGAAACGCTGATGCCGAGCACTTTTGTGCCCTCTGCCAGAGTTTTGGCGCCGACGGCAAGTCCGGCTTGGGTGGCGCCGGAGCCCGTGGCATGGATGACATAATCGACATCGACCCCCATTGCCTCTGCTTGTTCATGCATCTCGAGGAACGCATTCACATAGCTGATCGCTCCCAACGGCAGCTCCATGTTTCCCAGGGGCATGGATCCTCCGACAGGAACGACATAAGGAGAATGTCCCCACTCCACAGACTCATTTGCGATTTCCTCGGCAACGGCGAGCGCATCCTCCTGTTTCACGATCTTGCCCCTTTCCGCTTCCTTGATTCGGATATCGGCACCGAGGATGTAATCCAACAGCAAGTTCCCGTCATACTCCGCAGGCAAATCGTAGGTTTTAAAGAGGATCAAAATCGGCTTGATGCCGAACCTCACGGCCGCAGCCGCCGTCTGCATGCACCAGTTGGATTGGAGGCTGGCCCAAGTGATAATGACATCCGCTTTTTTGGCCAAAACATCCGGGATTATGAATTCTAACTTGCGCGATTTGTTCCCGCCAAAGGCCAGTCCCGTTAAATCGTCTCGCTTGATATAGATGTCCGGCCCCGCGAGTTCGGCCGTCAGGCTTTCCAGCTTTCGAAACGGCGTCGGCAAGTGGATGAGGCTCGTCCGAGGATATTTATGGATAGCCTTTTTAAGCTCGCCCGCTCTGGAAGAAATCAATTTTTCCTCCTATGGACAACCGTCCTAAAGCTCTCTGGGTTCAATGAGAAGCTCATTGCTCTTAATGATTTCTCTTGTCCTGCTGGAATTAGATAGCTGATTGGCCATCTCAATGTCAATACCCCCAGCCCTTCATTTTATTTGATAGTTTGCTTCCACTCGCCGAGTTTTTGGGCTGCCCAATTTCGAACTCTGTCGCCGTGCAGATAGAAGATCGGGATGACGATCAAGATGAAGATCGTCGAAGTGACCAGTCCGCCCAGCGTCGAGAGCGCCAGCGTGGACCAAATCTGCCTCTTCACCCCCGTCTCTGCTTGAATCAAGAGCAACGGCAGCATGCCAAAGACCGTCGTGCTTGTCGTCATGAAAATCGGCCGGATCCTCTCTCTGGATCCTTGCACGACCGCCTCGAACACACCCATCCCCTGCCGCCTCTTCAAATTGATATGGTCGACCAGGAGGATGGCATTGTTGACGACGATTCCCATCAGCAAAATGACCCCGATATAGGCCGACGAATCAAACGGATACTTGGCCACGATGAACGCCACGAAGACTCCTATTAACGCCAGCGGCACCGAAAGCATAATAAAAAATGGATGGATCAAGGACTCATAAAGACTGGCCAGGATCATGAAAATGATGAGGAGGGCAAAGATGATGGCCATTTTGATCTGGCCTTTTTCTTCTTCTGTCATCAGCCACCTTTCTTCCAGGGTGGCTGAAAACCCCGGCGGGAGATGGAGGCTGGCGAATAGAGCTTTCCGGTATCGTTCTTCGGCTTTTGACGGTCCCCGGAATTCCCACGAGACCCTCTCCTGAAATTGCTGATTCTCCCTGTCGATGGAGCCGGCGATCGGACGTTCCTCAAGCTGAGAGATTTCGCCCAGTCTCAAATACTCACCCCGCGGTGTTTTGATCAAGGCATCCTGCAAATTCCGCAGGTCCATAGTCTCCGCTTCGGGGAACTTGACAGACACATTGATCTGCTTGCCCTCCAGGCTGATCCGGACGGCGGAGCCAAAATTTCCGCGCATGAGAGTCCCCAGATGATAATAGAGATACTGCGGATCAATATCGTATTTCCTAAGAGATTCTTTATCGATCTTGAGAATGTTTTCGAAAGTATCTCCGCGAAACCAGCCATAACGAGAGGATGAGCGCTTGGTTTCTTTGATCCGCGGATTTTTTTTCAAAGTTTTTTCGAGCTCGGAGGCGATATCTCTCAACTTCTTCAGATTATACCCATAAAATTTTATGTAAGAGCTCAGGTAGGTTCCGGTGCCCATGCTAGAGGCATAGTATTGCGGATCGAAGCCGGTGACATAAATATCAACTCCGGCATACTGGGTGGCCAGCTGGATGAGTTCTTCTTTCATCAGGTAAGGCCGGTAGGAATTTTCGATGGCAGGTGGAAAACTGATTCTCAAAGAGGCGCTTTCCCCAGAAATATCCGCTATCATCTCTTTTTCGTAGGGAGCCTCATTCACCTTGTCTTCGAATTTTTTGATGGCCTCGTCTGTTCGTTCGATACTTGTGCCGGGCGGCGTCCGAAGGCTGACAAAGAGATATTCCCGGAAAGACCACCTCGCCCATTGTCCGATCGTAACTTCCGAACGAAACCACTTGTAACTCCCGTATAAAATCGCGAACACAATGAGCAGCACTTCCAGGGGATGTCTCAGGATGAATCGCAAGAATTTTTCGTATCCCGCCCGCACCTTTTCTTCAGGAACTCCCTTGCGCTGTTCGACTAACTTGGGGCTTAAGGCAGGAATCAAGGAAAAAGAGACAAGAAGCGACCCCGCCAGTGCCGAGGCAATGACGATCGCCAGCGGGAGATAATAGATTTTCAATCGGCCCTGAAAATAGGGAAAGGTGAAAAAGACCGCCATCGTCGTCAGCGTCGAGGCCAGCACTGCCACGAATACTTCCTTGGGGCCCCGAATGGCGGCCTCGCGAGGCGATAGGCCCCGCTCTCTCAGCCTTAAAATGTTCTCAAAGACGACAATGGAATTATCGACGAACATCCCGAAGCCGAGAGCCAACGCGCCCAGCGTCAGCATGTTCATCGAGATCTTAAAAAAATAAATGAGATTGAAGGTAATGACGAGGCTGAAGGCAATCGAGGACAGGATCAAGAGCGACGGCCGAAGCCTCCGCAGCACCAAGAAAATCATGACAAAGACAACCACCGTGATGATCCCGGCCAGCAGATAAAGATCGCGTAGGTTCTTTTGGATAGCCTGGCTTTCGTCGTCTGCTGCTTTGAAGATTAAGTCTGTCGGCAACTCCTTTTTGAGACTCTCCAACCTGTTTTTCACCGCCCGGGAAACCTTGAGAGTATTGGTTCCTTTTTCCTTATTAATCAACAGGGCGACCGTCGGCTTCCCATTGATCCGGTTGATATAAGCGATGTCGCCATAGGCAGGGGCGAGCTCCGCCACATCCTTGAGCAGAATCGGATTTTGACCGGAATACGCCACAATGACCTCGCCCATTTCTTTGAGGCTGGAGATTGTATCCGTGACCTTGAAGATATATTCCTGATTGCCCTTTTTAACTTTTCCGGCCGGAAAGGTGGTGAGCCGTCCCTGGAGTGCCAATAAGATCTTGAAAGGCTGGATTTCATAGGCTTTTAATTTTTTCTTATCGAGAGTGATCCGGATTTCCGGGTCGGAGCCGCCGCTCACGCTGACGCTCGCCACACCGGGGATGGATTCAATGCCGAATTCAAGCTTGTCCTTGACCATCTCGCGCAGTTTTTGAAGAGAATAGTTTCCCGAGATGGTGTATCGCAGAAACGGCTGGACCTGAAACTCTTCGGGAATGTAGGGCACAACCGTGGGCCTGACCTCGGAAGGCACGCTCGATGGAAAACGCCTTCTGGCTTTGGCAATTTCCTCCTTCAGGGCAATATTAGCGAACTCCATATTGGTCTTTGGATCGAACTCGAGCGTGATTAAAGACTCACCTATTTCTGAGGTTGACTTGATTTTTCGTACGCCCCTGACCGCGTAAACCGCTTCCTCGAGCGGCGCTGTGATCTGGGTCTGGATGATTTCCGGTGGAACTCCAGACCAGCTCGTCCTCACATAAACCGTAGGAAAATCTTCTTTGGGCTCGAGCTCTAGGGGCGTGTTGAGGAAGGAATAGACGCCGAGCACGAGTACCCCCAGATAAATCATGGCTGTCGCCACCGGCCGGTCAATAAACATTTTGATCATCGGACTCTTTCTTTTCGCTGCTCGACCCATTCATACACTACTGGGATCAAAATCAGCGTCAGCAGCGTCGAAAATAACAGGCCGCCTGCGACCACGATGCCCAATGGTTTTAAAAGCTCCGACCCTCGCTCCAAGCCGAGGGACATCGGGATGAGCCCCGCCACGGTGTCCAAAGAAGCCATGAGAATCGCTCTCAAGCGGGTCATGCATCCTTCAACGACCGATTCGCGCAGGCGCTTTCCGCTTCTCCGGAGTTGATTGATAAAATCGATTTCGACGATCGCGTCATCGACGACAAGGCCGACCAAAACGACCATGCCGATGATGGACATGACATTGATGGACTGCCTGCCGATATACAGGGAAACAAAAGCCCCGGCAGCTCCCATGGGCAGGGTGAGCATCACAAGGAAGGGATGGAGCAGCGACTCGAATTGAGCTGCCATGATCATATAGGTCAGAAGTGTTGCCAAAAAAAGCGCCAAAACCAGGCTTTTGAACGACTTCTTCATTTCTTCCTGCTCTCCGCCGAACACAATCTGGTAGCCTTCGGGAAGCGGCGTGCGCCGGATTTGTTCATTGATCGCGGGAACGACCTGGCTTATTTTTGCATCATGAAGATTGGCCATGATCAAGGTCTCTCGCTGCTGGTTCTCCCGCCGAATCTCCTGGGGACCCCTGGCCGGCTCGACCGTCACCAAGTCTCTCAAAGGGATGAGCGTGTTTTGGTATGGGAGCTGGCCGTCGAGAAGGGCTTCGATCGTGGCCCGAGAGCTCTCATCGAAACGGACGTAAACATCATACTTTTTCTCCAGCTCGCTGAACTGAGTCGCTCTCTTTCCCCGAACCGCATTGACCAGGTAATTTGTGACGACGCCAGGGGAAAGGTTGGCGTACCGCTCCAGAGCATCCTTTCTGATTTTGACTCTGAATTCCGGCTTCCCTTCTCCGATGTTTGTGTTCAGATCGACGAGGCCGTTGATATTCTTCAGCCGCTCGACAAATTCCCGCGAAATCACCTTCAAACGGTTCAGATCGAGCCCTTGAACCTTGAGGACAATCTGGGCGGAAGAAAAGGCGAGGAATTCCGCCAGCGCCGACTCTTCTCTGGCGACCGTGTAGCTGACGTCGGGGTAATCGGCAAGCCGTCGTCGCAAATTCTCAAGCGTCGGCTCCAATTGGGACGGCTTATCCACTTCGACAAAGATCTGAGCGGAGTTGAGAGAGATGTCAGAGCTCGAGCTTTCCATACCGCTGACGATCCCGGTCTGGGAAAAGGTGACTTTGACTGGCGGCATCACTTTTAGACTCGTCTCAAGAGCCGAGACGATATCCGCCGTCTGTTCCAACGAATAATCGACGGGGGTCTTCATTTGAAGTTCAAAAGACGTGGCTTTAATCGGCGGCATATGCTCTCGGGGGAGCAGCGCCCCGATATAGAACGTCACGCCGAAAAATATCAGGGCGGTTAGGCCAACCGTGACCTTATGGTCCAGGCTCCACACCAGCCACCCCTGATAGCGCACGCGGAAGGGTAAATAAATAGAATTGAAAACCCGAAACACAAACTTGATGATGGGCTTGAAGGGAAGGGCTAGATAGTGAAAGACGAGGGCCAGGAGCTGGGTTAAATAGCTGGCGAGGAAATTTAGAACGAGAAAGATGCCTTTGAGAATTTTGTACAGAAGCCATTGCAGCCCTTTCCAGGGATAGAGCAGAAACCCCAGTTTCGACCGTGAGGTTGTCCATTTGTGGGAAGCGCCGCTCGAGTCAGAGCCAGGCTTTAACGCAGCAGGACTCAACTTAAGCTTGCTGGCTTGGAGCATCGGGAGCAACGTCAGGGAGGCAATCAGTGACGCAGCAAGGGAGAAGGTCACCGTCAGGGCGGCATCCTTGAACAACGGGCCAGCCACGCCGTGGACATAAATGATCGGCAGGAAGACGACGACTGTCGTCAGCATGGTGGCCGTGACCGCCCCGCCGACTTCTTTGGTTCCGATATATGCCGCCTCGGGCGGACTTTTCCCCAGGCTCCGGTGCCGGAAGATGTTTTCCGAGACGACGTCGGCGCAATCGTCGAGCATGCCCACCCCCAAGGCCAGGCCGCCGAGCGACATGATATTGAGAGTGATATTGCAAAAATAAAGAAGATTGAACGTGGCGATGATCGAAATGGGAATGACGACATTGATAATGAGCGGGGATTTCCATTCTTGGAGGAAAAGAAAGACGACAATAAACACCAGGATCGCGCCCTGGATGATCTCGTCGGAGACAGCTTTGATGACAGATTCGATATATCCAGCTTGTTCAGAGACGATGAAGATTTTCGTCTTGGGATTTTCTCTCGTGATCTGGTCGATGACTTGTTTCGCCAGCTGCGTAACTTTGACGGTGTTGGCCCCGGCTTCTTTTCGGACAAGGATGCCGATGCTTTCCATCCGATCGAGCCTGGTCATTCCCTGCCGCTCTTTTATAGCGTCTTTGATCTGGCCGATGTCCTTGAGCCGGATGACTCCCTTTTCTTTGGTCGTCTTGAGGTTGATCTCGCCGATTTCGTTGATAGACTCGAACTCGCCGACAACGCGGATAGCGTACTTGAACATCCCTTTGCGGATTGTCCCGCCCTGGAGGTTTTTGTTGAAGGCGTCCACCCGGTTGGCCACTTCGTCGATGGTCAGCCCGTAGAGCGCCAAGAGCCGCGGATTGATTTCGACCTGAATCTCGCGCTCGATGCCGCCGGTTATTTCGGCCGAGCCGATCCCTTCGATTTGCTCGAGCCGCGGCTTGACGAGCTCCTCGGCGAAGCTCTTGAGCTCCAAGAGATTGCTTTCGCCCGAAACGGCCAGGACCAGGATCGGCTTGCTTTGCGGGTCCATGGGAATGATAACGGGATTATCGGTGCCTTCGGGGAGCATGTCGCGGGTGCTGTCGAGCGCTTCCCGTGTATGGAGCAGCGTAAAATCCATGTCCACGCCCCAGTCGAATTCGAGGGTCATGAAGGACACGCCTTCCTTGGAGATGGATTCGACCCGTCTCAATCCGGGGACCCGGCTGACGCCGGCTTCGAGACGCGCCGTCACAAGCGTTTCGATTTCTTCGGGGGCGACTCCGGGGTACTGGGTCATCACGCAAATGCGGGGATAGCTGATATTCGGCATGAGATCGACGCTCAACTGGCGCAGCGAAACAAACCCGAGCAAGCAGATCGCTATGTAAAACATCCAGGTTGTTACCGGACGGTCGATGGCAAGTTTCGCGATTTTCATTATCTTTTTCCCTTATCTAAAGGACGTTTCTCTCTTGAGGCGCCGGCTCACAGCTTGGAAAGAGTGAAATGAGATGCTGAGCCATTCGTTTTACCTGAATTTATTTATCCCTAATTTTCATTTTTCGATGATCTTATACTGGTAATATTTCACACCTCTTTCACGGTCGAACAAGAAGAGGTTGTCCCCGGTGATGCGGATGCTATCCGCAAAATGATTGAGGGGAATCTCGCCGAGCAGAATGCCATCGGGGGCAAATATCTCCAGCTTATACATATCTGTCGTCCGGAGGTCTGTATTGCCGATTGTCTTTTTCGTGACTCCGGCCGGAGTACCGCTCACGTAATGAATGACTATTTCTTCTTTTTTTATCTGCCGATTCAGAGTCAAAGCCCAGACTTTGTCTCTTTTATCAACAGCGATTCCGTTTGAACATCGGTTCATCTTCGGGGGGAAGAACTTTTGGCTTGTCGCGGTGACCTCCAATCTTCCTTTTTCAATAAGTTCTGTGCTGTAGTTCAGCGCGCGATCGGCTTTCCATATAAGCTCGGCGTCCGGCGAAAATTTTTCAATCCTGTTTTGATAAGAGAAACTCAAATAAATATTGTCATTTTTATCGACATCAAAAAAGGCGCTATTCCCGACTTCATTCGTGACATATTCTTTATAATCGAACATATCTCCGAATTCTTTCAGGACCTTCATCTGGGAATCGATCAGCTCGAGCAATTTGGGAAGACTTTTGCGCTTTTCATAAAAAGCACCTCGCCGGAAACTGCTTCTGGCGACGAATAGCCCAGATCTTAATACTCGGACTTGTTGCAAATCGTGCTCAATCGTATGAATAATCTTGAATTCCTTTCCGTCCGGAGCCAAGATTTGAAGTCGCCCTTGATTGGAGTCCAAGACATAGAGATATCCTTTAGCATCAATATCGAGTGAGGAGGGGGAAGTAAATTCGCCGGGGCCCTGACCTTTTCGTCCGATCGTCGCAAGATATTTCCCTTCTGGGCTAAATTTCTGAATTCGCTGATTTCCCGAGTCCAGAATATAGATATTTCCTGAGAAATCCATAGCGATATCGGAAGGCGAATTAAAAGCCAAGTTCTCATCTTCGGTATCGATATCACCAATCGTCCTAATGAGCTTTATGGCCACCTCCGGATTCTTTCCCCATTTTCCGACCTTCTCATTTTGGACGACACGGACGCCATCGATGGTCTCAATTTTTTGAGGATAGGCATTTATCGCGACAAGAAGATAAACGACACAAAAAACGCCCGAACAAAGGATTCCCCCTACAAAAAGTTTCTTCATTTTTCGATAATCTTATACTGGTATATTTTAGCCCCGTGGTCGGAATCGATGAGGAAGAGGTTGTCTTTTATGATGCGGATATGGCTGACAAATTGATTAAGGGGAATCTCACCGAGAAGAATTCCCTCAGCAGAAAATATCTCCAACTTATACATATCGGTTGTCTGCAGATCGCGGTTTCCCTTTGTTTCGACTTTGCTGATGCCGCCACCTCCCCCGACCATGAGCGTGGAAACCTCTTCTTCCTTTTTCATCTGCCGGTTCAACGTCGCGACCCAGGCGCGTCTTTTTTCGTCAGCGGTGATGCCGGCTGAGACCGCGTTCATTCTCGGCGGCGTGACATCAACGGCACCTCCATGATTTACTCTCTTTTCTTTTTCCTTAATTCCCGTTTCGTAATTCAAAGGGCGATCGGCTTTCCAGAGCAGATGTCCGTCTGCCGAATATTTTTCCACTCGATTTTGGCTCCAAAAAGAAAGATAAACGTTTCCATCCTGATCAATGTCAAGCCGAAATATATTGCCGTAGTAATTGGACATGCTATCGCCGTAATCAGTGATAAGCCCGAATTCTTTTTGGATCGTGCCAGCCTGGTCATAGAGCTTCACCAGTCTTTGGAGCTCCTTGTTTTTCTTTTCTTCTTCAGATTTTGATCCCATACGGGGGTAGATACCCGCCGCGAAAAGGCCCGTTTTTGAAAATCGCGCTTCAAAAATGGTGTCCTTTATAACACGAATTGTTTTTTGTTCTTTTCCCTGAGAGGAAAGAACTTGGATCTTTTTCACGAAGGGATCCAACACATAAAAATTGCCTTGTCCATCGATATCGAGCGAACTGGGATAATTGAACTCTCCCGGGCCTTGGCCTTTTCTACCGATTGTGGCAAGATATTTGCCTTCGGGGCTGAATTTCTGAATCCTTTGGTTCGCTGAATCCAGAACATAGATATTGCCGGCGGAATCCAAGGCGATATCAGAAGGCGAATTGAAGGCCAGGTTTTCATCCTCGGTGTTAAGGTCACCGATAGTCTGGAAGAGCTTAATGGAAACTTGCGGATTCTTCCCCCATTGCCCGCCCTTCACATTGTGGACGACACGAACACCATCGATGGTCTCAATCTTTTGGGAATAGGCCATTGTTGAAGCAGCCAGAAATACGAATCCCAAAAAGCTAATCAAAAATGTTTTTTTCATACGCATCCCTCCCTTTCACTCCATGATTTTATATTTGATCAATCGATAATTTTCCGCTTGATCTTTTTCTAAAACAAAGACAATATCTCCAAAAGGGTCGAGCAGCGTTCGTCCCGCGCCGAGATAAAAGTTGTCGATAAACCGCCCTTGGCTGTCAAAAACATCAAACAAATCCCCTTCTTCCTTATCGCTGGTCGAGGTCCGAACCCAAAGGAAATCTTTATTTATGAATAAGCCAGCAATGTCAATTTCGTATCGAATTTTCGGAGCGTCGAATTTTTTATAGAAATTTTCTTCCCAGCCTCGCTCTTTATACTTAACACTTGGATATTCCCTCTTAAAGCGATTGATAACCTGACCTCTGTTCAAATCGAGAGCTTCAATGAGATAATCCCGAGTATGGCTGACGTATAAGCGATTGCCGTCCTCGCTCAAGACCGAATACCATCTTGTCCAGGATGTCATGCCGTTCGGATGGAAAAACATTTGCCTTTGAAACACATAGCACTCTTTTTCGATCTTGCCATCCTCTGAAACCAGCCTGATCGCGCACGGCATATCCTGGAGCTTGGATTTTCTTTCGGCTGGAGGCGGAAAGACATCTTTTAAAAAAACAAACCAATCCTTAAAGACACCATAAAATCCGTTATAAGGTCCGCTCTCTATCCGCACTTGCTTGACAAGCCCACCATTTAAATCCGTCCGAATCATCTTGAGGGCCATAAAATCGTAAATGTAAATCTCGTTATTGTAGATAAAATAAGCAAAATCACTCTCGATTTCTCCGGGGCCTTGACCTTTCTTGAAGAGATTCTTAATGAATTTTCCCTCCGGCGTGAATTTTAACAATTCATTTTCATCCGCTAAAAATAGATGGCCATCCGAAGACACCCTGAGTTCTCCGGGATATTTAAAATAAAACTGGCCGCCCTTATCGGTGATCTGCCAGATTTCTTGAAACTTGAGGACTCGCCCGGCATTTTTGGCCGGCGGCTTTTCGGGGTTTTTTACGATTATGACATCGCCTTCTTTGGTGACGGCGCCCTTCCCTTGCGGATTCTGTTCGGCAACGAGCCCGGCACTCATCAAAGACAATAAAATCAGGGAAAGCCGGATTCCGCTCCAATGAATTTTCATGGGCTTACCTTCTTTTCACTCTCCAATCCTGTATTTCTTGATCGAAAACGTTTCGTCTTCGTTTCTTTCTATGCCATAGAGGAATCCCTTGGACACGGTCACTGTGTTCAGCCGTCCGGGGCCGAGGTTGAGAGTGGATTTCTCCGGAAGTCTTAGATAAAAATTGTCGATGTATTTCCCCTCGAAATTGAAAACGTCGATCAGGATGCCCTTATTTTTATCCGTCGTTGAAGTGACGGCCCAAAGATCGCCGTTATCAACAAACAGGTTCAAGATATCGTTCGAATACTTCTGAGCTGGAGGACCGAAATATTTCTTGCCGTCTATCATCATCCTACCCTTTTTTTCGTCGATTTTTTGCGGAGGAGCTTTCACCCTTTTATAGCTGCGTTGGAACACACGAACGATCTCATTGGTCTCAACGTCATAAAGCTTCAAGAGATATTCGGAGGTATGGGACAAAAAGAGATATTTTTGTTGATAAGGAACGCTGATCAGGCTGGTGACAAACATCATCCCCCCGCCGCCTCCCCGCCCCGAGACGATAAAAACCCGGATGGGGAGGGCGATCAGCGGCTTCAATTCTTTTGCGCCTTCGGAAAAGGCCGTAAAATTTTGGGGCATATCGACGAATTTCGGCTCTCCCTGCCCAAAGGGAGATTCGTAGCTATTGAAAAAATAGACATCCTTGTGGAAGAGCAAAAACGTTAAGGAACGTCTCTGTGGAACGGTGAATTCTTTGGCCAATCGACCCGTATAATCAATCCACATGACTTTCGACGGGCTGCTCGTGTGGATGATGATATGTTCCTCGGTCAAATCAAAATTTGTAACGTAAATCATCTCGCCCGGGCCCTGGCCTTTTTTGAAATAATCACGGACAAACTTGCCGTTCCGGTCGAATTGCCAGAGATGCTCCTGCTCCTGGACAAAAATCGATTGGTCCGGCGCGATTTTTAGATTGAAGGGATACTTGAAAAAATATTGATCGCCTTCGTCGGCGATTTTCATGACTTCCCTTAGGGCAACAACTCTGCCGGTATTCTTAGCTAGCGGCTTGTCCGGGTTTTGGATAATCGTCTGGGCGCTACAGATTATTGCGCCCATCGAAATAGAAAGAAACCACAGGACAACAACTTCAGCCCGACCCTTTTTAGATTTCCGCATTCTCAGGTCTCGCTAAAATTCATAATCCCTGAACTTCAGTCCCTTGGATTTCAGAGTCGTTCCCATCACGCGCTCAAGGTTGGCCACCGCCATCCTGTAATTAATCAATGCCTGGATTTCCTGAATTTTTGCGTTGGTCAGCTGGCTTTGATAGCTCAACAGCCATTCAATAGTGCCCAAGCCAAGCTGGTATCTCTGCATTTCAGCCGCCAGGCGCTTCTCCTGGAGTTCTCTGGAAGCCTCGGAGGTCTTGATCTTCCTTTCGCTGTTCTGCAACTCCTTAATCGCTTGAGCAATTTCATAAGCGATGGATTGTTTCTGCTTTTCGAGCTGCACCAGGCTTTGTTCTTGCTCTATTTTAGCCCTGGTCAGGATCGCCCGTGAAAAAACATTCCCCAGGGGAACGGTCAGAGTTAAATTCACAGACCAATTTTTATAAGTTGTCTTGAGGGCCTCCTTCAAAGCATCTACGCGGCTGCCGACGACCTTACCCACAATAATCCCTGAGAATGGGTTATTGTCCTGGTAGAGATACTTGATGCCCGATTGCCCCGGACTCCACATATTGAATCCCAAATCCAGCTGAGGAAGGAGTTGGTTTTTGTTATAGCTGATGTCGTTGGCGTTGTTCTCAAGCTGTATTTCGGCCTGGACGATCTCCGGCCTCTGTTCAAAAGCCGCTTTGAGGGCTCCTTCATACGTGATTTGCATCTTTTCGACGACAGGCTTGTCCGAGGGGGTGAGCGACCTGGTCGACATCGCCGCTTCAGAGGGAAGGTTCAAAATTTTTTTTAGATTTGCTTCATCCTGTTCCACCTGTATCCTGTAGGAGACGACATAGTCTTCATTCCTGGCGACTTCGACTTCGGAATTCAGGACTTCAATGGCCGATTTTGCCCCTACCCGCGCCGCCTCCCTGTTTCGCCTCAGGATTTCCCGGCTCTGCTCCAGCGAAGATTCCTGGACTTTCAGGTTCTCGATGGCCGAGTATAGATTCCAATACGCCTGTTCGACATCATAAATCGTTTGGATAAGCTTAGCCTTGAGCGCCGAAACAGCGATATCTTTCTGGTTTATAGCCTGGACTGTATTGTACTTGTTTGCCTTCGGGCCGAAGCCTTTGAGAAGTGGCTGGGCGAGCCTGAGTCGAAATTCGCTATTATACGATGGATTAATGACCTGGAAAGCTCTTCCCGTATCGAACATAGAATTCGTAAAAGAAAGCGTCGCGCTCCCGCCCGTAATCACTTTCTGAGTTAAATCGAGAGAATAGGAGTCATATTTATTTCGGTAGCTCGTTCCTTCCACACCCCAGCCCCCAAGCGTAGTCTGTTTCTGATTGAAATAATTGAGGCTGAATTCGGGCAGGAATTGTTCTTTGGACGCGGAGATCGAGGCATCATTGATGTCGGGATTGAACGCTTCGATGGACAAGTCAAGGTTGTTGGCGAGCACGCTGGTGATGCAATCTTTCAGAGTGAGGGAGAGTTTCTCCGCTTTTTGCTCCTGCGAGAATGTCTGAGGCAGGTAGAAAAATAATGCTAAAAACGCCGAAAAAATTGTTATCAGGGCCGCCTTCTTGGCAGCAGGAACTTGTTTTTTCATATTCCCCCCTTTCAAATTGAGGAACGATTATTTAATCGTGACGCGGGCGTCATGGGCCAGGGTGAAATGTCCCTCGATGATGACCATCTCGCCTTCATTCAGACCCTCCCCCGGGTTCGCACCAGGCAGGATTTCCGCATAGTTTTCATTCTCGAGCCCGATCTGTATATACCGCCATTTGGCCAGGCCGTTTTCGACCACGAAGACGAGCTTCCGCCCGCCCCGGACCAGGATGGCCTCCTGGGGAACAATCAGCTTGTCCTTGTAGATCTCGGATTCAATCTCCACTTCGGCATGCATCCCCGGCTTCAGCTCTTCGGTGGGATTATTGACAGTGATATGGACGGAGCAGGTTTTATCGTCGGAATTGACGATGGGGCTGATGGCCTCGACGATGCCTTTGAAAACCTTCCCGGGATAGGCGCTAAAACGCAAATCGACTTCACGGCCGACCTTCATCTTGCCGATCTCGCTTTCAAGCACTTTGGCCTTTACTTTGATCTGGCTGATATTGACCAGCGTGAATAGCTCCTGGCCGGAGGAGATATGCTCCTTGGGGGATATCTTGATTTCCGTAATGATGCCGGAAAACGGCGCCCTGATTTTGGTCTTGTCCAGCTCCATCTGCGATATCTTGACATCGATCTCGGTCTGCGTCAGGTTGGTGGACATGATTTCGTCTTTTTTGCTGCCTGCCTCGATCAAAATCAACTCATAGTCTTTCTGGGCTTTTTCCAGCTCAATCTGGGAGAGCAGGCCTTTTTGGAACCCCTCGCTTGCTTTATCATAATTCGCCTTAGCTTTGTTGAGTTTATCAAGAGCGGCACGGTTCGGTGCAGTTTCGGGCGCCGCAAATTGTCTTTCCAGAAAGAGATCCGATAGAAGCTTCAAACGGTAGGCTTGTAGTCTCTCAAGCTTCAGCCTATATTCAAGGTCGTCGAGCTCAAGAAGGACATCCTCCTCTTTCACATGCTTGCCTTCAGCAACTCTGAGGTTCTTGGCAATTCCGCTGACCTCGGCTTTGATGGCGATTTTTTTGTCCGTAAAAGCCTCCCCTGGAGACTTCAATCTTATGATAATCTCGCCCTTCCTGGCAGGGACGGCTTTGACAGGAAGGGGCGCCGCTTCGGCCTTTTCCTGGGGAGTGATCCCGCCTGAGGGGTTGGCCGCGGGCTGAGTCGAAGTAGAGGTTTCACTCCCCGGTTTTGGCGGCGCGTTAGAGCCCTTTTTAAAGAAAAGAAAATAGCCAAATACTCCAATGACAATAACAAGCAATGAAATAGTCAACACCCTTTTTGGTATTACCATGTTAACCCTCTCTAGCTTTGGCGCTGAAATTCACCAAAATTCCCTGAATCTAAAAGCGGGATTCATTTTTATTACGCCCGCTTGAGCTAAATCGTTACTTTTGCGAAGGCAATTAACTAAAAAGTACCAAATAAAGACGGCAAAGTCAAAATTACGGCTTCGCTTATATAAAGACAGTCGGCGCCGCGAATTATTCCCAGTCTGCGGCAAATTTATCCATCCGTTCCTATTTAACAGTCATTAGTGCATATTTTGTGCCTAATTAGTGCAGGCAATACCTTTGCCAAAAATGCCTTTGGTGGCCGAGACAATTTTCTTTTTTCTGGCCCGTGATGAAAAGGCCGAAATTTAAAATAATTTACAGGTGTAAAATAGTTTTACTGGGAGATTTCTTTATCGACCATCATTTCCAAGACAACTTATACGCTACCAATTCCTTATAGCCGTTTCCCTTCTCCCCAAGACTATAGAAACGGTTTTTCTTAACTTTAACGGCAAATGAACGCGGGGAAGTAAGTTTTTTCATATTGGCAAGGCTCATTCTTCCGACAAAGACCCCTTCCGGATTGAAAATATCATACAAAAATTCGCCGGGACTTCCGCCGGCTTCGTAGGTTAAGACGAACAACCGGCCTTCATCATCACTAAACAGGCCGCGAAAAGTGGGCCAGTGTTCCGTAAAATAGAAATTATTGCGCAGGGGATCATCTTTCGGCCAAGCTCCAAAATAATCCTTTTTGATATCATCCGTGACCAACACTGGATCGTATTCTTTTCTGATTTTTCTCAATAGATTCCCCTCAAGGCTATAGACGCCGATTTCGTATCCTTTGGCCGTGTTCCCGATATAGATTTTATCGCTCCCCACTTTATAAGTCAGCAGGTCTCTATTCACGGGGCACCGGACGTTCAGGGCATTGGGATATTGAAATTGATCAAGGATTTTTATGTTTAGAAATTCCGAATTGCATACCCCGACGAATTGTTTGCGATACTCCGGCGTATCCTCTCCCCAAAAAATAAAATAGCTTCCATTGGCTAGAGGGATTGGGCTAAAGTTTCTTCCTAGGCGCATTTCCCTGAGGAAATGTCCATCTCTGTCATAGACGAGAAATTTCGGCTTGGAAGGATCTTTGGCCATCAGATCGCCTTGAGGATTGATCAATACTGTTCCTCCGTATTCTAATTCCCCCGGTCCCTGTCCAAATCGCAAAAAAGATTTAATAAAATGCCCTTGCGGATCAAATTTGAAGACAAAATTCTCTTTGCTCTGCCATTGAATGACGAAAATATTTCCTTGGTCATCGACATCAAAAGTCTCGATATCCGTCAATCCAATCTTCAGCAAATCTTCCCTTTCGGTATCGATAGAAAAAGCCTTCTCAAGAATCGGGGTGCTCGGCTCGCCTTTGATGATGTAGGGGTGGAGATGATTCAGGACAACCTCAACGCCGTTTTCTCGGGTTTTATCGATTTTGGGCTGTTTCTGGCAGCCAAATAAAAGAAAAAAACACGACAAAAGAACGAAGGGCTTTTTCATGTTTCCCTCCTCTCGACAGAAGGTCTTCTCTGTTTAAATAAATCTTTTCCTACTCAATATCTTACGACAATCCGAGGCCGGATGTTTAGACTGTCCGCTAAACCGATCGCTGGCATTCGTTGCCGGACTTGATAAATCAGCTCCTGGGGTCCAAGCCGATCAGGACGGGCTCGGGCTCCTCCTCGTAGACGATTTGAACCTTCCCATAGATGAATAGATGCTGGCAGACTTCAAGAAAAAAAACGATCATAAATCCCGCGCCGATGACGGACCAAAAATGGGGAAGATTCATGAAGAGACTTTTTTCGATGCGGCTCAACTGCGTCGTGAAAATCAAAATAGCGGCCGCATAGAACCACCATAGGACATGGAGCTTGGCTTTCCCGGGCACAGTCAGACAAGCAAACGGAATCTTGGCATATCTCCAGAACAATATCTCCATGAGGATGAGGGCCGCAGCCAGCCCATAAAGGCAGTGCAGCAGCGCATAAAACCACCCCCAGAGAAAACCAAAAAATACAAACAGGACCCCAAAGAGCGGAAGAAGTATAAAAAAGAAAATCCCCTTTTTTAAACCCATAAAATAGTTTTGCCTCTTCTCCCCCTCCGTTAGCCTAAAAACCCAATTGGCCTCGGACGCCAGCGGGACATTGACGATTCCGCGAACGCCGAGGAGGAGGGCGATCGATAGGATGATGGGGATGGCCAGTAAGTTCCTGTTCGATACTGACATGTTTCTGAAGGCTGCCTGCTGAGAATTCAAAAGAATCAGGATAAAGCCCAGGGCCGTGGCCAAATAGCCCGCCAGCTGGAACTTGTGCATGGAGCTGTTTTTCAGAGTCTGACCGAAGAAATGAAACATAGCTCTTTGGATGGAATTCCGCAAAAAGAGGCTATTAAATCCCGAAGAAAGGGCATTCCGAAATTTGCGCATATGAGGAGGCCTTTTCATCTCCTCCAGCGTTTTCCTGAGATGCCTGCTGTAGCTGACTTGCATGGCGATAAATGACATGGCGGCCATGAGAATCATAGAAGCGACGGCCAGATAGGCCAGCGACCGATACAGAGGGTCTTGAGTCCCGAGAAGGGCCTCATACAAGCCGACGAACCACATGGGCGGAAACGCCAGGATCAGCGGTGAATGGCTGTCTTTATAGGCTGTCAGCGCGGAAAATGTATCGCTGACGGAAATGGAATCGATGAAAAACATCATCATCAAGAAAATCAGTCCCGCCAGCAACAGAAAACGGACATAGAGCGAAAGCCTTCGAAAAAATCGGGCGCTCAGAAAAACCATCAGGAGCGCTTCCAGAAAAACGCAAAAGAAAAAAATAAAGAAATTCGCGGACAGAGCGCTGATGACGTGAGCGATCATGTAGCGGACGAGGAACAGCAGGCTCGGCGACCTCCATTGCGGAAGATAAAAGGCGAAGGCAAAAACGGCGATGGCATTGGAGGCCGCCGAGAACAGTCCGATAAACAGGAGAAAGGAGGCGAATTTAGAGTGAAACAGCGTTCTGAGGGCGATCGGCAGCGACCTTAAGTTGGAGAAATCCTTTTTGTCGAGGAAAATCACATCCCATTCCAGGATCGTGGCAAAAGCCAGAAGGGCCATAAAAAAGCTTATGAAGAAACACTTTTCCAGCCAAGACAACCCGTTATCAGCCACAAACATATAGCGCATCAGAATGGAGTTCGAAACATGGCCTCCCAGAACGGCGAGAAGAACGAGCAGCACGATGATTTTCTCTTTCATCTGTTCTTCAAAGGGGAAGATCTCATTCTGGAAGAGCCGGTCGAAGAAATGCCGGCTGAGGACAATAAATTGTTTAGTCCGCCCGCGGACGGAAGCGATCATCCGCTCGTAGCTAAGAATGTCCTTGGCTATCATTGCCGATGCTTCATGACTTCAACGATATTGCTGGCGACCTCCTCTGTATCCTCTTGGACAACGAGCTGGCTGAAGATCTCGACCAGCGAGGGCAACTGCATGAGGCTTCTCAGGTTTTCAACCGAATCATTGGCGACGATATCGCCTTTATGGATGATGACGACCCTGGTGCAAATCTTCTCCGTGACTTCCAGGACGTGCGAAGAGTAGATGATAATTTTCCGCTCGGAGGCAAGCTTTCTGACGAGGTCCCGCACCACCATGGACGTCATGACATCCAGGCCGGAGAGCGGTTCGTCCAGGAGCAAAATGTCCGGATTATGCAGGAGAGCCGCGGAGATTAGGACTTTTTGTCTCATGCCTTTCGAATAGGCGGAGATCGCCGTATGCATGTCGTCTTCCAAGCCGAGCAACCTGAGGAACTCCACGATTTTTTCCTTGAGCAGCTTTTCCGGGATATTACGGAGCCGTCCAACCATTAACAAGTAATCGTATCCGCTGAGGTGCGGATAGATCTCGGACTGTTCCGGCACGTAACCCAATCTCTTTTTATACCCAATGATATCTTTCTTGATATTTTCGCCGTTGAGATAGATGTCGCCGTAGGAAGGCTCCAAGAGACCGGCCAGCATTTTGATGGTCGTCGTCTTGCCGGCGCCGTTCGGCCCTAGATAGCCGAGGACTTCGGATGGCCGAACGGCAAAGCTGACATGGTTGACCACGGGAAAAACATGGAATTTCTTGGTGACCCCTTTGAGCTCAAGCATATCGACAAATTATGCAATCTTTATGCCAAATACAGACGGGATCAAACATCAACATCCGACAATTGCTGTTCCTTAGAGGCAGGATAATTGAGAAGCCGCCCTAACTTCGATGATTTTTTGAATGTTGAGGTTTGACCCCGATGTTTGACGTCAATTTTCTTTACGATAGAAAAAAGAGGGGACGGGTCGCGCCTCGTCCCCTCTTCCAAAGAAATCTATTTTAGCGACCAACTGTCCTGCAAGATTTTGGCAAATCCGATAAGCTGCTGGCCATCGAAAGTCACGACCACCCTGTAATCGCCCTCATCGGCCGGGTTATAAGCAAAATTGGGATCTCTCTGCCCTTGTCCTCGCTGGCCGCCGCCAAACTGGCCGCCCATGCCTCCCCTCATTCCGCCAAAACGCGCAGCTCGATCCTGCATCGCTTTTTTCTCATCGGCGGTCAACTCTCTGCGCTGCATCATATCCCACATTGCCGAGTTCAGACCCGGATTGGACGTGCCCTTGATCTCGTTGATGAGGATGTTGCCCTTGTAGATAGAAATCTTAACATCTCCTTGGGGCTTGGCTTTGAGATAATAATTGACGACGATAGCCGCCGGCTCGCTCTTTCCATTGAAGTTGAGCGAACTCGATTCATTTCTCGGGGGGTTCGGCGCCCATTTGATCTTGGGCTCAATCCCGAACAGGTGTGCGTCCTTGGCCAGAACCTGCGGCGTCAACTCCTGGAGGAACGAGATGTCGGCGATATAAATGCCCCGGCCGTGTGTCGCGACGATCAAATCGTTTTCGCGCGGATGGATCTTGAGGTCATGCACGGGCTGGCTCGGCATATCGCCCTTCATCTTCGTCCAGGCTTTACCTCCATCAAAGGACACATAAACCCCGAAATCCGTCCCGACAAAAAGCAGGTTCGGGTTCTTAACGTCTTCGCGTATGACATTGATCGATTCGTTCGGCAGGTTGCCGGCGATCGAAGCCCAGGTCTGGCCGTAATCCGTGGTTTTATAGAGGAACGGTCGGAAATCATCGTTCCGCAAGCCCGTGTAGGAGACATAGCCCGTGCCGGGATCGGCGTTGGATGCAGCCACACGGCTCACCCAATACCCGGGATTGCCGGTGATCTTGTCGTTGAGCTTTGTCCAGTTTTTTCCGTCATCTTTCGTCACCCAGACGTTGCCGTCGTCTGTGCCCACCCAGAGGAGGCCCGCCATGAGCGGCGATTCATCAATCGTCGTGATCGTGCAATATTGGATATCTCCATCGCCGCCCTTGCCTTGCGGCAGCTTCGCCGGATTGTTGGTTGTAAGGTCCGGGCTGATCTCCGTCCAGGTTTCACCGCGGTTCTCTGATTTCACCAGAATGTTCCCGCCGTGATAAATAACCTGGCCGTTATGAATCGAGACGAGGACGGGGGAGCACCAGTTCCAGCGCGTCGCCGGCTTGATCCTTGAATAAGCGATGCTTTTGGTTTCTCCGGTCATCAAATCCCTTCTCTGCAGCGGACCGAACTGGGATTCATTGTAGAGATAGCGGTTCGTGTCCTTATCGAAGACGTTATACATCCCGTCGCCGCCGCCGACCGTCTGCCAATCCTCAAGGCGGATCGGTGAGCTGCCTTTCTTCGTACTGGGCCCCATCAGCGAGCCGTTGTCCTGCAGCCCGCCCGCGACGCGGTAGGGATAAGACATGTCAAAGTCAACGGCATAAAATTGGGCCCCCGGGATGAAATCCGGATGGTACCAGCTCTTGCCGCCGTCGAACGTCACGCCCATGCCATGGTCGTAGCCGAGCAGCATATGATTGGAGTTGGCCGGGTCGATCCAGAGGGCGTGGTTGTCGCCGCCGAAGCGGAATGGGTTGGCCCATGTCTTTCCGCCGTCCTTGGACTCCTGGACGTTGACCGAAAGGGCATAGACATGTTTGTCGTCGTTGGGATCGACGATGATATCGCAGTAATAATAGCCGGGACCGCTGCCGATGCTCTGTTTCTCGGGGCTGACCTTCTTCCAGGTCGCGCCGGCATTATCCGTGCGATAGACCTCGCCGTTGATCATGCCGCTGCTCGACTTTCCGGCGATGATCTCTTTCATCCGGTCTTCGGGCGACATTCCGGGTTTGTTGCCGTTTTCGATGACGGCATAGAGGATGTTCGGGTTTTTCGGATAGATGGTCAGTCCGATGCGGCCGAGAATTCCATCCGGGAGGCCGCCGCCCAACTTCCTCCAGGTCCGGCCGCCGTCGGTGGATTTATGGATCCCACTGCCGGGTCCGCCGAGCTGGAAATTCCAGTCCTGGCGCAACTTGTCATAGGTGGCCGCGTAAAGCACGTTCGAATTCTTAGGATCCATCACGACGTCGACCGCACCGATCGCCCGGCTGCCGACGTTCACGGCGAGGGATTTGACCCAGGTCTTTCCGCCGTCTCGGGTCATGTAGAGCCCGCGGTCTGGGTTGTCTGTGTAGAGATGGCCGAGGGCCGCGACATAGACGATATCGGGATTGGTCGGATGGATGATGATGCGGCCGATATGATGGGACTCCTTGAGTCCCATGTTCTTCCAGGTCTTGCCGGCGTCCGTGGACTTGTACATGCCATCGCCATAATAGGTGCTCCGGGAGGAGTTGGCCTCTCCAGAACCCACCCAAACGATGTCGGGGTTCGATGGCGCGACCGCGATGTCGCCGATCGAGATCACTTTTTCATTCTCAAAGATAGACTCGAACGTATGTCCGTAGTTGACGGTCTTCCACAGTCCGCTCGAACCCGTCGCCGCATAAAACGTATACGGAAGCTGGAGGGGGACCGCGAAGTCCGTAAACCGAACGCCTTGCCGACTGGGACCGATATCACGGTATGTGATCGCCTTTAGGAAATCCTCGCTCACACTCTGTCCGAAGGCATTCGCAAGGCCGAACAGCAAGATGAAAATCGCAAGACAGATGCCAAATACCTTGAGATGCTTAAAACGCGACATGCGACCTCCTAATAAATATTTTTAATGTTTCGCGGGCAGGGCCGATATCCATGGAATAAGCCCCTAAGGTAGTATCACAGAACATCCCAAAGGTCAACTTATCTTCAATCGCGTCCTCACTTGGAATCTTCATATTTTTTATAGTATTATTTTAACTGGAACCAGCGCATGATCGAGATAAAATATCCCACGACCCAGGCTATCCGGGTCTTCAAAGAGCACGGGATTCCGTTTGTCATCCATCCTTATAAATACGAAGAGCATGGCGGCACGGCAACGGCCGCCCGCGAGCTCCAGGTCGATGAGCACTCGGTGATCAAGACACTGGTTATGGAAACCGAAAGGCACGAGCCTTTAATAGTCTTGATGCACGGAGACAAAGAAGTCTCCACAAAGAACCTAGCCCGGCATTTAGGCGTAAAAACCGTGAGCCCGTGCGAACCTGACGCTGCCCTCAAGCATACGGGCTACATGGTCGGCGGGATCTCGCCCTTCGGCACGCGAAAACGCCTCAAGGTTTACATGGAAAAATCGATCGGCGAACTGCCGGTCATCTATATCAATGCGGGAAAACGCGGCCTGCTTGCCGAGATCTCTCCACAGGATTTAATCAAAGCCCTCAACCCAGTTTTCGTGGAAGTTGCCCTCTGACTATTCCTGCAGATGTTTCGGGGCCCCCAGAGCCGCGGCCAAGCTTCTCCCAAAAACGGCCCTAATTATTTTTTTGGCAAGAGGATGCCGTGTCCGATTGGATATAACCCCGGGAGTGACACGGGAAGCTTCCCCTTGATTTCCATCTCTCCAAAAATCGCCCGGGCCGCGATATCCTGGGTTTGTGGCGTATTCTGGTAAAAACAAAGGTACGCGTCCACATCGGGAAAATACCTTAAAAAGTAGGGACTTCCGAAAGACAGAATGACAATCGGCTTCTCCTCTTCTGCGAATCTCTTGATTAGCTCGATATACTTTAAATCGAGCCCGACGCTCCCCTTCCTGTCGCTCAACCTCGAGAATAGGGCGCAAACGACGACCTCGGCTTCAGAGGATTTCGCGACTGCCTCTTCAAGGGACTCCCTGCCCGTGTCGGCATCGGCATAGAAAATCTGAGTTTCAGGGCATCGTTTTCTTACGTCCTCAGCAAATGCCCGTCCGGCGAAATAATCGCCCGGATCGCTGCTCAACGAAAGCACCACAATTCTTTTGCCCGGGGAAGGGAGCGGCAGAAGATTCCCCTCGTTTTTCACCAGCGTCGCTGCGCTTTCGAACGTTAGAGCGGCCTGTCTGAGATTCCCCTTTGAGCTGATTTTTTGGGCCAAAGCATCGATATCCACGAGTTTCTGTCTGTAGAGACCCAGTCGGGCCTTGGCCATGAGGATTCTCCGGACCGACTGGTTAATCTGCGCTTCCGGGATCCGCCCGCTCCTAGCGGCTTCCTTCAAAAAGGCGACCACCTTGGCCGGCTCCGGAGGAAGGAGGACCATGTCCACGCCAGCCATGATCGCTCTTAGAGCGGCGTCAGTGTTCGAGTATGTGTTGGTGATGCCTCCCATGGTCATCGCATCCGTCACGATCAGTCCCCGGAAGCCGAACTGCTTTCTCAGAAGATCTGTTAAAATCAAGGGCGAGAGTGTGGCCGGAAGATCCGGCGTAGCATCTAGGGCAGGGACGCTCAGATGGGCGGTCATGATGGCCTGGACTCCGGCTTCGATGGCTTTTTTGAACGTATAGAGCTCGACTTCGTCCAGCCTCTTCCTGTCGGCTCTGATGACCGGCAGCAGGCTATGAGAATCGACGTCGGTATCGCCGTGGCCGGGAAAATGCTTGGCCGTGGCAATCATGCCGTTCTCCTGGCACCCCCTGATGAAGGCGGCGGCCAAGCGGCTGACCCGTTCGGGATCTTCTCCGATCGAGCGCGTATTGATGATGGGATTATCGGGGTTGATGTTGACATCGACGACGGGGGCATAAGCCATATGGACGCCGAGGGCCCGGCCCTCTTCGGCCGTTATTTTTCCCATCCGGTAGGCCAGGTCCTCGGAATCGGCGGCCCCGATGGACATCATATTCGGAAAAAGCGTCGAGCCGGTGATCCGATTGGCCACTCCCCGCTCGAAATCAGAGGCGATGAGCAAAGGGACTTTTGCCATTCTCTGACAAGCATTGGCGAGATGGGCCGTCTCATAGACATTGCCAGCAAAAACAACCAAGCCGCCGATCCCGTGAGTGACGATGAGGTTCTCAAGATCTTTCATGGTATCGCTGTCGGCGTTATAGAAATTTCCGTTGTACTGCCAGGCGACCATCTGCCCGACCTTTTCCTCGATCGACATCTTCTTCATCATCCTGTTCACCCAATTGAACTCCTCGGCGCCATATGTGAGGTCGAGCTTAGCTGCGACGCGCGCGCAGCTGGCCGCTCCAAGGGCTAAAAGGATAATAATGATCAAAGGTTTGCGACCCGTTTTCTTAAGCCGCATGGATCTCCTTTCCGGGGAACTACGTGGCCGGTCTTATAGCGTCGCCCTTCCCTCTCCGCTCTTATTCTTTAAACTTGATCAAGCAGTGGATATCGACCTCCGGGTGGACCTTTTTGATGTTGGGAACGCCGTTAAGATATGAAAGCTCCACCACCGCCCCGAACCCGACCGGCCTTCCGTTGAGCAGCTTGACGAGATCAATGGCGCTGATGGATGAAGAGCCGGTCGCAATCAAGTCATCGATAATGACGACCCGCTGCTCCGGGCGGATCGCATCATCATGCATCTCGAAATATTCAACGGCATATTCATTGGGGGCCTTCACGCAGACCGTCTTTCGCGGAAGCTTGCCCTTTTTGCGGATCACGGCCAGGCCGAGCTTCAGGTCGCGGGCGACGGCCGCTGCAAAAAGATAGCCGCGCGCTTCAATTCCGACGATCACATCTGGCTTTTTCTTTTTGGCCCAGGCTGTGAGCTTATCAACGACAAAATGATAGGTGTTGGCATCCAGGACGACGGGCGAGATGTCTTTGAACCCGATGCCGGGCTTGGGAAAATCCTTGACCTCACAGATTTTTTCTCTGACCGTGGACAGCTTCATTCCGACCTCTCTTCTTCGAATTTGCCATCATTTAAAAATAAAAAGGGGGGATTGTCAATTTTAAAATCGTATTTGAATTGTCCTTGTGTCGCCCGAACCGACCTCAATATCCACCCGGATCGCCTCCAGAGGAAATTTGATTTTTTCGCCCCATTCGACCAACACGACGCCTTCGCCGATATAATCCTCAAAGCCCAAGTCTCGGATCTCTGCCTCGCCGCTCAGCCGGTATAGGTCCAGATGATAGATGGGAACGCTGGCCAGGTAGATATTGAGTAGAGTAAAACTTGGACTGCAGACCTGGCGGATGTCCCTGAGCCCGAGACCCGCGGCGATCCCCTTGGCGAAGACGGTTTTCCCGGCGCCAGCTCCCCAATCAGAAGTACGACTTCGTTGCCCTTGAATTTTTTGGCCAGATTTTTAGCCAGCGCGAACGTCTCCCGCTCGGAATGAGTCGTGTATTTGCCTCGTCTTTGTTTTAGGCTCTTCTTGATTGCCATTTTTTAAGTCATTGACGATATACGATCATCCTTTTTCTTCCATCATTTTCAGCGCCTGGGGCAAATAGCGGATCAAGTCGCCGGCAATCAAAGGCCTCTCGCCCACTCGATCGGCACCAATGTCACCGCTCAGCCCATGGAGATAGACCGCCGCCAGAGTCGCTCCCAGGATATCCTTTTCTTGAATGATGAGTGATGCGATCATCCCACTCAGCACATCGCCCGAACCTCCGCTGGCCATTCCGGGATTGCCCGTCGGGTTGATATAGACTTTTCCCTGCGGGCTAGCGATCAGCGTTCGATAGCCCTTGAGGACAAGCACAACATGATGCTTTTCTGCAAATTGAGGGACGATCTCCAGCCGATGATCCAATACATCTTTTGTGGAGAGGCCGAGAAGACGCGCAAACTCTCCGGGGTGTGGGGTGAGCACCGCGCGATTCGCCAATGTTTTTAAAACATCCAGATGCCCCGCCAGCACATTTAGACAGTCCGCATCCATGACGATCGGACACTGAACCTTGGGCAGCAGCGAAACAACGAACTCCGCTGTCAACGGATGGGCGGAAATTCCAGGGCCGATAAGGAGAGCATCTTTGCCCTTCAACAGCTTCACGGTTTTAGGGACTGCGTCTCCGGCGATCGTTTTTTCCTTCGTTTCCGGCAAGGCCTCGGTCATCAATTCCATCATCGCCTTAGCAATAATGGGCAGACAGCTCTGTGCCGTCCCCACCGTGACCAGTCCTGCCCCCATTCTCAATGCAGCCTTGGCCGCCATAACGGCCGCCCCGGTCTTGCCCAGCGAGCCGGAAATAATAAAAAGATGGCCATACGTCCCTTTGTGGGTATCTCGCTGGCGTTTCTTAAAATAGGGCATCAACGTTTGCTTTTCGACAAGCTCGAGCGTCAAGCTTTCATCCTCAAAAAGAAACGGCGGGACGCTGATATCCGCGATGATGAGCTCGCCCATCATTTCCTCGGCCGGCGGGAAAACATGGCTGATTTTCGGGGCGGCCAGGGTAACAGTCAAATCCGCTTTGACGGCAGGCCCGATGATCTGAAAGGTATCGGAAGACAAGCCGGATGGAATATCGACAGCTAGTTTAAAAGCTTTCGATTTATTGATATCTTCGATGGCCGCCGCATAGAGACCTTCGGCCGGCTTCAAGAGGCCCGTCCCGAAGATGGCATCGACTATCAGAGTGGCTGCGCTCAGCGTGCTCTTGTGCTTTTTCCAATCCTCGATGGACAATATTTCCACAATATCGACACCGATTTTATCGGCGATTCCCAGATTCAAAGCGGCATCTCCCTTTAGATCCTCTTTAGCCGCCAGGAGCAGAACCTTGGGCTTTCCTCCCCGGTTCAACAGATGCCGGGCCACCACCAGACCGTCCCCGCCGTTGTTGCCTTTTCCGGACACGATAACGACATTCTCCTTCTCGACCTTAGGAAATCTGGCCCGGATGGCCTTCACGATCTGAAGCCCGGCGTTTTCCATAAGCACGGGTCCCGGGATGCCGATCTCTTCGATCGTCCTGCGGTCAATCTCTTTCATTTGTTGCGAAGTCAAGACTTTCATGCCGGCTCCTTTGCCCGGAAATCTCAGGCACTCATGATGTCCGTTTTCTTGAGATTTTAGCATAAATTCTTGAGAATGCCATCACATCCGGCGATCAACGATCGGCGCCACGGCATGTCCCCGCCCGCCGTGACGGAAGCCGGCACCTGTCAAGTCATATAAGAATCTAACCGAAGCGGGATACATCTTATCACATAAGAATCTAACCATGCTTGACCTCCAGGAGGGGGGCTCCTTTTTGCGGACGGACATAGACTTTAATGCCCTGCAGATTGGCGATAGCTCGGAGAATTTGTTTTTCCACGGACGAGATTCCTTTCAGCGGCTGGGTTTCTTTTGGGGGAAGTTGGGGCCGATAATGGGCCAGGCTCCAGATGTTGGAGAGCTTGAGGTTGATGATCTTGGATAGGGCAAACGGATCGAGTTGGCGCCGGAGGTGCTGGAGAGCCTCGATTGTCTTTGGCTGGAGATGAGGATCTGTGGCGGAGAGAGTGAGGAGGCGATCGAGAGGCGTTTGAGGCCGATCATAGACACGACGCAAGCGGGAACCCTTTCGGGTGACCTGGACGAGCTTGACCGAAGGTTGGAAGAGATTCATATAGAGCCGCAGCTCGTTGGCGTAAAGGTCGTTCATGGCGTGGACAGCTTCTGGGGAATCGTAGCGGTCCCAACCGATGAGTTTGCGGACATGGGTCCAGTTTTTCTGCTCGATATGGGCGTTGTCGTCTTTTTTATAGGGTCGGCTGCGGGAGAAGTGGATCTGGCGCTCCGCACAGTATTTTTCGACATGGTAGTTGATGAACTCGCTGCCGTTGTCAACGTCCAGTCCTCGGAGGGGAAAGGGGAACCCCTGGCGCATCTCTTCCAGTCGGTCCACGATGCCTTGTTCCCCTTTTCCCATGGCCGCCCGGCTCTCGGTCCAGGTGGAGACGATGTCGGTCAGGTTGAGGGTCTGGAGGAACTCGCCCTCGCCGCTGCGGCCGCTGTGAGAGACCAGGTCCATCTCGATCCAGCCGGCCTCATGGACGTCGGAAAACTCGGTCCTCACGGGAATCTTGTGCCGCAGCAGTGTTCCGGGTTTGGTCCGGCCATAGAGCCGCCGTTTCATGGCAGTCTTTTTGTCCTTCAACGAGCGATCGATGGTGCTGGCGCTGATCCTCAGAAGCTTTTCTTGCTCCTCAAGCGGGAGACGGTAGCGGCTCCGGATCCAGGGCAGCCAGAGGCGAAAAATCTCCTGCAGCCGGACCGACCAGGGATAGCCGGACGCCTTCCAAACGGCCTGCACCACATCCAAGACTCTCCCCGTATAAAGCTTTTCCTTGTGGCGTTTTCGCTTGATCATGCCCCGTTCGAACCCACCCTGATGGATCTTCCAGATCGCATATTTTCGATTCAGACGGCACATCCTACAGAGCTCATCGAGGATCCGGCTTTTTTCCTGCTTTGTCGCTCTCAGGTACCGTTCCTGAACCGATTGAATATAACCCATGCGAAACTCCCGAGTCATGACCTAACCTCCTTACCAAGGAAGTCAGGTTATCACGACAGCCAAAATATCCCTCCTTTTTCGGTTAGATTCTTATATGACAAGATATATAGCCCCATGGTTAGATTTTAGATGACTCGATACGCGGCATTGATTTCAATAGCCATTTATGCTAATGTATCTTATTCTTTTCTCTATATTTCACACGAATAGGACAGGAGGTTTTAGTCATGTCTATTAAAGTTGGAATCAACGGATTCGGCCGAATCGGCAGGAACCTGCTCAGGGCATCCATCAACAGCCCGGATATCGAATTTGTTGCGGTCAACGATATCACGGACGCTAAAACCCTCGCCCATCTCCTCAAATACGATTCTGTGCTCGGCATTTTTAGCGGAGATGTCAAGGCCACAGACGACGCCATCATCGTCAATAATAAAAAAATTAAGGTCTTGGCCGAAAAAGAAGTGGGGAAGCTCCCCTGGAAAGACCTCGGCGTGACGATCGTCGTAGAATCGACAGGCATATTTACCAAACGACCCGATGTCATCAAGCACATCGATCAGGGCGGCGCGCAAAAAGTCATCGTTTCCGCGCCTGCCACGGACCCGGACATCACGATCGTCCTCGGGGTCAATGAAAACACCTATGCCCCGTCCAAACATCGCGTCATCTCCAACGCATCCTGCACAACGAACTGTCTCGCTCCTGTGGCCAAGGTGCTCCATCAGGAGTTCGGTATTGAAAAAGCATTCATGACGACGATCCATGCTTACACCAATGACCAGAAAATCCTGGATGCTCCTCACAAGGACTTGCGGCGGGCCAGGGCAGCCGGAGTCTCCCAGATTCCCACCACGACCGGCGCTGCGAAAGCCGTCGGCCTGGTCATGCCCGAGCTCAAGGGGAAAATCGACGGAATTGCCATCCGCGTTCCGACACCCAATGTCTCGGTCGTTGACCTAGTCTCGGTCATGAAAAAAGAAGTGACAGAAAAAGACGTGAACGATGCCTTCAAAAAGGCCGCGGATGGCAAATTGAAGGGCATTATGCAGTACACAGAAGAGCCGCTGGTCTCGGTGGATTTCATGGAAAATCCCCACTCGGCGATCGTGGATGGGCTGTCCACCAAGGTCATCGAGAAAAACCTGCTCAAAGTCCTGGCCTGGTATGACAATGAGTGGGGCTATTCCTGCCGCCTGCGCGACCTCATCCAATACATCTCTCGGTGACCGTCATGCGATTTGTCGAAGATTTGGACGTCAAGGGAAAAACCGTTTTTGTTCGCGTCAACTTCAATGTCCCGCTCACCGACCAGGGCGAAATCCGCGACGACACCCGGATTCGCGCCTCGCTTCCCACGATCAATTATCTCGTCGGCAAAGGCGCCAAGCTTGTCCTGGCCTCACATTTGGGCCGTCCCAAAGGAAAATTCGACCCCAAGATGAGTCTGAAGCCGGTGGCCAAGAGGCTGAGAGAGCTCATCGGACGGGACGTCATTTTGGCCCCCGATGTGGTCGGCGACGAAGTCGATAAGCTGAAAGCGAGCCTCAAAGAAGGGCAGCTACTTCTGCTCGAAAACCTGCGCTTCTATAGCGGAGAAACGGCCAACGACCCTGAATTTTCAAAAAAGCTGGCCCAGGGGATCGACTATTTCGTCAATGACGCCTTCGGCTCGAGTCACAGGGCGCATGCCTCCGTCGTCGGAATTACGGATTATGTCAAGAAATCGGCGGCGGGCTATCTCATGAAAAAGGAAGTCGATTATCTGCGGAAGGCTCTCTTCTCCCCCGCCAAGCCCTATGTCGCCATCCTGGGAGGCGCTAAAGCCGAAGACAAGATTCCGGTTATCGAGAATCTTTTGAATAAAGCAGACACGATCCTCATCGGCGGCGCCATGGCCTATACATTCTTTAAGGCGCAAGGATTTGACACAGGCAAATCGCTCGTCGAGCCGGACAAGATAGAGGTCGCCAAAAAAATTCTCAATCAGGCCAAAGAGAAGAAAATCCGGTTCCTTCTTCCCCTCGATCATATCCTGGCTGCTTCCATCGAATCGGGGCAGATCGTTAAGATTGTTGACAGCTTCCCCTTTCCCCAGGATTTGATGGGAGTCGATATCGGGCCCAAGACAATCGCCAAGTACACCGAGATTATTTCCAAAGCCAAAACAATCGTTTGGAACGGCCCGCTGGGTGTTTTCGAAACCCCCGCATTTGCCCAGGGAACGGTGAAAATCGCCGAGGCCGTGGCCAATTCCGGCGCTCTTTCCATCGTCGGCGGCGGGGACTCCATCGCGGCCGTCGAAAAGGCCGGAGTCAGCCGGAAAATCACGCATATCTCCACCGGAGGCGGGGCCAGTTTGGAATACCTGGCCAATGAAACCCTGCCCGGTATCGAAGCGCTCGAGAAAAAATAAAATGCACCATAAAAAGCCTCCCTTTGTCGCCGGCAACTGGAAGATGAATATGACGATCCAGGAAGCCAAGGTGCTTGCGGCTGCCATCGTCAAGGCCAGCCTGGACCTCGTCGATGCGGAAATCGTCATCATTCCTCCCTTTACAGCTTTGAGATCCGTCCAGAAGCTGGTCAGCGAGAGCCCTGTCCAACTTGGCGCCCAGACTCTTTTCTGGGAGGAAAAAGGCGCTTATACCGGAGAAATTTCGGCCCCGATGCTCAAGAACGTGGGCTGCCAGTACGTTGTTATCGGTCACTCCGAAAGGCGCCAGTATTTCGGGGAAACCGACGAGGCCGTCAATAGAAAAATCATGAGCGCGCTTAAGTCCAAGCTGAATCCTATTGTTTGCATGGGCGAAACACTTGAAGAATGGGAAGCCGGAAAGACCATGTTTCGGGTCGAAAGCCAAATCCATGCCGGGCTGGCCGGGCTGACCGATGAACAATTCCGCCAGATCATCATCGCCTATGAGCCGATCTGGGCCATCGGGACGGGAAAAACAGCCACTCCGGCCCAGGCCGAAGAGGTCCACGCCTTCATCCGGGAGAAACTGGCAGAAAAAAATGGAAAAGAGACGGCATCTTGTGCTATAATTCTCTATGGCGGGTCGGTAAAGCCTGCCAATTCTTATTCCCTGTTCCTGGAAAAGAATATCGACGGGTTTCTCGTCGGAGGAGCTTCGCTCGAAGCGGATTCCTTCATTCAGATTGCCAAAGAAGCGATTCGAGCATATAAGGAAGAACAGTGAGTGCGTTAATCACAATCATCCATGTGGTCATTTGCTTGGTCCTCATTATCGCCGTGCTCCTGCAGTCCGGAAAAGCGGCTGACCTGGCCGGTGCGTTTGGAGGCGTCGGAAGCCAAACGGCATTTGGTCCCCGCGGCACAGCGACCATCTTGTCAAAAGTCACGACGATCGGCGCTGTTTTATTCATGGTCACATCGCTCGGGCTATGGATATTGTCCGGCCGCGAGGTCAAGTCGGCGGTCAGCGGAGAAAAAGCTGTTCCGGTGAAAACCCAAACGACTCCTGCGACCAAGCAGGAAACTCCGCCTCCGGCCAGTCAGTCCACTCAGACGGCCCCGGCCGCGGCGGAAAAAGACAAAAAGCAGCCGGTGGCCAAGCAGCCAGAGACCGCTAAACCAAAGACGACGGCTCAAGAAACTAAGAAGAAATAAACCCTCCCAAGCGATTGATGCCGAAGTGGTGGAATTGGCAGACACGCTAGCTTGAGGGGCTAGTGAGCATTTACCCGCTCGTAGGGGTTCGAGTCCCCTCTTCGGCATATCCCCTTTTTCAATTATTTTTCCACACGAACCAGATGGGATAAAGCCTTTCGTTTTTTTGACCCGGGCTCATCGGCCGGATAGCCGAGGGGCGTAAACGCCACCGGCTCCATATCCGCCGGCAATCTCAAGATTTCTTTTGCCGCCGCGGGATTAAATGCGGCGACCCAGCACGTTCCCAGTCCCAAATCTGCCGCAGCAAGAATCAGGTGATCCAAGGCAATCGTCGCATCCACGTATCCGTAATTTTTTCCGTCCATACGCGTCCAGGCCTCGGATGTTACGGCACAGGCACAGATCACGATAGGCGCCTGACAAAACCAATCACGACCGTAGATCCGCTTTAGCTCTGACTCTCGACCATGGGTGTGAATGACGATGAGACGAAAAGGTTGTCTGTTGGCCGCCGTCGGGGCCAATTGCGCCGCTTCCAGCACTTTTTGGAGCTTGTCTTCCTCGACGGGCTTTGGCTGGTAAGCACGGACGCTGTATCTTTTCTTGATAACCTCGGAAAATTCCATGTTGGCTCCTTTCAGACTATATTCGTAAGGCGAAAATCTTTTTCGCCACCGCTTGTCAAATCCTAATAAAAATCTTCTTCTTGTAGAGCCAGTAACACATCGACCACAAGAGCCCCCAAACAGCCAAGCTGGTGACGATCTGCGCGCTGAGTTCGCCTGTCCAACCAAAGAATCCCATCGTGAATGGCTTGGCAATTCGGTTCAGCCATCCGGCGCCTCCGCTCTCCGTGAAGAGGTAAATGAACAGAGAATTCATGCCGACGATGGCGAAAAATCTTGTCCATTTCCGCACCTTCATGACATCGACTAGCCAGTAGGAAAAGCCGAGCGCCAGCAAACACCAACCGCCGCTGGCAATGACAAATGAGCTGGTGCAAATGCGCTTGATGATCGGTGTCACTGGATTAAGCGCGTAGCCTATGACGACTCCTAGCAATCCGGCAACGGCCAATGTCGCGATCTTGCGGCCGGACGAACGCTTGCTCATGAGAACCTGCCCGGCCAGCACTCCCCACATCGTATGGGCCGCCGTCGGGACACAGTTGAAGGCGACCCAGTGCCCTTCCGAAAGCTTGCCCATGAGAAGCATATCCACGTATGACCCAAAATTATGGTCGGGGACAAAAGGTAGGTTGAAACCGGGCGCCGCAAACAAGCGATAAGCCAATTCGGTTACGATCAATAGGCCGAATGTGAAAATGAGCTGGGTCGCAGTGGATCGCCGCATCCACAGGAATGCCACCAAAAATGTGAAAGAGAGCTGGGCCAGGACATTCCACAATTCAAACGTCAGGTGACCGGGGCCGATACAGTAGAGCGCCCAGCCGAAAAAGAGTAGAAGGAAAGAGCGCTTAAGAGTGTGGCGAAAAGTCTTCGCCCAAGTATCCCCTCGCTCCCACCGCTTACCGAAAGAGAAGGGCATGGCCACGCCGACGATGAACATGAAAAAGGGCTGGATTAAATCCCAGAAGCGCAGCCCATTCCAGGGATGGTGATGAAGTTGTGTCCCGATAGCGCCGACAATCGTGCCGCTCAATCCCGGGGCGATGAGATGGCTATAAAGATGCGTACCTTCGCCGATTAGCAGAAACATAGTCAAGCCGCGGAAAAAATCGAGCGACATCAAACGGCCTTGGTACGTCAAAGCATAATCGGTGGTTTTATTCATCGCTAAACCCTCCTTGTGATCTGTCTGGCGCGTTCCCCAATATAATCAACGGTAAAATCATTTCAAATCCGCCCGCTATTGTCAATGGCGGTATGGAGAAATCGGTTCCGGACTCCAGCGATTTTTCTTAAGTTGACATCAGGCTTTTATGGCTGATCATGCGTCAGGGCACTTCTGCACTTTGCTTATTTATTTTGTCTGTACTAGAATTTATTCCAGATTTATGTCAGGGAAAAAAATAGTCGCCTCTGGAAATGAAAAGAGTGAAGCCCTGGATGATTACTCTCTAAAGCCCGTCCCTCTCGAAAAACGAAGGCCCTGGATCGACATCGCTATGGTTTGGATAGGAGTTGCGATTGTCCTCTCCGCCCTTCTCCGGGGGATGATGGTCGGGATGGGGCTGGGTTCGGTTCAAGATGTCCTTCTCGCTTACCTCCTCGGCGAGGTTCTTCTCATTGGGATGATGACCCTCACCGGATTCATGGGGGCAAAGCTGGGCTTGTCCACCCCTCTCCTAGCCCGAATGTCGTTTGGCGAGAAAGGCTCCCTGCTGATGTCTTTATGCCTGGCCATTGCCTTTATGGGTTGGTTCGGAGTCCAGGCTGGTCTTTTTGCAGAGACATTGAAAGCGTTTGTGAAAACCTCGCTTCCGGTCTCCTCCCTCGCCTTTGGAAGCGGGCTGCTGATGATGGTCCCGGCCATATTCGGGTTTCGAGGGCTCAAGGCACTCAGTTGGGGGGCCGTGCCACCCATGGTGATTATTTTTCTTTATGCGGCAGCAAAAATGGGATTTCATTTTCTGCCCGCCCAAGCTCTCGTCCAACTTAGCCAGAGCCATTCTCCCTCGCCCTATCCTTCCACTCTGGGGGCAGCCGCATCGATTGTCGCAGGCGGCTTCATCGTAGGCGCGGTCACTTCGGCAGATGTCTTCAGGTATGCCAAGCCGCGCTTTAAGCATATTTTGTATGCCGCCAGTCTGTCCATGGGAATCAGCGCATTAATGCAGCTTGTGGGATCGATCCTTTCGATGAGAACCGGGCTTTATCACGAGCAGCTCCCTCGCATCATCATCAGCCCCGAGTATGCGGGACTGGGAATCGTGGGTTTTATGGCGATCGCTTTTGCCCAGTGGACAACCAATGACAGTAATCTTTATTCTTCTGTGCTGGCATTTAACTCCATGATCCGGTGGACCCGATGGAAACTGGCTTTGGTGGTCGGAATTCTGGCCTCCTGTCTTGCCGCGTGGGGAATTCTCGGGAGGCTTGAGCTGTTCTTGAGCATGTTAAGTATCGCCGTAGGGCCGATCGGGGGAATCCTCGTCTCTGATTATTACCTGCTCGAAGGGCATAAAGGTAAAGATCGGACGCAGGCTTCGGCGATGCGCTGGAATCCAGTGGCTTTTGGTGTCTATCTTATTTCCTGCCTGATCGGCTGGACAACTGGAGGCCATCCCTTTAAGATCCATGTGTTTCCCTTCTCGATTTTTGCTTTTAACGGGATCCTCTCGGCCGTCATCCTCTACTGGGCCGGGATGAAAATATTTCTGATTAAGACAAAGCATGAATATTGATAAACAGACGGCTGAGGCGGCTATTCTTGGCGGCACAATCCTTGGCGGCGGTGGTGGGGGCTGGATTGAAGAAGGAAAGGCTCTTGCGCATCTTGCTCTTGAAAACGGCTTCTCGGAAATTTTTTCAATTCGCGACATTCCCGATGAGGACCTGCTCTTGACCGTATCGGGTGTCGGCGCACCTTCGGCAGGTGCTGCCCTATTGAAGCCGGTGGACTATATCCGGGCCGTCGAGTTGTTTCTCGAACAGACGGGGATAAATATCGGAGGACTGATTTCGAGTGAAATCGGCGCTCTCGGCATCGTCAATGGCTGGCTTCAATCGGCAGCCCTCAATATCCCAGTTGTCGATGCCCCGTGCAACGGCCGGGCCCATCCTCTGGGTCTCATGGGTTCGATGGGACTGACAAAAAAAGAAGACTATATCTCCTTGCAGACGGCTGTGGGTGGACGTGCCGAAACAGGAAATCGAGTCGAAGCTTTTTTCAAAGGGTCCTTGCCAGAAGTTTCAAAAAAAGTCAGAGAGGCAGCGGTCAAGGCCGGCGGGATGGTGGCTGTGGCGAGAAATCCTGTTTCCGCCTCTTACGTAAAGGTGAATGGAGCGCCGGGAGCCATCCGCATGGCTTTGGAAATCGGAAAATTGCTGCTCAAAAATATGAGAAAAATGACCGACCCTGAAAAAACAACTAAAGAAATTGTCTCTTCCCTTGGCGGAAGGTTCACCGCCAAAGGAATCGTAAAAAAATTGGAGCTCAGGACCGAGGACGGCTTCGATATCGGTAAAATTCTTCTTAGAGAAAGAAAAAAATCATTTGCGCTGACATTCTGGAATGAATATATGACGCTCGAACGGGAAGGCGAAAGAATAGCCACTTTTCCTGATTTAATCATGACTTTTGATGCCCAGACATCTATGCCTTTCATTAGCGCTCAGGTAAAAGAAAACAGAGAAGTGATTATGATGGCCGCCTCTGCGCAAAAATTGATTCTGGGAGCCGGGATGCGGGATGATCGTCTCCTTCGAATAATCGAAGATACCATTGGCCAAGACATTTTAAGCTTTAGGGTTTGAGCATGCGTCCAAAAATCGGATTGATAACCATCGGGCAGTCTCCGCGGCAAGACGTTGTTTCCGACATCGTTAGCATCCTTGGCCCAAAAATCGAAATCATAGAAAGAGGGGCTTTGGACGGCCTTTCGAAAAAAAGGATAGAGGTTCTCCATCCCGAGAAAAATGATTTTCCCTTGATCACCCGTCTCATGGACGGCAGCCCGGTTGTAGTTGGAAAAAGAAAAATCATTCCCCTCATCCAAAAGCAAATATCCGCGCTCGACAAATTAAATGTCGAGCTGATGGCTTTTCTCTGCACGGACGATTTTCCGGGGCTCAAGTCTCAAAAAATTCTCCTGCTCCCGTATCCAATTCTTCTGAGCATGGTGACATCAATGATGAGAGAAGGAACATTGGCGGTCTTGGCTCCTTTAAAAGAGCAAAAAGAGACCGTCAAGAGAAAATGGCAAAAAACCGGGCTCGAAATCATTATTGAGATTATGAACCCTTATGCCCGACGCCGAGATAGAGCTGCTTCGCCCTCCCCCTCCCAATGTTCTCCTCCGCTCGGTCAATCTTTTAAGTTCGAACAGGTGGTAAAAAACATCCAGGATCATCAAGTGGATCTTATCGTCCTTGATTGTATCGGCTATTCTTCAAAGGTTAAGGAAAAAATCAGGCAGGCGACCGGTAAATCCGTGCTTTCGCCAAGGACGATTCTAGCCAGGATGATTCAAGAATTACTCTAGACAAGAAAGGAGCAAGGCCATGGCCCTCAAACAAGTATTGGAAATCTATGATTTTTTAGAAAAGCCTAGGATGGACGTTTCTGTGCTAAAGGGCATTTTTATAGAGAATGGACTGGACGCATCAGAATTCGACACCCACAAAGTGCAGGGCGATAAAGGCGAAACCCAATTCGTCAAGATTCTAATCAAAGGAAAAGAGAGTAAGTCAAAAAAAAATGGCATCCCTACGCTAGGCATCATCGGCAGGCTGGGCGGGATCGGCGCCAGGCCGCATAAGATCGGCCTGGTCTCTGATGCCGACGGAGCTATAACGGCCTTAGCCGGCGCTCTAAAAATTGCCAAGATGAGAGCGCAGGGCGATGCGCTCAAGGGAAATGTGATCGTCGCCACTCATCTTTCGCCCCGATCGCCCATTCTTCCTCACGACCCCGTCCCTTTTATGAGTGCTCCAGTTTCCATGGAGACGATGAACCGCTATGAAGTCGATCAAGAAATGGATGCCATTCTCTCCATCGACACGACGAAAGGCAATCGAATCATCAACCATCGAGGCTTCGCCATCTCACCGACAGTCAAGGATGGCTATATTTTGAGAGTGAGCGAGGACCTGTTAGACATCATGCAGATGGTGACAGGGAAACTGCCTGTTGTTTTCCCCATCACAACCCAGGACATCACTCCCTACGGAAACGGCGTTTATCATCTGAACAGTATCATGCAGCCGGCTGTAGCGACTCATGCGCCCGTGGTCGGAGTCGCGATAACAACTGAAGTGGCCGTCCCGGGATGTGCGACCGGCGCCAGTCATCCTTTAGATATCGAAATGGCCTGCCGCTTTTGTATCGAAGTCGCCAAGGTCTTTGGCGAAAGAAAATATTCTTTTTATAATGAACAGGAATTCAAAAGATTAGTGATGCTCTACGGCTCTTTAGAGCACCTCAAGATTTTGAAAAAGAAGCGCTAGTTATTTTTTATTTCTGTCTCGCGGGGAATATCGTTCTTAAATAATCGAGGTCGTAGCGGACGCTCTTTTCGATGCCCAGGGGGAGCTCAGTCCCTTCCAAGACAAACCAGCCCCGATAGCCGATATCCTCCATGGCCTTGCGGACGGCCTTGAAATCCATCGAGCCCTGCCCGTAGAGGGCTTTGGTATCCTTGGCATGGAATTGGCAAATCCGGTTTCCGAGCAGGCGGATCTCCTTGAATATGTCATATCCGGCTTCCTGGGAGTTGCCAACGTCATAATAAACTTGAACAGCCGGCGAACCGACAGCCTCGATGATTTTCAGATGATCGTCCGCGCTGAGCCAGGACTCAAGCGCCAGGATGACGCCGGCTTTCTCCGCTTTCGGCGCAATCCGCTTGAGCCGCTCGATGACCACCGCCATTCCTGTGGGGTCTTTCCGCAAATCTCCTTTTCCAAAAAACGGGACAAGCACGACCTTGACATCCATGGCACGACAGATATCAATGCTCTGCTCGAGCCATTGTTCGGCGCGCGGATCGCTTTTAAAGGGAAGGTTGTTTAAATCTCCGATGGCAAAGGAAGCGATGGCGAGGCCGTGCTTCCGGGCCGTGTCCAGATAGGATTTTTGAAGAGCCGCTTGACCCAGCTCGAGCGAGTCGTTCTTTATATTGAGACTCACCTGGACACCTTCCAGCCCGAGTTTCGAAGCCAATTCGAGCGCGGCCGGATCTCCTGTTTTCCCGATGGTCCAATCGCAAACCGCGAATTTGACGATCAATTTGTCCTCACCTTTCTGGACCGCGCGGCCGGTCCCCAAGCCGACTGCCAGCGCAAACAAAATCAGAACCAATCCATTCACGGTTTTCATTCAATCCTCCTCAATCCTTCAATCCCTTGAGGTTTGGGACGAGTTTCTCCTTGTCCTTTACCAGCTCATCCCACGTGATCAGACGGTTTTCGTAGGCGGATTTTCTGCCGAGAATCGTAATCAAGTTGCTTTGCATGCTCGGCTCTACTGTCGGATTGCCAAAATCTCCTCCGGTAATATTTTTATAAAAAGTGACGATATTGTTGACCGCGCCTTCTTCATAAATCTCGGCCGTCTTCCCGCCGCGGAAAAAATTTTCGCCCCGGATGAGGACATTGCCTCCGTACTCGGTTTCGAGGACGCCTTTCGACCCGAACATCCGGTTTTTAATTCCTTCCGGCGTTCCGTATCCGTTGAACTGCCGTCCGCTGAATTGAAAGGCGACATTATTGGGATATTGATAGTAAACCGAAAAATGATCCCAGCAAGTGCCGATTTTCGGCCTTGCCGTCAACCCGCCGCTGCCGATCGCATATAACGGCGGCTCCTGCATGATCCAGTTCATGACGTCGAGCGCATGGATGTCTTGTTCTGTGATCATGTCGCCCGAAAGCGCCCGGTCAAGACCCCAACCGCGCATCCAGGCCTCAGGATTGCCGGGATCTTTGGTGAGCAGATCATACCATTGTTCGAAGGGGCAATCTGCGTGATAGATGGCTTCGCCGAATACTAATTCGCCGATATCTCCTTGATGGACACGTTTGAGGGCTTCGATAAAAAGCGGGTTGGTCCTTGTCTGAAAATCGATTAAAAACGCCCGCTTCCTCACCGTGGCTTTTTTGCCACATTCAGAAATCACATGACATCCCGGCACATCCACGGCCGCGGGCTTGGCCAGATAGACATGGACTCCGGCATCCACGCCCGCCGCGGCCTGCTCCGGATGAAAATATGGCGGAGTTTCAATGGCGATCGCATCCACGCCGGTCTCGAACAGGCGCTTATATCCGGACAAACCCGCGAAAAGCCTGGGCGATGGAATCGAAAATTTCGCGCCGAAGGCGTCCACCCGGTCTCGAAAATAATCTGCGCCGGCGACAAGCTCATATCCCCCGTGCTTTTGGAAAAGACCCGCGATCCAGGCTCCCCGGCCGCCCAATCCGATGACCCCGAGCTTGATTTTTGAATTCGCCTGCGTCCCTTTCAAAAGCTCCGGCCGCAGGATGGTCAAGGAAAGCGCCGCCACGCCGGTTTGCGTCATGAACTGTCTGCGACTGAGCGCCTGATTGACCGCCTCTCCCTTTTGATCTTTTTCCGCCATTTTTAACTCCTCTCTATTGGGGACACGTGCCAAAGGTGCACGTCCCCATTTCCTTTATCCCTTTTTTATCTTCTGAATGATCTCACCCGTCTTTTTATCTTTGAGAATCTGCTTGATCTTTCCGTCGGGCATGCGCTCTTCCTTGATCAGCACGTATTTTTTGTCTACGATCTTTTGACCGGCTTCAGCCTTTGCCTTTTTGCGGGCGGCTCCCCATTTTTCAAGCCGGACCGGCTCCCATTTCTTGGTGGCCGCCGATTTGTAGCAGGCATCGATGATGGCATTGACCACATAACCGTCTAGAAAAGTCTCCATGGGCGCCCGGCCCTCATCCAGGGCGTCGAACATATCGCCGAACATGTGGACATATCCCAACTCATGGACCTCATCTCCCACCGGAAACAGCCACCCTTTATCGCCCTCGGCTTTCTCCGCCACATACCCACCCTGACCAACAGCCGTAAACATCTCGAAGCCGGTCCTCAGGAAATGGTCAAGCCAGATTGTCCCTTCGGTCCCGGCCACTTCGTCGCGCAAATCCATGCCGCCCCGAAATGTCCAACTGACCTCGAACTGGCCGATGGCCTGGTTTTCGAACCTGATGAGGCCGATCCCCGAATCCTCGGCCTGGATGGGATGGACCAGCGTGTCTGCGGTGCAGACCACTTCGATGGGCTTCACGTCTTTGCCGATAAAATTCCGAATGATCTCAATGCAGTGGCAGCCCATGTCCACGATGGCGCCTCCGCCGGCAATTTTTTTATCCCAGAACCAGGCGCTATGAGGTCCAGGATGAGTCTCGCGCGAACGAACCCAGAGGATCTTCCCGAGGGCGCCGTTCTTGACTGAGGCAAGGGATTTTAATGTTTTAGGCGTATAGACCAGGTCTTCCAGGTATCCCGCGAAAACGCCGGCTCTTTCGACGGCTTTAAGGATTTCCAGGGCTTCGTCCGCGTTCCGGGCCAGCGGTTTGGTGCACAGGACGGCCTTCCCGGCTTGTGCGGCAAGCAGGCAGGCTTTTTTGTGAAGATTGTTGGGAAGGCCGACGATGACAAGGTCGGTCTCCGGGTCCTGGACGGCCTGAGCGATATCGCTCGTCCATTTTGGGATTCCCCATTTTTGAGCAAACGCTTTGGCTTCATCATCTGTGACCGCACAGACTGTGTGGATTCGGTCGCGACTCCTTTGGCCGTGGATCGTCATAGTGTAAAACGTACCGATCAGCCCCGCACCAAGCAGAGTGATATTATGCGATTTTTTCATGATAACTCCCCTTCTTGTCTGGTCAGTTTTCATTGAAATTCATGTGAAAAATTGTTCTTTTCTATCAGACTATAAAAGATTTTTTTCTTTTCGTCCACTCAGAATAAAGATCTTATTTCGAAGAAAATCCTTATTGACTTGACACGCCGCCAAGGGCGTTACACCTCTTCCCGGCCTCGGCCAGGCAACGATCCTTGCGGAAAAGGTGATCCGTCGCGACCTAATTTTATGCTTTTGATGCGACCCACAAGGAGAAATCTGTTTCAGGCATGGCACCGGAGCTGCGGGCAATCTCATACCCCTTCTTGATGACGAGAAACGTCGGCACCGCCTGAATCTTAAAAGCCGCGGCCAGCTCCTGGTTTTCTCGGAGATCCACATTGACTTTAAGGGCCATCACCTCGCCGGCTCTCCGCTTGGCCAGGCCTTCAACAATCGGATGCATCATGTGGCAGGGCGCGCAGGTCGTCGAATAAAAATCAATAAGCAGGGAAAGGCCTGCGTTCTGGATCAAGTTGGCCACGGCCCGTGCCGGCGGTTCAAGCACCTGGCCGGGTACAGGCAACGGGGTTTTGCATCTGCCGCAGACAATCGTCTTGCCCGCAGCCGCCACAGGAAAATTATTGGTCGCTCCGCACTCGAGGCAGCTGATTTTCACTTTGTCAGGCATGTCTAGGCTCCCTTTTATGCTTTCGTTTTGGCCAACAACCTTTTTCGTTTTTTTTCCGGAAAACGTTCGATGGCATAGCGAAGCGTCGTCCGGGGCATCTGAGCACCGTATTTCAGAAGGAATTTTTCCAGCCTCGGCATATCCGTTTTCCCGGCTTCGCGCAACAGCCAGCCGTTGGCTTTATGAATCAGGTCGTCATCCACAGGAAAAAGCCGCTTAGAAATATCATAGGCAGCATCTAGAAATTTGCCGTGCCTGGCCAGCGTGATAAAAGAAACCGCCGAAGCCCTTTTTACCCATCGGTTGGGCGACTGCGTCCAGGCCTTGATCTTCAAGATAAGCTCCGGATATTTTTCAAGAAGGGTCTCCATAGCTTCCGGGCACAGGATATCGACCGAGGCCCAATTATCGCAGTAGTTCTGCAGCAGCCATTTTTTTATGAGCGCAAAGACCTCCGGGCCGAATTCTTTTTTAAATTTCAGAAGAACAAGGGTTGCCACGGACCTGGCTTCGTAATACGTATTGGGCAGGAGAATTTCACAGAGCTCGACGGCTTCCCGAACCGTCCATTCCCCCTTCACGGATTCATACAGCCCTTTGCCGATTTCTCGAATCTGGACGGCCGTCAGCCCATAGAAAGTGACCTTTTCCTTAAAATATCTCTGGGCGCCCTCGGCCCTCCGAGGATCAGCCTTGCTCTTCAGGGCTTGAATCGCGTGTTCAGCGATTTCTTGAGGTGTTATCATTTTTTTCCCCCGGCCGAGCTTCCCCAGATTCCGATCTTGTCGGGGTCGATGCCGAGCTCTTCGGCATTATTTCGTAAATATCGGACGGCCAACTTGCAGTCGTGAATCTGAGCGGGGAAATGGGATTGAGGCGCCAGGCGGTAATTGATCGCGGCCACGGCAAACAGCAATATCATGAACAGAAAGCTGAGAGCGGCATAATATCGTCTCACGCGTCCTCCATGATCTCCCGTCGTAAAAATCTTATCTTAACACAAAAATTCCTGTCAAATAGAGCGGACGTCCTTCCGGCGATTGTCAAGCAGAATAGGGGGACACGTACCAACGGTCCATGTCCCCCGTCGCTCGATATGCCGTGTTAGGACCCAAAAAAAATGGTCGCTTGTGCCGAATCCCCTACCGTCTCGTCTTTTTGTCTCCGACCTGCTCCTTCTCCCTGTTCAGCTCGACCATATCCACATTGTCCGCATAATCCCCGATCAGATGCTTGCAGAAATAATCGGCTCGCAGCCAAAAGAAATAATCGTTCATGTCGCCGTAGCCGTGGCGTTGTCCCGGGAACAGGAAAAAGTCAAACCTCTTGTTGGCCTTGATGAGGGCATTCGCCAGTCTGATGGTGTTGGCCGGATGCACATTATTATCGATGTCTCCCGTCACAATCAGCAGGTGGCCCTTGAGGTTTTTGGCGATATCCGAGTTTTTCTCGATGCTGTATTCGAACTTGACATTCCCGTCTTTGTCCACGACTTCCTTGATGCCATGGTGCTTTTCGGACCAGGTATTGTTATAAACATTGTTCTCGTGGTTGCCCGACGAGGATACGGCGACCTTAAAGAAATCTGGGTAGACGAGCAGGGCGGCCGTGGACATGAACCCGCCGCCGGAGTGGCCATAGATCCCCACCTTATCGATATCGATAAAAGGATATTTCATGGCCAGCTGCTCGATGGCCCGTTTTTTATCGGCCAGGCCGTAATCGCGCAGGTTGCCGTAGCCGTAATTATGATACCATTTGGACCGCTGTGGGTTCCCTCCCCTGTTCCCGACTTCGATAATAATAAACCCGAACTGGGCCAGCGAAATGTTCTGGCTCCGCGGCGAAAACGTCTTGGTTACGCTTTCCGTCTGAGGCCCGGGATAGACAAAAGCGATGATCGGATACTTCTTGTTCTGGTCAAAATCAAACGGCTTATACATGACGCCGTAGAGGTCCGTGATCCCGTCGTCGGCTTTGACCTTGAACGATTCGGGATATTTATAGCCGGCCTCGAGCAGGGCGCTCACATCCGTGGTCTCCAGCTCCAGTAGCAAATTGCCCATGACGTCCCGGAACTGGGCCTTGGGCGCCGTATCGACCCTAGAAAAATTGTCTACAAAATATTTCGAGGCGTCATTCATGCCGATCGAATGCGAAGTGTCCCCGGGGTCCACGAGCTTCATGCCCGTGCCGTCAAAATTGACGCGGTAGAGATGCATGAAATAAGGGTCTTCATTGGCCTCTCGGCCGCAGGCGTTGACATAGAGGATCCGCAGCCTATCATCGATACCGACGATACCCTGGCAGGTGTATTCACCCGAGGTGATCTGGTTTTTCAGCGTTCCGTTCTCGTCGTAGAGATAATAGTGGCCCCAGCCATCGCGCTCGGACCAAAATATGACCTCCTTCCCGTTGTTGACAATGCGCAGCGGCTGGCTGTCGATGTACGTATTCAGGCGTTCCTCGATAATGACTTTCACGTCACCCGTTTCCGTGTTGGCTAAGCAAATATCGAGCTTGTGCAGGTCTCGGCTCTGGCGCGTGAAATAGATCTTGTCCGAGGTGTCGCTCAGCCACTGGGAATAAGACTTCTCTTTTTCCCGGTCGATGGACTTCATGCGGTCCATCGCGACAGACAGCGACTGATCTTTGAACTTGTCAGCCTTGACTTTGACGATTTTTTTCGTTTCGCGGTCAAAGATCAGGAGCTCGACCTGGGGGATGTTCTCTTCGCCGGGCATAGCGTAGCGGTAGGTCTCGAGCGTCGGCCGGGGATTGGACAGCGAATTGATGACCCACAAATCCGAGACCTTGCGCTCATCGCTCCTCCTGCAGGAGAACTTGCGCGAATCCTTTGACCAAACGATGCCGATGGAAGGAACTCGGTAATCTTTCCTGTCCTTCTCGTCCTTCTGGTATTCCTTTTTCTCTTCATCGTTCAAATCGCGGGCGTAGCTGTCGTGTTCGATACCGTCGGTCGTCAGCTGGACTTCCTTAATCTTGGGGTCGTCGGCTTTCTTCTGGGCAAGGGCATAGCTATCCGCATCCATCATGTAAAGATTATAGCCCCGGGCAAAAATGGCGGTCTTCTCGTCGGGCGATAAACTAGCCCAGCGGGGCTTCTTGGGGGGCGTTTCATAATCCTCGAGAAGCGTCAATTTCCCGGAGGTTAGGTCATACTCAAAACCAAGCGTCTTCGTCTTGGCTTCCTCTTCTTTCGGCCTTTCAGCCTCTTTGCCCTTTTCGACATCCTTCTTTTCCTTGTCCTTTTCCTGTTCCTTGGCTTTTTCTTTCTCTTTCTCGGCCTTTTCCTTCTCTTCTTTTTCCTTCGCAATATCGCCGGCTTTTATGACGCCTTTGGATGTCGCAACGTCAATATCTTTCTGCACCTCGAGCTCAAACTGGATGGCGGTGTCTTTTTTGATGAACTTGATCGTCCGGATGGGCAGGTGCTGGGCATCGTAGGGAGTCAGGACGATTTTGGTGAGCATGGCGGCCATCTTGGCATTGTCGTATACCGGCGTTTTTGTCCTTCGGATGGGATCGACGATAAAGAAGGATCGGCCCTTGCTGGTTTCATAGCTGTACCAGAACCGCTCGCTAAATTCGAGCCAGTGAGGAGAAACAGACGTGTCGAAGACGAGCTTCCCGATTTTTGCCGATGTCCATCGGGAGGCGAGCTCGTAGTTCGCTTTTTTAACAGGCATATTCTCGGCAACCATGAGCGCCGCGGTTCCAAGAAGAAAGACAAAAAACAAGGCCGGGACAAAAACGTGTCGTTTCATAAAACCTCCTCCTTTGAATTGTTATTGAAACGGATTTAAATGCTTTCGATTGGCTGGAAAACAAAGAAACAAGCACGATGGAAGGGTGTTCATAAAAAGAGATTCATAATTATACCATCGGGATGAAAAAATCAACTTCCGGGGTCCATAAATTCGAGCGTTTCTGTCATGGAGCGAATGCCGCCGGACGCCCCGATTTTTGTAACACAGAGCGCGCCGACCGCATTGGCAAACCTGGCCGTCTGTTCCAGCGGCCATGCCTGCCGGACACCGGCGATAAAGCCGGCGGCGAAGGCATCGCCCGCACCCGTGGCATCGACGACTTGGACTTTAAAGGCCGGGACGAGAAATTTTTCGCCCTCCTGGGTCATGACCAGACAGCCGTCGGCGCCCATCTTCAGGGCCACGACACCGGCTCCCCCGTCTAACAGAGCACGGGCCACATCCTGAGGCTGCTCCAATCCCGTCAATTGCTGCGCTTCGCCCAGGCTGGGCACAAAATAATCGATCAAAGGAAGGTAGGGCGCCAAGAGTTCCATCCAGCGGTTTGACGCATCCCACACGGTATCGAGAAAAATCATGACACCTGCCGCGCGGGCCTTGCGGAGCAATGCGACACTCGGCTCACCGTCAATTCCGGGCAAGACAAACGTCCCCGCAAAATGAAGGATCGAAGATTTCTGGACCAGGCCGAAATCGATGTCCTTGGGCCGCAGCCGGGCATTGGCGCCAAGATAATGAATAAAGCTGCGCTCGCCGTCCGGACGGACCATCACCATCGTGGCCGACGTCCCCGTTGTCTGATCCCGCCGGACGCCCTTGGTCCCCACCAGATATTTTTTGAGTTCAACGAGAAGAAAATCCCCGAAGGCGTCATTTCCAACTTTTCCGATGACTTCGACCGGAATACCCAATTTCGCCAGGCCGATGGCGGTATTCACGGCGCATCCCCCGGTATGCAGGCTCATTTCATCGACGAGGACAAGCCTTCCCTTATCGGGGAAAGATTCGACGGGGCGGCCGACGACATCCGCCACCATGATCCCGAGACAAACCACTGGTTTCTTTTTGTTCATGGTCCGCTCGTCAGGAAAATGTTCATCATGGAGCTTGCGCCGACTCGGCCGATCTTTTCAGCTGAGCGTCATGCCGAGTATGAACATGGTTTCGATATAGCTGCCAAATAGGATAAAAAATGCGGAGACAAAATACATGAGGCCTAAGAATTTCAACCCACTCCAGAAGGCCTGCTTTCGAGTGGAAAAGCCGAAGCTTTTATAGAGCAGGGTCCAGAAGACGGCAGCCAATGTTCCGCAAATGGTCAAAAAATAGCCGCCGAATTCGCAGATGAGCGTCCCCCACATCTGATAGGACACGGCCGTTTGGGCGAACATCATTCCCTGCAGGAAGCGGCCGAAAGGATAGAGAATCATTGGCACTAGAAAAAGCGCTCTGACGATCATCGTGAGATTAGCGAAAACCCAATTGTTAAAAAAGATCGTGAACATGGCCTGGACAACGTGGCCCTTAGAAAGATGGCCGAAGAGCTTCTGCCGTTCCCAATTCTTGTATTTTTGGAGTAGCCTTCCATATCCAGGCACTTTGTATTCAAGGTTCCTGTTGAGCTCATAGACTTTCATGCCGCGGACTTGATTTGGATCGGCCAGCTTGAGTTTGACGGCTGCAAATCCCCCAAAAAACCCTAGGATATACACGGCCAGCATGATGAGAAAAATCCACTTGGCTTTTTGAAACAACTGAACGATTTTCAAGGCTTGTTTTTCCTCTCTCACCCTGATTTTACATGGAGGCGTTAAAGTTTTCTATCATTAATTTTCGTATCATTATAAAATATCGTCTGCAAGAGCTCAGAAGACTATCATGAAAAAACGACCCGTTTTAAAACTTCCCCACACCCTGGTCCTGATTTATCTACTGGTCATCGCGGTTTATGTGCTTAGTCTTTTGATTCCCTCCGGAGAGTATCAGCGCGCAGAAAAATCATTCCAGGGCCAGAAGCGATTGGTGACCGTCCCCGGCACGTACAGTCCCATCGCCAAAAAAATTTTGGGGCCGCAATGGCTGCTGATCGCCCCGATCCGCGGCTTTCAGGACGGGGCCCTCATCATCTTCCTGATTTTTATCTTCGGCGGAGTCTTTTCCATCCTGGGAAAAACCGGGGCTATCGAATCGGGCATTCAAAAGCTGGCCCAATTCTTCTCCAGAAACCCACGCTCGAAAAAATTCGTGATTCCTGTTTTAATGGTCGTGTTTTCCCTGGCCGGCGGCGTCTATGGAATGGCCGAGGAATCGATCCCGTTCGTGCTCATTTTCATTCCGCTGGCCCTTTCTCTCGGCTACGATTCCATCGTCGGCGTGGCTATTCCGTTCTTGGGGTCGGCGGTCGGTTTTTCGGCCGCCTTTTTTAATCCATTCACGGTCGGAATCGCCCAAGGATTATCCGATATCCCTCTTTATTCGGGCCTCGCCTACCGGTTGATCCTATGGGTGATCGCCACAACAATTGCTATCATTTTCGTGATGCTCTATGCTAAAAAAATCGTCAAAGACCCCAAAAAAAGCCCAGTCTACGAGATCGACCAATCCAGAGGCTATACGGTTTCTGCCGATGGATCAAAGACCATCGCTTGGGGTCCCGCCCAGAAAATGATTTTGCTAGTCTTATTCCTGGGCATCGGCTTGTTGATTTACGGGATTCTCACCAAGGGCTGGTACATGGAAGAAATCGCCGCGCTGTTCTTGGGCATCGGGCTCATCTCCGGAATCATCGCCAGGATCCCTCCCTCGGAAATAGCCGCCCATTTTGTCGCCGGGGCCAAAGACGTGATGAATGTGACCTTGATCATCGCCGGCGGCAGGGCTATCCTGATCATCCTCAAAGAAGCCGTGGTACTGGACACGGTGCTTCGATTCACGGCGGGAGCGATCTCCGCCGTTCCCAATCTGATCACGGCCCACATGATGTTCCTGACTCAGGGCGTCATCAATTTCTTCATCCATTCAGGAACGGCCCAGGCGGCTCTGACCATGCCGATCATGGCCCCCTTGAGCGATCTCGTCGGCATCACCAGGCAGACAACGGTCTTGGCTTTCCAGCTCTGCGAAGTGATCAATCCCATCCTGCCGACATCAGCTGTCACCATGGGCGTTTTGGGAGTGGCCATGATCCCTTGGGAAAAGTGGGCCAAGTGGTTCGTCCCGCTGATGATCGTTTTGATCATCTTCAGCCTCATCGCGCTCATCCCCCCGATTCTAATGAATTGGGGTCCGTTGTAGGCGCCCCTCGACCTCCTTGACTCATCGGATGCCTCAATAGATAATGGACAGTAGAAAATGAAAGAAATCGACAGCCCGAAGAAGCTTTCGCTTCAAGAGAGGATCGTCAAAAATTATCCTCTTCTCTCCAGGAAAGAAAAGAAAATTGCCGACTACCTCAGCCAAAACCTGCGTACGGCATTTGCCCAATCAACCGATCAGCTCGCCAAGAACACGGGAATCAGCTCTGCGACAATCGTGAGATTTGCCCAGCATCTCGGATTTTCGGGCTTTCAACAGTTGCGATCTCAGATGATGGATGAAGTCAAAGAAGAGATGATGCCCGAAGACCGCTTCAGGCTCCTTACCCCCAACGGCAACCAGATTTCGACAGTGATCAAGATCGCTGAACAGGAGGTAGAAAATATCAATGCAACGCTCCACCATCTCCAACAGGAAACGTTAAAAAAATTCATCGACAGCCTCAGAAAAGGGCGGTGCGTCTATACGATCGGAATCGGGGTCAGTTCTCTCTTGGCCCGTCTCACGGCCTATTTGTTGAATCAGGCGGGCGTGACGACCCATGTATGTCTCAAAGATGAACATTCCTTTATCGAAAAATTGGTCCTCTTGACCAAAAAAGATGTCATCCTAGGGTTTTCTTTTCCCCCCTATTCCAAGGAGACGGTCGAAGCCATGAGGTTTTGTTTTGAACGGGGCATGACTTGCCTTTCAATCACAGACCGGACGACCGCCCCCATCGCTCAGTGGTCCCACGGCTATCTTCTGGCCCAAACGAAAAATCTGATGTTCACCAATTCTCTCGGGGCCGTTATAATGATCATCAATGCCATCGCCACAGAACTGGCCCTGATCAATAAAAAGAAAGTCGTCGCCAATATTGATTTGATCAACAAACTCTTGGAGGGAGAATTCCTCGGCTTGCGGGCTTGACAAAAGCCGGAAAATATGGTTTTCTAAATGCAAGAATGGATACATTTTTTTGCGCTAATGAAAGAATTGTTTCATTTTAAGGGGACGGTAAGTGGCCGCGAGGTCCCCCGACCCATTAAAGGAGGGATCGTATGAGAAAAAGACACGTCGGTATTTTTGTTCTCTGCTTCGTGTTCCTGACCGGCGTTGTGACTGCCCAGGACACGCTTCAGACAGGGAATATCTCCGGGACGGTCGTCGACGCGGAAGGGAACGCCTTGCCCGGCGTCGCCATCACCATCACCGGATCGGCTCTCCTCACAGGAACGGCTTCCGCGACAACGTCCACGACGGGTGCTTTCCGGTTCAATTTTCTTTCTCCCGGAACTTATGACATGACATTCGCCCTGCCCGGATTCAAGACCGTCAAGAAAACGGGCGTCGAAGTCTCTGTCCGAAAAACGACGTCCATGACGGTCACTATGGAAGCTACGGCCATCGAAGAGAATGTCACGGTCGTCGGGGAATCACCCGTCGTCGACATCAAATCCAGCACGATCCAGACCAACTTCACTCAGGCTATGCTGCAAAAGCTGCCCAGCGCGCGCGACCCATGGGTCATCATGTCCATGACCCCGGGCATGGTCATGGACCGCGAGAACGTGGGGGGAAGCACGGCCGGCAACCAGAGCAGCGCCTATTCCCATGGGACGCTGCGCAACCAGACCAACTATACCATCGACGGCGTGAACATGACAGACGCCGCGGCGAACGGCGCCTCAGCCATGTATTATGACTTCGACTCCTTCGAGGAAATCCAGGTCGAGACCGGCGCCCATACCGCCGACATCCAGGTCGGCGGCGTCGTCCTCAACATGATCACCAAATCGGGCGGCAACAAGTTCAGCGGGGGGATCAGCCTCTACGGCGAGACGAGCAAGGAGCTGTTAGGCTTTATTAAACTCCAGGCGAATAATATCCCGGACAAGATTAAGAACCCCCAATACGCGAATGTCGGCTCGGGCAATCCCTTGGACTATTATTACGAATGGGGTGGTGAGTTCGGCGGGCCGATCATCAAGGACAAGCTCTGGTTCTACGGCGCCTTCCGCAACACGGTCATCAACCGCTTCATCATCGGCTATACGCTGAACGGCGTTCCCCAAACGGACTATGCCTCGCTGACGCATGGCACGTTCAAGATGAGCTTCCAGCTCACGAACAACAATAAGCTCATGGGCTGGGTCAACTACGACAACAAATACCAGCCCCACCGCTCGGCGTCGATCACGCGGCCGCCGGTGACGACCGCTCTTCAGGATTCCCCCTCCTATTTTTATCATATAGAGGACACCTGGACGCTGGGATCGAACCTCATCCTGAATTTTAAGCTGGGCGTCAACAACATGTGGTATCAGACCGGCAATCAGCCTGAAGTGGACATGAACCAGCCCGCGATCAGGATCTACTATACCTCGCCCGTGACCGGCGGGTATGAGAACGCGTATTACAACTACACCTGGTACTATTCCGACCGCTACCAGTTCAACGCCTTCGCCGATTATTTCAAGGACGATTTTCTGGGCGGCAACCACGAGATCAAGGTCGGCTTCGAATACCAGAACGCGCCCTTCCACACGACCCGGAAACATCCCGGCAACATCCTTCTCTATTTCGATAATCCCGACCATACCGGCGCCTATCAGGTCTGGACGTTCCGGTCGGAGATCTGGAACCAGACCGATGTCGTCTACTCTGCCTATGTCCACGACGTATTCAGCTTGAAAAAGCACCTTACGCTCAACCTGGGTCTGCGGCTCGACAGCACGCACATGCACATCAATGCAACGGACGTCGCCGCGTCTCCCTGGACGGATTATTATTACAGCAGAATGAACATCACGCCGATCTATCATCAAGATGCCCAGAAGAACCTGGTTTCATTCACTATGCTCTCGCCGCGGCTCGGCCTGACCTATGACCTGTTCAACGACGGCAAGAACATCGTCAAGGCTCATTTCGCCCGCTACTCCTACCAGGTCAGCTACGGCCCGGTGGACCAGGCGATCACAACGGGGTATTGGGAAATCGATTACAACTGGAACGACGCCAACGGCGACAAGCTGCCCCAAACCAATGAATTCGGCAAGATCGTCTATACCAATATCGGGCAGGGCGTCAAGATCGACCCCGGTCTGAAATCGCCCTATACGAACGAAGTCGTGGCCGGATTCGAAAAGAAGCTCGCCCGGAATATCGGCGTCAGCCTGAACTTCATCTACAGGGACACGCAGAGATTCTGGTGGTCGGACAACCAAGCCGTAGATCCCCAACTCGACTACACGCCCGTCAACGTCCAAGACCCCGGACCCGATGGAGTTTTGGGAAACGGAGACGATGGAGGGACGATCACTATCTATAATCTGGCCTCGTCCAAAGTGGGCGTCTCCCAGCCTTATGTCACTCAGAGACCGGGCTATAAGACATCCTACCAGGGCGTCGAGCTCGTTCTCAGCAAGAGATACTCCGATGGCTGGCAGTTCATGGGCTCCGTGACTTTGGGCAAGACGAGCGTGAAGCTGCCAATCGAAGCCGTGGATGATCCCAACAACAGAGTATTCAGCGATAACGTGGTGGATTCAAACGACGCGCCCGTGATCATCAAGGCCAGCGGTAGTTACGATCTGCCCTGGGGCTTCTACGTCGGCGCATTCTTCGACTACCGCTCCGGCTATCCGACCCAGCGGTATTTCAACACCAGCAGCAGTCTCCTCAACCAGGGTCGGATCAGCGTCTATACAGAGAAGTTCGGCGCCAGCCGGTATCCCAATATCGCCATGCTCGACCTGAGGCTGAGCAAGGTCTTCAACTTCGGCACTATAGGAAAGTTCGAATTGATGCTCGACGGCTTCAACCTCTTCAATTCGGTGACGACCCTGGGTTGGAACGCCCAGGCCAGCAGCACCTATCACTTCATCACCCAGGTCCTATCCCCAAGAATCATACGGCTGGGCGTGAAGTGGAATTTTTAGCTCCGCACTAATAAAAACGCAAGAATCGGAAAGGGGAACGCGTGTTGCGTTCCCCTTTTTCTCTAAATCACCTTTAAAAAGTCCGTTTTTTTCGATAACATAGTTTCTGGAATCTCATGAAAAAATTTCGGACGCTGAAGAAGTCCTGTTTTCCCTTTTTTTTCGTTTGTATGATCCTTCTGATCCTTGCTTTTTCCGGAACCGGCCGGACTGTTTCCACGCTCGGCGGAAATCTCAATTTGTTGATCATCACGATCGATACTTTAAGAGCCGATCACTTAGGGATTTACGGATACACCCAGACCAAAACGCCGAACATTGACCGCTTGGCGGAGAAAGGCATTTTGTTCAGGAATGCCTATTCCCATGTTCCTCTGACCCTGCCTTCTCACTGCTCTCTTTTCTCCGGCACCCTTCCGATTTTTCATGGCGTCCGGGATAACGGCTATCGGCTCCCCTCTTCCACAGAAACATTGGCCGAGATTTTCAAGAAAAGCGGATTCCAGACGGCCGCATTCGTCGGGGCCTTTCCCTTGGATTCCCGCTTCGGCCTGAACAGAGGCTTTGATGTCTACGACGACCTCTATGGAAGCAAAAATGTGATCCGTGATCTTAGCTTCGTCGAACGAAAAGCAGAAGATGTCAACAGGAATGTCTTTGAATGGCTCGCCCGCAACAGAGAAAAAAAGTTTTTTATTTGGGTCCATTATTTCGATCCCCATGCGCCCTATGAACCCCCTTCGCCCTTCAAAGAAGAATATAGAGGCCGGGAATACGACGGAGAGATCGCTTATACGGACTCCGCGGTCGGCACGCTCCTGCAGAAGCTGGCTCAATGGAAATTGATGGATACCACGCTCGTTATTCTAACGGCCGACCACGGGGAAGCCCTGGGAGAACACCAGGAAACAACACACGGGATCTTCATCTACGATTCGACCCTGAGCATACCCTTGATTTTTTTTAATTCAAAAATCCTGCCTAGCAAAAAAGTTATATCCGATCCAATCGGCCTCATCGATATCGCGCCCACCATCCTGGACTTGATGGGACTGCCCAAAAGCGGGAATATGCAGGGAACATCGTTTAAAGATCTCATTCTTGCCGGGAAATCTAGGCCCGAATCCTATGTTTATATCGAGTCTGTGGCGGCGATGATGGACCGCAATTGGGCTCCTCTTCAGGGTCTCAGGACGGCCGATTGGAAATATATCGAGGCGCCGCTTCCAGAGCTCTATGACCTCAGGAATGATCCGCACGAAACAAACAACATCATCAAGAAAAATCTCAGCCAAGCCCAACGTCTCCAGGAGAAATTGAAAAGCCTGATCAAAAGCTATTCCTCCCCTGCTGCATCACGCTTGCTTCAGACAGAGAGGGACAAAGAGACACGGGATAAACTGATGTCTTTGGGCTATATTTCAGGGAAGGTCCCCCATGGCGATGCCAGTCGGCCCGACCCTAAAACAATGATTGCTGTGGACAATCTTTTTAATGATGCGATCATCGCTTCCGAGACCGGGAACCTGGAGACTGCGGACCGTCTTTATAAGGAGGTCATCCAAAAGCAGCCCAATTTCATCGTAGGGTACGAATATGCAGCTTATAATTATTATAAAATGGGAAAGCTGGATGTGGCCGTCAACCTTCTGAAAAAAGCAGTGGATTTGAACCTCACGACAACGTCTCTGATATCAAGGCTGGGCTTATATCTCCAGGAAGCCGGACGGCCTGAAGAATCCATCCAAATCCTGGAAAGGGCCGTCGAGCAGGACCCCAATTATACGGAAGCTTACAACTATCTGGGAGTGAGCTTTTTTAAAAGTGGGCAGGCCGATAAAGCCGTTGAGATGTTCAAGAAAGCCATCAAGCTGGATGCCGATTACGCCATGGCCATGAACAACCTGGGCAACTGCTATTTGACCCTTAAAGAATACGATTCGGCCATCGAAGAATACAAAAAAGCCATTGGCATAGACGCCCGCCTGGCCTCGGCCTTTAACGGCTGGGGCGCCGCCTGCTACAGGAAGGGCTTGACCGATGAAGCTCTCTTGCGCTGGGAAAAGTCGCTCGAGCTTGACCCGCGGCAGCCGGACACGACCTATAATCTTGGCCGAGCACATCTGAGGCTGGGGCATAAAAACGAAGCCCTGAAATTTTTTGAGCTTTTCGTTCAGACGGCGTCTCCTCAAAAATACGCAGCGGATATCGAAGAAGTCAAGGGTGTCGTGGAAAGGCTCAAGAAAGAAATCGGTAAGAGTATTATTCGATGAACAATGAAAAAAGGATTTTCTGGATAGGAGCTCTTCTCCTGGCCGCCATGTCCGTCTTCATAGAAAGTGATCAAGGAAAGCTCAAAGCTGACCTCCCACCCGTTTATAAAAGCTGGCTGGACAAAGATGTGGTCTATATTATCTCTGCCAGGGAACGGGATGTTTTCCTCGCCCTTCAGACCGACCGGGAGCGGGATATTTTTATCGAGGCCTTTTGGAAACAAAGAAACCCGACGCCGGGAGCTCCCGAAAACGCATTCAAGAAGGAGCATTACCGAAGAATCGCCTATGCCAGTGAATATTATGGACGAGAAACGACGAGGCCAGGATGGCAGACCGACCGCGGCCGCATGTATATCCTTCTCGGCCCTCCCCGCGACACGACCGATATTCAAGGACAGGGCACCGTGTTCCCGTCGCAAATCTGGTATTATGAGGGACAAGCCCAATACGGACTCCCCTCGAATTTCAACCTGGTTTTCTTCAAAAGAGACGGCCTCGGCGAATATGTCCTCTACAGCCCCATGCAAGACGGACCGGCCCGTCTATTGGTCAACTATCAGGGCGATCCCACCAATCCGGAAGCCGCCCTGCAAAAGCTCATGAATTATGACTCACGGCTCGGTCAAGCGTCATTGTCGCTGATCCCCAACGAATCGTCCATGTTCGGGCGGCCATCCCTGGCCTCCGAGCAGCTTCTCAACCAGATCGCCTCGGTCCCGGAAAGAATGGTTGACAAGAACTACGCGGAAGCCTTTCTCAAATTCAAAGACCGCATCGAAGTAGAATATTCGGCCAATTATATCTCGAGCGATTCCTTGGTCCGAGTCATCCAGGACGCCTCAGGAATCTTCTTTGTCCATTATTCCATCGAGCCAAAAAGGCTGTCTATCTTGAGCCAGGAAGAAAACTACAGCCTGAATTTCACGCTCAATGGAATCGTGACAGACCCCCAGGGAAACGTGATTTTTCAGTACGAGAAGAATATTCCTCTGAATTTTCGCAAAGACCAGGTTGAAGATATCGGGAAGACTTCGCTGGCAATCCAGGATATGATCCCGCTCATTCCCGGTGATTACAAATTTAGCCTTTTGTTGAAAAATACGGTTTCCAAAGAGTTCACGTCTTCGGAGAGCATGATTTCTATTCCCGGGGATCTATCCGCACCGCGGATGGGACCGCTCCTTTTGGGATATCAAATGAAAAAGACATCCGCTCCGCCCGATTTCAACAAGCCATTCAAGATTGACAATCAGCAGATCTCCTGCCAGGCCGGGAACACCTTTCAGGCCAGGGAAAATCTTATCGTCTTTTTCCAGATCTACGGTCTTGGCCGGACACGGCAGGACCAGGGGATTGTGAAATACGCCATCATCAAAGACGGCAAGGAGTTTTCCACCAGGACCAAACCTATGAAAGGCATCGCCGGCAATAATTTCCTCGAAGAGTTTCCGCTCGGCAATTTTCTCCCCGGCTTATATAACGTCACAGCGTCCGTATTGTCCGGCGAAAATAAAGAAATCCTGGCCGCGTCGCAAGATTTCGAAGTCTCCCCGCGTACGGACCTGCCGCGTCCCTGGATCGTCTCCAAAGTGATGCCCGCCTCGCACGACCTCGAATATTCATTCATTCTCGGCAATCAACTGTCAAATGCGGGAAAGCTCGATGAATCGGGGCAGCTCCTAGCCAATGTCTACGCTCAAAATCCGTCCTTTAAATACGGCCTCGCCTACGCCCAGCTCCTTTTCAAACAGAAAGCCTATCAAAAGGCCAAAGACATCTTGTTGCCGTTTTCGGAACAGCAAGAGGCAAACGACCAGCTGATATGGACTCTCGGCGCTTCCTGTCAGGCCTTGGAAGAATATGACCAAGCGGTTCCCTTCTATAAAAAATATCTTTCGCATGCCGGTGCCAGCCTCACTGTTCTAAACGCCATCGGTGAATGCTATTCGCGTTTAGGAAACATCCCGGAAGCCCTGAAAGCCTGGGAAAAGTCGCTGGAGATCAATCCCCGTCAGGAATCCATTAGAAAGCTTGTCGACGAGCTTAAACGCAAAAAGGGCTGAAAACGTTTGGCCCGTCTCCTAATCCCTCTTTTTTTTTAGGAGGGTGGGGGGATTATCTATGTTATTCATCAGGTCTCCTAAGGAGTCACAATTTTTCTGGTTTTGAGGTCAAATTTGGTCCCGGGCAGCAACACGTGGAGGATCATGTTTGAGATCCCAATGCTCTTGGTCGGCGCAATATTGATCTGGGCCCGCAAAGCGTCATAGACGGCGACATTTTTCTCTCCAATGACGTCAAACGTCTCATCCGGATTGACGATGATGGCCGTGGACTCATCGATTCCAATCCCCAACAATTTGGGATTCTCGGCGATTAAACTGATGAGCCTGTTATGTCTTTTACGCGTGGCGAAATGCTGATCGACAATCGCCGTCTTGATGAAACCGAAACCAGGGGCCGTGACAACGATGCCCGCCTGGAGGGTCTCAAATTCGCGGCCTTCTTTGACCTCTCGTCTCTCCTCTCCCGTAATCATGACTTCGCTCATGACCGCCGCCCCAGCGCTCGTCCCTCCCATCACGGCGCCCCTCTCATAAATCTCAAGAAGCTTATTATGAATAGGCGTGTTGAGAAGAACAGCTGTCTGGCGCAATTGATCTCCGCCCGAGAAATAGACGCCACCCACATCATCTAGAATTTTGGAGCTTTCTTCTTTCAGCGCTTGTTCACGGGTGAGAATGTGGAATTCCGCATTAGCCCCCAGTTTCTTGAATTCTTCCATAAGCTCGGGTCCGACTTCGTTTGGCACGCTGCTGGCCATGGGAAAGATGATGATTTTCCCGCTGCCGCACTGCTGCGCCAACGCCACGAATTTTTTCATCATATTTTCGGGACGGTCCCCGCCCCCGATGATAAATAGATGGCCCTTAGGGGCAGAATGTGCATAAAGACACCCGACAAAAAATAAGAGCGACAAAATGACCGTTGATTTTTTCATCTCATTCTTCCACGGAATAATTTTGTCTTAATCCAATCCGCGGATGCCATCAGGACGCGCGCCGCCGGAAAGACTGGACCTCGCATTATTCGATTCTGACATACAGAAAAGAGCCCAAATCCTTGAAGACCCCTATCCATTTTTTCGCTTGTTCGTCGCCCCTCTCCGCTTGGCCTTTCTTGTTTTGCCAATGGGCTTTGCCCATGGCGAAGTAAATATTCTGGGCTTTCCAGAGATCTAAATCCAGGTTCAAATCGGCCATCAGCCGCAGCCGGCGAGTCATTTTTTCCATCAGGGGCAGATTGTCTTGCTGGGAAAGGAAGACTTCCATCTGAGATGTCAGCCATTGGCTGGCCACGTACCGCAGCCCGTCTTTGTCAACCTTGAACGAGAACTTTTTCACGCGAGCGATCAGGGCTTGAAGATTCTCATCAGGTACCTCGCTGTTGTTAAAATTCTTTTTTAGGTCTGCATTCGCACCATATTCCGCAGCCAGATGAAACGCGGCCGGAATCGGATAGCCGAATTCGCTGAGACGATCCATCACGGCGGAATTCTCGTCATAGATCGTTCGAAAAGATTCTTCGATTTTGCCAATGGTTTCAGCCAGGATCTCTTGGATGATTCTGCGTTGCTCGTCTTTGAAGAGGTGCCAGAGCGAATAGGTGTCACGGCCAAAATATTTTATTATCAATTGGAGGACTCCGGTGATATCCCCTTTCTGGAACGCCTCTGTGGCCTCTCTTCGCATGCGGGCAAATTCATGCACATCATAGAAAATCCGGACTCCGCCGCTGATATTGAGATCCCCCAGATCCAGAACAGCATAGCTGATAGACCGCTCTTCCCAGGTGAGATCGGGAACAATCTTCACCCGGCCCAGGGCAAGCTTGAATCGGCCAACCTCCTTTTTAGCAGAGGCTTCGCTTTCAACGGTGTAGCCGTAGAGCCGTGTTTTGTCAGGGTGTTGGGCGAAAATGGAAGAGATTCCATAATGAGCGGCCACACGAAGCAAATCAACCCTGGCCGGCTTGACGAACAAATCATAGACGTTTCTTCCGTTGTCATAGACATAGCTGGGCGCCTCAGCCAATTTTTTTAGAAATTCTTCCTCCAAGGAAATTCCAAATACCTCTTCCGCATATTGAATCGCCTTCGAGGCATACTGCAAAACCTGAGTCGTTTCGATATCGGATATTTCGCTGAAGAACCAGCCGCAGCTTGTATACATGAGCAGACCATTGCGCTGGATATCCAACAGCTTGAGCACCCTCACTTTTTCTTCAGGCGAGAGTTCACGCCTGGCATGCCGATTCAAGAAGTTTTTGACATTTTCCAACGACCTGTCGTGGATGACTTGGATATATTCATTCCTGGCCAGCCACGGATCATTCAAATATTTGGAGGCTTCCTGTTCATACAAGGGAAGGAGTCGATCACGCAGCCCATCGCACGCTTCGCGCAGCGGCTTCCGCCAGGCTTGTGTCCAGCCCAGTTGCGATCGGGTTGCGCACCCGCAGTGCTCGCGCCAGCGATCCACTCCATGGATACAGCTCCAGGAAGAATTTTCGACGATCTCCACCTGGTCTTGCGCTGGATGTTTAGCCAGGTATTCGCCGTAGTTGGTGAGCCTGGCCGCGCTTGTGGATTCGATAGAATGAAGGCAATAGGACAAGGCCATCTCGCCATATTTATGATGATGCCCGTAGGATTCACCGTCAGTCGCCACATGGACAAGCTGAGGATCCTCGACACCCCCGGAAAACCCTCCGAGCAGTCTTTTGGCAAAGGCTTCCCCATTATTCAACAGCCCGCCAAAAGCGATATCGTGTGATATCGGTCCATCGTAAAAAAATACAGTGACGGATCGTCCCGAAGGGAGAAGACAAAGATATGGCTTCGTGGGATCCACCGAGCCGGCTGCCTCGGTCCAGCGGGCTTCTTTGGCCAGGGGCCTGGTTCTTTTTGCCTGAGAAGGAGCCAGAATTGTGAACTGGATATTTTGTTCGGCCAGGACTTCGAGCGTTTCGTTGTCGACGGCCGTTTCGGGGAGCCACATTCCCTCCGGCTCTCTGCCAAAGCGCCGGAAAAAATCTCTAATGCCCCAATACACCTGCGTCTCTTTATCCCTCCGGTTGGCAAGCGGCATGATCATATGATTGTAAACCTGAGCCAGCGCCGACCCATGTCCGGAATAATTTTGCCGGCTGAGCTGATCAGCCTCAATGATCGCCTGATAGACGCCGGGCTGATGTCTTTCCATCCAGGACAGCAGCGTCGGGCCGGCATCAAAACTGATCTTGGAATAATTGTTCATGATATCGATAATCTTGATCTGGGCGTCCACAATCCGCGAAGCCGTGTTCGGGGCATAGCATTCGGCTGTGATCCGTTCGTTCCAATCATGGTAAGGATAGGCGCTGTCTTGAAGTTCGACGTCCTCCAACCAAGCATTCTCCCTGGGAGGTTGATAGAAGTGTCCGTGAATACAGATATATCGCTCCATGGAGTTTTATCCTTGGCGAGTCCCCGGGCTTTTAAAGAACAACGCACCCAGCGGCGGTAGGGTCAGAGACAGAGAATGAAGTCTTCCTTGGGCCGCTGCGGAGGCCGCTTCGACACCCCCGAAATTTCCTTGACCGCTCCCGCCATATATCCGGGAATCGCTATTCAACACTTCAGCCCAAAATCCGCCTCTCGGCACGCCGACCCGATAGCTTTGCCTAGGTACAGGCGTGAGGTTGCAGACAACGAGCATCATATCACCCGTGGCGCTCTCCTTTCGGACAAAGCTGATAATGCTGTTTTCCCAATCGTGAAAATCGATCCATTCGAATCCATCGCTGTCAAAATCTTTTTTAAAAAGGGCCGGCTCCTGGCCATACAGGTGGTTGAGATCCTTCAGCCATTTTTGCAAACCGCTCTGGAATGGATATTGAAGAGCTTGCCATTCCAGGCTTGCCTCATGATTCCATTCTGTCCACTGCCCAAATTCGTTCCCCATGAACAGGAGTTTTTTGCCGGGGTGACCATACATGTAGCCGAATAATAATCGCAGGTTGGCGTAGCGCTGCCATTCGTCCCCGGGCATTTTGCCGACGAGAGCCCCTTTCCCATGGACGACTTCATCGTGGGACAGGGACAGGACAAAATTCTCAAAGAAGGCATACCAAATGCTGAAGGTGAGTTCGTTATGATGAAACTTCCGAAAAATGGGGTCCTGAGAAAAATAGCCCAAGGTATCATTCATCCAGCCCATATTCCATTTCATGCCAAAACCGAGCCCGCCGACATAAACGGGCCGCGAGACCATGGGCCAAGACGTCGATTCCTCGGCGATCGTCTGGACATCGGGAAATTCTTTATAAACTAACTCATTGAGCTTTTTTAGGAAGGAAATGGCCTCGAGGTCTTCCCTGCCGCCAAAGGCATTGGGGATCCATTCTCCTTCTTTTCGCGAATAGTCGAGATAGAGCATCGAAGCCACGGCATCGACCCTTAACCCGTCCGCGTGATACTTCTCCAGCCAGAACATCGCGCTGCTAAATAAAAATGTCCTGACCTCGTTCCGGCCATAGTTGAAGATATAGCTGTTCCAATCGGGATGATAGCCGCGCTTGGGATCCTGGTGCTCAAACAAATACGTTCCGTCAAAATAGCTCAGCCCATATTCATCACTGGGAAAATGACTGGGAACCCAGTCCAGGATGACTCCAATCCCATTCTGATGAAGGGTATCGATGAGATACATCATATCCTGAGGGGTTCCATACCGGCTGGTGGGCGCAAAATATCCGAGCGTTTGATAGCCCCAGGACCCGTAAAAGGGGTGCTCCATCAGGGGAAGAAATTGCACATGAGTAAACCCCATGTCCTTCACGTATTGGGCGAGCTGAGGGGCAATCTCGCGATAGGTCAGAGGCCGGTTTCCTTCTTCCGGAACTCTTCGCCAAGATCCAAGATGGACCTCGTAGATGGAGAATGGAGCATGAATGGAATTATTTCGGTGACGACCCTTCATCCATTCTTGATCACGCCATTCGTATTCCAAATCCCAGACAATGGAGGCGGTGTTGGGCGGGGTTTGCCACAAAAATCCATAGGGATCCCCCTTATCAACTTTATAACGATTATGATTGGAGACAATATGATATTTATACATGACACCGGGAGTGAGTTGCGGAATAAACGTTTCCCAGATACCCGATCCATCCCATCTGACATTCATCGGATGAGCCTTCCGATTCCAAGCGTTGAAATCGCCGATGACGGACACGCTCTTGGCATTGGGGGCCCAGACGGCAAAATACGTTCCTGCCACATTGTCCATAATGACCGGATGGGCGCCCAATTTTTCATAGATCTTGGCGTGATTGCCCTGCTTAAATAAAAATATATCCATTTCCGTTAAACGGATTTCATCATATTTTTTGAATCTATAAATGACGTTGCTCACCGCCCCGTCATGTTTAGTGGGGATTTTCCGCCTGCCGACAGGCTTCTCCGCATGCGTCACATGATTCTGTCGGCCGGGCAAATTCCTGGATAGAGGAACCCGGGATTTTTCCATTCTGATTTTAGGCACTTTGACGTTTTCTTAAGACCGCAGGGAATTCACTTCGCCGGCTGGGTTTTCTCTGAATCGCTCAGCGAAATCCATATTTTGGCCGCTTCTTTCCGATATGCAATTTTGTCTTCTCTGGCGAGCCATCCGACCGCTTGATAAACGATCATCGATTTCTCGTTCAACAATTTGGGCAGCTGAGACAGATTGAGCTCTCCTTTGGCATGGAGGATCTTCCAGATTTTCCCGGCCATTTCTCCAATATGATGTTTCATGTTTGCCTTCTTCAAATTTTTGATTTATGAGGATTTTTTCAAATTATATCCTAGATCATGATTGTTTTCAATGGAATTGTGCCCCAGACATCTCTTCCAAACCGAAGACGAGGGATAGGAGGAACGAACAAAAAAAGGAATTCCCTGTAACTTGTTGATATCTAACAAAAAAATGAGGAAATGTGGCGCGCCCGGAGGGATTTGAACCCCCGACCTTTGGATTATGAGCCCGACGAGCTACCCTATAATGTGCCCTTCAGCCCCGCCAGCCTCTTCCTGGCATCCTCGACTTCGGGCCAGCCGGGTTCGGCATCCTTCAAGAACTCGAGGAATGCTAGCGGAGTTCTATCGCTCTTAACGCCTGGCCTTTCTTCCAGTTTTCTCTAATTATTTAATCCCATTTTTTTTAGCACTTGGTCGGCCTTACTAGTCTGGGGAACATCTTCTGGCAAGTAAAGCATTACGCCGCCCTTTACTGGCCTTATCACGATTTTTTTCTCCTGGGCGAGCTGAGTCGTTATCTCAATCGGGCTAGCTCCATCAAAATACTTTCTAAACGCTTCGTTAAAACCGCTGTAGACCGTGTGAATCCCTTTATAATCGCCTGTTCTTAGTTTCAGAATCGCCTGCTTTACAAATTCTTCATAAGATAACTTCTCAGTCATATTCCCTCCTCCTTTGATAATATATTACCCCTTTTCTCGTCTTAAACCTATGAGGTCACGATTCGCTTAGCATCCCGCTTGTACCCAGTTAGCCTGGCCCTCGTGCCTCAAGCATCTTTTAGGAGTGGAAATATCCATGGGGCTCAGTTTATGAGCTCAACAGGTTGACAATTTTCATTCATTTCGATATGCTCAGACCAAGCGAATAAGGGAAAGGGCCCCTATGAAGCGTCCTAAATGTCGTCCTGAAAATCCGGACACTTTCGAGTTTTACGGGAACAGTTTATCCACGAATCCTTGGCAGCCTCAGCCCTCGACCATCCGAATATCTTCCCCATCCATTAGGAGACTGAGGAATTGACCATATCTGATTTCCTTGATTCCTGGGAAAGAGGGGGGAAAAAATGAAAAATTCCTTAAGAGTCGCGGTTGGTCTTTTTCTTCTCATTCTTCCGCTCTGCGGAAATCTCGGGGCCCAGCAGACCGGCGAGGTCCGGGGCAGAATTACCGAGGAAAAGGGCGAAGCGCTTCCCGGTGTCACCGTCACGGCCAGGAGCCCGAACCTCCAGGGTCTCCGGACCGCGGTGTCCGATCGAAGCGGGGACTTCCGCCTTCCCCTGCTTCCCGTCGGCACCTACTCCTTGACCTTCGAACTTCCAGGGTTTGAAAAGGTGACGATGACCGGGAACGAAGTCCGGTTGGGATTCACAGCGAGCCTCTCCGTCGTGCTGAAGCCCGCCGCCGTCAAGGAGGAAGTCACCGTCACCGCGGTGAACCCGCTGATCGACAAGATAAAAGCCGATACGAGCTACCGGCTGAACAGCAGAGACCTCGCGCTTGTCCCCACCCAGGCGAGGACTATCGCGGAGATCGTCAACCTTACGCCGGGAGTCACGGGAGTGAGGGTCAATACGGTCTCCGGCGGGGCTAATTCGGTACTAGGAACGGAAACGGGCCTGCCGAGCTTCCGGGGTGAGGGCGACGCCGGGAACAACTGGCTTGTGGACGGCCTTTCAACAAAAGGCGTTAATATCAATGACCCCGGTGTACGCCTCAACTATGACGCCTGGGAAGAGGTCCAGATCGTCTCCGACGGGTTCGCACCCGAGATGGGCCAGGGCGTGGGCGGCTTCGTCAACATCGTGACGAAATCGGGCAGCAACTCCTTTCACGGACAACTGGGAGGACTCGTCCAGGCTTCGGGCATCCGGGCCAAAAGGCAGGAGCAGCTCTCGACCGTCAGCGTCCCGGACACTTCCCTCCAACAGTATTTCGGGAACCTGGGCGGTCCCGTCGTCAAGGACAAACTCTGGTTCTTCCTATCCGACAACTTCTTCGGGAACTCCGACAAGACCAGTCAACAATCCATCGGCTGGCTGACGGTTCCGGCCGGACAAAGGCGGGCCACCACGAACAACGCCTTCGGGAAGATCACGTTCACGCCCTACAAGAACCATACGCTGTCCCTAAGCGGGACCCTGGACAAGTTCCTTCACCAGACAGGCGGCATCGGCGTCCCGGAAACCTATACTGAAACGAATTACACCCGCTATTCTTATCGGCTTAACTACCAGGGAATCCTCTCCCAGAACACTCTCGTGACCGCAGCCTGGGGGCAGAACCGGAACGATACCGACACAGAACCCGTGAGCGGCAATTTTGGCCCTCCGGCCTATCTCTGGCAGGACATCGGCCAGACGACAAACAATGCCACTAGTTCGGAACGGTTGCTTGAGCAGCGGACGGACCTGGCGGTCGGCCTGACCCAATACCTCGATCTGGGCCGCTGGGGAAACCACGAGATCAAGGTCGGGTGGAGCTATTACGGCAATAAATACAGTGAAGTGTACCATTTTACAGGCCTCGACGCCGACCCTTGGCCGGGGAACGGGTTTGACAACGGCACTTTCATCACCTGGTCGGCGCCGGGTATTCCTGTCACGCTAACCGAGAGTGGAGTCGGCGTGACTAAAGACACCACCAAGGGATTCGGGTTATACGCTGAGGACAATATCGTCCTGGGGCACTTTTCTCTATTGCTGGGGCTGAGGACCGATACCGAAAGGGTTTATAACGACGTGGGAAAGCGAGTCTGGAGCTGGGGACTCGGGGATTTCCTGCAGCCGCGCGCTTCCGTGGCCTTTGACCTAACAGGAGACGGTCGCAACGTCCTGAAATTCGGTTATGGGATGTTCGCCATGCCCATCGCCACCCAATTTCTATGGGCTTTTGGTACGAATTTTGAGTTTAATGCCCGCGAGTACTCTTGGGTCGGCCCCCAAAACCCAATAGTATCCCAACTGAAGGACCCCGCTAACTGGGCTTTCCTCTGGGAACAAAGCGGCGCCTCCACGCCAGAAACAGTGGACCCCAATCTAAAGCCCAACAAGGTGAACAAGTTCCTCCTCGAATTCGACCGGCAGCTCTGGACGAATTGGGCCCTGAAAGTCAGGGGGATCCTCTCATATTCGCGTAACCTTATGGAGGACATCGGGTTATATGATCCGGGAACGCCATCGGAATATAAGTACCTCTTCACCAATTTCGAGCTGAAGAGGCGAGATTACAGGGCCCTCGAGGTCGAGCTGAACGGGAAAATTCCAGGTCGGTTAACGCTGAACGCTTCCTATACCTGGTCCCAGGCCAAGGGGACAACTCCCGGCAATGACTTCGAGTCTGGGACTTGGGATACAGGCGGTGGAAGCGGATATAATTTAGGGTATTTCGGCGACCGGCCCTATATGCCCCCGGGAGCTCCAAACAAGGCATTGTACGACCTTATATTGGCCGGCCTGGGAGGAAGGGGGATCGGCGACGAGGGCTGGTACGGATTCCTCCCCTACAGCGTGGACCATGTCGTTAAAATATTTGGGACCTATTTTGCGCCTTACGGCTTCAATGTCTCAACTAACATTGAGTATCTGTCCGGTTATCATTGGGAAAAGAAGGGATGGGTAGAGGGCCTTGGAAGCTATTTCGCGTTTCCCGAGGGCCGCGGCGTGAGGACAACGCCGCCCCACATGTATGTGGACCTCCTGATCGAAGAAGACTTCCCGCTCAAGAGGGGGGTTATCTTAGGCCTTGGCGTCAACATTTATAACCTGATGAATAGCCAGCAGCCTGTTTCTCTCGTCAAAGAAGATAATTCTCTGTTCGGGCAGGTTTGGGCGCGCCAGCTCCCGCGCTGGGCACAAATAAAAGCCACCCTGAGGTTCTAGCGTTCTTAAAAAGGCCTATGTGCAACTGTATCGCGGTTGAAATCATGAGGGGATCGAGTTCACTTTCGTCTGGGACGCCTTTATGGCAATTGCCGAAACTCGAAGCCTGACTTTTTAAGTAGGTTGACGAATTCACGGTCGGCGCGATACTTATCAAAAAAGTGGGTCAGAAACGCAAAGCTCAGGCTTGCTCGGTTTTCGTTATAAAGCCTGGTGAGATATTCAAGGGTCTTATCCCTGTTTCCCATTGATGCATAAAAAGTGACCGCCCACCCCGGAGAGCGCCATCCAATGCCTGGTGTTAACGACTCAAAATGTTTTTCGGCATCGACTTTGTTTCCCTTTACGGCATCTATGACCCCGAGAAAATAAATATAATCGGTTCGGTCAATTGGTATGGTCCGTTTCGCCATTTCAAGGGCTTTGTTATTCTCCCCTCGGGCTAGAAAACAGAAAATACTCCAGACTAGGGTATTTTCGTGATTCGGATCGAGCTCAAGTGCTTTATTATAAGCGATAATCGAATCATCATATCGGCGCAAATAGTAGAGGCAACGGCCCGAGAACCAATAGTTTTGGGGATCTTGGGGATCGATCTCTACAAGAACTTTTATTTCGGACAAAGCCTCCTCCAATCGCCCCTTTTCAGTCAAGAATAAAATATGCTGCGTAAGCACAAGCGGACTCCAGGGAGAGATCTGAAGGGCCCGCTGAAAATCGAGTTCGGCCCCGGCCATGTCGTTTTCAAATGCATATTTCAGATCCGCACGAACGGCGTAGGCTTCTCCATTTTCACTGTCGAGGGCAAAAGCTTTTCTCAGGGCTTCTTTAGATTTGCTGTAGGCCTCATCCCTGGGCATAAATCCAAAATCTACATAAAGACATGAGTATAACCACGACAGGCGGATATACGGCAGGACGAAATCCGGATCTTTCACGGTCGCTTCTAGATAGATGGGTATGGATTTCTTGATGTCATCAGAACCCATCGGGCGGGCGATATGATTGGCCTGGAGATAGAGACTATAGGCCTCTTTGTTGCTGGTATATCGCTTTTCAAGACCCGTTTTTTCCCTCTCCAAGAGTCCGATTTGCATCCGGCTGATGGCCGTGGAGGCGATTTTGTCCTGAATATCAAAGATATCTTCCTCCTTGCCATCGAACTTTTCCGACCAGATAGGCGTCCCGTCAGCCGCATTGAGCAGTTGGACGTTGACCCGCAGGCGATTGCCGACTTTCTGGAGGGTCCCGGTGAGGAGCTTTTGGGCGTTCAGCTTTTTTCCGACTTCCCTGGGATCGTCCTGGCTCTTGAAAAGGAAGGAAGAGTATTTCCCGCGGACCTGGAGGCTTCTGACGTTAGCCAGGGAATTTTGAAGCGTTTCCGCGATCCCTTCGCACCAGGACGCCTGGTCTTTTGCTGGCGAGAGGTCGGTGAAAGGGAGGACGGCGAGTGTCTGTTGGCCGGGTGCGGAAGCCCCGGAAGCGCCCTTGTTCGGGTGGATGACTCGCCAGAGCATGATGCCCGCCGCTATAAGAACTAGGAAAACGAGCCCGGGAACCAAGAGCTTTTTCGGTGTGAATTTAACCGTGATTTCTCGAGAAGTTTTCGTCTTAGATACTCTTTCGCCAGTTGGCAAGGCCTCTTCAACACTAGCAAGGTCCTCCAAGAACTCCCCGGTTGTCTGATAGCGTTTCTCCTTAGCCTTCTCCAGCGAGCGGAGGATGACCCGGCCAAGTTCCGCGGGAATTTGAGGATTGAGCTTCCTTGGGTCGGGAGGAGGCTCGCTTTTCTGCTTGTTGGCGATACTGAACGGCGTCTCCCCCTCGAACGGCAGCCTCCCTGTCACCATCTCAAAGAGAATAACGCCCAGCGCGTAAATATCCGACCGCTGGTCAGCTTCCTTCCCCTCGACCTGTTCCGGGCTCATGTATTCCGGCGTTCCAATAATCGCTCCTTCTCCTGTCAGGCCTTTCCCCAGAAGCGAGCGGGCAATCCCGAAGTCCATGATCTTGGCCTGGCCGTCCTTATCGATCATGATGTTGCCCGGCTTGAGGTCCCTGTGGACGATGCCCAGCTTGTGCGCCTCGCCCAGACCTTCCGCTATCTGATGGGCAATCGATAGGGCCGTCCCAATGGGCAGGGTCTTTGTCCTGTGGAGCAGGCTCTTCAGGTCTTCTCCGCGGACGTACTCCATCGTCAGGTAGAGGGTCTTGCCTTCCTCGTGGAAGTCGTGCATCCGGCAAACATTCTTATGAGTGATCTTGCGGGCTGTCTTGAGCTCGTTCCGGAAGCGTTCGATCGTCCTTTTGTCAGCGGCAACCTCGGGCTTGATGAGCTTAAGGGCGATTTCCTCGTTGAGCTTGGTGTCTTGGGCGCGGTAGACGCGGCCCATGCCGCCTGTGCCTAACTCCTCTATGATCTCGTAGCGGCCAGCAAAAACGACGCCCCGGGCGAGCTCATCTTTCGTCGTTTCAAGAGTCCGGGTGACCGATATCTGAGGTGTCTCGGGAAGGCCAAATCTAGTGCCGCAGTCAAGACAGAACCGGGCAGTTTCGGGATTCTCAGCCTGACATTTCGGGCACTTGATAGCCACTGCTGGCCCCTTCTTTTTGGGATGGCTAAAGATTAACAAGGAATGAACGCAGAGTCAACTAAGCTGAAATCCGAATTCTAGCACTTCGAATCTAGAATATAGACTTCTCCCCACGTCACACCCACGTCACAGAATTTGTTAAAACTCGCTAAATTTGGCTAAATGGAGCGAAAACAAAAAACCACGTAAAATAGGGTTTTACAGGGGAAACGGGAGCGCGCCCGGAGGGATTTGAACCCCCGACCTTTGGATTCGAAGTCCACCGCTCTATCCACTGAGCTACGGGCGCGCAGAAAGCATTATACTATATCATCGGAAGGCTCGGGTAAGTGAAACTAAATTGAAACTATCGTTCCGTCAGCCCCGCCAGCCTCTTCCTGGCATCCTCGACTTCGGGGAGGCCGAGGCCAGAGTCCTTCCAGAGGTCAAGGCATTTTTGATAATTCTCAACAGCCCCCGCCTTTTCTGCTTCGCCAAGGGACTTGAGCCTGGCTTGGGCCCTCTCCCTCTCCGGGAAGTTGGTTTTTCACAGGGGGTGGGATGAAAACCCAACACCCGGAGGAGTGTATCGAGGGGAAGGGTATTATTGGGCAAATATGAGCACACCCATCCTAAGTGCCCTTTATAACTGGCTTCAGAGAGCCCAGTTGGGATTTTTGGTAGCTAGGCCGAATTGACAACCTCCCACGAATTTTGGCATCATTCGCGAGGAAGCATCAAGGGGGATCTTCCTTACGCGTGGACGGCTTTCGTTTCTGACGGAAGCGGCAGAGGTGGTAATTTGTACGATAACCTTTTGCTTGCCTTTTCACCCTTGCCCTCGCGGACGATGCCTTTTCTATAGCACTTTCCGCCGGTCGCCCGGAGTCGCCGTTAGCAACCATGATGCCCTGGATCGCCCCGGCTGAAGATTTTCGTCCTGGCTAACGCTGCCACCGCTGGCACTCGCCTGGGGTTATTTGACGTAGAAGACAGACGGCATCTGGGGTTCGATGTTGTTCCACGCCGGGATGGACCTTCCAATCATGCTGGAGATCTTCTAGACGCTCAGTTGATTAGCAGGAACCCAATCTGGACGGCAGGTGACCGCCTTCTTTTTATGTCCCGGCCATCTGATGTATACTCACCGTATGGAACTCACTCAAACCTTCCACGCCCCGGACCGGGCAGCCTGGCGGGCCTGGCTGGCAGAGCGCCACGCCAGCGAGAAGGAAGTCTGGCTGGTCTATTTCAGGGCCGAGAGCGGCCAACCTTCCATCTCGTACGAGGACTCGGTCGAGGAAGCCCTGTGTTTCGGCTGGATCGACAGCCTCATCCAGAACATCGACGAGCAGCGCTACGCCCGCAAGTTCACACCGCGCCGCCCCGGCTCGGCCTGGTCGGACTCGAACAAGTGCCGGGTCGCCAAGGTCATCGCCGAGGGACGCATGACTTCGGCCGGGCTGGCGAAGATCGACTACCCGCTCGACGCCCCGCCCCCGCCGGCGGCCAAAAAAGAGCTGGTCGTCCCGGACTGGCTGGCGGCCGGGCTGCAGGCCAGCCCGCAGGCCTGGGCTAACTTCGAGGCCCTGCCGCTCACCCAGCGCCGGCGCTACGTGATGTGGCTTTCCGACGCCAAGCGGGAGGAGACGCGCCGGCAGCGCCTGAAAAAAGCTATCAGGATGCTGAAGCGAAGCGAGCGCATCGAGATGGACTCACGCCTGGGTCGGGAATGACCCAGCGTGTCTGAAAACGCTCCCGGAGAGGGGTTTCGTCCTCGATAGTCTTAGCCCGCCGGCTATCGACTCTTTTTCCGAAGGATAGGATTTTCCTTTTATCGCGGCGTGACGAATCAGTGCTCCGAACATTAAAATCCCTCCTCTCGACCACGCCAAAAATATACCGTCGGCCGCTTGCAGATGCTAAGAACTGGGCTGAAATCCGGACCCCATCCATCCGAATCTAGAACATAAACCCTTCCCCGTGTCACAACCGCGTAGCAAATTGTGATTACCCCCCCTACGCCAAAGGGCCAATTTCTCGCTCATGGACCAGAGGCGCTTGGCGATTTCCCTGTCATAGGTTGGAGGAGAAGCTATGATTTGCCAGCGTTTAACGGCCGGTAGAGTTTATCACGAAAAGTCTTCTCCCGCAGCAAAACTGCCTGGAGAAATCGGAAGCTGTCGGCAAGATATCCCTCATAACCGCTGGGTTTTCCGTCCCATGTTGTCCAGTCGATTCCCTGCATCCCTGCGTCTTTCACGCCGTTCTGGAATTCGCCGCGCATTTGCCGAGCCAGCATCGCCCGCAAAACCCTATCCGCGCGCGCGGTTTCCCCCAGGACATAATGTGCGGCGAGGAAATGGAGGACATGGCCGGCGGTGATTCCTCCGTTCATATACTGGCCGAACGTATCCATACCGTCTTCGAGCTCGGGGATGCCGATGGCATCCGGCAGCAGGTAATCACTCCGCAACACCGGCACGAGCATAGGCGGAATGCCGAGGTCAAAGCGCTTGAAACCAACAGCCTCTATTTTTGCCCAAAGGCGATCCAAGATTTGACGCCCCAGCGCCGGCTCGACCAAGCCGTACTCAATGGCTAGCCCATTGAGCGTTGGCGACGCATAATCATGAAGCTCGCCATCTTGACTTTTCCACCAGGCCAGCCATCCGGTCGTTGGATTGAAAAGCGCTTTCGCATAAGCCGCTTTCAGCCGATCGGAAAGCTGACTAAAATATTCACGCTTTTCTTTACGGCCCAGCTTTGCCTCAAGGTCGGCCAGGCACCTCCAAGCTCTGTAAATCAGGGCATTCGTATAGCCGTCCTTGTGGCCGCAGTTCAAAGCATCCCACCAGGCACAAGAGCGGGCGGGCTGGAGAAGAGTGCCGCGATTTCCGCTTTGAGTCGCCTCGACCATCCCGTCTTGGTCCACATCGCGTTTGGCTAAAAATTCGGCCACGAATTCCAGGCGCTCGATCCGTTTGGCAAGCCAAGCCAGGTCCCTGGTCGCCTCCACATAGTCCCAGGCTGCGATGAGCGGCGAGGCGTTGGCATCGAGGAAATTTCCATAATCCCAATAGCCCGTGATTTCGCCCGTTTCTTTCCCCTGCTGGTCATGCCTCATCCGCTTGTCCATCCAATAATCAATGGTTTTGGAAACAAGCGGAGCCAAAGAAACGCCATCGGCGATCTCCGGCATCCACAGAGTCTGGTCCGCATAAAACCAAATCGAAACGCTGGCCGGGTCGCTGATGACATTGTTGCCAAGTATCCCGGGAGGCGCGCTGAAAGGCTTATTCTGTTCTCCCCATCGGGAGCAGGGCTGCAGTGCATTTAGCCAGCCGCGACGGGAAGACTTCCAAAGCTCCTTATTTTTCAAGCCCTTGGGGGGCGGCAGAAGAAGAGGTTGAAAGGAAAGGCGGATTGATTCGCCTTTAAAAATTCGGGGAAGCTCAAGAATGAGATTGACGAATTTCTTCTCCCGGCTCCCCTCCAGCCTGCCTCGGACTCCGCGGTTCTTAGCCTCGCGCACGATCAGGGGACCAAAGTCGGGCGCGTTGATGACCCCGGGCAACTTGAAAGTGCCGTCCTCCTGCCAAGCGCTCGGAAGAATTGTCGTGGAGGTAACACGAGGGTCAAAGGGGAAAATAAGTTCCGCTGCTTCAAAGCCCGTTCCGGACCCTTTCAGCGTGACATTCAGATCTTTCCCCGAGGACCGGATTTCATAATCCATGATCGCTCCGCCCGCAACCATCCGATAGCGCGTGGTTTTGCCCTGAAAAACCCGAGTCTCGACTTCATCCCAATCCAGCCAACGTCCATCCACCTTCAGTCGCAATTTCACCGAGGACCCCGGCTGCAATAAGTTTGTCTTCGCGCGTTCGCCGCCTTCGGTGTCCCAGCTGAGATAGGTGATGCCGGGACGGCCGGGATCGCCGGCCCAGCGCAGGACCGGCCGATCTCCAGCCAGCGCACTTGTCTCCATGACCATAAGCGCCCCAAGAAAAATGGAAACGATCCCTTGAATTGAACGACCGAGTTTTGTCATTGTTTTTTCCTTCGCAAGGGAATGTAAATGAAGTTGGCCGGAATTTCAACATGAAACCTCATTGACAATTGATCCTTAATAGAATATTTTTCCCTTATCCATGACAGGGAGAGAAAAATGAAAAGACGGATTGGCTTTTCATTCCTTGTTCTTTTTGTCCCACACCTCGCCTTCGCGGCGATGCCGACCAAGGCCGATGTCATCCGGGTCGTCAATCAACACTTCACCGCGGTTGACAAGGAAATTTCAGCCGCGCAGAAGAGGAACATCTTCAGCTTCGTCAACACCTTTCCCGCGGCGGATTCGGGCTGTCCCGGATTCCTGTTCAAAAAAACGCAAACACATGTCCTGACCACCAGCAAGGCCGGGGCCTTTTTCCAAACGGGATTCGAGGCCGTCATCAAGGGCAAGTTCAAAGAGGCGGAATGGTGTTACCTGCAGGCCCTAAAAATCAACAGTGACTGTCCTGTCTATCTGTCCAATGCGGCGTTTACCTTCAATATATTCGGCGAATACGAAGACGCCCTTGTCCTGCTCAACTATGCCATCGGCCGCGACCCGACGTTTGCCTCTGCCTGGATCAATATCGGCTATGCCAGCAAGAACTTAAAAAAAATCGAGGCGGCTAAAAAAGCCTATCAGATGGCCATCGGCTTGAACCCGGAGATCGAAGATTATAAGCAATTGCTCCGAGACATCTACGAATCCGAGCCCGAGAAAAAAATCACAGAGCAGGAAAAAACGGATACGGCCCTGAATATGCTCAATAACATCCTGAAGATGGCGAAAGAGTCCGCCCAAAAGAGCGAAAAGAGCGGCCAGGCCGGAGGAAAAACAGAAACCGCCCCCAAGCCTACTGAGGAAGCAGGCCCGCCTGGAGAAAACACGAAACAGGCGGCATCAAAAATGGGCTCCGGTTACGATTCGGATATGAAAATCTTGCGGCAATTCGTCCCTGGATTGTCCCAAGCCGCGGCGGCGTTTATGAGGGAAGCCGAATGGCATGGCCAAAAAGCTGCACAAGAGGGCGGGACGCTCAAAGCGGAGCATGAGTATGCCGAGACAGGTTATTCACTCTTGGCCTTTCTCTGCAAAGGCTATATCGCCGAGATGACAGGATCCTGGGATGAAGCGGGATACAATGTCTCAAGCGCTTTTGCTAAAAGCCCACGGCGGCCCAAAGATTACAACCCGACCGAAGGGTTGGGCGGCCCGGGCACGAAATTTCCCCCGATTTCCGTGGGCATCGATGCCGTCAGCTTTACGATCAACCCCAAGAATCAAGAAATCGAGATGGAGATCGGCGAAGGGCTCATCTTCGGAGTCAGCATGAGCGAGCACGGCTGGGGCGTGAAAGTCGGAGTCGGAGTCATGGCCGAAGCGACGCTCTTCGGCGGCGAAGCCGCCTATTTTTGGAAATACGACAGCATCAAGGGCTTTCTCGAGGAGGCCAAGGTCACCGGCACCTTTGCCGGCGTCAAGGTCGCCCTTCCCGTTTACGAACAACACCTTTGGGGGTTTGAAAATCTTGGCCATTAGGCGAGCCAAAAATAGAAGCCTTTTTTCTTTAGGAGAACTGCGAGCATGAAAGAACCTCTTGATTTATTCATACCGGGGCGGGTCTGCCTCTTCGGAGAGCATTCCGATTGGGCCGGAGAATATCGGCGGCAGAATGCGGACATCGAAAAAGGCCACACCATTTTGACGGGCACGAACCAGGGGATCTTCGCCCGCGTCAAAAAGCATCCCGATGCTTTGGTCATCCGCTCCACGATGCCCGATGGCCGAATCATCGGTCCGCACACGATTCCCATGGACCGCAACGCCCTGATCGAGGAAGCGGAAAACGGAGGATTTTTCAGCTACAGCGCCGGCGTCGCCTATCAGATCCTCACACACTATCACGTCCGCGGGCTGGAGATCGACAACTACGCCACGACCCTCCCTATCAAAAAAGGCTTATCCTCATCGGCGGCCATTTGCGTCCTGGTGGCCAGGGCTTTCAACAAGCTCTACGACCTGAAAATGACTGTGCGCGGCGAAATGGAAGTCGCCTACCAGGGAGAGATCCGGACGCCTTCGCGGTGCGGCCGCATGGACCAGGGATGCGCCTTCGGCAGCCGGCCTGTCCTCATCACCTATGACCGGGAGCTCCTCAACATCAGGGAGCTTCGTGTCAAAAAAGACATCCATTTCATCATCGCCGATTTAAAAGGCGAAAAGGACACCATGGAAATTCTGCGCAGCCTCAACCGCTGTTACCCCTATGGCGAAACGGAAATCGAAAAAGGCGTGCAGCACTATCTCGGCCCGGTCAACAAAGAAATCGCCATGGACGCGATCGAGGCCTTGAGCAACGGAGACGCCGAGGGCGTGGGGGCTTTGATGACCAAAGCTCAGCGGCTGTTCGATAAATACATGATCCCGGCCTGCCCTGCGCAGCTCACAGCTCCCCGATTGCACAAGGCACTTACGTACCCCGGCCTTCAGCCCTTTATCTATGGCGGGAAGGGCGTCGGTTCCCAGGGCGATGGCTGCGTGCAGTTCGTTGTCAAAGACAAGGACGCCCAAAAGAAAGCGATGGACATCCTGCAAAAAGAGCTTGGCTGCGAGACGTTCACCTTGGACATCATGGCGGCCCGGGGAGTTCGAAAAGCCGTCATTCCGGCCGCTGGCTTTGGAACGCGCCTCTTCCCCGCGACTAAGGTCATCAAGAAAGAGCTATTCCCGGTGGTCGATGAGAATGGAATCGCCAAGCCCGTGATTCTGGCCATCGTCGAGGAAGCGCTCAAGGCCGGCATCGAAAATGTCTGTCTCATCGTCCAAAAAGGCGATGAGGGCTTGTTCGAGGAGCTGTTCAACAGCCAAGTCACGGTCGAGCATTATAACAAGCTGCCCCAGCGGTTCAAGGAATATCACGACGAGCTGCTCGAAATCGGCAAGCGCGTCAGCATCATCACCCAGGACAGACAGGAAGGCTTCGGCCATGCCGTCTGGTGCGCCAAGGACTGGGTCGGCGACGAGCCCTTCTTCCTGATGCTCGGCGACCATTTGTACAAATCCTCGGAGAGCGGTGTCCCCTGCGCCCGCCAGCTGATGGACATGTACGAAAAATACCAGACGAATATCGTGGCGGCCCAGATCACGCCCGAATCTCTCATCGGCAATTTCGGGACGCTGGCCGCGACATGGCGGGACAAGGAAGACTGGATCCTGGGCGTGACCGAGTTCTGCGAAAAGCCGACCCCGGATTATGCCAGGAATAATCTAAGGGTGGAGGATTTGCCGGAAGACCAATACCTTTGCATTTTCGGGCAGTATATTCTCAAGCCCGAAATCTTCGGGATTCTGGAGGATAACATCGAAAATAACGTGAGGGAGAGGGGCGAATTCCAGCTGACATCAGCCCTGGAGACGCTGCGGCAGGCCGACGAATTTCTGGCTTATATCACGCGCGGGAGGCGGTTCGATACCGGGATCCCAAGCGCCTACCTCGAAACGATCACCAAATTCGGGAGCTGAGCATGCCGCCGGCTTGTCACTGCAAAATATCAACGATCTCGCACCCATCTTCTTGTTCTGGGAGGATCATTCTCGGCCGTTTTGATGATATGACAATCTTTTATTATTGAGGTAAATCCATGAAAAGAAAATTACTTTTGGCCCTCATTCTTATCGCCACCTCCATTTTACTTCCCGCCTGTCTCCCTCCGATGCGCCTGGCACAGCCGCCGAAGGAGGCTGTCGAGATCAGCGTTATCCCCAAACCCTCGCAGATCGAACAACTGACGGGCAATTTTGCCATCGCTCCGGCAACGCAAATCTTGATCCCGGCAAACGACAGAGGCGCCGAACTGGCTGCCCAGTATCTTGCGGACCGGTTGAGAAAATCGACGGGATTCGACCTCCCCATTCAAGATATCAAAGAGCCTGTTCCTTTTCAGGCCATCGTGTTTCGAGGGATTTACAATCCCGGGCAAAGTCCCGAGGATTATCAGCTGTCGGTCGGTACCGACCGTCTGACCATCGAAGCCACCCAAGCCCGGGGCTTTTTTTACGGCGTTCAAACGCTTCTCCAATTGCTGCCGCCTCAAATCTACTCGGGCCGGAAGCTCCCCTCGATCACAATTCTCGTCCCCTGCCTCAAAATTGCCGATGCGCCGCGCTTCGCCTGGCGCGGGATGATGCTGGATGTATCGCGCCACTTTTTCCCGAAAGAATTCGTCAAAGACTACATCGATTATCTGGCCATGCATAAAATGAACACCTTCCATTGGCACCTGACCGACGACCAGGGCTGGCGGGTCGAGATCAAAAAATACCCCAAGCTGACCGAAATCGGCGCCTGGCGGGTCAACCGCGAGGATAAGGACTGGAATAACCGGGAGCCGCAGAAGGAAGGGGAAGCGGCCACCTATGGCGGATTCTATACACAGGATGATATTCGGGAAATCGTGGAGTATGCCAGAAGCCGGTTCATCACGATCATCCCGGAAATCGAAATGCCGGGCCACTGCTCGGCCGCTCTCGCCTCCTACCCCCAGTATTCCTGCAGCGGCGGGCCGTTTACCGTCCCGCCCGGCGGAGTCTGGCCGATCAAAGACGTTTATTGTCCCGGCAATGAGGAGACATTTGAATTCCTGCAAAACGTTTTGGCCGAAGTGATCACGCTCTTCCCCGGCGAATACATTCATATCGGCGGCGACGAGGTGGATAAATCGACCTGGAAACAATGCCCGAAATGCCAAGCGCGGATCGCCGCGGAAGGTCTCAAGGACGAAAACGAGCTGCAAAGCTATTTTATCCGCCGCATCGAAAAATTCTTAAACGCCAGCGGCAAAAGGCTCATCGGCTGGGATGAAATCTTGGAGGGCGGGCTGGCGCCGAATGCGACGGTCATGTCGTGGAGAGGGATGGAAGGTGGGATCGCCGCGGCGAAGTTGGGACATGATTGCGTGATGTCGCCGACATCCAACTGCTATTTTGATTATTATCAGGGGGACCCGGGCCTGGAGCCGCCGGCAGGCGGAGGCTATCTACCGCTCGGCAAAGTCTATGCCTTCGAGCCGGTGCCCTCGGAATTGACGGTGGAAGAAGCTAAGCACATTTTGGGCGGGCAGGCGAATTTGTGGACAGAATATGTGCCCACTCCCTCGCATGCCCAATACATGACGATCCCGCGGATCGCCGCTATCGCCGAGGTGGGATGGTCGGCCAAAGAGCGCCGCAACTGGGAAGATTTCCTGGGCCGGATGAGGAAACAGTTCGACCGTTATGAGGAAGCCAAGGTTAATTTTGCCCACAGCGTATATACCGTCCGCCTGACGCCCTTCTTTGATGGGGCCAAGCAGGAGGTACGGGTCAAGCTTCAGACCGAGATGCTGAAGCCGGAAATCCACTACACCTTGGACGGGCGCGCCCCGACGGAGGACTCGGAGCTGTACAGCCAACCCATCCGATTCAAAAAATCTAACGTTTTCAAAGCCGCCACATTTACCGACGACCGGCAAATGGGGCCGGTCACGGAGATCGCCTTCTTAGCCCACAAGGGATTGGGAAAACCGATCAGCCTCCTCTTCCCCTATCAGGAACGGTATAACGGCGGCTGGAAATTAGCCCTCCTCGACGGACTGCGGGGATCGAAAAATCATACCGACGGCCGCTGGCAGGGCTTCGAGGGTGATGATTTGGTGGCTGAGATCGACCTAGGCAAGAAGCAAAAAATCAGCCAGGTCAGGCTCGGCTGCCTGCAAAACAGCGGTGCGTGGATATTTCTGCCGACCGAAGTCGAAGTGGCCGTGTCCAACGACGGCAAAAATTATCAAGTCGTGGACAGCCAAAAAAACGATGTGTCCCCGAATCTGACCGATGTCATGATCAAGGATTTCTCGGCGAAGTTTGCAGAAACCAAAGCCCGTTACGTCCGGGTCCACGCCAAAAATATAGGCACCTGCCCGCCTGGCCATCCCGGCGCCGGGCAGAAAGCCTGGCTCTTCGCCGACGAGATCATCATCGACTGAAGGTGGCTTATCCCATAAAAAGGAGTCTCGGTTGAACCTCACCGTTCTTGACTGGGGCATCGTCATCGCTGTCTTTGCCTTCATCATCTCCATTGTCATCGCTTCCAAGAAGCTCATGCGGAGTGTCTCCGACTTCCTCGCCGCCGGCCGGACCGGCGGGCGCTACCTCATCAGCCTCTCGCAAGGAACGGCCGCCCTGGGGGCCATCACCATCGTCGGCATGCTGGAGATGAATTACATCGCGGGATTCTGCCTGCGCTGGTGGGAGATGGTCATGGCCGTCGTCTTGGTGGCCATCAGCGTGTCGGGCTGGGTCCTCTACCGCTTCCGGCAGACGCGCGCCCTGACCATGGCCCAATTCTTCGAAATCCGCTACAGCCGCAATTTCCGGATCTTTGCCGGGCTGCTCGCGTTTCTCTCCGGCATCATCAACTTCGGCATTTTCCCTGCCGTGAGCGCCCGCTTTTTCATTTATTTCTGCGGCTTGCCGCACACGATCGACGTTTTCGGCATTCACGTTTCAACATTCGCTCTGATCATGATCGTCATCCTCTGGATTCCCCTGTACTTTGTTTTTTCAGGAGGCCAAATCGCCGTGATGATCACCGATTTCCTGCAGGGGATTTTCGTCAACGCCGTCTTCATCGTGATCATCATCGTCCTGATGCTCAAGGTCAACTGGGCGCAGATCTTCCAGGCCATTTCCCAGGCGCCGGCCAACGCTTCGCTCATCAACCCCTTCAAAACCGGAAGCACCAAAGACTACAATTTCTGGTATTTCTTCATCGGCATGATCGGCGTCATTTACGGCAAGCTCTCCTGGCAGGGCACGCAGGCCTACAACGCCTCAGCGAAAAGCGCCCATGAGGCGAAAATGGGCGATGTCCTGGCGAATTGGCGCGGATCCGCAGTGGGGACTGTTCCTGGTTTTTGTCCCGATCATCGCCTACACTTTTTTGCATCATCAAGCCTTTGCGGGCCAGGCGGCCGCGATCCAGCCGATATTGAACGGATTGAGCTCGGATGCGCTGAGGAGCCAGTTGACGGTGCCACTGGCGTTGACCAAGCTGCTGCCCGTGGGGCTGATGGGCGCGTTTGCGGCCGTGATGCTGGCCGCTTCGATCGCCTGCCATGAAACGTATCTTCATTCCTGGGGAAGCATTTTTATTCAGGATGTTCTAATGCCCATCCGCAAAAAGCCCTTCGCGTCGGAGCAGCACATTCGATATCTCAAGCTGGCGATTCTCGGCGTCGCCGTTTTTATCTATTTCTTCAGTCTGCTCTTTCAGCAAAGCGAATATATATTCCTGTTTTTTGCGATTACGGGAGCGATTTTTGCGGGCGGCAGCGGAGCCGTGATTATCGGCGGCCTCTACTGGAAGCGCGGAACGGCTGCCGCGGCCTGGGCCGCGATGATCACGGGCTCGGTCATTGCCGTCGGCGGTATTGTCATTCATCAGATCCAACCCCGATTCTTCATCAACGGCCAGATGTTCTGGGGGCTGGCCATGGCGGCCTCATCGCTTATCTATGTCCTCGTCTCTTTACTCGGCAAGCGACAAGCGTTCGATATGGACCGTATGCTTCACCGGGGAAAATACGATCTCAAGATGGAAACCCAAGTCGTCGAGGAACAGCCGCTCAGGGGCTGGAAAGTGCTCGGCATGGGCAAAGAATTTACCCGCGGCGATAAATTTATTTATGTCCTGACCTACACCTGGACGTTCGCCTGGGTCGTCGTTTTTATCATTGGCACGATCTATAATCTGACGCACGATGTGAGCAACGGGCCTTGGATGAGCTTCTGGAAAACCTATGTGTGGGTGTATCTCGCGGCCTCGGTCGCCGTCGTCTTCTGGTTTTCGACAGGCGGAATTATCAATCTCAAGGATATGATCCGGCAACTGAAGACCATGAAGCGCGATCATAGAGATTCAGGCTTCGTGGTCGATGGCAAGAATTTGGACGAGGTGGATCCAATAAAATGAATTACGGACATTTCAGCGAAGACGGCAAAGAATACATCATCACCAACGTGGCCACGCCCAGCCCCTGGATTAACTATATTTATAACGGGCGATACTTTGCCACAATCTCCAATAACGGCGGAGGCATCAGCTATTACAAAAGCCCACTCCACGGCCGCATTACGCGCTACAGGATCAATGATGTCCCGCCCGACAGGCCCGGAAAATACCTTTATGTCAAAGACAAGGACTCGGGAGAGACCTGGAGCCTGACCTGGCAGCCTGTGGGCAAGTCTGTCGAAGCCTACCAGGTCGCCCACGGATTTGGCTACACCCGCGTCGAAGCCGAAGTCGAGAAAATCGCCTCCTCGGTCCTTTATTTTGTCCCCCTCGAAGATGACCGGGAAATCTGGAAGGCCACTCTGACAAATAAATCGCGCAAGCCCCGCCGCCTATCGGTCTTTGGGTATGTGGAGTTCGCCCTTGGCCATGCCTTGATCGACCTCATTAATCAGTGCGACGACCAGCATTTCAATCGCGTCCATTTCGAGAAAGACCTCAACGCCCTGTTCGCCACAAAAACCTACTGGGTCACCGAGACGCGCGGGACGCAGCACCAGGAAAACAAGGAATGGGACCAATGGGCATTTTTCACGGCCAGCCTGCCCGTCTCCGGCTACGAAACGCTGCGGGAGCGTTTTATCGGACCCTATCGGAATGAGAATAATCCACTGGCAATCGAGACTGGCCTGCTGAGCTCGAAGGACACGGATTATGGCAACGCCGTCGGCGCCCTGCAGGTCGATATCGAGCTGCGGCCGGAGGAAGCCAAGAAGATCATTTTTTCGTTGGGCGTGATTCCCAAGCCCGACTTCGAGCAAAAAAAACAGGCCGTGAGAAAATACCACGACCTGCGCGCCGTCGAGGCGGCCTATCTAAACATCAGGAAAAAGTGGGATGACTTTTTCGCCAATACCAAAGTGGATTCGCCCGATAAAGATGTCAACACCTTTATGAATTACTGGACCCCCTATCAGGCTAAGGTCGCGTTCGATGTGGGGCGCCTGGCCAGCTTTTATTATTGGGGTATTGGCCGGGGCTATGGCTATCGCGATACGGCTCAGGACACGATCGCCATCACGATCTCGGACCAAGCCCAGGCTCGCCAGCGCATCCTCTTGCTCGCCCGACAGATGCAGAGCGACGGCAAAGTCTATCACCATTTCTACGGCGACGGGCAGGGCGAATTTACGGAGCATTGCGACGACCCGCTCTGGTTCATCCTGGCCGTTACGGAATACATCAAAGAGACCGGCGATATGGCCATTCTTGACAGTCCCGAGCCGTTCCTGGACGGCAAGGAAGGCACAATTTTCGAGCATTTGCTGGCCGTCCTCAAGTTTGCCCGGAATCATCTCGGACCTCAAGGGCTCCCGATTTTCGGCCGCGGCGACTGGAACGACACCCTCGATTACATCGGCGGCAAGGACGGCGGCGAAAGCGTCTGGGGCGCGATGTTCTATGTCGCGATGCTCAATCGCCTCATCGAGCTGTTCGGGCACCTCCAAGCCGAAGAAGCGGCCAAAGACATCCAGGGCCTCCGCGACCTGCTCAGCGCCGCCATCGAGAAATACTGCTGGGACGGTGAATGGTACATCCGCGCCTTCGGAGAAAATCATAAGAAGATCGGCTCCAAGGACAATCGATACGGAAAAATCTTCATCAATACCCAGAGCTGGGCGGTCATCGCCAGCCTGCCGGATAAGAAGCGGCTTGTCCAGGCTATGTTCAGCGCAAAAAAAATGCTGGATACCAAGTTTGGACCAAAAATCTGCGCGCCGGCGTTTAGAGAAATCGACCCGAAGATCGGATTGATCACGCGGTGCGTATGGGGCAAAAAAGAAAATGCGGCCGTATTCTGTCATCCTGCGGCCTGGCTCATCCAGGCGGAGTGTTTGCTGGGAAGGGGCAAAGCGGCGTTCGATTATTATAAAAAATTGTTGCCAAACAGGCTGGATTCGGACGTTTTTATCGCCGAACCATACGTCTACCCCCAGTATATCACGAGCGATGAGCACGAGACGGCCGGCCGGGCCAGCCATTCTTGGCAGACAGGCAGCGCCGCGTGGATGTATCGGGTGAGCTTTGATTATATCTTGGGAATAAGGCCTACCTATCAGGGGCTGATGATCGACCCGGTGATCCCGCCGGACTGGAAAGGCTTTAAAGCCGAGCGGGTTTTCCGGGGCACGCTTTATAAAATCGAAGTCAAGAACCCAGAAGGGGTCGAGTCCGGCGTTAAGTCCATCACCGTGGACGGCCAACCCATCAGGGGCACGGTCCTGCCCTTAACGGACAAACCCACCTGCCAGGTCGTCGTTCGGCTGGGAAAATAATTCCCTTTTTCGCTCTCTGGAGGCGGCGCACGACAAGAGGGTTTCCGTTTTTAGTGATAAAAAAACTAAGTTTGAGTTTTTACTTGACTACAATCGTGGCCGCCACCATCTTGTATTCAATAGTGACTTTTGCGCCGACGACGAGGTTGCCCGTTATTTTTGTGTCTGCCGTGCGGACAATTTCCCACTTCTCATTCCCTTTCTGCACGGTGATGATATCACCTTTGATGTCCAGAACAGGACCCGTGACCTGGTAGGTCTTCGGCGTCGCGGCATAGACAAGCACCAAAAACAGGAGAGCACAGAGCACAAAAACCAAGCTCTTTTTCATGTTCATTTCCTCCTTTCTTCATTTAAATATTTTAATTGAGCGACGATATTATTTCAAGCGTTCGGACTTCTCAAGACAAGACCCAAGCAGAACGTTCTCTCTTAGCCTTGACGGAAGAAAAGATATCTCATATATTAGCGAGTCGTATAATCGTTCAAGGGGAACGCTATGAATGAAATCCTGCTTCGGAAGCTGCCAGCCGTCGATGCCTTAATCCAAAAAGCTCAGGAAAAGGGGTTCATAGAAAAATTTGGACGGGAGGAAGTTTTAAAGGCAACTCAGCGCGTCCTCGAAGATATCCGGCGCGCGATTCTCGATGAAACGGCTCCCTCTCCGGCGGAGTCTGATCTTCTGCCGGGACATCTCCTCGACGAAATAGAAGGGCGTCTCGCCCAGAAATTCTCTCCTTCCCTCCGCAATGCCGTCAACGCCACGGGCGTCATTATGCACTCCGGGCTGGGCCGGGCTGTTCTGTCGCGCACCGCCCAGGAAGCCATCCTCGATACCGCCCGCGGCTACTGCACGCTTGCCCTCGAGCTCGAAACGGGACGCCGCAGCCAGCGCGATTCTCATGTCAGCCGACTTCTCTGCGAATTGACGGGAGCGGAGGCGGCTACGATCGTCAATAATAATGCAGCCGCAACCGTCGTCATCCTCAACACGCTGGCCAAAGACAAAGAAGTGATCGTCTCGCGGGGCCAGCTTGTCGAAATCGGGGGTTCGTTTCGCATGCCTGAGGTGATGGAGACAAGCGGCGCCATCCTGCGCGAGGTCGGGGCGACCAACAAAACCCATCTCCGCGACTATGAGAATGCCATCGGCCCGAACACAGGGGCGATTCTCCGAGTCCATCATTCCAACTACAGGATCATCGGCTTTGCCGAAGAGCCGGGAATCGAAGAGCTCGCCAAACTGGGCCGGGCGCGCGATATTCCGGTCATTGACGACCTCGGCAGCGGCGCTCTCGTCGATTTAAAAGAATTCGGTCTCGAGGCCGAGCCCCTTGTCCAGCACAGTGTAGCGGCCGGAGTGGATGTCACCTGCTTCAGCGGCGACAAGCTCATCGGCGGCCCGCAATCGGGAATCATTGTCGGAAAGGCCGATTTCGTCCAGCAGATCAAGAAAAATCCTTTGGTGAGGGCCTTCCGCTGCGGCAAACTTACGCTGGCCGCCATGGAAGCCACCCTCAAGCTTTTTCTGAACCGGCAAAAATTGCGGGAAGAACATCCTATATATCGGATGTTCGCCGCCGACCTGATGGAGCTTATGGTTCGGGCAGAGCGGCTGAAAAACGAGCTAGAAGACAGCTTGCCGAGCGGCGCTGAGGTTTTTATCGAGGACGGCGGATCCTATGTTGGAAGCGGGTCTGTTCCTGTCGAAACGCTCCCCACAAAATTCTTGGCCGTTAAGCCGCGATTGCTTCTCGCCGATGACTTCGCCCGAAAGCTCCGCTTTCACGTCCCGCCCATTTTCACGCGGATTCAGAACGACTGCGTGATGTTCGACCTGCGGACGATCCAGCCCGACGAAGATGAAGCCGTAGGCGACGCCATCTTAAAAATTCTGAAAGACTAGCATGATCGATTACGAAAAACGAAAGCGGATTATGGGCCGCTCGGTCAAGCTCGGCCACTGCATCTGCAACCCCAAGGAGCCATGTCCCTGCGACCTGTTCAAGCAGAAAAATGTTTGTCTTTGTTCTGGAGAACGCGAGGAAGACGCTCCTGAAGATGTGCCCTTGACGAAATTCGTGGAGAACGCAGGTTGCGCTTCCAAGATCAATCAGAATGACTTAAAAAAGGCGCTCGACGGCCTTCCAAAAATCTTCAACCGCCGCGTTCTGGTCAGCTCCGACACCTGCGACGACGCCGGCGTCTATCGATTGACGAAAAATATGGCGCTCGTGCAGTCCGTAGACGTTTTCACTCCGCTTGTGGATGACCCGTACACATTTGGCCAAATAGCCGCCGCCAATTCGGTGAGCGATATCTATGCCATGGGCGGAAAGCCTCTAACCGCGCTGTCCATCGTTAGCTTCCCCATCGAAAAGCTCAGCCCGCGCATTATGAACAAGATGCTTCAGGGCGGTATTGACAAGCTCAAGGAAGCTGAGACGGTCGTCATCGGCGGGCACAGCATCAAGGACAATGAGATCAAGTTCGGGTTTGCTGTCACCGGTATCATCGACCCGAAAAAAATGATTACGAATGACAAAGCCAGGCCGGGAGACATCCTGGTCCTGACCAAGCCGCTCGGCACGGGAATCATCAGCTTTGCCAATCAAATCGGGAAAGCGTCGGCGCGTGCACTCCGGGCCGCCGCCAAATCGATGGTTGAGCTCAACAAAACTGCCGCGGAAATAGCGGTCGGGATGGGCGTTCGCACCGGCACTGACGTCACCGGGTTCAGCCTGCTCGGCCATCTGGGCGAGATCGTCCGGCAGAGCGGAGTAACGGCGGAGATCTATATAAAGAAGATTCCCCTTTTCGATGAAGTCCTGGCCTATGTCAGGGCTGGAATCATTTCCGGTGCGATCGAGCGCAACCGCGAATATTCCTCGCAGTTCGTGAATGTGAGCGACGGCATCGACCCAGATTTCGAGACGGTTCTTTATGACCCGCAGACGTCGGGGGGACTGCTCCTCGCCATCCCTGAAAAGAAAGCCTGGTTGCTCCTAAAAAAACTCAAGGACCGCGGAGTCAAAAGAGCCGCCATCATCGGAAAAATCATCGCTAAGTCTGAGGGAAAGATCGTTCTGAAGTAATAAGGAATAAATGATTGATGCATCTTCCTTCCCTTTTATAAGAAGGGCGTGCGGAGGATTTCAGGAGCGCAATTTAAGGCCTTCCTCTAATGTATGAAAAAGAACATGTCATCATCGGCACAGCCGGCCACATCGACCATGGCAAGTCTTCCTTGGTCAAAGCATTGACGGGCATCGACCCAGACACGCTCCCCGAAGAAAAAGAGCGCGGCATGACCATTGAGCTGGGCTTTGTCTTCATGGACATCCCCGACTACGAAAAGCAGATCGTCTTTATCGATGTCCCAGGCCATGAAAGATTCGTTAAAACCATGGTGGCCGGCGCCGCGAGCGTGGACGCCGCCCTATTCGTGATCGCCGCCGACGAGGGAATTTCGGTCCAAACGCGGGAACATTTCGACATCCTTCAGCTCCTGAGCATTCCATTCGGGATGATCGCTCTGACGAAATCCGACCTGGTTTATGACGGCAGGCTGCGGGAGGTTACCGCCCAGGTCGCTGATTTCGTCAAAGGCACTTTCCTGGAAGGCGCGCCGATCATCCCGGTTTCCGCCATCACAAAAAGCGGAATCCCCGAGATCAAATCGACGCTCATGGATATAGGCCGCCGCGTCGAGAAGCGCCGCGACAGTGGTTTTTTCCGGATGCCGGTGGACCGCGTGTTCACCATTCATGGGTTCGGGACGGTCGTGGCGGGGACAGTGCTCTCCGGCGAGGTCCGCGTCGGCGACCAAATCGAAATCTATCCCGAAAAAATCGCAGCAAAAGTCCGCGGTATTCAGGTCCACAAAGCACAAAAAGAAAAATCCGAAATCGGAAAGCGCACGGCCCTCAACCTCCAGGATATCGACAAGGAATTACTGCGCAGAGGCCAGTGCGCGGCGATGGCAGGCTCCCTCACACCGACGCAAAGAGTGGATGCGCGCCTGCGCCTACTTCACGACAGCCCCGTCGAATTGAAAAACAGGGACCGCATCAGGCTTCATGTCGGGACAGACGAAATCATCGCCCGGGTCGTCCTGCTCGAGAAGCCGAAGCTTTTGCCCGGCGAATCGATATTCGTCCAATTCGTCCTCGAAGCTCCGACGGCCGCCCTTCTCAAGGATCGCTTCATCATCCGCACGTTTTCGCCATTGATGACGGTGGGCGGCGGAGAAATCCTGGATGTGACTCCGGCCCGGCATAAGCTCCAAGATGGCTCAGTCACCGAGAGCCTGAAGCGGTGGCTGGGGACGACTGAAGATATTGTCGAAGAGACGCTGATGAAATCGCCGGATAAGCCTCAGGGTTCTAGCGGCATCGCGATATCATTGGGAAGATCGGAAGCCGAGATTGGCGCCGCTCTTCAAGCGCTCCTCAGCAGCGCCAAAATCGTCAAGCTCATTTCGGAAAAAGAGGAAAAATACATCCTGTCCGAGTCCTATTCACATTTGCGCGACAGCCTTCTCGAATCTATAAAGCAATATTTAAAAGACCATCCGACCTTCCTTTATATCCCCCATTCCGACCTTCGTTCGCATTTTTTAAAATTATCCGATGAGCCGACGTTCAAAATGCTTCTCGATGACCTCGTCAATCAAAAATTGGTTTATAGAAAAGAGTCGCAGATCGGCCTCGTCGGCCACGAAATGAAACTCCGGCCAAAGGACCAGGAGCTCATCGACCGGATCGAGCAGGAATTCAAGAGGGCCCGGTTCGAGACGCCGCTGGAAGACGAGGTCTGCCAGAAGCTCCGGCTCGAGCAAGCTGTATTTAAAAGGCTGATGAGCAGCCTCTTCCAGCAGGGAAAGCTCGTCCGGCTCAACATCAAAGTCGTCTATCACAAGGATGCGTTCCAGGCGGTCAAAGACGTCGTCACCCGCCAGCTCGAAAAATCCAAGAGCATCACGATCGCGGAGCTCAAGGAGAAGCTCGGGACGTCGCGGAAATATTCCCATGCCGTTCTCGAATATTTCGATAAAATCGGGCTGATAAAACGTATTGAAGACCGCCATGTGTTAAGGTAAGATTTGATTTTCACCCGGGAGGGTATAGGTCCCGGTGGGCCTTCTGGACTTCAAATCCAGTATGGGGCCTGACGAAGGTCCCGGATGGGTTCGACTCCCATACCCTCCCGCCGACATGCCGCGGAGACACCAACTTTTTTTAGGGCCCCCCTTTATTGTAAAGGGGGGAAGGGGGGAATAAGACCACTGAAATAATTCCTATAGGTGTCTCCGGCTTAATTTCGCAGCCGAAACGCCTGCATTATTCGGGGCCCCCTTTAATTCTTAAAAGGGGTAGGGGGAATTAATATAAATTAAAATTCTTAAAAGCGTCTCGAAAAAGAAAGAAGTCGCTCCCAGCCGACGCATAAGAAGATATCCCGCCCGTGATTGACTCTGCTTTGAGATTGACTTATGTTTTCGGAAGGCCTACTGTAGGAGGGAGAAGATTCGGACAATGAGATAATCCGCCGCGAAAATCTTTCCTTTCCTAACGCGACCGACAGTCGCGGAAGCATCGCCTTGACTTTCACTCACTTCGAAAGGAGAAGAAATATGGTGGATACCGGACTTCAAGGTAAGGTTGCTCTGATCACGGGGGCAAATCATGGCATCGGGGCCGCCACAGCGGCCGCCTTCGCCTACGAAGGGGCGGACGTCTTTTTGACCTATCTCCGGATTTCTCCCGAAAAGTCCATGGGAATACAGCCCGAAGAGGCGGAAAAAGCCGCAGAGCCGGGCCGGAGGCATTATTACAGGATTCTCTCTCAGGACGCAGAGGCCATCATCCGCGCCATCCGCGCTTTGGGGAGGCGGGTCGAGGCCTGGGAGACGGACCTGGCCGACGCGGATAATATCCCTCGTCTGATGGACAGGGCAGAAGACACTTTTGGAAGGGTCGACATCCTGGTCAACAATGCCGATCACGACCAACCCGACTCATTTCTGCCCGGGGCCGAACTTCCGGCGAGCGGTCTGTTCGGAGGCGAGTATCCGCTCTCGTCCGTTTCGGCGAGGTCCCATGACGAACATTTCGCGGTCAATTGTCGGGCGGTCGCGCTGCTCATAGCGGAATTTGCCAGGAGACACATCGCCAGGAAAGCCGACTGGGGACGTATCATCAACATCAGCACGGACGGGGCATCCGGTCACGGCTGGAACGTTTCCTACGGCGCGAGCAAATATGCCGGTGAAAGCTACTCGAAGGCAGCCGCCTCCGAGCTGGGGCCTTTCGGGATCACGGTAAACGTCGTTTCGCCCGGCGCCGTTCAAACCGGCTGGCTGACCGAAGAGGCGGCCGGGACCTTGGCCAAAACCTATCCCCTGCGGCGGATTGGAACCCCGGAAGATATCGCCTCGGCCGTGATCTTTTTTGCCTCCCGGCAGGCGGACTGGATTACGGGGCAGGTTCTTTATGTCGGCGGCGGGAACCGCATGTAGCTCACCCTATTTATCTTTCAGTTTGAGGACTGTTATTTCAAAAATTCGTCCGGTTTCTGAGTCGTTGACTTCGAACCGCGGCCGTGACTATAATCATCTCGTGATGGGAGGCCTCGGCTCCAAGCCTTATGGCCGGCGGATGCTCGCGAAAAAAAAAGAAAATTCCTATCTTCGACAGATCCCATTACTTCCCCGGTCGGTTTATCTACTCCGCTTTTTTGAAGCTCAGCAGATCACCCGGCTGGCAGTCCAGAACTTCGCAGATTTTCTCGAGCGTCGAGAACCGGACGGCTCTGGCGTGGTCCTGTTTGAGGATCGAGAGGTTGGCCATGGTGATGCCCACCTTCTCCGAAAGCTCGGTGAGCGACATCTTCCGCTTGGCCATCATCACGTCGAGATTGACTTCAATCGGCATGATACTACCTCAAACTGTAAGATCCTGGTCCTGCTGGAGGCGGACGCCGACCTCAAGGACCTTGGCGATGACAAGGAATCCGAAGCCCAGAAGCACCGTGCTTAGGCCTCCATAAAGGACGTGGATTAAGGCTTCGAAGACGCGGACCCCGTTTTGGATCAGCTCTAATATCGCGGCGCTTATAGCGCCGAGGAGTCCGAGGCCAAAAACCGAGTAGGCAATTCTGCGGATGTGCCGCGGGCTCGCGGGGCTAAATGGTTCGCCGCGAGATACCAGGGCGATCAGCTTGAAGATGCTATAGCCAATAAAAATGTAAATCGGCCCGGTCAGAACCTTGTCCAGGAAAATGCGAATTTCGGCCCAAAAAGCAGCTCCAGAAAAGCGGTGGATGAAAGAGGGAAAAACAAAAGCCAAAAATGAGATGGAACCGATGAATACCGCACCGTAGAGAATGAGAAGCGTAATAAGCACAATCATGAGCGCTTTAACCTCGGGAACAACCCTTGAAACAATTTTTTCTTTCATTAGACCCTCCTTTTTTTCATTTATCGATAATCTATATAAAGCCAAAGATACCGTTTGTCAAGAAATATTTATCGTTTTACAATAACGCCCCCGCGTACAGGGGAGGTGGCAGCCGGACAAGAGGTTTGTTGTCCTTTTCTCGCAAAACCAGGGCTTCTGCCTCTCCTACCATGCCAAGCGGCTAGAAGTGTTGGGTCGAGAGTTGCCCCACTTCTTATGGTACAATTCTTTTTTAATCGGACGAAGGAAATTTTGTTCTTAAAAAATTCTTTAATGATTGTCTCTTTGGAATAGTTGGTCGAGGGAAAAAAACTCTTATTTAGCACGAGGCTGGTAATTGGGAAGAGGCCTGCTCTTCGTATTTGACTCACCCTTCCGTTGGTGCTATCCTTCTGACAAAAAAGCGTCTGGGGAAAAAATGCTCCGCAAAGTCCCAAATGTCAGATTGAGAATTCTTTTGGCTTTATTCCTCGTTTCGATCCTCGTCGGAGCACAGAAAATTGAGACGGTAAACGGCGTCCGCGTCGTCCATAATGAAAAAGGCGGACAATGGGGCGCCAACCTAGAAGTCAAGCTGGAATTGGTCCGAACAATCGGCGGTCTCGACGCCGAGGAGAATCTGTCGTTCAATGAGCCCTCCGACATCGTCCGGGATTCAGCCGGGAATTATTATATCCTGGACTCTGGCAATAACCGAATTCAGAAACTCAATTCAGAGGGAAAATTCATCAAGACAATCGGACGGAAGGGGCAAGGTCCGGGAGAGTTCCAGGCCACTAGCTCCATGGATATCGACAACGAGGATAACTTGTTCGTTTTCGATGTGAGGAGCAGGCGAATCGAAGTCTTTTCGCCTGAGGGAAAGCCACTGAAATCCATCAAATTCCGCGCCTTCTCGCAGGATCAGATTCGGCTGTTGAAGCCAGGCCTGATCGCAAAAGGAGGTTGCCTTGATAGCGGAATCATGTATGGCACGCTGAAAAAGCTCCCGAAGCTACTAGAGATGGTGGACCTTCGCGGAAAGACCAAACTTGCATTTGGGGAGGCTACTGATTATAGGGACGGGAATACCAATTGGCACGCCAACCGTTTCTATCTCGATACGGACGCAGAGAAGAACATTTGTTTGAGCTTCCAGTGGCAGAACAGAATCGAGAAGTATGCGCCGGATGGGAAGCTCCTCTGGCGGGTGGACAGGCCCCTGAATTATGGGACGGATGTCATCGAAAAGGGATCCATTACCCGTCGGACGGGTAAGGTCGGTTATGTCGGCGTTAGTGGCCCGAAGATGAATGTGGTCTCTAATGGGATCGCTGCAGACGGCAAAGGCCGAATCTGGGTGATTACCCTGCGCCGCCAGTTGGCCAACGAGGAGAGGGCTTTAGGCTCCTCGGTCGTAACGACGGATGCAGGAGTCGTCGCTCGGACTAAGACTCAGCCCAAGGTCGTAAAGGAAGACGTCTACAAGCTCGAGATTTTTAGCCCGGACGGTGTCTTCCTGGGTGAAATTCCCCTAACCCACCATGCCCACGGGATTCGGATATTCGGGGATAATCTTTTTATCCGGGAATATTACAACACGATATTCTATCAGTATAAGATCATCGAGAATGAGATTCATTAAATGTCCTAAACATCGGGCCGATAATCCTCCTGATATTGCGGATAGGATCATGAAAACAAAAACTATGTTCGTACTAGTTATCATCTTTCTTTTTTCCTTCATATTTGCCGAGGCAGGAGGTAATCAAAAGCCCGCGTGGAAAGGCAAGGTTGAAACAGAAAATGGCGTCAAGGTCATAAAAAATCCGAAGTCGCCTCTCTATCCGGCCAGTATTTTTCGTCTCGAAGAAGAGCTTTCCCTGGGCAAAGCCGAGGGCGAAGAAGCTTATCTTTTCTCCAGAATCAGCGGCCTCGACGTTGATGACGACGGAAACTTCTACGTCCTTGATTTTTCTTCGGCCCAAGTTCGCGTTTTCGACGGCCGAGGTGTTTTTATTAGGGCGATCGGCCGAAAAGGACAGGGACCCGGGGAGATGGAAATGCCGGTATTCGTCCAGGTCGGCCTCTCTCGTGAACTCAGCGTCTTCGATTATCTCAGACGAAATTTGATCACGTTCTCCCGGGACGGAAAATATCTTCGGCAAAGCAGAACGCAAGAGTCCATTATCCCGCTCGGCCTCGACCCCCAGGGAAACATCGTTGGTTCGGTCATCCTCGCTCCCCTTCCGATCGGGGGACGGGAATTGAAGAAGTACTTCCTGACGCAAGATCAACCTCTCGTCATCGCCAGGGAGGGCCAAGACAAGAACCGACAGAAAATGGATATGGCTGTCGCAAAACCTGCTTTGGCTTGCGACGTTTCCAGCCAAGGAAATATCGTTTGGGGCAAATCCGACGCTTATGAACTCCGGATTCTCGATCCCCGAGGCGCACCGATCCTCGTCATTCAGAAAAAATACGATCCCTTGCCATTTTCGGAGCGGGATCGAAAATTTTACCAGGACGAATATGCGGATTGGATCCGGGCGGGAGGGAAACTGGTCTTTCCGGATCATTTGCCTGCGTTCATGGATATCTCCGTCGATGCTGAAGAAAGAATCTTCGTGAAAACCTACGAGCGCATCGAGGGAACAACAGACGGCCGATATTTCGATATATTCGATTCCGACGGCAAGTATCTCGCCAACGTTCCGATTCGAACGAATCTCGACCACGGTTCCGTATGGAAGAAGAATAAGCTTTACACGATCGAAACCGACTCTGCCGGCAATCCCGTCGTACGAAGATATGGCATCCATTGGGAATTCCGGCAATAAGCCGGCTCGGGGGTATCTGGTTCAAAACCAGCGCCAGCTACTTCCTTTTTTTCAAGAAATTCCCTAGAAAAGAGAAAATTCCTGCTTGATGCTATTCTTTTTGCACACAGCCATAAAGGGAAAAAACAAATGGCAATCAGGCTGATTTTCAGCCCAGATGAAAGCGGAGTCAAACCTACTCATTGCGCATCCTTCCCTGGAGAATATCGCGTAAAGAGTAGCTTTGACCCCAGTTTATTGCGCCTACATGTTTTGGGGCCCCCTTTATCGTAAAGGGGCGAAATCTACTGTTTTTCGGCGGGATTTTGGGCCTTCCGGACCGAATATCAGACCGGACAAAATGGCTTGACGCGTTTCGCTAGAAATTGACAGCCCTTGAAATTGCTACTATAATAATAAGTAAAAAGGGTTAGACAAATGAAGGTGAAGAACATTCTCACTCTTATCCTTCTTCTGATCTTAGTTTCTTCTTGCGCGACCTATGGTCCGCACCCCCCGACGGAAGTCAAAGCCGGGGAGAATGATTTCAATGCGCGTATGGAAAAGGGAATTCAGCACCTTAATCGCGGCGAGTTTGAAAAGGCTCTCGGGGAATTCCAAGAAGCCGTGGCCATCAATCCCAAATCGGCCAGAGCCAATAATCTTTCGGGCATCGCCTATTTCCAGCAGAAGAATTATCGGGCGGCCGAGAAGATGTTTAAGACAGCAACGTCCTTGAATCCTTCCTACGCTGAAGCTTGGAACAATCTCGGAAGCGTTTCTTCCATTCGAGAAGATTTTGATCAAGCCATCAAAATGTTCAAGAAAGCCCTGTCTCTGGAGCCCAATTCTCTCTCGGCCAACTATAGCCTCGGATTCCTCTTGATCAGCCTGGACCAGGTGGAAGAGGGCACGACTTATCTTTCGAGAGGCATCGCCCTCGACCCGGATTATTTGGAGAAACATAAGAGTTTTGTCTCTGTTCTCGCTATTCCTGCGCGCGAGACTCCCGAGGTCTACTTTGCCTATGCCGGGGCATATGCTGCGCGGGGAAACGTTGACAAGGTTGTGGAATATTTGACCAAGGCCAAGAACGCCGGATTTCGCGACTGGCAGAGGATCACCACGGAAAAAGAATTCGAGAAGGTCAGACAAGACTCAAGAATCAAAGAGTTTATCCGTTAGCCGGGCATCGCGGCGGCTCCAGCTCCAGTTATGTATCCATCAATTCCGAGACAAAGAAGGACATCTTTGACATGACGCCGGTTGTCTGATATATCTCTGATTCAAGATCGGAGGACGACTCATGCCGTTTATGAAAAAAACACCCAAGACCAAGATATCGATCCTGGTTCTCTTTTCGGCGCTGATCGTCACTGCGGTATTCGCCGTCCGTTCGGGTCCAGCCACGGCGCTAATCCGTTTCGCTGTTTCCATCGACCCGGCGGTCCGGACCGAAGCGGTATCGGGGCGCATCCTGTTTCTCCTTTCGCGAACCGAAAAGTTCAATCCGGGCATGAACGGGACGCCTGTCTTCGGCAAGAATGTCGAAGAGATGAAGCCGGGCGCTCGGGCCTATATCGATGACACAGCCTTCGGGTATCCCGTGCGGAGCCTCCGTGACATTCCCGAAGGTGAGTATTTCGTCCAGGCTTGGCTGAACGTCTACACCACATTCAAGCGCTCAGACGACAAGGTCGTAAAGCTGCACATGGACCAGGGAGAGGGCCAGAACTGGCGCCGCTCGCCCGGGAATCTCTTCAGCGACCCGATTAAGGTCAAAATCGCCGCGGCAGGCGCGGATGAGCCGACGCCAATCATGCTAAACCATATCGTCCCCCCGATCCCCCCTTATCAAGATACGCAACACCTTAAACATATCAAGATTCAGAGCAAGCTTCTGACAGCATTCTGGGGACGGCCGATGTCTATCGGCGCTAACATCCTGCTACCCAAGGGATATGACGAACATCAGGACATCCGTTACCCCGTTCACTATATCCAAGGGCATTTCCCGCGCGGAAATGTCGGCCGCTTCAGCGAAGACCCGAACAACGCCGCCAACAAGATCTGGACCCAGGATAACATGCCTCGTTTCATACAGGTGACAATCGACCACGCTTGCCCATATTACGACGACTCCTATGGCGTGAACTCGGAAAATAACGGGCCTTACGGCGACGCCATCATCACAGAGCTAATCCCGCAGATCGAGAAGACCTTCCGGGCCATCGGCCAGCCCTGGGCGCGAGTGCTATCGGGAGGTTCGACCGGCGGCTGGATCTCCATAGCCATGCAGGTATTTTATCCCGATTTCTTCGGAGGCACCTGGACATTCTGTCCAGACCCGGTCGATTTCCGAAAATACCAGATCGTCAACCTCTATAACGATAAGAATGCCTACTATGTCGATTACGAGTGGATTCGCGTGCCGCGCGGGGGCGAGCGGGACACGAGCGGCAACCTCATCTATACCCAGGAGCAGGAGAATCTTTACGAAGAGGCGATCGGGGACCGGTTCCGCTCGGGAGGACAGTGGGCCATTTGGAACGCGGTCTTCGCGCCCGTCGCCGAGGACGGCTACCCAAAGCCACTCTGGGATCCGCTTACGGGAAAAATCGATAAGGAGGTCGTCGCCTGGGCCAGCGAGCGTTACGACATCCGCCGCTATCTCGAGAAAAACTGGCCGGCGATCGGGCCGAAGCTCGTGGGCAAGATCCATGTCTATTGCGGCCGGATGGACAACTTTTACCTCAACGAGGCCTGCTACCTGCTCCAGGAATTTTTAGAAAGCGCGACGAACCCGGCCTACGGCGGTGAGTTTAAGTACGGAGACCGCGGCGGGCACGGCTGGAGCCCGTTCAAGGGCGATGAGCTACAGCGGACCATGGCCGAGCACGTCCTGCGGAATTCACCCGATAAAAAGAAGGATTGGGTATATTAGGGGGTGGGGTCAAGGGGAGGGGCCAAAGCTACTCATTGCGCAAAAATCCTCTGGTGACCTGTGCGTAATGAGTAGCTTTGACCCCGGATTTTCTTTACTCGTAACGCAGGGCTTCGATCGGGTCGAGCTTGGATGCCCTGCGGGCCGGGTAAAAGCCAAAAAATATCCCGATGGAAACGGCGAAAAGGAAAGACATAAGAATAGAAGCGTAAGACACGACCGTGTGGATTCGGGCAAAGATCGGAATGTACTTCAACAGCTTGGACATGCCTATTCCTAATCCGACTCCCATAAAACCGCCGATAAGACTCAGGACCAGTGCTTCGGCCAGGAATTGAACGAGGATATCGACTTCCCTGGCGCCGATCGACATCCGGATTCCAATCTCCCGGATCCGCTCCGACACGGAAACTAACATGATGTTCATGATCCCGATCCCGCCGACGAGAAGCGAAATCGCGGCGATGCTTCCAAGAAGAAGCTGCAGGACGCCCATGGCGCTTTCCATGCTTTCCGCGATTTCTGCCAGGTTACGGACATTGAAATCGTCGTCGCCACCCGGCGGGATGTTGTGCCGGTCGCGGAGGAGAACCTCGATTTCCTGCTGGGCATTCGCCATCCGATCGGCCGAGACGGCCGAAATATCGATCGATTGGATATACGTATATCGTACCAATCGCTTGGAGGCCGTAGTATAAGGGACGCAGACGAGATCGTCCCGGCTGCCGAACCCGCCGGTTTCACCCTTGGATTTTAAGATTCCGATGACCGTGAACGGAACCCGTCTGATGCGGATAACCTTTCCAATGGGGTCTTCGCCCTCATCAAAAAGGTTTCTCTGGACCTCGACGCCCAGAACACAAACCTTGGCGCCGGATTGGACCATCTCTTCATCGAAGAATGACCCTCGCTCCATCTCCCATCTCCGGATCATGGGATATTGTTCACCGACGCCCTGGATCTGAGTCCTCCAATTTTTGTTCCCGTTAACGATCTGGGAGTTCGTGTTGACATTTGGAGAAGTGGCTTGGACTGAAGGACAATACTTCTCGATGGCGTCAACATCATCGAATTTCAGGGTATTTCTGAAGCCAAAACCGGTTCTGACTCCTCTAAGATTCATGCTCCCGGGACGGACGACAAGAAGATTCGTCCCCATGCTGTCGAATCGTTCCTGGATGCCGATCTTGGCCCCTGTTCCGATGCTGACCATGGCGATCACCGAGCCGACGCCGATGATGATCCCCAAGGCCGTCAGAAATGTTCGCATCTTGTTCCGGCCTAATGCTCGCATCGAAACCCTAAGTATTCTGAAGATGTTCATCGTTCAAGCCTTTGTCACAGCGACTTCCTTGATTAACCGAATATTCAATATAAAACGGAATAATATAACAGAATGGAAAATGGCTGTCAATTTTGCGGTTAAACCTACCCGTTGCGCAATTCAATGACGGAGAGATTCTTAAGAGTTGCCATCGACGATTTTTTTTGGTATATAATGAATCCTTAAATTGCCATGACTGCAACCAAGACCAAAGCGGCCTGTCATCACAAATGGGCCATGACCGACCTTCGCAGCGGATACCTGGTCATTGAAGGCTGCTTCCACTGCCGAAACAGGATCTCATTTTTTTCCGACGAGCCGGTCCCGCCCATCGATGACTATCAAGAGGGAGAGCATTTCTGGAGCCATCTGGCAGACTATCAGGCCTCGAAATTCGACCTCCGATGCGAGAAATGTTCGAAAGAAGTTCCTTTGAAAGAAGTCATGGCCACGATGTTGTGCATGAGATGCAATCCCGAGTGCGGCGTTTATCAGGCCGGCTCCCAGCAAAAAGATCGAAAGACATGGGTCTACGTGGCCCTTTGCGCCAATACGTCTCATGCCACCGGCAAGTGCATCACGAAAGAGGGCATCCGCGCCTTGAACGAATATTTTAATTCCGGGATCGAGGATCCCGCCAAAAAGATTCTGGTTGTCCCCTGCTCCTTGCGCAAGTCCGTCGATACCTGCCAAGGAATCGTGCTCGCGGATGTCGGCTTGACGGAAATGTATTAAGGACTCGAAAAAGGAAAGGTAAAAAATGAAAGTTTCCGAAGTTGTAGAAAAGACAGGCCTCAAGCCATTCAATGAGGCTGCTGACAAAGAAATCAAGGGCGTCTATATCTCCGATATGGTCAGCGACATCATCGGCATTAAAGAGGGAAACCTGTTGGTGACCCTGCAGACGCACAAGAACCTCATCGCCGCGGCCAACCTGGTCGATGTCGCCGCCGTTGTGTTTTCCCGGGGCAAGACGCCGGCCGAAGATGTGGTCGCACTGGCCAGCAAAGCCGGAATACGATTGCTGGGATTTGATGGCGACACCTGGACGCTGGCCAAGAAACTCTACGAGAGCGGCGTCCGGTGAAGATTGGCCTTCATCATTCTTTGATTTTATTTTTATAAAAAGCGGGAAACCGCCGGCAGTTATTATTCTTTATGAAGAATTGATTTTGCTGAGGGAAGTGATCCCATGGCCGACGGTGGATTTTCCGCAATCAGACAGGAATTCAAGGGAGAACGGGGCGACTTGATCCCCATCCTCCAAAAAGCCCAAGAGCTCTACGGCTACCTGCATCCGGAAGCCATCCGAAACATCTCCCGATGGATCAAGGTGTCCGAGAATGAAATCTATGGCGTCGCCACATTTTACGCCCAATTCCGATTTCACCCGCCGGGCGAGCACCATATCAAGATCTGTCTGGGAACCGCCTGCCATGTGAGAGGCGGTGAACAGATCCTGGCGACAACCAAACAGCGTCTCGGCATCGGAACCGGGGAAACGACGGCGGATGGGAAATATGACCTTGAGCGTGTGGCCTGTTTGGGATGCTGCGCCCTGGCTCCCGTTGTGGCCTGGGACGAGAAAATCCACAGTCAAATGTCTGTCCTAAAAATACAGAGGCTTCTGGATGAGCAAAAACACGATTGATCGCCGCCGCACCGACGCGGTCGCCAAGTGGGAAGAACTCCAGAAAAGCCCCCTGCCGTTTATTTATATCGGCGCCGCATCCTGCGGGTTAGCGGCCGGCGCGGCAGACACTCGGGACTCCGTTGAACGGTATCTGAAAAATAAGGCGCTAAACGCCCGGATCGTTCAAGTGGGATGCATCGGGCCGTGCTACTTAGAGCCCCTGATGGATGTTCAGATGCCCGGAAAACCGCGCATCAGCTATGCGAATGTCACGCCCAAGGATGCGATGCTCATCCTCGAGTCATTCTTCGAAAAAGGGGAAATCCCGACGAACCACCTGGCCGGGCATTTCGGCAACGGCGATCTCGATGGAATTCCCCGCTTTTTCGATATGCCCATGCTGAAGCCGCAAGTCCGGATCGTGCTCCGCAACTGCGGCATGATCGATCCCGACGATATCGACCACTACCTGGCCCGCGATGGCTATAAAGGCTTTGAAAAATGTCTTTCCATGACCTGGATGGACGTCCTAGATATCGTCAAGCGCTCCGGCATTCGAGGACGAGGGGGCGCGGGCTTTCCGACATGGCGAAAATGGGAGATATGCCGGAAAACGGAAAGCGACCAGCGCTACCTCATCTGCAATGCCGATGAGGGCGACCCGGGCGCGTTCATGAACCGCTCCCTGATCGAAGGCGATCCCCATGCCGTATTGGAAGGGATGCTCATCGCCGCCTATACGATCGGCGCTTCTCAGGGATATGTTTACATCCGCGCCGAGTATCCGCTGGCGATTAAGCGCTTGAAAAAAGCGATAGCGCAGATGCGCGAGCTGGGCCTTCTCGGCAATTCCATTCTTGGATCCGAATTAAGCTTCGATATAAAAATCAAGGAAGGCGCCGGCGCCTTTGTCTGCGGAGAAGAGACGGCGTTGATTGCCTCCATCGAAGGAAAACGCGGCATGGCCCGGACGCGTCCCCCCTTCCCTGCCGTCGCGGGCCTCCACGGGAAACCCACGATCATCAATAATGTTGAAACGCTGGGGACGCTTCCCAACATCCTCCGTAACGGAGCCGAATGGTATGCCGGCTTCGGGACGGAGACGAGCAAAGGCACCAAGACATTCTCCTTGGTGGGCAAGGTCAGGCGGACGGGGCTGATCGAGGTCCCGCTCGGCATCAAGCTTCGGGAAGTGATTTTCGACATCGGCGGCGGAACCCAGAAGCCATTTAAAGCCGTTCAGAGCGGGGGCCCTTCCGGAGGATGTCTATCCGCGGAATTTTTGGACTTGCCCATCGATTACGAACATTTGGCTGAAGCGGGCGCGATCATGGGTTCCGGAGGCCTCATCGTTGTCGATTCGGACACGTGTATCGTCGACATGGCCAAATATTTTATGTCCTTCACCCAAAAGGAGTCGTGCGGCAAGTGCGTCCCGTGCCGCATCGGAACTCGGCACATGGTGGAGATTCTGGAAAAAATATGCGACGGCAAGGCAGAGCTTTCCGACCTGGACAAGCTGGAAAAGCTTGCTTATATCGTTAAAAACGGGTCACTGTGCCAATTGGGCGCAACAGCGCCCAATCCGGCCCTGTCAACCCTCAAATATTTCCGGCCCGAATTCATTTCCCACGTCAAGGATAAGCGATGTCCAGCCGTGACCTGCAAGAACCTCGTCATCTACCGGGTCATTCCCGGCAAGTGCACGGGCTGCCAGCGCTGCGTGAAGGTTTGCCCGACCGGCGCCATCAGCGGCCCGAGGTCCGAGCCTCACAATCTCGATCAATCGAAATGCATCAAGTGCCGTTCTTGCTATGAAATCTGCCGATTTGACGCCATCGCCGGAGACGCCATCGTCATCGAATCATAGATGTTTTGACATCGGAGAGATATGTTGGACAGAAATGTTAGCCCGCTCTCAAAAGGAAAACACCTAAGGTAAGAGCATGGCCCGAACAGAACCGCGAACTCTGACCATGGAGATCAACCACCAAAAGGTCACCTTTCCGGAAGGCGTCACCGTCCATCGAGCCGCCGAGCTGAACGGCATCTATATCCCTTCTCTCTGTTCCCACAAAGACCTTTCGCCCTTTGGCGGCTGCCGGCTGTGCATGGTGGAAATCGAAGGGATGCGCGGTTACCCGCTGTCCTGCAATGCCGTCGCTCAGGACGGGATGAAAGTCTTGACGGACACGGCGATGCTCCGCGAATTGAGGAAAGAAATCTTGAAACTGATCCTCAGCGAGCATCCCTCCAGCTGCTTGGTCTGCGAGGAGAAGGAAGGCTGCAAAGATTATCAGGGAACGATTCGGAAAGCCGGCGTGACGACCGGTTGTCGGTATTGCCCTAATGACAGCCAATGCGAGCTCCAGGAACTGGTCGAAAAGATCGGGGTGACGGAAATTGATTATCCCATCTACTACCATGGCTATGAGCCTGAGCACGACGATCCCTTTTACGACAGAGACTATAACATCTGCATTCTCTGCGGCCGTTGTGTCCGCATGTGCCAGGAAGTCAGGGGCACCAGCGTTTTGGCCTTCACTTACCGCGGGCCTCGGGCCAAAATCGGCCCGGCCTTCGGTCGTAGCCATGTCGAAGCGGGCTGCGAATTTTGCGGAGCCTGCGTCGATGTCTGCCCGACGGGGGCCCTGGCCGACAAAGTCTCCAAGTGGGACGGAAAGCCCGACGGGTCCCATGTCTCCACCTGCCCGTTCTGCGCAATCGGCTGTCAGATCGAGCTCGATCATAAAAACGGCCGGCTCTCCAAGGCCAACGCTAATATGGACCCAGAAATCAACGACGGGCAATTGTGCGTGAAGGGCCGGTTCTGCATGCCGGAAGTGACCCATCACTTCGAGAGGGCGAAAAAACCGATGCTCCAGAAAGGCAACTATTTCCGGGAAGTCTCCTGGCAAGAAGCCTTGGAAAAAGTCGCCGCTGAGCTCAAGGGGATTCGACCCGATGAATTCGCAATGCTGGTCTCGCCGGACCTGACAAATGAGAGCCTTTTTGCGGCCCAAAAGTTTGTCCGGGATGGCTTAGGGTCCAATGCTATTGACTCGACCGCACGAATGGAACTCGCGGGAGGATTGGCTCTCTGGTCCAGGCTTTTCTCTTTGCCCATTTCTATTAAGGACATCGCTAAAGCGGACGTCATTCTTGCCGTCGGCCTCGACAGCCGGTTCAATTTCTCGGTGGTGGGCACGAAAGTCCGAAAGGCTCTCGACCTGGGCGCCACACTGGTGACGATCGATCCCCTCGACAGCAATTTGGCGCGCTACACGGACCATTGGCTGCGTCCAACGCCGGGTCAAGAAGGGCACATTTTGAAATTTTTTGCGGACCATCTTGCCGGCAGGAAAACCGACACTGCCGCGGCGGCCAAAGAGACATCGGTCGATCTTCAAGTATTGGAAAAGTCTCTCGAAATCCTGGCTTCCGCAAAGCAATTGACGGTCATTATCGGCCCTCGGGTATTTCATTATGGAAATGGCGAAGCCCTCGCATCCGGTCTGATGACGCTGGCTGAGCGGAACAACATCAATTTCATCCCCCTCTATTTCGGAGCCAATGCCCGCGGCACGCTGGAAATGGGAGTCTTCCCGGAGATCGGCCCGGGGGCTGCGTCAAGAGACGGCCGGGGTCTGGGTTTGGCCGATATCATAAACGGTTCCAAGCGTCCAAAAGTGATCTATCTGGTCGGCGATATTCCCTATTTTGAGAGGCCGGACTGTGATTTCGTGATCGTCCAGGACACCTATCTCCCTCCCTTCAAAGTCGATGCGTTTCTGCCCGCTGCCACGTTCGCGGAGAGCGGCGGCACATTGATCAATATTGAAGGCAGGGTCCAAGAAGTCGTCCAGATCGAACACCTGCCGGAAGGCGCGGTGACCGGGATGATGCGTCCCGATTGGCGGATTTTTTCCGATCTGGCCAACCCGCTCCAGAGCGCTTCGATGAATTATCAATCGATTCAGGACGTCCAAAAAGATATTCAGAAAGCGGTTCCGAATTTTCCGGCGGGAATTGACCGAAGGCCGCGGCGGATGAATGCGGTCGATCATCTCGAAATCGAAAAACCCTACGAAGGAAATAGAGGGACGGGCAATTTTCTGTTGGTGGCGGAACCGGCCGGTTACCGCCATCGAGGGATCGATATCTCTTCGAAAGTCGGCGGGCTGGGCGAGCTTGCGCTTGAAGAAGGATTTCGGATGCATCCGGACGATTTCGGAGCGCTCGGCATTAAGAATGGCGACCGGGTGACGCTCTCTTTCGATAACGGAAAAATCAGCGTGCCCGCGGCGGTCAAATCCGACAACGAATGTCCCAAGGGCGTCATATACTACACGCGGCCGGTTGTGTTTGGCGGCCTAAAACATCGGCGGGAGCTGCGGCCGCTTTATATGCTCAAACAGAACCCGATCCGGGTGACCCTAGCGAGGATGTGAATGTATAAAATCATTGAGCGACGGATGATCGTTCCCAATTTGCACGAATTCACTGTCGAGGCGCCGGCCGTCGCCGAATCTGTGAAACCCGGCAATTTCATTATCGTCAGGCCCGATCAATACGGTGAGCGCATCCCCCTCTCCGTGGCCGACTGGGACCGAAAGGCCAGCACCGTGACGACGATCTTTATGCAGGTGGGAGGTTCCACGGCAATGCTGGCCCGGCTGAAACCAGGTGATTCCATTCCGACATGCGTCGGCCCGCTGGGCAAGGAAACCGTGATCGAAAAATTCGGCTCCGTCCTTTGTGTCGGAGGATGTTACGGGATCGGGTCCATCTACCCAATCGCCAGGGCCCTGAAAGAGGCCGGGAATAAGGTTTACACTCTGATCGAAGCCCGGAGCTCGTTTCTCCTTTACTGGGAAGACAAATTGGCCAAAGTTTCCGATCAACTGTTCGTCATCACAAGGGATGGGACCAAGGGCCGGAAGGGACATGTCGACAAAATCCCCGAGATGATGCAGCGGGCCGGGATCATCCCCGACCGGGTCATTGTCAACGGCTGCACGTTCCAAATGATGCAGGTGTCCACGGTGACGAAGCCCTTGGCCTGGAAAACCATCGTCAATATGAACCCGATTATGATCGACGGGACGGGAATGTGCGGGGTCTGCAGGCTGTCGGTCGGGGGAAAAACGAAGTTCGCCTGCGTCGATGGCCCCGATTTTGACGGCCATGAGATCGATTGGGAGGAATTCCTGGCGCGGCGCAAGACCTACAATCCCGAAGAAGTGGACCCGCTGCGCCGGAGCAGCTGCCGATCGCATTTTTAATCCGAATCACGGCGACGACCTGGAGGAGGTTGCTGAGAGTGGCTGAAGAAAAACCGGAAAAGAAAAAGATCGACTTGAACCGGCGGCCCATGCCGAAGCAGAACCCGTGGGAACGAGTCAAGAACTTCGACGAGGTCGCTCTGGGATATCCGGTCCAGACGGCTGTTGAAGAAGCCTCTCGGTGTTTGCAATGCAAAAAACCGCTCTGCAACCAGGGCTGCCCTGTCGGCATCGATATCGCCAGCTTTATCAAATGCATCGTCGACGGCGACTTTGCCTCCGGAATCAGAAAGATCAAAGAAACAAACGCGCTCGCGGCCATTTGCGGCCGGGTCTGTCCCCAGGAAGAGCAGTGTGAAAAAACATGCGTTCTCGGGAAAAAGGAAGTGCCGATCGCCATCGGCCGGCTGGAACGGTTCCTGGCCGATTGGGAGGCCGCCGAAGGAAAGATCGAAGTGCCGGGCATGGCTCCGAAAACCGGAAAGAAAGTCGGCCGTCATCGGCGCCGGGCCCGCCGGCATCACCGTCGCCAACGACCTGATCATCCGCGGCCATGATGTCACCATCTTCGAAGCGCTCCACGAGTGCGGCGGGGTCTTGATCTATGGCATTCCCGAGTTCAGGCTCCCCAAAGCGATCGTGAATCGCGAAGTGGAATATGTCAAGAGCTTGGGCGTCAAGATTTACACGGATTTCGTGGTGGGAAAAACCAGGACCGTCGACCGGCTGCTGGAAGAATTCGATGCGATCTTCGTCGGCTCGGGCGCCGGGCTTCCCTGGTTCATGGAAATTCCTGGAGAGAACCTCAACGGCGTCTTTTCGGCCAATGAATATTTGACTCGTGTCAATCTGATGAAAGGGTTCCGCTTTCCGGAATACAAAACGCCCGTGAAACGTTCCGGCCGAGTGGCGGTTGTCGGCGGCGGGAACGTGGCCATGGATTCGGCACGGACCGCCATCCGTCTGGGCGCCGATGAGGTGCATCTGGTCTACCGCCGAAGCAAAGCCGAACTGCCCGCCCGCGCCGAAGAGGTGGAGAATGCAATAGAGGAAGGAGTCATCCTCGATATCCTCACGCTGCCCGTCCGCCTCATCGGAAACGAGAATCGCTGGGTCCAAGAGATCGAATGCCTGAGGATGGAGCTGGGGGAACCCGATGCCTCGGGCCGGCGAAAACCGATTCCGATCGAAGGGTCCAATTTCCGCGTGTCCTACGATGCCGTCGTGATGGCCATCGGGAACAGTCCCAACCCGCTGATCCCCATGACGACGCCGGGATTGGAAATCAGCAAAAAAGGCGGGATTGTGACCAATCCGGAAACGGCCCGGACATCTCGACCGAATATCTGGGCCGGCGGAGACATTGTCAGGGGCGCGGCCACGGTGATCAGCGCCATGGGAGATGGGAGAATCGCAGCGGCCTCCATGCACGCGTATCTGATGAATCAGGAGAAACCATGAAACTCGTCGAGATCAAAGATCTTCTCCAATGCGAAGTCCTGGCGGGAGAAGACGATCTGCATGTCGATGTCTCTCAAGTTGTCGCCTCGGACGGCATGAGCGAAATCCTGGCCTTTGCCAAATCCAAGGAATTGATGATTACCGGCCTGACCAACATCCAATCCATTCGCACCGCGGATATCGCCGGCGTCAGCGCCGTCATTTATTGCCGGGGGAAGCGGCCCGATAAAAAGGTCATCGAATTTGCCAGGCAAAAGCGGATTCCCGTCCTTGTCACAAAGATGGTCATGTTTGATATTTGCGGCATTCTTTATAACCGAGGCCTTAAAGGTGTCTCTTGATGGCCGTGGAGTTGTTGCGAGAAAGCTTTGAGATCCAGGGAAGGAATTTTGATAAGGCCGGCGAGGTGTCCGGGGAAATCAAAGTCATCCTCAGAGATCTGGGCATCGACGCCGCTAATCTCCGGCGCCTTGTGGTCGTAGCTTTTGAAGGAGAGATGAATGTGGTCATGTACGCCAACCGCGGAACTTTGACCCTCATCCTCACCGATGAAGATGTCAACCTGGAGATCCAGGACGAGGGCCCGGGCATCCCGGACATCGAATTGGCGCTGCAGGAAGGATATTCGACGGCTTCGGATGAGATGCGCGAGATGGGCTTTGGCTTCGGCATGGGACTGCCGAACATGAAAAAAAATTCCGACGAGCTTCGCATCGAATCCGAGGTCGGCAAGGGGACGTCGGTATTCGCAAAAATCAGGCTTAATTCCAATGTATGAACTGAAGCACGGATTCAAGATCGATGGAGGCAAATGCAACGGCCGGATGCATTGCATGCGCGCGTGTCCGACCCATGCCATCCGAGTCAAAAATGGCAAGGCCCACCTCATCTCCGAGCTGTGCATCGATTGCGGGTCGTGTCTCGGCGTGTGTCCGACCGGGGCGATCACCGCGACCACGATCAAGTTTGCCGAATTGGACAGATACAAATTCAAGGTCGCCGTGGCGTCCCCGGCGCTGTTCAGTCAATTCGGCATGAAAGATACGCCCGCCCAGGTGGGCCGGGCCCTCCTTGACCTCGGCTTTGATGCGGTCTGGGAATACGCCGTCGACATTGATCTCATCGACCGGGCCATTTTGGATTGCGTGAAGAGCTGGCCCGGGCCGTTCCCTTTGATCTCCAATTCCTGCCCGGTGATTGTTCGATTGGTCCAGGTCGCTTACCCCAGCATGGTCGAGCATCTGATCCCCGTCGAGGCGCCGCGGGAAATCGCCGGCCGGGAATTGAAGCGCAGGTATTCCCAGCAATTGAGCTTAAAGCCGGAAGAAATTGCCGCGATTTATATCACGCCCTGCCAGGCGAAAACCATATCCATCCTTCAACCCGCTGAAGAATCGAAAAGCTATCTGGATGGAGCCGTGGCCATTTCCGAAATCTACAACGATCTTCTTTTCAAGATGCGAAAGATTACCGGCCTTGGCGATACGCCAAAGGGCCTGGTCAGTTCGGGCGAATTGTTGCATTGGGGCGCGCCGGAAGGGGAATATCCAAAAGTATCCCGAGAACATTACCTCCCTCTGACCGGCCTCGTGGACGTCATCAAGGTCTTTGACGACATCGAAAAGGGGAAAATCCGCAATATTGAATTTTTGGAATGCCACGCCTGTCAGGGAGGATGTATCGGCGGGAACCTGACGGTCGAAAACCTGTATATTGCCCGGAGCAAGAACCTTCATTTGCTGGCCAATATGCCCAAGCCCGGTCCGGAGTTCGAGAAGGAAGTCGAACGGCGATATGCCAGTGAAGATTTTTCGTTGCGGGGTTCGGTAAAACCGCGCCGGACCGAAGGAGAGGTCCTTGATCTTCGCGAACGGGTTGGCCGCAGAAAACGGGCGGACGAACTTCTCAAGGCGCTTCCATTGCTCAACTGTGGACTGTGCGGCGCGCCCACGTGCAAAAACCACGCGGACGATGTAGCCGCCGACCGGGCGGACTTGGGCGAATGCGTTTTCCTCTCCCTGCATCGCATCGACGTCTTGAGGACGTTCTATAAAAAATAGGATCGGCTCGATCCTTGACGCTTCCCTGTTTCCGACTCCTTATTTCGGCCGCTATCCTCCCATGGTTACCACACAGATCGTCATAGAGCCAATAAAGTCTTGACATTCCCCTTCGGAAAAAAATATACTTGGCCTTCAAAATGAACATTGAGACATTAACACTGCTCACTGTTTTTGTCCCAATCATTGGCTCCTTTACCATCCCGTTGGCCGGCCTGATATCGAAGTCCGTGCGGTCGGCCTGGGCCGTCCTCCTGGGCGCCGTAACCGCGCTTCTGCCCCTCTTCCTCCTCCCGGCGGCCTTCAGCGGCGGCGAAACCATCATCCGGAAGGAATTCATCCTGGGATTGGACTTTATCCTCATCATCGACCCGCTTTCCATCTTTATGTCCATCGTCTCCTCGTTCGTCGGCTTCCTCATCATCCTCTATTCCCTCGGCTACATCCACCACGAAGAAAACCAGAATGAATACTATCTGATGGTGGTCCTCTTCATCGGAGCGATGATGGGGCTGGTGTACTCGGGGAACCTGATCTTCATCTACCTTTTCTGGGAGATCATCGCCATCTGCTGCTGGCGCCTGATCGGCTTCTACCGTTTGAAAGAACACGTTCTCAAGGCGGACAAAGCTTTCCTGGTCACTTTCTTCGGGGCCGTGGTCATGCTCCTGGGATTCATCCAGATCTATGGCCGCACGAACACCTTCGACATCACAGCCATGCGGGGGACGGTGATCCCCGGGACCGCCGTCTTGCTGATCCTGTTCGGCATGTTTTCCAAATCGGCGACGGTGCCTCTTCACACCTGGCTTCCCGACGCCGGCGTCGCACCGACCACGGTGACGGCGCTGCTCCATGCGGCAGTGCTCGTCAAGATCGGCGTCTATGCATATGCCCGCCTCTTTCTTTATGCCTTCAAGCTCCCCGGTGACTGGCCGCAGGTCATTCCCATCCTTGTCGTTATCTCAAGCCTCATCGCGGCGGCCGCGGCCACGGTTGAAAACGATTTTAAGCGCATTCTGGCCTACTCCACCGTGAGCCAGATCGGTTATATCTTTTTAGGCTTCAGCGTGGCCAATGCCTCCGGCGTATCGGGCTCTCTTCTGTTCATCCTGATGCACGGGCTGGCCAAGGCGGGACTCTTCCTTTGCGCAGGCATCGTGATCCATGCCACGCACAAGCGCGACATCCGGGAAATGGGCGGGCTCATCAAGACCATGCCCATCACCGCTGTCTCTTTCCTCTTTTGTGCTTTCTCCGTGATCGGTATCCCTCCCTTCGGAGGCTTTTTCTCCAAGTTCCTGGTCATTATGGGGACGGTGAAGGCAGGACAGATCTGGGTCGCCGCCGCCGCCCTGTTCACAGCCGTATTGACCATGTTTTACCTCTTGAAAGTCTTCAGCCAGGTCTTCCTGGGTGAGCTCAAAAACGCCGCCCCTGAAAAAACGAAAATCATGATCTTTGTGGTCGCACTCCTGGCCATTTTATCCTTGCTGGCGGGCCTCTTCGTCTCTTATCCCGCAAAACTGGCCGAGATCGCGACCGCCCATATTATTGGTGGCTAAAATGACACCCCATATGCTTTTATGGCCGATTCTCCTGCCGGCCCTCATTGCAGTCGTCTCCCTGCTCATTCCCAAGAGCGTTAAATATCTGAGAGAAGCCATCTCTCTCATTGCCTCGCTCGTCATCCTCTATCTGGGATTTGCGTTTTTCTCGGTCAAAAACCTGGAATTCCGCCTGCCGTGGATGGGACAGGGCATTCATTTCGAGCTGCGCTTGTATCATTTCTCGGGCTTCATTCTCTTGGGCCTTTCGGGCTTCCTGTTTTTGATCACGCTGTATTCGATCGTCAAGATGAAGGGCCATCCCCGCATCCGGGAATATTATGCATATATTTTTCTATCGGCCGCATTGGCCAACGGGGCCGTCTTGGCCGACAATTTCGTTCCTCTCGTTTTCTTCTGGGAAGGCCTTCTTTTGACTCTCTACGGCCTGATTTCACTCGGCCGGAAAGAGTCCAGCCGGACCGCCGTCAAAGCCTTTATCATCAGCGGGTTCTGTGATTTTTGCATGATCCTGGGCATCGGCATCCTCTGGGCAATCACAGGCACGCTGACCATGTCCCAGATATCGGTCAAACCCGAGGGCCCGGCGGTCGCCGCGTTTATCCTGATGATGATCGGCGCCATCGGCAAGGCCGGCGCCATGCCGTTCCACACCTGGATCCCCGATGCCGCTATCGACGCTCCCGTGACCTTCATGGCCTTCATGCCCGCCTCCTTTGAAAAACTCCTGGGCATTTATCTTCTGGCCAGGATCACGCTGGACTTCTTCAAAATGGAAAAGGGCAGCGGCTTGTCGCTCGTCCTGATGATCATCGGTGCGGCGACCATCGTCTTCGCGGTCATGATGGCCCTCATCCAGAAAGACTTCAAACGACTGTTGTCCTATCACGCTGTGAGCCAGGTGGGCTACATGATCCTGGGCATCGGAACGGCCATTCCCATCGGCATCGCCGGCGGGATCTTCCATATGATCAACCACGCCATGTATAAATGCGGGCTCTTCTTGAGCGCCGGCTCGGTCGAGCACCGCACGGGGACGACCGAGCTGAAAAAATTGGGCGGCTTGAGCAAAGAGATGCCCTTGACGGCATTTGGCTTCAGCATCTGTGCCCTGGCCATTTCGGGCGTCTGGCCGCTGAACGGGTTTGTCTCCAAGGAAATGGTGTTCCACGGGGCGCTGGAAACGGGCTACACGATCTTCGCCATAGCGGCCTGGGTCGGCGCCATCTTCACGTTTGCCTCGTTCCTAAAAGCAGGGCATTCTGTTTTCTTCGGCCCAAGAACGACGGATGTTCCCAAGGTCAAAGAGAGCCAAGGGGCCATTGTCCTGCCGATCCTCATCCTGGCTCTGCTGTGCATCACGTTCGGCGTCTTCAACAAGCTGCCTTTGGTCAATTTCATCCAGCCCATCCTAGAAGGCCATGTCGAGGCCGGCGAGAGCATCAATTTTACGACCCATGCCCTGAGCCTCCTCAACCCGGTGGCCGGGATATCCATCCTCTGTCTGCTCATCGCCCTTGGCCTTCATTTCTATGGCTGGAAGCGCGGCGATAAGAAGGCCCATCTGGCTTCCGAGCCTGTCCATAAATTCCCGGGGATCAAACAGATCTATGACCTGGCCGAAGCCCGTATTTTTGACCTCTATGAGCAGGGCATCATATTCCTAAGAGGGCTTTCCATGGTTTTGTTCAAAGGGATCGACCGGCCGATCGATTTCTTCTACGAAAAAATCGTGACGAAGGTCGGCGGCGCTTTCACCGGCGTTTTAAGCAAGGCCCATACCGGCCACTACGCCAATTACCTGGCCTGGTGTTTGGGGGGGCTGCTCGTCGTTGCCGCCCTGATCAATTTGCTGATAAAATAGTGTATTTGAAGATATAGAGGAGGACCTTTGATTTTCCTGTTTATCGGTTTGCCTCTCCTGGCCGCCGCTGTCCTGCCCCTCGTCGGAAAAATTTCGAAGAAATTCCTGCCCGATCTCCTCTCCAATGCCGTCTTCCTCTTTTTGCTCATCGTGGCCGCCACCTCCGGCCGGCAGATGATCAGCCACGGCCCCGTCCTCAAGCAGCTTGACTGGTTCGGCGAGCCGATCAACATTCAAGTCGCGGTGGATGGCTTCAGCCTCTTCATGCTGATGGCCATTTCGCTAGTGACCCTGTGCGTCGGCCTGTTTTCCATCAACTACATGGACCACTACGGCGCCAAAGCGAACTATTACGCCCTGCTCTTGATGATGATGGTCGGGATGAACGGCCTCGTGCTCGTGACCGACCTATTCGGCGTTTATCTTTTCCTGGAGGTCGCCGCCATCGCCTCTTACGCCCTGGTCGCCTATGGCCTAGAGCATGACGAACTCGAAGCCTCGTTCAAGTATCTCATGCTTTCGGTCATCGCCTCCGCGGCCATTCTTCTCAGCATCGCAGTGATCTTCGGCATGACGGGCAGCCTTGGTTTTGCGGCGGTGGCCGAAGGCCTCAAGAGCCTGGATGACAAATTTGTGGTGGGCTTTTGCGCCGCCCTGTTTATTATGGGCTTCGGCCTGAAAGCGGCCTTGGTTCCCTTTCACGCCTGGCTGCCGGATGCCCACCCTTCGGCGCCTGCGCCTATTTCGGCCATCCTGTCGGGCCTGCTCATCAAGGTCTCCGGCGTCTATGCTCTCGTCAGGATCTTTTTCAGCGTGTTCGGCCTGACCCCCGCCCTGTCCCAAATCCTGATGTATCTCGGCGCCGTGTCCATCGTGGTCGCCGCGTTTCTTGCCCTTGGCCAAAAAGACCTGAAGCGCATGCTGGCCTACTCCTCGATCAGCCAGGTCGGCTATGTCGTTTTGGGCATCGGCATCGGCACGCCACTGGGCATCGCCGGCGGGCTCTTCCATCTCTTCAATCATGCCCTGGCCAAAGGGCTTCTATTCTTGAATTCAGGCTCGATCCAGCAATCGACGGGGACGCGAAACCTCGACGAGATGGGAGGGCTGGCCAAGCGCATGCCCCTGACCGCGGCCACAAACCTCGTCGGCTCGCTGTCGATCTCGGGCGTACCGCCGCTCAGCGGGTTTTGGAGCAAGCTGATCATTATCATCGCCCTCGTCCAATCGAATGAATGGTTCCTGGCCGTAGTCGCCGTCCTGGCCAGCGTGCTTACCCTTTGGTATTACCTGCTCATCCAGCGCAAGGCCTTCTTCGGCAAGCTGAATGAGCGCTGGAAGGATGTCAAGGAGGCGCCTTTCTGGATGTCGGCTTCGACCATCATCCTGGCCCTTCTTTCCATCGGGATCGGCATCTTTTTCTCGACCGTCATAAAATCCTGGATCCAGCCTGCCTCGGATGTGCTGGCTAAGGGAATTCAACTTGTGCTCGGTTCGCGGGGATTTTAGAAGATGATTTGGCAAATACTGCTTTTATCCGGATTGGTGATCTTCTCCGTCCTGGCCATCCTGTCGAAGGACCTCATCAAATCGGCCATCAGCCTGGCCGTCGCCAGCCTCCTCCTGGGGATCATCTTTTTCCGCATGAGCGCGCCCTACGCCGGGGTTTTTGAGATTTCGGTCGTGGCAGGCCTGATCACTGTCCTCTTCATGCTGACCATCGCCCTCACCAAAGCAGAAGGAGACGTCCGCGAATCCAGAGTCGTGAAGCTTGTCTTCCCTCTATTTTTTGCGATTTTCATCCTCATCGACGTCCTGGTCATGAAAAGCCTCCTCCAGAAGATCCCGGCGCTGCCGGAGACCGTCGAGCGCGGCACCTTCGGCGATGTCTTGTGGAAGCAGAGAACATTCGACCTCGTCGGCCAGTTGGCGATCATCCTGGCGGGCGTGTTTTCCGTCCTGGCCTTGTTCCGAAAGAGAGACAAAGATGAATAGCACGTGGTACCTGTATATGGCGTTCGCAGCAGGCCTGCTCTTCGTTGGCCTCTACTGTCTGCTGACCATGAAAAACGTGATCAAGCTCTTTATCGGCATCGAGGTTATCAGCAAGGGCGTAACCCTGGCCCTGCTGGCCACCGGGTTTGTCAAGAAGAACACCCTGCTGGCCCAGAGCCTGGTCATTACCTTCATCGTGGTCGAAGTCAGCCTGGTGGCCACGGCACTGGCCATCATCATCAATATCTACAAGCACACCAAGAGCCTGGACATTCGCAAGCTGACAAAATTGAGAGGGTAAACAATGAAAGGGATTGATTTTTTCATCTCGCCGCCGGTGGCTTTTGTCCTTTTCCTAATCATCGCCTTTTTGCTCACCCTCCTCGGCAAGCGGATGGCGCCAAAGCTCAATAAGGTCGGCGGCAAGCTCACCACCTATGCCTGCGGAGAGGATATCCCCGGCACCAAGGTCCAGTTCGGCTACAGGCTGTTCTTCTTTGTCGCCCTCTTTTTCACCATTATGCACGTAGCCACGCTGATGATCGCGACTGTTCCCTCTGGCAAGATCGTCTGGTTCGCCGTCCTCTACCTGGCCGTGATCTTCCTGTCCATCATGGCCCTCGTGACAAGGAGTTGAAATGCTGAATCGGTTAGTGCGTTGGTCCCGGATCAAATCGCCGTGGATCCTGCATCTCAATTCGGGCGCCTGCAACGCCTGCGACATCGAAATCGTAGCGGCCTTGACACCCCGCTTTGATATCGAACGCTTCGGCGTCCTTCTCAAGGCCACGCCCCGGCATGCCGATGTCATTATCGCCACGGGACCGGTGACCCGTCAAATCAAGGACAGAATCATCCGCATCTACGAGCAGACGCCCGACCCGAAATTTGTCATTGCCGTCGGCGCCTGCGCTATGTCCGGCTGTGTCTATCGCGGCGCCTATAACATCATGGGAGGCCTGGACCAGGTCATTCCGGTGAACGTCTATGTGCCCGGCTGCCCCGCCCGTCCCGATGCCATCCTGGACGGCGTCGTCAAGCTCCTGGGAAAATTATAGATTTGAGGATTTTATGAACGACCTAGAGATTATAGAAAAAACAAAAAGCCTCCTCGGCGATAAGATTCTCGAAATTGCCAATCCGGCCGTGAGGCGCATTTTCATAAAAGTCGAGCCCCAGAATCTGGTGCCCGTCGTCGGCGGCCTCAGGAAGAACCTCAACATCACCTATTTGGCGACCATCAGCGGTGTGGATTTGGGAGAGTCCTTCGAGATTCTTTATCATTTCGGCCACAACAACGGCAGCCTGACCGTCCGGACCCAGATCCCCCGGGCCAATCCTCATGTCGAAAGCATCTGCTCCGTCATCCCCGGAGCGATCCTCTATGAACGGGAACTCCAGGATATGTTCGGCATCATCGTCGACCATATCCCCGACCCGAGACCGCTCGTCCTGCCCGACGGCTGGCCGGCCGGCAACTTCCCCTTGCGGAAGGATTGGAAATTCGAGCGTCCCGAAGAGATCATCCCCGGAGGCAAGAAATGAAGTTCACCATTCCCATCGGCCCGCAGCACCCCGCGCTCAAGGAGCCGATCAGCCTGCGGATGACGGTCGAGGGCGAAGTCATCCAGGACGCCGACATCCGCCTTGGCTACAACCACCGCGGCCTGGAGAAACTCGCCGAGGAGAGGAGCTGGATCCAGAATATCTACCTGACCGAGCGCATCTGCGGCATCTGTTCGCATTCCCACGCCACCTGCTTCGTCCAGGGCGTGGAGAAGCTCATGGAGCTCAATCCACCCAAGCGCGGCCTGTATATCCGAACGCTCGTCGCGGAACTCGAACGCATCCACAGCCATCTGCTCTGGCTGGGCGTGGCGGGCCATGAGGCTGGCTTCGACTCCTTCTTCATGTATACTTGGCGGGACCGCGAAGTCGTGATGGACCTCCTGGAAATGATCTCCGGGAACCGAGTTCATTACGCCATCAACACGATCGGGGGCGTGCGCCGGGACATCGATGAGATGCAGAGACAGAAGATCTTGGACGGGATGGTAGTTCTCAAAAAAAGGAGCGAATACTACTTCAAAATCGGCGCCAACGAACCGACATTCGTAGGGCGCCTGGCCGGCGTCGGGTATTTATCCAAGCAAAAAGCCATCGACCTGTGCGCCGTCGGCCCGATGGCCCGGGCTTCCGATCTGCCCCAGGACGTGCGCAAAGACGATCCCTATGCCGTGTACGATGAGGTCCCCTTTGACGTGTGCACGGCGGACAGCTGCGATGTCCTGGGAAGAACCGTTGTTCGAATCAAAGAACTTTTTGAATCTTACAAAATTTGCGAATTCCTGATGAAAAACCTGCCTCCCGGAGACATCGCCGTCAAGGCCCCGACGCGGGCCAAGCCGAACGAGGTCGTCAGCCGCTACGAAGCGCCCCGGGGCGAGAACACCCATTACATCAAGTCCAACGGGACGAACAAGCCGGAGCGGCTGAAAGTCCGGGCGCCGACGCTGGCCAACTATCCGGCGACGGTGGAGATGCTCAAAAACGGGTTCATCGCCGATATTCCGCTGATTTTCGCCGCCATCGATCCCTGTATCTGTTGCGCCGAGCGGACCGTGGAAATCGTCAACGGCCGGACCGGCGAAGAAAAAACCCTGCGTTTCAGCGAGCTCAGGCAATTGGCCGACGAACGATTCGAAAAAATGCTTCCAAAAAGGAATGCGGAATGGCCGTTCTGAAAACATTGCTTTACCTCGTCGTCTACCCGGGAATTCTTTTCCTGTTTGTCTACTCCACGTTCTGCGAATGGTTCGACCGAAAAGTGTATGCCCGCTTGCAAAACCGGATGGGCCCGACGCACACCGGCCGATGGGGCATCCTGCAGCCGGTGGCCGATTTCTTCAAGCTCATGTCCAAGGAAGATGTTGTCCCGGACAAGGCGGATAAAACCCTATTCAACCTCCTCCCCATCTTCGGCCTGGCCATCGTGGCCACGGCCGGACTGCTTCTGCCCGTCTGGCACTACAACCCTGCGAAGGCGGGCTTCAATTCGTTTCCGGGAGATATCATCGTCGTCCTCTATCTCCTCAGCCTGCCGACGCTGATCTTCTTTTTGGCCGGATGGTCGTCGACAAATTTGTTCTCGACCATCGGCGGCACGCGCGTGCTGACCATGCTGTTCGGCTATGAAGTCCCTCTCTTCATGGTCGTCCTCAGCCCGGCTATCCTAGCCAATTCCTGGCGGCTGGTCGAGATCGCCATGTTTTACCAGAAAAAGCCGTGGCTCATCCTGCCCAACCTGCTGGGGTTCGTTGTCGCCATCATCTGCGTCCAGGCTAAGCTGGAGCGGACTCCGTTCGATATCCCCCATGCCGAGACGGAGATCGTTGGCGGAACCTTCACAGAATACTCGGGCAAGAAGCTGGCCTTTTTCAGGCTGATGACCGATATCGAGCTGGTCGTCTCGAGCGGGCTTGTCGCCACCGTCTTCCTGGGAGGCTTTCCCGGCGGCCTCTGGCTGGGCTTCCTGAATTTCGTCGTCAAGACACTCTTCGTTATCTTCTTCCTGTCGCTCATCCGGGCCTTGACCTCGAGGATCCGGGTGGACCAAGTGGTTTCCTTCGCCTGGAGATATCTAGCCCCCCTGGCCGTCCTCCAGCTTTTGATCGTCATCTTGATCAAGGGATTGCTATTATGAGATTAGCGGTTTTTCTTCCGGAGCTTCTTCGGAGTCTCTTCAAAAAGCCGAACACGGTGGATTACCCGTTCAAGAAGCTCGAAGTCCCCAAGGATTTCCGCGGGACGCCCTTCCTCCATCCCGATCTTTGTATCGCCTGCCGGGCCTGCGAACGAGACTGTCCGGCCGAGGCAATCGAGATCACCTCGGTGAGCGACGCCGAGAAAAAATTCAAGATGATCATCCACAACGACCGCTGCATCCACTGCGCCCAGTGTGTCGATTCTTGCCCCGTCACGCCCGTGAAGGCCATGGAGATGGACCACCTGTTCGAGATCGCCGATTTCGACCGTCATGACCTCAAGAAAGAATGGGTCTTCGTCAGGGCCGTCCTCAAGAGAGAGCCTAAGCCGGCGCCGCCTAAGCCCGAAACATCCCCGAAAACCGAGCCTGCCTCATAAAATTACGGGGACAGGTACTTTTGACCTTTATTATTCCCCCCGAATTGGCGCCCGACCGACGGAAATTAATTTCATTGCTTTGAAGTCCTTTGACATGAATTGTATATCCTTGGAATGCATCCTGTTTATTTATGTAAAGATCGCCTAATATATAGAAGTGAGTTTAGCCTCAAAGCATTCGGCTTTATGAAAAAAGATATGCTTACTTCTCCGTCTGCTTGGAAAGGCCCGATCAGGCGGGAGATCCTCGCTGCTAAAAAGATCTTGATCCTGGGGGTCGGTAACACATCCAAAGGAGACGACGCGGCGGGAATACTTTGTGCGGGAAAGCTCAAAAAGTTGATGAGCGAGAAAGCGCGTACGCGCCTAAAAATCCTGCTCGGCCATGAAACCCCGGAGAATACCACGGGCGAAATCCGGAAGTTCCATCCAAACCTCGTTCTGATCCTAGATGCCGCTCAGGGCCAGTACAACCCGGGGACTGTTTTTATAGTTGAAAAAGACGACATTGAGGACGACGGCGTCTCAACGCACAGGATTTCGCTGGCGCTGCTCGTTTCTTATCTGGAGGAAACCATCGGATGCAAAGTGATGGTCCTGGGGATTCAGCCCCTTGATCTGGGCTTGGGAGAAAAAATATCTCCCATTGTGAAGGACTCGGCAAAGAACCTGGCCGCCTTCCTCGCCCAAATTATTGGGGTCAAACCTACTCATTACGCATAAATCATATGGGGGGAGTTGCGTAACGAGTAGGTTTGACCCCAGATTTCTCTAAATGATTTCCAGGGCGTCCTTGCTCGGCAGCTTCGGGAACGGCGCGTGCGGTTCGACCTGGTACCAATAAGCAACCGAGGCAATATCATCCTGGAGCGGAAGATAGCGGCCTCCGGACCTCCAACCAAGGGCCTGGATGGTCACCTTTAAGTCTTTATCGAAACGCACCGGATCCATGATGTGCCACCGGTAGAGGCCGAAGCGCTGCTGGACGTTGTAATGGCCGTCCCCCCGGATGACCTGGGCCAGCCCAGTGTAGGGCGTGCTGAACTCCGTGTAGCGGACGACTCCGTCCGGTCCTTTGGAGTCAAAATCGTACGATCCGCAGAAATAATCCTCGGTCCCGGTCCCGCAGATCGTCGGGAAATCCGTATCGCCGTCCAGATAGAACTTGATTTCGCCTTCGCCCCACCAGCCGTTATTGTTCACGCCCCAGGCGATGTAGGTGCCGACGTACTGGCCCCAGCCCCTGACTCCGTCAAGGAGGGTATAGACGCTCTTGTAAGGCAGCGGATTGACCCGCCGGAACTGGGCATGGAAGCAAGCGGCATCCTCGGGCACTTCGGTCAGTGTATAATTGATCTGGTAATAAATCGTGAAATTGTCGTCGGCAAGATTCTCCAGGGTGATCTTGAAGGATTTGCGGAAGGGCATCTGCCAATAGCTGTTAAACGCGCTGCCGGGATTGACGCAGACCGGAAGCGAGTTGATCTGGGCGTATCTCTGCCAGCCGCAGGCGAAGAAATCGCCGACCGGGGCTTCGACCGAGGGCTCCTTTTCGCCGTCCCAGTAGAATCGCAGGATAGCAAAACGCCAGGTGCCGGCCGGGGTCATCCAGATCTGCTGGATGGCGCCCATGCCCTGGACGTTGGCGAGAACGAATATCTCTTTGGGCTTGATGACGACGAAGGGCGAAACCTTCCAACCCTGGCCGAGGTCGCGGGCGGCTTTCATCGCCGGGCCGTTCGTGGACATGCCGGCCTTGCCTTTTTCGCCGGTGAAATTCTCCGGACTGATCGACCGCGTCTTGGCATGCGACAGTCGATAGAGGTTGCCGAGGTTGAGATAAAGCCCGTCGAACAGGTTCTTTTCCTGAGCGGCGTAAAGGACGATCGCCGCCGTGAGAACTACGCCAATTTTTATAAGTGCTTTTTTCAAAAAAACCTCCTTCCGAAATCGTTGACTTGATTTATATTTGCCGCATCGAAAAAAGTCAAGCCTCTTCCTCAACATCCAAAGCTATCAAACGCGGGAATTCAGCTCCGACGATTTCTGAACCTTCCCTCGAACTGCAACGAATCCCGGCCACCCGACGGGTGCTTCACTCCGCAGACCAGTTCAATCGCCACTCGATAAAATCCTGAAATTATCGGATAATAGTCGGGAACACCGGAGGATCCATGGAACGATATCCCAAAAATCCGATCCTCACCCGTAACGACATTCCCGGCATCCCTCCCCTGCTGATTGATGCCACATCGGTTTTCAACCCGGGAGCGATCAAGAACGGCGATACATATCGGCTGATGCTGCGCGTCCAAAGCCGTTCGCGCGAAACGTTTTTCGTGATGGCAGAGAGCCGGGATGGGGTGAAATTCAGCGTCGCCAGGGAAATCGTTAGATTTAGGGGGATCGACAAGATCAAAGAAAAAATCTACCACACCTATGATGCCCGTATCACTCGCCTCGAAGACACATACTTCATCATGTTCGCCATGGACATGGACAGCGGCTGCCAGCTCGGGCTTGCCAGAACAGGCGACTTCCGGAGCTTCGATTTTCTCGGAATCACATCCACAGAGGATGTTCGAAATGGAGTGTTGTTCCCGGAAAAAGTGGGCGGAAAATACCTGCGGATGGAGAGGCCCAATAAAGCGCGCCCGGAAGGAGGGCCGACAACCGGCAGTGCGATCTGGCTGTCCGAATCCGATGATTTAATCCACTGGAAAGAGCGCGCCCCTCTGATCAGCGGCCGCTTTCATTACTGGGATGAATTCATCGGCTCCGGGCCTCCTCCCGTCAAAACCCGAAAAGGCTGGCTCCATATCTACCACGGCGTGGCCACCCACTTCGGAAGCGCCAATATCTATCAGGCCGGCGTGATGCTGATGGACCTCAGCGACCCGACCAAGGTCATCGGCCGCTGCCGAAACAACATTCTCGAGCCGCGTGAATTGTATGAACTTGCCGGCCAGGTTCCCAACGTCGTTTTTCCGAGCGGGATGATCGTCGAGTCCTATGATCGAGATGGCTTCGCCATGCCTGGAAGCCCCGTGAAGATCTATTACGGCGCCGCCGACACTTCCGTCTGCCTGGCTACACCGACCATCGGCGAACTTCTTGCGGCCGGCCAGGAATCGTCCATACCCTAGAAAAGTTACAGGAATCCCCCCTCGTCCTTTCATATGTCAATTGCGAAACGGGAAAATAAAACAGAGTTAGAGTAGGAGGGGGCAGGCAGATACCCGGCGTTATTACTTCAGGGCTTCTAGCCTCTTCTTAGCGTCTTCGACTTCGGGCCGGCCAGGGTCGGCGTCTTTCCAGAGGTCTAGGAATTTCTGGTATTGCTCCTTGGCTTTCGCTTTTACGCCCTTCTGCTCATAAAGCTTGGCCAGCCTGTAATGAAGCTCGGGATGGACGAGAAAACGCGCCCGGCTGTCCGGATCAAAAGTGACGAGCTTCTCGTACTCAGTGATGGCTCGATCGACGTCGCCTTTCTGAAGGTAAGCCCTAGCTGATATGTCTTTTAAAAAGGGCGTGTTGTACCTAGCTAAAGGGATAATATCTTGCATCCCGGGCGGAATGGGCAGAGTCGTCTTTTCAAAAATCTCAATCGCTTTATCCGGAAAGCCGTCGGCCAGAAAGACCTCAGCCTGAAAGAGATTGGCAATAAAAAGCCCCCATTCTTTTTGACTGGGCGTCAAATTGGGCACCAGGGACATCATCTCGGTCGCTCTCGCTTTGGCCGAATCTATCTTTCCTTCTTTTAATTCTATCAAACCAAGGGGGCACAGGAAGCCGCATTTATAATACGCTTCGTTCTTAGGATATTGATTCACAAAGACATCAAACCATTCTTTATTGAATTTCCGAGCCAGGCCGAATTCACCTCTGGATAAATAAATGAGCGACTTAAAATAGCTGATCTCAGCCCTTGATATAGTGTCCTCCACTGAGGCTAGCATTTCCTCCGCTTTTTTCAGGTTGTCCAAGCCCTTATCCGCACTGCCGAGCCAGCCTTGATAAAATCCTTTGAACGCAAATCCTTGTCCTTTCCAACCTGCGTTGGGCGCCTGGCTGATGAACGTTTCCAACCAGGCCATGGCCTCAGCCGGGTTCTCTTTCAGAGCATAGATATAGGCGATACAATAATTGGAAGTGAGAAAGCCGGGCTTCACAGCCAGGGCCTCTTTGTATTTGGCGATGGCCTCGTCGAATTTGCCCATGAGAAAATAGGCTTCGGCTAGGGAATCCAACGGATTGGCATCATTGGGATTCAAGGACGCATATTTCTGAAAATGTTCGATGGATTTTTCAAAATTTCTAAGCGCGAGGTTGAGGTAACCGAGCTCATTGTGAGCATCTCCATATTCGGGATCGAGTACCAGGGCCTTATTCTGCTCTTCGATAGCCATCTCAAGGATATTGGTCCCGCGATATATAACGCCGAGCCAATAATGAGCCGTTTTCTCCCTAGGGTATTTCTGGATAATCTCCTGCAGAAGACGAATTCTGGCCTCCTTGTTACGTTCTATCATACCGGTGTAGAGTGCTTCTATATAAAGCCTTTCTCTTTCAGTTGTTTTGTGGGCTAAAGCTTTTGCTTTTTTTGCAGCCTCATTCCCAGCCCGAACATTACCCAAAGCCTGGTGCGTGGCAGAAAGATAGAAATAAGCGAGGGCAAACTCGGGATCTAACTCGATGGCTTTTTCGAGCGATTTTAAGGCATCTACATAGTACAATTTATCGAATTCTTCTCTGCCATTGAGAAAATATTTATAAGCCTCCATCGAGCTGGTCGTTGCACCGACGACCTGGATTCTTTCGGCTTCGATTTTCTCTTTGGCTGAGCCGATGCCCGCAGAAATGTCCCTGCTCAATTCATCAATCTGGGTTCTCAGGATGCTGTCCGCTCCTTCGCCCCGGGAGCTGGCGCTCTTAAGCATTCTTCTGGTCTCGACATCCAGGACCTTGACTTCCATGGCAAACATGTCTCCGGCCTTGACAAAGCTTCCCAGGACGATGGCCTCGACTCCCTCCTTGCGGCAGAGCCGAAATCCTGATTCCCGGTCAATCGTTTCCACGTCCTTTTCGCCCATCTGCGAAAGAAGGTCCGCCATTCTCTCCCAAGTGACCACATACAGCCCGCCTCTCTGCTCCAGGCTGGTGATGAGAAGGTTTGGGATGGCCTTCCTGAGATAATCAAACGCCTTGTCGCCTGTCTGGTTTTCGAAGCTGATGACGGCGATGGAGTTTTTGATCTTGGGGGAAGAGGCAACTTCTTTCCGGGGAAGAAATTTCCAGAGGAGTATCCCGACGAAAACGACGGAAATCAGAATGATCGCCGGAATTATCAGCCGCTTTGGTTCAAATTGAACCGTGATCCGTTTGGACGTGAGGGTTTTTTGCTCGGGGATAACGCGTTCGGTCGTGGGAATCCCTTTTTCGATCTTCTCCAGCTCTGCCCCGACCTCAGCCGCTGTCTGGTACCTCTTCGCCTTGTCCTTCTCCACGCATTTGAGGATCAGGCGATTGAGGTCATCGGGAATATGGGGATTGAGCGACTTGGGGTCTTTGGGGACCTCCGTCTTGTGCTTGATGGCGACACTCAGGGCCGTCTCGCCTTCGAAAGGAACCCGCCCTGTGGCCATTTCATAAAGAATGATGCCGAGCGAATAGATATCGGACCTCTGGTCAACGTCCTTGGCTTCGGTCTGCTCCGGCGACATGTATTCCGGCGTGCCAATCATGACTCCCGCGTCTGTGATCCCTTTCTCCCGGACCGACCGGGCGATTCCGAAATCCATGATCTTGGCGTTTCCGCCTTTGTCGATCATGATGTTCTGAGGCTTTAGGTCACGATGGACAACTCCCAATCTGTGAGCTTCGGCTAGACCATCGCAGACCTGTTGGCCAATGCTCAACACGGTCCCGATGCCCAACGTTCCCGTCATCCGGATCATGGTTTTGAGGTCTTCTCCCGACACATATTCCATCGTGATGTAGTAAGATCCTTCGTCTTTGCTGAGGTCGTGCATCCGGCAGATATTTCGATGACTGATCTTGCGGGCCAGCTTCAGTTCATTTCTGAATCGTTCGATCGTCTCCTGATCAGCAGCGATTTCGGGCTTCAAGAGCTTTAAAGCCACTTTTTCCCTTATCTCTGCGTCAAAGACCTTATAGACTTTCCCCATCCCGCCTTTGCCCAGTTCCTCGATGACCTGATAGCGGCCAGCGAAGGTGGAGCCGGTGACCAATTCTTTGATGGGGGTTTTCAGGGTTTCTGTTGGGAAGGCAGGGATTTCCTTAGAACAAGGAAGCGGCGTCGCACACTTCCCGCAATAATTCGTATCTTCGGGATTATCAAAATGACAATTGGGGCATTTCATGGTCGTTACCCCTTGCGAGGATGAGCATAGAATAATCATTTGCGGAAAAAGAGTCAAATCAGACTTCCCATCTATTCTTATCGTCGAAAATTGAGGTTTGATCCCGATTTTTTATCTCTTTTCTTTTGACAAAGTCGTGCAATTTGTATAAAATTCAATCTGTAATGATTGCAAATAAAGAAACGCTCAGAGACCGGCTCTTGACTCAGGGCATCAAGCCGACCTATCAGCGGACTGCCATTCTTAGCTTCCTCCTCGACAACCGAACCCATCCCACGATCAAATCCCTCCATGAGAGCTTGGTCAAGACCATCCCCACCCTGTCCAAGACAACCCTGTACTCGAATCTTGAACTATTCGCCACGAAAGGGCTGGTCACTCCCCTGACCATCGACCGCTCCGAAGTCCGTTACGACGGTCTGGCCTCATCCCATCATCATTTTTTCTGCGAGCGCTGCGGAAATATCATCGACCTCGACATTTCCTGCGTTAATAGCCGGCGGGGCGAAATCGAGGGGCACCGTATCAAGGAAGTCCACGGCTATTTCAAAGGCATCTGCAAAGACTGTCTAAGGCAAATATATAAAACCAAAAAAAGGAGTTACTCATGACAAAATCAATTAAAGCAACAAAGACGGAAAAGAATCTTTTAGCCTCATTCGCGGGCGAGTCCCAGGCGCGGAACCGCTATACCTACTTTGCCAGCGTCGCCCGGCAGGCCGGCTATGAGCAAATTTCGGCGATCTTCCTGGAGACCGCTGAAAACGAGAGAGAGCATGCTAAACGGTTCTTCAAGTTGCTGGAAGGCGGAGATTTGGAGATCGTGGCTGCCTACCCGGCCGGCGTCATCGGCGACACCGCCGCCAACCTCGCGGCCGCGGCCGCCGGTGAAAACCTGGAGTGGACCAAGCTCTACAAGGAAGCCGGAGAAGTCGCAGCCAAGGAAGGATTCCCGGAAATCGCCAAGCAGTTCAAGGAGATCGCCGAAGTCGAAGCCGAGCATGAAAAGCGCTACCGAAAGCTTTTGAATAATGTCAAAGAAGGCAGAGTTTTTAAGAAAGATACGGTCGTCAAGTGGAAATGCCGGAATTGCGGCTATGTCTCGGAAGGAAAAGAGGCGCCGGCCAAATGCCCGGCCTGCGATCATGCCCAGGCTTTTTACGAGCTGATGGCCGAAAATTATTAATAACAGCCCGCGCTAGCGGATCATCGGGCGCATGACCTCGGCGTCGAGCTTTCCCAGCTCAGAGGCCAGCCTTTTATACATGGCCGGGCCTTTATAAACGCCGAGAATCGAACCGCCGGAGCCCGCAAACTTGGCAGAAGCTCCCAAACGCCGCGCGGTCTCAATCATTTCCATATTTCCCGAGCTGATGTTCATGATCTGACGCCGCAGGTCGAAATTCTTATTCATTAAATCGAACAGCCGCTCCGTGTCCCCCGCCAACAGGGCGGCTTTTCCGACCTCGGCAAGCTCCGCGATCTGTCGAAGCGTCTCGATGACAAACGGATCCCCTTTTTCATAACGGATCCGGATATCGTTAAGGACCTTGCCCGATACCTTCCCAAGCGACGGTTTGTACGCCAAATAAAGATCGGGGAGAAGCTTCGGGTCGAGCCGCTCATAGATGCCGTGGCCCTTGTCCTTGACCATCGCCTCGTCGAGGTCCATATAGACACAGCCCTCATAGACTTGGGTCACCCGGTCCATGAATCCGGCGCTGATATCCAGTTCATCCCGCTCCGCGCTCAGGATGAGCGAGGGCTGAACCTGTAGCGGAATATCGACGTTATAGAATTTCATCAGGGCCCGCATCATCGCCGTGACGATAGCGCTCGAGCCTCCCAGCCCGACCTGGCGCGGGATCGTCGATTCGTAATGGACGGTGAAATTGCGGCGGGGAAGGCGAATGTTATGACCCCGACAGTGCTCATAAAATATTTTCAGCGTCGCTTTGATCAAGCGCACGCCGCCGTAATATCCATAAAGATGAACTCGCTCGGCCAGCTGGCGCAGGCTGCGGTAGGTTTCTTCGTCCTCCGCCCGCGGCCCGATCTGGAGTTTTGCGGATTCTTCGAGCCTGACCCGGACGGAAAAATTCTTGACGGAAATAGCTATGACTTTCCCGAAATAGCCGTCCGAGGGATTTCCCAGGATGCCGGCCCGTGCATAGGCAATGCCTTCGGTCATGGATGTTCTCAACCAATCGCGGCCAGCGCGCCGCGGATATAGCCGATGGATTCGGCGGCGCCGGGAAGCGGATCTTTCTCGTCCTTCTCATATTCCAGGCTGACGGTCCCGGCGTAGCCCAGCTTGAGCAGCGTCCGCAAAAATTTGGGGATGTCGATTGCGCCCCGGCCGACCTCTATCGCCCCTCCTTCGGCGGATGATGCCGTGACGTCTTTGATATGGACATCGATCAGCCGGTCGAAAAACTGCTCGGCCGCCGCCGCCGGGTCCACAGCACTGCGCTGGGTATGTCCAATATCCAGGCACAGGCCAAGGCGCGGGTCGAGGCTCCTGATCTTTTGGTACACGCTCTCGGGCGTCGGGAAGAGCTTGTCGCCGGGGCCATGGTTGTGGATCGCCAGCCGGATATCGAACTCCTGCGCTTTTTGATTAACGAGGTCTAATAGCTCATGGTCGGGAACCCCGACGATGATCCGTATCCCAGCGGCCTTCGCGTAATCGAACGCCTGGTGAACCTCCTTTTCATTCCGCATATAGATGACTCCGCCTGCATAGAGATCGAGCCCGGCGACTTTGACCTTTGCCAGGGCCGCTTGAATTTCCTCCATCGTGCTTTCCAGGGGAAGATGGACGCTCTTGAGGGAAATCCTTGTCAGTCCCAGCCTTTTTGTGATGAGCAGAAGGTTGTCCAGGCCAAAAGCGCGAAACGTATAGGAGGCAAGCCCAAGCTCGAATTTCGTCTCTGGTTTTGCGCTTTCCTGGCCGCCAATACCAGACGACGCCCCCAGAAGAGAGGCCAACGGCGGTGCGGCCAGCCCGGCTCCTGCGGCTTTAAGAAAATTCCTGCGGGATGTTTTTTTCATGTCGCTTCCTTTACTTCGGCAGCACCCAAGGGCTTCGATAAAGCCTGCCGACAAGGGCTTGGGCCTCCGGATCATTCACGACTTGCTCATTCTGCGGATCCCAGCGCACGGTGCGGCGCAGACGCACAGCGATATTGCCCAAATGACAGGCGATCACGGACCTGTGGCCGATCTCGACATCCGCCGTCGGCATCTGCCGCGATTTGACGCAATCGATGAAATTACGGACATGCTCGGCATGGCCATCACCCGAGCCTCCCTGGCGCGGCGTGGGCATCATCCGGAAAATACGTTCGGGCTGATTGAGCCTGTCGGTCTCCGAATAGACCTCCCAACCTCCTCGGTCGACCACCAGGATGCCGTTTTCGCCGTGGAATTGGCAGCCGTGCTCGCGCTGCCACGGCCCGACGCCGCAGCCGATCATGTGTTCCCATAGCAGAGAATATCCTGGGAACTCCATAATGGACTGCTGGGTGTCGGGTGTCTCACGGATATCGTCAGGAAACCCGTATTTCCCGCCGATGGCCATGGCGCCCACTGGGTCGCCGCCCATCGCCCACATCACGACATCGACCATGTGGGCGCCCCAGTCCGTCGCCAGGCCTCCCGAATAATCCCAGAACCAGCGGAAATTGTGGTGGAAGCGCATCGGGTTGAATGGCCTCTCGGGCGCCGGCCCGAGCCACATATTATAATCCACGCCCTCCGGGATTGGACTATCGGCGGGATTGCCGACGCTTCCTTTCCAGTCCAGATAGGCCCAGGCGCGCGTCAAGCGGATCTTGCCGAGCTTCCCGGACTTGACGAAGGCAACGGCGTCCGTGAAATGCTTGGAGCTTCGCTGCTGCGTGCCAACTTGGACGATGCGGTTATATTTACGTGCCGCTGTCACCATCGCCCGTCCTTCTTCGATGGTCGTCGCCAGCGGTTTTTCCACGTAAACGTCCTTTCCGGCCTGGCAGGCGTAAATCGTGGCCAGGGCATGCCAATGGTCCGGCGTTCCGACGATCACGGCATCAATGTCCTTGCGTTCAAGGATTTTCCGGAAATCTTTATAGCCTTCGGGAGCCTTGTCGCGGGCCACGGCGACGAGCTTCTGTCCCTCGGCAATGCGTTTCTCATCTATATCGGAAACGGCCGGGCAATCCACTTCGGGGCTGCGAAGAAACGCCGACAGATCGGCTTTCCCCTGGTCGCCGCTGCCGATCAGGCCAAGGCGGACCCTGTCGCTAGCGGCGGCTTTTTTCTGGGAGCCACCGGGCGCCGCAAAAAGCTTTGCCCCGGGCGCTGCTGCCGCGAAAAGGGCGGTTGCCGACACGGAAGCTTTTGTTGTATCCCCTAAAAATTTCCTTCGTGAAATTCTCTTCATATCATCTCCTCGGCTAGCCATAAAATGTTTTATTCCTGCTCACTATATATACAATAAAAAAAGAGAGGATTCTAGGGTTGAAAAATTCGCCAAGGTTTGACATGATTATCCCAAAGGAGATGGATTCCATGAAAAGAAAACTTGCTATCTGCGTTCTTATAACAGCTTCTGCAATCGTTCTATCATCCTTAATTAGCCAAGCCGGCCAGAGAAACGCCACAATCTCCCGGTCCTCATCGCCCCTTAACATCCTTACGAATGAGGGGGCGGCACAGAGTTGGATTTTGCTGTTTGATGGAAAAACCTTCAAGGGTTGGCGGGGTCTTGGCCGCGATGCGGTCCCCAAAGAGCACTGGATCATTGAGGATAACGCCATCAAAAAAGTTCCCACTAAGGACGTGCCTCGCCAGGCGGACGGCCAGCCCCTGGCAGGCGGAGACCTCATGACGATCGATACCTTTGAAGATTTTGAGCTTATCTTCGACTGGAAGATCAGCCCAGCGGGGAACTCCGGTGTGAAATACAACGTCTCGGAGGAAATGTCTTTGAAGAATGCCCCCAATCGCGCCGCCTTGGGCTTTGAATACCAAATTCTCGATGACGACAAGAATCCCGACGCCAAGAACGGCCCCAATAGGATGGCCGCCGCACTCTATGACCTGGTCGCGCCCCAGAACAATAAACTCAAGCCTGTCGGCGCCTATAACACGGCTAAAATTATCTTCAAGGGAGGCCATGGCGAGCACTGGCTCAACGGGGTGAAAGTCCTGGAATATGACCTGGGGACCCCCCGGATGAACGAGCTTCTGGCCAAAAGCAAATATAAAAGCATCCCCAACTTTGCGCAAAAACGGAAAGGCCACATCGTGCTCCAGGACCACACAGATGCGGTCTGGTACAGGAACATCAAAATCCGCAGGATTAAATAAGAAATTTAACCGCTTATTTCCACAATTTCTTTGGGTAGACTCCGGCAGCGACGAGCTTGGCAAGTTCCTCTATAACCCGGGGCTTGTCCTCTCGATAAGTCACCCCGAACCATTTTTCGCTGGTCTCCAGGACCTTAACCGTAGCCTGCCCGTTCTTCACAAGCTTGTTGATCACAAAAGGGATGTAGAGCTCAGCCTTGGGATTGCACATGTTCGCTTCGAGAAACGCTCTAAACTCGCGCCTGGCAAAACTAAAGAAAGTCGGCGTAAACCCCCAAAAATTCATAGAAACCGTCTCATCCCTCCTGAGCGGCACCAATCGGTCCTGCTCGTCTTTGTAAAATATTCCTCTCGGTGTTCTTTCGATATGGACCCTTTCGACGATGCCCATCAGCCTGCCGTCTTTGTCGATCTGGCAGACCCCTCTGGCCACAGCGCCGTGCTCGGACAGAGTGCTGTGGAGATCATATCCGACCAGCGAGTACATCACCCCTTCGTTTTTCAGTTGGAGCAGATAGTCGGCCATGACCTTGAATGCCCCTGCCCCATAAAAATCATCGGCGTTGATAACGGCAAAAGGACGATTGACCTTGGGCTCGGCGACGAGCACCGCCTGCGAAGTCCCCCAGGGCTTCTGTCTATCCGCAGGAACCCGGAATCCAACGGGGATGTCTTCCAATTCCTGGAACACATAATCCACATCGGCCCGCTTTTCCCATCGTCTAAGGAGAGCTTCCTTGAACTCCTCCTCGATACTCGTGCGGATGACGAAAATCACCTTCCCGAAACCGGCCCGCAGGGCATCATAGACGGAATAATCAATGATGGTTTCTCCCGAGGGGCCGACCCGGTCGATCTGTTTAAGGCTTCCGTAGCGGCTGCCGATTCCAGCGGCAAGGATGACGATCGTCGGCTTCATGGTCAAACTCCCGCCCCTATTCCTATCATATTTGCCCATGAATTTCCACCTGGTCAAGAAAGCTCTTGAGCGGTTAACGGATAGACTCATCCGTTAGAAGGGCGAGGAGGAGGCCCCGAGCCCAATCGAAAAAAAGGGCTTGACACGTGAAATAATTAAGAATAAATTCTTATTTACGAAATATAACTATATCGGAATGATCTGACATGATGATCGAACCCGAAGAATTGCAGAAACGAATGAATCACCTCAAAGCCGGGCTCAGGCGCTCCGGAGTGAAATTGACGCATCAACGTTTGGAGATCTTCCGCGAGGTGGCCAAGTCGGGAGATCACCCCGATGTGGAGACAATTTTTTTAGGCGTTCGCGGGAGAGTTCCCACGGTATCGTTGGACACAGTCTATCGGACACTCTGGTTGCTCATTGACCTCGGCCTCCTGACTACCCTCGGACCGCCGCGAGAGAGAGCGAGGTTTGACGCCAATATGAGCTCGCATCACCATTTCATCTGCAGGAAATGCGGGATGGCGCGTGATTTTTTGAGTCATAAATTCGACCGGCTGAAGATCCCGAGCGCCGTGAAAGCCCTGGGGAAGGTAGAATCAACCCGAATAGAAGTCAGAGGCATCTGTTATCGATGCTCGAAGAAAAATAAACCAAAACATTGCGTTGAGCGCAAGAAGGAGAAAAAATGAAGAAAAAACTGACCTACAATGCCGGCGCTCCCGTCGTTGACAACCAGAACACGATGACTGCCGGACCGCGCGGACCGGCGTTACTTCAGGATGTCTGGTTCCTGGAGAAACTCGGCCACTTTGACCGGGAGGTAATCCCCGAGCGACGGATGCATGCCAAGGGTTCCGGCGCCTACGGCACGTTTACCGTGACCCACGACATCACCCGCTTTACCAAGGCTAAAATATTTTCCACAGTGGGAAAGAAGACCGAGCTCTTCATCCGTTTTTCCACGGTGGCCGGTGAGCGCGGCGCGGCCGACGCCGAGCGGGACATCCGGGGGTTTGCGATGAAGTTCTACACCGAGGAGGGCAATTGGGATCTGGTGGGCAACAACACGCCGGTCTTCTTCCTCCGCGATCCGCTCAAGTTCCCCGACCTCAACCACGCCGTCAAGCGGGACCCCCGCACCAACATGCGCAGCGCCCGCAACAACTGGGATTTCTGGACCTCGCTGCCGGAGGCGCTCCATCAGGTCACCATCGTCATGAGTGACCGGGGCATCCCCTATTCGTACCGCCATATGCACGGCTTCGGCAGCCATACCTTCAGCCTGATCAATGCCAAGAACGAACGGCACTGGGTCAAGTTTCACTTCAAAACCCAGCAGGGGATCAAAAATCTCAGCGACGCAGAGGCAGCGGCGATCGTCGGCAAGGACCGAGAAAGCCATCAGCGCGACCTGTATGAGAGCATCGAGAAGAAAGACTTCCCCCGCTGGACCATGTTCATCCAGGTGATGCCGGAAAAGGATGCGGCGAAATGTCCTCACAACCCCTTCGATCTGACCAAGGTCTGGTTCCACAAGGATTATCCCTTGATCGAGGTGGGCGTTTTCGAACTGAACCGCAACCCTGAAAACTACTTTGCCGAGGTTGAGCAGGCGGCCTTCAACCCGGCCAACGTCGTGCCCGGCATCGGTTTTTCACCCGATAAGATGCTGCAGGGGCGGCTCTTTTCGTATGGAGATGCCCAGCGCTACCGGCTAGGCGTCAATCACCACCTGATCCCGGTCAATGCCTCCCGCTGCCCGTTCCACAGCTACCACCGCGACGGCGCCATGCGGGTTGACGGCAACTACGGCAGCACCCTCGGCTACGAACCCAACAGTTACGGTGAGTGGCAACAGCAGCCCGATTTTGCCGAACCTCCCCTCAGTCTGCAAGGAGCCGCGGACCATTGGGACCACCGCGAGGACCTAGATTACTACTCCCAGCCCGGCCGGCTTTTCCGCCTGATGAGTACCGACCAGAAGGCGCTCCTTTTTGCCAATACCGCCCGGGCGCTTGGAGATGCGCCCAAGGAGATCAAGATCCGCCACATCGGCAATTGTCTGAAGGCCGATCCGGCTTATGGCAAAGGGGTTGCCGACGCACTAGGCATTCCACTGAGTGAAGTGCCCACCAAAGCATAAAGCGGTCCCCTCTATATTTATTTTTCCTCGAGCCCATTTGACAACCTCCGCGGCTCATGTTTTAATTCTCCATGAAAGAAGACGGAAAGCCCTATCGTCTTAATGATGAGGACGACCGATGAAATGCCCATCCTGCCAGGCTGAGAACCGCGAAGACAGCCGGTTCTGCCATCAGTGCGCAACCCCTCTTCCCAAGGACACTCAGCCGCCTGTCGCTCCTACAAAAACCATGTTGACCCCTTTTGAGGACCTTTCCCGGGGCATGCTCTTTGCCGGCCGCTATGAAGTGATCGAAGAGCTGGGCAGGGGCGGCATGGGCAAAGTCTATCGAGTCTATGACCAGAAGATCAACGAGGTTGTCGCCCTAAAATTGATCAAGCCCGAGATCGGCTTCAACGAAAAGGCCGTTGAGCGCTTCAAGAATGAGCTGAAGATCGCCCGCAAGATCTCTCACAGGAATGTCTGCCGCCTCTATGACCTGGGCGAATACGGCCTGGCCCATTTCATCACCATGGAATACGTGGAAGGCGAGGATCTCAAAAAATTCATCCGGCGGGCCGGCCAGATGACAACGAACAAGGCCATCTCCCTAGCCAAGCAGGTCTGTGAAGGACTGATCGAAGCGCACCGTCTCGGGGTCGTCCATAGAGACCTCAAACCGCAGAATGTCATGATCGACCGCGACGGCAACGCCCGGATCATGGACTTCGGGTTGGCCCGTTTCGTCGAGGCCGAAGGCGTGACGGGCTCGGGCGTCCTGCTCGGCACGCCCGAATACATGTCCCCGGAACAGGTGGACCTCAAGGAAGTTGACGCCCGGTCGGATATCTACTCGCTGGGCATCATTTTATATGAAATGGTGACGGGGAAAGTCCCCTTCGAAGGAGAGACGCCGCTCAGCATTGCCATCAAGCATAAGAACGAAAAGCCGAGGGATCTCCATGAGCTGAACCCGCTTGTGCCGGACTCCCTGACCCGCGTGATTTATAAATGCCTGGAAAAAGACCGCGCCGAGCGCTATCAAAGCGGAGAGGAGCTTCTCCAGGACCTGACCCGGATCGAAGAGGGGCTGCCGACGGCCGTCAAAGAGAAGCCTAAAACAAAAGGCGAGCCTTTGGGGACCAAGGAAATCACGGTCAAGTTCACCCTTCGAAAGCTTTTCGTTCCCGCACTCCTCCTGATCATCATCGTCCTCGGCGCTCTGATCCTTTTCAAAAAGACGGCCCAGGACACGCGCAGAAACCGGCCGCCTTTTTCCGAGGACTCAGCGTCTGATAAAGCCGGGCCTTCCCGCTTCCCTGAGGCCAACCTGCCTCCTCCCCCGGGCACCCAGCCAACCGACACTTTGGGAAAGATCGGGAGCCTTCTCTCCAGATTTATCCCTTCCGGGGAACAACTCGATGTCCAAGCTTCCGAAAAATTCATGGAGAGCATCAAAGGAATCATCCCTGAAAAAGGCCCTTATAAGGAGGCTTACAGCAAAGCCATCGACCTCATCCAGGAAAGAAAAAAGATGCGCGACACGGGAAACGCGGAGGGCGCCAAACAGACCAGCAAGGAAGCCCAGGGCGAAATGCAGAAGCTGCTGTCTCTTGTCTCCGAACGGCAGGCGGCGCAAAATGCGAAGGAAATCATGACAGTCGCCAAAACGCAGGCCGGGCAGAAAGGCAATCTGGAAAAGAATCTTTTATTCCGTCTGGCCAGCTACGAACAGAGCAATGCCGACGAAGCCTTCGCCAAGAACGATTACTCCGGCGCCAAGATCCTCTACCGTCTCCTGGAACGGATTTTCGCTCTTTGTCCCCAGTGCGGGAACGACAAAGGCTGCGTTGATACACTTCAGCTCTTCGTGACCGGCCTCAAAAAAGACGTGGAAAGAATGCCGGCGGGCTCGGTCGATCAATGGCTGAATAACTACGCCAGGGAGATCGAAATCCAGGCGGCGGCCTTTTTAGAGAAGCGGGAGTTGGAGAACGCAGGCGGGGCATACATCCGGGCGGGCTTTCTCTACGAGAAAATTCTTGAGCCTGCTTCTGCCGCCGCCAAATGATACAGAGGGGGACGATTTATGATCTCCCCCTGCTTCGCGCTTATCGGTTTCCTCGAATGGGATAGGGGGGCCGCTGGAGCTTCTTCGGCGGATTCTTCTTCAGTTCCTCCATGACGACTTGAATTGCCTTTTCGAGCTGGGGATCATGTCCGGCGATCACTTCCGCCGGCGTCTGCTCGACCTCGATATCGGGAGGCACACCGACATTTTCAACGACCCAGCCGTCCTCGGTCCAGATGGCGAGGTTCGGAGCCGTCACCGATCCGCCGTCCATCAGGACCGGGAATCCGAGTGTTCCGACGAGCCCGCCCCAGGTCCTTTTTCCGATTAGCGGACCAAGCTTGAACTTGCGGAACATCCAGGGCAGCAGGTCGCCGCCCGAACCGGCCGTCTCGTCGATCAGCATGACCTTTGGACCGTCGATGGAAGCGCTCGGCGATTTCAGGTCGGCCCCGTAGCGCATGTTCCAGTAACTCACGAACGGCTTCCGCAGGTGATCGATGTAATAATCCGCCAGCGATCCTCCGCCGTTGAACCTCTCATCGACAATGATGGCGTCTTTGTCGGCCTGCGGATAGAAGTATCTTTTGAAATAGATAAAACCCTGTGTCGATGTGTTCGGGACATAGACATAGGCGACCCGGCCGCCCGTGGCCTGTTCGACTTTTTTGAGGTTTCCTTCGACCCAGTCCCTGTTGCGAAGCGCGTATTCGTTCTCGATGGGCACGACCTGGACGGTGCGGGAGCCGGTCCCGTCGGGATTAGGGCCGACGGTGATCCCGGCGATCTTTCCGGCCGTGTTCTCAAAAAAGCTGAAGAGCTCGGCCGGCGGCCGGATATCCTTGCCATCGACAGACAGCAGATATTCTCCAGCCCGGACATCCACTCCGGGCTCGGTGAGCGGAGACCGCAGCTCGGGATTCCAGTTCAGCCCGCCGTAGACCTTTTTGAATCGATAGCGGCCGTTTTCGATGGAATAATCCGCGCCGAGCAATCCCACGGGCACATTTTTGGCCTGGACCAGGCTGTCGCCGCCTCCAACCCGATGGTGGCCGACGCCCAGCTCCGAGCACATCCATTGGATGACGCGGTTGAGGTCGTTCCGGCAGGCCAGGTGCGGCAGGAACACTTCATATTTTTTCTTCATGGCCGGCCAGTCGGCGCCGTGCATATTCGGCGCGTAAAAAAAGTCGCGATTGATGCGCCAAGCTTCATCAAAGATCTGCTTCCATTCAAGGCGAGGCTCAATCCGGACTTCGATGGCATCGACATTGAGCCTGCCCTGGCCCGGTTGAAGCTTGGGAGCGAGGGCCGTGATGAAAAAGTTTTGGCTGGAGACATAGAAGATCTTTTTATTATCCGCCGAGAATTTAAAGCCGGAAACGCCGCTCAGGAGGACCTCGTCTTTGCGAGTCTTGAAATCATATTTATGGAGCGAAGCCCCTCCCCCGAATCCGGGAGCGACGGCCGAGCCGATGTCGGGAGGATTTTCCAAGTAAAAGATCTGGCCTGTCTCCCCTGCCATGAGGTTTCTATAACTTCCCGCGGGAACAGGCACGGCTAGGATGCGGTGATTCAGGCCGTCGAAATCGATCTTGACGATATCGGCGGGTTTCGGCGTGGTTTCTTTAGGTTTTTCCTCTTTGGCCTTTTCGCCAGCAGCCGTCTTCTGCTCGGGTTTCGCGGGAGCAGGCTTCTCCGGCACACTCTTATCCGCGGCCGGCTTTTCCGGTGCCCCTTTTTCCTCATCGCTCTCCTTGACCAGAGGATTCGGCGCATCCTTCGTCAGGGCGACGACGTAGATCGAATTGGTCAGGCGCATATCGGCGGAGGACAAGTCGAACCACTGCTTCACCGGGCCGGCATCCGTGGAGGCAAAGAAATAGAGGTACTTGCCGTTGGCGTCGAAAACAGGCTCGGCCACATCGCTGAGCCCGTCGGTGATCGGATAAGACTTGTCCTGGTCGAGGGAGTAGCCTAAAACTTTCTGGATGTAGGTGGCCGAATTCAGCGTATAGACAAGCCACTTCGAATCGGGCGACCAGGCGGAATAGACGGGCCTGCCGCGGCGGGGTCCGTAGAGATATTCGGAAGCGATTTTTTTCGAAATTCCCGTCTTCAGGTCGATCCAGTAAAGGCTGCAGGAGTTATCCGCGTACGAGATTTTCTGGCTGTCCGGCGACCATTCCGGCTCATCATAAAAGCCCGCACCGTTGAGCTTGTAATTCTTAGCGGCGCCTTTTCCGTCCTGATCCCGGACATGGAGTTCGTATTCGCCGGAGACGTCTGAGAAATACGCCACGGACTTGCCGTCGGGGGACCAGACAGGAAAACGTTCGTGGACGCCCGGCGTGCTCGTGATGTTGCGGGGGTCGCCCTTTTCTGCAGGCACGGTGACAATCTCGCCCCGGAATTCAAAAACGGCCCGCGCCCCGGACGGCGAGATATCGGCGCCCCGGACCCATCGAGCGCCTTTGGCATAGCGCTCGCGCAGCTCGCTGAGGTCCGTGGCGATGCCGATCGTGAGCCTTGTCTCCTGGCCTTTTTGCGGATCATAGATATGGAGCAGACCGGCCTGCTCAAAGATGATCTTCCCCCCGCCAGCCGCGGCGTTCAAGACCGGATAATCTTTATAGTTCGTCAACTGCTTGATCTCCTTGATCTTCGGGTCGTACAAGAACAGGTTGAACTCGCCGTTGCGGTCCGAACGAAAATAGATCTTGTCACCGATCCACATCGGTCCCGGGTCGTTCGACCGTCCTTCCGGCTGGGGGACCTTTTCGATGGAATAATCGCTCAGTTTGATGATCCAGATGACCGAGTTCGTGCCGCCGCGGTAATGCTTCCACTGGGTGAACGCTTCGTAAAGCGGATTATAGGCGATCTTCGTGCCATCGGGAGAATAAACGGCCCTGTTGGCATAAGGAATTTTGAGCTGTTCGGGGTAGCCGCCCTCAAGGGGGACGGTGTAAAGCTGGGTGTAGCGATTCGAGTACTCATTGCGGGGCGAGGCAAAAAGGATGGCCTTCCCATCCGGTGTGAAGCACTGGACCAAATCCGGCGAAGGATGCCAGGTCAGCCGCTTGGGAATGCCTCCCGCCGTGGGCACGATATAGACATCGGTATTTCCGTCATACTGGGCGCTGAAAGCGATCAGGCTGCCATCCGGAGAAAAGGCCGGATTGGTCTCTATGCCCAGGTCCGTTGTCAGATGCCGGATATTCTTTCCGTTAATATCGGCCACCCATAGATCGTTGGCATAGACAAATGCGATATGGGTTTGGCTGATGGCCGGCGTCGTCAGCATCTTGGTGTCGTTGATATCAATCGCGAGAAGAAACGATCCCAGTCCGAAAAGAATGATCAAGAAAGAAAAAATCCTCCGGAATGATTTCATTAATGCCTCCTTAATACATTGGGCCGCATTGCCAATTTCATGGGGACTATTTTACTAGGAATAATAAAAAAATGCATTTCCTAAATCATATTTCTGTTCCAGCTTGCCAACGCGGCCGCATTTTCTTACTATAGGGATGCGATATCCGGAGACGAACATGGAACAACGAGCGGAGAAACGAAATCTCGCCCGGGATTTCTACGAAATCCAGAAACAGCAATGGCAGAAAAGCATGGGGGTGTTTGCCGCCCTCATTTTATTTTATTTTCTGGCGATCAGCTTGATCGCATTTGCGGTCTGGCTGAGCTTCGGCCTAATTCTGGCCAGGACGCCGCTCTTCACGGGAGGTTTCTGGACGAAATTTCTCTTGGCCAGCTTCGGCGGAGCCGTCCTTTTCGCCATTTTGCATTATTATGACGCCCGAAAGTTCGGGGCTTCGTTCATTCTGCGGAGGCTGTCCGCGCAAGAGCCGGACAGGTCCGACCGCTATCATCTGCAGTTCGTCAATGTCGTGGAGGAAATGCAGATCGCCAGCGGCCTGCCGAAGGTCGAAGCTTATGTCCTACCGACGTTCGCCATTAACTCTCTGGCTCTGATAAAGGCCGACAAAACTCCCTGCGCTGTCGTGACCGAAGGGTTGCTGGCAGAATTCACCCGGGATGAGATGGAGGCTGTGGTCGCCCATGAGCTGGCCCACATCGCCCGGGGCGATACATTTTATATGACCTTGGTCTGCTCGCTGGCCAATTTTTTCGAGCGCATCCGGGAAGCTCTGGAACCCGGAGATGATGACCAGGGGGAATTCTGGCAGAGACGAGGTAACCGTCACCAGCCTTCATCCCTTGTCTATGTGGCGGTAGCGATCTCGACAATCGTGATGCGGCTTTTGAGCATGCTGATCAGCCGGGAACGCGAGCTTTTGGCGGACGCGGCCGCCGTCGAATTCAACAGAAATCCCGCAGCCCTGGCCAGAGCCATCTATAAAGCCCATGTCAAAAATTCGTTTGTCGGAGATTTCAACGAGACCTACAGCCCTCTCTTTATTGTGGCCCCGGACGCGCACAGCGAATCCGACGACTTCCTGAGCCGCCTGATCAGCACCCACCCGCCCCTCATGACACGCATCCGGAACCTGGCTCAAATGGCTGATCTAACGCCCCAGCAAATCATCGAGCAGGTGGGGGAAATCCAAAGAGAAAGAGACAAGGCGCGGGTTGTGCTCCATTCTTTTGAGGAGACCCGGACAGGCGCGGCTCCGCAGGTGCAGGAAACCGCAATGGCCGCTTCTCTTGCTGAAGACAAGGTCTGGTTGATCCTCAATCCCCAGGAACAATGGCAAGGGCCCTATTCGCTCCAAGACCTGCTTTTCCTCCCCAACTTCACGCCCCTTGTCCTCATCAAAAACATCCAGGAAAATGTCGAAGCCCGGGCAAGACAATTCCCCCAAATTCGGGTCGCCCTGGAAAAGCTGGCTCACAAAAAGCCGGTCAACGAAGCCGTGACCAACAGATGCCCGCGCTGCAGAGTCCCCTTCACGGAAACATTCTATGAGGGTGTACCCGTAAAAGTCTGCCCGCAGTGTTTCGGCAAGCTCGTGGACCAGGCCGCCATGGAACGCATCCTGGACCGCCGGGAGGTCGGATTCTCGGCGGATCTGGCCAAGAAAGCCGAGGCATTCAGGGAAAAATTTTTGCTCAACCCAATCAGGACGCAAAAAATTTCGACTTCAGAACAGCCCAACGTGTTCTGCCCGAGCTGCGGTTACAAAATGACGCCCCGGCCCTATAACTACCAGTATTTCATCCCGGTGGATAAGTGTCTCTCCTGCTATAAAATCTGGTTTGATGCCGACGAGCTCGAAATCCTGCAGATCCTCGTGGAAAAGGCCAAGGGCAGCTGAGACGATCAATCGAATATTTTCTCCAGGGCTTGATACTTGGCGTGGAGCGTGTCAACGCCCTTTTCCATGCCGGCATGGTCGTGGGCTTGACAAGCGGCATCCAGCGCCTTTGCCGCTTCTAAAAGCTCACCGGCAGCCGTCTTAAAAGCCTCATTCTTCGGCTCCAGCCTTTTGGGAAGGGCTGCTTTGGTGACGGCATCCGCCTTGGTAATAAGATCGGCGCTCGCGCCCCGGATTTTGTCGTATTCCTTGCCGGGTAGATATTTATGATAGACGACATACAAAGCCTGATGGAACGTATCCATCTCTTTGAGGACCGGATTGAGGGCCCTGACCAGAGATTCATACCTGGCGTGCAATGCCTCGGCCGCTTTTAAAAGGGCTTGGTCATTCTTGCCGGCAGCGGCGGCATTGTAATCATCAACGCACTTCTTGAGCTGCGCCACACCCTCTTTCCACTTGGCCTCCTTTTCGCGCAGGATTCCAGGCAGCTTGGCGCTGTAAATTTTAGCAGCCAGCTCGTTGATCTGGCGGACATAGCTCCGCAGGGCCTTAAAATCTTTTTCGGGATAGGCCGTGTGCCAGATGGGATAGATGATTTCATGGAAGGCCGTCAGCTCGGGAACTTCACTCTTGGTTTCAGCTGCCTGCTCCTGGGCGAGTGCCAAGGCGGCCAGGCCGAAAACCAAGGCCAAAAGACAAAATAAGCTTAGGACTTTTTTATGCATGAAAACCTCCAGAAAAGGAAAATAATGAGTACCCTATTATGATGAAATTTCAGAATCTTTCAAGCCTTTTATCTATCGGTTTAGGCGTCTCGTCTTGTCCATGGAATCATGGACCCGGCTTTCTGACGATCCTGATCGTCTTGATCTCATAGGGTTCGAAGGAAAGCGCAACGGTCTTTTCTGTGGCCTCGATTTTTTTGCCCGGCCGTTCGATCAGGTCCGTCACCCAGGCATCTACGGGCCAAGGCAACTCGATCTTTGCTTCCGTCTTTTTCCCGAACGCTTCGTACAAGCGCAGAATCAGGCCGCGATAATAATAGCCCATTTCTTTCTTGAGCGAGGTAAGGATGATATTGTCGGGACCGACGCTGACAAACGTCTGGCTTGCCGGAAGCGGCCCCGGGTGGGCCATGGCCACCCTCGGCATAAGCGGGGTGTTGAATTCATAGCCGCGCCGGACGGTCAGGGCGTCTTTCCACGTGCCGCGATGAGGATAGAGAGAATAGAGGAGTTCATGGTGCCCCCGGTCGGCTTCCGGATCTGGATTTGTGGCGCCGTGGATAACCGAAAGCCTGATCGTGTTGTTCTTCACATCAAACCCGTATTTGCAATCGTTGAGCAGGCTGACCCCATAGCCGCCGGATTCATCGCTCAGGTCAACCCAGCGAAGGGCCGGCACTTCGCGGCCATCGGCAGGCCTGGAAACAGCGCCGAAGGGGATCTCAAAATCCGCCTTCCCATTTTTAACATTGAGCGGGAAGGCCGCTTTGATCATCAGGTTTCTCTCCTGCCAGTTCAGACTCAGTCGGAAATCGATGCGCGGGATCCTATTGTAGAGGATGATGTCCTGGCCGAACATAGAATTCCGAAATAGACTTTTGACGCGAACGACAGCGCGCACCGGCCCCGCTTCGACGACCTCCACCGTTGCGCCTTCTTGGCCGATATTCCAGGACTGATCTTTGAGTCCAAGCTCCCAGGCGGACATATTCTCAGGTTCATCCACGATCGCCTGCAGGACATTGCCCTGTCCCCCAAGAATCTCCCGGTTGTTAGCCTTGTCAAAAATGCTTTCCAGCCAGCCCGTGGCCGGGTTCAGGCGGACCTTGAAGTATTCATTCTCGAGCGAGTTGACGTCCGCGCCCAAATTCGACTTGAATTCCGGAGCTTTATCCATGCCCGCGATCCGGTAGAGCTTATACCCAAACGAGGGAATGTTTTCGGCAATAAACACGATTCTATAAAGATTCTGCGATTCTTTGTCTTCCTTGGTGATAACCTGAAACGGGACGGCCGCGCCCTGCGCATCCAGGACCTTGAAGCCGCCGAATTTTTTCAATAGATAAAATTCGGAGACGACGGGCTCTGTCCGCTCCCAAAACAATGGATTATAAACAACCAGCGGCAAGCCCTCTCCCCTAGTATCGATGCTGTTGGAGATTGACTCCAGAGAAAAGTTGAGAGCCCGCCGTCCTCTGTCAAAAACCGCCTGATAAAATCCATTCACCTCATCGTAGACAGGCCCGATGCTCGACCCGTCCAGGATATCATGGAATTGATTCCTGAGCACAATTTTCCAGGCCTCATCCAGGTCCCTCTCCGGGTAATAATCCCTGTAGCCGCTGGCCACAGCCAGGGCAGAAAATTTCTCCGCGGACAGCAAGAGGGATTCCGATTTACGGTTATTCTTCTTCGTTTGGGCCTGGGTTGTATAGCAGGCCGGGAAGGTGAAATTCAACTCATTGTTAAAAACCGGAATTTCCAATTTTTGACTCTCGAGCAGCTTGAAATAATCCTCGGGCGCAACGAATTTTGTCCGAGGCTGACCCTTGTCTTTTTTAAACTTTTTGATGGCCTCAAGGTCGGAGTCCCGGGGCCCGCCGCCATGGTCGCCCTCGCCGTAGAGAAGCATGTAATCCATGAGCGATGAGTTCTTGGCTGCGTCAAAAATCACGTCTTTTGTCCCATTCTTGAGCCCGACCAGATACCAGCCCGGAGGAACATAGGCCAGAATTTTCGACCCATCCATGCCCTGCCACTGGAAAAGCAGCGTCTTGTCCGGGGCGCAGCGCTCGAAGATGTAATATTTGAGGCCGGCCTTGGCCATGATCTGCGGCAACTGCCAGTTGTGGCCGAAGGAATCCGGGTTCCAGCCGACCTTGACGTCCACGCCAAACTTATCCAGAAAATATCTCTTTCCGTAAAGAAGCTGCCTGGCCAGCGATTCGCCGTCGGGCATGTTCAAATCCGGCTCGACCCACATCCCTCCGACCGGAAGCCAAGTGCCTGCCTTGACTTTGGCTTGAATAGCCTTGAATAAATCGGGGTAGTTTTTTTCGATGGCCTCATAAATGGCGGCCTGGCTCTGGGCAAATGTCAGTCCGGGCATCTTGTCCATTTGGGCCAGGGTCCCTTTGAATGTCTGGAAGGCGACGTCATGGACGGTCTCTTCCCATCGCCAGAGCCAGCTTAGATCGATATGGGCGTGGCCGACGAGATGGGCCGTAAAATCACGCGGGTCTTTTTCCTGGCCAAAATTGGCCGCTGCTAAGCATAAAACAAAAAGCCCGATTAAGAAGGCTGTTCGAATTCTTCCCATGTTTGCGCCTCCCTTGACGAATTCAAAAGCTTGTTATCTCCCCTTTCCTCTTTATAAAACGGGGAATTGGGCAATTTCTTGCTCAATCGTTTGCGCTATCCTTTATTTGCCCGAAACCGCCGGGAAGGAAGAGATGCGCAGCCTGGCACATCCCATCGGGATCAGGGTGATGTCTTCCAAGAGACTGCTTGTCTGGACAGGGCTGACCGGCAGTTTCCCGACCATGCGTTTCTCTTCCTTCCACTGCGGTATGCGTCTGGCTTCAGCCTTGAGGACGATGGGCGCCACTTCCGGCCTAAAAGGCTGGTCAGCCGGCGGTTTTTGATTGACAAGTGTGATGGATGCCGCGGGATCCGCGGGATTTAAGGCCAGCCCGTAATTCCATGGCGTCGTCGGCAGAATTTCGTAGGCCGGCCATTCGTCCGTGCCCCCGTAGCGGTTCCACTTTTCTCCGATCATCAGCGAATACCAGAGCGGGCCTCTCCGGACGGAAACGGCGTTCCCCAGCTTTTTCCACGTCTTCACTTCAATTTTCTGAGGAAGCTCCACCCGGATCTTATCTCCATTGGACCACTTGCGCCGTAGGGCAACATAAGCCGAAGGCTGGGCCTGGACTTTCAGATCTTCACCGTTCAAGACAATTTTTGCGTTTGGGCACCATTCGGGAATCCGCAAATAAAGCGGAAATTCGACCGGTGTGTTTGTCGAGATGGTCAGGTCGATCCAATCTCCAAAAGGATACCGGGTATCCTCCACGATCCGGACTTCGGTTCCGCCCGCCACTTTGGAGGTGACCTGCGAAGGCGCATAGAGGACGGCGGCGATCCCATTGTCCTCGGTGGCCAGCCAAAGATGCTCGGCGAAATATGGCCAGCCGAAGGCGAAATTGTGCTGGCAGCAGCGGTAGCTCCAGGGATCGTAAGAGACGAGCGTGCCGTTGTTTTGGAAATCATGATCGCCAGAGCTGTCACAGGAAATCAGGTTGGGGGCTGTCAGGTAATGAAGTCCGCGAAGGTTGGGGGTCAGAGCAGCCGGGAGGGAGTTAAAAGCGATCTCTTCGCACCGCTCGGCATACCGCGTGTCGCCCGTGATTTTCAAAAGAGACTCATTCGAATACATGAACTCGACCATCGAGCATGTCTCTGCGCCCTGCCGAGGATCGCTGTGACTCGGCCTGATGTTCTCGTCGGCGCCGAACATCCCGCCGGGCTGCTGGCCGTAATCGTCCATGATCTGGCGGTAATTCCGCTCAACGGCCTCCAGGTATTTTTTGTCTTTCGACTGCTGGTAATAGACGCCGGGCTCGCGGAAACCCATGGTGATATTAACGCCATGGTAGAACGAGCTGGCCTCGAGCTTTTTATCCCTTTCGGATGTGAGGATGGGGGACGTCCAGTCCGAGGTCCGCTCGAACAGGCGACGGCCCAGGTCGAGCAGGAATTTCTCACCGGTCCGATTGTATAGCCAATAGACACTCTCGAGATTATCGCCCCCGCGCAGCTTCTGCCAGCTTCCTGGGAGAAGCTCGTCCGCGGGCAGGTTGAGCTCATAGCGAAAATATTTCGTCATAAACGGGAGGACACGCTTGTCTCCGGTCGCTTCATAAAAGCTCTGCAGGCAAAACAGCATGAGCATGTTGGGCCAGAGGTCGAGGTTTTTCTTATTGTCGGCCGGGCCGAAATATCCATCCGGCTGCTGGCTGTTCAGCGCCTCGTCCAGCCATCGCCTGGCCTCGTCGATGAGCGCGGGATCTTTAAGGAGATAGCCGAGGTCGCCAAACCCCTTCAGCCAGTAGGGCATTTCCTCCCAGCCTTTGTCCTTCAACGTCTGCCAGCCGCTGCCCGAGCTCAAAAATTTGCTAAGCTCTTTCAACCGGCCGGTGAATCCATTTCGCATCAGCTGGAGCTGGCTGAGCAGCCAGCCTTTGGGCTCGATCGCTCCGATGGGGAGCTTGATCAGCGGGCTGGGGACAAGCGGCTCCCGGTTGGAGATGTAATGGCGGTTCTGGCCGGCCGAGGGAGGAACCTTCACCACGAACGCTTCTGTTCTCGGTCCTTTTTCGCCGGATGTTCCGGAAAAGCGGACGGCAAACAAACAAACGGCGCAGGCGAGGACGAGTAAAAAATATTTCATGGCGGGCTCCCTTTATTTTTCAATGATGGCCCCGGCGACAACATTGGCCACCCGGCAGCGTTTGATGACGATTTCCCCCTTGTCATCGGGATGGACCCTGTTGGTGAGGAAGACCAGGACCGTCTCCGTTTCAGGGTCGATCCAGATCGACGTCCCGGTGTAGCCCGTATGTCCGTAGGAGCGCGGGCCGAATATATCTCCGGCCGAGCTGGCATACGCCGAGCTCGAGGTCCCAGCCTAGCCCGCGGCCGGCAAATGTAGCTTTAGGATAGACCGAAGTCATTCGCTCCACGGTCAGGGGGCTGAGGATCCGCGCGCCGCCGAATTCGCCTTTGTTCAAGAGCATTTGGGCAAAAATGGCCAAGTCATCGGCCGTGGAGAAAAGCCCGGCGTTCCCCGAAATCCCGCCCTGCAGCCTGGCCAGGGGGTCATGGACAACCCCGACCAGCGGGTTGCCGTCAAAGACTTGGGTAGGGACGCAGAGGTTGAGGTACCTCGGCGCCGGATTGTAGAAGGTATGCCGCATTTTGAGAGGCCTAAAGATATTTTCTTCGGCGAATTCCGCGATGGTCTTCCCCGAGACTTTTTTGACAATGTAGGCCAGAGTGATATAGCCAAGGCAGCTGTAAGTAAATTTCTCTCCCGGCGGCGTTTCTTTCTTGAGCTGACCGATGTGGATGACCAGGGTATCGACTGGGCAGGGACTCCCAAATTTCTTTTCGACCTCGGCTGCTGGGGTATACGACGGCAGCCCCGAAGTATGCGTGAGGAGATGCCAGAGGCGGGCATCCTCTCCGGGCTTGCCCTTGTCATCGACATAGGGCAGAAACTCCGGGACATAGTCCTTGACTTTCTCATAAATGCTCAGCTTTCCCTGTTCGGCCAGGATCATGATCGACGTGGCCGTGGCGATGGGCTTGGTGAGCGAAGCCATGTCGAAAATCATATCCGCGGTCATCGGCTTGTGCTGTGGAACCCATTGGCTCTCGCCATAGGCTTCGCGCAGGACAACTTGGCCTTTACGGGACACGAGGAGAACCGCGCCGGGAAAATCCTTGCGGGCGATGGCCTCTTTGATGATGACCGAGGCCTGGTTAAGGCGCTCCTGCGACATGCCGACATCCTCGGCGCCCGATCGAGGCAGCGTCTTGCGTCCGCAGCTAAGACTGACAAAGAGGATCGCGAAAAGACTGACGGCAATTTTTTGCGACGATTTCATCGGTGCCTCCCCTGGCTTGGATAAATGGAGGAGTTTCTCATATGCAAGCTGAAATCTCCAAACACTATTAACACATTTTGGTGTTCTTTGCAAAACCCTCTAGGCCGGACAAGGCTGTGTCGCGCAGGCAGGGGAATCGATTGCGAAGCGCTACAAATTTTTGGGGAAAGACGATGCCCTCTCGGAGGGTGAGATGACAAAGGGCTTTATTCTTTCATCCCTTCCCGTATTTTTCTGAACTCATCTTTGAGTTCAGCAAAGGCCTTGACGATCTCCGGGTCGAAGTGCGTCCCGCTCGCGGCAAGAACGATCTCCGTGCTTTTTTCATGAGAAAAGGCGGGTTTATAACAGCGCTTCGCCCTCAAGGTTTCATAGACGTCCGCCACCGCCATGATGCGCGCGGAAAGCGGGATGGTTTCGCCCGCTAAACCCTGGGGATAGCCGCTACCGTCCCACTTCTCATGATGGAACCCGGCGATGGTGATCCCCATGTCGAGCAGTGCATTTCCCGGGTATTTTTGCCGGACGGACTCCAGAGTATCAGCCCCGAGCCGGGCGTGGGTCTTCATAACCTCAAATTCTTCTGGCGTCAGCTTCCCAGGTTTCAGGAGAATATGATCAGGAATGGCGACTTTGCCGATGTCGTGCAGAGGACTCGCATGATAAATGTTCTCGACAAAAACCTCATCGATCTGTCCGCCCCAGCGGGAGCGCTGTTTCAGTCTGGCGGCCAACTGCTTGCAAAAAACTTGGACCCGTTCCAGATGCATACCGGTATCATCATCGCGAGATTCTGCCAACTTGGCCAGGGCGAATATCATGGCCATCTGCGTGTCTGAAATTCGCTTCACCTGGGCTTGAACAAGCTTCTCCAATTCACGATTGTGCATCTCGAGCTCTTTTTGAAGGCTTCGGAGCTTCAGGTGCGTTTCCACTCGAGCCTGGACTTCATCAATCTGAAAGGGCTTGGAGATGTAGTCAACTCCGCCGACGGAGAACGCCCTGACTTTATCCAGGAGTTCGTTAAGAGCGCTGATGAAGATGACCGGGATTTCCTTCAGCTGTTCGTCTACTTTCAGGCGCTCACAGACTTCGTAGCCGTTCATCCCCGGCATGTTGATGTCGAGCAGGATCAGGTCCGGCGGGTCGCTCCGGGCGGCTTGAAGGGCCAGCATCCCGCTGGGAACCGGCCTGGTTTTATATCCTCGGTCCTTGAGCATATTCGCCAACAGCTGGAGGTTGGCCGGGGTATCATCCACGATAAGGACATTCGGCTCAGGTGGATGAGCGATCGATGATTTCATCGGGCGTTTCTTCCTGTCCGTAAAAGCTCAAGGAATTCCGTGTATTCAAAACGTTCGATAAGGCTTCGCAGTTCCTGGGCGACAAGGATGTTGTGGTCCTCGACGCCGCCGACCAACTCCATCATCAGGTCAAAGTCCGCGTTGATGACGGCGTCCCGCATCTTATTGACGGACTCCTCCGGCAGAACCGACAAAATTTCTGCCGTCATCGCGCTCATCACCGCGGCGCCGGGCAGGAGTTTTGCGGGCCCAGCCTCATCGGAAAAAACGTACTCAACCCCCAGGAACTTTCCGATCATCTCGAAAAGCACCGCTTCCCGAAAAGGCTTGGCCATAAAATCGTCGGCGCCGGCCCGGAGGGCTTCCTGGCGGTTCTGCTCAAACGCGCTGGCCGATACAATCACGATCTTGACGTCCCGGCCGCCGGCGCCGGCCCTGATGCGACGGATGGCTTCGTAGCCGTCCATCACGGGCATGCGCATGTCCATGAAAATCAGGTGCGGCTGCCATGCCTTGAATGTCTCGACAGCTTCTTCGCCGTTAGTCGCCTGTCTCGTTTCGAATCCGATATTGCCGAGCATCTGGGAAATGAGCATCAGGTTCGTGTCCTCGTCATCGGCAATCAGGATTCGATACGTCGGCTGTCCCGGCCGGAGGCCTCTCACCCGAGCCGATTCCGGCTTTTTCTTGTCTGAGCCAGCCTCGCTCTCTCCCAGCTGAACATCGAACTTGATTAAGCATCCGGTCCCGTCCTTGCTGCCGACCGTGATGTCCCCTCCCATCAGGCGGACAAATGCCTTGCTGATCGCCAGGCCCAAACCCGTGCCCGATCCGGCCCGGCGGCTATTCTGCGTTTGCTGGAAAGGTTTAAACAGGTTATTCAGTTCCGTTTCCGGAATGCCCGGTCCCGTGTCTTCCACTTCCGCCTGCAAACGAAGTCTATTCGAGCTCTCCTGATTCACACGCACCCTCAGAAGGATGCCGCCCTTCTCGGTGAACTTTACGGCGTTCCCGAGCAGGTTGATGAAGACCTGGAGGAGTTTGCCTTGATCCCCCACGACATAATCAGGTATGTGACCCAGGCCCTCCACGGCAAAATTCAGCTTTTTCGCGTCCGTGCGTACGCGAAACATCATCTCCAGATCCTCGAGCAGCGCCCGGAGGTCGAATGTCGTGGAGTTGAGAGTCGTCCGGCCGGCTTCTATTTTCGACATTTCCAGAACATCGTTAATGAGCGCCATCAAGTGCTCACCGCTCCGGTTGATGGTGTCTAGATGCTTCCGTTGCCGGGGATTCAGCGTATCATCTTGCCGCATCAACTGGGAAAATCCAAGGATAGCGTTCATCGGCGTCCGAATCTCATGCGACATATTAGCCAGAAAGACGCTCTTGGCCCGATTGGCCGCATCGGCGTCCTGCTTCGCCTCTTCGAGCTCTTTGGTCCGTTCCTGGACAAGCTCCTCGAGGTGCTCCCGGTGCTTGCTCAGCTCTTCCTCCACTCGCTTTCGCTCGGTGATGTCACTGAGAAAATTCAATGTCGCGGGTTTGTCTTCCCAAGTAACCAAGACCGCATCGATCTCCACCCACTTGATACTCCCGTCTTTGTTAACCAACCTGAACGCATATCTGGGCAGAGACACATCGCCATTGAGGCGTCTCAAATAACGCTCGCCCACCATCTGCCGGTCATCCGAATGAATGAACTCGAGAAAAGGCGAGGAACGCAGTTCTTGCTCCGAATAACCGGTTATCTCACTCGCCATACGATTGACGAACTTCAGCATGCCGTCTTGGGCGATGAGGATGGCTTCCGCGGCGTTTTCCACCAGAGTCCGATATTTCTCTTCGCTCTCGTGCAACGCCTCCTCCGCCCGCTTGCGCTCGGTGATGTCTTCAATGGTTCCGTCGAAATATTGGACGTTTCCTTGCCCATCCTTGACGGCGACCGCCGATACCGAACAAATGATCGAACTCCCGTCCTTTTTCTTGAGGTGTGTTTCCTCATTCCTGACAAATCCCTGTCTGACTATTTTTTCGCTAAATTTTTCTCTGTCCGCTTCGTTTTCGTATAAATCAGAAACATTCAAAGCCAGGAATTCCTTTTTTTTCTTATAACCAAACATCTTAACCTCGGCGGAATTCGCCTCGATGAACCTGCCTTTGGGTCCCACCGTGTTTCTGTAAACTCCGATGTTGACATTTTCGGTTAAGGTTCGATATTTTTCCTCGTTTTCTTTCAGGGCCTGCTCCGCCTTCTTTCGCTCCGTGATGTCTCTGGCGATTCCCAAAACGACCGCTTTTCCCCCGACCTTTACGGGGTGGGTGCTGATTTCAACCGCGACCTTGCTGCCGTCTTTTCTTTTCAAAATAAATTCATCGGGCCCGGTCGGCTTGCCTCTTAGGTTTTTGACTAAAAGATAAGCGGCTTTCGGAATAAACTCCGCAGAAAGCAGGTTCAGCTTCAAGAAGCTCATTCCGACGAGCTCCTCCCTCTTATAGCCCGTCAGTTTCTCCGCGGCCTTATTGCCGTCAATAAAATGGCCTTTCAGGTCGTTCAAATAGTAGGCGTCGGGAGCAGATTCGAACACAAGTCTGAACCGCTCTTCCGACTTTTTGAGCTCTTCCTCCGCCCGCCTCCGTTCTGTGACGTTGTGGAATATACCCTGAATGAGTCGCCGGCCGCCTAGCTCAAAGACACTGGCCATGATTTCCACGCCTCTAATTTCCCCGTTCTTGGTCACAATCTGCGCTTCGAGCACCTGCCCTTCTTTTTCCCCGAGATGTTGTTGGAAGGTCCGGGAGATTCCGCCTTTTATTTCCTCCGAGGGGTGGAGTATGCGCTGGTGCTGGCCCACAAGTTCCGATTTCTCTCGGCCCCAAAGCAGAGTGGCCGCCCGATTGCAGTCGATTATTATGCCCGTCTCAGCAGACGCCACGGCGATAGCATCCCGCGCTTCCTCAAAGAGATTGCGGTATTTTTCTTCCGACTCCTGCAGGGCCTTTTCGGCGCACTTCCGCTCGGTGATGTCTGTGATTGTGCCGAGGATGGCTTTCCCTCCCCCATAGTCGATAAGTGTTGTGGCAAGTATGGCGTCGATTCTTTTTCCCTCTTTGGTGAGAATGGCGTATTCCAATGGAGGATTCTCTTCTCCTCGCAAATGTTTGGCGAAATTTGCCTTTATCTTGGCTTTATCTTCCGGCGCAATCAAAACGAGAAAATCGAAATCAGGCGAGTAAATCTCCTCTCTTTGATATCCCATAATCTCTTCGCACTTCTTGTTGGCAAAAACGACTCTGCCCTTCTCGTTGATAAAAATCATGTTAGGCGCCTGTTCGGCAAGATTCTTGAATTTCTGCTCACTTTCCCTCAGCGCGTCTCCCTCCCGCTTCTTATCGATAATGTGGGCAATATAGCTGGCGATGGCCTGCAGGACGGAGACATCGTCTTCAGAGAAGGCGTTGATCTGAGTCGATTGGAGGTCGAGAACCCCAATGAGCTGATCCTGGACAACTAGAGGAATGATCAACTCCGCTTTTGTCTCCGTAAGGTGATAGGGGATATAGTCCAGCTCTTTGGAAACATCATTAGCGATAATCGTCTGTTTCAAGAGACCCGCCTTGCCGATAAGCCCCTGCCCAAGTTTTTGTCTATGGCCCCTGGGGATAAGAAGGCCCGATTTGTTCCAGCCGGTCAGATATTCGATTTCTTCCGTCTCCGGATGATAAAGGTTCACGGAAATCTTGTAATATCCGAAGGATTTGCCGATGCTTTCGGCCGCCCGGACGAGCACCGTTTCAATATCGGTATTCGCCGGAATTTCGCTTTGAATATGATAAATCAGCTCAAGCTGGGCATTCCGCTTTTTTAGGGCCTCCTCCGCCAGCCTGCGCTCGGTAATATCTCTTGTAATGGCGACAAAGCCTTTCAGTTCTCCCCCGATATCACAAACCAGGGCGGAACTGAGTTCGCCGACAAATCGGGTTCCGTCTTTCTTGACCAGGGCATATTGTTCATTTTTTAAAATACCGTCTTTCAAGGTTATCTGAAGATTTTTCTTCGCCCGTTCGTGATCTTCCGGAGAAAGGAGCTCAAGAATGTTTTTCCCGATGAGCTCTTCGGGACTCTTAAAACCGTGGAGCTCGAGAGCTCGGGGGGAAACGTATGTAATCCTGCCCTCCAAATCCATTGCGGTGACCACTTCTGGAGAGGTTTCGATCAGCATTCGAAACCATTGCTCAGACTTGATAAGCCGGCGTTCTGTTTTTTTGCGTTCAATGGCATAGCTGATCGACGTCGCCAGCCGGCCGGTGTTGAGTTGCTCTTTGACAAGATAATCCTGTGCCCCTCTTTTTATGGCATCGAGAGCAAGCGTTTCATCGGCGAGACCTGTCAGCACGATAATCGGAACCTCTTGTTTCTGAACATTGACCTTGATGAACGTCTCAAGTCCCCGGCTGTCGGGCAGCCCGAGATCCAAGAGGATGACGTCATACAAGGTCTCTTTGATTTTCTCCAACCCCTCCTTGAGGCAGGAGGCAGTTTCAAGCTCAAACAGGCTGATGCCCACTTCCTTAAACATTTCGCGAATGAGGCGGATATCCCCGGGGCTATCCTCGATCATCAGCACCTTGATCTTTTTGTCGGTCATGTTTTATCTTTTGTCGGGAGTTTCATCTTGGCCAGCCCGTTAAGATTTCCATCGCCGTCCGAATCTGAATTTGTCTCATCGTGTTGGCGGATGTCTTCATCTTAATTTCTCTGTCTCCGGCAAGGTTGGTGAGTTGCTGTTTTCTCCCTCTCACGGCCCCAGGATTATGACGTAATGCTCTCCGTGCCCGTCAGGCTTATCTGAGATAGACCATCGCGATTTCTGCTCGGCATGCTAAAATTGTCGGGGGAATCCTTCGGCTTAACAATCCCCTTTTTGAATGAAGTTTAAGATGATTTTTATTCGGGTTTTATCACCTATCGGGGGGATGTGGGCTTAATCAAAGACGTCTTGATTTGTAAACTTTCTTACAAGTTATTTATTTTAAATGGGATTAGAGGATGAAAAGAATATTTTTCCTCGTTATTTTCACTTGCTCCCGTCCGGCGGCAGCTTGACCACAGTCAGCCAGAAGTCCTCGATGGATTTCACGACCTTGATGAATTGATTCAAGTCAATGGGCTTTGTGATAAAACAGTTCGCATGGAGGTTGTACGTCTTCAGGACGTCTTCCTCATCCTTAGAAACTGTCAAGATAACCACTGGGATTCGCTTCAGGTCGGGGTCTTCTTTGATCTCTGCCAGAACCTCCCGGCCGTCTTTTCCGGGAAGGTTGAGGTCCAGCAGGATGAGGTCGGGCCGCGCCATTTGAGCATGCTTACCCTCTTTCCGCAGAAAATCCATCGCCTCCTGGCCGTTATCCACCCGGTGCAGAGTGTTGCGGACTTTGGCGTCCTGGAAAACTTCCAAGGCCAGCCGGGCATCCCCCGGATTGTCCTCAACCAATAAGATTTCGATGGGATGGACCGCGATTTCGGAAACCATAATCATTCCCTCCTTTTTGGTATTGTGAAAAAGAAAGTGGAACCTTTGCCGAGCTCTGATTCCACCCAGATCCGCCCGCCATGCCTTTCCACAATCTTCTTGCAGATGGCCAGCCCGATGCCCGTTCCCGAATACTCTTCTCTGCTGTACAGGCGCTGGAAGATGACGAAAATTCGGTCGAAATATTCTTTGGCTATGCCTATGCCGTTATCCCGGACTCCAAACATCCATTCTTCCTCCCTTGACTCAGAGAAGACATGGACCCGGGGCGGCTCCTTTCCCTTGAATTTTATTGCATTTCCGATCAAGTTCTGGAACAGAAGGAGCATCTGGGAAGCATCGGCAGTAATCTCAGGCAAGGATTCATGGGTCAGAAGAGCATGGTTCTCTTCGATTAAAAGAAGAAGGTTGACCTGAACCTGGGCCAGGATCTCTTCGCTGCTGACAGGCTCGAAGGGCTTGCCGCGGCTGGAAATGCGGGAGTAGGATAAAAGGTCATTGATCATGCGCTGCATGCGGTTGGCGCCATCCACGACAAACTTGGTAAATTCATCGGCACTCTTGTCGAGTTTTCCTTTATAGCGCTGCTCCAAGAGCTGGGTGAAGCTGGAGATCATTCTCAGCGGCTCCTGAAGGTCATGAGAGGCGACATAAGCGAACTGTTCAAGATCTCTGTTGGAACGTTCCAGGTCCGTGTTCAAGGCGGAAAGTTGAACGACCCGGCTCTCAAGGTCCTTATTTAATCTCACGATCTCTTCCTCAGCCTTTTTGAGGGCGGTGATGTCCTGCTGGGCCATAAGTAAGACTCGCTGTCCGCCCAATTCTATCTGGTCTATGTTGAGGAGAGCATAATAAGCCGTCCCGTCTTTTCGCTTCATCCTGACTGTGTAATCCCGGAGTTTACCTGTTTCATCCAGGATTTTGAGCATCTCCCTGCGATCGTTGGCATCCGCGTAAGTTTCCCCAACATTGATTGTTTTGAATTCCTCTTGCGAATAGCCTGTCATCTCCTCCACTGTCCGGTTTATAGAATAGACATTCCCCTTCAGGTCTAATATCCCTATGCCTACGGGCACCGCCTCAACCAGCTTGGGCAATTTCTCCTCAGATTCACGGAGCGCCTCTTTCACCCGCTTGAGCTCGGTGAAACGTGAACCCGCGCCGGCAAGTGACGGAGGGCTTTTCGATTTCTTTTTTTTGATATTAGCTTTTCTTTCCATATTTACGCCATCCTATTTGCGTGCGTTTTTTAAGCAGGGTTCACTCTTGTTCCTGAGCATGGCTATGCTTTCGAACTGGGAGGATTACGTCTTTTTTTCATCCTCTCTATAATCGATTATTTGTCCTTCCACACTTTCCCGTCCTGGCTGATGTGCCAGACCTCGCCAGACTTGCCGCGGTAAATAGCCTCGAACAGGCTTGTCGTGGTCTGGATGACGGGAGGGAAGACAAAATCATCGACTTTAAGATCTTTTTCTTTGAGCCCGAGAGCTCCCAGGTCTGGGGAAAAATTTCCTTTTTCGGCCTTGACCGCCCACTCCTTGTAGTAAATTCTCCGCAAGGCCCATTTGGCTTCTTCTTCAGGCCTGTCCTGGAACGAATCTTTTCCTCGGCCGGCGGTCTTCCCGGAGAACTGGATATAACCCCACATCTCTGGATAATGGATGTTGATCAAACCCATGGGCGACCAGACCCAGTTGTCTTCGGCGAAGGGTTTTCCCGTCGCCGGGTCTTTAACTTTGACGTAAAGCCCGTTCTCGACGTTCATGCGGTACTCCACCCGGGAAAAATTAACCCGCCATTGGTCTCCCGGCTTGGGCAATGACTTGGCCGCGGCGGCTTCTTTGAGGATCTCCCAAGGCATGGCGATCTCGACGAACCATCCTTTGTCTTTATCGCCCGGATTGTTGACCGTCCCGTTGACCTTGACTGCCGTTTTCAACCCAAGAATATCCCAGGCGTGGATAGCGGGCCCGCCGTCGCGGTAGGGTTTGACCAGGAAAAGATCCCAGACCGTGTTCAAGGCGTTCATCTCGAGCTCGTAATAATTGTGGGTATCGCCGTCGGGGTCGATAAAGACCTCAAAATCGTTGTCCTGGAAGATGATCGAATCGCGCTTGGTCAGCGTGCCCCAAACGTCGGGCTCCTCGAGATAGGCCCCGATATAAAAATATTCAGAGTCCCACAGCATCTTGACTATCGTCCGGTATCTTGGCTTGGGACAAAGCGAACCCTCAATATCCACGAAGTTGTCCGACCAGGGAATCTTGGACCAGACGTCTTCATCAAGATTGCCGTCGATGTGGACCGGCCCGGCGGCCCTGTAACAGATGTATCTTTCCGGATCAAAGGAGATCTTCGGCTCGGGGACCTTGGTCCCGTCCGAAAATCCCATGGACACGATCAGGCAGAAAATTAAAAAATAGACAAGATGACGAACGGACATTTCGATCCTCCGATCTTTTTCTCTTCTCCCTCAAATCCCTCGGGGGGTTGGGGGAATGAATGATTTTATTATGAAATCTTTTATCATTCTTTTTAAAGTCTATTTCTTCTTTATCTCCCCTTTAAAGCTTCGCCAAGGGCCTTCCAATGCTCATCCGTCATCGAGCCCATGGCAAACAGGGTGATTCCTCGCGCCCCTCCCTTGAAGGCCCCCTCAACGGCTCGAGAGAGCTCCGAGGGTTTGATCTGGGAGATAAAAAGACCGCTATAGAGAGGCCGGCTCGCAGGAAGCTCGGCGACGCCTTCCCGCGTAGCCGGCTCCAGCCAATCCAGACCCTTGGCGTAATAATAATGATAGATCATCGGATGGACCGTATCGAGCTTCCACTTCGGCCAGTCCTGGCGGACATATAGGCGGGAGAGCTCCGGAGTGGCAAAAACCGCCGCGGAAATCGCCTTTCCCTTCTCGTGGACAACATCGGCCAGCTTGTCCACGAGGCTGGTGATCGTCTGATACCGATAATTTTTCCAGGCTTGATGGGCGGATGGGTCCTGGATCTTCAGCGGATCGATGCCTTCCCGCCGCTCAAAATATTTTCGGCAGACCGGACAATAACAGAAATCAAACTCGGGATATTCTCTGTCCTGGACGAGATTGTACTTGGGCTGAAGGGCTTCCGGCAGGATGACATCGGGATAGCGGATATAATCCAGATGAATGCCCTTGATTCCTTCATAATCCGCCAGCTCCTTCACGAACTTTTCCAGGTATTCATAAACTTCGGGCCGCGAAGGACAAAGCCATTTGTAGGAAGGAATATACGGCTGCTTGACCAGCGTCGATTCACCGTTGCGGCTGATGACAAACCAGTCCGGATGGTCTTTTTGGACAGACTCGGCATTGCAGACGAGCGCGCAGATCCAGGCATGGACCTCAAGGCCAGCCTGCTTGGCGACGGGCAGGATCGTGGCCAGTTCGTCTGTCTCATGGAGGGCATGAGAGCTTGGGTAAAAGGCCTTGGCCCCCGAATAGCTCAGCAGATGGATGGCCTGGATTCCCGCGGCCGCAGCCAGGCCGAACTTTCGCTTCCAATCCTCGGCGGTAATTTTCGGGTCGGGATGCGTCCATGCCCAATTCTTGATTCTTTGTTTGGGCGCGTCTTGAAAAGGCAGTGCGTCCCTGCCGAATAAATCGAACCCTTTCGCTGCGAGCGCGCCCGCCCCCAAGCCGAGCAAAAATTCCCGTCTTTTCACAGCGACCTCGTTTCTCCAATTTATACAGAAAACGGGGATATATCAATAGGGGAATTGTTATTGCCAGAAAAGTACTACTACAAACGCAATAAATAAATTGACAATGTATGGGCGGCGCTTAGGCCGTCCTCAAGCCCCCGTAGCGGAGGGGGGACCCGCGTCTTTTCCTAAAATCCCGGATAGAAGCTGAATTCCCAGTATCCCGTCTTTCGGGCGGGCCGGTCGAACGGCCAGACATAATTAACGCCCAGAACAAGATACCCCAGGAGGTTGACTCTCACGCCTAAACCCGCGCTAGAGACGGGGTACTGCACTCCGGACTTAGGGGACCCCGGGAGACTATTTGAAAACGGGTGCAATGCCAAACCCGGACTCGTGGAGGAATCCCAGGTCACGCCGGCATCATAAAAGGCAACAAAATCGATCGGGAAAATACCGTAGAAACCTTTGCCGATCCCAAAGGCGCCAAACAAAGGAAAACGCAGCTCCGCATTGGCGACGATCATCCGGCTTCCCCACAGCCTGTTGAAATTGAACGATCCGGTCTGAGGATCGACTTCCTCCGCGGTAAAATCTCCGTAATTATACCCCCGCACCAAATCTTCATAGCCCAGAAACATGGGGTACAGCCGCGAGTCATCGCTGCCTTTTCCGTAGCGCCCATATGTCATGACCCGGAAGGCCAGAGTAAACGGCTTGATAGGCATAAAATACCGGCGATAATCCCCTAATAATGTATAGAAATTTAAGGACCCGATCGTAGGGGCCACTTCAAGCCTGTAGCTCTGACCCAGGATGGGGGCCGTCGCGCCGAAGAACGCGCTATCATAGACAAGAGCGGCGCCAGCATAGGCCATAGTCAGGCCGGGCGGCATATCGTCGATAACATGCTTTTCATATAAAAGCTGCGTACCGTCGATGGCCGAGTAGGAGGTGATATATTGAACGTGTCTAAAATCGATGTAATTGAGGCCCGCCGATAGCTCAAACCGCTGCATTTGGCTGAACGGATACGAAGCAAAGCCGCCGAGCTGATAATAGATTTGTTCATAAAGGTCCTCGACTTCGCTGTACGCCGGCTCACCGAAGACATTATCCGCATAAATCCCATAGCCTCCGTAAATATAAGGGATGCGATAAGCCGCCACGCCCCAGTTCAGGCGGTTCCTGGAGTTGAAGTATTGGACAATGGCAGCGGATTCGTCAATTCGGCTGCTGACCTGGACCATCGTGCCCAGGTTGTGATACCCCAGCATATCGCTCCAGAACAGAGAAAGGCCGCCTCCACCATAAGTGCCGAAACGGTCGACGCCGACACCCACCTGCGGCGGGGCCACGTAATCCAAGGACAATTTAGGCTTATAGGGACTGACGGCAAACTTCGAAGCGTCCGCTGGAAGCCCGAACCAGGGATTCTTGAGCAGCCCGAGAATTTCCGATCCCGAGCGTTCCTTGGGAGGCAGCACGGCCGGAGAATATGCCTGGTCCGCCCGGGATTCCACGGCCTTGCCCGCCAACAAGTCATGCGGTTCGATGGTAAAAATGCTGAAATTCCCGTTTTCATAGACGCTGTACAGGAGATCGTTGGATTTTGCGGCGATGGACAGGGCGGGGCTGAGAGTGGTGATCCCGCTGACGCCGGTGTAGAGGTTTGAGAGTTCGCTCAATGCCCCGGACGCGATCTCGAGCCTATACACGTTGGAAATGCCCTTGTGGTCGGAAACAAAGTAGAGCGACCTCGAATCCGACGACCACTGAGGGTTGATATTCTTGGCGTCATCGAATGCCTTGAGCTCCTTGATTTCTCCTGTTTCAGGGTCCAACAAGGCCAGACGAAAATTCCCCATGTTCAGCACCGAAAGCTGTGTCGTGAACCGTTCCGTGACGAAGGCGATCGAGCGGCCATCCGGCGACCAAACGGGATGGATGTCCCCGTAGGGGTCATTTGTCATGTTCTTCAATTTCTTGGTTTCCAGGTCGTAGATGTAAATATCGGTATAGCCGCCGGCCAGGGCCGAGAAAGCGACCTCTTTGCCGTCCGGAGACCAGGTCGGGTTGAGGATCTCCCCGAGCTCCGGGAACTGGATCTCATCGGCGATTTTTTGGCCTTCGACGTCGAGAAAAGCCAGCACCGGCTTGCCGGCGCTCACCGCCCCGAAGGCAAACCGATTGCCCTCCAAGTCCCAGGACCCGGCGGAGTTGATGAACTGAATGCTCTGGAAATGGGGGTCCACCGAGGTCCTGGTGAGCCGCTTGGTCGTTTTTCCGGTTTTCGCATCGCCCATGAACATCTCCAGAGAAAAGAGGTCTCTGGAAGAGATATAGACAAATTTCTTGCCGTCCGGGCTGAGCACGGGAGCGACATTATACCGGTCCTCTTCGGACCCCTGGACCAGCAGCCGCCCCGTGGCCGTCGGGGACTGCGTCCCCTGCTGGACGGGTGTATAGTCCTTTTTCATCGAGGCCTGCCAGTCCTCGCCCAACTTTTTCAGGTTCTCTCCAAGCGCGTGTTCCAGGGCTTTTTCATAATCGGCGCCGCGGCAGATGTCCTTCATCAACTTGGCCACGACAAGGTCGCCCCAGCGGCCGCCAATATAGGCCCAGACTGCCTGGCCATAGCGATAGGGAAAGTAACGTGGATTTCGCAGGTCTTTGATCGTGGGGATTTTCTTTTGCTTGATCACGTCGCGCATCCACATCGCGGTGTTCGGGTCGACGGGGCCGATCGAAAGATATTCCGCCATTCCCTCGATGACCCACAGGGGCGCCCGTTCCAGCCCTCCGGCGGCCTGGCCGGAGTACTGCGGAGTCGGCCCGGAAGCCATGTCATACTGGAAGGCATGGACGAGCTCGTGACCGATGACGTGGTCTGTTTCTTGGAGGGAACCGCCGAAGGGAAGGATGATACGGCGCTTGATGGATTCCGTGACACCGCCGGTGCCTTCGCCGATGATGTCGGACAGCACGGTCGTCTGCTCAAATTGGGGGTGGCTGGCGTACATGACCAAGGCCTGCCGCCCGCGCAGCTCATAATTGAAGAGCTTGGCGTATCGCTTGTACCAGCGCTCGGCCATCAGAGCGGCGGACCGGACGGCCTGCTCTTCCTCAGGATAAAAATACATATCAAAATGCTCGGTCTTCATGACCTTATAATCAAATTTCTCATACTGGACTTTGTTCCGGCCGAAGTACTGTCCGAAAACGGGCGGGCTGGACAGAACTAAGCCCAAACAAAGAGCCGCGGCCAGAAAAACAGTTTTTTGAACGCGTTTTGTCATTAGCCCAGAAATCATGGTAGGCCTCCTTTCCTAGGTGTTCCTTTCAAATCGCTCTCCGTTGGCTTAAATATACATATTCCTATAGAATTTGTCAATTTTAACCGGGAGCGTGGCAATGACGTCATAGCCATCCTGCTCCCCTATTATACAAGAAGCGTGCCAAATTTTCTCCCCTTATACTTATCCGCGGCAATCTCGCAACTGTCCTCCGTTTGTGACAATTGACAGCCATTCCGGTCATATTTCGCTAAACCTCATCCATAGATTAGACAGTCAAAACGAGCTATTCCTTGGCAGAAATATATGGGTACATGCCGAATCCCTCAGAATTCGGAACATGCCCTTATTTTATGTCCAGTCTGGCGGTGAGCACTTGGGAGGCACATTCGGCGGCCTTCCCCTTGAATCCGGGCTGCATTCCGCCCACGGCCACCTCAAAAGCGCCGGGCTCGATGGTCCTCTTGAAATCCTTATCGATCAAGGAAAATTGATCTGGCTTCAAGGTAAATCGAACGGTCTTCTTTTCTCCCGGGTTCAAGGAAACCCTCTCGAACCCTTGCAAAGACCGGAGAGGGACAGGGACAGAAGCTTCCACGTCCGTCAGGTAAAGCTGGACGACTTCCTCCCCGGCCCTGGCGCCCGCATTTTGGACATCCACCGCAACCGTGATCTCCTCATTCCGGGCCATGATTTTGGGGAGCATGAGATTCGAATACTCAAATTTCGTATAGCTCAGGCCAAAGCCAAACGGGTACAGAGGCTCGCCTTCAAAATAACGGTAGGTGTGCCCCTTCATTTGATAATCTTTAAACGGCGGCAAATCGGCGACAGACCTGTAAAACGTGACGGGCAGCCGTCCGCCGGGATTATAGTCGCCGAACAAAACGTCGGCAAGGGCTTGGCCCGCCGCCTGGCCGGGATACCATGCCTCGATGATAGCCGGGATATGCTCGGCGGCCCAGTTGACCGCCACCGCGCTTCCATTCAGAAGGACCAGGACGACCGGCTTGCCGAGCGCCGCGACTGATTTAATCAAGTCCTCCTGGACGGCCGGCAGGTCCAGTGTCAAACGGTCGCCGCCGGAAAAGCCCTCTACCGGCACATCCATTTCCTCCCCCTCAAGCCGCGGGGAGAGGCCCATGACTAGGACCACGGCGTCAGCCTGCCCGGCCTTCTCCAAGGCCTCCTTCTTCGCCTCGAGGCCGGGCCGCCTCCATAAAAGCTTGATATGGGCGTCGCCGGCCCGCTCGAAGAACTCGAGCTTGATTTTATAGCTCTTGCCGCTGACGAGAGGAACCGGCTTATAGGTCTTTCTCGGGTGATGCGTTCCGTTGAACTGGACGACGAGTTCATCGCCCAGAAAAAGCCGGAACCCGTTGAACCCTTCGGCGCCGAGCGCGTAGGTCCCCGACACCGGCGGGACGATCTCGCCTGTCCAGCGCACGCTGAAATTGTCCGGGTCAAAATTTGGGTCCGGCGCTCCGTCCCACCAGTTGAAATCGATATTTTTATCGATACGCATGAACACCGGCTCTCCCTGCAAATCGCGGTTGTTGAAATATTCGCCCTTCAGGCCGTTCATCTTCCGGCCGGCCGTGGACGTGACGAAGGCGGAATCAGGGACGACTTCGAGGACCGGCATATTCGCCGCCCATTCGCAGCCCAATGCATAAAGGACGTTTGTCGCGGGAGCGACTTTGTCGAGGATGCCCTGCAAAGGCGTGATAGGATGAGACGGCGTTCCGTTATAGTTGCCGAGCAGCACTTCTACGTCGGACGCATTCGGCCCGATGACCGCGATTGTTTTCAATGTCTTGGGCAAGGGCAGCGTATTCTTCTCATTTTTCAAAAGAACGATCGACTCCTGGGCGGCCTCGAGCGCCAGGTTTTTGTGCGGCTGGCTATCGACCACCGAATAGGGAATGTTGGCATAGGGCACGATCTGCGGAGGGTCGAACATGCCCAGGATGAACCTCGCCCGGAAAAGCCTCTTGACGGAAACGTCGATCTCTTTCTCCGTGATCAGGCCCTTCTTGACGGCCTCCAACAGACTCTTATACTCATGGCCGCAGCTGAGGTCGCACCCGGACTTGACGGCCAGGGCCGCCGCTTCGGCGGAGGTCCCGACGATTTTGTGGCCGGCCGAGATATCGCCGATGGCTCCGCAGTCGGAAACAACATATCCGCCGAAACCCCATTCCTTCCTCAGGATCGAGGTCAGAAGCCTCGAGCTCCCGCAGCACGCTTCGCCCAGGTACCGGTTGTAAGCGCACATCACGGAAAAGGCCTTGGCCTCCACAATGCAGGCCTCGAAATGCGGCAGGTAGGATTCGCGAAAGTCCCGCTCATCAACGACGGCATCGAACGAATGGCGGTCCGGTTCGGGCCCGCTGTGGACGACATAGTGCTTGGGCGTGGCTACGACCTTAATGTATTTTGGGTCGTCGCCCTGCAGGCCCCGGATAAAGGCGACTCCCATCCGGCCCGTCAGATAGGGATCCTCGCCATATGTTTCCATCCCCCGGCCCCAACGGGGATCTCGGAATAGGTTGATGTTTGGCGACCAGAACGTCAGACCTTGGTAGATCCCGCGCAGGCCGCGCCGGACAAACTCATGGTGCTTGGCCCGTCCCTCGTCAGAAATCACTTGAGCCACCCGGTGCATGAGACCGGTATCCCAGGTTGCGGCCAGGCCGATGGCCTGGGGAAAGACAGTGGCCAGGCCCGCCCGGGCCACACCGTGGAGGGCTTCATTCCACCAGTCATATCTAGGAATGTCGAGCCGTTCGACAGCGGTCGCATCGTTCATCATCTGGGAGACTTTTTCTTCAAGCGTCATTCGCGAAACGAGGTCATTCAGCCTTTTTTCCAGCGGAAGATCGGGGTTTTTATAGGCAGGCATAGAGCTCGATCGTCTGGCGCATCGGCTGCCGCCGGCGACGAGAAACGCCGCGATCAAAAAGGAATAGACGATTTTTTTTATCATTTATTTTAGCTTATGTGGCTTCGATGGGCGCAACGCTCATCTCGATCCGCTCTTTGCCCCGGATAGCCGTCAGGATGAGAGGCTGCCCGACCGGCCATTCGGCCAGGATGCGGAACATGTCGTCCACGCTCGTCACCTCGTTTTGATTGATCGCGACAACCAGGTCCCCGGTTCTCAGGCCGGAATTCTTGGCCGGCCCGCTCGGCTCGATGCCGACGATCTCGACAGCGGCGTTTTTGTTGAGCTTGTGAAAACGGACGATGCGGCGGTCGAGCTGCCTAGAGTATCCCACGAGCCCCAGGTGGCTTCTCCGGACCTTGCCCTGGGTTAGGAGCTGCGAAACCACCCATTTGGCCGTGTTGGAGGGAATGGAAAAGCCGATCCCCTGGGCCATGGCGATGATGGCCGTGTTGATGCCCACAACCCTGCCTTTGGCATCAAGAAGCGGACCGCCCGAATTCCCCGGGTTCAAGGGCGCCGTATGCTGGATAATATTTTCGATGAGCCGTCCCATTTGGCTGCGGAGTGTTCGACCGAGCGCGCTGATGACTCCGGTTGAAACTGTTGACTGAAAGCCCAGCGGGTTTCCCATGGCAATCACCAGCTGCCCGACCCTCAGGCCGGAAGACTCGCCCAACTCTGCATAGGGAAGCGCTGAAGCGTTCACGCGGATCACGGCCAGGTCGGTCAACGCGTCCAGCCCGACGAGCGTTGCCTCGAGGCGCCTGCCGTCCATGAAGGTTGTCTCGATCTTTTTGGCATCGGCGACGACGTGGCTGTTGGTCAGCAGGTACCCGTCCGGCGTGATGGCAAATCCCGAGCCCGCGCCCATCGGCTCGAACTCCGACCGCGACGTCTCCTGGCCGACGGATATGCTGACGACCGCTGGACCGACGGCCTCGACGACGGCGATGACGGCCTTGGAATACGCGTCCAAGAGGTCCACGGAAGAAACGGCCGCCTGATCGACTTCACAAGGGCGCGAAGGTTCGGCCGCCGCCTCTCCACTCAGCCAGTCCAAAGGATGTTTGTCGTCTTCGTTCATTTTCCTCACCCACTCCTATTATACAACTCTCGGAGGGTCGGAGAATCACCAAGAGATTCCATAGTCGTCGCCGTAATTGCTCGAGCCGCCCCATAAGGTCCCATGTTTCCAATCGAAGAAGATGGCATTGATCGGGCCGGAAGTATATTTTTTGACGTCTAGTACATATCCCATGGCTTTGAGCTTTTCTCTGACTTCGGCCGGGACTTTTTCATTGATCTCGAGCTTGCCGGGGATGGGCTTGTGGTCCTCAAAAGAATTGCGCATCTGATAGCTCGTGATGTTCGGCGCTTCGCATGCCTCCTGGACGTTCATCCCCCACTCCACCACATCCAGGAAGAACTGGAGGAGATTCTGGTCCTGGGTATCGCCTCCCTGGACGGCAAACGAAAGATAGGGCTTCCCGTCTTTGAGGGCTAGGCCGGGCGACAGCGTGGCTCTTGGCCGTTTGCCGGCAGCGATGACGTTAAACGGATTTTCTGCCGGGTCGAGGACAAAGCTCTGGGCGCGCTGGCTCATGCCGATTCCCGTCCGGCCGGCGATCACGGCCGGGACCCAGCCGCCGCTCGGCGTGACCGAAACGACCCAGCCTTTTTCATCAGCGGATTGGATGGAGGTCGTTCCCCCCCAGAATGATTCCTCTTTAGCGGCCGTATCCTTTTCTGAGGGCGGCCACGTCACCAGATATTTCAGAAACGGGTTCTTTTTCCCTTCATAAGAATAGGGATCGCCGGGCTTGACCGAAGGCTCATTGCGTTCCCAATGGAGGAGATTCAGGCGGTCTCTCGCATATTCTTTGGAAAGAAGTCCCTTCATGGGCTCCTCGGGCGGGAAATAGGGATCGCCATAATAAAAATCCCGATCGGCAAACGCCAGATTCATAACCTGATAGAGGGCATGGATGTATTTGGCGCTGTTAAAGCCCATTGCTTTCAAGTCCAAGTTTTCCAGCATGTTCAACGCCTGGAGCATCACCGGCCCCTGCACCCAGGAATTCAGCTTGTAGACATCGATCCCTTTATACGTGCTCATCACTGGTTCTTCGATATAGACCTTCCACTTGGCCAGATCTTCCATCGTTATGAGTCCGCCCTGTTCGTGCGAGCCGCGGACGAACTCCCGGGCTATGTCGCCCTTGTAAAACCGGTCGTAAGCGGCATAGAGCGCATCCTTCCGGCTCTTTCCTTTGGCCAGTGCTTCCTGCTCGGCGGTGACGATTTTTTTCAGCGTGTCCAAAAGGTCGGGCTGACGGAAGACCTCGCCCGGATAAGGAGCTTCGTGGCTCTCCCCAAGATGCGGAAGCATGATCTTCTTGGAATAGGGCCACTGCTTGATTTTTTCCATATCTTTTTCGATCCTATCGACCGTGTCTTTCTCCATCGGATAGCCCTCTGCCATCTGGATGGCTGGAGCAAGCACGTCTTTCAGGCTGAAGGTGCCATATTCAGCGAGCATCGTGATCAGGCCGCCGGGAGTTCCAGGAGTGACGGCAGCCAACGGGCCGGTCGCCGGCGGATATTTATAACCTTTGGATCTGTAAAATTCCGGAGTGGCCCCGGTCGGGGCAACGCCCAAGCCGTTGATGGCAATCACTTTTTTGGTTTGCGGGTTATAAATGAGCGCCTGGGTTTCTCCTCCCCAACTCAACACGTCCCACATCGTACAAACGGCCCCGAGCATGGCGCAGGCGGCATCGACGGCATTCCCGCCTTTTATGAACATCATGGCTCCGGCCGTGGCCGCGATCGGCTTGCCGGTGATGGCGATCCAGTGCTTGCCGTGAAGCACCGGCTTTTCCGTCCGCTCAGGATACGTCGAATTCGCTCCAACCACGATCATCAAAACTAATAAAAGAACACATCTTCGACCCTTTGACAAGCCCTTTGTAGACATCGTATCACCCCTTAACAAAATTATACCCGACACGGGTCGTACGGATGCTGCCCCGCGCCGCTCACTGCTTCTTCACTCTGTACTTCTCGAACCAGGCCATCAGGTAGGCCTGCTGGAGAAGCCGGTGCGAGGGCCGCCTCCAGCCGTGAAATTCCTCGGGCATCCGGACCAGCAGAGTGTCTTTCTTGAGCATCTTCAGGGCGCGATAGAACTCCTCGCTCTGGCTGATGGGGGTGCGGAGATCCGCTTCGCCCGTCATGACCATGGTGGGCGTCGTGACATTGGCCACATAATTGAGCGGCGAGCGCACGGCATATTCCAGCGGGTCTTCCCACGGGTATTTCTTAAACTGCCTGTACCAGCTCGGGCCATCCGTGATGCCGACGAACGAATGCCAGTTGATCACCGGCCGCATGGAGACGGCGGCCCGGAAGCGATTGGTATGGCCGACAATCCAGGCCGTCAGCACGCCGCCGCCGCTGCCCCCGCAGACGAATAAATTGTCCTTGTCGATGAAGCCCTTGGCCAGGGCTGCATCGACCCCGGCCATCAGGTCCTCATAGTCTTTGCCGGGATACGAATATTGAATGCCGTTCACAAAATTCTGGCCGTAGCCCGTGCTCCCGCGCGGGTTCATGAACAATACGGCATAGCCGTTCGCGGCAAAGTTCTGCCAATCCCAGTTGAAGGCCACGGAATACATCGACCAGGGGCCGCCGTGAATGTAGAGCAGCATCGGATATTTCTTGGCTGGATCGAATTCCGCCGGCTTGATCAACCAGCCCTGCAGGTCAAGGCCGTCCGGGGACTTGAACTGCAATTCATCGACCTCGCCGAGCTTGATATCGGCCAGCACATCGGCATTGACGTCGACGAGCTCTTTGAGGATCTCGGGTTTCAGCAGCGGAAATGTGACGAGATAGCCCGGCCGAGACGGCGTTGTCACGGTCGCCGCGGCTTGGCCGTTCTTGGCCACCGAAACGCCCGACAGAACATGGGCGCCTTTAGTGACTTTCCTGATCGCGCCGTTCAGAGGAACAAAATAGATATTGGCCTCGCCGCGCTCCTCCATCTGGTAATATACGCCGGAATTGTCGGCGGCCCAGACGGCGTTGGACGGCGAGCTGGGCAGGTTCCCCGCCAGCAGGCGCTTGGACCCGCCGCTTGAATCCATGAGATAAAGGCTCGAAAGATGGCTGGTATATTTCTTTTCGTCATAGCCCGTATAGGCGATCCACTTTCCGTCCGGCGAGAGGCGCGGACTGCCATCCGGGCCTTTGCGGTCGGTCAGGGCTTTAATCTCCAGTGTTTTGAGGTCGGCGGCATAGATCTCGGAATCGCCGAACTCGTATTCGGCATCCGGCTTCCGGATGGCGCTAAGATAGATTGTTTTTCCGTCGGCCGACCATTGAGGGTCGTTATGCGAAAAATCGCCGGAGGTGACCTGACGAGGTGTGCCTCCCAGTTCGGCATCAATCATGAAAATATGCGTATAGCCTTTGGGAAGCCAGCCTCTTCCGTCGGCGCGCCAGGCCAAGCGGTCCACGAGCACCGCCGGCGCCGCCCACTTAGCGCCTTCAGGCCGCTTGGGGAGCTTGACGTTCAGGATCGGCTTGTCGTCAGGCAGAAAAGTCGTGAAGGCAAGCTTTTTCCCGTCGGGCGACCAGACAAGATTGCTCGGAGCCCGTTCCAGGTGCGTGAGCTGGGCCACCTCGCCCGTGTCCAACCACATGACATGGATTTGGGTCGTATCATCCCGTTCCGAAAGAAAAGCGATCTTTTTTCCGTCGGGCGACCAGACCGGAGATGTATCGCGCCATTTGCCGCGTGTCACCTCCCGAACTCTTTTTCCCTCGATATCAACGATCCATAAGTTGCTCCGCGCTTGGTCGTTGACCTTATCGACCCAGCCCCTTGTGAAAATGATGCTTTTGCCGTCGGGCGAAATCTGCGGGCTCCCGATGGATTCCATATCGAAATACGTTTCGGTCTCGAGCCGCTTGTCATTCTTTTGAGCGACCGGGGATATCCCGGAAAAGACAAAGCATGCCACAAAGCAAAAAATGATAGGCCTGATCAAAATTTTTTTCGTAGCCTCTTTAGACATGTTTCCCTCCTCCCTCAACCCATAAGGTCCGTCAAATGGGGGGCATCTTTTGAAGGACGATGGCCCCCCTATTTATATTATTTTTTCTCCAGCGATGCGACGACATTCAATCCGAGTGGGATATTTTCTTTTTTCGAGTCGAGCGTCAACACGATTTGCTCAAACTCTGCATCGAACCTCTCTCCGACATCCTCTGTCCGGAACGTGCGCGTGGATAGAGTCGGCGATTTGCTGATGACCGTTCCTGTGCCGAGGAATTCATTGGTCTCGGAGTCATAGACCTGGCATAGGCCGCCGAGCTGGAAGCGGTCCATCCAGAAGGACTCGACATAGAGCCGGACCCAAAGGTTGGGCGAGCCCAGGACGATCTTGGGCGCCGCGCCGGGCGTCAGGGTCTCCCCCAGCCGGGCATCCATTTTATAAACTTTTCCATCGATAGGAGACCTCAGCTCCAACTGGGCGAGCTGGGCCTTGATCAGGTCCACGTCTTTGCGGACGGCCTCGAAGTTCAAGAGATTTAGCTCGACCTTCAGCCGGAGCTGGTTGAAGTCATATTCGGTCGCCGATTCATTTTCAAACAGCTGCTTCTTTTTCTGAAGGTCATACTGGCTGTTCTCATACTCTTTGCGGCGCAGGTCCACCTTGGCCAAGGCCGCTTCGAGTTGGGCCAGCTCCAGGTCATTCTCCAGGGACAGGACCAGCTGTCCTTTCTTCAACCTGTCGCCTTCCTTGACATAGATCCCCCGGATGGGGCGGGATACGGACGATGTCACATAGACCTCGCGGCCGGCCGGCTCGACGATCCCGTAAACCCTTTGCGGAACCTTGGGCAGCGCCGGCGGCGCCGCCGCGGTCGGCGGCTTGGCGGACTTGGCCAGGGAGGTATAGATATACCATCCGCCCGCCGCGATGATCATCAAAAAGAGCGCCCACTTAAGAAATCGTTTCATCACTCCCCCTTCCTTTATCCCGGCGGGAATCATAGATGATGGAGCCGTTTTCCAGCTTGATGAGCCGGTCGGCATAGGGAAACACGCGCGGATCATGCGTGACCATGACGACGCCCCGGCGTTCATCCGCGGACAATTTTTTCAAGCTGTCGAGGACGATATTGCTGCTTTCCACATCGAGGGCCGAGGTCGGCTCATCGCACAGCAAGAGCAGGGGGTCGTTGACCAGCGCCCTGGCCATGGCCACCCGCTGCTTCTGGCCCATGGACAGCTGCTGGGGCTTGGCCTCGGCATAGGTCTCGAGACCGAATTGATGGAGGATATCCTTGGCCCGTTTCTTGACGGCCGACGGGATTCGCTGGCCCTGGACGGCCGCCGCGATCAAAATGTTTTCCAGCACGTTCAGGCCGGGGATGAGGTCGGCCTGCTGGAAGACGAATCCGAATTTTTTCATGCGCAATGTCGCCTGCACATTTTCCGGTTCGCGGCTGACATCCTTATCGCCGATAAAAATTCTTCCCGAAGACGGTTTCAGGATCAGGCCGATGATCGTCAGCAGGGTCGTTTTGCCGCTTCCCGAAGGCCCGGCGATGACGGCGAACTCCCGCGCGAAGAGGCCCAGGGTGATGGGCTGAAGGACGCGGCGGAGCTGCTTCCCGTCATAAAAATCACGGGCGATTTCTTCGAGCTGGACGACGGGTGTGGACATGTTTCTTATCTGAACACTGATGCCGGGTCGATTTTCACCGCCCGGCGCATTGCAAAGATGGCACCCAGGAAACTAAACCCCAGCGTCAAAAAGGCGTGAACGGGGGGAACCCAGACCAGGATGCCAGTCGGCAGGTTCGTTTCACGGACACCGGAAAGAAAAGAGGCCAGGAGCAGGAAACCAAGGAACACCCCGGCCAGGGCGATGAACAGGGTTTGATAGAAGACGATGACCAGGATGTCCCTGCGCCGGCCGCCGATGGCGCGCAGCACGGCAAAATCCTTCTGCCGGTTGAGCACCGCAGTGTACATGGTCAGAGTGATGATTACGATCCCGACCAGGGCTCCGACGAGGACCGAAAATCCGATACTGCTGCCGATGCCCGTATTGACGACGTAATAAATCCGCGTATTTCGGGCCAGCTCGGCGCGGGGAATCGCTTCCGCCTTCGGCAGAAGCTGTTTCAGCTCACGGACGAGCCCGGCGACACTTTGTCCCTCTTTGGCCTTGATGAGAATGTAGCTTGTCCTATCGGGCGGCAGCTTGGTGATCTCCCGGGCCTTCCGCAGGTTAGTGAAAATCAGCGTCCCCTGGAAGCCGCGGACGTTTTGGGTAATGCCGGCCAGCCGGACTCGTCGGTCGCTCACCTCGATGATATCCCCGAGCCCGGGATTGCCGAGTGTCGAAAGGTCGAGTTTATCAAGGGTTACCCCTTCATAATCGAGCAGCACCTCGATCGAGCCTTTGGCGAAACGCCAGGGCCCTCCGGTCAGAGTGGGCCGCGGCACACCGACGACCTGGACGGGCTGGGTCTTGCCATTCTTGAGCTTGATCGCACCTCCGCTCGAAATAATGGGTTCCACCCATTCCACTTCGGGAAGTCCGGCGATCCGATCGATGTATCGGATGGGCAAAGTGCCAGAAGCGTTGATGTTGTCCGTGTTCTTGCTGCAGATCCAAATATCGGCGCCGCTGTGGTCGACCAACGCCGACATAAACCCAAACAGTCCAAAGAGGACAGAATATTGCTGGCCGACGAGAAAGACGATAGCAATGACGCCGAGAATCGAGCCGGCGCTTGTCAACCGGTCATGAAGGAGCATTTTCCAGGCCGTCTTTCTACGCATGATTCCTCAACATGTCCCAGGCCTTTCGGTATCCGGCCTGAATACTTTCGGCCACCGCGTCCGCATATCTTTCCATAACCTGTTTGGCAGCCAGGGCCGCCGAGCCGCCCAGGACGATCCGGCTGCCGGGGACGGCGCTCTTGAGCGCCAGGAGCAGGTCTCTTGCAGACGGCAGATTGGACAATAAACTCACGGAAAGAAAAATGACATCCGGCCGGAACTCGCGGGCGGACCGCAGAATCTCGTCCAGAGGCGCGCTCCGGCCGGAGAAAAATACGGCCCAGCCTCTCAGGCCGAGGACCTCGGCCGTCATTTCCGCGGCCAGCGCGTGCTCCTCCCCTGTGACGCAGCCGACAAAGGCCCTGGTGGATTTCTTCGACTCCCTGGGGAGGCTGTCGCAAAAGCGGAAAATGATGTAGCGGCAGATTTCAAAAGCGGCATGTTCATCGGCCACGCTCACTTGATTCAATTGCCAGAGCCGGCCGATGTGATGCAAAACGGGCGCCAAAATAGTCTGGAACAGGCTCTCGGGAGAAGCATATTCCTTGGCCAGGGAAAGGACCTCCTCGGCCGCCTCGCGCCTGTTTTTCTCAAGGAGCAGCCGGGCGAGATGCCTTTTGGCACCGGCCTCAAGCTGGTCCGAAGGCTGGGGCATTCGAAGAAAAGCGTCCAGATTCCGGGACAAAAACTGCGGTAGCGCGGCAAGCTCACGGACCTTGACAGGTTCGAGAATCCCGTGAAGGGCGGATTGCCAGGCATCCAGCATTTTTTCAAAATAGTCTTTCTTCAATCCCCGCGAAGACGCCGCCGAGACAAACCAGGAAAATTCATCCACCAGATTTTCATAAAGGCCGAATTCATAGACAGCGCCGAACATTTCGCCCAGGTATTTGTGCATATCCTTGAGAAATTCCAGCCGGCCGGCCAGAACCTCGTCGCGGCCGTATCGGGTATCAACGACAAACCTTTTTTGAACGAGGTCGAGGAGGCGGGCAAAGTCCTGTCGGAAAGCCTGCCTGGCAGCCGTTGAAACCGGAGCGATAGTCCCGGCGCTTGTTTTTAAGGAAGCGCTCAAGAGGGCTCTTGCGTTGACAGATGGATTGGCCATATCGTCTCTGGAATCAGAAATTTATAGCACAGGCAAAGAGATCTGTCTAGGGGCCGGTGAAGGTGCCCATGATCTCCTGGATGCCGATATAGGTGAAAAAGGCAAGAGTCAGAACGAGGAGGACGTTCGTCACCCAGCTGTTCTTGAATTCTTTGCCAACCCAGGCCGTCCTGGTGTTCAGGAGAAGCAAGGTCAGCGCCAGCAGGGGCATGAACAGCGCGCCCATCACGGAATAGACAAGCTGGACTTGCTGCACTTTGAACCAGAGAAGATGGATGGGCACGAACGTCAAGGCCAGCAGGTAGCCTCGGTATTCTATTGTTGTCGTGATGTTGTTTTCCGGGGTCTTGTCAAGGATCATACCCCGCCGCAGGTAAAGAAAATCGGCGAATATGTAGGGGACGCCCTGCCAGACTCCAAGAAGACTGGAGAACACCGCACCCCAAAATCCCCAAAGAAAAATCCATTTTCCTGCCGGTCCCAGGACGCGGGCGAGTTGGTCGGCCAGAACAAGAGCCACGGTCGCACCCTGCCCTTCGATCGTTACCCTGGATCCGATAATGACCATGGAAGCGCCAAAAAAGGCGGTCAATGCGTAGCCGAGGCCGAGGTCAAGCCGGCAATCCTTGACGCCCTGCCTGCCGATCCTTTTCTTTTCGCGGACCCAGTAACTATAGGAAAGGAGCGTCACGGTTCCGCCGATCCCGCCCAGTACTCCCAGCAGCCAGGCCGTCCCACCCGCAGGCAGGGCCGGACGAATGAGCGTCCTGCCAATGGCCGCCCAATCCGGCGAGATCAAAAATACGGTCAAAAGAACGGTGACGAACATGATCGCCGTCAGCAGCGACATGGCATACTGGAAGATCCTGAAACCCCCAAACCAGACCAAGACCAGGCCGATGAGCGAATGGAGGATGCCCCAGAAAATTTTCGATGTCTGCGGATCACCGATAGGAAACAGGCCGACGCCGGCCACGCCGCAGGCGTTGATCAGGGCGCCGCCGACACAGTAAGACCACAGAATAAAATAAAAAATGAATACCCATTGAACTCCGCGCCCCAGCCGCTCCACCCATCCTTCAAGGACCGTCGTCCCGGTAGCCATTTGCCAGCGCGCGATGCCCTCGGCAAGAACGAACTTGATGAAAGCGCCCCCCAGGGCGGTCCAGACTAAAACGACGCCGATATTCGACCCCGCCAGGCTGGCTGTTATCAGGTCGCCCGCGCCGACGCCCGTAGCCGCGACGATAAAGCCCAGGATGATCTTCGACAGCCAAGATCCCTGTTTGTTGGGAGTTTTTTTTGTCAAATGGAAGGCTTGACCTTGCTGGGAAGCTCAGCCTGATTTCAAGCCTGAATCAGTTATCGACTTTTTCGACGACGATCGTCAATTTGGAAACGAGCGCGGCGATGGCGCCGATCGCTGCCAGCACCGGAGCCAAGGCAGCCCCGATGATACCGACCGTGAGTGGAATCTCCAGGAATGTTTTCCCATCCTCGTCCTTGAGGATAATGCGGCGGATATTTCCTTCGTGGATCAGCTCCTTAAACTTGTTGAGGATCTCACCTCCACTGACCTTGAATTCTTCGGTTCTTGTCTTTCCCGTCTTTTTTTCTTCTTTCATCGCGTTCTCCTTATTAACTTTATAATACATACGTAATGGAAGGGTGATCGGTTTAGGTGCAGGACTAGCCTTAGCGCCTGTATTTCCCCATGAGCTGCCCTTGGGCCAAGATACGGCCTTCCATAGCTTTGAGCAGTTGAGCTTTTGTCGCCCCGGAATCCAAACCGAGCATTTGGTCCAACGCATAGATTTTGAAGAAATACCTGTGCGTACCACCGGGCGGGCAAGGCCCTCCGTATCCGATCTTACCGAAGTCATTCCGGCCCTGCCTGGTTCCGTCCTGGAGTTCACGTTGAGGCGGAATCGACTCGGCCAGCTGTGCGACATGGGACGGAATGTCGTAGATCACCCAGTGGACCCACGTCCCCCGCGGCGCGTCTGGGTCATTGCAAATCAGGGCTAAGCTTTTGGCCGCCGCGGGAATCGAACTCCAAGCTAGCGGCGGCGATACGTCCGGCCCGTCGCACGCATATTGCCGGGGAATCATCTCCCCTTCCCGAAAAGCCGCGCTCGTAATCTTAATCTCCATGGCTAATTCTCCGACCCTTTAACCTTCTCATCGGTCGAGTCGCTAAAGGGTTGAATATTGCTAAATTAAATTCTTCTTTTGTTCTCTCTTTGCTCCTCATTCGCTAAGGGAGGAACAGGCCCTCGATTTTGATCTCCTTTTCATTACCATAGAGGGGCGGTCCGCTTGTGTCAAGAAAAGAATCTTGATTGTTTCTCCCAGGATACTTCTTAGCCGGCGCTTCCGCCGCCGCCCCCGCCTCCCCCGCCGCCTCCTCCGCTGAATCCTCCTCCGCCGCCGGAGGAATAATGGGCCGCCGAAGTGCTGGCCTGCTGGATGGAGCTCGAGATGTGGTCGATGCTGCTGATCATGCTGGTGAGCCTTCCCGAGCTGATAAAGCTTGATTGGATGTAGCCTGAGTACCAGACCGGGGCCGCCGCCCGCTCGTCCTTGAGAATCAAGGGAAGCGTCTTGATGATTTTTTTGGCGTTTCCAAAAATAATCCCAAAGACCAAATATCGCTCCCACAATTTATACGCTTCGGGCGGGAGTTCTTTAAAATCAGAGAAGTCGTCCAGGAACCGCCGCAGGGCTTTCCATTGCTCATTCTCGTGCGCCCAATGTTGAGCCCGCCGCTTCATGAACGGAATGAGGAGAATCGCGAGAGCGACCAGGGCGGGATTGAGGGTTAAAACGGCCAGAGGCCAAGTGACAACGAGAAAGATATTGCGCATGCGCAAGCTCGCCGGCTCGATGAAATTGAGCTTTTTCCCCTCGAGTTTGATGTCCTTGGCCCATTCCAGATACCATTTTTGAAACGTCTGGGGATTGCGTTTGAGGTATTTTTTGATATTGTCGAGCGTCTGCCGCGCGCCGGCCTGCGGCGCATCGTCGGACGGCTTACTGAACAGCCATTCCAAAAGATCCCGCTCGTAGCCGAGCAGGGTCGTTTCGCTCTGAAATTCTTTGCGCAAAGTCAGCGTCGTTTCGTAGTCGTCTTTGCTCCCGAAGAGGCCCCGCTTTTCCACAAGCCGGTCTTCGATCTCGATATAGCCGCGCCTGGCCAAATCGAAAATCGTGGCCGTGAACGACTTCGGCGTGATCCCCGCCCCTTCTTTTAAAAGAACTTCGACAAGGGCCGGCTGGAGCTTGGAGGCCGGCTCATGGGCATAGGAAGGAATATCAATAAAACGATAATCCTTGCCGACCTTTTTCCAGAAATGCAAATAAAAGAGCAGCCAGATGAGAGGCACCAGGATGAACAAGGCCAGCCAGGCATAGAACCCGCGCTGCAGGTTCTTCGCGTTGCGCGCTTCTCGTTCCTGGTCGCGCTTGGCCTTGGCGATCGTATCCTGGACGAACTGCGCTTCTTCGCGGCGGATCGAGTCCACTGTGTGGCGATTCGAGGGGACGCCGGTAACGAGCTCGGCCGGCCAAACCATTCGGATTTCCAGGAATTGGCCGGACCGGATATAAGTGGCCGAAAAACGGGCTGTCTGGCTATCCACGATCTCTGCATAGCCCGAAAGAGGCCCATGTCCGTAGACAAGAATATCGCTCTTATTCGCCACGGATCCTGGAAGGCGGACGGTGATCACCGCGTTATGAGTAGGCTTGTCCCACCCTTCTCCGATCACCTGCCAGTAAAGCTCGGAGACTTCCGGATAGCTGATGATCCCGCCGCGGACCCGATAATGGATGTGGAAGGTGCGGCGCTCGTTGCGGGCCGAATAATACCACTTGGCTTCGAAGCGTTCGCGTTTTATGCTTTGCTCTATCCGGAGCGGCAAGTTGTGTTCGTCGGTGACAGAAAAATCTTCTATGGAAATATCATAGGCGTAGCCCTGCCGCTCGACGCGTTGCGCGATCCAGAGCGTCGCCCAGGAAAAGCGGCCCTGGAATTCATAAGTCCGGTATTCATCGACGGTGAATGTTCCATCCGCGGCAATCTGGACCTCGATTCGGACTTCGGGATAATAAAAATTTTTTGTTTCCGCCCCGTCCGCGGCAATCGAGAGGATAAAGAACACAAAAACGCTGAGTAAAAAATAGCCGACGGCCGATTTTACGTTCAGACTGTTCTTAATATGCATGGGATATCCTCGCGGCGAATAATCGCTCTTTAAAATACCATAACCGCTGACCTTTGGCGAGATTAGTGGGGTCAAACCTACTCGTTACGCATATTCCCCTGGCCAATTGTGCGTAATGAGTAGGTTTGACCCCGATTTTATCCCGCCAGGCGCTTCTTTGCGTCCGCGATCTCGGGATGGCCGGGGTCGGTGTCTTTCCAAAGCTCAAGGAATTTTTGATACTGCTCCCGGGCTTGGGCCTTCTCGCCTTTTTCTTCATAGATCCGGCCCAGCCTGTAATGATACAGCGGATGGATGAGGAAACGGAGCTGGTTTTTAGGATCAATGGTCATTAGCCGTTTGTATTCCGAGATGGCTTTGTCCAACTCGCCTTTTTTCCAGTAAGCACGCGCCAAAACGTCTTTGAGGAAGGGCTGGTTGGTGAAGGCCAGGCTTGCCGTTTGCATCAGCGGCGGGTCCAAAGGAACGATTTTTTCGGCAAGGGCGATGGCTTTATCGATGGAACCCTCCGCCAGCCAAACCTCCGTACCGAGTAGCTCATAAAGAAATGTCATATCCTTTTTATTGGCTGAATCCACTGCAGGCAGGAGGGATTCAATTTCCTTAAGCTTAGCTTTCGCGGCCTCTATTCGCCCTTGTCTAAGGTCTACCCATGCGCACTGGAAACCGTCTCGCGCCGCATCAGAAGTCCTGGTGGACGGATTCTGCTTGAAATTATAATCGATCCATCCTTTGAAGGATCTTCGGGCTAGGTCGAATTGCCCGAGATCCGAATAAATATATCCTGTGATCCAGTCTATCGTTGCGACCCCATACGAAAATTCCGCCTTTTCAGCCTGCTTTTTCAAGGCAAGGTATTCTGCCAGAGATCGATCCCAACGGCCGAGGAAATAGTCAAAGTAAGCTTTCAGCCAAATTCCTTCCCATTTCGCCGATGGAGTCGGCGCCCCCTCGACAAATTGCTCAACCCAGCTCATCGTCTCCGCGTAATCTTCCTTCAGGGCAAAAATATAAGCGAGCCCCTCGCAAGAGCGATAAAAATCGGGCTTAATGGCCAAGGCTTCCTTGTATTTCGCGATGGCCTCATCAAGTTTTCCTATGCGCAGGTTCAACTCGGCAATGGAGTCTATGGGATTGGGGAGTCCAGGATTGACGGACGCATAACGCTCGAAGTATTCGACGGCCTTTTCAATATTGCCCGTCCGCGCATAGTCATAGGCGGCTTGATTGATGGCAAAGCCGAAATTCGGGTCAAGCGCAATAGCTCTGTCGAGCTCTTCGATGGCTTCCCGATATTGCCCCTGGTCTTCATAATAGTCACCCAGCTCGGAATGGGCATATTTTTCTTCAGGAAATTTTTTGACCAATTCGGAGAGGATGCGGAATCTCTTCTCCGGGTTCCTTTCAATAATGTTGGCGTAAGAGGCCTCGATGTAAAGCCTCTCTTTCTCAGTGGCTTTCTGAGAATATTTTTTGGCGATCTCGTGAGCTTCATCCCGGGCCTTGAAATCAACCAAATTTGCGCTGGCCCTGGCCAGGTAGAGGCAAGCCACGGCAAAGGTCGGGTCAAGCTCGACGGCCTTCTTCAAAAATTTTTGGGCGTCAAGATAAAAAAACTTTTCATAATCGTCCCGGCCCCTCAAAAAATAGTTATAGGCTTCCATCGAATTGGTGGTGAGATCGATGATCCTGGCCGGGGCTGCCGCGGCAATCTTGCGCTCCGATAATCCGATGCCCCGCGAGATATTTCGGCTCAGATCGTCGATCTGGCTTTTAAGAATGCTTCCGACGCCTTCGCCCCTGGCGCCGGCGCTTCTGACGAGCTTTTTCGTCTCCACTTCCAGGACTTTGGTGTCCGTGGCGAACATCTCTCCGGCCTTGACGAAGCTTCCGATAACGATCGCCTCGATGCCCTCCTTTCGGCAGAGCTCGAACCCAAGATCCTCATCGATAAGGCCTCCGGCGTCTTTGCCCAACTGCCTGAGGATGTCCTTCATCCTTTCCCATGTCGTCACCCGCAGATATTTGGACTGCTCGAGGCTCGTGATCAGAAGGTTGGGAATGGCTTCCTGGAGATAGTCGAAGGCCTTGTCGCCCGTTTGATTTTTAAAGCTGATGACGGCAATGGAATGTCTAGCCGGCTCTTTTTTGGGGATCAAGAAGAGGGCGAACAGCCCTGCCGCAACAACCGCTATGACAATGAGGGCGGGAACAAATAGCTTTTTCAGGGTAAATTTGACCGTGATTTCCCTCGAGGCGAGGCGCGTGGGTCGGGGAATCACCCGCTCTGTCGTGGGGACGCCTTTTTCAATCTTGGCCAGCTCAGCCAATACTTCTTCAGCACTCTGGAATCTCTTGGCTCTTTCTTTTTCCAGGCACTTGAGAATCAGGCGGCTGAAGTCTTCCGGAATCTGGCTGTTAATTGCTCTCGGATCAGGGGGCGGCTGGGTTTCCTGTTTGAGGGCAACGCTTAAAACAGATTCACCCTCAAAAGGAATTCTTCCTGTCAGCATTTCGAAAAGAATGATGCCGAGAGAATAGATATCCGAGCGCGTGTCGATGTCCTTCCCTTCGACCTGTTCCGGGGACATGTATTCGGGCGTGCCGATCATCACGTTGCCGCCCGTGAGGCCTTTCGTCCGAAAGGTCCGGGCGATCCCGAAGTCCATGATGTGGGCGTTTCCCTCTCGATCGAGCATGATGTTCTGGGGCTTGAGGTCCCGATGGACAACACCCAGCCGGTGGGCTTCGGCCAATCCCTCACAGACCTGCTTGATAACGGCGATCGTCTTCCCTACACTCAACTGCCCGACTCTAGTTATCGTGCTCTTGAGGTCCTCGCCGGGGACATACTCCATCGTGATAAAGTACGTGCCCTCGGCCCTCCCGAAATCGTACATCCGGCAGACATTTTTGTGGGTGACGGTGCGGGCGACTTTGAGCTCGTTCCGGAAGCGGGCAATCGTCTCTTCATCGGAGGCGATCTCGGGCTTCAGGAGTTTGAGGGCGACTTTCACATCCAGATCTTTGTCCAATACTTTGTAGACTTTGCCCATGCCGCCTTTTCCCAGCTCTTCAATGACCTGGTAGCGGCCAGCAAACAGGCTGCCCGACGCGAGTTCTTTTCTTGGAGTTTGCATGGTTTCTGTGCGGGCCGAGACGCTCTCCTGGGAAGGACGAAGGGGTGCCCCGCAGCTGCCGCAGAAACGGGTGTCTCCGGGGTTTTCAAACTGGCACTGAGGGCATTTCATAGCCGTGATTGCCTGCCGTGACTCTACCATAATATTTTTCCCATCCGAAGTCAAACTAGAGCGTGTAATATTCATTTTTTCTTTTTTTTGTCGGGCGAGGGGCAATGCGCGATTAAAAAAAAGTGGGGTGGCGCCGACCGGGCGCCCCAGCCACCGCAGCTGACGAAAATTTGGGATACATTCTGTCAATTCAGCAGTCCTGGATATATACCCAAATTTTTCAGCGAGGATGATGGGGCTGGTCGGCGACAGGACCCCCTTCTCCTTTAATGAAGCGCTTGCCCCGAGCCCATTTGACAAAGCGTCGAAATTTATATATTTTTGGCTTCGCCCTATCATCCCCAATGAATTCTTCATGAAAAGGAAGGAGGGTATGAACGCAAAATTCCGCCTTGGCATCATGATGTTCTTGGAGTACGCGATCTGGGGCTCCTGGTTCCCGGTGCTCTCGGCCTATTTGATCAATACGCTGGGGTTCAGCGGCCCCCAGGCCGGTTTCATCTACAGCTTGCTGCCGATCGCCACGATCATCGCGCCTTTTATCGGCGGCCAGCTGGCCGACCGTTACTTCCCCACCCAAAAAGTGATCGCCTTCATGCAGATCGCCGGCGGCATCCTGTTGGTTCTGGGCTCGGCCGTCGCATCCTACTCGGCCATTATTTGGGTGATGTTCATTTACTGCCTCATCTATGCGCCGACGCTGGCCCTGACGAACTCCATCGCTTTCATTAATCTTCAAAACTCGGAAAAGGATTTCGGCAAGATCCGGGTCTGGGGAACGATCGGCTGGATTGCGGCGGGTTGGGGGCTCGTGGGATGGCGCCTGGCCGCCAAATCGGTCTCGGCCATTGCCGTCAACGGAGACACGCTGTTTCTGGCCGGCATTTTCTCAGTCATCATGGGGTTCCTGGCCTTTGGGCTTCCGCATACGCCGCCGAAAAAAGAAGGCGCCAAACCCTGGGCTTTCCTGGAGGCCATCAAGATGCTCAAGGACAAGAACTTCCTGGTCTTCACCATCATCGCTTTTATTGTCGCCACGGAGCTTCAATTCTATTATGTCCTGACGGCGCCTTTCCTCACTTCGCCCAAAGTCGGCGTGACCGAATCCTGGCTTTCAGGCGTCATGACCATCGCCCAGGTTGCCGAAATCTTCGTCATGGCCCTTCTCCTCCCCTACTTCCTCCCCAAATACGGCATCAAAAAAACGATGGTTCTTGGCGTCCTGGCCTGGCCGCTCCGCTATATCATCTTCGTCATCGGGACGCCCGCCTGGCTGGTCGTCGCTTCGCTGTCTCTCCACGGCTTCTGCTACGTGTTCTTCTTCACGGCCGCCTATATCTACGTGGATATGATCGCGCCCAAGGACATCCGCGCCTCGGCCCAAAGCTTGATTGCCGTCATCATCCTGGGACTCGGCAGTTTCATCGGGAGCAATTTTTCGGGATGGATCCAGGGTCTTTTCACTGTCGAAAAGGTGACGAACTGGAGAAATGTCTTCTGGGTGCCGACGGTCCTGACGCTTGTCTGTGCCGTCGCCTTCGTGGCGCTGTTCAAGGAAAAGAAAGGCCCGGCCGAAACGCCGGCGCAGGCTTAATAACAAAAAAGGGGTTAACTATGAAAAAGAAATATTTAGGCATTGGGATTATCGGAGGCGGTTTCATCGCTCGCTTTCACATCCGATCCTGGGTGGGCATCCGGGACGCGGACATCCTGGGCATTTTCGACCCGGACGAAAAACGCGCGGGTGAAGCCGTCGCCCTGGCGCGGAAACTCAAGGTCGGCAAAGCAAAGCCCTATAAGTCGATAACGGATATGATCGCCGACCCGGCCATTGACGCGCTCTGGATCGGTGCGCCCAACTACACCCGCGTCGAGGTCATGGAGGAAATCGCCCAGGCGGTCCTTAAGGGCAAGGGCGAGCTCGTCGGCGTCACCTGCGAAAAACCGCTGGGACGAAATGTCAAGGAAGCGCGGCGCATGCTCGAGCTGGCCAGGAAGGCCAAGCTCCTCGACGGCTACCTGGAAAACCAGGTCTTTGCGCCCGCCGTCGTCAGGGGAAAAGAAATCGTCTGGGCACGCGGCGCCGCCATATCCGGTCCCCCCTATCTCGCCCGGGCCGCCGAGGAACACAGCGGGCCTCACATGCCCTGGTTCTGGGAGGGCACGCTCCAGGGCGGCGGCGTGCTCAACGATATGATGTGCCACTCGGTCGAAGAGGCCCGGTTCATGCTGACGCCGCCCGGCGCGCCGCGCAATGTCCTTAAGCCCGTCAGCGTCACGGCCTACATGAATTGCCTGAAATGGCAGGAGCCGCACTATGCGGCGATCCTGGCTAAGAACAGCGGCGGCAAGACAGACTATCTCAAGAGGCCGGCTGAGGATTTTGCCCGGTCTCTCGTGGAGTATAAAGATAAAAAGGGAAAAAAGGTCATCGTCGAAACGACGACGTCCTGGTGCTATATCGGAGCCGGCCTGCGGCTGACCATGGAGTTGCTGGGGCCGGAATACTCGTTGCAGATCAACACGCTGGATTCCGGGCTCAAAGTCTTCTTCAGCCGAAACGTCATAGGCAAGGAGGGCGAAGACCTGGTCGAAAAACAGAATGCCGAGATCGGGCTCATGCCGGTGGTGGCCAACGAAGAGACCGAGTACGGCTACATCGCCGAAAACCGCCACATGGTCCAGTCGTTCCTGGCGGGCAAGCGGCCGGAAGAGAATTTCAGCGACGGCGTCAATGTCACCGAGCTGTTAATGACGGCCTACATGAGCGCGGAAAAGGAAACCACCATCCCCTTCCCACCGCCGGGTCTCGACATGTTCGTGCCGGCCGTGGCCAAAGGGACGTGGAACCCAAAGGGGAAATAAGGTTGTCGGTGATAGCAATATGCAGGGTGGGTCCTGTCGCCGACCAGCCCCACCTCCTCACGAAAATATTTGGGACTATGGGCGTGGATCTCAAAAATCGGACCTTATCTGCAAATATTTTCGTTCCGGGCGTGGGGCACCCCGATCGGCGCCACCCACTCTGCATCGTTGCTTTCAATGACGACTATTTAGCGTGATGAGAGGAGGATTCGATGAGAGGGAAATCTTTAATTCTATTTGTGGCCGTTCCTTTTCTAATATTTCTTGCAATTCAAATAGCGCCTGGCCAGCAGGCGGCGGCGCCGCAGATCCGCCATTTTTCGCCCGAGATCCAAAAACAAGTCGAGAGCACAAATTATAAGGATGTCCGGATCAAGAAATTTCCCATCGCCGTGCAGTGCTGGTCCTACCGGAGATTCAGTTTCTTGGAGACGCTGGCAAAACTCAAAGAGCTCGGCGTGGAATATGCCCAGGCGTATCCGGGGCAGGCCCTGGGAGCGGAATTCCCGAACGTCAAGTTTGACGACAACCTGACGGACGAGCAGCTAGCTAAAATCAAAGCCAAGCTCAAGGAAGCAGGCGTTTCTATCGTAGCCTACGGCGTCTGCGACATCGGCACAACCGAGGAGAGCATGCGAAAAGTCTTTAGTTTCGCGCGAAAGATGGGCTTCCGGACGATCGTGACCGAGCCCGCGGACGACGACTTCACGCTCCTTGAGAAGATGGTCAAGGAATATAATATTCAGATCGCCATCCATAACCATCCTGAGCCCAACAAATATGCCAAGCCCGAGACCGTGTACGACCACGTCAAGGGCCGTGATGAGTGCATCGGCTCATGCGCCGACACCGGGCACTGGATGCGGGGCATGAACAACCCGCTCGAAGCGTTGAGACTCCTCGAAGGCCGGATCATCGATACCCACCTGAAAGATCGCACTGGCTACGGCCCGCCGCCGGCTACCGATGACGTCCCCTGGGGCAGCGGCAAAGCGAACATGCACGACATCCTGGCCGAGCTGACCCTGCAGGACTATGACGGATATCTGACGATGGAATACGAGGCCGAGAAAGAGGCCGCCAACCCCAGCCCCGCCATTAAAAAAAGCATCGACTATGTCAAGAGCATCACCTATTACGAAGGCTACGAGCAGATTTTTCGAAAGGCCGGCGGCCGCTACGAAAAACACGGCTGGAACCATTACGGCCCGGGCTACTTCGAGGTCGATCCGAAGGCGGGCGTGCTCAAAGGCCAGGGCGGCATGGGCCTGCTCTGGTACGGCAAGAAGTATAAAGATTTCATTCTCGAGTGCGACTTCAAGTGCTCGACGGAGGAGACGAACTCGGGGATCTTTATCCGGGTTCCCGAAGTCCCGACCAGCGACGACTACATCTATCATTCCTTCGAGATCCAGATCTATGACGCGGGCGAGGGAATCCATGTGACCGGGGCGGCCTATGATGTCGAAGCGCCGACGATGACTGCCTCCCTGCCGACCGGCGAATGGAACCATTTCAAGATTGAGTTCAAAGGCCAACACCTCAAGGTCGAATTGAACGGGAAATTGATCCTCGATTGGGATGCCAAGCCGGGCGGAAAGGTCAAGGATTATGCCCTCGAGGGCTACATCGGGCTCCAGAACCACGACAGCATCTCTCCGCCATATTTCCGAAACATCTACGTCAAAGAACTGTAAAGAAAATGGGGACATATTCCGAATTCTCTGGAATTCGGTACGTGTCCCCGATGTTTATTGCCGATTGATTTCTATGGCCGTCTCCCCGATCTTATAATTTTTGACAATCACTCCGACGGGAAACGGCAGCGGCGGCATCGCCCGCGACAAAGTGATCTCGTTTCTTAAATCTAGCTGGATTTCTTCGGGTTGCGGCTTTTCTTGCGCGACCAGCCAAGCCGATGTCTTCCCCATAAAATCCTGCATATCCTTTGAAAGAGAGATCTCGAGCCGGGCCGAATGCGCCCCCGGCTTTACCTTAATCTTGAACCAACTCCAGCTCCCCTTTTGATTTTCGGTCTTGACCTCGGCCTTTTTTCCGTCGAACAAAATCGTGACATCCGGGTCCCTCCGGTTGGGCGTTGGCTCGCCGGACTGCTGCAGCAAAAAAGCAAGGGCTCCCTCTTTGGCGGGCGACTGAAGAATAAATTTCACCCCAACAACATACCGGCCCTGGCCGGCCTGCCCTTGAAAGGACGTCCCGGCGACCGCCTTCAGTATAGGCCGCTGGGCCAATTTGAATTGCTCAGGATCGACCCGAGCTCCCCTGAATCTTAAGGAGCGGACAAGCTGCGGGTTGAACAGCTTGCTTCCTTGGCCGGCATCGAAACATTGAATCCTATAGCGGTCTTTTCCACTCATAGCCGCATCAAAAATCGTCCCGGCGACAAGGGGCTCTTTGGCCTCCTCCAAGGGATAGACCTCATAGATGGCCGTTTCATAGCCCTCGAGCGAAAGCTCAACATTTGACTCTGCCTGGTAGAGCAGCGGAGATATCCATCGATTCGGATAAACACGCTCCAGGACCAAGTTTTTCGCATCACCCGCCAGGCCATAAGAAACGCCCAATCTGATGGAAAGGGAATTGGGTTCCATTCCGGGATTCCGAACAGCCAGAATTCCCTTTGTCCCGGCGAAATGGACAAAGCCGTACGGCTCGAATTTATCCGGGTCTCCGCCGACCATGTCAGTCCATTTCAAGATGTCGAAGCGGTCCTTGGCCCAGCGGATCCCTTGGGCCAGGGCATCCCACTCAGCCTCCGTCAGCACGTCCGGCGAGAGGTAGAGCTCCCACATCTCGATGCCGCGGGCGAAATAGAGCAGCACCTCAGTCGTGAATTTGTCCAGGGTTTCTTCCTTCCCGCCCAGCATTTGGAGGTGCCCCTTGATCAGGCCGTGAGTCATCAGGTTGGCGATTGGGAACCAGGAGTCCTGGTGGATCAGGCCGTCATAAAGCACAGAATCCCGGTAGGTAATCGCGCCGTCCCTAAGGCTGATCGAAGGGACATCCGCGTAGCCGTAGTCCGACCCCTGCATCCAGATGGTATTGGCATATTTCACCCACCAGGGGCTGAGCCAGGTGCCGGAGGTGACGTTTAGAAAAGCATCCTTGTTTTCCGCGTGAACGGCCCGGGCCAGTTCGATCAAGGATTCCATCACCGCGCGGCGCGAATAGATGTCCTGGGGATGGCCGTGGTTGGGCTCGCTGCACGAGAATTGAATGCCGTCCCACTTGTAATAGCCGACACCGTCGTTGCGAACAAAATCCGTCGTCCGCTTTTTGAGCAGCGCCTTATAGTTTGTGCCGGCTAGGCACAGTTGATCGCCAACGACTTCATAGCCGTGTGATTTCATGTATTCAAGGCGGAGGTTCCGGTTGGAGTACCCGCCGATCGGCCCGAACCAGATGCCGAGTCTCGTCCCCATCGGCTTCAGCGCCTCGGCGAGAGGGGTCAGACCGCGAGGAAACTGGTCTTTATTCAACACCCAGTCGCTCCGGTACACGTCCCAGCCGTCATCCAAAACAAACGCATCCAGCCTCAAGCCTCGCTTTTCGAACATCCGTGTCCGGAAAAATTCGATCGTCGTCAAGAGGTTTTTTTCGGTCAGGCTCCGTTCCGGATTTTTCACATACTCCGGCGCCCTCAGGTCGTACCAACTGTTGTAAAGGATATAGGGTTTGAGCGGGGCGACACGGATGCGGTCCACATATTTCCAGAACCATTTTTTGACAAAGGGTTCGGGCGCAAGGGCTTCGACGACCCATTCGCTCTCAATCCAGGAATCGCCGATGAGCTGGCCGATCTCTTGCCCGCAGGCCAGCTCGCTTTTCCCATTGTCCAGGGCGCGCAGGGTATTATTTGATGTCGTATACTCGAGGCCGAAAAATGAGCCGCCCGGGCCGGTCTGAAAGGCGAAGGGCTGGCCGAACCCGCCAGCCTTGACGATATCGATCTTTCCTGGGATGACCCCATGCCGCGGCCAGGTCCAGCGAAGAAAGTGAGAGGCGCGGGCACTTGGACGAGAGGCGGCGGCTTGAGAAGGCGCGGCCGCCCGCACGGCCAATTTTCTTTTAACAAAAAACGCATCCGGCTCGAGCCGGTAGGTCAGACAAACCTCCAGCGGCATGCGGCGGACGCCCCTGAAAAAAAGGTCGAGCTCTTTGCCCCCACCCTGCAGCTCGCGGATTTTATGCTCGGTCAGCAGAAAATTCTGCTTAGTCAGTTCGGCGGGATTATCGGCATTGTCCACTTTGCCGGGCGCCGTCCAGCCGGTCCACATCACATCCAGCAAGAAATCGGCATCGGTTTGAACGGTAAGCTCAGAGGACGGGTTGAACGCAGACAGCCATTGCGGAAGAGCTTTGACCTCATCGGAAATGAGCCGGCTGGATTCAATAGAGATCGTGCACTGGACGAGTTCATTGAACAGCAAAAATTGCTGCGTATTCTGACCTGCTTTTAAATCGAACGCGACAGGCTTCACCGAAGCCGATTGGGCGGCCGGCAATTCGCTGCTCTCCAAAAAAATGAGCGCAACGCAGAATAACATCAGACTGTTTTTCTTAAAAAATCTCATGCGCGCCTCCTTTTCCTTTTATTGGTTCTCTTCCATTTCGTGTGAATTGAAAAGGGAAACGACCCGGAGATAGCCGAAGCGAGGCTGTTTCCGGTCGTTTCCCAGAAGATCTTTACCCGCATGAAATGGACGAGAATTTTTTTATTTAAGGAACAGTTCAATGACGGGGACGGTGACCGGAGGCGGCTGGACCGGGATCCTGAGAAGGATGGACTGGCTGGGAGCTTCTTTCCTGTCCCCCGGCATAAATCCAACTTCGGTCTTGCTGACCTCGGAAAAACGGATTTCAGAAGCATCATTGAGAAGTTGGGCGTACTTGACCTTGCCGGCAAATCCATCCAGATAAAGTGCTCCCATCGGCCATTCGAGGACATGGACATACATCCGCTTCGTCTGAGGATTGTAAGTCAGGAGGCAGTTGGCCGGCGTCCTGAAACCTTCCGGCGCTTCCGTGCAGCCGTAGATCGAGCGGCCATTGAGCCTCGTCCATTCGCCGATACCGCTGAGCCGATCCAGCGCCCGAAAGTCGAACGTGCCGCGGGCCGTCGGCCCGACGTTCAACAGCAGGTTGCCGCCCTTGCTTACCGTTTCGATCAGCATGACCACAAGCTGGCGGACGCTTTTCCAGGTCGCTTCATCCCGATAATACCCCCATGAGCCGGAGAAGGTTTGGCAGGTCTCCCAGGGCACTCTCAGACCGTTCATCTTGACCCATTCACGCGGCATGAACTGCTCGGGCGTCCGGAAATCCCAGCCGCCTTGCACATCGAGCAAATCCAAGCGGTCATTGATGATGATGTTCGGCTGGAGCTCCCGGATCATCTTCAGGAGCTTCTCGGATTGCCAGTCGTCCCTTCCCTTTCCATCTTTCCCGGGGAAGGAATAGTCCAGGAACAGGCAGTCCACCTGGCCGAATTCGGTCAAGATCTCACGCACCTGGTTGTGCAGATATTCCACATACTTTTTCATATCGCGGTTTTTGGCCTTCTCTCGGAACTCCAGATTATTGAACATCGGGTGATAGCGATCGACCGTGTATTCGGGATGATGCCAGTCCAGGAGCGAATAATAAAAGCCGACCCGCAGCCCCTCGTCGCGCATAGCTTTGACGAGCGGCTTGATCAGGTCTTTGCCGTAGGGAGTCTTGGTCGCCTTGTAATCCGTGTATTTCGAGTCCCAGAGACAGAATCCTTCGTGGTGCTTGGTCGTGATGACAAAATATTTCATTCCGGCGTTCTTGGCTGCACGCGCCCATGCCCCGGGGTCATAGAGGTCCGGGTTGAAGACTTCGAAATATTTCTGATAATCCTCGTCTTTGATATGCTCGTAATTTTTCACCCATTCATGCCGCGCGGCCTGGGCGTAAAGGCCCCAATGGATGAACATGCCGAATCGCGCTTCGGTCCACCATTTCATCCGCGCCTCTTTCTGCGCCACCGTTTCCTGGGGAACCGCGGCCTGGGCAAAAACGGGAAGGAAAGAAAAAACAAATACAACTAGTGCCGTTGCCGCGATTGACAAAATTGAAAATTTTAAATTCATGCGTCCTCCTTTGAGCATTATCCGATGAATCCTTTTATCGAAGCGAATCCAATCGTAAAAAATCCGGATGGGGAGCGATAGCCATCTCTGATATTTCTCTTATTTCGTTATTCCCGCCAAGTCGAGCATGAAAGCGTATTGGAGCGCCGTTTCTCTCAATCTCCGGAACCGGCCCGACGCCCCGCCGTGCCCGGCCTCCATGTTGGTGACGAGTAGAAGGATATTCTTGTCCGTCTTCATCGCCCGCAGCTTGGCCACCCACTTGGCGGGCTCCCAGTATTGGACCTGGGAATCATGCAATCCCGTCGTCACCAGCATCGCCGGATAATCTTTCCGCTCGACGTTGTCGTAGGGCGAATAGGACAGCATATAATCATAATATTCTTTAGTGTTGGGATTCCCCCATTCATCGTATTCGCTAGTGGTCAGGGGAACGGAACTGTCGAGCATGGTGGTCACGACATCCACCCAAGGAACTCTGGCAATCACACCTTTGAAAAGATCCGGCCGCATGTTGACCACGGCGCCCATCAGCAGACCGCCGGCGCTGCCGCCCATGGCGAAAAGTTTTTCGGGACGCGTGAATTTTTGGGCGACGAGATACTCGGCGCAAGCGATGAAATCTGTGAACGTGTTTTTCTTCTTGAGCAGCTTGCCGTCTTCATACCAGCTCCGGCCCATCTCCTGGCCGCCCCGGATATGGGCGATGGCATAGACAAAACCGCGGTCGAGAAGGCTCAACCGGGCCGATCTGAAGTCTGGGTCGGAGCTCGCTCCGTAAGACCCGTAGCCGTCGAGCAGGCAGGGACCTTGGCCGTTCTTCTCGAATCCGACCCGGTAGACAAGCGAAAGCGGAACCTGGACGCCGTCCTTGGCCGTGGCATAGAGCCTCTCTGCATGATAGTTCTTGGCGTCGAAGCCACCCAGCACTTCTTCCTGTTTGAGGAGCGTCTTTTGTTTCGTTTTCATGTTGTAATCAAATATCGAATTGGGAGTGGTCAGAGATTCATAGCTGTATCGCACGACGTCCGTGTCGAATTCAGGATTCATGGCCAGGCCGGCCGTGTAAGTCGCTTCTCCAAAATCCAGATAATGCTCGGATTTGTCGGCCCAGGCTATGATCCGAAGTTGGGGCAGGCCCATTTTCCGCTCATGCAGGACCAAAAAATTATTGAAGATGGCGAAATCTTCGAGGAAAACATCCGCTCGATGGGGAATGACCTCGGTCCAATTGTCTTTGGTTGTCTTTGTGACCGGCGTCGCCATCAGCCGAAAATTTTTAGCCTGATCGTTAGTCAGAATGAAAAACTTATCCTTGAAATGTTCGACGCTGTACTTCAGGTCTTTTTGCCGGGGCTGGATGACCTTGAATTTGCCGTTAGCGTTGTTCGCATCGAGAAACCAGCATTCGTCGGATAAGGTGCTACCGGAGCCGATGATCAAATATTTTTTGGACTTGGATTCGTAAACCTCGATCTCGTAGGTTTCATCCTTCTCCACATAGATTTCGGCGTCCGTGGAAACAGGGGCACCAAGGACATGCTTCATGACCTTGAACGGGCGTAGCGTCGTGTCGTCTTTGACCGTATAAAATATCGTTTTGTTGTCGCCGGCCCAAGCGGCCGAGCCGCTGGTCGTGGCGATCTCATCCGGCAGGACCTGCTCAGTGACGAGGTTCTTGAAGTGAAGGGTATATTTTCTACGGCTGACCGTATCGACGCCGTAAGCGATAAGCTTGTTATCCGGGCTGACCGACCAGCCTCCGATGGCAAAAAAGCCATGGCCTTCGGCCATCAGCGGGCCGTTCAGCATGACCTCTTCCGCCGCCTCGAGTGCCACCTTTTTCCGGCAGTAGAGAGGATAATCTTTCCCCTCTTCATAGCGCGTGTAATAGAAATAGCCGTTGTCCTTATAGGGAACCGACAAGTCGGTTTGCTTGATCCGTCCGATGATCTCTTTATAAAGAACATCCTGGAGCGACTCCGTGTGTTTCATCACGGCCTTTTCATATTCGTTTTCCGCTTTCAAATAATCCAGAACTTTTGGGTTCTCCCGCGCCCTCAACCAGAAGTAGTCATCGATGCGGGTCTGGCCGTGGATGGTCAGCTCTTTTTTTATCTTTTCGGCGACCGGAGGTTTCGGACCCGGCTCGGCCTTCTGCGCCGGCTGGCAGCCGATCTGCCAAAAAACGACGAGGGATGCGATGAGGACGACAAAGAGGGCGCGGTGATACCGACAAAGAAATGGTTGGCGAAGTTTATGCATAAGACCTCCTTGAGGATTCATTTCTATCGCTTGTATCACCGGAAAAAGCGATTGTCAAATCAAGCGGCCTACGGCTAGATCGTGGGGACGTCGCGCCGTCTCAAAAGAAAAAGCATGAACACCAGCCCGACAGCAAAAAACGCCGCGATGGCCAGGACGGAATTCCTCATGCTCCCCGTCAGCGCCTCGATGATCCCGAAACTGAACGTGCCGCCAACCGTGGCCAGCTTTTCCACGACGTCATAAAAGCTAAAAAAGGACGTGTGGTCTTCCGTTTCCGGAAGCATCTTGGAATAGGTGGAACGGGCCAGCGATTGGGAGCCTCCCATGACCAGCCCGACGCAGGCCGCGACCGCGATAAATCCTGCGGCATCGCGGATATAATAGGCCCCGATGCAGACCAGAACCCAAATGATGACTGTGAGGATAAAGGCTCGGATATTGCCCAGTCGTCCGGAAATCCTGGCGAAAAGCCAGGCCCCCAGCATGCCGATGATCTGAATGACCAGAATGGTGGAAATTAGGATCCCCTCACTCAGCCGGAGCTGCTTTTCACCGTAGGTAGCGGCCATGAACATGACCGTCAGCAGCCCCATCATGATAAAGAAAAACCCGAATAAGAAAAGTTTCAAACGGGGCAGCTTCCTGATTTGCCGGATAACGAGCCGGAGCTCTTTGTATCCGCCGAAAAGAGCGCTCTTGCCTTTGGCCCGGTGGCCGAACGTGTATTTCGGCAAGCGGCGGAAGGTGATCTGAGAGAAGCCGATCCACCACAGGAAGACGGACAAAAAGGACAGCTTGGCCGGCAGGAGCTTGTCGCTGATGCCGAACCAGTCCGGCTTCAGGACGACGATGAGGTTCATGACCAGAAGGATGACGCTGCCCAAGTAGCCCATGGAATAGCCGCGGGCGCTCACCCGGTCCTGGTCCTCGGGCTTGGCGATGACGGGAAGAAAAGAATTGTAAAAGACGATGCTCCCGCCGTAGCCGACTGTCCCCAGCCAAAAAGCGACGATTCCGAGTTCGATCGTATTCTTGTCAAAAAAGAACAGGGCGCCGCAGGAGAGAGCGCCAATCCACGTGAACATCTTCATGAAGGCTTTACGCCGCCCCGTGTAATCGGCGATCGAGGAAAACAGCGGGGAAAAGAGCGCTACGACGAGATAGGCCGCGGCGATCGCCCAGGAATAGAGCACGGTGTTGATGATCGGAAGGCCGAAGAAATCCACCGTAAAATTGCTCCCCGATCGTGTCACCTGGTTGTAGTAAATTGGAAAAATAGTCGAGGCGATGGTCAGTTGATAGACGGAATTGGCCCAGTCATACATCACCCAGCCGCGGATGATTTTCTTGTCCCCCTGCGGGATGGAGCCGGTCTCTTGTTTTCGGGCCAAGCTGCTATGCTCAAACAGGAATAATAATCATCTCCATTTTGACCGTTGTCGAGGCCGAAAATCAAGGCTTTTATTGTTGTGCCCGGGCAAGAAATGGAATATTCTTGCCTCGAGAACGTCTTCTGTATGACATGACGGAGCCATGGATATGACCGCATCGGACGATGGGCGTTTCCGCGAACTCATAAGTTTCCGGGAGGATGTCTTCCGGGTCTGCCTGGGTTTTTCTAGGAACGTCGCCGATGCCGAAGACCTTTGCCAGGATGCCTTCCTCAAAGCGTTTGCCCGAGCCGGCGATCTCCGCCAGCCTGGCAGCCTACGGATATGGCTGCTGCGGATCGCCCGGACGACCTGCCTCGATCACCTCCGGCGGATGCGGCGGAGTCCGATCGACCTCGCAGATGTCGTTCCCGACACCGCCGCCGATCCCCGCACTCCAGAGATGGTTTCCGAAGCGAATGCAAGTCTTTGTCGGCTCAAGGACGCGGTTCGAAGCCTGCCCAAAAAACAGCGAGAGGTATTCGTCCTCCGTGAATACGGCGGCCTCTCCTACGAAGATTTGGGCCGTGTCTTAAAGATCCCGCCGGGCACCGTGATGTCGCGGCTCACCCGGGCCCGAGGGGCGATTACGGCCGCTATGAAGGAGGAATGCCATGAGTGAAAAGGATACAGGGAAGCACCTCCATGACCTGCCTGAAGAGGTCCGGCAAATCATTCAACGTGAAACCGAAAACGGACTCCGCCATTTCCGCGCCGGGAATTTCGAAGCGCGCCTACAGGTTATCGGCCGGGTCCGGCCGGAGGGGACGAAGATCCCGCCCGGCCTGGTCAGACGGGCATGGATTCCGGTTCTCGGATTTTCCGTCGGCGCGATTATGATCATATCAGCGGTCCTGTGGTTCACCCGAGCCAAGCCGCAGTTTTCGCGAACGGGGCTGGGAATAATCGACGCGGCGCTCAACGACCTGCCCGGTTTCCAGAAATTGCCTCTTTCCTATCAAAGGGAGACCGCGGAAAATGAAAGTCTTTCTCCGGCTGCCGCCATCATGTCCAGGGCCCTCACCTTCGCGACCCGCGGTGCGACGACCGGGGGAGAGACAGTGGTCTCCCCTGCGGGCAAACTCGAGCCCCGCTACAGCCTCGAACAAAAAATGAAAATACTGTTTGGCGATAAAACAATCGAGCGTGCGTTCTCATTATTCAAAGATAAATTCAAGGAGGTTTAACATGACCAGAAAATTATTGATCGTCGGAGCGATCCTATTGTCGGCCATGAGCGGATGGGCCGCCCAGGAAACGGCGAGGCCCGACCGGGATGCGCAAGCGCTGAACGCGTCCTCTGAAACGGCGGTTGTACAAGTAAAGGATTCGTTGCAGATCTCGCCCGCGGACGGAACGGCCCTTCTGGACCTCTTCCTCGATAGCCTCCGCGACATGGCTCAGCGAGGGACGTTGGAACGTCATCGAAACGCGCCTCCAAGAAATGATGGTCGCTGCTAATAAAGCTCGGGAGGCCGGGAAAATCAATGCCGTCTTCTTCCGGCGCTACAATATGATGCTGGCCGTGACCAAGCTTGTCGCCACGCCCGACCGGGGGGGAATTCTCTCGCCGGTCATCGATCAGGTGCTATGGGAATTTACGCGAGACCGGGTGGCCAAGGATAATTTCCTGGATTTGCGGGGACCGATGAGGATAAATTTGGTCGCCACTGCCCTCGCCCAGGAAATCATCGACCTGCAGATCTATCTGGATACGTTTGGTCAACGACAGGCGTTGCAGAAGAAGATCGAGGAGAGGATGGCGGCGCCTCCTAAGAAATAAGTCATATCACACGCCAGTCACCTGGAGAATCGGAGACGATTCTCCAGTTAGAAGCCCGCCGGCGCCGGGTTCTCGGCAAGCCCCGATACAACGTCTGGAAAAAACACTTTAGCTATGCTATCAATAGCCAGAGGAAAAACCGATCGTGCTGAAAGTCGCCCAAGTCCAGGCCAAAAGCATCCTCAACAAGTCCAAGATCTTCGATTACTGCGTGAATCCTTACACGGGCTGTCAGGTCGGCTGTCGATACTGCTACGCCCGGCTGTTCATCCCGCGCTATTCCGGCCATAGCGAGCCCTGGGGCGAATTCGTGGATGTCAAAGTCAACGCGCCGCAAGTTTTGAAAAAGCAGCTGATGCGGGCCAAGCGGGGCGTGGTCTGGGTGTCATCGGTCTGCGATCCTTATCAGCCCCTGGAAGCGAAATACAAGCTGACCCGGCAGTGCCTGATCGAGCTGGCGGCCGCCCAGTTTCCCGTCCATATCCAATCAAAATCGGTTTTAGCGCTCCGCGATTTGGATGTGTTCCTGCAGTTTCAAGAAATCGAATTCACCTTCACGATCGCTACCGAGAACGAAGAAATCGCTCGGCTGTTCGAGCCCCATGCCTCATCGGTCAAAGAGCGGATTAAAGCTCTGGAAAAACTCCATCAGGCCGGAATCAAAACGCATGCGTTTATCGGTCCTCTCCTCCCCGGGGATCCGGAACGGCTTGTCGCGGAGCTCGAAGGAAAAGTCGATCAGGTCCTGATCGACCGGATGAATTATATGGACATGATCCGTGGTTTCTATGCCCGGCTGGGGTTGGCCGAAGCCTCGACCGACGCTTTTTTTCGAAAACAAAAAGAAAGGCTCGTGACGGGACTCCGGAAAAGAAAAATGTCTTTTGAAGAGCTCTTTTGATAATCAGACCCGCCCGCCCTGATCTTGAGCGCCATCAGCGATCATCGCGCTTTTTCTCATCGCTTTGAGAGCTCGCCTCTTTTTTTACCGGTTGTTTGCCGTTCAAAGAAGAGGCCGCGATCTTGTGGGCCTTGAGCGGGTTTTGGTGCAATGCTTCGGCCACCCGATTGTCCTGCTCGTAGATATCCTGCCGGAATTGGACGCTGCCGTCTTCCAGGGGCCAGGCCGTGCCGTAAAAGACATGGACATTGAGGCGCCTTTTCACCGGGATGGTCTGCTCCACTTCCTGGCCGATACATGCGGCGATCTTTTCCTCGTCCCAGCGCTCCGGGTCCTGGAGAAGGAATAGAGCAAAATCCACGGGCTTGGCGATTCGGATGCAGCCATGGCTGAAGGTCCGGGTGAACTGGCCGAAATCCGATTGGTACGGCGTGTCGTGAAGATACACATCATACGTGTTGGGCATCGAAAATTTGATGCGGCCCAGCACGTTCAGCGGTCCGGGGTCCTGCCGGAGGTGAAAATCCAAATTCTTTGCGTTGACCTCGTTCAGGTCGAGCGTTTTGACATCCACCTCGACTTCCTCTTTCCCCCAGCCTTGCAGCAGCTTCATCTTGTTGCTGGTCAGGTAATTCGGGTCGGCCTTCATATAATTGATCAGCTCTTTGAGAAGGACTTGGCTCGGGGCATACCAGTAAGGGTTGATGACGATATCCGTCATCCGGCTGCTAAAAACTGGCGTGGGCCAGGCCATCATCCCCGCCACGATCTTCATGGCCATGACCTCCTGCCCGCGGTCGACCACGAACATTTCGAAGCTGGCCGCATCGACAACGGCATAGGTGGGCCCGAGGTCGTGGGGAAGCCATCGCCACCGTTCCAGATTTACCTCGATCTGACGCATGCGCTCTGCCGCAGAAACCGCCAGGGCTTTGAACGTGGGCTCATCGACCACCCCGGTCTGCGGAAGTCCGTGCTTATCCTGGAACCGGCAGACGGCCTGTTCCGTGCTTTCGTCAAAGAGGTCTTTGGGCTTCGATTGAAGACGGCCGTCGAAGCCTTCTCTGAGCAATCTGCTCCTGAGAGCTTCAACCCGCTTGCCCCTATCCCCCTTTTGAAGCGGAGGATCTCCCGGGACCCGGGGCCAGTCGTTTTTCGAGGCCAGCTTTCGATAGCTAATGAGTGCTTTTTTCAGGTCGGCATAATAGGCATGCTGGGGGGGAAGGTTCCGGAGATTCTCCCAAACGCGGCCTGAAGCCAGCGATGTTTGGAGAAGGTCAAGCACATCCATGGATCGGCACTCCGCATCCCATTCCGCCTCGAACGTATCGCGATTGACTTTTCCCTGCGCCAGGTGGGTCGCATAAACTAAAAACGCATCCGTCAGGAGAAGCTCAAGGTCGCTCAGGACGGAGGCCAACTGCCGGGGCTCGCCGCCCGAAATGCGCACGAACTCTTTCGCCTTTGCCACGATCGATTGGAGGTGATAATCCCATGGAAAAAGGCCCTCCTGTTCGGCCGCCCGGATAGCGAAAAGCAACGACTCGACGTGAGCAAGCAAGCTTCCTTGGCGGCTCCAGGCCGGCTGATACTGACGGCCCTGATAAAATTCCCCGACGAGCGTCGAGGCCTGGATGAGATCGTCCCCGACGCAAACCTCCGGCGGGATTTCTGCTTTGTCCAGCCGGCCGCGGAGGTTCTCCTGTATCAGGGTCACGAGAATTTCTTGAGGGGACGGCCGCTTTTTGCAGGCCGTCGCGAACGAGAGCAGCCCGATTGCGGAAATGATGACAAGGACAGGCGCCGCGATTTTTTTTTGAACGGTCGGCATGGCGGTTGCGCGGAGTAATATAATGAAAATAGGAACACGGGTCAAATCAGAAGCGGAACGGGTTCGGGCTTGACTATTGGGAAAAGCAAAATATAAAATGGCTGCTAGGCTGAAGGCATGACTTTTCAAGTCGGGATCATCCTGCTGGTCATGGTCGCCGCCTACGCGGTGGCGAAGTGGAAGAAATTATCCGTTGAGCTCAGCATTCTCGCCTCCGCTCTGGCCGGAGGCATCGCCGGGGCTTTCGTCAAAACGCCGCCCATCGCCGACCTCCCCCGTCAGCTCATCGAGGGCAGCTTCCCTTATCTGGATGTCATGCTCCTCTTTTCCACGGCGACCATTTTCATGGCCATCATCAGCGAATCCGGCGGCGTGAATTACGTGGTCCGCGGCACGATCCGGCTCTTTCACAACAAGCGCCTCATCGCCCTGTTCATATTGATGATCATCGTCCTCATCCCCGGGGCGCTGACCGGGGCGGGCAGCGTCTCCTTGTTGGTGGTCGGCGCGCCAGTGGCCATGGCCCTTAAATTTCTCGGCGTTCCCCAAAGGAGAGTCGCCGCCATGATGTTCATTTGGGCCGGGCTCAGCGCGGCGGCCCCGCCCGTCAACATCTGGGCGATGATCCTCTGCGCCGGGACGGCCATTCCGTACGTCGGCTTTGAGTTCACACTGGGGATTCCCGTGTTGCTGCTCGGGACATTCACCTTGTTCGTCCTGGGCTGGAAAAAAGAAAGCGCCACAGACCCGCAGACTGCGCTCCAGAATATGCCCGAAGCCCCCAAGGGCATGACCTGGTGGAGAGTCTTGCTTCCATTTCTTGTCTTTTTCGGGCTCATCGTCGCCTCGAGGATCTGGCCGTTTGCACTGCCTATTTTCGGGCTGCCCCTGGAGTTTGTCATCTCGGCCCTTGTGGCGCTTCTCGTCAGCCCCAAGAAAATCAAAGTCTTGACCTTATCACGGGACACCATGAAAAGGCTGCTGCCGTTGCTGGCCACGATGATCGTCGTCGGGATGCTCCAGCAGATCATGACGGCGACGGGAGTCCGAGGCCTGCTCTCCTTTGCCGTCATCAGCACGCCGCTCATCCTTCTTTATATCCTGCTCACCGCGATCATCCCGTTTTCCGAAGGCGTCCTCACGTACGGCGCCGCCGCCATCCTGGGCATCCCCCTCATCTGGTTTTTCGATTCGATCGGCCTGCATGCGACGGTCGCCATCGCCGGACTGAGCCTGCTCTGGCCGCTGGGCGACGGCCTGCCGCCGACGGCCTTGATTGGACGGCTGAGCGTCATGGTCTCTGAATATAAGGGTTCGTATTGGTCATTCTTGAAGACCACCTGGCTTCCCTGGCTGGTGATTACGGCTGTGGGTATCCTGATGGTGGTCTATAGCGCAAAGCTGGCCTTTTTGGTCCGGTGGAGCATGTAGAGGAGAGATGCCATGCCCCTGATCATGATCCTCTATTATGTCATCAGCGCCTATGTCGCGGCGATGCTCATCTGGAACTTTATCCACGAAAAAAAGAACGTTAACGATATGATCCTGTACCTGCTGGTCCTGGTGCCGCTCTTGCTCCGCATCCTGCGCTTCAAATAAAAAGGAAAAAAGATGTCCCGCGAATCGAGAATCAAATCGGCGCTGGTCCTGATCCTTCTGGCTGTGAGCATTCTCGGAGGCCTTCCTCTCTACAAACATCGGCATTTTCAGATTCCTGTCATCGCGGGGCCCGGCGTGACAAAAGTCATCAAGCTGAGCGAATTCGTGCCCAGCTTGAAAGGGACGATGGCCGACACCGATGTCTTCATCCTCGAAGGCAAAGAGCCAGGGGGGAAAGTGTTGATTATGGCCAACACCCATGCCAACGAGCCGGCGGGACTGCTGGCGACCATCATCATGATCGAGAACGCGGTCGTCGAAAAAGGGACCCTCTACATCATCCCGGAATTCAACAACAGCGCCAGCCGCAACACTAAGCCCGGCGACGGCTATCCGCTGTATTTCGATATCCCCACCGAATGGGGCCGCGTGCGGTTCCGCATGGGCAATCGCGACGCGTCTCCGCTCGACCAGTGGCCCGACCCGGACGTCTACATCCATTATCCCGACAGACAGCTCCTCTCCTATCTCGATATCCGGAACACCAACCGCACGTGGCCGGGGCGGCCCCACGGCGCTCTCATGGAACGCGTGACCTACGCCGCCATGCAGATGATGAGGCAGGACAAAATGAACATCGCCATGGACATGCATGGCGCGGAGACCATGTTCCCCGTTACGAACTGCATCGTCGCGCCCGACAAATCCGCGAAGATCGCCACCTTGACGGCGATGACCGTCAAAGCCATGGAAGGCTTCGACAACCATGTCGAGCCGTCTCCCTCCGGATTCCATGGCCTTTCCCACAGGGAGATCGGCGATTTTTCCGACACGCTGCCCTTCCTCATGGAAGCTCCCATCCCCTTCCTCGACCAGCCGACCGGACCCAAAACGGTCAAACTGCTTCTGGACGGCAAGGACCCATTTTTGCTGAGCCTATCCAAGAAGAAAAAATTGTTCGTCCCGTATGACGAGAAGGGCTGGCCGATGGAGAAGCGTGTCGGCCAACATTGCTCCGTCGCTCTCGAAATCATGCGTCAATATTCCAAGAAGAACCCGGACCAGCCCATCCGGCTTCAGGGCATCCCTCGGTATGCGGACCTCGTCCAGAATGGCGTGGGGCACTATTTCAACGACCCGGCGAAGGCCGACCCGAAAAGCGTTTATTACGAGTGAGAAATAGCGCATTTTATTCTCGGACGGGCGGCGGGGCGGGTCCTGTCGGACACTCTTGGAGGGAAACCCTTGGCATGGGTTTCCCTCCAACGGTCGCTTCGCTCTCTGCCTCCTTTCCATGGAGCCTTTGGCGATGAACTCATTAGGAGCAATCCTTAAAGCGGGCGTGCGGGGAATATGCCATGCCACCCGCCCCAAGGTATTGTCCTCGAAAAAAATCTCGGCGGGGGCAGGAAAAAATCAGGGACATCTAGTGAATCCTATATGCGTCCCCAGATGATGGAGTTTAGATATGTCAAATAAGAAAACACTAATAATTCTCTTGGCATTCGTGTTCATCCTAAGCATTGGATCATTTCTGACATTTTCTTTTTTAAAAAGCAAAGACACTGAGTCGTTCAACGTCATCATTTCCTCCGACAATTGCACGGTCATCATGGTCGGGAAAGATGCCTCTACCGATGGGTCGGTCATGGCCACACACACGGCGGACTGCGGCATCTGCGACTGGACTTGGCGCCATGTGCCCGCCGCCGATCATAAGCCGGGCGAAATGCGCAAGATCTACCACATTTCCCAGATGCGGACATGGCCGCCCAAAGAAGGGCTGAAGTGGGATATGATTAAAAAAGATTATTCGGGCCTGGAACTTCCCCAACCGGCCCACACTTACGGCTATGTCCACGGCGTCTTCGGCTATATGAACGACCAGCAGCTGGCTATGGGCGAATCGACCATCGGGAACCAGCGCAAGATCAGCAATTCGACATCGGCCCCCAAAATGGACATCACCATGCTCTCCCTCCTGGCCATGGAGAGGTCGAAGACGGCGCGAGAAGCCATTCAGCTTATGGGCTCCCTGGCCGAAAAATATGGATACGGTTTTGTCGACGGCGGTGAGATGCTGGCCGTGGCCGACGCGAAAGAAGTCTGGGATTTCGAGATCATACCCGTCGGCCCGCTGTGGACGCCGGAGAGCGGAAAGCCGGGCGCCGTCTGGTGCGCCCACCGGATTCCCGATGACCAGGTCAGCGTCTGCCCGAACGAGTCCCGCATCGGCGAAGTCAACCTCAACAATCCCGACCTCTTTATGGCATCCTCGAACGTCCTCTCCTGCGCTGTGGAAAACGGTTTGTACGACCCTAACAGCGGCAAGCCCTTCAGCTGGAAAAGGGCCTATTCACCTGCCCAGGGAAGCGCGGCCACTAGCGGAGGGAGGTCTCGGCTCTGGCGCTTTTTTGACCTCGTCGCCTCGTCCCAAAAATTGCCGCCCGAAACGCCCAACATGGACCTGCCCTTCTCCGTGAAGCCGGACAAAAAGATTTCGGCCCTGGACGTCATGACTTTTACGCGCGACAAGTGCCAGGGGACGTCGCTTGACCCTGTGAAGGGCATCCGGGGAGGCCCTTATGCCAACCCCAACTATTACGGAGGGACGCGGACAATCGGGACAAGAGGAGCCGAATACACGACGGTTACCCAATGTCGGAACTGGCTGCCCGCTCCCATCGGCGGGATCGTCTGGCTCGCCTGGGGGTCTCAGGACACATCGTGCTACATGCCGTTCTATGCCGGCGTCACCGCCGTGCCAAAATCGTTCAATATCGGCGACCACTGGGAGCTCAACCGGGGCTCGGCCCGCTGGGCATTTGATTATACGGATTATCACGCCCAGGTCGCCTATTCGGAAGCGATCGAAGATATAAAAAAGGCCCAGCAGGAATGGGAAGTCGGCGCGTTGACCCGAGTTGCAGAAATTGATAAGAAGGCCCAGGAGCTTTATACTAGAAGCCCGGCCAAGGCGGTCGAATTTTTGACAAATTATTGCCTGGACAACGCCAACAAGGTGGTGGCGGCCTGGTGGGATCTCGGCGACAGGCTGCTCGTCAAATACAATCATTTCGGTTTCTATGATCCCGAGAAAAGGAGCCGGGCCCGCAGCAAGGCATTGCCGCAGGTCTGGCAAAAAGCCGTGCGGATGATGGACGTTTATACAGAAACCGAGGAACGACGATAATGTTTAGAACGGGGTCTAGAATGGGGTCAAAGCTTCTCATCACGCATAAATCAGATGGGGAATGTGCGTAATGAGTAGCTTTGACCCCGATTATACTACGGTTGGAGGACCAACATGTTATTAAAACAACGATGGGCCTTGATCGGCCTGCTGACAGCCCTTTTGCTCGTTGGCGCTTTTGCATTCATCGGCCCCCGCAAGGCCAACACCGCCCAAGATGACCTCATGGCGGACCTTGGCCATGACGCGTGCACAGTCATCATGATCGCGAAAGGGGCGTCCGTGGACGGCTCGACCATGACCACCCATACCTGTGACTGCGGGACGTGCGACTGGACGTGGGGCCATATTCCCGCGGCGGACCACAAGCCCGGCTCCACGCGAAAAATCTATCACATCAACCAGTACAAGACTTGGCCGCCCAAAGAAGGCTTGAAGTGGGAGCTTTACAAAAAGGACTTCGCGGGCCTCGAGATCCCGGAAATCCCCCACACCTTCGCCTACCATCGCGGCATGTTCGGTTATATGAACGAAAATCAGATGGCGATCTCGGAATCGACGATCGGCGCTGTCCGCAAGCTCGACAATAACACCCCCTCGGCGAAGTTCGACATCACCATGCTGACGCTCCTGGCTATGGAGCGGTCGAAGACCGCCCGCGAGGCGATCAAGGTCATGGGCGATGCCGCCGAGAAATTCGGCTACGGGTTCAACGACGGCGGCGAGATGCTGGCCGTCTCCGACCCTAGCGAAGTCTGGGTTTTCGAGATCATGCCCGCGGGCCCGCTGTGGACCCCGGAGACCGGAAAGCCGGGCGCCGTCTGGTGCGCCCAGCGCATCCCCGATGAAAACGTGAGCGTATGTCCCAATGAATCGCGCATCGGCGAGATCGATCTCAACAATAAAGATTTCTTCATGGCTTCGCCGAACGTCATTTCCTTCGCCGTCGAGCAGAAGCTCTACGACCCGGCCAGCGGCAAGCCCTTTAGCTTCAAGCGGGCCTACTCCCCACACGAGGGAAGCGCCATGAGCAGCCAGGGTCGGGCGTCACGCATATGGCGGTTCTTCAACATCGTTGCCCCGTCGCTGAAGCTCGGCCCCGAGATCCAGAACATGGACCTGCCGTTCTCGGTCAAGCCCGACAATAAGATCTCCGTCCAGGACGTCATGAACATGACCCGTGACAAGAGCTACGGGACGATCTTCGACCCCGTCAAGGGCATCCGCGGCGGTCCGTACCAGAATCCCAACTACTGGCGGAATACGCGGCTGATCGGGGTTTCCAACGTCGAATACACCAGTCTGGTCCAGTGCCGAGGGTGGCTGCCCGACCCGATTGGAGGAATCGAGTGGCTGGCGTTCGGCCCTCAGGACACTTCCTGCTACGTGCCGCTCTATGCCGGGATCAACGACCTTCCCAAATCCTTCGGCATCGGCGATCACTTTGAGTTCAACCGCGGCTCGGCGCGTTGGGCCTTCGATTACGTCGATTTCCACACTCAGGTCGTCTATGCCGAAGCCATCGAAGATGTGAAAAAAGCACAGCTCGAGCACGAAGCCGGCGCCGTCCAGAGGACCGCCGAGATCGATAAAAAGGCCCAGGACCTCTATGCCAAAAGCCCGGTCAAGGCCCGCGAATTCCTGACCAAGTACTGCCTGGACAATGCCAACAAAGTCGTGAATGCTTGGTGGGAGCTCGGAGACAAACTGCTCGTAAAATACAATCATTTCGGCTTTTATGACAGCGAAAAACGAAACCGGGGACGCGGCAAACCCTATTCTCAGACATGGCAAAAGGCCGTCCGGATGATCGACGTCCTGATGGAGCCGGAGCCCCAGAGATAAAAAGACAAGAAAATCCTGCGTCCAAGAGGAGGAGAGATATGAAAACAAAAGCGATGGTGTTTTTGATGGTTGGTATGTTTGCTTTCTTGTGCCAAACAGGCTCATCTCAGGCGCCGCCCAAAGCTCAACTGCCCGTGCTGACCACGTCCGCAGGGCAGAGCAATGATGTCAATGCGCTCAATATTGTCATGGAGGAAGCGGGCATCAAGTATGACTACTGCAACGTCCCGACCGTTGAAATGCTCCAGGCCGGCGTGGGCCTGGCCGGCAAACAACCCGCCGAAGGATTCCATGTGGAAATCAATACAGACACGGCCAAGTTCGCCAAGGGAAGTCCCTACAAGACGGTCATCTTCGCCATCGGTGCCAGCCTGAAAGGGATGGGTGCCTCGGGATTGACCGTGGATGCGGAAGAAGCGCGGCTGAAAAAACTCGTGGATTATTGCAAGAAGAACAAGATTTTCATCATCGCCGTGCACGTCGGCGGCGAGGCCACCCGGGGTCCCGCGGGAAGCGACAATGAACGGATGATCGATGCCGTCGCTCCTTTCGCCGATTGCATCATCGTCACTAAGGACAGCAACAAAGACGGCCGCTTCACCAAGATCGTCCAGAAAAGCAAGGCGCCGCTGACGCAAGTGGATTACGCCCTCGGACTGGTCAACGTCTTCAAGAAAATGTTTCTCTAGGAAACCGGGGTCAAACCTACTCGTTACGCATAATTCTCTTGGGGAGCGGGCGTAATGAGTAGGTTTGACCCCGGATTTTTGACATCCCCACAGTTCTTTGATATAAGTCAGGGGTCCATGATGACTCCTCCGAGAAAAAAAGCGAGGTGTGCATGAATCCCCCCAAAAAAGTCTTCTGTCTCTCTATCTTCCTTCTATTGGTTTGTTCCCTGGCCTCGGCTCAGGGAAAAATCACCAGCCCGAAAGAGCAGTTCGGGTTCAACGTCGGTGACGATTATCAGCTCTTCAATTATACGCAGCTTGTCGCCTACTGGAAAAAACTGGACAAGGAATCCGACCGCATGACGCTCCAGGACATCGGCAAGACCGCCGAGGGCCGGACGATGATCATGGCCATCGTCACCTCGCCCAAAAACATGAGGAACCTCGACCGCTACAAGCAGATTTCCCGGCGGCTGGCCCTGGCCCAAGGGCTCGCGGACGCCGAGGCCAAAAAGCTGGCCGCTGAGGGGAAAGCTGTCGTCTGGATTGACGGCGGTCTTCATGCCACCGAAATTGTCGGCTCCCAGCAGATCGTGGAGCTTGTCTACCAGATGGTGAGCGGCCGGGACACTGAAACTCTCCGGCTCCTGGACGATGTGATTCTGCTCGCCGTGCCGGTCAACCCGGACGGCCTGGAACTCGTTTCCAACTGGTACATGAGAGAAAAGGACCCGCAGAAAAGAGCGATGAGCGGACTGCCCCGCCTCTATCAAAAATACGTCGGCCACGACAACAACCGCGATTTCTACATGGTGACACAGCCCGAGACCGAGGCCGTCAGCCGACAGCTCTATCGCGAGTGGCACCCGCAGTTTCTCTACAACCACCATCAGTCCGGCCCGGCCGGCACAGTCCTTTTCTGCCCGCCCTTCCGCGACCCCTTCAACTACTACTTCGACCCTCTCGTCCCAGTGGGCACCGACCTTCTTGGTCTAGCTATGCATGAGCGGTTTGCGGCCGAGGGCAAGCCGGGCGCGATCATGCGCTCGGGCGCAAGCTATTCCACCTGGTGGAACGGCGGGCTGCGCAGCACCGGCTATTTCCATAACATCATCGGCATTTTGACCGAGATCATCGGCAACCCGACGCCCCAGGACATCCCATTCATTCCCGACCGAGTGTTGCCCAAGGGCGATTATCCCTATCCGATCATGCCCCAGAAATGGCATATGCGCCAGTCCATCGACTATTCAATTACAGCCGATAAAGCCATCCTCGACTTCGCATCAAGGCGTCGCGAGGAGATGCTGTATAACCGCTTCATCATGGGCAAAAACGCGATCGAAAAAGGCAGCCGTGACACGTGGACGTTCGAGCCCCTGCAAATCGCCGCCGTTCAGTCCCAAATCGAAAAAGATCGGGCCGCTGCCGCCCAGCAGCAACCCGCCGCGGGAAGCGGACCGGGAGGAGGCCCGGGCGGCATGAGAGGCGGAGCCTCGGTCCCGCTTAAGTATTACGACATGCTCCGCGACCCGGCCAAGCGCGATCCGCGAGGCTTTATCATTCCCTCCGACCAGCCGGATTTCCTGACGGCCACGAAATTCGTCAACACTCTTATGAAAAGCGGGGTCGCCGTCCACCGTGCGACCAAGTCCTTTGCCGTAGGCAACAAAACCTATCCACAAGGGTCCTATATCGTCAAAACAGCTCAAGCGTTCCGCGCCCACATCATGACCATGTTCGAAGCGCAGGACCATCCCAATGATTTCGCTTATCCCGGCGGCCCTCCCCGGCCTCCCTATGACAGTGCCGGCTGGACCGTCGCTTATCAGATGGGCGTTGTGTTCGACCGAATTCTAGACGCGTTCGACGGCCCCTTCCAGGAAATCGGCGATTTGATCAAGCCGCCGGCGGGAGCGTTTGCCGCCCAAAATGCCGACAAGGCCGCCGGCTTTCTGCTCAGCCATCAGGAGAATGATTCCTTCATCGCGATCAATAGGCTTCTGAAGAATAACGAGGAGGTCTATTGGATAAAAAAGCCGTTTCTGGCAGACGGAAAGAATTATCCCGCCGGAACGATCTTCGTTCCGGCTAAGCCTTCGGTCCTGCCGGTCTTGGAGAAAGCGGCCAAACAGCTCGGATTGGATATCGCTGCCGCGGACATCAAGCCTTCGGGCGAAGCCTATCGCCTTAAGCCGCTCCGCGTCGGGCTCTGGGACAACTATGGCGGTTCTATGGATTCCGGCTGGGTCCGCTGGATCCTCGAGCAATTCGAGTTCCCGTTCGAGGTTGTCTACGCCCCGGCTTTGGACGCAGGGAATCTTTCGGCCAAATATGATGTCCTGATTTTTGTGGAGGGCGCCATCCCGGCGCCTGTCCAGAGCGGCCAAGCGGCGGGCTTTGGACGCGGGGGGTTCGGCCAGCTCAATCCGGACGCGATTCCACAGGAATATCGGCATATGATCGGCCGGATCACGGCGGATAAAACCATCCCGCAGATCAAGAAATTCCTGGAAGACGGCGGCGCTGTTCTGACTATCGCCGGCTCGATCAGCCTCGGCTACCATCTCGGGCTGCCGATCGCCAACCACCTTGTCGAAATAACGCCGGACGGAAGGCAGGCGACGGTTGGCTCGCAAAAGTTCTATGTGCCGGGCTCGGTGCTCCAGGTGCGTGTCGACAACACGAATCCCCTGGCCTACGGCATGCCCGACGTCCTGGACGTCTTCTTCGACAACAACCCGGTCCTGGACCTTACCCCCGACGCCGCGCTGAAGGGCGTTCAAGCGGTGGCCTGGTTTGAGAATGCGAATCCGTTACGGAGCGGCTGGGTCTGGGGCGATCAGTATCTGCGGCGCGGTGTTGAAGTCGTCTCAGCGCCGGTGGGCAAAGGCAAGCTCGTCCTTTTCTGTCCCGAGATCACGTTCCGCGGCCAGCCTCACGGCACGTTCAAATTCTTGTTCAACGGCATCTATTGCGGCGGCGCGGAATCGGTCAATCTGAATTAAGAATTGGGGTCAAACCTACTCGTTACGCAAAATACCCAAGAAAAACATGCGTAACGAGTAGGTTTGACCCCGAAAAAAATCAAGCGGCGATTTGGCCGTCGATCCCGACCACGACTTTTTTGGGCTCGATTCGCGTCCCCGAAAGAGCCACAGCCTCTTCGACCATGTGATACAGACTCAAGCAGCAGGGAACGGTCATAATCGCAACCGTCAGCGACTTGATTTCATTTCGCCGCAGGATCTCGGCCAATTTCTCGATATATCCAGTCGTGTCGTCCAATTTCGGGCAGGCGATGACCAGCTTTTTTCCCTTCAACAGATCCTGGTGAAATCCTCCAATAGAAAAGGCCGTACAGTCCGCGGCGATCAATAGGTCGGCATCCTGAAAATAGGGCGCAAACGGGGAAACAAGATGGAGCTGGATGGGCCATTGACTTAGCTCTGATCGGCTGGACATCGTCTGGCCGGATTGCGGTTCGGGGTCTTTCGGAATTTCCCTGGCCATGCTGCCCGGGCAGCCCATATGAAAATGAGGGACCGGTTTTCTCTCCGGTGGCCGCGCTCCATGGACTTGCTGGGCGGCCTCTTTTCCCCATGCTTTAAGGACATGGGCATAGGCGGCTTGGGCGTCATATTCTGCGCTATCTCTTTCGACGACTTTCAGCGCATCGGTCGGACAGACATCGAGGCAAGCGCCCAGCCCGTCGCAAAAGATCTCTTTCACGAGGATGGCCTTGTTTTCAGCGTCCAGCTCGAGCGCGCCTTCCATGCAGGCCGTCGTGCACAGCCCGCAGCCGTCGCATTTATCGCGATCAATCTCAATGATTTTTCTTTTCGCCATAGCATTTCTCCTTCTGGGCGAAATATTCTCTCCCGAGCCCCTCCCGCATGATCAGAAAAAGGTTGGAGAAGGCATCGGAGAGGCAATTCCAACGAGGCTATTATAAGAAACACCGGAACGAAAATCTTTGACTTAAGTCAATTTGGAGGGGAAGACCCCTTCCAACGGGCGCCGGGAAGACCCGGCCGCCCTGCCTCCCCTTCTTGGGCGGGGCATGAAACCCCGCCCTGCGACCAAGGGGGCGACTCCCCCTTGGAACCCTCTCGAGCGGTTCCCCGTGGCAAGCCACGGGGCATATGAACCGCTCGTCAAGATTTTCGGAAAAAAATCAGGCAGCCAGCTCTTCCCTGAGCTTTTGGCAGTCGCGGACATGAATTTTTTGCCCCTGGACTATGATCAAGCCTTCCTTTTGCATCTGTTTCAGGCTGCGGGACAGTGTTTCGCTGATCGTCCCTAAAAGTTTGGCCAACTCGCCTTTTTTGATCTTAAGTTCGACCAGGCAAGGCCCGGGGCCGTGACAATTGGCCAGCAGATATTGGATGAGGCGCTGCCGGACCGTTCGCAGGCCAAGACTCTCAACCCGGCTGCTCAGTACGACACATTTTTGAGCGAGCAAACCGATGAAGAACCTGGCAATGGCGGGGTCGGATTCGATTCGACGGAACACGGCGTGGGCTTCAAAATAATAAACGCTGGAATCTTTAGAGGCTTGGGCATAGAACGGGAAGCGTCCCGAAACAAAGGCGATAGCCTCACCCAGAAAATCGCCCGGACCCAAGCGTGCCACCTCGAGCTCCCGGCCCTGCTCGTCCATCTTGAAAACACGGATCTCGCCTGTCTCCACATAATAAAAGCCCGCCGCTTTCTCCTCGGCCTGGAACAGGAATGCTCCCCTGGCGTAGCGCTTGAGCCTGCCCAGGTTTTTGACCAGATCCTTCGAGTTTTTCATGTTCGTATCCATATTATATACAGAAAACGAATTTTATAAGATCATTTTCTATCTGACTCGGATCATAAAATATGGAGTCCGCAACGCTCTTGCTCCCGCGAAGGTTTTTAACGCCGTTCTCTCATCGTCTTCTCGGCGCTGCGGAACTCGCACCATGGTTGGAATCATCTCCCCTGCTCTGTGCCGTAGATTCCGAACCACCGCAGATCGCGGCGAGGCTCGCACAGTCCTCGCGCTCCGAATGGGGAGTCCCCTCGAAGACGGCGAGAGAAGGCTAAACCTTCGCTGATGGTCGCTGCGAGCGTCACGGACTCCATGTTTCGTGACTCTCACAAAATGAAAAAACATCATATTTTTATACGTCGCGAGTTGAAACGCGCTTTTATTTTTCATATGATGAGCATGTGATTTTTCAATCCTGCGGAGGGAACGAATCATGATTAAAAAATCTCTTAGGACTGCTCATTATGTCATTTTTGCCGTGCTTCTGTTTATGATGCTTTCAGGCGATATTTTAGGCATCGAAGCTGTCTCGCGTGCTCAATACCTAGCCTACGCCAAGGCCTCCGCCGACTGGACCTGGCAGCACTACGACGAGATCATCGGCAAATGGAAACAGGGCTTTGACCCAAAAAATGTCTTCGGCTACCGGCCCCCCGGAGCTCTGCTCGAAATGGCCGTCATTTATTCTTATCTCTACGAGAAGGAACAAAAGCTCGAATATGCTCTGAGGGCAAAGAAAGTCCTGACGACCTACGGTGATTTCCGAGTCAACTTCCCCGACTGGGCCAGGAAAATCCGGCTGGATTACGAAGACGGCGTGCCGGCGCTTCCAGATTTTTTCACGGTCATGCGCTATATCCGCGCCTACGACACTCTGCACCGCCTCAAGCAGCTCAGCCCCGAAGAAAATGCCAAGGTGGAAACGGTGATTGCCGAGAGCATGGCCTATATGCTGCGGACCCAGGAATGGGGCCCGATGAACAGGGCCATCCTCCGCGCGGAAGGCCTGGCCTGGGCGGTCCGCGCCCTCCCCACTCATAAAAATGTCAAGGTCTGGGAAATGCAGCAAAAGGCCCTGGGCGACGACAACTGGGGAAACTGGGAAATCGAGGACGCCACGATCTATAACGGCGTATGGCTCTATTCGATGCTGGGCTACTCCGATGCTTTGAAGAAAATGGATGAGCTCCTGAAAACGCCGGAAATGTACTATTACGCCCAGTACTACCTCCATCTCATCAGCCCTTGGGGCATGGTCCCGGACTTCGGCGACGCCCACTGGGAATCGCAGTGGACACACTTCCTGGTCTTCTTCGAAACAGCGGCCAATTTTTACAAAGATCCTAACATGAAGTGGGCGGCCTCGACGATCGCCCGCAAATACATAGATTTCAAGAAACCGGAAAGCGTCGGCCTTGGATTCATGCTGCTCGACTGCTACCGCTGGGGAGGCGATTCGGTCGCTCCTGCTCCGCCGCAGTTCCAATCTGAGGAGGTCATGGAAGATGTCCTGGGAAAAAAGATCGTTTTCCGGAACGGTTGGAGTCCCCAATCCACATACCTCCTCCTCAATTACAGGGACGAAGGGGACGGCGGGCTGAACTTTCGCGATTACCTAAGAGACACGATCCCCGTGGAAGAGGAAAAAATGACCCACGGCCATTCCGACGAAAACAACCTTGTCCTGCTCATGTCCGGCGGCTCGGTCCTCCTCCATGACGGCGGCTACAGGGATTATATGCCGAGCGGACCCTTCGGCAATTATAGGCAGGATTATTTTCACAACCGGCTCTGCGTCCGGCCGGAAAAAATCTGGATGGGTCAGAAAGCAGATGAATATCGCTACAGCGTCCGGGAAGCCGTGCCCGGGCAGGGCATCCTGGATTTCTTAAAAGACGCCGGCTCCTACCGAAAAGTCCGGACACAGAAAGTGGACTTCCTAAATCTGCCGGACTTCGATTACAGCCGCACGCGGCTGACCGACGACAACTGGGGATATGCTTGGGACCGGGTGGTTACCTATATCAAAGAGCCCGATATTTTTGTGGTGTTTGATGTTTTCAAATCGCTCAAAGAAGAATTCTTTACGCTGGCCAACCTCTGGCATACCCGGAAAATCCTCGCCCGGGGCGACCACTGGTATGACACGGTCTATGACACCATAGCCGGATTCGGAGGCATCCAGGCAGGTGCGCTCCCGATGGACAAGCACCTGCTCATTGTTTTTCCGGCCACCAATTTCAAGCTGGAAGGCGTTGAGCCGCAAAAACGCCATTACCAGGATGAGCTGACGATTCACCAGACCACCGGGCAACATTTTGAGCTTCGCGAAACCGCGGGATTCGTGACCGTGCTCATTCCTCATCCGGCCAAAGACGACCCTCAGAAACTGGCGGCCCAGGTCAGACTGCTTTCTGTGGACTCTCCCCGTTCCGGTCAGGGAGTCCGGATTGAAGTTGGCGGAAAAAGCTATTTTATCGGCGCAAAAAACGACCTGCGCCAGGATATGAGCCGCGACTCCAAACGCCCCAAATATACCTATGAAGCCGGAAAATGGCACTGCGGCGACTTTGAAACCAACGGCGATTTTTTCTTTGCCGCACTCGAGGGAGACGGGCTCCGGTACACAATCGTCAACTTGACCAAGGCCCTTTTCAAGAATAAGGTCCTCATGGAGGGCAAGCCCTGGCTATCGGGATTGGCCTTTGACGGAAGCCCGGACGTCCAGGAAACGGGGAAGCTCCGCTACTGGCGCGATACGGTCAACCTGAAGGAAACCCGATAAAGGCCCTGCTCCCCTAAATGTTGAACTTTCCCGATGATAAACACGTATCAAATAAAGAAGGAGGACGATAACCATGAACAATACCACGAAAGCGATGTTGGTTGTTTTCATTATATCCATTATGTTTTGCATAGCTTGCGTTCGTGTCGGCGAAATTAAAGAAAAGACCGTGGTCACTCCGCTTGAGAATGCGGAGTCTGCGGAATTGAATTTGAAACTTGGCGCGGGCGAACTCAAGATCCAGGCCGGGACGATAGACGCATTGATGTCGGGTTACTTTAAATACAACGTCCCGCGCTGGGAGCCCGAAGTCAGCTACCATAAAACCGGCTCAAAAGCCTATTTGACCATCGAACAGCGCAGGTCTTCGGGAATCACATTGGGGCGGACGCGCAATCGTTGGGACCTCCAGCTCAATAACAGGATCCCTCGAGCTGAAGCTCCACCTGGGCGCCGGCGAAGCCGACCTCAACCTGAGCGGCCTCCAACTAAAGGATATAGAAATCCACATGGGGGTCGGCAGCCTGACCCTTGACCTGTCGGGTGATCGGACACAAAATCTGGAGGGGTCAGTCCATGGCGGGGTGGGCAGCGGCACGATTTATCTGCCAAAAAATATCGGGGCCCGGATCCGGGTGGACGGGGGTATCGGCTCTGTGGACGCGTCCGGTTTTGCCAAAAGCGGCGACACTTATACAAATGAGGCCTATGGAAAAAGCCAGGTGTCCATCGACTTGGAAATCAAAGCGGGCATCGGCAGCATCAGCCTGAAAATGAGGTAAGCGAGACCGGCGGAACTTGGACCGTCGCGTCAGTTCTCTAAGCGGGTGCAGGCATTAATACAAATCGGGGATACGTACCTAATTCAAAGAATAGGGACATGTCCCTATTTGAGTTTTACCGTCGAGACGTCCTGATCAACGTCAACCTTGTCAAACAGGCTTACGCCAATTGATTTAAGGTGGGGTCATCAGCCAGGCGAAACATATAATTCGGGTCGATGAAGGGTTCGTCATTCTTATGCTTTTTCATAAGGGCCATTTTTTTCTCCAGGAGCTCCGGAAAATTCTCTCCGTAGATAAAAGGCGTTTCCCCGAAACCTGAAACGATCATCCATTCCACGGAGGCCTCGCGCCAGAGGCGAATCCACTCGCGCGTGTTGTGAATCTCTCTCTCCATCAGCTCTTTGAGAAGCGTGCGGCAAAATTTTTTCTTCTGCGCGTCGCGGGTTTCTTGATATTCATGAACGGCATAGATCCAAACGGCGGTGTTCCGCAGCGTCTCATAGAGGCAGCGCAGAGCACGGGTCCGGCCATATTGGTCTTCGAAGACCCGCAGCGCTCGATCCTGCCGCCGGCGTCTGGCCTCATCCATCTTTTTCTTGAATAGTCCGACTGCCGCATCCAGGGGTTTCCAGACATTTTGATCGATCCGGCGATACGCCGTTCGAGCATACTCTTTGGAAATCAATTCAAAAAGGACGTCTTTGGCCAAGTCCACTTTATTCGGGTTGTGGACCGCGCTGACCATGAATTTTTCATAATAGGCCCTGTCCTCTTCAGGAATCCGGTCGATGTCCGGAACAAGCGGCCTGACCAGCAGCCGGTTCCAGACCGTCCCAAAGCCGGAATACAGGGACAGCGGCACAAAACGCCGGATGGCCTGTTCGATCAGCCTCCAGCCGCGGACCAGATCGCGAGCCTGATCTTCGCCGGCATACGTCTTCGCGACTTTTAAGATCGTTTGTTCAATATCCAAGCGTGCATCGAACTGGAAAGCCTTGAAGACCGCTTGATTGACGGCAAAGGGAACCTTGTCCGGAGGCTGCAGCCCGCCCATATGGGCGAGCGTCCGGATGCCGAGCTTCCGGCAGGTCCGGAGTTTTTCCCAAGTCAACCAGGGGAAGGGGATTCCGAGCAGGGGCTCATGATTGCCGTGGACGTTGAAGAAATGATAGAAATAGCTCCGGCTGCCGCGCGACCGCAGCTCTTTCTCAACGATCTTTTCCTTGCGCCAAAGGGTGTTGTGATACCCCGAGCCGAGGACCTTGATATCTGGATAGAAGGGATGCGGATAGTTGTTCTCCCAGCCCGCGACCAGCAGTGAGTTGACTTCCGCATCGACCCTATCTCTTAGCTCGGGCCATAAGAAACGGCGCTCGCCGTAAAAGGATTCCAGCCGGGTGATCACACGGAACCCCGGATGGATTTTTGAGGCTGCATCCCGGAGAATTCTCAGAAAATTGGCCACGTTTCGGGCAGCCGCCTTGGCGATGTCATCGTCCGTCTTCCATTCCCGGATCATGTAGGCCCCGCCGTTCCGCCCGACATAAAGCGATTTGGTGTGCTCGAACCCTGACCCGCTGTCATTGGACCAAACGGCCATGAACCCCAGCTCGGGCACCTCCCTCATCAGGTTGGTGATGAGCTCGATATAGTGCCTTTGCGCCGCCGGATGGACAAGCGAAAGTGAATATCGAGGTCTGAAGCTCCGGAAAGGATGGTCCACCCGGGCGCCCCGGAGCGTAGGATATTTTTGGAAAAAGGTCTCTGGAACAGAGCGTGGCTCAAAACAGAGAAGCCCCGGAGCGAGGCCGTACTTGATAGCCAGCCGTGCGTTCTCTTTCAAAAGACCCAGGTTGGCCCTCAAATATTCTTTAGGATAGATCCCCTGGTTCAAGCGGCTTTCCACGAACTGGTCGAGGGCGGGACAATACGTATAGAAATCGGGATAAAATTCGCCGGGAACGCCTTGTTCATAAGGAAAAGGCGTGGCCAAAGCGTTCACCTCGATATGAGTAAATCCCAGCCTGGCATATTCCCGAATATAGCCTTCGCGGTCAAACCGCCGAAGGGTGCGGGCGTATTGCGTGAGGAAGAGGTCGAAGGTCGATTTCTCGACGGAAAAGCTCGGCTCCCAAAGTCGGCCCTGTAACCGCGCGATCTGTTCTTCCATAAAATGTTCAACGATGCGGCGGAATGCTGCGTATAGGAAATACGGCTTGGAGCTGAGCAGGCATCCGCTTGAATTTTTGTCAATGCAGAAATAGACCCATTCGCCGTCCGGCGGAATTTTTGCTCCCGATTTCAAGAGCCAGTCCGCGCATTTCTCATCGGCAACGGCTATTGAAAAGACTCCTTTTTTCAGTCTGAACGGACCCCTGCCGGCTTTTTGGACAACGGCGCTGTTCCTGAACAACTTTGAAAACTCGGCGGCAACAGTCCCTTCTACGGGATAGCCGCCGGCCGGGATATCGATTTCCGAGATGCCGAAGAATGCGTCTTTCAATCGCATGGTCACCTCCAGGGTCTTTCGGGACGTCTCAATTTGGTCAAAAGACCAGATAGACGACCCGGTTTCCGCGCCAAGCCAGGAATTTTTCAAAATCTGCAAAAGAAATACCGATCGTCACCGTGTTGATGTTGGGATGGAAATTGACGAGTGTCTCGTTCTTGAGGTCGGCGTCAACAACGACAACCACCTCCTTTTGTGCGTCCTGAAGGAGCCCGAACGGAGACACTTCGCCGGCCTGCACCCCGAGATAGCGCGCCAAGCGCTCGTCCGAAGCGAAGCTGAGCCGGTCGTCTCCCAGCTTTTTGGCCAAGGCCTGCAGGTCGACCTTTTTGAGATGCTCGGCGATGATCAGATAATGACGGTTGCCTTTCTTGTTGCGGACAAAGAGGTTCTTGCAATGGGCGCCAGCGATCCCCTGCCAGTGCTTAACGGCCTCCTCGACAGTGTAAACAGGCGGATGTTCATGGCGCGTATATGGTACGCCCAGTGCCTGCAAAGCCTCATAGACATTTTGTTCTCGTTCCACGGTCATGAGGACCTCCTTCTTCCAGTTGGCTCAGCAAACCTTTTGTGCCGCATTTTCGTTTATAAATATATATGTTGATTTTCGGATGATCATGCTTTTACAATAGTCATGAGAGGAGGATGACCGAAGATGAAATTTTTACTCTGGTTGATCTTGCTCGTCATCTGCTGGCCCGTGGCGCTGCTGGCGCTCGTTCTCTATCCCCTGGTCTGGTTATTTTTGCTTCCCTTCCGCCTGCTCGGGATTACTGTCAATGCCGTCTTCGACCTTTTCAAGGCTCTGATCACGTTGCCGGCCCGCGCCCTCAGCGGTTTCAAATAAAAACTCGAAATCGGGCCTCGTTTTTCCCTAAAAATATTCAAGCGTAAAAAATTTCGTCTGCCCCGCTTGGAAAGCGATCCTCAGCCAGCCCCGGCTGGCGATAAAAAGCTGGGCGATAAAAAAACCGAGCCAGATGGCGGTTGAAGAGCTGGTCGAGAAGGTCGAACGGATTCCCCAATAGGCCAGAAACACGACCAGGCCCGTCAGGCCGAGCAGATAGTAAAGGACCAAGGTTTTGCCCAGCTTGCGAACGACGAACGCGGTCGCCTCCAACAAAGAGCGAAACACGGACCACGCATCCTGGGTAGCGATTTTTATCCTGGCATAATCCAAGATCATCTTGATGAAAAAGACAAAGAAAACCGCGAGGGCGATTCTCAATAACGCTAGATAAAATGCGCCCTGCTCGTTCAACGGATTTTTGGCGATCATCCCCAGGATCCCGCTGAGGATTATAAACAGGAGGACGGCCGGAACCCAGAGAATCAGGGAATAGATGGTCAGGCGGAAAAATCGTCCGAAAAATTTCCCGCCCCCGGCAAAAAACACCTGGGCAAAGCCCTCACCGTCCTGGCGAGAGATCAGCGTGTGCAGGATCCCGCCGTTCAGAAACATAGAGACCAGCAAGAACAGCACGATGAGGATCAAGGCGCTCGTGATCAGCATTCCCTGGGCGGTCCCTGAACTCGTGAGGAACTCCAGAAAAACATCCATGTTGGGCTTTTTGAGGAGGTCTGAGGCCATCAAACTTTTTCCGAACGCCGCTTTGAGCATGGCCGAGAAAAGAAAATAGACGACGGAGGAAAATACGAAATTGGCCATCCATAGGACGAAGACCATCTTCGGCCTGGACGTGGCCGCCTGAATCCCGTGGCTGTAGCTCTTGATGATATTCATGCTGCCCTCTCCGCCTACAACGATATGAAAGAGAGAATGGACTGGAAGACCGTCATGAAGCCCAGGGCATATTTCAAAATGGGTGCCTTCTTCGGCTCCAGAACCTTGGAGTTGTTTGTGTAATTCACGTCGAGGACCATTTTCCGGTCGGGGTCCACTTGGGCATAAGAAAGCCGCACGGGTTTGGTATAAATAAAGCGCTTCCACCTGTCCTTGCCGTCCCAAATCTCACAAATCGTCTCGCCGTTTTCGAAGACGATCCGGATCTCCTGGGGGAAAATCCAGTCGCCGTATCGGACAGCGACGACTTCATTGCGATAGATTTTGTTGACGGCTTTTTTCCCAGATTTCTCGCCTTGACCTTTGGCATCTTGCGTTTTTCCCGGAAAAATTCCTTGCGGCGCTTTCACTTCTTTGGAATCCAACGAACCAATCCCATAATCGAGCTTGTCCGGGCTGTGGAGAACCTGGTCAAAAAACCATTTCAGGTCCTGGCCGCTGACCTCTTCGGCGACCTGGACAAAATCCTCAGACCGGGGATGGCGGAATTTCCATCGTTCATAATAGGTCTTCATGATCTTGGCCATCACGTCCTCTCCAAGCCATTTCTCGAGGGTTAAAAGCATCAGCGCGGCCTTGGCATAAACATTCAAGCTGTAGCTCCCTCCGCTCACGTATTCCCAGGAATTCTTGACGATAGGGTCCATTTTCCCCGACCCGATGACCATGATCCTTTGGTAGGCTTGGTCGCCGATCTTGAGGCCTCCGAAATCAATCATTGAGTTATCCAAACCATAATACTTGCTCATCGCCTTGACTTCAGAGTACGAATTGATCCCTTCATCCAGCCAGGCTTCTTCAAACTCGTTCGACCCGACGATACCGTACCAGTAGCCGTGGCCGAATTCATGGATCGTGACCATTTCCGGCATGTGGACGCCCTTCGGCATCCAGCTCGTGGTCATGGATGTGAACAGCGTCGGGTATTCCATGCCTCCGGCCGCCATAGCGCCGGGAGCCGGGTCGACAAGGGTAATTGTTTCGTAGGGATAGGGCCCATAGTTTTGGCTGTAAAATTCGATGCCGTTTTTAAGGGCCTGCAGGTACCGGTCTTTCTGCTTGAGGTGGGCACGGTGGACGAGCAGGATCATCTCGGTCTCCACGCTCGGGTTGTCCAGCTTAAACTTCTCTTTAAATTCGACAAAATCCGGACAGGCCGTCCAGGCAAATTCATGAACATCTTCCTGGTAATACGTGTAGCTCCGCTTTCCGTCCGGGGTTTTCTTTTCGGCAATGCGTTTTCCAGTCGCACCGACGACAAATTTTTCCGGAGCTGTGATTTCCACTTTAAAAACGCCGTAATCGGCAAAAAATTCCGAGTTGCTGTGGTATTGATGGCAGTTCCAGGTCCCGTTCCACAGGACGCCGATCTTGGGGAACCATTGGGCAACCATGAAAAAATCGCCGGAATATCCGGAGCGCCTGCTCACTTTGGGCAGCTTGGAGGTGAAATCGATCGTCAGGGCGATTTTCTCCTGGGGCTTCAACGGTGCCGGCAAGGTTACCTTCATGACCGTCTGGTCATCGGAGTTCTGGTCATCCGGTTGAATATAGGTCAAGGTCGGAGTCAGGTCCGCTCCGTCCTGGATCTGGATCTTGTGGACCGTGATCGAGCCCCACTCTTCTTGGGCGGGCGTCCTGCCCGGCGGCGGGCCTCCGCTTTCCTTCATCATCGTCGACAGGCTATTTTTAAAGGCGTTTAAATAGAGATGGAATTGAAGCTCGGAAATAGGCACATTGGAATTGTTCAACCAAGTCAGGATTTCCTGTCCCTTTACCGTCTTTTCGTTCGGAACAAGCGTCGCCTTGATGTCATAGTTGACGATGTGTTTGCTCAGGGCGGCAAACAGCTGAGAACTCAAGACCATCAATAAAATGAGGATCCCGGGGACGACTTTTTTCATGAGGGCCCTCCTGTTTCGAACTATATAACACACGGCTTCCGGGTTGTCAAAAAGAGCGAGTTTTAGGTTAGCATCTCCATTTCCGTAAAAGGTTCGATGGGTCCTGTCACGGACGTGCCCCTAACGCCCTCCGACTTTTTAAATCCCCCTTGATTGGTCAAGGGGGCAGGGGGTTTAATATCGTCAAAGGAAATATTCAATCATGCTTTCTTTGATCCACCACTTAGGCGCTTCGGGCGTCGCGGGGCAACATCCGCGCCACCCATCATAAACTTTTTTAAGGAAATGGAGATGCTTCCTCGTTTGAGAAAGTTTAGGGAAGAAAAGACAAGCATGAGAAAAGACTTTAGATTTAAAAAGTCCGCCGTCGTCCTTAGATCGTCCAGAAGTCACGACGGCTGGACTCCTGCCCCAGCTTTTTCCAAAATATGACGATGATGGGAACGATAAACACGAGAGTTTCCAGCGCGAGGACGCTGATATTCCTAAGGGAAAGCATATGCCAAAGGCTGCCGCGTTGGAGATTGGGGAAAAAGCCGACGTTGAAAAATTTGGAAGACAGCGGATAGAAAAGCCTGATACCCTTTAGCCAGCCGCGGTCAAGAACGAAGATATCCTGGACGAGATGGAACCCTCCGACCAGGATGAGCCCCACCCGGTCCTTTCCGGCTTTGAGAAACAGGGACAGGAGCGCTGCGGCGATCACCACGAAGAAGATGTTGTGGGTAAAGTATTGGTGGATATGCCACCTGCGTGTCCGGAAGAGAAGATACAGCAGAAAATCAATGTCCGGCAGATTTGCGACAAACAAGAACAGAAAAAGCGTTTTGAAATTTTTGCGGGAGGCCGTCAGCTGCCAGCCGAGCAGCCCGATTCCGGAATGAGCAATCGGGCTCACGGCCCGCAATCCCATCTAAATTTCGTGACCAAGCTATCGTTCGTCCTTATCCTCGACGGCGCACCCTGCAGAATAAATATATTGATCGGCCGAGAAAAGTCAACTTGGAGGGGAAGACCCCTTCCAACGGGCGTCGAACTTCGTCCGACGCCCTGCCTCCTCTTCTCGGGCGGAGCATGAAACCCCGCCCTGCGACCAAGGGAGCGACTCTCCCTTGGAACCCTCTCGAGCGGCTCCCCGTTGCAAGCCACGGGGCATATTCGCCGCTCGTCAATCGCGAGAATGCATGCCATGAATTTTCTTTGATTTCACCCCCCTCCTTTGGTATAATTTCGATTAATTCGCTGGCTGGATGGTGAGGCCAGACCAAGGAGGTCGGCATGAAACGGAGATTATCCCATGGCACTTGAGCACATAAAACAATTCCTCGTCAAACACTTCGAAAAAATATTGGTTTTAATCATTCTCCTGGCCGCCGTTTTCGGAACATTCTTTGTCGAAGACAAAACCCTGCTCCTGAATTTCTATTTTTTGCCGGTCGTTTTTGCCTCATATTTTTTGGGGAAGCGGCTGGGCGTTCTCTCGGCCTTTTTTTCTGTCCTGGCGGTGATCTCCAGTATCATCGTCTTTCCTCATTACTTCCTGATCAAGGGGCTGCTCTTGAGCAGCATCCTCAGGTTGGCCTCTTGGGGAGGTTTTCTCATCCTAACTAGCTATGCGGTGGGGAGCCTTTATGAGCAGAAGGAGCGACAGACGCAGGAGCTTAAGCACGCCTACATCGGAATTCTGGAAATTCTCACGAAATACATCGACTCTTTTGACCGCTACACCAAGGGCCATTCCGTCCGGGTTGCGGAGCTGGCCATGGAAATCGCCATCGCCATGGGCTTGCCCCGGCCGGAGGTCGAAAACGTCCGAGTCGCCGGGCTGCTGCATGACATAGGCAAAATTGAAATCAGCAGCGAAGTCCTCCAAAAAGCGGCCGAATTGACTCCGGAAGAAAAAGAACTCGTGGACGCGCACGCAGAAAAAGGCGCTTCGATTCTGGCCAAGGTCGGCCAGGTCCTGAAGGAGGTCGTCCCCTATGTCCTCGCCCACCATAGGTATTTCGAGGAAGTCTCGGACAGCAAGGACGAAACGTTCAAAGAGATTCCGATGGGGGCCCGGATTATTGCCGTCGCCGACGCTTTTGATGCGATGACAACCGACCGTCCCTATCGAAAAGGAATGCAGCCTTGGGAAGCCCTTCAAAAAATCGTCGATGACGCCGGAAAGCAGTTCGACCCATTTGTGGTGGGAGCTTTTCGCCGGGTAATCAGCTCGAAGGTCGAAAATATCTAGCGAAGCGATTTGGAGGGAAAGACCCCTTCCCACGGGCGCTTTGCTTCCTGCCGTCTTTCTAAATCGACGAGCGCTTATTCCAGAACGAAGATATTGTGCTTAACGCAAATGTCCTTGAGCGCCTTGGGCCAGACCGAAACTGTGACTTCGCCTAAATGCGCCGTCCGCAGCAGGTACATGAAGGTCCGCGACTGCCCGATCCCTCCGCCGATGCTCAGGGGGATCTTGTCGTTCATAATGGCCTGATGATAAGGCAGCTTGAGGTTCTCCATCAGATTCGCCATCTCCAGCTGTTTGACCAGCGTCTCTTTGGTTACGCGAATCCCCATCGACGTCAGCTCGTGCCGCCGGCGTGTGACCGGATTCCAGACCAGGATGTCGCCGTTCAGCCCGTGCGTCGGCTTTCTAGTCATTTTCGACGTATCCGTGATCCAATCGTCGTAATCGGCCGCTCTCATCTCATGCGGATACCCGTCTTTGAGAGGATACCCGACCCCGATAATGAAAATCGCCGGATATTTCTGCAGCACCTGGGTCTCGCGCTGTTTGCGCGGCAGGTCCGGGAACATGTCCAGGATCTCTTCAGCCGTCAAAAAGGTGAGATCCTCGGGTATTTCAGGGTACTTCTTCGTTTTGAGCTGCGGGTAGAGTTCTTGGGCATGCTTGCCAGCCCCCCGAATGACCTTCCAGATTTTCTTGACGATATCCTTCAGGAAGTCCAGGTTGCGCTGGTCCATGGTCATGACGCGTTCCCAGTCCCATTGATCGACGTAGGCACTGTGATCATGATCGAGGAAGTAGTCTTTGCGCACCGCCCGCATATCTGTACAAATGCCCTCGCCCACTTTGCAGCCGAACTGCGACAGGGCCGGCCGTTTCCATTTTGTGGCGGCCTGTACGATCTGAGCATTGAGCCGTTTTTCAAGTCCGAGCCCGCAGGGGAACTCGATCGGAGTGCGCGAACCGTCCCGGTCGAGCATGTCATTAATCCCGCTCTCCCGCTCCACAATCAAGGGAACCTGGACCATCGTCAGGTTTAGTTCCTGGCACAGGTTCTTCTCGATGTATTCTTTGATCGCGAAGAGGGTCTTCATCCGCTCCAGGGGCGGAAGAATCGCCTGATAATCCTTGGGCAGGATCTTATCGACTTCCGGGTAAGTGCTGATGCCGGGTCCCGCCAGATCTGCTTTTTTGTCTCCAGCCATTTCTTTTTACTCCTTATTTAGCTGTTGCTTATTAATGAAGGAATGGGAATTCCGAAAAAGAGAGGAAAATTATAATTTTTATCCGTTTCCCCTGTCAAGGAGAAAGCTCCGAGTGAATCCCCCCCCCCAAGCCCGGGGTCAAATGTGTCGCTCGGACCCAAAATTATCTAAGAAGCGCTCGACTGTGAGAGGGGCGCTACCTTCGAAGTGATTGTTGACGTTGACGTACGTCACGATCTTCTTCCGGATATTTTCCTGGGTGATCCTGACCGCGGCTTGGATTGCCTCCGGCTTGGGAGCAACAATCCGGTTCCAAATTTCTCCTGTTTCGGTCTCAATCTCTAGCCTGTCGCCGCCATGAAGCCGGATGATGGAAAACGGGGCGGTCACCGGCTTGAACTTCTCGTAGATTTGGCCGATGGGCGCCATATAGTAGCCTTCGAGGTAAACAAAACCAAGCTTGCGCCCCTGCAAGAACTCAAAAAAGGCCGGCGAGAGATAGTTGGGGTTCCTTGTTTCGACAGCGTAAGAAACATTCTTGGGGGCTTTTTCAATAAACGCGCCGAATGATTCAAGAAAGGCCTCCTTGGATGGCATCTTCTGCTTGTTCAGGTATTCGAATTGAAACATGAGGGGCCCCAGCTTTTTGCCGAGAGGCGCCAGCCGCTCGAGAAACTGCTCCAGAAGGTCGTTATTGAGGAAAAGCTTGTTCGGCTTTCCGGCAAAATCCCCCGCCCCGCCCGTCTGCTTGGAATAAAAATGCGTGAGGGTCAGCGAATTCGGAGCTTTGACCGTGAACACAAAATCATCGGGCACGCTCTCGGCATACTTCTTAACTACCCTGGGCTCGGGCAATTTCACACCGGCCGGGAAAAGGCTCCAGAACCATTGGTCGACCTCCACGGAATTGAAATGCTTGGCATAATCGGCGAGGTAATCGTCGGCCCTATAGCTCTTCCCTTTTTCATAAACGAGGCCTTTCCATGACTCGTATTTCCACGAACAGGTGCCGATGCGCAGGAAGGGTCGGTACCGGGCCGGAATTTTTGAAGGGATCGACTCGTTCACGGATGCAATCTTTACTTAGATTTCCGCTCTCCCCTTAGAATCGAAACCGGACCCATCAGGCCGCTAAGCGCATCACCCCGGGAAAAGGCGTCTGTCCAGCGTGCCTGAGCTGTATTTGTCACGTCGACCTCGATTATGTTTTGCCCAGGACGGACGAGCTCCGTAATCTCCCAAAGATACGGCGGAGCGATTCGCACTCCCGCCGGCCGGCCGTTAATTTTCAGCTCGGCAATCTCCCCGACAGCGCCGGCATCCAGCTCCAGAGCTTCTTCCGGTTTAAGGGAGGGCAGGTCGATGGAACACCGATAGCGAAGAGTCCCCGCATATTTTTCGAAGCCAGGCCAGCGCCGCCAATCGGAAAGCCCTTTGATGAGTGCAACAGGCGCTCTTTCTTCTTGGCCATCCTCGTTGACGACGGCCACCCGCCACTCCGCATGGATATCAATCTTGCCCGCATAAACAGGCGGAGCTGCAATAGCGGGCAGATTCTCGCCAATCCATAGACATAATAATGAATAAGGAGGGATGTCGATATTCGCGGCAATGCCCTGCGGGGTCTGAGAAAACGAAAAATGAAGATATTTTCCGCGCTCGGCATCGAAACGCAGGACTGTTCCCTGAGCGCCATGAATCAAAAGACTGCCCCGAACGTTCGTATCCAGCGAACGATTATGGAGCAGGAACCACTCCCCTTTTTCCGCTTTTCTCCGCGACATCATAAGGTCAGGGGTGCGTGGAGACAACACCGCGCCCGCCAGGGAAGACACAGACAATCCGATTTCCGGCAGTGCGCACAAAACTGTCCCGGCCGCTTTTTTAAGCCTGACCTCGTTACCCAAGACTTCTCGATCCGACCTGCCGTCTATGGAACCCTCCGGCCAGCGGTCGAGAATGACGACCTTTCCGCCTTTCTGCGCGAAATCAGCCAAGCGGACCATAACCTTCGCCGGGACATAGCGAACCGACGACAGAATGACCGAAGAAAACGACGAACCGTGATAAACCCAACGCCCGTTTTTGAATTCCCCTTCTTTCTCCCAGATATCGTAGGGCAACACGGCAGTCAAAATCTGCTTGTTCTCGAGCGCTCGCACGACCGGCGCCGCAGGCTGCGCCGGCCCGACCCATTCCGATTCGGCGGTATAGAGAACGACCGCATCGAAAACGGGGGCGCTGTTCAACAGAATCGACTGCAGCCTTTTGGCATATTCCGCCCAGACGGAATAATAGCGCCATTGGGGATTGCCGCTTGTCCGATTGAAATGCGGCGGGCAGTCCGGGTCATTGAATTTCATGGTCACGGCGTGCGGCGAGAGAAAATTGATGCCGCTCGCAAAATGCCAGTCGCCGATCCACTTAACCATGCGCAGACCTTCCCCCCAGCCATTGGCACCGAAGGCTTCGGAAAAAATGTTAGGGGAATTCTTGATCAAAGCCGCGCCCCTGGCCATCGCCGGAAGTCCGAACTGGAAAAACTCTTCGTCCCAATCCGAATTGGAATTCGGCACCCATCGGTTCGTTCCGCTGTCCAATCCCGGCGTGACTTGATAGCCCACGATGTCGATTCCCGGCACATCGAAATATTTCATGGTGCGGAACCAATGCCCGGGGCCGTAGCCCAACTGGCTGTCGGCGCCGTTGTCCTCCACGACATGCCCGATCAGCCGGACACGATGCGCCCGGCACCACTCCTGCTGAGGCTTGAAAAAGGTCTCTGCAAAACAGTTTGAGTAGGCATCCATCAGGTCAAAACGGGCGGCGCGCCCCTTCTCTCCCAGATCGAACCAGAGGGAGGCAAGGAGCGGCCGTGGATCGTATCCTTTGACTTTACGAAAATAATCGGCAAAGGCCGGCGACCAGGGCATCGGCATCCCCGGCTTTCCCGGCAAGCTTTGGTAAGAGGTGACATTCCTGAATCCCGTCTCATCGCTGAAAAATCCTTTGATGGTTTTTCCGAAGTCGTCCGCAAAATATTTGAAAGTCGCTTCATGCGTCAAGCGGATGAATGCCTCGACGGCCTTGGGATTGAGAACGTCGATCATCGTGTCCATTCGCCATCCTTCTTTGGGAAGCTCCGGCTTGGACACAGCCCAACAGATGCGCCAGCGCCCTTGGGGAACGGCCCACCGGACGTGCCGGCCGTCAGAGCCCTGGGCATGAATAGAAAGATCGATCGGCGCTATTCTTTTGCGAGTAGGATCGGGGAACGCCGTAATCGAGACCACTTTTTCTGAGCTCTCCAGGCCGCCTGGAATGTCCCAACCCTTTATCGCTTGAGGCCCCTCGGCGATGAGAGAGCGGTCGAGGAGAATATGATGAGAGAATTCCGGGTTCTCGGCGATGACCTTGCCTCCAGCGATGCCGCTGGGATACATCCATTCGTCAAAAATCCAAACTTCGAGGCCGAACCGACGTGCCTCATCAACGGCCACCTTTAAATCGCTCCACCACTTGGGGCCGAGATAATCGGGATGCGGCCGGGATTCCCAAACAAAGCCGGTGTTGCCGCCGTCGGCCACTTCCCGAATCACCCGGCGGATCGTATCGGGAGGCTGTCCCTGGGTCCAGAGCAAAGGGACGAGCGAAGGTCTGAGGGCGGGCTTATTTAAGGGCGCTAGCTCACCGGGAGAAGAAGGATGAGCCTGCCATAAACAGAATCCGGCAAAAATCAAAAAACCAGAGAATATAATTGAAGCGTGTCTATGCATGGTCGCTTTTTTATTTGTTTTTTCAAGAGGATATAGAAACTTTCTGCGGCAAAACCTCCCAACGAATGAAGAAAAACGCCAAGAAAGGGGCTGGGATTCATCGCTTCGCTATGGCTTATACCATACCCAAACAGGCAGACACAACACCTTTTTCCTAAATCGGTATCCTCTCTCCTTTTTTTTTCTTATAATTATGTCCACCCATGCCAATCATGCAGAAAGGAGAGGGCCGATGAAACTAAATAAAGGAAATTCTCTTATAGCTTTTTTATGCGGCGTATTGATTTTGATTTTTCCGCCGGGCCGGCTTTCCGGCCAAACTGACGATCGGCTAGAGGATTTCAAAAATGTCTCTAAAATCGATCCGTTCACCCGCGCCATTCGCACGCCGGGCCAGTTCAACGGATACACAAATTATTGGCACAGCATTTTTTGGACATGGCATCAATACGGAAATCTCTATCAACTCAGCATCCCGGACCCATCCAAATCCATCCTCCAGAACAAGGTGGACATCGCTGAAGAGCTGGGCCTTCCGGGTCTGTGGATGGAGGAAGGCTTTCTGGACGGCCTCCTCTCTACCCCCTACCAGGAACTTGAGAGCCCATCTCTTGCGGCTGTCAAGCAGGCGCTTGCCGAATCGCACGGCAACCTTCTCATCCATACCGGTTTCTCCGCCGAAGTCGGAAGGCAGCTCTTGAAAGGGATCCCCGGCGCCATGCCGGAATGGGGTCTGCTTAAAAGTCATCAGGCCAACGCCGAAAATTTTCATATGATCCGGGCAATGATTTTTGAAAACGGGCAGCGACGAATCTTAGCGACCTTCACAAACTTCGCAGATTGCCGAGCCAGGCTGAAGAAGCTCATCGGCGCCGTCGAAAGCGCCGTGCGCCGGTACGACATGCACCGGGGTTGGTTCGCCACGGGCACGCTTCTCCACAGCGTCACCTGCTTCCCCGGCCATCCCCTCGAAGTCATTGCCACAGGGATGAACCAGGGCAACGATTGGTTCACCTTCAACGGCTATATGGATTATCTCCTCCAGAAGCAGCTGCCCGAGTGGCTTACGAAAGTCGGCCTCGATATCGTCGCCGACGTCGGCACAGGCAAGGCCACTCACAGCTTCGGCACGCTAGGGTTCGGCTGCTCGAATTGGGAAGGGCTGAAAATCCAGGACACGCCATCCGAAGACGTATGGATCAGATTCGTGAAGGAACGCGGCGGCTATATCTTTCGGCCGGTTTTCGCGCCCGAATGCGATTCCTTCAAATATGACGGCTACATCGCTATCGAAGGCAACAAGAAGCAAATCGATAACGAAAACGTCCCCTTCATTCTGCCGACGGGCTTTATCCGCGAGGACGCGCCGCCGTGCATGGTGCTGTTTACGGACAAAGGCTCTACGTTCACTCGCGATGCGATGTATAAGGCCATCCTCGAGCGCCGGGAGGTCGGTGTTTTGCCGCAGGGAAAAATGCTCGGCCCGCCACAATTCCGGAACGTGCTGCAAATGTTCCTCCTGGACAGGTCATATCTCGAAAACTATTTCGGCGACCAGATCCAGGTTTCTGCAGATGTCAATAGCTACACCCTTGCCGTCCATCTGACAAATACCCGGGAAGCTGAGGTCTCCGGAACGATTTCCGTGAAAGGGGCTCCCGAGCTCTCGATCCAAGGCGACCTCCGGGTCCCCGTGGCGATAACGTCTCGATCCAGTCAAGTGAAATACTTCCAAATCCAGCCCACGCTAGCCGCTATGGGCCAGACGAATCCCATTCTGGTCCAATTCGAATGGGGTGGTCGGGCGAAAAGGACCTTGGCCATTCTGGACCTGCCGCGGGCTATCTCGGTCCATCAGCTTCTTTACGGCCAATCTCCCACTGTCGTCTATCCCGTTTCCATCCATAACTTCAAGGGTCAAAGAGAAGTTCCCATTATAATCAAGGTATTTCGGGATGCAGCCTCCAATCAGAAGGCCTACGAAACAAAACGAAACTGTATCGTCTCTCCAGGAGGGTTCCTTGAAACCACGTTCGAGCTTCCCCTCTCGCCGGGCTCTTATCGTGTCTGCGTCCAAGCCCTCGGCTCGGAAAACTGGAGCCAGCTCGGCGTCGAGGCCTCGGCGGGCGCGGCGCGCGCCTATGAGATCGACCTCAATAGCGACGGCATCAGCGAATATCGATTAGAAAATGAAAAGGTCCAGGTTACGCTCCTGGCCATCGGCGCCCGCATCATCGAATACATTGTGAAAGAGAAAAACGACAACATTTTATTCAAGCTCTGGCCGGACAAGGAATGGGCAACGGACAAAAGGCCGTTCCGCGACCGCGGCTTCTATCCTTACGGTGGTTTCGAGGATTTTCTAGGGCAGGCCAGCATGGAAACTCATAAGGTTTATGAGGCCGAGCTCGTGAAAAAAAACGGCCCCTGCGTCCAGGTAAAGATGACGGCGGATTTTTACGGCAACAAGCTTGAAAAAATCTTCACCCTCTACGGGAACTCCCCTCTCGTTGAAGTCCGCTTCGCCTTGAATTTTCGGAATCCTGAAGCCAACATGCTGGGACCGCAGCCGATCCTCGAGCTGGGCAAGCGGCACTGGATCGAGGATGCCTTCTTTGTCCCGAGTATCACCGGCACCGAGGAATTCCATATGCGCCCGGAAGAATTTTTCGGCCGGGTGATTTTCCTCAAGGAAGGATGGAATGCCGGCTATGACACTGCCGAAGACATTTCATTTGTCGGCGCCTTTCCCGTCAGCGAACCCGAGTTCCTGCACATGTGGATGAACCATCCGTCCAATGGCGAGTCGAACCATTACTATGCCGAGTTTCAGCCCTGGGTGCCGATCTACCAGAAGACCGTCCGCTATTTTTCTTATTATCTTTGGGGCGCGGCCGGCAGCTGGAAAAACGGGCTCGAGGAGCTACGGAAGAGAAATTTGATTACGTCCAGATAGTCAGCTATTTGTGAGGAACGGACGCCCGAGGCCGAATGGCAAGCTTCAGCCCGCCCCGGATAGGGGTGATCTCATAGGGGGGCATATCATCGGGGACCTCTAGAACCACCCGGGCCACGCTTTCCAAATACATGCCGGCCCGGATCTTCAGAACGCCGGAATGATTCACTTCGATTGCGCGCGGGGCCGCAATGTCCTCCACCCCATGGAAATCAATGACGATGCGGTTTGGCGCCTGAAGGTCGAACGCTTTATGGAACGAAAAGAACGTGCAGAGCAATTTTACGTCCAGGCCGCCATCGACCTTGGCCAGGACGATATCGGTTAAGAGGGCCGGCTCGTCAGGGTCATGAATCACTTGGGCCAAGGACAGAGAGGCGCCTGCCGACAAAAGCAAGACAATGCTGAAGAAAACGGCAACTCTTTTTTTGATCATCGCCTTAGCCCTCGCGGAAAAATCCCTAAAAGGCCCAACCAGCATATCAAATTCTCATGAGATTGAAAATAGAAATTTCGAGTTGCAGCAAAGGCCCAAAATTTGTGCATATTGTCGGAAGTGCAAGAAGATCAATTCATTAAGAATATGGATCGTTGACTTTTCAACAGACTTATTCACAAAAGCTGTGAATAACTGGGTTGTGAAGGTTGACTCCGACGAATTATGAGGGCCATAAATCCGTGCTTAGATATTTCAACCCCGAATCATTGATGAGGATCGCGACGGTCTTTCCCTGACACGGGCCACGGAGCAGTTTCATGGCTGCGGCAAGGTTGGCGCCGGAAGAAAAGCCGGCAAAGATGCCCTCTTCCCTGGCCAATTTCCTAGCCGCGGCAATGGCTTCTTCATCTGTGACCTTTAGATAGCCATCGATATGCTCGGGTTTAAGGAAGAATAGGGACGGCATCGAATATCCTCCGCCCTGAATCCGGTGCTGCGGATAGAGGACCTGTTCTCCGGCCAGAGCGGCGGCCCCTTCCGGCTCAACAACATAGCATCGGATGGAAGGATTATGCTCTTTAAATGCAGCGGCGCAGCCGGCGAAAGACCCTCCGGAGCCCACAAAATCGCAAAAAGCATCGATCTTATGATCGGATTGTTTAAGAAATTCCGGTCCGGTATGCAAATAGTGCGAGCGGAAATTTCCCCATAGTTTAAACTGGTCCGCGCGGAAAGCCTTTTTCTCTCTGGCAATCCGCTGAGTCTCCTGCTCAACAAGTTCTAAGTCTCCGCCGGAAACCTGCCCGGGCAAGGAATCAAGCAGTTGATCGACCAAAACGACTTCTGCGCCAAGGGCCGACATCATGCGGGCCCTCTCGGGGGAATTTCCCTTGGACATGACCGCGATGAACCTGTAGCCCTTGATGGAGCAGGCGATGGCCAATCCGGTGCCCATGTTGCCGCTCGTCAATTCCACAACGGGCTGGCCGGGCCTGAGCAGGCCTTCTGCCTCTGCGTCTTCGATAACTTGAAGCGCCGGCCGGTCCTTCTTGGAAAATCCGGGATTGAGGTATTCCAGCTTGGCCAGGATCGTGCCCGCCTCATTCTTAGTGATGCGGGAAAGGCTGACGACAGGAGTCCCGCCTATGGCCTCAAGAACGGAGCCTAAAATATTATCGCCCCGACTTTTCATGATTTCAAACCAGAGAACCTTTCAGAGCGTGGAACATTGAGATCAATTAATCAATCCCATTTTTTTTAATAGCTCATTGAACCTAGGGTCTGATTGTAAGTTGCTCCAGATTGGGTCCACCTTGAGTAAAGCTAGCCACATATCTCGTTCTTCAAAGCACTTTTCGAGCCAATGAAATGCTCGATCGTTATTCCCGACATCCGCATATATTGCTGCTTTATAATATAAGGGAAAATACGTTTGCCGTGATATCTTCGCCATCTCATCGAGAACCTTCTCGACTTCATCTATCTTGCCCCGCCTGGCTTTGGCGTGCCATAGAGCTGCGTTCGTCAGGGTGCTATCCCCAAAAATAGCTTTGGCTTTTTTAAATTCTTCTATGGCCTCATCAAACATCGCTTTTTGAACATACGTCAATCCTAGGAAGTAATGGGCGGGAGCAAAGTTTGGGTCCATCTCGAGCGTCTTCAAGTATTGTTCGATGGCTTGATCATACTGATACGAATAATGGAATGCCCATCCCAATAATACATTAATAACAAGCGAGAAAGGGTCTAATTCGAGGGCGCGCTTTGATTCAACAAAGGCTTCCTCGATTCGCCCGACGACCAATAAATATTCCGCATACCAATGATGGGCAGTTGGATAGCCCGGGCTGAGCTTCACGGCTTTCTTGAAATTTTCGTAGGCATTCTTCCAGTCCCAATCGTAATACAGCTGAACAAATGCCAAAGAAGCATACGCTTCAGCGATTGTATCGTCTATTTTCAGCGCTTTTTGCGCAGCTTCTTTGGCTTTTGGGAATGCCTCTTTAGGTGGGGCAAAATTGTAAAACCCAAGCAAATTGTAAGAATCGGCAAGACCGGAATAGGCCAAAGTGAAGTTAGGGTCTTCCACAATCGATTGTTCGAAGAATTCCATGGCTTTTCGAAAGCCTTCTTTGGTCCGTTTGCCCCAGAAATAGCGGCCTTTCAAATAAAGATTATAGGCCTCAACGTCCTCGGTCGAGCGCTTGACGAGCTTCTCTTTGTCTTCCCTCAAGAGTTTTACTTTGAGCTTATCAACAATGGTTAAGGAAATTTCGTCCTGGATCGCAAAAATATCCTTCATTTCACAGTCATATTTTTCCGACCAGACATGATAGCCGTCGGCCACATTGACGAGTTGAGCCGTGATCCGCAGCCTATTTCCTGCTTTGCGAACACTGCCTTCAAGAACTGTCTCAACCTTCAATCGTTTGCCAATTTCCTGAATATCGTGGCCCTTCCCCTTGAATTGAAATGCCGAGGATCCAGATGCGACCTTAAGCCTTTCAATTTTGGTCAAGGCATTAATGAGTTCTTCAGCGATACCGTCGCAAAAATATTCCTGATCTCTTTCAGCGCTTAAATCCGCAAAAGGTAAGACGGCTATGGACCGTTCCCATGGAATTTCTGCTGACTTTTTTTGTTCCTGCTTTTCTTCTTCCAGCTTATTGAGTTCAGATAGAAGTTCCTGCGCGCTTTGGCACCTCTTTTCTCTGGACTTTTCCATGCATCTCAGGATCACCCTGCTAAAATCTTCTGGAATTTGATGATTGAGCCTCCTTGGATCTAAAGGCACCGCTGTCTTGTGCTTCACGGCAATACTTAAGGGCGTATCTCCGCCAAAAGGAACTCTGCCTGTCGCCATCTCATAAAGGATCACGCCCAGCGAATAAATGTCAGAACGTTGGTCAACCTCCTCCCCCTCCACCTGTTCAGGGCTCATATATTCGGGTGTCCCAATCATTATGCCCTCGCCTGTGATGCTCTTCGCCCTTATTGAGCGAGCGATTCCAAAATCCATGATCCGCGCATTGCCTTCTTTATCGATCATGACATTGCTTGGTTTCAAATCGCGGTGGACAATCCCCAGCCTATGGGCTTCAGACAGCCCGTCACAGATTTGTTTGGCTATTTTAATCGCTGTCCCCGTGCTCAATTGCCCGCTCATCCTAATCATGCTCTTTAGGTCTTCCCCGGGAACATACTCCATCGTGATGAAGGACATCCCTTTCTCTTCACCGAGATCAAACATGCTACAGACATTCCGATGCGAAATCATCCGGGTCATCTTTAATTCATTTCTAAATCGGTCGATCGTCTGCTTATCGGCGGAGATTTCCGGCTTAATGAGCTTTAAGGCAATTTCCTCTTTTATTTTATTATCTTCGACCCTATAAACCTTGCCCATGCCGCCTTTGCCAAGCTCTTCAATAATTTCATACCGTCCGGCAAAGATCGTTCCTCTCGTTAGGTCTTGAATAGGGGTCTGAAAGGTTTCGGTATATGAGACAAGGATTTTCTCTGAACCCGGCAGGGGCGTTGCACACTTTTTGCAGAATTGGGAATCTGAAGTATTTTCAGCCTGACATTTGGGACATTTCATGACCCTTTATGGCTCCTGGAGAAAGATTAGCACTTATAAATGAGAGAGTCAATTTGGAGAGAGAGGGAAGACCCCTCAATTTAGTTTATACCTCGATCTGCATGCCGTCCTTTGTCGCAAAAGTGTTTTTGAATACTCTTCTGGCTGCTCTCTCTGAGATTTTCCTTTCTGCCTGGGTCTGATACAGCCTGGCATCAAAATGAACCAGCGCCAATTTTTTGGCATTCGCTTCTTTCGCGATCTGAGCGGCCATCTCCGGGTTTAAATGCGGCCAGCTTTCATTGGATTGGCCGCTCTTAAAGGCGCATTCGGCAATCAGGAGGTCCACTCCCTTGGAAAGGATCACGGCATTTTCGCAGTATCCGGTATCGGGAACGTAGCTGAGCGATTTTTTGTCGATTTCAAATCGATATCCCAAAGTGAGCGAAGAATGTTGGAGAGGCCTGGCCTCAACTTTAAAAGGAATCTTCTTCCGTTCAGAGGGAAGCTCGCGAAAAGTGACTCGATAAGGAACTCTTGATAGAGGCGCCGTGAACGGCTCGTTAATAAGAGTCTTGAGAGCATTTCTGGTTCCCAGGGGCCCGCTGATTGTGAGACCGAGAGAAAATTTGAATTTATCCATTGTATGCAGGCCGATGACATGGTCCAAATGGAAGTGGCTCAGAAAAAGATAAACGGGTTTTTCATTTTGATCGCGAATATATTGGTCTAATTTATAAAATCCCGTGCCGGCATCGAGGACGATGTCGAACTTGGCAGAACGCACCAGGACGCAGACCGTGTTCCCTGTCTGAGTATCATACCAACCATTTGTGCCCAAAAAATTCACGTCCACCGTGGATCCTCCTCTCCGTGGGCAGCGACGATTGCCAAGAATGAGCCTGACTATTCCTAAGAATGCTAATTCAAAATGAAACAAGATTTCAACTGAATCCGCGTCCTTGGGAGATTCTTCGCCTAGGAATCTAGCGCTCCGAATGGTATAATAATCCCGAAAAGGCCATCATCCTTGAACGCCAACCCCAGAGAAGGAAAATGAAAGAACATTACAAACAATATAAAATCCTGATCGTCGAAGATTCCGCCGTGAATGTGCGAATTTTGGAAGAAGTCCTGAAGCCATATTATCGATTGGAGGTCGCCAACAATGGCTCCTGGGCCTTGAAGATTGCGGATTCGGACGACCGCCCGGATTTAATTCTTCTGGACATCGTCATGCCCGGCATGGATGGCTATGAGGTCATCCGGAGGCTCAAGGCCAATAACAATACAAAAAATATTCCCGTTATTTTCATGACGGCCAAAAGCAGTGTGGAAGATGAAACAACTGGATTTAATCTGGGAGCGGTTGACTATATCATCAGACCCGTCAGCCCTCCGATTGTGTTGGCAAGAGTGAAAACGCATCTCGAACTCAAAAACGCCAAGGAAGTCCTGGAAGATGAAAATGTGATGCTGGAAAAGAAGGTCAGAGAGCGGACGGAAGAGCTGGCCATTACCCAGGATGCAATCATTCTCAGCTTGGCCTCATTGACGGAAACGCGCGGCAATGAAACAAACGGCCATCTTAGGCGGACTCAGCACTATGTCCGCACCCTGGCCGAGCGGCTCGCGACCCACTACAGGTTTTCCAAATTCCTGGATGAGAAAACGGTCGATCTTTTGTACAAATCAACCCCGCTCCATGATATCGGCAAAGTCAGCATACCGGACGGCATCCTACTCAAGCCCGGAAAGTTGACAGCCGAAGAATTCGAAGTGATGAAAAAACATACCACTTATGGAAGAGATTCGCTGCTCCAGGTGGAAAAGGCGTTCAAAGGGAGATCCAGCCCCTCTTTCTTTGTCCTGGCCCGTGTCATCGCCTATGCTCATCACGAAAAGTGGGATGGGACGGGATATCCGGAAGGTATCTCCGGAGCATCCATACCGATCCCCGGCAGGCTAATGGCCATCGCCGATGTCTATGACGCCCTGATCACCAAGCGTGTATACAAGCCGGCCTTCCATCATTCCGAGGCCGAGGAAATCATCGCCCAGGCCAAAGGGATACTTTTTGACCCTGACGTTGTGGACGTTTTCTTGCGGATCAAGGATGAGTTCAGAGAGATCGCCTTGAAATATGCCGATTTTGATGAATAACGCAAACTGCTGTCATAGCCAACTCGGAGGGGAAGACCCCTTCCGACGGGCGCCGAACTTGGTCCGACGCCCTGCCTCCCCTTCTCGGGCGGGGCATGAAATCCCGCCCTGCGACCAAGGGGGCGACTCCCCCTTGGAACCCTCTCGAGCGGCTCCCCGTGGCAAGCCACGGGGCATATTCGCCGCTCGTCAAAAAAAAAGATTTTAGAAGAGACTCATTATTAATTGACGGGGGGATCCGGAATAAAAACTAAAATCGTCCCTGTTTTTTCGCTATTGACAGGAAAGAACCAGGTGGGATAAAGTTGCAAGGGTAGTTTGCGTCATGCAATCCTGGCCAAAAAGGGAGAAAAAACAATGAAGAAAATGACAGCCGTTGTGGCCCTCATGTCCGTATTTTCTATCGCGATTTGTTTTATCATCCTCGGCTCAATTTCGATCGAGCTCATGAAATCACTTCAGATCGATGAGGGTCGATTGGGATCGTTGGTCATGGCCTTGTTCCTAACGAGTTGCATCGTCCAGTTTATCATCGGGCCGTCCGTCGATAAATTCGGCTACAAATCCGTGGCGATCATCGGCTTTTTGGTGACAAGCGGCAGCCTGCTGCTGTTGGCCTTTGCCCGCACTTTTTCTTTGGCCATGCTGGCCTGTATATTATTGGGTATTGGCGCCATGAGCTTGAACACCGTGGGCAATACGCTCATCCCCGTGGTGCTTTTTAAGGGCAAGGACCCCGCCCGTGCCAGCAACTTTGGCAATGCCTTTTTTGGGCTTGGTTATGTTCTCACGCCCCTGCTGTTTTTTTTCTTTCTTAATACCCTCGGTCTTAGCTACAGCACGTCTGTCTCCATTATTGGAGCACTCGTTTTCGTGTTCCTTATCTTCGCGCTTTTCACAAACTTTCCACAGGTGGCTACCGGATACAAATTCTCAATGGCGATCAAGCTTCTGGGCAAGGCCGCTGTCTTAATTGCCGCATTAGCTCTGGTCTGCTACATGTCCCTGGAGGTTACCATGGCGACCTGGATCAAGCCCCTCATGACCGAACTTTTTGGCAAAGGCCAAAGCGCCAATGCGGCTAGCAACGCCGTTCTGGTCCTCAGCCTTTTTGGCGTGGCAATGATGATCGGTCGATTCCTAGCCTCAACCATGAAAAATCTTACAGCCAAGGGTGGTACGGTCCTCGCTCTCATGTCTTTCATTTCTGTCATTGCCATTGTCATCATGATTATTACTAAAAGCCCGGCGCTGGCCATTGTCGCCGTCGTTCTCACAGGTCTTTCGTTTGCGCCTCTTTTCCCAACGATCGTGGGCGTCACTTTTGCCAAATTCAATCCCAGTCTCTACGGCAGCATTTTCGGAATCATTTTCGCCATCGGCCTGCTCGGCGGCACCTTCGTTCCTAAATTCATCGGCAATATGAGCGTGGGACGGTCGGTCCAAGGAAGTCTTCCCATTGCCGTTGTTATGGCAGGGATTCTGTTCGTCATTTCTCTATTTATCGCGAAGGTCGGCCGACCAGCCAAAATAGAATAAATCCAACTTTCCGGCTTAGAGGCCGGAGAGTTTTATTCGTGAATTTTGTCCCTGCATTGCGTTAAAACTGAAGCGGCGGCACAGGCTCCGAGGATCACCGGGCCCTGACCGTGCCAGTCGTTCACAGGGGTTGCGCGCCGATAATAATCCTCCAGGGTATTCTGCGTTGAGGTTCCAATACACGTACCATAAATATTTCCCTGTTTATCGATTTTTTCTTTCAATCCATCGAACGCTTTAAGCGCACCGTCTTTAAAAATCTTAGAGAGCCAGCCTTTCTTATGTCCTTCAAGAAAAGAATAAATGAACATCGACGTTGCCGATGTTTCCTCAAAGGAATCGGGATGAGTTAAAAGCTGATGCCAGCGTCCGCTAGGATCCTGAACTTTCAGGACAGCCCGACATAGTTTCTGGAAAAGCTCCAGGAGCTTGTCCCATCCTTCATGAGTAGCAGGAATCGTTTTGAGGACCTCCACGAAAGCCATGGACAACCAGCCATTGGCCCGCGACCAGAATCCCGGAGAGTGAGTGGTCCGGTTGATCCCCCATCCCCACCCCTGGTGATAAAGGCAAATTTCCGGGTCCTGAAGCCGCACCGTATAATTAAAAAACTGCCGGAGGACATCATCATAGCGCCGAGGGCGGCTCAACAGTCCAACAGATTTGGCCAGAAGCGGGCAGAGCATAAAGATGGCATCCAGCCATGTCCTGCGCCGCCACGTCTCAAACTCAAAGCAAAAACTTCCATCCAGCAGCCGCGGCTGGCGGTGCTCGTAATGATCCGTGATGTCTCGGATAAGGCGGAGATATATTTCTTTCGGACGCCTCGCGTTCAATTCAAGAAGCGCATGGCTCACGGCGCCGCCCTCATCGATAGTCTGGTATTTCAACCTCTCTTGAGAAATATAGAAATTAAAGCTTTGTTCGACAAAATCGAGGTATTTCGCATCTCTCGTCAGGTCGAAAAGCCGGCAGAGCGCCCAGAGCGAGACCCCGGTCGGATATAAACAGCGATAGTACGCCTGCTCCGCCTTTTTAGCCGGCTCCATCTCGATTTGGCCGGGAGCGAAGTCAAAGTTGATATATCTATCTCCGATGAGCACGGCGGTGTCTTTCGGAGACAGATTTCGGCTATCAGAAAAAATCTCGGGGACAGATGGTGTTGTCTTCTCATGAGGCGTGGTTTTCTCTCCCGGATTGAATTTAGTTTTTTTAATGAATTTCTTCTTATCTCTCGATCTTTAAATCCATGAGTTGCTTAATCTGACCGACGATTTCTTTGACCGTCATCTCGACAATGATCCGCCCCTTTTCTTTTGTGGCCAAAGTGGGATCTCCCCAAATTCCCGTGGGGCTATAAACGCCCTGGCCTTTGGGATCGCGCGTCAAGCCTTTTCTGCCAGGCCGCGGATCGTAATCCTTGACAGCTTTCGATATCTTGACCATTTCGGGGGCGATATAAAGCATTTCGGACGTCTCTCCTTCATCGGCATGAGTGCCTCCTTCTTGAGACAGGAACCCTTTGGGAAGCTTTGAATCAATATCCAAGACATTGAGGTAACGAAGGACGATGCCCAGCTTGCTCAATTCCTCGGCAGCCGCCTTTAAAGGCACGAGCGTAGAAACACCCGTGTTGAGGACATAAAATTTCCGCATTCCATAGCCGCTCATGGACTTACAAATATCCATTACCATTTTCTTGAACGTCTCCTGTCCGATCGACACGGATCCCGGATACTCCAAAAAAGACGGGTAATAGCCATACTCCAACGTGGGCAAAATGACCACAGGGATTTCCCGGGCCACCCTTTCCTTAAGATATTCAGCCAGGACATAGTCGTTTTTGAGAAGCAAATGCGGGCCGTGTTCTTTTGTCCTTGCCCCGAGGCCGATTAGGACAACGTCGTAATTTTTTAAAATCTTTTCCGCCTCGACCCAAGTCAGATTCTCCAAATAGACAGAAATCGGCTTCTGCTGGCCTGAAAGCATAATCGGAAGAACAGCAAAAGCAAGAGATATCGAAAGAGAGATAATCGGGATCTTGCATTTTACGAACATTTTGTTTTTTATTATGAGCCTCATGATTCCGCTCCTTCAATCCTTGAAATAATCATACCCTGGCTGATAGGAGGCGTCAAATCAACACGAGGGGTCGGCGCGTCGGGTTCCTGCACGCCTCAAAGCACTCGTATTGAAAACAAGGCCTAACTCTGCTACGCTTGTGCCGTGATTTTCATGGCAATTTTTTGAACCCCGATGATGCTAGCTCCTGTGCACTGCCCATTTTCTTCACTTAAAAAAAACGATGCTTATTTCTTTTAAAAAAATCCGGGTCAAAGCCTCTTTATTTGTCCTCTTGCTGCTTGTGGCTACAACCCTGACGTTCTACTTCGTCACAATCCGGATCATGAACCAGCGGATCCTGAGCGAAGTTCTCAAGCGTTCCGAATCCTTGGGAAGGAGCATTGCCGCTGCGACGGGCTTCAGCTCGCTCTCTCAGGATATCCTCGGCCTCGACACCATCATTTCGAAGATCAAGGGCTCCAATCCAGATATAGAGTATATTGCGATTGTCAGTCCTCAAAATGAGATCCTGGTCCATAGTGATATCAAGAAAGCCGGGAAGCAATTCAAACCCTCTGAAGGACGGCCCATCCGCAGCGATGCCGAGGGGACGTTCATTAAAGAAATCTCCGGGCGAAGGGGCTATCTATTTGAAATCACAAGCCCGATTATCTTTATGAAAAAAAATCTCGGTTCGGTCATTCTGGGCGTGAACAAATTCATGCTCATCAGCGCCCAGAGGGAAACCCAAAAAACTATTGTCTTGATTTTTGCCCTAATCCTCCTCGCGGGCATCACCAGCAGCGCCCTTCTTTCCTCGTATCTGACCAAGCCTATTCAAGAACTTTCCTCTGGGGTCGAGGAACTCAAGCAAGGGAAAAGGAGTCACCCGTTACGAATTTATTCACGCGATGAACTCGGGAAATTGACCGAAAGCTTCAATGGGATGACGGCTCTGATCACGGCCCAGCGAGATACGCTGAGCAAATACGCCGGCGATCTTGAAGACGCCTATGTCTCGACAGTCCGGGTGCTTTCGGCTGCGATCGAAGCCAAAGATCACTACACGCTCGGCCATTCGACCCGAGTGGCCAGAATCTCGGTGCAGATTGGCAGAGAAATCGGACTCGGCAAAAACGACCTTGATGACCTCGAGGTCGCCTGTCTTATCCACGACGTCGGAAAAATCAAAATTCCCGATTCCATACTCTTGAAAAAGGGCAAGCTGGAGCCTTCCGAACGAAAGGAGATGATGCGACACACAGAATACGGCACGGATATCCTCAGCAAAGCGTCGTCTCTCGTCAAGTATATTCCGGCCGTGCGGCATCATCACGAATGGCACGATGGCACGGGTTATCCGGATGGACTCAGCGGCGATCATATCCCCCTCCCTGCGGCAATCATGTCTGTCGCCGATGTCTTTGATGCGATGACGTCAGAAAGGCCTTACCGAGATGCCCATTCCTTCGAGAAAACAATGAAAGAAATGATCGCTTTATCAGGAAAACAATTTCGCCCAGACTTGATGGAGGCGTTCTTAAGGTCTTTTGAAAAATTGAAACTTGGGCCGCTTTCCGGCATCCAGGGAAATAAGTCATGAGAAGCTTGATTGGAAAGACATTTGGCTTGTCGTGGATTCTAGCCGGGATACTCCTGACGTCGTGTGTGTCTCATAGAAAGGTGTCTTTCTACCCGCTCATCTTTCGATCCCAACAATACCTCCAGGCTGGAAATTTCCAGAAAGCGATTGATACTTGTCAAGCGACGTATGAAAAATATCCGGAGGCACAGGCTGTCCTGGATAATTACGTTAAGATTCTTCTGGAGATCAAAAACTCCGCCGAAAGATTTTTTGAGACAAAGGACTATCCGTCGGCGATAAGCATCTATTTCCTTCTCGCAAAAAACTGGCCTCGTATCCAAAAATTCGAGAAGTCTCTTCCTTTCAGCCATGAATGGTTGAACATGCGGCTGAGAGATTCGAGAAACAGGGTGAGCGAGACACAGGCCCGGCAAGCTTTTGAGGCCGGCGATTTCGACAAGGCAGTTGAGATCTATAAAACCCGGTATCTGGAAAATCCCGATGATGGGGAGTGGACAGCCAGCTTCATCGCTCTCCTTGAAGAAATCAAGCGGACCGGAGACGGAGCATTATCGAAAGAGAATTTTATCTCCGCCGGACGAGCGTATTCCAGCCTATCGAAAAATTTCAAATTGTTCGATAAACTTCAAGCCTCTCTCTCGTTCTCCGAAAAATCTTTGGATGAGGGAATCAAAAATTGCCGGACGGAGCTCAACAAAAAAGCGCTAGCGCTCTACAGAAAAGAAAAGCTCGTTGAGGCCATTGCGATCTGGCAGGATATATTGATATTCGATCCGGAAAATCTCGAAACGAAAAGGGCTATCGAAACAGCCACAATCCAGCTTAAAAAGATCAAGAAATAGTGACAGTCCCGATAACCACAAACAATAAAACTTCTTTCCCTCAGCCCATCCGCTCCGTCTACTCCACAACGCCTAAAGAAATGGGGATCTTGACGTCTATGCCCTTATTCTTGATCTCGAGGGTGTAGGTTCCACTCTCCCACTTCCCTTTCGGGTTCTCGAAAAAGAGGTCGCCGCGGGCGGCGTCGCGGGACGCCTCCCCCACCCCGAGCACACGGCGGACGTTGAGCAGGCTCCCGGTGAGAGTCTTCTGGTCCGGGAGGTTAATGCGCGTGTCGTCGGGAAAGGAGAGGGAAATGTCCCCGCGGCTGATCTTCACCGGCGAGTCCCCCACCGGCATCGCCCAGGCCTCGAAGAAAACTCACTTCTCGTCCTGTCTGCTTTTATGCTTAATCATCTCCAAGCTAGCTATAATTGTCCCAGGATTTCATAAATCTCATAAAGCCAAGGACATCTCTTTTTTGGGAAATTTCAGGTAAAATATGCGGGTATGCTGAAATCATATGACTCCCTGGCCGCTGCGGCGAAATCCGAAATCGGCTCGTTGGGGACGCGCGTCATCCGCCGGGCCAACGGCGCCCTCCCCTACGATTACATCGTACCGAACGGCGTCTACGAAGAGCTGTGGGACTGGGACGCGTTTTTCGTCGGCCTCCACTTGATTTCCGAAGATCCCTCCAGCGGGATCTACCTCAAGAACTGGTGCCTGAACTTCCTTCATTACACGGAGCCCGACGGACAGACGCCGGGTGGAATCCGGCCCTGGGCGGGCCGCGACGCAAGGCTCTATCACATCAAGCCGCTCATGGGACAGGCGGCCTATTACGCCTCTACGGCGCTCGGCGACTTCGATTGGGTCAGACCGGTTTGGGAAAAAATCCAATCGTGCGTCACCTATCGCGAGCGCAAGATGAGCGATCCAGAAACTGGACTCGTTAAATGGTGGGACAGCCTGGAGTCCGGTGCCGACAACAACCCAGCCCTCGTCCGTCGCTATCACAATAGCGTCGCCGGCGCCGACGTCAATGCCTTTCAGGTTCTCGATTATCGGGCCACGGCGCTCATCGCAGAAAAAACCGGAAAGCGCAAAGACGCCGAAGTATTCCGCGGCCGGGCCAATCGCCTGAGGGATGCGATCAACGCTCACCTCTGGGATCCCATCGACCAGACCTATTACAGCTACGACTGCATCGAAAAAACGCGCCTGCGTTGCATCACCTACAGCAACCAAGTTCCATTATGGGCCCGCCTGGCCTCGCCTGAAAAAGCCCGGATGATGATCGAGCGCTATGTGCTTAATCCGCAGAAGCTGTGGTCGCCTCACGGAATCCGATCGCTCGCCGCGGATGAGCCCCTGTACAACAATGAAAACGTCATCAAGCCATATTCCAACTGGCAAGGCCCTATCTGGCCGCACGCAAACTGGATGTTTATGCACGCACTCCTCCATTATGGCTATCCCGAGGCGGCCCTTGATGTGGCGGAACGGGTTACCCAGTTATGCATAGACGATCTCGCACGCAATGGGATGATGCACGAAAACTACCACGCCGAAACGGCCGCCCCGCTGGCCGCGCCCGATTTCATCAGTTGGAATCTGCTTGTTGCCCAGATGATCGAGGAAGCCCGGTCCAAAGTGTTCAAACCCGATCCCGGGCAGGCGCTCTGGCGCGAATAGAAACGACGGACGGCGATCGGGGCGCGGGTATGTCCCCACCTAAAATTCCCACGTAAGATAGTGTAAAATAGAGGATAGCATGTCGATCCTGTGTGTCGGACAACTCGTCGCAGACATCGTCGTGCGGCCGGTCGAAAAGCTTCCCTATCCCGGCAGGACGGAGCCGGTCGAGGATCTGAACCTTATTTCGGGAGGCTGTGCAGCAAACACAGCCGCGGTCCTGGCCAAGCTTGGCGCCGAGGTGAGGCTGGTTGCGCTCATCGGCCAGGATTCTTTCGGCGACGCGGCCCTCGCCGACCTCAAGCGGGCCGGCGTCAACGTCGAGGCTGTTTGGCGGGAGGCCCAATTACCGACGTCCGTGGCAATTGTCTTGATCGACGGCAAAGGCGAGCGCTCGTTTTATTACCGGGCCGGAGGGTGCGAAAAGCTGGCCAACCATCACGTGGCTGACGGCATCCTAAGGACGGCCGGCATCATCCACCTCGGCGGCGCGATGAAGATGCTGAACCTCGACCTGGCCGAGCTCATGGGCCGGGCGAAATCGTTCGGCTGCATCACGTCGCTTGATACGGATTGGGATATCTACGGCAACTGGATGCGGAAACTTCAGGGTGCCCTCCCGAAAATCGACTACCTTATCACAAACGAGGAAGAGGCAACCATGCTGAGCGGAAAGGACAATCCGCGAGAGGCGGCGCGGGAATTGCTGGGGCGCGGGCCGAAGGCCGTGGCGGTCAAGCGCGGAGAGCGGGGTGCCATGCTGGCCACGAAAGATAGTGTCGCGGAATTTCCTGCATATCGTGTCAAGGTCAGGGACACGACCTGCGCTGGCGACGCATTTGCGGCGGGATTTTTGTTGGGCGTAAGCCTCGGACGGCCGCTCGACGAGTCGGTCCGGCTGGGCAACGCTGCGGGCGCTCTCTGCACGACGCAGATCAGCCATCGCGGCATTATCTCCTTCGAGCAAGTGCGTCGTCTGATCGAGGAATAGAGGAAATGACTTCGCGCGAGCGGACCCTGGCGGTTTTTGAACCCGACCGGCTTCTTCCCCTGCCCGACGCACGTGCTCGAGCCCGAGGTGCCCTGGGAGAATATTCTGGCCTCTCTTCGCGCCGTCGACGGATACCGCTTCAGGTAACCTTCCTACCAGAACGCTCGATGCCCCCTCTTGAGACCCTTCCTGCGCTAACCCGGCAGACCCTTGCTTAATTGCTTACTCAAAACAAGAATCCACTTTTTCTACTTTTCAGATATAAGAGGACCATCCTCACAAACATAAAAATAATTCCCCCCGCCAAGAGAATAGAATATCCAGTAAGAAATATTGTATCAAAAAGGGGCATTTTTTTAGAGCTCACCTGAGGAAATAATAGATCAGTGATAGTTTTGCCAAAAAAAATAATCATGATTGTGATTCCAGCAGCAGACCGATAGAAATATTCTTTTGCGTTCTCCATATTTACAGAGTCGAGAATGATAAGGGGGTAGAGCAGCCATGCCGTGACTATCCATAAAATGAGCTCAAAGCCGAACGATATTTCCTTCTTTAATCCAGGGGACTTTATTTTCATCATTTTATTTCACTGATGTAATATTCGAAGCCATTAAAAGGGAAAAGAAATTGCTTTTTTGCGTTGTGCGACTTTGCCTCACGATAAGCTCGGAAACAACACCCGCCCTCACGAAAAAATGATAAACCCGGGTGTGGATCTATGTCAATAGCAGGAAAAGGAATATGTCTTGATTAGATTTGTAGATTTATTAAAATGGACGTGTCAGTTACGAGGAATATGATATGAAACGCTTGATCTTTGTATTTCCAATTGCCGCTGTGATCTCAATTTTGTTGATAGTATGCTGCAATCATTGATCAATTGATACCTCATTATTTACGGTCGAAGTCATCGATGGCGTTAAGTATGTCCATAATCATTCCCCTCAACTTGGAGATACTTCTGGTGTGAAACTGGAACTCATCGGAAAAATCGGTGAATTGGAAAGTGAAGCTGAAAAAGATATTTTATATGATCCGGTAGATGCTGCCCGGCTTTCAAACAGGGACATTCTTATTCTTGAAGGGAACGGCTGCACCGTGAAGCGGTATAACAAGGATCATGAGTTTATTTCATCTTTTGGACAAAAAGGTCAGGGGCCCGGGGATTTTATTTCACCGTTTTTTTTAAGACTGAATATAAAAAGGAATAAGTTATATGTTGCAGATAATAAAATCTCTTGGTTCTTACTTGACGGGAGATATGAAGGCAGCTTCAAACCCAAAAAAGTAAGAACTGGGGGCAGCAGTATCAGCGCACAATATAGAACATCCGGGATGGCAGTCCTCTCCGGATTACGCGTGGTTCTGCCGAGCGATACTTCGACGTGGGAAGATTCAGGGGAACATAAATTGTTATCGGTTTATGATAAAACAGGAACGATTATCCGTTCTTTCGGCGCTGTCAAACATTATGATGATCCGAAATTGACGTTAAACGCCAATATCGCTTATTTTACGAATGATACCAATGACAATATATTTGTAGCCTACGCCTTTCAAAATAAAATCGACAAATATTCACAAGACGGCAAAATGATTTTTTCTGCTGACAGATATCTTCCGTATAAGTTAAAAAATGAGCTGAAGGCTGTATTATTTAAGAGCGGTCCGCTGGAAAGAGAATTTCTTTGGCCTTCAGTTACATCCGTAACGAAAGGAATTTGTTTGGATCAAAAAAACAGGATATGGGTTTTAACTTTTCTTAAACAGCCAAATAAGTTCGGGGGGTTTGATAACGAAGAAAATTTAACCCAATGCTATGAATTCGACGTGTTTGATTCTAGCGGTATTCTACTATTTAAGGTTCCTTTTCCGAATGTCAGGTTTAACAATATTTCCATTTACGATGACCGGATTTATCTTATCGATTCGCAGAATGAAGCGTGTGTCCACGAATACAGAATTGTCGAAAAGAATTGAGGATTGTGGAGAGTCGTTGCAAAAACAAAGAAATTGTCGCGAAGGGCGACGCCGCGATTTTTCCCTAGCCGGCGAGCTTTAATCTCACGACGCCCTTTACCACTCCGCCGGTCTTAATGAGCCGGCCGGCGCCGTAATGAAACCCGAGGACCGACCACTCCTTCGGCCCGCCCGACCCGCCATAGAAATCGAGCACTTTCATCGATATCTCATGGGGTGTGAGCGTGCACCGGACAGTCTGCGTGCCGTCCGAAACGACCCTTAGGCCCCCGCCGGGGCCGGAAAGTGACGCCCAGTAGATATTGCGCTTGGAGCTCCGGAAATCGTTCGAGCCCCAAGGGTGGTCGTCGAGCGAGAAAGGCCGTTTGCCCGGGGGAACGGTTTGGGCCACAACCGGATGCGCCTGAGCGACGCCATGCGGGCGGCCGATATAATCCTCCGGATACATCGTATATTCGGCCAGCCGTTCCCACTCGAGCTTCGAGAACGAAAGCGGCAGGTCGAACTTGAGGCCGAGCTCGCGCACCCAGAGGTCCGGGCCGAGACAGGTAAAGTTATAAGAGAACTCCGCGTTGCCGTCCTGGTCGAGGCGCACTTCATAGCCGCCCTTCCATTCCTTGCCGAACGTGCCGTTCCAGTCTGAGGCGGCCTTCGCCGTGGGTCTCACCCGTGAGCTTCCATCCGGCGGGGTCATTTCCCGCCTAGGCTTCACTTTTCAGCACATGGAGGCCCGGTCCCTTGAGGAGAACCTGAGTATTGCTGGCCAGGCCCTACATCAGCTCACCGCTGATACGGTCGTATGCAAGCTCATAGTTTCCCCCGCGGAGGTAAACGACCGATGCGCCGGAGAGATACATATCCTTCTCTTCCGTCGTTCCCGCCGGGGCGCCCATTTTCCACACCTCCGCCGCATGGGGCTTGAACGGCAGCCGGAAACTGTTGACGAGGCGTGCCCCGTCGAAGAAACGCATCTCGAGCACCTCATCGGGCCCGGCCTCCTCGTTAATGGCCATCGTGCCGTGGGATTGCGGAGGCACATCGGCGCGGACCACGCCTCCCCTATCGCCGATCTTCCAGCGGCACTCGTAGATATTGAGGTTTTCGAATACGTTCTGGTTGAATACGGGAACGCGCACCGGGCCGGGCTCGAGCGGCGCCGTCGGGATCTGCATCGGGGAATAGACCTGCCGGCACAGCTCCCATTCCGGCCTCGGACGCCGCCAGCCGTCAACGATTCCCCAGACACAGTCGCCCACATACCCGTGTCCAGGCCCTGCGTAAATGCCGTCGGCGTAGCGGATCGGGATCATGTCGCGCCGCCAGTAGCCGATGCCGCGACCGGGGATCTGGAACGCATCATCCACCCAGGCCCAGATCATCGTCCCGACCTGGTTTTTTGTTCCGAAGCAGGAGCGGATGACGTCGGGAACGCCGGTGACCCAGTAATCGTGCATGCCTGGGTCGAGTTCGAGGGAAATGGCCAGGTCCCCCCAGCCATGGAAAACGGTCTGGCACTCGTCCATGAACACCGGCTTCTGCACGCCGGCCTGGTCGCGGATGAAGTGGTTGAGGTTCGTGGGGTGATGGTGTACCACCATGTCCGCTTTGTCGTTCTCGGGCGCGTACGTCCCGCTCGACGGCCTCGTGGGGTCGGCTTTTTTTGTGTACTGTTGCGTCATCTGGAAGATCCGGGTGTAGCGGCTCTCGTTGCACATCGACCAATAGACGACAGACGGATGGTTGCGCTCTCGCTCCACGAAGGCGGAGTAAATCCCCATGTAGAGCGGCACGTCACGGAGGTCGTCGGTCTCGGACCAGCACGCCGGTCCCTCGTCTTCTATATAGAGCCCGATCTGGTCGGCGTATTCGGGCGTGTGCGGATTGGGCGGGTAATGCGATGTCCGGATCGCATTGAGATTGCAACCCTTAATGAGGTCGAGGTCTTTCTCGACAAGCAGCAGGGAGATGGCGCGGCCGACGACCGGGTCGGCGTTATGCAGGCATGCGCCGAAGAGCTTGACGGCCTTTCCGTTAATCGTGAAGCTCTGGCCGTGGACCTCCATCTGCCGGAAACCCAGCGGCGACTCGACGGCCGACCCGTTGAACGTTACATCGAGTCTGTAGAGACGAGGCCGTTCGGCCGTCCAGGACTCGGGGCTGTCGAAATGGATCGGCAGCGAGACAGTTTTCTCTCCCCACGGACCGAGCGATATCGTCCGGCTCTCAATCTTCACGAAATGCAAGGCCGGATCCAGCACCTGCACGCCGAGCTTTCCGTCTTTGACGGGCGCAGCCTGAGCATTGGCAACCGTGGCATTGACAATGAGGTCCGCGTTCTTGTAGCCCTTGTCATACTCGACGCTCCAGTCAGTGCGGGCGACGTGATCCGGCTCGACGGCAAACACCTCGATCGGCCGCCAGATGCCAGCGATCTCGAAGTACGCGTACACGCTCATGTGATCGATGTCGGCGGCGTGCGAGCGGGCCCGGATGAAGACGTCGAGCGTGTTGAGCTCGCCGTATTTTGCGGCATCGGTCAGGTCGAACTCGATGGGAGTGGCTCCGCCGTCATGACTCCCGATGCGGATGCCGTTGAGCCACGCCTCGCACTTGCTGTAGATGCCGTCTGCGCGCAGTTTGACGAGCTTCCCCTTCCAGTTTCGGGGCAGCCTGAATTCTTTGCGCATCACGGCGGTTCCGCTTGCGGCCCGGAAGCCTTTCATCTCCCAGTTGGAGGGCACATCGATCTCCCGCCAATTCGAAGCCGTCTGCCAATTCGTTGGCGGGTCGATGAGGATCCGCCAAGGGCCTTCGAGCGAAAGGCGGCGCGTCGTGGGGCGGGCGGTAAGGCGGAGCGGGAGGTCGCTCGCATCCACGATCAGCTTGCGGCCAGCCGACTCGATCGTGATCTTCCCGCGTGCGTTGAGCGGCACGGCGACGACGAAGAAGCCGTTCTCGCCGGTCGTTGCGCTCCTGTTCCAGGAGTCGCCGGCAATGGCCATGCTCTCGCCGACGAGACCGATGCCGCCTTTGTTTTTCGAGACGGTCCCTATAAGATGGCCGCGCGAGTCGCCCGTGACGGCGATTTCGGATTCGCCGTTCATCCGTTCGAGAACGGCCTTATCCCTGATGTTCTTATCTTGGACAGACCCCAGTCCCGCTGCCGCAAGCAGGGCAAGAAGCATAATCGTTGCCATTTTGCAAGCTTTCATGACGAATCTCCATCTTGAAACTTCGCCTTTAATTGCGGCCCGGCATATCGACTCTTTTCCCTCCCCCTGCTGCTCCCCTTACTCCTTGCGGTGCAACGATTCATCAACCACGTGCTTGGCGGCGATGGGACTCAGCGGCGGCTCGATGCGGCGGCCTTCTCCGAAATATGGCGAGCCGCAGGGCGCGGCCCAGCGCACGGCATTGGCGATGATCCGGCGCACCCGGGCATCGTGATAGATGGGAAAGGTCTCATGGCCCGGTCCAAAGTAAAAGATCTTTCCCTTTCCGCGCCGGAACGTACAGCCCGAGCGGAAGATCTCTCCTCCTTCGTACCAACTGATGAAGACGAGCTCGTCCGGATGCGGGATGTCGAAGAATTCTCCGTACATTTCGGTGTGGGGCAGTTCGAAAAATTCGCCGCTGAGGCCGTCGGCGATGGGGTGTGAGGGGTCGATCGTCCAGATCCGCTCCTTTTCGGCGGCCTCGCGCCAGCGGAGCATGCAGCTCGTCCCCATCAAGCGGCGGAAGATCTTGGAGGCATGGCCGGAATGAAGCACCAGAAGCCCCATCCCTTCCAATACGCGCTGGTGAACTCGGTCAACGATCGCGTCGCTCACCCGGTCGTGGGCCGCATGTCCCCACCAGGTGAGGACGTTGGTTCGGGCGAGGACACCATCGGACAAGCCCTGCTCGGACTGGTCGAGTGTTGCCGTACGGACGTCCACGGCCCCGCCAAGATGCTCCCGCAGCGCGGCGGCGAGAGCCATGTGAATGCCGTCGGGATAAATCTCCTTGGGCAGAGCAGCGGTCCGCTCGTGGATAAACTCATTCCAGACAGTGACGCGGATAGGAGTGTTGATCATGGGTTTATCCGTTTATGCGGTCTCTTTCATTGAGCCATTTCGTTTTGAGGAGCGTTAGAATATCTCGACGCCGCATCTCCAATCGTTCGATACGTCGCGACAACCTTCTTGTTCGCGCCTTTAGCCGTCGAAATCGATTGGGTGAGAGGTCATGTTTTTCCAGCTTTTCTTCGATTCTGCTAGACCTTGATATTTTTCTCGAATTTCTTTTCTCTATCCTATTTCCTATCCTGAACAACCTGTCCCAGCTCCAAGTATCCTTTCTCATTCTCGACCTCCCAAAAACCTTGGTTTTCACCTTAATAAATAAATTCCGGCTCGCTATTTGTCAAGGCGCAGTATTCGTTCACCTTCTTGACATCGATCATCGGCTGAGAATACAATTTTTTCGTGCAAGGGAACATGGTGTTGGTGTTCAGAGGGGACAGATCGCGATCGATTGCAACGAACAAACGCCTATTTATTAAATTTATTTTTCGGGGATAGAAGAAATGAAGAAATCCAAAAAGGGATTATACCTCTCTCCATTTTTTATTTTCGTTCTTATCCTTGTCATTCTTCTAATAGCTATTGTTATCACGGTTCTAACTCAGAAGGAACCGACATTGCCACGAAGCCCTTGATAAGATTGATATGACACGGCGCCTTGAGACCATGGAAAGAATCAGGGGTAGACGCTTAAATCTAATGAATGCGCAAGCTCAAATGCTTGAAAATCTCACTTCAGAGGTGGTCCATTGAGCGGGGGCAGGTTAAGCAAGAACTCTGGGGTCGATCGGCGACAGGACCCGCACCAAATTGTTTAACGTTTAAAAGATTCTGTAGAATTTCTTTGTAACAAAGGGGCTCTTTTATCAAAGGCGCATGGCATCGTTCGGGGCCATGACATCCCCTTGAATGCGCCGGCAAATGATTTATTCCGACTTCTCCAGGCCTTGGACGATTTTTTTGACGTCCTCCTGGTTGGGGTTCAGTTTCAATGAGGCCCGATAAGCCTCAAGGGCTGGCTTGATTTGATCGGTCCGGGCGTAGCAGTTCCCCAGGGCATTGAGCAATCGCGTATCGCTATTGTAGATCTTGTTGCCCTCCAAGAGGCTGGCGATCGCCTCAGCATACATAGCTTTGCCCATGAGGGCCAATCCTTTGAGCACCCAGTATCCGTAGCGGGCTTTCTCATAGTCCTTGACGCTCTCGATAAGCTCCAGAGCCCGGTCGAATTTCTGGGCTTTGATCAGGAAGTTGACGAATTCGACGATGCCTTCTTTATAAGTCGGATTCAGCGACAGGGCCTTGGCGAACGCGGCTTCAGCCTTGTCGTTGATATTGGTCTTGTCATATTGGTGGGCCAGCTGATAGTAATAATAGAATTGATTGGACAGAGCGAGTCCTTTGACTTTGATGATCGGATGAGGGATCGCTGCCTCCGGAGAGATGACGAAATGCTCACTTTTCTCATCGATCGTTTTGCCGTCTCCTCCCTTCAGAATCAATTTGAGCTCATAATAATCCGGGCTGAAGTCTTTCGCCGAAAGACGGTGACTCAGGCTGACGATCTTTCGATAAGGGCTGCCCATGAGCTTCAAAAGGTAGCTTTTTTCAACGGGTTCTTTCGGCCGCTGGCCCTTGACGACGAGCTGGACTTCGCCCTCCCGCCACAGGTCGGGAGATAGATTGAGGACGGACCACAGGATATCGATTTCATCAGCGGCGGCGAACGTCATCTTAGGGTCAAAGACGAGCTTTTTATCATCGAGCTTGAAAGGGATATGCATATCGCTTTGAAAGGGATCAATTTTATATCCAACAAACGGCCCGTCGATTTGCGGCTTGTCGCCGAGCTCGGCCACGCCGATATTTTTTTCATAAACGCCAAACTCTTTGCCGATAGTATTTTGGAGAAGGACGGCCATCTGGTAATTCCCCTCGATCACGGGGAATGTATCCTCGATGGCGATCCCGTTTTTCTGGGTTCGGTCCAATTCTTTCGAAGGGATCTCCACGGAGAAATCCTTGGTGTACTGATAAATGACGGCATCTCCCTTGCGCAGGCTGACCGATACTTTGAAAGCGCAATAATACTGGTCCTTCGGATCGTAAAAGTCTAAGGATAATTTCTGGGGAACGATCGAAAAATGGACGAACCGCATGTCGAGGACGGGGTCCTGGATCAAGGTCGCGAAGCCCTGCGTTTCGATATAGTTCGTCAGATATTCCGTGCTGACGAAGCCTTTGTAGTCGAGGAAATGAGTGGCATAGCTGGGATTGATGTCTTTTTTCGGGGAATCAAGGATGTTGGCCATGATGATGTTGTTGCGGGGCGAAGGCTGGAAATTCGCGTTGTACTCTCCGGGAATCAAGGACAGGGAGAGGTCGGCCAGCGTCGGCGCGATATCAAGAATCTTTTCATAGAGCCCGGAATAATCATCGGGATCGATATCGCGCTTGTGCTGGAGAAGGCTATAGGGGCCGTCCGAAAACGGGTCGTAGAGACGGAAGGGGCCCGCTCCCCCTTTTTGGAAAAAAACGAGCCCGAAATATGGAGGAAGATTTTTCCGGGTATCGCCGTAATAATACCAGGCTATGCAGGGGACGAGCCCAAGACTGGCCTCGAAACTCTCGGTGTTTGTCGGCGGGCCGAGAATCATATAGATTCTGCCCATATCCGTCTTCCATCCCTCGAGCGTCGTCCCGCGGCCATAATGATCGTTTACATAATCGAACCGTTTGACAATGTCGTCTTTATATTCGTTCTCCGATGTGCCGGGCGTCGGGTCTCTCTGTTTCCAGAAGGTATCGATGAAAAGGTCCCTTTCGCGGTCCGAGGTCAGCCAGAGGAAGACATCTTTTTCAGCGGGCAGAATGATGTAAGCCGTCATCTTCAAGAATTTTTGATATTGTGGAGCAAGCGCCGCTTCCAAGGCCCTCTGGTCGATTTTTTTTTCCTTTGGTTTCTCCATTTTTTGGCCTACGGTCTTTACCTCGCCCAAAACAAAGAGAAAGCTCAAGAAGACCAAGGGGAGAAACCAGAGCCGTCGTCTTTTCATCATATTCCTCTAAACTGTAAATTCCCTTAAAACGTTGCTCCAATATTATAGCATTTTAAGGCGACAGCATAAACGAGATTCCTCGCTTCGTTAACCGAAAAAAAAGCCCGTCCCGGCTCGGGCCGGGACGGGCTTTGGTGCGTCAGCTAATACCGCTTAGAACTCGAACCGAGCGCCTATCCTCAAGATCCTGGGGTTGAGGATTTCGTTTAGGGTGCCGTTGTAGACGTACGTATAGCTGCTGTACTGTTCGGGGACTCCGGACACGTTGCGCAAGTAGTCGTAGCCGTCATTCTTGGAATACGAGCGGATGGGCATGTTGGAGTTGAGCAGGTTGAAGGCGTCAACCATGAGATAGAGGCGACCGGCGCTTCCGATGTTGATTTGCTTCTCGAGCCGGAGGGTGACGTTGTAGAACGTCGGCAGGGAGTCATTAGTGTCGTTCTGCTTGTAGACGTCCACGTAATGGCCGGCGCTGTAATTGGGAGCGTCGTAGTTGTCGATGCGGAAGTAGTTGGGGATCTTCCAGCCTTCGCGGGCGTTAAACGTCCCGGAGATGTTGAAGCCCCAGGGGAGCTGGTAGAGGCCGCTAATCTTGACCATCCAGCGCGTGTACATCAGGGCGGCGACCTTGCCGCTGGCAGCGCCGCCCCAGTCGCCGTAGGGCTGGCCGTCTTGGCACCACTGGTTGGTGGGGTTGAAGAAATCGGAGCCCCAGTAGCTGTTCTGGGCCTGCAGAGTGACGGAGGCGTTCATGAACCACTTGTGGGAAAGCCTCTTGTTCAGGACGAGGTTGACGCCTTTGTAAGTGTGGTAGCTGTCGGACTTCCGGATCAACGTGTAGCGCGTGGACGTGGTCGGCATGTTCGGTCCGGGCAGGTAGTAGGGCCGGCCGGCCGCGTCGCCCGAGGAGTAGGTTTTGCCGCCCGTGTTGACCCAGTGGCCGCCGACAAGCGCCCATGTCCCGCCGATGATGTAGCTGCTGGGGATCGTCCCGGCTTGGACATACCAGCCGCCCGCCGGGGGCGTCCGCGGGTCGATGACCTCAGGGCCGGTGTAGTTAGGGTATTCGTCCTTGTGCTCCGCCGGGTAGTAGCTCAATCCGATTTGGCCGTCGTCGAATTTTCTGTAGGTGAGATCGAGCTCGACGGAGAGGTCGGGGATAATTTCCCGTTGGAGGGTCAGCAGGACTTCGCGGGTCCGGCTGGAGGATTGGGCATCCCTGTCCTGGAAGTAAGTCGTGACGCCGCGCTTGTAGTCGGGTGGAGTGTTCGGGTTAAGAAAGTCGTAGCCCGAGAAGTTGCCTTGATAGTAGGCGTCGCTGTCGTAGATACCTCCCGGAGCGGTGAGCATTGCCATGGTCGTATCGCTGAGATTGCCCGCGTCGTCATAGACGCGATAGGGGACGTACCGAACCCCGACAGCCTGACGGCTCGAATAGGCCCAGTACATCTCGTTGAAGGTCATCTTATTGTCGCCGTTCGCGTCCTTCCACCAGTAGTTAATGGTACCGCCGGTGCCGTAAGGCGCGGCATTATACCAGCCGACGCCCATGATGTCGCCGTACTGGGAGGCCGACAGCTTGGCCACGGTCTTGCCGTCGCCGAAGATGTCCCAGGTTAGGCCGATGCGCGGTGAGAAGGTGTTCCACTGGTAGGGCCGGTTATCGCCGTTGACGATCTGGTCGATGCCCTTAACGGCATTGACCTGGATAGCGGTCAACTCTTTGGCCAGGACGGCGGAGACCTCCGGGGCGAAGACGGCGTCCCAGGCCTTGGTGCCGGGCAGGACAGCGTCTCTGGTATAGGCGCCCGCGCTGGGCCACTGCTTGTCGAACCTCAAGCCGAGCTGGAGCGTGAAGTTGCCCCTGGTGATTGTGTCCTGGATGTAGGCGGCCCACTGCTCGGCGATGTCATCGCTGCCGCCGCGGCGATAGAGCGAAACCCTCTGCCAGCCGGCCATCTCGTCTACCGTCCGCGTGCCGTCGGCGTTAGCGTCGAGTTGGAGGCTCGAATAATTCCGATTGATGTCAAAACCCTGGATGTTGCCGGTATTGCTCCCCTCCGTGGACTGGACCTTGTGGGAATACTCCGCGCCAACCTTGATTTCGTGGGACATCCCCAGGAGCGAGTCGTTGAAGTAGGTGGCCTGGACCTGGTAGTTGTTCCGCGGACGGGACACGCCGTAGGAGCCCCAGCTTGCATTCATGCCAGACTTATAGGGGACGTACTTCGCCAGGGTATTGTCGTAGACAATGGGGTACTGCACCTGTTCGTCCGGCACCGGCCGCCACATGAAACCGGCGTCGTTGAAGGAGTACTTCAGGGACACGAAGAAGTCGTTGCCGAAGACGTGCTCGTCCTGCAGCTTGACGATCGGGCTGCCCCAGTGGTAGTTGCCCGTCTGGTGGTTGCCTTCGGGCGTTGAAAAGCTCGAATCCCTTCCGACCTTTTCCTTCGCGCCCGACGTAATCAGGGCTTCGAAGCGGTTGTTGGCCAGGAGCTGGGCGTTGATCTTGAAATTGTAGTTGTTAAGCAGCGACGTGTCCTTGTTTCCCGTGATGGTGTAGACCCAGATGTCCTGGACGCCGTAAGCGCCCCACCACCACAGCTTGTCCTTGATGATCGGGCCGCCGGCGTTGAAGCCATAGTCCTTGATCGTCTGGATCTTGTTGGTGTTTATGACGCCTTTGGCTGTGAGGTCGCTCGTCAGGTTGTTTGCCTGGAAGTAATTGTCGGTCAGGTAGAAGCGGCCGGCCAGGCTCATCCTGTTGCCGCCGCGGCGGGTGACCATGTTCAGGGCAATACCCCCGGTCTGAATGCCTACGTCGGCCGCGCCGCCTGTCTGGATTTGCAGCTCTTCGAACATGTCGAAGTCATAGTACAGAGCGGAGCCGCCGAGGGCCGCCGGGTCTGTGATGTCGACGCCGTTGACCGCCCAGATGTTGTTCGCGCCCTGGTTGCCCGAAATCCGCACTCCCTGTCCGGACGACGCGTCTCCCTTGCCGATGAAGCCCGACTGCTGGCCGGACTCGTTGCCGCCTACGTTCTCACGGTTGACCATGATGGCCGGAGCCAACTGCATGACGACCCAGGGGTCGCGGGCCGAGGGAAGCGACTGCATGGCTTCCTTGCCGACGTTCGCCCCGACCGACGTCTTTTTGGTGTCAACGACCGGCGTCACGGCGACGACGGTCACCTGCTCTTCGATCGTCCCGATCTCCAGCGTCAGGTCGATTTCGACGTTCGCCCCGAGGGTGATGATGATCCCGGTCTTTTTGGCCTTTTTGAAGCCCGTCAGCTCAGCCGTTATCTGGTAGTCGTCGGCTGGAGAAAGGGACGGGAATCTGAACATGCCCTGCGCGCTCGTGATTGTTGTCAGAGGAGCGAGGATGTTCGAGGAGATCGTGACGATAGCGCCCGGAAGAGGAGTCTTTTCTGCGTCTAGGACTTTTCCGTAGAGAGTTCCTGTTCTTACCTGTGCCGCAGCAAAAGAAACTGTCAGCAGCAGCACGGCAAGAATAATCAATACTTTTTTCACATTTCCTCCTTAATGCTTGAGAAATGTTGAATACCTCATTCCCTGAGTGAATGATCACTCAATCCATTCCCTAGAAACAAAAGTCCAGAAACATTCTCACCTCCCTTTTTTAGCGGTATAGCACATTTAATGTTGCTAAGATTAACAGCAATATTTATGCCAATAGCAGCGTGACCTTGTCAAGTCATTAATTATAATAGATTCAATAATTTGTGTAATAATTTGGCGATGAAGGCTGGGGAAAATCATCCATTTTTTTGGTTTTTATCCAAAATATTGGATAAGTTAGGAAGTGAAGCGCACCCCTAGTTTTGAATATATCCCAGGCGGTTGACGACTCGATAGTCTTTACCTTTGATCCTGACCTGGATATTCTTGAACGTCCCGTCTTTGATGAACGATTCCGGGGTGTAGTAGACAAGATAATACTTTTCCGAAGTTTTCAGGGCATTCTTGATCGAGGCGGCGGGATTCTGTGAAGTGTCCACGATCCCGCCCGTGGCCCGGGAAATATCCGTGAACGCTTTGAAAACGTCCTCGGACTTCTCTTTCATGACGATCCCGGAGGCTTTTTCGGGGGTCTTGTTCATGAATAGAAAATTTAGGATCGCCCCAGAATCGGCGAAGGTTTCTTTCAAAGCCTGAGTGTTCAAGGAGATATCGCGGTGATAGTATTGGAAAAGCTCTTGGACATCGCTGATGATGTTCGGCTGGTCCTGATACAGGCCTGTCAGCTCATGGATCTTTAGCGGGCTGATCTCCGGACAAAATTCCCGCTGGTAGATAAAGAAGATGAATTTTTGCCCGGGCTGAACCTTGAGGGCCTGGGCAAACCGGACGAGCTTGCTTTCTTCGATGGTTCGCAGGGCTTCCAATTTCTGGAGGCTCTGCTTGCACTGCATCAAGAGAATGGGCAAGCCAATTTCCTCCGTTTCCGTGTCAATCTCCAAGCCCGCCATCGGGTTTCCGCTCCCGATGCGGCGGACGAGTCTTTTCAGCTCCGTCAGAAGGCCATTATAAACCATGCTTCCCTGGAGGATATCTTTCTTGGCGATGTCGTTCATAGCCTCGGCCAAGACGTCCTTTGGCTTGGCCTCGAAGGCCGCGGGTGAGAGGCGATAATTCCTCATCGGGGTTTGGATCTCTACGGTATCGCCGATAACGAGCTCCTCGTTAAAAAGATAACGAATGGCTTCCAGCAGCTTGGCCTGGTATTCAAACATCTGGAAAAGAAGGTAGAATCTCCTGGCGATGTCGGGGTGATAATCCTGGTCTCCCTCGGAGCGTTCAATCGTATTCTTGTTTACCAGATAGACAGCGTGGATTCGCTGAGACTTTCCGTCTTCCAAAAGCTCGAAATCCGGGAGTGCCAGATCCCCGACGAAGCGATTCCCATCGAAAACACGAACCGCCACGCAAACCGGACTGATGTCTGGTTGAGACTGGTCCGTGTGGGCGGAAAGAAGCGTCAGGCCGCAGACGGTCGCAGCAAAGACAAGAACCATATTTTTATGGGCCATTGTTCTTGTTTCCCTATCCTTGCCTCGTCTCAAAAGTCATGTCCCAGGACGTGGCGTGAAAGCTTGCGGTGAAGATGGAGGACGGCGACGAATTTCATAAAGTTGATAATTTAAGTTTAGAGAATCTTCCGAGCGAATGCAAGAGAAATATGGCAAAGTCGAGGATCGGCCAGAAAAAACGGCACGTGCAAATACCAATGTCGAACAAGGCCGCCGTTGCGACACGCCCATCCCCGCGAACCTTTTTTTCCAGCGGTAAAAAGTCTGCTCCGCGATCCCCAATTTTCGGATGATCTCTGCCACCGGGGTCCCGCTCTCCGCCTGGCGCAGGGCAAAGGCGATCTGAGCCTCCGTGAACCGACTTTTCTCCATCCTTCGCTCCTTCCCGGATGCCGATTCTAACACAAAAATCTAACATCCGATCTGGACCAGGATCCGGGGAGCAGATCAGTCATACCCCGTCTAGCTATGCGGCCGGAGACAATTACGGATGGTGTTGATCGTTCTATTTGGGTTTTTTTTATAATCCAACTGATGGAGGCGGCTGTTTTGTTGGCTTTTATCATTCGAAGCCGGCATGGCGGCAGGAAGATCAAGGGGTCCTTTATCTTGCGGGGATCGTGGCAATCTTGCTGGGCTTCATATGGTTTGATGGTGCCATATATGAATTGGGAACGTCCCATGGGTTTTATAGAGGGGGGATTTTGGGGTTGGTTTGTGCTGGAGCAAACCTGATCGCCGGAATTCTGGCAATAATTGCGGGGAAAAAGTTACGGCACTGGTCATCGGCAAAGTGAGAAGAAGCTTTGACCCTACTATGGACCGGGAAGCCGGCGTTTGGACTTGAATACCGAATCCAATGTCTATTAACCAGTTGCCGGCTTATCTAATGAAATTTTGGGGGAACTCCTGACGAAGAAGCCAGGCTTCTCTCCGGGTATTAGTCGTACACCGGCAATATCCATAAATGGTTGATCTCCCTTTTCCAAAAATTTTTATTGTGATTTCCAAGACTATCACGGTACGATTCACAGTAAAAGGGTATTATCTGGATACATCCGATACCAAGCGGCGCGGGTTCTCATATGGGGCGATGGGAGCGCGCCAGAGAGGACTCGAACCTCCGACCTTCTGATTCGTAGTCAGGCGCTCTATCCAACTGAGCTACTGGCGCGCCGGGTGACGGGCATTATTATGCCAGTAATCCGCATTGGGGTCAAACCTACACGCTGCGGACGGATTTTTAGCGGAATCAATTCATTGTCAGATGCTCCTTGGAAGGATGGCGGCGAGCAAAGCGAGCGTTGGAAGGAAACCCTAATTAAGGGTTTCCTTCCAAGAGTATCCGTAATGAGTAGGTTTGACCCCAATCTGCTATGGTTTAAGGACGGCGGCGCCACTGATCTTGCCTTCTTTGAGCTGGCGCAAAACCCGGTTGGCTTCTTCCAAAGCAAAAGCCTGAGTTGTCGTCCGGATCGGGATTTCTGCCGCGATCTCGAGCAGTTCCTCGCCGTCCTGCCGTGTGGCGTTGGCCACGCTGCGCAGCGTGCGCTCATGATAAATGTATTTCTGGTAATCCATCTCCGAGATCGGCGTCATATAAATTCCGGCCAGGGCGACCGTTCCGCCGCTCTCTGTATTCGCCAGCGCATCGAGGGTTAACGGCCCTGCCGGCGCGAAAACGATCGAGCTGTTCATTTTTGTGGGCGGTTTCTCTTCGGCCGATCCTGTCCATGCGGCGCCCAGTTTTCGAGCGAGGTCCTGGTGTTCTTTGCCCCGCGAAAAGACATAAACGCGGCAGCCCCAATTCACGGCGATCTGGATCGCCACATGCGCCGAAGCTCCGAAACCATATAGTCCTAGGCATTCCCGCGGCTTGACTTCGCTCAGCCGCAAGGCGCGGTATCCGATAATTCCCGCGCACAGAAGCGGCGAAGCTTCCTCGTCAGAAAAAATTGCAGGAATAGCGTAAGCGAATTTCTCGTGGACAGTCAGGTATTCGGCATATCCGCCGTTAGCATGATAGCCGGTGAAGCGGCCGTTTTCGCACAAATTTTCCCGCCCGCTCAAGCAGAAGGCGCATTTGCCGCAGGCGGAATGGAGCCAGGCGACGCCGACTCGCTCACCTTTCTTAAAGCGAAAGGCGCGCTCCCCTCCCCCCTCAACAGTTCCAACCACCTGGTGGCCGGGAATGACCGGCAGCTTAATCTCGGGGAGTTCTCCCTCGACCGTGTGAAGATCCGTGTGGCAGACTCCGCAGACTTTGACCTTGACGAGAATTTCCCCGGGGCCCGGCTGGGGGATGGGCATTTCGGCAAGCTCTAATGGATTTTTTTCAATGGGCCCGAATTTCCTTAAGATCATCGCTTTCATTGCCCTATTCTCCCTTGAGATTGCCACTCCGCCGCTTAGTTCGCTCGCTTACAATAACAAAAAAAATGATGGCCGGCGACGACCGTTTTATCGCTTTTTTATCGCGATCGGGTTGACTTGTTCTTCCCCTGCAGTTTACGAATTTTATTATTGAGCCTCTCCAGCCTGTGCTCAAAATCTTTCTGGAAGTTCAATGAAACATTCATGGAAAGGACCAGGCCTTCTTCGGCAGCCCTTTTCGCATCTTCATATTTCTTGGCCTTATGCTCGAAATACATGGCCAGTTCCCTGTAACAAAACAGCTGATCTTCCTGGGACACGTCCTGCCAGAGCGATATGGCCTTTTCCCAATCCTCATGTCTCTTGAAATGATAGGACAACTTGCGCTTGATATTGAGCGCCAGTTCTCCGGGCAGATCGCCTTCCAGAGCGCGCTGGAAGAATTCGATGGATTTGTCGACATCGCCCGCGCTTTCGAAGACTTTGCCGACGCCGACCAAATCCATGGCATCGAACCCTTCCTCGGCAAGCGGCACGCGCCCCTCCAAAAAAAGCTTGGACGCGGCGATGATCAGCCCGAGGAGCGACAAGATGTCCTCCTGGTTATGATAGAGGACGGGCTCCATCAGGGAAAAATTTCCGGTGCGCAAATAGTCAAAATATCTGTAAGGAATCTCGGCGGAAGGGATGTCCTCGGCGCGATCCGCTTCAACGATCTGCTGGGCCAAGTGAAAGAGCCGGCAGCTCTCATGCTTGTGTTTCCAGAGGCTGCGGGCAGAAAAGAGAAAATCGAGATGAGGAAGCTCGGACAGGGGGAACGGCCGCCTGTATAAAATAAAGCGCGTTTCGAGCAGCGGAATATCGAAGGCCTTCCCGTTGTAGGTCACCACGGATTGAAAATTCATCTCGGAAAAAAATCGCTCGACCTCCTTGATCATGCGCTCTTCCTCGCCGAGCTCGCCGAGGAAATACTGGGCGACGTTGAATTTGTTGTTCCGGTAATATCCCATGCCGACGAGGAAGGGCACCGTGCCCGTGCCGCCGGCCAGCCCCGTCGTTTCGAGGTCCAAAAAAAGCGCCGTTGATAGGTCGAGGTGCTCGAAGTCGCCGTTGCGGCTCAGATAATGGAGGACATCGCCCTTGATCTTCAAGCCGTCGTCCAAGACGTTTTTTCCATATCTTGTCCGCAGCGGGTAGGGATTTTCGTAGAACGAGAGCGGCTCGTGAGGGATGGGCTCGAAGGGCATTTGATCGGGTTTTTTCGCCTTTTTGGTCCCGGTCAGGTCGATGAGCTTTTGGAGCTTTTCCTTGACCGAGAGCTCTTCGTCTTTGCTGATCTTTTCCCAAGTGCCTTCGACCGAGCCGGGCCGGGTCCGCGATGCCCGCGAGCGCAGCTCCCGCTCTTTTTTCAGCCGCTTGAGCTTATCCTCGATATTCATGCCCGGTTGCCGTTCACACTCCCATAAACTGGAGCAGGACCGTCCTGGCCCTCGCCCTGTTGTCAAAATCCACGAAGACGATCTGCTGCCATGTGCCCAAGCTGAGCTTCCCGTTCGAAAACGGCACATTCATGGAGGGGCCGATCAGGGCGGCCCGGACATGGGAAAACCCATTGCCGTCGCCCCACCGTTTATCATGATTATAAGGGATGTTGCTCGGGGCGAGCTTTTCCATCAACCGGGAAAAATCTTCGACCAGGCCCGGCTCGTATTCGATGGTCGTCACGCCGGCGGTGGAGCCGGGGACGAAAATATTGACGACGCCGTCCTTGAGGCGGTTGGCTACGAGCCGCTTTTCCACCAGACCCGTCAGATCCTTGATGTCGTTGAAGCCCTCGGCCGAGAAACTTATGGAATCGCTAATGATCTTCATGAATCAACTCCTCATCGCGCTTAATCATACAAAAAATCGACGCCGAGGAAAAGAGGAAAATAGATGGGGTCAATGCAATAGACGGGGTCAAAGCTACTCATTACGCAAATTGCCGTGTTCTTTAAACTCCCCCCATTCTATAGATAATTTGCGTAATGAGTAGCTTTGACCCCAGTCTTTGACCCCGGTCCGTTGACCCCGGATTGTGAATCGTGGTATTAAGGAGACAGAATGAGGCGGCGCTATTTTCTGGCATTCGACCTCGGGGCGGAAAGCGGGCGGGCGGTTCTGGGCACGCTGGAAAATGAAACCATCGCCATCCGCGAACTGCATCGTTTTCCGAACGGCCCGCTCACGCTGTTTGGACACCTGCACTGGAACATCTTCAGCCTTTTCGAGGACATAAAAAAAGGCATGAAAATCTGCGCCTCTGAAATCACGGACAAGCCGGAAAGCCTGGCCGTGGATACGTGGGGTGTCGACTTCGGCCTTCTCGCCAGGGACGGCAGCATCCTCGGCCTCCCCTACGCCTACCGCGACCCGAGAAACATCGAGGCCATGGAAAAATTCTTTAAAAAATTCTCGAGGAAAAAAATCTATGAGTTGACCGGGATCCAATTCCTGCCATTCAATTCCCTGTTTCAGCTGTATGCCATGGTCCTCGATCAATCGCCAATCCTCGAGGCCGCTGCTGACCTGCTCTTTATGCCCGATATATTCACATATCTTTTGTCCGGTAAAAAGGTTACTGAAACGACGATCGCCTCGACATCGCAGCTTTATAATCCGCGCTCAAAAAACTGGAATGAGGAGCTGTTCGCGGGGCTCGGGATATCCAAATCCATCATGCAAAAGCCCCTCCCGCCCGGGACTGTCATTGGAAAGACTCTTCCCGCCCTCGCCCGAGAAACCTCTCTCGAGGACGTTCCTGTCGTCGTCACGGCCAGCCATGATACGGGCTCGGCCGTCGCCGCCGTTCCCGCCTCAGGCAAGAATTGGGCCTATATCAGTTCCGGGACCTGGTCGCTGATGGGGATCGAATCGCCGCAGCCTCTCATCACGTCCCGGACGCTCAAGTCGAATTTCACAAACGAATGTGGAATGGAAGGCACGATTCGGTTTCTGAAGAACGTCACGGGCCTCTGGCTCATCCAGCAATGCCGGAAAAAGTGGAGTGCGAACCGCCACCTGAGCTATGACGAGATGCGGGCCATGGCGGCATCGGCGCCACCGTTCAAGGCCATGATCGACCCGGACGCTGTGGATTTTCTTAACCCTCTCGATACGCCCGAAGCCATCCAAAATTTTTGCCGAAAAACCAGCCAGGCCATCCCGGCAACACCGGCGGAGACCCTCCGCTGCGTCATCGAAAGCCTGGCTCTTAAATACCGTTTGGTTCTTGAGGAATTGAAGCAGCTCTCTCCTCACCCGATCGAAAAGATCCACATCATCGGCGGCGGAAGCCAGCACGTTACGCTCTGCCAATTCACAGCCGATGCCACGTCGCTTCCGGTCGTGGCCGGGCCGGTCGAAGCGACGGCCATCGGCAACATCATGGGACAGGCTTTGGCGCTCAAGTATGTCCGGTCGCTCGACGAGATCCGGGCCATTGTGGCTAATTCGGCCGAACTTCAAACCTACGAGCCTCACGAAACCAAGCTGTGGGAAGCGGCCTACGAACGCTTTAGGACAATTGTCAATAAATAACGCGCGGAGGGAAGCATGAACCCCGGCAAGATTGAAAATGCGTACCGGCAGGCGGAGGAGCTCTACGCCGATTTCGGCGTCGACACCGAGCATGCTTTGAACCGGTTGAAAAAGATCTCGATTTCGCTTCACTGCTGGCAGGGGGATGACGTCGGCGGCTTTGAAAAGCCGGACGCGGCCCTCTCCGGAGGCGGGCTTCAGGTCACGGGCAACTACCCGGGAAAAGCGCGGACGGTCAAAGAGCTGCGGATGGATTTGCGGCAGGCCTTCGCCTTGATCCCGGGATCGCATCGGCTAAACCTGCATGCCATTTATGGAGAATTCGGCGGTAAGCTCGTAGACCGGGATGAGATCAGCGCCGAGCATTTCAAAGGCTGGGTGGACTGGGCTAGGCAGCAAAAGCTGAAGCTCGATTTCAACGCGACCTGCTTCTCGCATCCCAAAGCGGCCTCAGGATTCACGCTCAGCAGCCGGGAGAAATCCATCCGCAAATTCTGGATCGAGCACGTGAAATGCTGCCGCAAGATCAGCGTGTTCATGGGACGGGAGCTCGGAAGCCCCTGCCTTCATAACCTCTGGATTCCCGACGGTTCCAAAGAGGTCCCCGCGGACCGCTGGAAATACCGCTCACTGCTCAAGGAATCCCTGGACGAGATCTACGAGGTCGAATACAGCCCTCAGCAGATGAAGGATTCGCTGGAAAGCAAGCTCTTCGGCATCGGCTCCGAATCTTTTGTGGTGGGCTCTCATGAATTTTATCTGGCCTATGCGCTCGTCAAGAGAAAAATGGTCTGCCTCGACCTGGGACACTTCCACCCGACCGAATCCATAGCCGATAAAATCTCCGCCATTCTCCAATTCATGCCGGGGATCGTTTTTCATCTCAGCCGCGGCGTGCGCTGGGACAGCGACCATGTCGTCGTCCTCAACGACGAGATCCTGGCCGTAGCCGAAGAGATCGTCCGCTGTCAGGCCCTGGACAAAGCGCACATCGCGCTGGATTACTTCGATGCCAGCCTGAACCGTGTCGGCGCGTGGGTGGCAGGAGCGCGCGCCGCTCTGAAAGCATTTTTAGTGGCCCTGCTCCAGCCGGAAGGCAGCCTCAAAGCCGCGGACCATGCCGGGAACACTCTCGAGCGCCTCGCCCTCCAGGAAGAGTCTAAAGCCATGCCCTACGGCGCCGTGTGGGATTATCACTGCCTTCAAATGAACGCTCCCCCGGGGGGCGAATGGATCGGCGATATCCGCAAGTACGAAAAAGACGTCCTGAGCAAACGATGAAGCCGAGGAAAACCCGGTGTGTGCTCTTCGCCATTCTGGGAGCGGCCCTATTGCTGCGGATCCTGCATTGGTTGGCGGTCAGAAACGAGCCCTTTTTCGCACAGCTGGCCATGGACAGCCAGGAATATGATCGGTGGGCCCGGGAAATCGCAGCCGGGAATTGGGCCGGCTCGGGCGTTTTTTTCCAGGCTCCGCTCTACCCATACCTCCTGGCCGTCCTCTACAAGCTCTTCGGCCATATCCTCGATGTGGTCTATCTTTTTCAGATCGTGGCGGCCGTCTCCGGCATCTACGCTCTTTACAGGGCGGGAAAGACTTTGGCGGGAGAACAAGCGGGCTTGTGGGCGGCGGGCCTCGCCTCATTGTACGGGGGATTTTTCTTCTACGATGTCCAAATCCAAAAGGAATCGCTGGCCGTCGCCATCGTTTGCTTCTTGATATGGATTCTTGCGGAGGCCCGTCTTAATCGAAAAATCGGGTTCTGGCTTCTTTCCGGAGTCCTGTGCGGGTTCCTCAGCCTCTTAAGAGAAAATACGCTGTTGATCGTGCCCTTCCTGCTCATTCTGACCTATCGGTCCAAGTCCCGGGCCGGCACCTTCTTAAAAAGTGCCGGCGCTTTTATCATCGGAATATTCCTGGTTCTAGCGCCTGTCGCCTTGAGGAACGGGATTGTGGGGGGGAGCTACCTGCCCACCACATTTCAAGGAGGGGTCAACTTTTATATCGGCAACAATGTTCATGCCACGGGCACATATCAATCCATCGTCCCGGGAAAAGAGATCCCCTATTATGAACGCACGGAACCCATTCGCCTGGCCGAGCAAGAGACCGGCCGCAAGCTCACCCCGGCCCAAGTCTCAAGCTTCTGGCTCAAGAAATCGCTGTCCTGGATTCGGCAGAAACCAGGGGACTATATTAAGCTCCAAGCCAAAAAATTCGTCATGTTCTGGAGCTGGTATGAATGGCCGGACACTGTGGATTATTATTACGTCCAACAAAAATCTTGGATATTGAAATATCTAACTTTTGGATTCGGTTCATTGACCATTCTGGCCGCCCTCGGCCTCGTCCTCCTCGGGAAGCGCATTCGACTCTTCTCGCCCGTCATCGTTTTCTTCGTGGGCTGGCTCGTCTCCACTGTCGCCTTTTTCCTCTTCTCCAGGTACAGACTTCTGGCCGCTCCCTGCCTGCTGCTTTTTGCTTCGCAGCCTTTTGTTCTGTTTTTCGGCGCGATCAAGCGGCGGAAGAGAACGACGGCAGCTCTCATCGCGGCGGGAATCATGATCGCTTTTGCCGCACCTCTCGCCGCTCGTTTCAAGCCCCGGATGGACCTTGTCCACTACAACCTGGCCGTCATCTATGACCAGAAGGGAGAAACTCAGGAAGCGGCCAGGCATTACCGCGAAGCGTTGAGCCTTAATCCTAAAGATTTTCTATCGTGCCTCAATCTGGGCATCATCGAAGCCAAACAAAACCGTTGGCAGGAAGCCCTGCAATGGTACGAAAAGGCGGCCTCCCTGGAGCCGAGATTCGAGGGCGCTCCGATCAATATGGCCAACATTTATATTGTGCTGGGTAAAATCCCCGAAGCGGAAGCAGCCCTGGACCGGGCCCTGGCCATCAACCCAAAAAGCATCGAGGCCCTCCATAGCAAAAGCATCTTAGCCGCAAAAAAAGGCGATTTGAACGAGGCTTTGTCGCTTAATCAGAAAGTCCTGGAATTGGCTCCAGGATGGGAGCCCGCCCTGCGGACAAAGGCCAGGCTCGAAGACCTTTTGAAAAAATAAAAAAAACTTGAATAATTCCGTGATACACAAGAAATTTCCCTCGAATCTTCCGTTGATATTTTTTTTCTTTTATTTTATTGTTAGAAAGGATTAACAAGGCGGGGAAATCCCAAATGGAACCCAAGGAAAACCAGAGCGGGCAGCCCGAGGCGAGCGGTGGGTCTGGGGAAACCCCGGACAAAGCCAACATTGAAAGCGTCAAGGAAGTCTTTCATGTCCTGGCCCATGCCGTCTCGTCTTTGAAACTCTTCCCTTCGCATCATTCCACCGTCCAAAAATTCGTAGATGACCTTCTGGCTAGGCTGAAAGCTTATTTTGAAAAGCGCCTGGAACTCGAAGTCGGCATAGGGGAAAGCGCCTTTTACCTGGACGGAGATATGATTTACCAGGAAGAAAACCTCATCAAAAGCCTGCCCTATCTCTTCTTCAAGGATGGGATGCAGAGATTCGCCATCCTCAGGGATATCGACAAGGCCGAGCTCAAGGACTTCCTCGAGGTGATCAAAAAAGACTCGCTCCTGCCGCCGGACGAGAGCGATATCGTTATTTCCATCTGGGAAAAAGATTTCGCGAACATCCGGATCACGGCCCCGGATGATTACCTGTTATCGAAAATCGCCATTTTCGAAAAACAACACTTTGGGATTTCGATCGATAAAAGCAAGCTTTGCAGCGGCCATATCGAACTGGAGGCCGAAGACAAGCAGGGGATCGTGACAAAGCGCGTCGGCCTCGGGCTGCTGGAAGATGAGGAAAAGAAGGATTATGCCGAGCTGGTCATGATGCTCGATGACAAAGATATCCACAGCATTGAATCCATGGTCGGCTCGGCCCGGCAGATTCCCCCCGAAAAAGAGTTCCTCGACATGATTTTCGAGCTTCTTTACATGGAAGACCAAGTCGATAAATTTGTGCCCATTCTCGGGTTTCTGGAACGGCACCACAAAGAACTCCTCCAAGAAGGCAAATTCACGCACGCCGGCCAATTCCTGAGGCAAATCCAGGAATTGAAGAACATTTTTGCCGCCCAGCACCCCGCCAAGGCGGCCGAGCTCGAAAAATTCATGAACTCGAGCAAGGAAGGACGCACGATCGCCCTTGTCCGGGAAGCCGTTGAGCACGGCGACATCGATTCCATTCTCGCTTTTTTTGATTATCTCAGGCTCCTCGGTCCCAAATCCATCCCCTTAGCGGCCGAGCTATTGGAAAGCACCGACAATCCGGAGTTCCGAACCATGGCCTTTGATTATCTCAGGGAGACCGGCCGGGGGAATATCGAGATTTTGGCCAACCAGCTCCAGGACGGAAAGCCCATCCTGTCCAAAGGCATCATCAGCTTCCTCAGCCGGGCAGGGGACAAAAAGGCTCTGCCCTACTTTGCTCCTATCCAAACCTACCAGAACAAGGAGATCAAGCTCGAGGCCATCCAAGGCCTGGCTGCTTTTGGAGACCCGCTGGCCAATAAAATCATCCTCGGGTTCCTTTATGATCCAGACGAAGACATACGCATAGCGGCCGCTGAGAAGCTCCAGTGGTTCCGCGATAAAAGCACGTTGGAGCACGTTATCCGGCTGGCGGAGAACAAGCATTTTTACAAAAAAAGCCCGAAAGAACAGAGCACGTTCTTAAACTATTTGGCCCGGACAAAAGCAGCGGAGGCCCTGGACGCCCTCCAAAAAGCTCTTCATAAATCCAGCCTTTTCTCCAAAACCAAATACGAAGAAACACAACTATGCGCCGTGCAGGCGCTGGAGATCTTGGCTACCCCGGAGAGCCTGGGCGTCCTCCGCAAGGGCATGAAAAGCTCGAACAAAAATGTCGCCAGCGCCTGCCGGAAAGCATTAGAAAAAATTCCCCCTGAGGCCGCAGCCTAAGATGGTAAATATTAAGAACGTCGAACTGACGGATCAAGAAAAGGAACTGACGCAGAAAGAATCCGTCGATATTTTGACGCGCCTGCAGGTCGTCTTGAAAATCGCCAGGGTCTATGAATCGAACAACCGGATCGTCCTGGACCAAATGGACCAGTTTTTTACGAAACTGAACGATGCTCTTGCGCGGGAGGGCGAAATCGTGCTCAGGCTGCAGCAGAACGCCTTCTATATGAAGGGCCTGCGCGTCAAGTTTGATTATTCCAACTACCATGTCTATAAGTTTCTTCAAAACGAGCTCTCGTCAAAGGAGCTCGCCGCCATCGGCTTTTCTCCCGGATTGACGCAGGAAGAGATCCGCCGCTTCATCACCATCCTCAACAGCAAAGAGCTCGAGGCCAAAACCGCCTATGACAAGATTCTTCACGCCCTGGACGTCGAACAGATCGACCATATCACCATAGAAAAGAGCTCCCCGGCCGAGCCTATGCAGAGCCGAGAAAAAAATGCCGTCCGCCTGTATTTTTCGGGCATCTACCTCCTGAAAGAAGTCTTCGAAAAACAAAAAACAACGGGGACGTTCAACCTCAACCTCGCCAAACGGTGGATGCAGTCAATCTTCAATCATATTGTCGACGATGAATCCTTTGTCTACGGCCTGACTAATATTAAAAATTTCGACGAATACACCCTGAATCATTCCATCAACGTTTGCATCCTGGCCATCGCCCTCGGCCGAAGACTGGGCCTGACCCGAGAGGAGCTTTCGGACCTGGGCGTAAGTTCCTTTCTCCATGACTTGGGAAAATTGGACATCCCCAGAGAAATCCTGGACAAACCGGCCGCGCTCAGCCCGGAGGAACGTGCCGTCGTCGAAAATCATGTCCATCTCGGGGCTGAAAAATTGATCCAGCTTAAAAGCTCGCGCCGCATCCCGGTCCGGGCGGTCCAGGTGGCCCTGGAGCATCATCTTAAGGCGGACCTGTCCGGGTATCCCAAATATTTTCGAAAGAGGTCCATGAACCTTTTCAGCAAGATCGTGAAGATCGTCGATTACTTCGACGCCCTGACCACCAAGCGCGTGTACCGTCCTAAAGTGTTCACCCGAGAGGATGCCATGGGCTTGATGCTCGAAAAAAGCGGCGAAGAGTTCGACCCGCTCATCCTCAAGGTGTTCATCAGCATGATCGGGGCCTATCCGGTCGGATCGCTTGTCGCACTGGACACCGGGGAGCTGGGCATCGTCTTCGAGGCGAATCCTCATCCGGCCTTCCACCTCAGGCCCAAAGTCAAGATCATTGCCGATGCCGAGGGAAATAAAGTGGACGGAGAGGTCATCGACCTCACAGAGATCGCTCCTGAAACCAAAAAATTCAGGAGGACGATCACCAAATCCCTGGACGCGGACAAGTACGGCATCCAGCCTGCGGATTACTTCCTGGCCAAGGCCGAATAAACTTCCGAGGAGAATTCCCGATGACAATTCCCCTTCCCCTGCGCCTCAAGTGTGAATACCTCCAAAATCCTCTCGGCATCGATATCTCCCGGCCGCGTTTCTCCTGGGTGCTCCGGCACTTCGAGCGCGGAGAAAAGCCTTCGGCGTATCAGATCATCGTATCATCATCGGTGAGCTTAGCGGAACGAGGAGCCGGCGATTGCTGGGACAGCGGGCAGATAGGCCACTGCGGGAATTTCCCTACTGAGTACGGCGGAAAAAAGCTGGAGAGCCGAAAGCGCTACTATTGGAGAGTCCGTTGGTGGGACCAGAAAGGCCGGCGCAGCGCTTACAGTCGCATTGCCTTTTTTGAAATGGGGCTGCTGGGCAAGTCGGACTGGCAAGCCCGATGGATCAGCATGAAAGAGCCCCAAGAATTCCGGTCGAGGGGGACTGTGCTGCAGGGAAAATACCGGGGTGAGTACATTCAAACCCGGGCGATCTATCTGAAGAAAGAATTCCGAATCGGACCTCGTCTCAAAAGCGCACGCGCCTACATCTGCGGTTTGGGTTTTTATGAACTGCGGATTAATGGACAGAAGGTGGGCGACCATGTGCTCGACCCCGCCCAGACCGATTATAAAAAGACTGGCCTCTATTCCACCTACGAGGTCACGAAGTATTTAGAGCGGAACAATAGCGTCCTGGTGATCCTGGGAAACGGCCGTCATATCCCGAATTTTGGCTACGGCCGGCCGCGACTGATCGCCCAAATCGAGATGGAGTATGAAGGCGGCGACCGGCAGGTCGTAGGCACGGACCAATCCTGGGAAGCCGGACATGGTCCCCTGAAGGAAAACGGCCTTTACTACGGCGAGCGCTGCGACGGAAGGCTCAAGCCAAAGACTTCCAAAGGGAAAACGGCTTGCGTCAAGGGGGCACATCTGCGTTCCCAGATGCTCCCTCCGGTCAAAGTGGTTCAAATGTTGAAAGTGAAAAAGATATGGCGGTCGGCCCCACAAACGCTCGTCTTCGATTTCGGCCAGAATTTTTCCGGCTGGCTGAAAATTACGGCTCAAGGACGGGCCGGAACAAAAATCGCTCTTCGCCACGCCGAACTCATTAACGACGACGGCACGCTCAACACGTCTCCCAATCAGAACGCAGAGGCGACGGATATCTATGTCTTGGGCGGCCATGGTGTCGAAAGGTATGAGCCCCGCTTCACCTATCATGGATTCCGCTATGCAGAAATCACGGGCATCCCGAAATTGCCCAGGATGATCAGCGTCGATGGTTGCTTCGTTCACACAGACGTCGAACAAACGGGAATTTTTCGCTGCGCCAATCCCTTGATCAACCGGATCCACCGGAATATCCGTTGGGGGCAGCTTTCGAATTTGATGAGCATTCCCACCGATTGTCCCCAGAGGGACGAACGGCACGGCTGGCTGGGCGATGCCCATCTCTCAGCAGAAGAAGCTATCCTGAATTTCGACATGGCCTCCTTTTACACCAAGTTTCTCCGCGATATTAGGGACGCCCAGAAGAAGGACGGCGGCCTCCCCGATACGGTTCCTCCCTACCTCGGAAAGCTCTATCCTGCCGACCCGGCCTGGGGGTCAGCGTACATATCACTTGCCTGGTATCTCTATTATTATTTTGGAGATACAAGGATCCTGGCGGACCACTTCGAGGCGATGAAAAAATATGTATACTTTCTCCGCCGCCATGCCCAAGGCCGCATCATCAAAAAATTGGGTAAATACGGCGACTGGTGTCCCCCGGGCAGCATCCCTCCCAAAAAAACGCCCGTCGAACTCACTTCGACGTGGTTCTATTATCATGACACGCTACTGCTATCAAAAATAGCCCGAGTCCTCAAGAAATCGAAGGACGAAAAACACCTGACCGGCCTTGCCCGGGGCATCAAAAACGCATTCAATAGATATTTTTTGAAGAAAGATGGCTATGCCTCGGTCCGGATGAGCCCCGTGGAAAAGATCGCCAGCCAGACGTCCAACCTCCTGCCCATTTATCTGAACATGGTCCCCAAAAAACAAAAGGACAAAGTCCTCGATGTGCTGGTCCACAGCGTCGTCAGCGACCAGGATTATCATCTTGATACCGGAATCATCGGCACGCGCTTCCTCCTCGACGTTTTGACCGAGAACGGATATGCGGAAGCGGCCTATCGAGTCGCGACCCAGAAAAGCTACCCCGGCTGGGGCTACATGGTCCAAGAAGGCGCCACAACGCTCTGGGAGCGATGGGAAAAAATCACGGGCGGCGGGATGAATTCCCACAACCATATCATGCTGGGGAGCGTGGATGCCTGGTTTTATAAGACTGTGGCCGGGGTAAGATGTCTGGCTCCGGGATGGGAAAAAATCTTGATTTGCCCGCCGCTCTTCCCGGATTTAGAATCCGCCTCGGCCTCGCTGCGGACGATTCGCGGCGGTATCCGTGTCTCCTGGAGGAAAAAAGAAAACTTTTTCGAGCTTAACGCCGAGGTCCCGGTCGGCGTCGGGGCCGAAATCCACATTCCGCGATTGTGGAGGAACGCCGTTTTAAAAGAAAGCGGACGGGTCGTCTGGCAAAAAGGCCGGGAGTCGAAGAATCTGGAAGGCCTATCGATTCAGAGAATCGAAGGCAGCCGAATCATCATCAGCGCTCAAAGCGGCCTCTACGCATTCCGCTTGGAAAAATAAATCGTGATTAGTATAGATATTTTTTGATAAGGCAGGCGGCTTCGCTGTAAGCGGCAAGCGTCTGATCGACGTGATTCTTTTCATGGGCGGCGGAAACCGCGCCTCCGCCATGGACGACATGGACGCCCTCGGTGACTAGGGCCAGTTTCAGGATCTCCTCTTTCAGTCGGACAAAGGATCGGTCCGGGCTCCAGAACGTCTTCTGCGTTCGCGTATCTGAGCTTTTTGAGCGGAAAATTCACCATGAGCAGCGAGCTTCCTTTGATAATATCATTCCCGTCGCCCGTGCATTTGACCGAGATGCCGAGGCTCCCGAAAATGTCTTCGATGCCGCGCCGCAACGTCTCCCCCGTCCTAGCGATCTTGGGGTAGATCATAGAGGCGTGGTCGACAAGATATTTCAGCATGACATAGCCCGCCCTCATGTACTGCGTATGGGAAGAGAACGTCCCGCCTTCAAAGAGCGCCCTCAGTTGCGGAGGCGCCTGGGGCCGGCATTTTTCGAGAATGTCCGATTTGCCGGCCACCGCGGAAACGGCGTGCCCTCCGCCGATGAGCTTCCCAAACGTGGAAAGGTCGGGCTCGACGCCGTATAATTTCTGGACGCCCGAGGGGCAAAACCTGAACCCAGAGATGATCTCGTCAAAAACGAGGACAATGCCGTATTTTTCCGTGAGGGCCCTGGCCAGTTCCAGATAGGCCTTGGTGGCGGCCAGAAATCCGCCCACCCCCAGAAAAGGCTCGACCAGGAAACAGGCAATCTCACTGCCCTTCCTCCACAGGATTTTTTCCAGGTCATCGCCGTCGTTGAAACGGGTGATAAAAATCTTGCGCAGGATTTCTTTCGGCACCCCGGCCGATTCGGCCTGTCGAAAGCCGCCGTCCGGATAATATTTCACGCCCTTGAGCAAATAGGGCGAGGCTCCATGCCAGCCGCCCCCGATCTTTAAAACGCCGTCGCGACCCGTATGAGCTTGGGCCAGCATGACCGCATACATCGTGGCCAAGGTCCCCGAGGTCGTAAACCGGATTTTATAATCCTTGTAGCCTAGCTGCTCGAGCAGGAGCTCGGCCAGCTTGATCTGGCTCTCCCCTTCAAAGCCCGTGTGCAAAGATCTCTCTTCCAGGCTGAATCGTCGAAATTCGTCCGTGAGGACTTTGGGATTATGGCCCAGGATATTGGCATAATGGCCTTGCCAGTAATCGATATAGCCGTTTCCATCGAAGTCATAGACCAAGGGCCCTTTGGCCTTGGTAATGATGAAGGGATACGGCGAGAACAAGCGGAGTGAGTGGCTTCCGCCCTGGACCATCACCCGCTGCGCCCGCCGATAAACTTGAAGGCTTTTTTTCGTTTTTTTTCGGTATTTCGCTTCCAGGACGTCCAGAAGCCTGTCGATTTTTTTCATATCCCCTCGCTTTCTCAGGGGTATCACTTTACCAACCTCCTCCTTTAAAGTCAAACTCAACGGCGGTATAATCCCCTCCGGCACGAAAGGAGGCGAGCCATGGAAATTCTCAGCCAGGAGGTCCGGCAGGCCACCAAGACGAAATTCGATGCCGATCTTGAAAACAAGGTCACCATCCTCCATTTTTCTCAGGAGCCAAGCCGGCTGGTCCTTCCCGATTACCTGAAAAGTCAGGACTGCTTTTTCTGCAAGGAAACCAAACAGCTCTTGGAGGAAGTCAAAGGCCTTTCCGATAAAATCGAACTCCTCGTTTACGACTTCATCGCGGACAAAGAGAAGGCCGCCGAATACGGAATCGACAAGATCCCCGGTACGGTGATCATGGGAGAAAAAGATTACGGCGTCCGGTTCTTCGGGATCCCTTCTGGCTATGAATACACCAGCCTCATCGAGGTCATCACCGATGTATCCCGTCGGCGGACCGAGCTTTCCCAGCCGACCAGGGACGCGCTCAAAGCGATCGACAGGGCCGTCCACATCCAAGTCTTTGTCACGCCCACCTGCCCCTACTGCACCACGGCCGTCCGGCTGGGGCACCAGTTTGCCATGGAATCCTCGTGGATTAAAGCCGACATGGTGGAATCCACGGAATTTCCCCATCTGGCTAACAAATTCAATGTGTATGGAGTCCCCAAGACGGTCGTCAACGAGACCGTCACCTTTGAGGGGGCCGTCCCCGAAGAAGAATTCCTGGCCCACGTGCTCGAAGCAGTCAGCCCGGCCAAGTAGCTTCCGAACTTCAGGGTCAAAGCTACACATCTGACAAAATCCTGGTTCTCCATCATGAAGCCCCCTCTCATAGATTCATCGCCAGATGCTCCATGGAAAGGAGGCCGAGAGCGAAGCGAGCGTTGGAGGGAAACCCCCAATAAGGGTTTCCCTCCAAGAGTATCCGACAGGTCCTATCAAAAAATAGCGCCGCGTAGCTCCGAGCCTTCGTTGACAAGGCGGCTTTTGGTGCTATAATAAGCCAGTTTATGTCTATCTTCAAGAAAAAAAAGGAAAACCGGGTCTGCGTCATCGGCCTGGACGGGGTCCCCTTCGGCCTCCTCCTCGACATGGCCAGGAAGGGGATCATGTCGGCCGCGGGCAGGATTATCGACTCAGGCCATCTCCACAGGATGAAGGCCAGCCTGCCCGAGATTTCCGCGGTCAGCTGGACCGACTTCATGACCGGCACCAATCCTGGAACGCACGGCATTTTCGGGTTCACCGACCTCAAGCCGGGCTCGTATGAACTCCGTTTCCCGAATTTTTTGGACGTCAAAGCGCCGACCCTCTGGGATACACTGAGTGAGAAGGGCAAAAAATGCATCGTCATCAACCAGCCGTCCACCTACCCGGCCCGTAAAATCAACGGCGTGCTAATCTCGGGCTTTGTGGCAATAGAAATGGCCAAGGCCGTCTATCCCCTTTCCCTTAAGGCTGATCTCGAACAAATGGGATACCAGATCGATATCGACACCTTGAAGGCCCGCGAAAACCACGCATTTCTCTGGCAGGAGCTGATCAAAACGCTCATGGGGCGACAGAAAGCCCTTAACCATTTCTGGGAAGAAGAATGGGACTATTTTGAATTTGTCATGACCGGGACGGACAGGCTCCACCACTTTCTATGGAACGCCTACCAGGACCCGGGCCATCCGCATCATCAGAATTTCCTCGACTATTACCGCCAGATCGACCGGCTCATCAACAAAATTTACACCTCCTTCCGCAAGACGGCCGGCGATGAGGAAAATATCTTTTTACTCTCCGACCACGGCTTCACGGCCATCCGGCAGGAAGTGTATCTCAACGCCTGGCTGGAAAAGGAAAAATACCTGAAGTTCGAAAACTCCTCCCCGAAAGGGATTGAAGACATATCGTCGAAATCCATCGCCTTTGCGCTGGACCCTAATCGCATCTATTTGAACTATAAGGAAAAATTCCCCAAAGGCTCGGTCAGGCCGGGCGAGCACAAAGCGCTCAAGGAAGAAATCAGCCGGAAATTGGAGAAGCTGGAGTACGAAGGAAAAAAGGTCATCCGGAAAGTCTTTTCTGCTAGAGATATTTATTCCGGCCCGCTGGTCAGCCACGGCCCGGACCTGATCGTACTCTCTGAGCCCGGATTCGACTTGAAGGGTTCGGTGAAGAAAAAAGAGATTTTCGGACGCAGTCCCGGGCTTCAGGGCATGCACACCTGGGACGACGCTTTCTTCCTGGCCAAAAATGATTTTGGGCAGGACTTGTCCATCTCAAACGTGGCAAAGATCATTTTGGACCGCTATTAATGACTATTTACCCGGACGGTCATTCCGAGGAGCGAAGCGACGCGGTAGTCTCACTATATGAAGCGTGGATTGCCACGCTTCATTCAGTCGCTCGCAATGACAAGAAGAATCGTCTTCAAAAAATCGGGGCAGTTATTTTATTATTCCTCATTTCAGGTCTTCCCCTGGCAGCCTATATCGGCCCGGGAGCCGGTTTTGCTTTTCTTTCTTCGTTTCTTGTCCTATTCCTGACCTTTTTCTTGGCCATTTTTTCCTTTCTGTCCTGGCCCTTCCGTTTTTTCTTTCGTTTGATCCGGGGGAAAAAAGCCTACAAAAAAAGCCAGGTTGACCGGGTAGTCATTCTCGGCCTGGACGGGCTCGCGCCGGAGCTGGCCGAACAATACATGGCCGAGGGCAAGCTGCCCAATCTTTCCAGGCTAAAGCAGGAAGGGGCCTATGCCCGGCTCCAGACGACGACCCCGGCCATCTCGCCCGTGGCCTGGTCTTCATTTATGACCGGCTCCGAGCCCTCCAAGCACAATATTTTCGATTTTCTCAGCCGCGACCCGAAAACCTACCTTCCCGACCTCTCCTCGGCCAGGATCGGAAAACCCAAAAGAGTCTTGTCTCTAGGAAAATACAACATCCCGCTCTCCAAGCCGGAGATCAAAGGCCTGCGGAAAAGCGTCCCTTTCTGGAAGATCATGGGCGAGAACGGCATCTTTAGCACCATTTTGAGGGTCCCGATCACGTTCCCGCCCGAAAAATTCAAAGGGCATTTGCTCTCGGGCATGTGCACGCCCGACCTCAAAGGCAGTCAGGGGACATCTTCCTTCTACACGTCGGACCCGGACAAGATCAAAAAGCGTGAAGGGGGAATCGCCATCCCCATCGAGGTGAAAGAGAACCGCGTGGAAACACATATCTCGGGACCGGAAAACTCGCTCCTCAAAAAGCCCGAAGAGATCCGGCTGCCGATGACGATCTCCCTCGATCCAGAAAAAGAACGAGCTTTGATCGAGGTCTCCGGGCAGAAATTCGCACTGAAAAAAGAAACGTTTTCGCCCTGGGTCCGCCTCACCTTTCGCCCCGGCCTGGGCATGAAGATCAAGGCTATCTGCCGTTTTTATATTTCTCAGGTTCGGCCCCATTTTGAAATGTACGTCACGCCGCTCAATATCGACCCAGAAAAGCCCGCGCTTCCCATCTCTCATCCCTTTATTTATTCAGTCTACCTGGCCAAGCTCCTGGGGAGCTTCATCACCCTTGGCGAGGCCAACGACACCTGGGCGCTTAATGAGGGCGCCCTGAGCGAACAGGCTTTCTTAGAGCTGACATACTCCAACCATCGGGAATGGGAGGCCATGGTCGTCAATGCCCTGGCTAAGACCAAGAAAGGTATGGTCGTCTGCGTGTTCGAAACGACGGACAGCATTTCGCACATGTTCTGGCGATACCTGGACAAGGACCACCCGGCGCTTAAAAGCAGCCGGGCCCAGATGAGCCCCAAAGTCATCGATGACCTCTTCCAGAAAATGGATGAGATGGTCGGCCGAATCATGAAAAAAATGGATGAGAAGAGCGCGCTGTTCGTCATGTCCGACCACGGCTTCAAGCCGTTCAAGCGCGGCGTCAACCTGAATTCCTGGCTGCATAAAAACGGCTATCTATTCCTGAAAAACGGGAAGCTGGAAAGCGATGAGTGGTTTAGGGATGTGGACTGGGAACGAACAAGAGCCTACGCCCTCGGATTGGGCGGACTCTATATCAATCAAGAAGGCCGTGAGGTCAAGGGCATTGTGGGCGCCGGTGATGAGACGCGAGCGTTAAAAGCGGAGCTTTCGAAAAAGCTCAATGGGATGAAAGATGAAGAAAAAGGAGCGGCGGCCATCAGCAAGGTCTATGACCGCGACGAGATATATCATGGCCCTTACAAGGACAACGCGCCGGACCTGATCATCGGATATAATGCCGGCTACCGCGCCTCCTGGGATGGCGTAACGGGAAAAATCACTCGGGCGGTCCTTGAAGACAATACCAAGGCCTGGAGCGGCGATCATTGCATCGACCCGGCCTGGGTGCCCGGCGTTCTTTTCAGCAGCCGAAAAATCGACACCAAAAACCCGTCAATCATGGACATCGCGCCGACGGTCCTCGAGCTCTTCGGACTCCAGCCGCCGTCCCACATGGACGGACATTCTCTGCTGTCGAAAGAAGCCGCTTCCTCCGCTGCACAAGGAGAGAAAAAATGAACCGGCATTCCATCAATCGAAGGGATTTTTTGAAATACAGCCTGGGCGCGGCGTCCCTGGTCGCCTTGGGGAGGCGATCTCCACTTGTGATTCGGGCTTCTGGGAAAAATGCGACACCGAAAAAGATGCTTGTCCTCGGCTTTGACGGCATGGATCCGCATCTCACGAATCTCTGGATGAGCCAGGGCAAGCTCCCTGCTCTTCAGCGCCTCATCAGCCAGGGCGGGTTCAGCAAGCTCGGCACGAGCATTCCTCCCCAGAGCCCCGTCGCCTGGTCCAATTTCATCGCCGGCACAAACCCGGGCGGCCACGGTATTTTTGACTTTATCCATCGCGATCCCGCGAAACTACTTCCCGGTTTTCTCCGCCTCGGCAACCGAGGAAGCGAAGAAGACCTTCCGCATCGGGAACTGGGTTCTGCCCATCAAAGGAGGAGACGTCCGGAACCTCCGCAAGGGCAAGGCCTTCTGGCAGATCCTGGAAGAGCACGATATCCCGGCCACAATTTTCAAAATTCCTGCGAACTACCCACCGGTCCCGACCAGACAAAGAACGTTCTCCGGAATGGGAACGCCCGATATCAGGGGCAGCTACGGAATCTGCAATTTCTACACGACAGAAACGAAGCAAGTCATGGAAGATATCGGCGGCGCGCTCGTCCATGAAGTCTATGTGATCGGAAACCGGGTAGAGGCCAAGCTTCCGGGTCCGATCAATACATTTAAAACCGACCGGCCCGAAGCAGAGATCGAATTCAAGGTGAATATCGACCCCCAAAACCCGGTCGCGAAAATTTCCATCCAGGATCAGGAGTTTATCCTGAGGGAAAAAGAATGGAGCGGCTGGAAGCACATTCGCTTTCATCTCATTCCCACCCAAAGCGTGAGCGGCCTGTGCATGTTTTATCTCAAGGAAATCCGGCCCCACTTCAAGCTGTATGTCTCTCCGGTCAATATCGACCCGGGCGATCCCGCCCTGCCTCTGTCCACGCCGGACTCTTACGCCAAAGAGCTTGAGAAAAAGTTCGGCCCGTTTTTCACCAAAGGGCTCCCGGCCGACACGAGCGCGCTCGACAATGACTTCCTGGATGAAGGCGAATTCCTGGCCCAGGACGGCATCGTACTCCAGGAAAGCAAGGAAATGCTGGATTATGAGCTGGCCCGGTTCGACTCGGGCCTGCTCTTTTACTACATCTCGAGCACGGACCAGCGTCAGCACATGTTCTGGAGGTTGCTCGACGAGAAGCATCCGGCCTACAACGCCGCCCTCGCTTCAAAATACGGGAACGTGATTGAAAAGACATACATCGAAGCCGATCAGATCCTGGCCCGGTCCATGGAAAAAGTCGACAAGGACACGATCGTCATGGTCATGTCCGACCATGGCTTCAACCCCTTTAGCCGGGGCTTCAACCTGAACGGCTGGCTGAAGGACAACGGCTATCACAAGTTTGCCAATGAATTTAAGCAGGAAGACTTGGAGTTTGCCTTTGCCGGCACGGACTGGTCGAAGACAAGGGCTTACGGTCTCGGGCTGAACGGCCTCTATATCAATCAGAAGGGCCGCGAGGTTGAAGGGATCGTCCAACCCGGAGCGGATAAGGATAACCTGGTCCGAGAAATCGCCCGCAAGCTCGAAGAATACGTCGACCCCAAGACCGGTCAAAAGGTCGTTCTGCGGGCCTACGCGGCCAAGGATGTGTACACGGGACCTTATGTCGAAGAAGCCCCGGACATCGTTCTTGGGTTCAACCGCGGCTATCGGATATCCTGGAAGTCCCCTCTCGGAAAAGTTCCCAAAGAGATCCTTGAAGACAATTTCGTTAAATGGAGCGGCGACCACATGGGCGCGGCGGAAACCCTGGCCGGCATCCTGGCCGTGAACCGGCCGATTCGGGCCGAATCCCCGGCTCTCTATGACCTGACGGCGACGATCCTCGACGTCTTCGGCATCAACAAGCCGAAGGAATTGATCGGGAAGACAGTTCTATAACCAGGAGAAGAAAATATGGGCAAAGATAAGATCAAGCTCGACAAAAATCTGATGGACAAGGTCCGGAAATACGCCAAGATGTCGGGGTATTCCTCGGTGGAGGAGTTTATCACCCATTGCCTGGAAAAAGAGATCGCTAAGATCGAAGAATCCGATTCCGAGGAAGAGATTAAGAAAAAGCTGAAAGGGTTGGGATACATATCCTAATGTGGCTCTTTAGTTCGGCCATCGGAAAGATCTTCGATATCATCTTTCTGCCGTTCCGCCATTTAAGCCCCTGGTTCGGGATGGTCCTCATCTCTTTCTTGACGGGCCTTCTGATGCTCTTTATTTTCCGGCACACGTCCAACCAGGAGGGCATCCGCAAGGCCAAAAATAAGATAAAGGCTCACCTCCTGGAGCTTCGCCTCTACAAGGACAGCATGAACGTCTCCTTAAAAGCTTACGGCAACATCCTCGCGGCGAACCTGGAATACATCAGTCACTCCGTCAAACCGATGCTGGTCATGATCGTGCCCGTCCTGCTCATCCTCATCCAACTCAACCTCTGGTTTGGATTTCAGTCCCTCCATATCGGGCAGGAAGCCGTGCTTAAAATAAGGTTGGACGAAGGCAAAAATCCGCTCCAGACAGAAATCGCCCTCGATCCGCCGGCCGGGATCGCTGTAGAAACACCCGCCCTGAGGATCGAAGAGGGCCGGGAAATCGAGTGGCGGCTGCGGGCCAGGGACAAGGGCCTTCAGACAATCCTATTCCGAGGGGAGAATGATTCTTTTGCCAAGCAGATCGCCGTGGCCCTGAACCCTCTCTCCAAAATCTCCGCTGTCAAACCCGGCTCGAGCTTTCTAGACGAAGTTTTCAATCCCGGCGAAAAGCCGCTCCCCAAAAAGCTCGGCATCCAGTCGATCGAAGTCGCCTACCCCGCCCAGAGGATGAGCCTCTTTGGATGGCGTATTCACTGGCTCGTCGCCTTCTTCGCCCTGTCCATCATTTTTGGCTTTGCTTTTAAGGGCGTTTTTAAAGTCGAAATATAAAATTATAAAAAATTCCTGAGGTCCGACCATGAATATCGAAGTTTTTAAATTGGAGCGAATGCAGTCAACATGGGAAAATGTCGTCGATTACAACCTGGCCGAGAGCGGCATTCACGCCCTGTCCCTCGAAGAATTTGTCCCGGCCGATGAGCTCCAAGGAAATTCTCAAGCTGCGCTTGGGTTACAGCCAGACGAACGGGACGGCAGAGCTTAGGGACGAGATCGCGGCTCTCACCCCAGGCGTTAACCCGGAACAAATTCAAGTCACGGCCGGTTCCACGGAGGCCAATTATCTATTAATGTGGAGCCTGATTGAGCCCGGCGACGAAGTCATTTTTGAGATCCCAAACTATATGCAGATGTGGGGGCTGCTGCGTGGGTTCGGTGCCAAGGTCAAGACTTTTCACCTCAGAGAGGACTTGGGCTGGGCGCCGGACCTTGGCCAGCTCAAAAAATTGGTCAGCAAAAAAACAAAGCTCATCATCCTGACCAACCCAAACAACCCGACCGGAGCCGTACTGAGTCAGGAAGAGATGAAGGCGATCATCGGGCTTGCCCAAAGCGTGGGCGCCTGGATCCTGGCGGATGAAGTCTATCAAAACGCGGAAAGGATCGGGCCCAGGACGCCTTCGTTCTGGGGGCTCTACGACAGGGTCATTTCCGTCAACGGGCTTTCCAAGGCCTATGGCCTGCCCGGCCTAAGGATCGGCTGGATCATCGGGCCGCTCGATCGTAGCCAAAAGACCTGGTCCTATCACGATTACACGACCATCGCACCCAGCCACCTGAGCGACAGGCTGGCGCGGACCGCTCTCACCCCGTCCAATCGCGACCGCATTCTTAAAAGAACCCGCGAGATCTTAAGCCATAATTTTGCGATTCTTGATTCCTGGCTCAAGAAACAGGACGGGGAGTTCTCCTTTGTTCCCCCCAAAGCCGGCGCGATCACATTTGTCCGATATCGTCTGCCGATCAATTCCACGGAGCTTGCCCTGAAGATCATCCATGAGAAGAGCGTTTTTCTTGCCCCGGGAGACCTTTTTGAAATGGACCATTTCCTGCGAATCGGTTTCGGCGTGGAAGAGCAGGATTTACGGGCCGCCCTGGCCCGGGTCGAAGACGTCCTCCGAAAAATCAATTACGGCACTGTCAAAACATAAGGCAGATTCTTTGTCTTGAGCTTTATAGAAACCTTCGTTTCGCGGTCATTGCCCTCCGAATCCTTTTGCTTGTAGGAAATGGTCATTTCCTGGACCTTCTGGATTTTCGGCTCGCCTTTCGAATCTTTCTTTTTCATGAGGTCCTTGAGAAGCTGGTAAATCAGGGCAACGGCGCTCAGGATCGAGAACGAGTTCAGGCCGGGCTTGTCGCGGTTGACATAATAATCCGGCTTGAAGCCGAAGGGATTCTGGTTCGGCTTGGTGTCCAGCTTGGCCGGCACGGGATATTCCGTCTTCTGACTAAACATCAGCAGCTCCCCGCCGATATACATGGACAGCTTATAGTAGACGGGGACTCGCTTGACAGTCGGGGTCACTTTCTCCGTGAACGGCGAATACACTGCGATGTCCAGGTCGATTTCCTTCTTGAGGATCAACGGCCCCGACTTGAGCTCCAGGAAATAGGTGTGCCGTCCCGGCGTCAAAAAAAGCTCGTTGGCATCCAGGCTGACGATGTTCGGCCCGGATTTAAGTAGGCCAGCCTTGAGAACGGACGAGCCCTCAGAAAATTTGTATAAGGCATCGCTGGTGATATCGAGGACGAGAGGCAGAATGCCCTGGATGATGATGGGATTGCCCTCCACCCCGGCGATGAGGGCGATTTCAGGGACGAACGGGTATTGACTTTTCCAGCGCGATAAAAAAGCGACCACTTCGGCCTGGCTGATCAGGTCTAAATAGGCATATCCCGAGTCTTGGGCGCGGTAGGTCTCGAAATACTCCGTGATCCATTTGACCTCGTTCATCCGATCGTTCAGCTTATTGAAACAAAACGCAAGCAGTCCCGTGGCATCGGGCTTGTCGGCGCCATCGATTTTTTCGAGCTGGGCTAGGACGAGGTCCGTGACACCTTTGTAGTCCCTCGTCCCCCGGAAAATGCCCGCCACGTCGTCCTTCCATTGAGCCGGCAGAAGTTGGACGCAGATGGCCAGCCAAATGATAAACACAAGACTTTTTTTAGTTGCCATATTGAAAAATAAAGTAAACTTCCAGGCTGGAATCCGGGAATTCGGCGGGCAGGGCCGGAAAGGGCGCGCTCATCTCGAGCGCTCTCAAGGCCGCCTGGTCCAAGGCATCGTTTTTTGAGGGTGCGATCACTTCGATCAAGGTCAAGTTCCCGGTCTTTCCGACGAGGACGGTAATCCCAACCTCGCCCTTCCACGTGAAATCCCCGACGGTGGAGATCGACCAATTCTTTTGGATCCGGTTCATCACCGCATTCGCCCAGCGCGACAAATCGACCTTTTGGATATTGGCAGGGGAGGGGCCTCCGATATAAGCCTTGGCTCCTGTTTTTCCGGGGCGGCCGGGCCTGCCACCCCCGCCTGTCACACTTGAAGCGGCTCCCCCGGGATAAAGATACTTCGAGAAGTTAATGTCCGTTCTTGCCCGGTACTTGTCATGCGGAAGGTAGGAATCCTCAAGATTTCCTTTCTCTTTTGACAAATCCAGCTTTGAGTTGGGAGGGACGGCCAAGACAAAGCCCGAGGACAAGTTGCGCGATTCCTTGAGCACGCCTTTAACCTCGAACTGGCTTTGGGGAAGAAGGCCAAGCCCTTCCGGCCGTCCGGCTTGGGCGCCGGGAATCCCCTGAGGTTGTGCAGGCTTTTGTTGGGTCCCAGCCCCTCCGGCCCCTGAAGAGGCTCCCCCTGTTATTTGTATGGCCGATCGGTTGTCCCCGGCAGGAGTCCCGGCGAACAAATTCTCCATCCTGGGCATAACGATTTTTTCTTTGGGCATGATGAAGGCGGCCACGGTTTTTTCTTTGAGCCGATAGATCTTATACTCAAATTTGTAATGGAGGATGAAATCGAAGCCGACGATATGAACAATCAAGGACAGGAGAAAGATGGCGCTTTTCTTGGTATATTCAGATGCCTTATCGCTAATTTTCGACTCCTCAGATATTTATTTTAACACAATTTCTCTTATTATTCTTAAATCGCGGTGGGGGCAAAATCGTTTCAACCGATGTGGTCACAAAGAAATACGGCGCGCCCGAAGTCCCGCTCAAAGAGGGCGAAGCCCGGCCGTTTCACTTCATATGGAGGATGACTTCTTGTCTGACAAATTCGCCCGCCGGCCCCTGGGAAAAAGGAATGAGCAGCTTTCCGGCAGCTTGTTTCGCACCTTGAACAGAGGCTATCTTTTTTGACTGTGTTAAGGCCAGATCATATGTCCGTCCAGACAAGCCTTCGGCGATGATTTTCAGGGCCTTGCCGGCATGTTCCATCTTGATGATTCTCAGCCCTTGGCTAAGATCTCCGGTCTTGGAGTCATTAGCCGGCGGCAGGATCTCGACCGCCGGCTCGAAATCGATTTCCATTGTGTCTTTGCCTGTGAGATTCATCTCCACGACCGGCTGAACGGCCTGCACCAAGGAGGACTTTTCGAGCTGAGGCCGCACGAGTTGGCCGTTCACGCGCGCGCTTCGAATCTCGGTCCCAAGCCCTAGGACGGGCGCAAAAATAATTTTATAGGAGCCTTTTTCTTGCGAAATAACCTCGAGGCTGATCTTATTCTCCTCCCGGAGATAGCGGAATGAAAACGACGCTTCCCCCAGCTTATAATTCTCGAGGGATACGTCTTTCCAGTCCGCCGGAAAACGGGGCGCAAACACGAGCTGTTTTTTCAAGGCATCCCCTTCGAGCCCAAGCAGGCCGCGGACTAGGGGAAAAATGACGCCGCTCGATGAAAACCCCTGGTGAGCCACCGCCTCCTGCGGCCAGATATTTTGATGGCCGGAGAAGAGCTCGGTGACAGACCCCAGCGCGTTATCGAACGTGTGCCGGACCGCCGCCATCAGCAGCCCGTACCCCTGGAGTGAAAAATTGTGTTTGTACAAGGCCGTAGCGACCCACCCCGTCAGAAACGGCCAGACGGCGCCATAATTGTAATTGAGGGGCTCAAAGTAGCTGCTCTTGTTTGAGAGCATACGGACCCCCCAGTCCGTGGTGAGCTCGGCCGAATTGAAATTTTCCAGGGTCCGAAAACTCCTCTCCCTCTCTCCGATATCCCAGACCAGTGGAACGGCGCTCCACGGAGTCAACTCCTTGACCTGTTTGCCGTCGGCGTTAAAGGCGTATGTATACCGGCCCTTCTCCTCGTCCCAGAATTTTGCGTTGAACGCCCGGCTGGCCTTTTCATAATGTCCGGCGGCCGCCTTCTCGGTATTTGCGTCTCCGGCGGCCTGGGCTAGCGACTGCATCGAATAGGCGGCCCGCACCCATGCCGCGGCAAGATAGATATCCGTCTGGATGCCCGTCAAAGACCCGAATTCGAGCGCGCCGAGCCCGGCCTTGCGGTTGTCCATCAAGCCGTCACCATCGGCGTCGGTGGTCAGGCACCAATCATAAGCGCGTTTGAGCGACGGCCAGCTCGCTTTGACGAAGCCGATATCTCCGCTCATCCGGCAATAGTCATAGCAGGCCGCAATATAAAATGGCGTCGTATCACCGTGGATATAGCCATAGGGATAATCCTTGAACCAATTGAGATAGCCGGCCGCCTGGGACAGCTCGTGAGCCATTTTTCCGTCCTCACGCTGCCATTTCTGGGTGAAGGTCAGCGCCTCTTTGACGGAGGAAAATGCGCCGTAGCTATTCAGGCTCAAGGAATTCATAAAGGCATCGCCGCCGAAAAACCAGCCGAAGCCGGGCCGGCCGCCCGTCCCCGAAGTCCCCAGCCCCGCCACGAGCCCTTTTCCAAGGTCGGGATTATCGACGATTAAGCTATCGAAGGCGACCTTGGCCCATTCAAAGGCCAAGTTGACCTTGTTGTCCGGCGTTTGCACCCGGAGCGTATCCTGCCGCAGTTTTCGGTAATGCTCGAATGCCTCCTTGCAGTGGGCCTCCGGATTTGCCGCCAATTTCTCATAAACCTTCCGAATGTCCTCCCGCTTCCCTTTGCCGCCGGCCAGAATGATGGGGATATATCTCCCCTTCACAGTCTCTTTGTTTTCGACGGCGATCTTGAACTGGTTGGGCGTATCCGAGAGCATATGCGCCGGCGTATAGGAAATCCCCTGCCCGGCCGGCGATCCCACGTAGCCGTGGTTTTTCCGGGTTGGCTCGGAGATGAGATAGGCCTTCAGGTCGTCGTCCCAATAGGCGTATTGGCCTCCGATCCCGGCTGGCCACATCGGCTGCAGCACGGGCAGAAAGCTGCAGATGATCGTCAGGGGCTCTGTCGTATCGACGGCCAAGAGGATGATCGCGCCCGGCTCGTCAATGGAAGTGACAAATACGGCTTTGACCGTAAACGACTGGAAAGCATAGGTCAGCGTTGTCGCCGCCGGAGTCACCGACACATAACGCACGATATCCTTGCCCGGAATGGGCTGTGTGCTCGAGCCGATGAGAAAGGAGAATTCGAAATTGCGCAGGAGCTTGAGAGGATAGGCCCAGGCTTCGCACGAGCCGCTCTCATAGCCGAGGATGGCGAATTTCCGGCCGACTTTATCGAAATACGTATTCGACTGGGCCGGCCGCTCGAGCGCTATTTCGCACGGTTCGAGGTTGAACCGCGGGATCAATCCCGCTTGAGAAAATAGGCTGGACGGGCCCATCCATAATAACAACAAAGCCGTGAACATTAGCTTCGTCCGCATCATGACCTTACTCCTCAAACCTGGATCTCATAAACATCAGGAATATTGGCCAGGGAAATGTCCGGGTTAAACGTCCAGCTGACAAGGTTCACCGACCGAAAATAGGGGAAGAACCCCGCGCGGTAAAAAGGCCGCAGGGGATAATATTTCCTGTTCCACTCGATCGTTCCCACGTAACCGGCCTTCTGGATGTTTTTTAAGAACGCCTGGACGAATTCATAGCGCTCTTTACCGGAGAGGCCCGGATAAGCCACGTGGTTGATCCAAGCCCAGAGCTCCTTGGTCTTGCCGAGATGCTCGTGTCGAATAAAATTGATCATCGCTTGCACGTGTCCTTCTTTTTCACAGACAAGGGTTTCGGAGACGCCGGGATAATCAAGCTCCCACGCCAGGTCTTTCTTGTCCCAGGCGAGCGCTAGCGTGACAGTCCCTTTGTAGCCGTCGAGCAACGCCAGGCATTGGTCGAGGTCGGCCGGCGTATATTTCCTCAGAGAAACGTTCGGCTTCTCTTTCGGGGGCCGGTGGCCCCCAATAAGCTTGATGGCGCCTTTTTCCCATGCCTTCAATCCTTCAGATTGGTCCACGCGCCTCAGGTCCAGGATGCGGGCAATCACGTTTGTCTTCCTCACCCACTCCAGTCGTTGGCCTTCGGCCTTGAATTTATCCATTAGCTTCGTCGAGCGGTGTCCCGTTTCGAGCGTCAACAGGGAAAAATCATATTTGTATTTCTGGTTTATCTTCAGCGCCTCCCGGATCAAGGTGATGGCCATCCCTTTGCGCAGGTATTCCTTCCGGGTCACGAGCAAACAGCTGTAGATCGCGCGATAGGTCTTTCCTCTGAAATGAAAACGCTGCGGCAGGTTAGCCAGGAAAGCGACGATCTCGTCGCCCCGATAGGCGGCGATTAGGTGGTCCTTTTCGCCCTGCGGGATGCGATCAAAGAGAAAACGTAGAAAGTTGGGCCGATAAAAATTCGGAAAAGAGGCCGCCCCATATTCGTCGCGCCAGGAAAGGCGGGCCATGCGTTCCAGGCTTTCCAGGTCCCCGCGAAAAGTCTCGATCGAGACATCCTCCAAGGTCATGGATACCCCTCCTTTCGATGCGTTCGTTCGTGTGTTTAATAAATATCACGCAGACTCCGATTATGCAACTGCAAGATGAGCCGATCCCTTCAAGGCTGGAACGCGACCCTCATCAAGACGATCTCGGCCGTGGTCCCGATGCGGGCCGGAGGCTCCCATACCCCCACCCCTGAAGTCACATAATATTGGGTCTTTCCCTTGCGGCCGTATCCCAGGCCAATCTCATAGATAAGATTGTTGATGATCGTAAACGGAAAAACTCCTCCCCCGTGGGTGTGGCCGGAGAGCTGCAGATCGACGCCCGCTTCCGCCGCGTCTCCAAGATGGACGGGTTGATGGTCAAGCAGGATTACAGGCAGGTTCAGGTCCGCGCCGCTCAATATCTCTTTCAGGGATTTTCGCCTGTCCCTGCGCACGATGTAGTCGCTGTTGCTGCGTCCGACGACGTAGAAGGAATTAGCTACGAGCACGGCTTCATCCTGCAAAACGGTGAATCCGCTTCTGCGGAGATAATCCAGGCTCTTTTCGATTCCGGCAAAATATTCGTGGTTCCCCGTCGAGGCAAAGATTCCGAACCGGGAGTGGATTTTTCGAAAGGTCACGGTCATTTTTTCCAACTCGGTGGCGAGTGTTTCCTCGTTCACAACGTCCCCCGGGATCAGCACCAGGTCGGGATCCAGGCTGTTGACCATCTGGACGATTTTTTCCAGGCGCGGGTTGTGCATAAAAGGCCCGACATGGATATCGGCCAGGAGGACAAGGTTCAGGGACTTGATGTCAACGGCAGGTTTGCCGATCGTGATGTCCATCGTTTTTATCCGAAGATGCCGCATATGGATGAAGCCGCCGAACATCAGGGCCAGAGTCATCCCAACGACAGCGAAGAACGCCGCCTGCCCCGCCGACTGGCCATGCTCCCGGATCAGCCCCGGGAAGAAGGGGATGACATGGTTAGCCAAGCGCAGCAAATCGACAAGCGCCGCAAAAAGAAGCAGATAAAGCAGAATCCCCATATAAAAAGACCCCGCGATCGTGACCATCTCGGCTAGTTTGCCGGGCCGGCTTCTGGCGAGGACGTGCCCCATAAAAAAACATAAGACTAGGCAGAGATAGATGATGAGAACGACCGTCTGCAGGGCACCCGTTCCGGCCAGCGCCTGCCGGCCGCGGCGGATGATATAGAAATTGACCAGCCCAAAAACAGTGAGGGTGATGGCAAAAAATATAAAAAATCTCATCAGCGCGTCCTTCAAGGTCAAAGAATATATGACAAAACAGGAAATTTTGCCAGACCACCAGAAACGGCGGGGCGATGATCAGCCCTTGAAGGAATTGAACCAGACGATGTCTTCGAGAGGTTTCCGTGTCTTCTCCCCGGCCGGTTTTTTCTCATAATAGCCCATGGCCAAGAGAGACACCACTTTGTACTTGCGGGGAATCTTGAAGAATTTCCGCGCCTTCGCCATATGGAACCAGCCGATCCAGCAAGTCCCGAGCCCCAGCTCCTCTGCCTGAAGGACGAGATGTTCGCCCGCGATCCCGATATCGATCAGGAAGAAGGAAACCTTCTGGATCTGTTTTCCGATCCGATGGGCGATGAAGTCCGACTTGGCCAGGATAAGGATGAGCACGGGCGCCTGGGCCGCAAATTTCGTCGGAAAATAAATCCCGGAAAACGCTTTCTCGGCGAACTTGGCTTTGATGACCGGATCGTCGATGACCAGGAATCTCCAGGCTTGGGCGTTTTCGGCCGAAGGCGCTAGGCGCGCCGCCTCCAAACAGGCCATGAGCTTTTCCCGCTCCACAGGCCTGTCTAGATAGCGGCGGATGCTGCGGCGGCCGCGGACAAGCTGTTGAAAAGGCGTCAGCGTCAAAACTCCTCCTCGCCTTATTTTATAGAAAATGAGCAGGAGGTTGCCAAGATTTGATTCCGCACCGCGGGCCTCATCCGATTCGCTCTCTAAAAAATCTATTTGATTAAAAAGAATTTTGTTTGACGGCCGTCGATAAAAAAGATGCCTGCCCGGGTAAACGCGGCATCTTCCTCGAGGGCGATCTGGACGTCCTGGTTATCCCATTCAGGGAGGGAAGCTTTAATGTTGAGCTCTATAGAAAAGCAGGTATCGTAAAAGAGCGGGTAATCACCTTCCCCGGGGACGCCGCCCTGTTTATCCCAAAGGCCGATGGTCGGGCCGGCGGCATGTCCATGAAAGCCCAGCGGATGCGTATAAATGCTCGGTTTCAATCCCTCGTCCTTGGCTTTTTTCAAAGCCGCGGCCAATATTTCGTTCCCCGTCTTCAATTCCTTGAATTCCGCAAGAAAAATATCCTGCAGCCGATTTCCTTGGGCCAGGGCATCCCTAAGCCCTTTCGGCGCATCGTCTTCTCCTTGGCGAAGGACATAGGCATGCTCCTGGGTGTCCGTGTTGAGCCCAAGATACGTGATCCCCATATCGCAATGCAGCAGGTCACCGCGGTGGATGATCCGGCTGCCTTTCGTCTCGCCCGTTTTAGGCCTCTGGATAGAAATGGACGGCTGGAACCAGGTCCCGAGCTTGAGCTCAGCGATCCTTTCTCTCATCCACCAGACCACATCATCGGTGGTCGTGACACCGGGCGTGATGACATTTCTGGAGAACGCATCGGCGATAATCTTGTGGGCGATGGCCACGATCTGGGGATAGACTTCGAGCTCTTGGGGCGTTCTTCGTTCCAGCCAGCCGACGGCGATGCGCTCCGCGGACAGCAGGCGCTTTGCGTATTCCGGGCCCAGCGCCTCGACAAGTTTGGCTTTGTGCGAAGCGGACAGGCCGTCGCCGAAGACAAAGGTGTTCGATTCGTCGATGCCGATTTTTTTGGGCTTTCTGTCTTTGATGACCTCGGCCAGCCTTTTCCACTGATCGATCTTCTCAGGCTCCCAAACACTCTTGTACAAATCGCTAATCCCGTAGCGGCTGACGGTCACCCGTTCGACCCTAAATTGCCGATAGGAAAATCTATTGAACGATACAGACTCCTGGTATAAGGTGTTTTTGGTCTAAAAACAGACTCACCCTGGGGGTGAGACCTTAACCAGGAGGGCGAGAGTATGATACAGCAAGGCATCCTGCCATTCAAGATTGAACTGACTGACGAGCTGATAACGCCGCGAAGCGGTCTGGCTCTGTTTGCCGAAGTCATCCATGCCTTCAAGGTAAAAAGGAAGGTCGAGGCGTATTTTCCCAAGCCCGGCTCGAACCGGGGCTATGAAGCGTGGTCCTATATTGAGCCGCTGTTATTGATGATGGAAGGCGGCGGCCAGCATATCGAAGATCTCCGCGAGATTCGGGAGGACAGAACGCTGCGGCTTCTAATCGGGCTTGAGCGGATGCCGTCGCTGTCAACGTATGGGGACTGGTTGGCCAGAGCGGGAGCAAATGGCGGAATCAAGGCGATGAGGAAGGTCGGGGAAGAGACGGCGGAGACGATCTGGAAACGAACAGCGAGGCCGGAGTATACGCTGGATGTGGACGCGACAGTGATCGAAGCGGAGAAGAAGGAGGCGGAGTGGACGTATAAGAAAGTTAAAGGGTATCAGCCGATCTTGGGGTACTTGGCGGAAAACGGGGTGTGTTTGACCCATGAGTTTCGGGAAGGGAACGTCACGGCCCAGAGCGACGCCTTGAAGTTTCTGAAGCGTTGTCTTCGGCTCTGTCCTAAGATTAAACGCCTTCGTTCTGATAGCGCCTTCTATCAGGCGCCTGTCATCAATGAGTGTGAAAAAAACGACCTGGGCTTCACGATCACGGCCGACCAAGATGCTGGCGTGAAAGGAGTTATCCCGACTGTTCGGGACTGGAAGCCGCTCTTGGATGAGGACGGAAAAAAGACAGACCGGGAGATTGGAACGGGGATTCATATGATGACCAAGGCCAAAGAACCTTTCCGGTTGGTCGTCCAGCGCTGGCGCGAACCTCAGCTCCGGCTCTATGAGCCGAACGGCTATCGTTACTATGTGATCGCCACCAACAGGGACGATCTGTCCCCGGAAGGAGTGGTCTGGTTCCATAACCAAAGAGGCCAAGTCGAGAACCTCATCAAGGAACTGAAGATCGGGTTTGGCATGGAGCAAATGACCAGCGGCGACTTTGCGGCCAATGCCCTGTGGTTTTCGATCGGAGTCCTGGCGTATAACCTGACTCAGGCCCAGAAGCTCCTGTTTATGGATCCGGAGTGGAGGCCCAAGACGATGGCCACGCTGCGCTGGCAGCTCCTGGAGACCGCCGGCCGTTTAGTTCGTCATGGCCGGTGCCTTGTCTTACGGATCGCAGCGTCCTGGGAAAAACTCCGGGTGTTTCTTCAGATCCGGGAACGCTGCGCGGCGTTTTCCTAACTGCGGGCAATCCGTTTTTATTCGGATAAAATCAAAGCGACGATTATCAGGGAGAAGCTCTCCTAAAATGCCCGCCTTTCGCCAACACCAAGTCAAATCGCGAACAGCAGCGTTTCCGTTTTGAAGATTTTAGCCTTTCATCACCTTCCGGAGGTTTCCCTTGAAGCAATTCCTTTTCCCAAAATTATCCTATCGGCAATTTCGGGTTCGATACCCTCCTTGCCTTTGTCGTAAAAAACAAGCATGCTCAGCCGTCTTGCGGACATGGACGTTGAGGGCACGAGCGTTAGATAAACCGGGTCCTCGTTATATTCGCGGCAGATGACGACCCACATGTCGATATTTTCGCGGCGCATGATTTCTGGGAGCACATTGTCCAGGCGCATCCGGAGCCAGCTGTCAAAAACCTCGGCCCTGTCCTTCATCCCCAAAACCGAGGGGGCCTCTTCCTGCGCCCCGACCAACGGCGACAAGAACGCCAAAAACAAACCAATCGCGAAAAAGACAGAAATCCAAGATTTACGACGAGATATCATTTTCCCTCCGTGCGCTCTCGGGAAGAGCCTGTCTCATGATTCCTTCTTATATAATAAATGAAAACTTTTTGACAAGGGGAGAGATCCACCCGACTCTTTTACTTGCGGATTGTCTTGTGATATAGTCATTTCGAGATGAACCTTTACGGAAGACATTTCGTATATCCCAAAGGAGGTGTTTTATGAAAAAATTCGCAATCCTAGGATTATCCTTCCTTCTCATCCTTTCCGTGTTCTCCGCATGCAGCAAGAAACCATCCATCCCCAAAGCCGGCTCTGCGACAGCGGACGATATGCTGACGCTCCTTCCCAAGAATTCCGGGGGAGTGGTCGTGGTGGATATCCACAGGGCTATGACGACGGATATCGCCCAAAAAATGATCAAAGAAAACAAGGAATACCAGAAATACCAGGAAATCATCAACGAAATCGGGGTTGACCCCCAGAAAGACGTCTTTTTTGTCGCGGTCGGCGTCGGCGTCTCCGCAGAAATGAAACAAAATGCCAGCTCGGCTGTGGGCGTTGTGAACCTGAAGTACAACAAAGACAAATTGCTGGCTGCCATCAAGAAGCAGGAATCCAACCTGGAAGAAAAAACCTACGAAGGAATTGCCATGTTTTCGAGCCCCAAAGAGGGCGAAAAACGGGTCTTCGGCGCTTTCCTGGATGAATCCAATATCCTCATCGGCCCGGAAAAAGAAGTCCAGGCCGTCGTCGATATCGTCAAGAAAAAGGCCGAAAGCGTCGTTAAGAACAAAGAGATGATGGCCCTCATCAAAGGCGTCAATAGAAAGGCCATGCTCTGGAGCGCCTTCCTGCTACCGCCCGACCAGATGAAGACCATGGCAGAGGGGAATCCGTTCCTGAGCAACCTTCAGTTCATCAAATCCCTGTCCCTCTACTTCGACTATAAAAACAAAGGCCTCGAAGCCGAGATCAAGGCCGTCGGCACCGACGAAAAGAAAAACAAAGAGGTGGCGGATTTCTTGAACGGACTGAAAGGCCTAGGCGGATTGGCCGGCTCGCAGAAGCCCGAGGTGGGCGAACTGATGAACAAGATCGAGATTACCTCGTCCGCCGACTTTGTCAAAATCTACGCCAACATTCCGCAGGATCTTTTAGACAAGCTGAGCCAGGAAGCCCAAAAACAGGTGGAAAGCAAACTGGCGGGCGAAAAAGAAAAACAGGGACAGAAGCAGGAAGAATCCAAGAAGCCCGAAGAGATCAAAAAATAAGATAAATTTTTGGGGTCAAACCTACTCGTTACGCACCTTTCCCTGGAAAATAATGCGTAACGAGTAGGTTTGACCCTGTTTTTTCCTAATCAGAAACTGAAGCTGAGGCCAAGATAGGCATGGAGAAGATCGGTCTTGGAACGATAGACGCCATAAGTGACAATTCCGTCCTCGCGATGGATTGAACCTTTCTTCAGATACTCGGCCTCCCCTCCCTTGAGGTAGCGGGCACCGATATCAAGGTCCATTGAGAAGACGCGCGGGCCGCGTCTTGCTCTCCTGATCTCGACAAGGCTCACCATGGCTCCCCCGCCGAGCCCGTAGCTAAAAGCAATATCGTTGTAATTATTCGAGCTGAGGCTGTCGTCCTCCCAACCGTCATGGCCACCAATGGAAGTGTCCGTCGACAAATAGTTGAATCCGAGCAAGCCGTCCAAGTATGGCCTGAAGTTCCCCCGGAGCGGCTGGATTCGGAGAAATAGATGGCAAAGAAGGATAGAGTTCGTCGTCCTGACGTTAACGATCAGATCAGGAATCGTAGAACTGAGAGGCTCTGTGCGTGTCTCATGGCCATAGATCAAAAAACCAAACGCGACTCCGGCCGAGAGAACGCTTTGGGGGAAGCGATAAGCAAAATAAAAATTTCCGCCAAGGCCTGTTTTGTCGATATTCTCCCTGAACTCAGCCTGGGGAAATCCAAGCGTGAAATAGCCTCCGGCCTGAAACTTTTCTTGGGAGAAGGCGGGAACCGTGCCGAAAAATAAAAAAATGATCAAACTCAACGAACCTAGTGACCTGATGTTTTTCATCCTTTCCTCCGCTTCTTTATGAAGCCGTTTTACTTTATATAAATCAGCCTTTCCTTAAGACATCAGCAACCTTCATGCCAATTCTTCCTTGGGAGAACGCGGCCTAGTTCCTGTCCCAGGAAGGGGACATGTGTTTTAATAATAAAAAGACCCTATGGAGAAATTTGAGTTCTTATTGGGAAATTGGGAGCTAGAATATAGAATTCCTAAGAGCGCCTTCAGTGAAGCGGGGTCAGACCGGGGGTTTGGAACGATTCAAAGAGCGCTCAATAGCAAATATGTTTATTTTGATTACGCCACAAGTTCAGGGGGAGAAGCCCACGGGATTTTTGCCTGGGACGAAAAAGCGAAGATTTATCGATATTGGTGGTTCGAAAATACGGGCCATTTTATGACCGCAAGCTGTAACTTCATTAATGATAAAACTTTGTTTTTAAGCTGGCACGATACGTTAATTATCCAGACTTTCACAAATGAGGGGCCAGATAAGGTCGTCTTGAGGATGGAACATCCGACTGCTCAAGGGACGTCTGAATTGATATTGGAAGTCATATTCACAAGGCAATAATTCGGGAGAATTTAAGCCCCGGTCAAACCTACTCGTTGTGCGTTATTTTCCAGGGGAATGTGCGTAATGAGTAGGTTTGACCCCGGGGGCCGGGGGTTTTTTTAGCCTGGGATGCGGAGGGCTTTTATTTTATTGAAGAGGGTCTTGCGGCTGACGCCCAGAGCCTTCGCGGCCAGAGTTTTGTTGCCGCCCGCCTCCCGCAACGCTTTTTCGATCAGGGCCTTTTCCGCATTTTCGGCCGCCTGGAGTGCCGTTCTCCTCAGGCTGTTTTCGATATTCGGCATTGCTTGACCAAAGCCGCGGTCTTCGTCCGCCAGCGTGGTGAGAACACCGCTCTTAATCCGCAAGGGAAGGCAATTTTCATCCAGCCATATGCCGTCACACAAGACCATCGACTCGTAGATGACGTTCTCGAGTTCCCGGACATTTCCGGGCCAGGCGTAGCGGCGCAGGGACTCCAGGGCTTCTTCGGATATGCCTTTGATCTCCTTTTTCAATTCGCCGCTGTACTTTTTCAGAAAATGTTCGCAGAGAAGGGGGATGTCTTCCGTTCGCTCCCTGAGCGGCGGAAGATAGAGGGAAAGGACGGCAAGCCGGAAATAGAGGTCTTCACGGAAGTGGCCTTTTTTCACCTCCTCATCCAGCTTCTTGTTCGTGGCCGCGATGACCCGGACATCAACGGGGATCGTCTTCGTCCCTCCCACTTTGACGATCTCCTTTTCTCCAAGAGCTCGCAATAACTTGACCTGGGCATCGTAGGATAGTTCGGCGACTTCGTCCAGGAAAATTGTTCCCCTCTGGGCAAGCTCGAACTTCCCGGTTTTTTCCCACTTGGCGTCCGTAAACGCCCCTTTGCTGTGCCCGAAGAATTCGGATTCGATCAAGTCGCGCGGGATTGCTCCACAATTGACCACCACGAACGGGCCGTCTTTTCTGAGGCCGTTAAAATGGATGGCCCTGGCTACGAGCTCCTTGCCCGTCCCGCTCTCGCCCGTGATCAAGACCGTGCCTTCGACCCGGGCGAGCCGGTGCATCAACTGGAAAACAGAATTCATTCTCGCGCTGGTGCCGACGATGTTGGCGAAACGGTAGCGGGACGTCAGCTCGGTTTTTAGATCTTCGACCTCTGCTTCAAGCGTCTTGACCTTGAGGGCCCGGGAAATCATGAGCAGGAGTTCGTCGTTGTCAACCGGTTTCTCGAGATACGCATACGCCCCCAGCTTGGTTGCTTCGACGGCGCTCTTGATGGTTCCGTAGGCGGTGATGATCAAGATTTGGCATTTGGGGTGAAGGCGCTCGAAGCGGGACAAAACCTCCATGCCGGGAATATCGGGAAGATTCATATCCAGAAGAAGGATATCGGGCTCGAAGGTTTTGGCCCTCTCGAGCGCCTCGGCGCCGTTCGCCGCCGGTTCCACAATATAGCCGTTTTCCTGGAGCAGGAGCGTGAAAATATCCCGGATGTTTTTTTCGTCGTCGAGAACGAGGACCTTATTTTTCATGGCTGACCTTATCAGTAGAGCGCCGGGAGACTGATTAGAGTCGTCGTCCCCTGCCCCGCCCTACTCTTGACTTCGATTTCGCCCTGGTGGGACTTGACGATATTGTAGCAGATGGAAAGGCCGAGGCCCGTGCCGCCTTTTTTTGTGGTGAAAAACGGGTCGAAAATCCGGTCCAGGTTTTCTTCGGGAATGCCCTCGCCCGTATCCGAAACGGCTACCACGGCTTTCCGGCCGTCCTTGAGCAACGCCTCCACTTTCATCTCACCCCCGGCCTGCATAGCCTGGATGGAATTGAGGAAAATGTTGAGGAAGAGTTGTTTGAGCTGCGATTTGTCCCCTTGCACGGGCAATGGGGCGTCCAAGAAATCCTTGACGATATGGACATTCTGGGTTTTTGCCTGGAACGAAATCAGCTCCAGGCTTTCCTCGAGCGTCTCCCGGAGGTCGTGTCTGACCTTATGAATCTCGGACGGCCTGGAAAAAGAGAGCAGTGCCGAAACGATCTCGTCGATCCGCCGCGTCTCCTGGATCGCGGAAGCCAACAGCTTCTTGGATGTCTCATCCGCTCCCTTGGATTCCAGGTATTGGAGAGAAGATTTGATGGCGGTCAGTGGGTTTCGGATCTCGTGGGCCGCGCCGGCGGCAAGCTCTCCGATCGTCGCCAGCTTGTCCGCCCGGGACATCCTGCGGAACCGTTCCCGCTGCTCTTTAAAAAGAAGGGCGTTTTCCAGGGCAATGCCCGTTTGGGGAAGAAAGCTCGAAATCAAGGCAATTTCTTGTTTCGAGAAGGGCTCCCCGTCTTGCTTGTGACCGACGAACAGGATCCCGATCAGCCGGTTCATGGACATCAACGGGAAGCAGATTTCGATCCCCAGCGCCTCAAACATTTCAAATTCCTTGCGAGATAGGTATTCCAAAACTCCAGCGTTGCGGGGGATATGGAGAAACGTCTGGTTAACTTTCAGCCATTTGACCAGGCGCGAAGACCGGGAAAATGAAACCGGCTCTATCTCGCGGGCATCGATTCCTGAGGCCGCCGCCGTCTTGAATTGTCCCGTGTCGGCGTCGTAGGTGAGGAGCGCCAGGCTTCGCACGGGGCAGGCTTCCTTGATCTTGCCCAGAAAATTGCTCGCGATATGGTCGAAATCCTCGATCAGGCTTAGGCTGTCCTCGAATTCCTTGAAAATGCGCAGTGGATAAACGTCGGCCTTCTTCCTTTTGACTAGCTTTTCTTTGAGGACGCGGATAGTTTTTTTCATGGCTGCGGCCCGACCGATCTTTCCGAGTGCTCTATTTTTATCCTCATGGGAGATCTCGAAGCCCATTATAGCAGAATCCCGAGACATAGGACCGATCAACTTCTTCTATCGGACATCGTATCGGACAAACAAAACGAAACTCAGGAAGAAAATCAGGCAGGCATAGAGGATGTTGATGACAAAGAAGACCAATATCGGCCTGACCCTTTCGGTGAAGGTCATCGGCTTCTCCACGAACTGAGGAACCGTTTCAAAGGCCACGGGTTTTCTGGTGGTGGAGACATTCTCGTTAGGATTATACCAATGGGGACTCGTGGGATCTTGAGCGTCGAGATTCTTAAAAAAGGCCAGAAACTGGCCTTGGTAGACATGGAAGTCGTCCCAGACCTTCCGAACGCGCGGGTAGCCGCCGCCGATGACGGCTTCCGTCAAGCACTGGAAAAGGGGCACGGGAGAGACCGCAGTCAACAGCCGCGTCTTTTCGAATTGCCTGAACAGGCTTTGATAATAAGCATCCCGGATGCCCTTTTCAGCCTCGAGGTGCTTCCTCTGAAGGTTCGCCCGCAGTTCATGTTGGGGCAAAAAAGGATTCCCGGAATTCATCATCCAGCTTCCCGGAGGAGCACTCTTGTTAAGGTCGTCAAAGGCCGCCATGACCTTTTTCTGGATCGCCTCGGTCTTCTCGATGGGAAAAAAGGTTTTGGCGATGAACGTGCTGGAATTGGGAATGACAACGACGAACAGGATCCAGAAGGCCAGGGCAAGAAGCAGGCTGATGTTGGAATTTCGGGCTACGACCGAGCAAAGAAGGCCGAACGCAGCCAGGACCGCGGCCATAAGGATCGCCCCAAGCAAGAATCCGATGGTTTCCAAGATGAACGCGGGTCCCAGGGAGATCCGACCGGAAAGAAGGACGACGAGGATGCTCAGGACGATGCCGGGCAGGACCATCGCCAGAAACGTCAGGATGGCGCTAATATACTTGCCGAACAGGAGAGCTCCCCTTGAGACGGAATTGGAGAGAGCTAAAGCCAACGTTTTCGATTCTTTTTCCCCGGAGACGGCATCGAAGGTCAAAAGCAGAGCGACAAAGCTGAGGATCAAAGCCACGATAAACGACCAGTTCAGCTCATCGAAGGCATTGAGGAAAGGATTCGTGCTGCCGCTCTTGTTCAAGAAGGAAAAAACGTTCCAGGCGCTAAAGACGATGGCGTTGGGCAGGTATTTTTCCTTTCCGTCATAGACGAATGCGTTATCCCTTGGCCTCAGGGTGTATGTTTTTTGGTTCACCGCCAACTCCGTGGCACTGGCTTTAGCCTCGGCTCTCATCTCCTCTAGGAACTGCGCCTGGACCTCCTGGTATTTTTTGAGACCGGCGTCATGGCTTTTGACGAAGGAGAACGAACCAACCACAAAAACACATAGGACGAGGGCCAGCGAAACCTGAAAACGCAAGCTGTAGAGATTATGCAGGATCTCCTGCTTTAAAATTGTCCGCAGCATGTCTTACCTCACGTCATACCGAATGAACGCGACATAGCCAATATAGAAGAGGAGGATGCTCTCGATGACCAGCAGGGCGATGTTCAGGATCGAGTTCTCCAGGCCCGAAAAAATGGATTTCGGCCGCTCCTGAAACCCAGGCATGTCGGAGACATCCAAATAAGGAAAATCTGACGGCTCATCGCCCGGGATCTTGTTCTTGGTTAGCTTCAGCACAAGGGCCCGGACGTCTTTCTGCTGGGCGGCCCAGGCCTCAAAAGCCCGGACGGTCTTAAACTCAGCCCCGGTTCTTTTTTCGATGAGCTGGTCTTCCGTCAGGAACGTTTCGGGAGACACCGGGGTGATATAGCGGAACGAAGCAAAAATATTTTTGTTTTGCAGGTAGCGAATAAACGCCTCCCGGTATTGACGGATTCGGTCCATCTCGTTTTCATGGGATCGTATATCTGTCACGCAGATAGCCGCAGCGATGATCCGGAAGACTCCGGCCGGCGAGATGGCGGAAAGCCCTTCGGCGACGCGGGCTTGATGGGCCAGACTCTCTAGATAAGCCTCCTGATGGGCCCATTTTTTGTCGGCGTACTCGATCCGCAGCGGCTCCGAGATCGCGGATCGACGGCGTTGCGCTTCGAATTCCGTCCGCGAATTCCCGTAAGTTTCCTCATAGCCGTCAACGCCGCTCGAGCTCCGCCAAAGATTATATGTCTCGGGAATGGACTGCGCTTTGTAACGGTCGCTTTTTGCCCTGCCAAATTCCTTATCCAGGTCTTCGAGCACTCGGTTCAGGTTATCTCGGGACTGGACACGGACAAAGCTCTCGGCAAAATAGGCTGAGAGGTTAGGGACGATGAAGACGAAAAAGACCCAGAGAAAAAGGCAAAGGACCAGGCTGGTCACCGAGGTCTTTGACCTGGCGGAAATGAAGAGGCCGATGAAAATGAACACGGCAAGATAGAGAAGGCTGACGGCGAAGAGCAGGCCGATCCGCCTCCACTCGACGGCCGAAAAAGAGACGTTCTTGGAGAGCAGGATGAGGACTGCGCTCAAGAGATAGCAGAAGACCAGGATAGGCAGAAGCGTCATCAGGATGCCTAACACTTTCCCGGCCAAGAACTGGGAACGGCCGAGAGAGTTGGACATCTGCAGTCTCAGAGTCCCATCTTCCTTTTCTCGCGTGAAGACGTCATAGCTGAAGAGGAGAGCCAGAAGGGAAAAGATAATGGCTGCGATCTGGACAAAATCGACAGAAAAGAACGAGGCCAAAAAAGGATTGTCTCTGGCTGCAACCTTCCCCTCCGCGAGCATCGGTTTTTCCCCGAGCCGGATCTTCACACGGTTACCTACCTGGCCGCGGATACCCTTGCTGAAAACGGTCAGCGGCTCGGGCGAAAGGACAATCTCCGGACGCAAGGCGGAATAGACACGCACTTCTTTGACGGCCTTTTCCGCCTCGGCCCGGTCGAGCCGGTATTGATTCGTCTGATCTCGGAAATCATTGATATTGATCAAAATGCTGAAGGGGATCAAAACAAGGCAGAGAATGAAACCGATGATAAACCTGGCAGAGAGGAGATTGTTCAGGAAATCTTTCCTGGCGATTTGATAGACCATTTCCGGATCTCCTTAATAAATGGCCACCGCAGCACTTCCGGTCCGCTAAGTATCAAGCAAGTTTTATACCAACATCCAATCTATGGAATTCTAGAATATTACTTCTCCATGATCTCCCGCACTATTATCTGAAAAAAAGGATTTCGGATCCCCCCTGCCACCGATTCTTTGAAGGGGCATAGGGTAAAGCATTACTCATCATCGGGTAAGATGTTGCCCAATTTTATCTCGGAAATCCCTTCCTCGCCGGAATTTCCCCCAGCGCCTCTACCTAGACCGCCTGGCACGAATATTGCTAAATATAACCCTGAACAACCGCGTAGCGGCTGAATCAGGTTTTTTTCTATGACTTGGAGTGGCGCATGAAAAAATCGAAAAAACGACTTCTTGGCTTCATTGCCTTGAGCGTCTGTCTCGTTCTGCCGGCCGGAGCGCAGCAGGACAAACAGGCAAAACTGAGCCTGGAGGAATGCATTGTCCATGCGGTCAAGCACAACCTGGGCTTAGCCGTCCAGGTCTACAGTTCCGAGCTCGCCGACCTGGCCGTCTCCAAGGCCCAGGAAAAATTCATCCCCAGCCTGTCCTTCGATTACGGGAAAGAAAACCAGAATTCGGCGTCGTACTCGTGGCTCAACGCCGCAGATGTTGCATCGTCCTCGTATATGAATTACGGGTCTTCCATCAATCAGCTCATCCCCTTCGGCGGGAAATGGACAGTTTCATTGAACGGATACAAGAGCTCCTCCAACTCCCGCTTCCAGACGATCAATCCTTATTACGGCAGCACGCTGACGCTTTCGTTCAGCCAGCCTTTGCTCAAAGATTTTGGCTGGCAGACGAGCCGGAAAGAAATCCTCGTTGCCCGAAACAACCGCGACATTGCCGAGAGCGACTTGAAAGACGCCCTCCTCGAGACCGTCTATTCCGTCGAACAGGCCTATTGGGAATATGTTTACGCCATTGAGTCGCTCAATGTTCGACGGCAGTCCCTGAAATTGGCCGAGGACCTATTGGATAAAAGCCGCAAGGAAGTGAACATCGGGACTCTGGCGCCCAAGGAGATCCTGAGCGCCCAGGCCGAAGTGGCCTCGCGCAAGGCGGACATTCTCCAGGGGGAACTGCAGGTCAAGGACGAGGGGGACGGCTTGAGGACCCTCATCAACCTCCCGGCGACAAAAAGCGTCGAGGAGATCGTTCCCGCTGACCGGCCGTCCTTCGAAAAAAGAGAGATTAGTTTCGATCAAGCCTTAGCGACGGCTTTGAAAAACAGACCGGACTTGAAGTCTTCCGAGCTCAGCGTCAAAAACAGAGAGTTGGACTTTTCCTACGCCAAGAACCAAACCCTGCCCGCGCTGAATCTGAGCGCCAGCTATTGGAGCCCCGGAATCTCGGGCGATCGGCTCCTCTTTCTGGACAACAACCCTCTGACGGGAACAATCGTAGGGACGATCCCGGGAGGCGCATCCGTGGCCATGCGCGACGCTTTGGGCTTCAAGTATAACAACTGGTCGGTGTCTCTCTCCCTCGACGTCCCTTTGAATACCGTATTCTCCCGGGCCGCCCAGGCTCAGGCCAAAGCCGCTCTTGACCAGCAAGTGGCTCGCATGAAGAATACGGAGCAGGCGGCCTTTCTCGAAATCCGCTCTGCGGTGCGGGCCGTGCAGACGAATTATGAAAGGGTCGACGCCTACAAAGCCGCCCGCGAGCTCGCCGAGCAGAAATTGGCGGCTGAGGAGTCCAAGCTCAAGGCCGGCATGAGCGACAACTTCCGGGTCCTCCAATACCAGCGCGACCTGGCCCAAGCGCGGACATTCGAGCTGCGGGCCGTCATCGATTATACCCTTTCTCTGGGCAAGCTCGACAAGGCCATGGGAACGAGCTTGGATAAGAAGAATATTAAATTGACGGATGCATGGGAGGTCAGATCATGAAGAAGCTCACGACGATCTTCATCACAATTCTCTTTATGTTCGGGACACTGGCGATCGCTCGCGCCCAGGAGGGGCAGTCCCAGACCATGAAGCTCCTGACGCTCAAAAAGGCTCAGCTGCAACTTAAGAAAACCCAGGGAGATTTCGAGCGCTCGCTCAAGCTGAAGGAGCAGGGCTTGACGTCTGAGGCGGACTTCGCGTTAGTCCAGACGGCCTATCTGCAGGCCCAGGTCGATTATCAGCAGGCCCTGATCAATTTCATGGGCAGCGAAGCGAGGATCTCTGTGGCCAGCGCCGTCAAGTTCCAGGACGCCGCCGGGAAAAAATACGTCCGGGTCACCCTTCGCTATTCCTCCAAGGAGCTCAAGGAGCTGGCCAAACTCAAGATCAGCGCCGAGGACCTTTTCCCCCTGGATTTCATGAAGGAGATCAAGGATGTTTCGGTCTCGCTGAAATCGGAAGGCAAGATCGTCTCCGATCCGTACGACAAGACCCTCGCCTCACTTCCGCTGGAAACGCAGCAAGATGTTACTTTCCAGCTCCTCAAAGATGTTGAAAACCTCGAAGTCAACATTTTCTATTCGGGCAAGAACGAGGCGACGTCAGTCTATCTCCAAAAAGGCGTGAGCGCCAACATCGTGACCATGAATTCGGCCCAGTTCTCACAGGAAGCCGACCTGGAAAGCCAGGCGACTTACGACCTCTCGCTTGAAAAATTCAGCGGCGAAGCCAATGTCTTCAAGCTCGATGTCGTCAACCTCCCCCATCAAATCAATTACGAATTCAGCGATCCCCAGACGCAGGCCCGGCTCTCGCAGATCAAGTTCACCGAGGGCGTCACAAACATGAAGCTTTCGCTCAAGCTCTATCTTCCCAAAAACGCAGACGCACAGGTCGTCATCGACAAGCCCATAGAGTTTAACGCTCTCACGCTTGACAACGACCAGGCCACGAAGCTTCAGGACCTGGTGGCCAAGAAACCCCGGATCGATCCCAAGGACATCGATACCATCAAGGCGGGAAGCGTCCGGCTCGTGCTCGTCCCGAGAGGCGTGGGCAGGATCGAGGTCCAGGCGGTCAATCTTTACCACGAGATCAAGGTCGGCGAAAACGTGAACATGGAGGTCCGGGTGAAGAATGCGGGAACCCGTAAATTGAATAACATCCGGGTGTACAGTGACCTGCCCTTGAACTGGCGCTCTGAGATCCAGCCGGAACTGATTACCTCCCTCGAACAAGACAAGGAAGTCGTCGTCGCGATAAAGTTCCTTCCGCCGGCAGACGTGGCTGTGGGCGACTATGAACCGAAGATCAAGACCGAGTGTAGCGCCGACAACCGCAAGGTGGAGTCCGAGGACAAGATCGTCCGTATCCATGTCGGATCAAAGACGAACGTCCTGGGCATCAGCCTGTTGGTGCTGCTGCTTGTCGGGCTACTGGTGGGCATCGTCATCTTCGGCATCAAGCTGACGAGGAGATAAAAAATAATGGGGATCTATCCTGGGGGGGCGTGTCCCCGTTTTGAACGTCCGGAAAAAAATGAACGGACAAAAATATAGAACTTTCGGGCATTCCGTAAAAAGGAGGAAACATGGCTAAACAAGTCTCGATGCTCAAGGCTGATGATCTGTCGAAACGATACGAAGACGGCGTCCTGGCCCTGGATCACTTGAACCTCGGGGTTCGCCCCGGCGAAGTGTACTGTCTTCTCGGCGCCAACGGCGCGGGCAAGACGACGACCATCAATCTTTTTCTGAACTTCATCCCGCCGACAACCGGCACATGTTACATCAAAGGGATCGACGTTACTAAGGACCCGCTCGAAGCCAAGAAGTACGTCTCCTTCGTCTCCGAGAACGTCATGCTCTACGGCAATTTCACGGCCCGCCAAAACCTCGAGTTCTTCGCCAAGCTGGGCGGCAAGACGAACCTGGCCAAGGAACAATACTATCAGGTGATGCGCCGGGTCTCGCTCCAGGAGAAGGCGTTCGAACAGAGGGTCAAGACCTATTCCAAAGGCATGCGACAGAAGCTGGGGATCTCGATCGCCATCATCAAAAACGCGCCGGCAGTGTTGCTGGATGAGCCGACGGCAGGATTGGACCCCAAAGCGGCAGAAGAATTTCTGGAGATTTTGGGCGAGCTGAAGAACGAGGGCAAGGCCATTCTCATGTCCACGCACGACATCTTCCGGGCCAAAGAGATCGGCGACCGCGTCGGGATCATGAAAGAGGGTCGGCTGGTCATGGAACGGACTCGCGAAGAGCTCCAGTACGAGGACCTGGTCAAAATCTACATCGACTACATGAAGTCGGAACCCCTGACGGCTTGAGAGACGGGCAGGACCGCGGGCAGGAGATCAATCGCATGTTGAAAACCATCGTTATAAAAGAGCTCCAGGAGAATTTGTATAGCTACCGGTTCCCGCTGTTCGCGCTCATCTGCATCCTCTTGGTTCCCCTGGGCCTCTACGTCAACAATCTCAATTATATCAAGAGCGTCCGGGATTACAACGAGCAGATGCGGCTGGCGGATGAGGCCGTAGCCTCGATCCAGATGCAGGATGTCATGGCTGGAAAGGTCTCCATCAAGGGATTCCGGCCGCCCGCTCTCCTCTCGGTTTTTTCCCAGGGGTTCGAGAGCGCCCTGCCGAGGTTCTACGAGTTCACTGCGGACGGATACATGCCCGGCGAATCCTCGAGCGGAGAGGCCTCCATCTTGTCGGTCCAAGGGAAGATCGATTTCGTCTTTCTCATCCAGATGGTCCTCAGCCTGGTCGGGCTTCTCTTCGCCTCCGATGTGATCGCGGGCGAAAAAGAATCGGGAACGCTCCGGGCCATGCTTTCCAACAGTCTCCCCAGGGACACGATCCTCGTCGGGAAAATTACCGGCGGTTATCTGGCCTTGTGGTTTCCCTTCCTCATCGCGTTCGTGCTGGGGATCGTCCTTCTATTGGTGCGTGCGTTTCCTTTATTCGTTGGAGATACTCCGGCGCGAGTCCTGAGCGTTTTCCTGGCGGCATCGCTCTTCATGCTCATCTATTTCGCGATCGGGAGCATGATCTCGAGCAGTTCGAGCAAGACGCGCACATCCCTGATCGTGATTCTTCTTGTCTGGGTCTCGTTCCAGTTGGTCATCCCCAGAGTGAGCGATATGATCGCCGATGTCATTTATCCTATCCGGACGGAGACCCAGGTTTCGCTGGAGAAATCTCTTTTAGCCAAGTCCATCGACACTGAGACGTCGCGGGAGTTGGGCCGGCAATACGTCCTCATTTATGGAAACGAAGGCTCCTCCGGCAGAGGGGACAATCCAACCCCGCAGGACGCGAAGTGGGATGCGATCAAGAAAGAGATCGAATCGAACGCCCGCGAGCGGAAGACGCAGCAAGTCAAGCAAATCGACGATGCTTTCGGGCGGGAAAAACGGATCCGGCAAAACATCGCAACAAACCTATCTCTTCTCTCCCCAAGCGCGGCCTTCGCCCGCCTCCTGGCCGACGTCTGCGGCACCGGCGAGATCGCCAGGCGAAAATACAGTGAAGCGATCAAGGACCACGCCCTGGCCCTGGACGTATCCCTCTTCAGCCGAGCGAAGCGGACGGTCATTGCGCTTCCGGGAGGCAAGACTTCTCTGTCGTTCTCCATAGAGCCCATCGACGTGAAGGCGCTGCCGAAATTCACCATCGCCCCGGCGTCGCTGGCCGAGGCGTTCAAGGAAGATTGGGCCAGTTTGTTGTCGTTGGCCTTCTGGTTAATCGCCCCGTTCGCGGCGGCATATGTTCGATTTTTGAAATATGATGTGAGGTAACCTCTATCGAAAGCAAAGGAGGGCGGATATGACTTGGACTATCGCCCGAAAGGAAATCGTCGCCAACCTTCTCAGCTATAAATTCTTCATCGTCATTTTGTTGACCACCTTGCTCCTCTTCACAAGCTTTTTTGTCCTCTACAAGGACTATAAGGGGCGGCTGGCCGATTACGAACTCGTCCGGGCCAAGCCCGGCGAGCCCATCGCCGTCCTCCCGCCGAACCCGCTGTCCATTTTCGCCAAAGGCCTGGACGAAGCCATGACCCGCTCCTTCGAGATCAGCCGGATCGGCATCGACGTCTTTGCCGGGCAGAAGTCCGGCAACATCATTTTTGCCTATTTCCCCACGCCCGATTTCGTCTACATCGTCAAGGTCGTCTTGTCTTTGATCGCGCTCCTCTTTGGATTCGACCAGGTAAGCCGGGAGAAGGAGAGTGGCGTCCTGCGGCTGATGTTATCCAATTCCGTGTCCCGGGCCAAGATCCTGGCTGGAAAATGGCTGGGGAATTTCCTTAGCCTATCTGTGCCTTTTCTCCTGGTCACGCTTCTTGGATTCACTTTGATTAACTTGGACCCTTTGGTCCGTTTTTCTGCGTCAAGCGTAGGCAGGTTTTTCCTTTTGATCCTGACGGCTCTCGTCTATATCGCCCTTTTTCTTAGCTTGGGGATTCTGGTCTCGGCACTGACCCCGCGGGCCGCGTCATCGCTCGTCATCCTCCTTTTGATATGGGCCGTGGCGGTTTTCGTCGTACCCAACCTGGGCACTCTCTTAGCCAGGCAGATGGTCGATGTCCCATCCGTCAAGTCCTTAAACGAAAAACAGGACCAAGTCTGGACCCGGGAGGTGCTCCAAATGGAGATAGAGCGGCGAGCCAAAAACGATCAAGGCACGGGAGACCTCATCAAAAATCATTTCGACGCCATCAACCGAGAACTGAACCAAATGGAAGAAGACTACCGGAACAAGTTCGACCGCTTGGTCCGGCTGTCCAAGAATATCAATCGGCTGTCTCCGGCGGCAAGCTTTGTCTACGCCTCGACCGAGCTGGCCGGGACGGGCATCGGAGAGGAAAGCCGGCTGAAAGAGAACATCCTCCGCTACAAGGATTCCGTGCTTTCGAATTTTGAGCGCGGCGAAAAGCAGGTTCCGGCTTTTGCCTATCGCTACCGGTCCGTCGGCCAGTTCCTGGTCCAGGGAGGATTGTTCGACCTGGCCTGGCTTGTCTTTTTCAACATCCTCTTTTTCGCCATGGGCTATGTCGCCTTTGTCCGATATGACGTGAGATAAAGGAGCGGACCATGCTGGGAACGCTTATTAAAAAAGAAATTCTTAACAGCGTCTTTTCCTTCCGGTTCATCGTGATATTCGCCCTGCTCCTCGTCATCGTGCCGGTGACGATTTTTATCCTGACCAATGACTATGTGAAAAAAGTCGACGAATACTCCTTCCGCCAGAACGGCCTCGAAAATTACTTAAAAAATTATGCCCATTTCAACCGGATAGGGCCCGTCACTCGGCCTTCTCAGCCTCCGATCCCCTTTTATTCGCTCGTCCGCGGCATCTCCTCGGATGTCAACATGGACAAGTTCGACGACGACCCCCTGCCGGTCGTGTTTCCTCTGCTCGACCTGGTCTTCATCGTCGGCATCCTCCTCAGCCTGGCCGCCCTTATATTTTCTTATGACGCCGTTTGCGGAGAAAAAGAGGATGGGACGCTCAAGCTCATAATGTCGAACCGTCTCACACGCTCCAAGATCATCCTCAGCAAGATCTTCGGAGGCACGCTGACACTGCTCATCCCGTTCGTACTGTCATTGGTCTTGGGATTGTTTGTCATCCTGCTGAACTCCCGCGTGGCCTGGACGGGTACGAATTGGGCGACGCTGGCCCTTGTCCTTTTGGGCGCCGCCATTTATATCTTTTTATTCTTAATCATCGGCGTTCTCATCTCGGCCAGCCACCATTCGTCCTCGGCGTCCATCATGACTTCGCTCTTTGTCTGGGTCCTCCTCATCCTCGTTATCCCCAATTTGAGCCCTTATCTCGCCTCGTTGATTTCGCCCGCGCCATCGCAGATCAAGATGGAACGGCAAGTTTCTCGTTTGCAGGACATCGAGCGGGATCAGCTAGGCTGGAAACTCATGGCTGAGCGTATGGCTGAGCTCGTAAAGAAATATCCCGTTCTCGCAGAAAGATTCTCTGAGGCCGAGGCCAAAGCCCGGGTGGAAAAGGACCCGGCATTCCGGGAGGCCTATCAAGCCCGGACTCAGGAAATGGATGCGGTCTGGAAAGAGGCCAATCGAATCCAAGGCGAGAAAATCGATAGACTCCGAGAAGAATTCAACCGAAAGGTAGACGCGCAGACTAGGCTCTCGAGAGACTTGTCCATGATCTCACCCCTGGCGGATTTCACCTATCTCGCCACGGACCTGACCTCTACGGGCACCATGAACCTGGGCTATTTTAGGCACCTGAGAGAGATTTGGGATCAGGCCTTCGGGGCCTATGAGCGAAGCAAGGTCGCAGCGCTCCAGAAACAGAATCCCGCCGTCGATTGGTGGAACACACCGGTGGATGTGAGCGACATGCCCCGCTTCCAATACAAAGAGGAAGCGCTGGCGGCGAGGGCCAAGGGAACTGTCTGGCCCTTCGCGATAATGATGATTATGAACCTAATCGTCTTCAGCGCCGCCTACATCTCATTCGTCAAATACGACGTCCGCTGACCGAATTCTAATGTTTCAGCTCTGATTCCGGCCGTTCTTCCATATATTGGATGTAAAGCTCGGTCAGGTCTTCGCCGGCTAGCTCTTGCCGCGTTTTCATAATCACCAGCCGGCCTTTTCTCATGAACCCCACCCTATCCGCAATTAACTTGGCCCGGAAGATGTCATGGGTGGACATGAAGATCGATTTCCCTTCGTCCCGCATCTGGATGAGGAGATTCAAAAATTCCTGCCCCGATTTCGGGTCCAGGCCCGACGTCGGCTCGTCCAAGAGGATATTGGGCGCATCTTTGATGACGGCAATGGCCAGCCCCAGCTTCTGCCGCATGCCTTTGGAATAGTTCTTTGTCCGCACGTTGAAAGCGTCTTCCTGAAGGCCGACGCTTTTCATGGCCTTGGCGTAATCGATTTTGGTCAGCCCTCGCTTTCCAGCCAGCTTGGTGAAATAGTCCAGGTTCTGGAAGGCCGTGAAATTTCCGTAGAGCATGACATTTTCGGAGACGAATGAAATGTAGTCTTTGGAGCGCAGCGGCTCTTTGGTCACATCGATGCCCTCGATGAGGGCTGTCCCCTCGGTCGGCGGGATAAAGTTTAGTAAAAGATTAATGGTTGTCGTCTTTCCGGATCCGTTGGCCCCGAACATGCAATAAATCTCCCCCGGCTCGACCTTGAAATTCAGGTGGTCGACGGCCAACTGCCCATCCTCGTACCGTTTCGTGAGATTAATAGTTTCTAACATGGGTCACCTCTTAACGCACATCGAACTTCAAAAAGGAAACATAGGCCCCGGCAAAGAAGACGATGATCAAAAAGAGCATCAACCCGAAATCGGGAATGGTCCGGGCCAGCGATTTGCCTAAGGTCTCTGGTTCGAATTTATGTTGGGGCATGTCGTCCAGGACGACTTTTCCTGTTTGGCCAGAGCCGGAAAAGTCGATGCTGCGCATCATCTTCGCGTTAGCCCACTTGGTGAAGATAGGCTTGTAAGCGCGAATGGACGCCAGGAACCTCTCGTACTCGTCCAGGCCAGTCCGGGCGAAGCTCATGGTGGAGAATGTCAAGGCCGAGGCGGGCGAGATGCGCGAGATATTGATGGCCAAGCGCTCCTGCGATTTCTTCTTGCCCTGATAATCGCGCTCGAGGGCGGCGTTATTTTCGTCGATCTTCGAGGTCAAATCCTGCTGGTAATCTTCCAGGAATTTTTTGAATTTCTCCTGGTATCCCTTCTGATCCTTGGCGGCCATAGGGGCGTTTTCCTTAACCCAATCCAACACCCGCTTCTGGGCTCCGCCCTGGATTTGTTGCAGGAAAGCGTCTTTTTTGGCCGTGATCTCGTGGACGGAAGGGATGGGTTTGAGCCGACCCGCGCTCATCACCGAGAGCTTGGGAATAATGGTGACGAATATGACCCAAATAAAAAGCAAGACCAAGAAACTGGTCGAGCTCTTGTTCGTCCGCGCCGAAACGAGGAGGCCGAGCGTGAAAAAGACGGACAGGTAAAGGAAGAACATGAGGAACATCAGGAGAAGCCGGAGCCAGTCCTGGCCGGCCAGGGAGATGTTCGGATAGACGAGGAGGATGAGCAGGCTCAGGATGAGCGGGATGATTAGCGGGATGAGCAGGCTGATGAAGCCGCCGATGACCTTGCCCAGGATCAGCCGGTCGCGCGGGACCCTGTTGGAGAGAGTCAGCTTCAGAGTCCCCTTCTCTTTCTCGCCGACGATGGCGTCGTAAGTGAAGAGGATGGCAAAGAGGCTCAGCACGATCTTGACGATGAACGTCAGGTCCAGCGCTCCGAAGACCGAAAAGACGGGATTGCTTTCGTATTTGGAATCCACCAGGTTCGGGTCGTAGGCGATGTTGACCGTGGCCACGCGTCCGACGGCTTCATCCACGCCGGTAGAGATGGCGCCCAGGACTTGGGGCGGCTTGTTGATCTTCGTCCCGAGCCCGGCCAGCGCCTGATAGCTTGGCTGGCTTTCCAGATTTTTCTTGTTGAGGGCCACGGCCGCAGAGAATTCCTTTTGATCGGCCCGGTAGTTGACAATGCCGGTGTAAACAGAAAGAAGGATGAGAATGGCGCAGAGTAGGAAGGTGAAGACGAATTTGGCGCTGGTGATTGTTTCCAGGATTTCTTTTTTAATGATGTCTTTAAGCATATTCCTCCCCTTGAATTACATAGGCCTAATATTATTCATGTTTTCGACATGTATTTCAATGGCCCGATGGTCGGCAGCGATCTGACCGATCCTAGTTTCATACGGAAATCCCGTTCAAAAGTCGGAAAACTGGGAAAAATAACGACAAAAGGATTAACCTTTTTCCCGGTCTTCACATATTATTATTGTGAAGATCGATTGCGATTGCCTGGAAACATCGGGATCTTTTATTTTCATTGCCGAGAAGGAGCGAAGCCGCCATCGGCCGAAAATGAAAGGCAAGGAAGAGGTCGGCGTTTCACAGACGGCATTTTGGAGTCTGATCGAACCCCTCAAGCTCAGGCTTTATAATTTAATTCTTAAATCCCTGAATTTTTCGACCGATGCCGACGATGTTTATCAGGAAACCGTCCTTCACGCTTTTCAATACTTCGCTTCTTTTGGAAAAGGCAAGGATTTCCAGGCCTGGATATTTTCCATCGCCCATAACGAGATCAAAAGTCATTTTAGGAGGTCGCGCAAGCAGACAGCCATTCATAACATTGACACGCTGACGGCTTCTCAGAATGATAGCACAGGAGCGCTGGTCCGGGAGGTTTTTCGGTTCGCCGCACGGTTGAAACCAAAAGAACGGCAGGTTTTTTTCTTATATTATGAAAGCAGCTTTTCAATACCCGAAATCGAGGGAATAACGGGACTAAAGGAAGGCTATATAAAGCTTCTTTTAAGCCAAGCCCGCAACCGCCTCAAAGAAGCTTTAGGAGTGAATCATGGATAAAGACAAGATCTTAGACAAGGAAATTTCCCGCCTCGTGCGGAGCCTGGAAAAGGGCTTGCCCCCGGGGTTGGAAGAGCGCATCGCCCTCAAGGCTTCTTCCGGAGCGCTGCATCGTCGCCCCTTTTTTCGGAAATGGCAGTTAGCCCTGGCTGTGGTTCCGGGTGGGGCGGCTCTCTTTCTTGCATTCTTCCTTCTGCTTCCGGCGTTTCGGAAGCAAGAAGAGCCGCAAATCACCGAGATCCGTACGCAATTCGAGCTTGTGGATAAAAATATCACGATCATTTTTATCCAGAGGCCCGATTTCAAGCTTTTCAAGGAGGATTAATATGACAAAAACAAAGAGGTATTGTATCTGGATGGCGCTGATTTTCTTCATCGCGTGCTTTGCCGCATCAAGATTCCCTCTCTTCGGCCAGTCGGCGACGGGAGAGAAAGCCAAAGAGGAAATTTTGAAAACATCGGAACAGGCTAAAACAGAAGCTCAGACTAAATCCGAGCAGGAAGCTTTACTCAAGAAGTTGATGATTGAACAGGCAGAACAGGAAAAAAAATACGGCGAGGTCCTGAAAACGTATTCGCTAAAATATATCAGCGTCATGGAATTCATGAATGCCGCAAAATTTTACGTCCTGGATTATTCAGGATCCGAAAACGCCCTGACCGTCCGCATCCGTAAGATGAACATCCCCGCCTTCGAAGACTTGCTCAAGAAACTCGATGTGGAAAAGCGAAATATCCAGTTCCAGGTGTATACGATCATGGCCTCAAAAGAACTTCCGTCCGGCCTCCAGTATGAGAACCTCCTGAAAAACGAGACAAAGGAAATCGAAAATAGGGACCTCAAGAGGGTCCTCGATGAAATGAAAGGCTTGTGGAATTTCAAACACTATTGGGCGGATAGCCCATCGTATCTAACAATGAAGGACGGATCCGGGTCGAATTCTGTTAGGCTTGTCTCCAATCGCGGCGCTTTTTTCATGAATGCCCTGCAAGTTCGGGTGAGAGGCGATGAACCTGGAAAACGGACTATTTCGGTCGGACGGATCCAGCTTTCGGAACCTATTCCTGAAGGCAAGTCGACTCTCATCGACACAAGCGATATTACCTTCAAAGAAAAGGGGTACCTCGTTGTCGGTGTTAGCGGCTTCAGCTCGGGATGGAGTGGAGCGGCGTTCATTCTTATCATCAACGCGGAAATAAAGTAATAAAAGGTCCGCCGGGGTCAAACCTACTCCTTACGCAGAATTAATAGAAGGGATATGCGTAATGAGTAGCTTTGACCCCATTCTTTTTTCTTGACATCGATCATCGGCCGGGAATAACATTTTAGATAATTTCCTATCCTTTGAAGGAGGTGCGCATGAAAAAAGCTGCGGCATTCTCAATCATGCTTCTTCTGGCCTCGATGGCATCGGCCCAGGTCTTTTTCAAGGGCACCTTGGACGAGGCCATGGCCACGGCCAAGGCCCAAAACAAAAAAATTCTCCTAGACTTCACGTCCTATACCTGAGGGACCTGTAGACTGCTCGGTGAGCAGTTTTTCGAAAACGCCAAATTTCAGGATTTCCTAAAAAAGAATTTCATTGTCTTCCGGGCCGCCGTCCAGGATCCCGAGGGCGATGCTGTCTTCAAGAAATTCGGCATCCAGTCCCATCCGACCGTCATGATCCTCGAACCGGACGGAACCGAGGTCGACTGGTTCTTGGGTTACAGCCCTCCCCCGGAAAAATACCAGGAGCAAGTCGAGCGTGCGTTGCAGGGCATCGATACATTCCAAAGCCTGTCGGCTCGATTCGCTAGGGAGCCAAAAACCGTTGAAGTGATCTTCAAACTGGCAGAAAAATACGGCCGACGCAATAAGCCAGAAAAGGCGACTGAACTCTATAAGCAGGTGATCACCATCGACCCCGACGGTAAGCAGGGAACGACCGAATTCAACAGTGAGAAGGTGACTTACACGCAAAACGCGGAATTCAACCTAGGGACGATGGCCATGTCGAGCCGACCTCCCGACGTGGCACCCCTCCAAGCGTTTATCAAGAAATACCCCGGAGGCGTCCTCGTCAAGGAAGGATTCAGCCGCTTGAGCTTCTACTACGGCCGGACCGCCCCTAAAGAAGAGGCGACGAAATTTTTTGAAGAGTACATGGCTCGCTTTCCGCAGGATGCAGACTCCTACGCCGCCGCGGTGAGCCGCATCATCTTCGACAAGGACCCGCTCGACAAAGGGATTACCCTAGCCCAAAAAGCCATCGATCTTGCTCAAAAGGCTATTCCGCCTGCCCAGGAAATGCCCCGAGGGAACCCTTATCAAAGCCTCGCTCAAATTTATTCAAGCCTCGCTCAGCTTTATTTGCTCAAGGGCGACAAGGCCAAAGCCGCCGGGACTGCCGATGAAATGATCAAGTTCGTCGCTGGTCTGCCCCGTCCTCCGGGTCCGACACCGGAGACCGCGGTCGGTCCCGTTATGATGGCCGCTCCCATGGCCGCTCGGGTCTTTGCCGACGCCGGCTATCCTGATAAAGCCCTCGCGACTTATGGGCCAGAGTTCTTAAAGAAAATCATGGACAATGCAGGCCAGCTCGGACGATATGCCCAGTTCTGGTCCGGCCAGGGGCAGAACCTCGAGAGTGCCCTAGACGCGGCGAAAAAAGCGACCATCCTGACGCCGAATAATTATTCCCCCTGGAACACGATGGGCCAGATCTACCTGAAACAGAAAAACTACGGCGAGGCGCTCAAAGCCTCCGAAAAAGCTCTCTCGCTCGCGCCGGACCAGCCTCCGCAAATCAAAGAATCGATCAAGAAGAATATCGAAACGATCAAAGCAGCGGCCCAGGAGAAGAAATAGCGATCGTCTCAGTAAGCCGGGGTCAAACCTACTCATTACGCATAATTTCCGGTGCAGTGAATTCATGGCCCGATGCTCCTTGGAAGGAAGGCAGCGAGCGGAGCGAGCGTTGGAAGGAAACCCTAAGCAAGGGTTTCCTTCCAAGAGTGACCCAGGGAAGACTGCGTAATGAGTAGGTTTGACCCCGGTCTTATTTATTCTTCGAACAGATATTCTTTCTGAGAAAAAAGCAGGCAGGCCAGGCCCAGAAAGACGGCCGTCACAATCAAGAGCGTGACCACAGCCGTGAGCGGCGGGCTGGGCTCAAGCCTGAATAAAAGGAAGGAGAATCTCCCGCCGGTCGTGACGGCGCCTCCGGGAATCAGCGACTTCAGGTAGTGGACGATCGTAAAGCGTTGTGTAGCCCCCGGAAAATATTGGACCGCATTTTCCCAGCCGAAGGCGAAAACCATGCCGAACAGGATTGACCTTTTAAAGAACGTCCCGAGAAAAGTGAAAAACGCAGTATAGCTTATCAGTCCAAGGGCTAAAACACCCAGGTCTATGGCCAAAACTTTCCAGATCGAAAAGTCCAAGAGGTCCTCAAAATTCAGGATGAGGAAAGAAAAAATGACCCCAGCCAGCACCATGGCGATGATGAAGACGACATAGGCAGCATATTTCCCTAGGATGATGGCCGACTTGGAGACGGGTCTGGTCGTAAGATAAGTCAGCGTCTTTCCTTCGATTTCCTCCAGGCAGACCGACGAGCCATAAAAAAGCGCCAGGATCAATATCAGGAACTGCAGATAAAAGGCCATGATGATGTTGGAAAAGACCGCCATGCCCTCGATGGTGCGCCCACCAAAAAAAGTCTGATTCAATTTGATGATGAGGGCCATGAGCACCGGAAGAATGCCGATCACAAAGAAGACCTTGGTCTTCCGGGCTTTGCGTCCCGCGTAAAAGAAAAAGCCAAAAATCGAGCGCAAAGATCGCCAGGTATGTTGCGACATGCTATTTTCCCACCAGGTAATCAAACACGGCCTGCAGGTTGTCGTCAGGCGATGTGATCTCTTCCACGTCCAGCTTGTTCTCGACGATCAGGCGCGGCATCAAACCGAAAAACTTGTCCCTGTTCTTTGTCTCGAAAAGAACGGTACCCGCCGCAGGGCCAAATTGGATGTTGACGACGAAAGGCTCGCTGACCAGGCGGCCGGCCAGCGCCCGCGGATCGCTGCACTTGACCGAGATGATATGAGGATGGGTGTCGATCAGGTCACGGATATAGTGGATATCGCCCTGGGCCAGGATTTTTCCCTGATGAATGAGGATGATGGTTCTGGTGAGGGCTTCGATCTCGGGCAGTACGTGGCTGGAGACGATGATCGTTTTCCCTTCGCTCTTATAGTCCTTGATGAGCCGGATGACTTTCCTCTTGCCGAGCGGGTCGAGGCCGTTCAAGGGCTCGTCCAGGATGATAATGTCAGGGCCATGGGCGATGGCCTGGGCGAACTTAAGCCTCTGGCGCATGCCTCGGCTGTAGGCGCGGATCAGCCTGTCCTTATCATTCCAGAGCTCCACGATATACAAGGCTTTCTCGGCCTGGGCGGCGGCCTGCTCGTGAGAAATGGGATACAGTTTCAGGAGGCTCGTCAGGAACTCCCATCCCGTCATCTCTTCGTAAAAGGCATCCTGTTCCGGGCAAAAGCCGATCCTCATATACAGGTCGTAATTGTTCCTGATCTTCTGGCCTTGGATTATCACCTGGCCGATGCTGGGCTTCATCTGTCCGGTGAGGAGCTTCATGAACGTGGACTTCCCGGCGCCGTTGGGTCCTAAAAGCCCGGTGATTCCCGCCTCGATCTCGAGGGTCACGTCGGACAGCCCGAGGATGTTGCCGTACCACTTGCTGAGGCTCCTGGTTTCGATGACGGCCGTCATTGAATGACCTCGACACCTCGAACCTTTTTCTTCAGCACAAAACCAGACAAAAGGCAGATGGCAAGCAGGATGAGAAAGGAATACAGCCAGGGGACATCAAAGGAAGTTTTGACCTTGAACAAAGCGGCCCCCACCTGCTGGAGGTTGCCCTTGACCGAGATCAGGACAAAATAGGGATTATGAAAAATGCCGTAAAAAATGCCGAAAAAGACATCGGAAAAAATATAGATCAGAATAAGCAGGATGGATACATACCGCCTGTTTTTGCTCAGCGACGAAACGAGCAGCGTATATAAGGAGAAGAAGAGCGTGAGCAGGAAGGAATAGAGGACGACGGAGAAAGGCAGCCAGGGATACATCGCCAGGAATTTGAAGTTCCCGGCAAAAATGAGCTTAAAGATAATAAAAATGAGCCCTGGAACGAGCGTCAGGAAGAGCAGGAAGAAGAAGATCGTGAACACCTTGCCCAGGAAATAATCCTTTTTGTGGAGCGGCCGGGCGAAATACAACTGGAGGGAGTTATGCTTCAGGTCATCCGCGATGAGGCCGGCGCCGCCGATGACCATGATGATGACCATCATGAACAGCAAAAAATCGCCGGTGAAATAGGTTCGGAAGAAGGCCGGGTTGACTTCCAGGAAACGGTTGCTTCCTCTCATCATGAACTGGAAGTCTTCGAGCCTCTCGGAAATGTAGACTCCGGCCAGAAAAAAGAACGCCGGGATCAAGGAGGCAAAAAAGGCAAACTTGAAGCCTTTCTTTTTAAAGGCTAAACGGACGGCCAGCCGCGTGATCGGCCACCAGGCGAATTTCCGGTCGATGAATGTCCCCTGCCAGTGGGCGTAGCCTTTTTCGGAGATCGGCATCAATCCACTCCTACCGTCTGGGCGAAGAGGTCCTCGAGCGAAGTCTGGCTCTTGGTAAAATAGCGGATCTGGACTTGTTCCTGGTCGGCCAACCGGAAGATCTCATTGCGGTTCAGGTTGGCCGGCATATAGACCTTGAGGATTTGGTCCTCGGTTTCTTCCACTTTGCAGCCTTCCTCCTGCAATTTCCGGACAAGGCGTTCGGTCTCGCCCTTGGCCTTGATTTCGTAGAGGCAGTATCGGATCTCTTTCAGGGCGCTGATGGCACCCTGGGCAGCCACCTTTCCCTTGTTCAAGATCACCACATACGAGCAGGTGAATTCGATGTCGGGAAGGATGTGAGAGGAGATCAGTACCTGGATGTCTTTTTTCGAGGAGATGTCCTTGATGAGCTCCAAGATCTCGGTGCGCCCCTGTGGGTCGAGGTTGCTGGTGGGCTCGTCCAGGAACAGCAACTTCGGGTCATGGACGAGGGCCTGGGCCAGCTTCAGGCGCTGCTTCATGCCCGCCGAATATGTCTCGAGGAGCCGGTAGCGTGATTCTCCCAGGCCGACGTAAAAAAGGACATCGTGCGCCCGCTTCATCGCTTCCTGCCGCGGCATACCCGAGAGCTCGCCAAAATAGGCGGTGAAGGTCACAGCATCCATGCCGGGAATGAGGCAGTCGTCCTCGGGCATATAGCCGACCGCGCGCCGGATCAGAAATTGCTCCTGCCGGATGTCGAAGCCAAGGACTCGCCCCTGGCCTCGGTCGGGGCGGAGAAAGCCCAACAAAATCCTGAGCAGCGTGCTTTTGCCGGCCCCGTTCGGGCCCAGCAGACCGAAGGCACCTTCCCCAAGCTGGAGGTCCACGCCGTCGAGCGCCGTGATCTTCCCGTAATTGAAATGGATGCCTTTGAGCTCGATGTTCATCGGGTCTTCATTCTCTATAAATTACGTAATTTCGTCAACAAAGTTCCGCTTGGGTCCTGTCACGGATACGCCTTCGCCGAAGATAAGCGCCCGGTAGGTTTTTTCGACCCGGTCCCAATTCTTTTCCCTATCCAGCGCCCAATGGCGGCCGATGATTGTCACGACCTGTCCAAGGCCGAGCTCACGGCATCTCTCCTCGACTTTCTCCACGTAAATGGCACCGCTCTCCGGTTTTTCGCCCCGGCGCCCGATGAAGCCGTGAATAAAAACGTCCTTGAGGCCCTGGTCCTTTGCCATTTGCAGCAGGGCGAATAGATGCTTGATCGTGCCGTGCGAGCTGTAATGAGAGATGATTCCCATAAGATGCAGAGGTTTTCGTTTTCGCTTAGCGCTTTCCATGGCCCAAAGAAATGCCCCATTGGAATAAAAACTACCATCTCCGACGGCCTGGTCGATGCGCACGCGGTCGAGGAGCACACGGCGGCCGGCGCCCAAATGAAGGTGGCCGGCTTCGGAATTGCCGACGGTGTTCGGCGGCATCCCGACGGCTTCCCCGGAGGACTTGAGGACGGCGTGCGGAAACCGCGTCCAAAGCTCATCGAAGTTCGGCGTCTGCGCTTCAGCGATCAGGTTTCCATAACTCGCGTCCCGTAATCCCCAACCGTCTAGGATGAGCAGGACGATTTTTTTCCTAGGATTTTTTACCAAGGCCGGCCCTACCAGCAGGCTTTCGCCCGTCATTTCGGCCGGTTTCTGAAGTCCCGCCAGCTCTAGCACCGTCGGGGCCACATCGGCCAGCTCGCCTTCTTTTTTGATCTCCACGAGGTCCGGCCGCTCGAACGAAAAATCGGCCAAGATAAAAGGCACGGGGTTCTTTGTGTGACCCGTGTTGATCGTTCCATCCGGATAAAGCCATTCTTCTACGGTTCCATGGTCAGATGTGACTAGGAGCGTGGCTTTCTGCGAACGCGCACCAGTGACGACTTTGCCCAGCTCGCAGTCCACGGCCTCGACGGCGGCCAAGGCCGATGCTTTGTTTTCAATGTGCCCGATAACATCCACGTTGGCAAAATTTGCGATGATGACTGGAACATTCTCATCCCCGATTTTTTTCACGATTTCCGCGGCGACCATGCCCACACTCATCTCGGGCCGCTCGTCATGCCTGGCGACATTTTCAGGCGAAGGAATGATGATCCGCACTTCGCCCGGAAAGACTTCGTCGCTTTTTCCGTTCATGAAAAACCCGACGTGCGCGGCTTTCTCGGATTCGGCGATCTTCACCAGATGCAGGCCGACAGCCGAAAGGACTTCGGCCAGCGTGTTTTTGAGCTTTTCCTGTTTGGGAAAAGCCACGCGGACAGGAAGCCCGGGGTCGTATTCGATCATTGTCACAAAGTTGAGCTTGAGGTCTTTATTGATGGGAAAAATGGAGAACTCCGGATCGGTCAGCGCTTCCGTGATTTCGATTTCCCGTTCGCCCCGGATGTCATAAAAGATGAGCGAGTCTCCGGCGGACGGCCTTCCCAGCGGCCGTCCCGCGCGATCGGCCATAATCAGAGGCTCGAGCGCTTCGTCCTCCTGGCCGGCCCGGTACGCCCGGCGGATGGCCTGGCCCCAGGAGGAAGTAACTTGTTTTGTCTTTTCGTCGGTCATCATCGCGTCAAAATGAGTCTATACTATAAAAGTCAAAAAAAGCGTTGTCAATAAAGAAGCGGCTGGCCTCAATCGATTCAATCTGAGAGTTTTGAAAAAAGGATTTGCTCCCTAACGGGATTTTTCACGCCATAAAAATTTCGGTTTTTTCGGCGGCTGCGTTTCTCGCCAGCTAGATAGTTGTCTTAAAAAGAAGTCCTTGTCCACAATTCGGCGTTTCTTGTTGTCCTATTCAGGCTCAGACATTCTCGCCGGCCCCTAAAAGAGGCTTCCCTCAAAATCCGAAATTTTTAGGCTAAATCCCTCATGGTCGCTTCATCCCTTTTCAAAACTCTATCCTGTGCCGGAGAACGGTATCTGTTTTAATTGAATAGGCTGCGGTCTTTAAATATAATGACTTTTATCCATAGGAATCTTCGTTCGATTCGGAGTTAGGTAGCTAGAGTTCATGTCCCCAAATCCTTATTCCACCAAAGGAGGAGCGCGCATGAAAAAAATAGTTGTCCTCGTATTTACATTTTTAGTTATCCAGACGGCGCTTCCGGCAGTCGCCCAAACCCGGCCGCTGGCATTTGACGACTTTATCAAAATCAAGCGGGTGACCGACCCGCAGCCCTCGCCCGATGGAAGCTGGATCGCCTTAGTAATCACCGTCATGGACAAAGACGCTAACCGAGGCAACAGCGATATCTGGCTCATCCCGGCCCAAGGCGGAGAGCCGCGGCAACTCACCTCAAGCCCGCAAGCGGACATGAACCCGCGCTGGTCGCCGGACGGCAAGACCATCGCCTTCGTTTCAATGCGGAGCGGTTCGCCCCAGGTTTGGATCATCAACCCGAGCGGAGGCGAACCCTCCCAGCTGACGAATCTTTCCAGCGGAGCCTCAGGCGTCGTTTGGTCTCCCGATGGAAAATACCTGGCGTTTGCTTCGGCCGTCTATCCCGATTGCTCGGATGATGACTGCAATAAGAAAAAAGCTGAAGCGCGGGAAAAAAGTAAAGTCAAAGCCAGGCTTTATAGCGAGTCTGCTCGTCCGCCACTGGAATGCCTGGAGTGACGGAACGCGGAGCCATGTGCTCGTCGTCCCTGCCGAGGGCGGAAAGGTCGTCGACGTGACCCCCGGCGATTATGATACGCCCCCGATCGCCTTGGGCGGAAACCAAGACTTCGTTTTTTCTCCCGAAGGGAATGAGCTCTGCTTTGTCCGTAATATTGACCCGAAGCTGAGGCTTGGCCTGGGCACGAATAACGATCTTTTTCTCACCTCCGCGAGCGGCGGCGAAATCCGGCCTCTGACCACAAGCCATGCGAACGATAACTCGCCGCGGTATTCCCCGGACGGAAAATATATCGCTTACAAGGCCATGGCCAGGCCGGGCTTTGAGGCAGACAAGTACAGCTTGATGCTCTATGACCGAAAGACGCAGAAGGCTCGGAACCTCACAGAGACGCTAGATCATTCCGTCGATGAAATAATCTGGGCGCGAGACGGATCCGCGCTCTTTTTCACGGCTGAAGAAAAAGGCCGGACCGTCCTGTTTAAAATCGGGCTGAAGGACCTCAAGACCCAAAAAATCCTCGAAGGTCATACTTTTAACTCGCTGAACCTGCTTCCTGACGGAAAAACTTTTATCCTCCTTAAGCAGGTGATGAATCGCCCCAACGATCTCTATTCCTTCAACCTCGAAACAAAAAAATTAGCCCCGCTGACCGACATCAACCGGGACCTGCTGGCCCGTCTCCAGATGAACAGAGCCGAAGAATTCTGGTTCGAGGGCGCGGCCAGGGACCAGGTCCACGGCTGGCTGCTCAGGCCTCCGGCCTATGACCCGTCCAAAAAATATCCATTGGTCCTGATGATCCACGGCGGACCGCAGGGCGCCTGGAAGGATGAGTTTCATTACCGCTGGAACGCCCAGATGTTCGCTTCACCCGGCTATGTCGTGGCCATGATCAACTTTCACGGCAGCACCGGCTACGGCCAGCGCTTCACGGATTCGATCAGCGGCGACTGGGGCGGAAAGCCCTACCAGGACATTATGAAAGGGCTGGCCTACCTTCATGGCCGCTATCCATTCATTGACATCGGCCGGACCGCGGCGGCCGGCGCCTCATACGGCGGCTACATGATCAATTGGATCGAGAGCCAGACGGATGCCTTTCAATGCCTGGTCAGTCATTCCGGGGTGTTCGATCTGCGCTCAATGTACGGCGCGACCGAAGAGCTCTGGTTTCCCGAGTGGGAATTTTTGGGAACGCCCTGGACCAGTCCCGAACAATATGTGAAGTGGTCAGCGTCAAGCTACGTCAAAAATTTCAAAACGCCCTGTCTGGTCATCCACAGCCAGAACGACTTCCGCCTGGCCCTCGAGCAAGGACTCCAGTTCTTCACGGCCCTGCAGAGAATGAAAGTCCCCTCCAAGTTTCTCTATTTCCCGGACGAAGACCACTTCATCCAAAAGCCTCAGAATGCCGAGCTGTGGTGGAAGACGGTACTCGACTGGCTCGCCGAATATTTGAAAAAATAAAGACACGGTTGGGTCCCGGATCTAATCAAGCGGCATGCCGACCAGAGCAAAGGGATCGACGCGGTTTTCGTAGATCCTGAGCGACCAATGCAGGTGGGGTCCCGTCGAGCGCCCTGTATTGCCGACTTTTCCGATTAGGGCGCCCTTATTGATTAAATCTCCCCTTTTCACCAGGAACTTTGAGAGATGGCAATAGATCGTGAAAACGCCCTGGCCGTGATCGATGATTACGGTCCTTCCGGAAAAATAGAGGCTGCTGGTCAGAACGACTTTTCCGGAATTGGCGGCCCGGATCGGCGTCCCCCAGGGCGCGGCGATATCGACGCCGGTATGAATGGAGGGCGGCCTTTTGTTATAAATCCTTCGCTGCCCAAAATTGGGAAAGGCTTCCTGGCGGAGTGGGGCGATGAAGCTCCCCGTTCCCAGCCATTTAGGAGTAATACTATTATAGATATCTTGGAGGATCTCCTGTTCCCTTTGAATACGCTCTAGCTCCTGGGGCGGCGGCGCGATCATACTCTCCTGGACCCTGAATCGTCTCTGGAGAAAATTCTTGGGCTCGATCTGAAATTCCTGCCGGGCCTCTTCCTTGGAGCCGTCCCTCTTTTCCGTCGTGATCTTGATCGCATAGGATTGCGGCTTCACATCGACGTCGATGCCGATCAGCGCGAATGGATTTGCGCCTGACTGCGAAGAGCTCAAGACATAAGTTTTGTCCAGGAATTGAATCCGCACCGTCTTGGCCGGAGGCTCGTCTTTCATGACGGCCAGAATGACCTCGCCCGGCTGAAGGGACCTGAAGATAAATTCGATGGGCATCCCTTCCACGTTGAGCGTCTGGTAGGTGTTGGATGAAAACAATCCCGGAGCGAGGAAACCCAGAACAAACAGCCCGATGGAAATCTTTTTCTTCATGCCTTTATCGTTTTTCTCAAAATCTTCCCGGGCAGCTTTCCTGTGTGTGCGCCGCCCTCGATCACGACCTGCCCGTTGACCAGCACATAGTCAATGCCTGCAGGATATTGATGAGGATCGCTCCAGGTGGCCCGGTCGATCACCCTGTCCGGATTAAACACCACGATATCGGCATAGGATTCGTTCTGGAGTATCCCGCGCTTCGCCAAGCCAAATTTCTTTGCGGGCAAGGACGTCATTTTTTTCAGCATTTCCTCGAGCTTGATAAGCCTTTCCTCACGGACGTATTTGCCCAAGACCCTGGGAAATGTCCCGTACTTGCGGGGATGGGGCTTGCCGCGTCCCAGGACTCCATAAGGCGCGAGCGCCTCTCCATCGGTGCCGATGCCGACAAGAGGATGGGCCAAGATGCACTTTAGGTTCGCCTCCGTGCCCAAGAAAATAATCATCCCGACATTGTCCTTTTCCTCGATGAGAAGGTCCCGCATAAATTCATAGGGAGGTTTTCCAGCCAGTTTCGAAGCTTCGAGGACATCCTTGCCCTCGAAAACCCTGTTCTTTTCTGAAAGGACGTTGGAGATGATGATTTTATCCCATGATCCCATCTTCTTTTCGCGCTCGGCCAGGTACCCGCGCAGCCGGCGGTCCAGATAGGGGTCCTTAAGCCTGGCGATAAATTCCTCGGCCGTCCCCTGCCGGGCCCAGAGCGGAAAATTAAAATCCAGGCCAGTCGCTCCGGCGATATAGGGATAGCGGTCGCAGAAAATATCAACGCCCTCGTTTCTGGCCTCTTCGATCTTGGCCAGAGCGGCATCTATCTTGTGCCAGTTTGCGGGGTAGGCGACCTTCAAGTGCGAGATCTGCAGGCTCACGCCGGATTTCTTGGCGACGCCGATCGTCTCATCCAGCGATTCGATCAAGAAATCGCCCTCATCGCGCATGTGGGTGGCATAGACTCCGCCGAGCCCGGCCGTGATCTTGCACAGCTCAGCGATTTCATCCGCCTGGGCGAAGCTGCCGGGCGTATATTCCAGCCCGGAGGACATCCCCAGCGCGCCGTTCTTGATATTCTCGGCCACCAGGGTTTTCATTTTTTCCAACTCTTCCGGTTTTGGCGCGCGGTCATTGAAACCCATGGCGGCCCCACGGATGGCGCCCTGCCCGACCAGCGTGGCATAATTGAGGGCTATTCCTCTCTCTTCCAGCCTGGCAAAAAAGCCCGTGATGTCCCGCCAGGTGAGGTCCAAGTCGTATTGTTTTTTCAGGAATTCTTTCTCTTCTTCGAAGATCTCGTCGGCGATAGGAAATGGCGATGAACCGCAATTGCCGCTGATGAGGGTCGTGATTCCCTGATGGATGGAGCTTTCTGCTTTTGGGTTAACCAGCAATTGGACATCCGTATGGTCATGGGCATCGATGAACCCGGGGGCAACGGCCAGGCCGTGCGCGTCGACGACTCGGACGCCCCGGCTGGAGGATATTCTTCCGACATATTTTATGAAAGCGCCGGAGATTCCGATATCTGTCACGAGTCCGGGATTGCCCAGTCCGTCAAAGACAAGCCCGTCTTTGATGACCAGGTCATACTCCCTCTTTGATGAACAGCCTGAAAGCAGCAACCCGCTTCCTGCCAGGGAAGCTGCTGCGGCGGTCAGGCCCGCCTTCTTCAGAAAATCGCGTCGCTTGATCCGGTCAGTCATTGGATTGTCTCCATGCCTATCGGTTGGCCAGCCTCATCTTAATCAAACTGAGGTTTGTTGTCTAGGGTTTCGCTAACGAACCTAAAAAACGAAGGTGAGAGTGATCCCCCGACTCTCGGAGGAAAGATGAAAGCCGAGATGCACCCGGCTTGATGCGCTGTTTCTGTTCATGGCCGACACCTTCTTGCCGATAAAATAGCCAAGAGCCGAGCCTATAAATACATCCGATGGCCAGTGTTTTCGATCATGGACCCTATAAAACGCGACCAAGCCTGCCAGGCCGTAGGCCAGGGCATCCACAATGAACACATCGGAGCGGTCAGCGATTGTGGCCGCGACAGCGAACGCGCCGGCTGCGTCTCCTGAAGGGAGAGACGTATAGCGCGTGGAGAAGGAAAACGGCCGAAAGATATTCGAGGGCTTCCCCGAGTACGGCCTGGCTCGTCCGAAGACCGCTTTCATGGTCATGACGACGGCCGACGTCGTGAGAAAGCTCTCCATGCTCAGAAGCGCCGTTTTTCTCAGCCCGGCGCTGTCAAAGGCCTCTCCCGAGACGTAGAGGGCCGCCATGAAGCCGGCGAGATACCCCCCGTCTCCGAATTTCGAGATCACTTTCGAAGCGTCGACTGTGCCGGAGTTTTTCCCTTGCTGCACTCTATCATATAGGTCTTGGTCGAGGGCATAGAGCATCCCGCTCGTTCCCAAGAACACGGCGAAGGTCAGGATGTCATTTTTGTCCCAATGGCCGGGCGACAAGAGGACGTTTTTGAAATCGGCCCCGAGTTTCTTGAAATAGGCCCCATTCAGCCGGCTGGAATCCGGGGTCTCCTGGCCGCAGAGAGCATCTTGGAAGGGAGTGAATACCAAAGCGAAGGAGAGAATCCCGGCAATAAGAAATGCGTTTCTCTTATTTTCCCGCATGGCCCATAAAAAATTCGATGGCGGATAGAGATTTTTGTGTAGCCCCTTGGAGTGAACATAAAGTCTTCTTGGCCCGCTGCCCCATTTCCGCTAGAGCCTTAGGATCCTTGAGCCGGAACATATCGGCCAGGTCCTCGGGCCGGTCAACGATTTTTGCCGCACCCGCCCTGACAAATTCTTCGGCCAAGGCGGCAAAATTCTCCATATGGGGCCCAAAAAAGACCGGCTTCCCGTAAAATGCGGGCTCCAGCAAGTTCTGCCCTCCCCATGGCACGAGACTCCCCCCGATGAATGCCGCATCTGAAAGGGCATAAAACCGGGCCAACTCTCCGATTGTATCGAGGACCAAGATATCCCAAGCTTGGCCGGGTTCCAGGAATGTTTTTCGACGCACCACGAACGGGCTAGACCCAAAAATCTTCTCGATCTCGCCGAATTTTTCCGGATGGCGCGGCGCCAGGACCAGGAGAAGGTCATCTCTTGTTTTTCGCGCTTCCCCGAACGCCAGGATGAGCCGGCCTTCTTCGCCTCTATGGACGCTCCCGGCGACGATAATCTTTTTTGAGCTCGGAATGCCCAGCTCGCTTTTCATCTTCAGGAACGTCCTTTTCTTCAAGCAAGGGTAGGTCGACCTCGCACTTCAAATTTCCCGAGATTTCGATGCAACCCGATGGAACGCCGATCTTTTCGAGCCTTTCCTTGTCCCCGGCTGTCTGGACGAGAAACCGGCTGATATTTTTAAAAACGCCGTACGCCAAACGTTTGAACAGCTTGAACCTTCGGAAGGAACGGCCAGAAATCCGCCCGTTCACGAGTAGCACGTGGCACGAATTTCGCTTAGCTTCCCTAAGAAGGCCCGGCCAAAATTCGGACTCGACCAAAACCAGCAGCCGCGGCCGGAGCGCCTGTAACGCCCTGCGGACCGTCCTTGGGAAATCAAAGGGAACAAAGAAGATATGGTCAGTGCCGCGAAGCTTTTCCCGGGCCACTTTCTGACCCGTGTTCGTCAGCGTGGAAAAGCCAATCTCCCAGTCTGGATGTTTTCTGCGGACCTCCTTGGCCAGGTTTTGGAGCGACAGGACTTCCCCCACGGAAACGGCATGAATCCAAAGAAAAGGATTGTCGGTCTTCCGAAGAGGGAGCCTCTTCCCCAGTCTCTCTCGGAGAAAAAGACTTTCCCTCCTCAACAGCTTCAGCCGGACAAAATACACGGGGACGGTGACGAGCAAGGCCAGGAAAAGGAAAAAGGAGTAAAGAAGATACACGTCCACCTGACTATACTAGAATCAAAGGTATCCTTCAAGCGCTGCATTGAGTGAAATGTCATCCTTCTGAAAAAAATCGTTGCCAGAGGGCCCTGAATCTGCTAAACTACGCCGGAATAAAACAATTAAAGGATCCTGAATATGGCCGAAAAGAAAGACGCGGCAAAAGCGCCGAAACCGCCGAAAGAAACAAAAAAAGAGGCGCCGAAGCCCGAAGCGGGCGCAGCGGCTGCCGCAGACACGGAAAAGTCCGGGCCGGCAAACAAGAAAATCAATAAAATGACCCTGGCCGAGGTTGAGGCAAAGCTCAACGAGGTCAAGATCTCCCAGGGGGGCTTGAGTTCTCGGTACGCCCGGCAGCTCATCCACCGCAAAAAAGCCCTCACCATCTGACCTCACATTTTCCCACCAGCCCCGACTAAACTGAAAATAAGAGGCCGTGTTTACATAGACTCCTATTTCTGCTAATATATTCAACGATTTAAAGGAGAATCACAGAGTGCTAAGAAAAGAACAAAAAGAAAGAATTATCAGCACAAACAAAGTCCACGACACGGACACAGGCTCGGCAGAGGTCCAAATCGCCCTGCTCAGCGAACGGATTAGCCATCTGACGACACATATGGCATCGGCCAACAAGGATTTCCATTCCCGAACAGGCCTCATGAAGCTCGTCGGACAAAGGAAACGCCTCCTGGCCTACCTGAAGAAAGAAGACAGCAGCCGCTACGAGAAACTCATCCAGAAGCTCGGGCTGAGAAAGTAAGCCCCGCCAGACGATCCAACATGTCTCAAACTATCAGTCTTGAAATCAACAATCGGATTTTGTCATTGGAAATCGGCAAGGTCGGCAAGCAGGCCGACGGCTCGGCCTTGGTGCGCTACGGCGACACGATCATGTTCGTCACGGCTACATCCAAGAAGGAAGCCAGGGAGATAAAATCGTTTCTGCCCCTGATCGTCGATTATCGGGAAAACACCTACGCCGCCGGAAAAATCCCCGGCGGGTTTTTCAAGCGCGAAGGGAGGCCTTCGGAGCGGGAAATCCTGGTCAGCCGATTGATCGACCGGCCGGTCCGGTCGCTTTTCCCCGAAGGGTACTATTTTGATACGCAGATCGTCGCCCTCCTTCTTTCCGCCGACCTGGAAAACGAGCCGGACACGCTAGGCCTCATCGGCGCCTCCGCTGCCCTGTACTTCTCGGATATCCCGTTCACGACGCCCATCGGTGCCGTCAAGGTCGGCTATATCAATGATCAGTTCGTCATCAACCCCACGGCCAAGGAGCTCGAAACGAGCCCCTTGAACTTGCTGGTCGTCGGTACGGAAGAGGGTATGGTCATGCTCGAAGCCGGGGCAAAGGAAGTGACCGAGGAAAAAATCATCGGCGCCGTCGTCGCTGCCCAAGACCCGATCCGCAGGATCATCGACGTCCAGAAAGAACAGTTCCAGAAGCTCAATATCAAGAAAAGGGAATTCACGCCGAATCTCCCCGACCCGGCCAAACTGACCGAATTGGAGCAGAAAATCGGCCCGTCCCTCCTGGCCGCCATCCAGACAGCCGGCAAAAAGGCCTCTGAAGAAGCGGCTCAAAGCATCCTGGCCTCGGTCATCGAAGCCATCCCCGAGGAAAACGAAGACGAGAGGGCGGAAGCTAAGGACCTTTTTTACGGCATCCAGAAAAAGCTGACGAGAGACCTGGTCCTCAACCAGGGAAAAAGGGTCGACGGCCGCAGTTTCGACCAAATCCGGCCGATCTCCATCGAAGTCGGGATGCTGCCTCGGACTCACGGCTCAGCCTTGTTCACGCGGGGCGAAACCCAGTGTCTGGCGACCGTTACCCTGGGGACGTTTGAAGATGTCCAGCGGCTGGACGGGCTCGGCGAAGAGACCGAAAAGAGGTTCATGCTCCACTACAACTTTCCGCCTTTTTCCGTGGGCGAAGTCTCTTTCCTGCGGGCCCCCGGCCGGCGCGAGATCGGGCACGGCGCCTTGGCGGAAAAATCCATCCTGCCGGCCATCCCCAACGAGGATAAATTTCCCTATACCATCCGCATCGTCTCGGATATTCTAGAATCCAACGGCTCGTCCTCCATGGCGACCGTCTGCGGCGGCGTCCTGTCTTTGATGGACGCCGGCGTGCCGCTCTCGATGGTCGTCGCCGGAATCGCCATTGGCTTGGTCAAGGAAAACGGCCGCGCCGCCGTCCTGACGGACATCGCCGGGCTCGAAGACCACTTCGGCGACATGGATTTTAAAGTCGCCGGCACCGAAAACGGCATCACGGCCGTCCAGCTCGACTTGAAAATCCCCTCCATCTCCATGGATATTTTCCGGGAAGCGCTGGACAAGGCGCGCGCAGCGCGTCTTCAGGTCCTGGCCAAAATGAAAGAGGCCATCCCGGCGCCACGGCCCGAAATATCTCCCTACGCTCCCCACATCATCTATCTCTTCATCAATCCCGAGAAAGTGAGCGAAGTCATCGGGCCTGCCGGCAAGGTCATCAAGAAGATCATCGCCGCGACCAAGGCCAAGATCGACATCGACGAGACGGGCAAGATCATCATCGCCTCTACGGAAATGGAGGCCGCCGAAAAGGCCAAACAGATGATCAGCGAGATCACGGTCGAGGCCGAGGTCGGCAAAACCTACCAGGGCAAGGTCGTCCGCATCGAGGAATATGGAGCGTTTGTCGAGATCCTGCCCAATATCGTCGGGCTGATGCATATCTCGGAAATCGCCCATCACCGCATCAAGAGCGTCCGCGATGTCCTGAAGCTGGGGCAGATCATCAACGTGAAAGTCCTCAACATCGATGAAGACAACAAGATCAAACTGAGCATGAAAGCCCTCCAGGAAGACACGCGGCCCCAGAATGAGCGGGAGCGGGACAGGGAGCGGGAGCCCTACCCCAAGAAGAATTCGTCCTACCGGCGGCCGGACCGTGATCGCAGAAACAAGTACTGATTCGATAGATTTTTGTGCCGAACGATGGCCGACATGTTTCGTCATCGGAAAGGGTTCACGCTCACCGAGCTCCTTGTCTCGGCGGTGATCCTGGCCGTCCTGGCCGGGGTGGCCATGCCCCTGGCCAAAATCGCCGTGAAAAGGGGAAAGGAGCTCGAGCTCCAGCGAAGTCTGCGCCTGATGCGGGAGGCGATCGACCAGTACAAGCGGCTGGCCGATGAAAAAAAGATCGAGTTCGACGAAGACACGGACGGCTATCCGCCCAGCTTGGAAGTCCTGGTGAAAGGAGTGAAGCTCAAGGATGAAGGCAAGGGCTCGGGCAAGAGCGAGAGTTCGAAGGACGGCACCAAGTTCATGAAGTTTCTCAGGCGAGTCCCGAAGGACCCTATGACGGACTCCGTGGACTGGGGATTGCGCTCGTCCCAGGATGCTCCCGATTCGACGAGCTGGGGGGCAAAAACGTCTTCGACGTTTATACGAAAAGCAACAAGACGGCCATCGACGGGACAAAATATAAGGATTGGTGAGAAGGGACCATGTTTAACACCAAACAAAAAGGGTTTACGCTGATTGAGATGATTATCGTCTTTACCATGATCGGCATCCTGGTCGGCCTGGCGCTGCCTCAGTTCAAGACATCGCTCAAGAGCGCCAAGGAGAGCGCTCTGCGGGACAGCCTGTTCACGATGAGAAAACTCCTCGCCCAGTATTATACGGACAAAGGCAAATACCCGCTTTCGCTCCAAGCGCTCGTGGATGAGGAATACCTCTACAAGATTCCCAAAGACCCCATCACTGGAAAATCGGACACATGGGTCGAAGCTCATGAACAGCCATCCATGGAGGATATCGCGCCGGGGATGGAATTCGGAATCGTGGATGTCCATTCCGGCTCGAAAGAAAAAGCTTTGGACGGCACGCTTTACGAAACTTGGTGATGAACAACCGAGCTGGCTACAGCTTGGTCATCCTGATGATGGCCGCCTTTGTCCTGGCCGTGGGGCTACTCGTCGCGATTCCGGTTTGGGAGACGCAAGTCCAGAGAGAAAAAGAAGAAGAGCTGATCTTCCGCGGCCGGCAATATGTGGAAGCCGTCCGGCTCCACTTGGCCAAAAATCCAGCTACGTTTCCCAAATCCCTCGATGACCTAATCAAAGGCCATTTCTTAAGGCGCTTATACAAGGACCCGATGACGAAGGATGGAAAATGGAACCTCGTTATTCAATACGGGGAACCGTCTCAGAGAATACCCGCCCGGCCGGGCGTCCGGCCCCAAGCGGGATCCAATCTCCAGCGGGTGCTGGTCGTGCCACAGGACAATCTCTCGGCCGTGGATAACCCGCGTATCCTCGGCGTCGTCAGCTCCTCGCCGAAAAAATCCTTCCGGATCTACAACGAGGGTGAAACATACGACCAGTGGCTTTTCTTTTACGGCGCAGATCCAAACGCCAAGCCCGAGATTGTCTACTTCGGCCGCACGGAAAAGAAATGAGGCGCTCGGTCCTGATCGTCGCGGGAGAGAAATCCGGCGAAGCTTACGGCGCAGGGTTGGTCCGCGAGTTTAAGACGATCGAGCCTTCAGCCAGGTTTTTTGGGATCGGCGGAAAACGGATGGAGTCCGAAGGCGTGGACATTCTTTTTCCGATGGACGACTTGGCAGTCGTGGGCATTGTCGAGATCCTGTCCCAGATTCCCCGGATCCGAAAAATCTTTCGCAGAATCCAGGAGGAAGTCAAAGCCCGGGCACCGGAGGCGGCCGTCCTCATCGATTCTCCCGATTTCAACCTTCGGCTGGCCAAAAGGCTCAAAAAGCTGGGCGTCCCCGTGCTTTATTACATCAGTCCCACCGTCTGGGCCTGGAGAAGGGGAAGGCTCCGGACGATCAAAAAAAACGTGACGGAGATGCTCCTCATTTTCCCCTTCGAAGAGGCCATCTATAAAAACGGCGGCATTCCCGCCCGTTTTGTCGGCCACCCGCTCCTCGAACGAATCCGCATCGCCTTCGGCCGTGAGGAATTCTGCAGGAAATACGGGTTGGACCCCAAGAGAAAACTCATCACGCTGCTTCCCGGGAGCCGGGCGACGGAAATCCGCTTCCACCTGCCCGTCCTTGTCCGGGCCATGGAAAAAATGAGGCGGGAATGGGCGGCGCAGTTCGTACTCGTCCAGGCGGACCATCTCGACGAGGACTTTTACCGCCGCTTCCTGCCCCAGAGACTTCCGGGTTTGACCACCGTCCGGCGGGACGCCTATGAAGCCATGGCCGCCGGCGACTTGGTGCTTTCCGCATGCGGAACGGCCAACCTCGAGGCGGCGCTCGTCGGAACCCCCCTCATTGCCTTCTACCGCTTATCCCCATTGACCTATATCTTCGGCGTGAAGTTTGTCAGGATCAAGAACTACAGCATCGTCAATATCCTCGCCGGAGACCGGATCATCCCCGAGCTCATCCAGCGAAGGTTTACGCCCGAGAACCTCTTCCAAGAAGCCAAGCGGATTTTGGCTTCGCCAGACATTCAGGCGGCTATGAAAGAGCGTTTTCAGCAAATCAGATCCAGCCTCGGAGAAGCGCCGGCCTCAAAGAATGCTGCTTTTGAGCTCGACAAGCTCCTCGGAAAAGGATGACCGGCTTCCGCCCAACGCTTATTTCTGGCGATCCTTGGCCGTCCTGGAAAGCGGCAGATGGGGAAGGACCTCGGTCTCGGCCATGACGATGTCTTCGGCGGTATCGATTTCAATCGCGTGATACATCCCGACATCGACGGCATAGATCTCTCCGCCTTGGTCGATCACCTCTTGGAAGGCGGCTTCATAAAACTGGTTCACCGCGCCGTCATGAAGAATCTTTCTGTCGATCACGGCAAACAGGGAATGAAGCATCGGGGCCCCGAACATCTCGATGCCGATGGATTCGCCGATGGCCTGGCTGGGTGGGACTTCCTTGCTGATGGCCCGGATGCGGTTGTGCGCGTTGACGGCGACTTTGATTTCCTCGTCGCCGAGCCGGATTTTGGGGTTGACGGCGAGGCAATTCTCGTGCCCGGTCCGACGCAGGGCCCGGATGATGCCGTCATCAAAGATGATGTCGCTGTCGAGAAGGAGCATGCCATGCTCGAGGACATCCTGCTTGACTAGCCAGAGCGAGTAGATATTGTTCGTCGAGGCATAGACCTCATTGGTAATAAATTTCACCGAGAGTCCCGGATAATGCCCGGAAACGTATCCCCGCACTTGGTCTTCGAGGTAACCCGTCACGATCAAGACATCGCGGATGCCGCAGGCGACGAGGTTGTTGAGCGTCCGGCCTAGGATCGTTTCTCCTCCGATGGACAGCAGGCACTTGGGCACGGTGTCGGTGAGGGGTCGGAGGCGGGAAGAGATCCCCGCGGCCAGGATGACGCCTTTCATGAAACGACTTCTTGTTCGAGGCCGTGGTCGATCCTGTTCTGGACGATGTACATGATGGCGGCCCAAACATTGCCGATCACGATCATCGCCCAAAAATAGAGATCGATGCGGTTGACGAGCGAGGTGATGATCAACACGCTGCCCTGGGTCGTGGAACCCAGGAACGTCCAAAGCCGCAGAGCGGCCCGATTCCTTCGATAAAATTCTTCGACGGGCTTTTTGCCCGATTTGGAATCTCCCCAATTCATGGTCATTCGTCTCTGAAGGGTCAGATATTGCAGGTACAGCCAGATGGACACTTTGCGCAAGGGCTTTGCTTTGTGCACCGCCAGGCTCTCGAATTCATGTTTGAAGCTTTGATAATCATCTTCGTCTTGGGACGAGGCCCCCTGGACATATTCGATAAAGCGACTGCGGTAGTAGTCCAGAGCCACCGAATGGAAGAGGTTGCTGAGGGCGGCGGCAAGGATGAGAAGCCACCACAGCCGACGGTCTCCGGATTCGGGAACCAAACCAACGCCGATCCCGATGTAGATGGCGATCATGACCACATAATCGATCAGCCCATCCAGAATCCTTCCCAGCCGCGTCCCATTTTTTTTGAGCCTGGCCAGCTGCCCATCACTGCAATCGATGACAATCGACAGGCCGTAAAGGATGGCGCCGGCGGCCACTGCCGAAGGATAGCCGAAACCGTAGCAAATCCCGCCCAGGACCCCGACCAACATGGAGATGATGGTCAGCTGATTGGGCGTGATGTTGGTCCGGTAGATGGCCTTGACAAGAGCGAACGCCAGGGGCCGATAAAAATAAAGGTCGAAGATTTCCTCGACTTCCCGGAGCTTCAGCGATCGCTTGTATTCGGCGAGCAGGGTCAACGGAGCCCCTTGTCCCTGGCAAAATCCCGGAAGGCGTTGGCGAGCCTCCGATTTTCTTGTTCGGTCCCGATGGTGATCCGGACGCAGTTTTCAAGGTTCTTCTCATTGAAGAATTTGATGATCAGTCCCTTCTTCGTCAAATAGTCCTTGAGGGAAGCTTTGAATTTTTCCGGAATTTCGGCCAGGATGAAATTGGCGTTGGAGCGGTAGGCCTTGAAGCCGGGGATGGCGCCCAGCGTTCGGTAATACTCTTCTTTATCCCGGATCATTTTCTGGCTTATCGTCGCATAATAATCGGGCGAGTCGAGCGCGGCCAGAGCCAGCCGCTCGGAAATGCGGTTATAGCCGAGATAGCGGGCGCTGAACTTGGCCAGATTGGTGAGGTTTTTCCCCAGGAAGGCATAGCCGATGCGGACGCCCGCCAGCGCATAATATTTGGAGAAGGTCCGGATGACGATGAGTTCGGGGTATTCACTGGTGAGCTCTTTGACGTAGTCGGCCTTGGCGCCGGTAAAACCCCAGTACGCTTCGTCCAAAACGATGACCGTATTCTTGATCGTCTTCAAGAGAAGTTTCAGGTCGTCCCCGTCCAGCGTGTTTCCCGTCGGATTATTGGGGGAGCTGATGAGGATCAGCCGGGGCCGGTGTTTGGCGGCGATCGCGAGCAGACGATCAACATCATAGAGGAAGGAATCTGGACCGGGCACCATCGGATATTCGACGGTGATGCCGCCTTTTTCATCGGCGATGGATTTGTAATACCACCACGAGTGTGTAGGAATCATAATTGTTTCATTCTTGGACAGGTAGCAGTGGACCGCTTGTTTGAGGAGGTCTTCGCCGCCGTAGCCCAGAAGAATGATACTTTCGGGGACTCCGAATTCCTTGGCCAAGCGTTCGGACAGGGTGCTTTTGACGCCCCTGGCAAAATCCTTGGAATACCAGCTGAGGAACTCGAGGCCCGAAGATTTCAGAGCTTCATAGCAGGCAGGAGCCGGGCCGTAATTATTTTCATTGCGGTCCAGATAAATAATTTCTTCGGTCATATTTTATTTTCCTCCTCAGAAATCTATTTGATCGATGAGATAGTTTTTTTTGAGAGAATGGCGATGATCGAATGCTTTGGCACGAAACCACTACTTCGTCGGGTTATTATACATATTCCGGGGGGCGATTTCAACAATGGCTTCGGCGCGAGAACGCCCTCCTTGTTTGACTTTCCCGGCGCCGGATGGTATACACGATATTCCAGACTCAGTCCAGGAGGAAGATCATGCGCCGACGCCCATGTTTTGTCGTCTTTTGGTGTCTCGGTACATTCGTTCTGGCTTGGGCGTCCCAGAGTCTTCTCGCCCAGGGCATGTTTGAAGGGGTCAACACCAGGATCTACGCCGGGCTCGCTTTTTCCTACGTCAATGTCTCCGGCAATAAATTTGACGGGAATCACGTCTTAATGCCGCAAACCGATTATGTCCCTATTCCTAAGTTGGAAGCGGCAAAAGGATTCGGTGTCGTGTTGGGCTTCCGCGGAGAAAATATCGGCATCGAGCTCAGTTATTATTATCATCGACACAACGCAACCCTGACGGACCCCACACTCCAATCCATCACGGAAAAAGTCGGCAATCACAATCTCAATATCGATTTCAAAGGACACTTCTGGCCGGGAAGCCGCCTGGAAGGTTATTACCAGGCAGGCCTCGTTATCGTCTTCATCACTATGGACAAGGCAATATTCGGAAATGTAAACAATGAATTGAAAACCTTAGGCGACGTGACCTTTCAGGGCGCCGGCCTCGATTTCGGTCTCGGGCTAGACTTCTGGCTGATTCGACAGCTCGGCTTAACGGCCGGCGTTTTCTACCGCCCCATGTTTTTCACGACGCTGAAAGAAAGTTTTTATGACTCGAGCGCCGAAATGGGCACCCTTGACACTAGCATCTCGGGCATGAGAGGACAAGGCCTCGGAGTGATTGTCGGAATTCTTGTTAATCTGAAATGATCAGGGCGAAAGGGCTTCGAGCACAGCTAGAGCCAATTCGATCTTGCCCAGGGGCGGACTGATCTGAACGCCCCCAGCCATGCCTTTGACCGCATCCAAGATTTCCCGGGCAATGGCAATCCCCTCATTCCTGGCCCGCTCCGGGCTGATTTCTTGGGCTTTCCTCATCCGCTCCATGATCTCCGGGGGGATGACGGCCCCGGGGACCTCATTATGCATGAATTCGGCATTCCGCAGGCTCCACAGCGGCCAGATCCCCGCCAGGATCGGGATGCGGCAGCCTTCTGTTCTTTTCAAGAAATGTTCCAGCAGCCGGAGATCGAAGACAGGCTGGGTAATCGCAAATTCCGCGCCGGCCGCGGCCTTCGACTCAAATCGGGATAGCTCATAGTCCAGGTTGACCGCGCCCGGATTCACCCCGACCCCGATCAGAAATCCGGTCGGCGGGTCCATCTTTCTCCCGCCGATATCCAGTCCGCAATTGAGCGCGCTCACCATGTGGGTCAATCCGATCGAATCCACGTCGAAAACGGCCGTGGCATCGGGGTAGTCGCCGAGTTTCGGCGGATCGCCCGTGACGATCAAGAGATTCCGGATCTTCTGGGCATAGAGGCCAAGCAAGTCGGACTGCATGCCCAAAAGATTCCTGTCACGACACGTGTAGTGGAGAAGCGGCTCGATCTTCGCCTGTGAATTGAGAATGACGGCCAAGGCCATGGAGTTCATGCGGGCGCTCGCTCTTGGACCGTCGGGGATGTTGATGCAATCGACGCCGCGTCGCTTCAATTGCCGGGCGGCGGCCAGCGCCCGGGCCGTATCGAATCCGCGCGGCGGAACGATCTCCACGCTGACGACGAATTTTCTCTCGGCCAGCTTCCGGCCCAGCGCCGACTTATCCTGTGTTTTGACTGCCTTCTCTCCTCGCTCTTCTTCAACCGGCCCGGAAACACGAAGGAGGGTCGTCCGCGGAGGCTGGAGGGCTTTGATGGCTCCGCGCATGGCTTTGATATGGGCCGGAGTCGTGCCGCAGCAGCCGCCGACGATTTTCACCCCGCTCAGAATAAACCGTTTGGCGTACTCGGCCATATAATCGGGCGAACAGAGATAGATATTCCGGCCGTCGACGGCCCGGGGATCCCGGCGTTGGGCATAGCCGACAGCGGCCGCTCGGTCAGCCGGGCCATCTTTTCTATGCACTGGAGCATAGCGGCCGGTCCTACGCTGCAGTTCACACCGATGACGTCCGCACCCCAGGCCTCGAGCTTTTGGCTGAAGATTTCCGGCGTCGTCCCGTACAGGCTCACACCGTCTTCGTCAATCGTCATTTCCGCAATCAAGGGAAGGTCGGGGGCGAGCTTTTGGACCGCCAGGATGGCCCGGCGGACCTCGTTGATGTCCGCAAAGGTTTCGAGAATGAACAGGTCGATGCCGCCCTCCAAAAGCCCGCCGGCCTGCTGGGCAAAGGCCTGTTCGGCCTCTTCCACCGAAACCTGTCCCCAGGGTTCAATTTTGACCCCCAAAGGGCCGATAGATCCCGCGACAAGAACAGCCCGGCCGGCCTCCTGGCGCGCCAGCCGCGCCCCGGCGAGGTTGATCTCATGAACTTTGTCTTCGAGCCCGTGTTTTTTGAGTTTGAAGCGGTTGGCTCCGAACGTGTTGGTCTCGATGATGTCCACGCCACTGCGAACGTACTCGCGGTGGACCTCCTGGACCAGTTCGGGACTACGCAGGTTCAGCTCGTCAAAGCATGTGTTGAGGAAAACGCCCTTGTTGTAGAGCATGGTCCCCATCGCGCCGTCGCAGAGCAGGACCTTGTCTTTGAGCGAATCCAGCAGCTGCGTCTTCGTCATAGGCCGCTCTCTTGAAATCAATGGTCGAAAGATTATAATGTCTCTAGCACGGAGAAGTCAATTTTTAGGAGGAGTTAGGAGGAGCGATGAAGAAACTTTTATCTTTGGGCGTGGTGTTTATGGCGGCCGCGGGCCTCGTCTTCGGGCAAGCGGAAGACATTCTGAAACTGAAAGAAAAGATTATCGAACTCCAAAACAAGGGGGATCTCGGCTTCCGGAACTTCACTATCTGTTCGAACATTATGGGGTTCGGGTCGTATGTTCCAGTCGCGGCTCCAACGTTCAAATCGGGTGATCAGATTCAGTTCTACTATGAGCCCATCAACGTCTTCACCGGCAGGCGCGAAGGCCTATACGAGATCTGGTATACCCAGGACATGATCGTCGTGGACGCAAAGGGCAAGGTCCTTATGGAGAAGGTGGAAGCCATGGACCTTCATTACACATCGAAATCACCTGTTTTGGACCTTTACGTGACAGGCTCGCTGGACCTCACCAGCGTTCCACCCGGGAAATATCAATATAAAGCCGTTCTGAAGGACAAACTCCGCAATAAACAAATCATAAAGGCCGTGGAATTCACGGTCAAGTAAGAAACGGTCCCGACGTCAGCGAATCTTTGAGCCGGGGAGGGTAAACTCCAGCTTATCAAAGAGCTTTAATTTCAACCGGTCGGCCGACCCGGCTTTGAGTTCCAGCACGTAAGAACCCGGCCGTTTGGGTGTGTAGGAAGGGCAGGGGTCGGCTTTGCACGGCGGCACATCCCGCTCGATATGGACGATTCTTCGCTCCTTGTCCAGCCAGATCAGATCCAGCGCAATCAGCGTGTTCTTCATCCAGAACGAATAATAATCTTCGACGTCAAAGACGAACAGCATCCCCTGGTCGGGCAAGAGCTTTTCCCGAAACATCAGCCCTTTTTGCCGTTCTTCATCAGTGGCCGCCAGCTCGGCCGCGATCGATGGGCCGCCCGGCAGATAAATCTTGATAAATTTATCTTTGCCCGACTGGGCCGAGCAAAAAAGCAGGGCGCCGGTCAGGCCGGCCATGAGGACGACAGATGCGACTTTTTTTAACATGGTTCCCCTCAATGAACAGAAACGAGCGGCACAAAACGGACAGGCAGGAGCCGCTTTTCCTTGAATAGATCGTGTTCCCTGATGATGAGGACCAGCTCCTGAAATTCGAGGCCGACGGGAATGATCATGCGGCCCGTTACGGCCAGCTGATCCTGCAGGGCTTTGGGCACGGAGCCCGGCGCCGCCGTGACCATGATGGCATCGTAGGGCGCATGGTCTTTCCAGCCCGTCGTGCCGTCGCCAATCTTAAATTGGACATTGGAATACCCCAGGGCCCTGAGGACCCCCTGGGCTTTGAGGGACAGAGATTCCACCAGCTCGATGGTAAAGACATCGTTGGCGATTTCCGCCAGGACGGCGGTCTGGTAGCCCGAGCCCGTTCCGATTTCGAGGATTTTCTCTCCGCCCCGCAGTTCGAGGGCCTCGGTCATATAGGCGACAATATAAGGCTGGGATATGGTCTGCCCTTCTCCGATGGGAAGAGGCTCATCCTGATAGGCGTAGGACGTCATGGCATCCGAGACGAACAGATGCCGGGGGATCTTCCGCATCGCCGCCAGGACTCTGGGATCGTGGACGCCGCGGGAGGCAATCTGGTCGTTCACCATCTTCTCTCGTTCCCGCGAAAAAACGTCCCGCATGTCATTAATAGGCCCGGGCAAAATAGGCCGCGGCTTTGGCCTCTTTCCCGCAGTAAACACAGGCTCCCGTAACCGGCTGGCTTTCCTTGTCGATGGGAATCACCCGGATGGTGGCCATCGTATCGTCCTTGATCTTGTCCTCGCAGGCGTCACTCCCGCACCAAAAGCTTTTAACGAACCCCCGCTTGGTCTCCATGATGTCTTTGAATTCTCGGTAATCGCGGGCTTCGCGCGTGTTCTCCTTCAAGAACGCCGCCGCGGCCTGGAAAAGCGAGGCCTGGATATCCTCCAGGATGGCCGGGATCTCTGCCCCGAGACCATCCAAGGGAAGCGATTGTTTTTTCTTGGTGTCCCGCCGGACCAGTACGGCCTGCCCAGCCTTGACATCCCGCGGGCCGATCTCGATCCGCAGCGGCACCCCGCGCATCTCATGCTCAGAGAATTTCCAGCCGGGTGTAAATTCCTCGCGGGCATCAAGCTGGACTCTCAAGCCGGCCTTCTTCAAATTCTCTTCGACGGCAAGAGCCGCGGGAAGCACATTTTCCCTCCAAGATCCCAAGGCAATGGGAACGATCACAACTTGGATCGGGGCGACGTGCGGAGGCAGCCTCAGCCCCGAATCGTCGCCGTGGCTCATGATCAGGGCGCCGATGAGGCGGGTTGTCATCCCCCAGGAGGTCTGCCAGACGTACTGAAGATTCTGGTTCCGGTCTTCGAACCGGATATTGAAGGCTTTGGAGAAATGCTGGCCCAGGTTATGCGACGTCCCCATCTGAAGCGCTTTTCCATCCGACATCAAGGCCTCGATGGCGTAGGTCTCCTGGGCCCCCGCGAATTTCTCCCGGACCGATTTTATTCCCGAGATCACGGGGATCGCCAACTCCGTCTCGACAAACTCCTTATACATCGAAAGGATGAGAAGCGTTTCTTTCTGGCCTTCCTCGGCGGTCTCATGGCAAGTGTGGCCTTCCTGCCATAAAAATTCCGTCGTCCGCAGGAACGGCCGCGTGACTTTCTCCCAGCGGACGATATTGGCCCATTGATTGATCAGGACAGGCAGGTCGCGCCAGGACTTGATCCACTTGGCATACATATGCCCGATGATGGCTTCTGACGTCGGCCGGACGGCCAGCCGTTCTTCCAACTCCTCGTTTCCCCCCACGGTGACCCAAGCGACTTGGGGAGAAAATCCTTGGACGTGCTCCGCTTCTTTTTGCAGGAAGCTTTCTGGGATGAACAGCGGAAAATAGGCGTTGACATGGCCCGTGGCCTTGATCCGTTGGTCCATCAGCCGCTGGATATTTTCCCAGACGGCATACCCGTAGGGCCGGATGACCATCATGCCTTTCATCGGGGCATAGTCGGCCAGCTCCGACTTCTGGATGATCTCGACGTACCAACGCGAAAAATCGTCTGTTTTCGGCGTGATGTGTTTGACCAATCGTTCGTCTTTACTCACCGTGTTCTCCGCAGTTCAAATTCGTGGTCATTCTATCGTCCACCCTTATTTTTGTCAACCCGAGAGGGGCGATGCCCCCTCAAGAGGTGGCGCAGCCGAAGCAGAGGTGACGCCCTAAAAAAAAATTTCACCCCTTTATTCATCCAAAGGGGTGATTGACCGGGCCTTTCAGGCATGGCATCTTAGCCTCGACGTGTTAAGAAAAGGAAGCGGAGCATGTCGAGAAAGGTATTTGTGGATCGTGTTGACGTCTTAGGGACACAAGACGAGGGATTTACATTTCCCCTGCCCACCCTGGTCGCGGGTTTAAACGCCAGGGGTAAAGAATTCACGGAGGAAACGATCCTCTCGTATATCAGCCATCAGGGTTCGTCTTTCTTCCTCAAAAACCAGGTCAACATCGGCTCGCGGCTGAGGTTGGAGATCGACCTCCCGGAAAAGCTGGCGGAAGACAAGAACCTGAAGCTCGTCATCAAAGGTAAAGTGGCCCTCGTCGAGGCCCTCGACGACCATAACGCCAACCAGAAAGTCACCATCCGCTTCGACAGCAAATACATCATCAAGCCCGAAGAATAAGGATTCCTGCCATGTATCAACCGTCCGGCCAAGGCCTTTCCAAATCGTTCAAGAGGGAGCGCCAGTTTGAGCTATCCCTTCCGGCCATCGTCAAGGGGGCGGATGCCCAGGAGAGGGATTTCTCGGAGGAAACCCAGATCTCGCATCTGAGCGCCAACGAAGTGACCTTTTGGCTCCGCGCCAAGGTCATGATCGGCGCCAAGCTTCTCCTCTTTCTCACCATCCCCAGGACCTTCCTTCTGGAATCACCGCTGCAGCTTTCTCTCTCCGGGACGGTCTGCTTCGTCAAATCGGATATGAGCGTCGAGAAGAAAAACCAACTGATCTCGATCAAGCTCGACAAAAACTACCAGATCTCGACCCTCCCCGTCTAAGCCTTTCCCGGCTGACCTCCCGACTCGATATTCCTTGACAATCGAATCTTGATTCTTATAAAATTCGAAAAAAGTGTTAACGAATTGCCAAAAATTGCCAAAGGGGCAAATAAAAGTATGAACAAGAAAAAATTCCAAGTTTCGGATGATCCAAAAATCAAAGTGCTCATCTTCTGTCCTTCGGACTTGATCCTGTCCGGAATCCTGAAAGCCTTGGAGACAGATTCTCAGTTGGAAGTCGTCAATATCGAAAAGAACACGCTCGAGTCGTTCATGGAATCCATCCGGAAACTCCATCCCCATGTCATTCTTTTTGCCAGCACCGAAACACTACCCAATATGCGAGAGATCTGCAAAGCGATCCGGGAGATTTCCAAAGACCAGATTAAATCCCAGATGTTGCTGTTAGGCAACATCCCCTCGCACGAGGAGATCGTCAGCCTCATCAACGTGGGCGCCCGGGGTTACTTTGATTTCAACGACCCCTCGGGTCAGCTGGCGGAAGCCATCCGGGTCATTCACAAAGGCGAGATCTGGCTGCCGCGGGATAAAATGAGCAGCATCATGGACCGGATCATCTCCGTGGTCGGCCGGGACCTCAAGGAAAAAACGCTCGACCAGCTGACGCCGACCGAATTTCAAGTCTTGAAACTGATCGGTCAGGGCAGGAGTAACGACGAAATCGCCGAGACCCTTTTCATCAGCAAGAACACGGTCCGGTCCCACATCAAGAGCATCTATGCCAAGCTGGACACACATAGTCGGCTCCAGCTGGCTCTCTACGCCATCAACTCGGCTCTTTTCTAAAAGGGTGAGATTGCCATGCCAAAAACAGCCGCAACAAAAAGCGCAAAGACAAGGAAATCACAAAAGACGCTGGGGCCTCCGATCAACCGCCGGAGAGAATGGCGCTTCGACCTTCCCCTGTCGGCCGTCGTGGAAGGCAGGCTACCGCAGGGCAAAAGGTTCAAGGAAGCTTCGCTCCTGGAAAACATCAGTTCGGGAGGGGCGTACTTCTGCCTGGATTCAGGCGTTGTCGTCGGCTCCAAGATCAACCTCATCATCGACCTACCCCATGAGCTCACCGAAGGGAAAAAGATCAAGCTGCGGGTTGGAGGGATCACGGTCCGCTTAGAGAAGCCCGACAGAACCGGCAAAAAGCAGGGCGTGGCCGTCCGTTTCAGCAAAGACTTCAAATTCGTTTCCGGCCAGCAGCCCAAATAGCCTCCCAAGATCCCGCATGCTCATCGTCGCCTTGACGGGAGGTATCGCCACCGGCAAATCGATTGTCGCCGAAGTTCTCCGCCGGCACGGCGGCTATATTCATTCTGCGGACCAGACGGCCCGCGAGCTCATGGAGCCCGGGCAGCCGGCTTGGCAAAAAGTCGTGGCCCGCTTCGGCAAGGCTATCCTCAACCCCGATCAAACCATCGACCGCTCCGCTTTAAGCCGGATCATCTTTGACGACGAGAAGGCCAGACTTTTCCTGAACCGTCTGATCCATCCGCTCGTCCTCGGAAAAAAGAGGGAACTGATCGATCGCCTGGCCAAGGAAGGAAACGTCAAGATTTTTATCTCGGAGGCGGCCCTGACGATTGAAGCCGGCTTCACCGGTTTCTTCGACAAGGTCATCGTTGTCCATTGCAGGCCCGAGATCCAGATTCAGAGATTGATGGAGAGGGACGATATCGACCGGGCCGAAGCATTAAAAAAAATCCAAGCCCAAATGCCGGCCGAAGACAAGCGCCAATACGCCGACTATGCCATCGACACGTCAGGAACCATCGAGGAGACGATCCGCCAATCCGAGCAGGTTTATGCTAAGCTGCTCAAAGACTTCGAACGAAAAAACCAGGCCGGGCGCCGAGAAGAGCCGTGAGGAAACGCCGTTAAAAACCCGAGAAGGAGCGAGACCACTACCGGATCTTTTCTTTGAGCGCGGCGGCCAGCAGGGGGATGAGGATCTCGTGGGGGCCGACAAAATAAAACCCTCTGCCTTTTTTTCCCAAGGGCCTGCGGACGACATTCTGGTCAGGCCTGTAGTGACGGATAAAATCAAAAACGGCCGTCGAAAAATTCTGCAACCGAAAGCCCTTGTTCCGGACCAGCGAAACCGCCTTGAGAAACACTTCGGGCAAAACGACCGCCGAACCGATATTCATAAACACGCCGCCGCCGTCCAGCCTGCGGACCAGGGCGCTGAACAGGAAAAAATCCCTCAGCGAAGTCTTTCCCAAGGCCTCTCCGCTCGCTTGAGGATGCATATGGATCGTGTCCGTTCCGATGGCCACATGCACGGTGGCCGGCAGGCCCAGTCGATAAGCGGTTCCCAGCAGGCTGAAGCGTTTATAGGGGAACTTCGAGCGCGCGATCATCCGACCGACTGCTTCTCCCAATCCCATGCCGCTCTCGGCTCCCCGACGGATGGCCTCGTTCAGCATTTCGCCTGTTTCCGCAGCCATGCCCAACCGGCCTTTTTGGATCTGGGCTTCGACATCCTCGGACGTCCTCCCGCAAAAGGCAATCTCAAAATCGTGGATAATTCCGGCTCCGTTAAAGGCCAGGCCGTTGATCCAGCCGTCTTTCATCAAGTCGATCACCACCGGTCCGAGCCCGACCTTCAGGACATGGGCGCCCATGGCCGCGATCACCGCTTTTTTGCGATTCCTGGCTTTCTCGACCCGCGCCACGAATTCTTGAAAATCTTTGGCTGCTAAAAATTTCGGAAGGTTTTGGATGAACCGGGACACGGAATCTCCGGGCGCGGGCGGCTTGGCGAAATCCCGAATGAGGACCTTGCTCGGCCTCGACCGAAGCGAGTTCGTCTTTAGCCCCTGGGGAGAGATCGATCGAATGTTATTGGCCAAGGCCCGCCCCCCTTTTCGAGTCCCTTCGCTGATGCATCGAGCCGGAGATGATCAAGATGACGGCCGGTTGGAGATCTCTTTCAAATCCTGGCCGCAGCGGAATTTGATCCTCTTGCCCTGAGTGATGTGGATCTGCTTTTTTCGGCGGATGTCTCTGCCGTAACCCGTCTTTTTGGCGACGACCTTGAAGCTCCCGAATCCACGGATCTCCACTTTTTCCTTGCGGGCCAGTGCGGCCTTGAGAGCTTCAAGGATGGTCTCCACGATTAACAACGACTTCGCCCCGTTGAATTCGGATTTCTTCTCGATCTCGAGGGCAATATCGTTCTTAATCATGGACAGCTCCTCCGTGATTATTAAAATTAATTTATTGAAGATAAAATGTCAAGATAATTTATTGACTTGCCGGATGGTCCTTTCTATAATAGAATCAACGTGAAGAAAATACTTTTCCCGCTCCTGACCGTCCTGTGTTTGCCCCTCTTTTTGTCCCCTGCCATCCTGAAAATCACGGTCGATGCGGCGATTCACCCGGTGACGTCCCAATACATCCGCGGCGCCATCGACCGCGCCGATAAAGAGAACGCCAGCCTTCTCATCATGACGCTAAATACACCGGGCGGCCTTGATACATCGATGCGGGAAATTATCGAAAAAATCCTTTCCGCCAAGACGCCGGTGGCGGCCTACGTCAGCCCGAGCGGCGCGCGGTCCGCCTCGGCGGGTTTTTTCATCGGCGTCGCCTGCGACCTGTTCATCATGGCCCCCGGCACAAACACGGGGGCCGCCCATCCCGTCGGCATCTCCGTGACGGGCCAGTCCATGGACAAAACCATGGAGGACAAGGTCACCAATGACGCCGCGTCTTACATCAAAACCCTCGCCGAAAAGCGCGGCCGCAATATTAAGATGGCTGAGGATGCTGTACGAAAAAGCCTATCCTATACGGAAAAGGAAGCCTTTGAGGGCGGCCTCGTCGACCTCATTGCCAAAAACGAACAGGACATCATCGACGCTTTCGACCAAAAAACCATCCGCCGCTTCAAGGGCGAGACGCAGGTCCTTCACTTAAAAAATGAGCCGGTCGTGGACGTCCCCATGTCGTCCCGCCAGAAATTCCTTCTGACCATCTCCAACCCCAATCTGGCCTACATCCTGCTCATGCTGGGGCTGCTTGGGTTGTATTTCGAATTCGCCAACCCGGGCGCCATCCTGCCCGGCGTGCTCGGCGGCATCTCGCTTCTCCTAGCCATATTTGCCTTTCAGATCCTACCGATCAATTACGTCGGGCTGATTCTCATCCTTCTGGCCATCGGCATGTTTGTCCTGGAAGTGAAGGTCCACAGTTACGGAGTGCTCTCGATAGGAGGAATCACGGCCATGGTCATCGGTTCCATGATGCTCGTCAAAGCCCCGATCCCCGAGCTCAAGCCCAGCCTGAAGATTATCATCCCGGTTGCCTTGGGGATTTCGCTCATTCTCATCTTTCTTGTGACCCTTGTCATCCGGGCCCATATGAGAAAAGCCACGACCGGAAAAGAGGGATTGATCGGCGAGATCGGCGCAGCCCTGACCGACCTTGCTCCGGAAGGCCGGGTCTTCGTCCATGGTGAATACTGGCAGGCAGAAGCCGATGCTCCCGTCCCTAAAGGGTCGCCCATCAAAGTGATACAGGTTTTAACCCATCTCAAGCTTCGCGTCACGAAGGCGAATGATGGGACCAAATAATATGGGTTGAGACTTTACCGTCAAAACGTCTCGACAAGGAGGTTTCTATGATTACGTATCCTATGATTGTCCTCGGGCTCATCATTCTCTATGTGCTGAATTCCATAAAGATCTTGAGGGAATACGAACGGGGTGTGATCTTCCGCCTCGGCCGCGTGCTTCCCAACGCCAAAGGGCCCGGAATCATTCTTGTCTTTTCGCCCATCGACCGGATCGTCAGAATCAGCCTGCGGATTATCGCCATGGAAATCCCGCCGCAGGATATCATCACCAGGGATAACGTATCGGTGAAGGTCAGCGCCGTTCTTTACTTCCGGGTCATCGAGCCGTTGAAGTCCGTTCTCGAGGTCCAGGATTACCTCTACGCGACATCGCAGCTGGCCCAGACAACGCTCCGCAGCGCGCTCGGCCAGGTCGAACTCGATGAGCTTCTTTCGCAACGTGAAAAACTCAATACACGGCTTCAGGAAATTCTCGACCAGCACACATCCCCCTGGGGCATCAAGGTCCAGCTCGTGGAGATGAAACAGGTGGACCTTCCGGAGAACATGCAACGGGCCATCGCCAAGCAGGCCGAAGCAGAGCGCGAGCGCCGGGCCAAGGTTATTCACGCCGACGGCGAGTTCCAGGCTGCCGACAAGCTCCTCCAGGCCGCCAACATTATCTCGACCAATCCCCAAGCCCTCCAACTGAGGTTCCTGGGCACTTTGACCGACATCGCCGCAGAGAAGAATTCCACGATCGTATTTCCGTTGCCCATGGAGCTCCTGAAAGCTTTTGCTTTTCATAAAGAGGAGAAATAATAACGCCGATGGAAAAGAATAAGGAATTCCGCGAACTGCAGTTTTCGAGCACCCAGCTCGTCTTTGTCTTCCTGGCCATCCTGGTTCTTGGTGTTTTCATCTTCCTACTGGGCGTATCCGTAGGCAAGAAGCAGGTCCAGCTTTCCGCCGAGGCCGGCGTTCCGGGCCAGCTCAAAGCCGAGAAGGTCGCCGAAAAACCGACCCTGCCTGCAGAATCGGGCGCCGGCGAAATTCAAAAGGAACTCAAGTCTCACCAGCAGGCGAAGCAGGAAGAAGCCAAGCAGGCCGCGGGCGGGCAAAAACCTGCGGTCAAACCAGAAGCGCCCGCAGCCAAGGAAAAGACCGGTGAAGCCAAACCTCTGACCGAAACAAAAAAAGCGTCAGAAACAAAGGCCAAGGCGGAGACCGAAAAGCCGGCGGTGAAGGTGGCCGAATCCAAGAAGGGCGCACAGTTCTATATCCAGGTCGGCGCGCTTGGAGACAGGGATGCCGCCTCGACCTATGCCAAAAAACTGGAGAAAGAAGGCTTTCCGGCACTTGTCCTGGACCCGCTGCCCATGGATAAAAAGGCCGTTTTCCGGGTCAGGGTCGGTCCTTATGAGTCCAAAGAAGAGGCAGACGCCGTCCGGACAAAACTGGCCGCCGCTCTCAAGAAGAAAACGACGGACTTCTTCCTTGTCCGCTAGACACCCCTGAATTCAAGGCAGCGCCGTAGAAATTTTCCGCCGAACCGGGAGGTTGATTTGAGAACCAAACTCACGGATATCGTTTTTGCGGTCCTGTGCGGGGTCCTGACCGCCCTGGCTTTCCCGAAGATCGGCCTCCCCTTCTTCGCCTGGATTTCTTTGATTCCGCTCTTTTTCATCACGTCCCGGAGAACGGCAAAATCGTCGTTCTTAATCGGCCTTGTGGCGGGGACTTTTTTTTACGGAGTGTTGCTCTATTGGGTCCCCTCGGTGCCGGCGCACTATGGCCATTTATCCACCTTCCTTAGCATCCTGGTCTATTTGTTCCTGATCGTCCTCCTGGCCCTCGTCTGGGCGCTTTTTTGGGCGCTTTTTGCCAGGATCCACCGGTCTTACCCGGAGATGGCCTATTTGGCCGCTCCCTTTCTCTGGGTGGCCTTTGAGTATATCCTCACCAACATCTTGACCGGGTTTCCCTGGGGAGTGCTCGGCCTCAGCCAGTTCAAGAATCTTTCCTTTATCCAAACAGCATCGATCACCGGCATCTACGGAATCTCTTTTGTCCTTGTCCTCTTCCAGAGCCTGTTTGTCTATGCCATCAACGCCGTGAAGCGTTGGCCGTTTGCATTCGCCATCATCATGATGGTCGTCCTCCATCTGGGCGGTTTCTTGAGCCTGAAAAAGGTGGCGGTCACGGCGGAATCCTTCACAGCCTCCGTCATCCAGGGGAATGTATCCTCGGATATCTACTGGAATGAGGTTTCGACCCAGGACATCTTGAAATTATTTGAGGAGCACATGGAACTCAGTCAAAAGTCCTACGAAAAAGGCGCCCAGCTCGATCATTTGGCCCGAATTCTCCGTGCCCCTCTGCTTTGGCTGCGAAGACGCCCTTTATCAAAATTTCAAGCGGATCCTTTTCCAATTTGCCCGGGATACCCGGTGTACCCTTCTCCTGGGGACCAACGAAACCACGGGGCCGCCTGACCAAAGGCTCTATCATAACACGGCCCTTTGTCTTGCCCCCGACTTTGCCATCAGCACTTACTATAAGATGCACTTGGTCCCGTTCGGAGAATACACTCCCTACAAAAAGATTTTCAGGTTCATCGAAAAAGTGACCCATGCCATCGGCGAAATCACCCCCGGGACCGAGCCTGTTCTTCACACGTTCAAGGACCTGAAATTCGGATCGCCGATTTGCTACGAGATCATCTTTCCCGACCTGGTCCGGCGCTTCACCGAGAAGGGCGCCAATTTTTTGGTCACGATCACCAACGATGGCTGGTACGGCAACACCTCGGCCCCTTATCAGCATTTTGCCAATGCCGTTTTTCGGGCTGTGGAAAACAGGCGCTTTGTACTGCGTGCCGCCACGACGGGAATCAGCGGGCTCATCGACCCCTACGGCCGGATCCTGGCCCAATCCGCGATCGACACCCAGACATTCCTGACTGGGACCGTAACCCCGTCCAATCAATTGACGTTTTACGCCCGGTTCGGCAATGCCTTTTCTTATCTGTGCTTGACTTTGGCCGCGACAGCCTTTATCCTGGCCCTTTTAAAGAGACGACCATGACCTCGAACAACCCCATTTCCGCCGAGCACTTCTCCGACCTTCAGGCCAAGGCCAGGGAAGTTTTCCTCAAATTCGAAGAGCTTCGAGGCTTTCTTTGACCTCGACCAAAAAAAGGCCCAGGTCGAATCGCTAAACCAACAATTGGCCTCTCCCACTGTCTGGCAGGACCAGAAAAAATCTCAAACGCTCCAGCAAAGCAAAAAACGTCTGGAACGCGAAGTCCTGTTTCTCACCGGCCTCTACGAAAAAAAAGAAGAGCTCGACGTGCTGCTCGAGCTGGCGAGGGAAGGGGAAAATGTCGACCGGGAATTCGAACAGAGCCTGGCGGGTTTCCAAAAGCGCCTGGAGGAAGCCGAGCTCCAAATGCTCTTTTTCGAGGCCGATGACCTGCGCAACGCCATTCTGACCATTCACCCGGGCGCCGGAGGAACGGAATCCCAGGACTGGGCCCAGATCCTCCTCAGGATGTACCTGCGCTATGCCGAGCGCAAAGGGTATAAGACGGAAGTCCTGGACCTCATGCCGGGCGAAGAAGCGGGGCTGAAAAGCGCCACCCTGCGCATCGAGGGAGATTATGCCTTTGGCAACCTCAGCCAGGAATCCGGTGTCCACCGCCTAGTCCGCATTTCGCCGTTCGACGCCAACAAGCGCCGCCACACATCCTTCGCCGCCGTCTTCGTCTTCCCGGAAGTGGATGAAGACATCGAGGTCGACCTCAATCCCGAGGACCTGCGCATCGATACCTACCGGGCGGGCGGCCGGGGCGGCCAGCACGTCAATGTCACCGACTCGGCCGTCCGTATCACCCATATCCCGACGGGCATCGTCGTCCAATGCCAGAACGAGCGTTCCCAGCACAAGAACAAAGCCGCTGCCATGAAGGTCCTCAAAGCGCGCCTCTATGAGCTGGAGAAGAAAAAAAAACTGGAAAAGTTCGAAAAAATGGAGGATGCAAAAACGGACATCGCTTGGGGCAACCAGATCCGGTCCTATGTCCTCCATCCCTACAAGATGATCAAGGACCTGCGGACGAAATTGGAGGCCGGCGATACGGACCGCGTGCTTGACGGCGACCTCGATGAATTCATCAAGGCCAGCCTGCGCCTGCGGAAAAAGACTTCCCCATAAATAGGGGCCAGTTCTATTCTCCACAACGAGGAAATCAAACCGTCCCCTTTGATTTTAGTTTTATTTTGTCCCAAATCTTATCCATTTCGTCCACGCTTGCCCGGCCGAGCTCTTTCCCCTGGGCTTGGAGCGTTTGCTCGAGTTTGGCAAACCTCTTCATGAACTTGTCGTTGGCCTGCCGCAGGGCGAGTTCCGGGTTAAGGCTCAGAAGCCGCGCCACATTGGCCAAGGCAAAAAAAACGTCGCCGATTTCTTCCTGTGCGTGTTTGCGCCGGCGGGATTTCAGGGCATGCTCCAGCTCGCCGATTTCCTCCTTGACTTTTTGGAGCGCCTCGGCGGGTCCCGGCCAATCGAAGCCGAAATGGGAGACGCGCTGGCCGACCTGGTAAGCGGCCAGCAGCGACGGGGCCCGACGAGAAATTCCTTCAAAATGAGACCCCCGTTTTTTCTCGGTTTTTTTCTGGCGGATCCATTCGTCGAGCACCCGCCGGGCCGACCGGATCTTTTTCGCGCCAAAGACATGGGGATGGCGCCGGATCATTTTTTGATTGATGCCGTCGAGGACGTCGGCGATGGAGAAGCGGCCTTTTTCCTCAAAGATGCGGGACAGGAAGACAATCTCCATCAACACATCGCCCAACTCCTCGGCCAGGGCCTGCGGATTTCTGCCGGCCGCGGCATCCACGGCTTCGTAGACCTCTTCGAGAAAATAGCTGGTGATGGTTCGCTCATCCTGCTCCCGGTCCCAGGGGCAGCCGTTTTTTCCCCGCAGCCTGGCGATGATCCCGACAAGCGTCCCAAATTGATCGCCGATATTTTTTTCCATGCTCATGATATTCTCTCCGCCAGATTTTTCTCATTATAACGACCCCACAACAATTTAACAAACTCTTAACAACTTCTTAACAACTTCTTAGGAAAAAATCCTTATAGAGAAGTCGGTGAGCAAAATGACGATGTGGAATAAATTTTTATGCATTTTCCCTTATGAGAAGAAGAAAGGGATCACCTATGATGATTTTCACCCTCCGCTGGGCTTGGAGGTCATTGCCGCCGCTTCCAGAGATCTGGCCGAAGAGGTCCTCATCGTCAACATGAGATATGAACGAATGCCGATTCAATCGTTTTTCAGGGGCGTGGATATCGCGGGGCTCAGTGTTCATTGGCCGCATCAAATGGCGCCGGCCCTGGATATTGTCCGGCAGATGCCGCCGGGGATTCTTGTCATCCTGGGCGGCACACACTCCACTCAGAATGTCGAAGAGTATTTTCGTTTATCATCCCGCCTCGACATCATCGTCCGCAATGACGGCGAAGAGACCATCCGCGAGATTTTGTCCCGGAAGGCTCTCTCCGAAATCAAGGGCATCTCCTACCGCGCCAAGGGCAAGGTTGTCCATAACGAAGCCCGGCCGCTCTCTCCCCTGGGCGATATTTGGCCAGACCGAAAGCTCCGGCGCTATCATTATCAATATCAGCTTCCTCTGGGACTGCATATCGGGTTGGACTGCGTTATGAGCTCCCGAGGCTGCTCGTATAATTGCGAATTCTGCACCTTTAAAGAGGACTCGTTGGGCCGGCGCAGGCCCTGGTCCGGCCGGCCGGCAGAGTCGGTTGTCGCCGAAATCGAACAGATCAAGTCGGACATTGTCCTTTTTTGCGACGACAATTTTGGCCAGGATGTTGACCGCGTCGAGAAGATCTGTGATTTGATCATAGAGCGAAAGATCAAGAAGTTCATCGGCTGCGAAACGCGCATCGAGATCGCCAAAAGGCCGGACCTGCTCAGGAAGATGAAGCAGGCAGGGTTCTGGGGCCTGTCCTTCGGTCTGGAATCCTGCCAGGACAAGACGCTCCGGAGGATGAAAAAAGGCTTCACCATCCAGGACGTTCGGAAAGCGTTCAAAATGTTACGGCAGTTCAATTTCTTTTATCTGGGTTATTTCATCATAGGCTATCTAGGGGAGACCAAAACAGAGATCCTTGAAATTTCCAGGTTCGCCAAAGCCCTGGACCTTGATTTCATCGGGGCCACCTGTCTCAAGGCGTTCAAACATTCGCGAATCCGGGAGGTGGTCGAAAAGACACCCGGTTACCATATCGGCGCAGAAGAAGCGGTGTATTCGGATATCTGTTCCGCAGAAGAGTTTGAACGTCTTCGAAAGCAGATTTTGAAAAAATTTTTTTCCCCGGTTCACGTTGTGAGGGTCGTCCGGAAGTTTTTCTTCAGCGGCGTGCCCAAAGGGCCGTTTTTGAAGTTCATGACGGCTCTCGTTCTAAGCGAGTTTGCTGGCCGAGGGCTGAAGCTCTCTGTCGGACGCCTGGCTTGAAAGGACCGTCTCTCTCGTCTTGAATTTTGCGGCCAAACCGGATAACATTCTTTTCTTCCAGCGCTCGTTGGCTTGTGGTAAAATTACCTGCGCTGGATTTCTTGAACAAAACACAACATCATCCATCCTAAGGGACAAAAGGCCATGACCGACGAACAGGCGAAAGATTTCTCGATCCCCGGGGAAAAAAAGACGGGCGAAGCGGGAGAGTTCCTGCCGCCGCTGGACCTCAGCTCTATCGTTTTTCCCTTCTACACGCAGGCGCTCGTTAAACTGGGGCTGATGGAGGACCCGGTCAAAAAAGCCATCGACGAAAACCTGGACTTCGCCAAACGGCTGATCGATATCCTCGACCTGCTCAAAGAGCGGACCCAGGGACATCTCCGGCCCGACGAAGAGACCTTTCTCGAGTCGTGCCTCGTCCAGCTCAAATTGAGCTATATGAAAAAGGCGAACATCATCAAGCTGTGAAGCCATGAAGGTCTTCCGCTCCTTCGAAGAATTCACCAGTCTCTCCAGGCACTCGGCCCTGGCCATCGGAAACTTCGACGGCCTGCACCTGGGACACCAGAAAATCCTGAAGGTCCTGGTCCGCCTGGCCAAGCGCCAGAAGCTTCTCTCCTGCGTGCTAACCTTCTCGCCCCATCCGGAAAAAATCTTCGGACCCGACAAAATCTGCATGATCCAGACCCTCGAGCAGCGCCTGGAAGGCATCGAAAAAATCGGCGTGGAAGCGACCCTGGTCGTCCCCTTCAACCGCAGGTTCGCCAATCTCCGGGCCAGGGATTTCGTCGAAAAAATCCTGGTCCATTCCGCCGCCGTCCGGGCCGTCATCCTCGGCCGGAATTTCCGCTTCGGGAAAAAGCGCGAGGGGGACATTCCCGCCCTGCGTCGGTATGGCGATGCATTCGGCTTTGAAGTCCATAGCATCCCCCAGGTCAAGACGAACCGAACGACCGTCAGCTCCAGTCTCATCCGCGACCTCCTCCAACGGGGGTCCGTCGAGCAGGCCGGCGCGCTGTTGGGACGGGCCTATGAGATCGAAGGCGACGTCATCCCGGGAAACCGGCGCGGAAAATCCTTGGGATTCCCCACGGCCAATATCCAGAGCCCGAACGAAATCATTCCCCGCGGCGTGTTCCTCACGCTCATCGACGTCCAGGACAAGCGCCGGCCGGCCCTGACGAACGTTGGCCTCCGCCCCACCGTCGGCCGAAAAAAATTGACCATCGAAACTTATATCCTCAACTTCAAACGGACGATTTATGGAGAACCGGTGAAAATCGAATTTCTCAAGAAGCTCAGGGACGAGCAGGCCTTCCCCAGCCTGCCGGACCTCGCCCGCCAGATCCAGAAAGACGTGGAAGCCGCCAGCCGCTATTTCCAGGGGCGCGGAATTTTCCCATAGAAGCGATCCCCGTTCTATGGTATAAAATACAGGATATGTTTCCCGGGCCGGGAACGTCTCGGATCCTGTGTCAGGAGCAAGAGTATGGAAGAAAAAATCAAAGCCAGCGTGATGGACGCCAGCAAGATCAAGCGTGTCGTGTACCGGATGGCGACGGAAATCCTCGAGCGCAATCGCAACCTGAGGAACCTGGTCATCGTCGGCATTCGGACGCGGGGCATTTATATCGGCAAGCGGATTGCCAAGCTCGTCAAAGAGATGGAAAAGGTCGAGATCCCCGTCGGCGTTATGGACATCACGTTGTACCGGGATGACTTTTCGGAGATCGAGACCCAGCACATGGTTCAGAAGACCGAGATTCCATTTTCAGTCGCCAAGAAAGACGTGCTCCTCGTCGACGACGTCCTTTTCACCGGCAGGACGATTCGCGCCGCCATGGACAGCCTCTTCGACATCGGGCGGCCCAAGACGATCCAATTGCTAGTCCTCATCGACCGAGGCCATCGAGAACTGCCCATCCGCGCCGACTATGTCGGAAAATCGCTGCCCACCTCCCGGCGCGAACTTGTCCAAGTCCATCTCAAGGAGATTGACAACCGCGACGAGGTATTGATCACCGAGCCGGCGGAACTGACGAAATAGGAGAGGAGCCCTGGAACTCAAACAGAAACACCTCCTGGGCATCGAATATCTCAAGCCCTCGGATATCCTGGCCGTGCTGGACACGGCCGAGTCCATGGCAGAAATTTCCACCCGCGACGTCAAAAAAGTCCCGACCCTTCGGGGCAAGACGATCGTCAACCTCTTCTTCGAGCCAAGCACCCGTACCCGCAGCTCCTTTGAGCTGGCCGCCAAGCGGCTGAGCGCCGACATCCTCAATTTCAGCCAGCAGTCCTCCAGCGTGGTCAAGGGAGAAAGCCTCAAGGATACGGTTCTCAACCTGGAAGCCATGAGCCCCGATGCTCTGATCATCCGCCATTCTTCGTCGGGCGCGCCCTACTTTGTGACGACGTTCTGCCGGTCCCACGTCATCAATGCCGGCGACGGGTCGCATGAGCATCCCACCCAAGCCATGCTCGATGCCTTCACCATCCGCCAGAAAAAAAAGGGCTTCAAAGACCTCAAAGTCCTGATCGTCGGGGACATCCTCCACAGCCGGGTGGCCCGGTCGAATATCTTCTGTTTGAAAAAGCTCGGCGCAAAGGTGACGCTGGTCGGCCCACCGCCCCTTCTGCCCAAGGAGTTCAAAGCCTTTGGTGTGGAGGTCGAGCACGACTTCGACAAAGCCATCGAAGGGGCCGATGTGGTCATGATGCTCCGCATCCAGCTGGAGCGGATGCAGAAGAACTTTTTCCCATCGATCCGCGAATACAGGAGCCTGTATTGCCTGACGCCGAAGCGCTTCAGCCTGGCCCAGAAGGACGCCATCATCATGCACCCCGGCCCGATAAACCGCGGCGTGGAAATCACGGATGATATGGCCGCCTCGGCTCAATCCGTCATCCTCACCCAGGTGGAAAACGGGATCTCCGTCCGGATGGCTGTGCTCTACCTTTTGTTAGGAGGCAAGGACCGTGAGATTACTGATTAAAAACGGACGGGTGATCGACCCTCAATCCGGGACGGACGAGACTCTTGATATCCTGATAGACAAGGGGAAGATCGTCGATCTCAAGGCCAAGATCGATGTCAAAGAAGCCAAGGTCGTCGACGCTTCGAGGCTCGTCGTCGCTCCTGGCTTCATCGACATGCACGTCCACCTCCGGGAGCCGGGGGAGGAACACAAGGAAACCATTGAAACCGGCGCGCTGGCGGCCGCCAAGGGAGGCTTCACGTCCATCTGCGCGATGCCCAACACCTCCCCTCCGAATGACCGCCGGCAGGTGACGGAATACATCCTGTCCGAGGCGGCCAAAAGGGCCGTGGTCAATGTCTTCCCGATCAGCGCCATCACCAAGGGACTCCAGGGCGCGGAGCTCGACAGACATGGCCGATCAGGTGGCGGCCGGGGCCGTGGCTTTTTCTGATGACGGCAAGTGCATCCAGACTAGCCAGGTGATGAGGCGGGCCCTGGAATACTCCAAATTTCTGAACACTCTCATTATCGATCACTGCGAGGACCAAAGTCTCAGCGAAGATGGGGTCATGCACGAAGGCCTGAATTCCTACCAGCTCGGGCTCCGGGGCATTCCAGCCGCGGCCGAAGAGATCATGGTCGCCAGAGACCTCATTCTGGCCGAAAAGGCCGAGACAGGCGTTCATATCGCCCACCTGAGCACGAAAGGCTCGGCCCATCTCGTCCGCGAGGCCAAAAAAAGGAAGGTGAAAGTCACGGCGGAGGCCACGCCCCACCATCTCATCCTGAGCGATGCTTCCTTGGAGCACTATGAAACCAACTATAAGGTCAACCCGCCCTTGCGGAGCCAAGCGGATGTCAAGGCTCTTCTCGAAGCCGTCAAAGACGGCACCGTGGATGTGATCGCGACCGACCACGCCCCCCACACGCCCGAAGAAAAAGACGTCGAACTGGATAAAGCCCCGTTCGGGATGGTGGGACTGGAAACGGCCGTTTCGCTCATCCTGGACAGGCTGGTCAATAAGAACATCATTTCCCTAGCCAAGCTCATCGAGATGATCTCGGCCAGGCCCGCCGAGCTTCTCGGATTGACAGGCAAGGGCAAGATCGCCTTGGGCGCCGACGCCGACCTGACCATCCTTAATCTCCATAAAGAGATCGTGGTGGACGTCAACGCTTTCCAATCCAAGAGCCGCAACAGCCCGTTCGACGGCTGGAAGCTGAAGGGCGTTCCGGCCATGACGATCGTGGCCGGCCAGGTCGTCTTTCCCTTCTCCACATGATCGAGCTTTTGCGAAGGACAGCCATGAAAACAAATCTCTCCCAATTCGAAAGAAGGATCCGCTATCATTTCCGGCGCAAGGAGCTTCTGGCCCGAGCCCTTACCCACAGCTCTTACGCCTATGAGAATCCGGAACAAGCCAAGGACAATGAGCTGATGGAGTTCTTGGGGGATTCCGTCGTGGGCCTGATCACTGCCGATTTTTTCTTCTCAGCGTATCCCGAAAGGACGGAAGGCGACCTGTCGAAGTTCAAGTCCTCCGCGGCCAGCACCATCGCCCTTTCGGAATTCGCCAGGCAGATCAAGCTGGATCAATTTATCCGGCTGGGCAAGGGAGAGGAGAGGAGCGGCGGCAGGAAAAAGAACAACATCCTGGCCGACGCCTTCGAAGGCCTTCTGGGCGCTTTATACCTCGACGGGGGCTTTGAGGTCGCCCGCAACTTCTTTCTGCCCCTCCTGGAATCCTCATTCAAAAAGATCAAAGCGGATCGTTTCCAGATCAATAACTACAAATCCGCCCTCCAGGAATATCTCCAAAAAGAAGACCTGCCCGCTCCCCATTACCGGACGGTCACCGCGATCGGCCCGGACCACAAGAAAATCTTCGAGGTGGAGGTATACGCCAACCGAACGCCTCTGGGAAAAGCCAAGGGCCATTCCAGGAAAAGCGCGGAGCAGAGGGCGGCCGAACGGGCCCTCAAGAGCTTCTTGGGAAAACAGATCAAATCATTGACCCAAGAAACGTTTATTATCAAAAAATAGCCTCCCATGGCGAAATGCTCCAAGTGCAAAAGCCGAAAAGCCAAACGCCACTGTCCGGCTCTTAGGAGCGACCTGTGCCCTTTGTGTTGCGGAATCCTGCGCGATAAAAACGTTCACTGCCCGCCTAGCTGCCCAGTTCTCACCCGGCACAAGCCCTACCAGGAAAAGCGGATTGTTGAAAAGAAGCAGCCGCCTCCCTCCAAGTCCGGGTTGCCTCAGGATGATCTCTTGCGAAACGAACGAATGGCCTGGCTCGCCCTCAATCTCGAAGCCCCACTCATGGAATACGGGCAACAGGTGCCCTCATTCACGGATGCCGATGCAGTTGTCGCCCTCGAGTATGCCAAAGACAAGCTGGAAAAAGGACGATCTCTCATTTTCGTTCCCGGAGAAACGCATAAGCCCAAGAACGAAATCGGAGAGGCCGTCTATACAAGCATGGAAAACTGCCGGTATGAGCAGGCGGTGATCCTTGCCGCAGGCACAGACGGCTACAAGACCGAGGAAAAGGTCAAGTGCTTGGACCGCGTGATCTTCGCGGTTAAAACCATGGCCCGGACGAATACCCAAGGCCGCAACTACATCGAGCACTTGGCCGAGCAGTTCGCCAGACTTCAGGAACAGTCTCGCAGCACAAAAATCCTCACCCCCCGCTGAAAATTCTGAAATCCTGTGACACCCACCGAACTATTTTAAGTTTAGTTATTTTTTAGCGGCGCGAGGACTGATTCGTAAAAAAACATGAAGGATAGAGCTTTGAGAAGGGATGAAGCGACCATGAGGGATTTAGCCTAAAAATTCCGGCTTTTGAGGGAAGCCTCTTTGAGGCCGGCGAGAATGTTTGAGCTGTAACTAGAAGACAAGAAGCGCCAAATTGTGGACAAGGACATCCTTTTGACGCTGCTATCTAGCTTGCGAGAAACGCAGCCGCCGAAAAAGTCGGAATTTTTATGGCGTAAAAAATCCCGTTAGGGAGCGAATCCCTTTTCAAAGCGCTTCTATATAATAAAGAAAGCCAGTCCGTCCGAGCCCCTTATTTGCTCATCAACACTTCCACGAATTTCAGCGAGGGGAAATTTCCGCAGACGATCTTCAGGATGACCATGATCGGCACAGCGAGAATCATGCCTGGAATGCCCCACAACCACCCCCAAAAGAAAAGGGCGAACAGGATGGCCAACGGACTGAGCCCGAGCCTCTGGCCCATCAATCTCGGCTCAAGGACCGTGAGCACGGCGTCCACGGCAAAGAGGACGGTCAAAACCCAGAACGCCGGCCAAAATTTTTCGAATTGAAGAAGGGCGAAAATGAACGGAAAAATCTTGGCGATGAGGGGACCGATATTGGGGATATAATTCAAGAGAAACGTTAAAAAGCCGAAAACGACGGCAAATTTGACGCCGAAGACGACCAGGATCAGTGTCGCAAAGATGCCCGAGATGATGCAGATGACGGTCTTGAGGGCCAGGTATTTTTGGACCTGGTGGTCAATGTTCTCGATGATCCGATTCACTTGAAAGGCCCTCTCCGGATGGAAGGATTTTTTGACCTTGATATTGAGCTTGCCCCTTCCGGCCAGCATAAACACCAAAAAAATGAGGATCAAGAAAAGATTGGATAGAAAGGACAGGATCGTTCCCAGCGAGGACAAGAAAAAAGACCCGACCTTGCTGATGTCCAAGCTTTCCACCCAGGCCAAGGGCTCCCACTTGGCCTTGGGGAGCTTAAGACTCGCCTGCAGGGATTCGAGCATTGCGCTGAGCTTTTGACCATATTTGGGAAACTCGGCGGCAAATGTCTCCCCGCTCGAATAGAAAAGCATCCCCATCAGATATAAGGCGAGAAACGTAAAGAGCAGGATGACGATTATGGCGACGGCTTTGGGGATTTTCAGCCGGGTCAGGCCATCCAAAACCGGAGACAGGACAAAATAAAAGAAGATGGCAAGGAAAAAAGGAAAGAGCACGGGCTTCGCCAGGCGCAGGATGACGCCCACCAAAAAAATCGCCACGATCCCCCCCGAAAAGACAAGTATCTTATTGTTTTCCATCGCTTTTATTTTAACCCACTTTGCCTCCGAAGTAAAACGCGAATCGCCGCGCCCTGCTCTTTCCTGGTGAGACGACGGCAGAAAAAATCACCCCGCACCTCACCAGGGTAGGCGATTGACCCCGTCCCCTATCCATTTAGAATAAAAGCGGATGAAGCCCTGGACTCTAAACCACGAGATGCGACCTATGGTCCAAACGAAAGAGAAGAGCCTTTTGTTCTTGGAATCCCTCCTGGACAGCCTTAACGATGCCATCATCGCCATGGACAGGAATAACAACGTCATGGAATGGAACAAAGGCGCCGAGTCCATCTTCGGCTACCGCCGGGAGGATGTCCTGGGGAAAAACCTGGACCACCTGATCGGTGGAGATCGTACGTGGGAGGCGGCGCACATCACGAAAAACGTGATGTCCAACCGGAAAACGGTCGTCAACTTTGAGACCGTCCGAGTGGCGAAGGACGGAATCCCCGTCCAGGTCAGCATCTCCGCCTCCCCCATTTTTTCCCGAGGAAAATTCCAAGGCGCGGTGGCCATTTATAAAGACATAACGGCTTGGAAAGCGCGGGAGCAGGAAATCAAACACGTCAGCCGCCTGCTACGCGCCATCGGAGAGATCAACCAACTGATCCTCCATGCCTCGAATGCCGATGTCCTTCTCCAGTCCGCTTCCAAAGTCCTGCGCGAGAACGGGGATTACAGCTATGTTCGCGCGGTCATGCTGGGCATCGGTGGAAAACCCGAGAAGTTTTTCGGCGTGGGCGAGCCCTGGAAAAAGAGCCTGCCGCCCTGCGCCTCCAAGGTCTTGAAAAACCAACGCTCCCTGTATATTCCGGACATCTCAAAAGTTTCTTGGTGCAAACCCTGCCGTCCCAAACATTCCGGCTGGGCGGCCTGTTTTCTCCTGAAATACAAGAAAGATATCTACGGTGCCTTTCAAGTTGGACGGCACGCCAAATCCTATAACCAGGCCCGGGAAATTAAGCTCCTGGAAGAGATCGTCGGGGACCTGGGGTATGCCTTGAACAGCATCCAGCGGGAAAAAGACCGGCAAAAAATCGAGAAAGAACTCCGAGCGCTGAAAGAATTCAATGAGAATATCGTGACCAGCCTGGCCGAGGGGATCCTGTTTGAAGATGCGCAAGGCATCATCACCTTCGTCAACCCGACGATGGAGAAACTCACCGGGTATGCTGCCCAGGAGCTCATCGGGCACCACTGGATCCGAATTGTTCCTAAATCGGAGGTCAAAAAGATACGGGCCAAGACACGCTCTCGGACGACGACGACCCTAGAAAGGTATGAATCCCGTCTTTTGTCCAAGTCCGGCGCTGAGATCCCCGTGCTCATCAGCGCTCAGTCGATCTTCGATAAGGAAAGCTTCAAAGGCGTGCTTTCCGCCACCACGGATATCACCGCGCTAAAGCAAATCGAACGGGAACTCCAGGCCTCCAAGGAAGAAGCCCAGGCGGCCAACCGGGCTAAGAGCGAATTCTTGGCCAACATGAGCCACGAGATCCGGACGCCGATGAACGGGATCATCGGGATGATCGAGTTGGCTCTGGATACGACGCTCACCGATGAGCAGAAGGATTTTTTAAAGGCGGCCAGGGCCTCCGCCGATTCCCTGCTGGCGATCCTCAACGATATCCTTGACTTCTCGAAGATCGAAGCCCGGATGATCCAATTCGAGACCATTCCATTCAGCCTGCACGACTCGATCGGGGACATCGCGGCCAACCTTGCCTTCCAGGCCCACAAAAAAGGGCTGGAGATGGCTTGCCATATCCCCTCCGCGCTACCGGACGGCGTCGTGGGCGACCTGGGGAGGCTAAGACAAGTCCTGATCAACCTAGTGAGCAACGCCATTAAGTTCACGGAAAAAGGTGAAGTGTTCATCGATGTTCGGGCCGTCTCCCAGTCGGACCGGGAGCTGCTTTTGCATTTTTCGGTGAAAGATACCGGCATCGGCATTCCCAAGGACAAACAGAGCCTCATTTTCCACGCGTTTGTCCAAGCGGACGGGTCGATGACCCGCAAATACGGGGGCACGGGTCTGGGCCTGGCGATTTCCTCCAAACTGGTCGAGATGATGGGCGGAAAAATCTGGATGAAGAGCGAGCCGGGCAAAGGGAGCACATTCCATTTTACGGTCCGCCTCGGGCTCTCAACAAAGAGCAGGAAAAAGCCCGTTCCTGTCGAGCCCAAGGTTTTGCGCAACATCCCGGTCCTCGTCGTTGACGACAATGCCACGAACCGTTCCATCCTGAGAGAAATGCTCCTGAATTGGTCCATGAAACCTGTCCAAGTTCGCAGCGGGTCCGAGGCTCTAGAAAAGATGCGGCAGGACAAAGCCAGGGGAGTCCAGTACAAGCTGATCCTGGTAGATTCCAACATGCCCGGCATGGATGGATTTTCTCTTGTTGAACAGATCCAAAGGGATCCGGATTTTTCCGCCGCGACAATCTTGATGCTCACCTCGGCCGACCGGCGCGGAGATAATGCTCGTTCCAAAAGGCTGGGCATCTCCGCTTATTTGACGAAGCCGGTCAAGCAGTCCGAGCTCTTGGAGGCCATCATGATGGCCTTGGGCAGCGCGACGATAGAGAAAGACGAGCGTCTTCTCATCACCAGCCAATCGATCCAGAACGCACGGCCGCGGCTGCGCATTTTGCTCGCCGAGGACAACCCGATCAACCAGAAAGTGGCCGTCCGTCTTCTCGAAAAACGCGGGCACACGGTCGAGGCCTGCAACGACGGCAAAAAAGTCCTGAACGCCCTGAGGAACAACCATTTCGACCTGATTCTCATGGATATCCAGATGCGCGGGATGACCGGGTACGAGATCACGGCGTCCATCCGCAAAAAAGAAGAAAAGACAAAAAAGCATATCCCTATCGTGGCCACGACCGCCCACGCCATGGAGGGCGACCGGGAGAGATGCCTGGCCGCCGGGATGGATGATTATCTGGCCAAACCGCTCCATCCCGAAGAGTTGTTCCAGACCATCGAACGAATTGCCAGGGGCCGCCAAAGAGCGGCTCTCCACAGGAACAAACGCTAAAGGGACAAGATCGATGAAACCTTCGTCGACGGCCAATAAGAGAAGCTCCGAAAAGCCCATCAAGGTACTTATCGCAGAGGATGATCGGGTTTCCAGCAGGATCCTCGACAAGCGTCTCCGGCAATGGGGATACCAAACTCTTCTCGCCAAAAACGGGAGCGAGGCCTGGCGAGCCCTTCAGAAGCCCGGGCAGCGCGTCGCCCTTTTGGACTGGATGATGCCCAAAATCGCCGGCGTGGAGCTTTGCAGGAGAATCCGGCAGATCTCCAAGCCCAATTATACCTATATCATTCTCCTCACCTCAAAAGACCAGACACAGGACGTCATTAAAGGACTCCAAGCCGGGGCCGACGATTACATGATAAAGCCCGTGAATTTCCTGGAACTACATGCCCGGCTCCAGACCGGCCGAAGAATCATCCAGCTCGAAGATCACCTCCTAGAAACCCAGAAAAGGCTCTATGAGCTCTCCACGCGGGACAATCTGACCGCCCTCTGGAACCGGGCGACGATTCTGCAGTTTCTTGAAGAAGAACTCGCACAGGGAGCCCGGGAAAAATCTCCAACGAGCGCCATCATGCTCGATGTGGACGAATTTAAGATGATCAACGATTCGTTCGGACATCTGGCCGGCGACTCCGTTCTGCGGAGCGTCGCCGACAGCCTGACGGGGAATGTCCGGATCTACGATAAAATCGGCCGCTACGGGGGGGACGAATTTTTGGCCGTCCTTCCCAATTGCGCCATAAGAAGCGTCCTGAAAATCGCCGAAAGGCTTCGCGCCGCATGCGCCAAGAAAAAAATCAGAGTGCCCGGCGGACGCATTTCCGTGACGCTCTCGCTCGGCTGCGCATCGTCGGAGTCGAGGGACCGGCTTTCGGCAGACCGCCTGATTTGGGACTGCGACCAGGCCCTTTATCAAGCTAAACGCTGGGGGCGCAACCGAGTTGCCAAACCGAATCATTCGCCAGAATCCAGGAAAGGAACGAGCCATGGAAAACAAGAAAAATGATGTTTCTCTTCCCATCAACCGCGCCGAGGCTTTAGAAAGAATCGGCGGAGACCCCGAGTTTCTCCGAGAGCTTCTGGGGATCTATTCCGAGGAATTCCTGCTAAGAACCAAGGAACTCCGGTCTGCGGTCAGTGAAAAATCGTTCTCGGCAATCCAAGAACTGGGACACACCCTGAAAGGCTCATCCGCCAACATCAGCCTGCCCGGTCTCCAAAAGGCCGCCTTCGGCCTAGAAATGGCGGGGCGGGAGAAAGATCTCCAAAAAGCGAAAGATTCCCTTGCCAGTCTGGAAAAAGAATTCGAGCGGCTGAAAAAATTTCTGGCCCAATCCCCGGCCTAGCCGTCCTTCTTCTCCTTCAAGGCCGTCACCAGAGCTTCAAGATATTTCGCGCCGGTGCCTTCGGCGCCGTCTTTGATCTTGGTCACCCCGCAAAGATATTTTCCCACCTGAGTTAAAAAAACGTTTTTCAGATAAGGATCCTTGGCATGATAGCCATACGGCTGTTTATCGGCCGCTTGGCCGCTCTTGGCGAAATGACCGAGGTACTGCTTCAACATCTCGCCTGCCTCTGACTCGGATGTGCCTTCCAGGAAAAAGCAGTCAAACTCCAGGTCTTTGGCCCTGTAATTGGCTGTGAAGCCGTTGCCCAAGAATTTAAATCCCAGGAAATTGCGCAAGATGAATTTCTCGCTGTTCGGGATCAGGGCATCCTTGGGAAACACCTGCAGCAGCGTCGGAAGACGTCCCCGTTCCTTCACTTTCCCGGAGATGGCTTTGGCAAACAGCTGCAGGAATTCCGGGGATTGTGCGCCTCCCTCGAAGCAAAGAAGCTTGATGTAATAGCGGCCGGCGAGAAAATTCAGAGTCCCCTCGTCCAGATAGCCTTGATTGCCGACGGCAAGGAAGCGGCTGTCCGGATAGCGTTCGGCGCTGTAGATCCCGAACGCATTCCGTCCGGTTCCCATATCATAAATTTCCACGGTGAGAGAAGCCTTGGTCGTCTTTTCCTGGTACTGGGCCACAACAAGCTCATGGAAATCGTAGCTCAGGTAAATCTCTGCGGCCCCATCGATATATTCAAAAAGAGTGGCCGGCCGGAAGTCCCTCGGCGCTTCGGAAAGCTTCCAGTTGATGAACTGGGGCAGCAGCGAAGTCGAGGGATGGTCAGCGGACGCAGGCTTTTGTGGAACCGCCGCGCCGGAGACAAACAGCGACAAAACGGCGGCCAAGCCAACGCACCATTTAACTCCCTCAAAACACTTCATCTCTCGCCTCCTTATCATGGTAGCCTATTTCATAAGCATCCGCTCGTCAAGCCCGCAGGATTGACTTCAGGGAGGAGCCGGAGTAATTTAAAAATGATGGCCGCCGCAAAAGTCGTTCGGGTGAGAGGCAAGGGCGTTCTCCGCCCCGACGGAGGCGTCGATGCCGCGACCCTGGAACGCATGTACGAACGCGGCATCCAGCTGCTCACCGGGCAAACGTCGGCGGCTTCGGGACTGAACTCGATTTTTTCCCCGCGAGACCGGGTGGGCATCAAGATCAATACGATTGCCGGGCGGATGCTCACGACCCCTCCCAGCGTCGCCCTCCCCTTCTCCCAATTATTGACCCGGTCCGGTCTCCTCGAAAAAAATATCGTCATCTGGGACAGGACCAACCGGGAGCTGAAAGACGCGGGATACACGCTGAATGCGGGCAGCGGACTCCGAATTTTCGGCACGGATGCGGCCGGAGCCGGCTATACCATTGAGCCGCTCATCCACCTGAATATCGGGAGTCTATTGTCCACCATTCAAACGGATTTTGTCACGGCCTCGGTCAGCCTGGCCGTCCTCAAAGACCACGGGATGGCGGGGATCACGGCCGGCCTGAAAAACTATTTCGGGGCAATCCACAACCCTAACAAGTACCATGATTCAAACTGCGACCCATTCATCGCGCAGCTTTTCGACATGCCGGATATCAAAAACAAACACCGCCTGACGATCCTCGACGCCTTGGTCGTCCAATACAACCGGGGGCCCTCCTATCATGCCCGTTGGGCAGAAAAATCCGAAAGCCTCATTTTCAGCCTGGACCCCGTGGCTGCCGACTTTATCGGATGGCAAATCATCGAGAAACTGAGAAAAAGCCAGGGGCTTCCCTCGCTCGCCGAAGATCAAAGAGAGCCGACCTACATACGGACAGCGTCACGAATGGGTTTGGGCAAGGCCGCTCCCAATGATATACAGCTCATGGAAGAGGACGTATAATATTAAAGGAAGATGTTCATGAACAGACGGCGATTCCTTCAAACGACAGCCGGCGCGGGCCTGGCCCTGGGCACGAATCTTGGCAACACGCTGCAGAATTTATACGCCTTCGGCAAAACGGAAAACCTTTCCCATGTCGAGGCCCGCTATTATAAAAAGCTTCCCGATCGAGAGATCGAATGCCAGCTCTGTCCCCGAAAGTGCAAACTGGGAGACAAAGAGCGTGGATACTGCGGCGTGCGCCAAAATGACGGAGGCACTTACTATACGCTCGTCTACGGGAAAGCCTGCACGATGAACGTGGATCCCATCGAGAAAAAGCCGTTCTTCCATGTCCTGCCCAACACGAATGCCCTGTCCATTGCCACGGCCGGCTGTAACGTCAACTGCAAATTCTGCCAGAACTGGGAGATCTCCCAGGTCAGGCCCGAGCAGGTGGACCATTTCGACCTGGCGCCCCAGGCCGTCGCCGAAGCCGCTCTGAACACCCGCTGCCCTTCCATTGCTTATACCTACTCCGAGCCCATCGTTTATTATGAATATATGTACGACGCATCGGTCGAAGCGCACAGGAAGGGCATCCGGAATGTCGTCGTCACCGGCGGTTATATCAACCCGGAGCCTTTGGAAGCTTTGATCAAGGTCGTGGATGCCATCAAGGTCGACCTCAAGGCCTTCCGCCAGGATTTCTACACGAACTATGTCCACGGCGAGCTTCAGCCGGTGCTTGAGGCCATTCAAATGATCGGCAAACGAAAGCGCTGGCTCGAAATCGTCTATCTGGTGATCCCGACATTAAACGACGACCCTGCTCAGGCCCGGAAAATGGCCCAATGGATCCTGAAAGAGCTTGGGCCCGATATTCCGCTTCACTTCACTCAATTTCATCCGATGTACCTCATCAAGAATTTGCCTCCTACGCCGGTGTCCACACTCGAAAAATTGAGGCAGATAGCCATCCAGGAAGGGCTGCACTACGTGTACTTGGGCAATGTGCCCGGCCATGAGGGCGAGAACACTTATTGCCCGAACTGCAAAAACATCGTCATCCAGCGCTTTGGGTTCGAGATCAAAAAAATCGAGATGAAGGGGAGCCAGTGCAAATTCTGCCAAACTCCGATCCCGGGAATCTGGTCCTGAGGATTTCCTACCCCGCCTTTCTTCTGGGATTCCTGGCCACCTCATTCCAGGTCGTCCTGGCCAGGGAATTTTCCGTCCATTTTTACGGGAATGAGATGACCTTCGGGTTTGTGATGGCGGCCTGGCTTCTCTGGGGAGGGCTGGGCAGCATCCTGGCTTCAAGATATCATTTTTCCAGCCGCCAATTTGTCCGGATGTATTACGCGGTTCTGGGAATTTCGCCCTTCTGTTTCGTGGCCTTGCGCTTCTCACGTTTTTTTCTGGGGACCCTGCCTGGAGAGCTGACGGGTATCGCGCCCATGCTGACGTTTGCCCTCGTCCTGACGTTCTTCGTCAATTTTCCGTTGGGCGTGATCTTTGTCCTGAATGTCGGGATCGACAACGGGAACGTCGCGCGGGTCTATCTATGGGAATCGGCAGGAGCCGCCGCCGGCGGGCTGCTGGTTACGCTTTTTCTGGTGCCATTTCTTTCTAACTGGCAGGCGGTGGCCTTGCTCGGCGCACTGTCCATAGCCTTCATTTTTTTCTCGTTTGGAAGAAAGAAAGAAAAGCCGGCCGCCATCTTCGTTCTATGTCTATCCTTAGCTTTGTTCCTTTTTGACGGCCCTAGTCAAAGGATTTTTTGGAAGCCATTCACGCTCGTCCGGAGCAAGGACAGCCTTCACGGCAAGCTCCAGGTCATCCGCACCGGCGAGCAGGTGACCGTCTATAACAACGGGCTCCAAGCTTATTCTTACCCGGACCCGGCCGCCGCCGAGGAAGCGGTGCACTTCGCCTGTCTCCAAAACCCGGATGCCGAAAAAGTCCTTCTCGTCGGCGGAGGGGTTGGCGGCAGCCTCCAAGAAATTCTCAAATATCCGAAGACAGCGGTGGACTACGTGGAACTCGACCCCGAGATCATCAGGCTCTCCCAAGAATTCCTGCCCCGAGAGGGACAAGCGGCCTTGAGAGATGTCCGCGTACACATCTTCTTTGAAGACGGCCGACGACTCCTGGAACGGACCAGACAAAAATATGACCTGGTGATCCTCAACCTGCCGGAACCCGCGACGGCCCAAATCAACCGCTTCTACACTCAGGAGTTCTTCCGCGAAGTCAAAGACAAACTCGACCCGGGAGGAGTATTTTCCTTCCGCGTTCCGTCCGCAGAAAACTATGTCAGTCCCGAGCTCCGGGAGTTCCTTTCAACGCTCTATGTCACTTTGAAGAAAGTCTTTGCCGAGGCGGCGGTCGTTCCGGGAGATACGAATATTTTTCTGGCTTCTGATTCCTCTCTGACTCTCAAAGTGCCTGACTTGGCCCAAAGAATCGAAACGCTCCACCTCCAGACAAGGTTTGTGACGTCAGAAATGCTTCCGGCCAGACTGAATCCAATTCGGGTCAGCCGGCTGAAAGAAACCATTGAATCCGGGCTGGGCCACATCAACTCGGACTTGTCGCCGATCTGCTATTTTTTCAACTCCGTCTTGTGGAGCACCCAATTCAAAAGCCTGGAATCCGGCGTTCTTAGCTTTCTGGCCCGGATCCGGCTCTTCTGGCTCCTGGATGTTCCGCTTCTCCTTTTTGTCCTGGCGCTCATTCTCTTCAGGATGAAGCACAAAGAATTAAGTTTTTTTTTGGTCCCCTTGGCCGTCCTGGGGCTGACCACCATCGCCTGCGAAATCATGATCATCGTCTGGTTCCAATCCCTCTATGGATATGTCTACCAGCGGATCGCGCTTCTGCTGACTTCGTTCATGGCCGGTTTAGCTTTGGGCGCTCTCCGGGGATCGAAGAGAAAAACCGCGCGCTATGTTCAGGTCATCTTCATTCAATTCTGTCTGTTGCTTCTCGTCCTGACTTTGAGAATATCGTTAGCCATGGCTCCCCCAGAAATTTTCTTTTTTGCCGCGCTGCTTCTGCTGGGCCTTTTCGGAGGTGACCTGTTTATCGTATCCAACCGGCTTTTCATCAAGAACAAAGCTCAGGCAGGGCTCGGCTACGGATGGGACCTCCTGGGGTCCTTTTTTGGCGCCGTCTGTTTATCCTCCATCCTGATTCCCCTGGCCGGCCTTATCGTACTTTTTCAATATCTCTTCTTGGCCAATTCGTTCTGCCTGTTGTTTCTCGTCCTCAAGCCGAAAACGACCGCTTGACAAAAAGGATTTTAAAAGGTTCATTCCCTAAAAATAGGGAACGAGGCCGAGCGGATTTTTCTGGCAACGAAAAATCCGCGTGGCTATGAGCGGCATATCCTGAACGGGTGCAAATTTCTTGACAGAAATTACAAATTATGCTTAACTGTAACCTTTACTTTTTCTGCTATATAGTAATAGATAAGACAGCAGAACGATCTCGTGAAGAGAAAGGGAACGTTCGATGAGAGTTAACATATCTCAGAAAAAAGTCCGAGACCAATTCGTCGCCAAAATCGAGGAACTCAGCGGACAAAATATCCTGGCCTGCTACCAGTGCGGGAAATGCTCGGCCGGCTGCCCCGCCGTCACCGAAATGGACATCCTCCCCAACCAGGTCATCCGGTTCGTCCAATTGGGGCTGAAAGAGGAGCTCTTTCAATCCAAGTCCTACTGGGTTTGCGCCTCCTGCTTCACCTGCAACGCCCGCTGCCCCAAGGGGATCAAGATCGCCGAGGTCATGGAGGCCCTGAGGCAGATCTTGCTGCGCAAGAAAAAAGATTACGTCAAGATCCCCAAGCTGACGGATAAAGAAAAGGAAGAAGTTCCGCCCATTGCCCTCATCAGCAGTTTTCGAAAATATACGTCTTAACGATCGTGAGAATGCGTCCATACGTATATAAATGTCAACCAATAGGGAATCATCATAATGAAAATAAGCTACTATCCCGGCTGCACCTTAAAAACCAATGCCAAAAACTTTGAAGATTCGACGCTCTGCTCGCTAAAGGCCCTCGGCATCGAGGTCGAGGAGATCAACCGCTGGAACTGCTGCGGGACGGTCTTCTCCCTGGCTACAGACGACCTGATCCACCATGTCGCCCCGATCCGCAACCTGATCCGCACCAGGCAGGCGGGCTCGGACGCTGTCATGACGCCCTGCGCCATGTGCTACAACACGCTCAAACGGGCCAACGAAAGAGTCAAGCGCGACCCCGACAGCCTGGAGAAGATCAATAATTTCATCGACTCCGAAAACATCGCCTACCATGGGGACGTCAAGGTCCTTCACCTGCTCGAGATCCTGCGCGACCAGGTCAAGTTCGAGAACCTGGCGAAAAAAGTGGTCAAGCCGCTGAGCAATCTCAAGGTGGCCAGCTACTACGGCTGCCTGTTGGTCCGTCCCAAGGAGATCGGCCTGGATGACGTAGAAAATCCCCAGGTCATGGAAAACCTTTTTGCCACGCTCGGCGCCACGCCCGTCGATTTTCCCCACAAAACAGAGTGTTGCGCCTCTTACCAGACCGTGGACAATCCTTCGATCGTCGCCGAAAGGACCAATAAAATCCTGACATCGGCCCGCAAGCAGGGAGCGGACGTTGTGGCCATGAGCTGCCCGCTTTGCGCCTTCAATCTCGACAGCCGGCAGAAGCAGGCGGCCGAGATTTACTCCGAATTCAAAAAAATTCCGGTCCTTTACTTCAGCCAGCTTCTGGCCATCTCCCTGGGTTGCCCGGAGTCAGCCCTGAGGCTTGACCTCCACTATATCGACCCAAAGCCTGTTTTAAAACAAAAAGGACTACTCTAATGGCCGAACGAAAAATTTATTTCGGCAATCTAAAACCTAAAAAGGGAACGATCCACATCGACAAGAACCGGTGCAAGGGGTGCGGATTTTGCGTGGAATACTGTCCGCGCAACGTCCTGGAGCTCTCCGAAGAATATAACCAGAAGGGCTATCACCCGCCGCATGTCAAGGACGAGCCCAACTGCTGCTACTGCCAGCTCTGTGAAGCGATCTGTCCCGAGTTTGCCCTATTTGTCACCCTTAAGGAAGACGAGGAGGAAGAAGGTGAAAAAAGTGAAAGTCGACCCTAAAGGAGTCTTGACCGGAGCCCATTACCTCGATGGCGATTTCGCCATCGCTGAGGGAGCGCTGGCCGCCGGCTGCCGCTTCTTTGCCGGCTACCCGATCACCCCATCCACGGAAACCGCCGAGCGGTTCGCCGAACGCATCCCCTTTGTGGGAGGCATTTTCATCCAGATGGAAGACGAGATCGCTTCCGTGACGGCCCTCATCGGCGCCTCCTGGGCCGGGAAAAAAGCCATGACCGTGACCTCGGGACCGGGCTTTTCCTTGATGATGGAGAACATTGGCTTGGCCGCCATGATGGAAGCGCCCATCGTGATCGCGAATGTCCAAAGAGGCGGCCCTTCGACCGGTCTTCCCACCCTGGTCGGCCAGCAAGATATGATGCAGGTCCGCTGGGGTTCGCACGGCGATTACAAGATCATCGCCCTCTCCCCCGACTCGCCCCAGGAATGTTTCGACCTCACCATCCAGGCCTTCAACCTCTCGGAGACATACCGGGTTCCGACGTTCGTCATGACGGATGAGTGCGTGGGACACATGCACGAGAAAGTGGTCATCCCGCCGGCGGACAAGATTGAGGTTGTCGATAGAAAGTGGTACGAAGGCCCTAAGGAGAAATACCTTCCCTACAAGCCCGATAAGGATATGATTCCTTTTATGGTGAAGGCGGGCGACGGATACCGCTTCCACACGACGGGCCTGACCCACGACGAGCGGGGCTACCCCGTCATCAATGCCGAATGCCAGGATTGGGTCGTCCGACATCTCAACGATAAAATCACCCAGAACGCCGATAAGATCATAAAATTCGAAGAAGACCAGACCGACCATGCCGAAGTCGTGGTCGTCTCTTACGGTATTACATCCCGTGTCGCCTACAGGGCCGTCCAATTGGCCCGCAAAGCCGGTATCAAGGTCGGAACCTTAAGGCTGATCACGGTCTGGCCCTTTCCCGAAAAGCGGATCAAAGCGCTGGCCCAGAAGGTCAAAGCCTTCGTGGTGCCGGAGATCAACTACGGACAGATGGTCCTGGAAGTGGAGCGGGCGGCGGCGGGAAAGGCACCCGCCATCCTTGTCCCCCACTGCGGCGGCTGGGTTCACGATCCCGAGGATATCCTCAAGGCCATCAAGGAGGCAGCGAAATGAGCAAGGACGTCAAAGCCCAAGAAGCCAAGAATCCGATGGAAGATTTCCTCAGAATGGACCGCCTCCCGCACATCTGGTGCTCGGGCTGCGGGATCGGCGTTGTCGTCACGTCGTTCGCAGACGCCCTCCGCAAAAGCGAGATTGACCTCAACAAGGTCGCCGTCGTTTCCGGAATCGGCTGCACGGGCCGAGTGGCCGGCTATGTCAAACTGGACTCGTTCCATTCCACCCACGGCCGGGCTATTCCCTTCGCCACCGGGTTGAAACTTGGCAACCCCGAGATGCAGGTCGTCGTCTTCAGCGGGGATGGGGATATCGTCGGCATCGGCGGCAATCATTTTGTCCATGCCGCCCGCCGCAACATGGATATCCTGGTCATCTGCGTCAACAACTTCAACTACGCCATGACCGGAGGCCAGGTGGCGGCCACTTCACCCATCAATGCCAACCTCTCCACCGCTCCCTACGGAAATTTTGAATATCCCTTCAGCCTCCCCTACCTGGCCGATGCCTGCGGCGCCACCTATGTCGCCCGCTGGACTTGCCTCCATATCCGCCGGGTGACGATGTCCATCCAGGAGGCCTTTCAGAAAAAAGGCTTCCGGTTCATCGAAGTCATCGCTCCCTGCGTCACTCTATACGCCCGCCGCAACAGGCTTGGCGACGGGCTGAACCTTCTCAAGTATTATCACGACAACTCCGAGATCCGGCACGGCGCCGACACGCGGACTCTGGACATCGGGTATCAAGGCAAAATGATCGTCGGCAAGTTCGTGGACAGAGAAAAACCGCCTTTCCTCGAATGCATGAACACCCATATGAAAAAGGCGCTGGGCGATAAATACGTTCCCTACGGAGAGTAACCATGACCGAAATAAGATTCTCGGGTTTTGGCGGGCAGGGCATCATCCGCTGCGGCCTGATTACGGGAAAAGCGATCTCTCTCTTCGACAATAAATACGCAACCATGACCCAAAGCTTCGGCCCGGAAGCGCGGGGAAGCGCCTGCAGCTCCCAGGTGGTAGTCTCCGAAGACAGGGTTCTCTATCCCTATATCACCAAGCCGGAGATCCTGGTCTCGATGTCCCAGGAAGCCTACGACAAATACGAGCCGGACCTGCGCGAAGACGGCGTTCTGATCATCGACACGGACCTGGTCAAGCTCAAACCCGCCCGCGGAAAAATCAGGGTCTTCAGCGTCCCCTCGACCCGCTTCGCCGAAGAACTGGGCAACCGCGTCTTCGCCAACCTGGTCATGCTCGGCTTTTTCACGGCCATCTCCAAAGCCGTCACTCCCGAAGCCATGAAGAAAGCCCTGCCGGGCCTCGTCCCCAAGCGCTTTCTGGATCTGAATATCAAAGCCTTCGACCGAGGCTACGAGCACGGCCGGGAGGCGTTGAAAAAAGAAAAAGACCAGCCGAAAGGTTAACCGATGAAAAAACGCACAGGGATATTCATCTGCCACTGCGGCATCAACATTGCCGGCACCGTCGACGTGAAAAGCGTCGCTGCGGAGCTGGCCAAAGAGCCGGGCGTCGCCCACTCGGTGGACTACGTCTACATGTGCTCCGACCCCGGACAGAACATGATCGAGCAGGCCATTAAGGACAAGAAGCTGGACAGCATCGTCGTCGCCTGCTGCTCCCCGAACCTCCACGAGACCACGTTCCGCAACGCCGCCAAGCGGGCCGGCATCAACTCCTTCAAATGCGAGATCGCCAACATCCGCGAGCAGTGCTCCTGGGTCCACAAAGACAAGAGCAAGGCGACCCACAAAGCGGCCCACCTGACCAAAAGCGCGGTCAAGAAGGTCCAGAAAAATGAGTCGCTCGAGCCGATCAGTGTCCCCGTCACCCGGAAAGCGCTCGTCATCGGCGGCGGCATCTCGGGCATCCAGTCGGCGCTCGACCTGGCCAACGCCGGCTACAAGGTGATTGTCGTCGAACGTTCCCCTTCGATCGGCGGCCATATGAGCCAGCTCTCGGAAACGTTCCCCACCCTTGACTGTTCCCAGTGCATCCTGACTCCGAAAATGGTCGAGGTCTCCAAGCATCCCAACATCAAGCTCATGACTTATAGCGAAGTCCAGGAAGTGACCGGCTACGTCGGCAACTTCAAAGTCAAAATCCTCAAGAAGCCTACGTACGTCGATCCAGCCAAATGCAACCTCTGCGACGAATGCACTAAGGTCTGCCCCATCGTTGTTCCCAACGAGTTCGACGTGGGATTGACCGGGCGCCGGGCGATCTACATTCCTTTCCCCCAAGCCATCCCGGCGTCCTATACGCTCGATGACAAGAACTGCCCCGATCCTTTTACGACCATCGCCTGCGGAAAGTGCGCCGACGTCTGCAAGGTCAAGGCCATCAATTATGACATGAAGCCCGAGATCATCGAAGAAGAAGTCGGAGCCATCATCGTCGCCACAGGCTTCGACCTCTACGATAAAGAAAATATGGCTGAATACGGCTACGGCAAATACGCCGATGTCCTCGACGGCCTCCAGTTCGAGCGGCTCTGCTCCGCCTCCGGTCCGACCCAGGGAAAAGTCCTGCGTCCGTCCGACCACAAGGAGCCTAAGGAAGTGGTGTTCATCCAGTGCTCCGGCTCCCGCGACCCCGAGCTTCACTGCGCTTACTGTTCCAAGATCTGCTGCATGTACACGGCCAAGCACGCCATGCTCTATAAACACCATGTCCATGACGGACAGGCCTATGTCTTCTACATCGACGTCCGCTCAGGCGGCAAGGGCTACGAGGAGTTCGTCCAGCGCGCCGTAGAGGAAGACGGCGTCATTTATCTCCGCGGCAAGGTCTCCAAAATCTTCGAAGAAAATGGAAAGATCAAGGTCTGGGGCGTCGATACACTCTCCGGAAAGCCAATCGAAATCGATGCCGATATGGTCGTCCTGGCCCAGGCCATGCGGCCCTCCCAGGGCGCCCAGGAGCTGGCCAAGAAGCTCAAGCTCGGCGTGGACAAAGACGGCTTCCTGGCCGAAGCCCACCCCAAGCTGAGGCCGGTCGAGAGTGTGACGGCCGGGATGTTCTTGGCCGGAGCGGCCCAGGCCCCCAAGGATATTCCCGAGGCGGTGGCCCAGGCCAGCGGCGCCGCCTCCAAGGCGATCGGCATCCTGTCCCAGGAGCGGCTCTACCACTCGCCCACCGTGGCCAAAGTCCTCAAGAATCTCTGCACGGGATGCGGCATGTGTGTCGCGGTCTGCCCCTATGACGCCATCTCCTTCAAGGACGGGAAAGTCGAAGTCAATGAGGTTCTGTGCGAAGGCTGCGGGACCTGCTCCGCCACCTGTTTGAGGGCCGCTATCCAGGTGAAGAACCTGACCCAGAATCAGGTCCAGGAGATGATCTTAGCGTGCCTGGGAGGCTGAGGATGACCGAGGAATTCGAACCGAAAATCGTCGCTTTTCTCTGCAAGTGGTGCTCGTCGGCAGGCTCGGACCTGGCCGGCGTTTCGCGCATGGAATACCCCGCCAACGTCATTCCGATCCAGGTCATGTGTTCGGGAAGCGTCTCGCCGCTTTATATCTTCGAGGCTTTCAACCGAGGTGCTGACGGGGTCCTCGTCTCCGGCTGCCACCCGGGCGACTGTCACTACATCAAGGGAAATATGTACGCCCGCCGCAAGCTCTTGCTCGTCAAGAAGCTGCTCGAGCACCTGGGCCTCGAGCCGCAGCGGTTCCAGATGTCCTGGGTTTCCGCGGCGGAAGGCCAGAAATACACTCAGGTCATCAAGGCGCTGGTGAAAGAACTCAAGCCGCTCGGCCCACAGACCAAGCTGAGGAGAGAGCTCAATGGTTAAGCACGAAGACGTCAGGGCTGAAGCCAAGAAGCTGCTTGAGAGCGGCAAAGTCAAATATATCATCGCCTATGAGCTGGGCGCGGACGGCTGGAAGGCCAACCCCGTTTTCATCAAGAAGCCGGAGGACGTGGACAAGATCATCTGGGGCCCAACCTGCTATCATAACCTCGTCCGGTTCGTTGTCGACGAAAAACGGCGAAAAGCCCAACAGAAGAATCCCGATACGAGGCCCGTCGGCGTCATGGTCAAGGGCTGCGACAGCCGGGCGATTGTCATCTTGCTCCAAGAAAAATTCATCGACCGCAAGGACGTCCATATCATCGGCGTTTCCTGCGAAACGACCGGCGTCATCGACGAGCGGAAGCTGGCCAAGAAGCTCAAGGGCCAAAAGGCGAAAAACGTCGAATTCGGCCCGGACGAGAATTTCGCCGTCACGACCGAGGAGGGAACGGTCAACCTCCCGGCTTCCGAAATCATGGCCGACCGATGTCTCGAATGCATCGCCAATTTTCCGATCGTCTTTGACGTCCTGCTCGGTGAAAAGACCAAGCGCACCGTGTCCCATCCCTTCGGCTCTGTCGAGAAAATCGAAACCCTTTCTTCCAAAGATCGGTGGAAATTCTGGAGCGAACAGCTCGAGAAATGCATCCGCTGCTACGGCTGCCGTTCGGTCTGCCCGATGTGCTACTGCGACGAGTGCGTGGCCGACACAATCACGTTCGCCGTCAGCCCCGACACGACGGCGGAGGAGAAAGCCCAGAAGCTCAAGTGGCTCGACAAATCTCCCGTCATCTCCGAAAACATTTTCTATCATATGGTCCGGGCGATCCATCTCGCCGGCCGCTGCATCGACTGCGGCGAGTGCGAGCGGGCCTGCCCGGTCAATATTCCGCTGCGCATGCTCAACAAGAAGCTGGAAAAAGAGGCCAAGCTTCTCTTCGGCTATGACGTGGGCTTCGACCCGGAAAAACCGGCGCTGATCTCGTGCTTCCGGGATGAGGACCCGGAAGATTTCATCAGGTGAGACCATGGACAAAATACTGGCAAAAAAAGACTTCCCTCGCTGGCTCGAAGCCCTGCGCGCCTATGACGTTTACGCTCCACAGCTCATCGACGATGTCTGGAACTACGAGCTCGCCGCCGACCCGAAGGCGGTCAGTCTCGACTATCCGCAGACGGCCGTCCCGGCCAAAAAGATCGTTTTCCCGCAGCGCGAGTTTTTCTTTGAATTCCGCGAGGCGGACACGGACGGCTACGAGCTCAAGGAGCTCCTGCCCGAGGGGAAGCCCGCGGTTATATTTGGCGTCCGTCCCTGTGAAGGAAAAGCCGTGATCCTCACAGACCTCGTCTTCGGCGGTGAAATCAGGGATGATTATTACTGGAAGCGGCGGAATTTGGCGGTCCTTGTTGGCCTTGCCTGCGCGACTCCGCCCACGACAAACTGCTTCTGCCTGTCCGTCAACGGCTCCCCGCACTCGAAGGAAGGGCTTGATGTTCTCATGACCGAATTGGGCGATCAATACTATGTCGAAGCCATCACCGAAAAAGGCAACAAGCTCATCTCCAAAGGGGGCGCGATCTTTCACGAGGCCAAGCCCGCGGATAAAAAAGCGGCCGAGAAAATCCATGCCGATTCGGAAAAAAAGCTCGCCCGCGAGCTCAAAAATATCAAGGATGTCCCGGCCAAGCTCAAAGGCATGTTCGCCTCGCCCTTCTGGGATGACGAGTCCATGAGCTGCATCCGTTGCGGCATCTGCACCTACCTCTGCCCCACCTGTCACTGTTTCGACATCAATGACGAGGTGGAAAGCCAGACGCCTCTCGCCGGACGGCGAGTCCGGACCTGGGATACCTGTCAGTTCCCCGATTTCACCATGCACTCTTCGGGGCACAACCCGCGGCCCGACAAGGCGGCCCGCCTCCGGCAGCGCATCAACCATAAGTTCCAATACTTTGTCGAAGTCTGGCAGAACTACCAGTGCACGGGCTGCGGCCGGTGTATCACACTCTGCCCCGTGGGCATCGACATTATCAAGGTCGTGGAAAAGGTAAGAGACCATGTCAGCTAACGTCTATCTCCCCAAACTGGCCAAAGTTATCTCCGTCAAGGAAGAGGTCGGCGGCGTCCGCTCGATCAAAACCTTCCGGACTCAGTTTTTGGCCGGCGGGTTCACCCACAAATGCGGGCAATGCGCCATGCTCTCGATTTTCGGCAAAGGCGAATCGATGATCTCGATCTCGAGCTCCCCGCTCGTCAAGGACTACCTCCAGTTCAGCATCCTGAAGATGGGTCGGGTGACCTCGGCCATCCACGATCTTGAAGTCGGGAGCATCATTGGCATCCGCGGCCCTTATGGAAACGCCTTTCCTATCGAATCGTGGAAAGGCAAGAACATCCTCTTCGCCGGCGGCGGGATTGGTTTGGCGCCCATCTGGTCCGTGCTCCAGACGGCGCTCTTACAGAAGAAAGATTACGGCGACCTGACGCTTATCTACGGCGCCCGGACCTCGCCAGACATCGTCTTCAAGGAGGAGCTCGCAGACTTAAAGTCGAAAATGACTGTCCACCTGTCGATTGATGTCGCTGAACCCGAATGGAAGGAATTCGTCGGCTTTGTTGCCCAGAACATCCTGGATAAAAAGCCCTCTCCGGTGAACACGATCGCCATCACCTGCGGCCCCCCGATCATGATCAAGACCTGCATCAAAGCCCTGTCCGAGATCGGCTTCAAGGACGAGCAGATCTACACGACCGTGGAAAACAAGATGAAATGCGGGATCGGCAAGTGCGGGCGGTGCAATATCGGCCGCCACTATGTCTGCAAGGACGGCCCTGTCTATTCCTGGGCGGAGCTCCGGCAATTGCCCCAAGAATATTAACTATTTGGAAGGAGAACGCGATGGCAACGACCACGGCAAAGGCAAAAGTGAAAGCTGCCAAACCCAAGACCAAGCCTGGAAAAACGGCTAAAACCCAGACGGCCCCGGCCAAGAGCGAGCCGCCGAAGGCGATGGTCACCGTCTATATCATGGGCAAAGCCCACAAGGTACCGGCCGACGCCACGATCATGGGCGCCATCGAATACGCCGGCTACCAGATCAAGCGGGGCGCCGGCTGCCGTGAGGGATTCTGCGGAGCCTGTGCCACGGTCTACCGCCTCCCCGGCGATTACAAGATCTACACCGGAATGGCCTGTATGACGCTCGTCCAGGACGGTATGTGGCTATCCCAACTTCCGGCCATTCCCTCACAGAAACCAGTCTATGACCTCGACAAACTGGAGCCCAACGTCGCCGTCTTCCAGAAGCTCTACCCGGAAGTCTTCCGCTGCGTAGCCTGCAACACCTGCACCAAGGCCTGCCCCCAGGACCTGGAGGTCATGGATTACATCCAGGCCGCCAAGCAGGGCAATATCGAGAAAGTCATGGACCTTTCCTTCGACTGCCTCGAGCTGCGGCCTGTGCGCCATCCGCTGCCCGGCCGAAATCGTCCATTATAACGTCGGAATCCTGGCCAGGCGGCTCTACGGAAAATACCTAAGAAAAAACAGCGATCACTTGGACAAAAGGCTGAAGGAAGTCAAAGCCAAAAAGTATGACGCCGAGTACAACGAGATGATGAAGATGAAAAAGGACGAACTCAAGAAGAAATATTACGCCCGGGATAGCGAATAAAGGAGAATCCGATGTATCCAGATTATATGCATGATTCCCTGAAAAAAGTCGATGAGACGCGGCAGAAAAGGCTCGAGCTCGAACGATCGGGAAAGAACGTTTTTCCGCCCATGACGGCGGAGGAGCGGGAGGACGTCCTGAACAAATTCCATCCCGACTACAAGCCCGAGTCGAGGCGGCAGGTCCATATCGGGCCGAACAAAGGGGAACTGCTGACGACCGAGGTTGCCGACATCCTCGAATCCCACAGCCGGATCGAATCCAAACTGTTCGACCTGACGACGCCGGATTACGAGACCGATATCCTGATCGTCGGCGCGGGCGGCGCGGGGTGCGCGGCTGCGATCATCGCCCGCCAGAACGGCGCCCAATCGATCATCTCGACAAAACTTCGTATAGGCGATGCCAACTCCATGATGTCCCAGGGTGGCATGCAGGCGGCCGTCACGGAGAAAGACTCTCCAACCATCCACTATTTGGATGCCATCGGCGGCGGGCACTTCGACAACAAGCCCGATCTTGTCCGGGCCCTGACCGAGGACGGGCCCGAGGTCGTCAAGTGGCTGGAAGACCTGGGCGTAGTCTGGGATAAAAACCCGGACGGCTCGATGTACGTCCTGCACGGCGGCGGAACGTCCAGGAAGAGAATGCACTCCTGCCGCGACTATACGGGCGCCATCATCATGCGCACGCTGATGGATGAGGTCCGCAATCATCCCGATGATATCAAAGTCCTGGAGTTCATGCCGACCGTCGAACTGATCATGGATGACAAGGGTCGCTGCGCCGGGGGTGTTCTCTACAACATGGAAACCGAGGAATATTTCACCGTCAAAGCCAAGGCGGTCATCATCGCCACCGGCGGCTATGGCCGGCTCCATATCCGCGGGTTTGACACGACCAATCATTACGGCGCCACCGGCGACGGCTTGGTCATAGCCTATCGCGCCGGCGCCAAGCTGCTGTACATGGATTCGGTCCAATATCATCCGACCGGGGCCGTGTTTCCGGAACAGATCGCCGGCTTCCTGATCACCGAGAAGATCCGCGGCGCCGGCGGACAGCCTGTCAACAAGTTCGGCGAGCTCTTTGTCTGGCCGAGAGAGCCGAGAGACGTGGAAAGCGCCTCCTTCATCCGCGAATGCCTGGAGCGGAAAAACGGGATCCAGACGCCAAGCGGGCGCTGGGGCGTTTGGCTGGATTCGCCCCTGATCGAGATCATCCAAGGCGAAGGCTACGTGAACAAAAACTTCCCCGCCATGTACCGCCAGTATATCCGCTATAACATCGATATCACCAAAGAGCCGATGCTCGTCTATCCTTCGCTCCATTACCAGAACGGGGGGGTCGAGATCAACGACCGCTGCGAAACCAACCTCAAGGGCTTGTATGTGGCCGGCGAAGCTTCGGGAGGCGTCCACGGCCGGAACAGACTAATGGGCAATTCCGTCCTGGATTATAATGTCTTCGGCCGCCGGGCCGGCAAGTTCGCCGCCGAATACGTAAAATCGGCGAGGATCGGCAAGCTCTCCCTCGAACATATCACGGCCTACGAGAATGAATTGAAGAAAGCGAAAATCAAGACCGACCGTGTCGCGCCCGTCCTCCTCCCCTTGTACACTCCGGACGAAGTGAAGAAGCGTCAGCTCACCGCTCACTACGAAGGCACTCTGAGATAAAGCCCTCGAATCGATTCGCTTGCTTTCCTTTATCCACACGGCAGCCGACCGAGGATCCGTACCGGGCGCCGGGCAGCCGGTCCCGCGGATCGCACAGAAGATCAATCCGGAATAAACGCATATGCGATATCGAACATTTGGGGAACTGAACTGGAGCGTTTCAGCATTGGGCTTCGGCTGTATGCGTTTGCCGACGAACAATGGAATCCCCATGAGCGGAAATATCAACGAGCCCGAATCGTTGCGGATGATTCGTTATGCTATTGATCAAGGCGTGAACTACGTTGATACGGCGTACCCTTATCACGGCGGCAACGGGGAGATTGCCGTCGGCAAAGCGTTGAGGGACGGATATCGAGACAGGGTCAAGTTGGCGACCAAATCGCCGGTTTGGCTGATCACCCAACCGGACGATTTCGACCGCACCCTGAATGAGCAATTGAAAAAGCTCCAAACAGACCATATTGATTTTTATCTTCTTCATGCTCTGAACAAACAGCGTTGGGAGGAGTTCGTTATTAAGCACAATGTGCTGGAGCGGGCTGAATCGGCGGTCCAAGACGGGAGGATCCGTCATATCGGATTTTCCTTTCATGACAAATATGAAACGTTTCAAGAAATCATCAACGGCTATGACCGATGGAGCCTGTGCCAGATCAAGTATAATTACATAGATACCGAGGACCAAGCCGGGACGGCCGGGCTAAAGTTGGCGGCTGCCAAAGGCCTGCCGGTCGTCGTCATGGAACCGCTGTTGGGGGGACGGTTGGCCAATCCGCCTGACTCGATCCGGGAAATCTTTGACCGTTTCGGAACAAAACGATCGCCCTCCGAATGGGCCCTGCAATGGGTTTGGAACCATCCAGAGGTGTCTGTTGTCTTGAGCGGGATGAGCTCGATGGCCCAAGTGGAAGAGAATCTCCATTTCGCCAACCGGTCGGCAATCGACTCTTTAGGGGCCGAAGAACTTAAGTTGATCGGACGGGTGCGCGAAAAATTCCAAGAACGGATCCTTGTTCCCTGCACGAAATGCGGATATTGCCTGCCCTGTCCGAATGGCGTGAACATCCCCATCAATTTCGAATTGTACAATGATGGGTTCATTCATAACGATCCGAAAACCGCTCGGATCCTGTATTCCCGATTCATGAGCGAGGGGGAGCAGGCCAGCGCCTGCACTCAGTGCCGGACATGTGAAGAAAAATGTCCGCAAAAGATTATCGTCAGCGAATGGATGCCAAACGTCCATGCCGTGCTGGGAGGAGGCCAATCCTTTCCTAAACATAAGAATCAAAAATAAGGGGGGGATAGGCCGAGCGAAAAAGCTGACATTACACTCCGAACTAGAGCATATTCCTTATCCGCAGCCGGGCCTTGAGGCTCTTTCGGACGTGGAGCGCCGCAGCGGCATGGCTGTTCTCCCCAGGACACTGATCATGGCGCCGACGGATGCAGGCCCTGTAGCAAAAAAAGGGAATATGGTGCTGACGATTCGGTCGCGTTGATGATAGAGCCGGACGGCCTCCTTCACGTTCGCTTTCGCATCGTTGACAGCCATCAACAGCCGGGTATATTCTTTTCTCATGAAGGGAGGATTCGTCATGAACATGAAACCTGTTCTTATCAGTCTTGAGAACATCATCAAGACATACCATGTCGGCGAGGTGGATGTACAAGCCCTGCGCGGAATCACCTACCAGGTCCTCAGCGGAGATTTCGTCGCCATCATGGGCCCGTCTGGCTCTGGCAAGTCCACTCTCATGAACATCCTCGGCTGCTTGGATAGGCCGACGAGCGGAAAATATTTTCTCGACGGCTTAGAGGTGTCTGAGTTCAGCAAGAAGTGGTTGGCCAAAACGCGCAACAAGAAGATCGGATTTGTCTTCCAGAGCTTCAACCTGCTCTCCCGAACCACTGCCGTGGAGAACGTAGAGGTGCCTCTTGTCTATGCTGATGTGTGGAGCAAAGAGGCTGAGAAAAGGTCCTTGGCATCGCTCGATCTTGTCGGTCTCAAGGGACGAGAGCATCACAAGACCAATCAGCTTTCAGGCGGTGAGCAGCAACGCGTCGCCATTGCCCGGGCTCTCGTGACCAACCCGATGCTCATCATGGCAGACGAGCCCACAGGCAACCTAGATAGCAAGACGAGCGTGGAGATCATGAACATCTTCGCAAAGCTGAACAATAAAGGCATCACCATCGTCCTCGTCACGCACGAAGCCGACATCGCTACTTACGCGAACAGGACCATTCACGTCAAAGATGGCGCGATTGAGAGGGAGGACGTCAAGAAGGACATCGGCAAAGGAGAACTATCATGAAAGCCAAGAGAGCTTTTCGCATTTTCAAACTCTCGCTCCGTGCCCTGACCAGGAACAAGATGCGCACCTTCCTTACCATGCTCGGCATCGTCATCGGTGTCGGAGCTGTCATCGCCATGGTCAGCATCGGTGCAGGAGCCAGGGCTGGAGTGGAAGCCAGGTTTGCAGCCATGGGCACGAACAATATCAACCTCCAGTCAGGCAGCAGAGGAGTTGGTGGTGTGCAGAGCGGAGCAGGAAGCCTGCCTTTGAAACTAGAAGTAGTCAAGCTCATTCTGGAGCGCTGCCCTAGCGCAGCCTATGCTTCTCCGGTTTATCAGACTCGCGGCCAAGTAGTTTATGGTAGCAAGAACTGGAGCACGAGCATCCAGGGCGTGAACGACAGCTTCGACATCATAGGCAACTGGCAGCTCGACACGAACTACTCTGGCGGAAGATTCTTCAATGAAACCGATGTCAGCGCAGGTAGGAGTGTGTGCATCCTAGGCGCTGACACTGCCATCAACCTCTTCGAAGGAGAAGATCCAATAGGCAAGACCATTCGGCTTACGCGACAACCCTTCACTGTCATCGGCGTGTTGAAAGCCAAGGGAGCGTCTGGTGGCTTTGGCGGCAGCAGAGATGACATCATATTAGCTCCTTACACAACAGTTTCCAAGAGGCTGATGGGTGAGAGGGCACAAATCTCGTCCATCCAGGTCAGCGCAATAAGCGATCAAGCCACAGACGCTGCTATGCAGGAGATCACAGAGTTCATGCGGGAGTATAACAAGATCATGCCAGGCTCACCGGATAATTTCACGGTGCGCAACATGGCAGACGTTGCAGAGAGCGCTGCTGACTCCACGAACATCCTCACCATCCTACTCGGCAGCATTGCTGCAATCTCTTTGCTCGTCGGCGGCATCGGCATCATGAACATCATGCTGGTGTCTGTAACTGAAAGAATCAGGGAGATCGGCATCCGCATAGCTCTGGGCGCTCAGGAAATCGACATCCTGGTCCAGTTCCTCTTCGAAGCTATTGTTCTCAGCCTTATTGGCGGCATCATCGGCATACTCCTTGGTTATGGAGTGTCCAAGCTGATGCGCTTCATTCCCGTGTTCGCCACCATTACCACCATTGTATCACCGAGCTCAGTCTTCCTCGCGTTCGGATTCTCTGCAGCCGTGGGCGTCTTCTTCGGCTTCTACCCTGCACGTAGAGCTTCAAGGCTTGACCCGATCGAAGCCCTGCGCTACGAATGATACTGGAAAGAAAAGGAGTAAACCCAATGAACGAAGTCCAATCAGTTTCGCACAGCAAAGGCAAAGTGATCACCATAACCTTGGCAGTTATCATCGTACTCATCATCGGCTACTTCTGGCTTACCAGCACTCGTATAGAGGTTAGCCGCTTCGGCCGCAGCGTGATAATCACCAAGACAGAACTGTTCGGGGAGAAGATCAGGTATAACAAAGGCTTGCAAGACGGCGGTGCCAGGGAAGAACTCGTGATCTTCAGTTCCTCTAATGAATCTAAACTTAATCTCGGCGTGGAATACAACCCGCAAAAAGGAGGCGTACAGAAGCTCATGATACGAATTGCAGACGGCACCCCTTACATGATTCAAAAGAGAGAAGAAGGCTATACCATCCGAGACTCTCTCCTGCACCAATTCCTCACAGGAGAACGCGCAGAAGCGCTCATCAAGAAATTCTTACAAGACGCTGAGACCAAGTTATTACAAACCCGGATCCGCTTCACAACCAGCATCCTGGAAGCAGAGCGCAGAGCGCAAAAGATACGGGAAAGAACGCGTGAGCGCCGAATGAAACGCCACCCTCCCCAGCCGCCAGGAAGAAAGTAGCGCTGGACCGGCAAAATAATCAAAATGCGAAGAGTCAGTTCTATTCTATTCATTTTAACCTTTGTAGCTTGTAGCTCTAATAGGTTGATTGATGTCCATGATGGTTTTGAATCAAATGAATTGTCCCCAATATGGAGCAATAAAAAATTCCTTCCTGGTGCATTTGAAATCCAGTCAACACACGTAAGGTCTGGGTTTAGTGCTGCAAAAATTACCCTAAATCCTGGGGACCAGATTGATGAGGAGAAAGGAACGATCTTAGAGCGCGCGGAATTGATGGAAGCAAGAAGTATCATGTCAGCCGAGGATTTAAATTATTCTTATTCATTTAGTTTATTCTTACCACAAGATTTCCCTATCGTGCCAACTCGGCTTGTCATTGCTCAATGGAAGCAGGATTGTAAATCCGGAGATTGTCATCCGGAAAATCCTGTCATTGCACTTCACTATGAATCGGGTGAAATAAACGTTACTTTACAGGTTGGACCTAAGAAAATTACTCTATATAGTCGAACAGAGGGGATCGTTAATAATTGGCTGGACTTTAGATTCGAGATTTTGTTTGCAAGAGCTCAACATGGCCGAATCAAAGCATGGTTAAATGATCAACAAATCGTTGATTATAAAGGCGTTACTGCTTACTCAAAGTCATACGGTTACCCGAGTCCTGGACGTTTCTATTTCAAGATGGGACTTTATCGAGACAAAATGGAGCAGCCAATGACAATATATCTCGACGAGTACAAAAAACAACAATTATTGGAATAGCTGCTATGTATGTCTAAATATTATTCAAGACTCTTTTGATTATTACAATTTACAAAAGATATTACTTCATCTGCACATAACAGGGAGATAGATCTCAAGCGTACGGAAAAAGCAAACTCATAATGCACGAAGGGTGCCACGAAGGGCTTTCCATCAGCCTCTCTTTCCTATATAAGGACAAATAATGTCACCCTCTAAGAATCCGTGGGACAAGGTCTTCAAAGAACACGGTGCGTTCTTTGAGGAGCCGCACGAGGATATGGTGCACATCGTTCAATTGCTGGTGGGCAAAAGAGCGCGGAGAGTCCTTGACTTAGGATGCGGCTCCGGGCGACATATCGTGTATCTTGCGAGAAATCGCTTTTCCGTCTACGGGCTCGACAGCTCACCGGAAGGGATCAAGAGGACGCGAGCGTGGCTGAGGAAGGAAGGGTTGAAGGCTGACGTACGACTTCAGAGCATGACAAAGCCTCTCCCCTTCAAAGACAGCTTCTTCGATGCAGTCATCTCGGTCCAGGTTATCCATCATGCCACGCTCGCAGAGATACGAAAGGTCGTCAAGGAGATCGCTCGTGTCATCAAGAAGGACGGCGTCGTCTATGTCACGGTGCCTAAGCTAAAGAATCAGGCAGAAGCATTTCAGGAGATAGAACCCGGGTCATTTGTTCCGTTGGACGGGCTTGAAAAAGGCCTGCCGCATCACTTCTTCACACCGGCGGAACTGCGCGAGCTTTTCAAAGATTTCGAGATAACCGATATCCATCTTGACTCCGGCGAGCATTACTGCCTTCTGGGTATAAGACCGTAGGCGACCGGATCATCGACGAAGTCTATTGTCTTCCAGGCGATTTCTTGGCCGTCCGGCCGCCATCAAGGCGACTTGCTAAAAGACATGAGAAAGCGGCGCTTTCTCGGCCGCAATCAAAAATTTTTTTTGCTTGACAATTCGCCTTGACGACCTTATTATATAAACAGTGATTTATATGAATGTGAATTGATATGAAGGACATGGGCAAGCTCCAGCTGTTCTTTCAGACGCTCGCTGATACCAATCGCCTGCGCATGATCAAAGTCATCGGCAAGGAGCGGAGCTCGGTCTCGGAAATCGTGGAGGCGACCGGCCTTTCCCAGCCTCTTGTCTCGCATCACCTCCGCGTGATGCGGGAACAGGGCATCCTGGAGACGCAACGCGAGGGTCCGTTCATCTTTCATCGGCTCAAGGATGTACGGCTCCTGGACGCCCTGGGATTGTGCGCGGAAATCGCCGCTCAATCGCAAAACGATGCAAAGATCAGGAGGACGTTCTGCTGTCCGCCCCGGATAGATCCTGACCAATAAACAGCAAGGAGGAATTCAAATGGGTTTGAAAGAAAAAATGGCCGAAGGGTGGATGGGGAAGATGGACCCCAAGGAAAAACGGGAGATGATGGAGGCCATGATGGACGACTTCTTTTCCAAGATATCCGCCGACGAGAAAACGAAAATGATGGAAGGCATGATGGAAAAATTCATGGCCGGCCTGAGCCCCGAGGAAAAGCAGACCATGATGGAAAACATGATGCCCAAGATGATGATCGGGATGATGGGCGGGAAAGACTCTCCTCCGGGAGGAATGATGGGCATGATGATGGGCAAGAGCGGGTCGATGAGAGCCATGATGTCGAAGATGATGGGCTCCTGCGGCGAGGATGAGAAGACGGGCGAAGGGCCGTGGGACATGTGCCGGAAGATGATGGCCGCGATCGGCAAGACCTCCGATCTGGCCACGTTCGCCACCCCGGAAGTGCGCGGCCTGTTCGAGGAGTGGGCGGCGCAGATCGAAGAGGAGATTCTTCAATTCGTCAAGGAGTCGAAAACGACAGACGCCGACCAGATCGCGGCCCGCTTCAAGCTGTCCAAAAACAGCGCTAACTACTTCTTGACCCGGCTATCGCAGCAGGGCAGGATTTCCCTTAAGGCCGAGAAAGCGGCCGATAAATAAAATATATTTAGGTCATAGGGATTTGCTTTTTTTCTCCGCGTGACATTCACTTCCATCAAGCTCGAAACCGATTTGCACCAGGGGGAACCTTTTGTCGAGCCATTTCGTATATTTAGAGGGAGGAGGTTTATCATGAAAAAACTTCCCTTGTTTTTTTGGCTCCTGGGCTTGGTCGTTCTGGCCCTTCCATGCTTCCTCGCCGCCCAGGAAAAGGCTGAGGTCATTGAAAAGACTTTTCCGATGGACATTTCCAAGCCTGTTTCTCTTGAATTCCACGATGTTGACGGCAACCTCACTTTTTCCCCCTCCGGGGACAACACGATCCGGGTAAAAATCAAAAAAGAGGTCCGATCGAGCAATGCCAGAAGATCGGAGAGGCTGTTCAGAGACACGACGGTGGATTTTTCTCAAGACGGAAATTCCCTCGTCATCCGTATTCGATATCCCCATTGGAGGGGTTTCTTCTTCTGGATCGGCGATTTTCAAAGGGTGAAAGTGACCTCCGAAATTTTTCTCCCGGAAAACTCAAACTTGAAAGTCGATCTTGTTGACGGCGAGGTCCGCGGCAGCGGCCTTAAGGGAGAGATGAACCTGAAAACCGTGGATGGGGATATCCGGCTCAGCCAGATTCAAGGAACAATCCAGGCGAAGACGATAGACGGGGAGATCGACTTCAAAGACATCGGCGGCCGCGTTCTGGCAGACACCGTCGATGGCAGGATGACCATTGCCGGCGCCTTAAAAGAGCTTCGGCTCAAATCCACAGATGGAGATATCCGAGTGGACTGTTCTTCGTCATCGGTGATGGAAAAAGATTGGGAAATCCGCACGGGAGATGGAGACGTCGAGATCTCTCTCCCGGGCAATTTTTCGGCCGATATCTCACTTCAGACAAGAGATGGCAGAATCCGGACCGAGTTGCCGGTGGCCGTGACGAAAGAAATCTCCAAAAAAAGGCTGTCGGGCAAGCTCAATAACGGTGGCCTTCTGTTTTCTATCAGAACCGGGGACGGCCAAATCTCGCTCAGAGCAAGATAGCCACAGCTCACCCCGGAACTTACGGCCCAGCGATCGCGCATTAAAAGAGTGTGGGGAAGAACGGTTCTCCCCGCACTAATGAACGAGAGGAGAGTGCCATGTTCGGTACAAAGAATCGAAGGTTCGCCCTTGTGGCGGGGATCAGTGGTGTCCTCCTTGCCGCTGCGCTCGTCCTGACCACGCAGGAGCGTCCTAAACCCGATCAGATTCTCGGCCACGCCAAGCTCGAGGTCGTCCTGCCAGATTTTCCGGCTCAGGGCCTCGTCCTGGACATCGGTGGCGGCGGCGAGGGGGTCATCGGTCAGCTCAAGGGAAAGCAGGTCGTTGCCGTTGACCTCAGCAAGCGCGAGCTCGAAGATGCCCCCGGTCAACCCTTGCTAAAAATCGTCATGGATGCCCGGGACCTCAAGTTCCTGGACAAGACGTTCGATACGGCCACCGTTTTCTTCACCTTCATGTATATCGCGCCGGCCGACCACGCCAAAGTCTTACAGGAAATCCACCGCGTTCTCAGGCCCGGGGGCCGACTCCTGATCTGGGACGTGGTGTTTCCCCGGAAGACCGACCCGCGTCAGCTTTATGTCATGTTTCCTCTCCACATCCAACTGCCCGGGAAAGAGATCAACACCGGCTACGGCGTGAAAATCGCCGAAGGGCAGGGGGCGGACCATTTCCTGGAGCTGGCTAGGGCGGCGGGCTTCGAGGTCATCGCCCAGAAAAACGAAACCGGCTGGTTCCATCTCGAGCTGAAAAAGGCCGGTTGACTCGGCGACGCAATCCAGCCCAAATCTCTGATCCATCCGGTGCTCGCTCTGGAGCCGTTGCTCTTCCCTGAGAGGGAGGGTAAGGTCGGCTATCGATATGGCCAGAGATGATCCTCAAGGTTTACGAAGTCGATCTGCTCCTCTTACCGGCCTTTTTCTCGGCCATTTCCTGTTCTAACATCGATCATCAGCCGGATTTAACATTTTTATGGGCGCGGCCGTATCGTCATGGGACTCAGACAGGATAGATCTCAAGCGTACGGAAAAAAGCAAACTCCAATCACCTCTACCAATACCCACTTAACTGAATTTTTGTTTTTGCAGCATAAAGAGCCCCAATTATAGTAATGATGATTAGATCAATAATGACTACCATAGGGGTATATGCGAGGGCTAATCCCAGATTTTTCTTTTTCACCGCCTCGTTAATTCAAGGAGAGTTGCTCACTTATCGCTGGAATAATTCCATCCAAACCCCGTGCGTCAAGTCCGGCGGGATCAGGATGCTCTGGCCGTTAAAACCGTTGTACGGTCTCAGTTTCCGCCCAGAGTGGCCCTCCACCCAAGAGCGTGCTTGGTTCAAGTCAGAAACTTCGATGCTGACGCCGAGAATGGATCCATCGTCGTGATTTGAAAGGAACTTGCTCAACGCGCCATTATCGTCGGTGGACCGCAGCAAGAGCAAGCATCCCATGCCAGCCTTGACTTCTCGGCCCTTGGCCCCCAAGAATTTCGCCTCACGAGTCTCGCCCGGTTCGAGGCCTGCATCACGAAGGTTCCGAGGTTGGGCATCCAGATCGCGTACGGCGAACCACACTGAGCGAATACCCAGGGCGGTATTGGGATGGGTCATCATGCCCTGTTTCCGCAGGGCGGCAAGCCTCCCGGGCCTCTCGGGGGAGACATACTCGATAAGGAAAAGGAAATTCGACAACATAAAAGGTTGTCTTTCCCCTGAAGGTTTGTCGGAAATGAATACATAGTAGTATGGAGGTGGAGGCGGCTTAGGCTGCCCTTTCTTCGTGGTACTCTCTTCTCCACCCAGGACGGCCTCAAAGTTCTGGGCCTTTAGATAATCGGCCGCGTCCTTTGCGGACGATGTTGCTAGACCCAAAAACATCGCCCCTTCATGCTTCTCCGCGAAATCCGCAAAACCCTTGGTTTGATCCGATATAGTAGCAACGGAAGTCAGCTCCAGATAGCTGTTGTTCTCAAAAAAAATGGAACTTCTTACTGTTCCGTCTGTAAAAGGCGGAACTTTAAAGTACTTGAAACCGAGTACCTGTTCGTAGTCACGGTTGGTTTTTTCGAGGTCTCGAACCGCTATCCCGACGTGATCGATGCCGAGACCATGCCCGAGCAGAGGATGAGCCGGTTTCTGGGCGTGGGTGAAAACAAGCGTTGCTTGACTCTCGGCCGGCTTTTGCCGGGCACAGGAAAAAGAAAACAAGAAAGAAAAAAGAAGCAACAGAATTAATATTTTTCTCATCAAATACTCCCCTCCTTCAGAGCGAAATTATTATATATTATATTTCAAAAATAGAAAAAAATTCAGTTCGATTCCAATTTTGAATCCCATATCTTTTTGGTGGCTTTGGTATATTTGGATTTGTCCTCCGGCATCCCCCTGCCTCCCCGTGATAGACGAATTTAAAACAACTTAGAGTATTAATATTATAACTGCTGCTTCCTTTTGCTGATAACAGCCGGCACCTGTAGACTAAGAGGGATTTCTTCCCAGGGACCATCTGGGGACCACAGCCTTCATCGCTCCCCCGCACTTAGGGCAGAGCATCGGGTCAACCTCGTAGACCTTGCGAATCATCTCTGCCCAGCCTTCGGACGGGATGCGCCGCACTTCCTCCTCAGCCATCCGCAGAACCAAAGGAGAAAGGCTCGCTTTCCGCACCTTCCCCCGGTGGGCGTTGGCGTACAAGCCGTAATAACGGACCGTGACCTGGCCTTTATCCGGGATATGCGAGGTCACCCGGGCGATGAACTCCAGATAATCGATCGTCTCCAGCTCGGCGCGCTCCTGGCCCCGCGATTGCTCGCGGAGACGAGCGGCCGACCCGCCCCGGGACGGGCCATCCTATGGGGGCCGTTTGGCCTTGCTCCGGATGGGATTTGCCCTGCCTCCAATGTCGCCACCAGGGCGGTGAGCTCTTACCTCGCCATTTCTCGGAACTGGGATGTGTTCACGATGCCGCTCCCCAGTTCGGGAGGTATCGCCGAGACTCAGATTCTCACCCTGAATGGGGATTTCGGTGCCTACCTGGTCCCCGCAGGCAGTGGAGTGGTCCTGAACAATTCTCTGTCTGATTTCAACAGTAAAGTGAAGCCTGGAGGCTTCGGCCGGGCCAGCCTGCCCGCGCCTGGAAAGAGGCCCCTGTCCAGCATGACGCCCACGATTATCGCAAAAAACGGCAAGCCCCATTGGGTCATCGGAAGTCCCGGCGGCCAGACCATCATCTCCACGAAAAGAATCTGCTCCCTGGTGCGGCCGACCCGCGCAGCGCCGATGGCCTGGCAGCCGGCTTTTGAAGACTCATTTAGCCAGCGCATCAAAAAAACGAATTTCTTATTACTTTTATTTCTTAATATGCAAATCGTCTATCGCCGGTATCTGTGATCTCGCTGACCGACTTTTTGACTATTTAATGACACGTCCTTTGATATTCCTGTAATGGACCCCGCCGCTTCCTGTTTCCTTAAGGATCAGATCTTTTTCGACCCCGTCGATATCAATCCCCCCGGAACCATCACTCACCGTCAGGCTTCCTCCGACGTTGATAACATCAATTCCGCCTGAGCCGTCATGAATCGTGACATTTCCAGCAATGTCTCTGATTTCTATCTCGCCGGAGCCGTCGTCTATCTCTAAATCGCCTTGAATGTTCTCGATCCGAATCCCGCCGGAGCCGTCATCGATGCTGAGATTGCCTATAATACTTTCTACGTCGATAGGACCTGATCCGTCATCGATCCTCATATCCATTTTTTTCGGGACATTTACGGTCAGGTCGATCCACGCTTCCCGGAAAAAGGAAAAAGGCCCGTTGTTGACCCGGCTGACGAGTAAGGCAGAGCTTCCCTTTTTCTCAAGCGTCAGCTTGACATGGTCCTCAAGAAATTCTTTCATCTTCTTATCGGCAATGCCCCTGACATAAATCTCGGCTTTAACTTCTATAGAATTGAGCGCTTCGACGCCCCGGACTTTCAAAAATCCGGCTCCGCATTCGATTTCCAATTTGTCGATTCCGTGAGCCGCCAAGCTCAACGGCTTGATTTCCTGGGCAGAAAAGGCCAAAGAGGCGGTCACGAAAAATACTGCAAAGATTAGGGTTGTAGACTTCATCCCTTCCTCCTCAAAAATATCTTAAATTCACCATTCAATAAGGGATACGAAATTTCGAGGAAAAAAGTTCGTATCTCTCCAGCTGTTTTTCAGCTCAATTTGACATCCGATCACACTGCGATTTATCATCATTAACGATGGGACGAGGTAAAATCGGCCCATAAACGCTTAATCAGCCACTGCAGCAGAAAAGGTGCTTCTTATTCCTAAGGATGCTTTAGAAGTGGAAAAACCCATTGGCGACTGTCTAGAGGGCCTGAGGCCTTGACAGGCATGGCCCCTATTTGTCAAAATGAGGCTGGGTTGGGTTCGCACGCGCTGCAAAAAAGAAAATTCCTATCAAAATAAAGATTCAATCTGCCGAATAGTAGACTATCTATGAACGATGTTTTCGAAAAGCGCGTGAGGGCGGCGGCAGTCGCGGGATGGTGGACCCTGCTGGTTGACGTTGGGTTTCTTCTGATTCAGTGGATTTTGTATCGGCTGGCCATGTCCGTACATCCCGCATGGCTTCTGTCGTTGTGGTATGGCCCGGACACAACCTGGTCGTTCGTCCAAACTGTGTGGTTCTGGGGCATAACTATTATGAAGTTTTGCATTTGGCCCTTAGCATTGGTGACTCTTTGGTTGACGCTATGGGCAAGGCAGTTGAGAAAACGAGCAAATGGTTGATGGCGGGCATGAGCCATATATAAGATTTCTGAGCGCGCCTGGAGGGATAATTATATAACCATCTTCAGGCAGCCAGCAGTCCAGAATCGCATATCACAAATCGCGGGAATCGTTCAAGAATCTGCCCTCTTTTCCCCGGCATCATCTTAATTCGGGAGGGCTACGGAGATGGGCTTCAGTCGTACTGTGGTTCTTATATGAGCCCCGCCAGCCTGTTCCTGGCATCCTCGACTTCGGGAATAAGAAGGCATTCCAGCGCCTGGATCGGCTAGATTATTTATTTCCCCGCCCACTCCCTCCATTCTTCAAGCCGTTTGTCCTGACAGGAGTAGGCAGAATTCCCTTTTCCGACAACGAAAGTGAAGAGTTTTGCCAGTCATGCGCTGCATTCGAACTGACGAGCCTAAATTTCTGGATCCGGGAATTACCAGTGTCGACGACATAGACGCAGCCTGACGAATCGACCGCGATTCCATTTGGATTATCGAACTGGCCATCCGCGCTTCCCATTGTTCCCCACTTCGTGACGAAAGATCCGTCGCTCGTGAATTTCATAATCTTCGCAGGAGCAGGAAATCCAACCTTATCCGTGATATAAATATAATTCGACGAATCAACAGCGATTCCGCTTGCATATATAAACTGGTCGTCACCGTCTCCCCATCCTCCCCATTTCATCATGAATTCGTATTTTTCGTGAGTGTTGGTTTTGGATTCCTTTTTCTTAGTCAAGAGTAAAACCACTATGACACCGACCTCGACTGTGGCCGCGCCGATAATTAGCCAGGGAAACTTGCCCTTCTTTTCGTTTTGTCCAAGGAGAGTCGCTTTGCCTGCCATAGCCGCCGGTTTTACATTCTCCTCTTTGGGCTGTTCTTTCCCCGCTTCAGCCAAAGAACGGCCTTTGCTTTCCGTGGCCTTCTTTTTTTCTGACGAGGAATTATTTGATTGAGTGGATCCAAAGGTTTGCGACAGAGATAACGATAGAATCAGAGACATTGACAAGAGACGCGTAAAAGTGAAAGGCCTCTTTTTTTGATGGTCAAACATCCTCTTACGCTCCTATTTGCCCGTACAATTTCTATAAAAAAATGTTGAGACCGTGGTTGTCTGGCTTTTCAAGGTTCCTTTTTTTCATATTAAAATATACCTAGAATCATTCGCTGAGTTGTCAAGAAGTTGTAAGGATTTTGTCAAAAGTCTGCTAAACCCCTTAAATCTATGGGAATCTCGATTCCCCCTATCTTCTATTTCACTGAGGCGATCATCCGCTAACGAGCGTCATCTATTTTCGGGAGGTTGGTCTATCCGGCCTCCAAGCGCCTCTTGCTGACCCGCTCCCGCTCATTATCATTAATAGAACTAGGGGCCAAAAATAAAGGCTAAGATCGCAATGACAATTGGAACAAAAAAGAAGCCAATCAGCCCTGCGGCAAGCAGTTGCCTCTTTTTCAAGATTTTGATCCCTATAGCGATTCCCGCTATTCCTAAGAAAGCGAGGATGCCAGCTACTTGGTAACCCAAGACATGAATACGTGAAGGAGGAAGCGAGTCGAAGATCTTCTCTAGTACGCCAAAAAAAATGAAGAAAGATACACAAGCACAGGCGATAGCCGGCGCCCAAAACTTAGATTTCATTACCCTCCCTCCTTTGTGTTCATTCTAAATATAAATCTATTTTCTAACTTGTCAACTCGAGGTTTCATTCCATTATTTATAGTAAGAATTTCTCCCCCTCTCCTAATTGCCCGGGATGTTCCGAACCCATCCATATTCACCCGCCCGGCGCCGCCCTTTCCCGAGACGACTTGCCCGGAATGTTCTGAAACATCATCTATAAATTATTATTCAGCCGCCCGGCGCATTCCGGCGACTTCGACTTTTGCCCTATCTCCTCAGAACCGAGGCTACTCCGCATCCGGCCCGGAGGTTTCGACATAGAGGGCGTCGATCAAGTCGCGGTACTTCTTTTCGATGATGTTGCGTTTGACCTTGAGGGTTGGGGTCAGCTCGCCGGCGTCGATTTCGAAGTCCTTTTCGAGAACGATGATCTTCTTGATCTTCTCATAGGACGCCAGGTTGACCGTCGTCTTGTTGACCTCGCCCATCAGGAAATCGACAATGTCCCAGTTCCGGACGAGCCCCGGCCGGTCTGATGTGGGGATGCCGCGGGAGGCCGCGTACTGCTCGATCTTCTCGAAATTGGGGACGATGATGGCCGAGCAGAATTTCCTCCGGTCCCCCGTGACGACGGCGCTGGAGATGTAGGGGCTGGTCTTGAGGAGGTTCTCGATCTGTTGGGGGGCGATGTTCTTTCCCCCCGAGGTGACGATGATGTCTTTTTTCCGGTCGGTGATGACCAGGAATCCTTCGCCGTCGATGTGCCCGATGTCCCCGGTCCGGAACCAATCGCCGTCGAAAACCTCGGCGGTCTCGGCGGGCTTCTTGTAGTATCCCCTCATCACGTGGGGCCCGCGGGTGAGGATTTCGCCGTCCGCGGCGATCCGAACTTCGACCCCCGGAATCGGTTTCCCCACCGATCCGAACTTCATATACTCGAGGGCATTGAGGGAGATCACCGGCGAGGTCTCCGTCAGGCCGTATCCTTCAAGGATCAGGAGACCGACCGCGTAGAAGAATTCGGCGATGTCCTTGGAGAGCGGAGCGCCCCCGGAAAGGAACAGCCGGATCCTCCCTCCGGTCAAGCCGATGATCTTATGGAAGACGAGCTTCTGGGCCAGATTCCGTTTCGCCTGCAAAATCGGAGAGATGGGTTTCCCGCCGAGCTTTTTCGCCCCGTGCTTTTTTCCGACCTTCAGGGCCCAGAAAAAGATTTTCTTCTTCAGCGAGGAGCTGGACAGGACGTTGTTCATGATGCCAGTGTAGATTTTTTCGAAGATGCGGGGCGCGCTGACCATTAGGTGGGGCCGGATTTCAAGAAGGTTCGCGCGCAGGGTGTCCATGCTTTCGGCGAAGGCGATCGTGCACCCGTTGTAAAGGTAGGCGAGCATGCCGATCCTCTCCAGGGTATGCGACAGCGGAAGGAAAGAGAATCCGGTTTCCTTGTCTGAAATCTTGATGACCTTCGTAGCGCTGATGGTGTTGCTGACGAAGTTGGCGTGGGTCAGCATCGCTCCCTTGGGGATCCCGGTCGTCCCCGAAGTGTAAATGATTGCCGCCAGGTCGTCGGGCCGGACTGCTTTCGCCGCGGACTCGAACCGGCCGGGATTCTCGCGTTCGAGCTTTTCCCCCATCTCCCGGACCCTGTCGAACGAATGGACTCCCTCCGGCGGGGCCTCGTCGAACGAGATAAAATTCCGGACATGGGGGAGCGCTGACTTCACGGCCTCGATTTTCTTCCAGATCTCCAGGCTGGAAAAGACGACGATCCCGGCTTCCGAGTCGTTGATGATGTATTTGACCTGCTCGGGCGTCAGGACGGCGTGGATCGGGACGGTGATCCCGCCGGCGCAGACATTGGCCAGGTCGGTCATTACCCACCAAGGGCTACTTTCGGCCAGGATGATCAGCCGGTCCCCGGGCCGATGCCCGAGGGCCGCAAGGCCGAGCGAGAATTGCCGAACCTGCTTGGCGAATTCCGCGGTTGAAATCGACCGGTAGCTCCCGTCTTTCTTGTACATCATGTAGTCGTCCTTCGGGTAGGACGCGACCGTGTTCAGAAAAAGCTGGGGAAGTGTTTCGACCATTTTTCCTCCCTCCCTTCTCAAGGGTGTTGAAAGTGATGTGATTTTAAATGAATTCAAAAAAATTAATAAAGTCGGTCGGGATTTGTGTTAAGGCAACGTGAATATATCTTCTTCTGGGCAATATGAATCCTTCCGTTTTTAGCATGTGCATCTATGATTAAATTGTTCATCCCTCTTTCTCCCCTTTGCCCCATGACGTTCCTGAATCCATGTTTAGAAATCTTTTTTCAGCCGCCCCGCGCCTCTTTTCCCCGAGACGACTTGCTCTTACTTTTTCTTGCTGGAATATGGCCAATGCGATCGCTGCCTAAAGGAAGACCTGGCTCGTATGAAGGAGGAACTGCCAATCCCGCCATCAGCAACGAGCGCTCAGGCTTTGGCGTGAAGCACTGCTCTATGACGCCAGTTTAGCAGGAACAAGATTCCCATCAGCAACAGAGGTCCGGATATCATCGCATACGCTGCCCAGCGACCTCTGCCCCAGGTCCACACCACATAGAAGATCCCCAGCGCGATGAAGAGAATGCCGCCGATCCATTCCCGACGCCACGATACCACGAGCACGGCAACGATGATAATCGTTGGAACAAGATGAAGCAGAAGGGCAACACTCGTTTCCCAGAATCCTTTCCCTCCCTCAAAAACATCGAGGGCAAATAGACTGATAAAGACCGCAAACAGTATGCATAGAATTCTGGGGGTCCAGTAAACCACTCGTTTCATTGACTTGTTCATAGTTTGCTCCTTTCTTCGAAGTATTATCCTTTTCCGAAGTCTGTCGAATTTCCGCCCGCACCGTCAGAGCCGTTAAAAGGCAACCTCTCAAGCTGAACCATGTGCTTTTCCATTACAGAAGCTTTCCTATCCGGCCCCATCGGACTCCCCCCTCAGGATCAATGGAAAAGTAAACCAGCCTGGCCTTGGAGACAATATCATCGAGAGGGACATTGCCCCAATGACGTGAATCTGCGCTTATATCACGATTGTCACCCAGGACAAAACAGCAGCCCTCCGGCACGGAAACACTTAAATCCTCTCTTGCAGTCCCTTGAAGATAAAAGACGCGATAAGTCCCGGAGTCGCCTTTTTCATAGAAAGCGATTGTTCCCGTCTTGGTATTTTCATCCCCTCTCCCTTCGAGCTGAGGCACCTCTTGAGCTGTCCACTTTTTTCCGTTGACGTGAAGCTCCATCCCTCTCAATTCAATTTCATCTCCTGGAAGGCCGATGACCCTTTTAATAAAATACATTTTCTTGTTTCGGGGATATTTAAAAACCACCAATTCCCCTCTTTTCAGGCCAAGGTTTTTCGACGCGTGATCTATCCTCTTATCTGTCATGATCAAATCTCCGGGAAGGATAGTCGGCGCCATGCTCCCGGTTGGCATTCGATAGGGGAGAGCAAAAAAGCAAATTTTCTGCCAATTCACGATTAGTCCGGAAGTGAATAGATTCAATACAATAACGAGGAGGATGTAGACATAGAGCCTATTATAGACCTTCAATTTGTAGCTCTTCTCCATCCGTTTGGCTTGCTTCCAAGCATCTCGAGCAGCCCAAATAAATATGCCAAGGCTCACCGCTAAGGACAGGGCCAAAAAAACAATCAGTATCTGACCGGGCCACAGAACACTCAATTGGAAGAAGAGAAAGAAGAGGATGAACGAGGCCAGGAAGAAGAGAATCCCTTTCCGCAGTTTTCCGTTGTAGACTTGGCCCAGACCAGTTAAAATGAAGGACAGGGCTAGGGCAAAAAGGGGCTTTCTTTCCCGGAATTTATCTTTTTTCTCTTCCATTCCTTTTCCTCAGGACAATCGCATTTTCCCTCCGGTCTAATCTTACAGGCCGTACTCCCTTCAGCCCTGGATCAGACGGGTTGTCTAAGCTATGGAGATGCATGAATCAACACCCCGGCGAAGAAACTGAGAATTTTAAACAGGCCGAAAGCCGAGCCGATTCCCACGAGCGCCCATTGGGCAGCTCTCGAAAAGAATATCCTTTCCAAGAAAGGCCGCCGCCGGGCGAAAAAGCTGTCTTCTCTGCGTTTTTCTGCTTCTATTTGTCCAACCACCCTGTCCGCGAAGCCGTTTGGGACATCCGCTCCCATCACATTTCGGACAAGGGAATCCAACTCCTCGAACCGAGCCGCGGTTTCAGAACAGGCGCTGCAGGAAAGAACGTGTTTTTGGTCCTCCGGGCTCAGTCCTCTGGCCCAAGCAATATCCTCTTGAATCAGGTCGCAGGGACGCTGAGGATCACTCATAACATATTCTCCCTTCCAAGAATTTGTCTCAAGATCTGTTTTCCCCGGAAGACACGGGATTTGATAGTTCCCACCGCGCAATTTTCGATCTCCGCGATTTCTTCGAGCGAAAGCTCATCAAAGTAGGAAAGGACCACCGCTGTATGAAATTTTTCCGGCAGCCGACTTATCGCGTCATGAATTTGGGATTTAAAATGGCGTTGTTCCAGGATTTCCTGAGGGCTTTTTCCATTCCTTCCATGATCTTCATCCCTGAATCCGCCAGAATGCGCCTTCATCCGCCTCATCTTCGCCATTTCGTTGATGGCCAGGTTGCGGGCAATCGTGATGAGCCATGTCGAGAAGGAAGCCCCCTTTTCGGAATCAAAGTCAGTGATATTCCTGTAGGCCCTCATGAATGTTTCCTGGGCTAGATCCTCCTGGACCTGCATCGGAAGCAGAAAATTTCTCAAATAAGAAAAAATCATCCGCTGGTAGCGAAGAACAAGGAGTCTAAAGGCGTTTGTGTTACTTTGAGCGGACTGTTCGATGAGCAACCGGTCATCCATGAATTCTGTTATTTCTCGCCTCTGTATTATTATACATTTTGAGCCGGCAAAAGTTCCCGAATATAGAGCGCGGCGTTGAGGGGGCTGGCTGGGTTAGGGGAGAATTGGGGGACCTGATGATCTAGTTTGAATAATAAGCATTTCGTTTTTTGGCGCGCTTGGTGAATGGGCGTTCATGCCCCAATTTTATCTCGCCCTATAAAATAAGAGTTTCCTTTTCGGCTGTGTGACCCGACCCCGCTCATCGTACCATCTGAGAAGTGAAAATTCGAGGCAAGGCCTCTGGGGCTGGAGGCCGATATCCCCAAAGAACTGTGCGGCCAGACGAAGTTGTATTCTCGGCCCTAATTTTCTATCACCGCTCTGGCCTGCACTCCATTCAATAATTTTTCAGCCCAGCCAGCCTCTTCCTGGCATCCTCAAGCTCGGGAAGGGCGGCGGAGGCAGCTTCACTTCTTTCCGGTGGGGACGCGGCGCTTCAGTTCTTCAAACCAGTTCAGGACGATGTTGATCTTCCGCGCCCGTACCACTCCCGATGCGGCAAGCCCGGTCTCTTTCATCATCAGAAACCGCTTGCCGTCCGGGCTGATGTCCCACGTGGACTGGTCCCAATCGTCGTACCCTAAAACAGAGCCAACGTACGTCCCTTGAAAGAGCGTCTTGGGCTTTCCGGGGCTGAACGCCGGATCCGTTTTCACCGGGACGGCCATGACCGCCCCCCCATTGCGGAAGAAAAGCTCCCGGCCGTCCTCCGACCAGAGGGGGCTGTCGCCGCCGGACGTGGAAACTTGCCAACGCCCGCTTTCAACCTCAGGGTAAGGCCGAACGTAGACCTGATTCTTGCCCGACTCGTTGGACGTATAGGCCATCCAGCGGCCACCGGGGGAGATCCGCGGCTGAGCCTCATTATACTTTTCTTTGAGCAGCAAGCTCAGTTTGCGGTCCCCCTCTAGGGGCAGAATTCCGAGGTCATAATTCAATGCCTCTGTGTCCCATTCCGTCAGGACCATAGCTTTTCCGTTTGCGGACCAGGAGCCCGGGAAATGTCCCGCGCCTAAAAATTCGTCTTTTCCAGTGCCGTCGGCCGCCTTCCAGTAGACGCCTTTCTTGTCGCCGCGATTCGAAAAAAAAGCGACCCGCTTGCCATCGAGTGTCCAAAGAGGGCTTATTTCCGCGGCGGCATCGAAAGTTAGCTTCGTCAGGCTTTTGCGAACCAGATCCCAGATCCAGATATCCACATTATCAGATGATTGAACGCTCAAAGCGATTCTTGTTCCATCGGGAGATATCCTGGGATCGAGGTAAGAGCCGGGTTCAGCGGCGATGGGTTCTTCTTTCCCCCCCGGTCAACCCACACGAGAGTCCGGCGAAGATACGGGATCCCGGGCCCGGTGCGCGGAATATAAACCATCGTCCCCGATTCGGAAAACGCAAAGTCACCCACACTTTCGACGACGGGGACCGGCCCTCCGATGACCTCGAGCCTGTCAGGGTCAAACCGAGCGGCGAGAATATTGCCATTGAGCTCGTAGACGATGTGTCCGGTCGGGAGAAACTGGGCGCCATAGCCCTCCAAAAGATCTTTGGCCTCTCCCGCCTTTGGCGACTTCACCAGGATTCGCTCGTGGCCGCTCTCGATAGATGTGTACAGAACCGATTTTCCGTCCGGCAGGATCTGTGCCAGGACGATGAAATATCCGGTTTTTAATTTGGTCAGAGATTCCGGGGTTCCGCCGTTGGCGGAAATCCGCATGGCCTCATTAGGGGGTTGGCCGAAGACAATGGTGCCATCTTTCTGCCAACTTACGCCCAAAAGCTCCGTGACACTGCACAAGACAACTGGTACGCCTCCATGAGCGGATATCTTTTTCAACTTCCTGTCACTGACAGAAAAATATCCGATCCATTGGCCGTCGGGTGAAAAGAATGGTTGCTGTGGATTCCCCTCGGTTCCCGGAATGAGTTTGGCGGTCAATTCATCCATCGAGCGCAAGTATAGCCCTTGAGGCGTGCTATAGACGATTTGTTTGCCGTTGGGTGAAATAGCGAGGATCGGACTAAGTGTTTTGATGAATTCCTGGCCCTCCGGGAGTTGGTAATCAAAGCGGATGACCTGACGCGCTTCGGGCTTTCTCAAGCTCCAGAGAGCCAACCCTCCGATAATGACGCCGAGAAGGGCGACCGCTGCAACTCCCGGGAGCCCGAGCCGCAGCTTCCTTCGAGGTTCTGCAATTGTGATAGGCTGCGCTAACCCACCGCCGGGTTCGCCCAGAATTTTCTGAAGGTCCACACGTACGTCCGAAATGTCGTGGTATCGATCCCGTAACTCCTTTCTCAGGCAACGGTCGAGCACCTCTCGCAGTCGCCAGTGCAGGTTCGTGGGAAGATGGCTCCACTCTGGCTCTCCACGGATTACGGCGGCAAGAATATCAGTTATGTCTTTTCCAGTGAATGCGGTACGTCCTGTCAACATCTCGAACATCACGCAGCCGAATGCCCAAATATCCGCCCGCTTGTCAACGGCCTTTCCCTTGGCCTGCTCGGGACTCACGTAGGCGGCCGTCCCAAGAATTATGCCTGGCCTCGTCATATCCGCTGTAATCGTCGGGGATTTGACGAGATCGACCTCCGAAATCTGATCATACGTAGCTCTAGCCAGCCCGAAATCCAGGATCTTGACCTTTCCCGCTGGAGTGATTTTAACGTTTGAGGGCTTAAGGTCCCGGTGAATGATGTTTTTCTCATGGGCACCTTCAAGACCTTCGGCAATCTGGAGGCCAACCTCGAGGGCTTCTTCGATAGCAAGAGGACCTTTGCTCAGCCGCTCGGCCAGTGTCTCACCTTCGACAAGCTCCAGGATAAGAAAACGCTTGCCGTCGGCTTCCTCAACCCCATAGATGGCGGCAATATTCTGATGGTTGAGAGCGGCGAGGACTTCGGCTTCCCGCTGGAACCGGGCCAGCCTCTCCTGGTCTGAGGCAAACACATCGGGCAGCACCTTGATGGCTACCTGTCGGTTGAGGCTGAGATCTTCGGCTCGATAAACTTCCCCCATCCCGCCGGCGCCAAGCTTTTCCAGGATCCGATATTTTGCCCCAATAAGAGTTCCGGTTGCCAATTCCCTGCTGATCCTTCCGATGTTTTTTGTGGCAGCCTCAGGAGTTTCGTCCGATGCTCCAGGAAGCGGAGTCGCACATTTTCCGCAGAAGTTCGTATCATCGGGATTCTCGAAGCGACATTTTGGGCAAATCGCGGCCATTGCTGCCCCTTTAATTAGGATGGCTAAAGATTAACAAGGAAAGGCCATAGAGTCAACTGGGCTGAGTTCATTGCTTCAAGCGTCCCAAATTAGTAATTAAACCCCTTCCCGTGTAACGCCGGTATCACAGACCTCTTTTCCTGCGTCCGCCGTGTGGACACGGCGTGGACAAAACCGCTAAAAATGGCTCAGTTTTGCTTACTCAGGCTAAAACCAAAATCGAGAAAATCAGGGGAAAGGGAGCGCGCCAGAGAGGACTCGAACCTCCGACCTTCTGATTCGTAGTCAGATTCTCTACGTACAAAGATAGACCCCTCCCCGTATCATTATTTAACTAGGCTTCATGGCTTACCTAAAAACAAAACTAGACCTCTCCAAAATTTTGTCACTAAATTGTCATTAAAAATGCCTAAGGGAGCCGAATCCAGCTAAGGGAGCCTAAAAAGAAAGAAGCAAAGATTTTGTCTTTTCCAGGGAATTTCTTGAGAAAAAGGTGGTAGCGGGGGTTGGATTTGAACCAACGACCTCCGGGTTATGAGCCCGACGAGCTACCTCTTATGTGCCCTTCAGCCCCACCCGCCTCTTCCTGGCATCCTCAAGCTCGGGCGGGCCGGGGTCGGCGTCTTTCCAGAGGTCGAGGACACGCTTAAATTGCTCCATGGCTTCTAAGCCGGGCATCCGCTATGTTGACATCCGATCATGCTGCGATTTATCATTCCCAACGATGGGATGTAGTAAAATCGGCATCTGAATCCTCATTTAGCTATCGCAACGGAAAAGAAAATTATTATCCATCCCGTCAAAAGGAGGGGATCATGAGTTTGAGAAAACACTTTCTGGTCCCTTGTCTGGTCTTGATAGCAGCGCCATTGGCTCTTCTTTCAGGTCAAAAGAAATCTTATCCGGCGGTCACCGCTATGAAGGACGGCGTAAAGACTATCACGAATCCCGAATATCCCCGTGACGGACGCTTTATTGCTAAGCTCACGGCGGAGATGTCCTACGGCGAGGAAGCAAAGCCAGAGATGGCGATGCTGAATAAGCCTCTTGATCTGAAGGTCGACGATCAAGGCCGCGTTTACGTCATGGATTGGGGGGATGTTCACATCAAAGTTTATGACAGCCAAGGCCGTTTTCTTAGGACTATCGGCCGAAAAGGTCAGGGGCCGGGAGAATTCGACCTCCCCGTTTTTTTTGATTTAATGACAGGCGGAAAAGTCTGCATTCTGGATGGTCAACAACGGCGGATCACGATCCTCACCAGCGAAGGCGAGTATCTCTCCGGCTTTCGCTTTGATGGCTTTTTCCGCACTCTGGCTATCGATGGACAGGATCGCCTTTTTCTCGCAAAATCCGCGCCCGGCGAAGAGTTGAAATTATCGACTGAATTCCGCGAGGTTCCCTACATCACAAGCATCTTTCGCACGGACGTCTCGGGTAAAGAGATGGTCCATCTGACCGACTTCCACGGCGAGGTCCAGGTGATGAAGGCCGTTGGCAGCGGCGGAATCGTGGGCAGTATGGGAGTTTATATGATCGTCTGGGCCATCAATCGTCAGGGAAAGCTCTACGGCGGCTACAATGAGATCTATCGCCTTGGCGCATATGGGCCTGACGGCAAGATCGAATTCGCCTTCGGCCGGGAGTTCAACCCGCTCAAGAATCCCCGCTATAAAGGTGAGCCCGGCCAAAAGAAGACGATGCCCGCATTCAATCGAACGATCATCTTCGACGAAGCGGGAAATCTCTGGGTCGAGCTCTACAAGGAGAATACCACAAAGGATTTCACCTACGATGTTTTCTCGCCCGAAGGGATTTATCTCAAACAGGTCAGGATTGACCAGCGGATCTTCCAGTTCAAGAAAGGAAAAGCTTACAGCATCGTTCAGCCCGAGGATGGATACCCCTCAATCAAGCGCTTTCTGATGGAGCTGGTGGCGGAATAATATCCCCATTTCAAGGGACTTTTCGGCCCGGCGATGTGTATGTGCATCGATCACGAAAAGAATCTGCTCCTCGGCGCCGCCGATCCGCGGAGCGCCGATGGCCGGGCAGCTGGCTTTTCGAAAAAGATACCGGTTGGCTGTCGGGATTTGGTTATTCTAAATGGCCGGAATTGCAAATCCCGACAATAATCCCGACAAAGTGTCGGGATTCGCCCTACTAAGCGGGCTGTCAAGGTCTTTCCGCCAAAAATCCCGCCAAAATGGCGGGATAGGCTGATTTTCTCGTTCAATTAAGCATATCCGGACAGGAAACCGGACATCATGTCCGGACGGCAAAGATAAAATGACAGGAATATTTTTTTTGCATTTCCCTGAACGGAGCAAACGAAGTTATTAATAAGCGTGTGGTTACCATTGGCCCTCTCGATAAGAGTCCTGTTCATCCGCCACACAGCCGCACCTGAGGATTGGGACCGGCCTTCTTCGCGACTATTTCCTGTTCTTGACGTTGATCATCCGCCGATATAACATTTTTATGAGCGCGGGAGTTTAGACATAGGGCTCAGAGGGGATAGTGTTCTAGCCTATGGAATGCGCCGGGCCTATCGCGATCGCGCCCTCTCTCTGCCTGATTTCAGCTATAGGGTGAGCCTGGAGGCTTCGGCCGGGCCAACCTGCCCGCGCCTGGAATATGGAGATTGGCAATTTCTTAACCTTTTTTGGATTGCTCGGGTATCTCATATAGAAGGATCAGATGCCCCCTTTTAGAATAGGTTTTCGAAAAAGACAGAAAACCGCCTTTCTTTTCTTCTCGGTTAATCTATTTTTCCTGGGTCTCTCAATTTTATTGCATTCGCAAGAAAAGTCTATTCCTCTAAAGCTGGCCACCCCCTTGGCCATCGGACGGACCGATCTCCTCTTCAGTTCCATCGCCTCGGTCTGCGAAGACGACCAGCTCAATTTTTATGTCCTGGACCGCCTGGAACACAAGGTCTTCAAATTCTCGCCACAGGGCCGACTGCTTCTGACCTTCGGCCGGAAAGGCCAGGGCCCCGGCGATTTCCAATCCCCAGCCGGAATTGTCCTTACTTCAAAAGGGGAACTGGCTGTGCTCGAAGATCTTTCCTATATTTCCCTCTTTAAAACAGATGGAACATTCATCAGACGCTTAGACCTTAACGGTCGGCTGGGATTGGGCTACATCGGGCCCGACCGCTTTTACGGTTGGATCTGGCGCCCCGACGATCAACAGCAGGTGATGGTGGATGGCCAGAACAAAATCTTGAAGACATTTCATGCCGTGGCCAGGGATCGCTTCTCGAAGAAAATACCTCAGACAAAAAACCAGATCTCCGCGATTAGGATTTCACGGGATTATGTATTCGTCTTCAGATTCGCGATGAACATGACCGACAAAAGCCGCTCGTTCCTTATCGATATCTTCACCAGAAAGGGCGAATTCATGGGGGTGGCTCAGCTCAATGACCTCCCGCTATTTACTTCCGAGAGAGCGATGTACTTTGATCGGACTGACGAAAGCGGGAACGTTTTTCTCGTCCGGACAGAATATTCCCTGCCCAAATTCATTTGGGAAAATTAATGCCGCTTGCGGGGAGATGTCAAGCGGCCGGCGAATCACAAGAACCTTATTCCGTTTTTTAACACGCACCTCCACTTCCTGGTGACCGAGGCCATGCGCCGGCCTATCGCGATCGCGCCCTATCTCTGCCTGATTTCAACAATAAAGTGAAGCCTGTTCAAGGGACTCTTCGGCCCGGCGATGTGTATGTGCGTCGATCACGAAAAGAATCTGCTCCTCGTTGCCGCCGACCCGCGCAGCGCCGATGGCCGGGCAGCCGGCTTTTAATCCTTCCTCTGGGCAAAGGTCGGCTATCGATATGGCCAGAGATGATCTGCAAGGTTTATGAAGTCAATCCGCTGCTCTAACCTGCCTTCTTTTCGGCCATTTCCTGTTCCCGACTGTGGAGACGATAGGCTGCTGATGTTTTCCTGTCTTGCCGGGGCGATTTTAAGGCGAGTTTCTACAAATCAGTTATATATTTAAAATATATTAGATATATAAATAATGCTTGACAAATAAAATAAATATCTATATAATTTATTCAAAATATATAATGAGCGGCAAAAGAGAAAGATTCTTACGGGTTGCTGAGCGTCGTACCAATAACGTCCTTTCAGACCTTCGTTTGCTGGGGAATTGCTCAAATAGGCAGAATTATGAGTTTAGCAGCGAGGATATAAAAAGGATTTTTCAGGCTCTAGACGCTGAGGTCCGAAGGATAAAAGGCTTGTATGAGGCATCATTAGGCAACTCTCGCCAATTCACTTTGAGAGACAAATAACACTTCATAACTCAGGGGGTATGGAAATGAGTAAGCTTAAGGACTTGGAAGCGAAATATGAACCAGATGACAAAATTGCCATACACGAGTATGCAGTTCGACAACTTACCCAACGTATTGCTAATCACGCATCGGGCATAGCAGAATTGGTCAAGAATAGCTGCGACGCTTATAGTGAAGCCGATTTTTCCCTGGAAAATAAGGTCATAGTCATTTTTCTTAAAAATGCAGACAAAGGGATGCCTGCCCTAGTTGGGTGTTTAGATTTTGTTGGAATGACTACAGAAAAAATCGAAACGCGTTTTAAAGAGTGGGGAAGCCCAGAAGCTGCACTAGGAGGACATACCGGAAAACGCAAAGGTGGGCACGGACATGGGGGCAAAGCATATATGGTCAATATGTTTAATGCCCACGCACTTTTAATTACCTGCGCTGGAGGATTCGGAAACAGATACGGATTTATTGCTGGCGCGGTCCGCCCTGGATACTTCCCTGATCGTTTACAGGGTCGTAGATTTCCGGTTCTTGATAAAGAGAAGCTGCTCGAACAGAACCTTATTCCGTTCGGTGTTAAAACTAGCAATCTTCCTCCTGATGCGATGAACGTGCTCCAAAAGGCTACTGGGTTTACGTTGGTCAAGGGCGTAGACCCGAGAGATCTCCCGGGTGGTCGTTTTCGCGTGAGCTCACTTATTGAAGACCTGCAAGGGCATGCGCAGCTGATTGAAGCCCTGCAAGAGGCCAAGGTTTATTTATTCTGTGATTCGGTGCCGTGCGAACAGGCTTGGCCGCTTAGGCTCGAAACTATTGAGCCAATGGACGAAGCTAAAGAGCCACGGTCATTCGATGTTCCAAAGGAAATCCCCCTCCCCCCAACTAACGAGAAGATTTGTACTCTCAGTGTGCCTGACGACAAGCCAGGACAGCTCACATTACGTACGTCCAAGCGAAGTATGATGTATTCTTACCGGCCAAGACACAGAATCTACATACGAGCTAAGGATGAATATATTGGCTCGTGGGATGTTCGAGACCTTGCAGGGAAGGGATTTGCTGACCAGATCTACGGCGACCTTTGTCTTGATTCTCTTCTTCAATATAAGACAAGCGACCGAATTGAACCATCCGATAGCTCTCTAACTCAAGCGGTAAAAGAATGGACAAGATTGACGATTGAAAAGTTCTGTGAAGGATTTGCTAAGCTTGAGAAACTCAAAGCCACTCAAAAGGACCGTGATGAATGGCAACAAATTAGTGAACATATGAATGAATGGAAGAATAAGTTCCTCGAAAGTGCTGGCTTGGGTCTTGGCGACCAAACACGAGGAGGGGGTGGGGTTAGACCAACTGGTCCTCGGCTGCCAAGGGGGGATGTTGCGTCGATTCGCATTTCACTTTCGCATGAACTTGCGGGGGTGGGAGTCGGGATACAACCGACAATTGAATTTAGAAACGCTGCCGGCCAGAGAGTTCGACTAACTCCTTACCGATGGAACAGCTCCGATTGGAATGTTGCTATCGTTGATGAGGATTTCTTCCAAGTCAGGACTTTTAGTCCAGGCAAAACTGAAATCTGGGCAGAAACGCTGGATAACAAGCTAATTTCTAACAAAGTCTGCCTTACTGTTCTAGATATCAAGAACCTGCAGATGAAGGAAAAATCTATAGAGCTGAGCACAGGCGAATTCAAGGCCTTGGGCACAGTGGCAGAAGACAGAGATGGCGAAAAACACGAGGGGGTTTATTTAAATTGGATTGTTACCGATAATAAGGATATCGTAAGAGTTGGCTCTGCCGGAGTCGTTTGGGCACAAGTGCCTGGTACTACCGAAGTCACGGCAGGAGATGATAGAGCGCTGGCTTCCCCGGGCGCCAAAATCAAAGTCATAGAAGGTGTTGGAGCAGGTAAGAAGAAGGGAAAAGGATATCCTCGGATTCTCTTGTCCGGCATTGACCCTGACCCCTTTGATCCAGAAAAAGCACCGGAGCAGTTATTTTCGAGACATCATCCTCCTGTATCTCAACGAGTTGCCCCCGACGATATTACGTCAATGATTTTTTGGGTCAATATGGCAGCGCCTCTCGCAAGCAGGTACTGGTCGGAGGCCACAGGTCAAGCCCCGGCAAGTGATAGGCAAAAACAGTGGAGAGTATATTACCTTGAGCGCTTTATTGAAGCAATGGTGAAAATCCGACTTTTCATAGAAACGAGGCTCGAGGGCAATACGAGTTGGGACATGCTCAAGGAACGCTGGGACGATGTGATGATAGAAATGCAGGAGGCGATGGCTAGTGAATTGGAAGGATTTTTGGATAGTGGAATTCTTCCAACCCCGAGCAAGTAGATTCTTATGACTACCGTCGAAAAGATTCTGTGGGCTGCCAATGCCTTAGAAGAAAATGGGAGGTCTCCTTTTTCAGCAGAAGAGCTTGTGGTCAAAGCTTGGGAGAATGACAGAAACTTATTTGGACTCCAGGGATATGCAGACCAGTACCCAGATTCGAATAGAATCCTCAGTAATATCATGGGCAATAAAGGCCTTAAAGGTAGAGGATGGATCGAAAAGGTAGGCGAAAAACTTTATAAATTAACAGCCTCAGGTACAAGCATCGCAAGGAGTCTAGCATACTCGGCGCAAACGACTGCATCGAGAGCAGGCACGATTGACCGAAAACAAATAGCGATTATTCTTCGCATGCTGGAATCGCCGGCCTTTAAGAAAAAGAATGTACAAGATGAGCAGGGTATTCTATTCCGAGATGCATGCAAGTTTTGGGGAATTTCGTCATACAGCGGCGCCTCGACTGTTAACACGCAGTTCCGAGTAAATAGAGACGTACTAGCAGACCTTGAAAAAGCTATAGCGAGCTCGGCCAATGGGCGCCTTGTGCTTCCCGGGATGAAAGACGTCATAGATAAGGAGGCTGTTTCTTCATTAATAAAAACAGACGAGTTTTTGAAAACAAAATTCTTCGATGAAATAGAAAACTTGCGCAAGCGCCAAGATTAGCCTGTAGAGTATTCATGGGAAATAAGAAGTTTAATAACCGAGCCATAGCTTGCTTCCCGCGAATATATAAGACGCGTTATGGGCAGGCGTTTCATGGCGATTCGCTGCAAATAATGAAATCAATACCTGCCGAATCTGTAAATTTGGTCGTCACTTCCCCACCCTATGCTTTGCGGCGCGAAAAGAGCTATGGCAATGTAGGAGAGGATGAATACATCGAGTGGTTTCGACCATTTGCCGCCGAAATCCATAGGATTCTTACCAAGAACGGAAGCTTCGTTCTTGATTTGGGCGGTTCTTGGATTAAGGGGAAGCCCATACGCTCTCTATACCATTTTGAGCTTCTGCTAGACCTCTGCAAATCCTCCGGCTTATTTAAGCTTGCACAAGAGTTCTATTGGTTTAATCCCGCCAAGATGCCTGCCCCCGCAGAATGGGTTACAATTCAGAGGATTCGGGTTAAAGATGCAGTTAATACCATTTGGTGGCTCTCTAAATCATCTAACCCAAAGGCCTCAAACCGCTGGGTGCTTACGGAATACAAAGAAGATATGAACCGTCTGTTCAAGTATGGTTACAATCAAGGCCCCCGACCTTCTGAGCACCACATCTCCAAAGTCTGGAACCGTGACAATGGAGGAGCCATTCCTCCAAATATCATTGTAAAAGCAAATACGCGAAGTAATGACCCCTATTTAAGCGCGTGCAAGAAATTCGGGTACTCACCGAATCCTGCCCGTTTTGTTGATGCAATACCGGACTTTTTCATTAAGTTCTTAACCCGCCCTAATGATCTTGTGCTTGACCCTTTTGCTGGGAGCAACGTTGTAGGCTATATAGCGGAACAGCATCGCCGCCGCTGGATCAGTATAGAAATCGTTAGGGATTATGTAATTGCCTCTCGTTTCCGTTTTAAAGACGCAAGTAAGCTAAATGCGGATTGAATCCTGGACTCATCCGAGAGCCAGAGGTCGAGGAGAATCAATGAGGAGGGGGGTCATTTCTCGATGCCTACAAAGGTTCAATTTTGCTTGCTTATTGACAAAGTACGAGCAGAGGCATCCCTGTTTGCCATTAAAAACAAAGCGGTACGATTAATCCCTCCTCTTCGCCGCCGCAGCAGAGGCCTTGTCCATATCCCTTCCAACCGCTTGGGGAAGATTAAGTAGGAGCTCGATAGCTGTAAGCGGATTGGCAATCCCTCCCGACCAAAAGAGGTCCTAGCGGGCATCGACTTTAGATCTGAGTTGGGTATCAGTTAACAATTCGGAGCGTTTACTTCGGTATATTCAATCTCTCAAGATCACCTGGCTCGAGTTTCCACAATCCTCCTTGATAGTAGCGGGCGCAAGTCTTTAAAGCTGCCAAGCCTCTAGACGAACGTAACCAAGCAGTAAGCCTTTCGCCAACTTTAATTGGCACACCTTTCCTCAGATATAGCCCATGGATATTATTGAGATTCAGAAGGTTGTGCGTATTCTTTTTCATGATCGGTTTACGTTGACCCATGTACGTCATAAAATAATCTGGGGGGATTGGCAAGTTGAGGCGCCACCAAGGTCGCCGAGTGGCGCACAAATAACGCTTGTCTATGCCGAGGCGCTTTCCTTGTCTAATACGACTGAGCGAGGCTTTGCTAGGCGGCCTGGTTGGTACCCAAAGATATTGAACATGACTTTGCGCCATTTTGGGGTAAAGTCTTCTTAAAATAGGTTGAAGTTCATTTTTTTCTATTCGGCTTTTATAAACAGATGACGTAGAGAGAACAAAGAATGAGTTTGAGCCAGTGGCAATGCCTCGCTTAACTCGGAAAACTTTCGATAGCTTGTGACTAGTATTTGGCTTCAGATGTTTGTTGAAATTCAATATCTTCTTCATCTTCTCGAATGAAAGCAGATTGCTTTTCCTATGGTTTTGCCCATTGCCGTGAATCCCAACGATCCGAATGCGAGGTTTCGATAGTGGCCGCCTTGCAGGCGTTTGGAATCGCTGAGTAGCGATTAAGCAGGGTGTTGTGAGAGCATTGTGAAATACCGGTTTTCCATCTCCATTCTCAAAAAACAATATCTCGCGAGCTCCCCTCTCCATCATAATTTCGCGCAGCTCGCTACCGTATTTGGTATCGATCCAGTTTGTCGGGAGCAAAAGGACCTCTTTTTGGGACCATTCCGCTGTCCAAGCATAAAGCATAAAGTAAGCGTGGTGTCCGGCGCTCAGCGGCAAATTAGTCCCCAGACGAGATGTGAGCTCGGCAAGAATTTTTTTCTTTCGGCTAGGGATTGCTTGATGACGTGTGTAGGGGGGATTAGACATTATCTGTTGATTATCTCCACCTTGATAATCCAACGCATTTTGAACACGCAAATCTATAAGGTTGCGGACTTGTAGGATATGCGCTAGTCGATCCAACACATCAATCATTTCGGCGTCTTCTTCTATTGCAATGACTTTAAAGCCTCGTTTCGCAGCTGCCAATGTCAACATACCGGTTCCAGCGCCAAGATCGACCACAGTCAACTCAGGTAGCAATCGACTGATTACCTTATTGGCCAATTCCGGTGGCGTAAAAATAGTGCCGGGGGGGAGCGAGTTCCCTTGTCTGCGTAGGAACCAATATGCCCCACTGATGATCCATGGAAAATCGGGAGATCTTGACAGCTCTTTGACAGCTATATCTATGGGTGTAATTAGCCTGCACCTTGGGTCAGATACTCTTTGCAGTGCGGAAAGGAGACTCTTATGAGCCTCCTTAGCGCTCACGCCATGGATGCAAATCTGACGAAGGAGTGCTCTGACCTTAGGGGAAGCAGCGTTCATCGCCGCCAAATTTTCTTCCATTGCGTGTCCGCAGAAGTTAGCATCGAAAAAAAGAAATCATGTCGAATACGACGCGGGGGGATATGACTGGTTTGTCTCGATAGCGCTTGTTGTAATCTTGTTAATCCCCTTGGGAGCTTGGCAGGATCTGCTGTTTTGAGAGCAGCGTCCAATTCTGACATTCTTGCGCTGATTTGAGACTTCTCTCGTAGTAATTTAGGTCCTTTGCCATGCGGAATTCCCCTTAGTACATCAGCGACCGCTACGCAAATACTATAAAACCATGCCTTCCTTCTGAACTTGGTGGTACGAATCGACTCTGCTAGGTTGTTCCTTATCCACGATAACGATTCCTTGAATCGTTCACCTGTCTGATCGCGATCAGAAAATTCTGCGTCATATTTCTCATAGGCCTTGCCTATCTCTGTGATGTCAGAAATACCTCTAACAAGAGCGACCAAAATATCAGAGGTTAACTCAACCTCTCTCATTCTCGCGATTTGGCGATCGCTGAAAATCCTAAGGCTTTGCCAAACTTCAAGTGCAAATTCCTCTGCAGCCAATTTGTAGGCCGTTTGCTTGAAATAGCCGAACCATTTTGCGTTTAGCCTCTCCTGTTTATTCAGCGTAAGCGTGTAAGTATTCAGTCGCTCAAACATCGCCCACACCTCTGGGTCAGCCGCTTTTTCCATGACTTCAGTAGAAATCCGATATCCAAGGAATATCCGGCGTACCGGATCAGGAAGACTCTCGAAGGTAGCATCACCAAGATCTGAATTGTGCCGCTTATTTAGCACGAGCTTACCCATGTAAAAATCTAGGATTGCCTGTAGACGCTGCTGACCATCGACCACCTGGTATGCGGCCTGATTGGTTTTAGGGTTGACAACTTTCCGCATGTAGATTTTCGGCATGGGTAGCTCGCGCACAATTGTGTCTATCAAGTAGGACCGAGCTGCCTCTTCCCAAACATTTCTACGCTGAAACTTAGGCTGCAAAATAAGTTGCTCCTTCTCTTTCCACCGCAGAAATTCTGATATTGAATAAATCTTTCTGGAAAAAGTTGCCATTCTTACTCGCTCGTCCATGCTCTTCTGATATTGCGATAAACCTCCATTGGAATGATCTTGCTTTCCGGCAGCTGTTGAGCGCCTACTTGGTGCACGAACTGTGTGGCCTCTTGGATCGATTCCACGAGCACGTATTCGACGTTAGCGTATGTGAACTCGAGTGAATGGGGAAGCCGCCACTCCCTTTCATGTAACCAATCAAGAGGAACACCGGGTCTGATCCTAGCTTCAGGATCAAACGGTGCGATGAAAGCATGAAGAAGCTCGGGAATTTCACCTCTTACGGCTACGAAGTTGTCACCGCGGAGATAAAGAGCTGGACCCCCACCTAAATCAAATATGAGCCGCTTACTGAATACAATGCCGTAAGAACTGTATTGACCCACTAGATTTGCGAGGCCTTCCCAAATACATTCCGTGAAACAAACAGCACGCGGATCGCTAGGAAGAAAAGGCATGGGTGAAGCGTGTATCACTCGGCTGGTTAATATGCTCAATAGGCGTTCCTTTGCGTTTATTTGCTTATACGAAAACAACTGGTCGTCTTCTAGTATAAGCTCTTCACGCACCATTCGCGCACTCTTGGTAAAATGAACGACTAAGGGCGAGTAATCAGCTGTTCGTAGGGTATCAAACGGCATTGTTCGATCTTGAATATATTTTACACCCGGGCGGGATTAGTGTCAAAGCAGTGTTGAGCGGAGCATCGTCCATAAGATCAGGATGCAAATTCTTCATCAGCCCTTCCTGACTTCCTTTCCTCTTCCCCATTCCGGCTCTGGAAGTTAATAGAATTTGGAGTCCGCGTCAACGCTTGTTGGCGGTTGATATACTGACGTTTCCTGCAAAACCCGGGGGTTTTGCCCGTTGTGTCATGCCAAGAGACTGGAGGAGTGGCGCGCCTTGACAAGGCGTGAAGCCGGGAGCTATAGTCCGTTCGTTCCGAACCGAAGAGGAGAATTCTTCTTGCCGCGCTTGCCGATCCGGCCATACATCCAATCCTTACTCCGCGCCTTTCTTCCATGGGCCCTTGCCTTCGTCATTTTCGTCGTCGGCCTGACTGCCTGCAAACCCGCGGCCTCCGGGCTCGACGCAGGCTTCCTCCATCCGCCCGATGCGGCCAAGCCCCGCGTTTATTGGTGGTGGCTGTTCAACCGCGTCAACAAGGCCGCGATCACCCGCGATCTCGAGGAGTTCAGGGCCAAGGGCATCAGCGGCGTCAATCTAATCTGTACGGGCGGATACGCGGGCCTGGCTCCCCTTCCGGGCGTGAAATTCCTGGGCCCAGAGTGGCGCGAGCTCTTCCGCCACGCCGTCAAGGAAGCGGCCCGGCTGAAGATCGAGATGGGCTTCAACCTGGCCGGAGGCTGGGTCATGATCGGCCCCTGGGTCACCCAGGACAACGCCATGAAGAAAGTCGCGCAGTCCGAACTCACAGTGCGGGGCCCGGGAAAATTCCGCGGCGCTCTGCCCGCGCCCCCGGCCGTCGACGGCTACTACAAGGACGTCTGGGTCCAGGCTTTCCCGGAAGAACCGGACAAGGCGGTCGATCCCCGAACGATCGTTGACGTGACCGACCGGTTGAATGCGGACGGCCGTTTCGAATGGGACGTCCCGGCCGGTGTTTGGATCATTTTACGGTCCGGATATACGCTGACCGGAAGCCGCTGGGATCCTTACCCGAAGGGCGACACCTTCGCCGAGGGAGCCGGCTATCAAATCGATTACCTGGATCCCGCGGCGCTCGATGACCATTTCCGCCATCTCGGCCAAACGGTCCTGGACGAGGCCGCCAAGCCGGGAGGGCGGTTGGACTACCTCTGGTCGGACAGCTGGGAATGCGGCAAGCTGACCTGGACCCGGGATTTTCCGGCCCAATTCCTCCGTTTCCGCGGCTATGACCTGAAACCGTATCTACCGGCGCTCGCCAGCCGCATCGTGGTCGACGCCGAATTCACGGTGCGGTTCAAGGAGGATTTCGACCGCACGATAGAGGATTGTCTAGCCGAAAATTTCTATGGCCATTTCGCCGAGGTCTGCCATGAGCGGGGACTCCGCATGGGCAGCGAGGCGGCCGGCCCGGGCAATATCCCGCCCATGGATTCACTGAAAAACGAGGGCCGCTGCGATTTGCCGGCCGGCGAATTTTGGGTCAACCACCATTTCGATTTCCCCGGCGGTTACAACGCGGATCCAAGGAAGCCGCGGCCCGGGCCGTCAACGTAGTCCCTTCGCCTCCGCCCGCACGCTGAGAGGAAGCCATGAGCCGACGCCAATTCAGCTTAATGGCTCTTCTTTTTATGACAATGCTGCGGCTGCCTTCGGCTGGGCAAGACTTAAAACTTTCCATGGGATTTCCGGACCGTTCGCCCGATCTGAATGTTCTGCCCGGCTTTAAGAATCCGCCTAAGGGTTACGGTGAGGTGTCGTTTTACTGGTGGATTAGCGATCCTTAGATTAAAGAGCGAATCCTACGGAGAATCGCGTGTTTCATTGTTGCTCCATCAGGGGCCCGGCCCCGCGCCCTAGATGCGAGAGGTTTTGCGCTCATCCACGCTTTCCCTCTTTTTTTTCTTTTTCCCAGAATTCTCTCGGAGTCACAATGGAGGTTTGGCTATACCTTTTTAGGACGAGGAGATCGCTGTCTCCCGTGACGATGAAACGCGGCCGCATTTTTTCGGCCAACCCAAGGATGTGGAGGTCATCCTTATCTCGACAGGCGCTTTTTTTGACCGGAGCCTCTTGGCCTAGAAAACAGCATTCTTTGAGATATTCGATGATCAACATCACTCTTTCCTCCGGCATTTTCAATTTTTTTTGCAGATGGAAAGACAGCTCAGACAAAATGCGCTCGCTGAGGATGATCGTATGCTTCTCTAGGCAAAGCTCAAAAACAGCCTGAGCCACACCCCGGGCGGCCAGAGCGGAAAAAATGACATTCGTATCGAGCAGGATTCTCACGAAATCAGCTTGTAAACGTCTTCATCAGTCAAGATGCCCTGCGCCTCAGCAAAAGGAAGCACCATGTCCCGTAATTTCCTGAATCGATAAAGCAAAACGTACTTTTTCAGTGATTCTCGGACTAAATCGCTGACGGGGACCCCTTGCATTTGGCTAATTTTCTTCAGGTCCTTCCGCAATTCATCGGGGATTCTGACTGTCATCGTTTGACTCATCTATTATCTCCTCGTATTACAATGTAATGCATATGAGACCGGATGTCAAGACTTTTGAGGGATATCCTATCCGCAGTATAAATGGCATACCGGCCGGGGAATGCTCTTCGGCTGCGGCCACGGCGGACGAGGCCGTGATGTTACGGAGTTTGGAGACTATATCTAACGACGCCATCCATGTACGTGGGAAGAACAAATTCCAGTTTGATCGGACCCGTCAGCTTAGAGTTCTCAACCAATATGGAAAAGAAATAAATACTAAGTTACTCCTTTTTATGGGCGCGGGAGTATGGTCATTGGGCTCAGAGGGGATAGATCTCAAGCGTACGGAAAAAGCAAACTGCTGTCACCTGGAATTGCTTATAAAAATATCTTGACACCCGTAACGTATCTGGTTACAATTTGACTGCATGATCCAGAATTTTCGACATAAAGGCCTAAAGAAACTCTTTGAATTAGGCATCTCAGCAGGTGTCAGCCAACAACATGGACCGAGGCTCCGGCGAATCCTCGCACTTCTCGAGACGGCTGAAACCCTTGAAGATATGGATTTGCCCGGCTTAAATTTGCATGAACTTAAAGGTGAGCACAAAGGGACATGGTCAGTTAAGGTCAGTGGGAACCGGCGTGTCACTTTTAGGATTAAACAAGGAGATGTGATCGACGTAAATTACGAAGATTACCATTAAAGGAGTATTCTATGCGTATGCACAATCCCCCCCATCCTGGTGAAATCATAAGGGAGTTTTGTATTGAACCCCTGAACTTAAGTGTAACGGAGGCCGCCAATGCCCTGGGTGTTACGCGAAAAACCCTTTCCGCCCTTCTGAACGCAAGGTCTGGGATCAGTCCTGAAATGGCTCTCAGACTGTCAAAGGTTTTTGGTCGGACACCGGAGGGGTGGCTTCGGCTTCAGCTGCAATTTGATTTGTGGAAAACAGAACAATCAGTTGATATTAGTAGGTTAAGGCGCGTAGAGGCAAGGGGATAGATCTCAAGCGTAGGGAGAAAGCAAACTCACTACACGCCTTTATTATCTCCTTTTTCATAATCAACGATCATTATGGCCGAACGGTTGAAGCGCACATTAGAAAAATCTGCTCTAAGCCAGCCAATTCTCAACTCTGAGTCGTTTGATCCGACGGAGCTCTTTCGTGTTATTGGTCACGAGGGCGATATCGAGGCTTAGCGCATGCGCGCCGATCTGTGTATCCAGAGGACCGATCGGTGTCCCGGCCTTTTCCAGATCGGCTCGGACCGGTCCATAAGAGGAGGCCGCATTTTCATCGAAGTCGGCGATCTCCAAGGGCAATAGGAATTCTTCGAGAGCCTGGAGGTTCTTCTCCACGGATTGGCTCTTGGCCGCCCCGTAGCGGAGCTCGCCGAGGGTGATCGTCGAGATGCCGATATCCCCCACGGCCAGCGAATGAAAACACCTCAAAATCTTCGGTGGTTTGCGCTTGATCAGGGCAATGCAGATATTCGTGTCAAGCATGTATTTCATCAGAGAGGCTCTCGCTTCTGGGCCGTCGGCTGCCGGCGTTCGGTCATAAAGTCCGCGGAGAACATGTCGAGGCTTTCGAGAAGAGAATCCCATGAGTTCTTGGCCGGAATCAAGACGACGGCATTTCCCGATTTCTTGATAAAGACGTAGTCATCCTCGAACCGGAATTCCTTGGGCAGGCGCACGGCCTGACTCTGGCCGTTGCGGAAAAGCTTGGCTGTTCTCATGCGCACCTCTTCGTCGCTCATTAATATATACTATTAGTATATATTTATAAATTCCTTTGTCAAGCGTTCATTTTTCTACCGCCCCCTATCATAGACTGGCTGGCCGGGTGATTTTTCTCAGAGAGCGGATGTTGTTCGGGTCAACCGTCCATGGCGTCACCTTCTGTTCCACAAAGCTGTTTTTTGCTTTTATCATCCTGCATAATTTAACAAATTCTTAACAAAATCTTGACAATTTTATGACAACTCTCTTTGTCAAAAATCCTACATTGGTACCGGAGCCGATAGACATGAGCGGACCAACACTTCAGACAACGACACATCGCCGGGGAGGCCAGCCATGACCGCCTTTAACATGAAAAAATGGTATTTCGACTTCGCCACGGAGAAGGGCGAGACCTTTTATGCCTACTTTATCACGTACCGAATCTTCGGAAAAAGCCGGGGCCTCGTCTCGGCCCATTTGACCTTGCCGAACGGCAACCTCATGCAGGATTCCATCACGACAGAATATTCCTCTCCGGATTCCAAAGGGAAGCTCGCCCTGGGTCCCCATTTTCTCATACAGCAGAACGGGCGGGCGAAAATCCATATGGAGTTGAGCCATTTCACGATCGACCTCCAATATCTCTCCCAAGATAAAGAGTGGATACCGGCCAAGGCCGCCGTCCTCCTCAAGAGAAAAAAAGGCGTTCTCAAATGGCGCGTTCCCCAGCCCCGGGCTAGGGTGGAGGGGACCATCAAAAATACCTTTCAAGTTCTGAAGATCAACGGATTCGGCTACCAGGACATCGTCGAGACAAACATTCCTCCGTGGCGGCTGCCCCTCGCCGAGCTCATTTGGGGAAGAGCCCACTGCGGCGGACGGACGGTTGTCTTCAACCAGATCACGACGAAAAAAAGAAATGTCATTCAAAATATCCTGCTGAGCGCTGGTGCCGATGCAGACAGACCGTCTCAGCCTGAGGACGCAGCGTTAGAATCGGAAGACAACCAGCGGTATGCTCTCCAAACAAACAACGGGGATGAGGAAACACGGATCGCCAAGGGAGGCTGGACACTGCTCCTCAAGCGGCGGAGCATCATCGAAGAAAGTCCCGTCACCACCTCGGATCGGATCCGGTCCTCTTTCTTGAGGAACGCCCTGGCGCGGATCGCCGGCGATCCCCAGGAAAAAAAGATGTTCTCGGAAGCGCGGCTCTCCGATGGCAAAAAAATTTGGGATGGGGCGGCCATCCATGAAAGGGTGCTCTGGCAATGGAAAACACGCTGATTCTAGACGTCCATCCAAAATCGCATTGGAGCGCGCTGGCCATCATTCTACTTTACATTTTCATTTTTTGGCTTTTTCTTCCTGTATTTTTGTTGGCCGTCGGCCTCCGTTTAGACATGCTCGCGCCCGTTGCCATGTCCGCTGCGGCGGCGAGCACGATCTTCGGATGGAACCTGGTCGTTTGCGGTTTCTCGCTCCTGGCCGCCGGCATGGGCCAGCTCTGGTTCCAAGGGAGAGGCCTGCCGATTTCCCACCTCCCTCCAAGCCAGTTCGTCGCCAACGGCATCTACAAATATTTCCGCCACCCGATTTATCTCGGCTTCAACGCAGCCTTTGCCGGGCTGGCCATGTTGATCGCATCGTTCTGGTCGCTAGCCTTCAGTTCTCCCCTGCTCTTGGCCGGCTGGATCATCTACGCCCGGTTCTACGAAGAACCAGGCCTGATCAAGCGATTCGGAGATTCCTATCGAACGTATATGGAAACGACGCCCATGGTTTTCCCTAAAAAGATGAGGCGCCTATTGGCCGTCATCTTCAGGCCGGTTTTCAAAAAAATTTGTGCAGGATTGACCAGGATCGCCCGCCGGACAATTCTTTTCCGCCGGGGCCGCTTGATCCTCGTCACCAATGGGATGTTCATAATGATGGGAAGTTTTCTGTTCGTTCAGCATGTGACAACGCTGTTTCTCGGCCAGGGCCTTCCGAAAAGCCATGTGGTCGTCTTTCTTTTTGGGACCATGCTCTCGGGGTCATTTTTCGGCTATTTCTTCTGGTGGCTGGGGCACTGGAAAGAGCTCATCCATCAGCCGTTGCTCGGTATAAAAAATAACGGCTTTGTCTCCTTCGGCGCTTTCTTCGGCCTCATCTTCGCGTCTTCTGTGTTCGCCTGGGTTTATCGTTATCCAGCCTTGATGATTACGGATGTCGTGGTCCGGGGAATGTTCATCAATTACGCCATCGGGAGGCTCGGCTGCGTGACGTATGGCTGTTGCTGGGGAAAAGCTTCGACCCATGACGGCATCCTTTACCAAAATCCCCAGGCCAAAGTGTTGCGCCTGACCGGAAGAAAACAGGCTCTCTGTCATCCCACGCAGGCTTTTTCGTCGCTGGAAGGTCTCTGTCTCTTTATTTTGCTCAATGGGCTGTCTTTCAAGAGACTTCCCGCGGGATTCCTGACGGCTATGGTCTTTCTGATCTACCCCGTCGGCCGGTCCTTCATCGAATTTTTCCGGGAACGAAGACTCCGTTTTCACGAATATTTCAATGAAGGGCATGTGAGCTGTGCCGTGATGTTTGTGTTAGGCTTAGCCCTCCTTTTCTCCCTCTCGCCGATAATCACAACTCATTCGCCCCAGCCCTGGAACGTCCGGGCCTTTGCTCAAAGCCTCTCGCTTATCCCCCTGACACTTCTCATCGGCATTTCCGTTTTCTTCATCACTGGTTTTCATTGGAAGAAGGTCGGAACATGGTAAACAGAGAGCGCCTGTTTTTCTTTAAGGTCAGCGTGGTCTTTTACGCAGCCTGGATTCTCTCCTACGAAATCGTGGGAACATATGCGGCTAAACTGCCGACCTTGGACCTCACGTCCGTCCTGGATAAGCAAATTCCTTTAATCGCCATGTTTGTCTGGCCTTATGAGCTCTTCTATATCTTTCCCTTGCTTCCTCTTTTTGTAATCAAGGACTGGCATAGGTTCAACCAGGCCCTGCTGGCGGTCATGATCGCCAACCTCCTGGCCTTTATCGTCTATGTCACACTTCCGGTTGCCTTTCAAAAGCCGGAACTCGGCCCAGGCCTGTCCGAACGCCTGCTAGCCTGGGAATATGCCGCTGACTTCAAGCCGGGCGCGAATTATCTGCCGAGCCTTCATGTGGCCCTGGCTTGGATCGTCTTTTTTGCCTGCCGGGGCCAGCGGCTCAGCCGCTTGGGCGAGTCGATCGTCCTCGTCATCGCTGTCTTGATCACCTTTTCCACTTTTTTTGTCAAACAACACCTGATTGCAGACGCCGTGACCGGATTTGTCTGGGCAAGCGGAGCTTGGGGAATGGCAAAACTTCTTTATCCACGTCTTGCCGACCCGCGCCAGGAAGCCCGCCTGGCGTTCAAACATATGATCAAACGAATCGCTCCGCTTGCCCTTTTTGTTCTTGTCCTCATTCTGTTCGCCGCCGACCTCTACTGGAAGATATGGGTTAAATGGTAGGAGATTATGGACATGAATGGCGAGAATGTGCTTGAAGTCCTAAACGTAGCAAAGTCGTTCGGTCGTCAGACCGTGTTGCGGGATGTCACGTTCTCCATGAAATCCCGGGAGATCGTTGGGATCACCGGCGAGAACGGGGCCGGCAAAAGCACTCTCCTGAAAATCATCGTCGGCTGGCTTCCCCCGGATTCGGGGCAAGTAATGAAAAAAGACGCGATGGGCTACTGCCCTCAGGATTTGTGTGTGTTCGAGACATTGACCGTCGAAGAAAATTTCGCTTATTTTGCAGCCGCCTACGGTCTAGGGCGCAAAAATCATTCCGGGGGCTTGACGGAGAGAGAAGAGTTTCTTCTCAAACGATTCCGGTTTGAACAAGACAAGAAGAAGCTCGTCTCACGCCTGAGCGGCGGGACAAAGCAGAAACTCAATTTTTCCCTGGCCGTCCTCCACTCGCCTTCGCTCCTGATCCTCGATGAGCCCTATTCCGGTTTCGACTGGGAGACGTATGTTCACTTTTGGGAATATGCCGGAGAATTGAGGTCTCAGGGAACGGGCATTCTGATTGTCTCCCATTTTGTCTATGATCGCTCCAATTTCGATGTCATCTTTGAGCTCAAGGGAGGAATCCTCCGATGCGCCTGAGACATATTCGAACCGGATGGATGATGACCGCCAAGGAGCTCTTCCGCAGCCGAATCGCCTTTATTCTCTTTTTCATCATCCCCACCCTGTTCTATGCCGTGATCTTTTTGGTCACCACTCAGAGCCCCATCTCGTTCAAATTGGGCTCGATCTCTGACGAGACCTTCCTGACAGTCAGGGAGCGCAGTGAAGCCCTGATTTTTATCGGTTTGGCGGCCGTGGGAATCTTGACCTCTTTCCTGGCCCTGAACCTCACCCAAAAACATGCCGCAGAAAACCGAAGACTCGTCTTGTGCGGCTTTCAGACATCCGAGATCCTCCTCTCCAAATACTCCGTCCTCCTTAGCGTGATCGTCTGCATCGGTGGTTATGTGGGCGCCATGCTTCCTTTGTTCTTTGCGCCCCGCCGGTTTCTGCTCGTCCTGCTCGGGTTCATGATGGGCGGCTATGTCTACGGCTGCTACGGCATGCTGGTCGGGGCCATTTTCAAGCGGGAGCTGGAAGGCATTCTGTTTATCGTCCTGCTGGCCAACTTCGATGTCGGCTGGCTCCAAAACCCCATTTATTATGCCCAAGCCCAAAACAAAGCCATCATCCGTCACCTGCCGGGCTTCTTCCCCTCACAACTCAGTATGGTCTCTGCGTTCACCGACCATTCCGTCCTCCAGCCGCTCCTGGGAAGCTTGGCCTATGGCACGCTCCTTCTGTTGGGTGCCATGCTGATTTTCTGGTGGAAAATGAGGATACGAAAATGAACGGGATGGAGCGCTGGAACCTCGGCCGCCTGGGAAAAGACCTTTACTGGGACGGCCACAACCTCGCCCGCCTAGCCGCCCAATACGGAACGCCGCTGTTTGTGGTCAGCGGGAAAAGGCTGGAGCGCTCGTTCGAACAGATGAAAAAAGCCTTTCTTGCTGAAGGTCTCGATGTGGACGTATTCTTTTCCTTCAAGACCAATCCCCTTCCCCAAGCTCTTAAAGCTTTGACCACGTGCGGAGTGGGCGCCGAAATCATCTCCGAGTTTGAGATGTGGCTTGCCCGGAGGCTCGGATTGGGGGGAGACAGGATCCTTGTCAACGGCCCCCTTAAGCCAAGAGCGCTCCTCAACCAGGCCGTCGAATGCGGCGCCCGCATGATCAATGTGGAAACGACCGCGGAGCTTTATGCCCTCAAAGAAATCGCCGAAAAGCTCGGGAAAAAAGCCAACATCGGCTTGAGGATCAACCCGGGCCTAAAAAAAGAAGGCTTCAATTCACCACGACAACCGGTTCCTCGTCAAGCCCAATGGGGTTCAGGCGTTTGAGCGAAGAATGGTCAGCCGCGCTCAAGCTGATCAAAGAACGCCGAGACCTGTTCCAGTTCCGCGGCCTTCATTTTCATATCGGGACCGGAATCTGCAGCCCCGCCCCCTATCAAGAGGCCTTGACCCAAACCCTGGGTTTCATGGACAGCCTGCTGGAGAACGGACTCTCGCCGGAAATTCTCGATATCGGCGGCGGCTTTAACATTCCCACGCTCAAGGAAATCAACCTCTGGGAAGCCGCCCGACTTTTTCTCTGGAACAGACCGCAAAAACCGCCCGACGCAATCAATCGACCCAACCTCCTCAGAGAGGTCGCCCGGGCCTGCGCTCACCAACTCGGAGGATATGCCAAAGCGAGAGGAATTTCCGTACCCAAGATTTTTATCGAACCGGGCCGAGCGCTGAGCGGGCCATCCCAGCTCCTGCTGCTCACAGTGAATTCGGTCCGGGAACGGCCTGCGGGACCCAGCTCGGTCTTTTGCGACGGCGGCGCCATGAGCCTCTCCCAGATTTTGATCAGCGAATACCATGCGATTTTTGTCGCCAATAAGCCCGAAACCGGGCAGCTCAAAAAATATAATATATTCGGCAGCCTTCCCACCCCGCTCGATCTGGTCTCTTTCCAGCGCAGGCTATCGCCGCTTTCCCGCGGCGATATCTTGGCCGTGATGGACACGGGCGCGTATTTCACATCGTTGGGGAACAATTTTGCCGGGCCGCGTCCCGCCGTGGTCATGCTGAAAAACGGCACTTCGGTCCTCATCCGGAGGCGAGAAACATTCGAGGACCTAGTCGCCAGGGATACCGAGTTTTAAGAAAGGGGCACAGAGAATGAAAAATGAACATGCCCTTCCCGAGACGGTCGAAAACGGCTTCGGCCGGGCCTCCGCGGCATTTCCCCTTTGGGCTGGCTGGTCCATCCAAAAACGAAAGGTTTTCTTCAAGAAACTAAGAGCTCTGATTGTCGAACGGCAGGAGGAACTGGCGAGTATTCTCGCCGAAGAAACAGGCCAACCCATCGCCGAAGCCGTCAGCCAGGAAATTACCGCTGCACTCGAAATGATCCGATTTATGGAAAAAGCCTATCCCCGCTGGCTCAAAGGCAAAAAATTCCGCTATTGGCGGCCCGGCTTCTGGACGAAATCCAACCGGATCGGCTATGAACCCCTGGGACTCATCGCGGTCATCGGGCCGTCCAATTTTCCTTTTTCGCTCCCTGTCATGCAGGCCTGCGCCGCTCTCCTCTGCGGAAACTGCGTGATGATCAAGCCTTCGGAGCGCTGCCCACGGACGGCAGAGTTCCTCCGCCGTCTTTTCAAGGATGCCCGATTTCCCGAGGGAGTGATCGGAGTCGTCGACGGAGATGCAAAGACTGTAGAAGAAATCATCTCCGCCGAGAGTGTCCGAAAAATAATTTTTACGGGAAGCTATGAAACGGGGAAAGCCATCGCCGAACGATGCGGACGCTTTTTCAAGCCATGCCTGCTCGAGCTGGGCGGGACTGGAGCGGCCATCATCGATGACAAAGCCGACCTTGACCTGGCAGCGCGGGGAATCGCCTGGAGCGCCTTCTATTCGGCCGGGTTGTCGTGCATCGGGACAAAAAGAGTGTTCGTCACGCCCAGGACGAGCCGGGCATTTGTTCAAAAGCTCATCGAAGAAACCCGAACGATCAAGACCGGAAGCCCCACTGACCCAAACACCGACATGGGGATCTTGAGGGACCCGGCAGGGATGGACCGGATGGAAGAGCTCGTCCGGGATGCCGTGCGAAAAGGGGCTACGGCCTGGACCCCCGAAGGAGATTTCTGTGATGGTTCGTTCCAAACGCTCAAGGGTCCTACGATTCTGTTTCCTGTGACTCGCCAGATGAGGATTCTCTCTCCAGAGATCGAAATACCGGGCCCGTTGCTCTGCGTCCAGGAAGTTGAATCGATGGACCAAGCCGTGGCAGCGGCTAACCAGTCCAAGTTTGGACTGGGGGCCTCCGTTTGGAGCCGGGATCTCCGAAAAGCCCAAAACATCGCCCGCCAGCTCCAGGCCGGAATGGTTTGGATCAACGACAGCAGTGTCGGCCTTCCCCGCTTTCCCTGGGGCGGCACAAAACGAAGCGGCTGGGGCCGATTGTTCTCAAAAGAGGCGATCACAGAGCTCACCGAACTCAAGGTCATCAGCCGGGACAGGCGCTTGACCTCGTCGCGAAAATTCTGGTGGTATCCCTATTCCCGGACAAAATATGAAATGACCCTTTGCCTTAACGAATTCTTATACGGCCCCCGCAAACGAAAAGCCTTCCTGAACTTTTTAAAAGAATCTCTGACATTGATTTTTCACTGATTTCCCTAAAAAAAGCACTTGCCTGCGGCAATAATCCGGGCTATCATTCTATCCCCGATAATTCTCTCGAAATGAAGCGGGATTCTATTTTGAGGAGGCAACACAATGCTCCAGATTGAACATACTTTCATGGACTTTTTGCTCGAGCATCAGGAGCGCCATAACCGGACCTATCATTTTTTGATCCTGATGAACTCGATCATGAATGCCGCCAAGCGCATCCAGCATTATTATTTGACGGGCGCGCTGCGCGAAAATCTCGGACTGGCCGGCTCGGTCAATGTCCAGGGCGAAGAAGTCATGAAGATGGATGAAATCGCCAATGAGCTCGTCAAGCATTATCTCCAGAGATCCGGTCGGGTCATCCATGCCGTGGGCGAGGAAGAGGAGGAGATCATCCCGATGAATGTCGAGGGCGGGAGGTACTTCGTCTATTACGACCCCATGGACGGCTCTTCCAACGTCCCCCACAACCTGCCCATCGGGTTTCTCTTCGGCGTGGCCAAGCGCAACCTGGAAGGCCCCGAAGACATGCATTTGCGGGCAGGCCGGGAGTATATTGCCTCCGGCATGTTTGTCATCCCCACAGGAACATTCACCATCGCCCTCCGCCAGGCCGGGTGCTGGCGGTTCCACATCGATGAGACATTCAACTATGTCAAGCCCACCCGGATGGTCCTCCCCGACAACAAGAAGTCATGGGAACTGTCCTTTAATTCCGCCAATCGAACGACCTTCGCGGCGCACATCCAGAAATGGATCGCGGCCAACGAACAGAAGTATGCCTTTCGCTACATGGGAGCCCTGGCTGGCGATTTTCACCGGATCCTGCTCAACGGCGGACTGTTCATGTATCCGGCCATCGTCAATCACCCCGACCCTAAGAAAAATCGGCCCCAAGGCAAGCTCAGGCTGATGTATGAAGCCTCCGTCGTCGCTTTTATTTGTCGCGAGGCCGGCGGAGATGCCGTGGATGAAACCGGGATCCCGATCCTCGATATCGTCCCTCAAAAGCCCCACCAGCGAACGGCCCTCTATCTCGGCTCAAAGCCCCTCGTTGACGAGATCGCGGCCGTCCTCAGGGCAAAATAGCGCGCCGGTTTGAATTTGACTAATAATTCCTGAGATGATCAAAAAAAAAGCCGCTTTCCTATTTTTTTGTTTTGCTTTCCTAGCGCCAGTTCGAGGGCAGACGCCCGCTCCTGCTCAAGAAACCATCTCGGTCGAGGGCCTCACCCAACCCGTTCAGATCATCAAAGACAAATGGGGAATCGCTCACATCTATGCCGGGAATCAAAACGATCTGTTCTTTGCCCAGGGCTTCAACGTCGCCTCGGATAGGCTGTTCCAATTGGAGGTCTGGAGGCGCCAGGCTACGGGGACGTTGGCCGAAATCCTCGGGCCAAGAGCGCTTAAGCGGGATATCGGCGCCCGCCTGCTCAGATTCCGGTCGGATATCAAGCGGGAAATGGCCTTTTATCATCCGCATGGCGAAGACATCATCACCGCTTTTGTCAAAGGCATCAACGCCTATATCGACCTTACGCGAAAGACCCCCGACCTCCTGCCCCTTGAGTTCAGGCTCCTCGGGATACGTCCGGGCCATTGGACACCGGATGTGGTTGTCTCCCGCCATAACGGTTTATTCCGGAATGTCACGGAAGAAATCGCCATGGCCCAATCGGTGAGAATCTTGGGTCCCGAGAAAGCCAAGGACCTGATTGATGTGCACCCCGGAAACCCTCAGATCGAGGTGGATGAGAGAGTTGACCAAGCGCTCGTTTCAAGCCAGATCCTGGAGCTCTATTCTGCCGCCAGGTCTTCAGTCCGGTTCGCGGTCGATGACATCGCTGATCCTGCCGGCCGCGCCGTCTCTGCGCCTCTTTTTCCTCAATTTCAGGTCGAAGCCGCTGAAACGGCAGGCAGCAATAACTGGGTGGTAAGCGGCAGACTGTCCTCCAGCGGTTTTCCGTTACTTGCCAACGATCCCCATCGCGCGCTTCAGATCCCCTCTCTCCGCTATTGGGTTCACCTGAACGCCCCGGGGTGGAATGTCGTGGGCGCAGGCGAGCCCGCATTGCCCGGCGTCTCCATCGGCCATAATGAGAACGGGGCCTGGGGGATCACGATTTTCGCCATAGACCAGGAAGATCTCTACGTTTATGAAACGAACCCTGCCAATGTGAATCAATACGATTATCGGGGCCGATGGGAAGATATGAGAATCATTCGCGAACAAATCCCGGTCAAGGGTGAAGCCCCGGCTGATGCCGTGCTCAAGTTTACACGGCATGGCCCGGTGGTTTTTGAGAACGAGGCGCATCACAAAGCCTTTGCTCTTCGGGCCGCCTGGCTCGAAACAGGTTGTGCCCCCTACCTGGCGAGCCTGCGGATAGACCAGGCGCAGACCTGGAGGGAATTCCGAAAAGCTTGCGCTTATTCCAGGACCCCTTCATTGAACATGATCTGGGCTGACCGCGACGGAAATATCGGGTGGCAGGTCGCGGGCCTAGCGCCCTTGAGGAAAAACTGGACAGGCCTGGTGCCGGTTCCGGGCGATGGAAGGTATGAGTGGGCCGATTTTGTCCCGGCCGAAGAGCTTCCTTACCTTCAAAATCCGGAGAAAAAATTTATCGCGACGGCCAACCAAGACAACATTCCGGAGGGCTATCCCAATGCCCTCGGCTTCATCTGGGCCGCCCCTTTTCGATTCATGCGCATCTCCGAAATCCTCGGATCGGGCCAGAGCTTCAGCCTAGCGGATATGGCCGCACTCCAACAGGATGTTCTGTCCATCCCCGCCCGCGTTATCGTCCCCCTTTACAGAGGTCTCAAATCCGAGAACCCGGCCATCCAAAACGCCCTACAAATCCTGAAGGGCTGGGATTATGTGATGGCTCCTGAATCCGCGGCGGCAGCCATATATATGGCCTGCCAGAGGGCGATCTCTGAGAATCTTCAAAACCTGCTCGTGCCCAAGGAAGCTCGAGATGTTCTCCCGGCGCGGTCCCTGAAAAAAACGATCGACTGGCTCCAGGCGCCCGATGGCCGTTTCGGAGCAGACCCCGCGGCCGCCAGGGACAAGCTCCTTATCGATTCTTTGGCGCAGGCCGTTGGGTCTCTGACCGATGTCCTCGGGCCGGACCTCGCTCAATGGCGCTATGGCCAGGAAAAACTGCACCATGTTCGCATCCGCCATCCGCTTAGTGATGTTGTGAAGGAAGACATCCGCCGTCTCCTCGACGTTGGTCCCCTGCCTCGCGGCGGGAACGGCGATACAGTCAATATGACAACAAGCGGAAACAACCAGACATCGGGAGCCACATTCCGGATCCTCTCCGATCTGGCCGACTGGGACCGATGCCTGGGCGCTAATACGCCCGGCCAGTCGGGTGACCCGAAAAATCGTCACTATGCCGACCTATTCGAATATTGGGCGAAAGGGGAATATTTCCCTGCCTATTTTTCCAGAGCAAAAATAACATCCGCGGCCGAAAGAGTCATCATTCTCGAACCCGCGGAAAAACCGCGTCGAGCCCCGCCGTTTTTTTGATTGACTCTTCTGGCCATAGACACTATGATTATCCCGCGGACAGGAGAAGGGGTCGGACATGAAATGCCCGCAATGCAATTTTGAAAATCCCCAGACAAGCCGCTACTGCTCGGATTGCGGAACGTCTCTGACAAAGGTCTCCCCTGCCCCCGAGCCTGTCGAAACCCGGACTCTGCCTCCCTTTTTTGAATTGGAGACGGGCGCGTCTTTTGCAGACCGCTACCAGGTCATTGAAAAAATCGGCACGGGCGGGATGGGAAAGGTCTATAAAGTTTTTGACACGAAGATCCGCGAAAAGGTCGCCCTCAAGCTTATCAAGCCGGAAGTCTCCTCCGACCCAAAGACGATCGAGCGCTTCCGGAACGAAATACGGCTGGCCCGGAGGATTGCCCACAAGAACGTCTGCCGGATGTTTGACTTGGGGGAATCTTCGGGTATTTTCTATATCACGATGGAATATGTGCCGGGAGAAAACCTGAAAAACATCATTCGCCTGACCGGCCCTTTGAACGCGGGAACGGCCGTCAATTACGCCAGGCAAGTGTGCGAGGGCCTGACCGAGGCGCATCGCTGGAACGTCGTTCACAGAGACCTCAAACCCCACAATATCATCATCGACCCCTCGGGAACGGCGCGCATCATGGATTTCGGGATCGCCCGCTCCCTTCACGCCAAGGGCTGGACGGGCGAAGGCATCGCCATCGGGACGCCTGAGTATATGTCGCCTGAACAGGCAGAAGGAAAGGTTGTGGACCAGCGCTCCGATATCTATTCCCTGGGGATCATCCTTTACGAGATGATCACGGGAAAAGTCCCTTTCGAGGGCGAGACGACCCTGAGCATCCTCAGGAAACAGGAGATCGAACCCCCCATTCCGCCAAAGGAATGGATCCCCCAGATCCCCGAAAGCCTCAACCGGCTGATCCTCAAATGCCTGGAAAAAAAGGAGGAGCGACGGTATCAGGATGCCGGTGAACTCCTGTCAGAGCTGAATACGATCGGGACGACGATTTTGCGGGCTCAAAAAACCCCGTCCCGGGCAACGGCACCATCCCTTGCTCCCCCCCGGCTTTCCCGCCTAGGACGTATTCTGGGGATCGGCCTGGCCATCATCATTCTGGCGTCCGTCGGATATTTGATCTTTCGCTCCGTCTCACCGAAAGTTCCCATGGAAAAGCCTGGGACCAAACTTGCGGAAGCCGGGATTCCCGCCAAAACGCCAACAAAAAATTCCATTGCCGTGCTTCCCTTTCAAATCCTTAGCTTGGACGCAAATCAGGCGGCCCTCTGCAAGGGCCTGGAAAACGACATCCGGACCAAGCTTTCCAACCTCGGCACCTTGAATGTCATGTGGGAATATTCCTCAGGACGGTTTGCCGATCCGGCCAGCGATCCGGTTGAAATCGGAAAAGCCCTCAACGTCGAAAAAATTCTTCACGGCTTGGTGCAAATCGAAAAAGAGACGATCCGCGTGAACGTCAACCTGATCGATGCCGGCAGCGGGTCGATTATCTGGGCTCAACAATATGAGGAGAAACTGGAGGCCGGCTATCTGAAAGTGGCCGGCCTGATCTCCAGCGATATTGCCAGGCAGCTTAACATCAAACTTAGCGAGAGCGCCTTGCTGGCCTCCCAAAAAATGGAAACATCCCATACGGATGCCTATATCTTGAGGCATCGCGGGCAAGACGCGCAAAGAAGATACCGCGAAAGCGAAAAAGTGGAAGATTTCTATGAAGCCGTCAACCTGTATAAAAGGGCGATCGATCTCGACCCGAATTATTGGCAGGCCTATTGGGGTTTGGGCAACGTCTACGAGGCCCGATATGTCCAAACCAAACAAGGGGGGGACCCCTCGGCCAAGGAGAATCTGACGGCGATGATCAAGAATTTTCAAGATGCGTTTGCCAAGAATGACACCGTGGCCGAAGTCTATGCGGGCATGGGATGGGCCTATTTTCATCAAGGAGACTTCGACAAGGCTTATGCCAGCTTTAAAAAAGCGGTTGAATTGGACCCCGATAGCTCAGAGGCGAATTTCAGCGCCGGAGCTTTTTTGCGGAGTATCGGCTTGGATGCCCAGGCCATAAAATACTATCAGCGGGCTATCGAGTACGACCCCATGAATGATGAAGCTTATCGCAGCGCAGCGATCTGCAATATGTATAATGGAAAATATGCGGAGGCGGCCGGCCTGATGAAGCAAGCCCTGGCCACTAATCCAAGCCAGTCTCAGACGCACCTCCAGTACGCCCGACTGCTCATCATAATGAAAAATTTTGAGGATGCCGAAAAAGAGCTGCTCTGGCTTGAGAAAAATCCCCCCTCCTCTACCAATCTGCAGAAGCGCCAGAAATGGCTTACGGCATGGCTCTTGGCCACCCGGGGGGACACGGAAAAGGCTCTGGCCATGATTCAAGACGCAGACAAATTTCGTTACGATATCACATGCACTTTAAGTCTTCTGGGGATGAGAAAGGAAGCGATCCAAAATATCAAGCTCGGCAATGAACAGGGCTTTCAATTGGTCCAAGACTATATGTACCCTTATCCCTTTCTCATCAGCAACCCCTACTTTGATAGTCTGCGCCAGGAAAAGGATTTCCAAGAGATCGTCAGAAACGAAAAAGCCAAATTCGACGAGAAAACCAAAAGGTACAGCGGTCTATGAGGGCCGGAAAACTTATCGATGCGCCGCGAAATTTCCTATCGACTTATGGCCATACGCCGGTCCGGATGGAAGATCCATTCGGAATGAATTTATTTTGATTCCTTTAAAAGGTCCTTTTTCCGGCGGCCCCTGACTTTTAACACGAGATCATCCAAGATCGAGTAAACGACCGGCACGATCACCAGCGTCAGCAGGGTGGAGCTGATCAGCCCTCCGATGATGGTGTAGCCGATCGGCGCCCGGAAGCTGGAGCTTGTCCCGAATCCGGCGGCCACCGGGATCATGCCCAAAATCATGGCCATCGTGGTCATGAGGATGGGCCGCAGCCGCGTCGAGCCGGCCTCGATAATGGCGTCAAACCGCTTCAAGCCCCTTCGTCTCAAAACATTCGTGTAATCGACAAGCAGGATGGAGTTCTTGGTGACCAGTCCCATGAGCATGATCAAGCCGATGAACGCCACCATGTCGAACAGCTTATTGGCCAGCAAAAGGCCGAGCACGGCGCCGATGATCGACAGAGGCAGCGCAAGCATGATGACGAACGGCTGGACAAAAGACCCAAACTGGGAAGCGAGCACCATATAGACGAAGACGATGGCCAGGAGCAGGGCCAGCAGTAGAGAGGCGAACATCTTCCTAGTCTGTTCGACCTGACCGCCGAACTCATAGCTGATACCGGAAGGAAACCGGATGCCAGCCAGGGCCGCATCGACTTTTTGGGTAATTTCGTTCAGGGCTCGACCCTTGAGGATGTTAGCGCCGATCATGATCTGCCGGGTCCGGTTAGCCCTTTTGATCTGAGTGGGACCATTGACGGTATTGAGAACGCCGACCTGGTCAAGGGTGATGGAGCCGCCCCGCATCGTGGGCATGTAAACTCGGCCGAGCCGGTCGATATTGGAGCGGACATCCTCCGACGCCCGAACCCTTATGTCTACAAGTTTGTCGCCCTCGCGGTACTTGGACGTCGTGTCGCCGTCGATAAACGAGCGCATGAAGGAGGCCACCTGAAACGTTCCCACGCCGAGCCGGGAGCCACGCTCCCGGTCAACCTGAATTTGGATCTCGGGCTTGGGGGGCCTATTATCGCTGTTGACGTCGACCAGGCCATTGATGTTTTGCAGAGCAAGTTTGACGTTTTCGCTCGCTTTTATCAGGCTGGGCAGGTCCGTCCCCTTAAGGTTAATTTGAATAGGCAGCTGCTGAAAGGCAGCGAACGCCGCCCCTCCCATGGATGACGCCTCCTGGAAGGTGATCGAAGCCCCCGGAATGACCGCCAACCGCGGACGCAGCTTATCCTGAAAAACCTGAGTCTCCTGGACGGGAATATTGACTTTCACATTGATCGTGGCCACGTCGGAGGATCCGTCGGTCGAGCCCACAACCGTCGCCACATCCCCGATCTCCGCTTGCCGATGAAGAACTTCTTCGATCGTCCGGACGACCTTGTCGGTCTGGTCGAGCGAACTGCCCGAGGCCGTCTGGATCTGCAAGTTGAATTCCGCCCTTTCTCCATGGGGAGTCGTGCCCGTCCCGATTACGGTAAAAAGATAGCCGCTGAAGAAGAAGATGACCGTTGTCACGGCAATTACGGTTTTCCGATGGTTCAGGGCCCAGCGCAGCAAAGGACGATAGTTGTTCCCCAAGGTCTCGTAGATCTTGGAGACGAGGCCTTGAAAGCGCGAGGACAGCGTTTTCTTGCCGTTCCGCTCGACTTTTTTGAAGAAATGGGCGGAGAGCATGGGGGCAAAAGTAAAGGCCTCAAACAGCGAGATGAGAACGGCGGCGGCCACCGTCACCCCGAACTGGCGGAAGAATTTCCCCGCGATCCCGGTGGTGAAGGCCACCGGGAGAAAGACCGCCACGATGGTCATGGTCGTAGCCGTGACGGCCAGGCCCACTTCGGACGTCCCGTCGCTCGCCGCTTTGTGAGGATCCTGGTGCAGCTTCTCCATGTGCCGGAAGATATTCTCGCGGACAACGATGGCGTCGTCGATCAGAAGCCCCACCGACAGACTCAGAGCCAGCAGCGTGATCATATTCACCGTGTATCCAAGCGCGCTCATGACGGCGAAGGAGGCGATGATACAGACGGGCAGGCCGGCGACGGTGATGAGCGTGTTGCGAAGGTCGCCGAAAGAGAAGAGGACAACGAGCCCGGCCAAGAAGATGCCGATCATCAGGGTGTTGATGACATCGTCGCGGGAGTCCTTGATCATCAGGGACGAGTCCATAGTCGTGCGAATATCCAGGTCGGCATTAGAGGCTTGGATGGCGGCGATCTTCTTATGGACCTGGTCCGCCACTTTGACTGTGTTCGTGCCCGACTGCTTTTGGATAACGATCGAGACACATTCCTGACCGTTGAGGCGGGAGATCGTTCGCTTGGTCTTGAAGGCGTCCTTGACGACGGCGATATCTTTCAGATAAACCGGGTTTCCGGCGACATTGGCCACAACGATGTTCCGCATCTCCTCAAGGCTCGTGAACTCGGCCTTGGTCCGGACCAGGAAATCCTGGGACTTCTCGGTGACGCGTCCGGCCGGCATGTTGAGGTTCTCGCCCCGGATGGCCTGGTTGACCTGGACGATGGAGATGCCCTGGGCGTTCATTCTCCCAAGGCTGGTTTCGACCTGGATCTCCCTCTCCAGCCCGCCGATGATATCAACGGACCCGACCCCGTCCACCTGCTGGACCAGGGGTTGGATCTTGTCCTCGACGTACGAGCGGACCTCCGACAGGCTCATCCTGCCGCTTTTGCTCAGGATGGCAAAGGAGACGATCGGCACGGCGGTCGGGTCGAACTTGTTGATGATTGGCTCGATGATCTCCCGGGGAAGGGCGTTCCGGATCGAAGCCACTTTTTCCCGGACCTCCGTGGAGGCCAGTTGGGAGTCTTTCTCCAGGACGAATTGGGCCACGATGACCACGACTCCTTCGGCCGACGTGGAACTGATCTTATCGAGGCCGTTGATGGTGCTGAGGACATCTTCAATCGGCTTGGCCACCTGGGATTCCATCTCTTCGGGCCCGACTCCGGGGTTGGCCACGGTGACGGCAATAACCGGCAGCGAAACGTCGGGCATGAGGTTGACGCCGAGCCGTGAATAGGAGAGGGCGCCGATGACCACCAGGGCGACGATGATCATGGTGATGAACACGGGTTGTCGTATTGAAATGTCGGCTATTCTCATGGCATCAATATTCCTTCCCGCTCAGAGGGCGGCGGCCGGCTTAATGGTCCTGATTTTGTCCTTGTCGTTGAGCTGACCGGCTCCGGTTGTAACGATTCTCTCGTCACCTTTGAGCCCGGAGAGGATTTCGACGGAGTCGCCGACAACGGCGCCCAGCGTCACGGCGGTGAGGCGGGCCAGGCCGCTATCGGCGAGAAAGACATATTTCTGGCCGGTTCTTTCCACGACGGACGTCAGGGGGACGACCAGCGAGGACCGTCGGCTCTCGATCCATTCGACCTCGGCGTACATGCCTGGCTTAATGCGGTGGCCGGCATTGGGAATGCTGAGTTCCACGTCGATCGTCCGGTTCACGGCGTTGGCGACCGGGCTGATATTTGTCACCCGGGCGGCGAAGACCTCGCCCGGATAGGCCTCGAGAATCACCCGGGCCGCCTGGTCCATTTTGATAAAGCGGATCTTCTTCTCGTCGACCGCGGCCACGGCCTTGACGGTGTCGATATCGACCAGGGTCATCAGGGGCACGTTGGGATTGACAGCGGCGCCAGGGTTCAGCATGAGCTTGGACACCACACCCTTTGCATCGCACTTGACCTCGAACGGCTTGAAATCGTAGCCGACCTCGTCCCGGTTGACGATCGCGACGACCTGGCCGGGCTGGACTCTGCTCCCCATTTTAACCAAGTTCTGGGCAATCTTACCGTTGACCTTGGAGTAGATGGTGACCTCGGAATCCGCCTGGACGTTGGCGGACGCGTGGATCGTCTCGGTGATCTCCTGGCGCGCCGGCTGCGTCGTCTCGACCGGAACGACCTTTTCTGCGGCCGGCTGGCTCATCGCTTTTTTCTTGGCTTGGATATTCTGGTTGACGCGGATGCCGATAAAGACGGCCAAGACGATGAGAATCAAGACGATGAGAATTTTTCCGATTTTCATATTTTCCTCCCACATGAGCGGAACAGACTGTATTGGCCCAAAGTATGATTATAAATTAGCTGAAGGAAGTTTAGCCGGCTGCCTTCGACAGTGTTCTGGGCGTCGATCAGGTCTGTGGCGCTGAGAAAGCCGTTCTGGTAGCGCTCCTCGGCGATCCGCAAGGCTTCTTCGGCCTGCTTGATTTTCAGCTTTTCGATCTCGAATTTTTGCTCGATCGTTTTCATGTCGGACAAAGATGATTGGATCTCCATGGCCACGGTCCGTTCCAGGTCGGTCTTGCGCATCTCGACGGTCTTCAGGTTGGACTGCGCTTGAGCGACCTGGGCGCCGACGCGAAAACCGTCGAAGACCGGGTAGGATATGGCCAGCATGGCCGTCCAGTTGCCTCGAATCTTTTCCATATCGGGCATGTAGCCGTTGCGGAATTCATAATTGAACGAGGCGGCCAGCGTCGGTTTATTGCCCGTCTTGGCGAGGTCGAGCGAGGCGCGGCCCAGGTTGAGCTGGTGCTCCACTTGCTGGAATTCGATACGATTGGCCAGAGCCTCTCGAATCAACTCGTCTTTGTTGAAAGTTACGGCCTCGAAGGCGAACTCGGAGGATGGGTCGAACGCAGCCTTTTCGTCCCGGCCGGCGAGGGCGTTGAAGGCGATACGAAACTTGGCGATGTTGTTCTCGAAGTCAAGCCTCTGGGCCTGGAGGGCGCTGATCTGGACCTGGATGAGGGTCATATCGAAACTCGAGGCCAAGCCCGCCTGGTAGCGCTTGTTCATGATGTCCTGCTTCATCTGGAAGGCCTTGATGTTTTCGTCTAGGACCTTGATGGCCTCTTTGAAAAAGACCGTCCCATAGAAGAGCGGGACAACTTGATAGGACAGCATGTGCTTGGTTATAGCGACGCCATCCTGGGCCAGATCGAGCCCGGCTCTGCTCATTTCCACTGTCTTGGCGGTCCGTCCCCAGTTGAACACCTGTTCCATCACGGAGGCCCGCATATCGTAGTTGTTGGGAAGGCCGAATTTGAAGTTGTAGCTCTGGCCCAGGAACTGGATGGTCATCTCGCTGAAGAGGCTCATCCGCATGTAGCTGCCCGAAACATTGACCTGGGGCCAGTAGAGGCTTTTGCTCTCGTTGATCTTGAGCTCCGCCCCAAACACGGATTCCGCGGCGATCTGGACCTGCTCATTGTTTTTGAGCACGAGATCGACGGATTCGCGCAGCGAGAGCTTGTCCTGGGCTCGTGCCGGAAGAATACAGGCCAGGACGACAGCGACGGCAACGATTTTATGCGCGGTCCATTTCATTATTTTCCCTCCATCACTTTTTTCATGAGATCCAGAAAAAACCTAGCCGCGGCTTTGGCCTCGGCCTTGTTTCCCTCAAGCAGCTTCAGTCCGATTCCAATCTGGAGCGTCTTGACGAACTTGAGCAGATCCTCCAGGCTCAGGGGCACGCCTTCGCGGCTCATTTTTCTTTTCATCATTTCCCGGACAAATTCGCCGTGGTATTCAAAGCTTTTTGTCGATTTCCTCAGCGTTCCCTCATCCCCGAAATGGATGAACCCACACATGCAGGGCAAAAACATCTTCAGAAACCTGTGGTTCTTCTCGAAATATTCGAGGTAGAACTCCATGGCCTCTTCCAGGGCCTCCAAGAACGAGGACTCCTCGGAGATCCGCTTCTGGATTTCTTCAAGGACGCGCCTGGATTCGCGCTCGAGCAAGTGGAGAAAAATCTCGTCTTTGCTCTTGAAATAATAGTAGAGAGTCCCCTTGGCCAGCTCGGCGGCTTCGGCGATATCCTCCATCCGGGCCTGGTAATAGCCGTGCTCGGCGAAAATGTTTTCGGCCGCGACCAGGATGGCCGCCAGGCGGGCCTTCTCTTCCCGCTGGCGCCGTTCCTTGACGCCCATAGTTGACTCCTTCGCTGAAATTCGACTAATTAGTCAAATTTCAACTAATGGGTCATATTAGACGAAACGGGGCCGGATGTCAAGAGCATGTCTAGAATCCAGGGCTGATGGTCATTGCAGAGAAGGCAGCGAGCGAAGCGATATTTGGAAGGAGACCCTAAGCAGGGATTTCCTTCCAAGAGTATCCCCCCTGAAGATGCACGGCTTTATGCTCCTTGGAAGGATGGCAGGGAGCGGGGCGACCGTTGGAAGGAAACCCTAGGAAGGGTTTCTTTCCAAGAGTTACCGTAATGAGTAGCTTTGACCCCGAAATTTACCAGGTCTTCATGATCTCGCCGAAGCATTCCAGCCCGCTGCTCAGAACGGCGCTGTAGCCGCCGCCGGGATTCGTCCAGGCTCCGGCGAGATAAAGATTCTTAACCGGCGTGGCATGCGCCAGACGCCGGGGAGGGGAATTGTCGAGAGTCTGATCCCAGCCGTAGATCGCGCCGCGGAAATTTCTTGTGTAGCGAACGTTTGTCAAGGGCGTGCCGATCTCTTGGACCTCGATCGCCTTGGCGAGTCCCGGGAGCAAAGTCTTTTCCGCACGGTCGATCAAGATTCGAGCCATCCGTTCCTTCTCGGCCCGATAAGCGGTCTTGTTTCCTTTGAAATAATCCGCTTCGAACTTCTTCCACGGCTCATAGCCCTGAAGGACCATGAGATTGAGAGTGTTTTTCCCGGCCGGAGAATATCCCTTGTCCAGGTTATCATAAAGCGCAAGGCCATAGCCGGAGTTTTCAATATCCGCGTTGAGCACGGCCTTATAGCCGGCTTCGATATCGTACCCCGTGTTATAAAAAATTTCCGTGTCCTTGATGCCGACCTCTCGGATCAGGTCTTTTCTCAGCCCCAAAAACACCTGAAAACTCGAGAGGCTGACGCTGAACTGATCCATCCGGGTCAAATACTCCTTGAGGCTCTCCTGCGCGTCCAGCATCGCATGGAACGTGTCATAGGCATTCGCATTTGAGACCACGACTTTTCCCGTATATTCATGTCCGTCCGTGGCCCGCACTCCAGACGCCACTTGGTCTTTGACCAATATCTTTTCGACGCGCGTGTTGAGCTTGACCTGACCACCTCGCCCTTCGATAAATTTCACCAGGGCGTCGCTGATCGCCTGGGATTTTCCCAAGGGGTAATACCCACCCTCTTCAAGGTATCCCATGGTCGGCAGGGCATAATAGAAACAGGCCAGCTTGGACGGCGGAAGTCCATAGTATCCCCAGAGCGAGGAAACGATTGTCTTCAGCTTCGGATTCTTGATCCGCAGATCCACCAGGGCACCCCAGGTTTTATTAAAGCTCTTGAACAGATAAGGATACTCTGTCGGGAAGCGGCTCATGTCCGGCTGACCTCCGGCCCGCGAATACTTATTGATATCGGCCATAAGTCCTTTCATGTCCTCAAACAGACCTGCAATCCCCTCTTTTTCTTCGGGGAACAGGTCGCTCAGCATTTTGACATAGGCCGGAACATCCTTGGCGGGGACCCGGATGTCATAGTCAGGATAGATGACCCGATAAAGGCTCGGATGCGGGACAAAGCGGACATCCTTGATTTCCGGAAATCCGGGAATCAGATTGTGAATGCCCTCACGTTCTCCGACGGTCGTCGAATGGAGGGAAACGTCAAACACAAAGCCCCCGGGACGCTTAAAAGTCGTGGCATATCCGCCCGCCTTCGAATGCTGTTCTAAAACAATCGGCTTGAATCCCTGCCTAGCGAATCCCACGGCACAGGCCAATCCGCCAAGCCCGGAGCCGATGATCACGGCATCGAATTTGTTTTCGTCAGAGCCGGCGGCCTTCGCCTTCGGGAGGGAGTCCCAATCCAGGGCCACTGCGGGAATTCCCGCCAACAGGGACATCAAAAAATTTCTTCTTTCCATGATTTTCCTTTCGTTGTCGGTTTGACATTCGGTTCAACCTTAATATAAGTTAATTGACTGCAAAATGAAACGCTTTTCGCAAAGCGTTTTCGTTTCTTATCCATCGTCGTCTTACGGAGGAGAGATGAAGCGAACAATTTTATTAAAGGTCCTTTTCATCAGCCTCGTCCTTTTGGCATTTTCTTCCCTCCAGTTCGGCCAGCGCCCGTCTCAAGCGAAAATCCCCAAGGAAAAAAAACTCGTTCTGGACTGGCTCAACCAACCGCAAATCGTTGAAAAATTCGGAAAAATCTCGGACTCCATCTGGTCCTATGCCGAGCTCGGGCTCCAGGAATTTCGTTCGTCCAAACTCCTGGCCGATACGCTCGAAGAAGCGGGGTTTAAGGTCGAGCGGGGCCTGGCGGGCATGCCGACCTGTTTTGTCGCGACGTACGGCTCCGGGAAACCTGTGATCGGGCTGCTGGGGGAGTTCGACGCTCTTCCCATGCTTTCTCAGAAAGCTCGCGTTCCAGTGAAAGACCCGATCGTCGACGGAGCACCCGGCCATGGCTGCGGTCACAACACCATGTGCACAGCCGCTACAGCGGCCGCGATCGCCGTCAAAGAAGCGATGAATAAATATGGCCTAAAAGGAACGATCAAGGTTTTCGGCTCTCCCGCCGAAGAAATTGTGGCCAGCCGTCCCCACATGATCCGGGCGGGACTATTCAGCGATGTGGATGCGGTCATCGATAACCACAGCGGGAGCGGCTTTGGCACCGGGTACGGCCGGAGCGGGAATGCCCTGTTTTCCGTCGTTTTCACTTTTAAAGGAAAAACCGCCCACGGCGCCAACGCCTGGGCCGGCCGGAGCGCCCTGGACGCCGTCGAGATCATGGATGTGGCCACCAATTTCCTGCGCGAGCATCTGGACCCTGCGTACCGAATGCATTACGTCATCCTCGAGGGTGGAGAAGCGCCGAATGTCGTTCCGGATAAAGCCAGCGTCTGGTATTACGTCCGGAACTCGGATGAAAGGGTCGAGGCGACGTACGAGAGAGTCGTCAATTGCGCCAAGGCCGGGGCCCTGGCGTCCGGAACAGAGTTGTTTTCGACCCGCTTCATCGCCGCTGTCCACCAAAGCCACAGCAACAAAGCGGCGGCCGAGCTTTTCCAAAAGAATATCGAGCTCGTCGGGATGCCGCAGTGGACCGAAGAAGAACAGGCCTTTGCCAAAGCCCTGCAAAAAGAGCTCAAATCGCCCGAAGAAGGAATGCCGATAAAAGTGGGCAATCTCCGCGAGCCGAGCCCCGTCTCCATCGGCGGCGGGTCGTCGGATGTGGGCGATGTGACCCTTGTCGCCCCGACCGCCACGATCCGCTTCCCGGGCCAGGTTCCAGGTGCGATCGGTCATCACTGGTCAACTGTCGCCTGCAATTACGGCTCAACGGCTTGGAAGGGTCTCAATGCCGGGGCGAAGGCGATCGCCGCCTCTGCCGTCAACCTTATGACCAAACCGGAAGAGCTCAAAAAACTGCGGACCGAATTCGAGGAATACGTCAAAAAGAACCCCTACAAGCCGTTTTTGCCGGCGGACGCCAAACCCCCCCTGGATATTAACGAAGAGCTAATGAAGAAATACCGCCCCCTCTTGGAGAAAATGATCATCGAACGGTAATCGATCGCTAAGCGCCGAAGGGCTAGTTATCCTGTTTTTTCTTTTTTCGGTCGAAGTCCACGTCGTCGGGAAGCTCGTTGACGTCCGTCAGAGGATCGTAGGGGAAATGCGCCGCCAGGTGCTCTCCGACCTCTTTGATCCCCTTGATGATCCCCTCTGTGAACTCCCCTTTCCGAAACTTTTCGGACATGGCCTTGACGATTTTCTCCCAAAATTCCTGTCCGACTTTTGCGTGGATTCCCTCATCGCCGAGGACGACAAAGCGGCGCCGGGCGGGGACGATGAAAAAAAGAATGCCGTTTCTCTGGCGGGTGTTGGTCATCCTCAGCCGGAGAAAGGCTTTTTCGGCCACGGGCCTGACTTTTCCATAGAAAAAAGGCGCGATAGAGACGCGGATTTCTCCCGACGTCTTTTGCTCGGCCTCCCGGATCGCGTCTTTAATTTTTTCCGTATCAATGGCTTTTAAAAGCTTTCGGCGGTGCATGAAAGACATCGCATTCTCCTTTGATCTACCAACCGCCCGAAGCTCCCCCGCCCCCGGAACGCCCGCCGCCTCCGCCGAATCCTCCGCCTCCCCCCCAACCACCGCCTCCCCCGCGCCCTCCTGAGAAAATATTAAACAAAAGCCAAAGCGCCAACGCCGGGTGGGTGATAAAGAGGATCAGAAAAAAGATGATGGCAATGATGATGAAAATGGTGGAAACGATGGACTTTCCCTGAGGCCCAGGTTCAGCGTATTGACTTTGCCTCGGCCCGCTCGAGGGAAACGGCTGGCCGAAAATCGTCTGGAGCAGGCTGGCCAGCGCTTCCGTCACGGCACGGTTGCTATCTCCCGCCCGAATCCCGGGCTCCAGAATATCATTGATGACACGGGAAGCGATGACGTCAGGGACAACACTTTCTAGGCCGTAGCCGACCTCGATGCGGATTTTCTTGTCTTCGGCCATGATGAAAAGAACAAGGCCGTCATCGAGGCCTTTGCGGCCGACCTTCCAGGCCTCAAACGCTTTGACCGCAAATTCGTCGATGGGATATCCCTCGGTGGTTTTGCCGATATAAAGCAGAACCTGATGGCCGGTTGACCGCTCAAAGGCCTCGAGTTGCGAATCCAGTTCGGCCAAAGTCTGCTGGGAAAGAAAGCCGGCGGTATCCGTCGCCCAGCGATCCGGAGACCGAGGAATTTTAATATCTGGAGATGCGGAAGCGGGAAGACAGGAAAAGAGTACAACCGCAAAGAAAGAAAGCCAGAAGCGATCGGGCCGCACGTTTAGAATTTTACTTTAGGGGCCGTTTCCGCACCGGCCTGGGCTTTGAAATAAGATTTCTCTTTGAAGCGCTCACCAAACAATCCGGCAACGAGGACGGTGGGGAATCTCATCCGCCTGGTGTTAAAGGCCTGGGCCGATTCGTTGAAACGCATCCGCTCCACGGTGATCCGGTTTTCCGTCTGTTCCAGCTGAACCTGAAGGTCACGAAAATTCTGGGTCGCCTTGAGCTCGGGGTATTTCTCGACGACGACCATCAGCCGGGACAACGCCGAAGAAAGCCCATCCTGGGCAGCCTGGAACTTGGCAAATGCCTCAGGATTATTGACCAGGCTTTCCCCCAGTCTGAAGCTGCCCGACCTTGGACCTGGCTTCGGTGACGGCGGTGAACGTGTCTTTTTCGAACGCCGCCGCGCCTTTCACGGTTTCCACCAGGTTCGGCACGAGGTCCGCCCGGCGCTGGTAGACATTCTCCACCTGCGCCCACTTGGCCCTGACATCCTGGTCCAGCTTGACCAGGGCATTGTAGGTCCCGATGCCCGAGAGCGCAAAAATGATCACGACGATGACGATGAATCCCAAACAGCCGAAGGTCAGTCGTTTGTCTGCCATGTTTTTTCCCTCTCTCCCGTGAATTTAATAATCAGCCTTAGACAAGAATTCTATTCGCAATGGGCAAGAAATTCAACTGAATTTCGAATCAGATGACCGTGCCGTCCGGGATGACCCCATTTTTGGGAACGACGATGATGCCGTTGACGATGACATAATTGTCGGTCTGCTCATCCCGGGTGTTTTTGGCATTGATCAGCTTGACGCCGTTGCCGATGCGGGCGTTCTTGTCGATGATGGCGTTGCGGATTTCGCAGTCGCGCCCGATTCCGATGGGAGGGATGCCGGCGGCGGCATTCCGGGATTTCTCCTCATCCGATTCAAAATAATCGGCCCCCATCATCACCGTCCTCTCCAGGCTGCATTTCTCTTCGATCCGCGACCGGACGCCGACGATCGATTGGCGGATCCTGGATTGGTTAATAATGCTTCCCTCGCAGAGGATGGAATGATGGACCTCGGAATCGATGATCTTGGATCCCGGAAGAAAGCGGGCGTGGGTGAAGATGGGCTTTTCCTCGTCATAGAAATTGAACTTGGGAAGCGGCTCGGTCAGGTTCAAATTGGCCTCGAAAAAGTGAGGAATCGTTCCAATATCTTCCCAGTAGCCGTCAAACAAGTAGCCGAAGACTTTTTTCCGGCTGATGGCCAGCGGAATGACCTCTCTGCCGAAATCCTCGTGGTCGCTGTGTTCGAGCAGCTCCCTGAGCGCGTTCCAATTGAAAACATAAATGCCCATCGAGGCCAGGTGGGTCCGGCCGGCCGGCGGGATCCCAAATTCCTGAAAAGCCTCCACGGGGATTCTCATCCGGTTGACCAGGGCCGGGTCTTTCGGCTTTTCTTGAAATTCCACAATCCGTCCGCTTCGGTCCGTTTTCATCACGCCAAAACCCCTGACCTGGTCAGTGCGGACCGGAGTCACGGAAATACTGATGTCCGCCCCTTTCTGGAGGTGAAAATCGACAAATTTCCGATAATCCATTCGGTAGAGATGGTCTCCCGAAAGGATCAGGACCAGGTCTCCCAGGTTCTCGAAAAACTGGAGGTTCTGGCGAACCGCATCCGCCGTCCCCTGGTACCAGTCCCTGTTTTCAAGCGTCTGCTGGGCCGATAAGATCGTCACAAAATCCTTCGTAAAATTATCAAAGCGGTAGGTTAGAAAAATATGCCGGTGGAGCGATTCACTGCTGAACTGGGTCAGGATGAATATCTTCCGGTAGCCGGAATGGATGCAGTTGCTGATCGGAATGTCGATGAGCCGGAAGCGGCCGGCAATCGGAACGGCCGGCTTGCTGCGGATCTTGGTCAAAGGATAAAGCCGGCTGCCTTGTCCGCCGGCCATGACGATGGCAACAACTCTGGCCATGGAGGGCTCCTTTTCGAAATGCACTAAAAGTATATACCAGCTGGAGTCCAAATCCAATTCTCTCCTCGAGCCAATTTGGAGGGGAAGACCCCTTCCAACGGGCGCCGGGAAGATCCGGCCGCCCTGCCTCCCCTTCTTGGGCGGGGCATGAAACCCCGCCCTGCGACCAAGGGGGCGACTCCCCCTTGGAACCCTCTCGAGCGGTTCCCCGTGGCAAGCCACGGGGCATATGAACCGCTCGGCATTTTTTCTTTTGACATTTGCTTTCTGCTTGGTATATCCTTTCAAGGGTTAATATTGTTAGGGAAAGGGAAAAAGCTTTAAGGGAGGCTTTTATGGTTGACCTAAATTTAGAAAAACGGACGTGTTTGAGGTTCCGCATTCCCGGCGCAACCATCGGCTACAAAAAAGACAAGCCTTTCATGAAAAAGGGAGAAGACTATATCGAAGAGTTCTGCCCTGTTTTGGACATCAGCCGCGGCGGGATCCGGTTTCTGACCCAGGAAATTCTCAAATACGAAAGCAAAGTGTCCCTGAAGATCAACATCCCCGGAGAGACAAGTCCCATGACCCTCAGAGGGATCGTCCGCTGGTATTCCCCCAATCCAGGCAAGAGTTATAAGTACCAGATCGGCGTTCAGTTCCTTCCCTATAGCGAAAAAAAAGGCCAAAACAATCCGGCCAGCTTGACGAAAATTACCGCCCTCGAACAAAAATTCATGGATGACTCGGGCCTGGCGGAACAGGGACAAAAAGACAAGGACGAATTCAGTACCTGAGCCGGGCTGTTTCTTGGCTCTCGGCTTCTCCCAGGCCCATCGTACTTTCAAAAAAAAGATAGGCGCAGGACAGCGAGAGGCCAAGGAAATGCAGCGGAATCTTGAAGGGGCCGAAGTCCAGCGCATCGGGGAAGGCATTAAAATCACATTTGACAGCGGGATTCTTTTTGACATTGACAAATCCGACCTCCGACCGGTCAGCAAAACAAACCTGGCCGAGCTGGCCAAAATCCTGAATAAATATCCCGATACCAACATTCTTATCGAAGGCCATACGGACAACACCGGATCGGATGACCACAACATGAACCTTTCGAAGGACCGCGCTCAGTCCGTGGCTTTTTACCTGGCGACACTCGAGGTGAAGTCGGCGAGGTTCTCGATAGCCGGCTACGGCGAAACGCAGCCGATCGTGACGAACGATACGCCCGAAGGGCGGCAGAAAAACCGCCGGGTGGATATCGCTGTTCTCGCCAACGATAACCTGAAAAAGGCCGCGCAGGAAAAGGCAAAAGGCTGATTGATTAAGAGGAGATAGCGACAGCCCCAGATAGGATAGCTTGGCAGGCAATATGCTCTTTTATAGGAAATGTGCTGTTATATAGGACAATCACTTAGGCAGGAAAACAGCTCAATTCGTCCAACCGGAGGCTTTGAATCGTCGGTTACCTGAAATTCCGCCTTTTTCCAGAGAGGAAATCAATTTCCTGACATTCTGAGAACGCGGAAAGATTCTGGCATGAAAACTGCATTTAGATAGGTAGCTTCTCCCCGGTCCATCGTGCCGTCCAATAACGGAAGGGCGCAGGACGGCGGGAGGCAAAAGAAAAAAAGGAGAATCCGATTGAGAAGACACGTTAAGATCTGGGGTGTCCTGTTGATGATTGTGCTGCTCTCTTCCTTGGCCGCTGCCGTTCAGAAACCGGCGGTTCAACAGGCGGGGCCGACGAATCAGCTCGTCATCGGCGCGCAAGACGTGATCACGGCTTCCGATGCCGGGGGAGGCTATCTCTCCACGGGCGATATCATCCTCATCGTGGTCATCATTTTTGCGGTTATCGGCCTTATCGCCGTCTTTGCTTGAGCGCGTCCGACAGGACAATCCCGGCCGGTCTCGCCGGGCGTTGCGGAGAGAAAGCCCATGGAGGCGAGACATGAATTGGGACCAGCTCAAAGGGAACTGGCGTCTCCCATTGTCGGAGGAATTGCGCTCGTCGCGGGTATCGCGTCGATCCTTGTAGCCCGCAGAAAGAAATAACGGAGTTTTCGCGGAGTCCGTTCCCGGCTGACCGGCGAGGCCGGGCTTGACTAATTTTATTTCTTTTTTTATAATCCCCTACCAGCCAGAGCAGATGGAAATCGAATGGCAACTGTTCTGATCATCGATGATGATAAGCTCATTCGCGACTGGATCGCGAATGTCGTAAGCCAGTTGGGGCATAGTTCATTTTATGCCCACACACTCGAAGAGGGGCTCAGGAAAGCCCAATCAGAGCCATTCGATATCGTTTTTATCGACGTGCGCTTGCCCGACGGAAGCGGCCTGGACATCATTCCGAAAATCAAAGCCGCCCGATCTTCCCCGGAAATCATCGTGATCACCGGGCTGGGCGATCCCGATGAGGCCGAACTCGCTATCCAAACCGGCGCCTGGGATTATTTGGAAAAGCCGGCTTCGTTCGAAGCCATCAAACTTCCCATTCTCCGGGCTCTGGAATATCGAGCGGAAAGAAAACCGGGGAAGCCGTCGATCGTTTTGAAAAGAACCGGCATTATCGGAGATTCGCAAAAGATCACTTCTTGTCTGGAACTTCTGGCCCAGGCCGCCGGTAGCAACGTTAATGTTCTCATCACCGGCGAAACGGGAACCGGGAAAGAGCTTTTTGCAAAGGCTGTCCATTATAACAGCTCTCGGGCCAAAAGAAATTTTGTGGTTGTTGACTGCACGGCGCTTCCCGAGACGCTTGTTGAAAGCGTTCTCTTCGGGCACGCGAAGGGAGCTTTCACCGGAGCCGATCGAAGCCAGGAGGGGTTGATCAAGCAAGCCGACGGAGGGACTCTTTTTTTAGATGAGATCGGTGAGCTGCCGTTTTTGGTTCAAAAACGATTCCTCCGGGTCATTCAAGAGCACCGCTTCCGTCCTGTCGGAGGACGTCAAGAAATCGAGAGCGATTTCAGGCTTGTGGCGGCGACTAACCGAAATCTGGAGGACAGGGTCCTGCTTGGACGATTCCGGGAAGATCTGTTCTTTCGGCTCCGGACTCTAATTATTGAATTGCCCCCCTTGAGAGAACTTCTCGAAGATATCAAAAAATTGACGGTCTTTTATATGAACGACTCGTGCGAGCGGTTTGGAATAGTACCAAAAGGAGCTTCTCCTGAATTCTGGGATATCGTGACCGAATATAAATGGCCCGGCAATGTGCGAGAACTGATCCAGGCTCTGGAGAAAGCTTTGCTTTCGGCAAAAGATGAACCCATGCTGTTCCCCAAACACCTTCCGACGTATATTCGTATTCAGGTGGCACGGAGCTCTTTCCCGAAGAAGCCGGCAAGCCAGGGCAAGCCAGAGATACGCTCGAGCGTTCCCAAAGTGCCGCCCAAATTGAAAGAGATTCGGAAAGCAGCAGTTTCTGAAGCAGAGCGACAGTATCTGAAGGACCTGATCTCTTCTGTGGGCGGAGATAACAACAAAGCTTGCCGGATTTCCGGCTTATCTCGCTCAAGATTCTATACTCTTCTCAGAAAATTCCGACCAGCTGATGGGCGTTGGCCGGTATGATGCCGGTCATGGCCTTTAAAAAAACAGAGAATGAGTGCTCATTTATAGGAATAAGTGCTATTTAATAGAACAAATTGCTGTTGATTCTGGGGGAAAGCGGCTCATACAATTTCCTCACCCCTATAAAAAACTAATCGTCTGGTTTTATGAATTTGGCATGTTTCTTGATTATCATTCAGTAGGCATAAAGAGAAATGGCGTAGATTCGTTTTTAAAGGAAAATTTAAACCCAATGCAACTGCTTTTTTATTCAAGTGGGGATGATCAAAATAAAAAGAGACTTGAGGCGGCAGTTCATAACGTGATCCCAGAAAGTAAAATAGAACTCTTCAAAAGACTGGATGACTTCAGGGAGAGACTCCGGAGGCCAATAGAACCGGATTCTATCGCAGTCCTCTCAGCCTCGAACCGAGAAGAGCTTCAGCAGATGCAGCTGCTCCGCGGGCTGCTCACGGAGATTTATGTCATCGTTGTTATCCCCGATCGAAAGAAGAGCACCGTCAGACTCGCCCATCTCTTGTTGCCCCGATTCTTGAGCCAAAAAAAAGATAATTTCATAGATCTCAGCAAAGTCCTTAACAAAATGTATCAGACTTCTCACTGATCCTACGACTTGATGGACCCACTTGCTTGAAATCGATAAAGCCCCGCTCGACATCGATCGAAATCAGTTGCACGCGAACTCGGTCGCCGACATCCAGGCCCTCGAAGCCATGAATCAGCTTCCCTTCAACCGGAATGTTGAGAAGCCTGGCCCAGGTGCCTTTATCAGAAGCACCCGTGACAATGGCGTCAAACTGTTCGTTGATTCTCGATTCAAGAAGAAGCGCCGCCGCGGATTTGTTGACCTGCCGCTCGACTTTGTCAGCCGCATCCTCTTCTTCGGTGCAGTGTTTCGCCAGGGCATCCAGTTCATCCTTGCGATAGGGCCAGGAATCGCCCACTATGGCGGCCTTCAGTAAGCGTTGGGTGATCAGATCGGGATAGCGACGATTCGGGGCGGTGGAATGGGCATAGTCCCTGACCGCGAGACCAAAGTGTCCCGGGGCCGTGTCGCCGGGAAGCTCGGCCATGTATTCGCCCGCTCCTAAGAGTTTGATGACCGCGAGGGAGAGGTCAGGGAATCGAAGCGGATCGGCGGCTTTCTCCTTAATGAGAAACTCGTCCAGCGCTTTTGGATCCGGATGAACGGGCAGCCTAAATTTGTGTTCCCCGGCAATCTCGACAATCCGATCCCAGCGTTTTGGCTCACGGACCACGCGGCGAATTGAAGGGAATTTTCTGGACGTCAGATACCGGGCGGTTATGCCGTTGGCCGCGATCATGAAATCCTCAATAATGTCCGTGGCGCGGTTCTTGTTTTCGATTTCGAAATTACGGAGTTGATCGCCGTCAAAGATCGGTTTCGCCTTAATGGTTTCCAAACTCAGCGCCCCATGGACATGCCGTAGATTCCTCAGACTCTGCGCGGCCCGGTCCTGCGTGCGCAGATTCTCGTCAAGCGCAATTACGGCCGCGACGGCTTCCGGCACAACTCCATTCCCCTCAAGCCAGGCGGCCACGCTGTTATAGGCAAGCTTCGCATGATTGCGGACACGCGCTCGATAGATCTGAGAGTCCCGCACGGATCCATCCGGGCCAATCACCATTTCAATGACTATGGAGAGGCGATCGGCCTTGAAGTTCAGTGAGGTGAGGTCGGTGGACAGCTTTTCAGGCAGCATGGGGAATATCATGGCCGCGGTATAAACCGAGGTCGTATTGTGGCGAGCGTGATCGTCAATGGCGGATTTTTTTTTGACAATCGAATCCACGTCGGCGACGGCCACAAGGATCTTGACCTTGTCTCCGGGCATGACCTCGGCAACGGTCAGCTGATCCAAGTCGAGGGAGTCGTCGTTATCGATGGACGCCCAGAGAAGATTGGTGAGGTCACGAATGGCCTCACCGTTCGCGGCGGCGGGGGCCTGAATCCTGTCAAGTTCGGCGAGCGCTTCGGGAGAAAAGTCAGGTAGTAATCCTCGATCAATCATCGCTTGCTGGGCGATGCTCTGTAAAATAGCCCGGTGCTGTTTTTCACTCGCCCTGATCGTGTTCATGTGATGTTCCTTTTCAGGCCACCTTGTTCTCGGTGCCTGTCGCGCCGCGACGCTCGATTTCTTCCCGGGTAAATTCGGTTTCCATGAGGTGTGGCTTATCTTCGTCATTCTCGGCGCGCTCGCGCATTTCATTTCCATCGCGGCCTATATCGCACCCGCCGCGTAATGAAATTTCGAGCGCCGGCTCCCAGGGCCGACATGAGGAGAAGGCCGGCCATAAATCGCCGTTGCTCGATCAATCTCCGTGGTTTTTCTTTGACTCTGGTTGGAGCTATCTCCTCTTGATCAATCGATAAATGATCAGAATCAGGATGGCCCCCAGGACCGCTCCGATGAAACCGGCAGGCTGGCCCTCTCTATACCAGCCGAGGTGTTGTCCGATGTACGTCGCCAAAAAGGCACCCGCAATGCCGAGAAGAATGGTGAGGATAAATCCGCCCGGATCTCTTCCCGGCATGAGCAACTTGGCGATGGCCCCAACCACAAAACCGACCACAATCGTCCAAAAGAGATGCATACGACCTCCCTTAAAACGTTTTTATAGGATCAGCTTCTGTTCCAAAGCCACTCACGAACGAGTTATTCTTATATTCTAAGAAATCAATTCTCTTTAGCTTTTTTCTCGACGTAAAGTTTCAGTTCGGTGAAAAAACTGCAATCTTGATTTATTTGCATCTTGCCAATTTCTCTTTTTAAGAAATTGATATTGAATGCAGCTAAAACCTCGTCCGTATTTCCTCGATTCCAGTCCAGCGCAAGGTGAAATCCATGGAGATTAAAACCGTTCATAGAACCTAAGTTATGCACATCTTTGAACTTGAGCCAATGATTCTCAAAACCCAACTCGCCGAATTTTCTGACATCTTTAAGAGCATCTGTCTGTCTCTCTTTTTGATTTCTCCTGCCTGCTATTGTGCTCAATATCTTTTGGGGAAGAGTCATTTTTAAGTCTCTCTCTATGATCGGTCTCGCGTTTTCCAGCATGAAGAGGATCACCATTTCTTGCGCTATTTTGTTTCCTTCCAAATACCATACGGCCAATTTGTATCTCTGCCAAAAAATTAGCGAGCCGATGGCAACAACGCCCACCATCAGGGCAACGACGACTTTTCTCCAAACTCTCTTTCTGCCACTTGATCCAGCTCTGGCCATTATTGATTCTCGCTCTTATGTAGGAGGACGCCCTCCTCAAATCAAGTCGAGTGATAGACTTCGCGTCAGATCTTTCTCAAGAAAATAGCCGCCGGATGCGCTCAAGCAAAGACGGCGATCAGGCCGATAACCGCAAAAATGATGACCACGATGAGGATGATATCGCCCGTGGTGAGATAGCCTCCTCCGGCATCGGAAGCCGTGATCACGTCTTGCGCGCCGATGACGAGCTGATTCGTCGTCCCCGCCTGCTGAACCGCCGGTTTCTGAACGGCAGCGGCCAAGGAAGAGAGCAGCACAATCATCAACAGGACACCCCAGATCTTAACGTGTCTTCTCAATCGGATTCTCCTTTTTTTGAATGTTTTCAAGTCGGGCCCTTTCGATGTAGAGAGCCCTGACCTGTAGATAATGCTTTCGGATAAACTCCTCGCCAGGGGCAAGCCGGATAGCCTGACCAAGGGATTGGAAAGCCTGGCCAAACCTTCCTTGATTGGCGTAAGCCAGGCCCAGGACGTCGTGGGCGTAAGCGCTTTTTGCGTCCACGCTGAGGGCTTTAAGGGCATAGGCCTCAGCCTCCTCGGCCTTGCCTTCTCTCAGGCTGACCATGGCCAGGCTGTACAGGGGATAGGGATCTTCGCTGAGGGATTCCCTGGCTTTTTCCCAATGCTCCCTCGATTTCATGAAATCCGACCTCCGGTAATAAGCCGTGGCCAGATTGATGGAGGTCAGAGGGTCTTTTTGCAGAGCGGGAAAAGGGAAAGGGCTTTGACCGGGGACCACGGCCATCATCCATCGGGACTGGTTCCGCCCCTTTCCCAGCTCCCAGACCTTCATGAAATCCTTGGACGTCATGGCAATCCGGTCTCCGAAATAGGGGTCGTGGAAGATGATCTGGTCCTGGTCATCATCAAACCCGATGACCACCCGGTAGTGTCCTTTGGCGATCTGTTTGATGGTTTTAGTCAGAACGATCACCGGGATGTCTTTCCCAACCACATCCTTCAAGATCCGCAGGTCTCCCTGGAAAGAGTAGCTCTCAAATCCTTTGGTTCGCGGATACAAGACCAGCTCGGAGTTATAGGTCGCCTGGCTTTCGGAATCATAGATCTCATCCGTGATTTTCCGCTGGCTGAAGGATCGCGTTTCATCCCAGTAGTTGAGGACCATAGCCAAGCAGGCCGGGCCGCAATAATTTCTTTCCAGCCATTTTTCGAAGGGAACCGTCTGGATCAAATATCCCTTTTCAGGCTTGATTTTCTGGTATTTGAAAACCTGATCGGAAAAGAGACAGGGGGCAATCAGCCCCAGGCCGGCCAGGAGTCCCCATATCCGTCTTGAGGCCCGGACCTTCGGCCAAATCATTTTGGCGTTTTCCCCGCTAAAGAATTTTCCGTCCCTGTAACAGTCGGACGATCAGAACGATCACGGCGATGACCAGAAGAACGTGGATCAGGCCGCCGGCGTGGAACGCGAAAAGCCCCAGAGCCCACAGAATAAACAGTATGACTAAGATTGTCCAAAGCATAAAAACCTCCTTTTTTTCTTTTGCCTCTCGCTGTCCTGCTCCCAGCCGTTATCGGACGGCGCGATGGACTCGGAAGAGGCCACCCGTGTTAATGCAGTTTTCATGCCAGAATCTTTCCGCGTTCTCAGAATGTCAGGAAATTAATTTCCTCTCTGGAAAAAAGCGGAATTTCAATTGACCAGCGATTCAAAGCCTCCGGTTAGACAAATTGAGCTGTTTTCCCGCCTAAGGAATTGTCCCATAAAACAGCACATTTCCTATAAAAGAGCACATTACCTGCCAAGCTATCCCGAAATGATTGTTAGGACCGGGCCATCCTTCTCACTCCATGTGTCGTGGCTATCAGGGCTTTGAAAGCAAGTCGTATTCATGAAAACGGAGAGGAAATAACGAAAATGAATTGGCACAAAGTTTGCATAACCTATTTAAATAAAAGGAGAACGAATATGAAAAAAGGCCTCTGGATCATTCCCATGATTCTTCTGATCACGGCGACCTCCGCTGGGTATTTTTCTTCGCCTGAAGTCGGCTATCCTCCTGGCGGGGGAAGTTGCCTTGACCCCAGTGTTCAACAGTATTCTCGCAGCCCTCAACAGTATGGTCGATATGAAGATACTTCCTACTTTTATGATCGTTTGTCCCCCTATGGAAACTGGATCGTCCTCAACCCCTTCGGCTATGTTTGGATCCCCAGGCATATGGGCTACCGCTGGCGGCCCTATAGCGACGGACATTGGGTCTGGACCGAATACGGCTGGACATGGATCTCGGACCAGGAATGGGGAGATATTCCTTTCCATTATGGCCGCTGGGGCTGGGATAACGACATCGGCTGGTTTTGGGTCCCCGGCACGGTCTGGGGCCCCGCCTGGGTGACCTGGAGGTCGAACGACCAATACATGGGCTGGGCGCCTCTTCCGCCTGGCGTCCAGTTCAGTGTCGGAATGAATTTCAATTCGCTTTCGATCAATATTCCTCTCAATTTCTGGGTCTTCATCCAAGGCCCGCATTTTCAGGACCAGGATCTCTATCCCTATGTCCTTCCGTTTGAACGCAACCAGACGATCATCAACTATACATCTATGCACAACAACATCTACACCCGCAACGACAGGATCATCAACGAAGGAATCGGGGTTGATGAGGTCCGCCGAATCACCGGTCGGGCCGTCCCCAGTTACGGGCTGCAGGATGCCCAGCAGCCGGGTCGCACGAGCATCATGGGCCAAGTGATCCAGATGTTCCGGCCGGCCATCAGGCAAAATGAAGCCGCAAAACCAAAAGTTTTTTTGAACAGGGACCAGGCCCGGCAAGAACTGGCTCCGGCCAAGGTCTTCGACCCCCGAGGACAACAAGCCATCAACGCGGAAGCCGCGGCCGTTCAGAGGCGGCAGACTGAAGAAAAGAGACTCTTAGATCTGAGCCAAGCGCAAGAGATCAAAAACATGCAACTGAAGCGCGACGCAGAACAAGCGCAAATCCGCGACACGGCTGGAAAAGCGAAGATCCAGCAGGACTACCAGACCAAAATTGCCGGATTGCAGAAACAGCATCAGGCCGAGACGCAGCAGTTGACAGTTCGGCACAAACAGGATACCGAGCAGGTCAAACGGGTCGCCCAGCCGGCCAAGCAGGAGAAGCAGGCCCCGCCAGGCAAAAAGAAAAAGATCAATCAGGAGTAGGGCTGGGGTGAGTCGAGCTTTTATCAACCCCTTCGCGTCGGCCCCGAGAAGCATCTTATCGGGGCCGACGATGAAGAAAAGCCAACCCATACTGATTGCCTTGGTCTGTTTCGCGGCCTTAATCAGTGGCGGCTCACACGCGTACGGGCGCCTATTATCCGAGAGCAACGATCCTCCGCGACCGGGATTGCATCAACCCCCGCAAGCCTATGCTGCGAATTTTTGTTTATCTTCTTTTCGAACAAACACCGACAGCGTGAATGGAGGCGGCTCCGGGCCCATAACATTTTCCCTCCAACAACAGCCGTTTAGCGAGCCGCCTGTTCGGCTGCGGGATGACGACCCAGAGTATATTAAGAAATCTCCTGTGTGGGCGGTTGCTCTCAGAGTTGTTTCAACGGATGTTTTTACATGGGCAATCGATAGGTTTGTTTTTAATTATTCTTTTTCGCACATAGGACCTAAGAGCTGGAAAAATAACCTAAAAACGGGCTGGGTATGGGATACAGACAGGTTAGGTATGAATTTTTTCTTTCATCCCTATTCCGGGGGCGCTTATTTTAATTCCGCTCGTGCGAACGGATATAGTTACTTCGAATCCGTGCCTTTTGCCTTTTTGGGCAGTTTGATGTGGGAGTATTTCGGGGAAACGGGGCTGCCGTCGTATAACGATCTTATCAACACGACTCTCAGCGGCTCATTATTTGGAGAAATCCTTTACAGATTAAGTTCGAATATCCTGGATGATCGAACGACCGGGGTGGGGAGATTTTTCCGGGAATTTGCGGCTGCGATTCTTAGCCCCGGGAGAGCTTTGGGCAGGCCTTTGCAGGGAAAGCTGACCAGAGTCACTCCGAAAGAGGTCTATCAGAAAGAACCGCTCAATATTGCGTTGTTCACCGGGGCGCATTGGTTCAATAAGGTAACAACCTTCGGGACGGGCAGCTTTAATGCATTGCTCGGGATTCATCTTGATTATGGAGATCCGTTTGAAATACGACCCCGAAAGCCTTTTGATGTCTTCAAGCTTCGGATCGATCTCAGTTACGGAAAAAATATAGGAAAGAAATATCTGGACAATGTCACCGGATATGGTCTTTTATTCGGCAAGACCGTTCACTCTGGGAATCTGGACATGCTGATTGGGGCATTTCAACATTATAACTACTGGGACAGCAAGATTTTCGAAGTCAGCGCTCTGGGCTTCGGTGGAGGAATCATTGCCAAGTGGCAGTTTTCCAAGAATTCTAATCTTCAAACCGCAGTCCATCTCGGTCTCGTCCCTCTCGCCGCAAGCGATTCGCCATATTTTAATATTGTGGAGGAAGGGCTCCCTACCCGGGATTATGATTATTCCGGCGGCGGCGAAGCCAAATTTGAGGGCACTTTTAATCTTGCGAATAGGGGACAAGTGACGGCGATCTATTACATTTACTGGCTTCATACGTATATCGGAGCGTCTGGAAACAAATACATCCAGATATTCAAACCCAGAATTGCAGTCAAACTGTTCCGAAATCTCAGCGTTGGAATTGAATATTTGTTATACCGCAAGGACAGCTACATTCGAGATTTTCCGGATGTTCACAAAAGAAACAGCGAACAGAAACTTTATCTGATGCTGTATTTTTAAATTCACGCCTTGTTTATATAAATAACAGGAAATACTATTGGCAAAGGAGGCCCGAACAAAATGAATAGTTTATTCGTGCAAGAAACAACCAATTTTAAACCTCTGAATGTGATCCTTCACAAGATACTCACCTTCATTTATTTTCTTGCCCATGAGATTGGTTTAGGGATCATCAAGCTCGTTCAGCCGATATTTCCACGCACGATTTTCCCAGACAGTATTATCGATCCCCTTGGATTCTTGATCATATTAACCTTATTCATGTTTCTTGTTAGTGTCGCCAAAAAAATTGCATGGATTATCGTTTGCGTAGGCTGGATTCTGTTATTCATTAGAATTCTTATGATAATTTTTAAACTCGGATAAGCTATCGCAAAAAACAGAGTCCTCTTCTCCAGGTCCTGGCGCTAGAAAGAGCGATTTCCTCGCCGTGTCGGGTGATTCCTCATGGCCACCCCTGATTCCCAATAATCTCCGCCCCCGACACCCAGTATCTTCCTTTGCGGCGTTGACTCATTTAAGAAAGCTTGAACCTTACCATGGCATCTGATGAAACTAAAAAAACCAGAACGGGCACAAAGAGGTGGTCGACAGCCCCGAAGTTCGTGATAAAAGGGGTGGCCTTCCTATTTTTGGGCTTTCGGCTTCTCCCCTTCTACGACCACCTGCGAGTAGTCGGCCATTTGGAGGAGCACCTTGCTGATCGTCTGGAGCAGCGCCAGGCGGTTCCTACGGAGCTTGTTGTCCTCGGCCATGACCAGGACGTGGTCAAAAAAATTATTGAGGCAGGGCTGGAGGCGGAAGATAATCTTTTGGGCTTGGGCAAAATCGCCCTTGGCGACCATCGGCGTGATATTTTGCTTGATGATAGAAAAAATGGAATACAACTCGCGTTCCTCTTTCTCCACGAATAAGCCCGTATTGACGGCATACACAGGCTGGCCGGTGATAATATTATTGACGCGCTTGGCCATCAGGATCAGCGGTTCAAACTGAGGGCTGGATTCGAGCGCGTCCAGCGCCTTGAGGCGAAGTCCGGAATAATAAATATTATCGATGCCGGCATTGAGGGCGGCATTGACCAGATCGTATCTGAATCCTCGCTTTTCAAAGATATAGCGGAGGCGGTTCGTAAAGAAATCCCGGCCAGACGAGACGATCTCCTTTTTCGGCCGTTTCAGCTTGTCCCCATACGTCGAAAAGACCTTGTCCAGGAGCCTCGTGAAGGATATGTTCAGCGGAAGGTCCAGGATGATCTTGCAGACGCCGTGGGCGTTGCGGCGGAGGCCGAAAGGATCGCTGGAGCCCGTAGTTTGAATGCCAATTCCCATCACGCCCACGATCGAATCCAGCTTATCCGCCAGGGACAGGAGGGCTCCCGGCAGTGAAGAAGGGCATTCATCATCGAGGCTCTGAGGCTGGTAATGCTCGTAGATCGCCTGGGCCACAGCCTTAGGCAAGCCTTCGGCCCTGGCATAAAGCCCCCCGACCTTTCCCTGGAGTGAAGGGAACTCCCTGACCATGTCCGTCACCAGGTCCACTTTGCAGAGCTCGGCGGCCCCAATGGCGTCTTTCTCGACTTTCTTGGCCTCGGCTTTTTCGCAGAGATAGGCGACGATTTTCTTCAAGCGCTGGGCTTTGTCATCATAGCTCCCCAGTTTTTCCTGGAAAAGGACATGCTTCAGGCTGGGAGCTCTTTTTTTCAGGCTGATCTTGCGGTCCTGCTCCCAGAAAAACTTGGCATCCTCAAGCCTGGCTTTGAGCACTCGCTCATTGCCCTTCTGGATGAACCCCTTGGCATCACCGGGCGCATCGGCCACCCCTAAGAAGAAAGGAAGCTGCTTTTTCTCTTTGACTACGGAAAAGAGCTTTTGTCCTTCCCGCATGGCCGTGCTCAGGATTTCGAGGGGCAAGTTCAAGTATTCTTCCGGAAAAGAACCCATAAAGACAAAGGGATATTCCACGTCATTGGACAACTTATCCAGAAGCTCGGGATCTGGATAAAGTTGGGCCTTAAGAGGAGCCAGCCTGGCTTCAATTTGACCAAGGATGATTGTCTTGCGCTCTTCCTGGTCGATCATCACCAAATTTTCTTTAAGGGCCGCTCGGTATTCTGCGAAAGACTTGACACGTAGTTTTTGCGGAGTATGGAGCTTATGGCCATAGACGAAATCCATTGAGGCCAGTCCCTCGAGCTGAAAGGAAAGCGGCTGTTTGCCGAAGAGACAGAAGAGATTCCGCACCGGTCGCGAAAACCTCAGCGATCCCGTTCCCCACCGCATCATTTTCGGGAAAGACATCGAGGACAGGATCTGGGGAATGAATTGACTCATAATCTCGGCCGTGGATTTTCCCTGGACGATTTTTTTAAAGCCCAGGTACTCGCCCTTGGCGGTCTTGATCACCTGGAGATCGCCGACAGCGATGCCTTTCGATTTAGCGAAACCCTGCGCCGCCTGCGTCGGCGTCCCATCCGCAGCCAATGCGACGGCCTTGGGAGGCCCGGTTACGATCTCTTCACGGTCCTCTTGTCTCTCCGCGATATCGCCGACAACAATCAGGCGACGGGAGGTGCTGTACAGGGAGAGCCCCACAACAGCAAGTTTTGCCGCCGCCAGTTCCTTGCGGAATTTCTCTTGGAGGTCGTCCAGGGCCATCTTGACGTGGGAAGACGGCATCTCTTCGGTGTTGATCTCCAGCAGGAATTCCATCAGGCGCTCCCCTCGCCGCTCGTGTATTTCAAGGCGATCTGGTTGACCTGGGCGCGGATCTGGGCGATCATCTTCACTCGCTCCGTAACGCTGATGGCGCCCCGCGCATCCAGAAGGTTGAAGACATGCGAGCACTTCAAGCACATATCATAGGCTGGAAGAAGCAGGCCTTTCTCGATGAGCTTGGCCGCTTCTTTTTCGGACAGACGAAAATATTCCCGGAGGGACCTGACCGTGGCCTGGTTGAAATTGTATTCCGAGAATTGTTTTTCCTCCTCGAACCGAAGGTCCCTGTAGCTGACGTCCTCGGACCATTTCAGGTCGTAGATGTTGTCTTTTTCCTCGAGGAACATCTCCAGCCGCTCGAGCCCGTAAGTGATTTCGACGGGGATGGGAAAGACTTCGACCCCTCCGGCCTGCTGGAAATAGGTGAATTGGGTGATTTCGAGCCCGTCCAGCATGACCTGCCAGCCAACGCCCCAGGCGCCGATGGTTGGAGACTCCCAGTCGTCTTCGTCAAAGCGAAGGTCATGGTCCCCCAGGTTGATGCCCAGGGAGACCAGGCCGTCGATATAAATTTTCTGGATATCGTCCGGCGAAGGCTTTATGATGACTTGGAATTGGTGGTGCTTCTGGACGCGATGCGGGTTCTCTCCATAGCGGCCATCTGTCGGCCGACGCGAAGGCTGGACATAGCCCACTCTCCAGGGCCGCTTGTCCAGCACGCGGAAGAACGTATCGGGCGTCATGGTTCCGGCGCCGACTTCAAGGTCATAGGAGGGGGCCAGATAGCAGCCCTGGGCGGCCCAGAACTTCTGCAGGTTCATGATCAGGTTCTGGAGGCTCATGATTTCTTTTCTTTCTCCCATTTAAGGACCGGGTTCCGCGCCGCCGCGGTCTCATCCAGCCGGCGGACATAGGACTGGTGCGGCGCCGATTTCAGGATCTCCGGGTTCTGCTTCGCTTCCTGAGCGATCTTTTTCATGGCCTCGATAAAAATATCCAGGTCGCGCTTGCTCTCGGTCTCGGTCGGCTCGATCATTAAAGCGCCGTGGACGATCAGCGGGAAGGACATCGTCGGTGGATGGACGCCGTAATCGATCAGCCGCTTGGCGATATCAATGTTCGAAATTCCGTTCTCCTTCTGGATTTTGTCCGAGAAGACGCACTCATGAAGGGTCGGCGAGTCGTATTTGAGATGGTAGTCCTTCTCCAGACTCTTGCGGATGTAGTTGGAATTGAGGACCGCGATTTCGGCGATCTCTTTGATTCCTTCAGGCCCGAGCGTCAGCATATAAGCCAGGGCTCGGACGGCAACGAGGAAATTTCCGTAAAAGCTGCGAACGCGGCCGATCGTTTTGGGCCGGACAAAATTCAGGGCATATTGTTCGCCTCTTTTTTCGATGATGGGAATGGGCAGATACAGCTCGAGGGCCTTTTTCACACCGACAGGCCCGGCGCCCGGGCCGCCGCCTCCATGGGGTGTGGAAAATGTCTTGTGCAGGTTGATGTGAATGACATCCACGCCCGCGTCACCAGGCCTGCAGATGCCGGTCAGCGCATTCATGTTGGCGCCGTCCATATAAAGAAATCCGCCCTTGGCATGGACGATCTCGGCGATTTTTTTGATGTCCCACTCAAAGACTCCGAGCGTGTTCGGGTTGGTCAGCATGAGCGCGGCGACATCGTTTGTCATATTGCGGGCCAGATCTTCAAGGTCGACCGTCCCCGCCTGGTTGGATTTGACCTCCTGGACGCGATAACCACAGAGATGCGCGCTGGAGGGGTTCGTGCCGTGGGCCGAATCTGGAATGAGGACGATCTTCCTCGCGTCGCCCCGTTCCTCAAGGCAGGCCCGGATGAGCATCATGCCAGTTAACTCTCCTTGGGCGCCCGCAGAGGGCTGGAGCGTGAAGGCATCCATGCCGGCGATTTCGCAAAGATAGTCCGCGATTCTCTTAAGAACTTCCAGGTTTCCCTGCACCAGGTCCGGAGGCGCGAAGGGATGGGACGATACGAAACCCGCGAGCGAAGCCGCTCTTTCGTTGACCTTGGGGTTGTACTTCATCGTGCAGGACCCTAGCGGATAGAACCCAATGTCCACGCAGTAGTTCGCCTGGGACAGCCGGGTAAAATGCCGAACAACCTCGACTTCGGAAACCTGAGGAAAATCGGGGATGTCCTCGCGGATAGGAAGCCCTCCGAGAACATCATTCTTGGCCGGCACATCGAGTTTCGGAAAAGCGAATGCTCGTTTGCCTTTATCGCTGATTTCGAAGATCAAGGGTTCGCGGATCATCGCAATGCCTCCTGGACGAGCGAGGCCAGCCTGTCGATCTCTTCTTTCTGATGGACCTCCGTGACGCAGAAGAGTCCGCAGTTTTTGAGCTCGAGATAGAATCGGCCGAGGGCCAGTCCCCCGACGACTCCCTTGTGCTTGAGATCGTCGTTCACTTTTTGTAAATCTTTTGGAAATTCGAGCACGAATTCATTGAAAAATTTCCCGGCGAATTTCTTTTTAATGCCTTTCACCCGCGTCAGCCGGTCGGCGGCGTAGTTTGCTTTCTGGATATTCTGGAGCGCCATCTCCTTCAAACCCAGCTGACCCAATGTCTCCAGAAATATGGTTGCCCTCAAAGCGCACAAGGCCTGGTTCGTGCAGATATTGGAAGTGGCTTTTTCACGGCGAATGTGCTGCTCCCGCGTGGACAGCGTCAGGACAAAGCCGCGGTTGCCGTCCACGTCTTTTGTCTGTCCGGCGATGCGGCCCGGAAGCTGCCGGAGAAAATCTTTCATGCAGCCCATAAAGCCCAGGTAAGGCCCGCCAAAGCTCGGCGCAAGCCCGAACGATTGGGCTTCGCCGCAGACTATATCGGCGCCAAGCCTCCCCGGCGCTTCCAGGATGCCGAGCGAGGCGGCTTCCGCCACAGCGACAATCAAAAGGGCCTGTCGGCTATGGACAAGCTCGCCGATTTTTTTCAGATTTTCAACGACGCCGAAGAAATTCGGGGACTGGATCATCACGGCCGATACGTCTTTGTCCAACTTTTCGGCCAAGGCTTCTAGATCGATCTCTCCATTCTCGCCTAACCCGGCCTCTTCTACGGTCACGGCCAGATTCTTCGTGTATGTGCCGATCGTCTCGCGGTACTGGGGATGAAGGGACCGGGCGACAAGCACCTTGGATTTTCCGTTCAGGCGATGGGCCATGAGCACGGCTTCGGCGGCCGCCGAAGCCCCGTCATAGAGCGAGGCGTTGGCGATATCCATACCGGTCAACTGGCAGATGAGTGTCTGGTATTCGAAGATCACCTGGAGGGTCCCCTGGCTGACTTCGGGCTGGTAGGGCGTATAGGGCGTGACAAATTCACCGCGGGCACTCAGGTAATCGACGACCGAGGGAATAAAATGGACGTAGGATCCGGCGCCGAGAAACGAGAGACACTTGGCATACACGTTCTTCGCGGCGAGAGCCTCAAAGTGCCGCAGGAGTTCCGGCTCGGGCATGGCCGCCGGAAGATGGAGTCCTCTCTTCAGCCGGATGTCCTCCGGAAAACAGCAGAAAAGCTCTTCCGGCGAAGAGACGCCGATCCTGTCCAGCATTTCTTTTTTGTCTTGATCGCTCAAAGAGATATAGCTCATTTTAGTGTTCGAGTCCTTCCAAGAATTTTTCGTACTCGGTCGCTTTCATCAGGGAATTGACGTCGGCCTTATTTTTGATCTTGAGACGGAGGATCCAGCCCTTGCCGTGGGGATCCTGATTGACGAGCTCGGGAGAATTGTTCAGCTCGGAATTGACGTCGGCCACTTCCCCGCTGATCGGGGAAAACACCTCGGAAACGGCCTTGACCGACTCGATCGACCCGATCGTCTGGTGCACGTCGAGCTGGGTGCCCACGGCGGGGAGCTCGATATAAACGACATCACCCAACTGCTTCTGGGCAAACTCGGTGATCCCAACCAGGGCCTGGTCGCCTTTAACCTGGACCCACTCGTGGTCTTTCGTGTAATAAAAATCTTGGGGATACATGGTACGGCCTCCTTATGAGTTCTTTTTTGGAATCTAATAATTTCTCTTATAAAACGGGGTCGGGATGACTCTGGCTCTGACTTTTTTGTCCCTGATCCCGATCTCGAATTCGGTGCCGATTTCTGTTTTCTCGATCGGCAAATAGACGAGCCCGATGCTTTTTTTGAGGTAGGGCGCGAACGTTCCCGAGCGGACTTCGGCGACCTTTTCGCCTCCGACAAACACGGGATAGTGGGGCCGGGCGATTCCTCTGTCCAAGAGCTCGAAGCCGACGATCTTTCGCCGGATGCCCCCCTCACTCTGTTTTAAAAGGACATCGCCGCCGAGAAAAGCCCCCTTTTTAAATTTGATGATCCATTTCAGATCGGCCTCCAGGACGGTCGTCTTGTCGTCAATATCGTTTCCGTAGAGCATGAGCTTGGCTTCAAGCCTCAGCGTGTCCCGGGCGCCCAGGCCGATGGGCTGAATTCCCAAGGACTTGCCGCTTTCGAGGATCGCATCCCAGATAACACCGGGGTTCGAGGCGGTCGTATAGATTTCAAAACCGTCCTCGCCGGTGTAGCCGGTTCGAGAGACGAGGGTATCAAGCCCGGCCACTTTTCCCCAGGCTGCCCAGAACGATTTCATCTCGTCCAATCGGACATCCGTCAGCGGCTTGAGGATCTCCGCCGCTTTGGGTCCTTGCAGGGCTAGTTGAGTGTACGAATCGGAGAAGTTTTCGGCTTTGACATTGAACCCCGCCAAATGGCTGATGACCCACTGATAATCCTTATCCGTATTAGCGGCATTCACGACGAGCAAATATTTTTCCGGGTCAAGGCAATAGACCAACATGTCATCGACAAATGTCCCCTGGGGAGTCGTTAGGGCCGTGTATTGGACCTGGTTCACGGCCAGGCGCGAGGCATCGTTGGGGGTTAGATGCTGGACAAAGGCCAAGGCCGCTTTTCCCGTGATCAGGATCTCCCCCATATGGCTGACGTTGAACAGCCCGGCGGCCGTGCGGACGGCCAGGTGCTCATCGATAATCCCCTTGTACTCGACCGGCATCTCCCAGCCGAAAAATTCAATCAACTTGGCGCCAAGTTTTTTATGATTGGCATTGAGGCGGGTTGTTTTCATAAGAGGCTTCCTTATTTAAGTAATATGATTTTCTCCGGGCTGTGAAATAATTTACTACCATAGAATTCAATGGCTTGCAAGAAGAAAAATGGCTCAGGGCCGGCATTTCTTTATAAATGATAAGGGGTCCTGTCGCCGACCAGCCCCCTCGTCCTCACTGAAAAATTTGGAGGGATATTCGAGATATATAAATCGCAGCAGGCAAGCGCAAATTTTTCCGTTCCGGGCGACAGGGCGCCCGGTCGGCGCCACCCCACTTTATTTTTTGCGCCTTGCCCTTCGCTAAAAGAGAGTAAAGGAACCATTCTTAAGAGCCGCTCGAAAGTTTTTTTCCGTCCGTCAATCCCCGCTCAGCCCAAGATGAACTAAATAATATATGTAGAATTCGAGGCCCGGAATAAGTAAAATATTCGGCGATGAGCGCGCAGGAACGGCCGCACAGGGACGTTTCGGTCATTCTCCCGACCTATAACGAGCGGGACAACATCGGCCCTCTGATCCTCGAAATCCTCAAATATACGCCCCGGAATACCGAAGTGATCGTGGTCGATGACAATTCTCCAGACGGCACTTGGCAGGTCGTGGAGGATATGCAAAAAAATCTTCCCCAACTCTATCTCCTGCGCCGGATTGACAAAAAGGGATTGGCCTCGGCACTCCGGGATGGGATCGCCTATTCGAAAGGCGAGATAATCGTCTGGTCGGACTGCGATTTCTCCATGCCGCCGTCGAAGATCCATGAATTGCTGCGGGGGATCGGCCAAGGACAGGATGTGCTCGTCGGGAGCCGGTTCGTCAAGGGCGGCGGCGTCCAGATTGTCGCCGGCAGCAACGACACCCTCCTCGCCTACCTGATGAGCCTGACCCTTAACAGTTTCATCCAGCGAGTCCTCGGCCGCACGTTCAAGGACTACACCAGCGGCTTCATTGCCCTAAAAAGGAGAGTCCTGAACAAGATCCCGCTCCGAGGCGATTACGGCGAATATTTCATCGACTTGATCTACCGGGCGCGGAAGCTGGGCTATAAAGTTACGGAAATCCCCTATATGTGCGTCGAGCGCCGGACGGGTGCCTCAAAAACGGGCCAGAGCTTTTTTGACTACCTAAAAAAAGGATGGAAATACGTCTGGTTGACAATCCAGCTCAGGTTCACCAGAATAAAATCAACGACGGGGATGACCCAATCATGAAAGGACTTATGAAAGTTACGCAGGGCGATCATATCTTCGCCATCGTTCTCCGCAAAGATTATTCAAAACCCGGACCGAATTTTTTTACTCCCGGAGAGTTCTCCCAGCAACTGGGGATGCTCGTCCATCCCAGGGGTAAGATCGTCAAGCGCCACCGCCATAAACTGGTCAAACGGGAAATTTTCCGAACGCAGGAAGTCCTGGTCCTGCTGGAGGGCAAGATCAAGGTCGAGCTTTATAACGACAAAAGAAAAAAATTGAGGACGGTGATCCTGACCCCGGGAGACGCGGTTCTCCTTGCCCGGGGCGGCCACAAAGTCAAAGTCCTGGAAGCGGCCAAAATCATCGAAGTCAAGCAAGGCCCCTATGCCGGCTTCGATGACAAAGAATTCTTCTGACCGAACATGATCCCCGTCAACGAACCGCTCATCGCAAAAAACACGCTGAGATACGTCACGGATTGCGTTCAAAGCGGCTGGATCTCCTCGGCAGGCTCATACATCCAGAAATTCGAGCAGCAATTCGCCAGCTATCTTAAAGTCAGGCATGCCGTAACGACAACCAGCGGCACGACGGCGCTTCATCTTGCCCTGGCCAGCCTGGGCATCGGCCCCGGCGATGAAGTCGTCATCCCGGCCCTGACCATGATCGCCGTTCCTTACGCGGTGCTTTACACGGGCGCCAAGCCGGCGATCGTGGATGTGGACCGGGTCATGTTCAATATCGACCCGGAAAAAATCCTCGAATTCGTACAAAAAGGCTGCCGCTTCGAGCCGCGGAAAAAAGTCCTTGTCAATAAACAGACGAAGGCCACGGTCAAGGCCATATTGCCCGTGCATCTCTACGGCCATCCCTGTCCCATGGATCCGATCATGGCCATCGCCAGAGAATATTCTTTGCGGGTCGTGGAGGATGCGGCGGAAGCGCATGGGGCCCTGTTCTATCCGGACGGCAATCCCAAAAAAGCCCAGTATGCGGGAGCGATCGGAGAGATCGGCTGCTTCAGTTTCTATGCCAATAAAATTGTGACGACCGGCGAAGGCGGGATGGTCGTCACAAACGATGACAAGGTGGCCGAACGGGCCCGGAGCCTCAAAGATCTTGCCCATGCCCCCCAAAAAAGATTTCTTCATACTGAACTGGCCTTCAACTACCGGATGACCAACGTCCAGGCCGCCATCGGGGCCGCCCAGCTCGAGGAAATTGAAAAATACATCGAGATCAAGCAAGACATGGCCGCCGCCTACAAAGAGCTTCTTTCGGGAGTGCGGGGGCTCGCTCTCCCTTGCCAAAAGGAATGGGCCAGGAACGTTTACTGGATGTACGCGGTTCTCGTGGAAAAAGAATTCGGCCTGGCCCGGGATGAAGTCATGAAAAAGCTCAAAGCGGAAGGCATCGATACCCGGACGTTTTTCATTCCCGTCCACGAACAGCCGGTCTTTGCCAAAGAGAGGGAGTATCAAGGGCTGTCCTTTCCTGTGGCCGAAGAACTCTCCCGAATAGGCTTCTATCTCCCTTCGGGCTTGGCGCTGACGAAAAGCCAGATCGAAGAAGTCTGCCAGGCGATAAAAAGAATAAGTGTGTCATCGCCAGGAGCGTAGCGATGTGGCGATCTCATCATCTGGAAGATGGCCGCGCTGAGAGACTCGCCATGACCAGACTTCATGTCAATCGCTAACCATGGAAAAAGCCGAATATCGGAAGCACTTCGAGCTCGAGGAAAATTTTTGGTGGTTTCGCGGCCGCCGCGACATTCTCCGCAACATTCTTCTGCCCCGCCTTAAACAAGATAAAAAGCTCACCCTGCTCGATGCCGGCTGCGGTACCGGCTATAACCTCAAGTTCTTTGAAGCCTTGGGAACTGCGTTTGGCTGTGACTTTTCTGAAGACGCCCTCGGCTTTTGCCGCCAGAGGGGCTTGAAAAAATTAGCTCGGGCCGATATCCAGAAGCCTCCCTTTAAAGACCGGAGCTTCGACCTGATCGTCTTGCTCGACGTCCTTTACCACAAGAACATCAAAAATGATGTCGAAGTCCTGCGAGAAATCAATCGACTGCTGAAAAACGGCGGCTTCCTGCTTTTGTCCGACAGTGCTCTTAAGATTCTGAGCGGCCGTCATGACCTGGCTTTCCACGCGCGAGAACGATACCGGAAAAAAACGTTAAGGACCCGGCTGGAACTAGCCGGTTTTTTTCTAGTGCGAGGGAGCTATTTCAATTTTTTCCTTTTTCCGGCCGTTTTGACCATCCGGCTCATGGAAAATCTTGCGCCCTGGCGGAACAAAGCTATTCAATCCGACCTCCAAGCCGTCCCCCCGCGGCTCAACTCCGTTCTTTACGTGATTCTCCGATTCGAGGCCTTTCTCAGCAAGCACATCAACCTCCCGCTCGGCAGCTCCATCGTCTGCCTGGCTAGAAAACGTCACTAAAACGTCCTGTAGCTTTGTCTCATAATGTCCTAAATAGGTTGTCCTATAATGTCCTATATTTTTGATAGTGGAGATTGTGAGAGACGGGAAACGCCTTTAGGTTCCTCCTTTATCTTAAGAAGACCTATTTTTGTAAGCAGACATAAGTTTCTTCTGTTGATAAATGGTGATGATTCTTAACAGTTATTTTGAGTATAATAAGGGATTGTCGATGCTAAAAATAAAAGCTCAACTGAAAGCCGCTATTTTCGAGAAGTTGAAGGGCAACTATCCGCTCTCGCCTTCCGATATCGATTTCCTCTATCCGCCCCAGCCAAAGATGGGAGACTTGGCGCTTTCGCTCCCCTTTCCGCTAGCGAAAAAGCTCAGGGCCAATCCTCGGCAGATCGCCCAGGAGATGCTCGCCCGCCTGGAGGGTCTTCCCGGCGTCGAAAAGATGGAGGTGGCGGGCGCCGGATATATCAATTTCTTCCTTGAGAAAAAAAACTTCTTTAGAGACAAGCTTCGATCCATTCAGACATCTTCGCTCCGGCCGGAAGAAACGAAGATCATTGTCGAGCACACCAACATCAATCCCAACAAGGCCGCCCACATCGGGCATCTCCGGAATGCCTGCCTGGGCGATACATTAGTCCGGTGCTTGAGAGACAAGGGCGAGACGGTCGAAGTCCAGAATTATATCGACGACACCGGCGTCCAGGTCGTCGATGTGGTCTTCGGGCTCCTGGAGTTGGAGAAAAAATCGCTAGCCGACCTGGAGATCATTGAGAAATTCGATTATTACTGTTGGGACCTCTATTCGCAAACCGTCGCCTATCTGGACAATCATCCAGAAACACAGGCTCGTAAGACCGAAATCCTCAAAAGGATCGAGCATGGGCAAAATCCTGAGTCTGCCCTGGCCCATCATGTCTCCCGCCGGATCCTCAGGGCCCATCTGGCCACGATGAAAAGGATCGGCGTGACCTATGATGTCCTCCCCTGCGAAAGCTCGATCCTCGGCCTGAAATTCTGGGAGCGGGCGTTCACGCTTCTCAAAGACAAGCAGGGGATCTATTACGTGTCGGAAGGCGAGAATCAAGGCTGCTGGGTCATGAAACTTGAGGATGAGGCCGAAAAAGAAAAGATCATCGTTCGCTCGGATGGGACAGTGACCTATGTCGGGAAGGACATCGCCTACCAGCTCTGGAAGTTCGGGCTGCTGGAAAAGGACTTCTATTATGAGCCGTTCCTCAAAGACGACGGCCACACCCTCTGGATCAGCACGGCGACGCCGAATGACAGCAGCCCTTCTTTCGGTGGGGGAAGCAAAGTCTACAATGTCATCGATACACGACAGTCCTATCTCCAAAAAGTGGTTGTCCAGGGTTTGAGGGCTCTCCAATTCTTCCGCCAGGCCGAAAAATCCAATCACTTTTCCTACGAGATAGTCGCCCTCTCGCCGCGGAGCCTTAAAGAATTAAATTTCCAGGTCAGCCGGGAAGAGGCCGGGAGAGCATTCTTGGAGGTTTCGGGCCGGAAGGGGCTGGGGGTCAAAGCCGACGACCTGCTCGACAGGCTCATGGAAAAAGCCTTGGCCGAGGTCGACAAGAGAAACCCCGAGTTGCCGACCGAGCAGAAAAAACTGACGGCCGGTCAAATCGCCTGCGGAGCCTTGCGCTATTTCATGCTGAAATATGCCAGAAACTCACTGATCATCTTTGATTTCGACGACGCTCTCAGCTTCGAGGGAGAGACAGGGCCTTACCTCCAGTACACGGCGGTCCGGCTGAATAGCATTTTCCGGAAAATGGAAGACCGTGAGGGTGTTGGCCTGGCGGACATCGAAAAACGCCTGATTCCGGAAAAGCCAGAGGCCGCGGCCTGGCTGGAATTCCCTCTCGAACGCCTGGCCCCGGAAGAGAGTTCCTCGTTCTGGGATCTCATCACGTATGCCGCCCAGCTCGAGGAAGAAACCCTGCATTCCGTGGAATCTCTCGAGTTTTCCCACCTGGCCAAATTTACCTTCAACCTCTGCCAGAAATTGAATGCCTATTACCATCGCTACCCGATCCTCGCCGAAGACAATCAGGCGGTCAAAAATATGAGGATTGCCACCATCTATTTGGCCCGGGGCGTCCTCGCTCGGGCGCTCGACCTCATGGGCGTCCCCGTGCCGGAGAGAATGTAATGCGGCGGACAAGGCTTTGCCTTCAGAATTAAATTTATTATAATAACTAGTTTGAACGGCGGTTCTATTCGGGATCGGCCGTGAAACCATAGGATGATCTCGAAGGTTTTATTTTAAAGGTTCGGATATAAGGATTCTGGCAGATACGTCGAATCCGGAAATTCGGAACGTGTCCCCGAATCCAGAGAAAGGAGGTTTGTGAATGATTGCCGTTGAGCACCTCACGAAAAAGTACGGTGACCTGCTGGCCGTCAGCGACCTGAGCTTCAAGGTCGAAAAAGGCAAGATCTGGGGGTTCCTGGGTCCCAATGCGGCCGGCAAGACGACCACCATGCGCATCCTAACCGGCTACCTTCCCGCCACGGATGGGAAGGCATCGATTGGAAAATTCGACGTCTTCGAGCAGCCGAACGAAGTCAAGCGGATCATGGGCTATCTGCCGGAGGTCCTGCCGCTCTACCCGGACATGACCGTGACAGAATACCTCAACTTTGTCGCCTCGATCAAAAAAATCCCTTCCGCCAAGAAAAAGGAGGCGGTCGGCAAAGCGATCAAGGTCAGCGGGCTGGACCAGGTTAAAGGCCGCTTGATCAAAAATATCTCCCGCGGCTTCAAACAGAGAGTCGGCATCGCCCAGGCCCTCGTCCATGACCCTCAAGTCCTCATCCTGGATGAGCCGACGATCGGCCTCGACCCGGCTCAGATCATCGAGATCCGCCAGCTAATCAAGTCCCTCAAGGGCGAGCATACCATCATCCTGTCCACCCACATCCTGGCCGAGGTCACCCAGACCTGCGATGGCGTCGTCATCATCAAAGAAGGAAAGCTCATGGCCTCGGGATCGCTCGAGGAACTAACTGCGTCCTTCCGGACAAAGGAAGGCGCCATCGTCAAGGTTCGCAAGGGCATCCAGGACGCCGCGGTCTTGCTGAGGACCGTTCCCGGAGTCGAAAAAGTCAACCGCGAGGACAACGAGCTCAAGGTCGAGTGGAAGCCGGGCCAGGATCTGCGGGACGACATCGCCAAGCTCATCCTGGACCGACAGTTCGGGCTGCTCGAGTTGCGGCCCATGGCCATGAGCATCGAGGACCTTTATCTCAAAATCATTTCGGGAGATGTCGAACCATGAACAATATCTGGGTTGTCACCAAAAAAGAACTGCGGGCCTATTTCACCTCGCCCATTGCCTATGTGGTCATCACGGTCTTCCTGCTGCTGGTGGGCTTTTTCTTCTACAGCATGGTTTGGTGGTTCAACAACCAATCGATGCAGATGGCCCAGAACCAGTATTACTACCAGCAGCTCAACATCAATCAGATGGTTTACAATCCCTTGTTCCACAATATCAGCATCATCCTCCTGCTCATGCTGCCCCTGCTGACCATGCGGCTCTTTGCCGAAGAGAAAAAAATCGGCACCGAAGAGCTTCTTTACACGTCGCCGCTTTCGATCAGCCAGATCATCCTGGGAAAATTCCTGGCTTCGCTCATCGTCCTCCTGGCCATGCTCGCTCTGACCGGCTTTCTCTCGATCTTCACCTTTCTCTACGGAAATCCCGAGGTCGTTCCTGTTCTCAATGGCTACCTGGGATTGTTCCTCATGGGCGCGGCCTTTATCGCCATCGGCATTTTTTTCTCCTCGCTCACCGAGAACCAGATCGTCTCGGCCATCCTGACCTTCGGCGCCCTGCTCCTGTTTTGGATCATCAACTGGGCTTCGTATTCGGCCTCGGGCATTTGGAAAGACGTTCTCAACTATGTCTCGTTCTTTCAGCATTTCGACAACATGACCCAGGGCATCCTCGATACGACCGACCTCGTTTATTACATCAGCTTCTCCTTCCTCGGGCTCTTCTTGACGCATTCCGTGATCCAATCCAAGCGGTGGAGGTAAGCCATGGACAAGATCAAGAAAAACCTCAACTACATCGGTCTGGCCCTTCTCTTCCTGGCCGTTGTGGTCCTCAGGGTTTGGCCCTACCAGAAAATCGTGGCGATAGTCCTGGCCGCTCTTGGGATCGTCGCCATCGGCATTTATATCGGGCTCAACGTCTCCCAGCTCAAGCAGGGACTCAAGCGCAGATCGTTCATTTACTCGAGCAATGCGCTGCTTGTCGCCGTCCTGGTCCTGGCCATCCTGGTCATCGTCAACCTCTTCTTTTCCCGGCATCACAAGCGCTTTGACTTCACCGAAGCCAAGCTCCACAGCCTGTCCGATCAGTCGATCAAGGTCGCCAAAAACCTGAAGAACGACATTAACATCAAGTGCTTTTTCCGGGACGGCAACATGAGCCGCTCCCGGATGGAGGACCTACTCAAAATCTACGTCTATCAATCCCCGAAGATCAAGTACGAGTTTATCGACCCCGACAAAAATCCCGGTTTGATCAAACGCTATGAGATCACGACGGACGGCACGAGCATTTTTGAATGCGCGGATAAGGAGAACCGGATTACCGCCGCAACCGAAGAGGAAGTGACAAACGCCATCATCAAAGTCACCCGCGAAAAGAAGAAAGTGATCTATTGTCTCGAAGGGCACGGCGAGCACAGCATCGAAGTGACGGATGAGAACGGATACTCCTTTGTCAAAGACGAGCTGGGGAAACTGGCCTATGACGTCAAGAAGCTGCAATTGGCGCTTGCCGATACTTTCCCCAAAGATTGCGCTCTGCTCGTAATTCCCGGCCCCCAGAAGGACCTGCTCCCCAATGAGTTGGACACGATCAAAAAATATATTGAAGAGGGCGGCCGGGTCTTCTTTTTAATCGATCCTCAGACTGCCCCCGGCTTCATTCCCTATCTGGCCAAGTTCGGCTTCCGCCTAGAGAATGACATTATTGTCGATTCCATGTCACGCCTCATCGGCGGCGATTATTTCATCCCCACGATCGGCGAGTACGAATCCCACGAAATCACGAAAAATTTCCGCTATGCCACGTTCTTTCCGTTCGCTCGATTGGTGGAAACGATCGACCCCAAGCCCGATGGCGTTTCCACGTCCCAGATCCTCGGCAAAACCAGCAGCAATTCATGGTCGAAAAGGGATTTTAAGCTCAAAGAGAAAATGACCCTCAAAGAGATCTCGTATGACAAGGGCAAGGACAAGGCCGGACCCATCGCCATTGCCGCCGTGGCCACCATCAAAGCCAAAACAGAGACCGGCGCGCCCTCTCCGAAAGAGGGCCGGATCGCCGTTTTCGGCGATTCCGACTTTGCCTCGAACCGCTATTACAACCTGGGCGGGAATGGCAATTTCTTCCTCAACGCGGCGAACTGGCTGACCGAGGAATCGGACCTGATCTCGATCCTGCCCAAGACGTCCAACCCGCGGGCCATCCAGCTTTCGCCATCGCAGGGCAAGCTCATCTTTTGGGTGTCGGTCATCATTCTCCCCCTCATCGTCCTTGTCTTTGGGATCTCCATATGGATTCAGAGGAGGTCGCTGTGAAATTCAAAACCACGCTCATATTATTAGTCGTCTTTCTAGGACTGCTGGCCGTCATCCTCTTCGTCGATCAGAAGGGCAAGGGGGAAAAAGCCGGCGGCCCGGAAGAAAAGTTAGTGGCGCTAAAATCGGCCGATGTCGAAAAAATCTCGCTGAAAAAAGGGAGCGAGACCCTGAGCTTTAAAAAAGACGACAAGGGCGAATGGATGATCAGCGAGCCGCTGGAAGCGAAGGCCGACAATAACGAGGTCAACCAGCTGGCGGAGAGCTTCTCGGATTTGAAAATCGAAAGGGTCGTTGAGAAGGAAAACGCCGACCTCAAGAAATACCAGATCCCCCAGAAAGAAGTTGCGCTCTGGACGAAGGGCAACACCCTGCCCGTCAAGGTTTTGATCGGCATGGAAAACCCTCTGGACAACACATTCTTCGCTCAAAAAGAAGGCGATAAAAGAGTGGTCCTTCTGCCCAGCATGTTGAAGAGCACTCTTGATAAGAAACTCTTCGATTTCCGGCAGAAAGACATCTTCAAATTCGAGACCGGAGACGTCAAGAGTATCAAGCTCCAGGCCAAGGATACCAAATGGGACGCCCAGAAGAAGGACAGTGAATGGTTCTTTGAAAAACCGCTCCGAGCCCTGGCCAAAGAAAGCAAGATCACTAACATCCTGGATACGCTGTCTAACCTGAAGGCCAAGGAGTTTATCGGGGAGGATAAAAAGGCTGATGAGCTGAAAAAACTCGGGCTGGACAAACCGGAATACCAGATCACCCTGACCATGCCCGCCGCCAACAAAGAGTCTGACATTCGCCCTCCATAAGGACAAGGAAAAAACCTATGTGACGACGTCCCAGTTGACGAAGATCATCGTTCCCGAGAGCGACGTCTCTGGCCGACCTTGAGAAGAAGGCCGATGAGCTCAGGGAGAACAAGGTCGTCAGCTTCAACACCTGGCAGACGAGCAAAGTCGCGATCAAAAAAGGTGCGCTGAACCTCACGCTCACCAAGGCCCAAAACGACAAATGGTACTTTGACGCCGCCCAGAAACAAGAGGCGGACGGCACGAAGATCGATACCTTTGTCCGGAAGATCGAAGGCCTGGAGGCCGCGGAGTATATCGATGGGCCCAAGGGGCTGGCCACATACGGGCTGGACAAACCCCAGGCCGAAGTCACGATCTGGACAAAAGAGGCCGGTGAAAAGCCCGTGGAGAAGTCGTTCACGGTCCTGGTCGGAAACGTGGACAAGGATAAAAAGCAGGCTGTCCTGAAAAACGCCCGCCTGGACTACCTCTTCAAAGTCGATTCTTCATTCCTGGAGGAATTCCCTAAAGAGGCCAATGCCTGGAAAGCCCCCGAGCCGGAAAAGAAAGAGTCCGAAAAAAAGAAGTAGCCGATCCCGAGACAAAATTTCGCTTTTTCCCCTTGCCGGAACGGGGATAAATGGGATTTCCATCTTAATCCTAAAAAAGCGCCGGATGAAGAGGGCCGCAGATGACTCCGAGACAGCAGGCTTTTAGTCGAAAGCTCATCGCCTGGTATCGCGTCCACAAACGCCGCCTGCCCTGGCGGACAACTCACGACCCGTACAAAATTTGGGTCTCGGAAATCATGCTCCAGCAGACGACCGTCGGCGCCGTCGTCCCCTATTACGAAAAATGGCTGAAGCTCTTTCCCGACATGAAATCACTGGCCCGCGCGCCCCTGCAAAAAGTGCTCAAGGCCTGGCAGGGACTCGGCTATTATCAGCGAGTCCGGAATATGCATCGCGCCGCGAAGATTCTCATTCAAGAAAAGGGGGGAAAATTCCCCGATCGTTACGTTGAGATGAGGGAGTTGCCCGGTTTTGGGGCCTACACAACGGCCGCGGTGCTCAGCATCGCCTTCGGTCAACTCTATCCCCTCGTCGATGCGAACGTCCGCCGCGTGTTAATGCGGATTTTTGGAATCCGGGGCCAAGCCGACGCGAAGCAAGATCGAATTCTGCTCGATCGGCTCAAGCCGCATTTCCCGAAAAAACATGCCGGGATATTCAATCAGGCCTTGATGGAACTCGGCGCCCTAGTCTGCAGACCCCGAGATCCGCTCTGCCTTCTCTGCCCAGTCCAAACATTCTGTTTGGCATTTGAGCGCGGCGAACAGGAAGTCATCCCCCGCCCCAAGAAGAGGGCGTATCACAAAATCGAGGCCGTTGTCGGGATCATCAGAAAAGACGGCAAGGTCCTGCTCCAGAAACGCCCCCCGACCGGACTTCTGGCCGGTCTCTGGGAATTCCCCGGAGGAAAGAAGAAGGCGAAAGAGAGCCTGAGAGCGGCGCTCGCCAGGGAAATCCGCGAAGAGCTAGGGGCTGAAGTCAAACAGGCGAAATTTTTGATGACCGTCAAACACGCCTATACCCAGTTCGAAGTCATGCTCCACGCCTATGAATGCACGCTCAAAGGCGAGCCTAAGCTCAAAAAGATTTCTCACCGATGGGTCTCCTTGAAGGCGATCCAGCATTACCCTTTTCCTTCCGGAAGCGCCAAAATCGTGAATTTTCTTAAAAGCGGCAGAGGACGGCACTAAGGTGGAAGTGACGTATCGATTCGTCAATTACGGAGAGCGATTCGAGCCGCAGGATAACACGCTGGTCCTGGATGTCGGGATGGGAACCGTTCCCGGCGTCATTGATCATCATCATCCCGAAGCCGAGGCCGAGTGCACGGCGTCCTTGATCGTGAAGCATCCTCACTTGGTTCTCGACCACATCCATGTCGGCGACCGGCTGACGATCATCACCCACCGTTTGCCCGATTTTGACTCCCTGGCCTCGATCTTTCTTGTCTTGAAGCTCTTGGAAACGGGTCGTGTGGACGCCTCGATGGAAAAGATGGCCAGCTATACGAAGCTCGTCGATTCGGCCTCCCTGCCCAAATATATCGACCTCTCGGGAACACCCTACGCGATCCTCCGCGCCTTGTTCTCCGGCGCCAAAAAAAGCGAAGAGGCGATCAACCTCGACCGCCTCGACGAAGGGTTGAAATTCATGCGCTTCTTATACGCCAAAGCCGAGGAGGCCTATGACATCGTTGAATGCCGGCAACTCTTTGCCGGGATCGACCGCTACGAGCGCGCTATGAGAAAAATAGAGAACGACTATTTCGTCTATCTTTCCGACTTGGCCCGAGGACAAACACTCAGCCTCATGCTTCCCCGGACCGACCGCGCCGGACGGAAAAAAGTCGAAGGGCTCGTCGTCGTCAATCCGAGGAGCTTTCTGGCCAAGGAATGGGCCAGGCGCGACAAGGAGCATCCGCAGCTCGGAGATGGCTTTGGCTTCTTGATGTCGAATTATGGCAATACCCGGTTCATCCTTGGTGTCGATCCTGAACAAGGAATCAACCTCAAAGGGCTCGGCGGTTTGCTGAATGAAAAGGAGCGGGAAAAAAGAATAATTTTAGCAAGGCCGATGACTTTATGGTATGGAGGCAACTGCCCGTTTTTCAACTTCCGGATCGTCGATTCCCCTCAGGATGGGACGGCCCTCAGCCACGACGAAATCGTGGACATTCTGCTCTTCTTCGGCCGGCCCTGATCTTTCTCATCATATCATTTCGGAAGATATGCATGGATTCCGAAAAATGCTATATATTAGGATGCCATGAATGCTAAGTCGATGGCGTTCATCCTTGCCACTTTGTTATTCGTGGGATTGCCGATGATCATTTTTAAAAAATTGCCGGCCCAAGAGCCGCTGAAGCCGGGCCGGCAAACCGTGACAATTTGGACCGAATGGCGAAACCGCCGCTGTCAAGTCTATGTGCCCTCGGGCTATGACCTCCGGAAGCCGATTCCCGTCGTACTGATTTTTCACGGCGCAGGCGGGAGCGGAGAGAGCTCTCTCGAGAAAAACGGCTGGTCGGCAAAAGCCGAGCGGGAAAATTTCGTCGCTGCCGCCCCCGATGGCCTGCCCGCCCGACCCGCATCGTCTGCTCCGGCCTTGAAACAGACACTGTCGCTCTGACTGCGCTGTATATCGAAGGTCAGGGACACGGTTGGCCGGGCGGAGGGAATTCCAACCTGCCCGAGCGCTGGATCGGGCCCAGGGTTGACAGGATTCATGCCACGGATATCATCTGGGATTTTTTTAAGAAATTTAGCAGAAAATAACGGAGTGTCCTATCGCACGGCCTTCCTTCTCCAGTATAGGTAGGCTGGGACTCCAAGCACAATGATGGCAAGTCCGGCGAACGAATTCCAGAACTTGTTGATCAGCGTGTTTACGGAGATAAAGAGCGCGGCCAATATGAACAGGACGGGGGTGATCGGATATCCCCAGGTTTTATAAGGCCTGGGTAAGCTCGGCATTTTCTTCCGGAGAATAAGCACCGCCCCGACCGTCAGGCCAAAAAAGATCCAGAGCCCAAAGACGACATAAGTGAAAAGCTGTTCAAAAGTCCCAGACAGACACAGAAGGGCGCTCCATAGGCTGACGGCCATGATGGAAAAATGGGGCGTCAGAAAGCGGGGATGGACTTCGGCGACTTTCTTGAAGAACAACTTGTCCCTGGCCATGGCGAAATAGACTCTGGGCCCGGTTAAAAGATGTCCGTTACAGGCGCCGCTGATCGAGAAAAGAATCATGAGAGCGATGATCGATGCTCCCGCCGGCCCGATGGCAAAATTCATGGCATCGCTGGCGATCCGTCCGGATTTGGCAAGCTCGCCCGCGGGAAAAGCATAGAGATAGGCCAGATTGGCGCCCAGGTAGAGCAGGATGACGAGCAGCGTGCCGATGAAAATCCCGAGCGGAAGGTTCTTTTCCGGATTCTTAACCTCGCCGGCGCTGAAGGTGGCCACTTCCCATCCTTTCAGGGCCCAAAGCGCCGCCACCAAAGCCACGCCGAATTGGCCGACGAGCCCGCTCGAAAAAGATCGCAGGGAAGGTATATAAAAATGCGAGGCGCTCCCCTTGGCAAAAATGAACACGACGGCGATGATGCCGACCAGCCCGGCGAATTTTATGACCGTTAAAAGATTTTGGACAAATGCCCCCCATTTCACACCAAGGTAATTGATTGCGGCCAGAACGAAGATGAGCAAAACCGCAATAATTTTTGTTTCCCAGAGGGAAAGCCTAAAGAACTGAGGAAGATATTTGGAGGAAAAAGCGACGGCCAGGGTGGCCATGCTCCCCGCATCGATGACCAGAAAAAGAGTCCAACCGAATAGAAACGCGAGCAGCGGGCCATAGGCCTCCCTGAGATAGACATACATACCGCCGGCCTGGGGAAAAGCGGCCCCGAGTTCGGACAGGGACAGCGCCCCAAAAAAGCTCAAGACGCCTCCGACAATCCATACCGCCAGCATCAGCAGGGGCGCTTGGAGTTCGGCTGCGATGGAGGCGGGGACGATGAAGATCCCCGAGCCGATCATCGTTCCCACGACGATGCCGATGATGCTGATCAGCCCGAGGACGCGGGGAAGATTCGCCGCCGGCCGCTGTGAATCGCTAGGAATCAATCCCCGTCGTCCTTGCTCTTTCTAAAAGCCAAAGGAAAAATGGCCTACTTCTGCTCTCCCCTTTCCTCGGCAATGATCTTATTGAGGTCGAGGGTCTTGACTTTGCCAAACGTCGAGAGCGGCTTGTCGAATTTCTTCTCGTCTCCCACGATGACGAAGATCATCATGTCCGGGCTCATGTACTTCTTGGCAGCCTCTTGGATATTCGCTTTTGTGACTTTTCGGATGTTGTCGATGTAGGTATCGAGGTAGTTATCAGGATATCCCTCAAGCTTCAAGCTCATAAACTGGCTCAAGATCTGACCCTTCTGTTCGAAGCGGAAGACAAAACTGTTGACCAGGGAGTTCTTGGCCGTCGCGATCTCCTCATCAGTCACCGGGTTGGACTGCATGTCCTTGATGATTCCCTTGATGACCTCGAGGGCCTCGACAAACTTATTCGCCTTGAGCTGAGAGCCGATCTGAAACCGACCTCTATCTTTCGCGATGCCTTCGTAAACGCCCCCATAAATGCCGTAGGTTAGGCCTCGATTTGAACGCAACTCTTTCATCAGCCGGGCCGTAAACCCACCTCCGCCGAGAATGTCATTCATGACCTCGACCTTGAACTCATCGGGGCTCAGCTGCGTGATTCCCAGGTGGCCCATAAAAACGTTGCCCTGGGGAGTGTCTTTATAGGCATAATATATCGTCCCGTCCGCTTTCTCCGTGAGTTTCGGGACAACCGGGAATGCCACCTTTTTCTTCGCCCAGCCCTGGAAGGCCTTGTCCAGGGCCGCTTTAGCCTCGTTCAGGGAAATATCCCCCACAATCCCCAAGGTGAAGTTGTTGGGAGCGAAGTATTTCTGATGGAAAGCGGTGAGGTCATCCCGGGTGACAGCCTTCACGGTCGCGGGGGTGGCCCTCCGTCCGAACGGGGAATCAGCGCCGAACACCTTCTCGTTAAAAAGGAGCATGGTAGCCTGCATGGGCATATCCCAGCGCCGCCGCATCCCTTCAAGGGTTTGGTTCCTGGCCAGGTCGATCCTGTCCTGGCGGAATTCCGGGTTCATGATAATATCAGAGTAAAGTTCGACAAGCTTGGCGAAGTCCTTCTTAAGAGAGTTGCCCGAGACGGACACGTATTCCGTGCCACCGGAGGATTCTATGGATGCGGCGATAAATTCGAGTTCCTCGTTAATCTGGTCCCCCGTCAGCTTCTTGGTGCCGCCAGTGCGCAACACCGTCCCCATAAGAGAAGCGAGTCCGGCTTTCTCGGCCGGCTCGTAAAGGCTTCCGCCCCTGAAGAGTCCCCTGAGAGAGATGAGCGGCAGCTCCTTGTCCTCCATGTAAAAGCACTGGATGCCGTTGTTGAGAATAAACTGGTCGGGCCTGGTCAGCTTGAATTTAAGCTCGGGCGCCGGCCCCAGCTCACGGGGATGCCTCTGCGGTATGGCCGGAAGGCTAAGGGATGTGAGAAACGCGGCAATGATCAATCCTTTGACAATGGTCTTTGTATTCATCTGTGTTCTCCCTTTTCCTTCAGGACGCCTTGGCTTTCCTGACGAGATAAGCCACAGTCCTATTCTCCAAGGTTAGGTAGTTTTTAACAAAATCCATGACATCCGCGGCCGTGATGCCTGTGATGATGTCTTTGTACTTAAGGTAGAGCTTCCAGTCGCCGAAGAGGAGTTGGTATCGCATAAGCGTCATGGCCAGCCCCATATTGGAGCTCATAGAGCGGATGTAGGACGCCTCCAGGTTATTCTTGACTTTCTGAAGCTCCCGCTCTGTAATCGGCTCTGTTTTGACCTTCTCAATGTAGCCCATGATCGCGGTCTCGAGCTCCTCGACCGTATGCGGGTAGCGGGGAGTGCCGCTAAACGTCATCAGGTTCGGATACCGCGTGCCTGGCCCCGAGCCCGCGCTGACCGAGACTGCAATCTGTTTGTCCTGGACGAGGTCCTTGTACATCCGAGAGGTCCTGCCTTGGGTCAAGACATACGACAAGACACTCGCCGCCGCGTCCTCCTTGGTCGGGAACGTGGGCTTGTGGAATCCCAAGACGAGCATGGGTTCGGCTTCGAACTCGATCTTGACGCGCCGCTCGCCGATCTGCTTGGGCTCGATCGTCCTGAGGATCGGCGGATCGCTGCCGCGGGGGATTTCGCCGAAATACTTTTCGACCAGAGGCCATGCTTTCTCAGGATAGACATCTCCCACGATCGCCAGGACACAGTTGTTTGGGGTATAAAATTTGCTCTTGAACGCTTGGGCTTCTTCTAGGGTCACGGAGTTGATATCCGAGGCCCAGCCCACAACCGGATGGTTATAGGGATGCGCGATAAAAGCTGCGCCCATAAACATTTCATAGAGCATCCGCGTGGGAACGGCTTCGGTCGTCTGCTTCCGTTCCTCCTGGATGACGCTCCGCTCGGTGTAAAATTCGCGGAGGACGGCGTTCTTGATCCGCTCGGATTCCACCAGGCAGAAGAGCTCGAGCTCGTTGGAGGGCAGACTGATGACGTAGGACGTCTGGTCGGTCCCCGTTCCAGCGTTGAGCCCGACGCCTCCGACATTAGTGTAGATGACGTTGATTTCGTCTTTGACGATATACTTTTTCTGCTCGGCTTCGAGCTTCGTCAGCTCTTCTCTCAGACGGGCCACCTTCGCTTTGTCGGCATTGTCGCCTTTGAGAAGCTCCAGGCTCCATTCGCGGCCGACCTGGTTTACTTTTTCCATGATCGGCTTTTCTTTTTCGTAGTCCGTTGTGCCGATCTTGGGCGTGCCTTTGAAGGCCATGTGCTCGAAGAGATGGGCCGTACCTGTGATTCCAGGAGTCTCGTCCACGGAGCCAACTTTGAACCCGTAGATCGTGCTGAAGACCGGCGCCCCATGGCGCTCGACCAGGATCACGGTCATACCGTTCGAAAGCTTCTTGAACGCGACTTTCTGCTCCAGGCTCTGGGCGGCCAGAAAGATGCCCAGGGCCATCATGAGGAAGCCCAAAAGGAAAGTCCGTTGTAAGGGTTTTTTTAGGCTATTCATTCCCTCCTCCTTGTGAAATAAATATCAAATACACCCTTCGGCATGTTTTGTCAAACTGCCAAAAGAAAGAGGGGAGATCTCGATTCCAGTAAAAAAACTTATGGGCGGGTGGAGCGGCCCCGAAAGCGGCAGCCGTGCTTATTTCAGTCCGAGGACCATGTGTTTCTGGGAGATCGTATCGGCCAATTTTTCGAGCGCCGCAAAATCGGCGTCTCGGGGAAGGCCGCGGCAAATAACAGGAGGGAGAACTTCCACTTTCAGGTTGGGAATCATCGCCGCGATCTGCTCGACCGCTTTGGTTCCCCAGCCAAAGGAGCCGACGACCGAGGCGAACTTGGCCTTGGGCCTGAGGGCGTTGGCCAGGTATGTGGCATAGACGACGTTCGGATGCGGGCCGACATGCACGGTCGGGGTGCCCAGGATAATCGTCGCTGCATCGACAAGGGCAATGGCCAGCTTCCCGATGTCCGCGTCGGCCAGGTTGAACTGGGAAACCGTCACGCCCCGTTCGGCCAGCGCGCTGACCAGGAATTCGACCATTTGTTGCGTGCTGCCATGCATGGAAATGTAAGGAATGACCACCTCGTTTTTCGGCGTATCCGAGATCCAACCCTCGTAAGCGTTGATGATGAATTCCGGCCGGTTATAGACGGGGCCGTGGCTGGGCGCGATGAAATCGATTTTCCGCGTTTTAACCTTTTCCAGGTTTTTCTGGATGATCGTCCGGAACGGCATCATGATTTCGGCATAGTAGCGCTTGGCTGACTCGTAGACACGTCCTTCGTCCGTGACAAACAAATCGGAGGCGGCTAGATGGGATCCGAAAAAATCGCAGCTGAAAAGGACGCGGTCCTCCCGCAGGTGTGTGCACATGGTTTCCGGCCAGTGGACCCAGGGCGTATGAATAAATTCCAGGGTCAGGCCGCCCAGGTCGATCGTTTCCCCGTCGCCGACCGTCACGAATCTGTCTTCGGCCACGGCCAAGTGGTCGATGAGCATGCCCTTGGCTTTGGGCGTGCAGATAACTTTGGCCTCGGGGTATTTGGCCAGCACGGCCGGGATCGAGCCTGAATGGTCCTGTTCGGCATGATGGGCGATCACATAATCGAGGCGGGGCTCTTCCTTCAGATTTCCTAAAAGAATATCGGTTTTCATAGGATCGACGGTATCGAGAAGGACGGTCTTCGTGCCGCCCCGGACGAGATAGGCATTATAGCTGGTGCCGTCGGGCAGCGGGATCAAAGAATCAAAAAGCCGCCGGTCCCAATCGACGGCTCCGACCGAATAGATATGCTCGTTGATTTTTCTGGGTGTCATGGGTCATCGTCTCCTTATTAGTTTTTATTCCTATATAATATATCGGAGTATGGGCAATTTGGCAAGCCCCCTCGAGGTCAGGGTGCCGTCTTGGCACTCATCATCGGCCCGCTTTCCCAGTGATCTTCAGGATGTCCAGCCTCAAGATGGCCGCTCGGGCATATGCCTGTTCGTTCGCCAACGATCTTTTCCTCACAACCTCGGGGGTTTTTTCAAGATGGCCCAGCAGGACGTCCATGCCGTATTTTTTTTCCTCGAGAGTGCCGACGACGCGCAGTGTCCCTTGAAAAACGACAGAGCGATAGGCATGGGCGCATTCGCCCATGACGTATCCCCTGTCCTCGATGACCGTCGCACACACGGCAGGATTGGCCTTGATATACCCCATCTTCAGACCCTTGTGGGCCGTATGAAAATAAAGCGCTCTTTTCGTGGGGTCATATCCATAGCTCAATGTCATAATATACGGGCGATTTTCGCGGCAAAGAGCGATCACAGCATATCTGCCCTGTCTCAATATTTCCTCGATGATTTCTGGGTCCGTGATTTCCCTTTCGCTTTTTTGCATATGGTATTTGGGCATATCCCCTCTCCCGCTCTTAAGTTTTTAGAATCGTTTGCTTTTTTGAGTCTCTTGAGTGGATCCTCCGCCGCGCCAGCGAGGCAAAAACACCCCCGATACAAAGCGCCGTGAAGAAGAGAAAGGCCGTTTTAAGACTGGCCAAAAATTGGGAATGATAAGCGGGCGTGATCTGGACGCGGCCGATGGTGATGGCAAAGATCAACATGGCCACACCCATGCTCAGCATTTGTCCGGTCATGCGCATCGTGCCGAGCATGGCGGAGGCGACACCATAATACCGCTTTTCCACCGAGCTCATCACGGCATTGATATTCGGCGAAGAAAAGAGAGCAAAGCCGAGGCCGAGGACGACCAGGCTGGCGCTGATAAAACCCACGACCGTCTGCCGTCCGACAAACGACAGCAAAAGAAGCCCCAGGGCGCAGAGGCCCATTCCTGCCGAAGAAATCCGCCGGGGCTCGATGCGATCCGAAAGTCTGCCTGCCAGAGGTGAAAAGAGGGCCATGACCACCGGCTGGGCAATCAGAATCAGGCCTGCCTTCTGCGGGCTGAGCCCTTTGATGTACTGCAGATAAAGGCTTATCAAAAAACCAACGGCAAACGTGGCGCTGTAATTGATCAGGGCGGCCAGGTTGGAAAAGGCAAAAACGGGGTTCTGCCGGAAGAGGTTCATGTTGAGAACCGGGTTGTCCGTCCTGAGCTCCCAGCGGATGAAACTGAGCACGCCGACGAACCCCGCCAAAATCAAAGCGCCGCCCGGAATTCGGGGCAGCGTCGAGAATCCCAGCATGATGGCCACCAGGGTCAGGCCCAGGATTAGCGAGCCGGACAGGTCGAACGCCTCACCTTTCGCCTCGGCCCACTCGCTCTTGAGTTTCCAAAAAACGAGCACGACGAGAACCAGCCCCAGAATTCCGTTCAGCCAAAAGATACTCCGCCAGCCCAGGTGCTGCGTCAGGACCCCGCCCAGCACCGGGCCGATGGAAAGGCCGATATAGGTTGACGAAACATTGATTCCCAGAACCCGTCCCCGTGCGCCTGGAGGATAAGCGGACGTTAGAATCGCAACACCCGTCGTGTAGAACATCGCCCCGCCCATTCCCTGCACGACTCTGGAGCCGATCAGCCAAGCGGAAGAGGGTGAAAGGGCAGACAAGAACGATGCCAGCCCATAAATAAGGGCTCCCCAGCCGAAGACCTTTTTTCTGCCATGGATATCCGCGAACTTGCCGAAGGGGACAAGGAACATGGCCGTCGTCAAAAGATAAGAGCTGGCGACCCAGCCCAGGGCCACGGCCGTCATTCCGAATTCTCTGCCGATCGAAGGAAGTCCAATGTTGATGGATGATGACATAAATGGGGTGAGAAACGCGGCCACGGTCGAAACAACCAGGACCACAGTCTTGTTGGGCGGCGCTATGTCAGTCATGCCCAAAACTCTTTGGCATAGTGGTCTAGTTTAATGCAACGATCCATGTTTTTTCAATCGGGCTGATCACAAAGACAAATCGGCCTGAACCCGGAGGTCCTGATCGCCATAAGCGACATTAACTTCGCCCGAGGAGGATTTTACAATCTTGCCGTTCGTCAGGAACTTAGCTGATCCCCCAATAGCGGCCTTCCTGAAATCAAGCTCGAGCCTTCGTCCTCGGATGGGGAAAGACGCATAAATGTGTCTCAGCCCGGGAAGGACACGCGGCCGGATGAGAAGGGAATCCTCCTGCGGCTGGACGCCGAGGATATGATGAATAAAAAGGATCACCAACTCAGCCCAGTTCCAGGGCACGATCCCGACCTGGGGAAAAGGAGGAGCCTGCCGCTTTCCATAAAATTCAAACCAAGACCCGGCTTTTGCTCCGGGCACGGAATTCAGCCAGTTCAAGATACGCAAGACATTCTGAAATTCCCCTGTCTCCACGCATGCCCGCGCGACAAACAGCGACGGAAACGGCCAGGCGCCTGCTGAATCGGGCTCGGAGCTGGCGTGATACCGGCCGTAGCCGCCCCCCTTCCATGCTTGGTTCCAAAGAACCTCGAGCGAAGCGAGAGTCTTTCGGCAAAGCGGCGAATCCGGCGGAATAAAGCCAAGGGCTATGGGGAGGGCCGCGGATGTATCAGGATTCAGGAAATGATCGCCCGGCATGGCCAGGGGCGCTTCAGGCGGGAGGCCGGAATCCCGCAGAGGCCGGATTTTTTCCTGAACTCGGCCGTCCAACCCCCGTCGCTTGATGAATCCTCTTTTATCCGAAAGCCGGAATTTTTGGTTTTTGAGCATGGCCTGCTTGATCCTGGCCGCCTCGACCTCCCAACGGGCGGCGTCCTGCCGGTGTCCCAGCATGCGGGCGAGGACGGCGGCCGCCGACAACCCCACCGAAGTATAAAGCTGGTGGACGAGTTCAAGGCCGGGTTCGATCCCGTGGGCGCGATGACGTTCCCAGAATTCTCTGCGGTTGGTCAAGAGCCCGGATGGCTCATGGCGGAAAATTCTTTTTAACGGAAATTCGGCCGTGACGACGATCTTGTCCCATTTTTGTTCGGCCATCTGAAGATCGCCCGTCCACAGCACATAATCCTTAAAGGTATAAAGAAGGAAGCCGTTTTGGTCGAGCTCCACCTCGTCCGGGTCGCGTTTCTCGCTCGAATCGATGGTATCGCCGTCAGGCGTGACAAATTTTTTGAACAGGCGGGTGAACATCGTCCGGGCGAGTGTCTGGTCGCCCGTCATCGTCAAGGCCAGCGCCACCATGGCCTGGTCCCGCAGCCACTCCCGGTTGTACTGCCAGACGCCGCCATCGACGCGGCCGGCGCACGAAATGACGGCGGGCAATTGGGACTTGGATGCCCGAAAATAATGATCGAGGAGCGGATGCCCAAAGGCAATCCGTGACATATTTTTCCAATGCGCGATCATTTCGCTGTCCAGTTTTGACCTTCCCGAAAAATCCACGAGGATTTCATCCTTGGCGGCAACAAGGGAATAGCGGATAAAGAGTCTTTTTTCGTAGCCCGGCTGCAAAAAAAGATTTTTCTCCAAGATCCTCGAACCGACCCCCGTCCTCACACAAAATTTTTTCCTCCGGCGGCTGCGGTTCTTGAGCCGGAACTCGCGGAGGATGACGGGCATGTTTTTTTCAGGGCAGAAAAAATATTCTTCGGCCTTCATAGCTCGATTCTGCCAGCGGATATGGACTGCGGGGATTTTATGGATCTCCGACCAACGAGCTTCAATGGCGCCGGGTTCGGGCTTAAACACCTCTTTGCCGTCGAGGACCCGAATCATTGTATTTTCCAGACCGGAATGGGCGTCCATGGTCAGAGTTTCCCTCTTTTTCCTGAGCCGCTCGGGATTCATGACCAGGAGGCCGACGGGTGTGCCCTCTCCGGCCGGCGCTATTTGGACGGCGCCCTGGATTCTTCCGTTCCCGATAAAGAAATAAGAAACATTTTTAAGCTTGGTGCGGACATCCGGATGGCCCTCTTTCGGATCATCCTGGTAAACATGCTCTTTGACGTCAATCATGGGACCGCTCGTCTAGCTTTCCAGAACTGGAAATCATCGGATAAAGATAAACATCACGACCATAAAGACGACCGTCGTGAGCAGCCCGACGAGCAAGGTCCGCCACCAGCGCATCTTCTGGCTGACCATCACCGCCGTGATCACGAGAACGAGCAGCCAGAGGATCGCCACTGCCACGTAGGCGATCACAAAGGTCTGCCAGAACCCGGGCTGCGCCGCACGCTCCATAAACTCCTCTTGCTTCGTCCCGAGGAGCAGAAAAATAGCCAACACGGTCTCAGGGATCCAGGTCACGAGCTGCGGCACGGCCACGGCAAACCCGAGCGCAGCGAACGTCCCTTCAAAGGTCCCGGTCCCTTTCCCCCACCGGCTCAGAAGATGACCGAACCCGGCCGCCAGGATCCATCCCATGAAAACCACGGGAGCGGCAAAGAACATTTCCCAGAAATAGTAATTTTCCGGCGGGAGATTGACAAAGGCCGGAGCCGAGATCAGGGCGCCGCTGACCGCAAAGCCGGCCACGGTGATGGTGTAGAGGATCCCGATGAATATGACGGCCTTGAAACTTTTTGAAACTTGTTTGGGATCCGCCAACAGCGTCCGGAATGTCGCCCGGGGCTTGATGATCGTGCCGCCGATATAGCGCCAAAAGCTCTTCATAGTCCCCTCTAAATCATTTTTATTTTAGGTGATAAAAAGGCTTTTGCTTGAAAAATTCGGGTCGCTGGTCAAGTTGAGACCGAGCCTCCGCAGCCCGGCCTCGTCGCCGGGCGTCGGCATATGGGTCATATGGACTTCGCATCCTCTGATCTCCTTCAGCTTCTCGATGGCAAGCTGCGCCATTGGGTTGGAGGAAGCATTGATACTGAGGGCGATCAGGACTTCCTCCACGTCCAAGCTGATGGTTTTGGCCCCTAAAATGTTCTCCTTCAGGTTCGTGATCGCATCCACGATCCCCGGCGACAGGAGAGGGATTTTCTCGGGAATTTCCGCCAGTCTCTTGATGGCATTCAGGATCAAGCTGGACCCCGCATGCATGAGCTGCGAATTTTCGCCGGTGATGATCGCGCCGTCCTTGAGCTCGATGGCCGACCCGCAAAAAATGCCCTTGTTACCCTTGCCCTTCTCCCGGGCGGCCTGGGCAGCCTCTCTAGCCGGGCCGACAACCTTGCGGTCCTCGGGCTTGACCTTCATCTCATTCATAAGAAGCTCGGCCCGCTCGACCGTCTCATGGTCGGCGAACCCCATGGCATACTCACAGAGATAGCGGAAATAGCGCCTGATGAGCTCTTGAAGAGCCGCCGCCCGGACGATCCCGTCATCGATGATCCCAAAGCCGGCCCGGTTGACTCCCATGTCCGTCGGGGATTTATACAAAGACTCCGCGCCCGTGATTTTTTCCAGGATCCTCTTGAGCACCGGAAAAATCTCGACATCGCGGTTATAGTTCACGGCAATGGTCCCATAGGCCTCGAGATGAAAAGGGTCGACAAGGTTGAAATCCTTGATGTCCGCGGTCGCCGCCTCGTAGGCCACGTTAACGGGATGCTTGAGCGGTAGATTCCAGATGGGAAACGTCTCGAACTTGGCAAACCCCGATTGGATCCCTTTGTGGTAGTCGTGATAGAGCTGAGAAAGACATGTCGCCATCTTGCCGCTCCCGGGACCGGGACCGGTCACGATGACCAGCGGCTTCTTGGTCTCGATGTATTCATTCGCTCCATAGCCGGCGTCGCTGACAATGGTGTCCACGTCGGTCGGATAGCCTTTAGTGAAGCTGTGAGTATAAACTCTGAGGTTTCGTCGTTCGAGCTTGTTTTTAAAAACCTTGGCCGAAGGCTGGCCTTCGAAGCGGGTGATGACGACGCCGCAGACATCGATCCCCCAATCGGCCAGGTCATCGATCAGCTTGAGGGCATCCACATCATAGGTGATCCCGAAATCCGCCCGGACTTTTTTGCGTTCGATATCGCCGGCAAAAATGCAGAGAAGGATATCGGCCTGGTCCTTGAGCTGCTGGAGGAGACGCATCTTCACATTTGGGTCGAAGCCGGGCAGGACCCGGGCCGCATGATAATCGAACAGGATTTTTCCGCCGAATTCCAGGTAAAGCTTGTCGTTGAACTGCCGGACCCTCTCGAGAATGGCCGCCGTCTGCTCTTTAAGATAGCGCTCGTTGTCAAAACCGATCTTTTCAGCCACGCCTTTCTCCTTTCCGATTCAAGCAAAAAGCAGGTGGGAGGCCGATGCCGGTGCCACTGCGCAAAAAACCTTATACCTCAGGAGGAAAAGAGTGTCAACCCGAACGGCCTTTCTTTAGCGCAATCTTTCCAACATCAATTTGAAATCGTCGAAGAGGCCGTAGCCGACGACGCTGTACGCCGACCCGGGCGGATATCCACCCTTGGCACCCTGCTGGAATGAACCCGGCCAGGCCATGCCCAGCCGCGGATTGTTGTGAAAAGGTCCGAGTGTGTTCTTGAGCGTTCCATAGACCATGACATTCACATCATTGTTACCCAAGGTGAGGAAGTCTGTGACATCGAGCCGGAACGGCTGAAATGCGATCACGCCGGCCGATTTGCCGTTCACTTTGACTTCGGCCACGGCGCCCAGCCAGCGGCCAAGTTCAACGAAGAACCGGTTCTTCCGAAGATCATTCATACGAAGGTAATATGTCTTCATATAGCTCACAGCGCCTGAATACAAAGGCAGTCCCTTGGTGTTCCAAGCACCCAGTTTCAGCTCCGTAGAAGGCACCAGCTTGAATCCCTTGGCCCCGCCGGCAAGACCGAAATCGCCAAGCACGTAGATCGGCTCCAACTCGCTGTGGATCGTGAACGGAGAGGACTTTAACATCACTTGATTGTTCCCGGGCTTGACAAACGCCCCGATGTCGAAAATCCCAAAGGCGCGGTCCAGCCACCAGCGGTCCTTTAAAGGTGCGATTTTCTGGCCGTTGATGGAAACTTGAAAAAGCTCGGGCCTCTCCACGACCGCCTGCCAAGAGCCGACATTCACACCATCGGCGACTTCAAAATTGTACGCCGCCTCGAACCCGGAATCGCGAGCAAACTTGTCCTTGTCCAGAATGTTCGTCTTGTACTGTACGGCGCTGTCCCAGGGATTCCTGTCCAGCCCGTGGTATTTATATGTCTTTAGCTGGGCCTCATAAAAGTAGAGGTCTTTCTCAGTCTTCCCGCCAAGCGTGAGGTCGCAATAATCCAAGGTGAGAACATTCGGGGCTTCGCGTTTGATGGCCGCTTCTTTTTGGGGCTGAAGGATAGATGATCGATCGCCTCGATGAGGGACCTTTGGGCCCTCGCCCGGCTTGAAACAGAGCAATAGGCTGCCGCCGGGAGGCAGGTCAAACTCCACGCTCAGCCGGCCCTTTTCCCGCTCAGACGGATACGGAGAAGCCTTCCCAGTAAAAAGGTCCCACTGCTCGCAAGACCGGCCAATCCCCAGGATGCTGCCAGAACTTCCCTCCTTGTTGCTTGTGTTGGCCAGAAAGACCAACTCCGAATCTTTAAGGGTACGCCGATGATGGAAGAGTAAGTTCGGCGTTGAACCGTTAGCGTTCACAAGCTCGAAGACGAGCCTGGGCGGGCACAGTTCTTCGATTTTTCTCAGGCCGGGCGGCTCAGACGCCGTGAGCCAGTTCTGCGGATACTGAGCGGCCAACTTCTCGAGATTGTCGTCCGCTTTTCCTTCAATATATTCCGGGGGGCTGACCCAGGAAAGGATCCTTCCGCCGCCGGCCACATATTTGTCCAGAAGCGCAACCGTCGAAGCATTCAAATTTTCCAGGGCCGGAGGCAGGATGACCAGATCATAGGTTTGCTGTCCGACGATAAATTTTCCGCCTTGAGCCTGGCCGAAGTCTTTAATGATGGATTCGCTTCCTAGATCATACTCGACCTGGGCCGCTTCCAGCCGGTTGACAAAATTCTGGAAATCATTGCCGATCAATTTGATCTGCTCCGTCTCACCCCGCGCCGAATAATACATCCAGGCCGTCGTAGTGGGCTCAATGACCAGAATGCGGTTTTCCTGCCGGCCGGAAGAAAGCGCCACAGAAAGGCGGCCATAATAATCGGCCAGGGTTTTGTAGGTAGGCCACCAGGGCTCGTGATAAGAAAACGAGAGCGGATGGTCGCGCTTCCGAGCTCCCTTGATCGTCACATAGGAAAGATGCTGGTTCAGGAAATTGACGCCCAGCGCGTATTCCCAGTCGGCGATCCTCTTCTGGTCAAAGAAAGTCATGTCCCAGCCGCCAGCACCGAACGTCTCGGACATCGTGCGCGCTTTCCCCAACTGGTTGGCGGCACTGCGGATCTCCTTGACCGCCCGGGCGTTTCCAAATTGAGCATGGGTGTCGGTTTGAAAATCATTCATGAGAATATCGATTCCCGGCATATGGGCGTACGCACCGAAGGCCATACTATCAGGATTATTCACCGGCCGGGGCCACTCGTGCTCCCAGTAATGGCCGGTAAAGATGAGGTTATTGGCCGTGCAATATTCATAGTAGGGCTTGGCCCAGTTGTCGAGGAACAAACCCAGGAGCGTCGCATAGAAATTGTGACGGACACGCTGCCATTCGCCGACTTCATCGAAAAGGGAGGGGAGTTGGAGCCGCAAATCATATCCCCATTTGGCCTGGAATCGGTCAAAAAGAGCGGGCGTATAATTGACGACGACCATATCCCGGCCGCCGGCCGGGGAGATCTCGGCCTCGTCCTGGAACGTTCCCGGCACGACGCCTCCGAATTCATCCCCGATGGCGCGCTTATAAGCGTTCAGCGTCACGTCCAGGAATTTTTCTGTGACGTCCCGCCGCATGAGGTCGACATACGTGAAGCCGCCGTACCAGGGGTTCGGCGCCTGCCTGTTCAGATCAAAAATGTAATACGCGCCGGGCCTGGGATTTTGCTGGCGCATCTTGGCCGTGACTTCCTCAAAACCAGAAGCCGTCTTTCGCAAAATAAGCAACGGCTCGTGCTCAAACGCCGTGGGAAGCTCCGCCGCTGTCGTCATCCGCAGCCCCGTGCGGACCGCATCGGGCATGGCGGCCGGCACATGGCCCCCGGCAAATCCGGAGGGATAAGAGTTTTCATCATACAGCCAGACCTTCATGCCGAGCTTTTTCCCGACCTCAACGGCATGGCGGACGAGCGACATCCACTCCTCAGACAGGTAAGGAGTGATGAGGCCCGGCCGCGGATGGATAAAAACGCCACCGATGCCATGGGCCTTAAAATCCGCCAACTGCTCATCGATTTGGCCAGGCGTGACCCTGTCGTTCCAGACCCAGAGAGGCGCGCTGCGGTATTCGGGCGGAGGAGCTTCGAACTTTTCTAAAACTGTCCCATAGTCATCCTGAGAACTTGCCGCGGGGCCCTGTTCGACACGGATTGCTCCCCTCCATAAGAAAAAGACGGCCAGCACGGGCATCAAAACTTGGGCCGCCGTTCTTCCCTTTCTCAATAACTCTGTTTTCATGCCACACCCCCCCTTTTTCCGGTTAATAGCCTGCATAAACTTAAAGACGGATCAACTGCCGGCAACCACGACTTGGCTGCGTCCCCTCTTCTTGGCCAGGAGCAGGGCTTCATCAGCCGCTTTGATGAGGGTCGCGCTTGAATCTCCATGGGCGGGGAACACAGCCACGCCGAACGAGGCGGAAATATTGCCTTGGCCTTTGTTGGAAAAAGTCAATTTGATATTTTGGACGTCTTTCACCAGGTGTTCTGCCCTGACTTTGGCGATGTTCGTTACGGCTCCGGGCATGATCAGAACGAATTCATCTCCTCCAAAACGGCAGGCGACGTCCCCTTTCCGGACATTTTGCTGGAGGAAACTGCCCAGGGACCGCAACATCATATCCCCTGCTTCATGGCCATAGGTATCGTTAAACCTTTTAAGATAGTCGATATCCATCATGATGATGCCGAGGGGCGTCCCGGACCGCAGGGCCCTGGAGATTTCTCGATCGAGGGTCTCTTCCATGAACCGCCGGTTGAAAAGCCCGGTCAGCGGGTCACGGATGGATTGTTGGCGCAGCCTTTCTCGCAGGCTTAAATTCACCAAAGTCATAGCGATGCGCGCCGCAAAGTTCAGGGCCAGCAGCTGGGTGACCTCGATATTCCGATACTGCCCGATTTCGGCAAGGCTCAAGCCGGCCGAAACAAAGGATGGGGGACATCTGAGGTTCAACAGCCCGATGATTTCATCGGGGGTGACGAGCGGAATACAAAGATAGGGCTGGAAAAGCTGGTCGCCGTTTTCCATATGGGGACAGATCAAGCCGGCATTCCGTTTTTCCACGACATGAGGTTTTCCCTGCCTCAGGGCCCAGCATGCATCCGGCTCCATGACATCAAAATCGGCAATGGATTCGCCCCAGACGATGGCAGGCTCGAGGAGTTTTCGGCTGGTCCGATAGACGAAGAATATGCCTTCGAACTCAGGAAAGAGCCGTTTGGCAAACTGTGCACAAACGGTAAAAACCTCCTTTTCCGAAGTGCAGGTTAGGAGAGAGTCGTAGAGTTCGTTCAGCAGTTTGAACTCGGCGTTGCGCTGCTCCAGCTGTTCAACGGACATCTGGAGTTTCATATTGGCATCTTGAATGGCCTGCTCGGCCTTCCGGCGGTCGCCGATCTCTGACTGGAGTTCCTTGGTCCGTTCTTTCACTCTCTTTTCCAGGCTCTGCTTGGTGGCCTCCATTTGCCTGTAGCTGGCTTGGACATGGTCGATCATCGCATTGAACGAGCGGGCCAGCTGTCCCACCTCATCACTGCCGAAAACCACGGCTCTACGGCTCAGATCGCCGTCCGCAATCTCTCGTGCCGTTCGGGTCATGCGCCGCAGGGGGGTGGTAATGAACGAGCCGCCGACAAAAATCGCCGCCGCTCCCAGCAGAAAAATGATCAGGATGATCAGGAGAAGATTTCGTCTCACGGTTTCTCGCGCTAGGCCTAGCGAATCGAGCGTCAATCCCAAATAGAGCTCGCCCAGCGCTTGATCCTGCCGATGAATCGCGGCTTTGCCCTTCATGATGGATTTGTCTTCCGAGAGATGGTCCTTGTCCACCGATCGGTAATTCGCCTGCTCGGCCCGGGCCTTCATGTAGGAGGAGATGACATTCCCCGAGTTATCGAGAAGCACGATATAGGCTAGGTTGACATTCTGGCGCAGGCTCTGAATAACTTCTTGGACATCCCGCGGTTTATTGGCGGGCAGAGCAAAGCTAAGGTTATACGCGGCCAGATCTCCCATCACCTGGATCTTGGATTCAAGATCGGAGAGAGCCTGCCGCTTTTGGAAATACAGAGTCCCCAAGAAAATGTAGAGACAAACGGCGACGAGCAGCGGCAGTCCGACCAACGAAAACTTAATCCTGATCGTCATCGTCTGTCTTCATCCCCTCTTGGAGGAGGCTCGGGTATCCTTTTTGAATTGGCGGAGAGGGTGGGATTCGAACCCACGGTCCCAGCATTCACTGGGACAATCGCTTAGCAGGCGATCCTGATCGACCACTCCAGCACCTCTCCGCGAAAACCTGGAAGGCCGGCTTATTTTATCATTTTTTTGAGGGATTCTCAAAATCATCCCTTCATCAATCGCCATGCCGCTTCCAAGATTCGCTTCGCATTCGGAAAGGCTTCGTCCTCTAGAGGGCGGGCATAGGGAATGGTCCCCTCCGTGCAGACTCTGCGGAATTCAACGACAAGTCCTGCTTCGAGGATCACTGCCGCCAGCTCCCCAGAGAGCCCGAAATCCTTGTAATCTTCATCGATGACCAGGAGCCGGCCGGTCTTGGCCACGGAGCTAAAGACCGTATTCTTATCCAGGGGAGCTACGGTCCGAAGGTCGATCACCTCCAAGCTGATGCCCTGTTCTTCTAAAGACTTGGCCGCTTCCAGGGCCCGGTGGACTCCGACGCCGAGGCTGACGGCGGTGATGTCGCGACCCTTCTTGAGAACGGCGGCCCGGCCTAGAGGAAGGGGTTGCCATTTTTTTGGAGCCGGACCTTTGGCCCCATCGGCCGGAACCTCAAAATGGACGGTTTTCCTGCCGCCGACGCCCATAGAATCCAGCCAATAGTCGGCCAGCAACTTATGCTCGAGAAAGATCACCGGGTGGTCATTCTGGACGGCGGCAAGCATCAGGCCGCCGGCATCGGAGGGATTCGATGGGACAACGACGGAGAGCCCTGGAATATGGGCGAGCCAGCCCCAAAGAGATTGTTCGTGCTGGCCACCGTCGCCATATCCCCCGCCGCAGGCAGCTCGGACAACCAAAGGCACATTCCACTTTCCCCCCGAAAATTGTTCGACCTTCGCGGCATGGTTGAGCAGGGCATCCATCGCCACGCCGATAAAATCGACCAGCATGACCTCGACCACCGGCCGCAATCCGGCCATCGCCGCGGTGACCGCGGCGCCGACAAAGGCACCCTCGCTAATCGGCGCCGACCGCACTCTTTGCTCTCCGAACCGGACGAACAGGTGTCTCCGGATGAGATGGACATCTTCGCCGAAGATGATAATCCGCGGATCCTCCGCCATAGCCTGGGCCAGAGCCTCTTCAATAGCTGAGGCGAAAGAGATCCTTCTCACGCGCCATCTCCTTTCTTTGTTTTAAAATCCTTTAAAGCCGCATTGACCGCACGCTCGATTTCTTGATGAACCTCTGCTTCGAGTTTCTTCAAGCGGGAAGGCTCGGCCGCCAGCTCCCTACGGACAAGGGCGATCGGATCGCCATTTTCTCCCCGCCGGTCCTTTGTCGCCTTCCGGATCCAGGCCGCGATCCTGATCAAACGGCCGATCCTTTTCCATCGGGACGTTCCTCCCGATGAAAAGGCGGATCTCAGGAGCGGCCCTGCCATCTTTCTTGACTCTCGGAGCGGATGGCGAGAGATCCTTAAGAGCGGATCGCCGAGAAAATGTCCTTCGAAATGAACGCACCTGGCATGCAAAAAGGACGGGCCGCCGCCCCGGCGTGCCCGCTCGATCGATTCTTTCGCAGCCCGCCAGACATCTTTGACATTGTTTCCATCAACCTCCAGCTCTGGGATTCCAAAGCCCTTGGCGCGATCGCCAAGGGTTCCGCCGGTCATCGAAGAAGAGACAGATAAAAGGGACCATTCATCGTCCTTGCAGACAAACACCACTGGAAGTTTCCAGGCGACGGCCAAATTCATCGATTCCATGAGCATCCCCTGATTGATCGCACCCTCGCCAAAAAAGGCCACCGCCAGGCTCCCGGGCCTGAGGTGCTGCCCGGCAAGGGCGAAACCGGCGGCGGCGGGGCCGGAGGCGCCGACGATCCCGGAAGAAACGATAAGACGCTCTCTCGAAAAAAGGTGCATGTGACCGCCCTTGCCGTTGCAAAGCCCGTCCGGCCGGCCCAAAAGCTCTCGCAGAATCAGATAGAGGTCGATTCCCCGCATAACCAGGGGGGGCGTTCCCCGGTGGTCGAGGGCCATGGCGTCGCCTTCGCGGAGTTGCGATACGATTCCCGCGGCGATCGCCTCCTCCCCGATCCCCATGTGCATCTCGCCCGAGATCAATCCGGCTTCCCACAAGCGCATGACGGCCCTCTCGAACAGACGGCTCCGCAGCATCTGCTTGTAGAGATGCCATACATCGATCTCGTCGCGTACGGTCAATGCCGCCTCCCAGGTTTTTTCAATCTAATATCAACGTAATAATTTAAATGACACCCTCGTTCGGGCGGCACTTAGGCCGCCCGCAGCCCCCGGGCCCCGGGGAACCAGTCCCGTCGGTTCCCCCCGTCGGAAAAGCCGACGGGACCCCCCTCCGCTACGGGGGCTTGAGGGCGGCCTAAGCGCCGCCCAGACATTGTCACTTTATTTATTACGTTTGTATTAGCACAAGAAATAAAAAGGTTCAATAAAAAGTGCTTGATAAATCAAAATGATTATACTATCTATTTGCTAAATTGCAGGACGCAATCCTTTGATATCGAACGATGGAGAAAAATAATGAACCAGAAAAAAATTCTCATGATTCTGGCGATCCTCTTGGCTTTGATTGTTGCCGTTTCCTGTTCGACGGGGACAAAAGCCAAGCTTGGCAATTCCGCCCGGGAAGATCAAAACGGCTGGGTCTTCGTCCACCTCGAGGGAACCCCGGAGGAGATCGGGTTCCAGCACGGCTTCCATCTCGCTCCGGAGATCGATGACGCGCTGCAGACGTTCGCCTTCTACCTGCCAAAAGCGACGAAGAAGGACTGGACATTCTACCGGGAAGCCGCCGAGAGGATGTTCTGGCCCAAGCTGGAGCCGGAATACCAGGCCGAAATCGAAGGGATCGCCGCGGGGCTGAAAGCCCGGCTGCCGGATAAAAATTACGACCGGATCGATATCACTGTCCTCAACGGCTGGATCGAGCTGGCCCAGTATTATGTTCCTTATCTGGACGAAAAGATCAAGGCCGGCGCCGGCGACAACAGAGCGCCCGGCTATTGCAGCGCTTTTATCGTCACCGGCAGCTACACCGAAGACCGAAAGATCGTGATGGGCCACAATTCATGGGTGGAGTATATCATCGGCGAACGCTGGCGGGTGATCGAGGATATCGTCCCCAAAAAAGGGTTCCGGATCCTCATGGATGCCTTCCCCGGCTATATCCACAGCGGCGACGACTTTGTCATCAACAGCGCCGGGATCCTCTACACAGAGACGACGATCTCTCAGTTCAAAGGCTTCAAAGAAAGCGGCACCCCGGAGTTCATGCGGGCCCGCAAGGCGGCCCAATATGCCAATTCCATCGATGATTTTATCAGGATCATGACCTCGGATAACAACGGCGGCTATGCCAACGACTGGCTGGTTGGGGACACCAAGACCAATGAGATTGCCAAGCTCGAATTGGGGCTCAAAAATCAGCCTGTCTGGCGGACGAAGGACGGCTATTTCATCGGCTCCAACTTTGCCGCCGACGAAAAATTCATCGCCGAGGAGACGACGTTCGATCCCAAGGATACGGCCCAGTCGGTGCTGGTCCGCAAAGCCCGCTGGGAACAGCTTATGGAGGAAAACAAGGGAAAGATAAATGCCGAAACCGGCAAAGCTTTTGAAGCGGATCACCTCGATGCCAGCGCCGGGGCGCCGGCTGCTAACGGGAATGTCCTCTGCGGGCATGTCGATGAAGACCCAAAAGGCTGCCCGGAATTTTCCTGGTCACCCTATTTCCCAGGCGGTACGGTTCAGGGCAAAGTCACAACGGCCTCCCTTGCTAAGGACATGAAAATCTGGGCAAGAATGGGACACCCCTGCGGCCAGGACTTCATGGCGGCGATTTTCTTCGAAAAGCATCCCGAATATCAATGGCAGGGCAAGTTTCTCAAGGACATGAAGTCCAACCCTTGGACGCTGTTCGAGGCGAATAAGAATTAGGGAAGGCCCCAAAACATGTCGGCGTTTCGGATTGCAGGGTGGGGTTTCCAAAGGGGGGAATTCCCTTTGGTCGCAGGGCGCTTGCGCATGCGCGCCCGAGAAGGGGAGGCAGGGCGACCGGGTATTCCCGGTGCCCGTTGGAAGGGGTCTTCCCCTCCAAATGTAGATCGGGACACGTTCAAGACTCCATCTTAGTCTATTAACCCCTCCTACCTCCCCTAAGAATTAGGGGAGGCCTCTGGAAGCAGGTACGTGTCCCTCCATAAAGGTGCGGAGGGAGAGGGATTCGAACCCCCGTTCCAGGAAACTGGAAAGCGGTTTTCAAGACCGCCGCCTTAAACCACTCGGCCATCCCTCCGCGGGGTTTCATTTATTGTATCCGCAGATCGAATGCCCTGCAAGCTTATTTGACTCCGCAAACCCTGAAGCTTCGTACAGAACTTGACCTTATTGGTCACATCTGGCAGTTTCGTGAATTCGATATTGAAAAGAGAAGCCGAGTCAGGATATCCGTTCCAGACCGTCCATGTAGGGACGTAGGGCGGGCGGGACGACGACCGTGCCGTCTTTTTGTTGGCAATTTTCTAGGATGGCACTGACCGTTCTCCCGACGGCCAGACCGGAGCCGTTGAGCGTGTTGACGAACTCGAGCTTGGCCTTGGGCTCCCTGCGGAAGCGAATGCTGGACCGGCGGGCCTGAAAATCACCGCAGTTGGAACAGGAGGAAATTTCCATATAATTGTTCCGCGACGGCATCCAGACTTCCAAATCATATGTCTTCAGGCTGGCAAAACCCAAATCGCCCGTGCAGAGGGCCACGACGCGGTAGGGAATTTCCAGCCTCTTTAATATCTCTTCCGCGTCCGTAGTCATTTTCTCCAGTTCATCAAAGGACTTCTCGGGCAAGGCGAAAGTCATCATCTCGACCTTGTTGAACTGATGCTGGCGAATGAGGCCGCGGATGTCCTTCCCGTACGATCCCGCTTCGCTCCGGAAACACGGCGTGTAGGCTACGAGCCGCTGCGGCAGAATGGCCGCTTCCAGGATCTCCTCCCGGTAATAATTGGTAAGAGGGACCTCGGCCGTGGGGATGAGATACCAGCTGGTTCCTTCCAGTTTAAAAAGGTCGGCGGCAAACTTGGGGAGATTTCCGGTCCCTGTCAGGCTCTCGGCATTGGCTATAAACGGTGGAATGACTTCGCGGTATCCCCGCTCCCGCGTATGGATATCGAGCATGAAATTGATGAGCGCCCTCTCCAGCCTGGCGCCGGCGCCCAGATAAACGGTGAATCTCGACCCTGCGATCTTGCCGGCCCGGTCAAAATCCAGAATGGCGAGCTGGGTCCCGATGTCCCAATGAGGCTGGGGGAGGAAGGAAAATTCGGGCGGCTGGCCGAATCGCCGGACTTCGACATTGTCCTCGGAGCTTTTCCCTTCCGGCACGGAATCGTGGGGGAGATTGGGGATATTGAGAAGTGTCAGGCGGATTTTCTCATCAATCTGCCGGAGTTCCTCTTCGAGCGTCTGGATCCGGTCGCCGACCTGTCTCATTCTGGCAATCAAGCCCGAGGCATCTTTTTTCTCCCGCTTGTCTTGGGCGATCTGTTCGGAAGCTTTGTTCCGTTCAAAACGGAGTTCTTCGACCTTTCTGAGGACTTGCTTTTTCTCCTCGGACAGCCGGCTGAATTCATCCAGGTTGATGGCGATCCCCCGAGAAGCGATTTTGTGCAGGACAAAGTCTTTGTTATCCAGGACGAATTTTGCGTCTAACATCGCCCGGATTATAACACAAGCTATCCAAATCGAAAATAAGCACCCTTGCCGTTGACTCCTCGTCCGGATTCCCATATAGTAAAAATAAAAATGGCCGCCAAAAAGAAAGTCAAAGGCTTCCAAGGCTATATCCAGGTCTATACCGGAAACGGGAAAGGAAAAACGACCGCGGCCCTGGGGCTTGCCGTGCGGGCCGCCGGACACGGCTTAAAATCGTATATCGGACAATTTCTCAAAGGGCACGCGTACGGGGAGCTCGATTCTGTGAAAAAACTTTCTCCCCTGATCAAGATCGAGCAGTTCGGCCGCAAGGGATTCATCCATGTCACGGAAAATCCCGACGATGAAGACATCCGGAGGGCGCGAGCGGGTTTGCGGAAATGCCTGGCCGCTATGCTCTCAAAAAAATTCAGCCTGGTCATCCTTGACGAGGTCAATGTCGCCCTCTTCTTCAAGCTCCTTTCGGAAAGAGAGGTCCTTGATTTTCTCGACCAAAAACCGGGCGACGTCGAGGTCATCTTGACGGGGCGCTATGCGCCGGCCGGGCTCATCCGGAGGGCCGACCTAGTCACGGAAATGAAAGAGCGCAAGCACTATTATCAAAAAGGCGTGCCGGCCCGGATGGGAATCGAAAAATAAAGCCTCCATGGACAGAGAACAATTCGAACAGCTCGTGGAAGAAGCCCTGGCCGCCCTCCCCCAGAAGTTCAAGAAGTACATCGAGAACCTGGCCGTCATCGTGGAGGACTATCCCTCGGGCGAAACGCAGCGCAAGGTCGGGACGTCCAGGGGCGGCAGCCTTCTCGGCCTCTATCACGGCGTCCCGTTTAAACATCGGGGACCTTATTACGGCAATCTCCCGCCCGATGTGATCGTCATCTATCAGAAACCCATCGAGAGCATCAGCGCCACGGACGAGGAGCTCAAGGAAAAAGTGCAGGAGGTCGTCCTCCATGAAGTCGGCCACTATTTCGGCATGAGCGACGCGGAGCTGTACGCCATCGAACGCGAGATCAGGCGGCGAAGGCGATAATCATTGTCAGAGACTATGATCGTTGAGGAGACCGCTCCATGAAAAATAAATTCAAAGGAATTTATGCCGCACTTGTGACGCCGTTTGTTGGCGAGGAACTTGCCATTGAAAAATTCAAGGAAAACATCCGGAAATACAATGCCTTTGACCTGGAGGGATACGTCGTCCTCGGGTCCACCGGAGAATGCGTTTCGCTTTCCGACCAGGAGTCAAAAAGCCTGGTTGCGGCAGCCAAGGAAACAGCCGATCAGGGGAAACGCGTGATCGCCGGCACGGCCCGCGAATCCACCAAGCTGACGATTGAATTTACAAATCAACTGGCGGGATTGGGGATTGATGCCGCCCTGGTCCGGCCTCCGAGCTATTATAAGTCGAAGATGGCGCGGGATGTCTTAAACAGACATTATCAAACTGTCGCCGATAAATCCAAGGTGCCTATCATAATCTATAACATCCCGCAAAATACAGGCATCTCGCTTGAAAGCCAGCTTATCATTGAGCTCTCCAGGCATCCCAATATCATCGGCCTCAAGGAGAGTTCGGGAAACCTAGCCTTTCTCGGCGAGGTCGTTCCTCAAGTCCCTAGCGATTTCAGCTATCTCGTCGGGTCGGGGAGCGTTTTTCTGCCGGGCCTGGTCATGGGAGCCTCTGGAGCAATTCTGTCCGTGGCCAACGCGGCGCCCGGCCTTTGTGTCAAAATTTTTCGATTATTCAACAAAGGCAAAATTATAGAAGCCGCCCAGCTCCAACACGATTTAATACCGCTCAACAAGGCTATCATGGAGACGTACGGCATCCCGGGTCTGAAATACACACTCGATAGCCAAGGCTTCTATGGAGGGCACTGCCGGCTTCCTCTCTTACCGATCGAAGAAAAAGGGAAAGAGGAACTCGACAAGCTTTTGAACAAGCTGGGTCTACAAAGGAGGCCGGAATGAAAGTTCTGCCTGCAGTCATTATCATCCTATCCATGGCGACGGCGACCGGCCAGCAACAGCCCGTCCCAGAATGGGAAAATCCCAAGATTTTTAGCGTCAATGCCGAAGCCATGCACGTGACCTTTGTTCCCTATCCGGACGAGGCGTCCGCTCTCAAAAATGACAAGAAATCTTCGTCCTTCTATCAGTCGCTGAACGGGCCCTGGAAATTCAACTGGGTGACAAAACCGGCCGCCCGTCCCGTCGATTTCTACAAACCGGATTATGATGTCAGTGGCTGGAAGGAAATCCCCGTTCCCTCCAACTGGGAATTCCAGGGCTATGGCATTCCCATCTATGTCAACCAGGACTACGAATGGGTGAAACCCCCGGCCCAGCCCGACCCTCCCCATGTGCCGCATGATTATAATCCCGTCGGCTCGTATAAGCGGACATTCACGATTCCCGACAGCTGGAAGGGCATGGAAGTTTTTGTCCATTTCGGCGCCGTGAAATCGGCCTTCTATACCTGGGTCAACGGAGCTTACGTCGGATACAGCGAGGATTCCAAGACGCCGGCCGAATGGGACATCACGCCTTATCTCCGGCCCGGCGCGAATTCCATCGCCCTCGAGGTCTACCGTTGGTCGGACGGCGCATACCTCGAGTGCCAAGACTTCTTCCGCATCAGCGGTATCGAGCGCGATGTGTTTCTCTACGCCGCACCCAAAGTGCGCATCCGGGATTTCTGGGCAGTGCCCGATCTGGACGATCAATACAAAGATGGAAAACTGACGGTCTATGTCGACCTCGAAAACAAAACGTCCAACCTGAGGGCCGGGACGTACGGTGTCGAGATGAAGCTTTTGGCCGGGGGCGGAAAAACAGTCGTGTCCGACACAAAAACGTTGGAGATGAAAAAAAAAGAATCCGGCACCCTCAGATTCGAGCAGTCGATCCTTTCGCCTAAGAAATGGTCGGCGGAAACACCCGACCTCTATCCGCTTGTCCTTTCGCTCAAAGACGATCGCGGACAGGTGGTCGAAGCCGTCGGCTGTAAGATCGGCTTCCGCAAAGTCGAAATCCTCGACGGCCAGCTGCTGGTCAACGGCGCCCGTGTTCTCCTCAAAGGCGTCAATCGCCATGAGCACGATCCTTACACGGCACATGTCATCTCCGAAGAATCCATGCTCAAGGACATCAGCCTGATGAAGCAGTTCAACATCAATGCCGTCCGTACCTGCCATTACCCCAACGACCCGCGGTGGTATGAGTTGTGCGACGAATACGGGATCTATCTCATCGATGAGGCCAATATCGAATCCCACGGCATGGGCTACGGCGAGAAGAGCCTGGCCAAAAATCCCGACTGGGGACCGGCCCACCTCGACCGGACGATCCGGATGGTCGAGCGCGACAAAAACCATCCCTCGGTCATCATCTGGTCGCTGGGCAATGAAGCCGGCGACGGCATCAATTTCGAAGCCACCTCGGCCTGGATCCATCATCGGGATAAAACCCGTCCCGTCCACTACGAGCGCGCCGAGCGGCGGCCTCACACCGATATCGTCTGCCCAATGTACTCGAGGATCGAGGATCTGGAAGCCTATGTTCAGAAAAAGCAGTCCCGGCCGCTGATCATGTGTGAATACGCCCATTCCATGGGCAACAGCACGGGCAATCTCCAGGACTATTGGGACGTGATCGAAAAATACGACCAGCTTCAGGGCGCTTTTATATGGGACTGGGTGGACCAGGGATTCGCCAAGAAAAACGAAAAGGGAGAGCTTTTTTGGGCTTACGGCGGCGATTATGGCCCGCCCGATACGCCCTCGGACAGGAATTTCTGCTGCAACGGCCTTGTCGCTCCAGACCGCACCCCCCACCCGGCCCTGTGGGAAGTCAAAAAAGCCTACCAATATGTCAAAATCAGAATGATGGGAACGCGGGATAGGCGCCCCGCCGTCGAAATTTTAAATCAATACAATTTCATTAATCTGAGCAAGTTCAATCTCTGGTGGCGCTATGTAGCGGATGGAAACGAGGTCATCGCCGAGGGAATGATCCAGAATCCTGATATCGCGCCGGGTGAGGGCAGGATTTTCAACCTGGATATGCCCTCCTCTGACCCCAAACCCGGTGTCGAATATTTTCTAAATGTTTATATCGTCACGGCCAACGAAGAGGCCTTGGTTCCGAAAGGGCACGTTGTCGCCGCCGCCCAGTTCCGGGACCGCATCGTCAAGCTGGGGAAAACAACGGCCGTCTCCTCTCCGCCCGCTTTAAAACTTGCTCAAAACGAAGGCACCGCCTCCGCGGAAGGCAACGAGTTCTCTGTCGCTTTCGACAAAAAATCGGGCCTTCTTATCTCCTTTATTTATCGCGGCAAAGAATTCTTGAAGTCGGGACCGACGCCGAATTTCTGGCGCGCTCCAACGGATAACGATTTCGGCAACAGGATGGACCGGAGGTGCGCCGTTTGGCGGAAAGCCGGGGACAATCGGAGTCTCGATAAGTTCGAGGTCAAGCAGGCCGGGCCTTCTGAGATTGATGCTGTCGCCGACTATTCGCTCAAGGATGTCCAGGCCAAATACCAGGTCAGGTACAAAGTCCTCGGCAGCGGGGATGTCATCGTCGAAGCCCGTTTTTTGCCGACAACCAGGAACCTGCCCGAAATTCCGCGCTTCGGAATGAAGATGGCCTTGCCGGCGGAATTCGATCGAATTCAATGGTACGGGAGGGGACCTCATGAAAATTACGTCGACCGGAAGACGTCAGCCTTTGTCGGAGTCTATAAAAGCTCGATCGCAGAGATGATCGTTCCCTACGTCAGCATCCAGGAATATGGAAACCGCGTCGATGTCAGGTGGGTGGCTCTCTCTAATGAAGAAGGCGGGGGACTCTTGGCCGTGGGCATGCCCCAACTCGATTTCAGCGCACTTCCCTACACGACCGAGGATTTAACCCAGGACAAGCGCGGCGACAAACATCCGATGGACATCGCCAAAAGGGATTTTATCTCGCTCAACCTGGATTACGGCCAGATGGGCGTGGGTGGAGATGATTCCTGGGGAGCATTCACCCATCCTCAATACCAGCTTCGCCCCAGAGATTATGCTTATAGATTCCGCTTGAGGCCATTCGGCAAGAATGACGATTTAGTGGCCCTCAGCAAAATGAACTTCTAAAAAAGCCAGCCACTCCAGCAGAGCGGTTCGTCGCCAAATACGAGAGCCGGTTCGAGCGGGACTACGGTTATTTCCGGCAGGTCGTCTTCACGATCCCCAAGGTGTTGCGTCTCTTCTTCAAGTTCAAGCCGCCGCCCTCCCACGTCTTCGAGCAGGTCGCCTTGATGGCGGCCGAGGAGAGAACGGAATATTTTTCGTGATTCTCTCTTTGATCGGGAGGAAAGGTCTGGATGATTTTCGGCGTTTTTGTGATTTCCTGAGTTTTCTGCGCCCGTCTTCCGCTATTCTTTGCTCAATTTGACTTCCCTGTACATTAATTTTATCATCCTTGACGATGGGGTGATGCGAAATTGACGAATGAACACCCCTTTAGCCAACGCAGCAGAAAAATGAATTTCTTATCTTTCCCCTAAGACATAGATGCCGGGCCTAGAACAATGGAAGCTGGGGTTCTTCGTGGGCAGGAGGTGATTCCAAATGAACAAAAACAAAATCCGATGGACGCTAAGGACGGCCTTGATCGTACTGTCTCTCGTCGCTATTTCGGCGTGCCAGCGCTCCGGCGAAGTGCGCCGCGCGGCGCTTGAAACGGCGCCGCCGTGGACGCTGACCTTGGCCGCTCCCATCGATCATCTAGACGTTGTGGCCCGTGAGCCGATGATCGTGGAGCATCCCGACGGAACACTCTTTGTGAGTGGCTACGGAGCGGCCTTTATGAGCGGCAAGAGAAGGGATGAAGCGACCCTCTGGAAGAGCCGGGACGGGGGAATGACCTGGTCACGGGTCAATGTCGGAACCAAGGCGGACGGAGCAGCCGGCAACTCGGACATAGACTTAGCGATTGCTCGCGACGGCACTCTCTATTTCGCGACGTTGGTCTTCGACGAAAAGGCGATGGAGGGCAAGCAGATTAGTGTCGGCGTTAGCAAGGACATAGGCGCGACCTGGAAGTGGACGTTGCTATCAAAAACTAGGTTCGACGACCGCCCCTGGGTCAAAGTGGCGCCGGACGGCACGGCCCACGTGATCTGGAATGACGGCGCCGGCGTCTGCCATGGCGTCAGCCAGGACGGCGGCCGCACCTGGACCGAACGGGCCAGAATCCACTCCCTTGGTGGCTCGAGTCATCTGGCCGTGGGCCCGGACGGCGAAGTCGCGGTGCGGGTGGTGCCGCAATCGGCGGCCGGCTCGAAGTACGACGAGGGCGTTGATCTCATCGCCGTGAGCACCGACTGGGGCATGACGTGGCAAAAACACGCGGCTCCGGGTTATCGTGAATGGAATCCTGATTACTTTCCCGTCCCGCGCTGGGTGGAACCGCTGGCTTGGGATGCCCGAGGTGCCCTCTACTCGCTCTGGACCAATTTAAAGGGAGTCTGGCTGGCGCGCTCGGTCGATCAAGGCGCGACCTGGACGATCTGGCAGCTCAATGATAGCCCTGAAGTCGCTTACTATCCTTATCTGGCTGCGAGAGGAAAGGGCGAACTGGCCGCGACATGGTTTTCAGGTTGGACCAAAACGTGGAAAGCGCACGTGGCCCGCATCGACGTTGGCGAGGTCGGAGCGCCGCCCCGAATGGTCGAGCCCCAGCCATTTAAACCAGACAGTTGGCGGCAAAACCGTGCTTGGCCGAAAGATCCCCCGACTCCGGATACCGCCGGAGAATATCTAGCGGTCTCCTTCCTACGGAACGGCGGCTTGGTTGTCGTCAGCCCTATTCAAAACATGCGAGAAAAGCGCTTCGGGTTCTCGCTGTGGAAGGTTGAAGAGCACCGGGGAGAGCCGAAGCGAACAAAATAGCAGTGCGGATGTGGACCGATTAGTGCGGGGACTGGAGGCCTGTGCCAGGGCCCGAATTTCGAAGCTCCTCCCTGATGATGCGCCTCAAATATCTCTCTAGCGCCTCTCCCCGGCGCTGAACATGCTCTTTGAGGGCGCTGTTGATCATGGCCTGATAGCTGCCGCCGCCTCGGGCTTCGACTTGGGAACGGAACCAGTTAATAACATTATTGTCCAAGCGAATGGTGATCCGTGTTTTGCCCGGCGGGAGAGGGACAACGGCTCCTCTTTTGCCCTTGCTAAAATCATAAGTTTTGCCCATGCTTACACCCGTATTGCTGGCGCTCTTTCGCGCTCGCTTTTCTCGCCGATATAATCCTGATCTCATCGCCGCGCCAGCTATAGACCACAACCAGTATCCGGCCGAAGAGGTCGCATCCCAGCGTGACCCATCGTCTTTCCTCCGAGCAATCATCCTCGATAGTCACGGCAAGTTCGTCCGCGAAAACCGAGACGGCATCGGCAAAATAGATGCCGTGCTTCCGAAAGTTGGTGGCCGCCTTTTTCTTATCCCACCGATAGCCCATGATATTGTATGCACATTTATACATATTGTCAAGTCGCCAGCATCCGGGGCCCTTTGGCGATTACTTTATTTCAACTGGCCGATAAGATTCCGACGGAACGCCTTTACAGATAAGTAACGCTCGGGGGGCATGATCTTTCTCAGCCCGGGGATGAGTTATCCCAAAGATGCGGCGTTGATGGCCGACAAAGAGAAAATTAGGCTGAGTTTTTCCCAGTTTCTTTCAGAAGAGGTCATTTCCATGAGGAAATTTGACTCTTTTTGCCTAAATCATTATCCTATGCTCATCCTTACGAGGGGAAGAACGGTTCATGAAATGCCCCAAGTGCCAGGCTGAAAACACTTTAGACTCCCGGTTCTGCAAAAAGTGCGCCACCCCACTCCCGTCTTCTTTAGAATTCGGCATCTCTCAGACTGAGACCCTCGAGACTTCCAGAGAAGAACTCACCACAGGCTCAACCTTTGCCGGCCGCTATCAGATCATCGAAGAGCTGGGCCAAGGCGGCATGGGCAAGGTTTACAAGGCGTTTGACAAAGAGGTCAACGTCAGGGTGGCTTTGAAACTCGTCAAACCCGAAATCGCGGCCGACAAGAACACCATCGACCGATTCAGGAATGAACTGAAGGTTGCCCGGGAGATCTCTCACAAGAACATCTGCCGTATGCATGATCTCGGAAGGGAAGCGGGAACTTACTTCATAACGATGGAATATGTGTCCGGCGAAGATTTAAGAAGCTTCATCCGCAGGGCAAGACGGCTGGATATCGGAACGGCCATTTCCATAGCCAAACAGGTTTGCGAGGGGCTCGCCGAGGCGCATCGGCTGGGAGTTGTCCATCGGGATTTGAAGCCTAGCAATATCATGATCGACAACGAGGGCAACGCCAAGATCATGGACTTCGGGATCGCCCGGTCGCTCAAGGGGAAAGGCATCACAGGTGCGGGGGTGATGATCGGGACCCCCGAATACATGAGCCCTGAGCAGGTCGAAGGGAAGGAGGCGGACCAGCGGTCCGATCTCTATGCCCTCGGAGTGATTCTTTATGAGATGGTCACGGGCCGCGTGCCCTTCGAGGGTGACACGCCGCTCAGCATTGCTGTGAAACACAAGAGCGAGATCGCCAAGGATCCCCGCGAGCTGAACGCTCAGCTTCCCGAGGATCTGAGTCGCCTGATCCTCCGCTGCCTGGAGAAGGCTAAAGAGAAAAGATTTCAAAGCGCTACGGACTTTTCCGCGGAACTCGAGAGAATGGAACGCGGCGTTATCACGGCAGAGAGGACGGCACCTGCGGGAAAAGATACGGCTTATAAGGAAAAAACACGGCCGTTTCATCTGAAAAGATTTGCTCTCCCGCTCTCAGCGGTCATCGCCCTCGTCGTCACCGCCCTGGTTCTCTGGCGTATTTTGCCCAAAAAGCATGTGGCTGAGTCGATGGGCGAGCCCTCGGTCGCTGTCTTGCCTTTCGAAGATTTGAGCCCCCAGAAAGACCAAGAATACTTCTGCGACGGGATGACCGAGGAACTGATCAACCGGCTGAGCAATATTAAGGGGCTCAAAGTCCCGGCCAGAACGTCCGTATTCATGTTCAAGGGGAAAGCCGAGGATATCCGTGACATCGGCCGGAAGCTCAATGTCCGGACCGTGCTCGAAGGGAGCATTCGAAAAATAGACAACCAGCTTCGCGTCACGGCTCAACTCATCAACATCTCTGACGGTTTTCATCTCTGGTCGGAAACCTTTAACCGGGAGCTGAAAGACGTCTTCAACGTATGGGATGAGATTGCCCTGACTATTGCGGACAAACTCAAGCTCACGCTCTTAAGTGGTGAAAAAGCGAGACTGGTGAAGCGTTCGACAGAGAATCTCGAAGCCTATAATCTTTATCTTCTCGGTCGTTATTTCTTTTACAAAAGCATGGTTGAAGAAGACTTTAAAAAACCGATTGGCTACCTCGGGCAGGCTCTGGCCAAGGATCCAAAGTTCGCCATGGCCTATGCGTTGCAAGCTGGCTGCTATAGCGTTCTTTGCGCCTTCGGTTATCTCGCTCCGAAAGAGAGCTATCCGAAGGCCAAAGAGGCTGTGATGAAAGCCCTTGAGCTCGATGAAGAGCTTGGGGAAGCCCACGCCCAACTCGGCTATCTCAAGATGCTTTTTGATTGGGATCTCGCCGGCGCAGAGTATGAGTTCAATCGCGCTCTCACGCTCAGCCCCGGCAGTGTGGATGTCTATAATCTTTATTCGATCTATTTGACCATGATGGGAAGATTTGACAAGGCCAGCGCCGGATTCAAACGCGCCACAGAGCTGGATCCCGCTTCGCCTGAGACCTATATGTATCTGGGATTTGGCTATTACATCGCGGGCCGTTTTGATGAAGCCATTGCCCAGTGCAAAAAAGCGTTGGATATGGATCCGAACCTTTTGACTGCGGAGTTAGTCTTAGCCTCGAGTTATGCCCTTAAGGGAATGCACGGCGAGGCCATTGCCCTGGCAGATAAGGTGCTAGCGACCTTGAATCCCGACGATGCCTCAAGCTTACAGTCTTTGGGATGTGTCTATGCCACCTCAGGACAACACGAGAAAGCGCGGAATGTTTTGAACCGCATGCTGGATATCAGATCGAAACGCTATGTTGACGCCTTTCTGATCGGAGAAGTCTGCGCCAGCTTGGGAGAAAAGGAAAAAGCCTTCGAATGGCTCGCCAAAGCCTATGAGGAGCATGCCGGTCAAATGATTTTTATCAAAATCGATCCCTGGTGGAAAAATCTGCGCTCTGACCCGAGGTATGAGGAACTGCTGAAAAAAACTGGTTTTGAGAAATAACCTCGATGCTGCGCAATTCTCTCTTAGTCATCGGCGTGCTGCTGATGGCGCTGGCCGCTCTTGGCGGCGACCGGCCTTCACCTGTGCCTCCGCCGGACGACAGGCTAAGTCCCTCTTTTACCTGGGGCGAGGTCGCGCCGCTTACAGGCCAGGTTGGTCTCTCCGGAGTCTATCATCGGGCGGCGGTCGTCACCGAAATGAGCGTTGCCGCCGGCCGGTTTATCACCCGTGCCAAGCGCACCTACTGGTGCTTCTTCCCCGACGGCCGCTGTTACTACTCCATGCCCACCGAAGGCCTGGACAACTTCAATTACGATTATGTCAGGGGGATGAACGCGCTGTGGACCTGCACGTACAAGCTGAAGGGCGATGACGGGATCATCACTTGGGGCACAGGGGGCACGACCGTCGGCTTCCGCCGGAGCGGCAGGACTCTGCTCATCGGACGGACCTCCGACGTGTATGAACCGCTCGATCCCTGCAACAGTCTGAGGCTCGAGGGCACTTACAAGCGGGAGGACTGGCAAGACGAGATCTCGTCCAAAGCAGGCATTACCTTCTCACGCGACGGCACGTTCGTGGACGAGGGCTTCCTGGCCGGCGCCATCTCAACCTGGTGGTGGGCTGACCGAGGTTTGGTGGAGGCCAAGTTCGCTCCCGGCCGCGGGAATTATCGCCTGGTCGGCAACTCGATGGTTCTGCTCTATGCCGACGGACGGAAAGTGCGTACGAACTTCCACCTTGCGGATCAGGCGACGAAAGACAACGTCACGGGTTTCGTGATCAGCACCCGGCGATTCGTAAAAGTCAAATAGGCATGCCCCCGAAGCCGAGATTGAAATAGACTTACCCAACGCCGCTTCATAACATGCTCTGACGGCCCTCAGCAAAATTAGCTATCAATAAAAGCGCACGAGGGGACGGTGCCGTCCGGATGCCGTCCCTCAGAAAAAGCTATTTCTTGACGATTTCGACGCGGCGGTTCTTGGCCCGGCCGTCTTCGCTGCGGTTATCGGCGATGGGCTTGTCCTGGCCCCAGCCTACGGCGCTAAGCTGGCCCGCAGCAATCCCCTTCTGGACGACCGCGTTCATGACCGATTTAGCCCGTTGTTCCGAAAGCGTCTTGTTCGAAGCCGGCGTCCCCACATTATCCGTGTGGCCCTCGATGCTGATCTTCAGGTCCGCATGGGCTTTCATGAGGGCGGCGATCTGATCGATGATGGGCATGGAATCGGGCTTGATGTCGAACTTGCCCGTGTCAAAATTGATATAGAGGGCCATGAAGCCGTCCTTGTTGAGGGCGTTATACATGGCGTCCGCCGTTATTTCCTGGACCATCTCCCCTTTTTCAAGGATGGTCAACTGGATGAGGGTGTTACTATTATAGGTCGTGATCGAAACCCAGATTTCCCGGTTATTCTTGACGAGCTTAAACGTTGCCGACCCGGTCCCGCCGGCGTCCTGATAAAGCTGAGTGCCGCCGAGGGATTTGACGGCATTGCCGTAATTGCGGATAATCTGGAGGGCGCTGGGGGGATTGATGCCTTCCTTCAAGGAGTATTCGATCACCGTTTTGTCGCCTTCGACGGTTTCTGTCTTGCTGTCCGCAACGGTGAATTCCACCGCATCGAAATTCTTTTCACACGAGCGGATATAAAAATTCTTCATCCGGGTGAACAGCGGATGGTCTTTGCAGCCTTCAGCGTCCGTCTCTTGAGCCATGACGAAGTTGGCCGCAGCCAGGATGGCCAACGCACATCCTGAAATCACCAAGAGCCAAGTAATCCGTTTCATCCTCTTCTCCTTTCCGTTTTTTTTCGGGCCACAGATTTTAAATAAAGACCGTGCACCCGGCTTCGACCATGCTCTCCCTGCGTTGTCCCTGCAGTTAACTCAGGCAAGGCTGACTGAAGCACAAGAGGCTGCCCTGCTGCCGCTGCTACCTTCCGGTCCTGACGGGGTTCACAGGAAGCTCTTTGCTCAGGGCCCCGACCCTCATCGCCACTTGCAGGGCCACAGTCCAGAAAGGGCTCGGCCTCGGCAAGGACTTCGACCCCACTATAGCGGGTTGTGGGCAACAGGGCACCGCTAGCTCCCCGTCTAGCACGGTCAAGGGATTTATTATACATCCGATCGCTTAAATTTTCGACGGCTTTTCTGAAAGAAACCCGACGCGGATTAGAAACGGTAGGCGGCTCCGAAGCGAAGGATCAATCCATCCCAGATCCCCGCTTCTCCCAGGATGAAGACATTGGGGTACACTTCCGCTTTGATCCCAAAATTCAGTTGGAGCACGATAAATGTCTTAGGGATGTTAAACTCGATATCCTGGGAAAGCTGCTCGAAATTTTTGGTCTTGGAATCTCCGATCGCCTGCTTATCCGATCCCAACTGGTAATCCCCGGACCAAGTGTAACTGTATGTGCCCTCCAGGGAGGAAAATCCGAACCCGGCCACAAAGTAGGGCGTCACAATGTGACCCGAGTTGAAGTCCCAGCGAAAACTGAAATTGGTCGTGAACGGGCTTGTCTCGATAAACGCATTGGCATTGACCGCGGCGAAGCTTCCATTCGTGAAATCCTGCTTAGCCGTCCCGGCCACGGCGAGCTTGATATGTGTTTTTTCAAACGATAAGCCAAAGCTGAACGTCCCCGCTCTTCCCTTGGAATAATATCGGAACTCAAGGCCGTAATTTGAGCCGGATGTATCGAAGCTCAGTGTCTGAGAGTAGCTGGATTTCACCAAGCCTCCGTGCAAACCCTGGACATACTTCACAACTTCATTCCGAATATCCTTGCCCAACTCGTTCGTCAGCGATTTCTCGAACAACCCCTTGATGAGATTCAGTCCCCACATGGAATAATGGGCGCCGATCTCCCAGTGCCCACCTGTCGTCACTCTGGCCGGACCGGCTGTTTCGACGGGGGCTTCGGGCTGCTTAACGGGAGGCTGAACGGCTTTTTCCGGAGGAGCCTCCTCTTTTCTGGCGTCCTGCTTGACAGGCTTCTGCGCTTCAACGGCCTTCTCCGGCACCTCCTGCTTAGCGGCCTCCCCGCCGCCTTCCGCGGCGAATTTTTCCCGCCTTTCTTTTTGCACCTGGTTAAAAAGCTGGGCAAAGCCCTTGGGGTAAAACAACTCTGAGATTTCTTTGTTGGGATCCACCTCCGAAACCTTCCGCATCCATTTCACGGAGTTGGCCATGTCCCGGAGATAAAAATAGCTGAGGGCCAGGCCAAAATAGGCCCGCGATAGATTGGGCTTGCTCTGGGCGAGTGCGGCCGCTTCCAGGTAGCCGCCGATAGCCAACTTGTAATCGCCCCTTTGGGAATAGTTGTCCGCTTGGGTCAGCAGCTTTTGGACTTCCTCCTCCTGGGACTGCAAAGCTTGGACGGCAAAGGCCGAGAATACGGCCATGAACACAGCGCAAATCGGGGCCATCCAGCGGAAGGCCCGGAATTTTTGTCGATTGTCGGTCATACCATTATCCTTATCTTGAATTGAGTCGGACGAACATAATTGAAATTAAATCCTAACCGGGGATAGCGGATTTGTCAAATCTTAGCCGGATCTTTGTCGGTTCGGCTGACGGTCTTGACAGGCCTCTTGGCAAGTGATAGAAATCTTTTATTTCACACTTCAGGAGGTTTGGATGAAAAAAGCGATTTCCCTAAAGAAATCTTCTCTCGGTCTTCTTGTCATCCTCTTATTCACCGCATTCGTTCATGCCCAGACATCCCCGGAAGCGTTCCTGGGCTTCAAAGTCGGCGCCGATAAAAAGCTGGCCGACTACAATCAGATCCAGGCGTATTTTCAGAAACTGGCCCAGGAATCACCCCGGATTAAACTGCTGACCATCGGCACATCCACTCTCAAGAAACCCATGATCATGGCCGTGATAACGGCGGAAGAAAACATGGCCAAGCTGGATCGATATAGAGAGATCGTCAAGAAATTGCGAGACCCCCGCACGCTTTCCGTCGAAGAGGCCAGAAAGCTGGCCAGAGAAGGAAAGGTGATCGTTCTCATCACCGGCAGCCTGCATGCCACCGAAATCGCGGCGTCCCAAGCCTCGATGGAGCTCGCCTACAACCTGGTCACGGGAAAAACTCCCTTTGACGCGAAAAAAGTCCTGAGCGACGTGATCGTCCTCCTCTGCCCCACCCATAATCCCGACGGCAACCAAATGGTCATTGACTGGTACAAAAAATATCTGGGCACGAGATATGAGTTCGGCTCGATGCCCTGGCTCTACCATTACTACGCCGGCCACGACGACAACCGGGATTGGTTCATGATCAACCTGCCCGAAACCAAAGCCATTACCAAGGTTCAATACCAGGACTGGCTGCCGCAGATCCATCTCGACCAGCATCAGATGGGCTCCACGGGCGCCCGGCTCTTCATCCCCCCTTATATGGACCCGCCTCTGCCGAATATCCAGCCCATGGTCTGGCGGACCGCCAATCTCCTGGGCACCTCCATGGCCTACGACCTGCAGCAGAACGGCAAGAGCGGCGTCGTCAACGGCCGGAGCTACACCGGCTGGTACATCGGCGCTTGCGACGACACGCCCTGGCTGCACAATGTCATCGGCATCCTGAGCGAGGCGGCCTCGGTTCGATTGGCCACACCCATTTATATCGAGCCGACCGAAATCCCAAAGTCCTACTACGAAAAGATGATGGATTTCGTCGATCCATGGCGGGGTGGCTGGTGGAGGCTGCGCGATATTGTCGAATATGAGCTGATCTTCACCCAGAGCTTGGTCAAGACGGCGGCGATCCACAAGGAAGATTTTCTGTTTAACTTCTATCAAATGTACAAGAACTCTATTGAAAAAGCGGACAAGGACCAGCCTTTTGCTTTCGTCATTTCCGCCAAGCAGCATGATTATCCCACCATGCTCAAAATGCTCGATGTGCTCCAGATGGGAGGCGTCGAGATCCATCAAGCCAAGGCCGACTTCGTCGCCGACGGCAAATTCTTCCCCGCCGGCTCGTTCGTGGTGAAGACGGCCCAGCCCTACAAAGCCTATGCCTGGGCGCTCCTCGAGAAACAGAAATACCCCGACATGCGGCAGTATCCCGGCGGCCCTCCAGAACCTCCCTACGACAACGCCGGCTGGACGTTGCCGCTCCAAATGGGGGTCTCCTGCGAAGAGATCAGGGAGCCTTTTGAGGTCAAGCTCGAAAAACTGGTCCAGGTGCCCTATCCGCCGGTCCCGGCGAATCAGGGAGCGGCCGATTATGTCCTCCTGGGCTCTCACATCAATGCCTCCTATTCGGTCGTCTTCGCCCTCCTCAAGGATGCCAAGGCCGAGGTCTGGAGGACGAAGACCAAGGTCAATAAAAAAGGAATGGATATTCCGGCCGGCAGCTTTGTCGTCAAGAACTCGCCCGATGTTAAAAAAGCACTTCCGGCCCTCCAGGCCAAATATCACCTGGCCGTCATCGACCTCAACGACGTCGCCGACATCGCCAAGTCGCCGCTCAAATTCCATCGCGTCGGCCTCTACCAGTCCTGGAGAGGCAATATGGATGAAGGCTGGACGCGCTATATGTTCGATGATATGGGTATCCCCTACAAGACCCTCCACAATGAAGACATCAAAGGCACGAAGGAAAAGAAAGTCGACCTTCGAGCCGACTACGACGTCATCGTCTTCTCCGACGAGAGCGGGACGACGATCAAGTCAGGCCAGCGGGGCGGATTCCCGGGCGGTCCAGGCGGAGCTCCCGGCGGAGGGCCCGGAGGCGCGCAGGTTCGGCAGCCGGCCTCAACGACACCTCCGGAATATGAAGGCGGGATCGGCCAGGAAGGCGTCGATGCCCTGAAAGCTTTCGTCGAAAAGGGCGGCGTCATCGTCCTGCTCAACCAGGCGTGCACGCTGGCCTTCAACGAGTTCGACGTCCCGGCGCGCAACGCCCTTCAGAACGTGGACCGGACGAAGTTCTTCTGCCCGACATCAATATTGAAGATCTTGGTCGACAACGAGACGCCGATCGGATACGGCATGCCCAAGGAAGCCGGGGCGATGTTCGTCAACAGTCTAGCTCTGGACACATCGACGCCGGGGTTCGATTGGGATCGAAAAGTCGTGGCCAGCTATCCCGAAGACGAGATTCTGATGAGCGGCTGGCTGCTCGGGCCGGACGTGATCGCCCGCAAGGCCGCGGTCGTGGACACAAAATACAAGGACGGCCGAATCATTCTCATCGGCATCCGCTGCCAGAACAGGGCCCAGTCCCATGGGACTTACAAATTCCTGCTCAACGGACTGCTGTATCCTGAAAAAGATTAAGAAAAAAAATTGCCATTGCAGCAAAAAGAGGCAATCACGATTTTTTAGGTAGGGACGGTACTATAGTCGTTCCTTTTTTTATTTCCAGTCCTCGGCGATCGCGGCGATGAGCCGGGTCAGGGCTTCCAGGTCGCCGCGGTAAATCTTTTCGACAAAAGAATGGGCAGAGGTTCCCGGCCAGGAGAGCGGAATATCCACGGCGCCCTCCGGGACAAACACCGAGCCGTCATTCCCTCCGCGCGAATTGTAAATTTGAATGGGAATCGCGTATTTTTTGGCCAGTTCCGCGATTTTCCGGATCTCGGTTTTCGGAACGATGTTGCTGCTGTCGATGGCCCGGAGGACGGCGCCCTTGCCCAGGATCGCGTTGCCAAAGCGTTTGTTTTCCAGGGGGGAATCCGTGGACACAAACGTATCGACGGCAAAGACATAATCCGGTTTGAGGATTTTTGAAAGGGTTTGGGCTCCGACCAGTCCGATTTCTTCTTCGACATCCCAGGCAAAAGTGATCGCTTTCCCGCTGACCTTTGTCCAGTCCATTTGGAGCGCGGCGGCGAGCAGGGCGGCGCAGCCGGCGCGATCATCTACGGCGCGCGTCGCCATGATATCCGGCGCGAGATCAACGAGCTTCTTTTTAAAAATGACCTGGTTTCCTTCGGCGACGCCCAAAGCCCGCGCCTCTTGTTCCGAGGAAACGCCTAGATACAGCTCAAAAGCCTCGGGCGCGGCTTGTGACCGCACCGGGGCAGGAGCCGGCTTCTGAGCTGGATTCGGCGGAGAAGTCGGCGCAGGGTTTTGTCCCGCGCCGCTCTGATCCTGAGTGGGATTCTGGCCTTGGACCCGCGTGGGGGACTGACTCTGATAATAATCCGGCCGAGGCTGAATGACGCCCTCGACAGTCCCCTTCGCCGTATAAATGACGAATGGCCTGGCTTCGCAAGCCTGGGCTAGAAGCCCGCCGCGAGCCCTTAAAAGCGCCGTTCCCTGCGGCGTGACCTTGTTGACCACAAACCCCAGTTCATCCGAATGGGCCACGAACAGGAGATGAGGATGCCCCTCGCCCACCGTGAACCAAACGTTGGCTTTTGCGTCGCGCTTGACTTTGAGTGATGCAGGCAGAGTGGCCTGAATAAAATCCGAAACTTTCCCTTCCTGGCTGGAAAGGCCGGGGATGAGGACGATCTCTTTCAACAAGTCCCAGGAGGGAGCCGGGGCCTTGCTTTGGCTGGCGGGGGAAGGGGCGCAGAAAATCAGGGCCAAACCAATAATGGAGATCGCATAATTTCTCATTTTGCCCTCCCGGAGCCGAGCACGCCGAGAACAAGATCTTTTAGCGCCCTGACGTCTCTGAAATCCACGACTTCGACCGGCGTATGAAGAAATTTCACGGGAAGCGCCAACGTCAACACTTCGGTCGTATCGCCCAGAAAAGGATTCATAAGGGTTGACTCCACGCCCGTTTGGTATTGCAGGGGGACATTTTTTTCGCGGGCAATCGTATCGATCGCGTCTTTGAGCTTTAATGGACCCTCCTTGGCCTGGACGAGGACGGGGCCTTTGCCGAGTGCAGGGCTTTTTTCGTCCCGGTCGGCCGCCACAGCATCCAGAATAAGCACTTTCTGCGGCTGGAGTTTCTTTTTGGCCCGCATGGCGCCCAAAGCTGACCGAGAGCCGCGAACGGGGAATTTCGTCTGGGCCATCCAACCCACAGTGACTTCTTGGGACAGCTTCATGCCGCTCATCTCGACGGCCAAATTCAAGAGCAAAGCACATCCTGTTTTCAACCCGAGTGCATGACCGGCCCACCTTTCATTGGCCAGCTCGCTGAGGTCCGGCCAGAACGTCACAGGGTCAAGAATTTCGACACCCTTCGCCCGAGCCTGCTCCTCAGAGCGGGCTCCAATGTCCAGGAAAACGAGATCGAGTGAAAAATTCTTTGCCAGCTCATCCCGTCTTTCGCGCGTCAAAAGATGCATAGCCGGCTGGGCGACGCTCCCCTGGAGGGGCCCTTTTGATGTCGAGATCATGACCGGGTGGCCGAGCAGATAGGAATCGTACAGCGAGTGAGGCGGCTGGACGGCTCTGTCCAATCTCAGATACCCATCCTGAGTCATGCCGCTGACAATATAGCCAAACTCATCAAGAGCCGCCAGCACGGCCAGCCGAGGTTCGCCTTTCCCAAGGCGGACATAAAGACTGCCCATAGGGTCTTTTTCTTTGGCGGCGTTCTTCGGCAAAGACTGTTCGATTTTCACCGCCAGGGCATCCTCATTTCCCGTGGACGAAGGAATCGGAAAGAGCTCTTTGACCATGCTCTTGATATCCTGTGCCGCCGAAAAGCCCGCGGCGGCGAACAGCAAAAACAGGATCGCCAGAATAGATTGGATCATTCGCTTTTTCATGCCGGGATTCTCCTCGAAGAAATCTTTTGGCTATTTACCCTTTCAATAACTCCATGGCTTTGTCAATATTCGAAACATCCAGGATGATGGAGGTCGCATTCCCTTTGCGGCTCAGGGTTCCATAGCAGTATTCAATATTGATGCCTTTGTTGCCGAGCTTGGAGGTGACCTCGGCCAGGGCGCCCGGCCGGTTTTCCAGGTCAACGAGGAGGACCTCGCGGAGCTCGGTCGTGTAGTTCGCCTTGGACAGGAGCTTCACCGCTTTGGTGACATTCTTGACGTAAAGCTTGGCCGTGTCATGGAAAACACCGATGGCCTCGATATTGATCTCGTTCTCGGCCAGGTAGCTGCACAGGTCCCCGAGCATGGACGGCTTGTTTTCCAGGATCACAAAAATTTCCGTGATTCTTTCCATGTTTCCCCCTCAAAAAAATTCTGGGATGTATCTCCGGATTTTCCTTCGTCCCTTAACGCTCCTATTTATAATGAAAAGCCGGTTGAATTTCAATCTGATTTTAAGGACCGAACGGCCTCCCGATATTTATGGGCAAATGCGACTTCTTTATTTCTCGCGAGATAGTTTTCGGGAACTCCGCCCTTATAGTCCTCCGCGTACCAGGAAATCGTCTTATCCAGCCAGGTCTCCACCGGCGTAGAGGAATAATTCAGGTCCCGCCTGGCTTTTTCCGTCGATAGGACGAACGGCCGGCGTGTCGAAAACGGCGAAAAGGACGTCCCCAGCCCGGCCTCTTCCAAAACCTGCCAGGGGATGTCAGTAATCAAGGGCTTTCTCCCTAAGATTTCGGCCGATCTGAGGACAAAACTTCGCAGGCTCATCACCTCATCCATGGCCAGGTTATAGGCCTGACCAAAGCTCGCTTTATTCATCAAATTCGAAGCCACGGTCTTGACAATATCCCCCTGATAAATATGAGTGAACACATTCATGCCGCCGTCAGGAAGGATGACCGGGCTGCCGTCCCCGATGCGGAGAAAATAGGAGTAGGCCCGGAGTGTATGGTCCCTTTCTCCCATGACGATCGGGAGGCGAAGAATCATCGCCGGAAAAGCGTTTTTTTGAAAAGCCTCCCGCAGGACCTCTTCGCATCTTCGTTTGTGATACCCATAAAGCCACATCTCGGCATCTTTTTTCGGCGGGGGGCAGAGCGCGCGGTTAAAGTCCTCTTCGCGAAGAGGACAGGGAAAATCCTTGGTCACGACATAGACCGATCCCGTGCTGATATGGATGAAATGACCGATAGTTCCCTCAAAAGCCCGGACCGCCGCCTGGCTGTCTTCCGCCTTGAATGCCAACATGTCCACGACCACATCAAAAGTCTTGTTCCGCAGCTGTTGGTAAAAGTGGTCATAGTCATATCGATCGCCGCGAATCCGCTGGACGCGGTCGCCGAAATCATCCGCCGTCTTCCCCCGGTTGAAAAGCGTCACCTCATGGCCGTCCTCGATCAGCCGATGGGCAATGTGGTAGCCGAAAAAACGCGTCCCGCCGAGAATAAGAATCTTCATGTCTTAGTCGAAAATCTTGCCGGGATTTAAAATATTATTGGGATCGAAGACCTTCTTCATTCCTTTCATCAGCTCGACCTGCTTCGGTTCCAGGCTGAAAGCGAGATATTTCTTCTTGATGAGGCCGATGCCGTGCTCCCCCGAAATGACCCCTCCCCTGGCCCGGCCGTCCGCATAAAGCTCCTCCCGCACCTTCTCGGCTTTGTCTCGCCACTCGCTTTCGGGAAGCGGGATGACGGCCCCGTTTTCACAGCGGGCTTTCATGATGTGTGTATGGACATTGCCATCCCCGGCATGGCCGAAGGTCGGCAGCCAGATGTCATATTTCCGGGAAACGTCCTGGACCTTTTTGATATGGTTGACGATTTCCGCCCGCGGAATGGAAATATCCAAGATCTCGATTGTTTGCGCTTTGATTGCCTCGTAGATCTTGCTGCGGATGTCGAGGACGGTCTCCTGTTTCTTGGCCGTATCGGCGATGAAAACATCGAGCGCCTCGTTCTCCAGGGCCGCTTCGGCAACGGCCTGCGACAGGCGGTCCATCTCTTCTTCACTCTGGGCATCCAGGATGACGAGGAGATGCGTCTCGCCTTGTGAGCAAGGCCATTTCTTATGAAGATGCTCTTCCGAGATTTTAATGACGTCCAGAGGGACAAACTCCAAGGCCAGCGGCACGATTTTTTTCTTAAATATAAGAGGAACGGTCTCGATAGCTTTTTCCAGGCGGGCGAAAGGAATGACCAGCGAACGAGTCACCGCCGGCTTGGTCAGAAACTGGAGAGTCGCCTTTGTCATGACGCCGAGCGTCCCTTCCGAGCCGATGAAGAGCTGGAGCAAATTATAGCCGGTGCTGCTTTTGAGCAGCTTGCCGCCGAGATGGATGATCTCGCCCGTGGGCACGACGACCTCGAGGCCCCGGACATAATTCCGGATCACGCCGTATTTGACGGCCCGGCTGCCGCCGGCATTGGTGGCGATCATCCCTCCGATCATAGCGCTCTCCTCACCGGGATGAGGCGGAAAATAAAAGCCAGCGTCTTCGATGCATTGCTCAAAATCGCGAAGGGTGACGCCCGCCTCGACGACGGCCATCTGATTATCGGCATCAATCTCCAGAACCCGGTTCATTTTTTCGAGAGAGAGCACGATCCCGCCAAAGGAAGGCACGCAACCGCCGCAAAGTCCTGTCGCTCCGCCCCTGGGCGTAACCGGAATCCTGTGTTCATTGGCCAGCCGGAGGATCGCAGCAACCTCTTCAGTTTTTCTCGGCTTGACCACGAGATCCGGAACTCTGCTAATGTCACGGAGGGAAAATTCGTCATGTCCGTAATCGAACATCCTGTCCGGGTCGGCGATGACATTCTCTCGGCCGGCAATGTATTCCAGCTTTTCCGCAACCGCTCGATCAATCTTGTTATACATCTTTTATCCAGTTCATTTAAACAAAAAAGGGCATCATTTGTCTATCATGAATTTTCAACATCAAACTCAATTTTGACATAATATTTTACTCGTGATATATTTAAAAGAAACAATCAAGGTCTCCCAAGGAGGTTAGGCGCATGGTCAGAAAGTCAAGGATATGTCTTCTCTCGGTTTTTTTCTTGACGGTTTTTGTGTCTTTCACCCTTTCCCCTCAGGCTCAGACATTTGACGCGACAAAAAAGCAGGTCCAAGTTCATTCCCTTGGAAACGGTATGAAGTTCATTGTCCTCGAACGCCACGACGCGCCCGTCGTTTCTTTTCATATTTACGCGGATGTGGGAAGCGCCAACGAATCCTACGGCATTACGGGGATTTCCCACATTTTGGAGCATATGGCTTTTAAGGGCACAAAGGTGGTCGGGACAAAAGATTATGCCGCGGAATCCAAGATTCTTAACGAACTGGACGCTGCGTACGATCAGATGAAAAAAGAAGAAGCCAAGCCGAATCCCGACCAGGGGAAGGTGGCCGAGCTCAAGGCTAGGTTCACCGATCTCGAGAAAAAGGCCAAGGAGTACGTCGTCAACAATGAGTACTTCGACATGATGATGCGGGAAGGGGACGCCGGCGTGAATGCGTATACGTCATACGACGCCACCCAATATATCAATTACCTCCCTTCGAACCGCCTCGAATTCTGGATGGCCATGACATCGGACAGGTTCCTGAATCCCGTCTTCCGCGAATTCTACAAGGAGCGGGACGTGATCATGGAAGAGCGCCGGCTCGGTCTCGAGACGCAGCCCACGGGAAAACTCCTTGAGGATTTTATGGCCGTGGCTTTTAAAGCCCATCCTTATCATCATGATGTCGTCGGCCATATGTCGGACCTCCAATCCATCACCCCCAGGGATGTGGAGGAATATTTTAAAAGATATTACAGCCCGAGCAACCTGACCGTGGGCATCGTCGGGGATGTGAAGGGGTCGGATGTCTTCAAGCTCGCCGACCTCTATTTCAGCCGGATTCCGAGCGGCCTCAAGCCTGAGCCGGTCAGGACTAAGGAGCCGGAACAATGGGGGGAACGGCATGTGATCGTGAGCGCGAAGTCCCAGCCCTACCTCTTCGTCGGGTATCATATTCCGGATTCCAAAAATAAGGACAGCCGCGCCCTGGAGGCATTGGCCAATATCATCGGTCAAGGCCGATCGTCGAGGTTGTACCAGACGCTGGTCAAGGATAAGAAGATCGCCGTCCAAGCGTCCTGTTCCAGCGGCTTCCCGGGCGACAAGTTTCCCAGTCTGATCTTTTTCTTTGCGGTCCCCGCGGCCGGAAAGACATCGGTGGAATGCCTGGTGTTGATCGAGGGGGAGACTGAGAAAATCAAGAAGGAGTCCGTGACCGAAGATGAGTTGACAAAATTCAAGAGGAGTACGATCAAGGGCCTCCTCAATCAGATGAGATCTAACACCCAGATGGCCGCCCTCCTGACCTATGCCGACGTTGTTCTGGGAGGTTACGGGAGAGTGTTCGATCAGGTTGACGAAATCAGGGCCCTCACTGCCGCTGACGTCAAGCGCGTGGCCAACCAGTATCTGGTCAGCACGAACAGAACCATCGGCGAGATCATCCCCGAGAAGTAAGGGAGAGATAAGGAGACGACGATGAGCAAAAAGATTACAGCGAAAAAAGTTTTCGTAGGACTCCTTCTTCTGGGATTCTGGATGGGCATGGCGTATGCCCAGAAAGGGCCGAAAGACAAATTCGTCTTCGGACCCCTCAACCCCATCAAAATGCCCAAGATCGAAAAGGCCGAACTTCCCAATGGAATCAAGCTCTTATTGGTTGAAGATCCTGAATATCCCACCATCAATCTCTGGGCGATGGTCAGGACAGGATCGGTTTTCGAACCCGCCGGCAAAATCGGGTTGGCCTCTATCACGGGACAGGTTCTTCGGACGGGCGGGACAAAGACAAAGACCGGCGACCAGATCGACAGAGAGCTAGACACTCTGGCCGCTTCGGTCTCCACAAGTGTCGGAACGAACTCAGCCTATCTCTCCATCTCGGTCCTCAAAGAAGACTTCGACAAAGCCCTTGGCATTCTGGCGGACATTTTAACCGAACCCGCGTTTCCTGAGGACAAAATCGAGCTGGCCAAAATCCAGCAGAGGACAGGCATTTCCCGCAGGAATGATAACATCCTGGCTATCACGAACCGCGAGTTCAACAAATTGATGTACGGCCAGGACAGTCCTTATGCCCGGCACGCGGAATATGCAACCATTGAGGCCGTCGGCAGGCAGGACATCATCGACTTCTATAACGCCTATTTCCATCCCAACAACACTTCCATGGCGGTCTGGGGAGATTTTAAGAGCGCGGATATGGTCAACAAGATCAAGGCAGCCCTGGGAAAGTGGACCAAAGGAAAAGCATCCACCGAACCTTGGCCCAAAGTCAGCTACGCCTATAAATACACGGTCAATTTCATCGACAAGCCCGATGTCAACCAATCCAATATCACGCTCGGCCATATCGGCGGCCTAATGAATAATCCCGACTATCCCGCTCTCAACATCATGAATTTCATCCTTTCTTTCGAACGGATGTTCAAACGGGTCAGAACGGACGAGGGGCTGGCCTACGATGTCTGGGGAGATTACGGGGCCTCCTATGTATATCCCGGCATCTTCAGCTGCGGCGCCCAGACAAAATCCCAATCCACGGTCTACGCCCTCGACATCATGCTCAAGGAGCTGAAGAAGATCACGGAACAGGAGGTGTCGGACGAAGAGTTGGCCAAGGCCAAGGACGGCTATCTTAATTCCTACGTCTTCAACTTTGAGAGCAAGTCCCAGATCGTCAATCGCCTGATGACCTACGCCTACTATGGTTACCCTCTCGATTTTTCGGAAAAGCTCAAGGCGGGGGTCGAAAAGGTCACCAAGGCCGACGTGCTCCGGGTGGCAAAGAAATATCTGCAGCCGGACAAAGTCCAGATTCTCGTGGTCGGCAAAAAGGAAGATTTCGACAAGCCGCTGTCCACCCTGGGAACAGTCCATGTGATTGATATCACAATCCCGGCTCCGAAAAAATAGCTTTAAGAAATATCGAATTTATCTCATTTATCTCAAATCTTTATTACTGCTCCAATTCGAATCAAAAATTTTTGTCAACGAAAGTGTCTCCCTATCCGTTTTGATATATAAAGATAAAGAAGATGGACGAAGCAGGACTCATCCGGATGGCCCAAGGCGGAGACACAGGTGCATTCCGGGCGCTTTTTGAGGACAACAGGCAGCAGGTCTTTTCCCTGGCCTATCATTATCTTAAAAATCCCGAGGATGCCGAAGATGTCCTCCAGGAAACATTCATCAAGGCCTATCATTCGCTTCACAGGTACAACCCGGATAAAGGCGCGAATTTCCGCGGCTGGCTGAACCGGATCTGTGTCAACGCCAGCATCGATGCCTTGAGAAAAAGCAGGGTCAGGGATGCCTATTCGCTGGATGCCGAGGAGGCCGCGAATTTACACGCCAATCCCCATCGTTCTAACCCCGAAAAAACGGCTCAAAACAAGGAAATCCGCGAAAAGATCGACCAGGTTCTGGATAAGCTTTCGCCGAAACAACGGATGATCTTTGTCCTCAGGCATTACCAGGAGTATACGACCAGCGAGATTGCGGACTATCTGAATTCCACCGAAGGAAACATCAAAAAGCAGCTCTTCCGGGCCATCGAGATCCTGAAAAAACGTCTGAAGCGCTTTATTTTGGAGGACGGCTATGGACTGTAAAAAAGCCAAGAACGACATCACCCTCTATCTCTATGGCGAACTGGACGAAAAAGACCGGGCGGCCCTCCAGCAACACCTTCAAGAATGCAGGTCTTGTGCTGAAGAGCTGGACTATACAAAAAAAGTTTTCAAGTTGCTGGACGAACACCAGCCGGCCCCGGCGCACGAACCGAATTGGGAAAGCTCCTGGCAGAGAATCCAATTTGGGATATCGAGGACTCCGGCGAAAGATAAAGCGCGTTTATTCCCGCGTTGGCGCCGGGTCTATGCCGGCTCGGCCATTGTGGCCATCCTCGTCATCGGGATCATCATCGGGAAATACTGGTTAGCGCTGTCCCTGCAGCCGATTCAGACGAAATTGCCAACGACCATATCGCCGGCGGCTCTTCCACCGACTCTGAGTTCGCACCTTGAAGACCTCAAGCCCCTTTTGCTCGAATATGCCCACTATACGCCGGGCGAACAAGGGACGAAAACGATGGTCGTTGACGAAAAAATCGTTCGTGGGCTGCTCCTGCAGAATTTGCTGCTCAAACGAATCCTGGCCGAAAAAGACCCCGCCGCGGCCGAGCTTCTGGACGACCTGGACCTTGTCTTAAAAGAGATTGCCAACCAGCCCAGCCAAGACCGACAGGCTCCCTCTCAAATCAAGGACCTCATCAATCAGAGAGGGATCCTTTTCAAAATGGAAATTCTAAAGACGCTTTAGGAGGAACGCCATGAAAAAAGCAACATGGATCATTTTCTGCCTGACCTTTTTCTTCATCCTCGGCGGCTTGGCTTCCGCCCAGGAAAAAGAAAAGACCAAGGATGTTTACGAAAAAGCTCGGGTCGCTTACGAGGAGGCCAAAAAGGCCATCTATGATAAAGCTTGGCAGAAGGCCATAACAGACCTGGAAAAAATCGCCAAAGAGTATTCAAACAGCGGCTATTACGGGGAATCGCTCTATTGGCTCGGCTACAGCATGGACAGGCTCGCGGCATCGCTCGAGAGCATGGAACTCCAGCTCGAGAAGAGGAAAGAAGCGATTGAACCTCTGAATATGCTTCTCGAAAAGATGCCCGAAAGCTCCTGGGCCAGAGACGCCAAGATCCTGCAGATCCAGATCGCCGAAGTGCTGGCCAGAAGCGGATTGTCGGAATATCAGAAATATATCAATGGTGCCGCGTTTGGAGGCGTCCTCGGCGGTATCGAAGGCGGCGTCTTTGGCGGTGTTAGAGGAGGAGTCGAAGGGGGCCTGCTTGGAGGCGTCCAGGGCGGTCTAACGGCTGATCAAAAGCGGCCTCCTGACCCAGACCTTGAGCTCAAACTCGTCGCTCTCGACGCCCTGCTCCAGATGGATAAAGAGAAGGCCTTCCCCATTCTAGAAAAAATGGTCAAAGACGAAAAGAGGCCCGAACTCCGGGAAAAAGCTCTCATGGTCCTCGGCCAATCTCACGACGCCAAGGTCCTGCCGCTCCTGACCGAATTGGCGATTTCGGATCCTTCTCCAAGAATCCAGGAAATGGCCGTGATGTGGCTGGGCCAGAGACACGATGATGCCAGCTTGGATGCCCTTCTCAAGATCTATGAGAAGGCCGTGGACAACAAGCTCAAGGCTCGCCTCTTCTTCGGATTCGCCCAAAACAATCATCCAATAGCCCAAGCCAAACTCATCGAGATCGCCAAGAACGAAAAAGACCCGGAATTGCAGAAAAAGGCCATCTTTTGGTTGGGCCAGAAGAGGGATGAAGGAAGCGTCACTTCGCTGATCGAAATCTACAACACGATTTCGGACACCAAGCTCAAAGAGAGTCTGATCATGTCCTTTGCCCAGAACAACAGCGAAAAAGGCCGGGCGAAACTCTTGGAGATCGCCAAAAATGACAAAGACCCGAAGGCGCGAGAACGCGCTATTTTTTGGATCGGCCAAAGAGGGGGCGATGACGTTCTGGATCTCCTCATGGACGTGTATAGCAAGACCGACGATGCCAAGGTCAAAAAACAGGTCATCTTTTCAATTTCCCAAAACCACAGCCCCAAGGCCGTCCAGGCCATGATCACGATGGCCCGTAAGGAAAAGGACCTGGACCTCAAAAAGCAGCTCGTTTTCTGGCTCGGCCAGAGCAAGAGCGATGAAGCCATGAAATTCCTCAAGGAAATCCTGGATAAGTAAATTCGAGATAGGAGAAGACAATTGATTCCTCTTAGATACGACTCAAAAAATGGCGTCGCGAGAAACTCCGCGAAGCGGCGATTCCGACAACGTCACTGCCGGGTTGCTCGTATCGTGGCTGTCCCCTCTTCCTTTGCCGCTTTGTTTGTTTTGTTGTTTGTCCTTCCTTTGGCGACACAACCCGGTTTTCTATCAGGCGAAGCTCCGAGATTTTTGAAAGGCAAAGTGGTTGACCTCAGCGAGAATGCGGCAGCGCTGGATAAAAAAATTGAATCGGCACGCGGCGAAGCCCAAAAAGCCAAGGCCGGAGATCTTTATTTCACGGCCTATCTGTTTGAGAGCCGGCACAGGATCCATCGGGGATCCGAAAGCCGGGTCTCAGAAGGCTTTGTCGTAAATTCAAAAGAAGCCAAAATTAAGATTGAGGAAACGGGCAAAGACAAAAACCAGGTGGGTGTAGAAGGCAAATCTGAAGACGCGCCCACCCCGGCCGCTCTTCTATTCCTTTATTCACAAAAGGACGGCCTTCTTGATGTTTCGCTCCTGGACCCGGACCAGAGCTATGATTTCATGGATGCCCCCGTTTGCTGGCTGGGCCGGGCTACAAATGATGAAAGCCTAACGCTCGTCGAAAAATGTTTTGAAGCGGCAGGCTCGAAAACGCATCTTCAAGGCACGCTCGTTTTCATAAGCAGTTGCCACCCGGGTCCCAAAGCGCCTGATTTCCTGAAAAAAATCGCTCTGGGGAATTATGCCGGCAAGGTCAAAGAATCCGCTGTTTTCTGGCTGGGCAATTACGGCGACTCAAAGAGTCTCGCATGCCTCAAAGAGATTTTTGCCAAGGTCCAGGATACGGATTTGAAAAAACATATTGTCTTTGCCCTCCAGCTCAGCAGGCAGAAAGAAGCTGTCGAAGAGCTGATCAGGATCGCCAAGAACGAGCCGAACCAGGACATCCGAAAGAGCGCTGTCTTCTGGCTGGGACAGAAAGCCTCGGCGGAAAGTATCAAAGCGCTCAAGGACATTGTCGATGAACCCAAAGAAGAGAGCGGTTTGAAAGACCAGGCCGTGTTCGCCATCAGCCAGCTGCCAAAAGACAAGTCCGTGCCGATGCTCATCGATATTGCTAAAACGAACAAGAGTCCGTCCGTGAGGAAAAGGGCGATTTTCTGGCTGGGGCAGACGGGCGACGAGTCGGCCCTGAAATTCTTCGAGGAAATCCTGCTGAAAAAGTAAAACAGAATAAAAACGGGGTCAAACCTACTCGTTACGCATCATTCTTCAGGGGGAACTTGCGTAATGAGTAGGTTTGACCCCAATTATTGCCCGGCGAGAAATCCTTTGACCGCGCCCACGATATGCCGGGCGCTGATGCCGTATTTATCTAAAAGCTCATTCGGCTTTCCCGACCTGGGCAGCTCCCGGACGCAAAGATGTTTGATCGCGGCTTTTCCGGCCAACGCCGCCGCCACGGCATCGCCCAGGCCGCCGCTCTCAAAATGGTCCTCGACGACAATTGCCCGGCTTTTGGTTTCAGCGGTTTCCTTTAAGATATTTTCCTTATCGAGAGGCTGGACGGAATACGCGTCGATGATCCGCACCTCGATATTTTCTTTCTTCAGCTCCTCATAGGCTTTCAGTGCCTCAAACACGGTAATGCCGGCGCCGATGATTGTCGCGACATCATTCGGTCCCTTTCTCAAGACTTTTGAGCCGCCGATCGCGAACTGTTCATCCTTGGAATAAAGGAGCGGCGTCGCCGGCCGCGTCGTCCTCAGATAGCATATCCCCTGATGCCGAGCCATGGCCTCAACGAGGGCTTCAGTCTGAAAGGCATCGCTGGGATAAAGTACGATGCACCCCGGGATCGGCCTGAAAATGGCTAGATCCTCCAAGCCCATCTGAGAAGGCCCATCCTCGCCGATGCTCACGCCGACATGGGATCCGCACAGCTTGATATTAGAAAAAGAATAGCCGGCCATGCGAATTTGGTCGTGGGCCCGGCTCAAAAAGGCGGCGAAGCTGGCCATAAACGGGATATATCCTTTGGCCGCCATGCCCATGCCCATGCCCACCATGTTCTGTTCGGCGATATACGATTGGAATGACCGTTCGGGAAAAGCCTCGAAGAATTTTTCAGTGTAGGTGGAATTCTTGACGTCGCCATCCAGCGCAAGAACGGCGTTGTTGACCTTGCCCAGCTCGCGAAGGGCGTACCCGAAGGCCAGACGCGTGGCCGTTTTATCTTTATAAGAGGTTCTCTCAAAGCCGAACGTCTTCACGGGCTTCGGCTTAGGAACCCGCTCAGGGAGCCGGACGAATTTCGACGCGTCCACATCGGGCATCGGCCCGACCTCCTTGAGGGCTGCCTGAAGCTCGTCTTCCTTGAGCGGCTTGCCATGCCAGCCGTTCTTATTCTCGATGAAGGATACACCCTTGCCTTTGATCGTTTTGGCCAGGATCACGGTCGGCTTTCCCTTTTTCCCGATCTTTTTGAATGCTTCCAGAATGGCGTCGACTTTATGACCATTGACCAGCAGAACGTCCCAGCCGAAAGCCTTGAACTTCCTGGCATAAGCCGCCAGGTCATGCTGATGCATAGTTGGGTCGGACTGGCCCAGCCGGTTGACATCGACAATGGCACAAACGTTTTTGAGCTTCAAATAGACCGCCGCATTGGCCGCTTCCCAGACCGCGCCTTCGGCGCATTCGCCGTCGCCCATCACCACAAACACCCGGCCCGGAGATTTGCCAAGCCTCATGGCCGCCGCCATCCCCACGCCGACGGAAAGTCCCTGGCCCAGCGAGCCTGTTGCCGCCTTGACCCACTTCATGCGGGGCGTGGGGTGGCCTTCCAGGTCACTCGAGATTTTTCGCAAATCCATGAGGTCTTTGAGAGGGATGATGCCGGCTTCTGCGTAGGCGGCCCACAAAATCGGGGCGGCGTGTCCCTTGGAGAGAACCAGTTCATCATTGCCCCAGTCCTGGGGATCCTTGGGATTGAACCTCATCTCATGAAAAAACAAGCAGGCGGCCAAATCGGCCATCGACAGGCAGGTCGTGGGATGTCCCGATCCCGCTTTCCAGGTCATCATCAAGGAATGAATGCGGAGACGCTTGGCGATTTTTTCCAGAACTTCGCGGCGGTTCATCGAATCATGTCCTCCCTTCCAATCATGAGTTCAGAAGGGCCCATTATAATTTTTTTCTTGCTTGTCCACAATACGAGTTCACTCGCCGATCTTGGCCAGCAGCCCTCGCTTCTTGACCGCCATTAAGATCCGGGAGAAAAAAGCAAACACTGCGACCAGAAAAACGGCATTGATGCCGAACGACCACAGCAGCTTCTGTAGCGGCACGATATGAGTGGTGATGATCTCGCGCATGCCTTCAAAGACATATGAAGCCGGATTGAAACGGGCCGCGGCCTGCAAAAAACGGGGCAGGACGGACACGGGATAAAAGACAGCGGAGATTGGCTGGAAGAGAATGGCGATTCCCCAGGCCAGGATCTCGGCCTGCTGTCCAAAGCGCAGGATGAGCGACATCGTGAAAATGCCGATGGTCCAGCCCAGGATGACGAGGTTCAAGACAAACGGGATTAGCGAGATCCCGATCACAAAGATGTTGAAGGAATAGAAAACCCAGGCCAGCAGCGACATAATCGTGCCGGCCATAAGGATCTTGAACAGGCTGACGAACATCAGGGAGAAGACATATTCGATCGGAGTCAGGGGCGAGACAAAGATGTTCAGGAAATTCCGCGCCCAGATGTCCTCTAGAAACGAGACGGAGATCCCGAGCTGCGACCGGAAAAGGATGTCCCACAGGATGAGCGCTCCGACGAAGAAGGCGACAAAATTCGGCAACGTTTTTCCATACCGCGACAAGTAGAGCGTGATGAAACCCCAGAGCAGTAGGTCGAGAAGCGGCCAGTAAAAAATCTCCATGAGCCGCGGAATGCTCCTCTTGTACAAGTAGAGGTTTCTCAGAAAAATGCCGTAGATCCGGTGAGCAGTCATGCCTGCTTCTCCCGCGCGATCTTGAGGAAAACGTCTTCCAGGTTCTTGCCGTGGAAACTCTGGACAACAGCTTCGGGTTTGCCTGAGGCAATGACCTTGCCCTTGTGCAAAAAAATGATCCTGTCCGACACCTCTTCCATTTCCCTCATATTATGAGAGGTCAGAAGGATGGAGATTTTCTTTTCGCGCTTGATCTGAAGGAGGTATTTTCTGACTTTATCGGCAATATCCGGGTCGAGGCTGGCTGTGGGCTCGTCCAGGAAAAGCACTTTTGGGTCGTTGATGAGGGCCTTGGCCAGGTTGAGCCGCGTCAGCTGGCCGGTAGAGAGATTCCGGACCTGCATTTTCTTGGTGTCCGCGATCTCAAAAACTTTGAGAAGCTCGTCGATCTTATCGTCGCTATTCTTGACATGATAGAGCCAGCCAAAGACTTTCAAGCTCTCACGGACGGTGAGCGAATACGGCATCGAGGTATAGGTCGAGGAAAAGTTGACCCTTTCGAGGATCTCTTCGCGATGGTCATTGAAATTCAGGCCAAAAATCTTGATCGAGCCTGCGTTCGGAGTGGTCAATCCCAAGAGCATGTGGATGATCGTCGTTTTGCCGGCGCCGTTCGGGCCGACGATGCCGAGGATTTCGCTTGGATACACCTCGAAGGAGACGCTATCGACGGCTTTGAAAGCCTTGAAAAGCTTGGTGATGGAATTGACTTCGACGACCGGCTCGGACATCCGCCCTAAGATAATGGAATTCGGCCTGGATGGCAAGCGTCCCGATTTCGAACAAGCTGCTTCAGGAAACGAATTTTCTGGGGAGAAGCGGATTCATTCCGATCAATATTTTATAATCCGAGACGCCGCTTTGGGCTTCGAGGACATCGGCGGTCAAACCGGAATTTTTCTGATTGTCGATAAGCGTGACATCGTCACCGACTTCTATCTCTTGGTCATTGTTTAGATCGACCATGACATGATTCGATGTGACGGCCGCCATCACAGGATATTTTTTGCCTTTGATAGAAACGAAGCCTTTGCCGCCAAGCTGAGGGGGGTATCCGTCTGAATAGCCGACACCCACCGTCGCCGCTCTCATCTGTTTCTTCGCTTTAATAATTCTATGATAAGAAAGCGAATCGCCAGGCCGCATATCTTTGATGAATACGACCTTCGCCATAAGCTTCAAAGCCGGCCTCAATTTAAGCAGGTCTTCCTTCTGAGTCTGCGCATTTGGATAATAGCCATAAAGCGTGATCCCCGGCCTGATCATATCCAAATAGAATTCAGGGGATTCAAAAATTCCGGCGCTGCTGGCGGCATGCTTCAAGCCCAGGGAAATCCCCTTCTGTTCGGCAGCTGAACAGACTCCTCGAAATCTCCTAAGCTGTTCCCTGTCGAATTCTGGGTCTTCGGTCAGGGTCGTCGCGATCCCGTCAATTTTGATCTGCGAGAGCGCTGCGATTTTCTCAATGAGAGGTAGAGCCTTGTCGTACGAAATTCCAGTTCGGCTCATGCCGGTATCGATGTCGATGTGAACAGAAGCTTTGTTCCTGAACCTCGAAGCGGCTTCATGGAGAGAAGCCGCTTCTTCGGAAAAGACGGATTGACTAATGTTGTTCATCACAATGGCTTCACAATCTTCCTTGGCAAAGGGTCCAAAGTTCAGCACGGGGGATTGGATGCCAGCTTTTCTCAATGCCAGACCTTCAGTCAATTTCCCAACCATCAGCCCATCGACTCCGGCTTTCTCCAGGGCCAGGGCGACGTTGACCAATCCATGGCCATAGGCATTGGCTTTGACAACGGCCATGACGCGGACTTTGACATGTTTCTTGATCTGCGAAAAATTCCATCGGAGATCGTCGAGATTCACCTCGATCCTCGGGTCCGTGTGGCCGGTCATTTCGCTTCTTTCTTGGGCCGGAACACTTTGCGGCCGCCCGCCTTTCGGGCCGGAGAGCGCCGCCAGGGAGCCAACCCCCATTGTTTCAAGAAAAATTCTTCTTTTCATGCCATCCTCGACCCAAACCGATCAGCCCAAATTCTTGAGCGCCTGCTCAAAGTCGTCAATCAGATCGTCGGCCGCCTCAATCCCCACAGATAATCTGATCAAGCTGTCGGAAATTCCGAGTTCCCGCCGGTCTTCTGGCTTCATGCCCAGGTGCGATGTCGTCGCCGGCCTGGTCATCAGCGTTTCCACCCCGCCCAGGCTTGGCGCAATAATCGGGATCTTTACCCCCTTCATGAATCGCTCAGAAGCATCCACTCCCCCTTTCAACTCAAAGCTAACCATGCCGCCAAAACCATCAAAGAGCCTGGAAGCCCGCTTATAGCTCGAATTGCTTTCAAGCCCCGGGTAGTTCACTTTTTCGACAGCTGGATGATTTTTGAGAAATCGGGCGATTTTTCCGGCGCTTTCGTTCTGGTATCGAACTCTCAGGGCCAAAGTTTTAAGGCCGCGATGGAGGAGAAAACAGGCATGAGGATCCATAGAACCGCCGAGATGGTCCAGCTTGAAGAGTATTTTTTCCACTATATCCGCCCGGCCGATCACGGCCCCGCCGACGATGTCCGAATGTCCGTTGAGATATTTCGTGCAGCTGTGAAGCGATAGGTCAAAGCCCCATTCCGCGGGCCTATAATTCATAGGTGTAGCAAACGTGTTGTCGATCATGGAAACGAGAGAATGATCCTGGGCAAATTTCACCACCGCCTCAAGGTCGGGGACCTGCATCAAAGGATTGCTGATCGTTTCGACATAGATCGCCCTTGTCGAGGTTCGAAGTTTACGCTTCCAGGATTCTGGGTTTTCGCCGTCGATAAAATCAAAGGTGATTCCAAAAGAGCTAAGATACTTGGTCAAAAAGTCGTGCGTGCCGCCGTAGAGACATTCTTGGGCGAGCAGATGGTCGCCAGATGAAAGAACGGCCAGAAGCGCCGTCGAAATCGCCGCCATGCCGCTGGCGGTTACAAGGGCCGCCTCCCCATTTTCAAGTGCCGCCAGTTTTTTATGCAGGACGACATGGTTCGGCGTGTTGTTGAGCCGGATATAGGGGATGTCATGATAGCTGGCGGCCCGGGAATATTCGTACATGGCCGACTGAAAGATCGGCATACTGACCGCGCCCAGCACACGCGGCTCCAATTCTCCGGCATGGATCAATTTCGTTTCGATGCGGTCCTTCTTTTTTTGCATTGGCGTATCCTCCTCTAGGATGGTAAAAGAATCACTTCATCGACATAAGATCACCGGCAAATACGGAATCCGGGAGATTGATTTTGGGGCGCTCCCTCTGCTCAAAGGCATCCAGGTGAAGCAGGAAGAGCCCGGTCCCGGCGTTCCTGCGTATAAGCTGTTATTGACAGACTTCGGGTCCTGCGGATCGGCCGGCCAGGCCAATCCGTGCGGCGTCCGGACCGCAGCTTTTTCAAGCCACTGTGCCGCTTTGAGGGCCGCCTCCAAATAGGGCCTTTCGGCGGCGGGCAAGGAGAGGACAAAAAATCCAGAAATAAGAACCATGATAAGTGTCATACAAAAAATAATCTGTATTTTCATATCTATCCTCATGCCGATTCGCGAATGATCCGTTTCGCATTAAAAGAAGATTCCTCATTCATGCAAGTTGATTGTATACAAATCTCGACTTTCGGCATTCTTTATTTCTTCAGGGCGGCCAGCTGCCGGCGGGCGCCGAGATGATTGGGATGGATGGAAAGGGCTTTTTCAAATTCGGCCCGCGCCTCCTGCTTCTGTCCTTTTCCTAAACAGCCCAGGCCGAGCAGATAATGCATCTGAGCGTTTTGCGCAGTCGCCGACTGTCTTTCTCCGAATTTTTCAAAAAAGTCCATCGACGGGGCGGCCTTCAATCTTTCATGAGCAAACTGAATCAGCCCATCGAAAATCCTATTCGCTTCGGCTTCTTTCCCGAGCTTTTGAAAAGCGAGCGCCTGATAATATCCCAATTCAGACCAACCATGCCTGAACGCTGCCGCTTTCTCAAAGCTCGCGCCGGCTTTTGTCTTTTCGCCCAGCGCTTCGCAGGCCATCCCGATCCAAAAATAGATCTTCGCCGAGCCTCCCCCTGAAGCCGGTGCGGCCACCTCGAGGTTTTCCGGGTATGTCACAGCCGTTTCGAAATCCTCGAGCGCCTGACCGTACTTTTTGGCGGCCATCAAATCCTGACCCCGGAGCAAATGGGCGTCCACAAATACGCTGTAAATCTCGCCGCCGCCTTCCCAGACATGAAAATGATGGGACTTGAGAAGCTCTATGGCCTTGTCATAGCGGCCGAGCTGGACAAGCAGCAAAATTTCACGCGTTAATGCATCATCGCGGAGCGAGACGACCTTGTGATTCTTTTCGAGCAGCGCCAGCCTCATCTGAGGATCGGATTGGCCCGCTTCATACAACTGGTCAAGCTCAAAATAGAGCCTGGGATCGTCTTCATTGCAGGCCATGGCTTTCTCTAGAAAAGCGATGGCTCTGGGGACATCGTTCTTCACCCGGGCATAGGCCAGCCCTAAGTTGCGGTGGGAAATGGAGAAAGAATTATCGAGCGCCACGGATTTTTCCCATTCGGCCATCGCTTTTTCCGGCTGAAGGTCAAAGAGGTAATTGCCGAGATAATAGGGCGCCCGTGCATCCTTAGGATTGATGCGCTGTGCCCAGCTCAACACATCCAGGCATTCTGATTGGAACGGAAAACAATAATCTGGAGGCATGTCGGCGGCCCGCAGGGCACAACTCCGTGCTTTCTCCACTTCGCCTTTCTGATCCCAATAGTAGCCGAGAAAATAATGGAGGAGGGGGAATAAAGCCGCACTTTTGCCTTTCGATTCTGTAAGCCGCGTCAGGACTTCGATGGCTTCCTCCCAGAGGCCGCAGTTCCCATAATCAACGGCCAGTTCAAGGTAATTAATGGGTGTCTCAACTCTCATTCGTCCGTACTGCGCCTCGGCGGCGTTATCGGCTTCTTCTTTTTGTCCGTCGCCTCTCAGGGCCAGATAGAGCTCATAGCCGGCCCAAAAATCCAGCAGGTCAGAAGCCAGGATTTCCGAGGCGATCTTTTTTGCCTCACCGAATTTATTCAATTTTCGCAGCAGCGCCGATTTTAAATTGAGGGCTTTTGTATTTTTGGCGTTTGCCGTCAACGATGAATCCACAAGCTCTAGGGCCCTCGAAAATTCACTCCTTCCGCAGGCCAGTTCAGCCAGCTGATAGAACGCCGCCCCCTCCCAGGCGGAGCTCCACGTCGCCCGGAAGAAGGCATCTTCCGCTTCCCTGAGTTTGCTCTGCGACCTCAGGGCAAAGCCCAGATAATAAAGGGTTTCCCCGTCCTTGGGACGCGTATAATTTTTTGTAGCACGCTTGACTGCCCGTTGTAATTTTGCCTCTGCCTCCGGATACATCCCCCGCTTCAAATATAAAAGTCCGAGCGCTGTGTTCACGCGGTAATCATCCGGGTCGCGCTTCAGGGCTTCTTCATAATACGGATAAGGCTCGAAGGCCGGGTTATAAAACTGCTCCAGCCGCAATCCGGTAAGATACAGCTCTTCAATGGTTGGGATGTCCTTGGCGGCGGGCGGCGGCGTGACAGGAGCCGGCATCGGTGTCGATGGCTTTTTTTGGGGTTTATAGCTGATGAGTTCTTTGCCGTCTGATGTGAGCAAAATCAAAGCGAGAGATTCTTCTTTGATTCCCGAAGGAAGCGCTATATCTTTTTTAAAATATGGTTGCCCTGGGCCAATCATGATTTTCTCTTCAAAAATTGTCTTTTCGCCCGACTTGAGCATGATCTTTGCATCTCGATATTCTGACGGCGTGTAAAAACCAATCTGGGCGGTGCCTTCCCCCGCAACAACAAGGTTGCATGCGGCATCTTTATTGGCCGCCTTCATGCCCGCGATTTTGCTGATCGGGAACCAAGTCTGCCGGACCGTCCGGACCTCGTAGGGCTGGGTCCAGCTGTAGTCGGGCTGGTTATCCGAATATGCGCCAATCATAAGCTCGGCGTAGGGGCCGTCCGTCTCGGTCAGGATTTTCTCCCAGAGTTTACCTTCCGGCCCCGTTCCCCATGTCCAAAGCTTTTTCCCGGGGACAAAATTATGGTCGCCGACAAAGGCAATCCCGGCTTCTTTTCCATGGTCATAGCCGGCCAGAAAATCGCCTTCATTTTCCCAAGCGAAAAATGATGTCGGGGAGGAGTGACTTTTCCACCAGCTCACATCCACGCCCCTCGTGTAGTCCTGACGGTTATAAATCTCAGTGGAAATCGGCCAGTGTGAAAATTGGTTTTTTCCATGGAACGTGGCGAACTCCGTACCGGGCGGGAAAATGACCTGGTAGTCCTTGTTGGCATGGATGGCCACGTTGGCAAAGCAGAGCATGGAATGCGCCAGCGGCGTCCGGTTGAAAATTTTTATCGTGACGTCAATGGCGGCTGACTCCGGCTTGATCGTCAGGCCGACCAACCATCTTGTCCGGTGACGGAGCTCAAGCTCTCCCGTCCAGATCGTTGCGCTTCCATCGGGATTTTTCACGATCGTATGATCGACGGGTATAAACGTCGTCGCCCGGTGGTGGTGCGGGATGTTCCATTCCACGCCTCCCGATATCCAGGCTCCGAGCATGCCGATGAGAGCCGGCTTGATGACATGCTGGCGGTAGATGAAATCATAGTTATTGGTCTTGTCCAGCCCTGAGAATATGCGGCCGCCGATTTCGGGCAGGACGCAGATCTTGACGTATTTGTTCTCGATATAAACCGCTTGATATGTAATATCTTTGCGGTTGTCCGTCAGGCGATCCCAAAAAGGATAGGGATAAACGGGTCCCTTGGCGCCCTGATAAGCCCGGCCGTTATAAAAAATGGGATTGGGCTCGGGCGCTTCGACAAGGTAGGTTGGAACAACGAGCGGCTCTTCCCAGATTTTGACGGACGATTGGGCAAATAGCGCTTGCCCGGATAAAAATATGAACGATAGCGAAACCGACAGCATGAATGCCTTAAAAATTAAACACGTCAATGACCTTTTGCCCATCATTTTTCTCCCAAATCTAGCTTCGCCCTGACCCCATTCTTATCCTAAGAACGTTCTACTTCCTCCCAGGCATGGGGCATGAAGAGTTTTTCGAATAAGGAAAGAGCGTACCAGTCGGTCATGCCTGAGATAAAATCGACGACCCGCTTTTCCAATGGATCCCCCTGAGGATAGCTCTTGATATAGCCTTCGGGGTGTTTGCAGAGGTATTCGTAGAGGTCGGCCAGGATTTTTTCCGTCTTCCGCAGCTCCTCGCGGGCCGAAGGATTGAAATAGACACGCTCGTAAAGAAAATCCCGGAGCTCAATGACGGCTTTCATGATCTCATCGCTCATGGCGATCTTGTCCAGGTTCGACTTGAGGCTGGCCTCGATGACATCCACGACCATCTTATCGATCCGGGAGGCATGCCACTTGCCCAGCACGCTGACAAGCTGTTTGGGAATATCGGCTTCCTTGATAATTCCCGCCCGCAGGGCATCATCGATATCATGATTGACATAGGCGATCACATCCGAAGCCCGCACGACCTGTCCCTCCAAGGTTGACGGTAGGTCTTCCTTTTTTTTATCAAAAATTTTTCCGCGGCCCTTGGAATGCTTGGATATGCCGTCCCGCACCTCGAACGTGAGGTTGAGCCCCTTGCCCTCATATTCCAGCTTGTCCACGACGCGCAGGCTCTGCTCATAATGGCTGAATCCCCCCGGGAGCAGCCTGGCCAGGGTTTCTTCGCCCGAATGGCCGAAGGGCGTATGGCCAAGGTCGTGGCCGAGGGCGATGGCCTCGGTCAGGTCCTCGTTTAGACGCAAGGCCTTGGCAATCGTCCGGGCGATCTGAGACACTTCCAAGGTGTGCGTCAGCCGTGTCCGATAATGGTCGCCGAAAGGGGCTAGAAAGACCTGGGTTTTATGTTTCAGGCGGCGAAACGATTTGGAGTGGAGAATCCGGTCGCGGTCCCGCTGGAACGCCGTCCGGAAAGAATGCGGCGCTTCTTCGCGCAGGCGCCCCTTGGAATTGCGGCTCAGGCAGGCTTTTGGAGAAAGGATCTTCGCTTCGATATCTTCAAGCTGTTCGCGGATATTCATGGTTGCCTCATCAATGTCATAATGGCCACGGCGCGCCCTGCCGCGCCTGCTCGATGAAAAGCATGGGGATCGGAAAATTGATCTCTTTGCGATGAGAAAGCTCCATTCGCTCCGTGACCAGGCGAAGGGCTTCCTGGATGCCCATCTTATTCATCATGGCGAAAGGACCCGCATGCCAGAAGAAGGCGTGCTGGCAGAGCATGTCGGTTTCTTTAATCTCGATGAGGCCCGAGTCCACAACTTCGACAGCGGTCATAAATGCCACGGCGCGAAATCTTTTGATCAGGATGTCTACGAATTGGGAATTGCCCGGCGGCCTTTGGGCGTCTTCTTCGCGGACCCAGCGGACGGCGGATTTTTTCGGCGCCAATGCATACTGCTGCTGCATCGTGTTGAAAATCTCGGGCGGCGAGAAAAAATTATTGTAAACTTTGTAGAAGGGGTCGGCCGGAATAGAGCCATCCGAAAAAGACCTCAAGCAGGAAATCGATAGAGAAAGGCCCACGGTATCTGCCAGGCCCAAGAAACCGAACGGCATGTGGAAGGCCGTCTTGCCGGCGGCCTCTATGCTCGGGACATCATAACCTTCATCGACCATCCGCCCGGCTTCCAAAAGGAGGGCCACGAAGATCGTGTTGGAAGCGCCGCCTTTTCGATATTTCAGGAGGGGCGTCGGCGTTTTTCTTGCCCGCTTCATGAGCTGGGCGGCGGTTTCCAACGTCTCCCTGGACGTGTTCTCCAGCGGCGCGTATTCGCCGCCGTGGTTTTTATGCGGCGGGAAAAAATAGTGCATCCAAACGACCCGGTCGGGGCGCCGGGTCTCGCGGGCCAGGAGGTTGGCGTCCAGGCAAGAAGTATTCGTGCCGAAGACGATCGTGGCCGGGCAAAGCTCATCCAACTTTTTAAAAATTTCTTTCTTGACAAGGATATCCTCGGTCGCCGTCTCCAAGACAAGTTTCAGGTTTTTTCCTCGGCAGGCCGGCTCATAGCTCGGCGTAAATAAGATCCGCTCCCGGATCTCTTCGACCTGGAGCGGAGAAAAAATATTGCCCTCGATGGCCGCTTGGAGTTCTTTTTGAATGATATATTGCGCCCGCTTGAGGCTTTCCTCCCTGCGGCCGATGAGCCCGACATTCACCCCGTTCTGGGCATAGGCCTGGGCCAGGAGCGAGCCCATAACGCCGCTTCCCGCGATCGCGATCTCCACATCATCCCAGCCAATGGAACGATCCGGAGTCCTTTCGTTGATCATGGTTCTCGCGGCCTCTCTTTTTAGAGGATTATAAAGCCAACCGGGGTCAAACCTCAACATTCAACATTGAGGGCTGCTTTATAAAGGCTTTTCTGGGAATATCTTATTTTGACAATTTGTTGACGAGCAGTTCCTCGTGGCCTATCACGGGGAACTGCTCGAGAGGGTTCCAAGGGGGAGTCGCCCCCTTGGTCGGAGGGCGCGGGTTTATGCCCCGCCCGAGCCTCGATTCCAGGGTCATGCTCCATGTGTCCATAAGAGGATTCATCGGTTGATGCTCCTTGGAAAGAAGGCAGCGAGCGAAGCGAGCGTTGGAAGGAAAACCTTTGTAGGGTTTCCTTCCAAGAGTGTCCGGAAGGGGTCTTCCCCTCCAAAATGGTTGTTGAGGTTTGACCCCGATTTTATTTTTGATAAACTAGATGAGGAAGATGAGCGTTATCAAGGACAACGTTAAACAAATTCTGGCCGAACTGCCGCCGGGTGTGGAACTGGTCGCCGCGGCCAAAACCAAAACGCCGGATGAAATCTCGGAGGCTGTTGAGGCAGGGATCAAGATCATCGGCGAGAACTACGTCCAGGAGGCAGCCGCCGCATTTTCTGTGGTCGGGCGGCGGGTCAAGTGGCATTTCATCGGCCACCTGCAAACGAACAAAGTTAAGAAAGCCATTGATATTTTTGACATGATCGAGACCGTGGATTCCGTGGAACTGGCCCGGGAAATCGACAAACGGTGTGCGGCTGCGGGAAAAATCATGTCCATCCTCATCGAAATCAACAGCGGCGAGGAAGAGCAGAAGTTCGGAGTGCGCCCCGCAGACGCCGAGGCGCTGATCAAGGAAATTTCGGCATTCAGGAACATCAAGCTCGAAGGACTAATGACTATGGGGCCATTCGAGGGCGATCCGGAAAATTCCCGCCCCTATTTCAAGGTCACGAAGAATCTATTCGATCGGGTCAAAGCCCTCAACCTTCCGGCCGTCGAGATGAAATACCTCTCCATGGGAATGACCAATTCTTACCGCGTGGCAATCGAAGAAGGCGCCAACATGGTCAGAATAGGAACAAAAATCTTCGGACCCCGATAATTTGGAGGGGAAGACCCCTTCCAACGGTCGCTTCGCTCCCTGCCCCCCTTCTCGGGCGCAATAATATATGCGCCCTGCGACCAAGTGGAATTCCCCCCCTTGGAACCCCCACCATACTGGATGAAGTGTGACTTTGGCAGCCGTTTTCCTATAAAATAGATCTCGGTTTTTTCCTATGAAACCGCTCATCAAATTTGTGTTTATCGAGCTGACCAACCACTGCAATTTTAACTGCACTTTTTGTCCCAACGCCGTCATGACCCGGAAGCGGCAATTCATGGATACAGACCTGGCCATCCGCCTTCTGGATGAAATCGCCAGCAAGAACCTGGCCTCGGAGCCCATTCAGCTCCATCTCATGGGCGAACCGCTCCTGCATCCCCAGATCTTCGAAATCCTTGAATTTATACGCAAAAAAAATCTGCCGGTCCGCCTTTTCACCAACGGCGCTCTCCTCAACGAAAAAAACCGCGAGCGGATCTACGCCGCGGACATAAAAGAGTTGGTGATTGGGATTCAAACCCAGTCCGATGAGACATACCGGAACCATCGCCGGGGAAAGCCGGATTTTCAAACGTATATGAAAAATATCCAGGACACCGTCGAAGCCAAATTCGCCAAAAACGCGAAGACGTAGATCGAGCTGCATTACATGAACACCAAGCATTTCAATGAATTCCGGACGGGGAAAAATTATCCGCAGACGTTATTTCCTCTTGTTGACAGTAATGAAAAAGCATTTGCCATCATCGACGAATGGAAGGACTTCGGCAGAAAAATCTCCGAAAAGTACAGATTGGACAGCCAGCCCGTGGATCTCGAGGGCCTGAAAGGCCCCTACAAAAACGATCCCCTGGCCTGCGTCAGGGACAATCACTGTGAAATCCTGCCGGGCGTGATCCTCAGCTTCAAAGAACTGAACACATTCTGCGATTACCTCGTCAATCCCATCAAATATGTAGAACGGTTCAAATCCAACTGCAATTCGATCAGCGAGCAATTCGCCGTCCTGGCCGGCGGAGGCTGCACCCTCTGCTGCGTAGATTATGACGGGAAAATGGACGTGGGTGATGCAAGGTCGCGCGGTGTCGAATCCATCTGGACATCGAAAAAAGTCCGAAAGCTGCAAAAAATCAACAGGCAAGGACTTTTTCCGATGCAGGTCTACCGCATCTGCCGTGCGTTTCAGGTCGTTGATGATTATGGAAAAAAATTTCCTGGGCGCAAGGCGGAACCCCTTGAGCCCCTGCACGGCTGGTATCCGCTTGAAGACGATGGGAAGGATCGATACCGTTGGATCGGCAAAAGGGCTGCCTTGGTCTTGAAACAAAACGGGAAAAGTCTTGAGTTCCTGATCAAACAAGGCCATCCCCGTTCAGACAAGATAAAGATCTATGTGGGCCAGGGCAAACGCAAAAAAAATTACCTGCTAAAAAATAAGGACTGGAACAAAATTATCTTCGCCCTAAAGGACATCGAAAAGCACGGCGCCGAAATCACTCTCGAATCCGAAGAATTCTGGATTCCGGCCGAGATCTTTTCCGGCAGCGACGACCGCAGGGAACTTTCGGTGATGGTCAAAGACGCGAAGGTTCAGACATAGGGGGCCAAGCTTCGGCATTCCGCGGAGGCTTATTCGTTAGTGCGAAAGGCTTCGCGAGGTCGCAGTCTTTTTTTAAAAAAAATGCCGTCTTGGCACTTTGACCTGCAACAGTTAGAAGAAAATGGACCGTCTCTTTCTTTATTCCCCCAACAAGGCTCGCAAATTTCGGGGAAAAACATCGAAATCCTCGGACAGGCCGAGCCATTTCCACTTGTTGACGGTTTCGGCGGGAAGCTTATCGAAAGGTATTCCCTGCAATATCAAGCCGGTCTCTTCCTCGGAGAATTCCGGCCCCTCTTCGATCCATCTTAAGAATTTCTTGTTCTCCGGGCAGACTTGCTGACAGATCATGCATCCCACGAGGCAGTTGTGCCAGCTCGAATCCAGCCAGTCCGGAAAAGGAATCGTGCCGGCTTTTTCATTCCGAAAAGTGATGCATCGTTCCACGCGGAGGAGAAAGCGCTCGGAAGTGATCGCGCCGCTCGGGCACTGCCGAACACATGCCGAACATTTCTGACATTTCTTCAACATCTGCTTTTCCTGCCAATTGTCCTCGGCACAAGGCAAATCCGAATAAAAAACCGCGGGCTCATGGAAACTTCCCATGCCGGGGACATAGGAGATGTTGTTTTTTCCGTAAGCACCCAGTCCGCTGCGCGCGACCAGCAATTTTTCCGGCAGGAAGGCCGCCGCGACGCGATACCCTGCCGGGCCCAGAATCCCTTCGAGCAACTCCCTGGCTGCGGCTTTAACTGCTTTATAGCGGACATAAGTCGGCGGAAGGAGGGCCGGCCGTTTTTCTCCTTTCCACGTAAAAACAACCCGAAATTGAGGCTGAGGACTCGTCACTAAAATCAGCGATTTGGCTTCCCGCAAATCCTTGGGAGGCTTAAAGACAAGCGGGGCAATCCTCTCCTGATAGAACTCTTCGTCATAAAGACCCTGTCTGTGAGGTCCATCGATTTCTTCATGCAGCTCGTCCAGGTGGCTAATGGATACAATGCGCCACTGATAGCCGTGCTCATTTAATGGAGAAAAAAGCTTGCTTGCCGTCATAGATGCAATCTTAACATCATTCGACTCTGCCGACAAACGCCATGCTGAATCCCAAAATTACGGATAGAAACGCCCGACGGGTCCTGTCGCGGTTCACCCCCGGCGCCCCTCGCGGACTATCGTGGTTATTCTGAGGCAGAAAGTCAGCAGCATCAAACGCTCGGGGCGGCGGGGGGCCCCCGAACCGCGCCACCCGTCGAGCGTGGTCATCCATACGCTATTTAATTGAATGTTCTGAACTTTTAACGGGTGTTTAGCCCCTATCGGTAATTTTTAGAGAATTATCCGATAGATTCTCGCCGAGCTGGTCCGCTTTTTTGGGTGATTTCTTTTTTATTTCTCGAACGAGATCGTCCAATCCGTATCACCGTTCTGGCCGCGGTCGAGGCTGAGCTCGGCCAGGCCGGTTTTTTCATCAATCACTCGGATTTTGCTCTTCGTACCCATTGCATCGGCAGCCTTTGGCTTCCAGCCATTGAGGGCGATGATGACTTTATAAGTCTCTCCGCCGACGACTTTCGACGTCCCTCGAAGCTCGCGCTTGTTTCCATCCCATTCGCAGCGCGGCAGATCGACATAGCCTTGCATGATGTGCCTGTTCGTGGAAAGGAATTGCGGATGGCTCTCGACTTCATGGACAGACATCATCCTGGCCTCGCCCGGCCTGAGCGGCTGCTCGAGCCTCGCGCTTCCGGGAAAAACACCCACCAGCTTTTCATTCCAGAAGTCATAGACATAATATTTTTTCGCGGGGCTAAGGTCTAATCCGCCCGAGGCTGAATCTTTACCGATATCAACACCGACCGTGGCCGCTATAGGTTTTCCCAGAGCTTCGAGCTTTGAGCCGTCACTGGCTTTCCGCCACTCGGCGCTGTCGTAAGCGATATTCAAAAAAGTCACCTGGTGCCACTGGGGATTCACCTCAAAGTCATAGACCCGCGGCAAATCCTCTCCTTTAAATGCATCCACGGGCCGTGCGCTTTTTGGGGCCGAATGATAAGGAAACGCCCGGGATAAGACAAAAAGCTGCTCGTCCGTCATCTTTGAGAAGCTCGCGCCCAGCAGCAGCCTTCCGCTTACTACATAGGCCATAGTGAACATCGAACGGACGCCGTCCAAATTATCCGGCACGCAGTGAAACGGGTTCTTGGCGTCCATGTCGTAGCTGACATCGACGCGGTTTTTATACCAGCGCAAACCGCACCGAGTGAGCATGGCCGGGTTGATTCTGTCCGTGTCTCCCCAGACGCGCTGCGAGGCGACGAGGCCGAGCGTTACGTCCGAGCCGCGGCCCAAGTTTCGCTCGTCAAGCAAACAGTTATCTCCCAACCCTTCATAGGCCAGCTTAAAAATATTGCGATAGGCCGACGCCGTGGTTGCGTATTTGTCCTCGAACCCGCCGTCGAAGGCCCAACCCGTGCTCGGATAGTCGTACATCAAGCCCCGGATCCCGCCGTTCTTGAAATTGACATAAACCTCGCGCATATGACGGATAAAGCCCGGATCAGTGAAGTCATACCCCCAGAGAGGCATGGCCTCGCCATACCACCAGATCTCCCGTCCTTCAGGCTGGCGGGTGAATCTGACAAACGGGCTGTTGAAGAGGAGATGGCCAGGGTACTCGAGGCAGTAATCTTCCGAGCGCCGGGCGGTCTGAACATAAAGCAAAGGAATGCCGCCACGCGTCGTCACTGATTCTCCCCATTTTTTCGTCGTCTCATAAGGAGGTTTGTAGTGCGGGCCGATGATCAAGCTCGACTCACCTAGCCGTTGGAAATGGGCATCATCCCACCAGCCCTGCTCGTTGTTCACCTCATAATTATCGGGAACGAGGCGGATGGCGACGGGCGAATATTTCAGAAAGCCTCTTTTGGCGGCCTGCTCGATCTCCCACACGGCACCGGTTGAATCGTTGATCGCCGGGCCACCGCCATACTCCTCGACGCTAACATACCAGAGACAGACCGAGGGAAAATCATAAACATTGAGTTTGATAGCCTGGGCGGCGCGCAGAGCGAAGCCATATTCCTCGAGCGCGGCAAAAGGGTTGTCTTCGGTAAAATTCACGAAATATTTGTCGTTGGGAACATAGCGCGCTCCCGGATCGACCAGCTTGCCCACCGGGTCATCGCTCCAAAGGTCGATGCGCAGGAAGTTTTGTGCGGCGGCAGGCGCACCCTTTGAATTCTTAGAAGCTTTGGCGAATTTTTCAAAATCATTATAGGTCAGCCCGCCGATGACAAGAGACTTCCGGGCCCCCGCTTTTCCGAAAGTCACCAGGAGATTGTTCCGGCAACTGAGCGTGTTCTCGGAGGTCACACGCGTGTATTCGCCTCCCCCGTTTCCATCCAGCATCTTAAAGTCCGCATCAAGGTCTAGCCCGGCAAAGGCTTTGGCATCGAGCGGATGTATGCTTTTGACCTGGATCGGATAACCGGTTTTGTTATCAATGCCGGCCGTCAGAACGATAAATCCTTTATTTGTATAAAGCGTAATCTCCAGGATGATCGCAGGCAGGCCAGGTTTGGAGCTTGTGATCTTCAGGGTCTTGCCAATGCCAAGTGCATCTTTAGCCGGTTCGCTCTGCCAGGCGTGCGTGAATCCCGAGTCGGAGGAATTCAGAACGCCGATGCTCGTGACCGCCTCCGAAATACAGACAGAATTGTTTCTCTTATCGACTGCCCTGTAGGTCCCGCGCGAAAGGTCGTAATAGATTTTGACAAAAGAATTCTCAATGCCGGCAACCTGCCCCTTTGCACCCACAACCACTTCTTGCTGTCCGGAGCTGATGGCGCTGTCGACAAACATAAATGCGGCAATCGTCAAGAACAAAATTCTGGGCTTATTTCTGAACATGGCTCTCTCCCCCGATGGCTTAATTTCTATTTAATTCTTGCGCGCCAGGGCTTATAAACCGCTGCCACGGCATCCGTGAACTCCGACTTGTCCTTGGGAAGGCAATAGGTACAAACACCGTCCGCCAACCCTTTCGCCGTTGCTTCCAAGCCGATCTCGAGACATTTTCGAATGAATGCGGGCGTCGGTAAATCGGACGATTGGGAATGCTTCGTCGCATAGATCATCACGACCAATGGCATCGTCTTCGAGAAGCCGCCTTTGCGCGTCTGCTCGTCCAGCCATTTGCGGAAGGTTTCGACCTGGGACTTGAGGAGTGTCGTATCCGAATGATTTTTCTGGGGAAGAAAATATGGGAAAATCACGCCGTCGATGGCGCCGGCCCGGACGTGCTCGGCCATGGTGTCCTCGTAGCAGCCGAAATAGTTTGTGACCAGCAAGGCCAGATGGGGATCGATTTTGTGTGCAGCATTCATCATGTCCTTGCAGTAACCCGGCGTGAATTTATCCACATTCCCGTTGAAGTCGTCGATGCACAGGCCGGCAACGCAGGGATATTCTTTAGCGAGTTTGGCGCATTCGCTGGCCCATCGAATATAATCATGACCGAAGGGCTCCGGCGCGGGCGGCTCTGAAGGCGGGGCGAGATAGAGCCAGAGTCTGAGCCCGGCTTTCCGGAATTCGGGCGCCAGGAGCTTAAAATCCTCCCAGGAATTGGGATAAAGATCTTTGGACCAGACCAGATGCAGGTAATCTCTGGCGCCTATTTTATTGAGCGCCGCCATTAATTTAGGGATGTCAGTCCGGCCCTCGCCAGTCCGGACGCCGACCGCGACATAATCAGCGAGAAACGGAACGAAATCCGGAACGGCGGCTCCCGTAAAACCTCCACGCCGGCCGGCCTTCGCCGCCGCAGCCTTCTGAGGAGCCGAAGCCGTCGGCCCTGCATCGGCCAGAAAAGGAATTAAGGCAATGATAAGCGCAGCCCCGATCCGTTTATATTTCATCCCCTCCTCCTCCACCCTCCCCTTCGTCCTTCGCTTTCTCGGCCTCCTCGGCGGCCTGCTCGACCTCCTGGTTAAAATCCTCGCCCATATCCTCGCCCATTTCCTTCCCCATTTTTTTCATCCAGCGGGCGACGCTCTTCGGGTCGTTCTCATCCAGGCCGCCGAGTTTTGACGGGTCGGCCATATTTTCGAGGCGGCTTTCCTCCGAGCGAAAAATTGCCACCCGCGAGACAAGCTTCTCCATGTTCGTGCCGCCGCAGTGCTTGCATTTCGGCTCGAACTCGGCGTTGACCGAGAGCGTTAAAAATGATGACTTTTTCCGGCAGTCCCGGCAACGATATTCGTAGATCGGCATATTCTCAACGACCGGGGTCAAAGCTACTCATTACGCAAGTTCCCAAAACTTGGGCGTTTCCGCCTCAACAACACTCCTAAGAGTACCAAGTGCGTAATGAGTAGCTTTGACCCCATTCTTGTCAAATCAGGATGTTGTCCTTCCAGCCGAGCTTGATGAGCTCGATTTTGGCCGGGTCGCTCGTGCCCAGCTTATGCTTCGTATCCGCCAAGGCGATGTGGTGGGCAGACGTTTCGAACGACCGCTCTTCCCCGAAAAACTGCAGCCGCTTGGCTTTCATAATGTTCAATCCGGTGGCATCCACGGCCACGACATCCCGGCCGACGATCAATCCTTTATACGGCCAGAGATATTTTTCGCTGAACCCCTGAGGCCCGATATTGTGGAAGAGCGGCGTGAGCATGACCAGGATATTCAGCCGGGTCCTATCCTTGACCGGGGGCAGTGACCAGATCGTGGCCAGGTCGGCGCAGGCATCTGTGTGGTAATCGGACCGGTTAGGAACAAACTGGATATAGTTCTTGATACAGCTTCCCATGCCGGCCCAGTAATGACAGCGGGCGGGGCGGGCATTGATCAAAGCCGTGGCCTCCTTGAAGATCGGGTTGGTCAGCACTCCGCTGTCGGCGACGGCAATTTTATCTTCCGGGACGCCGGCATCCATCACCCGCCGTTTGATCGCCTGCTCGACCTCTTTGCCCGTGGGGAGAAATCGCCAATTGTTGGTTTTGATCCCCACGATATCCGTGGGCTTGACGATATTTTTCCAGGCGGCCACAGGATCTTTCTCGTCGAACAAGGCCGTCATGGCGTCATCCAGCATTTTCTGGATGGCCTCGGCGTTGAATTTTCGATCTTCCTTCACTGCATTCTGATCCCGGACGAGAACGACGCGGGATTTTTGAGCGCGAGCTTTTTGCGAAGGATGCGGATAAACTTTTTCTCCAGGGGGAATGGGAGAGTAAGGCACATCCGTGAGCGGGTCTCCTTTCGGAGGCGGGACGCTGTGCGCGGCACAGGCGAGCGCGCCGGCCAGCGGGGCCATCGCTGCAGCCCTTAAGAAGTCTCTGCGCGTGATCGTTTTCTTTTTCATTTCATCGCCCTCCTTATGATTATTTTTGAGTTTTCTTCGCAACCTCTGCCAGCCAATCTTTGGCGGCAGCGGCGGTCGGGGCATTAAAGACGACCGTCAGAAATTTGCCCTGGACTCGCGCCGCCGTCCATTTCTTGTCCTCGGTCTGGACAAGGCCCGGCTCGATGGCATCGGGCATATACGCTTCCCCGAAGCTGGCGCAAGCTTGAGATGCTTTTTTCGCGTCCGCGTAGCTCGCGAGAAGCAGGTAGCTCCTGTTCCCTTTTTCTCCCATTCTGACCAGGACGACCTCTGTCTTCTGGTCGAGCATCAGGATGTTGCCATCGCTGACGAAAAAATGATAGTTGAGGATGAGATGGTTGTGAAAATAATGGATGCTTTTTTCGGCGGCCATCCCGGCCGGCACGAGATCGACCAGCGCCGGCTTCGGCCCGTCTTTTCCGATGGCCGCGGCGATGTGCTTCCCCATCGCCCTCAGAGCTTGTTTCGCCTCCGGTGTTTCGTCCTCGGCTGTGAGCGACACAAAATAGCGGTCCCGCCAAAAAGACAGAAGTCCTCCCTTGTCCGTGCATCCCTGACCGATGGCCCAATCCTCCCCTTCGAGGTCTTGGGTGAAAACACCAAAGGCATCATACGATGACCCCATATCGAAAAAATCTGCGATGATGTCCGGCTGGCCGGCTTTCTTGAAGCGGCGGGCCAACAGCCGCTGGAAATTATAGGCTCGGTACACTTCGCCGCCGCCGTCGATATAATCGAAGATCGTCTGGGGATCGAACCGCTGGTCTTCACCGGCCGCCTTCCAGCCCAGGATTTCGTTCGGCAAAAATGCACGGAGATCGTTTTTCTCAGTCGTTCGGCTTTGAGCCATGGACGCAGCCCCTCCCCCAAGGCTAAGAATGATAAAAGCAAGCAGAGCAGCTCTTTTCATCGGCTTGATTGTATCATAAAACCCAAAAAATGGAGACACGTGCCTTAGGGATATGTCCCCCGCCTAATAAAATATTCGACTTTCGTTTGTCTCTATCAGCGGCCGTAAAGCTTCTGGATTTTCAGCCCGGCATTGACGTATTTGCGCAAAAATTTCACAGCGTCGTCCGAGCGGCGGAACGTCGGAATCCCGGCCTGCTCGAGATACGCGGCCATGGGGTCATAATCCGCGCCGGCGTCGATATTTGCCACAAACGGCTTCTCCGTCTTTCGGAAGAGCTCGATTAGGCGCGACGACGTGCTCTCCGGATTGTAGATGCTTTCGACATGTCCGGATCCGGGTGCGAGCGTCTGCATGGCGACCGTCATCGGTACGGGCGAAATCACGGCGCAGTCCACGATCGGGTCTTCCAGCATCGCTCTGGCACATTCGACAAAAACCTCGTCGTCAGCGATCGGCGTGACATCCAGCGGATTCTTTATGTCCTGTAGCCGGTCGATGCCCAGCGGCCCTAGGATCTTCATCAAACGGTCTTTGGTGGCATCCGTAAAAGAGGCCAGCGCCAACGCCTCGCGGTTCTTGATGCTGTCCGACATGATGACGCTTTCGAAACCGGCGTTGCTGATCAATCCAACGCGGTTTCCACCGATTTTCTTGCCGGCCAGGCACATCAGACCTTTAAGAAAATTTTCAAACTCAAAGATGCTGTCGGCTACGATGACGCCGGTTTCTTTGAGAACCGCTATGCAGACACCGTAATCGCCCGCGACCGAAGCGGTATGGCTCGAAGTGGCCAGCCGTCCTTCGAGCGTCCGGCCGCTTTTATAGACGACGATCGAGCGTCCCTTTTTGCGAAGAATTTTCGAAGCGGCCTCCGCGAGGGCATATCCATCGCCGGGTTTGAATCCTTCGATATAGACCGCAAAGACTTTGGCCTCATCCTCGTCCTTCAGGTATTGAAGATAATCGGAAACGCGCAGGTCGATCTGGTTGCCGAGCGAAATCCCATAGAGAGGCGCAAGATGCCGGAGCTTGCTGACCCGTGAAATCATAAACGCTCCGCTCTGGCTGATGTAAACCAGGTTGGACTTAGGACCTTTGGGCCACTTCAATTTGTATTCGGGAACGAATGTCGTATCGTATTTTCCCGGCTTGGAATAGATACCGAGGCAGTTGCCGCCGTTGACAGCCGGCGTGAGCTTGCCTTTCTTGCGGCTCTCGGCGATTAGCTTGACGATGTTCTCCTCCAGGCCCCGCGTGCCTTTTTTCTCGCCGATGCCTCCTGCGATGATGATCACCGAGCGGGCTTTTCCGTGCGCAATCAAGTCGAGCATGACGTCAAAGCTCTGCTCGGCGGCCAGAGTCAGGACGAAAAGATCGACAGTTGTTGGAAGGTCGGCCACGCTCGGCACACAGCGGCAGCCTTGGATCTCGGCTATTCCGGGCTTGACGACATAGACGTTTTCCCGGGGAAAGCCCTGCCCCAAAATATTATTCAGGATGATATGGCCGAGGTTCATCCGCTCGGAAACACCGATCACGGCGATGGATCTCGGGTGCAGGAGATGCCTGATCGCCGCGAGCGGCCGCTTCTTAATATCGACATGAGAACGAGAAAAGCGACACAGGCCGTCGAGAGGAATGAGCTTTCCCGTTTTCACCACGAAGGGATTGGCTTCGGCTTCTTCAATGACGAAGCGGCGGCCGAGCCTGAATGGAGAATAGTGGGCCGCCAACTCCCGCCAATGAAAATAGGTATCGCGAAGCTCCCTTGCGGCAAGAGCCGGAGCCTTGCCCCGGAACGGCTTGACCAGCTTGTCATAGACGGCCAGGGGCTCGAGATGGGAAAGGACGTCTTTTTTCTGGAGAAGATGGGCTGAGCCGATCGATGTCGCCTTCCCCTCCCGGATCCTCTCATTCAAGTATTCAACTTCCACGCCGCCGGCGCCCAACGTGACGATGGGCCCGAACTCCCTGGAATTGCGGATGCCCATGAGCAGTTCAGAGCCGAAGCCGAATTTCTCGTAGTCGATTTTTTCGCAGATGAGAATGCCGCGGATGTCCTGGGCGACGGCTTCCCGCGACAGCGCCCGGCCTGGGCCCGGGTTCTTATATTTCTTAATCCAATCCAGGAATTTCTGGGGAGCCGCAGCCAGCATCTTTTGAAAGCCAGCCTGGACTGCGGCGGGGCTGTTCTTGACAAACATCACGCCGCCGACATCCGTTTTATGGACGATGCGCGGCGAGACGATTTTCAAGACGAGCTCGGGGGTCTTGAAACCGATCAGTTCCTTTCTCGTGATTTTTTTGCCTTTGGCAACGAAAACGCATTTCGGCGTCCGGATGCCGGCTTCCTTGAGCACCCTGTAGACCTCATGTTCGAGCAAAAAATCCCGGCCGTCTTTTTCGGCTTTTTCGAAGATTTTGTCGATATTTTTGAAATTGATGGCCATGATAGAATCCTTTATGTCATTGCTTAGAAGATCGCCACGATTCCGTCTTGCGGCGCAGCCCCGCGGCCCAACTCAAACGCTTTTAAGTTGGCCTCGAGAATCATCTCGCCGCGAGGCGCAAAGAGGACGCGGACAAATTTCAGCAAGCTCCCCTCCTGGAGTATCAAATATTTCGAGGCCGCGCCCAGCATCACCGTGTTTTGCGTCCGGACAGAGCCCGCGTCTTTCGCCAATTTTTCGGAATCCACAATGACGCTGCCTGGGATGCTCCGGAGCCTTGCCAAAAGGCTTTCTTTGTCCGGATAGTCAGGAATGTTGATATAGGGTGTGATGCTCGTGACAACCTTTCCTGCCGGATGAAGGAAATCCAAGTAGCGCAGCGCCTCAAGAGGCTCTACGCTAAGGATCATGTCCGCTTCCCCGCGGGGGATCAGGTCGCTCCAGATCCGGTCGGAGGAAAGCCTCAGGTGCGATTGGACAGCCCCTCCCCTCTGGGCCATGCCATGGACTTCGGCCTGCTTGATGTTGAGGCCTTCCTTGAGCGCGGCGTTGTCGATGATAAAGGCGATGGATAAAATGCCCTGCCCGCCCACTCCCGCCAGAATGATGTCTTGTTTTCTCTCCGGCTTCATCGGCTCACCTCTTCCGCTTTTTGCGGGCTTCCTCAAGGCATTCCCGGACCGCCACCACGACAGAAATCCCCGGATAGGCGATCTCTTCTTTGAGGATCTGGGCGTTCTTCTCCAAATATTTGGGCAAAGGCTCGATGACGCGGATGTGCTCTTTAGGAACGCCGACCCCTTCGACGATCTTCAAAAGTCTTTCACCCGTGGCGAAACTCGGCTGGCCTCCGGTCATGGCCACCGTGCAGTTGTCCAGGATGATCAACACCATGTTCGTGTTAAACGCCGCGGCGCTGAGGAGCGCAGTGATGCCGGAATGGCCGAAGGTCGAATCGCCGATGACGGCAATCGAAGGATGAATGCCGGCTTCGGCCCCGCCCTTGGCCATGCCGACGCTCGCTCCCATGCACACGCAGCTGTTGACGGCGTTATAGGGCGGATAATAGCCGAGCGTGTAGCAGCCGATATCGCTGAAGATATTGGAGCCTTGATAGCCCTCCAAGGCCTTCTTTAAAGCATTGAAGGTATCGGCGTGAGGACAGCCCTGACAGAGCTGGGGCGGCCGGCCGGCCAGCTTGAAATCCCCGAGCTGCCGCTTTGGGAGCGGCTTGAGATCCATGGCCCCGCGGACGATTTCGGGAGACAGCTCGCCGGCTAGGGGCAGATGCCCGCTGAGCTTGCCGATCAGGTTTTTCCCCTCGATGCCGAAGAGCCCCCTGAGACTCGTCTCGATCAGCGGGTAGCCTTCTTCGACCACGAGGATGGTCCCAGCATGGCGGACGAGAGTTTTCACATAATCCTCGGGGATGGGATATGTCGATATCTTTAAGATCGACGGCTTCTCTTTGGCATCCTTGAAATTTTCCAAGACATAATTATAAGCGATTCCGGAGGCGATAATCCCCAGCGAAGTGTTTTTCGAGTTGAGCTCCAGGCGATTGAACGTGGATGCATTCGAGAACTTGAGGAGATCAGCCTGCAGTTCGAGGACCCGCCGGAATTGGACCCGGGCGTTCATGGGGAGGAGCGTCCAGCACTGCCGGTCGCCCAGATGGAGCCTATTCTGGGGATGCGGTTCGCCGGATTCCACGCCGGAGCGGCTGTGGGCGAGGCGGGTCACCATCCTGACCATGACCGGGATATTCATGCGCTCCGAAAGGTCGAAGGCCTGGCGCGTCATATCGTAAGCTTCCTGGTGATCGGAAGGCTCAAAACAGAAGATCTGGGCGAACCGGGCCAAAAATCGGCTGTCCTGCTCGTTTTGGGAGCTGTGCATGCTGGGGTCATCGGCCGCGACCACGACAAAGCCGCCATTGGCGCCGGTCAGGGATGAACTCATAAACGGGTCGGCCGCCACATTCAACCCGACATGCTTCATCGAGACCAGGGCGCGCTTGCCGGCGAAAGATACTCCAAGCGCCTCCTCATAGGCTACCTTTTCATTGACGGACCAGGAGGCGATGTATTTCTTACCTCGTTCGGAGGCCTTGACCAGGTATTCCATGATTTCCGAAGCGGGCGTTCCTGGATAAGAATACGCCGCGGTCAGGCCGGCATGGATCGCGCCAAGGGCGACAGCTTCATCGCCCAGGAGAATTTCTTTAGTCATCTCTTTGCTCCAATTGTCTAGGCGTGGAAAACGATGTCCTTAAGACCTTATTTTCTAATCTCGAACGGGATGTGTCAAGGCCGGCCGGATACTCTTGTAAGGAAACCCTTACCTAGGGTTTCCTTCCAACGCTCGCTTCGCTCGCTGCCTTCCTTCCAAGGAGCATTAGGCCATGAATCGTCCGGGGGATACTCTTGGAAGGAAACCCTTACCTAGGGTTTCCTTCCAACGCTCGCTTCGCTCGCTGCCTTCCTTCCAAGGAGCATTATGCCATGAATCGTCCGGGGGATACTCTTGGAAGGAAACCCTTGCCTAGGGTTTCCTTCCAACGCTCGCTTCGCTCGCTGCCTTCCTTCCAAGGAGCATTATGCCATGAATCGTCCGGGGGATACTCTTGGAAGGAAACCCTTGCCTAGGGTTTCCTTCCAACGCTCGCTTCGCTCGCTGCCTTCCTTCCAAGGAGCATTAGGCCATGAATCGTCTGGGGGGACACTCTTGGAAAGAAACCCTTGCCAAAAAATATTTGCAACCGTCCGTGATAAAATTTAGTATTGATAAAGATAAAAGTAAAAAGGTGCGACATCATGAAGAACCATTTTAAATGCCTGGCCGTGTTTTTCCTCCTCATCCTTGGATTCAATGGTGTGCTCGCGGTGTCGGCGGAATTGGTAAAGGGCGATCTGGGAACCAAGCTCGATACTTACCTGACGCGAATCACTCCGTTTGGTTTCTCCGGCGCGCTCCTGGCTGCAAAAGACAGCGAAGTGATTTTGAACAAGGGGTATGGGATGGCCGTCCGGTCGAAGGGCATTCCCAATACCGCCCAAACCGTTTTCTGCACGGGCTCAATCACCAAGCAATTCACGGCCGCAGGCATCATGAAGCTGGAAATGATGGGAAAGCTGCGAACCGAGGATTCCCTCGGCAAATACCTGAACAACGTGCCCGAGGATAAGAAAAAGATCACCCTCCATCACCTCCTGACCCATACCTCCGGATTGGTCCAAGATGTCGGCGGAGATTATGAAATCGCGGCGCGTGATGAGACCGTGAAAAAAATCCTCGCCCAGCCCCTGGAATTCGAGCCCAGCAAGGAATTCCGCTACACAAACCTCGGCTACACGCTTTTGGCTGCCGTCATCGAGCTCGTTTCGGGCGAGCCGTATGAGAAATTCCTCCTTGAACATTTGTTCAAGCCGGCGGGGATGAATTCCACGGGCTACCGGATCCCCGATTGGAGCCCCATGGTCGTCGCCCACTGGTATAGCGGCGAGATTGACAACGGCATCCCCCTCGAAAAAAATTACCCTTACTGGAACCTGATCGGCAACGGCGGCATTCTCTCGACGACCGATGACATGTTTCGCTGGCATCGGGCGCTCCTCGGCGAGAAGATCCTCTCGACGGAAGCGAAGAAAAAGCTCTTTACACCATTCCTGAATGACTACGGCTACGGCTGGGATATTCTCAAGACGCCGCGCGGCACATTGATCCAGCACGACGGAGGAAGCACCCTTGGCAACAGCGCAGAGATCAGGCGCTATATCGACGCGGGGATCGTGACCATCCTGTTTTGCAACCAGTCCTATGGCCTGACGCCGTTGTTCGAGGTGGTTCGGGACAAAATCGAGACCCTGGTCTTTGGAGGAGAGGTTCCGATCCCTCCGCCAACGATTCCTCGGCCGGCGTCGGAAATGGCCAAATACGCCGGAACCTACAAGCTCCCCACCGGCGGCGAGCTGGACGTCACGGCCGGCGATTCGCGGCTCCGCATTTCTGGCAAGGGAAAGGACGCTTTCCTGCTCCTCATGTCGAACGACGCGGGAGACGAAAAAGCTCTCGATGCCTTGAGCCAAAAAACGGCCTCCATCATCCAAAAAAGCGCCGAGGGCGTTTATGAGCCTCTTTATGAAGCGTTCGCTGGATGCTTGCCCCTGGACAGGATCAAGACGATGGAAACCGAAATGTGGGAGATGCGCAAGTCCCGTTTCGGCAAATTCGAAAACGTAGAAATCTTGGGAACGGTTCCTTCTTTAGAAGGTGGTGCGACATACGCCCGTGTCCACTTCGAACGCGGTGCGCCGCTGCTCATCTACGCCTGGGGAAAGAATGTCCTGCAGGGAATCCAGGCCGTTCCCGGCCTGCCGGAAAACACCTTCCGGCCGGTCTCGTCCACGGCCTTCCTCAAATTCGACATCCGGACCTCGGCCGCCGCCCGCATCGAGGTCGGCGAGAACCGTCTGACCTTCGTCACGAGCCGCGGCATTGTCCGGGCCGGGAAAATCGTTTAAACTCCCCTATTCCAATTAATTCTATAAAATCTATAAAATTATGTTGAAATATCTGTTTATCTGGGCTAAGATGAAGGCGTGTCATAGACTGTTTGAGCTGTTTGTTAAGGAGTCGTGAATGATTAAGCTATCGACAAAAGGCAGATACGGCACGAGACTCATGCTCAATCTGGCCCGCCATCAAAAACACAACCTGGAAGCCGTGATCCTCAAAAGCGTGGCCGAAGAAGAAGGAATTTCCATACGCTATCTCGAGCAGATCATCATCCCCCTTAAAATCAACCACCTCGTCAAAAGCATCCGCGGCGCGGGAGGCGGCTACACGCTCGCCCGGAAACCCTCGGAGATCAAGCTTTGCGATATCCTCCAGGCCCTGGAAGGATCCTGCAGCCTGGTCGAGTGCGTCGAGGACGAGACCTTTTGTGACAAGATCAAGACCTGCGGGACATATGAGATCTGGAAGGCGGCCACAGATCTCCTCAAGGACTATTTCAACCGCATCACTCTCCAAGACATCCTGGGAATTTCTGAAAAAAAACTCGCCGCGGCCAAGAAAAAGGCCAGGGCGAAGTAACCACCGACGTTCCACCCTCGGATATCGTATCCCTGCCCGGAGCGGCCCTCTCCCGGTTGGGGTTCGGCTTGCCTCTAATTCTTAGGTATTCTATAATTTTAGTGTGATTCAAAAGAGGCTGTCCCCTAAACACTGGAACCTGCGGAGCAAGGTCCTCCTCCATATTGTCGTCTTCGGAGTATTCGCGGCCATCATTCTAACGTTCATCTATATTGGGACAGAAAAAAGGCTCATCCGTGCCACCAGCCGGCAGAAAGCGCAGATCGTCAGCTCGCTTGTCAATGCCAGCCTTTTTCGGGCCATGGAAGCCGGCCACCAGCTGGAAGTCCAGTCGATCATGGAGCAGATCGCCTCCTCGGCGGCCATCCAGAAAATCCGCATTCTTTCTCTACAAGGAAAGGTCTTGCGTTCGACGCAGCAGGGCGACGTGGGCACACCGCTGGATCGTCAAGTCCAGGATCGTCTGGCAGAATTTTTGTCCCGAGATATTCCCTCCGAAATCTCAATGGTCAAGGCTAAGTCCTTGGCCCAGAGCTTCAGCCTCATCGAAAACAAAAAAGAATGCGTAGCCTGCCACGCCGCATCGGAAAAAATCACGGGCATCTTGGAAGTGGAGGTGGACAATTCCGAGGCTGAATCGCTGCTGCGGAAAAACCAATGGAAGGGGCTGGTGGCCGCCCTGGCTGCGCTTTCGCTCCTGACGTTCATCATTTTGCGTCTCTTCGAGCGGATCATCAACCGTCCGATCTCCCAGCTCCAAAAGCAGATGGAGTCCTACCAGGTCGGCCATCTGGCGCCGCCCCCCGCGGCCGCAAAACACGACGAAATCGGAAGTTTGGTCCAAAGCTTTCACCTGATGGTCACACGGCTCGAGGACGCCCACTGGAAAATCCAAGAGCTCTATAACGAAAGGATCCAAAAGGCGGAACACCTGGCATCGTTCGGGGAGCTGGCGGCCAGCCTGGTTCATGACGTCAAAAATCCTCTGTCGGGAATCAGGGGCGCCGTCGAAATCATCAATCAAAAAACGCCGGCGCCCGACCCCCAAAAGGAAATCTTCGGCGAAGTCCTTGTCCAAATCGATAAGATCATTGCCATCCTCCAGGATGCGCTTGACTATGCCAAGCCCAAAGCCCCCAATTTTCGGTGGGTCAATCCCAATGTCTGTGCCGAAGACGCCATCCGGCTGGCCAAGACCCAGTTGGCCGGCAAAGAGATCGATTTTCATTTTGAAGGACTCGGGCCGGAAAATCAGGCCTATATCGATCCGGACAAGATCCAGGACGTCCTGCTGAACTTGATCCTCAACAGCATTTCTGCTATACAAACAAAAGGTCAGATCGAGATCCGCATGCAACAGGGCCCCGACCGCGAACTCCAGATCCAGGTGTCCGATAACGGACAAGGGATCCCGGAGGCGCATCGGGACCAGATTTTTAACCCATTCTTTTCCACCAAAAAGGGCGGGACAGGCCTGGGGCTGTCGATCAGCAAAAAGATCATAGAAACCCACGGCGGGAGCATCCGGGCCGAGAGTCAAACCGGGAAGGGAACGACCTTTTTCATCCGCATCCCCGCCGTCGGCCGTTGACCATGCGCAAGAAAACAATCCTGGTCGTCGATGATGAAAAGCTCATCCGCTGGACCCTGCATCAAAAATTCACGGAGTGGAATTATGACGTTGTCGAAGCCGAAACCGGCCAGGCCGGCCTCGTCCGCGCCGAGGAGGAGCCGCCCGACCTTGTTCTTCTGGACGTGAAACTTCCGGATGTCAAGGGCACGGATTTATTGGAGGAATTCAAGAAAAGATGGCCCTCCCTGCCCGTGATTATGATTACGGCCTTTGGCGAGATCGAGGACGTCGTGGACGCGATGCGGCGCGGGGCTTACAACTTTCTAACCAAGCCTGTCAACCTGGCCAAGCTCCAGGGCCTTCTGGAAAATGCGCTGGAAGCTTACGATCTGAAACAAGAAGTCGCCTATTTTCGAGAAAAAGAATCCCGCAATTTCCATCCGAGCCAGATCGTCGCCCGGTCGAAAGTCATGCTCCAGGTGATGGATATGATCCAAAAAATCGCCGAAAGCGAAGCCTCGATCATCCTCCTGCAGGGTGAGACCGGGACCGGAAAGGACCTCTTCGCCCAGACGATTCATTACCTCAGCCGCCGCAAAGATGCCCCTTTCCAGGCCATCAATTGCTCTGCTATTCCCGAAAACCTTCTGGAGAGCGAGCTGTTCGGCTACGAGAAAGGCGCGTTCACAGACGCCAAGCAGCAGAAAAAAGGCCTGGTCGAGCTGGCCGATGAAGGCACCCTGTTCTTGGACGAAATCAGCAGCTTGAGCCTCCCTCTTCAGGCGAAGCTTCTCCGTTTTCTGGAGACGCATTCTTTTAAAAGGCTGGGCGGTTTGAAAGACATCGAAGTCAACCTGCGGGTCGTTGCCGCCACAAACCATGATCTCGCCCATCTCTCCCAAGAGGGAAAATTTCGAACCGACCTGATCTATCGGCTTAATGTCTGCCCCGTCATCCTCCCGCCCCTGCGCGAGCGAAAAGAGGATATCCTTCCCTTGGCCCAGCATTTTATCTCGCTCTTCAATAATAAGTTCAGCAAGAAAATCGAAGGCCTGGAAAAAGAGGCCGAACAGATCTTCCTGGATTACGACTGGCCGGGAAATGTCCGGGAACTCAAGAATGCCGTGGAGAGGGCGATGATCTTCGAGGACAAGCCCTATATTTCCGCCAAATATCTCCCGATACAAATCGAAAAAAACCCTCTGCCTCTCTCCGACATGGACAAAATCAGCTTTCCCGGTGAAAGGTCTTCGCTCGAGGAGTTGGAAAAGCATTTCATCATCCAGGCCTTGAAAAAAGCGGGCGGAAACCAGACTCAGGCGGCAAAAATCCTCAAGATTTCGCGTGACACATTGAGGTACCGGGTCAAAAAGCTGAAGATCAGTCTGTCATAAATTGACTTTTGCTGTCCTTGAATGCTATAAAACCCATACCTTGGATGCGTCGGCAGAAACTATTTTTGTTATTATAAATAAATGATCGCGGGCTCCATGATTCATCTTGCAAATATCCGAATAATCCTATAAAATTGCTCGTCTTTTTCCCGGACACGGGAGAGAGACGAAGGGACAACTGACCATGAAGGCCTTTATAAAGTTTTTTACCTCAATTCGGCTGGCAATCATCCTGCTGATCATCCTGGCTGTGGCCTCAGTCCTGGGCACCCTAATCCCCCAACAGAGAAGCCTGGAAGAATACGCAACCCGCTATGGTCAGCTCTCCGGCCTCCTGATCCGACTTCAGCTGACACGGCTCTATCATTCGATCTGGTATCTCGCTCTGCTTGCTTTCTTCGCCCTGAACATCATCGTCTGCACGCTCACCCGCCTCTCTCCGAAATGGCGAAAAGCGATCAAGCCCCATGTCCAAATTGAGGCCAAGAGCCTCCTGGCCTTGAAAACAAAAGACCGCTACAAGAAAAATGCTCCCCTCGCCGCCGTCAAGGCCGAGCTCCAAAAATCGCTGGCGTCCTCCCGTTTCCGACTGAGAACTGTAGACCAGGATTCTAAGGTCCACCTGCTGGCTCGAAAAAAAACCCTCGGCATTTTCGGCTCGGATGTCGTCCACCTCGGGCTGCTTATCATCCTGGCCGGGGGCATCGTCAGCGGCGCGGCTAGCATACGGAAGGAACTGGCTCTCAAGGAAGGCGAGACCCAATCCGTGCCCAAAGCTTCGTTCGAGGTTCGATTAGACAAATTCACTACCGATTATTACCCGGACGGAAGCGTCAAAGCCTGGAAAAGCGCGGTCGCGATCATCGAAAATCAGAAACCTGTCTTAACCAAGACCATTGTCGTAAACCGGCCCCTCACCTACCGCGGCTATTCATTTTACCAGACCAGCTACGGCTGGAACTGGGACAATCCTTCCCTCGAAATCTGGACTAAGAAAAAAAGCGACCCGGCGTTCTTGAAGAAGTTCAAGCTTAAAGTCGGGGAAAAGGTCCAGCTCGACGACAAGGACCAGACATCCATTTCGGTGGCGCGGTTCATCCCCGATTTTGTCCTCGGCGAAGGGAATGAACCGCAGACGCGCTCTCTCCAGCCCAACAACCCGGCCGCTTTTGTCGAAGGCACCAGAGGCGGCGAGAAGGTCTTTTCCGGCTGGATCTTCGCCAATTTTCCGGATATGGACCGGATCCATGCCACCAAGGAGACCGACCTGTCGTTCGAGCTCAAAAGCTTTGAGGCCGGCCAGTATTCGGTGCTCGAAGCAGCCAAGGACCCCGGCGCGAACCTGATCTGGATCGGGTGCGCCCTGATCATGATCGGCCTGGGCCTCGCCTTCTATTGGCCCACCTGGGAGATCAAAGCGGTCCTGGAGGAGAGCCAGGGCAAAACCGAGGTTATTGTGGGCGGCATCGCAGCCAAGAGCCGGGACAGCTTCCAGTCCGAATTTGAAAAAATCATGGCCGCAGCAAGGAGATCGAAATGAGCGAATCCACCCTATTCGTCATCACCTTCATTTTTTATATCATCTCGGCCTTTTTTTACCTGGGGTTCATGTTTTCCAAAAAGCCCACCTGGGCCAAGACAGGATCGGCCCTGGCGATCGCCGGCCTCGTCATCCATACCGCGGCCCTCATCGCCAGGACCATCGAAAGCGGGCATGCGCCGTTCACGAATATGTACGAATCACTGTCCTTCCTATCCTGGGCCTCGGTCCTGGCCTTCGTCATCATTGACAAGAAATTCAAGATTCCCAAGATCGGCCCTTACATCATGTTGATCGTCATCGGCCTGGTCGCCCTGGCTTCATCGCCGTTAATGCCCAAGGAAGCCACTCCCCTCGTTCCGGCCCTTCAGAGCTATTGGCTCTGGCTCCACGTCTCGGTGACGCTCATAGGAGAAGCCTTTTTTTCCGTCGCCTTCATCACCAGCATCATGTATCTTGCCGCCAAAGAGGCTGATAAAAAAGACAAATGGGACTCCGTGAGCTACCGCTGCGTGGCCGTCGGCTTCCCCCTGTTCACCCTCGGGGGCCTTGTCTTTGGCATGGTCTGGGCCTATAAAGCCTGGGGCACCTACTGGAGCTGGGACCCCAAGGAAGTCTGGAGCCTGATCACTTGGTTTGTCTTCGCCCTGTACCTCCACACGCGGATCGTCATGGGCTGGAAAGGAAAGCGTTCGGCCGTGATCGCCATCATCGGTTTCCTGGCCGCCCTCTTTACATATTTCGGCGTCAACTATCTGTTGGCCGGATTGCACAGCTACGCATAATCAAGAGATATTCATAAATGACAGAAGAACAGAAACCTGCTGAAGAACCCATCGCCCCCGCCAAAAAAAGCAAGAAAAAGAAAAGGCTCATCATTTTCCTGTCGGCTTTGGGCATCTTCCTCGTCCTGTTCGTCGCCTCCGTCGAGCTGACCTCCACGTCCAAGTTCTGCTCGGTCTGCCATTACATGAAGGCTTTCTACCAGAGCTGGAAGGCCTCGTCCCACGGCAAAATCGAATGCAAGGTCTGCCACTATCCGCCCGGGTTGAGGTCGACCCTGCGGGCCAAAATGGAAGGCCTGGTCATGGTCGGCCGCTACTGGACCAAGCTTTACCTCAAATCCAAGCCTTGGGCCGAGATCCAGGACGAAAGCTGCCTCCAAAAAGGCTGCCACGATAAAAGGCTCCTCCAAGGCCAGGTGAAATTCAAGACGGTGGCCTTCGACCACAAGATCCATTTCACCGATCTCAGGCGGGGCAAACAGCTCCGCTGTACGAGCTGCCATTCCCAGATCGTCCAGGGCGAACATATCACCGTCACCGAAGGAAGCTGCTTCATCTGCCATTTCAAGAGGAGCGACCAGAATCCCCAGGTCGGCACCTGTACCAACTGCCACAAGCAGGAGCAGCTGGTTTCGCAAACCTCCCGCTACAACCACACCGTGGCCTTCGCCAACAATTTCAAATGCGACAAATGCCACAGCCAGGTCATCATCGGCGACGGCGTCGTGCCCAGAGAAAACTGCTTCAAATGCCACTTCGAAAAAGATCGCCTTGACAAATACAGTGAGACCGAGCTCATCCATAAAAATCATATCACCCTGCACAAGATTGAATGCACCCAATGCCATCTGGCCATCCAGCACAAAATCGTCAAGGACATCGAAGCCATTACCGACTGCCGCACGTGCCACACCGGCTCCCACCAGGCTCAAAAAATCCTGTATACGGGAGAGGGCGGAAAAGGGGTCTCCCATCCCATGCCCAACGTGATGCTCCAAAAGGGCCTCAGCTGCAAGGGCTGCCACATGTTTCACGAGGAAACGGGCGGCCGTCTGGTCAAAAGCGAGACCTCGATCTCCAAAGACAAGGCCTGCGAATCCTGCCACGGCGCCGGGTTTTCCCGGATCCTCGCGGCCTGGCAGGCATCGACACAGAAGAAGCTGCAAACCATCAATGTCATTTATCAGCAGGCGTTGAAGGAAGTCCGGCAGGGAAAGAGCGAAGCCCGAGCCAAGGCCGAAAGCCTGCTCGAAGAGGCCGCCTTCAACATCGACGTCGTCGAGCGAGGCAAGAGTGTTCATAACATCATATACTCCCAGGAGCTGCTCTCGGTTTCTCTGGATAAGATTGAAGAAGCCATTCGCCTGGCCGGGTCTTCCTACAAGCCCGACCGGACGTCTTTTATGCCTCAAAAGACGGGAAACGCCTGCTTGAGCTGCCATGCCGGGATCGAAGAGATCAAGTCGCCGGTTTTCGGCATGAGCTTTCCCCATAAGAGCCACCTGATCGTCCAGAATCTCACCTGTGCCGTCTGCCATTCCAACGCCAAGAAACACGGCGAGTTTATCGGGTCGAAAAACACGTGCGCCTCCTGCCACCACAAAGACGTCAAGAAGGACTGCGGCAGCTGCCACGAAATGCAAAAGACGTTTTATCAAGGAGGCAGCCTGGCCGACTCGAAAATACCCAAGGACGTGATGGCCGCGGCCGACACGGACTGCACCGCCTGCCATCTGGACAAGCAGAAACAGGTCGTCCGGCCCGGGGCCAATGCCTGCCTGGAATGTCACGGCGAAGAAAGCTATAGGAAAAAATTCCAGGAATGGCGCGACGGCGTCAAGGGCCTAATCGAGAATGTGCGGGCGGCTCTGCTCGATGCCGGGAAGACCGCCCTTACGAACGAGCAGAAATCTCAGGCGGCCGTCGTGGAAACAATGCTCAAGGCCATCGAACAGGACGGCAGCCTGGGAATCCATAACCACGCTTTTATTGAAGATTTCTTGACAAAATCTTTGAAAAAAATTAAATCTTTAGGCGCTCCTACAAAGAATGAATAGACGAACCTTCATCAACGGTTTTTTGGGGGGGTCGCTCCTGGCTACCATCGCGGCGTTCCTCTATCCTGTCGTCCGGTATATCCTGCCGCCCAAGCAGGCCGAGGCCGGTCAAAAAAGGGTCGCCGCCGCCAAGGTGGGTGACTTGGCCCCGAACTCGGCAAAAATATTCAAGTTCGGCTCATCGCCGGCCATCCTGATCAACACCCAGGACGGCAAGCTTCTAGCCTTCTCGGCCGTCTGCACCCATCTCACATGCACGGTCACCTACCAAAACGACACGGGCACGATGTTCTGCCCCTGCCACAACGGCCGGTTCGACCTGGCCGGGAACGTGATCTCCGGGCCGCCGCCCGCTCCGCTGGAGTCATACCAAGTGGAAGTGGCGGGCGAGGATATTTTCGTCTCAAAAAAGGCATAGGATGAAAAAATTCGGCCAGAATATATTTGCGTATTTGAACGAGCGTTTCCAAATTCAGGGGCTCTTGGATTTCTCCAAAAAAAAGAAGGTCCCCGAACATCCCTATTCTTTCTGGTATTATTTCGGCGGCATCTGCCTTTTTCTGACCGGCATCCAGATTCTGACGGGCATCCTTCTCCTTCTCTACTACACGCCGTCCATCGACGCCGCCCACGAAAGCATCCAGTTCATCATGAGCCAGGTCAAGTTTGGCTGGCTCATCCGTTCGGTCCACAGCTGGACCGCCAATATCCTCATCGGCGTCATCTTCGTCCACATGTTCTCGACGTTCTTTCTGAAGGCTTACCGGCGGCCCCGGGAGCTGACTTGGATCACGGGGTTCTTCCTGCTGCTTGTCTTCCTGGCCTTCGGCTTCAGCGGCTATCTCCTGCCGTGGAATGAGCTGTCCTATTTTGCCACCAGGGTGGGCACGGACATCGCCGGAAGCCTGCCGCTCATCGGGAAATGGCTGAAAACTGTGATCCTCGGCGGATCGACCGTTTCGCAGGCGACGCTCTCCAGGTTTTTCTGGTTCCACGTCGCCATTCTTCCCATGGCTGCCTTCCTCATCATCGGAACCCATGTCTTGCTCGTCCAGATCCTGGGCATGTCGAAACCGATCGGCGTCGACGAGGCCAAGGTCAGGGAGATCTCGTTTTTCCCCGACTTTATTTACAGGGACGCGCTGGGCTGGACTCTCATCCTTGTCCTGATCGGCGTCCTCTGCGTCTTCTTACCGTGGGAGATCGGGAAAAAAGCCGATCCGTTCGGCGCGACCCCCCTGGGCATCAAGCCCGAATGGTACTTCACCTTCATGTTCACGACCCTCAAGCTCCTCCCCTCGCACGTGATCTTCATCGAAGGAGAAAAGTTAGCGATTCTGGCCTTCATGGTCGGAGGCATGCTCTGGATGCTTGTGCCTTATCTGGACCGCAGGGCTTTGCAGGAGAAGCGCAGCCCGGTTTTCACATGGCTCGGGCTCTTCGTTTTTCTCTACATCGCCGTGATGACCGTCCTGACTTATACGGTCCGGGGGCTATAGGGAAATGAAAAATACGACAATCACCAAGAAGACGCTATTTCCCCTGGTCTTAGCCTGCCTATTGGGTTTTCCCTTGTTCGCGCTCGGGCAGAAAAACAGCTGCCTCGATTGCCATAGCAAGCTCGAGGGCGAGCTCCGCGCCCCGGCCGACGGCTTCCAACAAGACATCCACCAACAGTTCGGCCTGGGCTGCAAAGACTGCCACGGCGGAAACCCCGCCCAGGATAATGAAGACCGGGCCAAGGATAAATCGTTCAAGGGCGCGCCGAAGAGGGCACAAATCCCCGAATTCTGCGCCTCCTGCCATGCCAACGCCGCCTATATGAGGTCGTTCAACCCGGGTCTCCGGGTGGACCAGCTGAGCCAATATTGGACAAGCCGGCACGGCCAGCTCCTCAAAAAGGGCGATGCCAAGGCCGCCGTTTGCACAGACTGCCACGGCGTGCACGGCATTCAAACGGCCAAGTATCCCAAATCGCTCATCTTTCCCTGGAACATCCCCCAGACCTGCGGCCGCTGCCATGCCAACGCCGATTACATGAAAGACTACAAGATTCCCACCAACCAGCTTGACGAGTACAAACAAAGCGTTCACGCGCGCGCCCTGTTTGAAAAAAAAGATATGTCCGCCCCGACCTGCAACGACTGCCACGGCAACCACGGCGCGTTCCCGCCCGAAGTCAAGAGCATCGCCTCGCTCTGCCGACAGTGCCATCCCTCAACGGGCGAGCTTTTTTCCAAAAGCCCTCACAAGAAGGCCTTTGATGAGCTGGGATTGTCCGAATGCGAAGCCTGCCACAGCAACCATAAAATAGTCTCCCCGTCCAATGACATGCTCGGCACGGAGAAAGCATCCGTCTGCCTCCAGTGCCACGAATCCGGCTCCAAAGGCTATCAGGCTGCATCCCAGTTGGGCCAGATCTTCGCCGCTATTCAAACTCAGCTTCGACAGGACGACGACATCCTGGCCTTGGCCGAGAAGAAGGGTGTTGAGGTCAGCGAGCCGAGGTTCCATCTGCAGGACGTGAATACGCTCCTGGTTTCGGCGAAAAACCTGACCCACAGCCTTGCCGTCGAAGACATCCGGCAGAAGATCGGCGAGGGAGAAAAGATCCTCGCCGACATCCGGATGGCGGGCGAGAAGGCCCTTCAGGAAGCCAAATTCCGGCGAAAAGGCCTGGTCATCGCCACGGCCTTTCTGGCCCTGTTTGCCGCGGCCCTCTTCCTGAAAATCCGGAATATGACAAAGTCCGGCGCCCGGCCCTGACCAGATCTTATTTTTCTTATCTAATTTATCGAAATCCTAATTTTCCAGATTGACAAGGCGGGGCCTCTCGGCTAAAATGGGACGTTCTCGAGACCCTAGTAGGAGGCATCATGAAGAAGGTTCTCATTCCGGCCATTGTCATCACACTCTGCCTGTTTGTCCCCAGTCTGTATAGTCAGAATGCTACGTATGTCGGCGCCCAGAAATGCCAGATCTGCCACAAGACCGAAAAGCAGGGGCAGCAGTACCCGATCTGGAAAATGAGCAATCATGCCAAGTCGTTTGCAGCCCTGAGTTCCCCCGCGGCGGCCGCCAACGCCCAAGCCCTGGGTGTCAAAGACCCGGCCAATGATCCCAAATGCCTGAAGTGCCACGCCCCCCTCTTTGAAAAGGCGGCCGACCTCAAAGCCGAGGGCGTCACCTGCGAAGTCTGCCACGGCCCCGGCAGCGCCTACAAAACGCTGAGCATCATGAAGAACAAGGATGAAGCGGTCAAGAACGGACTCAAGCTCTATGGCAACGCGGACGCGATCAAGACGTGGTGCCTGACCTGCCATCAGAATGCGCATGGAAAGACATACGACTTCGCGGCGGCCTGGGACAAGATCAAGCATCCCGTGCCCGGAAAATAATTTCGCCTGTCCATCTTTTTTTGACCGGTATTTCATTTTTGGCGGAAGGATGATGACTGTCTTTCGCCTGAAGACATAAGAACAATTAGGAAACGAATTTTCATGAAAACGTGTCCGATTGAGAAAATGCTCCTGGGACTCCTGGCCGGCGCCCTCCTGACGGGTTTGGCCATAGGCCAGCCGGCTCAGGCCTTGAAGCCAGAAGCAACCGCTAACCAGAAATGCCTCTCCTGCCATACTGTGGATTCCCTGTCGGCTTCGGTTCACGCCAACCTGTCCTGCACCGATTGCCACCAAATTGTCTCGACGGGAGGAACCAAGGAACTCCCTCATCAAAAGAAAAAAGATATTCCGCCCGCAAATTGCACCGCGAAATGCCACCGGGAAAACCACCTGCTGAAACCGGGAGAAAGCCCCGTCTATTACTCGGACAGCGTTCATGGCAAGGCCTTCCTCCAGCGCGGCGTCCAGGATGTCGCCAAGTGCTGGGACTGCCATGGCAAGCACAATATCAAGAAGGTCCAGGACCCCGAATCCACCGTCAACCGCAAGAACATTCCGCTCATCTGCTCGCGGTGTCATGAAAACATGAGCGTCATCGTGAAGTACCATATCCATGCCGAATCGCCCTACCAGGAGTATATGCAAAGCGTCCACGGCAAAGCCGTGTTCGAAAAAGGCCTGGTGTCCTTTGCCGCCGTCTGCACGGACTGTCACGGCGTCCATAACATCCAGGGAGTTGGCGAGCCACACCTGGCCGCCAAGAACCCGGAAACCTGCGGCAAATGCCACAGCCTCATCTTCGATGAATATAAACAAAGCATCCACGGCCGGGAGGCCTTGAAAGGCAATGTTGACGCCCCCGTGTGCGTCGACTGCCATGGCGAACATACGGTGGCGTCCCCCCAAGACAAAGGATCGCCGACATCCAAGGCGCGAATCCCGGATACATGCTCGGCCTGCCATGCCCGGCCGGAGATCATGAAAAAATACGGCGTTCCCGAGGACAGGATCAAAACATTCATTGAAAGTTTCCATGGCATCGCCATCGGCTTCGGGGACAAAGCGGAGGCCAATTGTTCGAACTGCCACGGCGTCCACGACATCCGCCCCGCCGGCGATCCTCTGTCCAAGGTGAATCCCGCCAACCTGGCCAAGACCTGCGGCCAGGCCAACTGTCATCCGGGCATGCCTGAGAAAATCGCCAAGGCCAAAATCCACCGCGATATCAACGAGAAAAAATCGGGCGCGCCTTTTTATGTCCAGAAAGTCCTGCTCTGGGTCCTGCTGGTCATCGTCGCCCTGACCGGCGTCTGGTTTGTGCCGGAGCTCATCCAAAGAGCCAAGCATTCAAAAACTAAATGATCAGGAAGTCCATTTTATCCGGCTTTGCCCTTGGCCTGATTGCCGTCCTGGCCCTGGCCCCCGCCTCGATCGCTTTATCCAATGACGACTGCTTGACCTGCCACAGCGATTCCAGCTTAAAGTCTGGCGCCGGAAAACCGCTGTTCGTTGACCAGAAGAAATTCCAGGCGTCCGTCCATGGCCAAGCCGAAATATCCTGTGTCGACTGCCATGCCGACCTCAAAAAGGTGAAAGATTTCCCACACGTCGAGAAGCTGCACCCGGTGGACTGTGCCGCCTGCCACGACAAAGATGCCATGCAGATCAAGGCCAGCATCCACGGCCAGCCCCACGACGCAACAAACCCGATCACGGTCGCCTGCAAAGACTGCCACGGGACGCACGAAATCCGGGGAAAAGATGACCCGGAATCCACGATTTTCCCGATCAACCTGCCGAACACTTGCGAAGCCTGCCACCTGGAACGGGTGAAGACAAAACGGGGCAAAAACTTTATCGAAATGTATAAACTGAGCGCCCATTACAAGGCCCTGGAAAAGTCCGGACTGACGCTTTCGGCCAACTGCGCCAACTGCCATGGCGGACATAGCGTCCGCAGCGTCGCCGATCCCCAGTCCCGAGTGTCGCGGAAAAACATCATCCGCACCTGCGGCATCTGCCATGTCGGCATCGAAAAAGGCTACCTGGATGGCGTCCACGGCAAGGATTATGTCAAAGGCAGCAAGGACGTGCCCGTCTGCACGGACTGCCACAGCGAGCACAATATCCAATCGCCGGAAGACCTGACCTCCCCCGTCTATGCCACCAAGGTCGCCGGCGTGTGTACCCGCTGCCATGATGACGAACGGCTGGCCCGGCAGTACGGGTTTCTCACCTCCCGGCTGAAAACATACTCGAATTCCTATCACGGCACCGCCTCGAAATTCGGGGAGACGCGGGTCGCCAACTGCGCCAGCTGCCACGGCTTCCATGATATCCGGACTTCCTCCGATCCGAAATCCCTCATTTACCCGGCCAACCTGTCCAAGACCTGCGGGAAATGCCATGCGGGAGCCGGAACCAATTTTGCCAAGGGAAAAATTCACGTCGTGTCTGAGAAAACAGAGAACAAGTGGGCCTACTTCGCCAAGATCTTTTATATCGTTGTGATCGCTAGCCTGATCGCCATCTTTCTGATCTTTATCGCCGCCGATCTGTATCACAGGATTCGAATTCGATGGAAACATTAACCCCCTCCGACCTCATCCGTGACGACGAAATCTTCTTGCGGATGAACCTTGCCGAAAGGATCCAGCATTTTCTCCTGGTCCTGACCTTCTCCATCCTGATCGTGACGGGCCTGCCGCTGATTTTTTACGAGTTAAAGATTTTCAAATCCCTGTTTTCCTTCGAAAAAGCGTTTTACATCCGGGGCATCATGCACCGCGTGGCGGCCGTCATCCTGATCATCAACATCATCTGGCATATTTTTTACGCGATCTTCACGAAGCGCGGCCGGAATAATTTCAAGGAGATGATCCCGAAGTTCAAGGATATCCGGGACGCGTGGGATCTCTTCTGGCATAACGTCGGCCTGACGCAGTTTCTCTATAAGAGAGGTATTCTCAAAAAATTCTTGGAGAAGCATCCTTACTGGTTGTTCGAAAAGGAGCCGGAATTCGGCCGCTACAATTTTATCGAGAAATTCGAGTACCTGGCCGTCGCCTGGGGATCGTTCGTCATGATCATCAGCGGGTTCTTCATGTGGAAAGTGGAGCTATCCCTCAAGCTCTTCCCGCTTTGGGTCCACGACATCTTTGTCATCGTCCACGGCTACGAGGCCATGCTGGCCTTCCTGGCGATCATCATCTGGCACATGTACAACGTCCACCTCAACCCCGAGGTCTTCCCCATGAGCAAGATCTGGCTCAACGGAAAGATCACGGGACACGAGCTGCGGACGCTCCACCCTCTGGAATACAAGAAAATCCTGGAAGAACGGAAGAATCTCCTCGAGTCCGAAAGCCTGTGAACAGACGAGCTTAAAGAAACCCGCCTATCTCCCCACGTTGCAGCCTGTCCCTTAATGATCAGAAAGATGAGTCGGGGCTCAAAGAATAGAAAAGAATATCAGAGATACTTGCCCTGAATATAATCTTGGAGATGACCGATGGTAATTTTGTGCTCGGAGATGACTGATTTGACAACATCTCCGATGGAAATCAGGCCGACCATTTTCCCCTTGTCAATAACCGGCAGATGGCGGATCCGTTTTTTCGTCATCAGGGCCATGCATTCCTCAGCGGCCGTTTCGAGGCCGACACAATAGACCTGGCCCGTCATGATCTCTTTGACAGGAGTATCAAGCGACGATCTACCTTTGAGGATCACTTTTCTCGCATAATCCCGTTCCGAAAGGATGCCCACCACCTGGTTCTTATCCATCACCGCGAGCGCGCCGATTTTTTTATCTGCCATAAGCTTGAGGGCATCGATCACTTTGGCTTCCGGCGAAATGGTCCATACGTTCGATCCCTTTTCCTTCAGCATGTCTTTAACGGTATGCATTTCCACCTCGTCCTTTACAAATTTTCAGTCAGATAAATAAGCAGATAAAATCTGCAAATTTCGTCTCTCAATCTGGACATGACTCTTATATCTCAATTCATAAAAAAAGTCAATCATTTTGGCATCGTAGAAAAACGCGAGACAAGAACGGGAATTAGAACGCAGGAACTCATCTCCGATTTCGCAATCGATTCACGATCGTTCTGAGCTCGCGGGCCGCAGCTTCAGGGTCCGGAGCAGAGCAGATGGCTGAGACGACGGCGATGCCATCGGCGCCTGCCTCCATGACCTCGGCGGCGTTGGACGAGTTGATGCCGCCGATGGCGATCAGCTTATGACGCGAACGCGAGCGCAGCAGGCGCAATCCTTGAAGTCCCCATGCCGTCGTTATGTCCGTTTTTGTCGGCGTCGGGAAAATAGGGCTGACACCGAGATAATCGACGTCCAATTGATCGGCTTTATCAGCCTGTTTCGGCGTCTCCACGGAGAGCCCGATGACAGCGTCCGGACCCAATAATTTCCTCGCATCGGCAGGAGGCATATCGCCCTGTCCGAGATGAACGCCGGCCGCTCCGACCTCGAGAGCGACCTCCGCGCGATCGTTAATGATCAGGGGAACGCCGAAGGGCCCTAAAACCTTTTTGATGCGGCGGGCCGTCTCGATATATTCTTCAGTTGAACAGGACTTCTCACGAAGTTGAACCGCGGAGACGCCGCCGCGGACCGCAGCCCCGACGATCCCTTCCAGCGGCCGCCCCAGCGACAGCGTCCGGTCTGTGACAAGATAAAGGCTAAAATCGGGACCTTTTATCAAGCCCGCTCCATGCTCAGACGATTCTGGATGTCCTCCTCTTGAAGCCCATAGAGAGCATCGAGGAAATGCATCTGAAAGCTGGCCGGCCCCGGCGACTTGCCGGCTGCGATTTCGCCCGCGATCCCCATCACCGCCATGGCATGCGCCGCAGCTTCGAAGGCTGATGGGTTGACGGCGGCGAATGCGCCCGTCAGCGCTGAGGCCGTGCAGCCCAGGCCGGTCACACGGGGCATCATCGGATGGCCGTTAGCGACCTGGACGATGGAATCATCGTTGAATATCAAATCCACGGCGCCGCTCACGCTCACGACGCAGCCGCATTTTTTCGAGAGCCCTCGCGCTGCCTCCGCGGCGGCAGCGGCGTCATGCCGGCTGTCCACACCCTTGGTTTCGGATTCGGCATAATAAAGCGCCCTGATTTCAGAGGCGTTGCCTCGAACAATCGTCGGAGGAGCATCGGCAAGGATCCGCTGGGCAGCCTCGGTGCGATATCGGGTTGCGCCCGCACCGACGGGATCGAGCACAACGGGAATGCCGCGCCGCTTGGCCGCCGAGGCCGCTTTGAGCATAGCTGCGATCCAGGGTCCGCTCAGAGTGCCGATATTGATGACCAGAGCTCTGGCCAAGCCGACCATGGCTTCGACCTCCTCCATGGCATGGGCCATGACCGGAGACGCTCCGAGGGCCAACAGCGCGTTGGCCGTCGTGTTCATCACCACGTAATTCGTGATGTTATGGATAAGAGGCGCCTCGCTCCGGATCCGCTGCACATCTCTCCATACATCCTCGGGTTCGAACATGGCCGACCTCCCCTCAAAAAAAAAGCCGTTTCCCGGGCCTTAACCAAGGAAAACGGCTTTCTAGAAATAGCTTATTCCGTCTTCCTCCGCTGGTATGACCCAGATCAGGTTCTGCGGGTTTGCTCTCAGCCTCGCGCGCTAGGCGCTAAAGGCACCCCTCAACGGAAATTGTTCGTTTGAAAACGGATGATTTTTACTTTTTCTTCATCGGGCAATCTTTGGCCATAGGGCAGCCTTCTTCGCCCGTGCCCGTCTTGGCGGCGTCTCCGCCTTTGCCCATCATGGGGCACTTGCCCTCCTTCATCATCGCGGCGTGCTCCTGGATCTTTTTAACCGTCTCGGGGTTCTTGGAGGTCAGGGTAATCACGACGCCGTCTTTGGTGTTTTCGAACTTTTTCTCCAAGTCTTTCATCATCATCGGGCAGTTTTCCATGGCGCCGCCCATCTTTTCGCCGGGCTTCATCTGCATCTGCTGACCGTGCATGCCGCCGCCCATTGGCATCCCCTGACCCATGGGCTTCGTGACGTCTTTTTTGGCCAGATATTTGTCCGGCTCTTTGGAAAACGCAGTCTTGCAGCCTTCGCTGCAGAAATAATAGGTCGTGCCCATGTAATCATAGGTATATTTCGCGCCGGCTAATTTCACCGACATGCCGCAGACCGGGTCTTTGGCCGTGTCCTCGGCCTTCTGCTGGGCGATCCCGGCCAGGACGACGATAAAGGCCAGCGCCAGCAGGAACGAGAGAATCTTCAAACGCTTGATCATTCGAACCTCCAATATTTATTGTTTTTCGGGGCCGGACCTGCCTCCAAGACACAGTCAAACAGGCAAGCCGAACCTTTATATTCTACTTAAATGATAAAAATAGTCAAGGGACACTCTTGGAAGGAAACCCTTGCCTAGGGTTTCCTTCCAACGCTCGCCTTGCTCGCTGCCTTCCTTCCAAGGAGCATGAGGCAATGAATCTTCAGGGGGGACACTCTTGGAAGGAAACCCTTGCCTAGGGTTTCCTTCCAACGCTCGCCTTGCTCGCTGCCTTCCTTCCAAGGAGCATGAGGCAATGAATCTTCAGGGGGGACACTCTTGGAAGGAAACCCTTGCCTAGGGTTTCCTTCCAACGCTCGCCTTGTTCGCTGCCTTCCTTCCAAGGAGCATTAGGCAATGAATTCATGGGAGGATGCTCCTTGGAGGGGTAGCAGGGCCGGCGGGTATTCCCGCCGCCCGTTGGAGGGGGAACCTTTGAAAGGGTCCTCCTCCAAGAGTGTCCGTCAGGTCTTCTTTTTTTTGGACAGGAAGAAATACCAATTGACGAAGAGGACGAGGGCCAGACCGGCGATCGTGACAATCATTTTTCCCATCATTTCCCTCCTCCTGAGGCGTTCAGCTTCATCCGCTTCAGCCGCAGCGAATTGGAGACGACGGACACCGAGCTGAAGGCCATCGCCGCCGAAGCCAGAATGGGGTTGAGGAGGATGCCGAAAAACGGGTAAAGGATGCCGGCGGCGACCGGGATGCCGATCGTATTATAGATAAAAGCCCAGAAGAGATTCTGCTTGATGGTGCGGATGGTCCTCTGGCTCAAGTCGATGGCGTTGGCCACGCCATTCAGGTCGTCTTTGATCAGGGTGATGTCCGCGGCTTCCATGGCCACGTCCGTGCCCGAGCCGATGGCGATGCCGATATCCGCTTGGGCCAGAGCCGGAGCGTCGTTGATCCCGTCGCCGACCATGGCCACCCTCTTCCCCGCCTCCTGGAGATTCTTGATCTCGCGGACCTTGTCTGCGGGAAGGAGCTCGGGAAGGACTGTTTCGATTCCCGCTTTGCCAGCGATGGCCGCTGCGGTCCTCCGGTTGTCGCCCGTCAACATAATCACTTGGAGCCCCAGCTTTTTTAATCTTCGGACGGCATTGGCAGAATTCTCTTTCAATATGTCCGCAATGGCCAGCAGCCCCGCCAGCCGGCCGTCAACGGCCAGATAAACGGGCGTTTTAGCTTCGAGAGACAGCTCGTGCGCTTTCCCGGTGAGCGGCCCCGAAGCGATCCCGCGCTGCTCCATCAGCTTTTCATTCCCGACGAGAACCCTTTTCCCTTCGATCTCGGCCTCGATTCCCAGGCCTTCCAAAGCTTGAAAATTCTTGGCTGTGTCTATGGCCAAGCCTTTTTCATCGGCCTTCTTGAAGATGGCTTCGCCGAGCGGATGTTCGGATGTCTTTTCCGCGCTCGCGGCGAGCCGCAATATTTCTTCTTCAGAAAACGGAGCCAGGGCCAGGATGTCCGTCACCTCGGGCTCACCCTTGGTCAGGGTTCCCGTTTTATCAAAAACAACGGTGGTTACCTTGTGGGCCGTTTCCAAACTTTCGCCGCCCTTGATCAGGATCCCGTTTTCGGCGCCTTTTCCAGTCCCGACCATGACCGCCGTCGGCGTGGCCAGGCCCAAGGCGCAGGGACAGGCAATGATCATCACGGCCACAAAATTCAACAGGGCGAAGGTCAAGCCGGGGCGGGGCCCGAAATCAAACCAGACGACGAAGGTGAGGATCGCGATCGACAGGACAATCGGAACAAAATAGCCGGCGATGACATCGGCCATCCTTTGGATCGGGGCCTTGGAGCCCTGGGCCTCCTGGACGAGCCGGATGATCTGGGCCAGCGCGGTGTTCTTGCCGACCTTGGTCGCCCGGAATTCGAAGCTTCCCGTTTTGTTGATCGTGGCCCCGATGACCTCGACCCCTTCTTCTTTCTTGACGGGCATGCTTTCGCCGGTGATCATCGATTCATCGACAGACGACCTTCCTTTGGTCACGATCCCATCGACCGGTATCTTTTCGCCCGGCCGGACCACCACGATATCTCCGGCCAGGACTTCTTTAACGGGAGTATCCACTTCCCTGCCCTCGCGGATGACGCGGGCCGTTTTCGGCTGAAGCCCGATGAGCTTTTTAATGGCTTCGGACGTCTGCCCTTTCGCCCTGGCTTCGAGCATCCGCCCAAAAAGGATCAAAGTGATAATCACCGCCGAAGTGTCGAAGTAGACATCCGGCTGGAGGTTGCCGGCCCTGAAAAACGACGGGACAACGGTCGCCGCCACGCTATAAAGATAGGCGGCCGATGTGCCGACGGCAATCAGCGTATTCATGTCGGCGTTCCTGTGCTTAAATGCGCCCCAGGCGCCCCTGTAAAACTGCCCGCCGATCCAGAACTGGACGGGCGTGGTCAGGGCCCAGAGGAGAACATAGTTATTGAGAAGCGAGGGAATCCACGGAAAGAAATGGGGGGAGCTCCCGATAAAAATGACGATGCTGAAGGCCAGGCCGATGAAGAATTTTCGCCTGAGCTTCTTATACTCCTGTTCTCGGGCCTTCAGCTCGAAGTCCTCATCGAGCTCTCCCGAAAGCTTGATCACTTTGTAGCCTGCCGATTCGATGGTCGTCCATATCTCCTCGACACCAATCTCCGTCGGGAGATACTCCACCCTGGCCTTGCCGGTCGCCAAGTTGACGGATGCCTTGAGAACACCCTTTTTCTCAAGAAGGGCCGATTCGATTTTCTGGACGCAGGAAGCGCAGACAATCCCTTCAATAAGGATATCAATAGCCATTGGAAATCTCCTTTTATCCGTGTTTCCTGAATTTGATAAGGATGTCGATGACCTCCTGGACTTTTTTCTCTCTTTCCTTGCGGCCGCGATCGACTAATGAGTCCGCCACGCATGTTCGGAGGTGGCGGTTGATGATATTCTCTTCAACGCTTTTGATCGCCCCCACGATCGAGCTCAACTGGGTCAAGATATCGATGCAATAGCGGCCGTCCTGGATCATTTTTTGAACGCCCTTGATCTGGCCTTCGATCTTTTTCAGGCGCCCGAGTTCCTCGAGATGCGAAGGATTGGCTTTTGTCATGTTTTAGGTCTCTTTCTCCTAATATACCATACCCCCCTATGGTATGTCAAGAGCCCGGGATGGCATGGAGGGCTGTATGATAGAGTCGCTCTGCCCCCCATCTAGGAGGCCGCCCATCCGCCCCTGGTTTTCAAATCAGTCTCTCCTTGACATCAGGATGACCGGCTCATTAGAATAGCCCATTCTTCATCCCCGGATAAAGGAAAAACCATGTACAAAGAATACATCCCCGGCTGGATCCTCATGGCGGCCGTCGGTGTCATATCCATGTATCTTTCCAACTTGATCGTGGCGGGAGGAAAACATCCGCTGGAAGCCACCGCCATCGCTGTCGTGCTGGGAATCCTGGCCAGGAATCTGGGGCTGGTTCCCAAACTATTTCACGCCGGCATTAAATCATTTGAAAAGTTCCTGATCTGGGGCGTCGTCCTCATCGGGGCCACGCTGAATTTCAAGGACCTGCGCTCGCAGGGCGCACAAATGCTCTCCATTATTCTGGTGACGATGGTGGTCAGCTATTTCGTGATTTATGCTCTCGGCAGGCTTTTCAGGCTCCCCCCGACTCTTTCCACCCTGCTCTCTGTCGGCACGACCATCTGCGGTGGCTCGGCCATCGCCATCACGGCACCCCTGATCAAGGCCAAGGAAGAGGAAACGAGCTATGCCATCGGCACGATCACGCTCTGGGGCCTGGTGGCCATTCTTCTTTATCCGAAAATTGCCCAGGCGATGGGCGTGGGCGATATCGCCTTCGGCGTGTTCGCGGGCACGGCCATCCACGCCACACCCCAGGTCGTGGGAGCCGGGTTCATCTTTTCGGATTTGGCCGGAAAGACGGCCACAGCCGTCAAGCTTGTCCGTAACTGTTTTATGGCGCCCCTGGCCTTCCTGATCGCCGCCTGGTTCACGCGCGCCACACTTGAAGAAGCGAAAAAGGAAAAGAAGCACGTGAATTGGGCCAAAGCCTTTCCCTGGTTTTTATTCGGGTATTTCATTATGGCCGGACTCAATACGGCGGGCTATTTCTCCAAGGCCGGCGTTGACGGTCTGACCTGGCTGGGAAAGTTTTTGATCATCATCTCTATGGCGGGGATCGGTTTGAACACCGTCTTCAAGGCTTTTAAATCTGTGGGGATCAAGCCGCTAATTGTCGGGCTCATCGGCGCGGTAGTCGTGGCGGCCTGCAGCATTGCCATGATCACGCTCGTGCTCTAATCAATGATTCCGCCCCCTGAATGTGTTCGCTTTGCGCGTTGACAGATTATGGCGTAGACGCCTCAGCTATGTCCATGATGGCTTAAGCGACTTCCTCGGCAGAGAGCCGATATCAAGCCCGCGAGACCGACAAAATCTACCTTCGTTCCTCGATAATCCCGTCGGTATGTTCGGTCAATATCCTGGGCCACAACAAAGTTGGGCCCCTGGGGGTACAACCGACGAAAAACCTTGAGGTTGGCCGGGTCAAATTGGCCGGCCGACCATTTGCATTCGATGGCGGTGATCTCCCGGGGATTCCTCTGTAAAATAAAATCGATTTCATGGCGCTGCTTGTCGCGCCATGTTCGGATGTCTCGATTTTGACGCTTGGCATGAATTTCGTTCAGTACATAATGCTCCCAGAGGAGTCCGAGGTCTTCAGAACGAAGGGTTTCCCATCCCTTATAATGACAGACAAATCCAGTGTCGAAGCCGTAAACCTTTGGCGCAGAAATGATTTCGGTGGCGCGGTGAGTACTGAAGGGCCGGATCACATGAACGACGAACGTGGCCTCAAGAATCGCTAGATAGTTGCTGATCGTCGTGCGGCTCGCTTCGCACAGCTTGGAAAACTTGGTGGCCTCGAACACTCCTCCGCTCTGCGCAAAAAGGAGTTCGCAGAAGCGGGTAAATGAGTAGCGGCGTTCGAGACGGAAGAGTTCCTGGATGTCCTTAGCCCAATATGCATCCATCCATTCTTGGAATTCACGTTCAGGGCTCCCCTCAGCCAGGAAGAAAGGCGGCAGTCCGCCGCGGTGCAGGCGGTGCTTCATATCGGCGCGGCCAAAATCCTTCAAGTCGTCAGAAATCATGGGCGTGAGCCAGATTTCGACTTTGCGACCGGTCAACGTATCCCTGAATTTGGAGGAGGCCCCGAGCGTGGACGAGCCGGTGGCGATAATCTTGATATCGGGAAAATGATCGGCTGCGATCTTAAGAACCTCAGATGGATTGGCCAGGCGATGAATCTCGTCGAGAATCAGCCTTTTTCCCTTCCGGCTATCGAGGAAACTTTCGGGATCTTCCAGAAGACGGCGGGTCCGAGGCAGCTCGCAATCGAAATATTCCGTGTCGGGCAAGGACTGGCAGAGGAATGTCTTCCCGACTCGTCTGACGCCGGAGAGCCAGAGAACGGACTTCTTCTTCCAAGATTGCTCGGTCAGATTCAGCCAGAAATGACGGGTTTTAATCATGGCGCTTGGATTATAGCTCCAAGAATTACCAAATGCAAGTAATATTGCAAATAGTAATACCAATCGAAAAAACATTTGCGGCCAGGACAACCCAGATGGGCGATTCGTTGTCGGGGAAAATCGAGATTTGGATCGTTTAGCTGGGAGAACGCCTGCGTTTATTGCCGATTATTCGTCGTCAGCCATTTGGCTTCAGTAGTCCCTTGAACGGCTAAAATTCCTCCGAAAATTGAACGATCTCCTCTGCTAATCTGGAGGGGATTCCGGCGCGATCCAGATGAAATTCTAGACCTGATCCTTTATGGGGCCGGGCTCAGAAATTGATTTCCAGCCCCAGCCTGGCTGACATCGGCGGGAAATAGCCTGTGGGATGCATATATAAGGGATTAGGGTCAGTCTGGTTGCCGAATTCATCGACGCCGAAATAGTGTTGTTGTTCGTATGTCACAGGCTTCCTTTGGCTTCCGATGTGAAAGAGGTCGAGGATGAGCCGCGGGATAACTTTTGTATGAATCACGTTTTTCATCTCATACGTCACTCGAAGATTGAGATCGGCAACTGAGGGCGTTCGACCCGCCGTGCCTCTCTGCGCCAAGTACATAATCCAGCCGGGAATCATGGTCTGCGTTCCTATCTCGCTCAATGGCGTGCCGCTCTGCCATATAAAAAAGGCACCAACCGAGAGCCCAAAAGGGGACCGGTAGGAACCGAAGAATTTAAAAACATGCGGCCGGTCATTCGGCAGAAGCCCGGTGGCATGAATCACTTCCTCGGGAGAGTCAAACTGCCCGCTGACGTTAGGCCTGTAATCGCCTAAATCCTGGGCAAACAGACCCGGATAGTTGCCATAGGACCTGGAGAGGGTATAGGAGGCCGCGAAATCGAAATATTTCCCTCTGGATTTCGTGAACGTAAGCTCCAGGCCGAGGTATTCGCGTTTCATCTTTGGATAATTTTCAAGAGGAGCTCGTCCGGGGTTTCCGTAGCCTTCCATTCCATCTTCAACGCCATCCCGGAGGTGCCGGTAGATTCCCAAGACGCCAAATTTGTATTTGCTGCTCAGGGCTTGCTCGTAGCCCAGCGTAAACTCATCATAGTTCTGGCCCTGGAGTCCTTTGACCTCAGGCTGTATTTCGCCATTCGTTTCGGTCCCGACGACGCCACCTGAAGCGTCCAATCTCGGATCATGGTCATACAAAATCCACTTAAAAATGGAGCCTTCCATTTGGTACCACGTCATAAGTTCAGTGGAAAACTCCTCGTAGAAACGGCCGAATGAGCCGAAAATCTTGCTTGATCCGGTCCTGCCGGGTTGAAAGATTAAGCCAATTCTCGGCTGGTATTCATCGGTAATCCTCTGGGCGACTTTGCCATTGGAAGCGACGAGGAATTCTCCACTCCAGCGGAGGCCGAAATTGAGCTCTAGGCGGTCGCTAAACCTCCAGGAATCCTGGGCGAAAAGCGAAGGAATGCGATTGTGGACGGTTCCGCTCTCGTTAAATGTTTGAAGCACGTATCCATAATCCCCTAAGCCAAACACCCAGCGTTCGTTTGCGTAAGAATTAAGCTTATTATCCCGGTATTCGAAACCTAATTTGAGAATATGATCTCCAAGCACGAGCGTTCCTTTGCACGAAGCCGTCGTTTGATAACTATCCCCGTATGTCTCTCCGATATTCCCGCCGGAAACGACGTTGCCCGCCGCTTCATCAATAAAAAAGATTTCGTCTTTTCCCCGGTCCGTGGCAGGATCGCTTCTGTCGCGCCGGGTGATATAGGCCAGCGAAGCTTCTAGAAAGAACTTCTCGCTGAACATGTAGTTTCCACTGGCCAGAAAGTTATAGCCACCTTCCGTAATCTGGGTGAGCATTGGGTCCGGATTTAACGCCTCAGATACCTCAGTATTCAAGAGGCCCACGGCATAATGCCGGGCGGGATCGCCGATCGCGGTAAAAACGAAATTCGCTCTCGAGGAAGGCTGCCAAGTTATTTTCCCGGCAAAAATGTTGCGGGTCAATTTGTCCTCGTAATACTTAAGCCCCGGAATAAGGACATCCTCCCGCTGGACGGTCGGATTATATGCCCCGAAAAACCAGAGCTTATCGCGGATGATCGGACCGCCCAGGCTGAAGCCGAAGTCGTATTGGGCGAATTTCCCTGTGCTCGGCTCTAATTCCGAGCGGAGCGCCGCCTGTGAAAAGTTGTTGTTAGTAAAGAAGCCGAAGAGCTGGCCGCTGAATTTATTGCCGCCCGAATAGGTCACAGCATTGACTAATCCGCCCAGGGAACTCCGATACTCGGCCTCATAGCCGCCGGTCTTGACTTCGATCTCTTTGACAAAATTGTAGGGAAGGTTGGTGTTCTTATACCGCATATACGGGTCGGAGACGTCAATTCCATCGATGAAGTACAAGTTTTCCGACCCGGAAGCGCCCGAGACGTTGACCTCATCGCCATAATAGCTTTGATTAGCGCCCGGAAGAATGGCCATGATGCTTCGGTAGTCCCGTGCTACGGGCAGGTCTTTGATCGTATCCGCAACGAGGTTTGATCCGGAAACCGTAGACGCCAGATCAATGTGCGGACGCTCGGCGGAGACGACGATTTCGTAGGCTTCCAGGACTTTTTGCTGGAGCCGGATTTCTCCAAGGGAGGTGGTTCCCCCCAATTTGACCCGGACGTTCTCCAGGGCGATATCCCGAAATGCCTCATGATGCACCTTGACATTAAAGACTCCGGTTGGCAGAGAGAAAAAGCGAAAGCCGCCTCGTTCATCAGTCTTCGCCTCTCGAACCCCTTGCAGGCCGGCGCCGGTGACAACAACCTGAACTCCGGCAAGCGGCTGCCCTTCGGGGTCAAGGACACGGCCTTCCAGGTTGCCCGTGACTTCCTGAGGTTGAAGACTTGTGGCAAGAAGCAAAACAATCCCAATCAAGAGTACTCCCCTCTTCTTCATAATACCCTCCACTATATTGATATTAAAAAAGAAAATGCATCTACAACTTGATTTCCAGCTTCTTGATTAGGTCGGTGAAGGGAGCTTCGAGATAGGTTGGAAGCTCGCCGCGGGAACGAACCTGCGCCAGGACCTTCATAATATCCACGAAATCTTCGCGAAACTTCTCGAGAATCGGCTTGAAGCGTTCATCTCGCCGCAGGGGATCCAGACGCGGATCGAGAACCAGCCAATCATAAGGTGGGAAATAATTCGCTTCTAAATAGCGTGACAGCATGTGCAGCGCGGTCTCCAGCCGGCCATGCTTAACCACAAACGGCATGATATTCGTAATGTCCGTATTCTGTTCCATCCACCTTGTCTGGGGATTGTCTATGCTGATGAGATTTTCCTTCAGCAGAAGGTCCGCTGCCTTGGAATCATGTTGTTGAACCGCCAACGCATATTGCGCACAAAGGATCCACGGGGCATATATACTGCCCCCGGCAAATCGTCCTTTAAGTCTTTCAAGCATGTCCGTTGTTTCAGTTGTTCGCCCTAGATCTGCGAGTATGAGGGCTTTATACAGCAACCCCATCGCAAATTTGGGTTCGATGCTCAAGACATCATCGACGTAAGGCAGCCCTTCAACGGAACGTCCCAGAGAGAAAAGTGTGTATCCTATGTTGGCCCCGTCAATTAGGTCGAGTGCGTCCAATCTATAAGCGTTAATGTTTGCTTCTAAACCTAGCCCGCAAGGTATAGGCGCGTTGCCCAATAAATTGTGCGATACGGGGTCTCGAGGTGCGAAGTGGACGGCTTTGAGGGCACATTCCAATACCTTATGCCTATCAGGACGAAGAGAATAGAATTCAGCCGTACCCATTACGGCCCAGCCCAGGCCACAGTGCGGATCGATCTCTATGGCCCTCCGTCCCCAGGATTCGGCTTCAGGAATAGCCTCTTTAGCAGATCCCCCAACCGTGGCGTTGAATATATACAGACGAGCTATTTGGGCAGCGGCATCAGCCAGCTTGGGGTCCAGTTCCAGTGCGCGTTTCAAGCTGGAGAAGGCGCGGTCGAAATCGGCTTGCCGGGTGAGGTTGCTGTACTGGTTTGAATAGTACTTGGCCTGTCGGAATAGAAGCTCAGCCTCCGAATTCGCCGCCAGCCCCGACGCAGAACTCACGGGTTTCGTGTCCGGCCGCAGCTTCTGACGGAGGTCCTCGGCCGTTCCATGGACCATTTCAAGATAGTTCCCGCGCCTACCTGGATATTCCTTGCTCCACAGAATCCGGCGAGTCTTCGAATCGAGCAACTGGACGTTGAGCGTCATTTGATCGGAATCGACCGTGACAGAGGGTCGGACGAAACGCTGGACTTAATAGAGAGCCGCGGCTTTACCGAGGTCGCCTCGAATGCTATCAAGTTCGGTGTTAGTTATGGGTATCTTCGTCTCCAAGCCTTCCACATTCCCGAGCAATGTGGAAAGTGACTCCGGTATAGCCTCGATCAGATAGTCCGCATCTTTTGTCCCATAGACCTTGCAGGGCAGGACCACGACGCTGTTGGCCTGGGTGAAGCGAGGCATGCCACTGCGCCAAGGCTTCAAAAGCAGGGCAGCGGCGGCCAAAACTATTACGGCTATTCCGGCAACTGCTAAAATGATCCTCCGGCGCGCGGCAGGTCGCCTTAAAATCCGCTTCTTTCTGACGGATACACCGGCCATAGTAGCGATTTTGCCCGATTCGGTTTCGCGCTTCAGGCGCTTCAAGTTGACGAGTATATCTTTGGCCGACTGGTAGCGTACGTCCCGATCCTTCTCGAGCGCCTTGTCGATGATGTGCTCGAGCTCATCCGGCAGGTCAGGGTTCAGCCGCACAGCCGGTGTGGGTACTCTGTGCAGGATTCCATCGAATAGCGCCGCCGATGTATCACCCCGGAAAGGGAGAATCCCCGTCGCCATCTCGTACAAGACAACGCCCAACGAAAATAGGTCGGTCCGTGCGTCCAGGTCTTTTCCCAGGGCCTGCTCCGGCGACATATAGGCCACGGTCCCGACGGCAGAACCGGGACTGGTCAGAAGCTCTTCTGCAGTCATTGTCGCCATGCCGACCGCAGCCTTCTCCGCAGCTTTTGGCCTCCATTCGGGCAGAAGCTTGGCCAACCCGAAATCCAGGATCTTGGCTTGTCCTGATTCAGTTACGAAAATATTGCCCGGTTTGATGTCCCGGTGAATAATCCCTCTAGCGTGCGCCGCCTCCAGCCCGCCCACAACCTGAATCCCCAAATCAACGATCTGGTCCACGTCCAGCCGCTTGCCCAGCATATACTCCCGGAGCGTCTTTCCCTCCAGAAACTCGAGCGCGATAAAGTGCTGTCCTTCATGTTCATCGATATCGTAGATGGTGCAAATGTGGGGATGACTCAGGGCAGAGGCTGCCCGGGCTTCTCGCTGGAAACGCTCGACAGCCTGGCGGTCATGGGCCAGCTCTTCAGGCAGGAACTTCAGGGCGACGGGGCGTTTAAGCTTTGTGTCTTCAGCCTTGTAGACAACCCCCATTCCACCTCTTCCGATCGGCTCGAGAATCTGATACTTTCCGGCGACAACAGTGCCTCCGGCTATGACCTTCGAGGGCTGTTGGATGGATATTGTTTTTGAGGGAGTTGTCCCCCGCGTGCTCGTGAGCGGCGTAGCACAGTTGCTGCAGAAGCGGGCCGTATCGCTGTTCTCGGCGCTACACTCTGGGCACTTCATGTTCCAAATTCCATATCAATCCAAAACTCGCTTTGGCTCAATTCTCTCAAAGCGCCGCAAGACGCTTTTTGGCGTCGGTCACTTCGGGCAAGCCGGGGTCGGCATCTTTCCAGAGGTCGAGGAATTTGCGATAGCAATTCGCGGCGCCGGCCTTGTCGCCTTTGTGCTCAAGCACCTGCCCTAATTTATAGAAGCTCCTCACATAAATCACCGCGTTAGCCGGCTCCCATACGATCGGAAATTTCAGGGACTGGATTTCCTGATAAGTCTTTTGGGCATCAGTCCATCGGCCGGCTTGAGCGTATGCCTCCGCCAAGTAATCAAGGAATTCAGGGCGAGGGTTGAACTGATAACTCCATTCTATGCCCGTGGGGGTTACGGCTTTTTGTAGATAATCCTGTGCTTGAGATAGTCCTTTCTTCTTGAGGGCGAGTAAGCCCAAAAGCGCATTATAGTAGTAAATCCTTTTTTTTGCCGGTCCGTTCTCCACCGTGCGTTGAAGTTCCTCAGCCGTCCTGCGGGCAGCTTCGAAGTCGCCCTGCCGGGCTTGGATGATTCCTCGGCGAAAGAGCGCTTGGCACTGGTTACAAATGTCTTCCAGTTCTTTCCCACCCCGCAAGCCCGAGTCGCAGGCAGACAAAGCGCCGGCAAAATCCCCCGTCGTTTCCCTGAGATGAGCAGATAGCAGCCATTTCAGACTCGCCAGATCAAGATCGCCTGCGCTATGGCTTGCCTCAATATCACGACTCATGCTAATGTTCGCCTCTTTGAGTTCCCCCTGCAGAGCAAGGGACATGCTCCGAAGTCCCACTTGTCCAAAAGTCGGAGCGATCTTTTGTAGGAGAGGCTCCGAAGCAGCGAAGTCCCGCGTCCACAACAAAAAACAGTACCTAAAATATTTATCCAATTCCGGAGTTTGGGCATAAGCCTGCTCGATTTCCGTCTTCGCTCTTTCTGGATTTCCCAAAATATAATAGATACACCCTAAGTATGCCCGAATCCAACTATTATCACCGAACTTGTCGAGGTAGCCTTCTAGAACGTTCTTCGCCTCCTCGACTCGGCCTTTGCCCAGATAGTTAGCTGATAACATGAAATAGGTTACGGAGTCGCTGACATTGTATCGTCTTAGGACTTCATAACGTTCGATAGCCTTGTCCCATTCTTCCATCTTAAAATAAGTAAACCCAAGGTCGCCGTTGCCTGTGCCGTCCCAGGGATAGAGACTGAGAAGTTTGGTAAAGGCATCGATCGCTTTATCCCAGTTCCTTTCAGACGTCATCTGGTAGTACTCAGCCTCGATGACGAAACGTTCCCTTTCAGAAACGTGCTGCCTTAAATCGAAGGCCTTTTGTATGTAGGTTCGACTTTCTTTTAAACGCCCTGAATTTAACTTATCAACGGACAGAAGAACATACGCTGTGGCGAATTGCGGATCTGCGGCTAATGCTTTTTCAAGAAAGGGGATCGACTGCTCAGGTAATCCCTTTATTTGTGAAAAGTCCCAACCTTGCAGGTAATATTTATACGCCTCTGTTGAATTCGTGCTAATCGCGCCACTCTGGCGCTCGATTTCTGAAGCTATTTGTTGGGTGTTCAGGCCCAGGTTCGCTTTCAGCCGGTTCGCGAGCTCGTCGACCATACCGAAGATGCTGGCCTCGCCCGTTCCATCCACACTATCGGGAGACGTGATCTCGTGCGTCGATGGATTCTCTAGGGTCAAGTTAATTCGTAGCTTATCTCCAGCCTTGGACAGGCTTCCTTGAACGATGTGCGTCGCGAGGCCGCGCGAGGCAATCTTTTTAAGCTCGTCTGGCGTGAAATTGGTTTTATCGAGGAGGTTCAACCCCTGGAGAATTCCATAGATTTGGCTTTGGTCGAGCACGCGGATATGGCGAGATTGGGAGAGCTTGGTGATCAGGCAATCGCTAAGCCCTTCTCTCCAGATATCCAGGTTCTTGTCGCCGGTGTTGTTCTTGAAATAAAGGATGGCGACGGCGGGAACAGCGGAAATTCCGGGCTGAGCCGGAGGCGCAACCCTTCTGGGAACAAATTTTATTATGACGAAAACGATGGCGACGAGTCCGATAAGAGCGACTGCGGGGATGACGAGCCGGCGAGGTTGGAATTTGATCGTAACCTCATGCGAGGTTTTAGTCTTGGCCCGCGGCGCGATGCGATCGGTCACAGGAAGCGCCTGCTCCACGGCGGAGAGGTCGGCGACGAGCTCCTCAGCAGTCTGGTAACGCTTCGCCTTGTCCTTCTCGAGGCAGCGGAGGATGAGCTTGTTCAGCCCCTCCGGAATCTGCGGCACGAGCTTCTTCGGAATGGGGGGTGGTTCAGTTTTATGCTTGTTCGCGATCGAGAACGGCGTCTCCCCCTCGAACGGCGCCCGTCCCACGAGCATCTCGAAGAGAATCGCCCCCAGGGCGTAGATATCAGACCTCGCATCCGCTCCCTTCCCTTCGACCTGTTCCGGGCTCATATACTCCGGCGTCCCAATGACCGCTCCCTCGCCTGTGATCCCTTTCTCCTGCCTCACCCGGGCGATCCCGAAATCCATGATCTTTGCGTTCCCGTCCTTGTCGATCATGATGTTGCCGGGTTTCAGGTCCCGGTGGGTGATGCCCAGCTTGTGCGCCTCGGCCAGCCCCTCAGCGACCTGGCGGGCAGTGGAGATTGCTGCACCGATCGTCAGGGCTTTCATTCTGTGGAGCAGGCTCTTCAGGTCTTCTCCGCGGACATACTCCATCGTCAGGTACAGGGTTTTCCCCTCTTCATGAAGGTCATGCATCCGGCAAATGTTCTTATGACTGACCTTGCGGGCAATCTTAATCTCGTTGTGGAACCGCTCGACCGTCCTTTTGTCAGCGGCGATCTCGGGCTTGATGAGCTTGAGCGCGACCTCCTCTTTGAGTTTGGTGTCTTGGGCCCGGTAGACGCGCCCCATACCGCCTGTGCCCAGCTCCTCGATAATCTCGTAGCGGCCGGCAAAGACGACGCCCCGGGCGAGCTCATCTGGTGTTGTCTCGAGCGTCCGAGTGAGGGATGCCCGGTCGGAGAGGTCCAGTTTCGTAGCGCAGTTGCTGCAGAAGCGCGCGGTATCGGTATTGTCAGACTGACATCTCGGGCACTTCATGACCCTTGTTCCCGTTTTCTTGTTGACCAAAAGATATCAGCTATGCCAAACGATGTCAACGTCGTGGAATGGTGTTATGCCGCTTTCAAAATGTCGCATTGGGGAAAGATGAATCGCGCTGGTCGTGGCGGCCTGCAGCATTGCCATGATCACGCTCGTGCTCTAATCAATGATTCCGCCCCCGACAACCGTCTCACCGTCATAAAATACCACGGCCTGGCCCGGTGTCACTGCCCTCTGTGGCTTATTAAACTCGACCCGGATGCCGGCCGCGCCTGAGGGAAAAATCGTCGCTCTTGCCTCGGCGTGCTTATAACGAATCTTGGCCCGGACAGGCTTGGGCTCATCGAGTTTTTCGATGGAGATAAAATTCACCCCGGACGCTTCGAGCCGGCTTCGATAAAGGTCTTCATTTCTTCCGACAACGATCGCATTCTTATCGGCATCGATCGCCAGGACATACAAAGGATGGCGCGCGGCGATCCCCATTCCCTTCCGCTGGCCGACCGTGAAATGAATGATCCCGTCATGCTCTCCGAGGACGCGGCTCTCAAGGTCCAGAATAGGGCCGGGACGGAACGCCTCTGGAATCCTATCCTTCAATAATTTGGCATAATCTTTGTCCGGGACGAAGCAGATCTCCTGGCTCTCTTCCTTGTCGGCCACGGGAAGCGCGAATTTCGCGGCGATCGTCCGGACGTCCTTTTTGGTCAGGCCGCCGACGGGGAAAATCGTCTGGGCCAGTTGTTTCTGTGTCAGGGTATAAAGAAAATAGGACTGGTCCTTGTCCTTGTCTTTTCCCTTTTTTAAAAGATAGCGGCCCGCGGCTGGATCCCATTCGACTTGGGCATAGTGGCCGGTGGCGATATGGTCCGCCCCCAGCTTGTTTGCCCGTTCCAGAAGCAAGTCGAACTTGATGAATTGATTGCAGCGGATGCAGGGGTTGGGCGTCCGGCCGCGGCGGTATTCGCGGCTAAAATCCTCGATCACCGTTTGCTCGAACTCGCGCCTGAAATCGACGCCATAATGAGAAATGCCAAGGGCGACGGCCACTCGATTGGCATCCTCCTGGGCCTGCCGCCCGCAGCAGCTCTTGAGGCTTTCGGACAGGCAGACCTCTTTGGGCAGCGAATAGAGGTTCATGGTGATCCCGATGACCTCATATCCCTGTTCTTTGAGCAGGGCGGCGGCTACCGACGAGTCCACTCCTCCGCTCATGGCGACAACGACTTTTTTCTGCGGTTTTGGCTTTTCCATAGTGATTTTTTCTTTATCCAGGACCTTGAACTCCAATTTTATCATTCTTCGCGGGGAAGACAAAGATCGGAGGACGCAGTTCAGGATTTTGAGTGAGGTTGCCGCGATCGAACCCAAGATTGCCAGGGGCTTGTTTTTATGCTAAAATCCCTTAGATTCTTTTCCGAAGGAGAACACCATGTCCGGTCATTCTAAATGGCATTCTATTAAGCATAAAAAGGCCGCGGCGGACTCCAAGCGCGGCAAGATCTTCACCAAGATTATTCGTGAGATCGCCGTGGCCGCGCGCGCCGGCGGCGGCGATCCGGACGCGAACCCCCGCCTCCGGAAAGCCGTCCAGGACGCCCGGGCGGTCAACATGCCGGCCGATAATATCAAACGGGCCATCTTGAAAGGCACGGGCCAGCTGGAAGGCTCTCAATACGAAGAAATCATCTACGAAGGCTACGGCCCGGGCGGGGTCGCTCTTTTCGTCACGGCCCTTTCCGACAATAAAAATCGGACGGTTTCCGAGATCAGGCACATCTTCACCAAGAACGGCGGCCGGATCGGCGAATCCGGGTGCGTCTCCTACCGCTTCAAACGCCAGGGCTACATCGATATCGAACAAGCCAAGGCCTCGGAAGAACAGCTCATGGATATCGCCCTGAACGCCGGCGCCGAGGATATCCGGGAAGACGGCAGCAACTGGGAGATCACGATGTCCCCCGAAAAATATGAGCCTGTCCTCGAGGCCGTGAAGGCGGCCAACGTCGAGATCGCCGCGTCCAACGTCGGTTACATCCCCCAAGACTACGTCCACCTGGAGGGCAAGCAGGCCCAGCAGACCCTGAAGCTCGTCGAGGAGCTCGAGGACCACGACGACGTCCAGAGCGTATCCGCTAATTTCGACATCGACGAAGAGGAAATCGCCAAGTACGGAGCCGCCTAAAGCCACGATCCATGCGGGTACTCGGGCTCGATCCCAGCAGCCAATCCACGGGGTTCGGGATCATTGAATTTTCGGACGATCAATACATCGTTTTGGGTTATGGCACAATCAAGCCTTCCCGGCGGCTCTTGCTTCACGACAAGCTAAACGAGATCAAGCTGGCCATCGAGAAAATCATTGACCAATATCATCCTGAGGACGTGGCCATCGAAAACCCATTCTATGCCCAAAACATCAAGACGGCGATCACGCTGGGACAGGTGCGGGGTGCGGTCCTGGTCGCCATCGCCGGCCGCGGGGCTTCGCTGTTCGAGTATTCGCCCCTGGAAATCAAGAAGTCCGTCACCGGTTATGGCCAGGCCGATAAGAACCAGGTCAATATCATGGTCAAGGCGCTTTTGCATATGGACGATGCGGCCGTTGAAGAGGATGCCTCCGACGCCCTGGCCTGCGCCTTCTGCCACATGAACACGCGTCTGTATCAAAAGAACATCGAAGAATCGAAGATCTGAGGCTTTATTTTTGATTTCATGCCTTTTTTGTTTTAAAATGCTCACGATATGATCGCCTATCTCAAAGGAGCCATCCTCCAGAAGACACCCAGCCAGGTGATTGTGGATATTGGGGGCGTCGGCTACTGCGCGGCCATTCCCCTTTCGACGTATTTCAAGCTGGGAGAAATCGGCGATCCTGTCGAGCTTTTCATTCACACGCACCTCACGGATAACGCGCTGTCCCTCTACGGATTCGTGACGAAGGACGAGCGCGAGCTCTTTCTCAAGCTCATCGGCATTTCGGGAATCGGCCCCAAGCTGGCCATGAACGTGCTCAGCGGGATCGAGGCCGGGGAGCTTGTCGATGCCATCAAGAAAAGCGATGTGGCCAGGATCTCCCTCATCCCCGGTATCGGGAAAAAGACCGCTCTGCGCATCACCATGGAACTCCAGGACAAGATCGAGAAAAAAGAAAAGCTCCTGGCCGTCAGGGGATCGAAGGAAAGGGAAGACTTGATCTCCGCGCTACTGAACCTCGGGTTCCGCAGGAAAGAGGTCGAGCGGATCGTGGATGAGACGATCAGAACGATGGGGAGCGATGCGGAAATCGAGAAGCTGCTCAGGGAATGCCTGAAAAGAATGGCGAAAGTATGAATCGAGGAGAATCGATGCCGGCCATCTTGACGCCTGTTCGAACGAAGGAAGACCTTCTTTTTGAGGACAGCCTGCGGCCGCGCAATTTCGATGAATTCGTCGGCCAGGAAATCATCAAAGCCAACCTCAGAGTTTTTATCCAGGCCGCCAAAAAGCGGGACGAGCACCTTGACCATGTCCTCCTCTATGGGCCTCCGGGCTTGGGCAAGACAAGCCTTGCTTATCTCATCGCCAAAGAACTGGGCGTCGGGATCAAGCCGACCGCCGGACCCGTCATTGAGAGGACGGGCGACCTTTCGGCCATTCTATCCAACCTCCAATCGAAAGAAATCCTGTTCATCGACGAGATCCACCGGCTCCATCCTTCGGTGGAGGAAATTCTTTACTCGGCCATGGAGGATTTCAACCTGGACATCGTCATCGGGCAGGGGCCGAGCGCCCGCAGCCATAAATTGAAGCTGCGAAAATTCACGCTAATCGGGGCGACGACGCGGGCCGGTCGGATCACGGCGCCCCTGCGCGGACGCTTTGGCATCATCCACCGCCTGGATTATTACAAAGATGAGGACCTGAAAAAGGTGATCCTGAGATCGGCGGCGATCCTCAAAGTCAAGATCGACGAACAGGGCGCCGAGCAGATTGCGCTCCGCTCGAGAGGAACGCCGCGCGTCGCCAACCGGCTCCTGCGAAGGGTCCGGGATTTCGTCGATGTAAAAGGGAAGGGCGTCATCAATGCCAAAGAGGCACAGGACGCTCTGAATATGATGGAAGTCGACTCCTTGGGCTTGGACGACGTTGACCGCAAGATCCTCATGACCATCATCGAAAACTTCGGCGGCGGCCCGGTCGGGATCAACACGATTGCCGCCGCCATCGACGAAGAGAAGGATACGATCGAGTCCATCTATGAGCCCTTTCTGATGCGCATCGGCTTTCTCGAACGGACGATCCGCGGCCGAAAATTGACGGCCAAGGCGTACCAGCACTTGGGCTTCGCCCCTACGCCCTCGGAACGCCCCCCTCACCAGAAGAAACTGTTCAAGGACTAAAGAAGTAGATCGTCATCCTTCAAATGGAGAATTTGGGGACATGTATCGGAATTTCTTAATTCCGTACATGTCCCCAAATTCCGAACGCTTCAATCTCGATATTATAACCTGGAGCGACTAATAGATTGCAACGGCGATGGGCGATCAACCAGTTTAGGAAGCAATAGCTGCAAACTATTTTGTGCTCCTCTTATTAATTATGGAAAGACTCGATAATGCATATTTCCGAATTCGATTACGACCTTCCGGCTGAGTTGATCGCGCAGCATCCGCTTCCCGCGCGCGATGCTTCGCGCATGATGGTGATTCTGCGCAGAGAGGAGCGGATCATCCATTCCCGCTACAGCGAATTTCCCAGCTTTCTTCAGAAAGGCGATGTGCTTGTCCTCAATAACACCAAAGTCATTCCGGCCAAGGTGTGGGGAAAGAAGGACGGAACAAAGGTCGAATTCCTTTTTATCAAGGAAAGAGAAAAGGGCATCTGGGAAGCCCTCTGCCGCCCGGCAAAAAAAATCAAGGCCGGGGACCGCATCACGTTCGCACCGGACTTTGAGGCAACGGTCATCGAAGGCGGCGAGGAGGGAAGACGCCTTTTAAAATTCTCCGACCCGGATATTTTGGGCCATCTTCAGGAAATCGGGTTTGCTCCACTTCCGCCTTATATTAAACGAAAAAAAGCGAACGCGGACACAAGACCGAATGACCTCGAGCGATACCAGACGGTATTCGCAGAGAAAGAGGGCGCGATCGCCGCGCCGACAGCCGGACTGCATTTTACTCCTCAACTCCTGGATTTAATCCGAGACAAGGGCGTCCGGATCGAACAAGTTTCTCTCCAGGTCGGGCTGGCCACATTTCAACCCATGCGCGTCGAGCGTGTCGAAGAGCACAAGATGCTCGAAGAGACGTACGCGATCAGCGAACATGCGGCAGAAGCGATCAATCAAGCCAAAGTGGAATCGCGGCCGGTTGTTGCCGTCGGAACGACGGTCGTCCGAACTTTGGAAAGCGCTTATCGAGCGAATGGCGGAATCCGGCCCGGAACGAACAGCACTTCTCTCTTTATTCACCCGGGTTTTAATTTTCAGGTTGTCGATAAACTCCTGACAAATTTTCATCTGCCCAAATCGACTTTGTTGATGTTGGTGGCGGCCTTCGCCGGCCATGACCTCATCATGCGCGCTTACAAGGAAGCCGTCCGCGAGAAATACCGCTTCTTCTCCTACGGCGACTGCATGCTGATTCTCTAGGCCGTGATGATGCCCAGCGGCGGGTTGGTTCTCCATTTTCCGCGCGTAAAATCCGGGAAATCAATCGGCTTGCCTCTCTTGGCCACAGACTTGCAGCTCAAGTCGATGACCGCGCTCCAGGCTGCCGCATCATACACGTCCTGGTCGGTCGGCTCGCCCTTGCGCAGCGACCAGACCAGCCTGTAATCCTCGATAAAATCCATCCCGCCGTGCCCTCTCCCCTCGCCCTTTTGGGCCAGGGCTTGCCACAGCGGATGCTCGAATTCCGCGGCAAACTTTTCGAAATCATCCCACTCGTGCGGCTTGGCGGCGCGCCCCTCGACATAAATCCTATCCGGCCACTCGTGGGCAATTCCCCTGGTCCCCTGGACGAGGTTGATCCGAGTATAAGGCCGCGGCAGGTTCGTGTCATGGATGAGGATGATCGTTTTGCCGTTTTTCGTCTGAATCAGGCTCGTGTTCACGTCGCCAAGGGCATACCGCTCCTTCGCTTGGGGAGAATCCGGGCCGAATTTTTCGACGGCATACTCGTGCAAACCCCTGGTTGGGCCGCTCATCGACACGAGATAATCGAACTGGTCGCCCCGGTTGATGTTGAGGCACTGAGCCACAGGTCCCAGGCCATGGGTTGGATACAGATTCCCGTTGCGCTTGATCGAATGCGCCCTCCGCCAAAGCCCCTCGCCCTGACTGCTGAACTTGACGTCACGGAGATCGTGCAGATAGCCTGCTTCGGCATGGAGAACCTCGCCGAGCACCCCCCGGCGCACGAGGTTGAGTGTCATGAGCTCAATCCGGTCATAGCAGCAGTTTTCCTGCATGTTGCAATGTTTATTCGTTTTCTCCGCGGTCTCGACAAGCTCCCAGCATTCGTCCAGCGTGATCGCGGCAGGGACTTCCGTAGCGGCATGCTTGCCGTTTTTCATAGCGGCCAGGCAGACGCGCACATGCCACTCCCAGGGCGTCGCCGTAAAAACGAGATCAAGGTCCTCCTCGGCGCATAGTCTTTCAAAATCTCGGGGCCCGCGGGAATAGCCGTTGGGCTTCGGCTGGCCGGCCTCGACAACCCATTTCTGGGCTCGTTCGACCTTGGCCTCGACGATATCGCAGATGGCCTTGATCTGGACGCCGTCGATGTTCAAAAAATTCTGGACATGGGCCGAACCCATCCCCCCCACTCCGACAAACCCGACGCGAACCGGGTCGATCGGGGGGACCTTGAATTGCGATCGTCCTTCGCCTTTTAGATGCGCTTCGGCAGGAGAGGAAAGGTTCAGACCGGCCAGCGCGGTTCCGATCCCGGCCAAAGCTCCAGTCTTGAGAAAATCCCTACGGCTCGGATTTTTTATTTCATCGGTCATGGATCCTCCTTGGTGGTGAAGCTTTCCCCAAACTTATACCTAAAAGGGCGTTTGAAGTAAACTGCGGCTTGACAATTTCGACAGGGACGGCTATTGAATAAGTACCAGTTTGAAGAAGGAATGGCCATGAAAAAAGTTTTAATTCCCCTTTTTGTTTTTGCGGTTCTATTGGCCGTGCTCAGCCTACCCGGATGCTCCAAGCGATCCGGGACGGACGAAGAAGCCGCGGCGGATACGGAACAGCCCACGGAAGTAACCGAGACGGAAGCCAAGCCGGCCCCTCCGCCAAGGATGAATGAGGATGTTTACATTCAGATCAAAGCGCGATCTGCGCTCATCTATGAAAAATACAAGGACGAACCCGAACAGGCCCAAAAGGAAGTCGAAGCCGTCTACGCAAAATTCGGCGTGACCAACGACGAATACAAAACTTTCGTCAGCAAGCTGGCGCCCCTGCGCGCCGCCGAAATGGAAAAGCTGGTGATGGATTACATGCAGAAAGTCGCCCCAGAATATAAGTAAAGCCAAGAACAGCCGCGGTTCAATCCAGGAACCGCGCCTTTTTTCTTACTGCTTTTGCTTACTGCAGAAGCTTTCGCTTTTTATTCCATCGCTCGCGGAGCCGCACCGAGTCCAGCCCGACGAAATTCCCTTTGGACAGGACATTCTTACCGACGCATTCCAGGCGCAGCGTATGTTTCCCGGGCGAAAGCTTGAAGCTTCCCAGGTAATTGTCCTTGACCTGGAGGCCCGGTGAATAAAAGTCGTAATCCGCGATTTTCTGCCCGGCCATGTAATCCGGCGGCTGGCGCACGTTCTTCCCATCGAGGAAGATCCGATAGATCCCATAATCCTCGGCGTAGGTGAATCTTAGGATCAGCCCGCGGTATTCTTCTTTTTCAACCTGAAAATCCAGCTCAAGCAGAGACTTGTCGTCCACGGGCCTGAAAAACACCTGGCCGTCGCCCGTCCAGTCAAAGTCCTTTTGGAGCTCGAGCAATCCGGGTGAATGCTTCGCCGTCGGCAGCAATGTCTTGCCTTCGATGACGATGTCCAGGTTGGGGAAAAGCCGCTGGGCCAGCGCCGGGAGCTTCGTGAACCGCTTGGGCTGGCCGACCTGGTACCAGAAAGCCACGGTCGCTATGTCGTCCTCACGCTCGACGTGTCCCTCCACCTTGCCGCTCTCCGTTTCATCCTCGCTGATCCAGCCCTTGTGCTCGATCTCGAAGCGCAGGGATTTTGTGAACCGCACCGGGTCGGCGACGTGCCAGCGGTAGAGACAATATTGAGTTCCCAGGTCTTCAAAATCCGTGCTCATGTACGTGCAGCCGAAATAAGGGAAAAGAGTCTCGTTCAGCCCCCAAGCCATCAGAAAATAATCCTCGGTTCCTGTGCCCTGGATGGTTGGCTTCTTCTCCCCGTCCACATAAAACTTCGCATCGCCCTCGCCAAACCAGAAGGGGCTCCGCGAACGCACCGACATCACGGTGCCTACATAATGGCCTTCGCCCTGGGCGTCCAGGATTAGATAATCCTGCCCAGTCTTCTCAGGAAACTCATTTCTGTACTGAGCGCAGAAATAGGCCGCCCGATCGGGGAGTTTCTCTTCTTCCGTGTAATCGATGTGGTAATAAAAACTGCGAATATTTTTCTGACTTTCGTTGGTGATCGTGATCAAGCCGTGCTTATAAAAAGGCATCGGCCAGTAGCAGTTGTAGCCGTCGCCGCCTTCCACTTGGACCGGAGTCGAACGAATCTCATGGCGCTGCCCGAAACCGGCGCCGAAAAAATCCCCGATCGGAGATTCGACGGCCGGCTCTTTTCCATCGTCCCAGTACATGCGGAGCACGATTTCATCGGGGCGTGCGGAACCGGTCGCTTCCAGCCAGTTGGGCCGCGCCTCGTTGAACGTCAGCCAAATATGACGGATGACGGCCGGTCCTTTGATGTCGGCCAACACTTTTGTCTCGCCCGGCGCGACAATCTTGATACGGTCGGCGTTGCTGTTCGGGTTGGGCTCCGCCGAAGTGATCGCCCGTGACCGCCCCGGCTTGATCTGAGCCAAGTCGGATAGGTCCTGGGATATTGCTGACCGCAGACAAGCGGTCAAAAGAAGCGCGGCTAAAATAAAAGTTGCTCTGATTTTTGTGGTTAGATGCATCCCTCCTCCTTTCTTGATTGACAAAAAGCTCAATATTCGGAAGAAGATTATAACATAGCCTCTTGGGTTTGAATCACAGATACGAAAATGGTAAACTATCTCTCGATGACCGACGACCAGACCATGAAAGAGAAGCTGGAGGACATTCTTTATCCCAGCACGAAAGCCAAGTCCTTCCGCATCACCATTGTCTTCGGCTACAAGATGTCTCCCGGCTATAAAAAGGCTGTTGCCCTCGCCAAGCGCAACCCCACTTATAAAGAGGAAGGAAGCGGCGAATGGATCCGCCATTCCGCCATCTACACGCCTGAAGATGTCGAAGACTTGTTCGAGTTGTTCAACCTCGTCCACGAGTGGGAGACGACCGAAGTCCTGGTCAACCACAAGAAGCTGCCTTACGGCCACCAGCTCTGGCTCCCCTTGATGTGGTTTTACCGCATCAAATAGCACAAGGAGAACTCGGAAATAAGGATACGGTGCCAGGTACTTGGAAGGATATGAAGTCCCTGTCACTGAATGATTCGTCGAATCATCCGAAAAAATACAGCACGGATAGTTACTACACATCTAATAGGAGGACAAGATGAAAAGAACCATTCACAAATTTTTCATTCTCGTTTTGGGCTTAAGCCTGGCCTTTCTGGCGTTTGCCGACGACGGCATGTGGATGCCCCATCAGATGAGAGACCTCAACCTAAAGTCACTGGGCCTTCAGATGAACCCCGAAGACCTCTACAAAAAAGACGGGACGGGCCTGATGAGCGCCGTCGTTAACCTGGGCGGCGGCACGGGGGAGTTTGTCAGCTCCGAGGGCCTGATCCTGACCAACCACCACGTGGCCTTCGGCGCCATCCAGCGGGCTTCGAGCAAGGAGAAGGACTATATCCAGAATGGTTTTTTGGCTATGACCCGTGACCAGGAAATCCCTGCCCAAGGCTACACAGCCGACGTGTTGCTGGGATATGAGGAAATCACCCCCAAGGTCCTGGCCGTCCTGAAACCTGGGATGACTCCCCGCCAGAGATACGACGCCCTCGAAAAAATCAACAAAGAGCTCATCGCCCAGGCCGAGAAAGCCGGGAAAGACCTGCGCTGCACGATCGCGTCCATGTACAGCGGCAACCAGTATTATCTCTACACCTTCAAGAGGATTAAAGATATTCGCCTCGTCCTGGCCCCTCCGCAGGACCTCGGAAATTTCGGCGGCGAAGTGGATAACTGGATGTGGCCGCGTCACACGTGCGATTTCTCGTTCCTGCGGGCTTATGTTTCCAAGGACGGCTTGGGCGTCGATTACAGCGCCGAAAATGTTCCTTACCGGCCAAAATCCGTGTCGAAGATCTCGCTGGAAGGAGTCAAGCCCGAAGATTTCACTTTTGTCATGGGATACCCCGGCATGACCTACCGCAACTACACGCTAGCCGAGCTGCAGGCGGATATGACTGCCATGGCCAAGAGGATCAAAGATATACAGGACATGATCGCCTTCTTCGAGAATGCCGGCAAAAACAACAAGGAAGTGGAGATCCGCTATGCCAGCCGGCTCAAAGGCATGTACAACGGGATGAAAAATTTCCAGGGCAAGCTGGAAGGCATGGAGAAGTACAGCCTAATCGAAAAGAAGAAGGCCCAGGAAAAAGCTTTCCTGGATTGGGTCAATCAGGACCCCGCCCGCCAGAAGAAGTACGGCCGGGTCGTGGACGACCTAGCCCAGTTCATCAAGAAAAACGAGGCGTTTTCGGCGAAGAGCATGCAGCTCAGCACGGTCCTGGGCGGATCGACTCTGCTCTCCCAGGCGTATTCGATCTACCGGACTGTCCAGGAACTCCAAAAGCCGGACAAGGACAGGGAGCCTCAGTACCAGGACCGGAACCTTCCCTACATAAAAATGAACATCCAGCTTGCGGAGCGGGGCTATGAGATCGGGACCGACCAAGCCTATTTTAAGTATACGCTTGAAAAGCTCCTGGCCGCGCCGTCAGACCAAATACCCGTCGCACTGCGCACGGTCGTCAAGCCCGGAAACGAAAAAGCCATCGACGATTACGCAAGCGGGCTCTACGCGAAAACGATCCTGGCCAAGCCCGAAAAGCGGCTCGATCTTCTATCTTTGAAGCCCGATGCGTTGACCAAGCTCGGCGACCCTTTTATCCAATTGGCCGGGGAGCTCGAAAAAGAGCTAAAGGTCATGCGCGATGAGAGCAAGGCCATGGGCCAGGAGCGCTCGGACCTCAAGAAGGCTTATGAAGAGGCCGTCCTCACCCGGAAGGGAGGAACGTACCCCCCCGATGCCAACGGCACGATCCGATTCACATACGGTCCGGTCCGGGGCTATACCCCCAAGGACGCAGTCTATTACGAGCCGCAAACGACCCTCAAGGGAGTCATCGAGAAAGAGACAGGCACATTTCCTTTTATCGTGCCCGATAAGATCAAGAAGCTCTACGCCGCAAGGGATTTCGGCCGCTACATGGACCCGCGGCTCAAAGAGGTTCCTGCCTGTTTCCTCAACACAACCAACGTCACGGGCGGGAACTCGGGCTCGCCGACGTTCAACGCCAGAGGCGAGCAGGTCGGGATCATCTTCGACATGACCTACGAAAGCGTCATCGGCGATTATTATGTGATCCCCGAGCTGCAGCGTTCGATCTCCGTGGACCTTCGTTGGGTGCTGTTCGTGACCGAGAAGTTTTCCGGCGCATCCCATATCATCAAAGAATTAGGGTTCTAATCGCAAGGAGGCAGACCGATGACTATGAAAAAGGCTTTCACATTCTTGGCGATGCTGGTTTTTCTCGTCTCTTTTGCCCTGGCCGCTGAAGAGGGCCGCTTCATGCGCTATCCCAGTATCCACAAAGATAAAATTGTTTTCACCTATGAGAGCGACCTCTGGCTCGTCAGTGCCCAAGGAGGAACGGCCTCCAGGATCACGACCTTCCCGGGCGTGGAATCCTACGCCAAATTCTCTCCGGACGGCAAATGGATCGCTTTCACCGCCAGCTACGACGGCACCTCGGCCGTTTATCTCATGCCGGCCGAGGGCGGCGAACCCAAAAGGCTGACCCATAATCCCGGCGGGGCCCAGGTCCTCGGCTGGACTCCCGACGGTGGAAAGGTTTTCTTTCGCTCCGCGTTCGAAAATGTCGTCGGCCGCGACCCCAATCTCTATTTCGTGAGCAAGAACGGCTCGGCGCCGGAACGGTTCCCTCTCGACCGCGGCGTGCTCTGCAGCTTTTCGCCCGACGGCCGGAAGATCCTCTATTGCCGCAAGGGCAACGAAGAGTATTACTGGAAGCGGTACAAGGGCGGCCAGTACCAGGACATCTGGATGTACGACTTCGACTCAAAAAAATTCACTCCGGTCTCGGATTATGTCGGTAAGAATAGCTACCCGATGTGGGTCGGCGATCAGATGTATTTTGTCTCGGATAGGACTAACGGCATCTCCAACATCTACACGCAGAACCTCAAAACCAAGGACATCAGGCCGGTCACCAACTACGCCGATTTCGATGTCATGATGCCGGCCAGCGACGGCCAGAGCATTGTCTATATGCAGGACGGATACATCCATGTCCTTGACGTCAAGACAAACCAATCGAAAAAGATCCCGGTCATGGTTCCGTCCGACCGCTGGGCCCTCCGCAACAAGGTGATCAATCCCAGGGATTATATCCATTCCGTCAATATCTCGAACGACGGAAAAATTGCCGTCCTGGAAGCACGGGGCGATATCTTCGCTGTTCCCACCGGCAAGGAGCCGGCCAGCAACCTCTCCAACACCCCAGGGACGCGCGAAATGCATCCGGCCGTCTCCCCGGACGGCAAAACCATCGCTTTCTTTTCGGACAAAACCGGCGATTACCAGCTCTATACGCAGAAAGTCGAGGGCGGCGAATGGACGCAGCTGACGACAGGCCTCGAGCGGTTCGTCTATCATCTCCTCTGGTCACCCGACGGAAAGAAGATCCTTTTCGGCAACAAGGATTTCGCCATTTTTTATGTGGATATCGCCACGAAAAAACTGACGAAAATCGACGAATCCAACCAGATGAAGAACGATGAATTTTACTGGGAGGTCAGCGATTATAACTGGTCGCCGGATAGCCGGTGGGTCTGTTACAGCTTCGTCCAGTTCAACCGCAACAATCAGGTCTTCCTCTACAACCTGGAACAGGGCAAGCGATATGCCGTGACCGATGACTTTTACGATAATCTCAACCCCAGCTTCGACGCCAACGGCAAATATTTCTATTACTTGTCCAACCGTAATTTCAACCTGCGGATGGATTTTTATGAGGACAATCACATCATCGCCACGCCGCAGCAAGTGATGGTCGTCCAGCTCCGCGACGGCGAGAAGCCGCCGTTTGCCGACGGAGGGACGAGCGAAAAAGTCGAAAAGAAGGGAGAGCCCGAGCCTTTCCGGATCGATGTCGAGGGCCTCCAGAAAAGGACATTCCCGCTTCCCGTTTCGGCCGGTAACTATTTCTTCCTCAAGGCTGGAAAGGGCAAAGCGATCTGGTGTTCCGTGCCGGAGTTCACGGAAGATGAATACGAAGAGATCTTTAAGCCCGGCGGAGCGACAAAATGGTCGCTCCATATTTTCGACATGGCCGACAAGAAAGAGGCGGTCCTCAATGACAAGATCCGCGAATTCGCCGTCTCCACTAATGGCGAGCAGCTGATCATCCGCCGGGAAGTCGATATCTTGACCACGGCCGCGGATAAGGCGTTCGCTTCCAAGAATACGGGCGACCGACTCAACCTATCGGGAATGACCTATCTAGTCGATCTCCAACAGGAATGGAACCAGATCTTCAGCGATGCCTGGCGCTGGTACCGCGACTTCTTCTACGATGCGAATATGCATGGAAGAGACTGGAAGGCTATGGGCGAAAAATACTGCGGCTATATTCCCTTCCTCTCTTCGCGGGACGAGCTGAACTGGGTGCTGTCGCAGATGGTCGGGGAGCTCTGCGTTTCCCATACGTACGTCGGAGGCGGAGATTATGGCCCGGCGGCGACGCCGCCTTCAATGGTTTTTACAGGCCTGCTCGGCGCTGACCTTGTCCCCGATACTAAAACCGGATTTTACAAAATCGAAAAAATCTACGGACCGACCGAGGTCAATCTCAACCTGCCAGGCCCGCTGGTCAGGCCGGATATCGATATCAAGGAAGGCTATTACCTGATCGCTATCAACGGCACAGACCTGAAGGCGGGCGACGATTATTTCAAGCTCCTCCAGGTGACGCCAGGCAAAAAGGTCAAAATCACGGTCAACAGCCAGCCGACGGCCGCAAACGCCAAGACTTACGAGGTCGAGCCCATCCGCAGCGAATCGAGCCTGAGATATTACCGGTGGCTGACGGATAACATCAAGAAAATCGATAAGGCCACCAACGGAAAAGTCGGCTACATGCACATCAATGCCATGGGCTCCGGCGGGATCGGAGAATTCGACAAGTTCTGGCGGGCATTCAGGTATAAAGACGGTATTATCATCGACGTGCGCCGAAACTCCGGAGGCTGGACGGAATATTTCCTGATCGACAAGCTCGAGCGGCAGATCACGGCCTTCAATGTCCTCCGTAATATGGTACCTTTTAGCTATCCCCCTTCAGTAGGAAAGGGCCAGTATGTTGTCATCTCCAACGAGAATAACGGCTCCGACGGAGAAGCGTTTGTCGAAGACTTCAAAGCCCGGAAGCTCGGGACGGTTGTCGGCGTGCCTTCGTGGGGCGGCCTGGTCGGCATCTTGAACCGGCAGACAACCATCGATAACGGCTCCGTCGAGCAATCGAACAACGCCTTTTATGGCCGCGAAGGCAAATGGTTGATCGAGAACCACGGCGCCGATCCGGATGTCCTCGTCGACAATGACCCGGCCTCGGTGATGGCGGGACGTGATGCGCAGCTCGAGAAGGCCATCCAAGTCATCCTGGAGAATATCAAGAAAAACCCGTTCAAGTTCGCGCCGACGCCGGCCTACCCGAAGAAATAAAGGAGGGATTCTGTCCGGGCATGCCAGCTAACCCTGGACTTTGCCCCAGATCTTGGCCGGCCAGGGGCTGAAGGCCTATTTCTTTATGCGGCCGTCGCCATCCGAAAAACCCGAGCTTCCCGCTCCATTGTTCCTTTGGAAAGGCCCGGACGCAACCGAACTCCTAACCGCTCAAATCCTGGGCTCCTATAACGGGACAGAGGACAGCCTCGAAGAGCAGGTCGAATCCACCCGCCGGCATTTCGCCCCCACCCTGTCGAATCTAAGCGCCTTCGCCGTTTTTTATGGAGTGGGAAATCACGGCGGCGGGCCCACTGTGGCCGCCATCGAAAAAATCAAAGCGCTTCAAAAGTTTAAATATCCCGGGATGCGGCTCTCGACCCTGGATAAATATTTGGCCGCCATTGAGCCCGATCAGAAATCCTTTCCCATGGTCTCCGATGAGCTACAGCATCATGCCCGCGGCTGCTACTCGGCGGCCGCCCAAGTCAAATCCTGGAACCGGAAAAGCGAATGGGCGCTCCTGACAGCGGAAAAAATCGCCGCCCTCGATGCCGTTTTCGGCGACTCCCGTTATCCCGCTGACCGCTTCAAGACATCCTGGGAGAAAATCCTTTTCAACCAGTTTCACGACATTCTCGCCGGCTCCGCCATCGAACAGGCCTACATGGAAGCTCAAAACGATTACAGCTTTGCCCTGTCCGAAGCGAAGGAAATCACGACGAAATCCCTGCTGGACTTCGCCCTCAAAATCAATACCATGGTCGGCGCCGGACCGGAGTGCGCTCCCTTCCTCGTCTTCAACCCGAATTCTTGGAAAGCGAAGAAGCCCATCGAGGTTGAGATGGAACGCCTGCGGGAAGGCCATCCGACGTTATTGACCTTCGACAGAAAACAAATTCCTTATCAGGAGATCCGGACGGCCGGCGTTAAAGTAGGAAGCCGCATTCACTTTGTCTTCCAAGATGAATTCCCTTCGCTCGGCTATAAGCTTTATTACATGGATTTTGGAAAGGCCCAGGCTGCTCAAGGATCTGGCACTCCGGAAACTGCAGGAAGCGAGAACTGCATCCTGGAAAACGCGCTCGTGCGGATCGCATTCGACCACGCTTCGGGCGCCATCCGCTCTTATTTTGACAAAACGTTGGGTCGGGAACTTCTGAGCGCACCAGCGGCGGTGCCTATCGTCCTCGAAGATACGGGCGACACCTGGGGGCACAAAATCGTCTCTTACGACCGGGAAGTCGGGCGCTTCGGGCAGGCCAGGTGGACCCGGATTGAGAACGGGCCCGAGCGCAGCCGCATCCAGGCCCGATCGACCTTCGGGAAAAGCTATATCGTTCAAGATTTTATGCTTTACAAAGACAGGCCGGAGCTCTGCTGCCGATTTCTTGTCGATTGGCAGGAATACTATAAAGTGTTGAAGCTGGTTTTTCCATCGGTCCTGAAAAACGGGACTCTCACCTATTCCATCCCTTACGGCTTCATCAAACGGCCGATGAACGGCATGGAAGAACCCGGCCAGACGTGGGTGGATATCAGCGGCTCGGACGACAAAGGAAATTTTGGGATCGCCCTCCTCAACGACAGCAAATGCGGCTACAGCGTCAAAGACGGCGAAATCCGGCTGACGATCCTCCACAGCGCGGCCTGGTCCCAACACGACCCGGAAACCCTGACCGAAAGCGAAAGCTATCGCTTGATGGACACGGGCACACACGAATTCTCCTATGCCCTCCTCCCCCATCAGGGAGATTGGAAAGACGCCGGGATTGCCAGGGAGGCGGAGGCCTTCGGAATACCGCCGGTGGCCATCCTCACGGATAGGCATAAGGGCGAATTGGAGGGGCAGAGGGAATTTCTTTCGATGTCTGCTTCGAATGTCGCGGCCACTGTCCTTAAAATGTCCGAGAATGGCGGCGCCGTAGTGCTCCGTTTAGTCGAGCTTCATGGGAAGCCGACTCAGGGGACGATGACGTTTCCTTTTTACAAGACTCCTATCAATTTTGAACTTCGGCCCTGCGAGATCAAGACTTTTCTTTTTCCGCTGAACAGATTCCGGCCGCCGCGCGCGACGAATTTGTTGGAAGACTGATTAGTGCCAGCCTTACAGGTTTGATATTTGATTTGTCGAGGCGATAAGCTTTATGGCATGCATGCCAAAAACGAATTTCTTTCTTTGAAAATTCCCTTCTCATAGGATCCCATTTTATCTCATTTGACATGAATTGCTTAGCCTGCTAATATTTTTTCATAATCTGGGGAAAGAGTGCTAAATCGAACCTGAAAAAGTTTAATTATATGAGGAGCGCTGGAATTGTCTCTCAGCGAATCTGATACCCGGGCAAAACTCATTGACCCCGCTCTTCACGAGTGCGGCTGGACAGAAGACTTGATCCGCCGCGAGGAGACGGATCGGGGTATCGATGTCATCGAAGGAAAACCGCGCCGCCGCGAGCGGGGAAGAATTGATTATCTCCTGCGGATCAAAGTCAACCTAAACTCCCAAGCGATTGCTATCGCCCTCATTGAGGCAAAAAAGGAAAAAGAACCTCCAGACAAAGGATTAGAGCAGGCGAAGACATATGCCCGCCTTAACCATGTTCCTTTCGTTTTTTCATCCAATGGGCATCTTTATGTTGAATACGACAACTTGACGGGCAAAACCTCACGCCCTCTGCAACTCGCTAGCTTCCCTGCCCCTGCCGACCTCCGCCGCCGCTATGAATCCTATTTGGGTGTTTCTCTGGATAGCGAAAAAGCCATGGCTTTTCTTGTTGCCTATCCTGGTGGCGAAGCAAGCCGCCGCTATTATCAGGATGCCGCCATCAGGGCCGTGTTAGAGACAATCGCTCGGGGCCGCAAAAAAGCCCTTCTCTTTTTAGCTACGGGCTCAGGAAAAACTTTTATTGCCGTGCATCTCCTCAAGAAGATTGCGGACGCCGGACAGCTCCGCCGTGCCCTTTTTGTCTGTGACCGTGATGAGTTGCGAACCCAGGGACTGGGCGCATTCCAGAATGTTTTCGGCGCAGACGCCGCCGAAGTCACCTCCTCGAACCCTCAGAAAAACGCCCGGGTCCTCATTGCCACTTATCAGACTCTCAATGTCGCCGGTGAAGAGGAAGAAGGCAAATTTTTCCTCGAGAATTACCCCGAAAACTATTTCAGCCATATCATCATCGATGAATGTCACCGCAGCGCCTGGGGAAAGTGGAGTATCGTGCTCCGCCGGAACCCCGATGCTATCCAGGTTGGGCTTACCGCAACGCCCCGTTCCTTCGAAGGCGGGAGCGATGAAGAACGCAGCGTAGATGAGGAGATTACGGCTAATAACTTAACCTACTTCGGCGACCCGGTTTACGAATATGATATGGCACAGGGAATCGAAGACGGCTATCTCCCCGCCTGTGAAATAATCAGGCGCGAAACAGACCTGGATAAAAGAGGTATCTCACCGGAAGACTTAAAAGACAAACAGGTTACTGACGCGCTTACTGGAAGACCAATACTTGTTACTCAGACGCGAGGCCGCTATGAAGCAACTTCTTTTGAAGACCTCATCCAGCTCCCTGATCGGGTGATAGCCTGGTGCAAAGACCTTTTCGACCTTTTCCTCGAGACCGGCGGGCCCCTCCAGAAAACGGTTATTTTTTGTGTCCGCGACACTCATGCTGGTGCCGTAGCGGCTGAGCTTAACAATCTATATGCAGATTGGTGCGTCAAAAACAGCCAAAAGCGGCTCGAACCCTATGCCTTCAGATGCACAGCCTCTGTCGGCGGAAGCCAGTATATCGCCGACCTCCGCGGCTCGGGGCGAAGCCATATTATAGCGACAACGGTGGATCTGATTACGACGGGAGTTGATGTGCCCGTGCTTCGGAATGTTGTTTTTTTCAAATTTGTGCGCTCGCCGATTTCCTTTCAGCAGATGATGGGGAGAGGATCAAGAATTGATTTGCCGACCAATAAGCTTATGTTCCGCGTCTATGATTACACAAATGCCACCCGTCTCCTGGGAAGAGGATTCAAGGTTCGTCCCTCACCAACTCGAGAGCCAGAAGAACGGGATGAAGAACGGAAAGAAAGAATAATCCGAGTCGAGGGTTTCAAAGTTCATGTTAATCCTGCCGGCAAATATATCGTTATTCCAAAAGAAGGGAAGCTGGCGATGGTTTCGGTTGAGGAATACAGCCAGATGATCGCTTCTCGGCTGATCAGGGAAGTCAAGACCATTGAAGCTTTGAGAGAGTGCTGGATAGATCCAAAGACACGTAAGGAGCTTATCGACGTCCTACCTGAAGATGGGAAAGGGCTGCGCTTATTGCGGGAATTGCTGAAACAGCAAGATTATGATCTTTATGATATTCTCGCCGAGATCGGATATGGAATGGCTCCTAAGAATCGAAAAGAGCGCGTTTTGGCTTTGAGCTATAAGCATGGCGCCTGGTTCAAGAATCTGCCGGATAAAGCAAGGTCAACCCTCCTCGCTCTTGCCAAGCAGTTTGAAAAGGGAGGAACAGACGAGCTTGAAAATCCTCATGTCTTCAGCGCTCCCGATGTCATAAAAGCCGGCGGTCTTGCAGCGCTAAAGGTTCTGGGCGAACCGAAAGATATCGTCATCGAAACGAAAAGGAGACTTTTCGCGGCATGAAAATCAACGATTTGAAAAAGATTATTGCCTCAGGTGAAACTGAGACTATTGAATTTAAGGAAAGCCCCGCTGATGCTTTTTTTAAAGCTCTTTCGGCCTTTGCCAATAGCAAAGGGGGCACCGTTTTTCTTGGAATAGACGAAAAAGCGGGGATCGTCGGAGTCGATTTGTCCGCCGATTTTCTGACGGATTTAACCAACCGGATCGTCGATAAACTGTCGCTTTATCCTGACGTTGAGACTATTGATGTCCAGGGGAAAAGGGTTTTAGCTGTCAAGATTATCCGCCCCGGATTTCCGGTCTCGTTCCACGGCAGGTATTATGAGCGTATTGGAAACACAACTCGCGAGATGAGCACGCAGAAATTGCAGGCTCTTCTCCTAGGTAAGTCTCCCTGGGATTCTATCACTGGAGATTTTCCTTTCGATGAAATTGATCAGGATACAGTCAACCTTTTCGCTCGCCTTGCCACGGACGCCAGAAGATTGACCGATTTATCGCTGAAAGATATAGCGCGCCACATTTTGGAAAAGCTGGAATATATCTCGGATGGGAAGCTAACCAATGCCGCAATCCTTCTTTTCGGCAAGAATCCTCAAAAACACTTTATCAATCATTGCGTCAGAGTAGGCAGGTTCAAGACTGAAACGAATATCATTGATGACAAATGGGCAAGAGGAAACTTATTTCGACAACTTGATGAAACGCTGAATATCCTAAAGCAGCATATTGCCGTCCGCTATGAGATCAAGACTTTTCAAAGAGAAGATATCTGGGATTATCCTATTCCCGCTCTGCGGGAAGCTGTTGTGAACTCCCTTGTTCATCGAGACTATTTCGATGTAGCCAATTTCACTCTCATCAAGGTTTACGATGATCACATCTGGGTTACAAATCCCGGCGGCCTGCCGGAGGGAATAACTCTAGAGGAATTGACTAAACCCCATAAATCGCGCTTGCGGAATCCGTTAATTGCCAAAGCCTTTTACCTCGCGGGCTTGATCGAGCAATATGGCAGCGGCACAGTCCGGATGATCGACTGGATGAAGGAGGCGGGTTTGCCCGAGCCGGAGTATAAAGAGGAACAGGGCGGCTTTTCTGTGTATTTTTATAAAGATATTTATACCGAAGAAAAGTTGAAGACGATGGGCCTAAACGACCGGCAGATCAAAGCCGCTAAATATGTAAAAGAAAAAGGGAGGATAACGAATAAGGAGTATCAGAAAGCTTACGAAGTATCAAGGCAAACAGCGGCACGAGAGTTATCGCATCTTGTGCAATCAAATGTATTATTAAGACATGGAAAAACAGGTAGAGATACACATTATACTTTGGCCAAAAGAATGGCCGAAAATAAAGGCCTCATAAACGACTCAAATGCCTAATAAACGCCTCACAAACGACTCAATGGAGCAGCATGAATATAAACATGCGCGCTGGATTGAGAACCTGCCGGCAAAGCCTATTAGCCCTGTTCATGGACCTGCAAGACAGATCGAGAAGAGTGGAACAGACGAGCTGGAAAATCCTCATGTCTTCAGCGCTCTTGATGCCAAAAAAGCCGGCGGCCTTGCAGCGCTGAAAGTTCTGGGCGAGCCAAAAGACATTGTCATCGAGACGAAAAGGAGACTTTTCGCGGCATAATGAAATAAATGGAATGGAATTTAGATGAAGTCTCTTGATAACGAAACTTTAGAAGCCCTAGCAGAATTAATATGCGGAGATAAAGGACCGTATTACAGAACAGGCAGCATGTTGCCACAATTCTTTTGGAATGCAGGTTTGGAATGTCCCGGACATGATGGGTCAACTCGCAAATGGTGGGCTTTGGCAAGATTACAAGAATATTCCTCAGATTCTAATAAGCTAGAAAAAATATTGAAAAGGCTAGCTAATCCAAAAGAGTACCGCGGAGATTCTGAACTAACGAATAAGGCAATTAACGAACTCAATCAGATCCTTAGCGTAGAGGGGATCAAGGTTGAATTATCAGGTATAAGTCCAAGAATTCGAGAGATAACGCCTTCTTTGCAAGAAAAAAAGAAAGAAACTTCTCAAGTTTATCCAATCCCCGATTTTTCTATGGTAATTGATGATCCGTCCCTAAATGATATTTTGAAGGCGCGATGGAAAGAAACCTTAAAATGTATAGAAAATGAAGCATATCTAGCGGGCGTTATAATAATGGGAAGCATTCTAGAAGGGGTTTTATTGTCTGCTATTCATAAAAATCCAAAAGAGGCAAATTGTGCAAAGTCGGCCCCTAAAGATAATCAAGGAGATGTCAAAAAATTTTGGGATTGGGCACTTAGCGATATGATAGACGTTGCCCATGAACTAGGCTGGATAAAGGGTGATGTCAAGCAATTCAGTCATGCTCTAAGAGATTATAGAAACATGGTACACCCCTGGCATCAAAGAGCAAAAGGTGATTATCCTAATGAAGATACCTGTAAGATATGCTGGCCAGTCGTCGTAGCGGCCATAAATGAATTGATAAAAAAGTTCAGGAGAATTTAGCTGGAAGACCTAATTGACGCTCCTGCTCATTGGGGTTGGGTTAGAATAAAAGAGGTGTGCGATGTATTAACAGGGAATACTCCAAGTTGACAACAACCTCAATTCTTTGGCGAGGGCACTCCATGGCTTACCCCTCGAGATATTACTGATGAAATTTATGTCTATAACGGGAAAGAAAGCATTACGCAACTAGGCATTGACTACGCACGGGCGCAGGTATTGCCAAAAGGAACAGTTCTGCTCGTTTGTATTGGCGCTACAGTTGGGAAAGTAGCGATTGCAGGCAGGCTATTATGCGTAAATCAACAGATCAATGCTCTGATCTGTGGTAATGAGATATTTCCAGAGTACTTATATTACTGGTTAAAATTTAGGCGCAGGCATATTACGGAATTAGCGAGTGTCGCAACTCTCCCGATAATTAATCAGACTATCCTAAAAGAATTCTCAATCTTGCTCCCCTCAGTTCCGGAACAACGCCGAATCGCTACAAGAATCCAAGAACTAATGGAAGATGTGCATCATGCCCGAGCCGCCTGTGAAAAGCAACTCGAAGCCACCAAAGCCCTCCCCGCCGTCTATCTCCGCGAAGTCTTCGAAAGCAAAGAAGCAAAAAAGTGGCAAAAAAAGAAAATGGGAGAAGTAATTCGTGAGGCATTGCCAGGTTTCGCGTGCGGGAAACGTGCTGGCTTAGAAGGCATTTTTCAGCTAAGAATGAATAATATATCTGCCGAAGGGCGGTTAGATCTTTCCTCTTTGATTAGAGTTCCAGCTACTCATAACCAAATTGAAAAATATTTGCTGGTTCCTGGTGATATAATTTTTAATAATACTAATAGTGTCGAATTAGTAGGCAAAACAGCTATTTTTAACGACGATAAAGGATCCTACGTTTATAGTAATCATCTAACTAGACTGCGACCCATTCTCTCTGTTCTTATACCTGATTATCTTGCTCTATGGCTTCATTTATTATGGGTGCGGAGAGTCTTTGAATTAATCTGTAATAGATGGATAGGTCAGGCAGCTGTTCAACGGGATAAGCTACTAGATTTGGAGATGCCACTTCCTCCTCTTCCCGAACAAAAGCGCATAGTCTCTGAAATAAAAAAAAGAACGGCAATTGTTGAAAATTTACGATCTATAGTCCGAAATAATAAGTCCTCATTGGATGCCATTCTTCAAGCAATCTTGAAAAAAGCGTTCAGAGGAGAATTGTAAGCGTGCCTCTCTCCCTATCTGAGACACAAACGATACAGGAGATGGCCAATCTTCTTTATTCTTTTCTTCCTGGCCAAGCGCATCCGTATGCTGATCAAAAGATTTCCTTTGCGGGTATTGCAAATGAGCTCGGGCTGAGGAATTTTTGGCCGGGAGGCAGCAAGTTACCGGCAATAACCTCTTTATTAGAAAAAACGCTGGAAATAAGGAGAGATATTTTTTGCTCGTTGATCTTAGAAATAGTTAAGAGAGGTATTAATTATAAGAATAACAAAGGTAGTCCAATAACCAGGGAAGAGATAGAGGAACTCAACCATCTTATTTTAAAGGTCAAATTTAAGATTCCAGAATTATGGGATAGAGCTTTCTTAACGAGCCTTCGGACATCAAGCCATCAAAAAATTCAAGATGAAGAAGCGATAGATCATAAAAAACGAAGCGAGTCTATTGAGAAATTGAAAAAAATTAGTGAGGTTCCTCCTCAAGAAAGAGGGTTCGCTTTTGAAAGATTTTTAAATGAGCTTTTTGAAGTATTCAATCTAAGCCCTCGTGGTTCATTTCGACTTGTTGGAGAACAAATAGACGGCAGTTTAGAATTAGATGGCGAAACTTATTTGATTGAAGCAAAATGGCAAAATAATCAGGCTAATCTGCAGGACTTATTAACATTTCATGGAAAAATCGCTGGCAAGGCAACTTGGTCAAGGGGCATTTTTATAAGTTATACTGGATTTACCGAGGAGGCACTCATAGCGTTTTCTCGAGGGAGACCAACGAACCTTATCACACTAGATTCCCAGGACCTTTATTTTATTCTTATTGGCAATGAAGGGGCATTCTTGAACTTGGATGAAGCTATCAGGATTAAAGTACGACATGCAGCTGAAACAGGGAATATTGGTGTGACTGTTTATGAATTACTGATTCAAAAAGGGCAAAAGTGATATTTCTGAGGAATAAGGGTATCTTTATAACAAAAATGCTTCTTACTTTCTTGACAACTAGTCTACTTTTAGGTAGTCTACTTTAAAGTAGACTAATGTTAAATAAGGCTAAAATGACATTCATCAACAGAGAAAGAGAGCTTGGGGCGCTAGATAAATTCTGGCACGAGAATGAGGCGCAGCTTACAGTCATCTATGGAAAAAGGCGCATCGGCAAAACAGAATTGATCAAACAGTTTATCAAGGGAAAGTCGCACATTTATTTTCTGGCTCAAAGAATAAATGACAAAGAGAACTTGAGGCTGCTCGGCGAGGCGATCGGCGAATTCTATTCGGATGATATACTAAAGAGAACAGGTTTTCAGGAATGGAAATGGTTTTTCGAATATGCCAAGAATCATATCAACGAAAGAATGGTCCTCGTCGTTGACGAGTTTCCCTATCTTGCCGAGGCCAATAAAGGAATATCATCTATTTTCCAGGCAGGGTGGGATGAGCACCTAAAAAATAACCCTGTTTTTCTAATCCTTTGCGGCTCGAGCATCGGCATGATGGAGGATGAAGTACTCTCCCAGAAGGCGCCTCTTTTTGGCCGAAGGACAGGTCAGATATTTCTTAAGCCTTTTTCCTTCTCCGACGCCTGCAAGTTTTATCCCGGCCTGTCTTTTGAGCGCTGTCTGAAATTCTTTGCCATCGCCGGAGGAAACCCGAGCTATTTAAAAAGATTCAGCCCTAACATCTCACTGGACAGGAATATGGTTGAGAACATCCTCCAGCCCGAGGCTTTTCTTTATGATGAGGTGGAGTTTATTCTACGCGAAGAACTTAGGGAGCCACGGAATTATTTTGCTATCTTAAAAGCTATCGCATTGGGAAAAAATAAGTTCGGAGAGATCGTGAATGAGACGGGACTCGCGAAAGGCATTTTGCACAAATACTTATTCATCCTCGAAGACCTCCGACTTATTCAAAAAGAAGTCCCCGTTACCGAGAAGAATCCCTTAAAATCAAGAAAAGGACTGTATAAGCTTCAGGATCAATTCATCAGATTCTGGTTCAGGTACGTTCTGCCCAATAAGAGGAGTATTGAAGAGGGAACGACCGATTATGTTATTAAAAAAATTAAAAATGATTTTCCTACACTTGTGGCCGATAATTATGAGACTCTATGCCAGGAAATTATACGGAGCCATGAAGACAAATTATTCCCGCTAGAACAGATCGGCCGCTGGTGGGATAGGAATGAAGAAATTGACCTTGTTGCCCTAAATGAGGGAGAGAAGAAAATACTTTTTGGCGAAGCCAAATGGAGCAATAAGTCTGTCGGGATCGATATATATGAGGATTTAAAGCGGAAATCTCAGTTTGTCGATTGGAATAAGGATGGAAGGACTGAATACTTTTGCTTATTTTCAAAAAGTGGATTTACGCAGAATCTATTGAAAATCGCCGAAAAGGAAAAAATAGCCCTGTTTCAGAAGGATCGGTTCATCGAGCCATGAGAAACAATTCACGAAAACTCGCAACGCCTCAATCTGCGAATTCTTATGTCAAAAGCATTTGTGACATCATGAGGCGGTCGGGGAGGGCCGGCGCGCTTCAGTATGTGCCGGAGCTGACCTGGATGCTCTTCCTCCGCATCCTGGATGAACGAGAAGAAAAAGAGGCGGAGCAGGCAAAAGCCGTCGGGGCAGAGTTTGTGCCAACGTTAGAATATCCCTATCGCTGGAGAGATTGGGCGGCTCCTGGTGGGAAAAAGAGGGCCGATCTTCAATTAGGAACTCTTGGGGGTTTCATGAGTTTCGTAGACGGCGAGCTTTTGCCCACGCTGAGGAAAATGAAGGATAAGCCGGGCGCTATATCCCGCCAAAGAGTCAGCAGCGAAGTCTTTTCTTCCGTGGAGAAATCGGGCATCGATACAGAACGCAACCTCCTCGACATTCTCGATAAGATCAACGAGCTAAGCGTCGAGCAAGTGGACGAAAAGCATATGTTCACTCTATCCCAAGTTTATGAGGGCTTGCTCCTCAAAATGGGAGAGAAGAATAACGACGGCGGCCAGTTTTTTACGCCGCGTGAAGTGATTAGGATCATGACGAGGGTGGTTAATCCCGAGGTCGGAGAAAAGGTCTATGACCCATGCTGCGGGACAGGAGGTTTTCTTGCTCAGGCCTACCAGTATATGCAGCCGAAGGCAAAGACCGGCGAAGAGATTAAGACCCTGAAAACAGAGACATTTTACGGCCGCGAAAAAGAGAACCTGGTTTATCCCATAGCTTTAGCGAACCTCGTTCTCCACGGCATTGATGAACCGCACATCTGGCACGGGAACACTCTAACTGGAAATGAGGTTTATGGAGGATTGTTCGCGGGAGCGCCGGCGCTCTTCGATGTTGTGCTTACCAATCCTCCTTTTGGCGGGAAAGAGGGGAAGGACGCCCAGACCCGCTTCGCCTATAAGACGTTCTGCGACTCAGGTGCTTTTTCTTCAACATGTGATGGATAGCTTGAAGCAGGGAGGGCGGTGCGGAATTGTGATGGATGAGGGAGTGCTTTTTAGGACAAACGAGAATGCCTTTGTCCAAACAAAACGCAAATTGCTGAATGAGTGCAACCTGTGGTGTATCGTGAGCCTCCCGCCGAGGGTATTTCTAAATGCGGGAGCGGCGAGCAAGACGAATCTTCTGTTTTTCGTTAAGGGCGAGGCGACGAAAGAGATCTGGTATTACGATTTGTCAGACCTGAACATAACCAAAAAACAGCCGCTGACCTTGGAGCATTTTGAGGACTTTTTCAAGATGCTGGCTGAGCGGGCGGCAAGCGAGCGGTCCTGGAAAGTGCCCATAGAAGAGATTGAGGCGAGAAACTATGACATCAAGGCCGTCAATCCCAATAGAAAAAGCATAGAAGATACGCGAACGCCGGAAGAGCTGATCGCGATCATCGAAGAGCAGCAAGCGGAGATTGCAGAGGCGATTAGAAAGCTAAAAGAAAAAGGGCTTTAAGGTTCTTTCTCGACGATCAGGCTGTTGATTATCAATCCGCTGAATCGTTAGAAAATATAAACGTGAGGGTTATACGGGCTGTCATTTTCTGCGTTGTTTGTTCTCTCTTCGTTTTATTTGCCGATAGTATAAACCGCTCCATCAGCATGGGCGCCCTTGGCGTTCACACCGCCCCAAATGACAAGTTTATTCCCGTGCAAAAAGGATGCGTGATAATCTCTGCCGCTGATAGGAGCGGTTGCCATTTCTTGCCATTTGCCATTTTTTAGGTCGAAGATCGCGCCAACGACGGTCCCTTCGCCACCCCAGACGATAAGCTTATCTCCGAATAAACTTGGCGGCGTTGGATTGTATCCGAATATCCCATAATTATAGAGCTCTCTGCCGCGGACACCTATGCCGACGAGCGGCGCGTCAGGAATCTTTTCCCATACATCTTTCTCGACATCATAGATGGCTCCATCATAGTCAAACTCGTCTTTGAACCCGCCCCAAATGACGACCTTTTTTCCCCAGACAAATGATCTCGGCAAAAATCTGGCTTTCAAAGGTGAGCCCGCCATCATTTTCCATGTGCCCTTTTCGATATCATAGACAGCTCCATCGGCAAAGCTCAGTTTCGTGTTCGCTTCAACAGGACCGGGGCATCCTCCCCAAATGATCAGTTTATCGCCCACCAAGACTGAGGCGCTCCAATTTCTTCGCTCGATAGGAGCCTTAGCCATTTCTTTCCATTCATCTTTGTCGATGTCGTATATCGCTCCATAGCGGTCGCCCTTTGCGGCGCTCGGAGCGCCCCAGACGATGAATTTATTCTTATAGAAAAGCGGAGGCCAGTCATCGATGGCTTTTATCGTCGGAGGCTCGGCTATTTTTTTCCATATATCCTTATCGATATCATAGATCCCTCCGACTGGATTTAGGTCGCGTGTCTTTCCAATTCCCCAGACAAAGAGCTTATTTCCCAATAAACCTGAGGTGTATGGCTCCGCTCCCAAGACGATGGGAGCCGCGGCCATCTTTTTCCATGTGTCCTTGTCCGCATTATAGATCGCCCCATTCGGCGTCCCACCCCAAATGATGACTTCATTTTTTCCATAGGCAAGCATTGTGCCATGCTCCGCACCTTCCATAGGGGCAGCAGCCATCTTTTTCCAGGTGCCCTTGTCTATATCATAGACCGCGCCGTCGCTCAGAGGTTTATCGCTTTTCTCTCCGCCCCAGACGACGAGCTTATTTCCGACGAGTTCTTTGCCAATTCTGCTGTTAGGAACCGCTAGCGGAGCATCGGGAATCTTCTTCCAAATTCCTATCTGATTATCTTTCTGCTGAGCTGCAGATAAAAACGAAGGATGATTCGCCTGAATCACAAAAAACAAAACGATAACCCAAACCAACTTTAGTTTTGCCTTCATGCTTTCCCCTCCGACTTTTTATAAAAGATTAGCATTCCCTTTTCTGGGGTGCCGCCGTCACTAATAAAATACACAGCACTGCAATCGAGAAAAGATCTCTTCGCAGTCTAAACATCAAAGTCTCCTCCATAAGGCAAGAAGTGAAAAATGCGGACTACCCCAAAGAACTAGCCCTTGGGCTTGATCAATTCTTTGAAGGGGCCGTAGTCTCTAAGCAGCTCTAAGCTGAGGGACGTATCGAGACCATCATAGGAGTACCCCTGAGAAATGGCTTCACGCAGAAGCCGAACGGCATTCTCCTTGTCCCCTAGCACTGAGGCGATGCATGCCCTATTGTAAGTATGATTGCCCCATATATAGGGGATCTTCCCCGCTTCCTCGAGCTGCTTGGAAATCCGGAGCGCCTCCTCTTTATCCCCCGTTCTGGCCGCGAGAGTACCACACATCGCGAGATAATTTAGAGAAGATAAGCTCTTGGGGTATTCCTTCAGAAGATCCACGAAGAGCGCGCGTGACTCCTGCCACTTTTCAGCATAGTAATAAGCATAAGCCAGTTGTCCCCGAGAATCTTCCTTCTCTTTTTCTTCTGCCGGCCTCGCTTTGAGCCATTCGATGGCCCGGTCGAGAAGCTGAAACGATTCCTTCTTGAAACCGTGAGCCCTCAGCTCCACACTTACGTTAAGCATCACCTGCGCGGGATTCCCTTTCAAGTTCATGCTTTCGTCGACAAGTTTCTGAATTTCGTCAAATCTTCCCAGGGCCGCCATGGCCCGCGCTTCAAAACCGAGGACATAAATGGATTCTGGATATTGCTTCCGGCCGCGCCGGGCCTGTTTCAGTTCCTGTCTGTGCTCGCCTAGCATATGATAGGCCCTTGTCACATAATACCAATAACTACCCGACAAGCCCTTCATCCAGCTGCTTTCCAGATCGAGCGTCGAAAGCGCTTTGATCGCTTCCCGGGGACGATTGTTGTCGATGGCGTCGATAGCCCATTCTAAGTTCCATATCCCCACGGCTATGGAAGACAGCTGACGAGTTGCCTGGAGCTGGCCAGAGAAGTCGCCCCGCAGGTTGGCATGCATCCAGTCGAGACAGAGCTGTTCAAAGGGACTCAGTTGATTCCGCGCCTGGTCAAGGCGTTCAAGCAGCTCCTCAGCCTGGGGGAACTCCGAGAGGAATATGCGGCTCACGGCAGCCAGGAGCAACGACGACTGGAAGCTCGGGTCCAACTCTGCCGCCTTTAAAGAGAGGTCACGGGCTCGTTTGCAATCAAAGCGATCGAAAGCGTCCCAGGCCGCGACGAATTCCTTATACGCCGCATAGGTCGGTGGTTGGGCGGAACTTTCGACAAAGGGACGGATTCTGGTGTCAGTAGTGCCGGCCAGCGCTCCCAAAATTTTTTGCCGGAGTATCTCAACGGCCTTGAGAGGCTCTTCCGCGGACCCGCTGACGGGGTCCAGAGCTTTGAGCAGTCTTCCCTTGGCCGTGTCCAAGATTTGGGCGTGAAAACTCAGCATCTGGCCCTGTAAGAAATATGAGCCGGAGATGAGCGTTCCGGCACCCTTATTTCTTGCCAGCGCCCGGATCCGCTCGGCTTCCTGGGGCGTGCCGGGGGCTGATTCTCCCGGAGGGACACTCACGATTTCGGCCAGGCCTGTCCTGTTCAGTCCCTGGGTGATCCAGTCCGAGACAATCCGGCCTATAGGATCATAAGCTTTGTCCCCGGTCTGGTTCTCGAAGACCGAAACGATGATGCGCTTGGAATCGTAATGAGGGCCCCGGGTTTTTAAAAAGGCGAACAGAGCGGCGGCCACGATGGCCAACCCGATCGCGGCGGGCAAGATGAGCTTGCGCCATCTCAACGTGATCGTGATCTCCCGGGAGCCGGACGGTTTGCGCTCCGGAACGATGCGTTCGGAGATGGGGATGCCCGCTTCGATCTTTTCCAGCTCGGCGGACACATCCCTGGCGCTCTGATATCTATTAGACCTGTCCTTCTCGAGGCACGTGAGGATGAGACGGCCCAGGTCATCCGGGATATTGGGATTGAGCACCCGAGGATTTTTCGGCGTTTCGCCCTTGTGTTTCATAGCGATGCTGAGCGCCGTGTCTCCCTCGAACGGCACCCGGCCCGTGGCCATCTCGTAAAGGATGATTCCCAGTGAGTAAATGTCGGACCGATGATCAACCTCTTTCGCTTCCGCTTGCTCAGGGGACATGTACTCCGGAGTGCCAATCATCACGCTTGCGCCAGTAATCCCTTTCTCCCGCACCGATCTGGCGATGCCGAAATCCATGATTTTGGCGTTTCCACCCTTGTCGATCATGATGTTCTGCGGCTTGAGGTCACGGTGGACGACGCCCAGGCTGTGGGCTTCAGCTAGCCCGTCACAGATCTGCTTGCCGACGCTCAGCACGGTTCCAACGGTTAGGCCTGTCAACATCCGGATCATGCTCTTCAGATCTTCGCCCTGGACGTATTCCATCGTGATGAAACGCGCGCCCTCTGCCTCGCCCAAATCGAACATCCCGCAAACATTCTTGTGTCTAACTTTGCGGGCGAGACGGAGCTCGTTGTTGAATCGCTCGATGGTCTCTTTATCAGTAGCTATATCGGGCTTGATGAGCTTGAGGGCAACCTTCTCCTTGATCTTGGTATCAAAGACCTTGTAAACCCGTCCCATCCCGCCTTTTCCCAGCTCTTCGATGACCTGGTAGCGGTTGGCAAAGGTTGAGCCCGTTGTTAGTTCTTTAATAGGAGTTTTCAGGGTTTCTGTTAGGGAGACAGGGAATTCTCTAGAAGAAGGGAGCGGCGTCGCACACTTTCCGCAGAAGTTCGTATCCTCGGGATTATCAAAATGGCACTTGGGGCATTTCATCGCAGCGATCTTCCCTGCATCTAAGTTTTCAAAAGTATATCAACGAGAACTTCAATAGTCAATCGAGCTTTCGGCGGCGACGGAACGCCGGAATAATAATCAAGGGAGACTTTAAGAAAACAATCGGGGGTCAAACCTACTCGTTACGCATACTTTGCCGGGGAAAAGTGCGTAATGAGTAGCTTTGACCCCGTCTTCCTTGCTGCTGATTTTGAAAAAGTTGAGCTATTCTTTTTTCAGGAGTTTGTTCAGCATTTCGACTGCATGGGCGTTTTTAGGGTTCAATTCCAGCGATTTGGCGCAGTTCTTGATCGCCGCCTCTTTATCGCCCTTGACCATGTAGCCCTCCGCGAGGCTGTCATAGCCGTTGGCGTCTTTCGGATAGATCTCCACGTTGAGCTTAAAAATGGCGATGGCGTCATCAGCGCGCTTTTTGTTCTCGAGCAAATAATATCCCAGGCGATTTAGTTCCGGCGCCCCGAAAAGATAATTCTTGAGCTCATTTTTCTCGAGTTCGCGGTAGCGGCTGATCGCGGCGTCTACGCCCTTTTCGATGAGTGTCGGATAAACCGCCTCGGCAATCGACTGCTTGGGAAGCTCATAAGGCTTGTCATAGAGGATGCGGATTATGGCCTCGCTCATGGCGCCTAGGTTAGCCCCCGGTGTATTGTTCAAGAGAACGATCAGGTCATGGTTATCGACAAGTCTTTCAATCAGGGTATTGAATCCGTTGATCCCGCCTCCATGGGCGATGACATTGAGCTTGGTTTTTGACTCCGGTAAAGTCCTTGTTCCAATCGCCCATCCGTAAGCATAACTTCCTGGACCGGTTGAGAAGTGGGGTTTGAAATAAAGCTCTTTCATTCTTTTGGAGAGCAGTCTTTCCGTATATAAAGCTTGGTCCCAGAGATAAAGGTCTTCGACCGTCGAATAGAGGGAACCCGCCGCATAAGGAAGAGACATATCTAGGTAAGGGGAGTTCTCGTATCCGTCAAAAGTCTTATCATAACCTGTCGCCCGATTGGCAATGATCGTGTTGTAATGATCGTACCCCGAGTTCTTCATCCCCAGGGGAACAAAAATCTTCTCCTTTAACCTTTCCTCATATGTCTTTCCGGAGACTTTCTCGATGATGGCGCCCAGGAGAAAATATCCGGAATTATTGTAAACGTACTTGGAACCGGGCTCGAATTCCAAATCTCCGCTGCAGTATTTCTGAACGAAATCGTCCACGGCAAAGGGATCTCGGACAACCTCCGTAAAATTGGGCAGCCCGGTGTAGCTGGGGATGCCGGACGTATGCGTCAGCAGGTGATGGATGGTCACTTTTTCACCGGTATCTTTGCGGTAATAGGCAAGATAATTCGACAGCTTTCCCTGCAGGTCGATCTTGCCCTCTTCGACCAACTGAAGAATCAATAGGGCGGTGAACTGTTTGGTGATCGAGCCGAGGCGAAACTTGGTGTCCGGCTTATGGGGAATGCCCCATTCCTGGTTGGCCATTCCAAACCCCTTTTTAAAAATGACCGAACCCTTTTCTGCGACCAGCACAGTTCCACTGAACTGCTGCAGGTTATGGTAGGCTTGGACTAGCTTTTCGATTTTGTCGGCTTTGGATTGAGCAAGGCTCGGATATTGAAAAGCAAAAAGCCATAAAACGGCCGCCAAGAAATAACGATTCCAGCGAGATTTGTGAAAGTCGCGCATGCGTAAACCTCCGTTGTGAAAACAGACCCCCCCATTCTCCTTTTGCGGCCCCACCATGTCAAGGTTGCAATTGACTTCGTCGATTGTCATCAGGCGACGGAGCTCATCAAAAACTACTTCCGCCGGAAAAACCTTGCTTAACGGACTTTAGTACGCAGATAGCAGGAGCTTTAGAAGAAAATCTTCGTAGGCATCGAGGTCCTTCCAGGCCGCGGCCACCGACATTCTTACGCCGGCGGGATCGATGATTGTCATCCCATCAGAGGTGACGTTTATGTCCAGCTGCTCCAGATGGAGGTGTGGTTTCGGCCCAGGCAGAGCCAAGTAGACGGCGACGGTATCGAAAAGGACGCTGCTTTCGGTCAACTGCTCAAGAGAGTCCTTTTTTGCCCAGATGCGGTAATTCTCGAGCAGGGCCCAAGTCAGCTTGTCGCGGCTTTTTTTTAGAGCCTGAAAGCGCGCTCCATTGAGGCGGACAAGGCCACAGGTGTCGAGTGGCGTGATGATAGTTTTGATCCAAGGGGCAAGCAGGGCTCTTTTTGCGGCTGGAACATTTTCCCGGACATTGTATTCCGGGCCAACAGGGCCGCCATCATATCCTTTCCGCACGGCGCCCTGCATGCCGACGAACATCGCCCTGGACGCAATGTCCGGCCGGCGCTCCAGGGCGGCGGCCACCGTCGTCGATGGCCCGATGGAGATGATCGTGATAGGCTGCGGCGTATTCATTACGGTATCGACGAGCGCCTGCACTCCGTCTTCGTATATTTTTCCGGGATAGTGCTTCAGGTCATAGTCTTCGATCCAAGGTTGCTGGAGTCCGGTTCCGTCGCGCCCTCCCGCGCCGAGTCCGATGGGGATATCGGCTCGGCCGGCAACCTCGAACAGGCGGGCGACGAGCCGGGCGCGATAAACAGCCTTGCCGTGGGTGGTCGTAACGAGCTTCAGGTCGAATTCGGGGCTTTTCAGGAGAATGACAAGGGCCCACGTGTCGTCGATGTCATCTCCGATATCGGTGTCGAGGATAACAGGAATTCTTGGTGCGGAAGAGCGGACGGGAGGTCCGGTTCCGCCGCCCAGCACAGCCGCTACCAACACCATAAACAAAATAAAAGGCTTTTCCATGATACAAACCTACGCCCGGAATTCTATCAAAAAATCCGTATTGAGCTCAATTTAATCATCGGGCTTGACAATACACATATTTTGTGTATATTATATGGAGCATAAAGCGAGATAAAAAATGCAGATGAGACATAACATCACTCTGGACGAAGAGATTTCTAAAGAGCTCGAAACCGTGGCGGAGGAGCTCGGCGAGAAAAAAAGCAATATCATTGAAAAAGCGCTGGCGGTCTATTTTGACCTCCTTGATCTCAAAATCGCCCAGAAAAGATTGAAAGCGCTAAAAGCGGGACGGGATCGCCTCGTTGACGCCGGAGAGGTCTGGAAACGGCTGGGTCTCTGAGCTTGTATAAACTCAAGTTCCTGGAGAAAGCCGTTGACGATCTCAAAAGAATCGATCGCGCCCATCAAAAAATCATTAAAGCGAAGCTCTTGATCCTGGCCGAAAACCCCGGGGCGCTAAAAAACAACATCAAGAGACTCGCCGGAAGCGAAGAAGATCTTTACAGGTTAAGAGTCGGGGACTACAGGGTCGTATTCAAAAAAGAAGAAAAACAACTCGTGATTCTCATTATCAGAATCGGCCACCGCAAAGAAATCTATTGGTCGCTCGATTGAGCTGAAAAACACCATATTATTTTGTGCCCGGGTCCGAGATCCGAAATACACGAAGGACGGCGGTCTCATCGGGATTCTCCTCGATGGCGTAGAGCCGACTTCCAAAAAAACAGAGCGGATTATTGCCCTCTGACGAAAGGTTTTTAGGAAGAGGGAGATAAAAAGCATCAAGATAACGGCCCTCGAAGTCGAAAACGTCCACTATTCTCCCCTTTTTCGGATCGACGGTCGATGTCAGGACCCACAACCGGTCTCCGACGACGTATAAGTCACGGATGTCGTTCGAATATTTTTGCGCGGGAGGAATCACGGGTTTTCTATTTGGGCCCACATAAGCGCTGGGCTTTCCCCTTTTCTCTTTTTTCTTCGGAAGTTAATGGAATCCGATCATATTTCCTGCGAAACGTTCGGAGGACGCGGTCCGAGCCTGAGTCATAAAGCTTCACAAGATATTCTTGAGTGTGGGAGATAAACATCCTGCCGTCGCCCACAGACGCCGTGAGTAGCCGGTTCAAATAATAAATTGCCCCTCCGCCTCCTCCGCTTCTCATAACGAAAGCCTTGATGGGAAAGCTCGACAGTTCACGGATATTCTCCCCGTTCCCTGACACCAATACAAAAACTTGAGGCATATCCACGACTTCGGATTCCACCTTTCCCACCGGGAAAGCATATTTCACGAATAAGCAGCGGCCGCCGTAAGCAGCCAGAAAATTAACACTCCCCGCCTTCGGGTTTACCCGATATTCGCCGAGATAGCGGCCGTCAAGTTCGAAACGCAAGACCTTGGGGAAGCTAAAGGCTACGAGCGTCCGGCCGTCGAAGCCATAACTTGCGGCATATTGCATTTCCCCCGGGCCCTGCCCTTGTTTGTAATAGTTGCGAAGGAAGCGTCCGGAGGTATCGAACTGAAGAAGCTGATTTTTGGAGACAAGAAAAAACGAGCCGTCCGGCGCGGCCTGGATATGCCGCGGCCACTCGAAATAGAATTCCTCGCCGCCGTCTCGCACGGTGACAATTTCCTCGAGCACCACGGTTCGCCCCGCATTTTTCGCTTCAGGCTTCGCTGGATTCTCGACGACTTTCTGCCCGGCCAGCGCGGTCGCAAAAGTGACGAGACCTAAAGCCCATATTGCTTTATGAAAGGCGTTCATATTATTCCCAGACGATTTTATATCGCTTCACCCAGAAATTTTCCTCGTCGGCATCGGCCTCGATCGTATAGAAATAATCGCCATGGACAAGCGCCCGGCTTTTCATGGGCGCTAGGAGGAAGTCCCAATTGTAGTATTTAGGAACGGGAACTGTCGCGACGAAGTGTCCGCCGCCGTCGAAAAGATCCCCGGCCAAAGCCGTGTCCTGGCCGGCCTTTTCAAAAGTAACGACAAGAAGGTAATCATTCTTCAGAGGAAATATGCCCACGATCGAGGGAACATGTTCGGGAATGATGTATTTATAGGGAGATTTTTTCGAAGACGGCGGAAGCAGCCGGTCGATGTCTTCTTTGGTCACTTTGCGGGTTTTGGAGTCCTTCTTGATCGTCCGGATAGTATCACCCTCCGGGGAGACGACAAAGACTTCGTATTTATTCGAATAGGCATAGTACGCATTGCCCTGCGGATCGAGGGCGTATTTAAGCTGGATTCGATAGAGGTCGTCCTCGTAGATCCCCTCCCCGCGTCGCCTCGGGCCCCATTCATAGGAAGCGATTTCTTTGAGGATTTTCCCGTTTGGGTCGCATCTCGTCAAGACGACGCGATTTCGCTCTCTCGTTTTCGCAAGAGCCTGATAAGCCAGGAAATACCTCTGGCCCTTAGAGTCCATGAGGAACTGGTCTCCATACAGATTGAGTTTCTCAATCTTTTCGATCCGGAAATCTTTATCGAAAATCGTAAGTCGGCGCTGGGCCCAATCGGCTGCAAACAGCCGGCCGTTCTTATCGAACACGAATTCGAAATCCGAAAATTCCCCCGGACCCTGTCCTTTCGCGATTCGCCGACGGGAACGCTCGCGCCCCGAGGGATCGAATACGATGAATGTCTGCTCTTTCCCCGAGAGGACGTAGATGTTTCCCTCGGCGTCAACATTCAAACGATAGGGAAACCAGTCAGCCTCGGTCAGGCGAAGATCCTCTTTGAATGCGATGGCCCTGCGGATCTCCTGCTTTTGATCCGCCCTTAGCCAGGCGAAGCCGAGAATGAAGAGGGAAATGATTATAAAGAAACAGAATGTCCTTGGTTTCATCTGTCCTCCTGGCCGGTTCAAGCTTTTCCCTTAAATTCCCATTTGTTATCACTAATAGAACAAATAAGTGGAAATGGCAAGCGCCGAGAAAGACAATCTATCCCGATGCAGATGGGCGAAGGATACCGGCTGACTTCTTGATTTTCGATAAATGCCTTTTCGTGATTCTCATTATCAGAATCGGCCACCGCAAGGAAATCTATTGGTCGCTCGAATGATTTGAAGAAGTCTTTTTCCTGTCCGAGGAATAGGGCCGGGACCCGCCAGAGCGGTCTTGATTTAGTCTTCCTCAAGATGATTAAACAGGCTAATTGAGGCGAACACGCATCGCCCTGAAATGGAGATAGGACGAATGGATCCTTGCATTTGAATCAGATTTCTGATATTCTGATTTCAGATTATTTGCAATGAGGAATAAAATGCAAAATGCAAAACCTTATTTCGCAGCGATCAAGGCCCGCGGCCAACTGACGATTCCCAAGAAGGTCCGGGAAGCCGGGAATCTTTACGAAGGGGAGGTCATCTCCATCATTCCCGTTGGAGATACCCTCATCATCACTCCGAGAAAGCTCGAACTCGAAGAAGCGAGGCGCGAAATCAGAAAGATCCTCAAATCATGCGGCATACCGCTTGATACCTTGCTCGAAGGTCTGAAGGAAGAACGCAAAAGCCTCTATGAAGAAACCTATGGCTGGAAAAAAGACTAGGGTCTTCCTTGACTCGAACGTCTTGCTGTCCGGCCTCTTTTCGGATAAGGGCGCGCCTCGACTGCTTCTGGACGTTCTTTGCTTAGACCTTCCGGTGCTGGCGGGCGTGACAGGGCAATTCAACGTCATAGAGATCGAGCGGAATCTGAGAAAAAAAATGCCGGCCGCCCTCCCTATTTATCGGGCGTATTTTCCGAAGCTTAAACTGGAAATTATTCCCTTTCCGTCAAAAGGCGACGTCCGTCGATTGGCTGGCGCAGCGACCGCCAAAGACATTCCCGTCTTGGCTTCGGCGATCAGCGGAGACGCGGATTATCTTGTGACTGGAGACAAGAAGCTCTATCGATCGGCCAAAGAAAAACATAAGTTGCCATTCAAAATCGTAAGTCCCTCCGAATTCCTCAGGCGTGTTCTCCCCGAAATTCTTAAGAGCTTGGGACAGAAGCACTGAAAGACGATCAACACTGTCGAGCGCTATCCGGAATGCGGCAATTCCTCCTGCTCGAAATAATCATAGATCCTGATTTTTAGAACCATCTTCAGGATGGAGTTGGTGAGAGCGATCACTTCCCCGAGCGCCCAGGCGGTGAACTAAGGAAGGTACCGATGATTCTTAAATTGCGAATTGGATAAAATAGCATACATTATTCCTTCACGAAACCAAAGCGCTTGTTTTTGGCAGTCATTTTAATAAAATAAGCCAGGCTTTTCTCAAACCCGTTGACGGCAACCAAGTGCCACTCACGGTTGGTGGGCCCTTTCGGACCTCCGAAAGACGCTCCATAAAGAATCGTTTCGCCATCCGCCGAGATGGCGATCGGGTGGGCAGAACGCAGGGCGGCCATATCTTCCGCGCCGAATGGATGCTTTTCTGCAGCCTGGACAAATACGGCGGCCAGGCTCATCAACAGAGCGAAGACCAATATGCGTACGGTATACTTTCTCATTCTTCCCCTCCTCGGATTTATAGATAAAACGATAATGTTCAGAATCTTCATGGAATCGTATCAAAAAATTTCTTCGAACCCCAACACTCTCCAGCGGTATTACGTTCTGTTGATCCGCAATCAGGGCAATATTTCTCTCCGCAATTATAACAATATAACCTTTTGCATTTCTTACATTCATATATTTTAAAAAATGCTGCTCCCAAAATACCCCCTGGGGGGGACTTCCCGCAATTTGGACATTTCCTAAATTTATTCATCTTTTGCCTTCCGCTACTTCTTCGCCGTCGACCGTTTGACCTCCGCCTCACGGTCGAGGAAGCTCTGGCCGCTCGTGATCCAGCTCTCCGCGGGTTCGCCCTTCAAGTAATGCCCGAACCAGGCGAGGATGCGGTGCTGGTAATCGGTTTGGTTCTTCTTTTGGCGCAGGCCGTGGTCCTCGCCGTCGTAGACGAGAAACACGACATTCTTTTTAGCCCGCCGGGCGATGTTGTACATCTCGACGCTCTGGTGCCAGAAGACGGTGCCGTCGGCGTCGCCTTCCTCGAGAAGGAGCGGCACTGTCATTTTATAAACGGTGAATATTGCGGAATTCGTAACGTAATCGGGCAGATCTTCCCAGAGAGGCACCTCCATACGCTCCTGCCCCGTCTCGATGTGATCGGTCTCGGCGATGCCCGGGCCCCAGTGATGGTCCCCGTACATGCTGACGAGGTCCGTGAGGGGCGCTCCGGCCACCGCGGCGGCGAAGATCCCGTCCGTGTTCGCCGCCAGGAAGGCGGCGTCAAACCCGCCCCACGAGTGCCCCACGCAGCCAACACGCTTGGGGTCGATCATGCCCGTCTCGAGCACTTTCTTCACGCCCGGGACGACACACTGAACGACGGACACGCCCGGCTGCCGCGCCGTGAAGACGATGTCGGGCTCGAAGACGAAGTAGCCTAGGCTCATGAAAACGCTGATATTGTAATAGCTGCGGTCGGAGGGGGCGACATAGTTATGGACACCTTGCGAAAGCATTTCGTACATGTAAACGATCATCGGATACTTCTTGCCCGACTCGTAGCCGGACGGGTAGAACAGCGCTCCCTGCAGCCTCCGGCCCTGGTCAGTCTTGAAATCGACGAGCTCGCTGCGGCCCCAGGCATAGTTGCTCTGAAAGGGGTTGGTGGCAGTCACCGGCTTGGAGTCTTTCAAATCCGGACCGCCGACAAAGATATCGGGAGAGTCGTCGAAGTCCTGGAGGACGTAGCCGTAAACCTCGGCGTCTTTCGCCTTCGCCAGCGAGCCTACGCTCTTGTCGAGCCAAACGAGGCGCGTGATTGTGCCTCCTGGCAGGAGCCGTGCGTAGCCCGACTTCTTCGTCCATTCCCCGAACAAGCTCAAGTATGCCGGCTTGTTGAGGTCTATCCACTGGTTGGCAGCCGGCGATCCGAACCCACCTCCGCCCCGTCCGCCGCTTCCTCCGGCATCCAGTCGGACAAGGCGATGGCGGACCTGCTCAGCCGAGCCGTTGGTCAGGCGCTGAGACTTCGAGCCGTCGGCCGCGACCTGCCAGAGGTCGTACTTATCGTAAAGGAGAACCGCCGCGTCGTCTTTCGTCCAGCCCGCAACACCAAAGGGCGGCTTCTGGGCGACGGTCTGGTCTGATTCTTTATTGATGAAAATCAAGGGCGAGAACTTGGTGATGTCGGTGAGAACGCGCGTGGCGAGATTGACCGTCCAGTAGTGGTCGTCCTGCAGAAAAAGGAAGTATTTTCCGGCAGGGCCCATCCACACGTACCGGTCGTTGATGTTTTCGCGAAGCTTAATCCGCGCGCCGGTCCCCGTATCTGCGATATAAAGGTCGGCTCCGGGACGGCCGATTGTCTGATTCATGGCGTATTTCGACCACTCGAGAATATAGGCGAAATTCGTATGCGGAATCGGCGTCACCTGCTCGTTCGCCGGGTCTTTGCCGAGTTGGACGAATTTGCCGCTGTCGAGGCGCCAGGCGGCCAGCATATTCTGCCGCCGGTCCGCAGCCGCGTCGACCTTTTGCTTGGGCTGGACGACCACATCTGCCCAGTGCCAGACCTGGACGCCCGCAGGTTCGTCGGGCACAGTTGCGCTGGCACCTTTCGTTCCTCGTCCCTCTTGTTTAGTTTCTCCTGTGGGGGCACCGCCCCGGCCTCCCTGTCCTGCGGGCGCAATCTTGTCATCCCACTTCGCGATGCCGAGAAACAGCACTTTGCCATCTTCCGACCATGAGGGCCGGCGGAACGAGACGGTCCTCATGCCCGCCGGAAATGTGGTATCGGCCGTGGGATCATAGGAACGCAGGCGTTCGGTTTTGCCGATGCCGGTCCAAGATAGAACGATATAGGTCGAGCCCTCCTTGCGGTCATCGGTCTTCGCCCGGAGGACGGCAAGATCGACTGCATCCTTCCGCCAGGCGAGCTCCGTGTAGATTGTGGGCGACGAATCTAGCACGCGCAGCACGGATGTCTCCGGATCGAACAGGTGCACGCCGTTGCCCATCTTCCCTTCGGCGCTGATAGTCATGGCCAGGAGGTGGCTGTGCTCGGCATCCTGCCAAGCGAACTGGGACACGTTGCCGAACGTGATGTCGCGGCCGCTTGCGAGCTGCCGGACTATCAGCGTCGTGCCGGGCGTTTCTTCCGATGCTTCGGAACCGCCCGCCCCGTCAGGGCCTCCGCCGCGGGCCCCGGGAGCTGCGGGAGTCGATGGGCGTGACGCCCCATAACGGCGCATCGCGAGGTGGGCGCCGTCGGAGCTAAAGGCGAACGACTCGATGCCATCGAATGTCGATGTCTCGCCTTTCGCCAGGTTCAGCAGGCCGAGTTTGTTCTGGACGGGTTTTTGTTCGCTTCTCAACTTTTCCTGCTCGGCTTCGGATTGTCCGATGCTGTAGGCGATCCACTTCGAGTCGGCCGAGTAGGCCGGCTGGGCGCCGAAAGCGGCGACCTTCGTCGTGCCGTCGGCAAGCTTGGCGATGCGCAGCTCATTGTCGCGGTTCGAACGGTTGATGGCATAGACAAGCCAGTGGCCGTCCGGCGAGAATCCTCCGCGGACCCCCGCCGAAGCCAGAGTCTCCCACCGGCCGAAATCGGCGAATTTCGCCGGCGGTTTGTTCTGAGCCCCGATCAGGATAACCAGGGATAAAATGCCGAGGAAAGCGGCTAGTGCCGTACGTTTCATCGTTGACCTTCCTTTCGAGTCGCCCGGACCCGGAGAACGAGATGGGAGTGTAACTCTTCAATATTTCGATGGGCTGAAGATAAAAACAATCGATTTATATTTTCGACATCAGATCTCTTAGGCAAATTTCAATACGGATTGATAGCCCGGTATGTCCAGGAATCCATGGCCGCTGATATTGAAGGCGATCACCTTCTTCTCGCCGGATTCCCGGCATTTTTTCGCTTCATCAACTGCGCAGCAAACAGAATAGGCAGATTCCGGCGCCGGCAGCCAGCCCTCCGTCTCCATAAATAGCTTAGCCTGTTCGAAAACGTATTTTTCGTCACCCGGATAGGCGATCGTATCAATATAGCCTTTGGCGCGCAGAAAACTGATGATCGGCGAACAGCCATGGTAACGCAATCCATCCCCCTTGATCGGTTTCATGTCTGTTCTGTGTCCCAACGTGTACATTTTCAACAGGGGAGTTATCTCGGCGTAATCGGCAAAATCATATTCATATTTGCCCTGAAGATTGGGCGCAACCTGGCTCTGGGCGGCGATGAATTTTATCTTTTTCCCTTTTTTTAGGACGTCACTGACAAACGGCAGGGCAAAGCCGCCGAAGTTGGAGCCGCCGCCGATGCAGGAGATGACGACGTCTGGGTAATCATTGAACATCTCAAACTGCTTCTGTGTCTCAAGCCCGATGATGGTCTGGTGCAACAAGACATGGTTTAAGACGGAGCCAAGGCTGTAGGTCGCCTTTGGGTCTTTCTGAGAATCTTCCAAACCTTCGGATATGGCAATGCCGAGAGAACCGACATGCTCTGGGTTTTTTTCATAGAGGGACCTTCCGAATTCGGTCATCGGACTGGGCGAAGCAAAAACCTTCGCTCCCAAAAGCTTCATGAAATCCAAACGGTCTTTTTTCCAGTTGTAGACGCTGCGCACCCAGAACACCGTGCATTTCAATCCAGTGACGGCCGCGGCATAAGAGAGTGCGGTTCCCCATTGTCCGGCACCTGTTTCAGTCGTGACCCTCTCAAACTTTTGCTGTTTTGCATACCAGCATTGGGCAAGTGCCGTATTGACTTTATGACTTCCGGTCGGGCTAAAAAATTCGCTTTTATAATAAAGCCTGGCAGGTGTATCGAGCCTTTTTTCAAGATTTGTGGCTCGAAAGAGCGGCCTCGGTCTGCCTGCCTTCGCATACAAGTCCATAATCCCGCCAGGGATATCAATCCAATTTTCATTCGAGAATTCCTGCTTGAGACACTCTCCGATCATAAGATTGGGGAGGTTTTGGATTCTTGAAGGCCCTTCTTTTGGATCCAGCGGCGGCGGCAGCGGCTCGGGCAGATCCGGGATAATGTTGTACCACCGATCGGGCATGTCCTCGAGTTTTAGGTTGACCACTGTCTTCATATGTTACCCCTCTGTGTCATGAAATTTTTTGTAAACTCAAAGAAAAGCAAAATAACTATTTGGTCTTATATATCTTACTATTTTGTCATTATATTCAATTTTTAATTCGTGTCAATGAGTCCCTGACAGCGTCAAGGCGCGAGGAAAAAAGGCTTCAGAGATAGTCTTTGATCGGGGGGAAGAGCAGCCGCTGAATTTCCGGCTGGTTCATATTTTCGGGGGTCACGAGAGTTCCGCCTGTATCAACCCTCATGTCGAACTTCTGGCCGCGAAGAAAGGCCACGGCGGTCTTCACTCCTAGATACCCCATCTTGAACGGGTCCTGCAGCACCAGCCCGTGAATATGGCCTTTTTGCATCCCGTCCACCAGCTTCTGAGAGCTGTCGAACCCGACGAACTTGACTTTACCAGCCAGGCCCCGGTCCTCCAGCGCCCGAAGCGTCCCAAAGGTTGTGGACTCGTTGGGACAAAAGATGCCGTCCACCTCGGGAAAGCGGTTGATCAGGTTTTCCAGGGTCTGATAGGCGGATTCCGTGGTGATTCCCGCATAAACATCTTTGGAAAGAAATTCGATTCCCGGAAATCTCTTCACGATGGTGTCATAAAATCCCTGCTCCCGCAGCGTGGAGCTGGCCGCTCCTTCATGGCAGCGGATCAAAAAAATTCTTCCTTTTCCCCCCAGGATCTGGCCCAGGTATTCGCCGGCCAGGACCCCTCCTTTATGGTTGTCGGTCGCGATGTTGCTGATAGGCTCGGGGCTTTCCAGGGGCGAATCGATGATGACGACGGGGATGCCTTCTCTCTTGGCTTCCTGGATGGGACGGATAAGGGCGTGATCATCCAGCGGAGCGAGCACGATCCCCTGGACGCCGCGGTTGATGAAGTCCTCCACAACCATGACCTGACCGTCGCGGTCATCCTCCTTTTGAGGGCCCTTCCAAAGAACTTCCACGCCCAGCTCGCGGCCGGCTTTGACCGCCCCGGCATGGATGGACTTCCAGAACTCGTGGGTCATGCCCATGGGAATGACCGCAATTTTCAGGTTTTTTTCGGCGGGCGGTTTTTGCGAGGAACATGAGAATGCGGCCAAGGCGAGGCTAAGCACAAACAACGAAAGGTATATAACAGCGCGGTCTTGGAAGCGGCGGCTCAAATTATTCTCCATCCCGGTTTTAACGACTCTAACAAATGTGATTTTTCAAGTCAATCATCTTTCGGTGATACACACCGAACTCATCAGATTTTCCTTGGCCCAAAGCTCGGCAAATAATGAGAATCCGGTGCGTGTCAGCAATTCGTTTTTGAATTTATTTAGCGGCGCCGGAATTCATCCCGGTAGAGTCCAATTTTTTCCGCTGGAATGGGGACGAATCCCGATGCCAATGCCGGCGCCGCCGGTGTGATGGATGAAATTGTACCTGATGGCATTGCCACGAAAAGTCCAATCCCGGCCGGAATAGACCGCTCCGACATCGCCTGTCTCGAGCGCGACATGGTGGATTTCATTCCACTCGATGCGATGATCGTTCCCGGAATAAAGAATAGGACAATGGGGATGATCGTGAATGAGGTTATGGACGGCGCGCTGGCCGTCGTCCTGGACAGAATCCTCTGGAAAGCCAGCGATTTTTTCCCATTCACCTTCGTTCGGCCAGCGGGCCAGAGTCATCGGCTGCCCTTCGAAGAAAAGCTCAAGGTGCAAGGGGGAAATAGGCCGGCCGAACCCTCGCGAGCGAAGCTCACCAAAATCTAAGATTCCCTGTGAATGCAGCTCGGCTTCGAAGATATGCTTTCGCGCGTCCTCGTTGAGACGATCCAAAATCGCGGCATCTGACACCGGTTTGAAGCCCTTGAGGAGTTGGCCTCCCAAAAGGCGCGCCTCTTCATCTTGATAGGCCCGATAAACAACGGGGAAGCCCTTTGTCCCACTGTCGGCTGCGCTCAGCTCAAAAGGTTTTTCGCGCGCATAGGTACCCCCTCGGATCCAGATTGTTACGCCGCCACTCGGGCCGTGCCCTTTCTGTTTAAGATTGCGGACCGCATCGCGCGCCGCCTCGAGTGTTAAAAAGGGCTTTGCTTTTATTCCCGGGCTAGAATCATTGCCATTGAGGGCGACAAAATATTCCTTCGCTTGTGCCGCGAACATGCCTGCCGTCGAAAGCAAAACCCAGCCTCCTGTCAAGATTAAAAAGAGCGGCCGAAAACGCCAGGCTTTATTCAATGGTCTTACCTAATTGAGGGCAATAAAACCGCCAATAATGATTTAGGTCATTCAAACGAAACCAGGTGTTTGAAATGGAGAAACCGGCCGGCGATCTCGCGCTTCGTCAGCGACCGGAAGCGGTTGATGCCGAAGTCTTCGATCGTAAACGAAGCGAGGACGCTGCCGTAGACGGCGGCGCGGCGGATCTCTCTCTTGTCGAAGCGTTTCACCTTGTCGAGATAGCCCAAAAAGCCGCCGGCAAAGCTGTCGCCGGCGCCGGTCGGGTCGATGACGTCTTCACTGGGATGGGCCAGGACACCGAAGATCAAGTCTTTACCGAAGACCAGCGCGCCGTGCTCGCCTTTTTTGACGATGACCAGCGAGGGTCCCCGGCCGAGGATTTTTTTCCCGGCCTTGATGAGATTCCATTCGTCGGTCAGCATCCGGATCTCTTCATCGTTGGCGAAAAGGATATCCACTTTCTGGAGAACGCGCCGGAGCGCGGCCGGCTTGCTCTCGATCCACAGGCCCATCGTGTCCATGGCGACGAGCTTGGGCTTTTCGACCTGCCGGCAAATATTCTCCTGGAGGTCGGGGTCGATGTTGGCCAGGAAGAGGATATCTGCCTTTTTATAGGACGGCGGAATCTCGGGTTTGAAGTCCTGAAAAACATTGAGCTCCGTCCTGACGGTCGACCTCTGGTTGGGATCGAAGCCGTAGCGGCCTTCCCAGAAAAAAGTCTTGCCGCCGGGCACGATTTTCAGCCCCTGGAGATCGATGGCCCGCTTCTTGAATAGCCGGATGGTTTCCTTGGGGAAATCTTCCCCCACGACCGCCACGATCTTCGGCTGCGTGAAATAGCTCGCCGCCAACGCGCAGTACGTACAGGACCCCCCGACGATCTTTTCCTTCCGTTGCCAGGGAGTTTCGATCGTGTCAAAGGCCACGGAGCCCACAATGACGAGACTCATGGGTTGTCCATTTCGTTTACAGATATTTCTTGATGATCAAGTGCAGCTTTCTTTTCGTCGCCGGCGATATGAGCTTCGGGGTTGTGACGATGCAGTTCTTGAGGGCCTGACGGCAGTCGCAGAGGCCTTCCACGTGAGGCGCAAGGTTCGCCACGGCCTTCTTGATGATGGCCTTGGCATTGTCGATATTCAGCCGAAGGTTTTCCAGAATGAGCTCGACCGAAACGGATTTTTCCTCGGCATGCCAGACATCATAGTCTGTGGCCAGGTTCATGGTCGAATAGCAGATCTCCGCTTCGCGGCACAGCTTGGCTTCGGTGGCGGCCGTCATGCCGATGACATCGCATCCCCAGGAGCGGTAGATCATGGATTCGGCCTTGCTCGAGAACGCCGGCCCTTCAATGCAGATGTAGATGCCGCCGAGATGAGCCCGAATATCGAGCCCTTTGGCAGTCGCGTACAAAAACCTGGAAAGCTCGGGGCAGACCGGCTCGGCGAAGCTGATGTGGGCCGCGATCCCCTCGCTGAAAAACGTGTTGTCTCGCCGTGTCCTGTCAAAGAACTGGTCGGAAAAAACGATGTCCCGCGGCCGGATCCCTTCCCGCAGCGAGCCGCAGGAATTGACCGAGATGATGCGCTCCACGCCCAGCATCTTGAAACCGTAGATATTGGCCCGGTAATTGATTCCTGAAGGGAGGAGCCTGTGGCCCCGGCTGTGGCGGCTGAGGAAAGCGACCTTCTTTCCTTCGAGCATGCCGATGATATAGGCATCGGAGGGAGCTCCAAACGGAGTTTTCAAACGGATTTCTTGGAGGTTCCTGATGCCTTGAATCTCGTAAAGTCCGGTTCCGCCCAGGATTCCGATCTCCGCGCGAGGCAGCCTCACTTGTTTCTTTGCAGCCATGCGTCCTCCTCGAACAAGAATATTGATATATAATTTTTAGGCTGGCCAAGTCAAGAAAAAGAGTCGGGTTCTTTGCTATTTCGGGGATAAGAAAAAGGAAACGATCCGGAGACGGCTGAAGCGACCATAGAGGGTTTAGCCTTCCCGAGTCCTCATCCGAGGGAAGCCGGCTCGGAAGAAGCCGGCCGGCGAAGTTGTCTGAGCTTCCCGGCGAGCGTCCGTAAAATAGAGGCCGGGAAGCGAGTTCTTCGCCGCCGAGAAGGAGGGCTCGGGAACGGCGTAAAAAACCCGAATGGGGAGCGAATCCATCTGCGGATCGTTTTCCAGTCCACATTTTCACTGCACGAAATGGAAGAGAACCTTTTGATTTTTCCCGTAGAAAACTGTATGCTACTGTTTTTAGAAGAGTTAAGCGATGAATTCCGAAGACATCAAACGAGCGGCGGAGTTGATCCGGAACGCCAAGAGGATGGCCGTCCTGACGGGCGCCGGAATCTCTTCGGAATCCGGCGTGCCGACCTTCCGCGGCAAAGACGGGCTGTGGAGGCAGTTCCGGGCCGAAGACCTGGCCACGCCCGAGGCTTTCAGTCGCGACCCCAAGCTCGTCTGGGAATGGTACGATTGGAGGCGCGGGCTGATCGCCAAGGTCGAACCCAATCCCGCCCACCGGACCCTGGCCAAATGGGAAAAGATATTCCCCGAATTTGTCCTGATCACCCAGAACGTGGACGGACTGCATGGCAAAGCCGGCTCGAAAAATATCCTCGAGCTCCATGGCAATATCTGGAAGCTTCGCTGCACGAAGGAAGAAACAATCACGGAGCGCTATGATTCTCCCCTCAAGGAAATCCCGCCGCGCTGCCCGGACTGCGGCGAGATGCTCCGGCCGCATGTCGTCTGGTTTGGAGAATCGCTCGACCCGAATATCCTGCACCGGGCCTTCGCCGCGAGCTCACTCTGCGACGTTATGCTGGTCATCGGGACTTCGGCCTTTGTCCAGCCGGCCGCATCTCTTCCCATGTATGCCGCGGATGCGGGTGCGAAAATCGTTGAAATTAATCCCGACCCGACTCCGCTCACGTCGTCCGCCGATCACTCCCTGCAGGGGAAGGCCGGGGAAATATTGCCGTTGATAGATCAATATTTGGGGCAAACATGAAATACATCTATTTCGATGCCAAGGCCGGCCTGAGCGGAGACATGATCCTGGGGGCCCTTCTTGACCTCGGCTTCTCCCCTGCTAAATTCAGGGCCAGGATGGCCGAGCTGACGCTCCCGGTCCGCATTCAAATCAAAGACGTTGAGCGGTCGCACCTTCGCGCTCTCAAAGTCGATGTCCTCGTCAAACGCCGGAAATCCGGCGCCCGAAAATGGAAGGACATCGAATCGTTCATAAAAAAATCGCCCTTCTCTGCATCGGTCAAGGCGCGCGGGCTGGCCGTTTTTGAAAGGCTGTTTAAGGCAGAGGCCAGGGTCCACGGCTGCGCCTTCCCGGTGACCCATCTGCACGAAGCCGGCGCCGATGACGCCCTTATCGATGTCCTGGGCTGCTCGTATCTTGTCGAAGAGCTCAAGATCAGCGAATTTTACGCGTCCCCGCTCAATGTCGGCGAAGGCTGGGTGAAAACTGCGCACGGCGTTCTTCCAGTCCCTCCGCCTGCCGTGACCGAGCTCTTGAAAGGCATTCCCGTATATTCCGCCGGCCCCAAGGCAGAGCTAGTCACTCCGACCGGGGCGGCCATTGTTTCGACGCTCGTCGAAAAATTCATCCCGTTCCCCGAGCTGACATACGAAAAAATCGGAAGCGGCGCCGGCAGACGCGATTTTCACGGATTCCCCAATATTCTGCGCATCTTCTACGGCAGTGCCAGCCAATTTTCCGCCGATAAAAAAGTCTATCTCATCGAAGCCAACATCGATGATTCCAACCCGCAGGTCCTGGCCAGCTTTATGGATCGCGCCCTGGAAATCGGCGCCCTGGACGCTTTCCTCACGCCGGTCGTCATGAAAAAAAACCGGCTGGCGACAAAATTGACCCTGATGGCCGAGCTTGATAGAATAGAAGCCCTGATCACGGCCGTTTTTCGGGAGACAAGCTCGATCGGCGTCAGGTATTTTCCCGTCGAACGAAGGGCGCTCGAAAGGACCGTCCGGAAAATCCGGCTCTTGGGTGAGGACATCGGGATCAAGGTTTCCAAGCTGGAAGGACAGGACGTCAACATCCAGCCAGAATTTTCCGATTGCTTGAAACTCGCCCGCAAAAAAGGGCTTCCCGTGAAGGAGGTCCTTCGGATGGCGATACAAGAATATTCGAAAAAAAGCTGAAACAAAATGGGCACGAACAAGACACAGTCCATGGACCTCAAAAAGATCGAAACCGGCGTCCGCCTCATCCTGAAGGGCGTGGGCGAAGATCCCAACCGGCCGGGACTCAAAACGACCCCCCAGAGAGTCGCCCGGATGTTCTCCGAGATCCTCGGCGGCATCAACGAGAACCCCGAAAAACACTTGCGGGCGATCCATCAGGAAAAACATGACGAAATGGTCCTCATCAAGAATATCCCTCTCTATTCCATGTGCGAGCATCATATGCTTCCGTTTGCCGGGGTGGCCCACGTGGCCTACATCCCCAAGGGAGGAAGGATTGTCGGGCTGAGCAAGATCGCCCGGGTCGTCGACGGACTTTCGCGGCGGCTCCAAGTCCAGGAGCGGCTGACCAAACAGATCGCCGACCTCATCAGCGAGCATCTCAAGCCGCTGGGCGTCATGGTTGTCATCGAGGCCGAGCACATGTGCATGTCGATGCGGGGAGCCAAGAAGCCGAAGTCCATCACCGTGACTTCAGCCGTCCGCGGCTCATTTCGCACCAGTCCCGTCACGCGCGCAGAAGCGATCGCCTTGATCCGAGGAGGGATGACCAGTGGCAAAGACGTCTAAGCCCACCTTTTACATAACAACGCCCATTTACTACGTCAACGATATTCCCCACATCGGCCATGCCTATACGACCATCATCGCCGACGCCCTGGCCCGGTTCAACCGGCTGGCCGGGCATGACGTATTTTTCCTGACCGGAACCGACGAGCACGGCCAAAAAATCGAGAAGGCGGCGGCCGAAAAAGGCCTGACGCCCAAAGAGCTTGCCGATAAAGTCGTCGTCCGGATCAAAGAACTTTGGCAGGCCCTGAACATATCGAACGACTATTTCATCCGCACCACCGAGCCGTTTCATGAGAAAGGCGTCCAGAAGATCTTCAAACAACTCATGGATAAGGGCGACATCTACAAGGGCACCTACCAGGGGTGGTATTGCGTCGGAGAAGAAAATTTTCTGGCGGACGACACCCCGCTTGCCGAAGGCGGCTTTAAAATCTGCCCCGATTGCGGCCGCAACGCCACGCTCGTTGAGGAAAGCACATATTTCTTCCGGCTTTCGGCCTACACCCGGCCGCTCCTGGATTTTTTCGAGAGAAATCCGAGCTTTGTCCGGCCTCCGAGCCGGATGAACGAAGTCGTGAGCTTCGTCCGCATGGGGCTGAGAGACTTAAGCATCACCCGGACGACCGTCAGATGGGGAATCCCCGTTCCCGGCGACCCTGCCCATACGATCTATGTCTGGTTCGATGCGCTCCATAATTATCTGACGGGCATCGGCTACGACTGGAACCTGAAGCTTTACGAGAAGTTTTGGCCGGCGACCATCCATCTCATCGGCAAAGACATCCTCAGGTTCCACGCGATTTTCTGGCCAGCATTCCTCATGGCCGCCGGTTTCCCGCTGCCCCAGTGCGTCTTTGGGCACGGCTGGTGGCTTAAGGATGAAACGAAGATGTCCAAGTCCAAGGGCAACGTCCTTGACCCGTATGCCATCATTAAGGCGTTCGGACCCGACCCCCTGAGATATTTCCTGCTCCGCGAAATCCCGATCGGGATGGACGGGAACTTCTCCCATGAAGGATTCGTCCACCGGGCGAATTCGGACTTGGCCAACGACCTCGGCAACCTCGTCCACCGCACGCTGACCATGATCAGGAGCTACTTCCAGGGGAAGATCGAAGATATAGGAGACGAGCGGGCGGAAGACGAAAAGGTCCGGACGGGCTTTGATGAGCTGAAGGAAAAAGCCTATCGTTTCTATGAGAGCGCCGCCATCAATAAGGCCCTTGAAGAGATCTGGATCTATATCAACGCGGTCAATAAATACCTGGCCGACCATGAGCCCTGGAAGTTGGCCAAAGATCCCGGACAGCGGAGGAGGCTAGCCAGGATTCTTTATCAGGCCGCGGCCGCCATCCGGGGCGTTAGTTATCTGCTCTTTCCGGTCATGCCCGAATCATGCCAAAAAATATGGGAATTTTTAGGAGAGAAAGACCCGCTCGAGGCGCTCTCTTATTCGGAGCTCAAGTTTGATGGCTTGAAGGCCGTCCAAGCGGCTCGACAGCCGCGGCCCCTGTTTCCCAGGGTCGATTTGAAAGATTTCCTGGCCGAGGAGGCGCAGCCGGCGGTTCAATTTGGAGGGGAAAACTCCTTCCAACGGGCGCCGGGAAGACCCGGCCGCCCTGCCTCCCCTTCTCGGGCGGGGCATGAGCCCTCGCCCTGTGACCAAGGGGGCGACTCCCCCTTGGAACCCTCTCGAGCGGTTCCCCGTGGCAAGCCACGGGGCATATCAACCGCTCGTGAACTAAAAACGGAGGAAAAAATGGACATCGTCACTTTCGAAGAATTCAAGAAAATGGACCTTCGCGTGGCAAAGATCCTGAAGGCCGAGCGAGTGGCGGGAACGACCAAGCTGCTCAAGATGGAAGCCGATATCGGCGGAGAAAAAAGACAGATGGTCGCTGGTGTGGCCGATACCTATGCACCGGAGGATCTGGTGGGCAAAGAGCTCATCGTCATCGTCAACCTGAAGCCGGCCGTGATCCGGGGAATTGAATCCCAGGCCATGCTCCTGGCCGCGGTGATCGACGACAAGGCCGTCATCCCATTTTTTGACCGGGAACTCCCGCCGGGCGCCAAAGTCCGATAACACGCGGGGTCAAACCTACTCGTTACGCATGATTCTCCAGGGAAAAGCGCGTAATGAGTAGGTTTGACCCCAATCGAAATCGCTCCGGTCAAAGATACCGGCGCAGCCGGCTTTCTGGAATGGCCCCTTCTCGTAAAATTCGCGGCTTTTCTGATGTCAGATCCATGATTGTCGATGGAAGCCCGCCCGGCGTCGCCCCACCGTCGACGATCAAATCCACTTTCCCGCGAAAAATTCGGATTACCTCGCCGGGGTCGGCGATCTCCTTCGCTCCGGAGATATTGGCGCTTGTCGCTGTCAACGGCGTATTCATCTGCCGCACGAGTTCCAATAGCCAGGGCACATCCGGGAGCCTGAGCGCCAGCGAGCCCGCCGGGCCCAAAATTCGAGGTGGAAAGAGCGGCTTGGCCTTTATGATGAGCGTCAGGGCGCCCGGCCAGAATTCCCGGCTGAGTTCCTCGAAAATCGGGGGGAGCGAGACCGCGATTTTCTCTGCCATCTCGATACCTGAAATCACGACCGAGAGGGGCTTCCCCCGGTCCCTCTTTTTTAGGCGGTAGACTTTTTGAATCGCCCGCTCTGAACAGGCATTGCCCCCTAGACCATAAAACGTATCCGTGGGATAGGCCATCACCCCGTCCCGTTGGATGATCTCAGTTATTAGGCGCACGTTCATGGAGTCCACAGGCCCCGGCTTAAGCTCGACGATTCGGGTCCGTTGCGGCATGTTCATTTTTTATGCAATCCATGGTAGAAGGGGCCGCGAAAAAAGTCAAACGGGACCTTTTTTCTTTACAAACAGCCTCTGGAGATTTAAACTATAAAAGAGAGGACAATTGACCCATTTTAGCCACAAGTCAGCCGCCGCCAGGCGGCAAAAACGGCCATTTGGGCCTGAGAGGCAATTTGGCATAGTTTTTGCATAAGAATTTAGTGCAGGAGGAAAGAAATGAAAAAACATTTGATACTTTCAGTAATCGTCCTATTAATCGCCGTGTCCGCGGCCTTCCCCAACACACTCAGCTTTAAGGTCAACTATTTTATCCCCAGGATGGAGTATAACCAGCAGAACTATGATTTCATGAGAACCGAGTTCGCTCAGATGGACTTTAAAAGAACGAATTTCCAGGATACGTCCTTTGGGGTTTTCTTCGAGTACTTCTTGAACCAACAGTTCAGCCTGGTCATCGGCGTCGATACCTACAGCAAAAGCAAAGCCGGATATTACAAGGATTATGTGGGGTATCAATTCGATGAAGGCGATTTTGCCTTTCCGAACGATTATCAGGGCGACTTCGCGCCGGGTCATACCCTGGACCTTTCCATCACTCCCATCCAGCTTTCTTTCAAGGTCGCGCCCCTCGGCCGCAGAGCAAAGATCATCCCCTATTTCGGAGGCGGGGTGAGTATGGTTCTCTGGAGCGTTAGGATGCGCGGAGAGATCATCGATTTCAGCGACCCCTGGGTTTATTCTGATCCTGACTATGGAGACGTCGATATCTATCCGATTTATAGTGTCGATGCCGTGGAAGGTGAGAATTTCGGCAAAGTGACCGTTGGATACCAATTATTTGGCGGCGTAATGTTTCCCATCGGCAACAGGCTGACTGTAGATGCGGAATTCAAGTACCTCCACGCCACGGGAAAACTCACAAAAGCGTTCACGGACTTCGAGCCGTATAACTATTTTGACCTGGGTGGCTACCAAATCTCCATCGGCATCAATTATTGGTTCTGAAAAAACAAATCGGGACATGGACCTTTGGTCCGTGTCCCCGATTTTTATTCATGATACTTCTCGATCAGGGCCGCATATTTTTGGGCCTCTTCCTGATTGTTTCTTTTGAGAAAGCCAGCCAGAAGGATACGGCTTTTCTTTACGATTTCTGCGCGGACAAGCCCTTCCTCCTGGGGAGATAAGCCCAGGCCGAGCGCTTTTTCAAGCGCCCTCACCCGGAACCTATCCATCCCCCAATATTGATGTGAGAGCTGGTCCGGATGCCCTCCCCGTTTGACGATCAGCGGTTCCTTGAGAAAATAGATCGGGTATCTGTGCGCCAGCCGGATGCCCAGGTCATAGTCCTCGCAGGCCGGCAGGTCTTCGTCAAAATTCCCGATCTCTTCGAACACGGAGTCTCCGGAACAGCGCCGAGGAAAGGCTCAACAGGCAAAGCGGCAAGACCTTATCGAAGATCCAGCCTGAATGTTTCTGATGTTTTTTCATGGGATTGTGCCGGCGGCCGCGACGAATCCAGATCTCTTCGGTACAACAAACCTTCGCTCCGGGATGGGATTCCATGAACTCCATCTGGAGGCGCAGTTTTTCCTTTTTCCAAAGGTCATCCGAGTCCAAGTAGGCGATGAACGCACCTCGGGCCCGGCCGAGCCCCAGATTCCTGGCCGCGCTCACGCCCCGGTGGTCCTGATAAAGATATTGGACCCGTCTGCCAAAAGCGCCCACGATTTCTCGTGTCCGATCGTCCGATCCGTCATCGATAATCAGGAGCTCCCAATCTTCGCCGGGCTTTTTCCCCTCGAAATAATCCTGGGCAAGAACGGATTGAATGGCTTCTTCGAGAAAAGAGGCCCTGTTATGGGTGGGAATAACTGCAGTGATCAAGAGGTTTTCAAAACGCCCACTTTTTCGGTTGTGTGGAAGGGGATCGTGAAATTTCCCCACACACCCTCGACGATGACTTCGCCGGAAAAGACGACGGGCACTGGAGGCTGCTCCAGCATGTCATAGACATCTTTTCCGATCTCAAAAAAATCCAGGAGGAGGGCGATGGAAAAAAGCTGTTCGCCGCGTTGGGCGATGCTCGTTCCCTGCCCCAGGACGCCTTGGGACACCGTCGTTTCGCCGAATTCCAGCTTATAGCTCAGCTTGTCCAGCTTGAAGTCGAATCCATTTGGATTCTTCAGGACGACTCTGAAGTTGAGGTCGGCGCCGCCGATCGTCAGGGCTTTGGCTTCGATCGGCCGGAATTCGACCGCCATGCCCCTGAAAATGGGGAACTCTCCGGCAAAGGCCATCTGAACCCTTTTCTCCCGGCGTCTCTCGTCCTGGAAGGTCATCCCTCCGGCCATAAAACAGGCCAGCTTGTCCTTTCCCGGAATGCCCGGCACGGCCCGACGCAGCAGGTCATACGTGATCTTGACCGGCAGCGAAACGACGATGCTTCGTTTTGACTCGACTTTGATCGGCGCGTCCAGAGCCGTTTCGAGCTTGAAGTACTCGGTCTGCTCGACAATCAGGCGGAAGTCATATTTGGCCAGCCATTGGGCCGAATTCGAGCCGTTGGCCACATTCAGGTAGAAGACGAGCGACAGCCCTTCCGTGCTCAGGTTCTCGACCTTTTTCTCCCGGACAGTGATCTCGATCTCGTCTTTCGCGGGAACGGCCTGTGAACACAGAGTGATCATGACCAGCAAAGCGAAAGATACAAGCAGCTTTCGTGCTTTGAACATTCTCGATAAGCTCTAAAGTAAAATAGTGTACACTATTGGCCACGACAGGACAAGGCAGATCCGAGGAAAAAATAGAATTTGAACTAATCCCTGCCAGTTTTTATAATAGTCTCGAAAAAAGATTTGATAATCTCATGAAACATCTGAGAGCGGACTTCCGGGACAAGAGCCTTTTTGTCCGGATCTTTGGAAAAGATGTCTATGCCGTCGGTGGCTTCGTCCGCGACATCCTGCGCGGTATTCCTTCAGAGGATGTCGACCTCCTCATTGCCCGGCACCCCCTCCGAGCCATCCTCGAAAAAATCCGGCCCTTCGGGAAAGTGGATCTTGTCGGCAAGAGCTTTGGCGTCATCAAATTCACGGTCAAAGGAAAATCCTACGACATGGCTTTGCCCCGAATGGACAGGCCGAAGGGCGAGAGCGCCAGGGGCCATAAAGACATCCTTGTTTCAGCCGATCCTGACTTACCGATCGAAGCCGACCTGGGTCGGCGAGACTTCCGCTGCAACAGCATTGCCCTCAGGCTGGCCGACGGGGCCCTGGTCGACCCGTTTGACGGGGCTCGGGATATCCGGGCCAAGCTGATCCGGGTGACGAACCCTCAGGCCTTCCCCGAAGACCCGCTTCGGGTCCTCAGAGCGGCACGCTTTGCCTCATGCCTGGGCTTTTCGGTCGACCCGGCCACCTACGCCCTTTCCAAGGATATTGATTTGACACATCTCAGCGTTGAGAGGGTCAATGAAGAGCTGTTCAAGATCCTCCTCGCTTCCCCGAAACCGTCTATCGGCCTTGAGGAAATGTTCAAGCTCGGAGTCCTACGCCAGTTGTTGCCTGAACTTTACGCCCTGGCGCTGGTCATCCAGGATTCCGTTTTCCACCCGGAAAAAGACAGCTTCGGTCATCACACGGTCTGGCACCACACAAAATTGACGGTCGATCAGGCCAAGCGGCTGGCCGAGCTAGCCGGGCTCGAGCCGACAAAAACGCTTGCCCTGGAGCTTGCCGCCCTGTACCACGATGTTGGAAAAATGGAAACGACCCAGTGGGAGTTCAAGCGGGGACGGATGGTCATCACCAGCGCCGGTCATGACATCGCCAGCGAAAAGGCAGCTAAAAAGATCTTCAGCAGGTTCAGGATTTTCTCCTGGAACGGGTACAACTTACGAAAGACCGTGCTCCTGCTGATCAAAAACCATCATCGCGCCTCTGAACTATGGCAGAACAGACACGCCCTGACCCGGAAGGCCTTCAACAGGCTCGCCGCCGATACCAATGGAGAAATCGAGCTCCTCGCCTTTCTCGACGCGGCCGACCGCGGGGGACGAAAAGAAAAGCCCATGACCGGGCTGGACCGGGAAGGCCGCTGGCTTCTCGAAAAATTCAGGGAGCTCGACGTCAATAAAGACACGATCAGGCCTCTGATCATGGGGCGGGACCTGCTCAAGTTGGGCGTCGCACCGGGGCCCGGCATGGGGAAAATCCTGAACGAGTTGTACAAGCTTCAACTAGACAATGAGTTCCAAACAAAAGCCCAAGGCCTGAAAAGCGCAAAAAAATTGATCGGAGAGAAGGGATGACCAAAGTATTGGTGACAGGCGGCGCAGGATATATCGGCTCACATACCACCAAGGAGCTGCTCAAGCAGGGGTTTGAAGTCGTTGTGTTTGACAACCTTTCCAGCGGCAACAAAGAATTCGTCTTGGGAGGGGGGCTCATCGTCGGCGATCTTATGGACAAGGCCGCCATCCGAAAAGTCTTCAAATCCGGAGACATCGCCGCCGTTCTTCACTTCGCCTCGCTCATCCAGGTGGGCGAATCCTATGTCGATCCTCGCAAATATTATGCCCAGAACTTGATCTCAAGCCTGAACCTTTTGGATGTCATGCTCGAGGCTGGCGTCAAAAGCTTCATATTTTCCTCGAGTGCAGCCGTCTACGGAACGCCCCGGCAAATCCCGATCCCGGAGGAACATCCGCTCCTGCCCATAAACCCTTATGGCCAGACAAAATTCTTTGTCGAGAAGATCCTCCAAGACTATGATCGCGCCTACGGTTTGAAGTTTGTCTCCCTCCGCTATTTCAACGCCGCCGGCGCTGATCCGGACGGAACGCTCGGCGAAATGCACAATCCCGAAACGCACCTCATCCCCAACATCCTCTTGACCATTCGTGGGAAAAAGGAATACCTGGAAATCTACGGGACGAATTTCCCCACGCCCGACGGGACGGCCATCCGGGATTACATTCACGTGACAGACCTGGCCGCCGCCCATGTCCTCGCGCTCCAAAAGCTGCTTTCCTCGTCGATGAGTGAATCCATCAACCTGGGGACGAACAGGGGTTATTCGGTGCATGAAATCATAGCCAAAGCAGAAGAAATCACGGGAAAAAAGGTGCCCTCCAGGCAAAAAACAAGACGCGAGGGAGACGTGCCGGTGCTCCTCGCCTCAAAAGAGAAGGCAGAGCGCCTTCTTGGGTGGAAACTCCGCTACTCGAAAATCGAGACCATCATCGAGACAGCCTGGAAATGGCATACGAAATTGAATTGACGGCGATTGCCCTGCATGGTATAAGTATTCCCGGCAAAAAAATGAGTGTTAAGATATATCGTTGGCCAATCATTTTTGCCTGTTCTGCACTTCTCTTTTTGAGTTGCTCGTCCGGTCCCGAGCCGGAAAAAGTCCCTCCGCAGCCTCCGCCTCAACAGGCTCCGGCAGAAATCCAGAAGCCCCAGGCGGCAGCCTCTCAGACAGAAAAGCCCGCCCCGCAAAAAACCATCATTCCTGCCGAGGAAAAGAAAGCGACGGACGAGCAGGCCGCTCAGCAGGAAAAAATTGCCATTTCCGAAAAGGACGATGCGGCCTCACTTCTGGAAGAAGCTCTTCTCTCGTATCAGGAAGCCAAGCTCTCACGCGAGCGCGGAGATTTGGATGCGGCCCTCAAAGAGCTCGATAAAGCCTACGGAATCATTCTCAAGGTCAGCCTTGCGCCGGATTCTCCTCTCATCCAGGACAAGAATAACCTGAGGCTTTTGATTGCCCAGAGAATCCAGGAAATTTACGCCTCCAGCCACAATCCGATCAACGGCAATCACAAATCGATTCCCCTGGTCGAAAACAAATATGTCCTCCAGGAAATCGAATCGTTCAAGACGCGCGAGCGGAAAGAGTTCGAGGCCGCCTATATGCGTTCCGGTCTCTACAGAGAATATATCGTAGAAGAGTTGAAAAAAGCCGGACTGCCTGAAGAGCTCAGCTGGCTGCCCGTGATCGAAAGCTGGTATATGGTCCGAGCGCTTTCAATTTCCAGAGCGCTGGGTCTGTGGCAGTTTATCGCGACGACCGGATACCGCTACGGCCTCGTCCGGGATAAATTTATCGACGAGCGGATGGACCCCTATAAATCCACTCAGGCGGCCGTCAAATATCTCACCGAGCTCCATTCCTTTTTCGGTGAATGGACGACGGCCTTGGCCGGGTATAACTGCGGGGAGATCCGTGTCCAAAATGTCATCAACACCCAGCGTATTAACTATATGGATAACTTTTGGGACCTCTTCGAAAGGCTGCCTTATCAGACATCCCGTTTTGTCCCCCGGCTCATCGCCGCCGTTCTCATCATCAATAATCCCGAAAAATACGGCTTCACCCTGCCGACGCCTTATGCGCCGCTGAGGTTTGAAACGATTGCGATTAACCACCCAACCAAGCTTTCCACGATCTCGACTGCCCTGAGGTTGGAGAGCTCGGAATTGGAATATCTCAACCCCGAGCTCCGTTATGCTTCGACGCCGGACCGTGAATACCAGCTCCGGGTGCCTGTCGGCTATGCCGAAAAAGCCCTGCAGGCGATCAGCAACCTGCCGAAATTCATGCCCCCGGAATATGCCGTGCATACGGTCCGCCCCGGGGAAACCCTCTCTCAGATCGCCCGGATGTACGGAACATCGGCCCAGGCTATCGCCCGGCTCAACGGACTCCAAAATTCCTATCTGATCTATCCGGGGCAGCGGCTTAGGATTCCGGGCCGGGGCTGAGCGCCGGACGCTATTGAATCACTAACTCTTTTGAAACCAGAAAGCTTTCGCATACCTCGATTAACTTGAGTTGACACTGAGAATATAATACAATTTAGTAAAGACATAAGGGAAAATTAAGCGTATTCTTTGGGAGGATCAAGTGCTTTGTCTTTTTTGTTCGCGTGTCCCTGAGGTGTAGTCAAAAACCTTTAGAGGAGGTATCATGTCCGAATTGCATCGAAAAGTCCTCATTCCTTTTATTCTCATCCTTTTTTTCATGGCTCAGATCCCCGGGAGCGCGCTTTTTAACGGCCCGGCGTCCGGGTTTGCGCCCTGGCTGACAATGGGAAAAAGCGCAGAGGCGCAGAAAGAAAAGGGACAGGAAGTTGGATTCAAGGCCGGGTCATATAACCCTCGATATCCGCGGGTGATCGACATCGTGCAAACATGGAACACCTTCCTGGGATCATCAACAGGTTTTTGTTCTGGCCGCGACATAGCCGTGGATACGAGCGGGAACGTCTATGTGACGGGCGAAAGCAGTGCGACCTGGGGCTCGCCGGTCCGTCCCTTCGCCGGATGGCGGGATGCCTTTGTCGCGAAATTGAATAAAAACGGCGTTCTACTGTGGAACACCTTCCTGGGAGGGCCAACCTATGCAGATTATGGCATCGGCATAGCCGTGGATACGAGCGGGAACGTATATGTGGCGGGCTACAGCAATGCGACCTGGGGCTCGCCGATCCGTCCCTTCGTTGGATCTGACGATGCCTTTGTCGCGAAATTGAATGAAAACGGCGATCTGCAGTGGAACACGTTCCTGGGAGGGTCAGGTGCTGACCGTGGCACCGACGTAGCCGTGGATACGAGCGGGAACATCTATGTGACGGGCGAAAGCAATGCGACCTGGGGCTCGCCGCTCCGTCCCTTCGCTGGATATGACGATGCCTTTGCCGCGAAATTGAATAACAGTGGCGCTTTGCAGTGGAACACCTTCCTGGGAGGGTTAACTTATGCTGACTATGGCTTCGGCATAGCCGTGGATACGAGCGGGAACGTCTATGTGACGGGCTATAGCTATGGGACTTGGGGCTCGCCGGTCCGTCCCTTCGCTGGAATTGACGATGTTTTTGCTGCGAAATTGAATAACAGTGGCGTTCTGCAGTGGAACACCTTCCTAGGATCGTCAGATTATGACTTTAGCGGCGGCCTAGCCGTGGATACGAGCGGGAACGTCTATGTGACGGGCAACAGCTATGCGACCTGGGGCTCGCCGGTCCGTCCCTACGCTGGAGGTGCTGATACCTTTGCCGCGAAATTGAATAACAGCGGCGCTCTGCAGTGGAACACCTTCTTGGGAGGGCCAGGTGATGACTTCGGCCGCGGCGGCCTAGCCGTGGATACGAGTGGTAACATCTCTGTGACGGGCGAAAGCAGTGCGACCTGGGGCTCGCCGGTCCATCCCTTCGCTGGAGTGCGAGATGTCTTTGCCGCGAAATTGAATAACAGCGGCGCTCTGCAGTTGAACACCTTCCTGGGAGGGTCGGGTGATGACTTTGGCGGCGGCATAGCCGTGGATACGAGCGGGAACGTCTCTGTGACGGGCACTAGCTATGGGACCTGGGGCTCGCCGGTCCATCCCTTTGTTGGGAGTTGTGATGCTTTTATCGCTAAGATCGATCTAGGAATATTCCCGCCCTTACAGTTCTCCCTCCAGCGCTTGGTGAACAACTTGATCTTTTATAAGGAATACATCAATCGGCTGACTTGGACTGCGAATCCGATGAACACTCGAAATATCGTAAGATACAAAATTTACAGAAGAGTTTCCGCGGATTCCGCAAGCGCTTTCTTTTTACTTGTCGAATTGCCGGCAAACGTTTTTTCTTATGACGATCGGGGGTTGAAAAAGGGAATCGCCTATACCTATCGGATTACGGCTTTCGATGAAGACGGCCAGGAAGGCGGTTGGGCTGAAATCGGGAACTGAGGAGCACCGGACGTTACTGAATCACAAACTCTTTTGAAACCAGGAGCCGGATCCCCTATTTAGGCTTTTTTGCTTCTTTGTCTTTCTTCTTCTTTTCTTTCTTCTTGTACTCGGAGCCGACGAGCTCGAACATGGCCATCTGGGCGCCGTCGCCAAGGCGCGTGCCAATCTTGACGATCCGCGTGTATCCCCCGGGGCGCTCCGAGAACCGCGGCGCGATCTCTTCAAACAGCTTCTTGGCGGCCGCTTCCTTGGTCAGGACGCGGAGGGCCTGGCGCTTCGTGTGCAAGGTGTTCTTCTTGGCCAAAGTGATCATTTTCTCTGCCAACGGACGCGCTTCTTTGGCCTTGGCCAGGGTCGTTTTCACCCGTTCCTTCTCCAGAAAGGAGGTGACGAGGTTGCGAAGAAGAGCCTTTCGATGGGCCGTTGTTCGTCTGAGTTTTCTGCCTTTAACGAGGTGCCTCATTCATCCAGCTCCTTCCCTTTCTCTTCCTTCATCTCGCCTTTGATCTTTTCCAGCAGTTTCGGATGGAGGTCCAGGTTCAGTCCCAGCCCCAGGTTGGACAGGGTTTCTTTGATCTCGCTCAGAGATTTCCGTCCGAAATTCTTTGTCTTGAGCAGCTCTTCCTCGGTTTTCTGGACGAGCTCGTAAATCTTCTCGATGCCCGCCGAGCGGAGGCAGTTATTCGACCGGACCGAGAGCTCAAGATGTTCGATCGGCTTGGACAGGATATCGATCTGAGACATGTACGGAATTTCCCGCTTGGTGATCACCTGTTCTTTCTCGGCAGGCTCGTCCACGATATTCAGGAAAATGACCATATGATCTCTCATGATCTTGGCCGCCTGGGCCAGGGCTTCGATGGGCTGGATGGCGCCCGTGGTCCAGATCTCCAGCGTCAGGTTTTCGTAATCGATGCGCTTCCCGACGCGGGCCGGCTCGACCCGGTAATTGACCTTCTTGACGGGAGAATGCGAGGAATCGAGCGGGATGAAATCGATGCTCATGGTCTCGTCGAAATTCTGGTCGGCCGGGATGTACCCCCGGCTGTTCTCCACGGTCATCTCGATATCGAGCTTGCCGTCCTTGTCCAGCGCGGCAATATGGATATCCTTTTCCAGGATCTCGATATCGGCGTCATGGACGATGTCGGAGGCCTTGGCCTCGGCCGGTCCCTCTTTCTTCAGCGTCATCGTCTTCGGTTGGCTGCCGTTGAGTTTCAAGGGAATGCTTTTCAGATTGAGGAGGATGTCCGTGACGTCTTCGACGACTCCGGGGATCGTGGAAAATTCATGGAGCACACCCTGGATCCGGACGGAGGTGATCGCCGCGCCCTTGATCGAAGACAGCAGGATCCTGCGGAGCGCGTTGCCGACGGTGACGCCGAAGCCGCGCTCAAAAGGCTGGGCCGTAAAACGGCCGTAGGTATTGGTCAATGTCTCATAATCACACTCGAGGTATTTGGGCCTCTGAAAACCTATTTCTGTCATTGTTCCTCCTTTTGAGGATCCAAAAGTATATTTGATTCCTTATTTGGAATAGAGCTCGACCACCATGTGCTCTTCGACGGGCAGGGTGACGTCCTGGCGCGTCGGCAGAGACACAATCCTGGCCTGCCGGCCGTCCCAATCGACCTCCAGCCAGCCCGGCAAGGTCTTGTTCTTGTGCGCTTCCAGCATGGCTTTGACATCTTCCGTCTTGGCCGATTGCCCCCGGAAACTCACCACGTCGCCGGCTTTGACCTGAAACGAGGGGACGGACACCCTGATGTCATTGACACAAAAATGGCCGTGGTTGATCTGCAGGCGGGCGTGGGCGCGCGAATGGGAGAAGCCGGCCAGGAAAAGGACGTTGTCCAGCCGTCGCTCAAGCATGATCAGCAGGGTTTCGCCCGTGATGCCCTTCTGGCGTTCCGCCCTCTCGAAAAAGAGGTGGAACTGCTTCTCGGACATCCCATAAAAGCGTTTCAACTTTTGCTTCTCCCGGAGTTGGATCCCGTAGCCCAGGATCCGTCTTCGGCTTCGCCCGTGCTGGCCGGGCGCATAGGCCCTGCGCTCGACCGGGCATTTATCCGTCAGGCATTTGTTGCCTTTGAGAAAGAGCTTGCTTTTTTCCACCCGGCACAGCCGGCAGATCGGTTCTCGGTATCTCGACATCTTTGACTCCTTAGACTCTTCGGCGCCTGCGCACGCGGCAGCCGTTATGGGGAATCGGCGTCACGTCCTTGATCGACTTGATTTCCAGGCCGGCCGCTTGGAGGGCCCGGATGGCGGATTCCCGTCCGGCACCCGGCCCCTTGATCCGGACATCGACATAGCGGACCCCGAAATCCCGTGCTTTCGTGGCGGCGTCTTTAGCCGCCAGCTGGGCGGCGAAGGGCGTGCCTTTGCGGGCACCCTTGAACCCGGCCGTGCCGGAAGCGGCCCAGCACAACGTATTTCCCAGATGGTCCGTGATGGTGATGATCGTGTTGTTAAATGTGGATCGAATATGGGCCACGCCGAACCCGATTTCTTTCCTGGCCTTCTTTTTCTTGACTTTCGTCTTGGGCTTTGTCGCCATGGAACGCTCCCTTCTTCAGACTATGTCGCTTTGATTTTCTTGATCGTATGCCCGCGGGGTCCTTTTCTCGTTCGGGCATTCGTTTTGGTTCGCTGGCCCCGAACGGGCAGCTTCCTCTTGTGCCGCAGGCCGCGGTAGCAGCCGATATCGATCAGCCGCTTGATGTTCATGCTAATTTCTTTGCGCAGATCCCCTTCGATCTTTTCCCGTTTTTCGATGATCTGGCGGATCTTGTTGATCTCGTCCTCGGTCAAGGCCTTGACCTTCTTGTTCCTGTCGATCTTGGCCTCGTCAAGAATCGTGTTCGATTTGGACCGGCCGATGCCATAGATATAGGTCAATCCGATCTCAATTCTTTTTTCCGGGGGAAGAGTAATACCAGCTATTCTTGCCATAGTGACCTCGTCTAGCCTTGTTTTTGTTTATGCCTGGGGTTCGTGCAGATCACCCGGACGATCCCTTTGCGCCTGATGATCTTGCAGTTCCGGCAAATTTTTTTAACCGATGCTCTCACTTTCATAAAGTGTCGTCCTTTATTTGAATCGATACGTGATTCTCCCCTTGGTCAGGTCGTACGGCGAGATCTCGACAAGGACCTTGTCCCCGGGGAGAATCCGGATAAAATGCTTTCGCATTTTGCCAGAGATGTGGGCGAGGATGATATGTTTATTGGCCAGTTCCACCCGGAACATGGCGTTGGGCAAAGTCTCGAGTACGGTGCCTTCGGCCTCGAATACATCCTCTTTAGGCATAGCGCTGCTCCTTTATCACATGGATGCCGGGATCGTCCCCTTCGGCCCGGCTTAAGATTTCCGCGCCGCGTTCGGTCAGGGCGACCGTTTCCTCAAAATGGGCCGCCAGGCTGCGGTCCTTGGTGACGGCCGTCCAGCCGTCCGCGAGGACTTCCACATCCCAGTCTCCGGCGGCGATCATCGGCTCGACGGCCAGGACCAGCCCCTTTTTGATCTTCGGCCCGCGACCGGGAAAGCCGAAATTGGGAACCTGGGGCTCCTCATGGAGGGAGTGCCCGATGCCGTGGCCGACAAACTGCCGGATGACGGAGAATCCCTGGGCTTCCACATACTGTTGGATCGCGGCGGATATATCGGAGACCCTCTTTCCCTCCATCATATTTTCTATGCCCCGATGAAATGCTTGTTCCGCGGCGGCGATGAGTCTTTGAGCCAGCGGGGAAATTGTCCCGACAGGAAAAGTCCGGGCGGCATCCCCGTAAAAACCGTCATAGAGAACCCCGAAATCCAGGCTGACGATGTCGCCGTCGCGCAGGGTCCGCGGCGAAGGAATGCCGTGGATGATCTCTTCGTTGATCGAAATGCACAGGGAGGCCGGATAGCCGCGGTAGCCCTTGAAGGCGGGCTTGGCGCCGAGCTCTCGAGCCCTTCGCTCGGCGCGCTCATCCAATTCACTCGTCCGGACGCCAGGCTTGATCATGGGCCCAAGATCGGCCAGGACCTTGGCCACGATCTGCGAGCTCTTGCGCATGGCCTGAATTTCCTCCTCGGTCTTGTAGATGATCATGGCCGGACCCGCGCCTCCCGGAGCGTGGCCAATTCCATGTCTAAAATCTGCGAAATTTCTTTAAAGATCGCCTCCGGCTGGCCTACGCCGTTCACCGCACGGTAGGTTTTTTTCTCTCGATAGTATTGAATGAGCTTTTCGGTCTGCTCCTGATAAACCTTGATCCGTTCCCGGATGACCTCGGGCCGGTCATCCATCCTCTGGACAAGAGAGGAAGAGCAGGCATCGCAGCGCCCCTTTTCCTGGGGCGCGTGGACATTGATATTATAGACGGCCTGGCATTTTGGACAGATCCATCTTTGGCTGAGACGTTTGACCAGAACCTGAGACCGGACTTCGATGCCGATCACGACTTCTGGCCGCTTTCCGTCCATCTTTTCCAACGCCTGAGCCTGGGGGATATTTCTCGGAAAGCCGTCTAGGATATACCCTTCGCGGCAGTCGGGGCTCGAAATTCTTTCCCTGACCATGCCCTCAACGATCCCATCGCTGACCAGGAGCCCCTTCTGCATCAGGGCCTCGGCTTCTTTCCCTAGCGCGGTCCGCTCCCGGACGGCCTGACGGAGAAGGTCCCCCGTAGAAATCCTGGGGAAGCTGTATTTCTCCGTGAGCAGGTCGCCCTGGGTTCCCTTTCCGCTGCCGGGCGCGCCGAGCAGAATGATCCTCATCCGCGTCTCCCCTTGATTCGGCCCCGCCGCATGAACCCGTCATAGTGCCGCATGACAAGCTGCGCTTCGATCTGCTGCAGGGTGTCCATGGCCACGCCGACGACGATCAGGATCGATGTGCCGCCGAAATAGAAATCGACGTTCAAGCCCTGGGTGAACCATTTAGGCATGTTGGTTTCAAGGAAGTTGCCGATGAACGGCAGGTACTGGACTTTGAACCCTGTCGTCAGGAATTCCGGCAGGATGGCGATCGCCGCCAGATAGATGGCTCCGACCAGCGTAATCCGCGACAGGATCGAGTCAATATGATCCGAAGTGTTTTTGCCCGGCCTGATCCCGGGGATAAATCCTCCGTATTTGCGCAGGTTGTCCGCTACGTCCGTCGGGTTGAAGATGATCGAGACATAAAAATAGGTGAAAAAGATGATGGCAGCGATATATAAAAGATTATACAGCGGCATGCCGATGCGGAACGCGTTGGAGAGGGACTGGAAGACTGGAACTTTGATCATCTGGGCGATCGTCGCCGGGATGGTGATAATGGAAGCGGCAAAGATGATGGGGATAACACCGCCGGTGTTGACTCTGAGGGGAAGATGCGTGCTCTGGCCCCCATAGACCTTGCGACCGACCACACGTTTGGCGTACGAGACAGGGATCCGCCTCTGTCCTCGTTCGACGAAGACGATGAAGGCGATGACGACCAGCATCATCGCGCCAAGGACAATGAGCTTGATGGGATCCCAACTGCCGGTCTTCAGTCCGGAAACAACGCTGCTCAGTCCCGCCGGGAATCGGGCGACGATCCCGGCGAAAATGATCAGGGAAATTCCGTTCCCGATGCCCCGCTCCGAGATTTGTTCGCCCAGCCACATGACAAAGACCGTCCCCGTCGTCAGGGTCAGCACGGTCAGCAGCTGGAATGGGAGCCCTGGAAACGGCACGATACGTGCGCCGCCGGGGCTTTTCAAGCTTTGCAGAAACAGAGCGATGCCCCAGGCCTGGATGACGCAAATCAGGATAGTCCCGTAGCGCGTATATTGAGTTATTTTTTTCCGCCCGAGCTCGCCCTCTTTGGACAGCCGCTCCAGATAAGGCCAGACGACCTGGAGCAGCTGAAGGATGATCGATGAGCTGATATAGGGCATAATGCCGAGGGCGAATATCGTCATCTTCGACATGTAACGGCCGGAGAACAAGTCAATAAAGCCCAGGATAGTGCCCCTCTGGGCCTGCCAGAACTCGGCCAGGGCTGTGGAGCTGATCCCGGGATTGGGAATCTGGCCGCCGGCCCGGTAGACGGCCAGCAGGAGGAGGGTAAAAATGACTCTTCTTCGAAGCTCGGGAATGCTGAAAATGTTTTTGATGCTGTCTAGCATTTTTAACTTCCGATGATCAGAGCTTTCCCGCCGGCTTCCTCAATCTTCGTCTTGGCGGATTGAGAAAACTTGTGGGCGTATACGGTTTTGGCCGAGGCCATAGCCCCTCGTCCCAAAATCTTGACCCGTTCCCATTCCTTTTTGACCAGGCCGGCCGCGATCATGTCTTTCAGGTTCACTTCGTCTTTCTTGATCTTCTCCAGGCGGTCGACGTTCACTTCCGTGTAGGTCGTTCGGAAAATATTGTTGAAGCCGCGCTTGGGAAGCCTCCGGTGGAGGGGCATCTGGCCGCCTTCGAATCCCCGCTTGCGGGAATAACCGGCGCCTGCCAGCTGGCCTTTGTGGCCGCGACCGGAGGTCTTTCCACGGCCGGACCCGGGGCCCCGGCCAACCCTCTTATCATCTCTCCGGGAACCTTTTGCAGGGCGCAGATTGCTGAGATTCATTTTTTCTCCATGACCTCCACTTTGAGCAAATGAGGGATTTTGCGGATCATCCCCCAGATTTCCGGGGAATTTTTCCGGATGACTTCCGACTGCAGCTTCCGCAGACCCAGGCCTTTGGCGACTTCCCTCTGATTTTTCGGGTAGCCGATCAGGCTGCGAACGAGCTTAATCCTCAATTCTCCTTTGTCTTTCCTGTCTTTTACTGCCATACTGTCCCCTTTGCCTTCCCTCGCTCTTTCGAGACATGGCCGGGATCTTTGATTTTCTTCAGGGCATCCAGTGTGGCATTGGCCACGCTGATGGGATTGCTGCTGCGCAGCGACTTCGTGAGAATATCCTTGATGCCGGCCAGTTCCATGATGACGCGCACGGCGCCGCCGGCGATGACTCCCGTCCCTTTGGAGGCCGGCCGTAGGATGACTTCGCCGGCCCCGGCTTCGCCCTTGACAAAATGGGCGATGGTCGTATCCGTCAGGTAAACCCGGACAAGCTTTTTCTTGGCGTTTTCAACGGCCTTTACGATCGCCGCAGGCACCTCTCGCGCTTTCCCCTTGCCGATCCCAACCACGCCCCGTTTATTACCGACCGCTACGAGTGCGGAAAAGCTGAGGTTTTTGCCGCCCTTGACGACTTTGGACACTCTTCGGATGTTGATCACCTGGTCCTTGAGCTCGGCCAGCTCGTCGATCGTCAGCGGCCGCTGTTCTGTCTCTTCGGCCTTTTCTTCTTCGTTTTCCATGTGTCCTCCTCCAGACGTCCCTCGTCCCGGGCTAAAAATCCAGCCCGCCTTTCCTCATCGCTTCCGCCAGCGCCTTGATCCGGCCGTGATAGGGATAGACGCCGCGGTCAAAAACGATCTGCCCGATCTTTTTTACTTTCAGCCGCTGGGCCATCAAGGCGCCCAGTTTCTCGCAGCTGCCCACGTTCTTGAAATTCTTGTGGTCCGCTTTAAAGTCCTTCTCGAGCGTGGAGGCGGCCGCCAGGACCGACCCGTTCTCATCATTGACGGCCTGGGTGTAGATATAGCGGTTGCTCTTGAAGACATACACTCTCGGCCGTTCGGCGGTCCCCCTAAGCTTTCTCCGGATCCTCCGCCGAATGCGGACCTTGGTTTCGTCTCTGGTTTTGGCTTTATCTTTAAGCACCGGTAACCCCCGCTTTCCGTTCTTTCTTAATCAAGCGTTCGCCTAAATAGCGTATCCCTTTCAGCTTGTACGGGTCGGGCTTGCGGAAGCGCTTGATCTCGTCCGCCACTTTGCCCACCCGCTGCTTATCGATGCCCTTGACGGTGATGAGCGTCGGCTTTTCCAGGACGATCTCGATGTCCTTGGGGATCGGAAACAGAACGGGCTTGGAATACCCGAGGCTGAGCTCCAGCTTGTCTTTGTCGAGCTTGGCCCTGTACCCGACGCCCACGATTTCCAGCTGCTTGGCAAAGCCCGACGAAACGCCGATGGCCGCGTTAAAGGCCAGAGACCGGCACAAGCCGTGAAAGGCCTTCTGCTGCTTGGAATCGTCGGCCCGGGTGAGAATGAGCTTCCTGTCCTCGGTCCGGGCTTGGATGCCCTGACATAGCGGGGAAACGAGCTTCCCCTTCTTGCCCTCGAACTCGACCTTATCGGGCAAAATATTGACCTTCACGCCTTCGGGCAACACGATCGGTCGTTTTCCAACTCTTGACATGGCTTAGGACCTCTCTTGTTTGAGACTTACCAGATATAGCATAGGACTTCTCCGCCGAGGCCCAGCTCCTCGCACTTCTTCCCGGTGGCCATCCCCTTCGACGTGGAGATGATGGCGATGCCCAGTCCATCCAGGACCTTGGGGACGGCTTCCCGGGCGCAGTAGATGCGGCAGCCGGGCTTGCTCACGCGGCGCGTGCCTGTGATGACGCTCTGGTTCGCTTCGCTGTATTTCAAGGTAATGTTCAAGATCCCCTGTTTATTGTCGTCAATAACCTTGAAGTTCTTGATGAACCCCTCTTCTTTCAGAATCTTGGCGATCTCCACCTTCATTTTGGAGGAGGGCATGCTGACTTCCTTCCTCTTGATGAGCGATGCATTCCGCATCCGGGTTAGCATATCCGCAATGGGATCCGTTACACTCATGGTCTCATCCTTTCCCACACATTACCACGATGCCTTGACGATCCCGGGAATCTCTCCTTTGAGGGCAAGCTCCCGGAAGCACAAACGGCACATGTCGAATTTCCGGTAGTAGCCCCGGGAACGGCCGCAAATGCGGCAGCGGCGCCGGGTTCGGATGGCATACTTGGGTTTTTTCAGGTATTTGGCAAAAGCCGATGTTGTTGACACGGTACCCTCTCTTTATAATGACTCTCGGAAAGGCATGCCCAGTTTTTTCAATAGGGCAAAGGCCTCTTCGTTCGTCCGCGCGGACGTGACGACAGTGATATTCATGCCCCTTGATTTTTCCACTTTGGTATAATCGATCTCCGGGAACACCAGCTGGTCCTTGACGCCCATGGTGTAGTTGCCCCGCCCGTCGAACGCCTTGGGCGAGACGCCGCGGAAGTCGCGGACGCGGGGGAGGACGATGTTGACCAGGCGGTCGAAAAACTCGTACATCCTCCGGCCGCGCAGGGTCACGTAGCAGGCGATGGCCTGGCCCTTGCGCAGCTTGAAAGCGGAGATGGACTTCTTGGCCCTGGAAACGACGGGCATCTGGCCCGTGATCAGGCTCAGCTCGGCCTTGGCCGAATCGAGGACCTTGGCATTCTGGATAGCCTCTCCGACGCCAACGTTGATGATAATTTTTTCCAGGCGGGGAACGGCCATCATGTTGGAAATGTCGAATTCCTTCTCGATCTCCGGGACGATTTCCTTTTTATATTTTTCATAAAGTCGGCTCATCGGTCGTTCCTCACTCCTACTTGTCGAGACTGATTTCGCACTTGGGGCAGACGCGGACCCGGCTTCCGTCGTCGAGGCGTTTGGTCCTCACCCGGACGCCCAGCTCGCATTCGTCACAGTACAGCATGAGCCGGGATACCGGGATGGGGGCCTCTTTTTCCATGATGCCGCCCTGGATGTTCTTGCTGCGGTCGGGCCGGATAAACTCCTTGACGAAATTGATCCTCTCCACGATCACCCGCCCCTTGTCCGGCAAGACTTTCAGGACCTTCCCCGTCTTCCCCTTGTCCTTGCCCTGCTTGACGATGACGATATCGTTTTTTCTTATCGACATCTTGCTCATCACAAAACCTCCGGCGCCAGCGAGACGATCTTCATGAACTTCTTCTCCCGAAGCTCCCGGCCGACGGGGCCGAAGACGCGGGTTCCCACGGGCTCGCCGGCCTTGTCGATGATCACGGCGGCGTTATCGTCAAAGCGGATGTAGGAGCCGTCTTTCCGCCGGACCTCCTTCCGCGCCCGCACCACCACGGCGCGAACCACCTTCCCCTTGGGGATCTTGCTTTCGGGGTCGGCCTCCCTGACATTGGCCGAGATGACGTCCCCGATCGAGCAGACCAGGCCGACGCCTCCGCCCAGGGGCGTGATACAGCGGATCCTCCGGGCCCCGGAATTATCCGCAACCTTGAGCATCGTGTACTGTTGAATCATGGTTTGTTGTCCCCGATCTCATTCTCGATCTCATGCGCCGACAGGCCGACGATCTCCACTACCCGCCACTTCTTGCGTCGGCTGATGGGCCGGGTCTCGATGATCCGGACCATATCCCCGACCTTGCACTTTTCGTATTCGTCATGAGCAAGAAAGGTTTTTTGTTTTTTGATGGTCTTTTTATACAAAGGATGCCTGACTTTCCGCTCGACCTGGACCGTGACCGTCTTCTTCATCTTCTTGCCGATCACCGTTCCGACTTTCGCCGTTTTTCGTTGGAGTGCGTTGTTCTCTTCCATGTCCCTGCCCATCCTTTTCAGACCTTGGCCTTCCGGCGCATTTCCTGCAGGATCGTCTCGATCCTGGCGATGTCTTTTCTGATCGTGTTGAGCTTGGCGAAGTTTTCCAGCTGGCCGAGCTCGTGCTGAAAGCGGAGCTTGAACAACTGGTCCTTGAGTTCCGCTTGCTTGCGAACCAGTTCGTCCGCGTCCATATCCCGGATTTCACTTGTTTTCATCGGAGTTCCCTATTATCACGTGACACGAATCGCGTCTTGATGGGCAGCTTATGGGCCGCCAGTCGCATCGCTTCCTTGGCCACGTCTTCTTCGACGCCTTCCAGCTCGTAGATGATCCGGCCCGGCCGAATAACATCCACCCAAAATTCCGGGTCGCCCTTGCCCTTTCCCATGCGGACTTCCGTGGGCTTTTTCGTGACGGGCTTCCAGGGGAAAGCCCGCAGCCAGAGCTTGCCGCGCCGTTTGACGAACCGGGTAATGGTGATTCGGCCTGCCTCGAGCTGGCGGGCCGTCATCCAGCAGGGCTCAAGGGCCTGAAGCCCGAATTCGCCAAAGGAAAGACTGTTACCGCGCGCAGCCTTTCCCCGCATGCGGCCTCTTTGGGTTTTCCTGTACTTGACTTTCTTCGGCATCAACATAGCTAGATCTCCTCGACCTCAGCGGTCTGGGACGTCATCTTGGGCTTCTCCACGTCGCCGCGATAAATCCAGACCTTGATGCCGATCTGGCCGTAGGTCGTGAAGGCCTCGGTTAAGCCGTAGTCGATGTCCGCTCTCAGGGTCTGGAGCGGAAGCCGGCCGCGCAGGTACCATTCGGAGCGGGCGATTTCCACGCCGCCCAGGCGTCCGGAGCACATGACTTTGATGCCCTTGGCCCCCATTTTGAGCGCCATTTCGACGGCCTTTCTCATGGCCCGCCGGTAGGCGATCCGTTTCTCGAGCTGTAAGGCAATGCCTTCGCCGACCAGGATAGCACTGAGCTCAGGCTTGTCGACCTCGCGGATATCTACATACACCTCTCGCTGGGCGATCCGCTGGAGGAAGCCTTTTAGGCTCTCGATCTCCTTGCCGCCGCGGCCGATGATGATTCCCGGCCTGGCCGTGTGGATGATGGCCCGGATCTTCGGCCCGACGCGCTCGATGGCCACTTCCGAGATCCCGGCGTGAAAGTACTTCTCCTTGATCGCCTTCTTCATTCGGAGGTCCTCATGAATGAGGCGGCCGTACTCCGTGCCCTTGGAAAACCAGCGGGAGCTCCACTGTTTATTGAACCCCAATCTAAAACCATGCGGATGTGTTTTCTGTCCCACTGATTATCTCCCTTTTTTCTCTTCAAGATAGATATGGACGTGGCTCGTCCGTTTTAAGATCCTGTGGGCCCTTCCCATGGGAGCCGGACGGATCCGCTTCCAGGCGGGACCCTGGTTGATCAAGATTTTAGCGATAGAGAGGTTGTCCACGTCGACATTCGGCACCTTCTGTTGGGCATTGGCGATGGCCGAGCGGAGGGTCTTTTCGACGATCAAGCTGGGCTTCTTTTTTTCCGAAAAGTGGAGGATGGTCAGGGCTTCTCCCACGAACCGATCTCGGATGAGGTCCGCCACCAGCCGGCATTTGCGGGCGGAGACACGGACATGCCGGGTGGCTGCGTGTGAAGCATAATTCTTCGTATCCATGTTACTTGCCCACCTTCAACTGTCTGGCGGTCTTGGACGTATGTCCCTTGAAGGTCCGGCTCGGGGAGAACTCTCCCAGGCGGTGGCCGACCATATTCTCGGTTATGAATACCGGGATGAACTTCCTCCCATTGTGCACGCCGATGGTCAGGCCGACCATCTCGGGGATGATCGTCGAACGCCTGGACCAGGTCTTGATGACTTTGCGTTTCTCTCCCTGAGTTTCCAGGGCCTTGATTTTTTCCATAAGATGGATATCGATAAACGGACCTTTGCTCAAAGACCTGCCCATTACTTACTCCTTCTCCTGACGATAAAACCTTTTGTTCGTTTGTTCCTTCTCGTCTTATAGCCCTTCGTCGGGATGCCTTCCGGACTGACGGGATGACGGCCCCCTTTGGAGCGGCCTTCTCCGCCGCCATGCGGATGGTCGATCGGGTTCATGGCCGTGCCGCGGACATGAGGTCGCCAGCCCAGCCAGCGCGTCCGGCCGGCCTTGCCGACGCTGATGTTCTGATGGTCGAGGTTCCCCACCTGCCCGATGGTGGCCCGACAATCCAGGTGGATTTTTCGGATCTCGGACGAGGGGAGCCTGACCTGGGCGTAGTCCCCTTCCTTGGCCAGGATCTGGGCGCCGGAACCGGCCGTCCGGACGATCTGCCCGCCCTTGTTCTTCTGCAACTCAATATTGTGAATCACCGTGCCGAGAGGAATATTCCGGAGCAGCGTGGAATTGCCGGGCAGGATATCCACGACCTTATCCGAAGAGACGATCGTCTGATCGACCCGGAGGTCCACGGGTGCGAGGATATAGCGGCGCTCGCCATCCTTGTACTTGATCAAGGAGATGAACGAGGAACGGTTCGGGTCGTACTCGACGGTTTCGACGATCCCCGTGATCTCCAGCTTGTCCCGCTTGAAATCGAGGATCCGGTACATCTTCTTATGCCCGCCGCCCCTGTGGCGCGTCGAAAGATGTCCCCTGTTGTTGCGCCCGCCTGACTTGGGCAGGTACGTCAGCAGCGGCTTGTGCGGCCGGGTCGCCGTGAGCTCCTCATACGTCAAAGTCGTCCGGTGCCGCAGGCCCGCGGTCTCTGGTCTGTAAGATTTGATACCCATGTTATACTGCCTCGAAATATTCGATCATTTTTTCGCCTTCCTTGAGCCGGACGAAGGCTTTTTTCCAATTTTTTGTCATCCCGACATTGCGACCCATGCGTCTCTCTTTTCCCACCTTGATTTGCGTTCGCACACAATCCACTTTGACCTTGAACAGCAGCTCGACGGCCTTCTTGATCTCGGTTTTGTTAGCGTCCATGGCCACTTCGAAACAGACCTCCCGGTTTTTCTCCTTGATCATCGTGCTTTTTTCCGTGATCACGGGCCGGATGATGATCTGATAGGCGTCCTTATTCACTTCAATCTCTCCATCAAAGACTCAAAGGCCTGTCGACTGAAGACAAGCCATCTATATTTCAAAACGTCACGCGTGTTGACAAGACTCCAATCGACGGCCTTGACCCGCTGGATATTCCTGAGGGAGGTAAACAGAGGGGCGTTGTCGCGGCTGTCGACGATGAGCGCGGAATCGATGTTGAGGCCCTTGAGGAGGATGACAGCCTGTTTTGTCTTGGCTTCGGCGAGCTTCAGGTCATCCAGGATCAACAGTTGTTTTTCGGAATATTTCAGGACGAGCGCCGATCTCAGGGCGTTCTTCTTGGCCTCTTTGGGCAGCGCGTAGGCATAATCCCTGGGCTGGGGTCCAAAGGTCGTCCCGCCTTTTCGCCACAGCGGGGACCGGGTGGCTCCCGCCCGGGCGCGGCCTGTGCCCTTCTGCCGCCAGGGCTTGCGGTTGCTGCCGCTCACCATGGCCCGCGTTTTGGTCGCCGCCGTGCCCCGCCGCTCATTGGCCCGGTAATTGATAACCGCCTCATACAGAAGATGCGGCTTGACCGGATACGAAAAGACCCCGGCCGGGAGCGCGATCTCCGACTTGACTTTTCCGCTTTTGTCTAATACTTGCGCTTTTTCCATGGTCAACTCTTCTCTTAGGCCTTATGGATTAAGACATAGCCTCCATTGGGGCCGGGGATCGCTCCTTTGACCACCAGGAGGTTGTTCTCTTTGTCCGTCTCAAAAACAATCAGGTTGCGCACCGTCACCCGCTCGTGCCCCATGTGCCCGCCCATCCTCAAGCCGCGGACGACCCGCGAAGGATAGGAGGAGGCCCCGATCGAACCGGGGGCCCTGTGGAACATGGAGCCATGGGAAGCCCCTCCCCCCCTGAAATGGTGGCGCTTCACAACGCCGGCAAAGCCCTTTCCCTTGCTCGTCCCGGTGACGTGGACCTTTTCGCCGGCCTTGAAGATATCCACAAAAAATTGATCGCCTTCCTTGACCTCTCCTTGCCCCGCATAGCCGAACTCTCTCAGGACTTTGGTCACGGGAGAGCCCGATTTTTTAAAATGTCCCTGGGCGGACTTTGTCGCCTTCCTGGCCGCCTTCTCTTCGATCAAGCCCAGCTGGAGGGCCACATAACCATCTTTCTCCTTGGCTTTTTTCTGGATCACCGTGCAGGGCCCGGCCTTGATGACCGTGAGAGGGATAGAGTTCCCCTCGGCGTCAAAGCCCTGGGTCATCCCAATTTTCTTCCCGATCAGGCCTTCCACCATCGCTTATTCTCCTCCCGTTCCGAATGCTTGGATCTCCACATCGATGCCGGCGGGCAAATCGAGCTTCTGGAGCTCTTCGATCGTCTCGTTATTGTACTCGCTGATGTCGATCAATCGTTTGTGGACTCTCATTTCAAAATGTTCCCGGGATTTTTTATCGACATGAGGAGAACGAAGGACGCAAAAGCGGTGAATCCGCGTCGGCAACGGTATCGGTCCGGAGATACTCGCGCCTGTTCTTTTGGCCTTGACCACGATGTCCTTGACGGACTGGTCGAGCAGTCTGTGGTCAAATGACTTTAATCGAATTCTTATTTTTTCCATGGTCTATCCTTCGTTCTCTACTTAGATTGCCTTATTCACTCATGTTTCATGGCGAGCTTCTCGGCGCGGCAATCACCGCTTTTTTCGAGAGGCGATTGCTTCGTCACTTCGTTCCTGGCCATGACAACATGATCTCCTACTCAACAACCTCCGTGACTGAGCCGGCTCCCACCGTCCGACCGCCTTCCCGGATCGCAAAGCGCAGCCCTTTCTCCATGGCCACGTCCGTGATCAGCTCGATCTCCAGGTTCACGTTGTCCCCGGGCATCACCATCTCCACTCCCTGAGGCAGCTTCGCCGTCCCCGTCACGTCCGTCGTCCGAAAATAAAACTGCGGCCGATACCCTGTGAAAAACGGCGTGTGCCGCCCCCCTTCCTCCTTCGTCAACGCCACGATCTCCGCCTTGAACTTCCGGTGCGGCGTGATCGACCCCGTCTTCGCCAACACCATCCCCCTCTCCACCTCTTCCTTATCCGTGCCGCGCAATAATACCCCGATATTGTCCCCCGCCATCCCTTCGTCCAATAGCTTCCGGAACATCTCCACCCCAGTCACCACCCGCTTCCTCGTCTCCCCAAATCCCACGATTTCGATCTCGTCCCCCACTCTCACCTTGCCCCGGTCCACCCGTCCCGTCACCACCGTCCCCCGCCCCGAAATCGAAAAAATGTCCTCGATCGGCATCAAAAACGGCAGGTCCACCAACCGCACTGGCTCCGGTATGTGCGCATCCACCGCATCCATCAGCTCCACGATCTTCTTGTTCCACTCATTCCCAGGATCCCCGTCCGATTCCATCGACTTCAGCGCGCTCCCCCGAACGACCGGTATCTTGTCCCCGGCAAACTCGTACTTCGTCAACAGCTCCCGCACTTCCAGCTCCACCAAATCCAAAATCTCCGGGTCATCCACCAGGTCCACCTTGTTCATAAACACCACGATCGCCGGCACGTTCACCTGCCGCGCCAATAAGATGTGCTCCCGCGTCTGCGGCATCGGCCCGTCATCCGCCGCCACCACCAAGATCGCCCCGTCCATCTGCGCCGCCCCTGTGATCATGTTCTTGATGTAGTCGGCGTGCCCAGGACAGTCGATGTGCGCATAGTGGCGCTTCTTGGTCTCGTACTCAATGTGCGCAATCTGAATCGTCAGACCCCGCTCCTTCTCCTCAGGCGCGTTGTCGATGTCCCCGTATTCCTTCACCTGAATGCTCGGGTCCAGCTTGTGCAGTACCTTCGTGATCGCAGACGTCAACGTCGTCTTGCCGTGGTCCACGTGCCCAATCGTCCCTATGTTTAAATGCGGCTTCGTCCTCTGAAACTTCGCCTTTGCCATCCCTTACCTCCTATTCCTTGGATTTATCCAGAGATCATTGCCAAAAGACATGTTAAAGCCTGCTGTTGTAAGACACCCGACCCTCGATCCTGGCCACGATATTCTCCATAACCTGGAGGGGAGTCGTCTCATATTCAAAAAATTCCATGGAAAACACGCCCCGTCCCTGGGTCAAGGTCCGCAGGATCGTGGCGTATCCGAACGTTTCGGCGAGGGGCACCAGGGCTTTGATCACGCGCGAGCCGCCCCGCATTTCCATGCCTTCGATCTTGCCGCGCCGGGCGTTCAGGTCGCCGACGATGTCACCGAGATAGTCGTCCGGCGAAATGACCTCGAGTTTCATGATCGGCTCGAGGAGAACCGGGACCGCCTTCTTGGCCGCATCTTTCAAGGCCATGGAGCCGGCGATCTTGAAAGCGACCGGCGTCGAATCGACCTCATGATAGGATCCGTCCGTCAGGATCGCTTTGACATCGGTCATGGGAAACCCGGCCAGCACCCCGGCCTCCAGCGATTCTCTCACGCCGTCTTGGACGGACGAGATGAATTCTCTCGGAATCAGGCCCTGTTTGATCTTCTCGACGAATTCGAAGCCAGCCCCTCTCGGCATGGGCTCGATGGTGATTTTGCAATGTCCATACTGGCCGCGACCGCCCGTCTGGCGGATATATTTGGCCTCGCCCTGGGCGGCCTTGAGAATGGTTTCTTTATAAGCCACCTGAGGTTTTCCGAGATTGGCCTGGACGCCGAACTCCCTGGACATCCGGTCCATGAGAATTTCCAGGTGCAGTTCGCCCATTCCATAGACGAGAGTCTGGCCAGTCAAGGGGTCCCGCATCACCTTGATGGTGGGGTCCTCTTTGGACAGTTTTCCCAAGGCGCCGGCCAGCTTGACATGCTCGACCTTGGATTTGGGCTCGATGATGACGGACAGCACGGGCTCCGGGAATTTAATCGATTCCAGGACGATCGGCCGGTTCTTGGCGCACAGCGTGTCTCCGGTGGACAGATTCTTCATCGAACCCATGGCCATGATGTCGCCGGCGAAGATTTCTTTGACTTCTTTCCTCTTGTTGGCGTGCATCTCGAGAAGCCGCGAGACACGTTCTTCTTCGTCTTTCACGGAATTATAAAAAACCGAGCCGATATGCGCTTTGCCGGAGTAGACCCGGAAAAACGCCAGTGTTCCCACGTAGGGATCGCTCTGCAGCTTGAAGACAAGCGCCGAAAACGGCTCGTCGTCCGATGCTTTGCGCATCTCGACCTGGTGCGTGCGGGGATGGTACCCCGTAACCGGCGGGATATCGACCGGCGACGGCAGGTATTCGACGATGGCATCGAGCAGGGGATGGACTCCCTTGTTCCGGAACGAGGCTCCGTAGAGCACGGGGACGAACTTGCCGGAAATCGTCGCTTTCCGGATCGCCCGCTTGACATCGGCCGGCGGTGCGTCTTTTCCCTCAAGATACAATTCCATGATATGTTCGTCCGTGTCGCTCAGGAGCTCGAGCATGTCCAGCCGCGCTTTGCGGACTTCGGCCTGGTGATCTTCGGATACCGGCTTCGTTTCGAAGTCGGACCCGACCAGTTCCGTGCCCCAGTCATATTCTTTCATGTCCACCAAGTCGATCACACCTCGAAAATTTTCCTCTCGACCCAAGGGAATCTGGATGGCTAAAGGCTGGGCTGCGAGCCTCGTCTTGATCTGGGCGAGGGCCCGCTCCGGATCCACTCCCACGCGGTCCATCTTGTTGATGAACACGATTCTGGGGACCCGGTACTTATCCGCCTGCCGCCAGACTGTCTCGGATTGAGGCTCGACTCCACCGACTCCGCATAGGAGTACCACCGCCCCGTCCAGGATTCTCAGCGACCGTTCAACTTCGGCCGTAAAATCGACATGTCCGGGTGTGTCGATGATATTGATTCGATGGTCATTCCAGTAACAGGTGGTGGCGGCTGAAGTGATCGTAATACCACGTTCCTGCTCTTGAGCCATCCAATCCATCACGGCCGTACCCTCGTCCACTTCGCCCATTTTGTAGGTGATACCCGTGTAATAGAGGATACGCTCCGTGGTTGTAGTCTTCCCCGCATCGATATGGGCCATGATGCCGATATTCCTCACTTTTTCGATGGGGTATGGTCGCGTCAAACCTGAGCTCCATGTGAATTCTTATTGGTCCTTCTCCAATCCTTAGGGAGACTACCATCGATAATGAGCAAAAGCCCGATTGGCTTCTGCCATTTTATGGGTATCTTCTCGTTTTTTGACGGCGCCGCCCTTGTTGCCGACGGCGTCCAGAATCTCTGCGGACAACCGCTCGACCATGCTCTTGCCTCCGCGCGCCTGGGCAAAATGGATCAGCCAGCGCACGCCCACGGAAACCGAGCGGTTGGTCTCGACCTCGATGGGAACCTGGTAGGTGGCACCTCCGACGCGGCGCGACTTGGTTTCGACCTGAGGCCGGACATTCTCAATGGCTTTCTCAAAGACTTTCAGGGGGTCTTCCTTGGCCTTCTTCTTCACGACTTCCATCGTCTCATAGACAACCCGCTCGGCCAGGCCTCGTTTGCCTCGTTTCATATAGGTATTGATGAACCGCGTGATGAGCGTGCTGTTGTACTTCTGGTCGCCCGGCACTTTCTTTTTTTTGATGATTCCACGTCTTGGCATCGATAACTCCCTTATGAGGCGACTCTCTTCTCCTTGGGCTTCTTGGCGCCGTATTTCGAGCGGCTCTGGTAACGATTGGCGACGCCCTCGCTGTCGAGGGTGCCGCGAATGATATGGTAGCGCACGCCCGGAAGGTCCTTGACCCGGCCTCCACGGACGAGCACGATGGAGTGTTCCTGCAAGTTATGTCCGACTCCCGGGATGTACCCGGTGACTTCGATGTTATTGGTCAGACGGACTCTGGCCACTTTTCGCAGAGCCGAGTTAGGTTTTTTAGGCGTCGTGGTGAAGACGCGCGTGCAGACGCCTCTCTTCTGAGGGCAGGCGTCCAGAGCAGGCGACTTGCTCTTGTACCTTTTAAACGTCCTGCCTTTTCGGATTAGCTGGTTGACGGTTGGCAATAAACCTACTCCTTTAAAACAAATTTCTTGATGAACTCACTCCGAAGAGAACGCTATCTCGGCGCGAATGTTCGGATAATAGCAAAATCATACCTCTATGTCAAGAAATTTAGGGCAGTTAGCGCAAAAAATCAGCTCTGGAGAGGATGCTCTTCGGCCGGCTTTTCCGCTTCCGCCTGTTTTTCTTCCTTGAGCTCAACGTCCCGGTAGAATTTGTAGCCTGTTCCCGCCGGGATCAGCCGCCCCATGATGATGTTTTCCTTGAGGCTTCGCAGGTGGTCAACCTTGCCGTAGATACTGGCCTCGGTCAGGACCCGGGTCGTCTCCTGGAAAGAAGCGGCCGAGATGAAGCTGTCCGTGCTCAGGGCGCTCTTGGTGATCCCCAAAAGGAGCGGTCTGGCCTTGGCCGGCTTGCCCCCCTTTTTGATCACCTTCATGTTCTCTTCCTGGAAGACGAACTTATCCACCTGCTCGTCCACGAGAAACTCGGTATCCCCGACCTCCTCCACTTTGACCCAGCGCAGCATCTGCCGGATGATGGTCTCGATATGCTTGTCGTTGATGGAAACACCCTGGAGCCTGTAGACTTCCTGCACTTCCCTCAAGAGGTACTCGGCCAGTTCCTTCTCTCCCAAGACCTTGAGGATATCATGGGGGTTGACCGGCCCGTCCATCAGGGGCGTGCCGGCGCGGACGCGCTCGCCCTCTCCGACGCTGATATGGGCGCCCTTGGGAATCATGTATTCCTTCTCGCCGCCCCTGTCGCTGCGGACCGTCAGCTTCCGGTACCCGCGGACGAGGCCTCCGAACTGGACCAGGCCGTCGATTTCCGAGATGACGGCCGGAGTTTTGGGACGGCGGGCCTCAAAAAGCTCCTCGGCGCGGGGCAATCCGCCCGTGATATCCTTGGTCCGGGCGACCTCCCGCGGGATCTTGGCCAGGATATCGCCGCCGGAGACCGGGTCTCCTTCCTTGACTTCGAGGTTGGCGCCCGAGGGAAGGAAGTACTTTTTTAGGATGATCGGCTTGTTATTCTTGTCCTTCTTGGTGGCGTCCACGATCTCGATCCGCGGTTGCAGCTTTTCATCCTTGGGCTCGATAATGACCTGACTGATCAGCCCGGTAAACTCGTCCTGAACCTCTTCCATGGTGACTTTGCGGACCACATCATGGAAATGGACCCGGCCCGGCTCTTCGGTCAGGATGAATGTGTTAAAGGGGTCCCATTCCGCGAATTCCTGGCGGGCTTTGACCTCCTCGCCGTCCTTGCGAACGATCTTTGCCCCATAAGGCACCTGATAATGCTCGATCTCGCGGCCTCGGTAATCGATGATGACGATATTGGCGTTCCGGTTGACGACGATCAAGGACTTTTCCTTGTTGACGACCGCTTTCACGTTATTGAAGCGGATGACCCCGTCGTTCTTGGCTTCAAGCTTGGAGCGCTCGGCACCTCTCATGGCAATACCGCCGACGTGGAATGTTCTCATCGTCAGCTGCGTGCCGGGCTCTCCGATGGACTGGGCGGCGATGATCCCCACCGCCTCGCCCAGCTCCACGGGGAAGCCGCTGGCCATGTTGCGGCCGTAGCAGAGCTGGCAGACGCCCCGCTTGGATTCGCAGGTCAGGACGGAACGGAGCTTGACTTTTTCGATACCGATGTTCTGCAGCTCCAGGGCGACCTTTTCGGTGATCTCCTCGTTCATGTTGACGATGACTTTGCTCGTGTCCGGGTGGACGATGCGCTCCAGGGAAATGCGGCCGACGACGCGGTCGATGAACGGCTCGACGATCTCGCCGTTCTCGACGATCGCGGTCACATTGATGCCCTTGAGTGTCCCGCAGTCATGTTCCTCGATAATCACTTCCTGGGAGACGTCAACAAGCTTCCGCGTCAGATAGCCGGAATTGGCCGTCTTGAGGGCCGTATCCGCCAACCCCTTCCGGGCACCGTGCGTCGAAATGAAGTACTGTGCCACATTCAGTCCTTCCCTCAGGTTGGAGACGATCGGCATCTCGATGATCTCGCCGGAGGGTTTGGCCATGAGGCCACGCATCCCGGCCAGCTGCCGGATCTGCTGCTTGTTGCCTCTGGACCCGGAGTCGGCCATGACGAAGAGCGGGTTGAGATGGGTCCCCTCGAAGCTAACCTTGCGCATTTCTTCGATCATCGCGCTGGAGACCTTGTCCGTCACCCCGCCCCAGATCTCGACGACGCGGTTAAACCGCTCGCCGGCGGAAATCGTCCCGTCGAGATAAAGCTTTTCGATATCCTGGACCTCTTTCTGGGCCCTGTCGACAAGCACTTGCTTCTCTTTGGGGATGACGAAATCATCAATGCCCAGAGAGAAACCGGCTTGGGTGGCTTGGTTGAACCCGAGCTCCTTCAGTTTGTCCAGGGTCTCGACGGTCGGGGCCAAGCTGGACTTGAGGTAGATATAGAAGACCAGGTTTTCCAGGCCTTTCTTTTTAAAGGTGCCGTTGATGAAGGGCATCCCTTTGGGCAGCGCGTTGTTGAAGATGATCCTGCCCGGTGTCGTCTCGATCAGCTCCCGCTTGACGGTCACGACTGGACAGTTCATCACGGCTTGGTCGTCGTAGAATGTCGAAAGATTCATGAACGGGCCTTCATAGCGCATTTTGATCAACGCTTGAAGGTTGATTTCCTTGTTCTCCAGGCCGAGTAACACTTCATCGGCCGAAACGAAAATGCGGCCTTCGCCCTTGAGTCCCTTCTTGGATAGCGTGCAGTAGTAGCAGCCCAGCACCATGTCCTGGCTGGGAATGGTCAGAGGCCTGCCGTGGGCCGGAGACAGGATATTGTTGGTGGAAAGCATTAGAGTCGAGGCCTCGATCTGGGCTTCAACGGATAAAGGAATATGGACGGCCATCTGGTCGCCGTCGAAGTCGGCGTTGAAGGCCGCGCAGACCAGGGGATGGATCTGGATCGCTTTTCCCTCGACAAGGATCGGATCGAAGGCCTGGATCCCCAGCCGGTGGAGCGTGGGTGCGCGATTGAGAAGAATGGGGTGCTCTTTGACCACTTCTTCCAGGTAATCCCAGACCTCGGGACGTTCCTGTTCGTGCCACTCGCGGGCCACCTTGACGCTGGGCACCAGGCCTTCCTTTTCCAGCTTGTGGAAAATAAAGGGTTTGAAGAGCTCCAAGGCCATTTTCTTGGGCAGGCCGCACTGGTTGAGCTTGAGCTCCGGCCCGACGACGATGACCGAACGGCCGGAATAGTCCACGCGCTTGCCGAGAAGGTTCTGCCGGAACCGGCCCTGCTTTCCCCTCAGCGCTTCGCTCAGGGATTTGAGCGGCCGACGGTTGGCGCCCAGATGGACGCGTCCCCTCTTTCCGTTATCAAAGAGGGCATCCACGGCTTCCTGGAGCATCCGTTTTTCATTGCGGATGATGAGCTCCGGCGCCTTCAGCTCGATTAACTTCTTCAGGCGGTTGTTCCTATTGATGACCCGGCGGTAAAGGTCGTTCAGGTCGGATGTGGCAAAACGTCCCCCGTCGAGCCGCACCAGCGGCCTCAGGTCCGGAGGGATCACGGGAACGACATCCAAGATCATCCAGTCCGGACGGTTCCCCGATTTATTGAGGGCTTTGAAGACGCGCAGACGTTTGGCATAGCGCAGCTTTCTCTGTTGGGACGTCTCCTTCTTCATCAATTTTCGGAGACGATCGGCCTCCTTTTTGATGTTGATTCTGAGCAGGAGAAACTTGATCGCTTCGGCACCGATGGATGACTCGAACTTATCGCCGTATTTTTCACGGGCTTCCTTGTACTCTTCCTCATTCAGGAGCTGCTTTTCCTTGAGCGGCGTCTCGCCGGCATTGGTCACGATGTAGGATTCGAAATAAAGGACTTTTTCCAAGTCTTTGATGGACAGGTCCAAGACCAGGCCGATCCGGCTGGGCGGGCTCTTGAAGAACCAAATGTGGGCCACCGGCGAGGCCAGCTGGATATGGCCCATCCGCTCGCGGCGGACCTTGGACTTAGTCACTTCCACACCGCACCGCTCGCAGATGATGCCCCGGTATTTCATCCGTTTGTATTTGCCGCAGAGGCATTCGAAGTCGTTGATCGGGCCGAAAATCTTGGCGCAGAACAGCCCGTCCTTCTCGGGCTTGAAGGTCCTGTAGTTGATTGTCTCGGGCTTGGTTACTTCTCCCCACGACCAGCTCTTGATTTTCTCAGGGGAGGCAATGCTGATGCGGACCCGGTCAAAATCCATTTTCGGTTTTCCAGCGATGGGTTGTCTGACTTCCATTATTGGTCTCCTTTGAGGATTTGGGGAACGTCAATCCCCCACGGCAGGACCTCTTCCTTTTCGGCCTTTTCCAGCTCCACGTTCAGGCACAGGCTCTGCAGCTCTCGGATGAGAACATTGACGGATTCCGGGAGTCCCGGCGAGAACTCCAGATCGCCTTTGACGATGGCTTCGTAGATCTTGGCCCGGCCTTCGACATCATCGGACTTCACGGTGAGAAGCTCCTGGAGGGTGTAGGCCGCGCCGTAGGCTTCCAGCGCCCAAACTTCCATTTCTCCGAAGCGCTGTCCCCCAAACTGGGCCTTTCCGCCCAAGGGCTGCTGGGTGATGAGCGAATAGGGCCCCGTCGAACGGGCATGGATCTTGTCATCGACCAAGTGGTAGAGCTTCATCATGTAGATATTGCCCACAGTGACTTCCTGGTCCAGCAATTCGCCAGTGATGCCATCATAAAGGGGCGTCTTGCCGGACGTGGGCAAGTCCGCCTTGGCCAGCAGATCTTTGATTTCCCGTTCCAAGCAGCCGTCGAAGACCGGCGTCGAAATCCACAGGCCGAGCTTTTCGGCGGCCCAGCCGGCATGCGTCTCCAGGATCTGCCCGACGTTCATCCGGGAAGGGACGCCCAGAGGGTTGAGCACGAGCTCGACGGGCGTGCCGTCCGGAAGACGCGGCATGTCCTCTTCCGGGACGATCTTGGCAATGATTCCCTTGTTGCCATGGCGGCCGGACACTTTGTCTCCGACGGATAGCTTGCGCTTCATGGCGATGAACACCTTGATGGCCTGGATGACGCCGGGGGCCAGCTCGTCGCCTTTCTTCAGGCTTTCCACTTTCTCCTTGAAGATCGAGCGCAGCGCCTCGATCTGGCGCTTTACTTTCTTTTCGATGTCCTTAATTTTTTCTTCCCGCTCGGCATTGTCTTCCAGCTTGATTTTATCCAGATCGTCGGGATCGATCTCGTCGAGGATCCGTTCTGTCAGCTTGCCGCCTTTGGCCAGGGCCAGGCCGGAAACTTTCTGGTCTTTGGCCACGATTTCTCCCTTGACCATGACCTTGACCTTTCGCCATTTTTCGCCTTCCAGGATGATGATCTCATCGTCCAGGTTCCTCTTCAGCTTGGCGATCTCATCTTTCTCGATGAGCTTGGCGCGGTTGCCCTTTTCCGTTCCGCGGCGGGAGAAAATCCGGACGTCGATCACGGTGCCTTCGACACCCGGCGAACAATAGAGCGAGGCATCCTTGACGTCCAGGGCTTTTTCGCCGAAGATCGCCTTCAAGAGTTTCTCCTCGGGGGAGAGCTGCGTCTCGCCCTTGGGCGCGACCTTGCCCACCAGGATGTCGCCCGATTTGACCTGGGCGCCGATCCTGACGATGCCGTTCTCGTCGAGGTTCCTCAGCAGGTTCTCGGGGACGTTGGGAATGTCCCTGGTGATCTCCTCCGGGCCCAATTTGGTGTCCCGGGCCTCGATCGTCTCCTCGACGATGTGCAGGGACGTAAAAATATCGTCCTTGATCAGCTTTTCGCTGACGATAATGGCATCCTCAAAATTGTAGCCGCGCCAGGGCATGAAGGCGCACGTCACGTTCCGGCCCAAGGCCAGCTCGCCCAAGTCCGTGCAGGAGCTGTCGGCCAGGATCTGGCCCTTGACCACCCTGTCCCCCTTGCGCACGATCGGTCTTTGGCTGAGGCAGGTGTTCTGGTTCGTTCTCAGGAATTTTGTCAGGAGGTAGAGGTCGGTTCCGACCTCATACTCCTTGGAATTTTCGCGCTCATCGACGCGGATCAGGATGCGTTCGGCATCGACGAATTCGACGACGCCGGAGCGGCGGCAGACAACGACATCTCCCGATCCCTTGGCGACGAGGTGCTCGATCCCCGTCCCGATGCGCGGAGCGATGGGCCGGAGAAGAGGCACGGCTTGCCTCTGCATGTTGGAGCCCATCAGGGCACGGTTCGCATCGTCATGCTCCAGAAAAGGAATCAGGGCCGCCGAGAGGGAGACCAGCTGCTTGGGAGAGACATCGATATAATCAATCTGGTTCTTGGGCAGCAGCTTGAAGTTCCCGGATTGACGGGCGCTAATCAAGCTATCGACGAAATAGCCTTTCTCATCGACTTTGGCGTTGGCTTGGGCGATGTTGTATTTCTCTTCTTCCCAGGCCGTCTGGTAAAAGCAGTACGGCTCGACAACGGGCATATGGCGGGCGTTTTTCCGCTTGAGAGAGGCGATCTCCTTTAGGATTTCGTCTTTCTCCAGGATGTCTCCGACCTTGTGGTCGCTGTCGCCGGGATGAAGGATTTTGACATAATCGATAATGCGACCGTCTTTCACTTTCCGGTAGGGCGTTTCGATAAAGCCGAAGCTGTTGACACGGGCATAGCAGCTCAACGACGAGATCAACCCGATGTTCGGGCCTTCAGGCGTTTCCACCGGGCAGATCCGCCCGTAATGGGAGGTCTGAATGTCGCGGACTTCAAACCCGGCCCGCTCGCGGCTCAGCCCGCCGGGTCCAAGGGCGCTCAAGCGCCTTTTGTGGGTCACCTCGGCCAGGCTGTTGATCTGGTCCATGAACTGCGATAGCTGCGAGCTGCCGAAAAATTCTTTCAGGGCGGCGATGACCGGCTTGGAATTGATCAGATCCTGGGGCATGGCCGAGGCCAGGTCCGCCGTGATGGTCATTTTTTCTTTGATCGTCCGCTCCATGCGGGTCAGCCCGATGCGGAAGGCGTTCTCGACGAGTTCGCCGACCGAACGGACACGTCGGTTCCCCAGATGGTCGATATCATCCGTCGCGCCTTCGCCGCGGCGCAGGCGGAACAGGTACTTGATGACTTCCACATAATCCAGGGGCAGCAACGTCTTGTCATCGAGGGACGTGCTCAGACCCAGCTTGATGTTCATCTTCAAGCGGCCGATCCTGGAGAAATTGTATTTCTGGGAGTTGAAGAAGAGGTTGTGGAACAGGTTGTGAGCGCTCTCCATGGTGTGGGGCTCGCCGGGCCTCAATTTCCGGTAGATCTCAGCCAGGGCTTGGTTGGTGTCCTTGCGCAGGTCCTTTTTCACCGTGTTGACGATGATCATTCCCGACTCGTCCTCGGCCGGGAAGAAGGCTTCGAAAGCCTCTCCCTTGCCGATCAGCAGGTCGAGCGCCGTATCGCCGATTTCCTCATTGCCCTTGACCTTGCCTTTAATCCCCGACAGGGCATAGGCATTCTGCAAGTCTTTCCGGTCGATGGCCACCCGGGCCAGACCCAGCTTTTTTAGCTCCTGGAGGATGTCCTCGCTGATTTTTTTTCTGGCATGGACGACGACATTTTTTCCCTTGGCATCAAGGACGTCTTCGCTCAGGGTCTTGCCGATCAGCCCGTCCGACATATCCCAATAGAGCTTCCCGTTTTCGGGCGTGACCTTATAGACTTTGTGGAAAATCCGGAGGACGTCCTCATCCGAGCTGAATCCCAGGGCTCGTAGAAAAACCGAGGCCAGGAATTTCTTTTTCCGGTCCAGTCGGACATACAGGTTGTTTTTCGCATCGTACTCAAATTCTACCCAGGCGCCCCGATAAGGAATGATCTTGGCGATGAAGAACCCTTTGCTCTCGCCCTGACGGAAAAAGACGCCGGGCGAGCGCTGGAGCTGACTGACGACGACCCGCTCGATGCCGTTAAAAATGAAGGTCCCCTTGTCTGTCATCAAGGGGATGTCGCCGAAATAGACCTCTTGCTCTTTGATATGCTTCAGCCGTTTGGCCTTGGTCGTGGCGTCCTTTTCCCAGGAAATCAGGCGCACCTTGAGCCTGAGGGGGACCGCATAGGTGTAGCCCTTCTGCAGACATTCATTGGGGCTGTACTTCATCTTCAGTCCGACCGTGTCTCCGCAGTGGTCGCACAGTGGGATTTCGATCTTTTTGACCGCGCCGCAATACGGGCAGATCTCTTTTTCCGTGAGCTCTGCCTCGGCCGGGAGGAGGGTGCCGCAGCCATTGCAGCGCGCCCGGGAGTTCTCCACGCCTTTCAGCCGCCCGCATTTGCATTCCCAGTTTCCGATCGAGTAGTTGATAAAGTCGAGCTGGGTGGTCTCCTTGAAATCGGAGATGGGAAAGACATCCTTGAATGCGGCCTGCAGCCCCGTGTCCTTTCGCTCCTCGGGCAGAAGATCCATCTGCAGAAACTCCGCATAGGACTGCCTCTGGATGGCCAGGAGGTCAGGCATGGGAAAGACAGTCGTGATTTTGGAAAAATCAAGTCTGTCACGGTAAAAATTTTCAGGTTCTTTAATCATGGACGCTCTCTAAGGGACCCCACACCGAATTCTCGAATTCGGTCTGCGGTCCCAATTCTTTTATATCGCAAGAGATTTTGTTAGCGGTCTTCAGGGATGGTCCTTCCCGTTTCTTACTGCAGTTCGACCTGCGCCCCGACTTCCTCGAATTTCTTCTTCAAAGTTTCAGCCTCGTCCTTGGCCAGCCCTTCTTTGACCGGTTTGGGCGCGCCGTCGACCAGATCCTTGGCTTCTTTCAAGCCGAGGCTGGTGATTTCTCTGACGATCTTGATGACGTTGATCTTCTTGTCTCCTGCGCTCTTCAAGACCAGGGTGAATTCGGACTTTGCCTCTTCCGCCTTGGCCTCGGCCTGGGGGGCGGCGGCGGCCACGGGAGCGGCCGCGGCGGCGCTGATTCCGTAGCGCGTCTCGAACTCCTTGATGTAGTCCGCCAGCTCTAACACCGTCAATTGGTCTAGGTGTTTGAAGAATTCTTCTTTTGTTAGTTTAGACACGTTGTTTGTCTCCTTTCCTGTCTCGGTCGTAACCATTAATTTTTTTATTTTTTCTCTTTGAGTTGACTGACTAGGCTGCCCAGGTTCGCCAGGGGAGCCTTCCACGTCCGCAGCAGTTGCGCCAGCGGATAGGCCATGAGATACCCGATCTTGCCCAGCAACTGCTGGCGGGAACCCAGTTTCATGATTTCCTCGAACCGCCCAGCCGGAAAATAATGACCTTCGACCAGCCCGCCCTTCACGACCAGCACCTTGTTCTGGGCGGCGAACTCCTTGAGGATTTTGGCAAGCGCGATCGGGTCGGACGCTGTATAGGCGACGGCCGTCGGGTTGCGAAAAGAGGACTTCAGCTCAGCCGGGAATTCGGCCCGGAGCGCCCGCAGAGCGAGGCGGTTCTTGACCACTTTCAGCGAGGAGCCGTTTTTGCGCAGCGTCTTGCGCAGGTTGACCGCCTGGGCCACTGTCATGTTCTTGTAATCGAAGACATAGAAGGTATGGTTGGCCTTGAAAATCTCGGACATCTCTTGGATGCGTCTTTCTTTGGTTTCCCGTTTCACGTGCGTCTCTCCTATTTCTCCAACACTTCCTCAGAGATCTTGAAGGACGGTCCCATCGTCGAACTCAAGAACATGCTCCGGATGAACTTGCCCTTGGCGGCTGCGGGCCTGGCATGCTCCACGGCGGCCAGAAAGGTCTTGACGTTCTCCACCAACTTGTCTTCGGGGAAGGACACTTTGCCGACGGTCGAGTGGATGATGCTGGTCTTATCGATGCGGAATTCCACTTTGCCGGCCTTTGTCTCCTGGACGGCTTTTTTGATGTCGAAGGTCACTGTGCCGGACTTCGGGTTGGGCATGAGGCCCTTGGTCCCGAGGATTCGACCCAGCTTGCCCACGCTCCGCATGACATCGGGCGTGGCGATGACGGCATCGAAATCGATCCAGCCGCCGGCGATCTTTTCGATCAGATCGTCTCCGCCGACGAAATCCGCGCCCGCCTCTTCGGCTTCCTTGATCTTCTCGCCGGAGGCCAGCACGCAGATCTTCTTGGTCTTGCCGGTGCCGTGCGGCAGGACGAGCGTACCGCGGACCATCTGGTCCGACTGCTTGGGGTTGACCCCCAGGCGCAGGGCGATGTTGACGGCCTCATCGAACTTGGTATATTTCCCTTTTTTAACTCGGCTGACCGCCTCTTCGATGGTATACTCCGGCTTGTCCTTGAGTTCCCTCGCCTTTAAATACTTTTTTCCTCGATTAGCCACTGATGATCTCCAATCCCATATTTTTAGCCGTGCCCTCGATGATTTTCTTGGCCGCATCTAGGTCGTTGGCATTCAAGTCGGGAAGCTTGAAGCGGGCAATTTCCTCGATCTGCTTCTGGGTGACCTGGCCGACCTTTTCCTTGTTTGGCGCTCCGGAGCCCTTGGCAATGCCCGCCGCCTTTTTTAGCAGGTAAGAGGCCGGAGGCGTTTTCAAGACGAAATTGAAGGTCTTGTCCTTGAAAACTGTGATGACCATGGGGACGACCGTCCCCTCCTCCATCTTGTTTGTTCTTTCGTTGAACTGGCGGACAAAGTCCATGATGTTCACACTGTGCTGGCCCAAGGCCGGGCCGACGGGCGGCGCCGGGCTGGCCTGGCCGGCGACAATTTGCAGCTTGATTCTGGCCACAACTTCTTTGGACATAGCTTCCTCCTAGATTTTCTCGACCTGCAAGAACTCGAGCTCCACAGGGGTTGACCGGCCGAAGATCGTCACCAACACCTTGAGGGTATTCCGCTCGTGATTGACATCTTCGACGATGCCGTTGAAGTTGAAGAACGGCCCGTCGATGATGCGGACGGCCTCGCCCTTTTCGAACGAATGTTTGGGTTTGGGCTTTTCCGAGGTCGTCTCCATATGCTCGACGATCTGGCCGACTTCCTCCTTGCTCAGCGGCGACGGCTTCTTGCCCGAGCCGACGAATCCCGTGACCTTCGGGGTTTCCCGGATGATGAGCCAGTTCTCATCCGTCATTTCCATCTCGATCAGGATGTATCCGGGATAGGACCGCTTGGTCGAAACGACCTTCTTGCCGGACTTGATCTCGATGACGTCTTCGGTGGGTATGATGATTTGGCCAATCTGGTCCTGGATATTCATTTCAAGAGCCCGCTGCCGGATGGATTCGGCCACGAACTTCTCAAACCCCGAGTAGGTGTGAACGACATACCAATTTTTTGCCATAGTGCTCATCCAAAAAGATCTTTAATTTTCGTAATGGCCCAAGAAAAAACGATATCCATCAGGAACAAGTAGAAGCCAAAGAAGACAGTGGCGATGATGACCACGATGGTGGTGCTGTAGACTTCGCTCCGCGACGGCCAGGTCACTTTTTTCAGCTCCGCCCTGGCTTCCTTGAGGAACGCCCAAAAACGCTTGTACCATCTCTCTTTTTGGCTCATCGTTAATGCTTATCCTTGCCTGAGATTATCTCTTGGAAACAATCCTTGAGAGGGGAGTGTTTGGCAGGTGAGGCAGGACTCGAACCCGCAACCTGCGGTTTTGGAGACCGCTGCTCTAGCCAGTTGAGCTACTCACCTGTTTCACGTCCATCTCTTCTTCAACATCTCCTATTTCACTTCCTTGTGAAGCGTGTGTTTCCGGCAGAACGGGCAGAATTTCTTGATCTCCAGCCTCTCGGTCTGCTTCTTTTTATTCCGCGTGGTCGAATAGTTACGACGCTTGCATACAGAACAGCTGAGGGTGATGATTTCTCTCATGGGTGTCTCAAATTACGTGTTACTCAACAACCTCCGTGACTGAGCCGGCTCCCACCGTCCGACCGCCTTCCCGGATGGCAAAGCGCAGCCCTTTCTCCATCGCCACGTCCGTGATCAGCTCGATCTCCAGGTTCACGTTGTCCCCGGGCATCACCATCTCCACTCCCTGAGGCAGCTTCGCCGTCCCCGTCACGTCCGTCGTCCGAAAATAAAACTGCGGCCGATACCCCGTGAAAAACGGCGTGTGCCGCCCCCCTTCCTCCTTCGTCAACGCCACGATCTCCGCCTTGAACTTCCGGTGCGGCGTGATCGACCCCGTCTTCGCCAACACCATCCCCCTCTCCACCTCTTCCTTATCCGTGCCGCGCAATAATACCCCGATATTGTCCCCCGCCATCCCTTCGTCCAATAGCTTCCGGAACATCTCCACCCCAGTCACCACCCGCTTCCTCGTCTCCCCAAATCCCACGATTTCGATCTCGTCCCCCACTCTCACCTTGCCCCGGTCCACCCGCCCCGTCACCACCGTCCCCCGCCCCGAAATCGAAAAAATGTCCTCGATCGGCATCAAAAACGGCAGGTCCACCAACCGCACTGGCTCCGGTATGTGCGCATCCACCGCATCCATCAACTCCACGATCTTCTTGTTCCACTCATTCCCAGGATCCCCGTCCGATTCCATCGACTTCAACGCGCTCCCCCGAACGACCGGTATCTTGTCCCCGGCAAACTCGTACTTCGTCAACAGCTCCCGCACTTCCAGCTCCACCAAATCCAAAATCTCCGGGTCATCCACCAGGTCCACCTTGTTCATAAACACCACGATCGCCGGCACGTTCACCTGCCGCGCCAATAAGATGTGCTCCCGCGTCTGCGGCATCGGCCCGTCATCCGCCGCCACCACCAAGATCGCCCCGTCCATCTGCGCCGCCCCTGTGATCATGTTCTTGATGTAGTCGGCGTGCCCAGGACAGTCGATGTGCGCATAGTGGCGCTTCTTGGTCTCGTACTCAATGTGCGCAATCTGAATCGTCAGACCCCGCTCCTTCTCCTCAGGCGCGTTGTCGATGTCCCCGTATTCCTTCACCTGAATGCTCGGGTCCAGCTTGTGCAGTACCTTCGTGATCGCAGACGTCAACGTCGTCTTGCCGTGGTCCACGTGCCCGATCGTCCCTATGTTTAAATGCGGCTTCGTCCTCTGAAACTTCGCCTTTGCCATCCCTTACCTCCTATTCCTTGGATTTGGCGACATATTTTAACCAAGCCCACGACCAGAGTCGAACTGGTGACCCCATCCTTACCAAGGATGTGCTCTACCAACTGAGCTACGTGGGCGCCCGAATTGTTTTCGCAGAGAGCGGGAAACGGGACTCGAACCCGCGACCGACGGCTTGGAAGGCCGACGCTCTACCAACTGAGCTATTCCCGCTTATATGGGCAGGGAAGGATTCGAACCTCCGAAGCGTTCCCGCAGCGGGTTTACAGCCCGCCCCATTTAGCCACTTTGGTACCTGCCCAAAGCCATGATCACATAGGATCGGCTGCGATGTATTGCGTCGCTACGGAATCTCTTTAGCGGCTATCTCAAGCCAGCGAAGGGACTTGAACCCCCGACCCGCTGATTACAAATCAGCCGCTCTACCAACTGAGCTACGCTGGCATAAAATCCGTTCCAACGCAAAAAAAAACACCACCAGGAATGAAGCTTTTGAGAAAAGTTTATTTTAGGTGAAACTTTTTCTCTGCAACCTTTAAATTTTTTTGTAACAGCTCACAGGATACGGGAAATTGAAGCGATCATTATCCTATAGAAATTTCAGATATTTGTCAAGAGAAAAAATGAAATTCGGCCTTCTCCGGACCCCGGGATGCCCGATTTGACAAAAAAATGCCCCCTTCTTATACTTTTCATGAGAATATCTCGGGAATTGAGCTCGAATATGCCCAAAATAAGAGCCATCTGTCCGCTGCTCTTTCTTTTCTGCCTTATCTTGAGGTCCCCGACTGACTCCGGAGGCCAAGACAGACCGGCAAACCAGCCTCGACTTGAGAAAATCTTGAAAGAAACGGCAGATTATTGCGAAAAGCTCAAAGCCATGGCGTTGAATTTTGTCTGCCAGGAGCGAATCCAGGAAAAAACGAACGAGTTTGAAAAAAGATTAATTTTCTCCCCCTCAAAAGTATCGGGAGGGCTGGGTTTCTATGAGGATTTGAAAATCAGCAAAACAAAAAAAAGGTCGTATGTCTATGACTATCAGATGATCAAAAAGGGCGGCGATTTCAAAGAAAAAAGGGACCTGCTCGAAGAAAACGGCAAGAAAAGAAACGACAAGGATGTCCAACCCAAGACCATGAGGCTATCCGCCAACGACTTGGTGTTTGGCCCCGTCGGGTTTCTCAGCAAGACATGGCAGCCGCATTTTCAGTATGAAATCCTCGGCACCGAAAAACTCGGGCCATCGACAGCCGTCGTCATCAGGGCTTCGCCCAAAGAGATCACCGACGAAAATTACAGTTTCGGGCGGATCTGGGTCGATGACGGCGATTCGAGCATTCTCAAGATCGAATGGGAGCCAGCCTCGATCCCAAATCTCGCGGAAAAGGTCGAGTCCTCGATCGGGGAGTTGAAAAGAAAGGTCACCTGGGCGGTTTCGTACAGCGTTGTTAAAAACGGCATCCTTTTTCCTGGATCCCAGTTGATCCGAGAGGTTTTTATCACGAAAATGGAAAAAGAACACATCAAATACGAAGCCGAGTATATTTACGATCACTATCGGTTCTTCACCGTGGAAACAGAGGTCCAAATCCGATGATCCGCCTCCGGCCGCAATGCGGAAACACTTTTCGCCGGTGCCCGGCCGGCATCCTTTTATGGATCCTCATCGTTTCATCGATGTTTACCTCTCAGCAAAACCAAACCCAAAAAGTCCTAAGGCACGACGCCGCGGCTGTGGTCAAACTCGTACCGATCCGGGTGCTTAACGCGAACGGTCGTCCGGTTCGCGGGCTCAAGAAAGAGGACTTCGTTCTCTACGACAACAAGGACCTCAAAAAGATTACCGAGTTCGAGGCCCACGAGTCTGGCGAAACCCGTATCGCGGCGCAAGCGGCGGGCGCTGTCGAGACCCAAGTCCAGCTAGAGGTTAACCGGAAATATTTTTTTATCCTGGATATGCAGAGCAGCGATGTGTTCGGAAACCGGGACGCCAAAAAAGCCGTGCTTGAATTCGTCGAACGCCAGCTTAAGCCGGGGGACGAGGCCAGCGTGATGACGTTCGGAGCGCTGACAGGATTGGTCTTGAAACAGTATCTGACATCGGATCTGGATAAAATCAGGAAAGCGATCAAGCGGTCCATCGAGATGGGAGCGAGCGGGAGCGGAGGCGAAGGTGTGAGCCTGAAATCTGGCGGTGTCATGGGCGGCAGAGCAGGAGCGGACCAGGAAGACGAAATCGTAGAAAGACAAGGTGCTGCCGGTCAGGTCATGGCGGGCGGCGGAAGGACAGAGATCACGAGCCGTGCGGCCGACGAATCGCCTTTTGGATATAAAAGCGGGATCCAGATCGAAGTCTCCAATTGGTATGCCAGCGCCGCCCGGACCAAAGCAGATTTCGACGCGAGCATGTCTGAGCTGGCCAAGGCCATGAAATACATCTCCGGAAGCAAGAGCGTCGTCTATTTTTCGGAGCGCACGCCCGGAAAGACCGTGGGCCGGCTGTTTGCCGAAGCGAACGCCACGATCTATGCGGTCAACACAAATAGCGTGCCCGAAAAGGGCGGAGGCGCCGGGGCGGGCATGAGAAGGGAGCTGAAAAAACAACAGGGTGAAGCGTTGCAGGGCTTCGCTGAAGCGTCGGGCGGCCATTATTTCGCCGACGTCAAAGAGGCGGAGACGATCGCCGCAGACATCGAAGGCTTGAGCGGCAACTATTACGTCCTAGGGTATTACATCAACCTTGCCTGGGACGGCCGGTCCCACGAGATCAAGGTCGAGGTCAAACAGCCGAGCTATCGGGTCCTGGTCCAGGGAGGATACAACAATCCGAAGCCGTTCTCCAGCCTGTCAGACCTCGAGAAAAAGCTCCAACTCTTCGATTTGGCGTTATCCGACAAACCGGCGGCGAAGGATGCCCTGGACTTGCCCGTGCAGGTCCTGTTTGGTTCGGCGATGAAAGAGACAAACGCCGCTGTTCTGTTGAAATTGACGGTGGACGAGCGGACCGGCGTGCCGCCTGAGAAAGCGGAAATTTTTATCTTCATCTTCAACAAGGACCACAAAATCGTCGTGGCAGAACGCGGTGAAATGGATCTGGCGCCCCATGCCCAAAAGACATTGTTTCCGTATCTCCTGACCAGCCTTCAGCCTGGGGAATACGAGTGCCGTGTCGTTGCGCGAGGCATGGAGACGGGGCAGGCGGCGGCAAGCCGGCTGTCATTCAAGATCCCGATGCCGGGGGCTTCCGGGATGTCGCTAGCCTCTCCCCTGCTTCTGGTCCCGGGCAAGAAGGCTGAATTCGTGAGAATGTCGCGGCCGAAGAAAAGCGAAAAGGAACCGGCATCCCTCATTCGTTTTTATCCGTTTCTGCCTGTGAGCTGCACGCCTCTGCTGGGGACTCTGGAGCCGGGGACCGGCACAATCTGGGCCTTGCTGCCCATCCATTACAGCAGCGACGCCGCGCCCGAAATGGACATAAACGTCAAGTTGTTGGCGGCGGACAACCAAGAAGAAATTCTGATCGCTTGGCGCCTCCTCGACAGCAAGAAAGCAGAGCCGGGAAAAGATTTCTTCTTGATCGGGATCGGGCTGCCGGACGTTCCACCCGGGGTCTACCATCTAGAGTTCTCCGCTGTGGATGCCAAGACCGGCGCCACAGCTGTCGTCTCGGAATCGCTGGCAAAAAAATAATCAAATGAGAATTTGAGCGGCCGGACGGCTCTCTTGGTCCAAGAATGAGAGCCGTCCGCATCTATATTATTTTTTGAGAGGGGGTTTGTTGCGCATCATTCGCACCCGGTCCATGCTGTCGTTCAAAACCCGGAAGAATTCGATCTGGAACAGTAGGTATTTGGCTTTTTGGATCGACGTCAGGTTTTTCTCGAGGAATTCATCAAGTTCGGCGTCTTTATCTTTAATGGATTGCTGGGCGGCTCTTACGTTCTTATATTTTATCTCGATGTCAGATTCCTTGGGCGTTGGCCCATTGACCATTGATCTCAAATCCCGAATGTCGGCGCTCATTCGTTTCTGGATGTCCATCTTTTCCTTTTCGATTCGATTGATCGAGGGATAGATCTTGGCCGCCTGCTCTTCGGTCAGGTCCAGGGCCTGTGTCAGCCGGAGGAGTTTCAGCGTGACCAGGTCTCCCCGGACTTTCTGCCGTCTTTGCAGCGCATCGTCCTGGGCCGAGGCGAACGCCAAACCGGCCAGGATCACCAGACTTAAAAAGAGAACGGCTGTCTTTTTCAATGTCATCGGTCCCCTCCTATAATTTCAGCTCTTTCTTTAGAGCCGATTCCAATAATTGGAGCTCTTCCTCGTTCAAGCTCTCAACGAAGAGAGAATTCTCGTAATGAAAAGGATTGTTCAACTCACTGATCTCGCCGACGTGTTCATGGATCGAATCCTGGATGAAGGAGTTAAAATATTTTTCGAGCTCGGGATTGTTTTTGATTTCCTGATCGATCCCGTTGACCGCGTCTTCAAAGGAAAAAGCCATGATTTCCTGGCGGGCCTTCGGGCCGGAAAGAATGAAATACAGGCCCAAAGCCACAACGAGGAGGGAGGCGGCTCCTGCCCAAGCCCATCTCCACTTCCGGAAAATTTCGGGCATCCATCGTTCTCTGCTTTTCCGCCCCGTCAGCTCGTCCGCCTCGAGTCCAGCCTTGAGTCTGGAGAGAGACTCCTGCCAGTGTTCGGGAGCTACCCGAGGAGCGAAGAGCCTTTGCGACTCCTTGTGGATGGTTTCGAGTCGCTCCCTGTAAGCTCGGCAGGAAGCGCATCCGCTCAGATGGGTTTTTAGGATCGCTTGTTTTTCGGGAGACAATCTCTCGTCTATCCCATCGGAGATCCATTTTTCGATTTTCCTGCATCTCATGAAGCACCTCATTAAAAAAAGGGCTTGAGCCTTTCTTGGAGCATCTTCCTAGCTTTATGCATCCTCCAGGAGACCGTGTTCTCCGAGCAGCCGAGGATTTCAGCCGCCTGGCTGTGGGACATTCCCTGAAAGACCACTAGGTTAAAAGACGCTTTATACGCCAAGGGAAGCGATTCGACGGCCTCGTCCAGTTTCTCCTTGAGCTCTCTCTTCAGCGAATCTCCCTCCGGCGACAGGGCCGTATAGGCGGCCTTGTCAAAAACCGAGGCATTGTCTTCAAAATCCTGCCGGCCCTTCTCCTTCCCCTTTTTTTTGAGAAAATTCAATGTCAAATTCACGGCAATCCTGTAGACCCAGGTGTAGAAGCTCGACTTCTGCTTGAATCCTTCGAGAGCTTTGTAAGCGTACATGAATGTCTCCTGGGTCAGGTCATCGGCGTCCTGATGGTTGCGGGTCATGCCGAAAATCGTATTGTAGACTTTTTCCTGCAGCCTTCGGGCAAGTTCGACAAAGGCATTAAGGTTGCCTTTTTTAGCAAGCTCCACCAGCCTATCATCGCCGAACTCCTCTATCCTATCATTCATGGTATTAGACACTATTTAGACGAATTCCTTGGGGATTTCTGCCCGATTTTCTGACGATGTCCTATGATCATATTTTGTTAAAAGCCGCCCGTCCCCATAAATTCATCGCGCAATGCTCCTTAGAAGCAAGAATGTCGCGACTGAGGATGCATGGGCTTATGCTCCTTGGAAGGATGGCAGCGAGCAAAGCGAGCGTTGGAAGGAAAACCTAAGCAAGGGTTTCCTTCCAAGAGTGTCCGAGTTGACCGACCCTCCAATTGTTGATATGATTTGACCTCGATTTGGGAGGGATTATTTCTCATGATCGAACGATACACCAACCCGGATATGGGGGCTATCTGGACCGAGGACAATAAATACCGCAAATGGCTCGATGTCGAGATCGCCGTGTGCGAAGCCTGGACGAAGCTGGGCAAGATTCCGGCGCCGGCCCTGAAACGGATCAAGACCAAAGCGGGGTTCGACGTCAAGCGCATCGAGGAGATTGAAAAAGTCACCAAGCACGACGTCATCGCCTTCCTCTCCTCCGTGGCGGAAAAGGTCGGCGGGGACTCCCGCTTTATCCACATCGGGCTCACGTCTTATGACATCGTCGATACGGCACTTTCTCTTCTCATCCGGGAATCGCTCCAAAAGATCCAGAACCGCCTGGCCGAGCTAAAAAAAGTCCTGAAAAAAGAAGCCGTCAAGCATAAGAAGACCGTCTGCATGGGCCGGACGCACGGCGTCCATGCCGAGCCGGTCACCTTCGGGTTCAAGGTGCTTGTCTGGTACGAAGAGATCAAGCGTCACCTGGCGCGCCTCGAGCGGGCGATCGATGTCATCAGCGTCGGACGGATCTCGGGATCGGTCGGAACGTATATTCACCTCGACCCGAGGGTGGAGGTCTTCGCCTTGAAAAAAGTCGGGCTGGAGCCGGCCAGGGTATCCACCCAGGTCCTTCAGCGCGACCGGCACGCCGAAGTCATGGGCGTCCTGGCCCTGATTGCTGCATCTCTCGAAAAATTCGCGGTCGAAATCCGCCACCTCCAAAAAAGCGAGGTGCTGGAGTTGGAAGAGCCGTTCACAAAAGGCCAGAAGGGCTCGTCCTCCATGCCCCACAAAAAGAACCCGGTCCGCTGCGAGCGCATCTCCGGGCTGGCCAGGCTCGTCCGCGGCAACCTGCATGTCGCCCTGGAAAACATTGCGCTTTGGCACGAGCGGGATATTTCCCACTCGTCGGCCGAAAGGATCATTTTCCCGGATTCCTTCGTTCTCACGGATTACATGCTGACCGAGATAACGGACATCATCAAGAACTGGGTCGTCCATCCGGACTGCATGGAGAAAAATATCCAGGCCACCCGCGGCCTGATCTTCTCCCAGAGCATGCTCCTGGCGCTCACCCGAAAAGGATTGACGCGGGACGAAGCCTATCAGCTCGTCCAGAGAAACACCCTCAAAGCCTGGAATGAGAACCTCGATTTCAAGGCCCTCGTCCTGGCCGACCCGGACATCCAAAAGCATCTCACGCGTGAGGAAATGGAGAGGTGCTTTTCCCTCAAGCCATACCTCGAAAAAATCGATTATATATTTGAAAGGGTCCTCGGCCATGAAAGTTAGAATTCTTGTATCGTTCAAGGACAGTGTCCTCGACCCACAGGGGCAGACGGTCAAAAATGCCCTCCACACCCTGGGCTACGGATTCATCAAGGATGTCCGGCAGGGCAAGGTGTTCGAGATCGACCTCAAAGACATCCCCCGGGGAGAGCTCGAAAAAGCCATCCCCGAAATTTCGGACAAGGTCCTGGCCAACCCCATCATCGAAAAATTTACCTGGCAGATCATCGAAGAATGAGACAGGAACAAACGATTTCCTCTCTCCCTCATTTAGAAAAGAGGTGTCAGGGGCGATTGGAAAGAGATTCGATAAGGAATAACGAACGTGAAATTCGGAGTCGTCGTTTTCCCGGGTTCCAACTGCGATTTTGATACGTTCCATGCCCTGAAGGACGTTGTCGGGCAAGCGACAACGTACCTCTGGCACAAGGACCACGACCTCAAGGGGGTGGACTGTGTCGTCCTGCCGGGGGGATTTGCTTATGGCGATTATTTGAGGTCCGGCGCCATCGCACGGTTCTCTCCGCTCATGCGGGAAGTCAGGGATTTCGCCGACCGGGGTGGGCTCGTGCTCGGCATCTGCAACGGCTTCCAGGTGCTGCTCGAACTGGGCCTCCTGCCGGGCGCCATGTTGAGGAATAAGAATCTCAAATTCCTCTGCCAGTTCGTCCACATCCGGATCGAAAACAACAGGACCCGCTTTTCTCATAAGGGAAAGAAAGGGCAGGTCCTCAAGATCCCGATCGCTCATTTTGACGGGAATTATTATGCGCCACCCCGGGTCCTGGAGGAGATCGAAAAGAACAAGCAGGTCCTCTTCCGCTATACGGATGAAAAAGGGAGACTCAACGAGGAGGCCAATGTCAACGGCTCTCTGAATTGCATTGCCGGACTGATGAACAAGCAGGGCAACGTCATGGGCATGATGCCCCATCCCGAGCGGGCCTCGGAAGCGCTGCTGGGAAGCTCCGACGGCCTGGTTATTTTTAAATCGATAATATCTAAGTACTAATCTGTCATTGCGAGGAGCTTCGCGAGGAAGCAATCTCATGAGAAAGAGACATGATCGATAAAAAAATCCTAGATAATCACAACCTGACCCAAGACGAATTCGCCCTCATCGTCAGCCTCATCGGCCGCGAGCCCAACCTTACCGAGCTGGGCATTTTTTCGGCGATGTGGTCGGAACACTGCAGCTACAAAAGCTCCAAATTCTATCTCCAGAAACTGCCCACCAAGGGAAAGAACGTCATCCAGGGGCCCGGTGAAAACGCCGGCATCATCGACATCGGCGGCGGGCTGGCCATTGTCTTCAAGATCGAATCCCACAACCACCCTTCCTTCATCGAGCCTTTCCAAGGGGCCGCGACTGGAGTGGGCGGCATTCTGCGCGATATCTTCACGATGGGGGCCAGGCCGATCGCCATCATGGATTCCTTGCGGTTCGGCCCTCTGGCGCTGCCCAAAAACAAATCCATCATGGACGGCGTCATCGCGGGCATTTCTTCATACGGCAATTCGATGGGCGTGCCGACCGTCGGCGGCGATGTGTATTTTAATGACTGTTACTCCCTGAATCCGCTGGTCAATGTCTTTTGTCTGGGAGTCGCCAAGAGGGATAAGATTTTCTACGCAAAAACCGAAGGCGTCGGAAATTCCGTTCTCTATGTCGGCTCCAAGACGGGCCGTGACGGAATCCACGGCGCCACGATGGCCTCGGCGGAATTCGGCAAAGAGACGGAACACAAAAGGCCGAATGTCCAGGTCGGGGACCCGTTCAAGGAAAAGCTCCTCCTCGAAGCCTGCCTGGAAGTCATGGCCAAAGAATTGATCGTCGGCATTCAAGACATGGGCGCAGCGGGGCTCACCTGCTCGACATCCGAAATGGCCGCCAAATCGGGAACCGGCATCGAGATCGACCTCGACCTCGTCCCCCAGCGCGAAGAGGGCATGAACCCTTATGAGATCATGCTTTCGGAGTCGCAGGAGCGCATGCTGATCGTCACGAAGAAAGAGAAACTGAAAGATGTCCAGGATGTTTTCGCCAAATGGGACCTGGACGCCGTCGAAATTGGCAAAGTGACCGAGGGCGGAAAGCTCAAGGTCTGGTTTAAGGGCGAAACCGTCGTCGATATTCCAGTGGCGGCGATCATCGACCTCTGCCCTGTTTATAAACGAGAATATAGCGAGCCTGCGCGACCGAAGCAGGAATTCTTGTTGAACAAATATCCTTTGCCCAGGGATTACGGCAAAGCGCTCTTAAAGCTGCTCTCTTCTCCTACGATCGCCGATAAGGAATGGGTCTATCGTCAGTATGATCACCAGGTCCTGACCAACACGATGCTCCTTCCCGGGGCGGATGCGTCCGTGTTGAGGATCAAGGATACGAAGAAGGCCGTGGCCATGAAGCTGGATGGAAATTCTCTTTATACGTATCTCGACCCGAAGAGCGGCGCCATCGCGGCCGTGGTCGAGGCCTGCCGCAACCTGGCCTGCGTGGGAGCCAGACCGATCGGCGTGACCAACTGCTTAAACTTCGGCAACCCCGAAAAACCCGAGATCATGGGACAGTTCAAGGAAGTGACCGAGGGGATGGCCGAAGCCTGCAGCGCGTTTGCCATTCCTGTGACCGGCGGGAATGTCAGCTTCTATAACGACACCGAAGGGATTTCCATCTATCCGACGCCCGTGCTCGGCGTCGTCGGCCTGATCAAGGATTATGCCAAGGCGGTGACGCCGGGGTTCAAGAAAGAAGGACATGCGATCGTGCTCCTCGGCGAAAACAAGGAAGAGCTGGGCGGCTCGGAATATCTGAAGGTCTCGTTTAACGAAGAAAAAGGGACGCCGCCGGCCATCGACCTCAAAACAGAGAAAGCCGTCCAGGAACTCTGTCTCAGGGCGATCGAGGCCGGATTCATCCAGTCCGCCCACGATATTTCGGAGGGCGGTCTGGCCGTCTGCCTCGCCGAATGCTGCATATTCAGCGAGGGAAAAATCGGCTGCCGGATTGATCTTAAGGATGAATTGCGGCCGGATGCCCTGCTTTTTGGCGAAACGCAATCCAGGATCATTGTTTCCGTTCAAGTCTCGAAAATGAGAAAGCTCCTGGAATTGGCAAAAAAAAGAAAGGTTTCCGCGACAATGATCGGCCGGACAGGCGGAAAAAATATCCAGGTGAGTCACCGGGGAAAAAAGCTCGTCAGTCTTCCTGTCAAGGAGGCCTTCAAAGCCTGGAAAGACGCGATTCCGGATTTCTTTAGAATAAAATAGGGAAACGCTTATGGCCGAAGAAATCTTTGTCAGCCCCAAGAAACACGGCCGGATCATGGTCATGATCTCCGGCCGCGGCTCAAACTTCCGGGCTATCCATGACTCCATCCGGGCCGGGAAGATCGATGCCGAGGTCGCCCTCGTCTTCAGCAATCGAGAAGAGGCGGCGGGCCTGCAGATCGCCCAGGAACGAGGCCTGGAAACGCTCTATATCAACCCGAAGCTTTATCCCGTCAAGGAAGATTACGATCAAGAGATCATCCGCCAAGCCCGGAAACGTGGCATCGACCTCATCTGCCTGGCCGGCTACATGAAGGTCTTGACGCCCATGTTCTGCAACGAATTCAAAAACCGGATCATGAATATCCATCCGGCCTTGCTCCCCTCCTTCCCAGGGCTCCATGTCCAGCAGAAAGCGATCGACTGGGGCGTGCGCTATTCCGGGGCCACGGTCCATTTCGTGGCGGTCGAGGTTGACATGGGACCGATCATTGTCCAGACCGTCGTGCCGGTCTTGCAGGACGACACGGAAGAGATATTGAGTGCAAGGATCCTCGTGGAAGAGCACAAAATCTATTCCGAAGCCGTCCGGCTTTTTTTTGAGGGCCGGCTCGAAGTCCACGGCCGCCGGGTTTTTATTAGATAATCACCGGGGTCAAAGCTACTCTTTACGCACAATCAGACAGGGAGAAGTTGCGTAATGAGTAGCTTTGACCCTCGATTTGTCTCTCGATTTGTCTTTAATTGCCCTGCCATTCTATATATAATAAAGACTCCCAAATTATCCAAAGGAACAACGAGCCGATGAAACCTGCCGAGGAACAGTTCGAATACCTGAAAAAAGGCTGCGTCGAGATCATCCAGGAAGACGAGCTCAAAGCCAAACTCGCCCGCTCGATTAAGGAAAAGAAGCCTCTTCTGGTCAAAGTCGGTTTCGACCCCACGGCCCCGGACATTCACCTCGGCCATACGGTTATCTTGCGCAAAATGAAGCACTTCCAGGACATGGGCCACGATGTCGTCTTCCTCATCGGCGATTTTACGGGTTTCATCGGAGATCCTTCGGGCCGCTCGGCGACACGCCCGACGCTGACCAGGGAAGAAATCGCAAAAAATGCCGAGACCTACAAAGCCCAAATTTTCAAGATTCTCGACGGCCAAAAAACGATCATCGACTTTAACTCCCGCTGGCTGGGCGCCCTAACCAGCTACGAGTTTATCGAGCTCAGCGCCAAGTACACGGTGGCCCGAATCCTGGAGCGCGATGACTTCACAAAGAGGCTTAAAAATGGGTTGCCCATTTCCCTCCATGAAATCCTCTATCCTCTCTGTCAGGGGTATGATTCCGTGGCGCTGCGGGCGGATGTCGAAATGGGAGGGACCGACCAGAAATTCAACCTGCTCGTTGCCCGCGAGATCCAGCGCGAATACGGACAGGAACCGCAAGTCATCATCACGACGCCTTTGCTCGAAGGATTAGACGGCGTAGAGAAAATGAGCAAATCGCTCGGGAATTTCGTCGGCATCACCGAGCCACCCAATGAAATTTTTGGCAAGATCATGTCAATCTCCGACCCGTTAATGTTCAGATACTACGAGCTCTTGACCGATGTTCCGCTGGCCCAGATCGAACTCTGGAAAAAAGAGGCGGCCGAAAATAAGGTCAATCCACGCGACCTCAAGGTCAACCTGGCCAAGTCCATCATCGCCGATTTTTGGGGCAAGGGGCAAGATCCTGGGGATCTCTCTATTTCAGTTTCAGAGAGAATTTCCGTGGCAGACAAAGCGGCCATAGAGTTCGACCGCATTCATAAAAACGGGGAGATTCCCAGCGAGGAAAATATTATTGTCAAAGTTATGCCCGCAGAAATTAAAATCTCGGCCCCGCCCGTTAAAATAAGCGGCTCCGATTCTGTCCCCGTCTCCGATCCAAGTAAAATAAATATAATTGAATTGCTGGTAGAATTAGGAATACGCTCTTCTCGGGCGGAGGCCAAGCGACTCATCCGCCAAGGCGGTGCCTATCTGGACGGAGTCCGGATTGAAGATATCGCGTTAGAGCTCGAACGAAAGCCCGGAAAAGAATATTTATTGAAGATCGGGAAACGGATGTTCTACAAACTGATTTTCAAAGAGATAAAATAGGATCGCTTTGCAAGAATAATCGACGCCACGAATGTGAAATGGCCTAAGACGATCGAACAGGCGAGAAAAATCCAGGAATCTCTTGCGGCGAAAGTCCGTTGCGTTCCTCTCCGGAAAAAGCCCAAGCTCATCGCCGGTGTGGATGCTGCCTTTTCAGAGAACCAGGTTTTTGCTGCTGCCTGCCTGTTTGCCTTTCCTGATCTTGCTTTGCTGGACGAGGTGTGCATTGTTTCACCGGTCTCTTTTCCATACATCTCTGGATATTTATCATTCCGGGAAGGAGAGGCGATCATACACGCACTTCGCCTCCTCAAGGCCAAGCCCGAGCTCATTTTAGTTGACGGCCAAGGCATCGCCCATCCCAGGGGCCTGGGGATCGCGTCTCACATCGGCGTTCTGCTTGATCTTCCGACAGTCGGCTGCGCCAAATCCCGGCTGGTCGGGGAATTTGAAACTCCCGGCTGGGAAAGGGGCGCCCATTCGTTTCTGCACTATCACGAAACAATCGTCGGCGCCGTCGTCCGGACAAGAGATTACGTCCGTCCGCTCTTTATATCCCCGGGCCATAAGGTTTCCCCGAAAAACGCTATGGAGATAGTTCTTCAAACAACCTGCGGCTTCCGGATTCCGGAGCCCCTGCGAAGGGCTGATTTTCTTTCGAAACAGGTAAAGCGGGAATATTCAGCAGGTTAAATGAAGGGCGGCGACAATCTTTTTATTTTCTCCGTGTGAGCTGTTAAAGATTTCCACCGCTTCTTCCGTCGGGGCGACTCGCACATCGATTCCTTGAGAACGAAGAAAAGAAAGCGTTTCCTGGGGAACATCCATGGCTCCCACATTTCCGGTGCCGACAATAAGGATATTCGGCTTTTCTCTCACCACTTGTTCAAGGTCCGCCGGCTGAAGGCGATGACCTTCTTTTCTCCACCAAGAGGCGTCCACTTTCTCCGGGTAAATAATGACATCCGAGGTATAGGTCTTTCCGTCGATGACGATTTTTCCAAACGCGTATTGATCAATTTTCATATGTTTCCCCCTCCTGCGATTTCTCCAGAGTCATCAAATTGAACCTATCGATCGTCTATTCCTTGAAGTCCGGGGGCAGCAAGTTCGGGCTCCGCCCGAATGCTTTCTTATAAATATTCGGATATTTATCTTTTCCCCCGAGGAGCAGGCAGGCCAAAGGCATGGCCTTTTTGGCCAGGGCCGACATTTTCGCGGAGAGCTCGCGAATATCCCACTGGGCCGTGGCATCTTCGCGCAACCGCGAGACATGATAGAGTTCGCGGGCGTTGACTTTTAAGAGCGCGCGACGGCGATGGGCGTTGGTCAGGATATAATCCGCCGCCCGGCCGACATGATTTTTCAGCTGAAAATAGATGTCGGTGGTCCGCTCGATCATGTCCATAAATTCTTGTTTTGCCCCAATCTCTTCGATCGAGGGAGGGACCGTCACGCCGAGCCCGGGATTATAATCCTGGCAGGTCAGCGTGGCCATGCGATGGCGCTTGAGCTGGGCGAAACAAGAAGCCGAAAGCACAATATCGAACGTGAAATTGACATACTCGAACTCGCGCAGGGGAAAATCATAAAACTCCATCCGCACGAAGGCGGCCTTCACCAGCTGGCGTTTCTGGCGCGGCTTCAGCGCCTTGACCTTGGCCAGGCCTTGCTCGTAAGAGAGCGACGACTTCGCGTGCAGAATCGACGCCAGGAGCTTATCGTCGCCTCCGCGCGTGCAATCGACCAGGCGGACCGTTTCACTCGCAGGCGCCTTCTCTTTTTTAGAGGAGGGGCCCATCAACACCGCTGCTTCTTCCCCAAATTCCTCATAGGTCATCGCATCAAAGTCGCTGGATTCTGTAAATAAAATAATGGACGGCGCGACCTCCTTGGCCAACTCATAGATTCGCCCATTGAGTCCTTGCAGTTCCGCTAATTTTTTTGAAGCAAACCGACGGATCAGGAACTCGAGGTTGCGCCCGTTGATCGTCATCCCCAGCTGCCCTTCGGTCGCCAGACTCACGATATAGCGCGCATCCTCCTTGGCCCAGCCATCCAGGATCGCCTGCTTTTTGGGATTTCCGGCCAGGTCGGGATTCTTCTCAAAAAAATAGGGCCGGAGCTTTTCATAAAGCTTACGGTAGAGGGAATTTTGGGCTTTTATCGTTTCGACGAAAATATTCTGCTTATCTGCTTTGACAATTTCTGCGGGTAGGACAAAATCATCCTTGAGCGTGATGTAACGCTGGGATTTTTCCGTGTAGGAGCATAGGCGGAATTTCTCGATTTCCTCGATGGCCAGCCGGCTGACCCCGATGAAGTCGAAATTGAAGACGGCATGCTCGGCCACCGAGTGATGGCCCATCTTGAAAATGATATTCTGGTTGGAGCGGCGCGCCTTCTCGACTTCCTCGCGCGCCGCCCGCCGTAGCTCGTCTACCGGGCGCGGGTCCCGCGATATCCTGGCATAGGAAGCCGAAAGCGTCTCCGGCGTGATGTCCAGCCGAGAAGGGGAATGCTTTTTGAGGTCTTCGATGACCTCGCGGTCGATGTTGTACCCGGCCAGGAGGACTTTCATGACTGTGTCTAAGATAAAAACACTCGCGAAAAATGTCAACGGCTTGGAGAAAACTTTCCTTGCCCGACTCGATTTCGAACGGTCGGTTGATTTGATGAAAATCTTGAATTATCATTGGACTCAAGCAGAACTTCCCATGAAAAACAAGGAGATCGCCGCCCTCTTCAGCCGCATCGCCGATGCCCTTGAAATCAAGGGAGAAATCGGGTTCAAGGTTATCGCCTATCGGAAAGCTTCGCGCATCCTGGAAGATTTGGGCGAGGACATCGAGAAGATCGCCGCCGAAAAAAAGCTTCAGGAGATCCCCGGCATCGGAAGCGGAATCGCCGCCAAGATCGAAGAATACCTCGCGACCGGCCGCATGAAAAAATACCAGGAAGCGCTGTCGAGTGTCCCGGAAAGCCTGCTCGAGCTTCTCGAAATCCAGAATATGGGCGGAAAGACCATCCATCTCGTTCAAAAAGAGCTGGGCGTCCGGAACCTCGAAGACCTGAAAAAAGCAATCGCCGACGGGTCGATGGCCAAGCTCTACGGCATGGGCGAAAAAAAAGTGGAAAACATCCGGAAAAGCATCGAGGCCTACGAGAAAGTCCAGGAGCGCATTTCGATCTATGAGGCCAGCTCGATCGCCGAAGAGGTCATTGACTACTTGAAAAAGATGCCCAAGGTCAAGCGAATTTCTGCGGCCGGCTCGCTGCGCCGGATGAAAGAGACCATCGGCGATATCGATATCCTGGCCAGCGGCAAGGACGGCGCCGAGATTATCGGCTATTTCGTAAAATATCCAAAAGCCTTGCGCGTTCTGGCCGAGGGCGAGACGAAGGGCTCGATCGTCATCAAGACCGAAACAACAGAACGCCAGGTGGACCTCAGGATCGTCGACGACTCGGAATTTGGGTCGGCTCTCCAATATTTCACGGGCTCAAAAGCCCACAATATCAAGCTCCGCGGGATGGCCAAGGACCAAGGGCTCAAGATCTCCGAATATGGAATCTTCCGGGGCCAGAAAAAACTCGCCAGCAAAGAAGAAGAAGATATCTATCGCATCCTGGGCTTGCCGCTCATCCCGCCGGAAATGCGCGAGGACCGCGGGGAGATCGAGCTCGGCTGTGAAGGAAAGCTTCCGACAATCGTTGACTATTCGGACATCAAGGGCGACCTCCATGTCCATTCGGAATGGAGTGATGGGAACCTCAGCCTTAGGGAGATCGCTGAGCTCGGCCACAAAATGGGCGACGAATATATCGCCGTCTGCGATCATTCCCAGTCGGTCAAGTATGCCCACGGCCTGAGCCCGGAGCGGCTCAAAAAACAGATCAGGGAAATCGATGAGCTCAACCGCGCCCTGAAAGGCTTTAAGCTCCTTAAAGGGACAGAGGCGGACATCCTCCAGGACGGAAAGCTCGACTTTTCAGACGCGCTCCTAAAGGAGCTCGATTTTGTGGTCGCGGCCGTCCACAGCGGCTTTAAGAAAAACGTCACCGAGAGAATCACGCGTGCCATGGACAATCCTTATGTCAGGACGATCGCCCATCCTTCAGGGCGGCTGATTTCGGGACGGGAAGGATACGACGTGAACCTAGAAAAAGTTCTCGAGACCGCCAAGAAAAAAGGAAAAGCTCTCGAGCTCAATGCCTACTTCGACCGCTTGGACCTCAACGAATTCTACCTGAAAAAAGCCAAGGAACTCGGCATTCCCATCAGCATCGGCACAGACACTCACTATGCCCACGGCTTGGCCATGATGCGCTTTGGCGTCGGAATCGCACGCCGGGCCTGGCTGGGGAAAGAAGATGTTCTGAATACGCTTTCCTATTCCCTACTCCTAAAAAAGCTCGGTAAAAAATAGAAAATTCTTTTTTGACTCATCTGCCGCCTTTGCGTATAATTTCAAAGCTTAAAGGAGACGAACGATGAACCTCTCAAAATTTTCAATGAAGAAACTGTTGGGAATGGCCGCCAGGGCCGAGATCGATGCTAACAAGACCTATAGAAAGCTAGCCGGACGGGTCAACAACCCGCTTCTTAAAGAAAAATTCGCCATCCTGGCCTTCGAGGAAAAGAAGCACGAAAAGGTCGTCCGCAACTTGTTCAAGTCGATGTACAAACCGGAGGCCATTGAAATTCCCAAGGCCGTGAATCCCGCGCTGCTCCCGGCCGTCGTGATCAAGCCCTCTTCATCGCTTACGGATATCCTCTATCAGGCCATGACGTCCGAGCAAGCGGCGCAAAATTTTTACGCCGGGCTTGCCCCCCGAGTCAAGGCTGAAAAAAGACGCATGTTGGAATACCTAAGCAAGGTCGAAAAAAGCCACTACATGATGCTCAAGAGCGAATTCGTGATGGCCCTGAACTTCGAGGACTACGCCGAAAAAGACATCGACAAAGTCGTCAGCTGAACGCGGGCCCCTCGCGAGAGCGCAGGGCTCCGGGCAACAAGAGCTTGTCTGCGGCCTTGATCCAGGAAGGCAATATCTCCATAAAATTCTTCATGATTTGGTATGTTCGTTTTTCGTAGAGTTTAGGATCTCCATAAGCCTCGCCGCCCCGGATTCCGACGATATCGCTGACCGCGCGGAGAATGAGGCAAGCCGTCTGATTCCGTTTGGCGGTGTAGGCGATCGCTCCGGATTCCCAATCGGCGGCAATGGCCCCGAATTTTTTCTTGAGCTCGGGAATGTCATCGACCCGGATATCCCGATCTGCAGACACAAGAACAGACTCAATGACGGGAGTCGGATACGGCTTTGCCAGCCAGGCAAGGTCCATCGTCGTGGCGTAGTGTTTCAAGGCGGCCTCGGAATCTCCCATCTGCTCCACGATGTCATAGACGACGGTTTTATTGACAAGAAGGATATCGTTGACACGAACAGAGCCTTCAAATCCTCCGCAAGTCCCGCAATTGACCAATAAAACGGGATGCCATCGGTCGATGGCGTACTGCGAGGATGCCGCGGCATTGATCTTTCCCCATCCTCCCTGAATATAGACGACGGATTTTCTTTGATCGCCGATTTTGATCTCGGAAGGAAAAAATTCGCCAAATGGAGTCGAGCCGGTTTTGACTCGGGCGAAATACTCGCGGACAGGATTCCATTCCGCGTCCGCTGAGATCAAAACGACGATATCGACATGTTTTGAAGAAAAAAGATAACCCGAATCGGGAAATCCGAAAAGAAAGACGGACAACAAAATAAAAAATAAAAATGTCTTTTGTTGCGGCAAGGCATTCCTTATGAACGGAGTTTGAGAACGATTATTGCGTCGTCGATGTTTAATTTAGCCTTTCATGACGCCGATGGGGACGACGCGGACGACCAGACGGCCGAGGCCGACTTCGTGGGAAACCCTGACCACTTCATCGACGTCCTTATAAGCCCCGGCCGCTTCTTCCGCGACACCCTTCCAGCTCGTCGATTGGAGCTCGATTCCTTTTTTGGCCAGTTCATCCCGGATCTGCTCGCCGCGGAAGCGGCGCAGCGCCTCATGACGGGACATAATGCGCCCCGCCCCGTGCGCCGTCGAGCTGAAGCTCTTCTCCTCGGCTTCCAGCGTCCCGACCAAAAGATACGAAGCTGTTCCCATGCTGCCCGGAATGATCACCGGCTGACCGACGGCACGATAGGCCTCCGGGATTTCCATCCGGCCCGGGCCAAAGCTCCGTGTCGCGCCCTTGCGGTGGATACAGAGGTCTTTTTCTTTCCCCTCGACCATGTGCTTTTCGATCTTGGCCACATTGTGGCAGACGTCATAGACCTGGCGCATCCCCTGCGAGCTTCCCAGCACTTTCTTGAAGACATCCCTCACCCAGTGGGCGATCATCTGTCGGTTGGCAAAAGCATAGTTGACCGCCGCGCACATCGATTTGTAATATTGCCGGCCCAGCGGCGATTGAATGGGAGCATTGATCAATTCCCGGTCCGGAAGACCTTGGATGCCGAACCTGTCCTCCATGGACTGGATGTAATCCGAAGCCACCTGGTGGCCCAGTCCGCGACTCCCGCAGTGGATCATGACCAGGACCTGTCCTTCGGCATCGATGCCGAATACCTTGGCTGCATCTTTTTCATAGATCTTGTCCACTTTCTGGAATTCGAGGAAATGATTGCCGGCGCCAAGGGTGCCGAGCTGTGGGAGGCCGCGCTCCAGCGCACGGTGGGAAACATGGTTCCAGTCCGCCTCTTTCATCCTCCCCTGCTCTTCGGTCATCTGCAGGTCGTTTTTTGTGCCGTAGCCGTTTTCCACGGCCCATTCCGCGCCCTTGATCAAGATTTCCTTGAGGACGTTTTGGCTGAGCTTGGTCACTCCGCCTTTGCCGACACCGGCCGGGACTTCCTTGAAGATTTCGCTCAGCAGCTCTTTGCGTTTCGCCGAAATATCCTTTTCCGTATAGTCCGTCCGCAGCAGACGCACGCCGCAGTTGATGTCGTATCCGACACCGCCCGGAGAAATAATTCCATCCTCGAGGTCGAAGGCGGCAACCCCTCCAATAGGAAATCCATATCCCTGGTGAGCGTCGGGCATGACATAGGACATCCGCTGGATCCCCTTCAAGCAGGCGACGTTCTTCGCCTGCTCGAGAGTCTGGTCGCGCTTCACAGATTCGAGGAGTTTCCGCGAAGCATAGATGAGCGCGGGGACTTTCATCTCCCCGTGCTTGGGAATCTCCCATGTATTGTCATTGATTCGTTTTAGTTCAACCATGGCCAGACCTCATTCAGAATTATATCATTTTCCCTAGCCAAATCATCCCATTCTGCCAAAAAGGCAGCATTTTCAATTCCGTGGTAGGCATGGGAAATGAATCCTGACAAAAATTGTCAAAAATTTTGCTTGACAAACCCGTGCATGCGTATTATATATCTAATACACTTTATTTTGAGCGCGGAGGCGACATGATCCGATTCTCGATTGATTCAAGCTCCTCCGTTCCCGTGTATCTGCAGGTCATTCAGGCGATAAAGCTGGAAATCCTCTCCGGCAGGCTGAAAACCGGCGACCAGCTTCCGCCCATTAGGGAGCTGGCCAAAATCCTTAAGTTGAACCCCAATACTGTAGCAAAAGCTTATTACACTTTAGAAGAGGAAGGGTTCACCGAGAGCAAAAGAGGAAGCGGCAACTGGGTCAACACAAAGAACCTCAAGCTCGACAGCTTCCGCCGGGGAATGCTGGAGGACGAATTCAGGCTTTTCCTGGACCGGGCTTTTTCCTTGGGAGCCCGCCTGGAAGACCTCAAAAATCTAATGGAAAGGTATGCGGCCCATGAATCAAAACGTCCTTGAAACCCGCAATTTAAAGGTCCACTTCGGAAAGAAGGTCGCTCTGGACGACGTGAATGTTCAATTCCAGAAAGGGGAATCCGTCGTTATCGCCGGCAGCAACGGCGCCGGGAAAAGCACTCTGCTGCGCTGCCTGGCCCGGGTCATCCATCCGGACAGGGGACAAATTATCTATGCCGGGGACGTGACGCGGCAAAAAATTGCCTTTATCTCGGACGGCCTCAGCCTGTTCGAGAACATGACCCTTAAGCAGGGCCTGGATTTTCATCGAAGAACCTTCCATATTCAAGATCCCGATGAGTCGTTCTTCGAGCAGCTTCATTTCAACCTTAACCAGAAAATCAAAAACCTTTCGGTGGGCGAGCGCACGCTCTACCATCTCTCCCTGCTCCTGGCCCAGAAGCCGGCCGTCCTGTTGATCGACGAAATCATCCATGCCGTTGACCCCTATTTGCGAGAAAAATTCCTGGAGGCGGTGATCGAAGCCATCGATAAGTACGGAGCGACGATGATCACGATCAACCACACCTTTTCCGAAATCCAAAACATTCCCGAGCGGGTTCTCATCATGGAAGGCGGCCGCTTCATCCTGGATGAAAAAAGCGAACAGCTGAAGGCAAAAATCAAAAAGGTCGTCATAGACGCCGAGATTCCTTCAGAGATCCCGTTCGTCTTTAAGAAAGAAGCGGCCTTTGGAAAGGAATATTTTGTCTATCCTTTTCAGGATGATTTCCGCCGGAAATACCCCTTTGATTTTCAGAGCCTCGAGCTGGGCGAAATCATCAAAGCTTTGATCGGGGGCGAATATGCTAAAAAAAGAATGTCGTGACATCCTGATTCAATCTTTCTTTTTTGCGGTCGCCATGGTCGCCCTGCCGGCGATCATATTCTTGACCCGAATCATCCCCAAACAGCCGTATGTCGCTATTTTTATGCCTGCCTTTCAAAGCGGCATGCTTTTCTGGGCCCTGTTTATGGGCGTTTCCCTTTTCTCTTCCGAGCGCGGACAAAAAGGAATGGAATATCTTCTTTCCCTCCCCTATTCCCGGCTAAGGCTTTTGGCCATCAAGGTTCTGCCGCGATTTCTTTCCATTCTGTTTTTTTATTTCGTTTTTCTCATTCTCTATTATCATGGAGGAAGAGACTTTGTCGCTCTCGCTTTGTTCTCTTTATCCTTTCTTTATTTCGTTCTTTTTTTCATCGCGCTCTCCTTGTCGGCATTATCCGACAACTTTTTGGTCCTCAGTCTGGTTTCTCTGTTTGCTTTCGTGATCTTCAATGAAGTCTTTTTTCTGATCACCTGGCTGCTCATGCGGATGGCAGGGATCACTTATTATTCCTGGTCGGAAATAAGTACCACTTTTCTCAGCCTCCAATGGGAAGCCGAATCTGAGCTATCTTTTCCCGTTTTGATCCTCGCGGCTCTATTCCTCCTTTTTCCGCTGGGGCTAGCTATGTTCTTTTCTTTTAAAAGATTCGACGTGCGCCCTTCAAAAATTTACGGCCGCAGATATTTCAAATTTCTCGCACCTTCACTCGCCCTGGGCATCCTTTGCGCCACGCTCACGGTATGGTTGGGAATCGATCGAGGATCGAGGTACTTCTATTTAACCCAGGACCAGAAGTTGATCGAATCGAATTACATCTCTACCAAAATCTATGACCATGACAGTGTCTCAAAGCTACTGGTCCATTTTTATCCTTATCCTGCCTGGGATGCCCCCCCCTATCTCTATTTTTTTAACTGGGGCGAAAGCTTGGTCAAGTTAAATACCGACACAGGCGCCACAGAAACGATTTATCAGCAGCCGAAATTCAAGCTCAGACAATATAGGCTGTTTTGGAGTCGATTCAGATACGAAAAAACCATTGCCCTCTTTGAGCCGGGTCGGGCTCGGGGAGAAATCCAGCTTGTCCTGATCGACACCGGCACCGAGAATGTAACCCGGATCCCCTTTACGCATGATTTTTTCGTAGACTCAGGCGCACCCAAGATCCTGGATTCAGCCATCCAGGAGGGCAAAAGGTTTTGGCTTGTGTTCTACCAGTGGTCCGCTAAACATCCGCTGCGGCTGTGGGAGGACGGACATGTGGAAAATGTGGAGTATAGAGATAAAATCCTCGACAAGAGCACAGCCGAGTACATGAATGGAACACTTTTCCTGACCAATAGTGGCGGCCTTACAATTCTCAAGGAACGAGACAACTCCTTTGTCATCGTAAAAAAATTCCCAAAAGAAGACAGGCCCTGGTACTGGATGGGGGATCGCCTGCCGGGAAACCCGGAAAACTCCCGGATCAAAGAATTTTACGGAAGAAGGAATGACCGGCTGGTCCGTTTTGACCTGGAGACGCTCGACCTTGAAGATATCGGGGAATGGAAGAAAATCGCACGCGGCGTTTCTATCGGAATCCATTCTTTTGATCCCCATGAATTTTACTACACCGAGGAAGACTGGAACGGGCGGACGATAAAAATCTTCAGGCTCGAGGGACGCAAAAAGATTCTTCTGAAAACATTTGAGAATTTCGACGGTCGGCAAAGAAAAAATGGGTTTGAGATATTCAAATCAGGGGTTGTTATTCAAAAAGGCAAAAAAGTCCAGGTCTATTCCCTGCCGGATTTAAAAGAAATTCAATACAAGGGCTTGCCTAAATAAGAAATAATAATCGGAAAGAAATCCTTCTTCTTTAGGGAGGATGAGGTGATCAAAAGAGCGAATATCTGCATAATTCTTTGCCTGGGGTCGGTCGTCTTGTCCGGCCAAGCCGAAGCCCTGACTGGCGCTCTGCCGGACCAACAGGCCGCAAAAACGGCCAACGTGAAGATCGTCTCTAATCCCCAAACGCCCCGTCCACCTAACGGAAAGCCCGTTACTGTCGTTTTCGCTGAAGATCTGTCTATCGGCGTCCGGGAGGGCGACGAGAACTACATGTTCGGCAACAGGGTCGATTTTAATGCCGATGGCGAGGGGAATCTCTATGTCACAGACTGGGACCGAAAACGCATCCAAAAATATGATCCACAAGGAAAATATCTCCTCACCATCGGGAGGGCAGGACAGGGACCCGGCGAGTTTAGGAACCCGTGGAGGCCCTATTTTGACAAGAATGAGATCCTGTCCGTTTTTGACCAGGGCGCGCACAAGATAGTTTATTTCGAAAAGAGCGGCCGCTATCTCAGGCAGGTCCAGACCCCAACCAACTTATCCATCTATCACATCAGCTCCAACGGATTTTATCTCGGAAGCCAGTCGACGATGCAAGCAGGGCCGAGCGGTGAGAAGCTGGCGGAACTCCATGGTTTATTCAACGATCAATTCCGCCTGGTTACGGAAATGCGTAGCGAGGTCAAGGAAATGAAATCTCCGGCGGGTCGGGACGAACAATCCATGGCCCGCTGGCTTGCAGATTTAATGAGCGAAATGGCTTTCCGACCCTCTGTCTGTTGGGTCATAGCCCCGGGTGATGCCATATTTTACGGCTATCCCGAGGAGTACGAAGTTCGGGTTTATTCGCCGGCAGGAACACTTTCCAAAATCATCCGGAGGGAGTATGACCCGGCGGAAATTAGTCAAAAGGACAAACAGGATTTTATCAGAGTCCAGGGGGACGAGTTTCTCCGCTTTCTTCCGTCCCAGGAGGATCCGATAAAGAAAAAAGCGGTCCAATTGATTCAGTTCCCCAAGCACAAGCCGGCCTTTCAGAAGCTCATCCCGATGGAAAATGGTTGGCTGGCCGTGATAGCGGATTCTTTGGGAAGCGAATATACGGTGTTCGACATTTTCGACCGTGACGGGAGATACATCGCCCATTTCAAAGCAGGTATTCCTTCAGAGGGACTCTTCTTCAAGAATGGGAAGGCCTACGCCCTGCAGACAACAGAAGACGGGTACAAATTTATAAAGCGATATCGCCTATACTTTGAAGCAGTCCAAAAATAAGCCGCGGCAGAATAGCTCAGTTGAGCTAGGCGATCCCCTTACATATCGACGACGACCTGGATGGTGACGTAGTCTTCCTGCCGGATTTTCATTTGATTATAGGTAACGGCCTTGACGCTCCCGAAAATTTCATATTTGTGAACGCCTTGATCACCTGAAAAAGAGGCCTGCAGCCCAAACCCTTCCGGCTTTTTCTCGATCTTCACGCCTTCGACAGAGCCCAGCAGGAAATTTTCCGTGTCCAGCAGGTAGAGGATTTCTTCGAGGAATCTCACCAACATCTGCTCCAGGTCACTGCCCAGGACATCGATCGGGAAAGTCACTCTCTTCTCGATTTTCTGCCAGTCCCACATGAGCGAGGCTACGGCCAAGGCCGAGTTGGTAAAGGCCTCTTCCAGCGTCTTGCCGAACGCCATGAATTTGCCGTCGGCGGTGTGGTCAAGAATGATATATCGGTCCATTTTGCAGTCTCATTATCTCAGAAAAATAGGGCCGTTGCCAAGTCAAGATCTTTGCTATGGCAGAATTATGAAAAGACTCCTGAAATGGGGGTCTGGCAGAAGGGGCACTTGCCGTCTTTGATTTTGTTCTCATCCACCCAGAAACCGTGCCGCTTGATCAGGGGCTTCTGGCAGTTGGGGCAAAGGCTGAAATCGCCCTCCCCCATAACATTCCCGACATAAACATAGTGTAGCCCCTCTTTTTTCCCGATCGCCAAAGCCTTGCGCAATGTGTCGAGGGGGGTCGGCCGTGCCTCGGTGTATTGATAATCCGGATGGAAACGGCTGATATGCCAAGGGATTTCCCGGTCGACCCCGGCAATAAAGCGTGCGATATCGTGGAGCTCCTCCTCGCTGTCGTTCATCCCGGGCACGACGAGCGTCGTGATTTCCACCCAGATTCTGAGCGTCCTCATCAACTTGATAGAATCCAGGACGGGCTGGAGCCGTGCCTTGCAGACTTTCTTATATGTCTCCTCGCGGAAAGCCTTGAGGTCCACGTTGGCGGCATTCAGGTAGGGCTGAATGGTTTCCAGCGCTTCGGCAGTCATGAACCCGTTCGTGACGAAATTATTGCCCAGGCCGGCCTGCCTGGCGAGCTTGGCCGTGTCGTAAGCAAATTCAAAAAAGATCGTCGGCTCCGTGTATGTATAGGAAATGCTGCGGCAGCCGCGGTCCAGGGCTTCCCGGACGACATCCTGAGGCAAAAGCTTATAGCCGCGCTCGCCTGGTGCATCCTTTTTTGAAGATTGAGAAATCTCCCAATTCTGGCAGAAGGGGCAGCGAAAATTACAGCCTACGGTTGCGATGGAAAAAGAGGTCGTTCCTGGCAGAAAATGGAAAAACGGCTTTTTCTCGATGGGATCGACGTGGGCGGCGATCACCTCGCCATAAGCGTGTGTCACGAGCTTTCCTTCGCGGTTTTCCCTGACGCCGCAAATTCCCCACTTGCCCTGGGCGATCTGACAGCGGTGGGCGCAGAGATTGCAAACCACCTTGCCGCCCTCGAGCGGCTCATAAAGCATCGCGTCTTTGATCATCTCATCTTGTGGCCGGGATAAAATTGCTTGGCCGAAGGACAGAGGTGCCGCAGAGCGCATTCCGGGCATTTGGGCTTGCGGGCCTGGCAGACGGTCCGGCCGTGGTTGACGAGCATGTAGTTGAAATCCAGCCAGTACTTCTTGGGGACAATGGCCAGAAGGTCCTGCTCGATCTTCTCAGGGTCCTGCCGCTTGCTCAATCCCAATCTTCCCGAAAGGCGCTTGACATGGACGTCAACGGCGATCCCTTCGGCTTTTCCATAGCCCGAAGAAAGGACGATATTGGCCGTTTTGCGCGCCACGCCGGGAAGCGTGATGAGCTCGGCCATGGTGTCGGGGACGCGGCCGCCGAAGTCGCCCACGATTTTCTGGGTGGCGCCGATGATGCTTTTAGCTTTGTTCCGGAAAAAGCCAGTCGGCCGGATCTCCATTTCGAGCTCGGCCTTGTCGGCCTTGGCGAAAGCTTCGGCCGACGGATACTTTTTGAAAAGACCGGGCGTGATTTTGTTGACCCTTTCATCCGTGCATTGGGCGGAAAGAATCGTCGAAATGAGGATCTCGAGGGGGGTTTCAAATTGGAGGGCGGTCCGGCTGTTCGGGTATTTTCTTTCCAGGATTCTTATTATTTTTACGGCCCGCTCCTTAGCTTTTTCCATATGTCCTCCGACATGTTTCTTCCGCCCAATTCTCCAGATGGGGTAGGGTTAATAACTTCGGTACCCAGACAATTTTTTCTCCTTATTCCAGATTTTTCAAGGGCCGATGTGGAACAGGTCCTGGGCCACATGAAAATCTTCGACGTTGTAATAATCAGGGAATTTTTGGAGCAGGTCGATTTCCGATTTGATCATAAAGAAATGGCTTCTCTCGACGCGGCTCAGGTATTCGAGGATCTTTTGGCTCCGGGCATCCTCCATGGCCTCCCGTGAGTCTCTATAGAATTCTTCGGCCTGCTTTTCCTTCCGGAGAGCCAGCTTGAACAAATCAAGCACAGAGGATTTCTCGTCGATCGGAACCGACTTGAGGGGCAGGTCCGACCGGTCCGGCACCGTCAGCTCCCGGCCGGGGAACCGATCGGCAAACAGCCTCTCTAGTAGGGCGCGGTGGCGCTCCTCTTCATGGGCCAGGAATTTCAACTTCTGTAAAAGGACTTCATTTTTCACGCGATCCTGAAGGTTGCGATAGATCGAAGCCGCATCGATTTCCGCCCTCACGGCAATCGCCAGAATCTCGGTGGGCTTTAAGGTTGCGTTCAAGCTCATCTTCGGCTCCTCTTTCAAAGCGGGACTAAAACGATCAATTAGAATTTGACAAATTTTTCTTTGGGCGTTCCGCAGACGGGGCATTTGTCGGGAGCGTTGCCTTCCATGGTGAATCCGCACACCGAGCAGACGTGGATCGGCGTCGCCTCGACGTCTTTCCCTTTGGCCAGGGCCTCCTTGGCCTTTTTATACAGGCCGGCATGGACCTCCTCGGCTTTTAAGGCGCGTTCGAACATCATGAGCGCCATCTTTTCACCCTGCCGCTCGGCGACGGCCTTATAGGCGTCGTACATCTCGGTCACTTCGAAATTCTCTCCGCCCACGGCGGCCGTCAGGTTATCGGCCGTCTTGCCGACGCCGTCCAGAGTCCGCAGATGGTTCGTGGCATGCACCTGCTCGGAGTAGGAATTGGCGCGGAAGAGCCGGGCCACGTTCGGCCAATTTTCCTGCTGGGCCTTGTCCGCAAATGCCAGATACTTGATATGCGCCTGGCTTTCGCCGGCGAACGCGTTTTTGAGATTTTCTTCGGTCATTTTTTTCATGGGATACCTCCTTATAGTCTGACCATCTTTTCGATCGCCCCCCGGGCTCTCTCGCTGATCTCTTGAGGGACCTGAACGCGATAGATCATTTGTTCCAATGCCGCATAGACCTTTCTCAGGTTGATTTTCTTCATGTTGGCACAAAAGGCCAGGTCATGGGCGGGATAAAAATTCTTGGCCGGGTTGTCTTTTTTCAACCTGTAGATGATGCCCGCTTCCGTGCCTACGATCACATCCTTGCTTTCGGTCTGCCGGGCCTCCTTCACCATTTTTCCCGTGGACAGGACCTTATCGGCCAGATCGATGACTTCCGGCCGGCATTCGGGATGGACCCAGACTTCGGCCTCCGGGTACATCTTTTTTTTCTCCCGGACATCACGGGCTAGGATGTTGTTATGGACATAGCAATAACCATCCCAGGGAATGATGGTCTTGCTGACCTGGCGGGCGACGTAAGCAGCCAAATTTTTATCCGGGGCGAAAAGAACCTCGCGGCCTTCGACGGAGTTCACGACTTTGACGGCGTTCGACGATGTGCAGCAAACATCGCACTCCGCCTTGACCTCGGCCGACGTATTGACATAGCAGACAGCCGGCCTTCCCGGATACCGCTGTTTCCAGGCCACGAGTTCAACCGCTGTGATCATGTCGGCCATGGGGCAGCCGGCATGGATCTCAGGCAGCAGGACGGTCTTTTGAGGAGAAAGGATGGACGCCGTCTCGGCCATAAAATGCACGCCGCAGAAGACGATCACGTCTTCCTCGACGGCCGCCGCCTTCTGGCTCAACTCCAGGGAATCCCCGATATAGTCGGCCACGTCCTGGACCTCGCCCAGCTGATAGTTGTGGGCCAGGATGATCGCATTCCTCTTTTTTTTGAGCTCGCGGACCTTTTGGGAAAGCGAGTCCTTGTCCAGGTCTTCGATCATGGCGGATTACTTGTGAAGCTTGGCGCCGCAGCTCACACAGGTGTCTTCTGCCTTGTTCGTATATTTCCCGCACTCCGGGCATTCTTCAAGCTCGATCTCGCAGTGGTGGCAGGCGCAGACCTCTTCCATTCCTTCCAGGGGTCCTTCGCAGTAGGGACAGCAGCACGCCGCCTCCCCTTCTTGTTCTTCCGCGCTTTTCGCGGCCGCGGGGGCCGCTTCCTTCGCCCCGGGCTTTTGCTTTGCCTGGTAATCCTCGATCGCTTTGTGGAGGGCGTCCGCGCCCAGGTTCGAGCAGTGCAGCTTATTTTTCGGCAGGCCGCCCAGCATTTCTGCGACCTTATCGTTGGTGATGGCCATCGCCTCTTCGAGCGTCTTTCCCATAGCCATCTCAGACACCATGCTGGATACGGCGATGGCCGCGCCGCAGCCGAACGTCTGGAACTTGACATCGGACAGACGGTTGTTCTTGACCTTGATATAAAAGGTCATCATATCCCCGCAGACGGGGTTGCCGACCTCCCCGATGCCGTCGGCATCCTTAATGACACCCACGTTGCGCGGGTTCTGAAAATGGTCCATCACTTTTTCTGAGTAAATCATTTCCCCTTCTCCTCCAGAAATTTTGTATAGAGCGGAGACATTTTTCGCAGCCGTTCGATGATCGGCGGGAACGCCTCGAGCAAATAACCGATATCTTCGGCCGTGTTGTCCTCAATGAAGCTGAAGACGAGCGATCCCTGGGCCGTGGCATGGTCGAGGCCCATGGCCAGCAGGACGTGCGATGCCTTCAGGGCTTTTGACGTGCAGGCAGACCCACTCGAGGCCGCGATCCCCTTCATGTCTAGGCTTAAAAGCATTCCCTCACCCTCGATGAACTCGATGCAGAAGCTGGCATGGTGAGGGAGGCGCGCTTCCCTGTGGCCGGTGAGGATGACATGCTCTACCGTATTGGGAAGTTGATCGATCAGCCTATCCCGAAGGATTTTGGCCTTATTCGACCTCTCGGCCATTTTGACCTGGGCGATCTCAGCCGCTTTTCCCAGACCGACAATCCCGGCCACGTTTTCCGTACCGCCCCTCCGTCCGCCTTCCTGGACCCCGCCGTCGATGAACGGCAGAATCCGGACGCCTTTCTTCAGGAAGAGGGCGGCGCTGCCTTTGGGACCGTAAAACTGGTCGCCGGCCAGGCTGAGGGCATCGACCCCCAATGTCCGGACGTCCACGGGGATATTTCCCACGGCCGCCACCGCATCGGTATGAAAGAGCACGTTGCGGGTCTTGCAGATCTTGGCGATTTCAAAGACGGGTTGGATCGTCCCGACTTCGCTGTTGGCCAGCATCACGGAAACAAGGGTTGTCTCCTTGGTGATGGCCTTTTCCACGTCCTCCGGATGAAGCATTCCTGTCTTATCAACCGGAACCAGCGTGGACGTTATTCCGAGTTTTTCCAGGCTCTTGGCCGAATTCAGGACCGAGAGATGTTCGACGGCCGAAAGGACAAGATGGCTTCCGCGGTTGCGATTGGCCTGGGCCAAGCCCTTGATGGCGAAATTGTTCGATTCCGACCCGCTGGATGTGAAGTAGACCTCGCTCTCGGAAGCATTGATCAGACGGGCGACCTTCTGCCTAGCCTCATCCACAGCCACGAGCACAGCCTGTCCGTCCGAGTGCAAGCTCTGGGCGTTCCCGAAGCGCTCCTTCAAGAACGGGAGCATGGCCTGGAGAGCCTCGCGCTGAAGCGGGGTGGCAGCGATATGATCGAAATAAACTCTTCTCATGTTTGTTCCCAATCAACCATCCTTATGTCATGGCCAGACAGCGATGCCCTCGGCGATCGCTTCGTCGCAAAGTTCCAGGCAAGGATAGCCTATGGATCGTCTATATTGCGACGACTTCTTTGATTTCCGGCACTTCCTTCTTCAGGATTCTCTCGATGCCCATTTTTAGCGTCATCTGGGACATCGGACATCCGCCGCAGGCGCCGGTGAGCTTGACCTTGACCACACCGTTGTCCACGCCGACAAGCTCGACGTTTCCGCCGTCGGCCATGAGGGACGGCCGGATCTTATTCAAAGCCGCTTCGACTTTTTCCTTCATCTTAAACTCCTTTTCATCCCTCTCCTTCCTTCTCGAGCCGGGTCGGTCGAGGGGAAATCAAGGGATTAAACATTTACTATAATGCCATTACCGAAATTTTTCCATAATTTTTTCGAGCCGGGGGACATCGACCGTAAGGGTTTCTCGGGCGATCGGCCTGTGAAGATCTGAAAGGACGAGCTCCTCGAAGGGAGGCTTCGTCTCCTGGTAGATCAGGCCGATGGGGATCTTTTTAGGGTCCTGAAGCCTTTTCCAGGCCTCGGTTTTGTCGCTTGGACGGTAGCCCACATCATCTTCCAGAATATAGATATTCTTCCTGAACCATTCATAGGTATTGATCTTATTATAGGAAACACAGGGGCTGAGGACCTCGACCAGGGCGAACCCGCGGTGCTTCACCGCCTTTTCCAAAAGGCCGGCCAGGTGGACGACATTGCCGGAAAACCCGCGGCCGATAAATGTCGCGCCGGCAGCGAGGGCGAGCCTCGGCCCGTCGATCGGGGATTCCTTCGATCCATAGGGCGTGGAAATCGAGACAAAGCCCATCTCCGTCGTCGGTGAAACCTGGCCCTGGGTCAGACCATAGATGCGGTTGTCCGCGACCAGGTAAAGGACTCCCACGTTCCGACGGGCGGCATGGATGAAATGGCCCTGGCCGATGGAGTACGCATCCCCGTCTCCGCTGACGCCGACGACGAGAAGCCCAGGATTGTTCAGCTTAATTCCCGCGGCGACGGGAAGCACGCGGCCGTGCAGACCATGAAAGCCGTAACACCGAAAACAATTGTTCAGCCGGCCATGGCAGCCGATCCCCGTCACCACCACCATCTGCTCGGGATCGAGATCCTGGGCGGCAGCCGCCCGCTTCAGGGCATCAAAAACGCCGAAGAGCCCGCAGCCCCGGCACCATGCCGGGTTTTCCAAATGATATTCTTCTTTTTTTCTCACCGCTGTGCCCTCTGGATCTTTTCCGAGATGTCCATCGGCCGAAAGGGGACCGAAGAATATTTTAGGATATGTCTGAGCCGCGGGCATCCCTCCACCTGACTTTTGACCAGCTGGCTAAGCTGCCCGGAGGCGTTATTCTCAACGACAAACATCTGCCGGCACCCGTCCAGGAATGTCTCCGCTTCTTTGACGGGGAATGGCCAGATTGTACGCAGTTGGAGGAATTTCGTCTTGATTCTTTTTTCCGCGAGCTGGGCCTGGGCTTCGATGATCGCTCCCAGAGTCGAGCCCGTGCCGATGATCCCGATTTTCGCTTTGGAGTCTCCCCAGACCTTCGAGGGGATCAGGTTTTTAGAAGCGGCCCGGAGTTTTTTCATCCGCTTGTCCATCATGCGGATGCGAAGATCGGGGTCCTCGTCCCTGTACCCGTGTTCATTGTGTTCATTTCCCTCGACCATGTGGAGGCCGTTCTTCATGCCGGGCAGAGCGCGCGGGGAAATGCCGTCGGCCGTGAATTCATACCTCTTGAAATTCTCGATGCGGAGAAGCTGCTCTTGGCTCAAAAGCTTGCCGCGATCGATGGCGATCTTGTCAAAGTGAAACTCCCGCGCCGTGCGCAGATTCTGGCCCATGTCCAGCTCTGTCATGAGGATGACGGGGCATTGAAATTTTTCGGCCAGGTTGAAGGCCTTGACCGTAAAATCAAAACATTCCTCGATGGTCCCCGGCGCCAGAACGATCCTGGGGAAATCGCCGTGCGACCCGAAGATCCACTGGGTGATATCGGACTGCTCGGTCTTCGTCGGCGTCCCGGTAGCCGGGCCGACTCTCTGGACGTGAGCCACGACAACGGGGATCTCCGCCATGCCCGCCAGGCTGAAAGCTTCCATCATCAGCGATGCGCCGGGCCCCGAGGTGGAGGTCATGGCCCGGGCGCCCGCATAGGCGGCGCCGAGGGCCATGTTCATGGCGGCCAGCTCGTCCTCGGTCTGGACCACGGCCCCGTTAAACTGGGGGAGATAGATCGCCAGCCACTGCCAGATTTCAGAGGCCGGACAGATCGGGTAGGCGGCAAAAAAGCGGCAGCCGCCGGCCAATGCTCCCATGGCCATGGCTTCATCGCCGGAGAGAACGAGCCGGCCCTGGTCCTGCCTCCGATCCAGGGTGTGGCATTCCGTACCGGAGATCATCTCTTCGGCCTTCGTCCAGCCCAGCATCAACGCCTGGATGTTCTTATCGACGATCTCCTGGCCCTTTCTCTTCAGGAACATCTCGGCGATAATCTGTTGAATGATCTGCGCATCCAAATCGAGGACATAGCTGAGTGCGCCCAGGGCGATCATGTTCTTATAAATTTCCTGGTCGAAATTTTCCTTGGCCAGCTGCCGGAGCAAGAAACGGTGGAAAGTCTTGCCCTTTTTGAGCTGGTCGGGCATGGCCCCCACGCCTTCACCGTCACAGAAAACGACCCCTCCCCTGGAAATCGTCCGGACATGCTTGAACACGGCTTGGCAGTCAAAGGCGAGCAGGACTTCGATGCAGTCGCCGCGGCCGTAGACTCTATCGAGAGACGCCCGGACAATATAGCTTGTCGCCTCGCCGCGGATATTCGAGGGGAAATCACGGCAGGTGACAACCTCCCAACCCTGCCGCTTGAGAATCTTGGCCAGCACGTTGCCGGTGAACAACACCCCGTCGCCGGCCTTCCCGGCGATTAAGACGGAAATATCGGTGATGTGTTTATGCTGACTCAGATTGGCCATGGCCGTCGATCCTTGTCCGTCGGTGCCGGCAAAATAGCGAAAAAATATTATATACAAAAAAGAAGACGTTTTCCAGAACAATATTTACTATTCTTATAAATTATATAGAGAATAAGACCCTCCTCTCTTTTCCCCGAACGGCCGGCGCCGGCTATTTCAACCGCTCTCGGATTTTGTCGAACTCCCGCTCGGCCTCTTTGAGGAGAAGCGCCAGGGCTTCCCGCACGGGCAGGATTTTGTCGACCAGCCCGACGCTCTGGCCGGCCATCACGGAGCCGTAATCGATATCCCCGTCCTGGACGGCTTTGCGCAACCCGCCGGACCAGAACCTCTCCACCTGCATCTGGGCATCTTCGTAGGAAATCTCTTTGTTCTTTCTCTTCCGGATCAGGTCGATCTGGAGCTCCGCGAAGGCCTCCGTATTTTTATTCCGCAGGGCCCGGACAGAAATGACCTTGAGCTCGGAGCCAATCTGCGGCGTCGCCACGGCGTCCCGCGCCTGGGCCCGGATGAAAGCCTGCTTGAAGTTCGGATGGGCCTTGTTCTCCTCCGTCAGGACAAAAAATGTGCCCATCTGCACCCCCGCTGCTCCCATCAGCAGCAGATGGGCGATAAAGGCTCCGGTCGCAATGCCCCCGGCGACGAAAATGGGAGCGCTGTCGAACTTGAACAGGACTTGTTGGAGCAGGATACCCAAGGACACGTGTCCGACGTGGCCGCCGGCTTCGCTGCCTTCCAGGATCAGGGCATCCGTTCCCATATCGATCAGGCGCTCGGCCAGGAATTCGGTCGAGGCAAAGCTCATGACCTTGGCCCCGCTAGCCCTGGCCCGCTCAATCTCGGGTCGGCGGGGAAAGCTCCCGGCAAAAACGATGAACGGAACGCGGTTGTCAACGGCCACCTGAAGATGGTCTTTGTAGCGGGGTGCGATGGTGATCAGGTTAACGGCAAAAGGCTTGTCCGTGAGCGCCCGCGTTTTGTGGATCTCGCTCTCAAGCTGGGCCGGCTCCATATTTCCGGCCGCAAGACACCCAAAGGCCCCGGCATTGGAAACGGCGGCCACAAAAGCGCTGTCCGAAATCCAGGTCATGGCCCCGGCGATGATCGGATATTCTGAGCCCAGGAAACGACGGCCCCGCCGCCAAAGGGAATCCAAGTTCGACATGGCACACCTCGCTCTTTTCTATTTTCTCTTCGTCCCGGGAAATATGCAACCCGGCTCTGTAAGCTTCTTCGTTTGTGCAATTTTCTATCGGCGTCGGAATCACATATTTGGAGGAGCTTCTCCCGGCTCTTGACATCCGGGCTTTCCGAATCCCAAAAATTTCCGTACAATGTCAGGCGAGGAAGTGAAGACTATGCCTAAAGAAAAAATGAACATCGTCGTCTTTTCCGGGGATATGGACAAAGTCCTGGCGGCCTTAATCATCGCCATGACCGCGGCCTCGATGGGCATGGAGGTGAACATGTTCTTCACTTTCTGGGGGCTGAACGTCCTGCGCAAAAAGAAATTTACGTCCGGGAAAAATGTCCTCCAGAAAATGATGAACGCTATGAACCGCGGCGGCTCGGCCAGGCTTCCCCTATCCAAGTTCAATATGCTGGGCCTGGGGCCGGCGATGATGAAGACCATGATGAAGCGGTCCAAGATGCCCAGCCTTCCCGAGCTCCTTCAAACCGCCAAGGACCTGGGCGTCAAGTTCACCGCCTGCACCACCACCTTCAGCTTTATGGGATTTGCCAAGGACGACTTTATCGACGGCGTGGACGCCTATGCCGGCGCCGCCACCTTCCTGGGCGAAGTCATGGACGGCCGCGTCAGCTATTTTATCTAAGAAGGGATGTGCCGATGAACACCGTCAACAAAGATGTGACCCTCGACTGCTACGGGCTTCTCTGCCCGATGCCGATCATCAAGGTCGCACAAAAGATCAAAGAGTTAAAAGTCGGCCAGGTTCTGGAAGTCATCGCCACGGATGAAGGTATCAAGACGGACCTCCCCGCCTGGTGCAAAATGACCGGACATGAATTTTTGGGCGTCCAAGAGGTTAACGGCGAATTTCACGCGTTTATCAAGAAAATTAAAGAGTGACCGTCATCCCGTCCGAGGCGGCGACGACGTTGATCCCCAGCTCTTCCGCCAGACGGGCCGCCGTCTGCCATGGCCTGGCCCGCAGCATCATCATCCCGAAATGGGTAAGAATCGCTTTTTGGGGCCTGATCCCGGCCACCAAGGTTCGGACGTCCTGCAAGGTCAGATGCAAAATTTCCCGATTTTCGAAAGGCGTATCGCGGACCACGTTGATGACCAGGATGTCCGAGCCGCGGTAGCTCTTGAGGAGCTCCGGGAAAAACTTCGTGTCCACCAGAAAGGATATTTTTCGTCCGTTGATCTCGAACTTGATCCCGTACGTCTCCGCGGAATGCAGGTGGGAGATCGACGTGGAAAACGGCAGCTCCCCGATATGATAGCGCGCAGAAGGCTTAAGGGTGACGATCCCCTCCAAGAATCCTTTTAAATACTTCAGGACGACGGCGTGCCTTCCTTGGAGACATTCGGCCGGGGCAAAAAGGGTCCCGCGCTTCCGCAATCCCCCGGCGGTCATGGCGTCGATGAGGATATTGACATCGTTGGAATGGTCGATATGGGCATGGGTCAGGATGACGGCATCAAGCTCGGCCGGATCGATCGGCGGCCTGGAGGCGGCGCACCGGACGATCGTCCCCGGCCCGGGGTCCATGATCAGCTTCCGACCGCCGGCGGATATAAAGACGCCGCCCGACGACCTGAGTTGCTTGGCCACGACGAAGCGCGCCCCTGCCGTCCCCAGGAATTTTATACAAGGCTGATCCTTCATAAATTTTTTTGGCTGCCTAGGAGCATTTGTTCCAGCCGCAGTTGGGACAGCTCGGGCATTTCTCGTCGGGCAGGGTAGCCCCGCACTGTCTGCAGACAGACTTGAAGAGGTCCTTGGTATTGTTCTTGACCTCGCCGAAGTGCCTTTCCAGGACCTGGGAGATGGCGTCTGGGATGGAATGGACGAGGCCTCCCTCGGTGAATATCGGCTCCGAGCCGCCGATGCCTTTCAATTGGTTGACGACTTCCTTGGGGTCGACGCCGCTGCGCAGGGCCAGAGAGATCAGCCGTCCCAGGGCTTCGGCGTCGGCCATCGTGGAGTAGCCGCTCTTTCCGATGCTGGCAAAGACTTCAAACGGCTTCTGGTTGAAGAAGCTGATCGTGACGTAGAGATTGCCGAACCCCGTCCTGATCTTGTCGGTGATCGACGACAGGGTATCCGGCCTTTCCTGGGGCAGCCGCTTTTCGGCCAGGCCGAGCTTCGTCAGAACCTGCTCTTCCCGGCTGCCGTCACGGTAGATCGTGATGCCCTTGCAGCCCAGGTCATAAGCCAACATGTAGGCCTGCTCCACATCCTTGAGGGTGGCTTGGTGGGGGAGATTGATGGTCTTGGAGACCGAATTGTCCACGAACTTCTGGAAGGCCGACTGCATCTTGATGTGTCCTTCGGGCGCAATGTCATGGGCGGTCACGAAATAATCGGGCAAGGGCACGTCGGGGTTTTTGCTTTTCCAGTCCGTGTACAGAGGATGCAAATCTTTGATCTCGGCATCAATGATATGGGACGTAAACTCAAAAGCGAACACGGGCTCGATGCTTGAGGAGCAGCCCGCGATGCGGGAGATGGTGCCGGTGGGAGCGATCGTGAAGACGGTCGCGTTCCTCATCCTCTTTCCTCGGTAGACCGATTTGGCAATGTTCGGAAAACTCCCGCGGACTCTGGCCAATCGCTCCGATTCCAGGGCCGCCTGGTTTCTCAGGAAGGAGGCGACCTTTTCGGCGAAGGCCAGGGCTTTCTGGGAATTGTAGGGGATCTTCATTTTGATCAACAGGTCGGCCCAGCCCATCACGCCCAGCCCGATCCTCCGGTTGCGCTTGGACATGTCCTCGATCTGGGGAAGCGGGAACTTGTTGACATCAACGACATCGTCCAGGAAGCGGACGGCAACGGCGATGACCTTGGCCAGCCGGTCCCAGTCGAACTGGTCCTTCTTATCGCGAGCGAAAAAATGCGAAAGGTTGATCGAACCCAGGTTGCAGGATTCGTAGGGATGGAGCGGCTGCTCCCCGCAGGGGTTTGTCGCCTGGATCGGCCCCAGGCTTTTGGTCGGGTTCGTTCGATTGATCCGATCGATGAAAATGAGGCCGGGGTCGCCGATGGCCCAGGCGGACTCGACGATCATGTGGAAGATCTTGCGCGCATCCTTCCGGTCGCTGACCTTCTTCAAGTACGGATCATAAATCTCGTACGAATGGCCCTTCTTGACGGCAGCCATGAATTTATCGGTCGCCGACACGGAGATATTGAAGTTGCCGAGGGTCTTGCCGTCCTTCTTCATCAGGATGAACTCTTCGATGTCCGGATGGTCAACGCGAAGCATGCCCATGTTGGCTCCGCGGCGGGTCCCGCCCTGTTTGACGGCCTCGGTGGCGGCGTCGATAACCTTCAGGAACGAAACCGGTCCGGAGGCCACACCCTGAGTTCGCTGGACGAAACTGCCCCTGGGACGCAGGTGGCTGAAATCAAAGCCCGTCCCCCCGCCCTCCTTATGGACCAGGGCCGCGTTCTTGACCGTTTCGAAAATGGACTCCATGGAATCTTCGATGGGAAGGACAAAGCAGGCGCTGAGGCACATGTCTCGGCCGGCGCCCGTCAGGGTGGGACTGTTGGGAAGAAAATCCCGGGCCAGCATGACCTCCAAGAACGCCTGCGCCCATTTCTGGCGTTCATGCTGGGTTTTTTCAGCCGCCGCAACGACGCGGGCTACCCGGCCGAACAGGTCGGCCGGAGTCCTGTCCAGCAGCTCCCCTTTCTCGTTTTTCATGAAATAGCGGGCTTTTAGGATCCGCAAGGCATTGGTCGAAAATCCGCTCGTTTCAGTCATGGGTCCTCCGCGAACTGTCGATAAACGATCTCAGCTATTTCTTGCCGATCGCCTTGAGCTTCGATTCGATCGAGGCCTCCTTGTCCAGCCGGTGGTCGATCCGGAGGTCGATATGAATCCTCTGGGCTCCCATTTTAACGATCGCCTCATGGGCCCGGGCCACGACCTCGAACAGCGTCGGGAGGTCCGGCGCTTCGACCACCGTGGACATGCCGCCGGTCACGCTCTTCAGGCCGGAGGCCTCGATGACGCGCACGGCCTCCTTCACAAAGCGGCTGACCGAGGCGCCTTCGCTCGTCGGAAAAATCGCTAGCTCGGCGATCACCATGGATTGTCCCTCGTCTCTAAAATCGTTTGACCGATCGTGTCCATTTTACCAAAATTCATAAATCTCTATCAACTTGATAGTGATAGTATGATATAAAAATCTGTCCTTCTTTTTTAGGCAATATTTTGGAGCGGGGCTGCTTTCCAACAGCGGGCCGCGGCCTATCTTTTAGCGGCGACTTTTTTCATCGGCTGCCCGCAGCAGATCAGCGCATGTTCTTCCGCGCAGCCGCAGGCCTGGTCAATGACGACGCGGTAGCCGCAGACCCTGCATTCGAGCTTCTTTTTGGGCTTGGCCGCGACCTTTTTGTTTGAGATGAGCCCGGATATCATCGTGAATGGCCCACATCACCTGGCTGGGTCCGCTGACGCCTTTAGCTTCGAGAAGCGGAAACAACTCGATCAGCGTCTGCTCCATCTTCGAAATCTCTTTGGCATCCACGTCCTTGATCAAATCGGCAAAACGTTTCCTGAGCGGCTCAAGGTCTGCCCCTCGATGAAAGGGATACTCCCTGAGCAACGGGTCGATTTTCGTTTTGGCAGTGATCCGCATGCTTTCCTCCTAGGAAACGACCACCCGAGGAATCAGGGGGTTGATCCGGGCCAGGATTTCGTAGCTGATGGTGCCGGCCAGCGAAGCTAAAGCCTCGGCGGGAATGGCCTCTTTTCCGTCCCGCCCGATCAGGGTGACTTCGTCGGCCGGCTTCACGCCCGGAATGTCAGTGACATCCGCCATGATGAAATTCATGGCCACCCGGCCGCGGACAAAGGCCCGCTTGCCCCTGACCAGGACATACGAGGCATTGGACAGGCTGCGGCTGTAGCCGTCATAATAGCCAATGGGAATTACCGCCAAGCGTGTAGGGCGCGTGGTCCTGTATGTGCAGCCATAGCCGATAAAGGAGCCCTCCGGAACTTTCTTGATCTGGGCGATCCTTGCCTTCCAGGAAAGGGCGGGGCGGAGCTCCAGGGGCGTCCGGTTCCTGAGCTGGCAGGACACGAATGTCTCCTTGGACGGCCAGAGGCCGTAGAGCCCGATCCCGATGCGGACCATATCGAAATAGGTCTCCGGGAATAAGATCGAAGACGCCGTCGAGGACATATGCTTGACCGGAATTTCGATCCTGTTCTTCTGCAGCCTGTCCACAAGATCCAGAAAGATTTTCAGCTGGTACTCCGGATAGATAGAAGAAGTCGTATCCTCGATATTGGCGAAATGCGAGGACAGGCCTTCGAGGCTGAGGCCGGGTAATTTTTGAACGAGCTTCACGAATTTGACAAGCTCCTCCGGACGCAGCCCCTGGCGGTGAGTCCCCGTTTCCAGCTTGAGATGGACAGGAATCTTTTTCTTGAGCTTTCGCGCCGTTCGGCTGAGGGCTTCGATGGTTGCACGGTCATAAACGGTCAAACGCAAGTCGTTGGAGCAGGCCGCTTCGAGGTCCCCGGAAGCCGCAGCCCCAAGGACAAGGATCGGCGCGAGGACATGGGCTTCACGAAGCCTAACACCTTCTTCCACGGAATTGACGCCCAACCAGTCCGCGCCGGCTTCGAGGACAATTTTAGAGACTTCTTGGAGGCCATGGCCGTAGGCATTGGCCTTGACGACCGCCAGGATCTTCGTTTCATGTCCGAGCAATTTCCGGAATTGCCCGACATTGTGCACGAGCGCCCCGCGGCTGACCTCTACCCACTGCCAGCGGTTCTTTTTCATGCCGCCGGGGGGAGGCTTCTTTCGATCGCGGAGAGATTCAGAAGTCGCTTGAGCGCTCGCCGGTCGAAAATTGTGTCTTCGCGCTCGACTCCCGTCGAGATGATGACGGCTTTGGCTTCCACCAAGTCCTCAATCAACCGAAGATAATCCTTAAAAGCCCGCGGAAGGCCGGCATAATCCCGCGCCTTGTGGACAGGATCTTTCCAACCGGGGACGGTTTTATATTGAGGGGTCACTTTGTCCAGGACCCATGGCTCCTGGGGAAAGCTGGGCAGGAGACTTCCTTTATATTTATATGCGGTGCAGATGCGGATCTCCTCCAGACCGTCCAGGACGTCGGGTTTGGTGAGGGCGATCTTGTCAATGCCGTTGATCCGGCAAGCATAGGATACGGCGACAGCATCAAACCAGCCGCAGCGCCGGGGCCGCCCGGTCGTGGCCCCGAATTCATCTCCTCTCCTGGCAATGAGTTTTCCCGTTTCATCAAAAATCTCCGTGGGAAAAGGCCCGGACCCGACGCGCGTCGTATAGGCCTTTGTCACGCCCAGCACGGTATCGATCTTGGAGGGGCTAATCCCCAAGCCCGTACAGACCCCGCCCGCCGTAGAACTGGACGATGTGACAAAAGGATACGTGCCATGGTCAAGATCGAGCAGAGCGCCTTGGGCGCCCTCAAAAAGGACGGACTTCCCCGCCTTCATTTTTTGAGCGAGGAGCAGGGAAACATCCTGGATATATTTTTTGATCTGCCGGGCGTAAGCGGCGTATTCATCGTAAATCGCCAGAGCATCGAGCGGCGGCAGTCCATGGCGTTTGAAATACAAATTCTTCTCATCGGTATTTTCCTGGATCTTTTCCTTGAGGACCTCAAGGTCGAGCAGGTCTCCGGCCCGGATCCCCCGCCGCGCCGCCTTGTCCTCATAGGCCGGGCCGATGCCCCGGCAGGTGGTCCCGATTTTTTTGGCGCCCCTCTGCTCTTCGCAAAACTTTTCCAGGAGGCAGTGGTAGGGCAGGATGAGATGGGTATTCTTGCTGATGGCGATATCTTTGTCACGGATGGCGACGAGCTTTTTGAGGGCCGCCAGTTCCTCCAGGAAAGCCCTGGGATCCAGGACGACTCCATTGCCGATGACGCAGAGCGTCCCGGGATGCAAGATGCCCGAAGGGATCAAGTGCAAGACGATCTTTTTGCCTTTGATATAGACGGTGTGGCCGGCGTTGTGGCCGCCCTGGTAGCGGGCCACGACATCAAAGGAGGGAGTCAAGAGGTCGACGATCTTTCCCTTCCCTTCATCCCCCCACTGCGCGCCGAGAACGACGATGTTGGCCATTGAGCTCCTTGTTAAAAATGGACGGCGACCTGGGCCCGGAAGACATTGTCTTTGAGCTCGGGGTTCGTTTCCCGGTTCAGGTCATACTCGATCTTCAGAAGAAAATTCTCGTGGACGGAATAGACTAGGCCGAATGCCCACAGGTTGTGATTGCTGAATATCCCCAGTCCAGTCTGGAGCGGACCCGCATAGCCCACGCCGTGAAAAGCATCCTCGTATTTCGATTTCTCGTAGGCGACAATGGGGCTGAGGGTGCCAAGATTGATCCAAAGAAGGACGAAAAAGCCCTCGGCCTTTCCCTGTGAAAACGGGGATGGGGTGTCGATCAGGGCCCGGGAATATTCGGCTGTCAGGTTGAAGTTTTGCGCTGTCCAGGTCGCGTCCAGGCCTTGAAGAGACAGGGTCCTCTCGTTGGAGTCATCGTATTTCCCCGTGTAATACGAAGCGCCGACCTCCAGGTTCTGGCTGGGGAAAAATCCCAGCCTCCCCCCCTTGCCCTTATCTTTATTATTATCCTTGAATTGCTGTCCGGCAGGGAGGCTTTCCGCCTCGGCCAGCCCGTTGCCCAGGTAGACCGAATAGGAAAAAAAGCCGATTTTCCCTTCGGCAAGAATGCCCAGGTCGCGCCAGCTGGGTGGAAAAAATTCTCCAACCGGGTAAGGACGGTTCACCAAGCTCGTCTGGAACGCCCGGCCGGCGGTGTTGTATTTTCCGAAGGGAACGAGATAAAGACCCAGCTTTACGCGGAAAGCGTCTGAAGCGGTGAATCCCGCCCAAGCCTGCTCGATCTCGGGCTTCATGCTCTCTTTCGTCTGGACCTCCAGAGCATACGAGAATTGGGGCGTCCATTCTCCGGAGAATATAAGGCCCGCCTGGATGTTTTCAACACTGCCCTTGGCGAACGGGCTCTGCGTCTGGCCTTTGAGAAAATCCACGGAAAAATAGCCGTTGATCCGCAGCTGGGCCGATGCAGCTCCCGCCGCCGAGATCCCCAGCACGATAAAGATCAATATACGTTTATTCATAGAAGTGAAAAGTCAAAATTATCATCGAGGAGGGAGTGCTTCCACTGTTCAACGTTCAACTTCTGGGTCACGGCCCGGGAAATGCCGTTGACGCCGTTCTTCGTCCCCATCCAGATCGCCCCGACCAGGATGCCGTTTTGCACCACAATTTTCTTATAGACCCCGTCCTCCTTTTTTTCAAGCCGGATTTCTTCGAGCCCGGCACCCTCAGGATTGATCAGCCCGACGGATGTCACAGACAGGCCGACCACTTTCAGCGTGTTGGAAAGAACCGTGCCTTCGTATTTTTTCTTCTGGCCGAGCATGTTCGCGGCGGCCAGACGGGCCTGGTCAAAAGAGGCAGGAATGATCCCGTAGAGTCTGCCGCTATGCTGAATCCCGTCTCCGGCTGCATAGATCCGGGGATGGCTGGTTTCAAGGTTATCGTTGACGACGACGCCGCGGTCCACGGCCAATCCGGCCTCCTTGACCAAGTCTATGTTCGGCCTGACGCCGGCCGCCACGATGACCATATCGGCGGGCAGTTCTTCTCCATTTTTGAAGCGCAGGCCGCGCACGTCCGTCGTCCCCAGGACCTCCTCTGTCGCCACGTTGAGACGGACCCTGATGCCGCACTTTTCGATCTCGCTTTTCAGGAGCGCGGCGCCCGGCGGGTCGAGCTGGCGCGGCAGCAGAAAAGGGAAAAACTCGACGACCTCAACATCCGCGCCCCGGACTTTGACGGCGCGTGCGATTTCCAGGCCCAAGAGCCCGCCGCCGATGACGGCCAACCGGGGGTGTGACTTCATATAATCCAGGATGTTCAGGGCATCCGCCAGGGTCCTGAGTGTGAACACGCCCTTTTTGTCCGATCCCTTGATCGGGGGCAAGAAGGACAATGCGCCGTTCGCCAGCAGGAGGAGGTCGTAGGCCAGGCGCCGGCCGTCCTGGATTTCGACTTCGTTCGAATCGGGGATGATTTTTCGAACCGGCGTCTCCAAGCGGAGCTGAATCTGCTGCTGGCCGTACCAGCCGGCGGGAAAGGCGAACATCCTCGCCAAGGGCAGGTTTCCGGCGACAAACTCGATCAGGTTCGGCCGCGGATAATAAATATATTTTTCGTCCGCAAAGATCTCGATTTCCACCCGTTTATCCAGCTCCCTCAGCGTTTTCGCGGCGATCGTGCCGGCCAACCCATTCCCGACGATAATGATTTTCATGGTGAGAGTTCCGGGAGAGCCGCGTCAGGTAGACAATTTCTGGAAGAAATCTTTTCCGACACCGCACTGGGGACAGACCCAATCCTCGGGCAGGTCCTCGAATGATGTGCCGGGGGCGACTCCGTTTTCCGGATCCCCGACGGCCGGGTCGTACACGTACCCGCACGCCGTGCATTCCCATTTATTCATTCGAATTCTCCTTTGCCTCAGAAAAATATTATCGGTCAGTCTTCCTGCAGGATGTAAGTTTCATACTCTTTTTCCAGCTTGAGCTTATGCGATTTCTCCTGCTGGATCAAGAATTCAAAGAGACGCTTTTGCTCGGGACGAGGGCATTCGTCGCGAAGCCGCGCATAGAGCTCGACGGCCTTGGCCTCTTTTTTGGCCGCGAAAATAAGCAGGCCTTGAAAACCGCTCCCCTCACCCAGCGGTTCCTCGATCAGGTAGTCGCTGATCCGGAGGTCCTCCACGTCGCTAGTCATCAAGGGAACAATGTTCGCTGCGGCGAGGTCTTCCAAGAGCTTGCGGTGGTTTTGTTCGTCCGATTGGAGCTCAAGGAGGAGGGTCTTCAGGCTGGGGTCCTTCGTTTTGCGGGCCATTTCGCCGTAGCCCTGCGCCGCTTCGATCTCGCACTGGACAGCGAATCGGAGCACGTCTTGGACTGTCAAACATTTTTCAGCCTTTTTTGTTCGGCCGGCCATGAAACGTCCTCCTGGTCATCACGGCGATGAAAAACAGAATCTGATGCGCGGAACGATCCTACAAGCGAAACATTAATTATAGCGAAATCGCGGAGCAAGTCAATTTCGCCCCCGTCTTTGGCAGCGGGGGCAGAAATGGCTCGTCCGCGCTCCGATTTTCAGGCTTCTGATCTTTGCCCCGCACCTCCGGCAGGGCAGGGATTCCCGCCCATACACTCGATGTTCCTGCTGGAACAGGCCATCTGCGCCGTCGGCATTCTTGAAGTCGCGAATGGTGGACCCGCCGGCCGCGATGGCATGCCGCAACACATTCTGCATCGCGGTCCACAAGCGTTTTTTCTGCCCATCTGTCAGAGAGCAGGCCGGTGTCAAAGGATGCAGCCCCGCTTCAAAGAGCATTTCATCCGCATAAATATTTCCGATTCCGGCTAAGAATGTCTGGTCCAGGAGCAGGCTTTTCATCCTCCCTTTTCGCCCCTGAAAAAGCTGGGCGAACGAGCCGAGGTCCAGGTCGAGAGGCTCGGGTCCGAGCCTGCGAAGCTCTTCGCATTCCAGCGGGTTTGTGGCTTCGAGGCAGCGCAGGAACCCAAACTTGCGCACATCCCGAAAACGGAGCTCATGGGTTCGGCGCTTGAAGGAAAGGGCCAGGTGCGTGTGTTTGTCCCGCGGCGTTGACCGCGCCGTCCAAAGCAGCCGGCCGGTCATCTTCAAGTGGAAAATCAAATAGAGCGGGCCCTGGCATTCCATCAGGATCATCTTTCCCCGGCGCCGGACGTCCTTAATTTTTTTCCCCCGGATTCTTAGAAGGCTAAAGTGATTATCTTTTCTAATGAGAGAAGGATAAAAAATCCGGAGACGGTCCGTGACGAGCCCGGACAGCTTCGGGCGGAGGCCCCGGACGATGGTTTCAACTTCGGGGAGTTCAGGCATGGAGCTATTGTAGCAGAAATTTCTTCTTGATTTGGCCTCGCAATTATTTTAATATCTTCCATTCACGATGAAGATCAAAAGCATTGCCTTGATGGCCCTGGGATGGCTGGTGCCCGGATTGGGACACATCGCCCAAAAAAAATTCGCGCGGGGCTTTGTCTTCCTGGTCTGCATCCTGGGCATGACGGCCCTCGGCGTTGCCATGGGCGGCAAGATTTATCCGTTTCAAACGGAGAATCCTTTGACCATTCTCGCCTTTTTTGCCGACCTGGGCAACGGGCTCGTCTACATCCTGTCGAGGTTTCTGGCCCTCGGCCTCGGCGATCTCCGACAATCCACGTTTGAGTTCGGGACGGCTTATATCGCGGGGGCCGGCTTGCTCAATTACCTCATCGCCCTCGATGCCTTCGACATCGCTTCGGGGAAGAAGAAATGATCTTTAAGAGCCACCTGCTGTCCATGATCCTTTACGCAGCCCTGGTCTCCGTGGTCCTGACCCTGCTCCGGAGAAGCGAGAAAAAACCGCGCCTCAAATACGGGTTGTTTCTCTTCCTGGTCATGGTCCTCGGCGCCTTCCTCTTCGGCTGGCTGATGTATCTGTTCACCCTTTAAAATCCACGGCAGCCCTTCCCATCGAGAAATTTGTGCATGTCTCCATTTTTTTTATGTTATAATTTTTCCGTTCATGGATCCCCAAAAATACGAAGTGGTCATCGGGCTGGAGATCCATGCCCAGCTTCGGACCAAGACCAAGCTTTTCTGCGGCTGCAGCACGGAATTCGGGAAAACCCCCAACACGCTGACCTGTCCGGTCTGCCTCGGACTGCCGGGGGCCTTGCCCATGCTCAATGCCGAGGCCGCGGGGATGGCGGTCAAGCTGGCCCTGGCCGTTCATGCCCGCATCAACCGGCGCTCCCAGTTCAGCCGCAAGAACTACTTCTATCCGGACCTTCCCAAGGGCTATCAAATCACCCAATACCGTTATCCTCTCGCCGAGGACGGCTGGCTTCAAATCGACGCAGGCGGCCGGCCGAAGAAAATCGGCATTGAGCGGATCCACTTGGAAGAGGATGCCGGGAAGTCCATCCACGACGGCCTCCCGGATTCTTGGCAAAAGACGTCGCTCGATTTCAACAGGAGCGGGGTTCCACTGCTCGAAATCGTCGGCCGACCCGATCTGGCGTCTTCTGCGGAGGCCGTTGAATTTCTCCAGCTCCTCCGGACGACGCTTCAGTATCTGGATATTTGCGATGGAAACATGGAAGAGGGCAGCCTGCGCTGCGATTCGAACCTATCCGTGAAAATCAAGGGCTCCTCGGAGATGGGCGTCAAGACGGAGGTCAAGAACCTCAACTCGTTCCGCTTCTTGCAAAAAGCTCTGGACTATGAGGCCGAACGCCAGGCCGCGGAGCTCGAAGCCGGCCGGACCATCCATCAGGAGACCAGGCTTTGGGATCCGGTCCTGAACCGCACGTCGCCGATGCGGAGCAAGGAAGAGGCTCACGATTACCGCTACTTTCCCGAGCCCGACCTGCCGCTCCTGGACCTCGACGAAGATTTCATTCAGCGTATCAAAGCCGCGCTTCCGGAGCTGCCCCAGGAAAAAGTGGAGAGGCTGATGGAAATCTTTAAGATCCCCGCCTATGACGCCAGCCTCCTAGCCCAAAGCCGCGGCTTGGCAGATTATTTTGAGCGGGCGGCGACGATTTCCCAGAACCCCAAGCAGGCCTCGAACTGGATTATGCGAGATGTCCTGCAATACCTCCATGAGCACCGCATCGAGATCGATCAATTTTCCATCCCCGCCGAACGCCTGGCCGGCTTGATCCGTCTTGTCGATAGCGGAGACCTGACCTTGACGGCCGCCAAAGAGACCGTTTTCCCTAAAATGATCGCCACCACAAAAGACGCATCGGCCATCGTGGCCGAGGAAGGCCTGGTCCAGCTCGTCGATGAGGAGGCCCTCCACAAGACGGCCCGCGCCATTATCGCCGCCAATCCCGGCCCGCTGGGCCAGTACCGGCAGGGAAAAAAGCAAGTTTTCGGCTTCTTTGTCGGCCTGTTGATGAAAGAAACCAAAGGACTGGCGAACGCGGCGCTGGCCACGAAAATCCTGAAGGAAATCCTCGACGGGGACAAGGCTTCGCGATGATCGAGCTCTACCACGTCTGGAAGCAGTATGAGAAGCCCCAGTGGGCCCTCTCCGATATCACGCTCACCGTCAAAAAGGGCGAGTTCTGCTTCATCACCGGGCCCAGCGGCTCCGGCAAGTCCACGCTTCTCAAAACCATTTATAGAGAGGTCTTGCCAACAGAAGGTCAGATCATCATCGCCGGCAAGAACATCCTGCGCATTCCCGATCACAAGATCTACCTCTTGAGGCGGAACATGGGCATCGTCTATCAGGACTTCCGCCTGCTCTTTCACAGGCGGGTGTTCGACAATGTGGCCGTCGCCCTCCAGGTTCTGGGCAACCCCATTAAGGACATGAAACGAAAGGTCTTCATCGCCCTGCGCATGGTCAACCTCCATCATAGGATCTGGGATTATCCTTCTCATCTTTCCTACGGCGAGCAGCAGCGCCTGGCCATCGCCCGGGCCTTCGTCAACAACCCCAGGATCCTCCTGGCCGATGAGCCCACCGGAAACCTGGACCCCAAGCTGGCGGTCGAGATCATCGGCCTATTCAAGGAGATTAACAAGCAAGGGACGACGGTCATCATCTGCACCCACGACAAAGAGCTAATCCGCCAGTTCGGCGACCGAATCCTCTTTCTGCATGAAGGCAAGCTGCTCCGAAAGGACGCCACGTGATCATCCATAAGGCCAGATATTTCCTCAAAGAGACCGCCAACAACCTATGGCAGTATAAAACCCGGCACTTGTTCTCGCTGACCATTATCTGCCTGTCCTTCCTCATCGTCGGCCTCTTCCTGTCCATCTCCAACAACCTGCGCGATCGCGCCGACGAACTCTCCCAAAATCTGGTCGTCGTTTTCTATCTCCAGAAGAACCTGCCGTCCGCTGAGCAAGATCTCATCGAGCAGCAAGTCCGCCATTCGCCGCTCGTGGCCGACGTCCACCTCATCAGCCCGGCCCAGGCCTCGGAAAAATTCCTCCAGGATTTCCCCGCCCTCAAGGACATTTTGATGAACCTCCAGGCCAACCCCTTCCCGACATCGATCGAGGCCACGCTTAAAGACCCGCGTGTTTCCTACGAGGAGACGCTGCGGTTCATCGCCGAAATGAAAAAGAACGCGGGCGTGGAAGATGTCCAGTTCAACAGGGACTGGGCCGAAAAGATCCAATCGCTCGGCCGGCTGGCGCAGGCCGTGGGCTTTTTCCTGGGAGGTATCCTGATCCTGGCTTCGTTCGTTATCATTTCCAACGTGATCAAGCTCAATGTCTTCGCCCGGAAATCCGAGATCGAGATCTTGCGCCTGGTCGGCGCGACCAACACATTCATCCGGATCCCCTTCTTGCTGGAAGGGATCGTCCTGGGAATCGCCGGAAGCCTGCTATCGTTCATCTTGCTTCTCATCATCATCAAGCTGTTACCGGTCTATTTGGGGAATTCGCTCGGCGCTCTCCAGGAACTCATCAGCTTCCGTTACCTGTCTTTCTCCCAGATCGTTTATCTGGTGGCCGGGGGCGGTTTTGTCGGCTTCTTGGGAAGCCTCAGCTCCCTGTCCCGTTTCCTCAGAATCTAGAGCGATTGCCCCTTTTATTTGACACTCCTAACTAATTGTCCTACAATCTTTTAGAAATGGCGTCCCTCGGTCAAGAACTCAGGCGGGAAAGAGAACTGCGAGCCATCACGCTCAGGGAGATCGCCAATATCACCAAGATCAGCATCCGGTATCTTCAAGCCCTCGAGGAAGACCGTCTCGACGTCCTGCCGGGAACATTCTTCATCAAGGGAGCGATTCGCGCTTATGCGAAGGCCATCGGTCTGGACGAAGACCATTATATGAATAAATATCACGAGGATGTCCTCCTCCAAACGTACGCTGTGGACAAAGACCGGAAAAGAGCCGAGCCGGGCCAGGGCTGGCCCATAACGAGTCACTCTAGGCTTTATCTGATCGTTTTCGTTTCCGTGCTGGCGATTGCGGCCTTGGCCTACCTCTTTCTCCTGAAACCTCACACGAGCAAACGGGCTTTATCCGCTCAGTCGCCCGCACCGCCCGCGCAGGTGCCCGTCATCGTCACGCCTCCACCCCCGCGCAGACTGGAATCGGTCCTCCCGGCCCAGACGGCGCCGCTGAAGCTCGACCTTTCCTTTACGGCCGATACATGGATCCAGGTCTTTGCCGACGGCAAGCTCAAGATCGACGGCATCAAGCGGGCGGGAGAGACGGCCGGCTGCGAGGCGCAGAAAGAATTTCTCATCCATACCGGAAACGCCGGCGGCGTCGCCTTGACCATCAACGGAAAGCCCGGAAAACCGCTGGGGGGCCAAGGGATCGTCCTGACCGATATCAAGATCACTCCGGAAAACTACGGCGAATTCCTTCGCCCGGCGGAAAAAGCCAAGGAGACCTAGACTGCCCCGATGACGTCCATGGAAAGCCCCCAGACGACAGACAATCTCAAGAAAAAAGGATCGCGCATCATCGGTGCGATCATCGTTGTCCTGATCATCCTGTTCGTCCTGATCGACTTTTTCATCCGGAAAGGCACGGAGTTCTCGCCGACGAGAGTCACAAACATTCTCCTGGTCTCTCTCCAGGTCATCGTCCTTCTTCTGGCCCTCATCCTGTTTTTCGTCCTCGGCCGGAACCTCATCAAGCTCTATCTCGAACGGAAACAGAAAGTGGTGGGTTCGCATTTCAAAACGAAGCTCGTCCTCTTTTTCACCGCGCTGTCCTTCATCCCCACCCTGCTGCTCTTCCTGTTCACGAGCGACCTGATCAGCCGCAATATCGAACAATGGTTCAAGATGGACCCGAACAGGATCCTGGAAGACGCCAAGAGCCTGGCCGACGGTTTCGAGGTCAGCACCTCGGAAACGACGCTCCACTTTGCCCAGCAATTGGGGAAAGAGATCAAGCGCCAGAACCTGTTCCTGCCGGAAAACAGGTCCAAGCTCGAGGAGTTCATCAAGGGCAAGCTCACGGAATACAAGCTCGACGAGATCGGCATTTTCCTGGAGGAAGAAGAGCTCTTCACGTACCTCAATCCCAACCTGCCCCTGCAGGACTACCAGGACTTGAAGACGGAGATCGTGAAGCGGGCCCACCTGGGCGAGCTCTTCAGCGACATCAAGCCGATGGGCACGGGCGAGCTCATCCGGCGCGGCGTTTCCTTCAACATCCCAAACATCGGGAACGTCCTGGTGACGACCGGGAAGTACCTTCCCCAAAACTATGCCCAGAAGATCAACTCGATCACCACGTACGGCCAGAGATACCAGCAGCGAAAAATCCAGAAGGACCTGGCCAAGACGTTCTACCTTTTGACACTCATCTTCGTCACGCTGCTGATCGTCTTCGCCGCCACCTGGATCGGGTTTCATATCGCTAGGAGCATCACGGTCCCCATTGAAAAGCTGGCCCAGGCCACCAAGGATGTGTCCAAAGGAAACCTCTCCGTCCGGGTGGAGGACCCGGCCTCGGACGAGATCGGCATTCTCATCGACTCCTTCAACCAGATGATCACCGACCTTCGGGAAGGCCAGCAGAACATCGCCCAGAAGACGACCGAGCTGGGCGCCCGAAGACAATACATCGAGACGATCCTCAACGCCATCCCAACGGGCGTCATGGCCCTCGATGCCCAGGGCATCATCACCACGATCAACCCGTCCGCCCGGGAAATGCTGGCGCTGCCCGAAAAAAACCTGGCCGGGAAACACTTCAAAGAGGTCCTGCGCGACGAGCGCTACGCAGAGTTCCACAAAAACATCGACTGGGGGATGAAGGCCAGACACCGGCTGACCGATAAAGAGATCCAACTCATGCTCAACGGCCAGCAGACGACCATCGCCCTCACGCTATCGCCGCTCAAACAGCCGGGCAAGGACTTCTCCGGACTGATCATCATCCTCGATGACCTGACCCAGCTCATCAGGGCCCAGAAAATCGCAGCCTGGAAGGAAGTGGCCCAGCGGGTCGCCCACGAAATCAAAAACCCTCTCACGCCCATCCAGCTGAACGCCGAGCGGATCATCAAAAACCTGAAAAAAACCGACGCCGCCGCCGGCGCCGTCATCGAAGAGGGGGCCAAGGCCATCATCCAGGAAGCTCAGACGATCAGCACCCTCGTCGACGAATTCTCGGATTTCGCCCGCCTGCCCAAGATCAACCTCCAGTCGGCCGACATCCACGAGATCATCGAACAGGTCATCACCCTCTTCCGGGGCATCTTTGCCGAGATCGAGTTCGAAGTGCTGTTGTCCCCGGACGTGCCCTCCTCGATCCAGATCGACCCGGAGCAGATGAAGCGCGTCTTCATCAACCTGATCGACAACGCTATTGACGCCATGAATAAAAAAGGTAAAATCTTCATCCAGACCTCTTTTGACCGCGAGCCCCAACAAGTGAGGATCGAAGTTTCCGATACAGGACCGGGCATTCCGGTGGAAGACAAGGGCAAGCTCTTCCTTCCCCATTTTTCCACAAAAAAGAAAGGCACCGGCCTGGGACTGGCCATCGTCAGCCAGATCGTCAAGGAGCACAACGGCTCGATTGAGGTCCAGAACAACCGCCCCAACGGGGCAAAATTCACGGTCCAGATTCCCGCATGACCAAAGACCGCATTCTCGTCATCGATGATGAAGGCAGCATCCGGGCCAGCCTACAGGGCATCCTGGAGGACGAAGGCTATGATGTGAAGACTGTCGAAACCGGCGAAAAAGGCCTGGACCTGATCAAAAAACAAAACTTCGGATTAATTCTTCTGGATATCTGGCTGCCGGAAATGAGCGGGATGGACGTCCTGAGCCAGGTCAAAAGCATGGAGGAGCACCCCCAGATCGTCGTCATCTCAGGGCACGGCAACGTGGAGATGGCGGTCAAGGCCACCAAGCTCGGCGCCTTCGATTTTCTGGAAAAGCCGCTGTCTTTGGAAAAGGTCGTCCTGACCGTCAACAACGCCCTGCGCCAGCACAAGCTGGAAGAGGAGAATATCCAGCTCCGCGAAAAGATCAGACCCCGCTATTACCTGGTCGGGAAAAGCGCCCCCATCCAAAAACTGCGGAAGGAAATCAAGAAGGCCGCCCCCACCAACGGCCGGGTCTTGATCAGCGGGGAGAATGGCTCGGGCAAGGAGCTCGCCGCCCGGCTCATCCACCAGCAGAGCCAGAGGAAGGACAAACGGTTCGTCGAGCTCAACTGCGCCGCCATCCCCGATGACCTGATCGAAAGCGAGCTGTTCGGCTTCGTCAAAGGCTACGCGCCTCACGCCAGCAAAGACAAAAAAGGAAAGCTCCTCCAGGCGGACGGCGGGACGCTGTTTCTGGACGAGATCGGCGACATGAGCCTGAAGACACAGGCCAAGTTCGTCAAGGCGATCACGACCCAGAAAATCGAACCCGTGGGCTCGGCCGAGACGGTCTCCTTCGACACGAGGCTGATCGCCGCCACGAGCAAAAACCTCAAAGATCTGATCCTGAAGGGCAAATTCAAAGAGGACTTGTTTTTTAAGCTAAATGTCATCCCCATGACGATCCCTCCCCTCCGGGACCGGACGGAAGATATCGCCCTCCTCATCCATTATTTTCTCCGATATTTCTCGGCGGAGTACGGCAAAAAACCGAAGACCATGAACCGGGAAGCGATGAAGGCGTTTCTCAACTACGCCTGGCCGGGGAATGTCAGCGAGCTGATGAACGTCATCGAGCGCTTCGTGATCATGGTGGAGGACGAAGAAATCGGCGTGCCCCACCTCAATCTCCTCGTGGAAGCCCGGGAACTGGAATCCATGCCCGGCCTCCATAACCATCCGACGCTCGGCCAGGCCTCCCAGTTTTTTGAAAAAAAATTCATTCACCGGGCGCTGACCAAGAACCACTGGGATCTGGCTAAGACGGCCGCCGAGTTGGACCTCAGGGCGGACGCCTTGAAAGAAAAGATCAAGACCTATAACATCACTCTGTTCGATTGATTCAAGCCTCCATGCCTCTCGACCAAGCCGAAGCCATTGTCCTTCGAACCTGGAACGTCGGCGACCAGGACAAAATCGTCGTCTTCCTGACCCGGGACAGGGGGCTTGTCCGCGGCGCGGCCAAGGGCGCCCGGAAGTTCGGGAACAGGTTCGGCAGCGCGCTCGAGCCGATGTCGCTGGTTACGATGTTCTTCTATGAAAAAGAACGGAGGGATCTGGTCACGGTCAGCGATTGCGACCTCCTCGAATCGTTCTTCGACATCCAGAAAGACCTGAAGACATCGCTCACGCTTACCTATTTTGCCGAGCTCATCGAGGAGTTTTTTCCGGCTCGCGCCCGCGAAGATCTCATCTACCGCCTGTTGTTATCCGTCCTGCAGGCTCTGAAAGAACGGGGCGACCTCAACCTGCTGACACGCTATTTTGAGGTCTGGTTTCTCCAGATCAACGGCTTCCTGCCGAACGTCCGCCGCTGCAAAAAATGCGGCAAAGCGCCTGCCGAAAGCGGATGGCTGGCGCCGAAGAAAGACGGCATCTACTGCCCCGACTGTGCCCCCGTGAAAAAAGAGGAGGTCAAGCCGGAGCTGGCCTCATTCCTGGACTGGGTCCGGAAAAACCCTCCGCCCAAAGCCGGCCAGCGGCCTTTCTCGGCGGAGGTGCTCAAGGCCATCCAGAGCAGCCTCCAGGCCATGATCGTCTATCACATGGAAAAGGAGCCCAAGAGCCTGCGGTATATCAAAGATTGACCTCTTCAGCGGCGGGATTTCTTTTTCAACCGGATCCATAAAATAAAAACGGCGATCCCCACCAGCGGATATCCGATCAGATAGACAAGATGGATGTTAAGCTGCGAGCCGATGACCAGAAAAACAATGATGATGCCCAGGAAAACAACTCCCAGGACCTTTAAAACTCTCCCCGGAATATTTTTGCCTGTCATAACAAAATCAGAGAGGGATTCAAGAAAAATCAATACTGCTGGAAGAGTCTGCCCCATTTGGTGCGCAGGAAGGCATTTGTCCGCTGCTTCCCGATGGCGGGGTGCCAAATCCAATCGTGGAAGACGACGGAGGCGATATAGGACCACGGCGCGAGCACAGTGCGCAGCAAAAATTTCTCCAGCGGCTTGAGCGGCCCCCAGTAGATCATTTTCTGGCCGCGGCTGACGAACGTGTTCTTTCCCTTATGGAAATGAAAATTCACCCCGGAAATGTCCTCGCCCACGATTTCGATCTCTTTGATATCCCCGGACCCGAGCCCGGCTTCGTGGGCGAGGCGAATGAAGTCCAAATCCATCGGCTCGAATCCCATCATTTTCGCGGCCACGGAATCGATGGCCACCTGGTCGGCGCTGGCCAGGATGAAATCCTTAATGAAGGGGACCATGCAGCGCGGGCCCGGCCCATCGCCGACAACGGTCCCGTCCATCACGGCGAAGACGCCCGAATGGATTTCCTTTTGGATGGTGAGCAGGTTGACCAGCGTCTCGTGGATGACGGAGTGCGTCCAGTGCCGCCGCTCATGGAGCAGGCCGCCAAAGGCATTTTTCATGGCCCCGGTCATTGTCGTAAATACGTGCGTCTTCATCGTCGGCAGGTGGATGATATTCTCGCCGATCATGCGCTTGGGAATTTCGATGCCTTTGGGAAAGATTTCGTTCAGGACCCGGATCTTGCCTTTCGGCTCATAGCGAACCCATGGTTCGTTCTCATAAAGGTGGATGTTGCGCAGCCCGTACTTCTGGACGACGGGCAGGTGTCTGTTCTCCCGCTCCCCTTTCTTGGCCGAGACAACAACCGTCCGGTTGTGACAGGCATGGACCCGCTCTTTCATGTACCCGTCTTGGAGCAGCGTCTTGATTACGCCCTCCAGCTGCCAGGGCGTCGTCGAGCAGGCGGGATAAAAATAGTGCCAGGAGATGTTGATCTTCAGAGCCGTGTCCCGGTCTTTGCGAATGACCGACTGATACCCCGCAAGATGCATCAATTTTTTGTAGTCCTCAAGCACGGACTGGGGGGACGTCTTCAAAACAACGACTTTCGATTTAGGCATGTTCGATTACCTGGAATAGAGGACGATGACCACCGCGGCGATCCAGAGAACGATGGCCAACAGAAGCGGCTTGTCTCTAATGATCAATTCCTCCGGGCTTCCACCCTTGCCCTTTTGGTGGACGAGATACAGGTAGCGGAAGATCCCATAGAGAACGAACGGGGTCGTAAAAATGAGATTGCTCGTCCCGAACTTTTTCACCGTCTCCTCAGAAACCGTATAGAGGCAATAGGCAATGACGGTGGAGGCGGTCACGACCCCGATCATCTGGTCCAAGAGGTAGGCGCTGTATTCCTTGAGGATCGGCCGATGGGCGGGGGCGTTTCCCTCGAGAAGGACGAGCTCATGCCTCCGCTTGCTCATCGCCAGAAAGAGGGCCAGGAGCGTCGTGCAGATCAATAGCCAGGAGGAGAGGGGCACCTGAATCACCAGCCCGCCGGCGACGACACGGATGACAAAGCCCGCGGCGATGATAAAGACATCCAGAATCACGACGTGCTTGAGCTTGAGGGAATAGGCCAGCTGGAGGATGCCATAGATGGCGCAGACGATAAAAAAATTCGTGTTCAAAACGAAGGCCAGGGCCAGGCTCAGGACGGCCAGAATCACGCCGGCTACGACGGCCTGGGAGGCGGCGACCCGGCCCGAGGCGATCGGCCGCTGCGATTTCTTGGGGTGAAGCTTGTCTTCCTCCAGATCAAAGAGATCATTGGCCAGATAAAGAGCGCTGGAAAAAAAGCAAAAAATCGCGAAGGCCGCCCCTGTCTTGAGCCAGAGGTCGAGCTCGAAAAATTCCTTGGCAAACACGAGCGGGGCAAAGATAAAAAAATTCTTGGTCCACTGCGTGGGCCGCAGGGACTGGATGAGATCGAGGAGCTTCAAGTTAAGCCTTTCTTTCCGTCTCTCCTATTTTAAAGAAAATGAAAAGGGGATTCAAATAGTATGAAGAATCGGGGATCCGTGCCCAAGGTGCATATCCCCGTTCCCGGCCCCATTTTCTATTTTTTATGATACAATGAGTTCTTAGCGATGCCGACGACACCCAACGCCCAGCCCTCCGCCGAAGAACAGTCCTACAGAAAGCTGACGACGCGGAATACCCTCCTGACGCTGCTGTTGTTCGTCAGCCCCTTCCTCCTCCTCTACCTGGCCGTGAATTATGAGACATCCTCCCTGATTAAGGACCAGATCTACAACCGCCTGGCCGATACGGTCGAAGAAAATTCCAAGACCATCACCGCCTTTCTCCATGACCGGGAAATGGACTTGAAGTCCTATTCCAAGTTGGAGATCGATAGCATCAACGAGATCTCCAAGCTCCAGCCGTTCCTCGAATCTCCCATCCGTGAAAAGAAATGGTTCGATTTTCTGGCCGTGGCCGACCTCGATGGCAACATCGTCCTCTCCATTAACAGAAAAATTGAGGGCAATATCGCCCAGAGAGAATACTTCAAGATTTCCAAACAGGGAAAACCATTTAATGCCGGCATTTTCCGTTCCGATATCCTGAATCAGCAGGTCATGATTCTCTCCCATCCGCTCTATAACCGGAGAAATCAAATCATCGGTGTCGCGGCGGCCTCTCTCGACCTGAACAACTTTTACAGTCTTCTTTTCGACCTGAGGATCGGGACGACCAGCGAATTGTTTATCGTCGATCCTGAGGGCCTCCTGCTGTCCCCGACCAAGCTCGGCGGTGAGCCGTTCGTGACCCGCGGCTTCGACCAGAAGGAGGGCAATCCTCATACGGGGAGCCGGGGCGTCGTCGCCCATACCGATTACCGCGGTCATAAGGTCCTGTGCGCGTATAAAAAATATCCCCAGGCTAATTTTTATCTGGTCTCGGAAATCGACCTGGACGAGGCGCTCCTGCCTGTGAGAGAGGTCAATCGGATCATCCTGTTCCTATTCATTCCATTCTTCCTGCTACTGGTGCTTCTCTCCGCTCTTTATTCCCGGCGCACCACTGTCCTCCTGCAAAAGCTAACCCGCAACCTTCAAAACGCCCTGGAAGAAGCTCGGTCCAAGAAGAAAGAGGTGGACCAAATCAACGTCGAGCTCGAGAACAAAGTCAAAGAAAGCGAGCGGCTCACCCAGGAGCTCCGGCTTTCCGAAGAATACATCTACAACCTGATCGACAGCCTTTCCCTGGGCGTCATCGGCCTGGACACTGCGGGCAAGATCACGCATTACAACAAAGAGATCAAGGGGCTGTTCAGCCTGCAGACCATCGAAAAGGGACAGGACATATTCCAGGTCCTCCCCTGGCTCAACGACCGCGAAGTGGAAATCACTTTTGAAAACACAATCCTCCAGGGAAAACTCCACCAGCTCGAGGAAAAAAAAATCGACCGGGGCAAGGGCGACGAATACTTCAACCTGTCTTTTTTCCCGATCGAAGACGGGACCGGCAAAATGCTGGGCGTAACGGTGACCATCGAAAACGTCACCGAGCGGGAGCGCCTGCGCAAACAGCTGGCGGAATATGAAAAGCTGTCGGCCCTGAGCCAGCTGGCGCTGGGAGCCGCCCATGAGATCAACAACCCATTGCTTGGCATCTCCTCTTACTTAGAAATTCTCCGGGATGAAGCCCAGGACCCCAAGAATAAGGAGGAGATCGAGGTCGTCCTCGAAAACGTCTATAGAATTTCGGAAACCATTCGCGGCCTGCTCAACTTTGCCCGGCCGACGCCGCCCCAATTCACCAAGATCAACATCAACCAGCTCATCGAAGATTCGCTGTCCTTTCTCAGCCACCAGCCCATCTTCCGCAAGGCCAGGATCCACAAGGTCCTCCCGCCGTCCCTACCCCAGATCACGGCCGACTTGAATCAGATCCGCCAGGTCCTGACCAACATGCTTATTAACGCCGCCCAGTCCATGCCCGGCGGCGGGGACTTGACTGTGGAAACCTCGAAGGTGAAGTTTAAAGAGGAAATCCAGATCGATATCCGGGACACGGGTGTGGGCATTTTGCCGGAAAACCTCATAAAAATCTTCGACCCCTTCTATACGACCAAAAAGAGCCAGGGTACAGGCCTCGGCCTCAGCATCAGCCTGAGCTATATCAAAAACCACAGCGGCGACATATTCTGCCGGAGCGAGGTCGGCAAGGGGACGATATTTTCCATCGTCCTACCGGTCCGGCAAAAAGGCAGGATTCCTCTAAAGGACGAGGAGGTCATCGCGTGAGCACGTATTCCATTCTCATCGTTGACGACGAAATCCTGACCCTCAGCAACCTCAAAAAGATTTTGGAAAAGGAAGATTACGAGGTCCATGTGGCCGATTCAGGAGAGGCGGCCCTGGAAATCATCGAAAAATACAAGCCCCATCTCATCCTCCTCGACCTGATGCTCCCCGGCATTTCGGGGATCGAGGTCCTCAAGCGGGTCAAAGAAATGGAGCGGGAGACCATCGTCATCATGATGACGGCCTACGAGATCCTGGAGAAGGCCGTCGAGGCCATGAAGATAGGGGCCTATGATTATCTCCTCAAGCCATTCAAAATAAACGAGTTAAAAGCTACGATCCGCCGCGCCCTGGAGACGCTTTCGCTCAGGATCAGGATCCAGGACCATCTGGACTCCGAAAAAGGCCGGTATTACTTTGGAAAGATCGCCGCCGAAAGCCGGAATATGAAGGAACTCCTGGAAATGGCTCGGCGGGTTGCGGCATCAGACAAGACGACGGTGCTCCTTCAGGGCGAGAGCGGGACGGGAAAGGAGTTGCTGGCCAAGGCCATCCATTATCATAGCCCTCGCGCGGAAAAGCCGATTGTGGAGATCAACTGCGCCGCCATCCCAGAGAACCTGCTGGAAAGCGAATTGTTCGGCTATGAAGCGGGCGCATTCACGGATGCCAAGAAAAGAAAGATCGGGCTGCTTGAAAAAGGCGATGAAGGCACGGTCTTTTTCGACGAGATCGGGGACATGTCCTTGAACCTTCAGGCAAAGCTTTTGCGCGTCCTGGAAGAAGGCAGCTTCACCAGGCTCGGCGCCGAAAAGCAGATCCGGGTGAATATCCGGGTCCTCGCGGCGACTAACCAAGACCTGGCCAAGGCCGTGGAAAAGGGGGAATTCCGGTCCGATCTTTTTTACCGGCTGAATGTCGTTCCCATCTTCATTCCTCCCTTGCGCGACCGGAAGGAGGACATCGTGCCCTTGGCATTGTCCTTCATGGAAGAATTCAACCATGAGCTCAGGCGCACGTATAAAGGTATATCCCTGGAGGCGGCCACGGCCATGATGGAGTATCCCTGGCCCGGAAATGTCCGGGAGCTGAAGAATATCATTGAACGCATCATGGCCCTGTCCGCGGGCGACGAGATTCTACTCTCCCATCTCCCGCTCGAAATCCGGGAACATAAACAAAGTGCCGCAAGCCCCGTTCTGGATGAACTGATTTTTGAGGGACCCTTTCCAACGCTCGAGGAGATAGAGCAAAAATATATCGAAAAAATCCTGGCCGCTACCGGCAACAACAAAACCCAGGCGGCCAAAATCCTCGGCATCCACCCGACTTCGCTATTTAGAAAGCTAAAGCCCAAGAATTAGCTTTTTTCCTGGCATGATTTCGGGGACACGAAATCGGGGTCAAACCTCAACATTCAATAAAATTACCTTTAATTCAAAACTGCTGTTGAATGTTGAGGTTTGACCCCATCTATAGCAAATTGCTATATAGCAAAACGCCATAGCTATACCTTTTATTAATTTCAATTCTTTTAAAATCAATAATTTAAATCGTGGCATGAGACTTGCTTTATATAGCGCGTGTTCATGTAATCGTAAGCGTGATCATAAAGGAGGCAAAATGAGCACTTATTCAAAATCATCGGCGGCTGTCAAACACAAAGCTCAGGATGAGATGCCTGAACTGGAAATCGTGGAACCCGGCAAGTCCGCAAAAATCATTCCCTTTCCGGGTGCCAAGGAAGTTTCGTCGCCGGCATACAGCACGAAAAAGAAGAGGCTCCGCATCGAGGGAAAATTTCTCTATCACCGCGGCCGCAAGATTCCCATCCTTCATTTCCAGAAATCCGGCTACGAAAAGCTGCTTTTCCTTCTGGTGAAAGAGATCGACGGGAGATAAGCCCATGGCACAGGAAGCAAAGATCAAATACATCAGCCCTATCCCCGTTTATAGGGAAAAGGAATACGACCCGTTTATCGAAGCCACGATGCAGTTCGAACGCGCGGCCGAGTATCTCGACCTCGAACCGTGGATCTATCAGCGTCTCAAATATCCGCAGAGAGAGCTAACCGTCCACCTTGCCATTACGCTTGACGACGGCCGGGCCGAGACATTCACCGGATTTCGCGTTCAGCACTCCACGGTGCGCGGACCGGCCAAGGGAGGCATCCGTTACTCTCCGGATGCTTCGATCAGCGAATGCAAGGCCCTCGCCTCGTGGATGACCTGGAAGTGCGCCGTTGTCGACATCCCCTTCGGAGGGGGAAAAGGCGCCATTATCTGCGACCCTCTCAAAATGTCTGAGAACGAACTCAAGAAGCTAACCAAGGAATACACCTACGCCATCAAGGATATCATCGGCCCATACAAGGACGTTCCTGCTCCGGATATGTTCACCAACTCCCAGACCATGGCTTGGATCGCGGAGGCCTACAGCCAGGGCAACGGATGTGTCGAGCCAGCCGTGGTCACTGGAAAACCCGTTCACCTCTGGGGCTCTCTCGGAAGAGCCATGGCCACGGGCACCGGCTTATTCTTTGTCCTTGAAGAAGCCTCGAAGTACATCCACCTGACGCTGAAGGATAAAAAAGTGGCCATCCTGGGCTTCGGCAACGTTGGCTCCTCGATTGCCAAGCTGGTTCATCAAGCCGGTTGCACGATCGTCGCCGCGACCGATATGTTCGGCGGCATCTATAGCGAAAAAGGGATCAATCCCTTTGACGTGGAGAAGCAGATCGCCCAGACTGGTTCACTAGTGAATTTCCCGGGCACAGAATCGATCGACAACGAAAGCCTTATCGCCCTGCCCCTGGACATTCTGATCCCGGCCGCCGTTGAAGGCCAAATCACCAAGGAGAATGCCGGCAAAGTGAAGGCTAAAATCGTCCTCGAAGGAGCCAACGGGCCGACCACCCTCGACGCCGATGAGATCCTCGCCAAGAATAAAGTTCTGGTCGCGCCCGACATCCTGGCCAATGCAGGCGGCGTCACGGTCTCTTACCTGGAATGGGTCCAAGACCTGCAGCGATACTTTTTCACGGAAGAGGAAGTCCGGGAAAAGACCGAAAAGAAGATGAAAAAAGCCTTCTGGGATGTCGTCAAGACTATGGAAATGCACAAAGTGACCATGCGGGAGGCCGCTTATATCCTGGCCGTGGGCCGCGTTGCCGACGCCTTGAGGTCGCTGGGCCGGTCGAACTAGGAGGAGGGCAAAAATCGCAACCTCTTCTTCTTAACCTCTCTTAACCCTGGGGGGAAGGCGTCATAACGCCTTCCCCCTTTTCTTTCGGGGTTCGAGCGACTTATGACGCAAAATAATCCTTAAGGACTTGCGCCATGAGTAGGTTTGACCCCGAGCTATTTCAGCCATTATAATTTCAACATGCGTTTATCGGCGTTTAGCAAGCTCTGGATAGGGTTCGCTGTATTTACCCTTCTCTTTTCTGTGGCAAGAATCCTTCGGGCAAGTCACCGACAAGATAAGGCCTCATTAAAAGCTATCACGATCCCCCTGGTTGACCTTGCGGCTCAGAAGGAGAGGCAAGTGATCGTGGACAAAGAACCGGGGCAATATCTCGGTCATCCGACGACGGTCCTGTTGGAGGACCAAAAAACCATCCTCTGCGTTTATCCAAAAGGGCACGGAAAAGGCCCAATCTGCCTGAAAAAAAGCGTTGACGGCGGATTGACATGGAGCGAACGGCGTCCGCTCCCGGAAAACTGGGCGACGAGCCTGGAAACGCCGACGATCTATCGTGTCGTCGATAAGGCGGGCCGAAAACGACTGATCCTTTTTTCGGGGTTGTATCCCTGCCGGATGTCCCACTCGGAGGACGACGGCGAGAGTTGGTCCCCCCTAGCCCCCGTCGGCGATTGGGGCGGAATCGTGACGATGTCCAGCGTAGTCCGACTCAAGAACGGCGATTGCATGGCTTTTTTCCATGACGACGGCAGATTTTTTAAAAAGAACGGAGCCGCGACCAAGACTATGACGCTTTACAAAACATTTTCTCGAGACGGCGGCCTGACTTGGTCGTTTCCCGAAGAGATTTTCCAATCCGACAAAATCCACCTGTGCGAGCCCGGAGCCCTCCGCTCGTCAAATGGAAGACAAATCGCCGCTCTCCTTCGTGAAAACACCCGGACACGAAATTCTTATGTAACCTTCACGGACGACGAAGGCAAAAATTGGACAGCGCCGCGCGAGCTCCCCGCCTCCCTGACCGGGGACCGCCACACCGCCAAATATGCCCCGGACGGAAGGCTGTTCATTTCCTTCCGGGACATGGCGGCCGGCTCCGCCTGGCATGGCGATTGGGTGGCATGGGTGGGCACGTACGACGACATTGTCAAAGGCCGGGAAGGGCAATACCGCATCCGCCTGATGGATAATCTTAAAGACGGGGATTGCGGATACCCGGGTGTGGAGGTTCTTCCCGACGGAACGGTGGTGTCGACAACCTACGGCCACTGGATCGAGGGCGAATCGCCGTTTATCATCAGCGTCCGCTTGAAGCTCGCGGAAAGCGATGCGATGGCCGCTCGTCTAAAGCGGAGATCTTAGCTCATGGACGAAAACCGCCCACCGGTGCTGCTTTGAACTTTGTCTAAAGGGAGAGCAAGCTTAATACTGGACGTCCTGGCCTGTGAAGGTCGAGCTGTTTTTGTTCAGGTAGAGGAGGAGGATTCGGATGGCCACGAAGATGATCCCGCCTGCCAATGCGATCGAATAGAGAGTCAGGAACGCGACATAGAGATACGACTTTTTCCGGGAAAGGTCCTGAGAGAACAAAAGATCGACGACCGTTTTCCCGAAGAGGATGATCATGATGACGACTCCCCCGGCCGCCCTGTAGAAATATTCGAGTGAGCTGCGGAGGTCGACTTTATCCAGGACAATCAAGGGATAAACCAGCCAGGCCGTAAGGGCCCAGACGAGGACGAACAGGAAAACTCTCGTTCCCTTTCTGAGAGATGTAGAGCTCGCTATTTCCATTTGTTTCTAGCATAACCCCCTAAAAAAGAATAGTCAAATGAATTTGTTTGACTTCCCCAGAAAGCTTGGATTAATAATACCTTGATTTTAAACTATGGAAATTCAGCGAAATACCGTCTCCCGCGCTGCCGGCGGACTGGCCTTGGCCTTCTTTCTCCTCATCCTTATCTTTGATTTCACGGACCAATCGCTGCTTAGCCCGCTTGTCAATCCCCTGCTCCAGGATTTTTTTCGGACAACGTCGAATGTCGTGCCGCTGGGCTGGGTCACCTTTACGTTTACCATTTGCTCGGCGATTTCGATGATCATCGCCGGCATCTATGCCGACCGAAAATCTCGCATTAAAATCTGCCTGGCCGGCTGTCTAGTTTACGGCACATTCTCCACGCTTACCGTCCTTGCCCCACATGGCAGCAGCGGATATATTTTCTTTCTGATCACCCGCGCTCTGAACGGCATCGGCGTGGGGGTCGTTGTTCCGGCGGTTTTTTCTTTGGTTGGCGATTTGGTCGATCCCAAGAGGCGGTCAACAGCCTTCGGCTTTATGTCGCTGGCCATGCTCGCCGGGCGCCTGGCAGGATTTTTGGTGGCGGGCTCTCTCGTCGGCCGCTGGCGTCTTGCTTACTTCATGGTCGGAATCGTCAACCTCGTCCTGACAGCGGCACTTGTGCTCGTCCGCGAGCCAGAACGAGGGGCCCGGGAACAGGAATTGCGCGGGGTCATCCTCGAGGGCGCTGAATACCGCTTCCGCATTTCCAGGAAAGATGCCAAAATGATCTGGGCGGCGAAAAGCAATTTCTGGCTGATCATAAATTTTATCGATGTCTTCCCCGGGTCGATCGTCCTCTTTCTCATCTTCAAATACATGAAAGACATTCACAACATGGAAGCGCAGGCGGTGAATGTCACGATTTTGGCTGTCTTTATCCTGGGCGGGCTGGGGGCCTTGGCCTTTGGGCGGCTGGGCGACTGGGGATTTCAAAAGGACAAACGGGCTAAGGTCTGGGTCGCCCTTTTCTGCAACAGCCTTCCGATCGTCTTCATGATTTTTTTCATCCAATCAAACGTTTGGATCCCGGATGGCGCAACCCTGTCCCAAGCGCTGGCCCGGCCCGGCATGTGGGCCCTCGTCCTGACCATCGCCGGAGCCATGTTCATCAACCAGGGCGTCAACCCAAACTGGTACAGCTCGCTGGCGGACATCAACCTGCCCGAGCATCGGGCGACAATGGTGTCGCTGGCGTCCGTCATGGATATGATCGGCAACGCCCTCGGCCCGCTGATCGCCTCTTATGTGGCGACTCTCTGGGGTCTGAAGATGGCGATGTGGTCGGTGCTTGTTTTCTGGATGATCAATTTATTTTTCTGGCTTCCCGTCCTGGCCCATATCCGGAAAGATTTGGAGCATGCCCACCAGGTCTTGAACGAGCGGGCCGGGGAAATGAGGAGGAGCCTGGCGCCTCATGCGGAGTGAAAGAATCTCTATCCTATTCAATCCTTCGGCGGGGATGGGCCGCGCCCGAAAAATGCGAGGAGCGCTGGAAGAGCGGCTTCGTCGGCATGGTATTCCCTATGATTTAGCGGTCACGGAGAGCGAAGAGAATCTGAGAGAGCTGGCCAGGACGCATGCCGCAAAATACGGGATCGTCGTCGGCGCCGGCGGAGATTCGACATTTCACATAATAGTCAATGAGATTATGCGAATAGGCGCCGATGTGAGTTTCGGGATGATCCCCATCGGATCTTCGAACGACATCGCCAAGGAATTCGGGGTCGATTCTTTGGAAAAGGCCTGCCTGGCTCTAAAAGGTCAGAAGATAAAAAAAATCGACATTGGATGCATTTATGACCGCGAGAAACCGGCGCGTTATTTTTTGGGCCAGGCCAATGTCGGCCTGGGGGTTTTTGTCAATCAATATGTGGCGGGGCTGGCGCAGCGGAGGTCCCGCTTGGCAAAGCATCAGACTGCCGCCGGTGTTCTGGGGATTATTCGCGCCTATCGGAACAAGCTAATTCCCTTGCCCCTGATCGTCGAATCCGAAGGGGGCCGGATGGACGGGGAGTTCGTGGCCGCCGTCATCAGTAATGTCCGCTATTGGGCCTCGGGAAAACTCATCAACCCGAACGCCTTGCCCGATGACGGCCGGCTGGATCTCTGCCTCATCAGGAAATGTTCATTGGCCAGGCTGGCACGGATTTCTTCTCTGGCCAACCGGGGAAAGCATGCACAAGCAAAAGAAGTGAAATTTTTTCAGGCCCCAAGCTTCGAAATTTCCTCTGAAACGCCGTTTGAAATCCAGACGGACGGGGAAACTCTAAAAAGCCTCGATCATCCCACTCCATTTAAAAAAATCACCTTCAAAATTTTTCCCCAATCCCTGAATATCATCCTTTAGGCCGGAGGCCGGGGATTTCGTTGACAGATAAACGCATGGCTTGATAACATCGTATGATCATCATGGGGAAAAACATGAATCCATGCAGAAAGAGAGTCTCGAGAATTTTTGGGGCGCTCCTGCTCCTGGCGGCCCTGTTTGTCCCCTATCGCGCGATTCATCGTTCCTACAAGAGAGACTTCAGCACAAACCTGATCTGGCGAACGACCGCAAAACAGAGCGGATACATGTTTTTGCCCCGATTTCTCAAAGCCAGAGCGGTCAAGGTCCCGGCCAAGGATCAGGGCCAGAGCGTTTATTCCTTAAATGAAAAAATGCTTCTGGCAGAGATCGGCATTATCCTCTTTTTGGGAACGCTGGATTATTTCCTCTTCTGCGCCTTGTTGCGAAGAACGAGATGACCCTTTCCCAAAATATTTATAATTTATAAGATTGCAGCATTTGTGGTATAATGTTTGATGGCGATAAAGATTTGAGAATCGTGTTCTCAAGGGCGGGCCTTTTTCGGCTTGCCGTAAGGAGGACGAAATGAAACTTAAATTATCGTGTCTCTTGATTCTTGGTTTATCACTCCTTCCGGTTATGCTCCTCGCGCAGAATAAACCCCAGGCTGAAACGAAGGAAACGGCCGTTTATATTAGCGACATGGAAGGGAACGTGTTCTTTCAGAACTTTGAAAAAGCCGATCTCCATATGGTGGTCAAGTCTGGAGACGAATTAAACACAGCCAAAGGCATGGTTGAAGTCGATCTGGGAAAAGGCAACTGGGTCAGACTGGGCCAGCACACCAGAGTCGTTTTTACGGACCTACAAAAAGAATCTGCCACGTTGAGCGTATGGGAGGGGAGTGTTTATCTTCAGTTAAGAGATCAGTCGGTCAAAGTCCGAAGCCCGCAGGAGGAATACTCTTTCGAAAAAGCGGGGCTCTATAGAATGGATGTCGAAAAGAATAAGACGCAAGTGTACCAAGATCCCAGAGTCGTCAACAAGTTCGACAGTTGGAGCCGGAAGCGTGAAGAAGAAACGAGTTTTCGAGAATACGAGCCAAGATATGAGGGATATGGGGGAGGATACCCCTATAGCCCCTATGGCGGATGGATGGGCTGGACTTGGTCCCCCTGGTGGCCCGGATCAGGGCTCAATTGGTCCATGAGCTGGTACCCGTTCTGGCATCGCTACAATCCCTTTATGTGGTCCTCCTACTTCTGGCCTACCTCATATTTCGGCTGGAATCCCTATTGGTATTGGAACAGCTGGTATTATGATCCTTTTTACTATGGATATGGCTATGGATATGGCTATGGATATGGTTATGGATACGGCTATTACGGCAATTATGGCTACGGCTATCGCAGCCGTTTTGGCGGGAGGGTCGTCCGGAGAGATCAGCTTCAACAGCCCCGTGGAATAGTCAGAAGCTCGGATCGAGTGATCCGATCGACCACATCCACTCTCGCCTCGCGAGGAAAATTTTATCCTTCGAGAATCGCCCCATCGACGAGGACGCCGTCGTCTTCTTCAAGGGCACGGATTTATTCCGGGCCCTCGCGTTCATATTCTCCAAGATATACCGCACCGCGTTCATTCTCCAGTCCTTCGATTAGGTCTTTCTCCGGTCCCTCAATTTCCAGATCCTTCAGTGCTCCCCCCTCGGGCCGTTCATCAGGCGGTGCCAGAAGAAGATAAGCAAGACAGCAAAGCTGTCAAGTTCCTTGGGGTCAAACCTTAATTATTGGGGTCAAAGCTACTCATTACGCACATTATGTTATGCAATAATGCGTAATGAGTAGCTTTGACCCCAATGCATTTTATGCCCAGAGGATCAGCCCAGGCAGAAACGGCGTCGTGAGAGCGGGATGGCGGGGAATCACCCGCAACGTATAGCCATACAGCCCGCTACCTCGGCAGGTGACGGCGCTTGCCTGATAAAGGTGAGTTCCTTCCCCTTTTTGTTTTATCGACTGCATCGGCGTCGAAGCCGCATCCACAATTTCTCCAGCCGCATCGACGCGACCCAGATAGAGCTCGACTGTCACCTCATCAGGCGTGAGGGCGCCCAGAAACACCTCTGCCTGGATGGGGATCTCGCCGCCCACTTGAACATCACTGGCGGGACCACCGCCCAATGCTTCGACGCGGACACGAGGCCAATTTTTCTGGATACGGACTTTCCATGCCGCAATTTCCTTGGCCCGGGCCATCCCATCAGCCGTGAGCTGCTCATAATGGCCGGCCGCATGAAGGTAATAGCGCTCCGTATATTCTCCCACCATGCGGTGAGTCGTGAAAGTCCTGCATAAGGTCTGGATCGACGCCCTCATCCGGCCGATCCAGCGGCGGGGCAGACCGTCGCTGCCCCGGTCGTAATAAATCGGAACCACTTCCTGCTCCAGCAGGCCGTACAGAGCTTCGGCCTCGACCTGGTCCTGGTAGTTGCTGTCGTCGTACTTCTCCCGCCGTCCGATGGCCCAGCCGACTTCAGGCCGGTACGCCTCATCCCACCACCCGTCCAGGATGCTCAAGTTGAGGACGCCGTTGGCGGTCGCCTTCATGCCGCTGGTGCCGCTGGCCTCCTGCAACCGAAGCGGGGTGTTCAGCCAGACATCAACTCCCTGCACTAAATATCGGGCCACGGCCATATCGTAATCTTCAAGGAAGACCAGCCGACGACGAAATTCCTCACGGCGCGATAACTCCACAATCTGCCGGATCAGCCCCTTTCCCGGGTCATCGCGAGGATGGGCCTTGCCGGCATAGATAATCTGGACCGGACGGCCCGGCTTATTAAGGATGCGCGCCAGCCGCTCCTGGTCGCGCAGCAATAGCGTCGCCCGCTTATAAGTCGCAAACCGGCGAGCAAAGCCGATGGTCAACGCCTCGGGATCTAGAACCTCGTCGGCCGCTTCAACCGCTGCCTGAGAAGCCCCGCGCCGTTCCAACTGAGAGCGCAGGCGGCGGCGGCTGAAAGCGACCAGCCGCTCCCGACGCCGCTCGTGGGTCCGCCACAGCTCCTCGGCCGCGATGCGGTCCGCTCCTTGCCACACCGTCTGGTCGGCGACTTCTTCCCGCCAGCGCAGTCCCAGGTAGCGGTCGTACAATTCCTTCATCTCGCGGGAGATCCAAGACTGAAACTGAATGCCGTCGGTCACATGACCAATAGGAATCTCGTCCTCGGGCAGCCCCGGCCAAAGCCCCGTCCACATTTTTCGGGTGACCTTGCCGTGCAGCCGGCTCACCCCGTTGCTGTAGGCGGCCAAACGGAGAGCGAGGATCGTCATACAGAACGGTTCACGGTCGTCATCGGGATTCTGCCGCCCCAAGGCCAGGAAGTCGCGTCGAGAGAGACCTAAAGCGCGAATATAATCGGCAAAATAGCGGTCCATGAGCTGCGGCGGGAAATAATCGTGGCCTGCCGCAACCGCCGTGTGGGTGGTGAAAACCAGCCCGGCCGACGCGGCTTCACGCGCTTCCGCGAACGAAAGGCCCTGCTTTTCCATCAACCGGCGCGTCCTCTCCAGGCCCAGAAAAGCGGAATGGCCCTCGTTCATGTGATAGACAGTCGGTTCCAGGCCCATGGCCTCCAGGGCAAGATATCCGCCAATGCCCAGCAGAATCTCCTGTTTGATGCGCATCTCTTGATCGCCGCCATATAACTGGTCGGTGATGTCGCGATCTTCAGATTGTCGATTGGCCGGGGTGTTGGTGTCCAGCAGGTGGAGTAGCACGCGCCCGACCTGGGCCCACCAAATTTGGGCGGTGACTTTCCGGCCCGGCAAAGCCACCTCGACTGTCAGCGGCGACCCATCCGACCGACGTTTCAAGGTCAATGGCAGATTGTGGAAGTCGTTTTTTTCATAAACTTCCTGTTGCCAGCCGCCTTCGTTGAGATACTGCCGAAAATAGCCCTGCTGGTAGAGAAGCCCTACGCCGATAAGGGGCACGCCCAAATCACTGGCCGACTTGAGATGATCCCCGGCCAACACCCCCAAACCGCCGGCAAAAATGGAGAGGCACTCGGTGATGCCGAATTCCGCAGAAAAATAGGCGACAAGGGGCGCTTGGAAAACACCGTGGGCCCGCCGGAACCAGGTAGATTTCGCGGCCATATAGGCATCCAGATCCTGGGCGACACGATCCAGATGCGACAAGAATCCCTCATCGCAGGCTGCGGCTTCAAGCTTCGCCTGGTCGATTGTCCCCAACATGAGGATGGGATTGTGCCCGGTCGTTTCCCACAGGACGCTGTCCAGCCGTCGAAAAAGCTCGATCGTATCGTGGTGCCAGGCCCAGCGCAAGTTGCGGGCCAGCTCGCGAAGTCGCTCGAGCGGAGCCGGCAGCGACGGGACGGCGAGAAATGTTTGGATCGGCTTCATGCGGTTTGTCTCCTCATTTCCTATTCCAGGTTCATCCTCTTCAATAACTCATGGTATCTCGGGTCGGAACGGATGCTATCCAGGAACGGGTCGACTTTCATCATATAAATGCTCGGACCACGTTCTGCATAAGCCCTGTTCAGCCAGTTAAAGCCTTGATCAACCTCTCCCGTAGAAAAATAAAGCTTGGCGACTTCATAGGAGCTGATTAGCTCTTTTTTGGATTCCTCAACGAGCTCTTTAATAATTTTTTGAGCTTCGGTTGTCCTCTCCATTTTGATATAGGTTATGCCTAAATCAGATCGGCAGCCGGCTTTTTGAAAAATCTCGGCGGCTTGCTCATACATGGATTTAAAAAAGTAGGCCGCTCCTAAATACTTAGCGGCATTTTGCTCCTCGGGAAACTTTTCGGTTGTTTTGTTCAGAATGTCAATCGCTTGGTCATAACGTCGTGCGTTGATATACATGAGGCCAACGTTGGCGTTAATTCTGGCCGAGAGAGGATCCAAGTCACGGGCCAGTTCCATCTCCGAGATGGCCTGGTCCCGCCGCCCCGTGCTTATGAGAATGAAGGCCAGGAACGAATGAGCCGGCGCGTAAGCGGGATTGAGCTCGATGGCTCTCAGCAATTCCATTTCGGCCGAGACCAAGTTATACTCAAAGTAGAATTTGACGGCCCCCAGCCAGGCATGGGCATCGGCCAGGGTTTCATCGAGCAGGACAGCCTGCGATGCGCTTTCCAGCGCCTTCGGATAGCATTGATTCGATGGCACCAGGCCGCGGCTGGCCAGGTCAAAATACGACTCGGCGATGCCCGCGCAGGCCAGGCTGTACATCGGGTCTTCTCTGACGGCGGATTCAAAAAGCGCGATCGCTTTCTTGAGGTCTTCCTCACCCCGTTTGCTTAGGGACAGCCGGCCCTGAAGGAACAATGTATAGGCTTTCACGTCCTCCGTCGACTTCTCGACAATCGCGTTTTTCTCTTCGTCGGAAACCTTGACTTTTAGCGCCCTGGCGATCTTCTGGGCGATTTCATCCTGGACGGCGAAAATATCGCCCATTCTGCGGTCATACTTGTCGGACCAAATCGGCCGCCCCGTTTGGACGTTCAAGAGCCGGACCGTCATACGAAGCCTGTCGCCGGATACCTGGACGCTTCCCTGGACAAGGTTATCGGCGCCCAGCTCGACGCCGATTTGGCTGACGTCCATGGATTTGCCCTCTAAGGCGAACGAAGAAGTTCCCGTCGGAATCCGGAGATCCCTGATATTGGATAATTTATGGATGAGCGTCTCCGGAATCCCTCTGGCCAGGAATTCGCAATCTTTGGCGGAGCTCACGTCATCAAAAGGCAGCACAGCAACCGAGCGCTTTTGGGATCTGGCTGTAACGGCGGCCGGTTTCCGATGAACGGATCCTGGGATGATGATCACGGCGGCGATCACCAAGGCCGCTCCGATGAGTGCGGGAATGCCGAGCTTCTTCAAGTCGAGTTTGGCGGCGGCCTTCCGGGCGGCAACGGGCTTCCTCTGCGGCTCGATCGGCGCTACGGCCGGAGGGGCTTTTTCGACTTTTTCCAGCTCTTCGCGTATTTCAATCGCATTCTGATAGCGTCTGGCCTTATCTTTTTCCAGGCATTTCAAGATGACATTGCTGAGGGCCTCCGGGATATTCGGATTGAACTTCTTCGGGTTCTTTGGGATCGGTCCCTTGTGCTTGATGGACACGGCCAAGGCCGTGTCGCCTTCATAGGGCACGCGGCCGGTGGCCATCTCGTACAGGATGACGCCCAGGGCATAGATATCCGACCGATAATCAATCTCCTGAGCTTCCGCCTGCTCGGGGGACATATATTCCGGGGTCCCGATCAAGATGTTTAAGTCTGTCCTTCCAACATCCTTGGTTGACCTGGCTAGCCCGAAGTCCATGATCTTGGCGGTCCCACTTTTATCGATCAAGATGTTCCGCGAATTCAGATCGCGGTGGATCACTCCCAGGCTATGGGCTTCGGCCAGACCCTCACAAACCTGCTTTCCGATGCTGAGCACGGTGCTAATGCTCAACGTCCCTATCATACGGATCATAGTCTCGAGTTCCTGCCCCATGACGTAATCCATAGTGACGAAATGGGTGCCCTCAAACTCGCCGATGTCATGCATTCCGCAAACATTCTTGTGCCGGATTTTGCGGGCTAGCCGAAGTTCGCTTTGGAACCGTTCCATCGTTGACGGGTCTGAGGCGATTTCCGGACTGATGAGTTTCAAGGCGATCTGCTCGCCAGTCTTATAATCCAGGACTTTGTACACTCGCCCCAATTCTCCGTGGCCGACCTCCTCGAGGACCTGGTAGCGGTTGGCAAAAGTCCGGCCGGGGGTCAGCTCCGTCAGAGCTTCCTTCTTGGTTTCGGCTTCACCTTCGACGGCGGCGGCTTTTTCCGCGCGAGGCAGCGGAGTATCGCAATTGATGCAAATGCGGGCGCCTTCAGGATTCTCAAAGCGGCAAAGAGGACATTTCATGGCCCTTCCTCCCTGATGGTCGGTCTGGCAGAAGGATAGCATCAAAGGGGAAGCTAGTCAAACACAGGACCGAGGAAATTGACAAGGTCATGTCATCCAGATAAGATGAAGCGCAGAATCCGCGATGGGTGATTTTTGCTTCAAGATCCTGCAAAGAATATTTTCGCTTGTCTGGCATTGTGAATTGCTGGATAAAGAAAATATTCCTGAGCGGGGCCCGGCGGTGTTCGTCTCCAACCATCTCGGCTCGTACGCTCCTATCGCAACGCTGGCCGCTTTTCCCATGCGCCTATACCCATGGGTAGAACATCAGACAACGGACTGGAAACTCTGTCCTGATTATTTGCGCAAGGATTTCGTGGAGAAGGAACTGCACCTCAAGCCGCCGTTCAGCACTCTTGTCGCCTGGCTAATTTCCAAGGCTTGCGTCGTCCTCATGAAAGTCATCAAGGCCATCCCCGTGTATGAGAAAAGCATGAAGCTGGCCACGACATGGAAACGAAGCATCAAACATTTGAAGCGGGAAGAATCGCTGATTATTTTTCCCGAAAATGACGCCATTCCTTTTAATGATGTGTTCAATAAGTTTGATCAGGGATTTGTCGGGCTGGCCCCCATCTATTACGAAAAAACGGGAAGGATCCTGGATTTTGTCCCCGTCGCCGTTCATAAAACGGAGAAGGTCATCAAAATTGGGCAGCCCATGCCCTATGATCCAAAAAACACGTTTTCCGCTGAAAGGGAACGAATCACGACGGCCCTTCAGGCCCGGATTACGGAGATGTACTCGTCGATAAGGTCATCGGGCTCAAAGCTACTCATTACGCAAAATTGACAGGGGAAACTGCGTAAAGAGTAGGTTTGACCCCGCTTATTGATTACTTTGACCCCATCCGCCCGTTGCTTTCCCCTTTAAACTGGTCGGATTAATTATCGCACGAACTGGCAGTTGCAAACAGGCCAGATTTTGCATACCCTGGCCTCGTGATAATCTTCAGCGCAGGAGGCAACCATGCTGCTCTTAAGGCTCGATGATAAAAGCGCCACGCCTAAATACCGGCAAATCATGGACGAGATCCGCCGCAGGGTCGAAACCCGCAGCTTGCGCCCGGGCGATAAGCTTCCTTCCACCCGCCGACTGGCCGATAGACTCGGCCTCCATCGCTCCACGGTATCCTTAGCTTATCAGGAATTATGGGCTTTGGGTTTCATAGACCTCCGGCCCGGCGCCTGCCCGCGCGTTCGCGACAGGATGGAAATCGCCTCTCCGCGCGGCCGCTCGGCAAAGGGCCTGATCGATTGGGAGGCAATCGCCTCGCCGGCCGGCAACGCGATCCGTCAGACCTATCTTCGCTATTATCCAGAAACACGCCGCAAGACCGTGCCTTCCGCCGTCAATTTCGCCAGCCTCGATATGGACCGTCGCCTTTTTCCCCTGGATAGCTTGCGCTCCTGCATGAATCGGGTCATCAAGAAACAAGGCGCCGCTCTTCTCGGCTACGGCGACCGGGCAGGCTATTTGCCCCTCCGCGAGCTCATCGCCGAACGCTTACAGAACCACGGCATCTCTGCGACGTCCGATGAGATCCTCATCACGAACGGCTCACAGCAGGCGATCGACCTCGTGTTTCGCATGATCGCCTCACCGGGGAAAACCGTCGCGATCGAATCCCCGACCTACGGCCACATGCTTCCCCTGATGAATTTTTACGGATTGAAGCCTCTGGAGGTCCCGATGCGTCCGGAGGGGATGGACCTCTCGATCCTGTCCAGGGCGATCCGGGAAGAACGGCCGGCGCTGGTTTATACGATGCCGAACTTCCATAACCCGACGGGCGTTAGCACCGGTCAGGCCCATCGCGAACAGCTGCTGTCTCTCTGCGAATTGCACCGCATTCCCATCCTGGAGGACGGCTATGACGAGGAGATGAAATACTTCGGCCGGGTAGTGCTGCCGATCAAATCGATGGACAAACACCGCCTGGTCATATACTGCGGAACATTCTCCAAGATCCTCTTTCCCGGCGTCCGCATCGGCTGGGTGGCCGCCGAACGCGGCTGCATCGAGCGGCTGATCGCGATCCGCAGTTTCAGCGAGCTCTCCCCAGCTCTGATCCTGCAGGCGGCCGTTCATGAGTTCTGCCGGCGCGGCTTCTATGACCGCCATATCAGCAAAATGCACCGTGTCTTCAGGAAGCGGATGCAGACGGCCATCCGGGCTTTGCGGCGCCATATCTCCCCCCAGTGGGCCGAATGGACGGAGCCGAGCGGTGGATATCTTATCTGGCTGAAATTGAGGCCGGCCGTTTTCCCGCCGGCCGATTGGCAGAGCCTATTCGCCGAGCACGGTGTGCAGGCGACGCTCGGCCACTTGTTCTATGCATCAAAGACCGCGGGCATGTCCCTGCGGCTTTCGATTTCCACGCTCGACGCGAGAGAGATCGAAGAAGGATTTCGGCGGCTGGCCGAGGCTTTGCATCCAATCTACGTCAGGAGGCAGCCATGAGCGATCTTTTGCCTTTGAAAGAACATATCATTTACGGCCCAGTGCGCTCCCGACGTCTGGGCCGCTCTTTGGGGATCAACCTCCTGCCCTCTAGCAAAAAATGGTGCACGTTCGATTGCCTTTACTGTCAGTATGGCTTAACGAACGGCGCCCAGAGCGGGGCTGGCGAAAATAAGCGAGCCGTCCCATCCCTAGAAAACGTGGTTCAGGCGGTGGAGGCAGCGCTTCGAGAGCTCGACGAACCCCCAGCCTACCTGACTTTCTCCGGGAACGGAGAGCCGACCTTGCATCCCGATTTTCCCCGCCTTGTGGAGGCCGTGCGTAAATTGAGAGACCGTCTTGTCCCCGATGCAAAAACCGCGCTGCTTTCCAATTCGAGCCGCGCCGGGGAAGCGGCTATTCGCGCGGCCATTTCGCGGTTGGACCGCCCCATTCTGAAATTGGATGCGGGAAACGAGATCGTTTTTCGCTCCTTCAGCCGGCCCAGGGCAGGGATTCGTTACGTTGATATTATCGCCGGCCTTGAAGCGATGCGGGGCATAACGCTGCAGAGCCTTTTTTGTGTGGGTCCCCAGGGAAATCTCGAAGAGGCCCATATCGCCGATTGGATCGATAAGGTCAAACAGATCCGGCCTCGGAATGTTCAGATCTATACCATAAGCCGGCCGGTTCCGACTAAATCCCTTGCGCAAGCTCCCGCGGCGGCGATGCTCGGCATTCGCGACCGGTTGCAGCGGGGGGGAATCCCGGCCGAGGTTTTCTAAGATATAGGAACCGTCAGGTTCCGGGCGGCGCAGCTCAAAATTTAGGGATTGGCCTTCGAGCCTTTTTTATAGGCATAAACCATTATGGCGGCTGAATCTCCTCCGCCTGATTCCCCATCCGTGACGGCTTTATTTAAAAAAAATTCCACAACTTCTCTAGCTTCTCGATTGGAATTGGCAATTCGATAAATCCAAGCGCCATTTTTTTTATCGACTTGATGGTCGATAAATAGTCGTTTTTCAGCATCCTGACCTATCCCGACATACCATTCGTGGAGATATCCATCACTATTTTTAATGAAAGTCAAAATGTCTTCAATAATTCGGTCTCTCTCACGCGCGTTCCTCTTGAAATTAAATTGCTATCTTTTCGCGTATGTATCTTTTACGCTTTCTTCTTCCACCTTGATGTTGATCACCCTACAATAGGATGGCTTTTCCCCCCGGAGAGGCATGTAGCTGCGGCAATAAAACCTGCATTGGTAGGCCATGCCCACGCGCTCTGAAAGCAGGCAATCCAGACAATTTTCAGGATGAAACACCATTTTTACATCGTTTTTACCGGTAAGATTGGCCAAGTTTCACCTTCTTCCTCTAGACAGTCGATAAGTGAAGCTAGAAGAACTCTCGTTCGATATCCTAGCCTCAACTTAATTGGCCGAAGAAGGATCGATGCTGCTTTTTTGCCTTATTCGCAAGAGCGAGGACAAGACCGCACAGCAAGAAAAAAATATCCCTGAAAATTAAAAACGTAAGGCTTTGGCTCATTGCCGACGGATGGAGGCTGAAACAGCCGCAATTTCCAATGGGTCCTGCGATGGATCTGATCATGATGGCGATCATGAAGATGAGGACGAGAAAAGAAAGGGAAATCGCTGATCCGCGAACAAAAAAACCCAGAATGACAAAAACTCCCAAGAACAGTTCGAGCCACGGCAGAAAGAATGCGAAATAGATCGCCAGCCTTTCGGGCAGGATATGATATCTCATAACGATCGCTGCGAATTCCTTTGGGTAGGCGATTTTATCGATGCTCGCGTAGATGAATACCCCGCCTAAAATGAGCCTGGCTGAGAATTGAATGAGCTTATGGTTTAAGAAACCAAAGGAATTTTCTTTCATGCCGTTTGCTTGAATGCTTAGCATGAAATCCATAAAAAGCGAAATCCCCCTGAATCCGAAGCTACAATTACATAGCAATCCCCTCCGCAGCACTTTGGACATTGGCAGTCTTCTACACTTTCAGTGAGGACGTCGCTAAAGCGGACGACCTTTCGGATGACTCCATAGCATTTGACGAATTTTGTGCCCGGCGGTACATAAACAATGCCATTGGCGCAAACCTCGATATAGCGACTGGATTCATTGACATAGGAGCTTGCAGCGATGGCGGCGTATAAAAAGGCTGAAGAAACCAGGAAAAATAGCGCAATTAACTTAATTTTTTTTCTCATTTAAAATAAGCCTCCATTCTTCTTTATTAATACAAACAGTAGAAAGCCCAAATTTTTATCACTTTTTTTTCCAAAAATGAAAAATTTATTAAGATATATCTTATTATTTGGGATGGCAGAGCTTATGCGCGGCTTATCGCGAAGGAATATTTTTATATGAAAATATTAAATAAGTTGAATTTGCATTGAAAGGATTGAGCCCCTATAATTTCCTTGGCACGGCCGGCAGGCAATTAGTGTTTAATCATCAGAACGTCAAGGTTCAAAATTATCTATTTCCTTTTTTTGTACTTATTTTCCTTACATTATTTTTAATTCCGCTTTTCAGCCGAGAAACCGACTTTAATTCGCAAACTGAAAATTTTTCTCAAAAACATCCGCTGATTAAGCAGGGGGGAATCCTGCTAAGAGAAGGACAATATCAACAATCCATTGAACAATTCACAAAATATCTAAAGTCTTCAAGGCTTGAGGATCGGAATACTCTCATATGTTATTGGAATTTGGGCATTCTATTCTGGAACGTCGATCAATTGGACGAATCCGAAAAATATTTCAGCCAGGCGAACAAACTCGCGGCAGCTTTAGGCCTTCCAAAAGAGCGCCAGGAATGTGAGGCGGCTCTCAAAATTCATAAATCATATATGCAGGCGATAGAATGGCGGAACAAGGGCAATTTATCGCAGTCGAGTCAATACTTCAAAGAAGCTGCTGCGTTGGCAAGCTCCATCAAAAGCGGTGCTCATGAGCTCAAAATATTGAGAACCTGGAGCGTTACTTATTTAGGAGACATCAGACATAATAATTTCTTAGATTTAAATAAGCAGGCCCTTCAGTTAGCCAGGTCTCTTAAACACAAGGCAGAAATTTTGAAAGCATTGAAAAATATTGGATCATTCTATTTATTAAAAGATGATTATTCTTACGCCCTTAGCTTTTTTTCCCAAGCTTTGGATTCTGCCCAGGGCAAACTTGACGATAAAGATACGACATTTTGTTTAAGCAATATCGCCTTGCTCTATTCAATTCTCGGTGACGATGAGAAATCTATTGCCTATTATTTCGAAGCCTTGAAGATTTTAAAATCTTTAGACTATTTAACCAAGTCTTTAACCTGCCTTAATAATTTGGGCTTTTCATATCAGCATCTATACCGAACAACGGGAATCGCAGACTATTGTTTCCGGGCGATTAAACTCTATCGGGAGAGCTTAGAATTGTCTCGAAAAGCGAGCGATGAAAAATTTGAGCTTATTTCTCTAATAAATATTGGGAATATCTATTCTGATTTGAAGCAAGATGATGAGGCTTTGAAGTTCTTCGTGCCGGCCCTGGAAATGGCTCAAAAAAGGAAAGATTCTGTTCTCCTATCATCGCTTTTGACGAGTATCGGAATGGTCTACCTCAACAAAGAGAATTGCATAAAGGCGGAAAGCTATTTTAATAGAGCTTTTATTGAGGCTAAGAAAGCCCAGTCAGATCCATTAGCCATGCGATTATTTTACGGCCTCGGTCTATGCAACGAGAGAAACGGCGATTATGGACAAGCTATTTCAAACTATAACGAAAGCCTAAGGATTATTGATAAGGTCGGCTCAAAAATTGTGGATGATATCAATCGAGCCGGATATGCGCAAGACAAAGCGGAAATTTATCAAAAGCTGATCAATCTGTATTACAGTCTTTTCCAAAAAACGAAATCGAATATTTTCGAAAGAGAAATTTTTTCGGTCGCAGAAAAGGGCAAAGCGAGGTCCTTCGTCGAATATTTAGAACGACTGAGCGCACGCAGCAGCGCTCCCGCTGCAGGGAAATCGAATCCCGAAGAAGAGAAGCTTAAAACATCCCGGCTGGACATTTTAAAAAAGCTCTCCGAGAGCGGGCTGGATATAGAAAAGAAATCACAGTTGGAGATACAGCTCCGGCGGATCGATGACCAGGCAAGCATTTTGAATACGAACGAGTTCCTGCAAGCTGAAACCGCCGAGATCCCTATAAAACCCGTGGCTCTCGATGCCGTTCAAAAAAAATTGCTTAAGAGCGATACAGCATTGATCGAATATGTTCTGGGAAACGAGCGCTCGTTCTTGATTCTCATTTCCAGCGCATCCTATAAAGTCATCGAACTCCCTCCTCAGGACAAAATCACGAATATGCTGACGGGTTTTCTAAGATACCTCGAAGATTCAGGGATGAATCCGACAACTGGAACCTCTGCCGCAAGACGGTTGTATAAAGAGCTCTTTTCTCCGGTTGAAAGCCTCATCCCGAAATCGGTTACAAATTTGATCATTGTTCCGGACGGTATATTATTCGATCTCCCCTTTGAAACACTGGTCTCCAATCAGGACAAGGAGTCGCGCGCTGATTATCTCATGAACCATTATTTCTTATCCTATGCTCCTTCCGCGAGCGCGTACTTTTATCTTTGCAAAAGACCGAAAGCGGCGAGCTACCGAAAAGACCTCCTCGCCTTCGGGGCGCCTTCATATTTAACGCCTGTATTTCCAGGGAATAAGAACTCTCGATCTCCGAGCCAAATCCTATTGGAGCTATATGAAAAAAGTGGTTTTTCCGTTGCTCCGATTCCCTATAGCGAAAAAGAAGTCACGGAAATCTCAAGATATTTCAAAGCGGATAAAAGAGATGTCTATGTCAAGACAAGGGCCAGCGAACAAGCCCTCAAAAGCATCAATTTCAATGACTATCGTATTGTTCATTTCGCCTGCCATGCATTTTCTGATGAAAGCTTTCCCCTCCGGTCGGCCCTCGTTTTTTCATTGGAGGACGAGGGTGAAGAAGACGGATTTTTTCAAGTCCTGGAAATGTATAGGTTTCGCCTGAATGCCGATCTGACCGTCCTCTCCGCTTGCCAGACGGGAAAAGGCAAAAACATTCAAAATGAAGGTGTCTTAGGGCTTCCGAGAGTCTTTTTCTATATGGGGTCTCGGTCTGTCATTTCGACATTATGGCGGATTGATGATAAAGCCACATCCCAGTTTATGGGATATTTTTATGAATATTATGCCCGAGGCAAGAGCAAATCCCAAGCCCTGCAATTGGCCAAGAAAAAAATGATGAGATCGAGATATTCCCACCCGTTTTATTGGGCAGCCTTTGTTTTGACGGGAGAATCCTAAGGGATTATTTTTTAATCAAAAATTCGTTCATCTTGGATTTAATCTTGTTTCCGCCTTCCAAAATCGCCGTCACCATCCAGAAATAGGTTTCATCCGGCCTGAATTTCTGAATGACGTCCCCAGGAGGATTGAATTCATTGGCTGTCATGGATTCGCTTCTCCATACGAGGTCGAGAGACGCGTCAAAGGCTTCGATGATATAATATTTCGCGCTCGGCAGGCCCTCCCAGACAAATCTCAGCTCAGCGCCAGGGACAACCTTATTGGCAGGCGAGATAAGATGGATATCGGCCGCCGGTCCTCTTAGATAGTCGGGTTTTGATGAAAAGCGGAATATCGAATACGCCGCAATTCCTGCTAAAAGAATGACGATTGAGACGACAGAAATATAATTCCATGACAAGCGCCTGGCAAAAGAGCTTGTCCGGGCAGGTTTTTCATTAGCGGCGGAATTCAGAGCGTCGTTCATAGCCAGGATAAATTTATTTTCTTTGTTTGTAATATCCAGGATGGTTTTGACCTCCTGAAGGCAATAAGCACATTTCGCCGTGTGATCCATGATTTTTGTTTTCCTACGCCTGGAGATTCTTGACCTCACGAGGAGAAGAAGGTCCTCGGGAGAAGGGCATGATTCCCGGGATTCCGGTTTATTGCCCTCGAGAAAATCTCGATAGGCTTCTTTGAGATCGAGTAAATCAGTTTTCATGGAATATCCCCCTTTTTTTCAATCGTTTCTTCAAGTCTTTGAGACCACGATAAAAGAGATTATTAGTTTTCCCTCTGGACCATTTTTGCAGCTGGGCGATCTCGTCTAATTCCAGGCCGGATAAGTATAAATCGATGACATCCCTGCGGGACCCCTTAAGCTCGTTCAAGGATCTCAATAATATTTGCTTTAAATCATAGCTCTGCGACTCGCTTTTTTCATAGGCATGACCATGGACGGCGATCAGATTATGATTTAGATCTTTCAAGGTCTCGGTCTCTCTTCTTGATTTTTTGATGGCCTCAATAACCACTGAATTAATGATCTTATTAATATAAAACCGCGAACAGCCCTTTTTTTTATCACTTTTTTTAAAAATATTATAAATTCTGACATAGATGCTCTGTAAAAGATCCTCTTGCTCGATGGCATATTTTTGATATTCGTAAGAATTGACCCTGGAGACGATATATCGAGAAAAATCCAGAATTAGTTTTTCGGGATAATTCTGCTCGGGCGCTCTATAGTTATTTTTCAAGTTCAGGCCATTTTTTTATATTTTATCAGGAAACCCGTGGCCTGGGCAAATTCAAAGCTAACAACGATTTTGTCGCGCAGCTGGCTTGACAAAAAGCAGGCTTTACAGAAAGACCGGGGTCAAACCTACTCATTGCGCATATTCCAGGGGAAAAGGTTGCGTAACGAGTAGGTTTGACCCCGTCCAGCCCGCGAATTGGGGCGATGATACAGCCGAAAGAGAGCGGCTTTATCCTGCGGAGCTCTATCCTTTGACCTGTTCGTAGGCCCACTCGAGCCACTGCATGACGACCTCAAGGTCGGACTTCTCCACCGTGGCTCCGCACCAGAACCTAAGTCCCGGGGGGGCTTCGCGGTAAGAAGCGCAGTCATAAGCGACTCCTTCTTTGGCCAGCAGCTTGACCAACTCCTTCAGCTTCTCCTCGGGCAACTTGACATTGAGGCAGACGCTGGTATTGGATCGGATCTCCTTGGTATCGGCCAGGAAAGAAATCCAGTCGTGTTTGGCAACAAAGCCTTCGATGGCGGCCAGATTGGAGTTGCTGCGCTTGATCAGACCGGGAAGTCCGCCGACCGTTTCGGCCCACTTGAGGGCGGCGATGTAATCCTCGACGACCATCATCGAAGGGGTGTTGATCGGAGATCCCTCGAAGATTTCCTTGTTTAACTTTCCGCCTTTGGTCATGCGGAAAATTTTGGGCAGCGGCCAAGGCGGCGCGTAGCTTTCCAAGCGCTGGACGGCCCGGGGAGATAGTATCAAAACGCCGTGGGCAGCCTCTCCGCCCAGGACTTTCTGCCAGGAATATGTGATTACATCCAGCTTATGGAGGGGAATTTCCTGTGCGAAGACGGCCGAAGTGGCGTCACAAAGAGTCAATCCTTTCCGGCCGTCGGGGATCCAGTCGCCGTTGGGGACCTTGACGCCGCTGGTCGTTCCGTTCCAAGCGAAGACGACGTCTTTATCAAAATCCACTTTGCTAAGGTCGGGAAGCTTGCCGTACTCGACCTTGAAAACCCTGGCATTGGGGAGCTTGAGCTGTTTTTCGATGTCCGTCGCCCAGCCCTGGCCAAAAGATTCCCAGACAAGGACATCCACGCCGCGCGGCCCGAGGAGTGACCACATGGCCATTTCAAAAGCGCCGGTATCGGAGCCCGCGACAATGCCGATCAGATAATCTGCCGGCAGCCCGAGCATCTTCCTTGTCCTGTCGCAAGCTTCCTGGAGCTTGGCCTTGCCAAGGCTGCTCCGGTGAGAACGGCCCAGGGGCGTGTCCTTGAGCTCGTCCCAGCTGAAGCCGGGGTGCTTGGCCGTGGGGCCCGAGGAAAAACATGCGTTCTTTGGTTTGACGGTAGGTTTTATCATGGCGACCTCCTTCAAATGTTAAAGTCGGAATTATCGAAGTCTATATTATGAACCAAAATGGGCCATTTTTTCCAGCAAAAAATTAGGAGAATGGCCGGGGTCAAACCTACTCATTATGCATATTCCAGGGGAAAAGGTTGCGTAACGAGTAGCTTTGATCCCGTTATGCTTTTATTTCTTCCGGATGCAGTGGTTCTCCAAGCTCTTGAACTCCTTGCCGTCCGGCAACCCCATATACATCTCGTAAACGTACTCGTCGGGGCCCACAATCCGGGTAACGCTGCGGACGGGAGTTGTTCCTCCCATCGGGTCCGCCCAACGCCCCGTATCCGTCCAGGTCTTTCTGGCCGCGTCGTATGTTCCCGACAACAGGAAGAACGCCGTCGAGCTGCTGTCGATCCAAAAAGTGAGAAATTTTTTCTGCATGTTGTCATAGCCGTTGATTTGGACCCCTTCGAAGGGCTGGCCCATCATTGTGCCGCTGAACTTCGTCATGATGAAGCGGCCGCCCAAAATCGAGGTTACCTCGCCCATGTTCTGGGACGTTGTGGGGGGCGTCCCGGGGAAAGTCCGCATGGTCGATTTCACATCCCATTTGCCGACAAAGAACTTAAGGTGGCCGTGGTTCTCGGTAACGGCCATAGCCTTTGCATAAGCTTCCATTGCTTTCTTTTGGTCCTGGGGCGATGTCTGGGCAAAAAGCCCGCCGGCTGTCGCCAGGATTAGGGCGGCCGCGCTCAGTGCGATCAAGGCCTGTTTCATAATCTCCTCCTCACATTGGAATTCGGCAATTTTACCATAAGATTCCTTAAAACCGCACTTTGAAAAAAGAGACTTTTCCGCTATCATATGCAGGAATAAAAAAAGGAGTGTACGGTGACCATGAAAAAAGCTATTTTTATTTTTTCGGCAGCGATGTTCGTTCTGGTTCTGATCACGACATCGACCGCAGCCAAGCTGACGCCGGTCGAGCAATTGGGCAAAAATCTCTTCTTCGACAAGAACCTTTCCTCTCCCCCCGGTCAGTCTTGCGCCGCCTGTCATGACCCATTGGATGGATGGACCGGTCCGACCGAAAATACCAGCGGTGTTTACGAAGGAGCCCTCAAAGGACGATTCGGCAACCGCAAGCCGCCTTCCTCTGGATATGCCGGGGATAGCCCGATTTTCTTCCTAGACAAAGAGGGAAATTTCGTGGGCGGAATGTTCTGGGATGGGCGGGCCATGGGCGCCGAGCTGAAGGACCCTCTGGCCGAGCAGGCAGGCGGTCCGTTTCTGAACCCGCTCGAGCAGAACAGCCCTGATAAAAGGGCGGTGGTCCAGAAAGTCAAGAATTCCAGCTACGCCTCCCTTTTTGCCCAAACCTGGAACGTCAAGGCCGATGACTGGGACAAGAACGCCGACAAAATCTATGAATATATCTGCCGTTCCATCGCGGCCTTCGAGCGATCGGGGGAGGTCAATCCGTTCAACTCCAAATTCGACATTTTCTGGAAGAATCTTGCGGTCAAGAACCTCAAGGCCGCCGCGATCAATTCGGCCAACTGGAAAAGTTATGCGAACCTCGGTCTGGACGAAGCCGAGCTCAAGGGGCTCATGCTTTTCAACACGAAGGCCAAGTGTTCCCAATGCCATATCCTGGAGCCCGGGCCGGGCAACAAGCCGCCCGTGTTCACGGATTATAAATACGACAACCTCGGCGTCCCCAAAAATCCCGCCAATCCTTTTTACACCATGGATAAAAAGTTCAACCCGGAGGGCAAGAACTGGGTGGATCTCGGGCTGGGCGGCCATCTGAAATCCATGCCGCAGTACGCCAAGTACGCCGAGAAGAACATGGGAAAACACAAAGTCCCGACCCTGCGCAACGTCGACTTAAGGCAAAACCCGAACTTCATCAAAGTCTTCATGCGCAACGGCGTTTTCAAAAGCCTCAAAGAAGTCGTTCACTTCTACAATGCCCGGGATCTCGGCAGTTTCCCGCCGCCCGAGGTGAAGGCCAACGTGAACACCGAGGAGCTTGGCAATCTCGGTTTGACCGACGAGGACGAGAATGCAGTCGTTGCCTTCCTCAAAACCCTGTCCGACCACTTCGTCCCTGGCAAAAAATAATAAGAAAGATCGGGGTCAAACCTACTCGTTACGCATATTCCAGGCGAAAAAGTTGAGTAACGAGTAGGTTTGACCCTATTTTACATTCACTTCGGTATTTTGCTCTTCATTTCATGTCCCATGCTTACCTCCTCATCTACCGCTTTTTCTTCAATATCCCTTGGGCATAGACCTTAAATTCTTCGCCGGGGGCGGCTATCAAGAAGACATTCTTAAGCGGCCCGTCTGCACCCAGTTCGTAGGTCAATCGGAAGCGCGGCCCCTTTTGTGCAGGATCGGTCTCGAAGACCACCGCATCCGGCTTCTGTGGAAATGTCACCAGGTAGTTAATGACATGACCCTCATTATCGAAATAGATGGCGCGAAAGGATGATTCGCCGGGGGATCGATAAATGATCACGAGGTCTTGATGGGACAACCCGGTTTTCTCGCCGGGTTTGGGAGGATACTTGGCCCAATTTTTTCGCACCAGAATCTCCTTGTCGAGATCAAAGGCGAACGAGGTGCCTCCGACAGCCTCACCGGGCGCTCCCGTGCCCACTCCCACCCATTCGCCGACCAAAAAACTCAAACGAGCCCAGGCATCCGGGGGCTTCGAAGCCTGGGCAAACATGAGCCCACCCGTCAGGAATGCCAATAGCACAAGAATGAAGATGCGTTTCACGATGCCTCCTTCAAACAAGATGTTCTTCTACTTCCAAGAGCATGGGAACGCGCACGAAAAATACAAGCTTTTAAGCAAAGGACGCTTCCGTCGTTTTTTTGTTGGACGTGTTCCCAATCAAATACGCCTCCAACCCACAACCACATATACCTGGCGAAGGTGCCGAACTCCTGGCGTACCTTCATGAAGCATTTGGCATTATTGACCGCCGCCTCTATTTTGGCCCAGTTGCGGACATGGCGCTCCTTTAGATCTTAAACTTGAATCATCGCCTGCGGTGTCTCGGCCATTTCGTGCCCGAAGGAAAAGCTTCCCGGAAAAGACTCTCGAAGGATTCTCCTTCTAGTGGCGGCCGGCCTTTCTCGATCAGAAAGCAAAGCCGGGAAGCTTGTCCATAGTGAGACCGCTCACGCATAGACCAGCGCATGTGTCCCGTGCGGAGCGCCCGCTTCATATTCCTCAGGATAATCAGGATCTGGCTGAAATCGGCCCGCAGGCTCCGGGGGATCGTCGTTTTTATCTGGGCGCCCAAGAAAGCGTTCTTCAGGACCTGGTTCGGATCTCCCGGCGAGTCGGCGAGCAACGGCTCAGCCCATGGCCAGAGGACCAGTGCATACATTTCCTCCAGGGAAAGCAGAAATCCTTGCGATTTTGCCCGGTCTTCGATTTCCAGGAGCGAACTAAGCTGGGCAAACATTCCTGAATCGGCTTCATAACCTTCGCCGATCCTGCCGAGGATGTATTTGAAAATGCCATATCTCCGTAGGATCTCGAAGACCGGCCGCGTCTCATAGGCGAGGTCCTTATTGAGCTCTTCATAAAGGCGGGCTCCGGGGCACGTGGCGAGCAGGTGTTTGTGGGAATGGAGCGCCTGTTCCGTAGCGCCTTCTATTTCGAACCCCAAGCGCGCGGCGTGCCTGAGAACACGCCAGACGCGGACCGGGTCCTCGCTGAAGCGCTCTGCAGGATCGCCGATGATCCGGACCTTTCGCCCGGCCAGGTCCTCGAGACCTCCGACATAGTCAATCACAGAGAGGGTGACAGGGTCATAATAAAGTGCATTGATCGTGATATCTCTCCGGAAGGCATCTTCACGGGGTGTTCCATAGGCGCTTTTCGGGTCGGGCACGGGCAGCGCGGCGTCCTCTTCCTCGGGCTCTGGGTCCTTTCGAAACGTCGACACCTCGATGATTTTGCCATCCTTGAAATGGATATGAGCCAATCGGAAACGTCTTCCGATGACCAAAGCATTCGAGAAACGCTTCTTGATCTGTCCCGGCCGGGCATCGGTGACGACATCGAAATCCTTGGGTGGCTTCCCCAGCATCATGTCCCGAACCGCGCCGCCGGTCAGGTAGGCAATGAAGCCGAGCCTATGGAGACGAAAAAGGATTTTGAGGACATCCGGGTCGATGTCTTTGTGCGAGATCGGGTGCCCCGGCATCTCTAAAATGACGGGTTCAGCGGGTCGTTCATTAGCAGTGTGTTGTTCGCCCATGTTCTCAAGCCGTTCCGGACAAACATATCAGGAGTGAGGAAACGCTGTCAAATATCTTAAATACACTTTGACTTCCCGCCCGATCCATGAGATAATGATGTCAGACTAATAAGTCCTGTCACAAGATTAAGGAAAATAGAAAGTTAGCTACAAGAGAATTTATTATCACTTGGACATGTCGTCCCATCCAGTGTCTTAATAATCCCTCTCGATTATCTGAGCTTCCTTTCATTCTTTAGTTTGACGGATAGGTGCTCAATTTTTTAAGCAAGTTGTTAAGGAGAAAAAAATGTTAGGCAACAAGCTCTATGTTGGAAATTTCAGTTATTTCCTGACGAAAGAGGATCTGGGAAATTTGTTTTCAAGCTATGGCGAAATCAAGGAACGTCAATGTGATCGAAGGCAAGGGCTTTGGGTTCGTGGAAATGTCCAATCCCGCTGAAGCGGAAAAAGCAAAGGCAGCGCTCAACGGCACTGAATTCAAAGGCCGGATCCTCAGGGTGGATGAAGCTCGCCCCCGCAATTTTGAGGGCGGCGCAAGAGAGGGTTACCGGCGTTACTGAGATTAGACTTGACCTGCGGCTTTGACCTTCCGCCCGCAGCCGGTCCCGGGATCGTCCCGAGATGATGCCTGGAGGAAGAGAGGAGAAAGATATGGACAAGACGATTCTCTCCCCGGAAAAGATCATCGGCAAGCTTCGCGAGGCCGACGTGCTTCTCGGCCAGGGATCGACCATGGAAGAAGTCATCGGCCGGCTCGCCATCTCAGAACAGACCTATAAGCACTGGCGCGAGGAGTACGGGCGTATGTGGTTCATACCGGTCGGCTGATCAACCCTGTTTTTTTTCTAATCCAATCACAGAAATCAAGAAGGGAAAGATACAAAGAACTTGAGGGGGGTCCCGCAAAATCCCAGGATCCAAGCGTTCATAAAGACCTGGCCCAATTTTTAGGACGATCTTATTTTTTGAACTTGAGGAGAATGGGCCGCCAATTTTTGCCGACAGCGACAAATACGACTTCCGCCTCCGTGACCTTGACCCTTTTTTCGTCCTCGGCGCGTGTCGCCTCAACGATGACCTTTGTCGTTACGGATGTCCGGCCGATTCTCAGCGTTTCCGTATAAAAGCTGACAATATCGCCCACGAATACGGGTTTATGAAAAACCACCTTATCCATAGCCACGGTCACAAAATTGTGCGGGCCGCATGACCGGCGGGCCTCGATGGCTCCCGCCATGTCGATCTGGCTCAGGATGACGCCTCCGAAGATCGTCCCATATTTATTCGTATCACGGGGCAAAAGAGTCACCCGGAGTGTCGGATTATTGCTTGTTTCCATAATTCTCTCCATCACTCTAGGATAAGGACTACATCTTATCAGAAAAGAGAGTTCGCAGACAGAGCCGGATTCGTCCCGGCAAAAGTGTCCAGATGCCATCGTAGATACATCGCTTTATGCTCCTTGGAAGGATGGCAGGGAGCGTAGCGACCGTTGGAAGGAAACCCTAGGAAAGGGTTTCCTTCCAAGAGTATCCGGCCGCCCTTGACCACCTTTTTTGAGTGTGATAGGTTTGTCAGCAAGGCATTCGATGAGGATTCTTATAAACCCAATATCATCATCAACCTAGACAAGGAGAAGAGCCATGCCCGATATCGATGAACTCAAGGAAGCGAAAAAATATTACGCGAATATCCTCCAAAAAACTGAGGGATTTTTTCTCAAGGGATCCGGCTCGTTGGAATGGGGGATGAAAAATCGGCTCTCGCGGATCTTCAATCCAGACACTGGCCGGACGGTCATGTTGGCGATCGATCATGGTTATTTCCAAGGGCCCACCACGGGATTGGAAAGGGTCGACCTCAGCATTCTTCCTCTGGTGCCTTATGCCGACACCCTAATGTTGACGAGGGGTATTCTCCGGAGTCTTATTCCGCCGTCCATTTCAAAATCGATCGTCCTCAGAGTTTCCGGCGGCACCAGCATTCTCAAGGAGCTGTCCAACGAGGACCTGGCGGTGGATATCGAGGAATCCATTCGTCTGAACGTTTGCGCCATGGCCGTGCAGGTTTTTATCGGCGGCGAGCACGAGCGCGAGTCGATCATCCACATGACCAGGATGGTCGACCTCGGCACTCGTTACGGCATTCCGACGCTGGCCGTGACGGCCGTGGGCAAGGATATGGTCCGCGACGCGCGCTACTTCAGGCTAGCCACCAGGATTTGCGCCGAACTGGGTGCTCATTATATCAAGACCTATTATGTCGAGGCTGGATTCGACACGGTCTGCGCGGCTTGTCCCGTGCCGATCGTCATGGCCGGAGGAAAAAAAATCCCGGAATTGGATGCTTTGACCATGGCCTCCAGAGCGGTCCGGGAAGGAGCCGCCGGCGTGGACATGGGACGGAACATCTTTCAATCGGAGGCGCCGATCCCGATGATCCAGGCCGTGCGGGCGGTGGTCCACAGGAATGAATCTCCGGAAAAAGCGTATGACCTCTATCAAACGCTCAAAAACCAGAAATAAGCCGAAAGGCATATAAATCAAAGGATTTGCTTTGCAGCATTCGTATCGCTCAAAAAAATGAAAGTTTCCATCTGGCACAACAACAAAGATATCAGAATCGAAGACGTGCCCACGCCAAAGCCCGGCCCGAATGAAATGCTGGTCAAAGTCCATTCCTGTGGGATTTGCGGAAGCGATATCGTTGAATGGTACAGGCTTCCAAGGGCGCCGCTTGTCCAAGGGCACGAAATCGGCGCTGAGGTGGTTGAGGTGGGGGGATTGATCAAGGATTATCGGCCTGGAGACAGGGTCTTTATCGCTCCAAAGGTGCCCTGCCTAAATTGTGATTATTGCAAAAACGGACACTATCCTGTCTGCCCCAATGTCCAGGAACGGCTGCCCGGAGGTTTTGCCCAATATATTCTTGTCCCGAAGATCTTAGTGGAGAAGGGGACCTATTGCCTGCCGGCGTCGATGAGCTATGATCAGAGCACCTTCATTGAGCCGCTGGCCTGCGTGGTCAGGGCCCAAAATCTAGCGGAAGTCAAAAAAGGCCAAACGGTTTTGGTTTTGGGATGCGGGATGTCCGGACTCCTGCATGTCAAGCTCGCCAAAACAAAAGATTGCAGGATCATCGCCACGGACATCAATAGAGCGAGATTAGAATTTGCCAATAGGATTGGGTCGGACATGACGATTGACGCGGCCGTCAATGTTCCCGAACGGTTGATGGCCGAGCACGGCAAAAAGGCTGACGTTGTCATTTTGTGCACGCCGGCCCTATCGGCGATCGATCAGGCGTGGAAATGCGTGGATAAGGGCGGTTCCGTTGTTTTCTTCGCCGTTCCGGGTCCTGAGAAGCGGGTGGCGGTGCCGATCAATGATTTCTGGACGAAGGAAATGAAAATACTCACATCCTATTACTGCGGGCCGCCCGATATTGTAGAGGCTATGAACCTTTTAGAGACAGGAACGGTCGAAGTGGACGATCTGATTACGCACAGACTCCCCCTCAAAGATATCGCCAGAGGCTTTCAACTCGCACTCGAGGGCCGAGAATCCATGAAAATCATCATCCGACCGAACGAGAGCTCGACGTCCGGGCTATTCGTAGACGAGGATTTCCACCCGCCTGTTCTGAGCTCTCCCCTCCTTCGTAGAATTGTCCGCGATCGGGGCGGAGCTGGCATAGCTGATGACCTGCATGCGATGGAGAGGAATATGGTGCTGTTTATAAAGATATTCCATCACGGCTTCTGCTCGTTGCTTTCCCAAAAGTAAATTCCAGCTATCGGGTCCCGTGTTATCGGTATGCCCCTGAATTTCAAGATAAACGCCCCGATCCTGGGCGATCAGGCCGGCGACGAATTTGTCCAAGGCGGCCGTGGCCTCAGGGCTGAGCTCGAAGCTATCGAATTTAAACTTCGAATCGCTGTTCTTGAGGATCTCTTTGGCAATGAGCTTTCCCTGGGCGAATTTTTTGACCTCTTCGATTTTGCCGTCAACGGCTTTGAATTGAGAATCGTGCTGGGTGATGAGAGAGCCGATCGAGGCCAATTTCTCATCGTGCCCTCTGATCCTTTTCTGATTTTCCTCGACGGCGGTCTCCACCCCTTCCACTTTTTTATCCAGGGCCGCGATCTCGGTCTGCACCAATTTTTTCGTGGCGCAACCCGTGACAGAGACCAGCCCGACGAGGACCACAATCCCGGCCAGGAACGCCAAATGCTTTTTATTCATGTTTACCTCCCTAATCTTTTTATGAATAATCGGCCATGAATTTAGAAGAGCTATTATACCGCAACCATCACCTCCTTGCCTAGACAAGGCTTCTGATCCGATTTTCCTCCTAATATCCGGCCCGAGTTCTGGCTTGATATTTCTTGTTGGACGTGACGACCCTGATTTTTCGATACTCATTTTTCGCGTCTTTGTAAGATGTATATCCAAGCAGATACTGATGGCTCAGTTCTTTTTTGATCTCATCGAACGCGGCGTTCATTTCGTCGGGCCGGTTTATGAAAAAAGCTTTTCCTCCGGTGGCTTGGGAGAATTTCTCGAGAGTAGCCATGATCCCCGTCGAGGTCAGGGCCGGGTCGCGTTTGTAGGTTTTCAAATATTGCTCGCTGAGAGGGATCTTATAGCCGATGGTATAGATCGGCACATCGACACGCCTGGCGATCTCGACGGCTTGATCGGGAGTCGAGCGGCTGTCATTCTCGATCCCGTCCGTCATCAACAGGAGGGCCCTCTTTTCATTCTTTCCCTTATTGGCGAATTCCGGGGAGACTGCGACGGCATCGTTCAAGGCCGTCTGTCCGAAGGCCTCGGTCTTCTCCAGCTCCGCGAGGAAATCATTTTTACTTGTCGCAAACCTCGACGCCACTTCCACTTCGCCCTCGGCAAAAATGAGCAAGGAGACCTCATCTTGGGGGCTGAGAAGGTCGGTCACCAGGCGCTTGAGCGCTTCCTTGCTTTCTTTAAGTTTATCCTGGAGGGACATGCTGCCGCTGACATCGAGCAGGACGGTCAGGCTCACAGGCGCCGCAAAATCGTGCTTAAAATAGGTAATCGTTTGTTCTTTGTCATTTTCGAAGACCGTGAAATCCTTTTCCGTCAGGTCGTTGATATACCGGCCCTTGTTATCCTGGACAGTCACAGCGATGGAGATGGCGCTGACGGACAGGTTATAGGCCAATCCTTCTTTTTTTTCCTGTAAATAGGACGGCAACGAAATGGCGCAAATCATGGCTGCCAAAAGGGACAAGAAAACGACTCCTCGGTTTAGTCTCATTAAAAGCCCTTATTGAAAGGAATTATGAATATTTATACTACACCCAACACGGGGAATCAACAAGACTGGATTTCAGTGCGGTAGGCCAAAGATATAATACACGAGGCACAGCAACCCCAGCACGATCGATCCCCCATTCAGCTCTTTCCCGCGGCCGGCCAGAAGTTTGAAGATCGGGTACAAAACGAGTCCGGCCGTCAACCCGTTGGCGATATTGTAGGTAAAGATCATCATGACGATTGTGGCAAAAGCGGGAATCAACTCGGCCAGGTCGCCAAAATCGATTTTTGTCACGGGAGCTCATCATCAATAATCCGACGGCGATCAGGGCCGGGCCGTAGGCATACCGCAACTGTTGCAGCGGCTCGATCAGGGGGATGAAAAATAAGGACACGACAAAGAGCATGCCGGTGGTAACGGCCGCCAGCCCTGTCCGCGCCCCTTCCCGGATGCCCGTGGCCGACTCGATATAGGCCCCGCTGGTTGAGGTGCCGACGAGCGCGCTGAACATGCAGGCGGCCGCATCGACCATCATGGGCCGTTCAATATCTGGAAAATTTCCTTTTTCGTCGATCATATTGGCTGCGGCTCCGACCCCAACCAGGGTGCCCAACGTGTCCAAAAAGCTCATCAGAAAAAGTGTGAGCAGGATCGGCAAAAAGCTCAACCTCAACACTCCCAGGATATCCAGCTTAAAGGCGATCGCTCCGAGGCTGTATTTGCCGACGAACGGAATCGCCACAACGGCCTGCGGGGACTTTCCCAATCCAAACACATAGCCGATGACGGCCGTGGCGGCGATGCCCAGCAAGATGCCTCCTCGGACTCTGCGGTACAAGAAAAAGCTGATGAGCAAAAAGCCGAAAAGGGCCAGGAGGACTTCGGGACTGCGAAGATTCCCGATTTTCACGGGCACATCGGGAGCGGAGAGCAGGGAGGAACCGCTCCGGATCAATGCCTGGGGTGCCATGCCCGCCACAGAGCTGGTCACGATTCCCGTCTCATAGAGTCCGATGAATGACAGGAACAAGCCGATGCCGACGGCGAAACTGTGTTTCAAGCTGACGGAGATCGAGTTGGCCAGCCAAGAGCGGACCCGGAGAAGAGTGATCAGAGCGAAGACGAGCCCGCTGATAAATACCGTCCCCAGGCGCTGCTGCCAGCCGATGCCCATCACCGCCAGTCCAAAGGCGATGAAGGCGTTCTCTCCCATGTAGGGAGCGACGGCAATGGGTCGATTCGCATAAAAACCCATCACGAGCGAGCCAAAGGCCGCAGCCAGGATCGTGGCAACCGTGCTCGGACCTTGGGGAATGCCCGCGAAGCCCAAAATTGCCGGATTGACGACAATAATATACGCCATGGTGATGAAGGTCGTCGCTCCTCCCAACAGTTCGGTCCGGACGGTGGTTCCATTCTCCCTCAGCTTAAAGAGACGCTCTGTCAGCGGAAAAGGCATGGTCAACCTCCTCCCCTCAATGGCTTTTGTTCTCCATCTTGGTTGCTGGTGAACAGAAAGATATCTTCAAGAAAGATATATCCGGAAAAAGTGGAATGTCAAGCAACAATGTGCCTGCGCTCAGACTTCTCTCCTTGGGCAAAACATCCAACAAAAGAAATCTTTTATCCCGGCGGCAAGTCGTATAGAATGGAGCAAAGAGGAAATTGGATTTTCGATAGGAGGGGCCGCATGCAGATCGCTTATTTCGAACCTTTAGGCCGCGCTTGGAACCGGATGAAGGCCGCTCTGTTCAAGCCTTTCGACCTGCAAAAATGGTTTTATTTTGGGTTCAGCGCCTTCCTGGCTGGATTGGCGGCCTGGCACAATGGATCGGTAACCTCGAGGTGGAGCGATCGGGGAAGCTTCCGTGAGTTCATCGGCTTTCCGGACAGAGCCTGGCGATGGCTGGTCGGCCACCCGGTTTGGTTCATGGTCATTGCTTTCGGAATATCGGTTTTAATCGTCCTGGGGATCGTGATCCTGTGGCTGAGTTCAAGGGGGATGTTCATGTTCCTGGACAATGTTGTTCGAGACAAAGCCGAAATTGCCGATCCCTGGAAGCGTTTCAAGGCATTGGGCAATTCACTATTCCGATGGCGGTTGGTTTTTGTTCTTATCGGGCTCTTGCTGTCCTTCCTTCTGATGGCCTTTTTCTATCTGACAGCCGCTCATTTCTATAAAAGTCATAGCTACTACCATATCCACATTGGCTTGGGCCTGGTGATGGGGCTGGCCTTCCTTCTTCTGATGATTTTCATAGCGTTTATTTCGGGATTCCTGAAAGATTTCGTAGTCCCGATCATGTACAAGAACAATATCAAAGCGGTCCCCGCCTGGAGACATTTCCTATCGCTCTTCGGGCAGCATCCTGTGCCTTTCATCCTGTATGAACTGCTGATGATCGTCCTGATCATCCTATTCGCCGTCGTCGTGGTTTTCGCCGGGCTGATCACCTGTTGCATCGGCTGGTTTTTGTTAGCGATCCCCTACATAGGAACTGTCGTCACCCTTCCCGTCTGGTACATCTTCAGGGCTTTTAGCCTGGAGTTCCTGGCCCAGTTCGGACCTGAATATGAATTGTTCCCGCGCCCCGAAATTCCCCCCGGAGGTGCCAAGGCTTAGCCGGCTTATTTGGAGCTTAATGAATTAGATATCAATGCGTTAACCTGGACCGTCCCCTTTATGGATTCTATATGTCACCCCCTAATTCACCCGCAAAGAGTATTGTTTTTTTTCGAATCTGACGAAACAATTTACTAAGAGCAGAATGACTCTCTGCGCAATTAGGCCTCTGTCGATAAATGATACATGTCGAGAATTCGCCCTTTCCTTAAGCTGGAGGCTTTGAGAAGATCGTTAGGAGAGAATAGACCATGAAAAAAATAGATCGCTTCGTCAAGATTCTTTGTGCGCTCAGCTTGATCACCGCACTGGCGTCTTGCGGCAACCCCAGTGCCGAACTCCAGAAAGAAAATGTGACGTTAAAGCGGACATTGGTCGATCTGGAACAAAGAAATCGGGAACTGACAGCCAAAGTCGCCGATCTAGAGAAAGAAGTCGCTCAATTCATGGAAACCCCCGAATCGATGTTTGAGAAAGCGATGAAAGAAAAGCAATTGGGAAAATACGATGAGGCCCTCAACCTTTTAGAAACGCTGGCGGCCAAAGCTGCGGGAAAGCCGATCGCCCGATCCGCCAAAGACGAAGTCACAATCATTGGCAAATTGAAACAGGACAGGCTGACGGCTGAGGAGCGTGCCAGGCGGGAAATGTTCCAGGACATCGGCAGCGGGTTCGCGGCCAGAAAAATCAACTTTCGAGACTCTCATGGAATTACCGAAATCGTCGGCGAATTGAAAAACAACACGGGAAAAAATCTAATCATCGCCAAGTTTGTGGTCGCCCTTTACGATGCGGAGGGGACATTGCTCAGCAACTCGTTTATCGATTTCACCAGCTTCCCCAATGGATCGGTCAAAACATTTTCTGCTTATTCGGACATCTCGGCGCGCAAGATTTCAGCGTGCAAAGTCCAATTGGACAAAGCCATTTAGGCCACCGGGCAAGCCCTTATCTGGCGTTAAATGCCCGATCCTTATATTTTATGATTCGCTCAACAGGTTTATCTATTATTTCGGGTTTATCTCCATTTTTTTGACCATATGGACTGGGTAATAAATTGTTTTGTCTCCCTGTTTCCCCTTAAATCCAGATTGCAATATTTTATTGACCCTAATTTCTGCCTGACTCACGACCTCGAAATCCTCAGAAACGGACGTATCATCACTCAAGTAAATAGTTAGTGTCCACATGCTAAATTCCTCACTTTAAAGATATGTCCGTATTATAAGAGACATCGCCAACCATGTCAAACCTAGGGCCTCCGGACTTGGACCAGGCGGACCGGGCCGAGCAAGCCCGACTCCGCGAACTCGCCATAGCTGTTGTTGATTAGGTTGGCGATCCGCACCCGGACCTCATTCGCCCCTCGGCGCAGCGCACCCCCAACATCGAATACATAGGGCCCCCCACAGCCGGGCGCCGCAGTTCTTGCCGTTCACCCAGACCTCGGCGACATGGCATACTTTCCCCAAGTCGAGTTGCATCCCTTTCCCTGCCTTATCCACAGAAATCGTTTTAGAGTAATCCAACAAGCCGCTGAACTTCTCCAGGCTCCACGCTTTCCAGTCCTCAAGCGGCTTTTCCACCCCGCTCGCGAACTCTCCAGGCGGCGTCATCGGGTACTCCATTACCGGCTGGATCTTAGCGTCGTAGATTACTTTCCAAGGTCCGTCGATGGTCGAGACGACATCGATCTCCGGCCTGCGCTCCGGCTGGCCGCTGTACGCCGACTTCTTCGGGTCAAAAACAAGCCAGTAGGCCTCATAGGGCTTGAAGACCATAGCGAGTTTGCTTCCGTCATGCATATCGTTAGAGGCCACCTGGCGAATTCCGCCGGTTTCGCAATCCCAGATCGAGGCAGCGCCGCGGACGTCGCGGAGAACAACCTCGCACGTTTGCCATTGGTCTGTGTTATTTGCCAGCCAGAAGAAATCTCGGCCGTCGATGCGGCGGCGGTGCTGCAACATTGGGAAGGCTCCTGTCATGAACCGGACCGGGCTTTCGAGGCCGGCCGCCGGCTGATCCAGCAACGGCTTCAGTCCGCCTTCAGGACAGGCAGTGAATGTCGGCTCTGCCTTCAATATGTCCATCAGGTCCTTCATCTCGGGATCGCCCATCCCCTTTTCGATCGAGGCCGTCGGAAGCTCGGCCAGGGCGTAAACGCGTCCGCCGGCTTTTGCGAAATCAACGATCTTCCGGGCCATCTCGAGCGGCAGGATGTCCAGCGCCGGCAGGACAAGCGTCCGGAACGTGAATTCGCCGCGGACGAGATTCGCCGCTTTCACCTCCATCTGCTTAAGATAGTAGCGGTCGCCGACAAGAAATTCGACCCGGGCCGCCGTCAAATCATCGATAGCTTTTGCATAGACCCGATCGATCGCATTCATCCGCTTCCCTTGGGGATTGTTTTCGGAGAACGACCACATTTCGACGTCAAGGAGGTCCGCGTCGGCATGGATCCAAGCCGATTCGATTGGATTATACAGCAGGACGTCGGGAACGGCGTGGCCCATGGAATTGACAAAGCTGGCCCGCCGCGCGAAATCGGTCCACAGGTGCAAATACGGGAACATCGGGTTCTCCGAGTACCAGTCCGGCGGCCAGGGATTGCCTGTCAGCTTGCGCGTCGTGAAGACGCCATGCGGTTTGATGTGGCTCATCCCCACGCGATCACGGCATTAACAGCCTGCTTGAGGAAGGGAGGATTGAATGTCCCCCAGGGCGTCCCCTCGAAGGCGCCGGCACCCATCAGCTCCGTCGCGGCGCGCACGTTCTGGAACTCCGCGACCGATTCGACCTCCTTGAAGTCATGCACGCGGAGCGGCTTCCGCCCGAGGCAGTCCTGCCCCGGCACCGTCAGCGCGCGCAGTATCTTCATGTGGTCTCCGACGCCGCTTACTTGGGGCTGAATTCCTTCTTCCCAGAAGTGGCCGTTCGTATACATGCCGCGCTTCTCATACCAGTCGGTTAGTGCCCGAAATGTCTCGGCGTAGATGTCCGTGACGACGTCGAACCATTCCCAGCGTGCTTTCGCGAAGAGGCCTTCGGCATCCGTATCAAGAGCTAGAGGCATCCAGAGCCGGATATCGCGTCCGTAACGTTCTTTGTAGCGCTTCTCGAGCGTGTCGGACCATGCCAATTGCCACCCGTAGTCGCCTTCGTTGTCGATGAAGTCACCGGGGATCGATCCGCCTAGCCGGCTGCCTAGGCGCCGGGCGTAGGGTTCCAGGGCGATCTCGATGAAGGCAGGCGCGAGACGCGCGTCGATGTAGTTAACCTGCCCGCCGTCAAGACCGTTATGGTTATATTTATTGAACGCATAAACGCGCCACGCGCCGCCAGCAGGGGCTTTCCAGATGAAGGGCTCGCCTTCACCGATGACCTGCAGCGTCCGGCTTCGGATCACGGCAGATGGCCTTTTATCGCCGGCGCTGGCGTGGGCAAGGGGCGAGTCTAGCTGTGCGGCGACGGCGAAGAACGAAGCCGGCAACTGCACTTCTGCCCCACCCGGCACATCCAGGATCTCCCAACGGAGCGACTCGGCCCGCAGCTCGGGGTGCGCCTTCAGCACGCGGCCGTTGGCCTGCAAACTGGGCCACCAGTACTCATCGCAGTAGCCGAGGTAGTTCTTGCGCGCCTCAGCTTCTTTGAGAGCGGCACCGAAAGCGGCAAACCATTTATCTCCCAGCCATTCCTCGTCAGGAAGGTCGGCAGTTTTGACCATGGACTTGCGGGCGTGAGCATAGCCGGGGTTGAACCCCTGGCTGCACAACACACTTGCTATCTCCGCCATCTTGGCGGAGTCGAGAGGCTCATCCCAGAACCAGAAAATGAAAGGCGCATAGATCATGTCCGGGTTGCGGAAGTCCTTCTGGAGCGTCTCGAATGGGACGGCCTTGCGCAACCCTCGATTCGCCGGGAGCGAACCGGGCCGGCCCAAATCTGAAAGGGCCGCGCCGCATAAAATCAAGATAAGTAGCAGGAACAAGACAAGGAATCTCGGAGATTTCATTGATGGTTCCATCTTGGGCTCCTTTTTTAATGGCTATCGGGACGAGGCAGACTAAAGATTATAATAATTCGCGAGACAATATCAATTTCCAAATGAAGCGCTGGAAAATTGGCAAATGGGTAGTCTATCACCCTATTTCACTTGCGCCGCATGAATGATTGGATTATTCTCATGTCGAGAAAGCATTACGGTCGGGCTCATTAGTTTGGGAGTCTTCTCCCGCGGCGGAGAGCTCGAAAGAAAAGACGGCAACTCCGGTTGAACGATGCTCCAAGCGAAATTGGTTTTAAAAGAGCTGAAGGCCTGCGGCGTGACTCACGTAGTCGGCCTGGCGGATAATACGTCGGCGGCTCTCGCCGCCCTTCTCAGCCGCGATGATTCCGTGCGCTTCCTTGCCGTGACGCGGGAAGGTGAAGCTTTCGCTCTTGCCTCGGGATTATGGATCGGCGGGAAAAACGCAGCGGTCGTGGTGCAGAACACGGGATTGCTCGAGAGCGGAGATGGACTAAGGGGAACGGCCCAGCGCATGCGGATTCCGCTGCTCTGCTTGATTACCTATCGCGGCTATTCGAAGATGCGCCGCCAGGCAGTCGGCGAGACGCCAGAGCCATGGGACCCCGAAAAATTCAGCAGACCAGATCTGGACTCGGCGGCTCTCGTGACGGAGCCGACTCTAGACGCCTGGGGCGTGCCCTTTGACTTCTTGAATTCCGATGCCGACCTCCCGAAGATCTTGCAAGCGTTCGCCCGCGCGCAGAGAGAATCATGGCCGGTCGCGCTGCTGGTGACCCAGGATATGTGTTAGGAAAGCCGGAACTGACCATGTTGACGAAGGAGCAGTTGCTGAAACCGCTGGCGGAACTCCGTGGCGAAGCCGCCGTTGTGACCTGCATGGGTGTGACTCGCCCCTGGGGCAAGGTTTCGTCGAGCGAGCTGGATTTTGCTTCAGCCGACAGCGCGATGGGGCACACCGCCGACCTGGCCTTGGGCATTGCTTTGGCCCAACCCCAGCGCAAGGTCATCTGCTTGAACGGGGATGGGAGCATGCTGATGACGTTGGGCACCCTGGCCACAATAATCGCCGCCGGCGCCGCAAACTTGGTGCTCATTGTCGTCCAAAACGATTCCTACGAAATTACGGGAAACCAACTCATTCCTGCCGCCGGCCAAATCGATTTTCCCATGCTGGCGCGCGGTGCGGGTTTCCAGCGGGTTTATTATTTCGAAGATGCGGAGCTTTACGAGAAGCAGTTGCCCGACGTGCTTTCCGGAGATGGTCCGGTGTTTGTTGCGGTGCGAGTCGAAACGGGATCGGAGGGGCCGATCACCCGCTGCGAAAAGGAACTGTCCCGATACCTCCAGGTTTCCATCGCCGAATCGGCCCACTGTCTAAGGAAGCGGCTGATTTCCTAAGGGCTTGCGCGGCGAGAAGGCCAAGCCAGCCCTGGGCGCCTTTCTCCGTGAATAGAGAGCGGATGAGTACGCCTTCCACCTTACGGCTTTCGGCTTTCATGTCTTTGCCAAGGTAAATGCCGAAGGTCCGGGCACCTTCGGTTTCATATCGGCCTGTCTTGGGGTCGAGCCGGCCGCTCGCGGCCTTCGATCGTCCAAGGAATTAGGCTTTATTCTGAGCTTCTTCGGAAGCCCTTTTCTGCCCAGCTAACGCTTGAAGTTCAACTTTCTTAAGCTTATCGATGACCATCCTGGCCTTGATGTTCGGAAGCTTCCGCTTTCCCAATTGTTGTTTTTGGAAGTTCGCTTTGAGGAAGATTCTTATTTCTTCGGAACTCATGAACGATTTCATTAATTCATCCTCCAGTAGTTCCCTCGCCAATCCCTCATAATCTTGACTCAAGACAACAACCTTTGTCGCTTTAAGAAATTGAGTTCTCGCCTCGATAATTTCTTTTGAGAGATAGGCCGGCAGAGGGCCAAGAAACTTTTTTGCATCGTTTATCATTTCTTCACATAATTTCCGCCCTTCTTTGAGAAACATCCGGGCCAAATAATATTTTTTTAAGTCTTGAGTCTTTCCTTCTTCGATAAATTCTTTAAACAGGCGAAGCGATTCGTTCAGCTTTTCTAAAGATTTCTTAGCTTTCAAAAAAATATCTTTGACGATCCAGTCTTCCATGTTCTCACATTTCCTTCCGATAAATAATCTAGATAAAAGGGACACCCGAGGGCAATGACTTCAGCCCTGCCAGCCTCATCATGAACCAACTTAGATACGTCGATTATTTTCGACTGGCCGAATTTCTCTGTTATGATTCAACTCCTCGTGAGTCGATAAAATATCTGCAGGAAATCGTTTTTTGCTCATTTGCGAAGCCATAGGGGGTTTCAATCCGTCGGCGACTTGGGCATATTAAAGAAAGCGTCTTCCAATCTTGAATTGTGGGAGATTTTGGTAAGCGTCATGCGCATAGCCTCGGCGCCATTCTGGAACGTCGAAATCGTATGAGCGGCAAGCGTATCGCCCTCTTTTTTATAATCGCCATAGACGGTTTCCGTTTCAACTTCTCCTCCCATCCCCGTGGCGTCCATGCTTTTGGCCCGGATCTTATAGATCAGATAGGTTGTTGGATCGACGTAGACCGTCGCCTTGAATTCGTCCTTGAAGGACTGCTCCAGGACGATGTACTCTTTCTCATTAACCTTTTCCCGGCCCTTGAAGGCATAGGTGATGCCGAATTGTTCGGGATGAAGGGCCCCGCGCGTGCCAAGGGCCTGGCGCTTCATGTTTTTGGCCATGAGGTCGGGCATCTCCTCGACGGCCCCACTCTGCATATTCGTCATCCAGGCTTTCTCTCCGTCGAAGGCCTGGGTCATCGTCATTCCCATGATCTCCACATCGATACGCATCTTGTTGGGATATTTCTGGTAGATGGCAATGCTGCCGTTCATGCCCATCTGGATCATTTCCAGCGTGCCTAAGGTCGTTGAATCAGCAATAGATTCTAAAGCCTTCCGTCCGCCTTGAGCATCGATCATCTTGTTGAGGATGTCTTTAACGTCCTGGGCGCCGGCGTTTGAGGCCGTCCCTGCCAATAAGATCAGCGTTGCGGCGAAGACCATCGCTTTTTTCATTACGATTCTCCTTTCTAGAAGCGCATTCAAAACATCCTAACATGGATGCGGATATCGATAAATAAAGCTTTTGCGAAAAATCGATCACTCGATGTCCGACGCAATTTCAGGTTCTATCGACTCCAAAACGGAATCTTATCGTCATTTTCTTTTTCCGGGCGTCGCCATATAAATATTGCCCGTCGCCTCGCCCCCCCATATAGCCAGCTTGTCCTTGGCCACGGCCAGGGTGCCATTGCCGGGCGGAAAATTCAGTTTGAAACGGGTTTGATGGGCGTGATAGACGCCCTGGGCATCGCCAGCCGGTTTTTTAGATTTGGGGTCGAGTGTCTGGACCCAGACACAGCAAAAACCGTCTCTTTCCGAAAGATAGTACAGTCGGTTGCCGTCAGGAGACCAGGCCGGCGAGCCCAGATAATGATCGTCCTCAAAAAGGAGGATCCAGTCCTTTTCCGGGGGCGGGTTTCCGGCCAGCGGGGCTATATACAGCGCCACCCGTCCGTCCCGCTTTCCCAGGACAAAACTGATCCATCGGCCGTCGGGCGACAGCGCGGGTTCAATGATCCTTCCGGCGCTCGCTTCCAGGACGGGGGCCTTCTCGCCAGTTACGATATTATACCGCAGCAGCCGCTCTCCTTTTTCCTGGATGAGCGCAAAGTTCGGGTCCGCAAAGAACCCCAGGATCAGGCAGGCACCGCAGACGTCGCGGCCAGCCGTGGCTTGTCCGGTCACGATGAGCGTTCGGAATTTGCCTTCCACGAGATCGCGGTAGGAGAGGACGCTTCCGTCGGGGCTTATCCGCGGTGTCTGACCGAATTGATTGGCCCTCATCGGAAATATCCTTTCCTCTCCGCTGGACAGGTCCTTCAGCCGTACCTCAAAGCGGCGCGTTTGAAAACCGCCAAAGGCAACATAAGCGAGCTTGGACCCATCGCGGCTGAGGCAGGGGTCGAACTTGGCCATGAGGTCCTGGGCCACCGGAACCGGTTTCCCGCTGATCAGGCCAATATCCGGTCTGCCTTCAAGGGTCCAGATATTCGCGATCCAATTAAGGTTGGCGTAAAGGAGGCGGCCATCCCGCAGGACTGATGTTTGGTATTGCATGCCCGCTCCGGACGTGATCCGCTCGGCCGGCCCGCTGACCTTCCAGCCGTTTTTATCAATAGTAGCCCGGAAGAGGTTAACTCCTTCAACCGTCGTGCCCGTGGCAAAATAGATATAGGACCCAGCCCAGGAGTGAGGACACTCCCAGATCGGAGGCAAAGATAAGCTGCGATGGGCGTCCGTGCGGACAGCCGGACCTCCCGCGACCGGCGCGACCCACCAATCGAGGCTGGCCGGATCGTCCATCCGCCGGCCGTTAAATATTAGATTTTTCCCGTCCGGAGACCAGACCGGGGCCGAGCCCTCGCTCAGACCGACGATACAGAACTCCGGCTGAAAGGGGATCGGAGGTCCTCCCTGAGCCGGGACCAGGAGCATTTTGGTCAGACGGGTTTCCAAGGAAGCCGGGATCTCGATATAAGAGATCCAGGCGCCGTCCGAGGAGTAACGGGGATAAAAGCCGCGGTCGGCGATCCGGCGTTCCTGGCCGCCCAAGGTGCCGATTTCATAGATCCCGCCGCCATCCCGCGTGGAACGAAAAACGATCTTGGAGCCGTCGGGAGAAAAGGACGGGAAGTAGTCATCGGCGGGATGGGTGGTCCGCCGGAGCGGCGTCCCTCCCGCTATTTGCTGGACCCAAATATCGGAATTGCCGTCGCCGCTTCGGTCTGAAGCGTAGGCAAACATCATCCCATCCGGAGAGACAGCAGGAGTCCAGGTTAGACCGGCATCAAAGGTCAGCCGCGTGATCTTGAATTCCGGCGGGCCTGCTGTCCTCGGGAAGAAAATCCAGAGTAAAATGGCCGCGGCGAGCACAAGCGATCCCAGGCCGATCCAGACGAACGGATGTCTTCGGCGCTTGGCGACGGCCGCCTGTGGCGCGCTGAGTTTTCCGGACTCCGAATCCTCTTTAAGGTCCTGAAGTACGACCTTGAGGTCTGACATATTCTGCCACCGCCGCTGGGGGTCTTTGCGGAGGCAGCGCGTCAAGATCTGTTCGATGTCCGGCGGAAGCGTCTCGTTGATCTGGCTGGCCGGCTTTGGATCTTCGCGAAGGATGGCCGCCAATGTCGCGATTTTAGTCTCCCGGCTGAAGGCCTTTTGACCGGTGAGCATTTCGTAGAGAACGACACCGAACGAAAAAATGTCGGTGCGTGCGTCCACTTTCTTGCCCTCAGCCTGCTCCGGCGACATGTAGGCCGCCGTGCCGACGATGAAGCCCTCCTCGGTGCGCGGTTTTTCAGGGCGGCCTAAGGTGCGCGTCGGGCCGAATTCATCAACCCCGCCTTCTTCCATCAGCTTGGCCAGGCCGAAGTCGAGGATCTTGACCCGGCCGTCACTCGTAACCATGATGTTAGTCGGCTTGAGATCTCGATGGACGATTCCGGCGGAATGTGCTTTGGCCAATCCGTCGGCGACCTGGACCGCGTAGCCGAGCGCTTCGTTGAGCTTCAATCCTTTGCGGCCGACCAGTTGGTCAAGGGTTTTGCCCTCCACGTATTCCATGACGATGAAATTCGCGCCGCGGTCCTCGGTGATGTCGTGGACGATCACGATGTTGGGATGGTTGAGCGCGGACGCGGCTTTGGCCTCTTGGACAAACCGCTGCCGCCGCTCCGGATCAGCGACTTTATCCGGCGGCAAGACCTTGATGGCCACATGACGGTCCAGGTGCGTATCAAGCGCTTTGTAGACGACGCCCATGCCTCCTTCGCCGATTTTCTCGAGGATTCTGTAATGAAGAAGCGTCTGGCCGGTTACGGGCATTTGACCTGCTTTATTTCCTAATGGACGTTAGGATATTTATAATTCGGCGGAATGGGCGAAGTCAAGGAGGAAAGGTCGGGGTCAAACCTACTTGTTACGCATAATTGACAGGGGAAGTTGCGTAATGAGTAGGTTTGACCCCGTTATCGATTGGCCGTAATTCTATCCGATGTCTTGTGTCTCTTGATCGGAATTGTCTTTGCGTTATTTGAATTGACCGGGCCGAAGTCTATCCTACGTCGTGGTGAGCATCTCGGTATAGGTGGCATTCTGGCGGATCTGGTCAATGGCCTTTTGGGCGTAGATGCCGACACACACGCCGTCTTTGCGTTTGATGTGATTGAAGGCGTACTCGAACCCCTCGCTGGCGGTGAGCCTGCCCGCCCCAAGGATTTTGTAGGCGATGACCGGTTTTTCCAGCCGCTCGATCGTCGCCACGGCTTTCTCTCGCTCGGCGGCACTGTAATCGCTGCTTTTGGACGCATTGTACATGCATTGATAATAGAAATCCGTGGGGAATTTGCGCCTTTCCAGTTCGGGATGGATTTCGGGCCAATGGGCCGCCGCACCGGCGGGCAAGCCGGCCTCCTTGATGCGCTCGATCCAGGATTGGAGGACGTTGAAATTGCCCCGGCCGAACTGCTCCTCGACCCGAGCGCCCTGGATGAAGATCGCCTTGGCCCCGGCCTTGACGGAGCGGTCGATCTCCCCGAGCATCTGCTCGGGCTGCCCATGGCACTGCGAGATCCAGATCTTGAGCCGACCGCCCTTCTCCAGGTAGCGGGCCCAGAGCTTTACCCAACGCTCATCGGGCGGGCTGGCCAGGGCCGTCAGGCCGCATTCGGCCGCCTCGTCGAGAATCTGCATGATCCGCTCGTCGGTGTAGTGGCGCTTCATCTCCTCATCGAGCTGGGGCGACTTATGGGAGTATCCCCAGAAGGGATTGGAGCCGAGGATGAGCCGCGAGACTTCGAGCGTCCCGATGCGCACGGTGGGAAGGGCGCCGGCTGCCGTCGCGCGATCCGCGGCTCCCGAAATGGGCTTCGCCCCACCTGTCAAGCCTCCAACGGCTAGCGCCGCTCCCGTCTTCAGGAAATCACGTCGCTTCATGATCGACCTCATTTTGGAGACGTCGATAGGGCTGCCAGCCTCTTCCTGGCATCCGCGATCTCAGAATGACCGGGATCGCCGTCTTTCCAGAAATCGCGGAAACGTTCGTATTGAGCCTTAGCCTTATCCTTCTGCCCCTTCTGCTCATACAGCATGCCCAGCCGATAATGATAGAGGGGCGGGATGAGATAGCGGATCTGGTTTTTCGGGTTAATCGTCACGAGCCGCTCGTATTCGGAGATCGCTTTTTCGAGATCTCCTTTTTTCCAGTAGGCCCTGGCTAAAACATCCTTGAGGAAAGGCAAATTATAGTTGGTCACATCCGGCGTCGTCATCGTCTGAAAATTCTGGAGACCAATTTTTTCACCAGCTTCTATCGCTTTTTCCGGCATGTTCTCCGCAAGAAAGACTTCCGCCTGCAACAGCCGGAAATGCATCGTCATAGCCTCCTGGTCGGCGAATCCCACGTTAGGAAGGAGAGGTTCAATCTCCTTGAGCCTGGCTTTGGCAGAGTCCAAACGTCCCTGCTTCAGGTTAACCCAGCCGAGGAAAAAGCCGCGCTCCGCCGAAAAAAAGATCTGCAGGGAGGGATTTCGCTTCAAAAAATAATCCGTGTATCCCTGAAAGGCCTTTCCTGCCAATTCGAACTCGCCCCGATCGGTGTATATATATCCGTTGATCCTGCCCACAGCAGCTGCGACGACGGTTAAGCCCAATTTCTCAACCTGTTCTTTTATGGCCGAATATTGGGCCAGGCTTTCATCCCACCGGCCGAGAAAATAATCATAGTAGGCCTTCATCCAATATCCTTCCATTTTTTCGCTAGCGGTCGGCGCCCTCTTGATACACTCGTCTATCCAATGCCGGCTTTCCGGGTAATTTTCTTGAAAGGCAAAAATGTAAGCCAGGCTCCGGCAGGAGGCGGAAAAATCAGGCCTGATCTCCAAGGCTTCTTGATATTTCGCCTTGGCCTCGTCGAATTTTCCCATGCGGAAATAGAGTTCGGCGATGGAGTCTATGGGGTTGGCTTGGCCCGGGTTTATGACGGCGTAGTGCTGAAAGGATCGAATGGCTTTTTCAAAATCTCCGAGCTGGGCATAATCATAGCCGGCCTGGTTGAGAACATAGCCAAAATTCGGATCGAGAGCCAGGGCTTTCTCGTATTCTGCAATAGCTTCCGGATATTTTCTCCTGGTATCGTAATAAAATCCGAGTTCGGAGTGGAACTGCTTTTCCTGCGGATATTTTTTGGTCAGCTCCTCCAGGAGGCGGAGCCTTTTCTCCGGATTTCGCTCAACCGCGCTGGCATACCCGGCTTCGATATAGAGCCGTTCTTTTTCGGTCGCCTTCTCGGAATATTTCTTGGCCATCTCATAGGCTTCGGCCTGGGCTTTGGTTTCGAAAAGTTCGGCGGCGACCTTGCCTAAATAGAGGTAGGCGACGGCAAACGTCGGGTCGAGCGAAACGGCCTTCTCCAGAAATTTCCGGGCGTCGGCATAATAGAATTTCTCGTAGTCATCACGGCCCCGCAGGAAATAGTTATAGGCGTCCATGGAGCTCGTAGTCAGCTCGGCGATCTTGGGCGGAGCGATTTCGATTTTGGCGGCGCTGGGGCCGAGCCCGCGAGAAATCGTGCGGCTGATCTCGTCGATCTGCGTCTTAATGACGCTCGAGACGCCTTCACCTCTGGAGGATGCGGTCTTGAGGAGCTGCTTCGTGGCCGCGTCTAAAATCTTGATATTCGTGGCGAATGTCTCGCCCGCCCTGATGTAGCTTCCGAGGACGAGCGCATCGATGCCTTCCTTGCGGCAGACCTCGAACCCGGCCTCTTCGTCGTTAATGGCCGTGTTGTCCTTGCCCGATTGGCGAAGAAGGTCCTTCAGCCTCTCCCATGAGGTCACCCGAAAATGGCCCGACTGTTCGAGGCTGGTAATGAGGAGGTTGGGGATGGCCTCCTGAAGGTAGTCGAGGTTTTGGTCGCCGGTCTGGTTCTTGAACCCGATGACGGCGATGGCGCGCTTGGGGACTGCTTTATGAGGGAGGATCTTCCAGATCGCGAATCCGATGATTGCCACTGCCAGCAAAACAATGAGCGGCCATAGAGCTTTCTTCAGGCTGAATTGGACCGTGATTTGCTTCGAGGTGAAAGGCTTGCGGGCCGGCAGCGGCAGCGATGTGGTCGGGAGCTCCCTTTCGATCCCGGCCAGCTCTGTCTGGACTTCGTCAGCGCTCTGGAACCTTTTCTCTTTCGATTTTTCCAGGCATTTGAGGATGATGTGACTGAGATTGTCCGGAATCTGGGCGTTGAGGCTCTTCGGGTCGGGGGGGCGCTCGCTTTTTTGCTTGACGGCGACACTCAAGGGAGTGTCGCCCTTGAACGGAAGGTGTCCGGTCAGCATTTCAAAAAGAATGATCCCCAAGGAATAAATGTCGGAGCGCTGATCCGCCTCTTTTCCTTCGACCTGCTCGGGCGACATGTACTCCGGAGTCCCGATTATGATGCCGGCCCCCGTGATTCCTTTTGCCGCCAGCGAACGGGCAATGCCAAAGTCCATGATCCGCACATTGCCCTCTTTATCGATCATGATATTGGAGGGCTTAAGGTCTCTGTGGATAACACCCAACCGATGCGCTTCCGCCAATCCCTCACAGACCTGTCTGCCAATGGCAACCGCCGTTCCGACGGCCAGCTACCGCGACCTCCGGATGAAGCTCTTGAGGTCCTCACCGGCGACATATTCCATGGTGATAAAGTGCGTCCCTTCATCCTCCATGAGCTCGTACATGCGGCCGATGTTCCTGTGGCTAATCTTGCGGGCGAGCCTCAGCTCGTTGCTGAATCTTCCGATCGTCTCTTTATCCGAGGCGATCTCAGGCTTGATGAGCTTTAGGGCGACTTCCTCGTTGAGTTTCTTATCCAGAACTCTATAAACCTTGCCCATCCCCCCTTTTCCCAGTTCTTCGATAATCTGATATCGGCCGGCGAAGGTCGAGCCGGTTGTCAGCTCTTTGATCGGAGTTTTAAGAGTCTCTGTCTGAGAGAATTTAGCTTCGCCGGAAGAAGGAAGAGGAGTCGCACACTTTCCACAGAAAAAAGTATCTTCGGGATTATCAAAATGACACTTGGGACATTTCATAGCCCTTGTTCCCTTTGGTGGGATGACTTAAGGATATAAATTTAAGAGAAAAGAGTCAAATTCAATAAAAAAACGCGGGCAGCTTTCCTTTGGGCGGGCGAAGTGGTAAATTAATTTAGAACCAGCATGAAAGAAGTCCACATTTCGCAAGTTGATGTCCTCTTCTCCAATGGGATTTATCCGATAGAATTTCTTTTTTATTACAAAGAAGGATTCAAGACGGAGAAACTGAGGAGAACTTTGCGAGGACTCTCCTCTATCTTTTGGCCGATGTTCGGCGAATACAAAGACGGCCTCATCGTCTTTGATAAATACCATGAAGAGGATTTCTATGATGAAGAGGTCGTCCATCAAGAGTTTAACATTGCGAAGATCAAAGAAAGCCGATTCGAAACCTATTCCCGCTTTCGCCAACCCGATCTTAAGAAGCTATTCTTTTTGAAAGTCATACGATGGACGAACGGGATGGCCTTGATCCCCAAATTGAATCATTTGGCCGGAGACGGATACAGTTATTTTTACTTTTTATCACTTCTGGCCGCGCTATCACGGCCAGCCCTGGTCCCATTTAAATCATCTTTGATGGGTATGTTTTTAAAACCCCATCATAACAGAACAATACTCAAAGATTTTACCTTCACAGGAGTTGGACTGAAACCCGTTCTCCCCGTTGATAAATTCACCGTAGAATTTGATGAAATTCCTTGGGCAGCAGTGCAATCGGTCATCGAAGAAATCGCTTCTTCCAATAATCTCCATGTTTCGTCGAATGACATTCTCTCAGCCATGGCCCTCAAAATAATAGTCGGCAACCAAAGAGAATATTGGCGAGAGGACGTGAGCCTGACAATGCCCATCGATGTCCGCCGACTGATTAAAGAGTATGGACGCGGATTTTTTGGCAATGGTCTAATGTTCCACACTCTAAAGCTTAAAAAAGAGCATATCGAAAATTCTCCGGCAAAAGAAATGGCCGTGGATATCAGAAAATCCATGCCTCACGTATCAAGAGAGACATATATCCATTATTTGACGGAGCTGGAAAACATTATCTCTGAAGGGGACATGGAGAAATTAAGGCCATTTGATCCGGACCGCGGATGCCTTGTGACAAACCTATCAAAGCTGCCTGCGGATAAATTGGATTTTGGAACCGGCAGTCCCGAGCTTAGTATTCCATTGACCGTAGAGAAAAATTCGACGGCGATATTAGCCAAGAAAGAAAATTTTATTTTAAGATTTGCTTTCTGAGCGTTTTCTTATACTGCCTCGCCGCTCGTATGCGCCCTTTATTTATGACCGAGTATGGCCGCGGGAACCGGTTGCTTGGCGATGCCCGGACCTTGATAAGAGACGGTCAATCCCTCTCCGCCGCTCTTATTGAAATAGCAGACCCGGATGGGATGAAGGCCCGCCGCCAGCGCGATCAGACCACGTTTTTCTGTCAGGCCGTGCAGCCCGTCGTTGTCAACCAAAAGCTCGTCGCCAATATACATTTTGCTGCCGTCATCAGACTCCACAAAAAACGCGTAGACGCCGTCTTTGGGAACTTTGATAAAGCCCGTGAATTCAAACCCGTAATACTCTTTTCTCTTCTTACAGGAAAGATCGAGCGCGGAGCAGGCGCCGTATTGAACCGGCTTGAGCTTCGAAAAATCGGGGACCTTGTCCCAATCGCCCTCATAATAATTATAGAGTACGCCTCGATTGATGCTGATATTTTGAACGGCGGGGCGCGGGTTGACCTTGGTGAACTTGGCCTGGGCCGCGCCGCTCACGGGTTTGCCATTGCGGAAACACCTCGCCGAAACGATGGTCGTTCCGGTTAGATGGATGGGAGCTTTGGCGAGCGGCGAGGCGGCCGATGGCACAGAGCCATCAAGGGTATAACGAACCTCGATATTCTCGCGCCCTGAAGTCACGGTCACATCGAGCGCATCCATAAAGATATCAAATTCGGATTTGATCTCCGGCGGGTCGCTGACATCCGGTTTTCCCTCGACGTCCAGGACGACAACACTATTGAGGGGATCGGGAGCTTGCGCGGGAACTTCGAGCACCAGCGAATCTTCTTTCCGGCTGACCTTAAGAGCCGCCTTTTTGGAATCCGCAAGCAGATAGGCTTGCTTGGCCTTATTATAAATTCCCGGCACGATGAGCTTTCCGTCAGCGGGCCAGTTGAAGACGTGGAGGTAGAGCCGCGTCCCGCCGCCGATCGCTTTTTGGGTGCATCTTCCCCATTCCAGCTTCTTAAATGGGCTGGCCTGAGTCGCATAAATCGATTCGCCGTTCACATTCATCCACTGGCCGATCTGGCGAAGCCGCTCGATACTCTCCGGAGGAAACACGCCTTCCGAGGTCGGCCCGATATTGAGCAGGTAGTTTCCGCCTTTGGAGGCAATATCGGCCAGCATCCGGATCAGGCTTTCGGCCGATTTAAAGTTTTTGTCATGGCTGTTATAGCCCCAGTTGTCGTTCATGGTCATGCAGGTTTCCCAATCCACGCCGGGAAGCCCCGTCGGCGGGATCTGCTGCTCGGGAGTCCCGAAATCTCCGGCCGACTCCTTGTCCTGCGAAAAACCTTCCATGCCCGACCGACTGGGGCCGACGCGGTTGTTGATGATGATGTCCGGCTGGAGGTTCCGGACGTACCGATAGAGGTCGCGGCCGTATTTTTCGTTCCAGGTACTTTCCCACTCGCCGTCGAACCAGAGCACGCCGATCGGGCCGTAATTCGTAATCAGCTCTTTGAGTTGGTTCTTCATGTGCTGAACGTAGCGGTCGAAAACAGCGCCCGCGGCGGAGCGGTCCTTCTCCCAGTCGCGGCGCGGCAGGTAATCGGGATGGTGCCAATCCATGATCGAATGATAAAAGCACAGCCTGATCCCCTGCTTCCGGCAGGCCTCGGACAATTCCTTCAAGATATCGCGCTTGAACGGCGTGGACATGACGTCGTAGTCCGTGTACTTCGAGTCGAAGATGCAGAAGCCGTCGTGGTGCTTGGACGTGATGACGATGTATTTCATGCCCGCGTCTTTTGCCAGACGCACCCATTCGTCGGCGTTGAATTTGACGGGATTGAATTGCTTGACGAATTTGTCGTACTCGGCGATCGGAATCTGAGCCGACTGGCGGATCCACTCACCGTAATTCGTCTTTCCTTTCCACTCACCTGCCGGGACGGCATAAATACCCCAATGGATAAAAAGGCCGAACCGGGCGTCACGCCACCATTTCATCCGGGTATCGTGTTGGGCCTGCGTCTCGAGCTGGGCAAAAAGGCCTAAAGATGCAAAAGCGGCAAAGAGCATAAAAACGCAAAGAATTTGCGTTATAATTTTTCGTCTCATGACTGTCTCCGTATTTCCAAAATTTTTATGGTCTGAGCGATCGGCAAGTTATTTGACTTTCAGCCCCGCCAGCCTCTTTCTGGCATCTTCAACCTCGGGCAAGCCCGGGTCGGCGTCCTTCCAGAGTTCGAGGAAGCGTTCGTATTGCGCTCGGGCCTTATCTTTTAGTCCCCTTTGCTCGTACAGCTTCGCCACCCTGTAATGATATTTGGGGTGGATGAGATACCGCGACTCGCTTTTCGAGTCGAACGTCATCAACCGTTCGTATGCCGCAATGGCTCTATCGAGGTCGCCCTTCTGCTGATAGGCTCGGGGTAGTTTGTCCTTTAGGAATGGTAAGTTATAGATAATAATGTAGTCGGTATATTGAAGTCCAGGAGGCGCTAAAGGCACGGCCTTTTTCAGACGATCAATCGCTTTATCCGGAGAGCCTGTAGCAAGGTCGATCTCGGCAATTGTCAGATTATATCGATCGGTCGCCCATTCTTTTGAGTACCCTTTTATCTCGGCTAAGAGCAGCTGCATCTCAGCCGCTTTAGCCTTAGCAGAATCGATTTTGCCCTCCTTCAATTCAATAAGCGCCAGCGAAATGCCATAAAGTGCCCGGTAATATGCTTTGTTACCCGGATCAAGAGCCGAAAAACCGTCAAGCCAGGCATCGCAGAGTTTCCGGCTTAAAGCGTATTCTCCTCTTTCGCAATAAATAAAGCTCTTCAAGTAGCTGACCGCTGATATGGCCCCTTTATCACCGAGAGCTTCGGCCAGGTTCTCGGCCATCTGCAGGTTGCTCAGACACTTCCCATAGCCTCCCAGCCAGAAATCATAAAAGCCCTTCCACATATACCCGGCTCTCTTGACTCCGGGAGAGGGCGCAATCTCGATGTACCTATCGATATATTTCATGGCTTCGGGGTAATCTTCCTTGAGAGCGTAAAGATACTGGATGTTGTGGGTCGAAGTTAAAAAATCCGGCTTTTTCTCCAGCGCTTCTTTATATTTTGCTATGGCCTCATCGAGATTTCCCATCCAAAAATAAACCTCGGCCAGGGTATCCAGCGGATTGGCCTCTGTGGGTGCTAGAGAAGCATATTTTTTCAGACATTCGACGGCTTTCTCGTAATTCTTCAACTCGGCATAAATATAGCCCATCTGATTGAGCGCAATCCCATAAGAAGGGTCGAGCTGCAGGACCTTTTTGAATTCCTCCAAGGCCTTTTCTTCTTTCCCTTGTTGTCCCTGATAATAATAGCCCAGACGAAAGTGAAAGGATTTTTCTTTGGGATATTTCCTGGCCCCGTCCTGCGAAATCTGGAATAATTTTTGCTGATTATTTTCTATATAATTAGCGTAACTCGCATCTAGGTAGAGCTTTTCTTTTTCGGTCATCTTCTGATAATTCGCCTTGGCCTTTTCCAAAGCCTGGTCTCTCGATTTGATATCTCCAAAACCATTATAGCTGCCGGCAAGTCCAAGATAAGCCATAGCAAATGTCGGGTCGAGCTCGACGGCCTTCTCAAAATTCTGGAGCGCCTCTTTATAATATAGCTGGTCCGAAGCGATCATTCCTTTGAGATAATTGTCATAGGCTTCAATCGAGCTTGTCGTGACGTTGGCAATCCGCGCTTTTTCGGCGTTGACCTTGCTCTCAGGTATCCCGGCTCCGAGAGAAATCTGCCGGCTCAACTCGTTGATTTGGCTCTTGAGAATGCTCCCTTCCCCCTCGCCGCTCGAGCTGGCGCTTTTGAGAAGACTCTTGGTCTCAGCATCCAGAATTTTGATATCGGTGGCGAAGATATTTCCCGCCTTGGCAAAGCTTCCCAGGACAATCGTCCGGATTCCGTCCATCCGGCACAGTTCAAACCCGAGGTCACGGTCGATGAACTCGGCGTCGCCCTTTCCCTTCTGCCTGAGCAGGTCCAGAAGCCTTTCCCAGGTCGTGACGCTGAAATTCCCGGATTGTTCAAGGCTGGTGATGAGAAGATTCGGGATGACCTTTCTCAGATAATCATAATTTTTGTCGCCGGTCTGGTTTTCAAAGCTGATCACGGCGATGGACAGCTTCTGCCGTGGAATGACCGGCGTCTTTATTGGAAGAAGGAATTTCCAGAGAATGATAGCTAAGGCGGCAAGGGTTAAGACGCCGACAGCCGGAATGATGAGCTTCTTAGGGGTAAACTTGACTGTCACTTCGCGCGAAGTGAACGGCTTGCGCTCTGGGACAATCCGTTCGGTCGTAGGAATGCCCTTCTCAATTTTATCAAGGTCCGCGTGAAGGTCGGATGCGCTCTGGTATCTTTTCGAAGCATCTTTTTCCAGGCATCTCAAGATCATGCGGCCCAATTCCTGCGGGAGGTTGGAATTGAGCTCTCGCGGGTCTCTGGGGACCTCGCTCTTTTGTTTAACGCCGACAGAAAAAGGTGTGTCTCCTTCGAACGGCACCCTCCCAGTCACCATTTCATAAAGGATGATCCCGAGCGAATAGAGATCCGAGCGCTGGTCAACCTCTCTGCCCTCAACCTGCTCCGGGCTCATGTACTCGGGTGTCCCGATCATCACGCCCGCGCCCGTAATCCCCTTGGCGGCTAATGAGCGGGCGATCCCGAAATCCATGATCCTGGCGTTCCCCTCCTCATCGACCATAATATTCTGGGGCTTCAGATCCCGATGAACAACGCCCAGCCGATGGGCCTCCCCCAGTCCTTCGCACACCTGCTTGGCGATGTGGATTGCCTGACCGGGGCTGAGCGTCCCCATCTTGCGGACCAGACGCCTCAAATCCTCCCCCCGGATATATTCCATGGTGATGTAGTGGGACCCCTTCTCCTGGTTGAGGTCGAACATCCGGGCGACGTTCTTATGGACGATCTTCCGCGCCAGTTTGAGCTCGTTCGAGAAGCGCTCGACCGTCTTGCGGTCCAGGCCGATCTCAGGCTTGATGAGTTTGAGGGCCACCTCTTCGTTGAGCTTCTTGTCCAGGACCCTGTAGACCCCCTAAATTGCCGATAGGAAAATCTATTGAACGATACAGACTCCTGGTATAAGGTGTTTTTGGTCTAAAAACAGACTCACCCTGGGGGTGAGACCTTAACCAGGAGGGCGAGAGTATGATACAGCAAGGCATCCTGCCATTCAAGATTGAACTGACTGACGAGCTGATAACGCCGCGAAGCGGTCTGGCTCTGTTTGCCGAAGTCATCCATGCCTTCAAGGTAAAAAGGAAGGTCGAGGCGTATTTTCCCAAGCCCGGCTCGAACCGGGGCTATGAAGCGTGGTCCTATATTGAGCCGCTGTTATTGATGATGGAAGGCGGCGGCCAGCATATCGAAGATCTCCGCGAGATTCGGGAGGACAGAACGCTGCGGCTTCTAATCGGGCTTGAGCGGATGCCGTCGCTGTCAACGTATGGGGACTGGTTGGCCAGAGCGGGAGCAAATGGCGGAATCAAGGCGATGAGGAAGGTCGGGGAAGAGACGGCGGAGACGATCTGGAAACGAACAGCGAGGCCGGAGTATACGCTGGATGTGGACGCGACAGTGATCGAAGCGGAGAAGAAGGAGGCGGAGTGGACGTATAAGAAAGTTAAAGGGTATCAGCCGATCTTGGGGTACTTGGCGGAAAACGGGGTGTGTTTGACCCATGAGTTTCGGGAAGGGAACGTCACGGCCCAGAGCGACGCCTTGAAGTTTCTGAAGCGTTGTCTTCGGCTCTGTCCTAAGATTAAACGCCTTCGTTCTGATAGCGCCTTCTATCAGGCGCCTGTCATCAATGAGTGTGAAAAAAACGACCTGGGCTTCACGATCACGGCCGACCAAGATGCTGGCGTGAAAGGAGTTATCCCGACTGTTCGGGACTGGAAGCCGCTCTTGGATGAGGACGGAAAAAAGACAGACCGGGAGATTGGAACGGGGATTCATATGATGACCAAGGCCAAAGAACCTTTCCGGTTGGTCGTCCAGCGCTGGCGCGAACCTCAGCTCCGGCTCTATGAGCCGAACGGCTATCGTTACTATGTGATCGCCACCAACAGGGACGATCTGTCCCCGGAAGGAGTGGTCTGGTTCCATAACCAAAGAGGCCAAGTCGAGAACCTCATCAAGGAACTGAAGATCGGGTTTGGCATGGAGCAAATGACCAGCGGCGACTTTGCGGCCAATGCCCTGTGGTTTTCGATCGGAGTCCTGGCGTATAACCTGACTCAGGCCCAGAAGCTCCTGTTTATGGATCCGGAGTGGAGGCCCAAGACGATGGCCACGCTGCGCTGGCAGCTCCTGGAGACCGCCGGCCGTTTAGTTCGTCATGGCCGGTGCCTTGTCTTACGGATCGCAGCGTCCTGGGAAAAACTCCGGGTGTTTCTTCAGATCCGGGAACGCTGCGCGGCGTTTTCCTAACTGCGGGCAATCCGTTTTTATTCGGATAAAATCAAAGCGACGATTATCAGGGAGAAGCTCTCCTAAAATGCCCGCCTTTCGCCAACACCAAGTCAAATCGCGAACAGCAGCGTTTCCGTTTTGAAGATTTTAGCCTTTCATCACCTTCCGGAGGTTTCCCTTGAAGCAATTCCTTTTCCCAAAATTATCCTATCGGCAATTTCGGGTAGACCCGGCCCATGCCGCCTTTGCCCAGCTCTTCGACAACTTGGTATCGGCCGGCAAAGGTGGAGCCGGTGGTTAGTTCATCTTTTAAGGTTTCAACGGTTTCAGTGACAGCAATTTCCTGGACGCCCGGGAGTTGTGTCCCGCATTCTTTGCAGAACTTAGAGTCAAGAGTATTATCAAAATGACATTTCGGACATTTTGTGGCCAATGCCATTCCCTTGATCTGGATGGAGCAAGGATATCAAGGAATTAGAGGCGAGTCAAATAGACTAAATTTGGAACGGAGTCCGTTTCAGCGTGCGTTTTCCAGCAAGAGTTTCATAGGTGTATAGCTGATTGTTTCACAAAATTCCTGGACCGCTTTGGTGAGGGCGGTATCGTGGCTGATCAGGGCGTCCTTAAGCATGAAGACTTTATAATCATGGTCTTCAGCTCCAATATACGTGGCTAGGACGCAACCCACCGCGCTGAGACCGCAGAGAAAGAGGGTATTGCAGCCTTTTTCCTTCAGCAGTTTATCCAGATTTGTTTTATTGAAAGCGTTGGAGTAATTCTTCCGGAAGGGGATTAGCCCTTTTCAAAGTTTATTTCATGTTCTAATATTAATATACGAATCCAAGGAGATAGAAACAGATGAAAAAACTTATTTTAGCATTGGCAGTTTTCAACCTGACGGTTTTACTTCATGCCCAAAAATCAATAAACATCACCTACATAGCCAATGACGGGTTTCTAATTTCATGTGAATCGGGAAATATATTGATTGACGCGTTGTTTAATACTAGCTTTGGTGAATACGATGTGCCTTCCGAACAGCTTCGAAAAGAAATCACAGAAGGCAAATCCCCTTTCGGCAAAGTGAATCTATACCTTGTCACACATATGCACGGTGATCATTTTTATGCTCCCTACGTTATTGATTTTTTGAAAAACCATGCAGAAACTCAATTTCTGTCGTCCGATCAAGTGTGCCAGGACTTAAGCCGTGAAGAGAGTATTAAGAACCAATTGAATTGCATTTCGATAGAAGTCGGCGGCCAGGCTGACACGACAATTCAAAAAATTCCTATAAAAATTTACAGGGTCAAACACCTTCATGACGACTCGGGAAATATCGCCATAAACCTGGCTTATTTAATAACCCTAGACAATTTTAAGATCCTTCATATTGGGGATGCGCCGATTGATTTCAACATATCGTACTATAATCAATTTCATTTAGAGAAAGAAAATATAGACATTTTATTTCAAGGGGCAAGTATTTCCGAGGTTACAAAACAATTCATTCAGGAAGTCATCAGGCCCAAATACATTGTTGCCATGCATATTCCTCGAAAAGACATCGAAACCGAATCTCAGCAGTTTCTTAGTTTTTATTCAAACGGTTTGGTTTTTATGAAATCCCTGGAGAAAAAAACATTAACCAAATGATTTTTTTTATACCATAGCAATAGATTTGACCAATGAGGATATTGCATAAACGCAAATTAATGGCAGAACTATAAAGGAGGAGAGAATGAGACGCAGAACCTTTTTGCAGTTAACTGCGGCAACGGTGGGAGTTCTCGCAGCGCGCACGACACGAGCTGAAGGAATAGCAAAGCGGGAATATAAGAATGGTGTGAAGCTGAGTGTTATTGGTTTTGGCGGCATTGTTGTCGTAGGGATGGAGCAAAAGGAAGCTGACCGGACGGTAGCAAAGGCCTTCGACCGGAGCATTAACTATTTTGATGTAGCGCCCAGCTACTTTAATGGTGAGGCGGAGATGAAATTGGGTGTGGCTTTAGAGCCTTATCGCAAGTGGACATTCCTGGCCTGCAAGACCATGGCACGGGACGCCGCCGGTGCACGCAAAGAGCTGGAGCAAAGCCTGGATCGGATGAAGACGGACCACTTTGATCTTTACCAATTCCACGCTGTTTCGAGCTTGGAAGATGTGGAAAAAATCCTCGCTGCCGGGGGAGCCGCGGAGACTTTTCTCAAGGCTCGCGAGGAGGGCAAAGTGCGCTTCCTGGGCGCTTCCGCGCATAACGCCGAGGCGGCCATATCCTTGATGGACCGTTTCCAGCTCGACTCGGTGATGTTCCCAGTGAACTTTGTTCTTTAGCAAGAAGGAAAGTTCGGCCCTCAGATCCTGGAGCATGCGAAGAAGAAAGGAGTTGCGCGGATGGCGCTGAAATCGATGGCCTACACCATGTGGCCTGATGGAAACCATGAGGCTTGGCGCAAGTGCTGGTACGAGCCGATCGATAACGCGGAACTGGCTGAGAAGGCGGTCCGTTTCACCTTGAGCGAGGACGTAACCGCCGCCATTCCCCCGGGAGAGGAAAAACTCTTCTGGATGGCGTTGGACTTTGCGGTAAGGTTTCGTCCTCTGGATCCGAAGGAGCGTGAGGATTTGCTGACAAAGGCTCGTGGCGTCCGGCCGATCTTCCACGCTTGAACGATCAAGCCGACATTGCATATGAATTCGTTGATTAAACTGGAAAGCAGGAATTTGCGATGGTCAAAGAAACAGATGGACTTGAATACCGAATCCAATGATTTGGGGTCAAACCTACTCGTTACGCAAAATTTTCTCGGGGAAGATGCGTAACGAGTAGGTTTGACCTCGGCTTTTGATCCTGCAAACAATATCTTTAGGTTTCAGAATTGCTTGACTCGATGCGCTGACTTTGATTACTATCCTTAGCAAGAGCAGATGGCGAACCAGCCGATATCAATTGTTTTGTGCTTTATCAATGTTTCCGCAGATCGTCTAACACCGTCTTGTTCTAGCCGGAAGCTCCTACGGGTTAAAAAAATAAAATTAGGAGGACGCTAAAATGAAAAAATTGGTGGGGAAGTTTGGCAAGTATAACCTAGCTACTTATATCATAATGGTTGTTGGAGCAATTCTTTTTTTGCTTACCCCTCTATTCATTAGGTTATTCAATTTCGACTCAGATATATTGGGGTTACTTATCTTCCTGATTGGATTGGTAATGTACATTGTAGGATTTATTATCAGGTCTATTATTAAGAAGTCATAGACAAATAAAGCAGCACTCTTCACTCTGTACAGAGCCAAAAGGAGACTTGCCAGAATTGCCAGTAGATTGAAATCTAAGTCAGCTCGGAGGGGGCTCTTTCTAACCCTAGCATAAATAATTTGAAATCAGGAACTCACTCAACATAGAAAGCATTTGTGCTTCTACGGCTTTGTGGATAGGATGAGCAAGATAGTTTTTCAAGGCGGCTTCGCTGTCAAAATCGATAAATAGAGCTGCGCTATAGCGTGCTTTGCCTTCTACTTCTAAAGCTTGTCCCATGATAATATTTTTCGTTCCTGGTACTTGCGCTAGTGTTTCAGCAGCCTTTTTGGCAAATTCATCTCTCTCGCGTTGCCCGATCCCAACCTTGAAATTGACCATGACAATATGTCTTAACATTTTCTCCTCCTACAGTAAAACCAACATTCTTTTTAGTTCGACCTGATTCTATTCCTCCAGCTGATTATTCCAAATTCATTTTCTTGAGCAGCGCTCGGAACCTTGGCTCCGACCGCAGGCTGTCCAACATGGGCAAAATCTTGAGACAGGCCATAGCGGATTCCCTCTCCAGATAGGCCTTTTCCAGATTCTCCAAAGCCTCATTCTTCTCGCCGAGTCCCAGCCACACCAACCCCCTCCATAAGGACCCGACATAGCGATCCTTCGACAGCCCGTCCAGCCGCTCGAGGATTTTGAAAGCTTCATCCTTCATTCCTGCCGAGCCATAGGCAAAACCCAATGTGGACAACGCAAACATAGATTCTGCGGAGAGTTCGACGAATTTTTGAATCGTGGGGATCGCTTCGCCCCACATTTTTTCGGCCAGGAAATTCCACGACTGATAACAATAAGCGATCGAAAACTCTGGATCCGACTCTATGACCTTGCGGAGTTCTCCGATCGATTCGTCGAAACGCCGAGCCATGTAGAGAGCCCAGCCCAAATGCGTAGGGATGACCGGCTCGAGAGGTTCCAGTTCCCGTGCCTCTTGCATCTCTCGGATGGACTCGTCAAACCGCCCCGTGATTGATAAACACAAACCATACCACTGATGGGATGAAGCATAATCCGGTTTCTTCTGAATGGCCTTTAAAAAATGTCTCTCGGCCGCCGGCCAGTCCCAGTCATACCACATGGCGATCCAGCCTAGAGAAGCATAAACCTCGGCCAGCTCGGGGTCGATCTCCATTGCTTTTTTCGCCGCCGCCTTCGCCCGCGCATAGGCCTGGTGGGGCGGCATGAAACTGAAGAGTCCGAGTGATCCGAACGTGTCGGCTATTCCCACGTGCGGCAGAGCATAACCGGGATCTTTTTCGATGGCCTGCTGAAAATACTGGAGGCCTCTTTGCATGCCCTTCTCATAGCGTCGATACCAGAAATAGCGTCCTTTCAGATAACAATCGTAAGCTTCGTGATCTTCCGTGTATCGCTTGAGGATCTTTTCCTTCTCGCCTTTCAACAGTTTGAGCTTCAGGTGATCCACAATGGTCAGCGATATCTCTTCCTGGATGTCGAAAATATCCTTCATCTCTCTGTCGAATTGGCCGGACCAGATATGGTAACCGTCCTCGACATTGACGAGCTGAGCGGTGATGCGCAATCGCTGCCCGGATTTTCGCACACTCCCTTCCAGAACTGCACCGACGTTCAGTTTTTTACCGACCTCGCGGATGTCGATCTCTTTTCCTTTGAAGGCAAAGGCTGAAGTCCGGGCCACGACCCTCAACTCCCGGATATGGCACAAAGCGTTTATGATCTCTTCGCTCAGGCCGTCGCAGAAGTACTCGTTCTCCTTGTCCGCGCTCATGTTCGTGAACGGCAGCACGGCTAGCGACGGGATGCGTGGGGACGCGGCGACGCCGGGAACGGCCACTCGTCCGGATTCGCGCTCGCGCTTCAGCCGTGTCAGGTTGACCACCAGATCCCTGGCCGACTGGTAGCGGAGTTCACTTTCCTTCTCGAGCGCCTTGCTGATGATCCGCTCCAGAGCGTCAGGCACGTCCGGATTCAGACGCACGGGAGAGGTCGGCGCCTGATGCAGGAGGCTGTCGAACAGCGCCACCGACGTTTCCCCTCGGAAGGGCGGCACGCCGGTTGCCATCTCGTAGAGCACCACCCCCAAAGAGAAGAGATCTGTCCGTGGATCCAGCTCATTCCCGAGCGCCTGTTCCGGCGACATGTACGCCACCGTTCCGGCGGCCGTGCCGGGGCTTGTCAGCGGCTCAGGGGCCGTAAGGGTTTCAGCATCGGCAAGTCGTTCCGGCGCCAGCTTGGCCAGCCCAAAATCGAGGATCTTGGCCTGTCCGCGCCGGGTGACGAAGATGTTGGCCGGCTTGATGTCCCGGTGGATGATCCCTCTGGCGTGCGCGGCCTCGAGACCGTCGGCCACCTCGAGCGCCACAGTGAGGATCTCATCTACCCCCAGCCGCTTCCCGAGGATGTACTGTTTCAGCGTCTGGCCCTCGAGCAGCTCCATGGCGATGAAATGCCGACCTTCATGCTCGTCGATGTCGTGGATGGTGCAGATGTGCGGGTGATTCAGGGCCGAGGCCGCCTGGGCCTCCCGCTCGAAGCGCTCCAGCGCATGCCGGTCTCGAGATAGATCTTCGGGCAGGAACTTCAAGGCGACCGGGCGCTTGAGCCGGGTGTCCTCGGCCTTGTAGACGACGCCCATGCCGCCGCTGCCGAGCTTCTCCAGGATCCGATATTTTGACGCAATGAGAGTCCTATTGGCGAAATCCTGGCCGATTTCATTTATGGTCTTCTTAAAGTCAGCAGGAGTATTTTCCCGAGTAGCCGGAAGCGGCGTAGCACACTTCCCGCAAAAATTCGTATCTTCGGGATTCTCAAAATGACACTTGGGACATTTCATGGCCCTTACCCCTTGCCGGGATGAGCATAGAATAATAGTTTGCGGGAAAAGAGTCAAATATTGTACGAATCCGCTCTTTTCAGAAGAGATTATTTCAACCAGGGAATAAGAATACTGAGAAAACTATGTTTTTTGACGGATTTGAGCGAGTATCGGCTTCCGTGAATAATGGCCTTGGCCGCGAGGATGCCGCTTTCCACCGCAGGACCTATCCCCTCCCCCATATCAAGAGTTGCTAGGCCCGCGGCATCGCCTGTAATAAAGGCATGATCCGACTCGCAGACCTCGACACTTTGTCTTAGATAATAATGATATCCCCGAGGATTAAATGAATAATTTTTCACCAAGGAAAGAATTTCCAGCTTCTTAACAAAGTGATCCCAGTGGTCCTGAATCGTCTCCCCTCTGTTCTTTAACTCGGCCAATTTCCCCCCAATGCCAATATTCAAATAGCCATCGCCTTTAGGGACATACCAAGAATATCCTGGTAAATTGTTTTCATAAAACCAGAGGTAGCAATTTTTATCCTGATAATCATACAAGAATTCCTCTCCCAGGGCGGCAATCTGAAGTTCCTGGGCCCGGGGATTGATTTCCTTGAAGAAAGTCCGGTAGACCGGACAATCGGTTCCGCCGGCTCCCACCAGATATTTCGAGCGAAAGAGATCATCAATGATATAGTATCCTTTCTCTCTTCGAATCTCCTTGACCGTGTTTAGATATACGGGGGTCCGGGCCCGCTCCAGCAGCCAATGATCGAATTCATATCTTCTGATGGAATATTGGCGGGTTCTCGGAGTGAATTTCTTCCCCCTAAAACTAAAATGCAGTTTCTTGAAGGTCAGAACGCTGTGAGGGTAATCCTCTATTTCTAGTTCCAGGTCTTTGATCACTTTTGGAGTAATCCAACCAGCACAGACTTTATGGCCCGGAAACGATTTCTTGTCCAGAACGATCGGTTCAATATTGTTCTGTTTCAATTTCCAGGCACAGCTTGAGCCGGCTGGACCTCCACCGACAACGATGACTTCCGAATCTATCACTTTATCTTATCCTTCTAGTTGAGACGACAGTTAGGTTGAGCTCTTCCTTGCTTCGTCATCACAATTTGCCATAATTGATTAACCCTCGAGCGAAATCCTGCCGCAGCGCTTAGCAGGTAGAATCGCCACATCCGATAAAAACGCTCTCCATATCTGTTTTTCAGCCTGGGCCAGGCTTCTTCGAAGTTGGCATGCCACGCCATGAGTGTTTTGTCATAGTCCGGCCCAAAATTGTGCCAATCTTCCATAACAAACAGCTCTTCCATTGCTTTCCCGATCTGCGCAATGGAGGGAATCAAACCATTAGGGAAAATATATTTGACGGTCCAGGCATTGGCAGTCGTGGTGCTGACATTGCCGCCAATCGTGTGGATAAAAGCAATGCCTTCGTCTGTCAGGCAGCGATCGACGACCTCCATGTAGGTTCGGTAGTTCTTATAGCCGACATGCTCTAGAATACCAATGGAAATGACACGGTCATATGTTCCACTGACATTGCGGTAATCTTCGAGTTCGATGTCCACAGGAAGCCCTTGGCAGAGTTTCCGGCCGAGTTCAACTTGTTCTCTAGACACCGTCACAGCCGTGACAATAGCCCCATATTTTTCAGCCGCATATTTCGCAAAAGAGCCCCACCCGCATCCCAGTTCCAGCACTCTCAGGCCAGGCTCCAGATTGATTTTCCGGCAAACTAATTCGAGTTTGGCTTCTTGTGCCTCATCCAGGTTCTTGGCGTTCTTCCAGTAGCCGGAGGTATAAAGCATTCTTTGATCAAGCATGGCTTTGTAGAGATCGTTGCCGATGTCATAATGCCGCTCCCCTACCTGGTAAGCGCGGCTTATCCGTTGCAAATTAAATATCTTGGATTTCAGGACATGCCAGGCAAGCTTCAAGTTTCCTTTCACTTTCTCGTCCAGTTTGGCTAGTAAAACCTTATGGAGAAATTGGTCAAGCGCCTGGCAATCCCACCATCCATCCATATAGGATTCCCCTAACCCAAGAACTCCTTCCCTCAATACACGTTGATAAAACTTATTGTTGTGGACCTGGACATCCCAAGGATTTTTCCCATTCACAGTGATTCCCGCTAAGGAAAATAATTGTTCGCCGATTGTTTCTGCTTTGCTTTTTGTCATTTTTCTCCTCGACTGATCAGCCTAAGACTGACAAAAATCATGAACCAAACTTTCCCTCGTCAGGATACGATCACAGAATAATTATTTGGAGGAAAAGAGTCAAATCTGGTCGGTTACAGGCCCCTCAGCCCCGCCAGCCGATTCCTGGCTCGTCAATCGCTATTTTTTGCTCAACTTGACATCCGACGACACTGCGATTTATCATCCCTGACGATGTACGAGCCAAAATTGGCGGTGAACACTCATTTCGCGAGCGCAGCAGAAAAGGAAATTATTATCCCTTAAGCAGTAGATAGTAGTTAGTAGGTAGTAGCTAGGGTAACTAAGAGAAACCTAACCCATATCTGCTGTTTCTAGGGTTGGAGCAGGCGATCCGACGTTGCGCCACGGTTTTGCATCGGGGCGCGGGCCGGGTGGGGCTGGGTTCCGGTAAAGCGCCGGAACAACAGGGGAACCTGTGGGACCTCAAAAATTTTTGATGAGGCTCTACGGGTTTTTTTAATGTAGGAGCCTGGGGAGGATTTATGAACGGGGAAAACAGGGAATTGGAAGGGATTGAGCTTAAAAAGCTGAAAAGAGGGGCGATTGCGCGTGTTTTGTTCGTCTTCTTTATCATGGGGCTGATGTTTTTCCTGCCGGCGGGGACGCTCAGGTACTGGGAAGGGTGGGCTTATCTCATTTATATTGCCGTGCCCATGACGATCTTCGGGGCGTACATGTTCAAGCATGATACGAAACTCCTTGAACGCAGGATGAGGATAGGTGAAAAACGGAAAGAACAAAAACTGATTGTGGCGCTGGGGATCCTGCCGTTCCTGCTTACCTTCATCGTGCCGGGTTTTGACAGGCGGTTCGGCTGGTCGGATGTTCCCCTCCCTGTGACAATTGCCGGGATTGCCCTGGTCCTGCTCGGCTACCTGATGACACTGAAAGTATTCAAGGCAAACAGCTACGCTTCGCGAATAGTCGAGGTTGATAAGGGGCAGAAGGTCATCACCACGGGGCCGTACGCGCTGGTAAGGCACCCGATGTACACGTCAATTATCATTTTCTACGGGGCCAGCCCCCTGGCGTTAAGCTCCTACTGGGCGTTGATTCCGGCGCTGTCCATCATCCCCGTCTTAATATTCCGAATAATCGGGGAGGAGAAGGAACTGCTCCAGAACCTCGAAGGCTACAGGGAATACACCCAGAAAACCAAGTACAGGCTGGTGCCGGGGATATGGTGAAAATTTGCTAAAAATGGCTCAGTTTAGGTGACTCAGGCTAAAAACGAAAAATCGGAAAACCAGGAAAAATTTCTCAAAAATCAGGGGAAAATCGAAAAATAAGGAGTGCCGAGGGCCGGACTCGAACCGGCACGCTTCTTGCGAAGCGAGGGATTTTTAGTCCTTTGCGTCAAGGGCTCAGAAATGATATAAATGTTTAAAATATAGGGAGAGGGAATAATGAAAAAATCGATCTATTTTCTCTCCGTTTGTGCAGTTCTTTTGTCAGGTTGTAATGCTATAAAGAAAGAAAGCGGCTTTGCCAATGTCAATGGAACCAACCTTTACTATGAGATTGCTGGTTCAGGAGAAGCGTTAGTTCTTATTCATGGATGGAGCTTTAATTCTCGATGCTGGGATGATCAGTTCGATGTTTTTGCCCAAAAGTATCGAGTTTTACGCTATGACTTGCGGGGCTTTGGGCGTTCTGAATTACCTAAACTTGGGCAAAGTTATTCTCATACAAACGATCTGCTAGCGCTTTTAGACTCTCTCGGAATTAAAAGAGCACATATTCTCGGTCATTCTTTTGGGGGAAAAATTGCTATTGATTTTATACTCCATTACCCCGATCGAGCCCTCTCTCTAATCTTGCCTGATGCGGCTATGGACGTTTCTGGTTTGAAAGTATCCAAAGAACTTTCCGATTGGATTGGGAACACATGGAGTGCCGGAAGGAAATCGGGGATCGATAAGGCAAAAGAAATTTGGATAAAAGGCTCTCCCCTGGCACCTGCTATGCGAAATTCCCGAGCATCAGCAAAAGTAAAGAAAATGATTGACGATTACTCAGGATGGCATTGGGTAAATGATGACCCCAGTATTTCTCCAGAATCTTATCCCGTTGAAAGACTAAGTGAAATTAAAGTCCCAACTTTGATTATTGTGGGAGAATTGAATCCATACGATTATCATTACGTGGCAGATTTACAAAAACAATATATTTCTAATTCGACAAAAATAGTTCTCCCAAATGCTGGTCATGCTTTAAATATAGAAAATCCAAAAAAGTTTAATGAGATAGTTCTCGAATTTTTATTAAAATTGTCATAAATTAGTAAATTCGTGACCCACATCTAATTTTCGGTTTTTTCAATTCATAAAAAGGAGTCACAGAAATGATCTTAAAAGAGTATTCAAAATGATTCTCGCGAAGCCCGAAATTCTCAGACAGATCATGAATGGCAGAATAAGAATAGAGCCTTATGACGAGAATGCCATTGGCCCTGCCTCAATTGATTTGACATTAGATAACAAATTGCGGATTTTCAATACCAACCAGCACATCACGCAAGCAGATATAGACTACAAAACGCTGACCAACCTTGTTGATATTAGCGATGGCTACCTATTGGAGCCAGGTGAACTGGTGCTTGGGATCACAAGAGAGAGGATTACGCTCCCCGAAGACTTGTGCGGGTGGCTGAACTCACGTTCGAGATTCGCCCGAATTGGACTGATGAGTCATATCGCAGCTCCGTTCCTAGCTCCGGGGATTTCCAACAAGCAGATTCTTGAAATATACAATGCCGGACGAAATAAAATAAGGTTAACACCAGGAATGAAAATCTGCCACGTTGTTCTTCAAGAATGCAAGGGTACCGCAAAATACACTGGGGCTTGGAAAGACCAAGAGCTGTAGGGCCCGAGGGGATACTTACCAATTCTTTGCCGCTGCAAAATATTTGACCTCATCCGTAAGAAATGGTCCACCCATAATGTGAGTTCTTTAGCAAATTGGACTTGGCCCCTGATTGGATCTATATGCCTCGTCAGGTATCGCGTAAGAGTCAGGGGCTTATTTCTAGTTAACTAGGAGTCTGGGGGTATATAGGGAGGGGGATCAGCTGCCCTTCAGCCCCGCCAGCCTCTTCTTGGCAGCATCAAGCTCAATCCAGGGACTGCGCCAAGGGCCGCGAGGACAAGGTATCTCCGAGGGGTTGTGCCTCGGGATCATCGTGGCCGTGATCTATAAGCCGGCCGCGGCGTCGGCCAAGCCCCGGGCTTAAGAGCCGCCGGAATTCTTTCTCCGGACCGCCTCTCTCAGCGCTTTCTCTGGTAATCGGGATACACGGGCTTCTTGTGCTTCGGGGGCGGATTCTTGGCTAGGAGGTCCAAGGCCACGGCCACGGCTTTTTCGAGCTGCGGGTCGTGGCCGGCCTTGACCGCCGCGGGGTCCATTCCAATCTCATAATCCGGGTCAACCCCGTGGTTCTCGACGTCCCAGGTGCCATTGGGGTTCCAGAATCCGCTCTGCGGCGCGCCGGTGAAGCCGCCGTCCATGAGCCGGGCCGCTGGCTTCCTACGCGCCTCACTTACCCTTCAGCCCCGCCAGCCTCTTCCTGGCATCCTCGACTTCGGAAAAAGCGGGGGCAAGTTCGAAGTCTTGAAAATCTTTTTAGGCGTGATATATTGACCAGAGGCAGGTCAGCTGTAGATGAGGCGCCGAGGGCCAGAGGCCTTGACAGGCATGGCCCCTATCGGTCAAAATGAGGCTGGGTTGGGTTCGCACGCGCTGCAAAAAAGAAAATTCCTATCAAAATAAAGATTTAATCTGCCGAATAGGAGACTATCTATGAACGATGTTTTCGAAAAGCGCGTGAGGGCGGCGGCAGTCGCGGGATGGTGGACCCTGCTGGTCGACGTCGGGTTTCTTCTGATTCAGTGGATTTTGTATCGGCTTTTCATGTCCGGACCTCCCGCATGGCTGTTGTCGTTGTGGTATGGCCCGGACACAACCTGGTCGTTCGTCCAAACTGTGTGGTTCTGGGGCATAGCCATTATGAAGATATGCATTTGGCCCTTAGCATTGGTGACTCTTTGGTTGACGCTATGGGCAAGGCAGTTGAGAAAACGAGCAAATGGTTGATGGCGGGCATGAGCCATATATAAGATTTCTGAGCGCGCCTGGAGGGATAATTATATAACCATCTTCAGGCAGCCAGCAGTCCAGAATCGTATATCACAAATCGCGGGAATCTTTCAAGAATCTGCCCTCTTTTCCCCGGCATCATCTTAATTCGGGAGGGCTACGGAGATGGGCTCCAGTCGTACTGTGGTTCTTATATGAGCCCCGCCAGCCTCTTCCCAGCAATCTATATTAGAATCGGAGCAAATAAGCTTTATGGACCGCTGATAGGCCGCACTAAAGACGTTTCAGTGAGCGCGCCGAAGGCGTCATGGCGATCCCGCCCCGGGCCGTGCATCGGAGCTCGACAGGAAGCATCCTGCCAGAATCGTAGGCCGCGTCAATCGTCTCATCGAGAGGGATCGGATTCCGATAACCGCCTAAGATAAGATCGGCGCAGACAAATGCGCTCGACGCGGCCACTGCGTTTCGCGTGTGACAGGGAATCTCGCACATCCCCTGGACTAGATCGCAGACGGAGCCCATCGTATTTTGAAGAGAGATGGCCGCGGCGTCCGCCGCCTGCCCCGCACTCCCTCCAGACGCTTCGACCACGGCCGCGGCTGCCATGGCCCCGGCCGCGCCGATCTCGACCTGACACCCGGCGACCTCGGCGGCGAAGGTCGCCCGCTGGCCGATAATAAGGCCGACCGCGGAGGCGGCGAGCAAGGCCAGGGCGGTTCTTTCAGTATCGAGGCTTTTTTCCTCGACCAGGGTGACGATAACGCCAGGAAGGACACCCGCGGAACCGCCGGTCGGTGCAGCGCAAACGATGCCCATACTGTTGGAGACGTGGAGGGCGGCCAGGGCCCGAGCCGCGGCCCTGGCATGGACACCGCCGATGGGAAGGCTACCATCCGCCTCCGACCGGAAGATCCTCCCGGCCGAAGGCTTCAGGAGCTGCATCCCGAGCTTGCGGCCGGCTAATCCCTGGCCGACGGAATCCCGCATAATCCCATATCGCTTTAAAACCTCTCCAGCTACCTCCTTTTCGGATAAGCCCGAGAGCTTTGCTTCATAGGCCAGAGCGAGTTTACCCAGCGAGCAGCGCCGGCGACGGGCCGTTTGGGCCATCTCCGTCCCGCTTAGAAAAAGCGGCGCTCCCTTCTGGACAAAAAAAATCGGAGGGGCTTCCCAGGTTTGGTCGACGGCGTCGAGCCGGATGAGCGCGGCGCGGGCGTCCGCCTCCAAGGGCGCTTTTCTCTTGAAAGAGAGGAAGACCTTTCCGCCCTTCGTCACTTGGGCCGGTTGGCTGCTCAACTGACCGTCCACCGCGACGATCCTCTTGACCAGCCGGGCTCCGCGCACGGTGGTCAGGACCATGACTTCGTGGCTCTTGCCATCGAGAAGGACCGGCCAGCCGTTGATCTCGGTGAGCGCGATCATCCCGCCGCCGACCGACTTGGCCGTGGCTTCGAGCCTTCTTCCGCCCTTGGAAACGAGTTCCATTCGCACGGTGTTCGGATGATCTGCCTTATGAAGACGGGTGACCCGGAAACGAAGATTGAGACCAAACTCCGGGGCGAGGGTCAGCGCCCGAGCAAACCTGGCGTCTATGATCGACCAGCCAAGGAGGCCCGCGGCGAAGGCCAGATCGGCGCCCTGCTGACGGTAGGTCTTGGCGTAGGAGCCATGCGTATCGAATTTGAACGCAGCCGTCGCTGCGTCTTCCCCAAGCAGGGAGCGAACGACGCGGCCGATATGATAGGACCCGGCCGTGTGGGAACTTGACGGCCCGCGCATGACCGGACCCAGGACGTTGTTGAGGATGCTTAAGAATTCCATGGTTCCTCCTCACCCAATAACAAGGCTGGCCAGGGCCAGGTCCTGGACGGCGTTGCCCACAGACTTGAACACGGTGATCTCGTCTTCGGAGCCTCTTCCCGGCTTGAGCCCGGCCAGCACCTCGCCGATCTCAGCCCGGATGTGGCCCTCGTCAATGAGGTTCTCGCGGAGAGGGATGATCAGGTCGCCAGCCTCCTCGAGGCAAGCCTGCCTTTGGTTGACAAAGACTCTGGCCCGCCGAATCGTCTCCCCCGGGATTTCGCGGACATGCGGCTTGTAGGAGCCGATGGCATTAATGTGGACGCCGAGTTTCAGATGCGCGTCTGAGAACACCGGCACGCCGGAGGTCGTCGCCGTCGAGATGACGTCCGCCTCCCGCAGAACCTCGGGCAAAGTGGCAGGCTCCACGTCCATAGCGAGTTTGCGCCGCATTTCCTCGGCAAAGCCTTCCGCGGCCTTCGGGTTGGTGTCGAAAACAAAGGCCTTGCGGATCGGCCGGACCGCGGCGATAGCTTCCAACTGCGTCCTTCCCTGAACGCCGCAGCCGAAGATGGCGGCCACTCGCGCCTCCCTCCGGGCGAGAGCGTCCGTGGCGGCGCCGGAAGCAGCCCCGGTCCGGACGGCCGTAAGAACGGAAGCGTCCAGCACCGCCAGTGGCGTCCCGTGCTCGGCGTCCATGAGGATGGCCACGGCTTGGACCAAGGGCAGCCCTTTAGCAGGATTATCCTCGCAGAGCGAGATCAGCTTGAGGCCGAGTCGCTTGCTCCTTGGCAAGTAAGCGGGCATAACCAGGGCAGTCGTCCGAAACTCAGGGATCTTAAGGCTGGTCCGAGCGGGGACCATGGCCTGGCCCGTTGAGAGCTGGATGAAAGCTTCTTTGACCACCCGAATCGCTTCGGGCATGGTTAAAGCCGCCCGGACCTCCTCGTCCGTTATGTATCTCAACCTGGCATGTCGGGTCATTCTCGTCACCTCGCCGTTTATTCTACCAGAGCCGGAGGATCCTGGTAACGGGAATTTTTTTGTTGATTTGGGAAGCTCACGTCTATTATCCTAAATCCGCCGGCTCACACGGCATGAAAGGACGCTAGGCCAGGAACGGAAAACGAATCCTGAACATCAAGTCCCTCAAGAAGCAAATCTACGAGCACCTGGCATGACATCTAAAACTTGTAAGAGATCATCGTTTCCCTCGAAAGTATCGCCATGCTTAATGCTCTCGACAGACTAAAGACATCCGACATCAACGAAATGCAGCGGCTGATGAGCTCGGCCGCGCCCAGGAGGTCTGGCCATGTTGACACTGACTGATCATTATGTTTTGAGATTGGCCCGAGTGGTTTTAACGGTAGTCGCATGGGCGACCGTCTGCGGCTTACTTCTCGGCGCCGACGGCGCGGAGGCCGGAAAGGAATCGGACCCGATGACGGTCATCTGGTCCACCCGTCCGGCCGATAAGTGGGAAAATGCCTTCCCCGTCGGAAACGGCCGGCTCGGGGCCATGGTCTTCGGCAAGACCGACGAGGAGCGGATTCAGCTCAATGAGGATACCTATTGGTCGGGCGGGCCCTATTCGACGGTCGTCAAGGGCGGACACGAGTTCCTCCCCGAAATCCAAGAGCTCGTCTTCAAAGGGAACTATAAGTTGGCCCACATCCTGTTCGGCCGCCACCTCATGGGCTATCCGGTCGAACAGATGAAATACCAGTCCCTCGGCAACCTGGTCATCCAGCTCCCCTCCAAGGACCCGGCAATGGATTATCGCCACGAACTCGACCTCGACACGGCCGCCGTCACGACGAGCTACATTCAGAACGGTGTTCGTTTTTCGCGGAAGGTCTTCTCGAGCCCTGTGGACCAGGTCATCGTAGTCCGGCTCGCGGCCGACAAGCCGGGGAAGATCTCCTTTAAGGCGCAGCTCCGAGGCGAGCGGAACTCGGCGCACTCCAACTACGCCACTGATTACTTCCGTATGGACGGCCTGCCGCCCGGTGGGCTTGTCGTCCGTGGCAAATCGGCCGATTACATGGGCGTCGAGGGCAAACTTCGCTACGAAGTCCGACTCCTGGCCCTTCCCGAGGGCGGTGACATGACGGTCGACTGGGACGAGCTCGTCGTGCGCGGCGCCGACGTATTGACCCTGCTTGTCGCCGCGGCGACCAACTTTGTCAGCTACACGGACGTTTCCGGCGACCCCGCCTCGCGTGTAGACGCGGCCTTGAAAACGGCGGCCCGAAAGTCCTTCGACGAACTCTGGGACGCCCATGTCCGCGAACATCGGCGGCTCTTCCGGAGAGTCGAGTTGAAACTCCCGCGCACGCCGAACGCAGACCTGCCGACGGCCGAGCGGATCAAGCAGTTCGACGGAACGAACGACCCGGCGCTTGCCGGGCTGGTCTTGCAGTTCGGCCGCTACCTATTAATCTCTTCGTCGCGCCCGGGGACCCAGCCGGCCAACCTCCAGGGCATCTGGAACGACAAGATGAACCCGCCCTGGGATTCTAAGTACACGACCAACATCAACACCGAGATGAACTACTGGCCGGCCGACGTCGGGAATCTGGGTGAGTGCGCCGAGCCACTGTTTCAAATGATCCGCGAGCTCACAGACCAGGGCGGCCAGGTGGCTCGGGAGCACTACGGTGCCCGCGGCTGGGTCTTCCACCAGAATACTGACCTCTGGCGGGTGGCCGCGCCCATGGACGGGCCGAGCTGGGGGACGTTCACGACGGGCGGCGCCTGGCTCACAACCCACCTTTGGGAACATTATCGATTCACGGGCGACAAGGAGTTCCTGAAAAAATACTACCCGGTAATAAAAGGAAGCGCAGAATTCTTCCTCGATTTCCTGGTCCCCCATCCGAAGTACGGATGGCTGGTGACGAACCCTTCGACTTCGCCTGAGAATTTCCCCGCCATCCCGGGCACCGTCAAGTTCTTCGACGAAATCACGACGTTTGTCACTGGGACGTCAATCTGCGCCGGCTCGACGATCGACATGCAGATTCTGAGCGACCTTTTCGGCCAGGTCGCTCAGGCCGCCGACGTCCTGGGTGTCGACCGAGATTTTAAGAAAAGGGTCCTCGAGGCGCGGGCGAAGCTGGCTCCCATGCAGATCGGACGCAAGGGCAACCTTCAGGAATGGCTCGAGGACTGGAGCGAGACGGAAAAAAGCCATCGGCACATCTCCGGGCTCTGGGGCCTATTCCCGGGCCATCAGATTTCGCCGCGCCGGACTCCGGAGCTGGCCGAGGGCGCTCGGGTCGTCCTCAACCAGCGAGGACTTCCCGGCAACGGCTGGGCCTCGGGTTGGAAAGCGGCCTGCTGGGCCCGGCTTGGAAACGCCGACAAAGCCTTGGAAAACTTCACCTACGCGATGCACAAGTACACAACTGACAGCCTGTTCTCGATCTGCTCCAACGCTCTTCAGGTGGACGGAGCCTTCGGCATGGCGGCAGCGGTCGCCGAGATGATCCTCCAGTCGCATGAGGACGAGATCAGCTTCCTGCCCGCCATTCCCACCTCCTGGAACGAGGGGGAAGTCCGGGGCCTGCGGGCCCGGGGTGGATTCGAGGTCGGTCTTCAATGGTCGGCTGGACGGCTGAGGCAGGCCACCATACTTTCGACCGTCGGCGGGGCATGCCGGGTTCGGGCGGGAGTCCCTCTGGCGGTCTCCTCAGAGCGCGGTAAAGTTCGGGTCACGGCCTCCACCGATGGGGCCGTCGCATTCGACACCTTGCCCGGCCGAAGCTATATTATAAAAGCTCGATAAGGAGGCATGTTCCTATGAGAAAACAACTTTACATGTTTGCCCTGATCGTCCTGGCGCTCTGGATAGCTGCGCCCACGGCGGCCGCGGCTCAGGACAAGCCTGCCGATCCGGTCCTGACGTTGGAGCGCGTCTTTGCCGGTCGCGAATTCGCCGCCGAGCGCTTCGGCCCGGCTCGCTGGATGCAGGACGGCGAGTCCTACACCGCTCTGGAACCCAGTGCCGAGACAAAGGGCGGCCGCGACCTCGTCGGCTATCAAGCCAAGGGTGGCCAGCGCCAGGTCCTGGTCTCAGCGTCGAAGCTCGTGCCGCCCGGGGCATCGAATCCCCTGACCATCGAGGATTATTCCTGGTCGCTCGACGGACGAATTCTGATTATCTTCACCAACTCGAAGCGTGTCTGGCGGCAAAACACCCGCGGCGATTTCTGGACCTACGATCTCACCACGGGCCGGCTGCGCCATCTCGGACCGGACTTCGAGCCTTCGAGCCTGATGTTCGCCAAGCTCTCGCCAGACGGCCGGATGGCCGCCTATGTCGTCAAAAACAATATCTACACGGAAGACCTAGCCTCGGGCAAGATCACCCAGCTCGACCTTCGACGGTGGCGATGATATCATCAACGGAACCTCAGACTGGGTCAACGAGGAAGAGTTCAGCATCCGCGACGGGTTCCGCTGGAGCCCGGATAGCAGCTCCATCGCCTTCTGGCGGTTCGACACGCGGGGTGTCCCGGTCTTCTCGATGATCAACAATACCGATTCTCTTTACCCGAGGATCCTCAGTTTCAAGCACCCCAAGCCCGGGCAGATGAACTCCGCCGTCAAGGTCGGCGTCGTCCCGGCCGCGGGTGGGGATCCAGTCTGGATCCGAACGCCAGGAGACCCGAGCAGCACCTACATCGCCCGCCTCGAGTGGGCCGGCAACTCCCGCGAGGTCATCCTCCAGCACCTCAACCGCCTGCAGAACATGCTCAACCTGCTCATCGGCGATACAACCAAGGGCGAGGTCCGGACGATCTTCACCGACACGGACGAGACTTGGGTCGAGGTCATGGACAATTTTGTCTGGCTGGCCGGCGGGAGAAGCCTTCTCTGGTTGAGCGAACGCGACGGCTGGCGACACGCCTATTCCGTCTCCCGTGACGGCCGCGAAGTCAAACTCCTAACGCCCGGCAATTTCGACGTTATGAGCGTTGATGCCGTTGACGAAAAGCGCGGCTGGCTCTACGTAACGGCCTCGCCCCAGGACGCCACACGACGGTTCCTCTATCGCGTCCGGATGGACGGCAAGGGCAAGCCTGAGCTCGTCGGCCCGACCGGGCAGACCGGGGTTCATCGTTACGACATTTCGCCCTCGGCCCGCTGGGCCTTTCACAGGTATTCGACTCTCGACACGCCGACCGTGACCGAGCTCGTTTATCTCCCCAAGGGTGAGCCTGTCCGGAGCCTGGCCGCCAACAAGGATCTAAGAGCAAAGGTCGAGGCCCTCAAGCGGAAACGAGTCGAGTTCTTCAAGCTCGACATCGGCGGCGGAGTCCAGGTCGACGGTTGGCGTATCCTCCCTCCCGACTTTGACCCGACGAAAAAATATCCGTTGTTCATCTACGTCTATGGCGAGCCGGCCGGGCAGACCGTCCAAGACGGGTGGGGAGGGAACGGCTACCTCTGGCACTTGATGCTGACGCAGCAGGGTTACATCGTCGCCAGTTTCGACAACCGTGGCACCCCCGCGCCGCGCGGCCGCGCCTGGCGCAAGAGTATCTACCGGCAGATCGGCATCTTGGCTTCGGCCGACCAGGCCGCTGCGGTGCGGACAGCTGTCGCCGCCTGGCCCTACGTCAACGCCGAGCGCATCGGCGTCTGGGGCTGGAGCGGGGGCGGCTCGATGACCCTCAACGCCATGTTTCGCTACCCCGACCTTTATAAGGTCGGCATCTCCGTGGCTTCGGTGCCCGACCAGTTGCTCTACGACACGATCTACCAGGAGCGTTATATGAGTCTGCCTGCCGACAACCCGGAGGGTTACAAGAACGGCTCGCCGATCACCTACGCCAAGGACCTGAAGGGCCGGCTGCTCATTGTCCACGGCACGGGGGACGATAACGTCCACTATCAAGGCTTCGAGAGGCTGGCCAACGAGCTCATCGCCAACAACAAAGCCTTCACTATGATGGCCTACCCAAACCGGTCGCACGGGATCTCCGAGGGAAAGGGAACGACCCTCCACCTTTACACGATGTTCACCAGGTTCCTCAACGAGAACCTGCCGCCGGGGCCGAGGCCACGCTGAACGAGGCACTCCCCCGCATCCCTCAATCCCCTTCGATTTCTTTCAGGGAGGCCTTTTTTTTTATAGGAGGGTAGAATGAAAGTCCAGCACCCGTGACGTGCCTCCGATCATTGTACCACCTATGAAGTGAAGGTCCGAGGCTCTGAACTTGCCCCCTGATTTGGACCATTTTTCAGGGATGAGGTCCGCTAAGCAGGTTGTCCTAAGAATAATAAGGGGGGCCAGGGGAATCCGGGCCTCCGCCCGCCTCACAAGACGACTAGCGTCCCAGCCTCGATTCCAGATAGCTTTCTCCCTGGCTAATCGCTATTTCGCCTTCCAGCTTGATTTCCTTCCTTAAAAAGTTAGGGACTTGAAGTCTTCCGTATCTGTCAATAAAGCTCATTTTTTCTTCCTCTAGAATTTTAGGTCCCTAGCTTATGCGAATTCCGTCCCCCGGAGGAAATGACATACGCCATATCTAAATATCTTTCGTTTCAACCTCTATTTATAAAATCTTTGAGAAATCTTTTCGCCCTTAGGATATAGAAGCCGGAAGAATTCCGTGGATTTAGATTAAGAAACCTTTGGCTTTTTTGCACTGCGGGAGTAAAGGGGGGTGTTGAGATCGCTCTTTGCTCCGCCGGAAGTACAGACCATATCAACCGCCGCAGGGTTCCACGTTATAGGAGGGCGATATGTCCCGCTGCTTAGAAGGCAGCTTGGCTGCCGTCTTAAGTGATGGAGGATGAACTGGTTACGATTTCCGTGCTGGAAGATGCGCTCAGAATTGTGCACACAGACGGGCCCGAGAGAATCTCCGTTGTTGGCGTTATCGACCCTGCGAAGTGGGCCTTCACGACCCGCTTAGCGGCTTCGGCGGCGGCCCCGTACGAAACAACCCCTGCTCAGCGGCTGGGATAGGGTTCGAGCCCTCCCACGTCCTCGATCTCTCTAAGCCAAGCTTTGAGGCGGTTACGGGCAAAGCCCAATCGTGGGATTCCGCACCATCCTTGACATCAATTCGGGCAGAACCTATATTAGTTAATAGGGTCGAGGGAAAATCAGGATCTGGACTGGCCGTCGGTCATCTCAGGCGTAAAACGGCTTCTCAAGCACTCCTGTCAAGCCAACAATGCTGACGGGATGCGATCATGATTGAATGTAGGTGAGACAACCCGAACCCAATGATCTCTCAATAAAGGAGGTTGGCATGGATGCCCCGAAAAACAAATCATCCTCACTGGCGTCCACGATCCGGTGGGTGGCGAGGATCCTTTGCATTCTGGCCATTGTCTTCATCGGCATGTGGGCTCTCGAGGCCGTTGAGGGGAAAGTCGGCCTCGGGCGGCAGATCCTCGGCTTTCTGATGGCGCCGCCCTTTTTGACGGCCGTCGTGCTGATCATCATCCTGATCATTGCCTGGAAGCATGAGCTTGTCGGCGGCATCCTGATAGCGCTCTTCGGGCTGGCGACTGCTCTGTACGCTTACATTTTCAATTACCACCGTCTTCTTAACGCGGCCTCGAAAGGCTACCGGAGCGTCAGGACGGCCCAGGCCCTCAACTTCTTCGTCATGATTAGCCTGCCCTTCATCATCGTTGGCATCCTCTTCATTATCAGTTACTTCCTGCATCGACCTAAAAAGCTGACGACCCAAACCCCCTAACTTTATTTCACCGGTCACAACTTCCGGATGAGGGTCGTGGCCCTTCTGACCGAGCCCGATATCTGGCTAGCCAAAAAAACTAAATTCCTAGTCGCTCGGAGCGGGATAAGGTCATATTCCACGAGACAAAAATCGTGGTCCAGGTGCCTACTGCCGTGAACCGCCGTATTTAGACCTCTCCTGAATTTTGTCACCAATTTGTCACCAGAAAATGCCTAAAGTCGCCTAATTCGTTAAGGGAGCCTAAAAAGAAAAGAGGGAATTTTCATGAGGAAATGGAGCGCGCCCGGAGGGATTTGAACCTCCGACCTTTGGATTCGTAGTCAGGCGCTCTATCCGCTGAGCTACAAGCGCGCTCCGGAGGATAGTATTACCCTCTTCGAGGGGTTGATATAAATTAGAATGGAAAATCCGATGACCCAGGAAAATTGAATCCAGAAAATTCTATTTGCTTCAGTCCGGCGAACCGCTGGAACTGGAGATTATTTTTCAAAAGCAAAAAAGCGACGTTTTTACTTTTTCATCTTGAACAAAGAATCTTCCAAACCAGTGTTGAAACTGACCTTCGTGAACTTGATGGTCACGGTCTCCTCGCTCTCTGGACCGGTAGTGAGAGAGTGGGCAATCATCACCCCATCGGCTTTTCTGTAATCCAACATCAGGGTCACCGTTTTCCTCATAACCCCTTCTCGATCGGTAATGCCCGGAGACTCGGTTTTATAAACCAGATAGGTCTGAGCATCGATAAAATGAGTTATCGGAGTCCCGCCGGGTATGGTCTGCTCTAAAACGAAATAGTCATGGCCTTCGATCTTTTCTTTGCCCTTTAGAACATAGCTGATGCCGTATTTTTCAGGATAGAGAATGGCCGCGTAGCCGAAAGCTCCGCTCTTCGCGTCCTCCGCATCTTTTCCAGCTAATTCGCGGAGTTGCCCTGCCTCGATGGACCACCCGATTTCTCCGTCAAAAGCGTCCGTTTTCTTCATGCCCATGACCTCCGCTTCCTGTCGAAATTTATTTGGTGCTTTTTGGTATTGGGTGAACGGCCCGCTCATCTTTTCCCATTCGAAAGTGCCAGAGAGAGTTATGTCCTTAATGCTCTCGAGGACTTTTCTTCCGCCCTGAGCTTCGATCATTTTCTCCAGGATATCAGAGGCTTTCTGACTGAATCCCGGAGAAGCCACAAGGGCTAAAAGAAAAAAGGCCAAAAGAAAAAGTGAAAAATATCTTTTCATTTTTTTCCTCCCTTTATTTATCGAGAAGTTCAGCGAACCGGTTTTTGGCATCGATCAATTCTGGGATACCGGGATCAGAATCTTTCCACAATGTGAGATGGTCTTTGCGGTCCACTTTTTTTGCTGATAAATTTTGCCCAGCCCGTAGAAACTCTTCGCAAAGAGGTCTCCGTAGGACAATCTTCCGGTGGTCAGAGAGATCATTTTCTGATATTCTTCCCGGGCCCGTTCGATTGTCTCTTTGTCGGAGGCGACTTCAGGCTTCAGCAGCTTCAAGGCTACTTTTTCCTTAATATCTGTATCGAAGACCTTATAGACCCTCCCCATTCCCCCCTTGCCCAGCTCCTCGATGATCTGGTAGCGGTTGGCGAAGGTTGAGCCTGTGGTTAATTCTTTAACGGGCGTTTGAAGAGTCTCTGTGACTTCCGGACGGTCGTCTTTATGCGAAGGAAGCTGTGTCCCACACTTACCGCAGTAAAGTGTATCATCGGGGTTCTTGTGATGACATTTAGGGCACTTGATGGTCACTGCTGACCCCTTTTATTTGGGATGGCTAGAGATTAACAAGGAATGGAGGCAGAGTCAACTGGGCTGAACTTCATCAAGCCATCATAAATTAAAAATTAGACCCCTACCCGTGTAACGCCGGTGTCACAGAATTTGACTAAACGTGCCTAAATCTGGCTAATGGTGCTTAAAGGAAAAATACGAAAAATATGGGGAAAATCCGATTTTTCCCGAGAGATCAGAATCCCATCGGAGGGGATTCCTAATCCGTTTGTCGCCTGTTCGAGTCGGGCCAGGGGCACTTCCCTTAACTCACTGATCTAAAGTGGTTCTGCGGATCAACTGCCCTTCAGCCCCGCTAGCCTCTTCCTGGCGTATCCAAAAGGATGTAGCCTGGCCCGACCTAAGGGGGGCAGGTCCACAAATAAGAACTCATGAAGAGAAAATGGACCAGAATCCGGGGAGCAGATCACCCGGAGTATCATGCATTTTTTCCCAGCTTATTCTCACCTTTAGGCCGCTTCGGGGGATTTGGCTCTGCCTGCAGGGGCCACCCGCTCGGATCCTACCGCAGAGAAACCCGAGCCCCCAGAGGCTTTGGACCACGATCGCGAGCCTCTCGGAAGATCCGACCCAGGGGGGACCGCATCACTCCACTTCGTGGTCAAAGGAAAGAAATAGGCGTCCGGCCCATACAGGATGTCAAGGAGATCGCCTGGATTCAGAAATACGTCACTTCTTGCTCTTCGCGTATTCGTAAATGTCAAGAGCCACCCGGCTTGGATCACGAGGATCGACGCGGACCGGGACCACGGCACCCGGCTGGACGCGAGGGATATCGAGCCGCGATATAAGAAGTTTCGTTTTTGCCTGATAAGCCGGCTGATCCGACCGGCGAACCTCGAGAACGAAGCCGACTACCGGATCGTTGTTGACTGTTATGCCGGTGTCCCAAATTTGAAGGATTGTCGCCGTCGCCCGTTCTCCCGTGGCCTGCAGCTCTCGAGCTTGTGAATCGCCGCTCATCCGGCCAATGATGGAGCAGCCCGAAAGCACAAACGCAACGAAGAGGCTGGCCATCGGTCTGATCATACTCTGGCCATTTCTTCCGCTCATCGACGCTTTCCTCCCTTATTTCTTATGAAGAAAAATCTGGGGACATATACCTTATTTCTTGATCAAACATCACGTGGTCTTCTCTCCCGCCAAGCTTAGAATCGAGGCCGCCCATTGCAAAACAACTATATCTTCGGCAGCGGATCGATGTCAACAACAACGAAGATGGCCGCGAAGGAGGCCGCCCGGCCGATCCCCGACTTGCCAAGGATGTCCCGAAACTACATCATTAAATCAATATTCAGCCGCCGGCGCCGCTTTTTACCTCTCCTACTTGCCCTTCTATGATGGCGAAACGCAAGCCCTCGGAAATGTTTTTTCTTTCATCTTTCTTTATGACTGCTTCGGCCTTGTGAACCACCCTTCTATCCGCGCCTCGAAGCGCACCGTATCGTTCGGTCTCGGCTCCTAAACCTTGATGTGAACGCGACCCTCCCGGGTCCGTTAGGGCAAGTCACTAGGCAGCCGATGATGTCATCATGTCCGATATATATTCTCTCTTCTCGGTGAGAAGTCGATAAATAATGGTCAGCAACCGACGGGCCACGGCGATCTTAGCTACGTTCGCCCCCTTCCGCTTGGCCAGCCGGCTGTATAAGACCCGCAACCCAAGGTCTTTCTTGATCGCCGGATAGACCGCTTCCACAGCCGCCCACCTCAGCCAGGCGCTTCCCTGTTTGGTAATGCGTCCGTGATATGTTCGCTCCCCAGAGGCGTACGTTGAGGGTATGACCCCGGCATAGGAATGAAGGTCCGCTACCGTCGGAAACCGATTGACATCCGCGATCTCGACCGCTACCAACACCGACAACGTCATCCCAAAGCCCGGCACCGTATCGATCCGAGCCGCCTCCTCGATCTCCCCGTAGAGCATTCGAGCTAGACCGTTCGACCTTTTGAGATGGGCTTGAACCTCCAGATATCCCTGGATGAGATCCTCCATGACCATTTTGTCGGGATCCTCCAACGGCAGATTCGTCAGGAACTCGATTCCCCTCAGGCTGAAGAGTCCGTCCTTGCGCTTTTCCACCTCCAGCCGTATTTCTTCTTTCTGCTGAGCCAAAAGCGCACGGATCTTGTTCTTCACTTCCGTTTGCTTCACAACCCAATAGGCTCGCATCCGCACCACCCGCTGCGCCCGCCGGTTCCTCTTTCCTCGCTGATAGACCTCCGGAATCAGATCCGCCCGCAGCAACTGGGCTAGCGTTCGCGAATCTCGTTTGTCCGTCTTGATCCGGGCATGGGCGATTGCCTTCACCTGAAGCGCGTTCGCCATCTTCACCTCGCCTCCCAGCTCCCGAAGTAGGTCGGCCATAACATACGACGATCGGCCAGCCTCAATAACGGCCGTGAACGGACGATATCCTTCCAGGAATCGCTCGACCTTCTCTCTTAAGTTGAACACTCGCCCGTTCTTCAGCTCCCGACCATCTTCGTCCAAGACCGTCATGACCGACACTTGCTTGTGATGGTCGACACCGATAAAATACATCCGCGCACCTCCAGAATAAATTTTTCCTAGACGAGTAATCTATCATAGCGTACCCGTCACGGAGGTGCGTTTCGCTATCATGCTACCTTGATGTTCTGAGGCAATGCCTTGAATTCGATAATCAGCCCTGCCAGCCTCTTCCTGGCATCCTCGACTTCGGGGAGGCCCGGGTCGGCGTTTCTATCAACACGCGTTCAATACTGAATACACTTAAGGATGACCTCGCCTTCCTTGTCTTCATAAGCATAGACCATAAGATTTTTGTTCATCAAAGCAAAAGCACTTGTATCGCCATCAATCTCGATATGGCGGATAACCTCGTGGGTTTTCGTGTCGATCACTTCGATCCGTTCAGGATGAGGAGGAAGGTCCATTCCCTTATCCTTTCGCTTTGCCCGATCTATATAACTCTCTGTGAATGTGAGAAGATAAAGATTACCATCTGGGCCTATTTTTGCGTCCTTAGTGATAAAATCAAAAGTTGCTTGCGCCCGATAAGTCCCATCTTCGCCGCTTGCCTGCTGGATAATCTTCGGAAGACCTGGTTTAAAAGGCAAGGGTCTATCGAATTGACCGATCTTTCTGCCTTCAGAATCAAAAATATGAATCAAGTTGATGGCAAAATGTGGAACGTAGAGCTTGCCCTCTTTTGACAGGGCCAGACAGACACGATGCTTGATGGCCCTCAGAAACGGATGAGATTCCGGAAAATCGCCGATGGATAGAGTTTGTATTAAATTACCCTGATCATTAAGGATGTTGATCAGAGGCTGGGCACCCTTTTCAGAACGCATATCCAGGCTATATCCGCTTGAGCCGAAGGACGATATGGTATAGATCTTGTTATCTTTGAAAATCATATCAGCGACTTGGACACCTTTGGTGTTGATCGATTTAACAAACTCCCCATCCTTATCAAAGATTTGAATCCGACCGTTACCAACGTCAGCGACAGCTAATCCTCCGTCTTCTAAGATGAACAAGCCCGTGGGGTTCGAAAATTCAACTGGCCCTTGACCTTTCCTTCCGATGATCTTGAGGAATTTTCCCTGGAAATCAAACACAAGGACCCGATGGTTCCCGGAGTCCGCGATATAAATCATGGATCGATGCGGATCTGTTTCGATATCTGAAGGTTGGTGAAAAAAATCATCTTTTCCGAATGAAGATATGGACCAGAGGGTTTTAATCGGGTCTTTCGAAACGATGATTCCTGCAAGGAATATTAATGAGTAGAAAAAGATTACGAGTCTTCTTTTAAGATTCATTCTGCTAGCTTATTGGGCTGTTTAACCTCATCCTGGCATCCTCAAGCTCGGGCAGGCCGGGGTCGGCGTTTTTCCGGAAAACATTGCTAGGGGATTTTGGCTTCCATTTTTTCGACGCGCCGGCGCATCTCGGCGACCTTGGCTTTTAGATCGTCTATAATTCGCTTAAATCGCGCATCGTCGCGAATATTTTCCAACAGGGGGTATCTCAAAATATAAGAATAGTCCCGCCATCCGGCATCGACGGCCTTTTCGAGCCACCTGAGAGCTTCTTCCTTGTTTCCCTGCACGGCGTAAATCGCGGCCATGGAAAACCCAATGTCAAAAGTTTCATCGCCTTGCTCAAGCCGCTTCTGCAATCGGTCTACAGTTCTCTGAAAATGTTTCCTCGCCTCATCCTTTCTCCCTGCTTTCCAATAGATATACCCGAGTTCGACAGGCCGTTCTCCCATTTTCTGATAATATTCTTGAGCCTTTTCGTAATGGCCGGAAAAGAGCTCGGTCGTGCCAGCATACTCTATAGCCCAGGGAAAATCAGGTAATTTGGACAGAAACGTTTGGCTTTGCTCGATCGCTTTATTATATTCTCCGTAGCGGAGGTAGAGATCTATTAGCCCTGCGTGTGCCACGTCCAAATCAGGTTGAAGTTCAAGAGATTTCTTATACCACTCCTCAGCTCGCCCAGGGTCATCAAGGCCTAAATAGATCGATCCCAATTCCTCGTAAGCAAAAGCCCCAGCCGGACTCAGGGCAACCGCTTTTTTAATAAATGGGAAAGCCTTATCGAACTCTCCGATCATGTAATAGCATTGGCCTAGAGAGATGCACGCAGATGCGTTGTTGGGATTCGCTCCGACCGCTTTTTGGAGAGCCTCAAGGGCTTTTCTCCTCCATCCCTTCACGAAGCCATAGGCGCCGCCGAGGGTTTTGTATCCTTCAGCGAGGTTCGGGTCGAGGGAGATGGCTTTTTGAGCTTCCTCGATGGCTTGGTCGAACCATTCCGACGCCGGGAATTCATATCGAATGATCCTTTGAGAATAGGCATCTCCAAGTCCTGCATGAGCCAGGGCATAATCGGGGTCAACTTCAATCGCCTTCTTGAAAAGCTCAATCGCCTGCTCATTATCTGCCTTTTTGTATCGACTGTAGTATTCGCGGCCTTTGACGTAATACTCATAAGCCCTGACGTTCCTTGGTCGGTTTCTTCTCGACCCGCTCTTTTTCAGCCGGCGTAAGCTTAGCCCTCAAAGCTGTAGCGATTTGAAGGGCAACGTCGCTCTGGATGGAAAATATCTCCTTCAATTCCTTGTCATAGGACTCCGCCCAAATCTGCCTATCTTTTGCGGTATCGACCAATCGGGTCGTGATGCGCACTTGATTATCGGCGCGGCGGACGCTTCCCTCGAGGATGGATGCTACGTCTAGCTCCTGCCCGATCTCTTTGATCCCCTTGGGACTATTTTTATATTTCTTCATAGAAGTCTGCGACTTCATTTCGAGCTCGCCGATCTTGGAGAGCTGGGTGGTGATGTCTTCGGTAATGCCGTCGCTGAATGTTTCATCCTCCTTAGAGCCGCTCGCGTTTTCAAAGGGGAGGACGGCGATGGATAATCTGTTCGGAGCTCGAGGACCTTTCTCTTTTTTGGGCAGGATGAAAAGGAATGCGATGGTAGCGACAACGACGGCGATTAAGGCCAGCGCGGGAATCATGAGCTTCTTCAGGGTGAATTTAACGGTGATTTCCCGTGAGGTGAGAGTTTTTCGTTCGGGCACCACTCGCTCCGTCGTCGGAATGCCTTTTTCGATCCTCTCCAGCTCTGAGCGCACTTCGGCGGCAGTCTGATATCTCTCGGCTTTGTCCTTTTCCAGGCATCTTAGTATGACGCCGCTCAGGTCGTCGGGGATATTGGGATTGAACTGCTTCGGGTCCTTCGGAATCTCGCTTTTATGTTTCATAGCGATGCTTAAGGCCGTATCCCCTTCGAACGGCACTCGGCCCGTTGCCATCTCATACAGGATGATGCCCAGCGAATAAATATCCGACCGATGATCGACCTCTTTTGCTTCAGCCTGCTCGGGGGACATATATTCCGGTGTCCCTATTAACACGCTCGGACCCGTTATCCCTTTTTCTTTTATGGACCGTGCTATCCCGAAGTCCATGATCTTGGCGTTCCCGCCTTTATCGATCATGATGTTCTGAGGCTTCAGATCCCGATGCACGACACCCAGGGAATGGGCTTCGGCCAACCCGTCGCAAACCTGCTTTCCGACGCTTAACACAGTTCCTACAGTAAGGCCAGTGGACATCCGGATCATGCTTTTGAGGTCTTCCCCGTGGACGTATTCCATCGTGATGAAATGCGTTCCCTCGGCCTTGCCCAGGTCATACATCCGGCAGACATTCCGGTGGCTGATCTTGCGGGCAAGCTTCAGTTCATTCCTGAATCGCTCGATCGTCTCTTGATCAGCAGCAATTTCGGGCTTTAAGAGCTTTAAGGCCACCTTTTCTTTTATTTCTGTATCGAGGACTTTATAGACCCTGCCCATCCCTCCTTTCCCTAATTCTTCGATGATCTGATAGCGGCCGGCGAAAGTGCTGCCTGTGGTCAGCTCTTTGATGGGAGTTTTGAGGGTTTCTGTTTGGGAGACAGGGATTTCTTCCGAAGAAGGTTGAATCCGGATCCCGCACTTGCTGCAGAAATCGCTCTCTGAGGGATTATCGAAATTGCATTTGGGGCATCTCATGGGTTTCTATCCCTAGTCCAATCCCATTTTTTTCAACACCGCTATATACCTTGGGTTTCTTTGATACGTACCCAGAATGGGGCCGAGTTTTAAGTTGACCAGCCAATCACTTCTTTCCTCATAGGCCTTGTTCAGCAACTCAAAGGCTTTATCCGTGTCCCCCATGGCCCCGTATAATCCTGCCATCCAGTACGACGAGACATATTGTTTTTGGGATCTGGCTGTTAATTCCCCGAGAATTCCCTTGGCTTCGTCAAGCTTTCCCGCTGTCGCATAAGCCATTCCTAATGCCGCAGTCGCCATGACGGAGTCCCCTGAAAGCACCCTTGCTTTTTTATGCTCATCAATCGCTTCTGGATAGCTCTTTTTGGTGAGATACGTCAATCCGAGTATCGTACGGGCATAAGCAAAATTAGGGTCCAATTCGAGTGTTTTCTGAATTTGGACGAGCGCCTGGTCCGGCTGCTGAGCCACGAGATACTCCCAAGCCAGGCTGGCGTTGGTGATCAGCGAAACCGGGTCAAGTTCCAGAGCTCGCTTCATTTCGCGGAATGATTCCTCAAAGCGGCCGGAATACATTAGGAATTCGCCATACCAGAAACGGGCCGTCGCATAGTTGGGATTGATCTCGAGGGCCCGCTTGAACTCGGCTTCCGCGGCTTTCCAGTTCCAGTCGTAGCGTTCGTAGACATACGCTAGGGAATTGTGAGCCTCGGCCAGGCTCTCATTGAGCTCCAGAGCCTTGGCCGCCGCCGCTTTGGCTTGAGGAAAAACGTCTTTTGGGCGCGCGTCTGCGTAGAGCGTGAGCAGACTATAGGAGTCGGCCAGCCCAACATAAGCCAGGGCATAATTGGGGTCCTTTTCGACGGCCTGGTTGAACAGCTCAATCGCCTTGTTCAGGTCTTTTCCCGTCCGCTTGTTCCAATAGTAGAGACCTTCCAAATAGAGCTTATAAGCCTCCATATTTTCCGTGTAGCGCTTGACGAGCCGCTTTTCCTGTTCGCCCAAAAGCCTGACCTTCAGTGCCCTGACGATGGCTTGGGCGATTTCATCCTGGATGGCGAACACGTCCTCCAGTTTACGATCATAGGTCGCATTCCAGAGCTGATAGCCGTCTTTCACTTTGATCAGGCTGGCCGTGACACGAAGGTTATTTCCGATAACCTGGATGCTCCCTTCAAGCACATTTTCAACGTTCAGCTTCTGACCGATCCCCTGGATGTCCAAACCCTTGCCGACGAATGAAAAAGCCGAGGTCCTGGCCGGAACCCGAAGCTCTTGGATAGTATTCAGCGCGTTGATGAGTGTATTGGGTATTCCCTCACATAAATATTCATGGCTTTTCTCCGGGCTGTCATCGACAAAAGGAAGAACGGCGATAGATGGGGGGCCGGATTTAGCGGAAGCCACTTCTTTCTTTGGAAGAATGCGCCAGATAATCAATCCTGTGATGGCAAGTGCGACAATTATCAAAGCCGGGACGAAGAGCTTTCTTAAATTAAACTTGACAGTTATTTCTCGTGAAGTGAGAGGTCTTCTCTCGGGCACGACCCGCTCTGTTGTTGGAATGCCTTTTTCGATTCCCTCAAGCTCGGAGCGGACTTCAGCCGCAGTCTCGTATCTCCTGGCCTTGTCCTTTTCCAGGCATTTGAGGATAAGATGACTTAGGTCCTCGGGAACCTGCACATTCGATTTCCTGGGATCCGGAGCGGCCTCCGTTTTCTGCCTCACCGCAACACTGAGCGGCGTCTCGCCCTCAAAAGGCACCCGGCCGGTGACCATCTCGTAGAGAATCACTCCCAAGGAATAGATATCAGACCTCTGGTCAACGTCTTTGCCCTCCACCTGCTCGGGGGACATGTACTCCGGCGTGCCGATGATCACTCCCTCCCCGGTAATGCTCTTCGTCCGAAGCGATCGGGCGATCCCAAAATCCATAATCCTCGCGTTCCCATCTTTGTCGATGATAATGTTCGAGGGTTTGAGGTCCCGATGAATCACTCCCAGGCGATGGGCTTCGGCGAGTCCTTCGCAGACGTCCTTAGCTATGGCCACGGCCGTCCCCACCGTCAGCCGCTTGGATCGGTGGAGAAAGCTCCTCAGGTCCTCGCCCGGGACGTATTCCATGGTAATGAAATGGAGGCCCTGATCCTCCATGAGCTCGTAAATCCGGCCGACATTCCTGTGGCTGATTTTACGGGCGACTTTCAGCTCATTCTGGAAGCGCGCCAGGGTGCCTTTGTCCAGGGCGATCTCGGGCTTAATAAGTTTTATGGCGACTTCCTCGTTCAGCTTCTTGTCCACGGCCCGATAGACCCGCCCCATCCCGCCTTTGCCCAGCTCCTCGATGATCTGGTAGCGGCCAGCGAAGGTTGAACCCATGGTCAGCTCTTTGATAGGCGTTTGAAGAGTTTCTGTGACCTCGGGACGGGTAGTCTTGGCAGAGGGGAGCGGAGTCCCACAATCTCCGCAGAACTGCTTGGTCTCCGGATTCTCAGCCTGACATTTCGGGCACTTGATGGTCACTGCTGACCCCTTCTATTTGGGATGGCTAAAGATTAGCAGGGAAAGGAGGCAGAGTCAACTGGGCTGAAATCCAGACCCCAACAATCCGAATCTGGAAACCAGACCCATCCTCGTGTCAAAGCCATGTGGACACGGCGGGGACAAAATCGCTAAAAATGGCTCAGTTGGTCTGACCAATACTTGACCAGACAGAGAGTGTCAAATTTAGTTCGTTCGGTGAAATCCCCTATTTCTTGACTCCCTTAACATCGAATGCAGTCCACCACTTACCATCCTGTTCACGTTCCCTCTTTCCCGTAAGAGACATCCCATCAGGAGAAAATTCCCACTCCTGCCGCCAACCTTGGCCCCCCGTTAAAATGGTTCTGTCTTTAAATGTCATCGTATAGGTTGCCGTATTTCCACTTCGTAACCAGAAGACATACCCAATATGGGTCTTCTTGACAGGGTCGTAGCCAAGAACTTCCAGCCAACGGAACTCCCTGTCTGTATACTTAGCTGAGCCATTGATAAGCAAGAAAAAACCTCCCGGCAGCCACTCGCCCTGCATGGTCCAATTGACCTTATAAGTGGGGCCTGATGGGTTGTTCTTAGCCTCCCCCTGAATAGTCCAGTTTCCCGCCCAGACCTCAAGTTTTTTATGTTCCGGACCGGGCTGGCCGGGGACTTGTGCCTGAGCGGCGAATGAAAAGACCAAGACGACTATACAAACGCCAAAAACAATGCGTTTCATTTATCCCTCCTTGCTTAGATTATTAGACTTCGCCTGACAGCACTTGTCAAGATAAGTTCAGCCCAGACCACTTCAAAACTTTAACAAATATCAAAATTACTTTTTTTTATTCACAATTTCTGACTTATCAGTTGCTCTGACCAATACTTGACCAGACAGCAAGTGTCAAATTATGTTCGTTCGCCGATGCCCTATTTCTGAGCTATCTTTGAAGTATGCGAGGCTACGAGCTGCCAACGTCCGGCACGCTTGACCCAGGTATCCGTATATCGATACTGGCCGCTGACATCCTTGCCTTTCCACGTCTCTTTGACCGTAGTACGGCCAGTGACCACCGCCGCGTCTCCGTAAACGCGAACTTTCCAATCATCGACTGCATAGGACGTATTCACGACCTCCCCAGACTTTAAGGTTTCAAGGTCTTGGGCCTTGGTCCAGACGATGCCATCGAAGTCCGTCCACGTATAGTCATCTGCTAAAATCCGGCCATAGGATGCGACGTCGCGCTTAGCCCAGGCGTGACCAATCTCTTTCTCCAGCTTTTTTAACTGCTGTTCTACGCTCTCGGTCTGTGTCTGAGCCAGGATGGCAACGCCGAATGCCAAGACCACCACGCTAACTGCTGTGGCAATGCGTTTCATTTTCCCCTCCTTGATTTTGATGAGATTATTGAATTTAACTTGACAGTACTTGTCAAGCCGAGTTTAGGTCAGACCAGCTAATTAGCGTCGTTTAATTTCGGGAGGCTGGTCTATCCGGCCTCCAAGCGCCTCATTAGTTCTTCACCCCCGCCAGCCTCTTCTTAGCATCCTCAACTTCGGGCAGGCCGGGGTCGGAAGTATCCTTCCTTCGCAGTAGAGGCTCTTATTTCCGAACTTAGCGGCGGGGAAAATCAGGCAGCGCAAAAAGGAAAAATACTCTTAAATGGACTATAATGATCTTGATCCTGATGGATCATAACAAAGGATTTCGAAAATGCTCTTAAAAAAAGACGACGAGAACAGAAGGCTGGAAGACAGGGCCGGGAGCGAAGCGTCCATCATCGCAGCGGGGACGACGTTCAAGGGAACCATCAACGGGCAGGCAGGAGCGAGGATCTCAGGAAGTCTTGAAGGGGACATCAATAGCGGGCAGCTCGTCTGGGTAGAAAAAAAGGGGCGGGTTGATGGGAACATCCGGAGCCCCTTCGTCATCGTCGAAGGGGATCTCAATGGAAATATTGAGTCCGCAGAGCATGTCGAGGTGAGGATTGAGGGGCGCGTGAACGGAAATATTGATACGGTGATTATCGCCATGGCGGAAGGCTGCGTTTTCAACGGAGAAATTCATATGCGGGGGAAAGAGGCAAAATCCGTCACCTTTGTCGAGCAAAGAACCGGGAGCGGCCGGAAAGACAATAAGGATCAGTCTCTGCCTTCATAATTTCATCCCGGCTTAAAATGCCAAGGAGGCACCGATTTTTAGCCGGAATGCCGAACCGGTCCCCCAACCCTCTTCACCCAAGAACCCGTTCGAGGCGTATAGAAGCAGACTTCTTCTCGTGTTCCGCCCGTGGGGACAATACGGGGACAAAATCGCTAAAATTGGCTCAGTTTTGCTAACTTAGGCCAGATTGAGGATAGTGTGCCCTTCAGCCCTGCCAGCCTCTTCCTGGCATTGACCTGCCCCCCTTAGATCGATCCCGATATAATGGGAAAAAACCTGGAAGAAAGGAGCGTCAATGGGCAGGGTACGGTTCACTCCGGAACAGATCATCGGCAAACTGCGTGAGGCCGAGGTTCTTCTCGGCCAAGTCTGAACATCTCTTTTGGATATCGGCCTCCAGCTCCAGAGGCTTTAAGGCCTTGAACTTTCATTATAAATCTTCCAGTTCTTTTTTTCCGTGGTCATGCTCCAAATTTAAGGTTGGGATTGTCATAATTGGGGTCGGACAAATCAAAACATGCGGTCATGGTCTTGGCGTAGCGGAATTGGAAAGGATGCTCTTCGATCTCCATTTCCTTGAGCTTCTGGCCAAGCGGGGTGTTGAAAATTTTGAGGCACTGGCGGTCGGGCTTTTTGCCTTTCTTCCAGAGCAGGTCCATGTGCTTGATGACGTTGAAAGAGGCCTTGAAGTTCGTCTGGCTCTTGAGGATCTTGTCGCCCAGTCGCGAGTAGAGGTTGGAGGAAACGTCAAAGGGCGTGGGTGTTCCGTTCATGGGCACGCGCAGCTCGAAATATGGCTCGCCCGATTCCTCATGGGCCATGGTGACGCAGTCAGAGCCTTCCTCGTGGATGTCAATTTCCTGCACCACCTTGGGGAGGCCCCAGATTTTAAGTCCGCGGAGTTGGTTCTCCAGCGACGTAACGGGCATTGAGAACACATAATAGCCGAAGTTCTTGAAGACATTGGCGACCATGGGCAGGACCGGCACGTTCACGCTGGGGTCCACCATGATCGGGATGGTCATGGCGATCTCGTTGTAGGGGGCCACGTTTAAGACTTTGTTGTAAATGTAACAGGCAAACGCCACCAGGGCGCGGCCGTCCGTCATTTTCACGGGTTTGATCCGGGGATGAAGCATCATCTTTTCGGCCTTGGCATATGAGCACATGAAGATGGCCTGCGCGCATACGACGTCGCCGTAGAAAGTTGGGAAGAGATAGTTCTTGGCTATCTGATCGGTAAGCTGGGGCGGCTTAGGCGCGTGCCGGAGCTGGAAGCGTTTGTAAAACGGGTCAACAAACTGGTCCTGGTTGTCCAGGATCTCGGGAGCGATCGTAAAAGTTGGTTTCATTCCTCCTCCTTTATAATGTAGTTAAGATCAGATGATTTCCCCTTCCTCCTATAACAATATCACTTATTAGATTGGTTTCAACCTTAATTTCTTTACGAATAAAAATTCTCCCCTTCCTCTTGAGCCTCTACCCCAGTGAGGCGCATATCCGGCTTTGCCGTCCATTCAGCTTCGGGAGGCCAGGGCTTAGGTCCGTCCTCCACTCGCCTCCCCTGCCTCCTCCGATATTCCCATGGGGGTCTATCCTCCACCCCACTCCTCTGAGTTTCACACCTAGCTGCCCTTGCACATAAAGCATTCTATAAATTGTTACCCGATGCACTGAAAGATAATCGACTACTTCCCCGGCTTTCATCCATCTTTTTTCGCCTTTCTCCATTATTATGCCTCCCCAAAAATGGTATAATAATTATAGCTTTCCCGCGCCGGCTGGGGAGAGTCCCACCTTTTGGTTCCCATCAACCCCCCTTTTGCTGACAACAGCCGGCAATATGTGTGCCCATAATTTGTTCAATTCCCCAGAAATTTAAGTAGAAACCTCATGAGCGGAGCCCTTGGGACTTTGCCCTTCGTATTTATTAGATAAAAACTTGGCTATCTCCGTATGAATATAATTTTGGTTCACTTTTTATGATAAGATACTTCTTATGATATTCTAAAAATAAGGAAAATGAAGAGTTTTTTGTTCGTTTTGATTCCTTTTTTTCAACAAAAGAGAGGGAATCTGGAGGGGTCCAATGAAAATTGAGGAAATCAAAAAAATATTCACTTCATCGCTTGGAGAGAATGAAGTAGCCTTCCTTTTTCTTGGATATTCAGGAGTTATCCTCAGAACGTCGAAGGGGACGATCATCATCGATCCGGCCGATTTATTGAAAGGCAAGGAGCTGGAAACATTGAAAGCAGGGGGGGTAAACCTTTTGCTTTTCACTCACAGCCACGGCGACCATTATAATCATAAAGATGCCCTCGCTCTATTCAAGGCAACTAATGCCTTAGTTATAGCGGAGCCTTCAGTCTATCATAGCCTCCTGGACAAGATACCCTTGAATAAGCTTATAAGCGCCTTACCTGGAATAACATACACGGTTGACGAGATCACAATAAATGCAATCAAAGGGATCCATGTTGGCTCGATTAACCTTTATCAAATTCAAATTGGAGGCATAAGTGTTTTTCACGGAGGAGACTCAGACTACGTGCCCATTAAGGATTACCCCTCAGATTTGGCTTTTCTTCCCACTGGGGACCCCTCGCCCACCGCTTCACCGCAAGGCGCATTCAACATGGCTTCAGATCTTACTCCGAGTGTGATAGTGGCCATGCACGGCTCAATGGGTCAGAGCAAGGAATTTGAGCAAAAAATTAAGGAGAAGATGCCCCATACAATCGTGATAATCCCAGAACCATACAAATCAAAGATAGTAACCATCCGCAAGAGAACTTAGATCCTGAACGGAAAGATTAAAGGCAAACTGATAGCAGAAGAACTTATTTTTTATAAAATCGATCAATAATGTACTATGTGAACTTTTTTTCTTTGGCAGGACGCGAGGATTTCAAATCTTCTATCAATATCGAGATTGACTTGATGAAGGATCCCTTTTATAATGAAATCAAGGTGAGGGATAAAATTTTCGCTTTTGTTTTCCTAGTGCTTTTCCCTGTTTTTTCTCCCGCCGCTGTCCTGAAAATCACGGTCGATGCGGCGATTCACCCGGTGACGTCCCAATACATCCGCGGCGCCATCGACCGCGCCGATAAAGAGAACGCCAGCCTTCTCATCATGACGCTAAATACACCGGGCGGCCTTGATACATCGATGCGGGAAATTATCGAAAAAATCCTTTCCGCCAAGACGCCGGTGGCGGCCTACGTCAGCCCGAGCGGCGCGCGGTCCGCCTCGGCGGGTTTTTTCATCGGCGTCGCCTGCGACCTGTTCATCATGGCCCCCGGCACAAACACGGGGGCCGCCCATCCCGTCGGAATCTCCGTGACGGGCCAGTCCATGGACAAAACCATGGAGGACAAGGTCACCAATGACGCCGCGTCTTACATCAAAACCCTCGCCGAAAAGCGCGGCCGCAATATTAAGATGGCTGAGGATGCTGTACGAAAAAGCCTATCCTATACGGAAAAGGAAGCCTTGGAGGGCGGCCTCGTTGACCTCATTGCCAAAAACGAACAGGACATCATCGACGCTTTCGACCAAAAAACCATCCGCCGCTTCAAGGGCGAGACGCAGGTCCTTCACTTAAAAAATGAGCCGGTCGTGGACGTCCCCATGTCGTCCCGCCAGAAATTCCTTCTGACCATCTCCAACCCCAATCTGGCCTACATCCTGCTCATGCTGGGGCTGCTTGGGTTGTATTTCGAATTCGCCAACCCGGGCGCCATCCTGCCCGGCGTGCTCGGCGGCATCTCGCTTCTCCTGGCCATATTTGCCTTTCAGATCCTGCCGATCAATTACGTCGGGCTGATTCTCATCCTTCTGGCCATCGGCATGTTTGTCCTGGAAGTGAAGGTCCACAGTTACGGAGTGCTCTCGATAGGAGGAATCACGGCCATGGTCATCGGTTCCATGATGCTCGTCAAAGCCCCGATCCCCGAGCTCAAGCCCAGCCTGAAGATTATCATCCCGGTTGCCTTGGGGATTTCGCTCATTCTCATCTTTCTTGTGACCCTTGTCATCCGGGCCCATATGAGAAAAGCCACGACCGGAAAAGAGGGATTGATCGGCGAGATCGGCGCAGCCCTGACCGACCTTGCTCCGGAAGGCCGGGTCTTCGTCCATGGTGAATACTGGCAGGCAGAAGCCGATGCTCCCGTCCCTAAAGGGTCGCCCATCAAAGTGATACAGGTTTTAACCCATCTCAAGCTTCGCGTCACGAAGGCGAATGATGGGAACAAATAATATGGGTTGAGACTTTACCGTCAAAACGTCTCGACAAGGAGGTTTCTATGATTACGTATCCTATGATTGTCCTCGGGCTCATCATTCTCTATGTGCTGAATTCCATAAAGATCTTGAGGGAATACGAACGGGGCGTGATCTTCCGCCTCGGCCGCGTGCTTCCCAACGCCAAAGGGCCCGGAATCATTCTTGTCTTTTCGCCCATCGACCGGATCGTCAGAATCAGCCTGCGGATTATCGCCATGGAAATCCCGCCGCAGGATATCATCACCAGGGATAACGTATCGGTGAAGGTCAGCGCCGTTCTTTACTTCCGGGTCATCGAGCCGTTGAAGTCCGTTCTCGAGGTCCAGGATTACCTCTACGCGACATCGCAGCTGGCCCAGACAACGCTCCGCAGCGCGCTCGGCCAGGTCGAACTCGATGAGCTTCTTTCGCAACGTGAAAAACTCAATACACGGCTTCAGGAAATTCTCGACCAGCACACATCCCCCTGGGGCATCAAGGTCCAGCTCGTGGAGATGAAACAGGTGGACCTTCCGGAGAACATGCAACGGGCCATCGCCAAGCAGGCCGAAGCAGAGCGCGAGCGCCGGGCCAAGGTTATTCACGCCGACGGCGAGTTCCAGGCTGCCGACAAGCTCCTCCAGGCCGCCAACATTATCTCGACCAATCCCCAAGCCCTCCAACTGAGGTTCCTGGGCACTTTGACCGACATCGCCGCAGAGAAGAATTCCACGATCGTATTTCCGTTGCCCATGGAGCTCCTGAAAGCTTTTGCTTTTCATAAAGAGGAGAAATAATAACGCCGATGGAAAAGAATAAGGAATTCCGCGAACTGCAGTTTTCGAGCACCCAGCTCGTCTTTGTCTTCCTGGCCATCCTGGTTCTTGGTGTTTTCATCCTCTTGCTCGGAATTTCGGTCGGCAAAAAACAGGTTTATCTTTCGGTCAGCGCTGGCGTTCCACCCCAGTTAAAAACCGAGCCCCTTGCCCAAAAACAGGCGAAACGCAGACAAACTCTTGCTGAACCTTAAAATGAAACGAGATGAATAATCAGAAATAGTCCGCGTTCTGCGCGGCCGCTATTAGCGCGACCTCCCCCAAACCACCCAACTACCAGCCCTGTTTCTACTGTTGGACGTGATGCCAGAACACCCTCGTGTTCATGTACATCTGACCTCGCCCTACGCCGCCACGGGTCACTTATCAAGAAGTTCTGATGGCCGCCGAGGCCTCGGCCGAATATTTCTGGTGATCTTATCCTTCCTTGGCGAGGAGATCTGGGTGATTTCCGGCTCATCTAATGCCGCGGACGGCTTCCTGGTCATATCCCCGCGCTCTTGAACCGTCCTTGACATCTTTGATTGCTTTGATTTATAATTCCATACAATAACTGGAGCGGAAAACTGGGATAAAGCTGCTCAGCGCCTAGCACAGCCGAAAACAAGTTTATTATTATATATATGCTTCGTCTTAATGTGATTTTTCGGCTCAGGCAATGTTCCGAGAACGAGTGTTTTAAAACGCAACGGAGCTTGCCGGGCGAGCCGTAAAACACAAAGGAGGTTTAAGAATGAAGAAAATCGGAATCGTGAGTTTGGTTCTCGGCTTTTTGGCTCTGGGTCTCTTGCCCCGGATCATTTCCGCTCAAGCGAACGTCGTCACCATCGACATCCCCTTCGCCTTTATGGTCGAAAATACAAAGCTCCCCGCGGGGACATACGAAATTGCCCTGGTCAAAAATTTGGTCTATCGGATTTCCAATCCGAAAGGCGATCAAAAAGTGATGGTCACAACCCAGGTAACGACAATTCCCACGCCGGTGGAGTCATTCACCCTTATTTTCAATGCTTATGGCGACCAGTATTACCTCTCGAAGTTTTTTCATCAGGGGAAGACTTCGGGAAACATGATTCCTCAGACGGCCGCTGAAAAAGCGCTGGCTCAGAAGGGACCGGCTACGACCAAAACCGTCACGGGGATAAAGAAATAACGCTTTTCCAAGAATACTCGGTAGGAACGAAGAGAAAACTCACTAATCCAGCTCCGCTCGGCAGGCTCATTGAGGTTGGTGAGTTGAAATTCCGTGACTTCTTTGCCCCAAATTAATCCTGGGGCTCGTTCTTCATCAGCTTATTAATAAGAAACTCCTTTTCTGCTGCGCGGGCTGAGTGAGCGTTTATGCGCTGATTTTGCCTCGTCCCTGTATATCGGCTCAAACTCCAGGGCATCGATGCAATATGTTTTCCGGTCTCTATTATGATAAGATAACTATGGAGGAAGGGCTTCATGGATATTACAATACATTCAATCTTCTGCGATCTAAAAAGAGCTATCGATTATTGTGAACGGGACGGTGAATTTAAGAGCTTTCCTGGAGCACGGATTAAAGAGATTTATGACAAACTTAATCAAAAATACGGCGAACCACCGAATACAAAATCCGATATGGGGATGACAAGCCGGCTTGGAATTATAGAAAATACCATAATCAGCTTGGGCGAAGCTCTTAAACGCTGTCAAGATAATGCCGAATTAGAAACATTCCCGGGCGAGGATATAAAAAAACTTAAAGAAGAATTTCGCTCAATGGCTATAAATAAAGGCTATTGGTCATAGGCCTATTTAAAATCCTCTTCAAAAAAGTGAGAATTCTTCCCGCTTGAAACGTTTTTTATGAGCTTTAGTTTCGCAATCATGGCGTCCCTCTCTATTTTATGGCGCTCCAGATAACATTGCCGTCAGGGCCGAAAAGAATCAAAGAAGATTCCGGATAAGCAATTGTCTTTCCATCGGGCGTTTCTATTGCTGTCTTTCCCGCCACGAAACAGGCCTTGCCCTTTTCGTCAGACAGAAATAGAACCGGGCTATCTTTGAACACGGCCACCGCGACGCGAGCTGTGCCATTTTCGTCCAACAGGTACAGACGCCGGCGGCCGGATGGATGGGGCCTTCGGCGCGTCCCCCTTCTTTCCTTCCTTCCGGGAAAAGATACCGTCCTTTTTTCCGAGCCTTGATTTCATGACGTCCTTCCTTTCCTTCGGATTATTTCGTCCGCCAGCTGAAGATAAGCGTCCGCGCCGACGGACAACGGCAAGCTGACCAACCTCTGGTGGCTTCATTTCATGTAATCCCTTAAGCGGTATATTCAAACCTTATATGTAGCTAGTGCTTTGAGGAAAATAACCTAAAACCTAATGTGCCTGATGGGATTGCAGTTTCGCGTAGTAAGGTCCACTGCGTTGTATCGCCGCAGTTTCCTTCTTTCCCTATCGATAATGATAATAAATTATGATGAGAGAGTATGTCAAATTGCCTAGCTGCCGGAATCTATTGGACCTTTCTCCTTGTCACAAAACTCGTTAGCTAATATTAAAAGGTTCTCTTCCATCTTGTGTGGGTTGAGCATGTTTAATCATACCATCGAGGCGTGATAGGATTCCAGATGAAGTCTAAACGGAAAGGAATCGTCTTGATGGATGAACTGTCGTTGTTTACTTTGGCGCTGGGGCTTTCCAAGCCCTGGCAGGTCGTCGATATTCGATTTTCTAAGGAGGAAGGCCGCCTGGATCTGAGGATCGATTTTCCTAGGGGGGCGAAGTTCGCTTGCCCGACGTGCGAGGGACAGGAATGCGAGGTTCACGACACGAAGGACCGAACGTGGCGTCACCTGAACTTCTTTCAGTACGAGACCTATCTTCACGCGAGAGTCCCCCGCGTTGGCTGCGACCGCTGCGGGATCAAGCAGGTGGAGGTTCCCTGGGCCCGGCCGGGAAGCGGATTTACCCTGTTGTTTGAGATGCTGGTGCTGCAGCTGAGCCGGGAGATGTCGGTGGCCGGGGTGGCGGACGTCACGGCGGAATCCGCCAACCGGATCTGGCGGATTCTGGCGCATTACGTGGAAGAAGCGCGGCGGAGGGTAGATCTTTCGGGTTTTCATGTTCTGGGCATTGATGAGTTCTCGGTTCGCAAAGGGCACGAGTATATGACATCGTTCAGCGACCTGGAGGCTTCGCGAGTGCTCTATCTCGGGGAGAGCCGAAAGAAGGGCGTCGTCCGAGCGTTTGTCGAGGACCTGCGATCCAGGGATTTCGATCCCGGCCGAATCGATCTGGTCTGCTGCGATATGTGGGATCCTTACCTGAATGGGCTGGGAAACCATATCCCCCAGGCCCGGGTCGTTTTTGATCGCTATCACATCATGAGTCAGATGAATAAGGCGATCGAAAAAGTCCGTTGGGCGGAGCAGAAGAAGAACAAGGCGCTGAAGAAGACCCGATTCCTTTGGCTGAAGAACCCGGAGAACTTGAATCCTCAACAAGAGGAAAGCCTGACCAAGTTGAAGTCCTTGGACCTGAAGACGGCTCGGGCCTACCACATCAAGCTGGCCTTGGCTCGGTTCTGGGAGTTCAAGGATCCCCCAGGGCCGTTAGATACCTGAAACGCTGGTATTATTGGGCGACTCACAGCCGGTTGGGACCGATTATTGAAGCGGCCAAAGCGATAAAACGGTATTGGCGCGGTGTCGTGAGTTTTACAAGAGCTAGGATCACAAACGGCGTGGCCGAAGGCCTGAACTCGAAGATCAAGACGGCGATGAAAAGGGCCTATGGGTTTAAACACGTCCAATATCTCCGGACCATCGTTTATCTCGTCGCCGGCAGGTTATGCTTTGATTAACCCACACAAGATGGAAGAGAACCATCTGAGTTAACGACAAGCTTTCATAAACCGGGAAAAAAACCGCCACGGATCGATCGAGATCCATCTCGTATCGTAGAACTACAATTTAAGTCTTGCTAGAAGAAATCCTCCTCTCTGGAGAAGCGATCGATCGATAGGCCCACGGATATTGCGCTAGCACACAATTAGTAATTTACACGAATGCCCACTTGAAATTCTCTGGGATCCCCTGCGCCAGTCGGCATGCCGAATAGAGATTGACCATAACGGCTATAAACTGACATGAAGTTTGTTTTGTTGGTTATGTTATGTCCCTCGACTAAGAGCTGAATATTTACACGACTAATATTTACGGACTTTGAGATTCTAAAGTTAAGGAAATATTGGTTAAACCCTCTTCTAGAATTACGATATTGATCCACATAATCCGAGGTCAAGCCATCCTTATTAACATCAGTATTGTATATGGCGGTCCAAGGAGTGGGAGAATTATAATAAAAAAGCACACTCGCCTGAAAACCAAGGGGTAAATCAGCTAAGCCATTCACGCAAAGTACATGGCGAGCGTCCATGTCCATTGGACCCCACATCCGCGAATTTTGCGGGTCTGCATAATTCACTGGTGTCGTAGTGACATACTCGACATTGGACATAGATTTCGAAAGAGTATAAGCAATTTCAATTCCCCAACCCTTTGAAAATCTCTTTTTAAGAGTGAGATAAAATCCTTTGTAATCACTCTTCCCTACGTTGTCTGAGAGTGTGTACCAATCCCCCATTGTGGGATCTATGCGCGTAACGCTTGTTCCAGGAATGACTGGGTTGTTTTGAACAAAAAAAGGAAGACAATATCCTTTGGTCCATGCGAGATTAGCGCCCAGAGAAAAATCTTTGAAAATCTCTCTCTCAATACCCAGGGAGGTTTGAAGTGAATAGGGGGCAATCAGGCCTTTCTTGGCATCATATTTTGCCGTTGTGACACTACCAGGAATAGGATTAAAAAAAGGATTCGGTGCAAACGGATCAGGATAATTTGGATACATTATCGTATGGATAGCGAGTTTTTGAGAAAAGGCAATTGTATTCAGCGCGTCTCCCACAGTATTCGTAGAGTAAGTTCCAATTCCTCCTCTTAGGCTCGTTTTCCCATCCCCAAAGATATCCCAGCTGATACCGAACCTCGGATTGAGATTTCGGATATTCCATTTCGCCATATTTACTCCGTGATAGAAGTACATGTTGTACCGGAGTCCAATGTTTACATTTAGTCGTTTAAAAATTTTCCACGAATCTTGAGCGAACATGCCCAATTCTGTGTAATCGATATCAACTCCTGGATCCCCACAGAATACGTGAATTTATAGGGATATGTTGTGGGATCGTTTGCGTCAAAAGGTTTATCTGTATTAAATACAAATGTGCCGGGGATATTTTGGGGATTATAAAAAAACCAAGGAGCAACGGACAAATCGAAGCCAAACTTCAGAGAGTGTTCACCCAGAAAAAGATTAAAATTGTCATTAATTTGATATCTCTTAAATATGCTCTTCTGAGGCTGATTTGAGGCCTTGCCAAAATTTCCTGAAGGTCTTGTAATTGAATAACTATTAGGCTCTGGTATCCGTTGATCATCAACTTGATGCATATAATGGAGGTGAAGTTCATTCATAATATTACCGGAAATGAAAGAAGTCCAGGACGCAAGAACATCATGAATAGGTCGGTAATAGTCTATTTTCCTGTCCATAGTATTAAGACCACCGACTCCCATATTTAGCCTTGCAGATTGATCCAAGCTGTAACGGAAAGTAAAACTATTTTTTTCATTGAGCTGGTGATTAATTTTGATCATAACCCTATTAGGATTTTCATGATACGGTACGGATTCTTTGGGAACTAAAGGAGAGGTAATGACGTTATAGGTTGTAAGCCTCATACCATCATAAACAAGCATAAAATGTGTTTTATCTTTTTTAATCGGCCCTCCGAAAAATCCTCCAAAGCGATGGTATCCATACGATGGTTTACTCCATTGGCCTTTTGGGAGCTCAGGGCTATTATAAGTGCTATGATTGACAAAATAATTCACATCATAAAAAGCCTCGGTCCTGTAGAAGTATGAAAGTCTGCCCTTGAATTCATTCGTTCCAGATCTGGTAATGGCCGTCCTCACCATATCACTTGCATTTCCATATTCAGCTTCAAATTGATTAGTAATAACTCTGAATTCTTCAATAGCCTCGGCAGGAATAATCGTGGCTTTTCCGGTAGCAATCCTCTCAAGGGATATGCCGTCTAATAATAATTCACCGGAACCTCTTGGCTGCCCATTTGCAGTTTGAAAAGCTGCATCCGCTTGGTAAGTCTGCACCCCCGGTGTTGTTATGCTCAAGTAGCTCCATCCCTCAAAAGTTTTATCTGTTAAAGATATTGGAAGGTCATCAATTTTTTTGCGATCAATCACGGTGCTGATTTCCGATTTGGCAACCTCAACCATCGGAATTGCCGCCGTCACCGTGACTTCCGCTTTCAGCGTTGTCTGGATCAGGGTGAAATTAATCGTCACCATGGCTCCGACGTTAAACGTCAGCCCCTGCCTTTTCTCGGTATCAAATCCCTGAAGACTAACCTCGATCTCATGTTTTCCCGGTTGAATTCCTGGGATTATATAGCTTCCGTCCTTTCGAACGAGTGCGCTATAGACAAGGCCCCTCTCGATATTCCTGACACTAACGACGGCTCCGGGTAAAGCCTCGCCTCCCTTATCCATGACCATTCCTTTCAGAGTCACGAGCGTCGTTTGAGGAAAACCGTTTCGTTCGAGCAACAGGAAAGATGCCAGAACACAGAAGACGATACAGAAAATAGTTTTTCCGCCTTTGCGATTTTTCATGATACCCTCCCTAAAATTTTTTCCCCTTGCGTTTTTAAAATATTTTTCTGCCTCGAATAATTTTTGCTTTCTCCATACCAAAACTTAGGTAATTGAATATCTTTTTAAAGATGGTTTTCGTCACCGTTATGCCTTCAAATAAAAAACTTCAGGAGTATCTGAAGAATTGTTTTTTGAAGTGTCACGCACATTTCGCCTAGAATATTTTTATTTATTTATAATATTGTATTTGTTATATAATATGTTCTATGAAGATTGTCAAGCCTTTTTTTTTGGCCAGATCGTTCGCATTGCATTTCATTACAGGAGTATCTGAAGAATTGTTTTTTGAAGTGTCACGCACATTTCCCCTAGAATATTTTTATTTATTTATAATATTTTATTTGTTATATAATATGTTCTATGAAGATTGTCAACTTTTTTTTGGCCAGATCGTTCGCATTGCATTTCATTAAGGGAGGACGACGTTGAATATAAAAAAAAGAATCTTAACTTGTTTATTTTTTTTCACATTTTGTTCTTTCCTTCCGGCCGAACAAGGGACGTTCAAGGTTTCAGGATATGAGAAAAACCTTTTCAGAACCATGAAATGGAGATGCATTGGCCCGTATCGAGGCGGAAGAGTAACGGCCGTAGCAGGTGTTCCTGATCAGCCTTTACTTTTTTATCTCGGAGCTACTGGTGGCGGCGTCTGGAAAACAGAAGACGGAGGATTAAGTTGGATACCGATCTCTGATGGCTATTTCAAGACCGGATCCGTAGGGGCCATTGCTGTGGCCGAATCAGATACCAGTGTAATATATGTGGGCATGGGAGAATGTTCTATTCGTAACGGTATATCGTATGGAGATGGAGTATACAAATCTCAGGATTCCGGCAAAACATGGAAACATGTTGGCTTAAATAACTCCCAGCATATTGCCCGAATTCGGATCCATCCTCAAAATCCCGATCTTGTTTATATTGCTTCGCTCGGCCACATTTATGACCCAAGTAAGGACGTTGGCATCTTTAGATCTCAGGATGGGGGAAAAAGTTGGCAACAGATTCTCTATCTGAATGACAACACGGGCGCAGTGGATCTGGCGATGGATTATCGCAATCCGCGCATTCTTTATGCAGCGATGTGGCAGATGAGGATGACTCCCTGGAGAATTTATAGTGAAGCACCCGGCAGTGGTCTTTATAGAACGACCGACAGCGGTGACACCTGGGTAGAGCTTAAGAACGGTTTGCCCAAAGGGCCGAAAGGAAGAATTGGAGTTGCCGTTTCTCCCGTCAATCCTAATAGGGTCTGGGCCCTTATTGAAGCAGAAGATGGGGGATTATTTCGCTCTGATGATGGAGGAGAGTCATGGAAACTACTCAACAATGAATCCCCTCTTAGAGTCCGGCATTGTTATTATACTCATATTTATGCTGACACACTTGATCCTGATACGGTTTATGTTCTCACTAGTCCGTTTTTTAAATCTGTGGACGGCGGCAAGACTTTTCACTCTATCCCCCAGCCTCATGGAGATAACCACGATCTTTGGATTGATCCCAAAAACAGCAGGCGCATGATCAATGGAAACGATGGTGGGGCAAACATCACGTTCAATGGCGGCGAGTCTTGGACGAGATTGGACAACCAGGCCACGGCCCAGATATATCACGTCACTACGGATAATCAGTTTCCTTATCGAGTCTACGGTTCTCAGCAAGATAGTACGACGATCTCTCTTCCGAGCCGCCTAACAAGCGGTACCCTAGTTCCCGACATGTATTCTGTTGCGGGCGGGGAGAGCGGCTATATCGCCGTCCATCCAAAGAATCCAAATATCTCTTATGCGGGAAGCATGTGGGGACTCTTGACCCGCTACGACCATAGCACAAAAGAAATCAGAGAGATTTCGGTCTGGCCGGAGAAGCCAATGGGCCACGCGTTGGCGGAACTAAAATACCGCTTCAACTGGACGTTTCCGATGATCATCTCCCCTCATGACCCGAGCACGATCTATGTGGGGGCTAATGTTCTCTTGAAATCCACCGATGAAGGTCAGAGCTGGGCCGTGATTAGTCCAGACCTGACCCGCAATGATAAAAACAAACAGCGGGGTAACGTCATGGGCCTGACTTATTGTACCATCTTTGCAGTTTCTGAGTCTGCGTTGCAAAAGGATTTAATCTGGGTGGGCTCAGACGACGGGCTTGTCCATCTCACGAAAGATGGCGGCGAGAGCTGGCAGAATGTAACCCCGGAGATCATGCCTCTATGGAGCCGGGTGAGCATCATAGAGCCTTCTCCTCACGACTCTGCTTCAGCTTATCTGGCTGTTAATCGATTTGATCTGGGTGACAATAAACCCTATATTTATAAAACAAACGATTACGGAAAAAGCTGGAAACCTATTACAAGAGGAATTGCTGAAGACGCGTTCGTAAGAGTCGTGCGAGAAGATCCCAAGAGAAGAGGACTGCTTTACGCAGGAACAGAGACTGGTGTTTATATTTCCTTTGATGATGGTGAGGATTGGCAATCGTTTCAGCTCAACTTACCCGTCGTACCCGTTCATGATATGACCGTCAAGGAAGACGATCTGGTCATCGCGACTCACGGACGTTCATTCTGGATCCTCGATGATTTAACTCCGTTGCATCAACTGACTGAAGAATTATTGTCTTCGAAAGCATCTCTTTTTGAGCCAAGAGATGCCTACCGAATGCGCAACCTTGGTACTGTTAGTGGAGGGCGTATCGGACAAAATCCTCCCGCTGGAGTTGTTGTCTGTTATTATTTCAGCGACGTTCCACGGCAAGACTTCACTCTGGAATTCTTAGATGCCGAAGGAAATGCTATCAAGCGTTTTATGCACAAGGAGAACGCCAAAGAAGAACTCCCGGCTGAGAGGGGAATAAACCGCTTTGAGTGGGATATGCGATATCCCGATGCCACCAATATAATTGGAGGAAGCAAAACGTTGTTTTATAACGGCGGCATTCGAGGGCCGGAAGCCGTGCCAGGCACCTATCAAGTCAGGCTAAAGATTGGTGAACAAGCTTTAACGAAATCCTTTCAGATTAAGAAAGATCCCCGGATATCAGCCACCCAACAGGATCTAAAAGAACAATTTGACTTCCTGATGAAAATCCGGGATCAATTGAGCGCTACGCATGAAGCTGCAAACCAAATTCTAGATATCCACAAGAAGCTCGAGGTTATCATAAAGAAGGTGGAAGGATATGAGACTGAAAAAAATATTGCCAGCCGGGCAAAGGATCTAGATGAAAAACTAGCATCTGTCCTCAATAGCCTTGTCGCTACCAATATTCGCGTAAAGCCAGATTTGCGATTTCAAATTTTCTCTGATTTAGCCTACGGCCACTATTCTCCCTTCGCTTACTTTACTCCGGTCCTCAAACTGAATGCCAGAATGGCCAATATTCAGAGTGCTGTAGCGGACTCGTATACAAAACCAACGAATCAGTGCTATGAAAACTTCAAGGAGCTATCGGCCCAACTTGATATTCAACTTTCCAAGCTCAGAGGCATTGTGGAGAAAGATATTCCTGAATTGAATAAACTAATTCATGCACAGGGAGTGTTGGCAATCTCGATTCCTAAAGCAAAATCAGGAGAACTGAGAGACCCAAATTGATAGAGAGAGAAGCAACTTGTCTACGTAATTCATACAGACGGAATTCTTGTTGTTACGTTATCATGCCGACGGGCCAAGGATCGGAACGTGAAAAAAACATGGTTGCCAAAGGAAGAGAGGAGATCACGCCATGAAAAATGGAAAATTATTGTTGAAATTTATTTTGGTCTTGATTATAGGCTTAAGCCTTTCTCTCTACATGGGAGCAGACAAGACCCAAAAAAAGAGCCAAGATTTTTTTACCGAATCTGTTCTCGATGGGCTCCCCTGGAGATGCATTGGTCCAGCCAATCCGGGAGGGCGGATCGATGATTTAGCCGTAGTCGAAGGTCAGCCTCGGATCATTTATGCGGCGACTGCGTCCGGCGGAGTCTGGAAAACAGTCAATAATGGTGTGACCTGGGAGCCCATATTCGATAATCAGAGCACCAGCACAATTGGAGCTATTGCCGTAGCTCGTTCGAATCCAGACATCGTTTGGGCAGGAACAGGAGAGCCCAATAACCGCCAGAGCTCTTCTTGGGGCGACGGAGTCTTCAAATCCACGGATGGGGGCAATACATGGAAAAACATGGGATTGCGCGACACCCATCACATCGGGCGGATTGCCATTCATCCAACCAATCCGGACATCGTCTATGTGGCGGCTTTAGGCCATCTTTGGGGCCCTAATAAAGAACGGGGGCTATTCAAGACCACAGACGGAGGTCTGACCTGGGTGAATACCAAGTTTATAGATGAAAATACAGGCTTTGTTGACGTAGCCATGGATCCCAAGAATCCAGAGACTTTGTATGCTGCGGCATACCAAAGGCAGCGCAAAGGTTGGGGATTTAACGGGGGTGGTCCTGGCAGCGGACTCTACAAAACTACCAACGGCGGTGAAGCCTGGGAACTTCTAAAGAACGGGCTCCCCTCAGGCAGCATCGGACGGATAGGGATTTCTATTTATCTCAGGAATCCCGCCATAATCTACGCGACTATAGAACATAAAGAAGGAGGCGTATTCCGATCCGAAGATAGGGGTTCGAGCTGGAAAAAAATGTCAAGCATCAATCCAAGACCCATGTACTTCAGCAAAATTCGCATCGATCCGAACAATGACAAAAAAATCTGGCTTTTGGGTATAGCGATGAATATCTCAGAAGACGGAGGCAAAACATTTATAGAGCAAGCGTCTCGTACTTCGAACTCTTTGAGAAGGATCCATTCCGACCATCATGCCATGTGGATTGATCCTGCTGACTCCGATCATATGATCGTCGGATCAGACGGGGGGATCTATTTTTCCTACGACGGCGGCCATAGCTGGGATTTTATCAACTCCCTCCCTCTGGGACAGTTTTACGAAATCGGATTTGATATGCGTAAGCCATATTTCGTCTACGGGGGATTACAGGATAATGATTCCTGGGGAGGGCCCAGTGCAACGTTCCAAAGTCTAGGCATCACCAACGAAGACTGGTTCAAGATTGGAGGGGGGGACGGCATGAATGTTCAGGTTGACCCGGCGGACTACACTACGATCTACGCCGTATCTTCCCTGGGGAATATCATTCGCTTTGATTTGAAAACGGGAGAAAGCAAACCAATCCAGCCCGAGCCTACAGATGGAAAAGAGACATACAGATTCAACTGGAATAGTCCGGTTTTGATTTCAGCGCATGAGCCAAAAGCCATCTATTTCGGTGGGAACAAACTCTTCAAATCTCCAGACCGAGGAGAAACTTGGGGGGCCACCATCGATCTAACCACTCAGCAAGACCGTAATAAACTTCCCTTGATGGGTGTACTTTCTGATGAGAATACGCTCTCTCGAAACGACGGCATAACGTTCTATGGCGACATCACCACGATCTCTGAGTCGCCCCTTAGGAAAGGGCTTCTCTACGTCGGAACAGATGACGGAAACCTTCAGGTTTCACGGGATGGAGGAAAAACCTGGAAGAATGTCATAGATAAAATTCCTAGAGTTCCCAATAACACCTATGTCAGCCGCGTCATCGCCTCTCGTTTCAACGAAGGGACTGCCTATGCGACCTTTGATGGTCACCAAAATAATGATTTCAAGGCCCATGTTTTTCTAACAGCGGATTATGGCGAAAGTTGGCAGTCTATCTCTTCCAACCTGCCTGAAGGAGGCACCGTCCATGTCATCAGAGAACACCACAGGAATCCCGAGCTACTTTTTGTTGGGACAGAGCGCGGCGCTTATGTCTCTATGGACAAGGGCGGAAAATGGGTGAGAATTAAGAGTAATCTCCCCATAGTTCCCGTCGATGACATCGCCATCCATCCCAGAGAAAATGATTTGATTTTAGGCACCCATGGAAGGAGCATCTGGATTTTAGATGATATAACGCCCTTAGAAAAGCTGACAACTGATATCTTGGCCTCTCCTAGCTATCTTTTTAAAATTCGTGATGCGATGCTTTTCATTCCCTACGACCACAAAAGTACCATCGGCAACAGAACTTATGTCGCTCCAAATCCACTCTATGGAGCTATCATTAGATACTATTTAAAAGACAAGGTTAAAGGCGAAGCCACAATCATCATCAAGAATCAAAAGGGTGACAAGATAAGGGAACTGAAGGGACCTGGAGAATCGGGGATCAACCAGGTATCCTGGGATCTGAGGTATTCGGCCCCGCCCCAAGCCACCATAGGAGAATATGGCAGCTATTTCGCAGCTCGAGCACCACGAGTTCTTCCAGGAGAATACAGCGTGACTTTGAAAGTTTCTGGCCAGGAAATGACTGAACCGGCTAGGGTCATCGGAGATCCTCGACTTGATATATCATTCGAAGAGAGACAAGCTCAATACGATACGCTGTATGCCCTCTATAAACTTTATCCCTTGCTCTATACAACCTGCAAAACCATAGATGATATGATGAAACAGGCCGTCGCTGTCGAAAAAGCCCTTCGAGAAATCCCCAATATTCCTGACTCACTACTCAAGGAAACGAAGAATATTCTCGAGAAAATCGATGAGATTCAACTCGAGTTATTAGGCAATCCAAAACTAAATTGGACGGGTGTCAGCGTTTCAGTCCGGGCCAATCTGGTTCTGACGGGAAGAAGCTTGGAAGGATATACGGGCGCTCCCTCCAAAAGCCAGGTTCAGAAAATTCAAAAAAATTCAGCACGATTAATAACTTTAGCAAATGAGATCAATAAACTGATTGAAGAGGATATTCCCCAGCTCGACAGGAGATTGAGCCAGAACAACATATCACTTCGAATATCCGCAGAAAAAATCAAAATCTCTGAATAAGGCTAAAATGAGGCCATCTCAAAACGATCGCTATTTCATCATTCCGTTTATTCTGACTCTGTGCTTCTCGTTTTATTTTGTATCAAGCCAAGAATCCGCAAAATCTGAACAAGGCAAAAAAGAGCCTCTCAGCGAGTGGTCCAAACAGTGGCTGGAAGAAGTCGTCCCCTACATCGTGACCGATGCCGAAAAGAAAATCTTCTTAAGCCTTTCGACGGAAGAAGAAAGAGGGGCGTTTATTGTCAATTTCTGGAAAAAACGAGATCCGAATCCTGCGACCCCAGAGAATGAGTTTAAGCTGGAATATTATAAAAGAATCGCGCTCTCCAATAAATTCTTTGGAACTTCGGGTCTTGAAGGGTGGCGTTCCGATCGAGGCAAGATTTTTATCCTTCTGGGCCCGCCACAGGATATTCAAAGAGACTCATATCCGTCAGGTTCATCTTTTACCTCATCTCAGGGGCCCACAGAGACCTGGAATTATTGGGATCTCCCCAATCCCAGACTTCCGTATAATCTGGAGTTAGTTTTTGTTGACAAGTTCGGCACCGGCAACTTTGTTTTCGATAACAGCATCAAGCTCGGCACGGAACGAAACTCCTCGTTTGACATCAGCACCCTCACTTTTCAATTTGACCTATTGGAATATTTAGCCGAAGCGCAGAAAAATCCTTACGAAAATTTAGGTAAGGTAAAGGAAATTATTACCACAAAAGTCACCTACGATCTGATTCCGCTAAAAATGGAATTATTTTATTTAAGAGGCTCTGGGAATAAAGCCTATATCCCGCTGATCATTGGACTCCCTTCGTCTCTTCTGACTCCCAAAAACATAGAAAATCAAACCTATATTTCCTTGAACTTGCTTTTAAACGTCAGCAACAATCTCGGTCAAATGATCTACGCGAAAAGCAAAGATCTGAATAAGAGATTTCCTTTAGCCGACGTCCCCTCCTTGAAGGAAAAAAGTTTCCAGATTCTGACCTCTCTATATCTCGAGCCGGCAATATATCATATTCATCTTCTCCTTCTGGATAATTTTAGCGGAAAAATCGGCACTTTTGATCAAGAAATTTCGGTTCCTGATTTTTATCGAAGCGAGTTGGCTTCGAGTGACGTGATTCTTTCGTCGAATAGGAAAGAAGATCAGGCTTTAAATACGGAAAGCAAAGACCTCCACTCGGCTGAAGAAAAAATATTTTCCGACGCGAGTCATGTTTTCCGGCCGGGCGAAGAAATGGGCGTTTTTTTTGAGGTCTACAACCTCTCGTCGAATAAAAAAGCCGAAATGAACCATTTTAGGGTGGAATATGTCCTCGTCAAAAACGGGGAAGACGTCACAAGTATCCCTGTTCCCGAGACAAAACCGTCCAATCAGCGGAATGTCCGAATTCAAACTTCCTTCAGATTGAAGAATATCAAACCAGGAGAATATCGCCTCAGAATAAAAATTACGGACTTGATTTCAGGAAAATGGATCACAAAAGAAACCGCATTTGTGATTGCTGATTCAAACCCTCCATAGGCATAGAATAAAAGCTAGGGATTTTCGGCACGTTTGATAAACATATTTCTCCAAGCTTTCATTGAGGAAGGAGTTTAAAATGACGGCACAAGGATTAGCTGGAAAAATTAGAATAGCCATCGTCCTCCTGATACTTCTAAAATTCTTGCCCGCTGTCAATTTTGGACAGCAAACGGTCGTGCAAGGCATAGTCGGGGACTCGGGGACAGTGAGGGAAATCCGCTAAAAGATGTCCAAGTGACTTTTCTTGACAAGTCTAATGGGACAAAATTCAGCGTCAAGACGAGAAATGATGGGAAATTCGTGAAGATCGGAATTCCCCCTTCCTCCTATTCCGCTAGCTTTGAGTTGCAGGGCTATTTTCCTTTCACAATCGATTTGCATTTGGGAATTGATAACCAGAAAGTCATTAAAGTGACGCTCCATAAAATCCCGCTGAAAATCGAGGATGATAAAAATCTTACTGAGGCGGTCAAACTATACCAACAGGGCAAATATCAAGCGGCGATTGATTCTTTTAAAAAGTTGATCGATGAATTCCCGAAAAATCCCGCCGTTTACTCCAACCTAGGCATCGCCTATTTGAGAAATAACGATATTGATCAGGCGATCGTTTTTTTGAATAAAGCAATTGACTTAAAACCGGATTCAGCCCAGGCCTTTCTGGCTTTGGGGGAATGCTATCTTAGGAAAAACGACCAGGAAAAAGCGATTGAGGCCTTCGAGCGGGCTTTGACGATTCAACCGGAGGATGCCCGCGCACAGTATGACCTCGGATTAATCTTTTATAAAAATAATAGGATGGAAGAAGCCATCGTGGCTTTCGAGAATGCCATCAAATGGGGCCCTAAATTATCCTCCGCTTTTTATTAGCTCGGCCTGGCCAACATTAAGAAAGGCGATTATAAAAAATCCATAAGATATTTGGAGGATTTCTTGAGTCTGGAACCTCAAGCCGCAGAAGCTGCCCAAGTCAAGGCCACCATTGAAGAACTCAAGAAGAAGATCGAAAAGAATGCCCCGGGAATCTGATTAAAGAAAGATAAGGGCAAACCTGAAGATTCCGAAATGAAAACTCACCCGGCCTAAAGGCCGGGGTATCATGCCTGCAAAGATGATTGACCTCCGCTTCGCTCCGGGATGCCATTCATCCCCAGGCTTGAAAGCCTGGGGTTTTCTGGCATAGCTTATAAAGCCTCATGAAGATTGAAGAACCGAACAAAGGGCCATTTTAATTTGCGAAGCTCTTCGAGAAAGCCGTCCAGCCGAACAAGCATTTTATGGTTATTCTCTAAAAGACCTTCCGCGGTTTTAAATTTTAGTCAACGCTTGCTCGCTGTTCCATAAATTCTTGGGGGAACTCCTCAATCCTTGCTCTTAATATGATTTGTATATAATATTATTTATACAATAGACTTATTTAAATGGTTCTCTTCCATCTTGTGTGGGTTAATCAAAGCATAACCTGCCGGCGACGAGATAAACGATGGTCCGGAGATATTGGACGTGTTTAAACCCATAGGCCCTTTTCATCGCCGTCTTGATCTTCGAGTTCAGGCCTTCGGCCACGCCGTTTGTGATCCTAGCTCTTGTAAAACTCACGACACCGCGCCAATACCGTTTTATCGCTTTGGCCGCTTCAATAATCGGTCCCAACCGGCTGTGAGTCGCCCAATAATACCAGCGTTTCAGGTATCTAACGGCCCTGGGGGATCCTTGAACTCCCAGAACCGAGCCAAGGCCAGCTTGATGTGGTAGGCCCGAGCCGTCTTCAGGTCCAAGGACTTCAACTTGGTCAGGCTTTCCTCTTGTTGAGGATTCAAGTTCTCCGGGTTCTTCAGCCAAAGGAATCGGGTCTTCTTCAGCGCCTTGTTCTTCTTCTGCTCCGCCCAACGGACTTTTTCGATCGCCTTATTCATCTGACTCATGATGTGATAGCGATCAAAAACGACCCGGGCCTGGGGGATATGGTTTCCCAGCCCATTCAGGTAAGGATCCCACATATCGCAGCAGACCAGATCGATTCGGCCGGGATCGAAATCCCTGGATCGCAGGTCCTCGACAAACGCTCGGACGACGCCCTTCTTTCGGCTCTCCCCGAGATAGAGCACTCGCGAAGCCTCCAGGTCGCTGAACGATGTCATATACTCGTGCCCTTTGCGAACCGAGAACTCATCAATGCCCAGAACATGAAAACCCGAAAGATCTACCCTCCGCCGCGCTTCTTCCACGTAATGCGCCAGAATCCGCCAGATCCGGTTGGCGGATTCCGCCGTGACGTCCGCCACCCCGGCCACCGACATCTCCCGGCTCAGCTGCAGCACCAGCATCTCAAACAACAGGGTAAATCCGCTTCCCGGCCGGGCCCAGGGAACCTCCACCTGCTTGATCCCGCAGCGGTCGCAGCCAACGCGGGGGACTCTCGCGTGAAGATAGGTCTCGTACTGAAAGAAGTTCAGGTGACGCCACGTTCGGTCCTTCGTGTCGTGAACCTCGCATTCCTGTCCCTCGCACGTCGGGCAAGCGAACTTCGCCCCCCTAGGAAAATCGATCCTCAGATCCAGGCGGCCTTCCTCCTTAGAAAATCGAATATCGACGACCTGCCAGGGCTTGGAAAGCCCCAGCGCCAAAGTAAACAACGACAGTTCATCCATCAAGACGATTCCTTTCCGTTTAGACTTCATCTGGAATCCTATCACGCCTCGATGGTATGATTAAACATGCTCAACCCACACAAGATGGAAGAGAACCAAGTAAATTATTTCGCGACCCGGAAATATCCATTATACACGCACAGAGGAAGTGGATGAAACGACGATCTAATTTTCTTTACAGCCGTCGCGATTTCCTCAAACTCGCGGCGGCCGGGAGCTTCACCAGTCTCCGCTTCCGCTACGGCCTAGCGGCCCCGGAAAGGCGGCCTAATATCTTATTCGTTATCGTCGACGACCTTAGACCCGAATTGGGCTGCTACGGCAATCCCGAGATCAGAACGCCCAATTTTGACGAATTTGCAAAGAAAGCTGTTGTCTTTACGAGAGCATTCTGCCAGGCAGGGGCCTGCACTCCTTCAAGGGCCAGCGCCATGATCGGCATGCGGCCCGACACGACTCGAGTTTGGAGCCTCGGCGAAGAATTTCGGAAGACCGTTCCCGACGCGGTAACCATGCCCCAGCACTTCCATAAATTCGGCTACCATATCGTTTCGATGGGGAAGGTTTTTCATAACCACATGCCCGACCCCTTTTCTTTCGACGAGCCAGATCTGAAGCCGGAGGAGTGCAAAACGCCAGAACTCATCGATCGGGACCCCGAGTCATTTTATTATGATGAAGGATTGATGAAGGAGCTTGCCAAGGTTAGAGAAGAACGCATCAAAAAGAACCCCCAAAGAGCGTTGAGCGGAAGCAAAGGCTGGGCTTACGGCCGTTCTTGGGAAAGCCCGGATGATCAGCGATAATCATTATTCCCGGCCGGGAATAATGCTTGACGTTCATCACCCGGACGCACCCGACGGCGCATTCTATGACGGCGCACAGACAGACCTGGCCCTGGACAAACTGAAACAACTCAAAGGACGAAGCGAGCCTTTCTATTTAGCTCTGGGTTATTATCGCCCTCATCTGCCGTTTGTGGCCCCCAAAAAATACTGGGACCTGTATAAGAGGGATAAAATATCCATGGCAAAAAATCCTTTTATCCCAAAATACGTGCCTCCCATGTCCCTTGACAACCAGTACGAATTGGCCGATTGTTACGATCTCACCTTCGTCAAACATCCCGCCCTGTATCATCTACCAGAGGAGACGGCGCGACTTCTCAAACACGGCTATTATGCCTCGGTCAGTTATGTCGATGCATGTTTTGGCAAGCTCATGGACGGCTTAGAGGTCCTGGGACTTGACAAGAATACCATCGTCGTTGTCTGGGGAGATAACGGCTGGAAGCTCGGGGAGCACAACGCCTGGTGCAAACAGACCAATTTTAATGTCGATACGCGAGTGCCACTTCTCATTCGGGATCCGCGGATTCCGAGCGGCGGACAAAACTGCGAGAGCCTCACCGAGCTTGTGGACCTCTTTCCAACCCTGTGTGATTTAGCTGGAATATCCCTCGCCGGCAACATGGAGGGCGCCAGCTTGAAGCCGATTTTAAAAAACCCCCGGTTCGAACTCAAGTCGGCCGTCTTCAGCCAGTATCATCGCCGGCCCGACGTTTCTCTTGATGGAAAACGGTACATGGGCTATTCCATGGTCACTGGCAGGTATCATTATGTGGAATGGCGTTCTTGGGATAACGACAAGAAAGTTGCCGGCGCGCTCGCCGCCGTCGAACTGTACGACAACTTATCGGACCCAGACGAGAATATTAATATCGCCGACTTTCCGGAGAACGCTGAATTACTCGAAGATATGGCCAAAAAGCTTACGGCCGGCTGGCGAGCCGCTCTGCTCAGCGCGCCTTGAGGTCGTGCAAAGATCCTGACGCTGCAGGATAGCCATTTGAATATTTCTGTCTGGGATTGGAGACAAAAGGCGAGATAATGATATTGGCATTATCGAAGTTCCAGTGGACGCTCCTCAGATAGGACTCGACACCCGCTTTATCTTGTTTCTCGAAGAGCTCGAGAATCTTCTTGTGTTCGTTATTATTTTTACTGAGCGTTTTAAACAGGACATCCTCGTTCTCGTGAAGAAGATAGGCTTTCTTAACAAATCGCTTTTTCAATGATGTGATATGATCACGAAGCTCGTTATTCCCGCAGGACGTGATATAGACATCATGAAAAATCCTCTGGAGCTTGAAATATTCGTGAACTCGGCGGGCCTCGATTGCCTCGTCCATTCGGGCGATGAGTTTGCTCATTGCCACAATTTCTTGGTCGGTAAGCTTGTCAATGGCCAAGGATGCCGCCGCTCCTTCGAGAAAACCGAGAATTTCGTAGATTTCCCTGATTTTCCCCTGGCTTATTTCTTTGACGATAAATCCCCGTCTCGGCAGGCGCTCGATATATCCTTCGTCCTCAAGCTGGATCAAAGCCTCACGGATGGGAGTGCGGCTGACATCCAAATCCTTGCAAAGCTGATTCTCGTTAATCTTGTTGTTCGGCCTAAGGTTTCCTTTGTTGATTTTCTCATAGAGATATTGATAGACATGCTCTTTAAGACTTTTATGATTGAATGGCATATCTTTTCCTCCCTTTTCTCTTAATCCTTTTTTTCATTATATTTGATATATTGTATAAACAGATATAATATTATAGCATAATTTTCTTTTTTTTATGAAAATTTCCGGATATAAAGGATGAATAATTTTGAAGGAAGGGATACTTGTTATCATTTTGGCTTGGGTCGGTTTCCTTGCGCCTTTTTCGAGTCCGCGCATTCTTTTGGCCGCAGCGGAGCGTCAGGTCAAGACAATCGAACCTATTAGCGACTCGTCTAAGAAATGGCTTGAAGAAGTCGCCCCCTATATCATCACAGACACCGAAAAAGCGTTCTTCATGAGTGCCGATAAATCAGAAAAGATTTCGCGTTCCGCACTTGAAATCACCTACGGGCTGAAGATCGTTATACAACGGCTGGTTCGGAATTCTTCATTTTATTACGATTCAAAGGCGCGCACTAAACAAAAAAAGATTGCTGGTCGAACCGCTCCGAGGAAATTAAATTAATGGAGAGCCTTGGGAATAGCGAATCCCCAGAACTGCGTCGTTCGATCGGACCGCTTCACGCCACGGCGATGGTGGTGGGAACAATAATCGGCGCGTCGATTTTTGTCCAGCCTTCGGAAGTCACGAGGCAGATGTCTTCGATCAAGGGCGTTTTCCTGATTTGGTTCGTGGCCGGCCTGCTGACATTCTTTGGCGCCTTGGTTTGCGCGGAATTGGCCTCCATTTTTTCGAGATCCGGCGGGATCTATGTGTACCTGAAAGAAGCTTATTCTCCGGCCATCGGCTTTTTATGGGGTTGGGCCATGTTCTGGAGCGCGCATTCGGGGGTCATCGCGGCCATTTCCGTTATATTTTCCCGCTACGTTTCTTTTTTCTTGCTGCTCAACGCAGCCATGTCGAAAGCCGTCTCAGTTGCCGTAATTCTGATCTTGTCCGCCATCAATTATCGGGGAGTTCAACAGGGAAGTTCGCTTCAGGCTCTGATAACCCTGGGAAAAATCATCGCTGTCGTTTTTATAATCTTGTTCGGGTTCGCCCTCGGCTCACGGATCCCCGAACATTTCGTGACCGCACGGGTCGGGCATGATGTTTCCCTGAACGGCTTTCTTCTCGCCCTGGCGGCCGGATTATTCGCGTTCGGGGGCTGGCATATGGTGACTTACAATTCGGAAGAAACGATCGATCCCCGGAAGACGATCCCGAAAGCCCTCATGATTGGAACCCTGGTCGTCACTCTCTGCTATATGGCCTTAAATGCCGTATACCTCTATATACTGCCGCTTGAATCCGTGGCGTCTTCCACCCGAATCGCCGCCGACGCGGCCGATGCCATCCTGGGATTCGGAGGCGGGGCTTTAATGTCCGGTCTTGTTATATTCTCGACCTTCGGCGCTTTGAGTGGAATCATCCTCTGCGGTCCCCGCGTCTATTATTCAATGGCCAGGGACGGGCTCCTATTTCGATGGCTGGGAGACGTTCACCCTCGTTACCAAACGCCTCACAAGGCCATTTTCATCCAGGCTGTTTGGTCATCTACGTTAGTCGTTACAGGCACTTATAAGGCATTATTTACTCGGGTCGTTAACACGGAATGGGCGTTTTTCGCAATGGTCGCATTCGGTTTATTCTTGCTTAGGAGAAAGACGGGCGTCGTTCGGGGCTACAGAATTTGGGGTTATCCTTTCGTTCCCGGACTATTTCTGGTCGCTTCATTGGTCGTCGTCGCGAATCAAATGATCTCGGACTTAAAGGAAAGCCTCTTCGGCTTCTTATTCGTTTTGTTTGGATTGCCGATTTATCATTATTGGTCAAGAAAGGCAAAACAGAACTCTGGAACATAACAGATCATCGCATTCCGTAATTAGGGTCTGCTGAAAAATGTTATCACGAACGGAACATACGATCCAGCCGCAGGCGGCGCCTGTCATTTCGACTCCCCTTCGGCCTCGATCTGCGCGTTTATCACGCTCTTTTCAACGCCGTCTTCAAGTTCATCGCTAGCAGGCTCGCTCGTACCCACACTTCCGAACTTTCTTCCCCTTTGTAGCGCACGCGGGACAGCCCGTAATGTTCTTTGCCGTTCCCGAACGCCCCTTCGATCCGGTTCCGCTCTTTTTGTTTCTTGCGGAACCACGGATCTTTCCCCGTCTTTTTCGCCGTCCTTCCCAACGGCTTGAACTACGGCCTCACGCTCAAGGTCTCCAGATCCGCACGATTCCTCCGCGTCCCGTATTTCGTGTCGCCCACGAAGTACGGCGGCAGCTTCCCGAACCGCTCCGCATAGGCCCCGATATGCCGAGCCAAGTGCTCCGCTTCGTTGAATGCTTCGTGCCTCCAGTAATCCAGGAACAGGAACCCGTCCACGTGCACGAGCGCCCCCTTCGCTCCGAACTCCGTTTCCTTGGCCTGTTTCCCCGTCTTCACCGGCCGCACATACGGCCGATACAAACTGACGATCCGGTTGGAGATGCGGTTCACTTTTTTCTTGTGCATCTCCCACTGCTGGCGAAAAATCTCCTTCGCCACCGCGAACCGTTCCAGGATTTTCTTCTCCACATGGCGGACGTTAGGGATAAGTCCCCCCAGTTGGACGACATTCCGCCGCACATATTGCAGCATCGTCTTCTTCGCTCTGTGGATGATCTTCTTGGTCTTCCGCTTGGTCTTGGCGAAGCGGAGATATTCCTGCTCCGCTTTCCGTCTCCGCGTCCGCATCTTTCCGCCCAGTTTCTTGATCGTCCGAACCAGCCACCGCCTGACGTCGTTCAGAAGTCCGACATCGGTCGGGAACTTGATCTCCTCCGGAAAGACCGTCGCATCAGCCAGCATCCCCTTGGCCTTGATGATCTTCCGTTCTATGAGGACCGCGTAGGTCTTTTTCTCCAGCTCTCGGAAAAACTTCGGCCCGAGGCGCTGGTGCACCCGGGTCAGCATGCTCGGGTCCAGGGTGGCCGACGTGACCATCGTCTAAAATCCGCAGAACGCCTGCATATAGGGATTCTCCATGACCTCGGCGATGATCTCCCGGTCGCTGAGCTTGGTCATGTGTTTGAGCAAAAGAAGTCCGAGGATCAGTTGGGCGTCCTTGGCCGGCCGGCCGGCGTCGGAAAAGTACTTGAGATACTCGAACTCGAGCTCCTCCCAGGGGATCAAAGCCGCGATGCGAAGCCAGCGGTTCTGCTCATCGAGGCTTCCGCCGAAGGGAAAGAGTTCGGGGAAAAGAACCTGGGTTTTACGGTCTTTGGGCTTGTACATGTCGCAGATCTCCGTGGGAAAGTGCACGGTTTTCGATGGGGTGAGCGCGAAAAGCGTGCATTTGGGGCCTTGAATCGATCCGCAGTATGCCATATATTTATATTAATGTCAATAGCTTACAGGGTGTTAGAGGGTTTTTCAGCTGAGCCTACATATACATTATATAATATACAAAAAAATTAATTTGTCAATAGTTTTTTTACATTTTTCGTATTTTTTCTAAAACGTTGGCAGACTGCGATCAATCCTCGGGAAAAGCGATTTTGTGATTTCGTCAAAACCTCCTCCGGAGTTATTTTTATAAGCTATGCCATTCACCCCCCCAGGCTTTCAAGCCTGGGGATGAATGGCATCCCGGAACGAAGCCAGCCTTCAGCTGGCGGAGTGGAGGAAGATCGGGCATAATCTGGCTTTGGCCAGATACGGGAGGGGAGCCCATAAAAAGCACCGTCTCCAATATCACTTGGTATGGATTCCGAAATATCGGAAGCGGGTCCTCCAAGGCAAAATAGCCATCCGCCTCAAGAGATTGATATGCGAGGCGTGTAAGATGAACGGGTGGTGGTTAAGTGCGATGAGCATCCAAGACGATCATATTCATATCGTGGTGCAGGCTCCTCCGAGTATCAGCGTGGCGGATGTCGTGCAAATATTTAAGGGAGGGACGAGCCGCATGCTGAGGAAAGAATTTCCCGAGATGGAAGAATTTTTGTGGGGTGAGAGTTTTTGGGCGGATGGGTATTTTGCCGAAACGGTGGGGCAAGTGAGTTAAGAAGTCGTCGTGAAATATGTCCGCCAACAGGGCTAACCATAGCCAAATTATGCCATCTTTTAGAAACTCCGGCCTTTAGACCGGAGAGTATCATTTCCCCCCAAATTGGCCCGGAAAAGCGGTCGTATTGACTGCTTCTGCTACTGCTGTTTTTGCCGACAGATATATTCATCAGAGCGACGGAATCTCAGTGGGTTTCTTGGAGTCCTCCTTCCGGGGCACTGTTTTCACTTTTCATCTTTAAACAGTTCACTTTTTAACTTCAAATAACATCCGAGGAATTCGACTTGACAAGATTTCCAATAATATGTATATAAAATATCTTGTACAATGCTAGAAGAGGGCCATTGATTTTTTTTTATAAACAGGAGGATATACGTGGGTACTCTAAGAGCAAAGCACATGCTATTAAACGGCAAGTTTGTCGGCTACGAGGAAGCCAAGATCCACGTCCTGACCCCGGCCGTGAAATACGGCGCGACCGTATATGAGGGTATGCGAGGTTATTATGTGCAGGAGCAGAACGAAGTGTATTTGTTCCGATTAGACGACCATCTGATACGGTTATTCCAGTCGATGGAGCTCGCGTGGATGAATCCCCCGTTTGGAGCGAGTGAATTTCGCAGACAGATCATCGAACTCATCAAGAAAAACGAATATCGAGAGGATATCCACATCCGAATCATGGTCTTTATTCAATCCGACGATGGAGGGATGACGTTCCTTGGGTCCCGTGGGCTTTGCGATCGCCGCCTTGCCCATGGGTCGAATCTCGAGCAAAGCAGAAACGGGCCTTCATTGCAAAGTGAGTTCCTGGCGTAGGATCGGTGACAGCTCGACGCCCCCTCGCATCAAATGCGCCGGGAATTATCAGAACAGCCGATTGGCCGGGATCGAAGCCGAAAAAGACGGCTATGATAATGTTTTGATCCTCAACGAGAACGGAAAACTCTCTGAGGGAGCCGGCTCAAATATTTTCGTTATCAGAAAGGGAATCCCGTTGACCCCGTCAGTAACCAATAATATCCTCGAGGGAATCACTCGGGACACGATCATTCGCCTCTTCGAAGAAAAGCTCGGATTGAAGACCCTGGAAAGAGATATCGACCGGACTGAGCTCTACATCGCCGACGAGATATTTTATTGCGGTTCGGCGATGGAGATCGTTCCCGTTATCTCCGTGGACAAGCACAGGATTGCGGAAGGGAAAATGGGGCCTATCACCGCAGCCGTCAAGAAGAGCTACGTTGACATCGTCAGGTTCAAGGATCTCGCCCATCACGAATGGAGGACCCCCGTCTATCGAGCCTCGGTTTAGCTAAAAGCCGCCCCCTCGGGGGGCCTCCCACTCCGCGTATCGAGAGGATGGTACGCCCGGCTTGACCGACCGAGCGCTCTCCAGTCGAGAAGAAGCCGATTCTGCCAGAAGATTCGTCTCGCTCCGAGAATTGTCGCCTGATCCATCCCTCGCTAATCAATCTAATCTGAGCCCGCCTCAGTTCATTTCGCCTCGACGTTGGAGGATTCGAAAGGCGAGACAATGAGATTGGCGTGTTCGAAATTCCAATGGACGTTTCTAAGGTACGCCTCGATTCCGGGTCTATCTCCCTGCTCGAATAATTTTATAATGGTTTTGTGCTCTGTGTTGTTTCTTTCCAGGATCTCATAAACTAGATCTTCGTCATCGTGTATGAAGTAAGCTTTCTTCACGAAGCGTTTTTTCAACGACGCGATCAGGTCACAGAGTTCCTTGTTCCCGGAGGCCAGGACATAAACATTATGAAAATTCCGCTGGAGCCGAAAATAATTATGGAGTCTTTTGCTCTGAATCGCCCTGTCCATTTTTCGGATGAGTGTTTTGAGCGAGAGAAAATCCCCCCCCACCATTTTATCCATGGCGGCGGATGCGGCAAATCCTTCCAAGCAGCCGATAATCTCAAAAATCTCTTTAATTTTTGCCGAGCTTATTTCTTTGACCCGAAACCCGCGTCTCGCCTGTCTCTCGATATAACCTTCATCCTCGAGCTGGAGTAAGGCTTCTCGGATGGGAGTCCGACTCACCTCGAGATCCTTGCATATCTGGTTTTCTCTTATTCTCTCCCTGGGTTTGAGACTGCCGTTGTTTATTTTCTCATAAAGGTACTCATAAACATGCTCTTTCAACGATTTATGGACTATAGCCATTCGGGGACTCCTCCTTTTCGTCTATCAGATCGACCAGAATCGAACTTATTAAGGTATCAAAATAATTATAATTTGAATGCCCACATTATCAAGCATTCGATGCAAAGTTTAGGGCTCCTCAAGAATGGGCATGCCATTTCGTCATTACTATCATAGGTTCAGCTACGAAATTTGGCAAAACTTGTCATTTTTCTTGACTTTTATTTTTTTTATGTATAATAAATACATTATACAAATGAAAGCAATAAATAGTTCTCCGAGGAGAGTTTGGGGGGAAATACCTCCCTGGTTTTCATGAGGGCTCATGGGCCAGACAATCGCTGAGAAAATATTATCCAGAGCTTCGGCAAGAAAAGCCCTGCCTGGACAATATGTCACGGCAGAAATCGATCTTCTCGTCGCACACGACGGACTGGATTCGGTCTACGATATCCTGAAAAAGGAAGGCTTCGGAAAGGTCTGGGACCCGGTGAAGATCTTCTCGGCCATGGACCACAATGTCCCTCCCCATAGCGAGCGTGTGGCCGCCCGTCTCAAGAGAATGAGGGCAATCGTCGAGGAGTTGGGAATCGTCAATTATTACGGGGAGAACACGGGGATCGCCAACCAGATCGCCGCAGAACAAGGCTTCGTCCGGCCGGGAATGCTCATCGCCGGGATCGATTCGCACGTCATCACGTACGGGGCCCTCGGGGCAGCTAGCACGAGTTTCGGGTTTACCGAGATCGCTTTTTTATTTGCCCACGGGAAAATCTGGTTCAGGGTTCCGCCCTCCATCAGAATAGAAATATCCGGGAGATGGCCGGAAAGGGTAATGTCTAAGGACGCTATTCTCAAGATCGCAAAATTGTACGGATTGAACAAGGCCAACTATCGGTCAGTCGAGTTTGCAGGCGACGCCGTCCGGTGCCTCTCCGTTGACGGCCGTATGGCCATGGCCAACATGGCCGTCGAGCTCGGGGCTAAATTCGGCCTGTTTGAAGCCGACGACGTTACTCTTCGCTATTTGAAGGCCGCCGGCATCAAAGATGCCCGCGAGTTCGGCGCTGATCCCGATGCCGAGTATGAATCTTTATTAACTATCGATGTCGGAACCCTTGAGCCCCAGGTCGCCTGGCCCCATTCCGTCAACAACGTCACCCCCGTAAGGGAATGCCTCGAAATTCCCGTCGATCAATGCTTTCTCGGAACCTGCAGCAACGGCCGTCTAGAGGATCTCAGAATCGCGGCCGAAATGATCCGCGGCAAGCGCGTCCACCGAGGCACCCGGTTTTTGGTCATCCCGGCCTCTTGGAAGATCTATCGTCAGGCCCTCAAAGAAGGCATCCTTGAGACGCTCCTCGATGCCGGCGCCATTATCGGCAACGTGGGCTGCGGCCCCTGCATGGGACTCCACATGGGGATTCTGGCCGAGGGAGAAACCTGTCTCTCCACGTCCAATCGCAATTTCCAGGGAAGAATGGGAAGCTACGGAGCCAATATTTTTCTCGCCTCGCCAGCGACCGTAGCGGCTTCGGCCATCCGCGGGAAGATTACCGATCCGAGAGACTTCGAATCATGAACACAAGATTTCGCGGGCGGGTCTGGAAATTCGGAGATCACGTCAACACCGACGTCATAACGCCCGGCAAATATGAAAACCTGCCCATGGAAGAGCTTTGCCGCCACTGCCTCGAGCCGCTGGACTCGTCCTTCGCTCGAAGCGTCAGCATAAACGATGTCCTCGTCGCCGGGGAGAATTTCGGCTGTGGATCGGCCCGGGAGATCGCTCCGCGCGCCTTAAAGGTTCTGGGCATCGGGGCCGTCGTGGCGAAGAGCTTCTCCCGGACATTCTTCAGGAACGCTGTCGCCATCGGGCTTCCCGTCATTCTCAGCCGGGAAGCCGCGGACAGGTGCAATCCGGGAGACGTCCTCCGGGTCAACCTCGCCCGCTCTAGCCTCAGAAACCTGACCGCGAAAGGAGATCTTCTAGCGGAACCGATTCCGAAGGAAATGGTTCGAATCCTGATTCACGGCGGCCTCTTCGCCGCGCATCGCCGGGACCTTCATCCAAAAGCCGGAAGACCGAAACGGCGAATCCCCTCTTCTAAAAGCTTTAGACATGAAGATGCCGGACGCCGGGGAGCCAAACGATGAACATCACCGAAAAAATCTTAGCTCGCGCCTCAGGGCAAAAATCGGTCAGGGCGGGAGAGATCGTCGAGGCCCGGGTCGACCTCGCTCTGTTTCACGAAAAGGCCGGGGCGGGATTCTTCGAGAATTTCGAGAAGCTCGGCGTTCCGGTCTGGGACAAAGACAGAGTCATCGTTGTTGCGGATCACTCCGTCCCTCCGAACAATATCTATTCGGCTAATTGCGTGCTCCAGACGAGAGATTTTGTCCGGAGGCATCAGCTCCCCCATTTCTACCTCGGCAGGGGGATCTGCCACCAAATTATGGCCGAAGAAGGCTTTGTCAAGCCGGGTCTGGTCATTGTCGGCGCGGATTCTCATACCGTAACCCAGGGCGCGTTTGGCGCCTTTGCCACGGCCGTCGGCTCGACCGAGATGGCTTGGATTTTGGCCAAGGGGAGTCTCTGGTTTCGCATTCCCGAGGCGATCAGGCTCGAAATCGACGGCACGATCCCGGAGATGGTCTTCGGCAAGGATATCATTCTGAAGGTCTTCGGCATCCTGGGAATGGACGGAGCGACCTATAAGACGATCGAGTTCTCGGGTTCGGCGATCGCGGGACTGAGCACCGACAGCCGGATGACGATCTGCAACATGGTTGTAGATGCCGGGGCGAAAAACGGGATCATTCCTCCGGACGCGTTAACCTATTCCGCTCTCGGCGAGATGCCGCGCGGCGGAGACGGGGACCTCCTGAGCGACCCAGACGCCGAATACGCCCGGACCATTCACGTTGACGTCACAGATCTCGAACCCCTGGTCGCGTGTCCGCACAGCATGGATCGCGTGGCCAACGTCCGGGAGGTTGATGACGTAAGCATCGACCAGGCTTTCATCGGGACCTGCACCGGCGGCCGCCTCGAAGATCTCAGGATCGCCGCCCGTTTCCTCAGAGCTCACCGCGTCCATCCGGGTGTGCTCTTGGTCATTACCCCGGCATCCTATAAAATTTATCAAAAAGCACTCGACGAGGGCTGGATCAAGACCTTTATCGACGCGGGGGCAATGATCACCAACCCGAACTGCGGGGCGTGCGGAGGCGGCGGCATGGGTGTCCTTGGAGAAAACGAGATCTGCATCAGCACGTCCTCGAGGAACACTCAGGGACGGATGGGACACGTCTCAGCCCAGATTTACCTCGGCTCCGCGGCGACGGTCGCCGCTTCGGCGATCCGGGGGAAAATCACGGATCCTAGGGAGATCAGCTGAATGGACCGGATCCTGAGCTTTAGGCTTCTCGAGCGGAGAGTTCGACTATGATTATCAAATCCAAGGTCCTGGCCAAATTCGGCGATAACATCGCCACGGATATGATCGCCTCCGCGGCCTTCGTCACGTCCTCGAAGCCCGAAGACCTCGGCCGAATCGCGTGCAAGGGCATCGATCCCGGCTTCGTCGATCGGATGAAGCCCGGAGGGGTCCTCGTCGCGGGTAAGAATTTCGGCTGCTCGTCGAGTCGGGAGTGGGCGCCGGTCGCGCTAAAAGCGGCGGGCGTTAAGCTCGTCATAGCCGAGTTTTTCGCCCGGATTTTTTTCCGGAACGCGATCAACCTAGGCTTGCCGATCGTCGAGTGTCCCAGCGCCTCGGCAGCGCTCGAGATCGGAGACGAAGTCGAAGTCGACCTGGAAAAAGGCATTCTGAGCATCCTCAGGACCGGCCAGACTCTGCCGATCACGGTCCTGCCGAAATTTTTGATCGAACGCATCTCCCAGGGCGGCCTCATCCCCCAGCTGGAGAAGGAGTATCGGAAGGGATGATCCAGGTCCCTCTTGGAGAAGCCGGTTTTAGGGAACGGAAAAAGGATGAAGAGGTTCGGAATTCGATCCAAGAAAAAAAATTCAGGCAAGCCAAGCTCAGTGCCACGCTAGAGGAAAAAGGCCTCGCGGGCGTCCTGATTTATTCGAGCATGCTCAGGCGGGAAAACCTGAGGTATTTCTCTGGTTTCAATCCCATGGAACCTGGGGCCGTGGTCTTCTTTTTCCCGCCGGATTTTTCCCTTCTGCTCGTCCCCACGAAGGAAGAACGAGCCCGGGCCCGGGTCGAGTCATGGATTGAACGCGTCGAGAGCTATTCCGGTGACTTGAAAAAAATCCCAGCGCTCGTCACAAAAATCGCCACCGGAAAGAAGTGGGGAGTCGTGGGCTGGGATTACCTTTCGGCGGAGCTCATGCTCGCTTTACTCGGCTCCTTTCCCGGCGTGGACTGGGTCGATTTTACGCCGGCCGTCAACGACATTCGCATGATCAAGACTGAGTCTGAGATTCGAAAAATTGAGAGAGCTGCCCGTATCGCCGATGCTGCTTTTGAAAACCTCCTTGAAGACATTGAGCCGGGAATGAAAGAATACGAGATCATCGCCCGGGTGGAGCGCCTGATCCGGAAGGCAGGCGGCGAGGACAATTTTCAGATCTTGGCTTCAGGGGAAGGCGATGCCAGGGCGATGCATCCTCCGACGGACAGGATGTTGAAGGAAGGCGATCTGGTCCTCACTGAGATTTCGCCCCAGTTCGACGGATATTACGCTCAGATCTGCCGCTCCATGGTTATCGGAGACGCGTCTGCCGAGAGGCGGAAAGCGCATGGAATTCTTGCCCGGGCCCAGGAAAGCGCGATCCGGCAAGTCCGGCCGGGCATGACCGCTTCGGAATTGGCCAAGATAGAGAATGACGTGTTCCGGGACGAAGGCTTCGGCGAGTTCGTTTCCGAAAAATACACAAGGGGCCGGGGGCACGGGATCGGCTTGTACATTGACGAGGAACCTCTGATTGCCGAGGGGAATCATCTCCCCTTGAAGCAAGGCATGGTCGTCATGATTCATCCGAACACATACCTGCCGATGTCGGGCTATCTCGTTCTGGGCGATCCCGTTCTCATTACGGACGAGGGAGGACGGCGGCTGAGTCGATCGCGAAGAGATCTCGTCGCTGTCCCCTGCCAGCGAGAAAAACGCTCATGAAGAGAGGCTGGATCTTTTGGGACAAAAAGGCTCTTTCCCCAGAGGAACTCGCCCGGCGAATCAAAGATTTCAGGGAACGGATGCAAAGCCGCGGGTGCGACGCCGTCATCGTCTATGGCGACGCAAACCAGAGCGGGAACCTCTCCCACCTCACCCACTTTTTCCCATACGCGGATACGGGCGCTTTCGTCCTGCCCTCGGCCGGAGCTCCCCGGCTTTTCACCACCCATGCTTATCGAAACATGCCGTGGTTTCGAACGATTAGCTGGGTCGAGGACATCTGCTGCACGAATGCGATCGGAGCGGAGTGTGCGGGTTTCCTCGAAGCCCTGAAGCCACCGCCTCGAAAAATAGGCATCGTTGATCTTAGAACGTTTCCTTTCGCAATTTATGAGGAAACGCAAAGAAGATTATCCTGCGGGTTTGTGGACATGACGGACGATTACCAAAGTCTGCGGATCAAAAAGAGCGAAGCCGAGCTTGGCTACGTCCAGAAGGCGGCCGAGATCGCAGCGAAGAGCTTCGCCGAGCTCGCGGCTGCGCTCCGCCCCGGGTGGTCGGGATTCGATATAGCCGCTGAGCTCGAGTTAGCAGCACGCCGAATGGGAGCTGCGGATCTATTCTGCTTTATTCAGCCTGACGGCTCTCCCGAAGGGCTCACCTGGCCCGATGCCCGTGCCTTCGACCGTTCTGTATCCGTGGACATCGCGGTCGAATTCGGAGGCCTCTGGGCCAGACTCGGCGGGACCTTTGTCCCTGAACCCGCTCCGAAGCTCGTCCGATCGCGCATCGATCAGTGTGCGGCGGTCTTCGACGATTTACACGAAACCAAATTCTCCAATCAAAAGTTCGGGGCTTTTGCTGGATTTCTGGAAGACCGCCTGGAGAAGATCGATGGCGTTTCGCGATCCAGTTTGCTCTTTAATCCGGGACTTGAGCCCTATTGGGGCGGAGAGCTGATGGAATCCCGTTGGGAGGCATCGCGTCTCGATGATCATGCGGTCCTATTTCTCCAAGCTGCCCTTGATTTTGACGACGGTTTTCGTCTTCTGAGAACCGAAACCCTTATCGTCCGCCATTCGGGACTGAACCGGGCTGCCCCATTTGACGACCCCGGGCTTTTTCAATACTCTAGCTGAGAAGAAAGCGCCCATGAGAAAAGCCCGTTTCGTTATCCACGGAAGAAGCGCGGCCATCGGGCTGTCGCTTGCTTGCCTCCCGTTTCTCATTGTTTCCTCAATCACGGGCTCGCAGGAAAACGCGCCCAAGCAGGGATCCCAGCTCTCGGTCAACGTCGAGGTCGCCGTTACGAACGTCGAAGTGATCGTCCGCGATAAAGACGGCCGACCGATCACCGGGCTCAAACCCGAACTATTCGAAATCTATGAAGACGGCGTCCTCCAGACTGTCACCAATTTTTTCGAGGTCAAGCCTCTTCTAGCTCCAGCATCCGGCACGGGTGAGGACTTGGCGAAACGCGCAGGCAGCCGAACGGACTCGATTCTTCCCGATCGCCTCCGGAACAAGATTGTCTTTTTTTTCGACAACGAGCACCTCCATCCCTTTAATCGGAACTGGGTCGCTCAGCGGTTGGAGAAATTTATCACCCGGAATTTCGATCGGGGCGAAGAGAACGAGGGAATGATCGTCCTGCTTGATCACCGCATGGAGATCATCCAGAACTTCACCCCGAGGGCCTCGGTCCTCCTAAGCGCGCTCGACGACGTCAAGCGGCGAACCAGCGGCGCCCTGCAGCGCACGAAGTCCTGGGAAGAGCTCGAGAGCGATCTCAACCGCATCGCGTCCCAGACATCGGGGCTAGGCGGGAATGACCCGTTCGAGGACTCCGTCGCCTATGCTCGCCAGTACGTCGAAGAGGAGATGAACGCGCTCCACCTTTCGGTCCAGTCGATCGAATCCCTGGCGAATTACTTGAGCGGCATCAAAGGACGAAAGATCGTGATCTACGTGAGCGACCGGCTCCCCCTGAACCCCGGAGAGGAGATATTTTCTTACATCGGCCAAATTTTTCCCGCGAACAATGCCCAGATGGAAGCCCTGAATTACGATGCCTCGCAACTTTTCAAGGAGGTCATCGCCTTATGCAACGCCAAGGAGATTTCGCTCTACGCTATCCACGCGGCCGAATTCGAAGAGACCTTATCTTCAGCCGACTTGGCTGGGGCGCGGACGGTAAACACACCGGGGTCGCGGCTTCTCATTCCGGGAACCACGCCTCACAACGATGGTCTGGATCCGATTTCCCGGGAGACGGGAGGCCGGCCCGTTTTCGCTCGAGGGGACCTCGAGCAAGGCCTCGGGGCTCTGTCGCAGGACCTATCTCAATATTATTCACTGGGATACAGGTCCCGCTATCCTGCCGACAACGCTTTTCACTCCATCGACGTCAAGATCAAGGACGGCAGCGCCGCCAACAAAATCCTCTTCCGGAAGGGGTACGTCAAGAGCTCGGCGGAGGAAAGAATTAAGGAGAATGTCCTGGCCAGGCTCTTTCTCGGTCAGAAGGACAATCCTCTGAGCATCCTAGTCCAGGGTCTCACTCCGGAGGCCCTCCCCTCCGGGCAATTCCGGTTGACCCTGAAGATTCTGATCCCACTGGGCAAACTCGCTCTAAACTCCGTGGGAAACGAACACCGGGGCAAGATCAAGGTTACCTTCGCCCTCCTCGACTCGAAAAATTTCTGGTCAGATCCGGAGGAACTCGTCCACGAAATTACGATCCCGGAGCGCGACATCGCTGAAGCGAGAAGGAGCGTCTATCCTTATCTCGTCGAAATGACAATCGGGATAGGGGGCGGCCTCACGGCCGCCGCCCTCCCACACCACCGGACGTACGGGTCCGTATCCGGCGGTTCGAATCGACTTGACCATTCAGCATACGTATCCGGAGAGGGTGAGAAGCCCTCGTTCGGCAAAGAACTTGTTCGGCATCGCCAACTTGAAAGCTTTCATGTTCGACATAGCCCAAGGCCCCCTTCGCGTGACCGTGGTAATGGCGGCCTGTTTAGGATCGACCCCAAGCCCGTTCAAGCCCCGGAATCGAGCCTTGCAGCTTTTGAACCACTGCTTGGCTACGGCGGACCGCAGTCGCCTACGAATCCAACAATCCAGGTCCGATAACACCGTCGGCGTCTCCGCGATTCTGAAGTAGCCCATCCAACCCCGCGTATACCCGTTCAGTTCCTGGATCATGCGTTCCAAGGTGATCCCCCGCGAGCGACCCGTGATCTGTTTAACCTTCCGTTTGAAGTTCTTCACGGATTTTGGGGCGAACCGGATTTTCCGGTACTCCCTGCCCGTAAAGCTGAAACCCAGGAAGGATCGCTTCTGGGGTTCGGCCACGGCGCTCTTCTCCCGATTAATCTTGAGCTTCAGGCGTTCGGCCAGAAACCGTTCCACCGAGTCCATTACTCTCTGTCCCGCCCGTTCCGATTTCACGTAAATATTGGCATCGTCGGCGTAGCGGCAGAAGTTGTGGCCCCGGCGCTCCAGTTCCTTGTCCAGCTCGTCCAGGAGGATGTTGCTGAGCAAGGGCGATAACGGGCCGCCTTGGGGCGTCCCTTCGTATCGTTCCTGAACCACTCCGTTCAGCATGGCCCCCGCCTGCAGGTAGAGCCGGATCAGGCGCAGGATGCGCTTGTCCGTCACCCGCCGGGCGATTCGTCCCATGAGGATATCATGGTTGACTCGGTCGAAGAACTTCTCCAAGTCGATGTCCACGACCCAGTTGTAGCCCTCTTGGATATAGGCTTGGGCCTGTCGAACTGCCTGGTGGGCATTTCGACCGGGCCGGAAGCCGTAACTTTGAGAGGAAAACGCCGGATCATAGACTGGGGCCATCACTTGCAGGATCGCCTGTTGGATAAACCGGTCCAAGACGATCGGGATACCGAGCCGCCGCGTCCCTCCCCCGGGTTTAGGGATGTCCACGGCCTTAATCGGTTGGGGTTTGTACCGGCCATCGAGGAGTTGAGCCTTGAGGCCCGGCCAGTGGGTCTTCAAGTATCGCTTGAGTTCGTCGACGCGCATTCCGTCGACTCCGGGTCCGCCTTTGTTGGCGACAACTCGCTTCAGTGCCTGTTCGAGGTTTTCTTTCCGGACCACCTCCTCCATCACGATCGTTGCGGCGGGGTCGGGTCCCGTCTCTGCCGCCGTCGCTTGGCGCACCGTGGCCCCCGAACTCTCTGAGCCGGGTAGTCGGTCCCACAGGGAGAGTTGCTGCGTCTCCACGACGACGAAGCCGGCGGGCCGGCCCCTTCTCGATTCGTTCGGCCCTTCAGACCGGTCCGCGGTCCTACTATGGCCTCGGCTGACTTCTGCCGCTCCTTCCGACCTTCTTACGAAGGCCGTAGTCCCGATCGGACAGAACGGCAGATCTCCCCGGGTAAGAACATCGGCCTTCGCCCCGCATCCGCCGCATTTACCGAAAAGCGTCGTCATGGCTACCGATTTCGTCCAGTCACGCGAACTCATCGTCGCTCTTCGGCCTCCTATGCGGTTCGTATTCCTCGGATCGTGGCTGCGCCTACGGCTTCCTTCAGACCCCACCTCGCGATGGACGCCCTTGCCGTTCGGCTAGCAGTTTCCGCCATGTGGACCTGTAGGGGACTTGCACCCCCAAGTCAAACCTGAACGCTATATCATCTCCCTAGCCGTCCAGGACGTCGTCGGCTCGATTACCAGCTACGTTCAGCTCTTCAAGGACGTCCCCGACTAACGCGCTGGCAGGAGCTGCCCCGTCAGAGCTAGATCTCCAGGCCGTCGTCGGCTACGTGAAATCCTCGGGCCTCGATAAATTTTCGGATCGAGATGTCTTCCCCCAGAACGGGGTTGTGGTTGATGTGGATAAAATAAAGCCGGGTTTTGTCCCACGGGGGAATGTCTTTGAAAAAAAGCCTCCGCTAAGGACGAGCGGCCCACAGAGAAAGAGACCAGCGCCGGCGGCCAAGCTCCCTTGATGAAGTCCCGCCGATCCGTTTTTTCCCCTTTGGTCAGGGATGGATTCTATATTTTTAAGTGACCTGCCTTGCTTTTATCAGATGAGGGTCTTGTCAGAGATCGATTTTGTAGCGGCGGAGCTTATTTTCATCAAGCTCTACCCCCAAGCCGGGCTTCTGCGGAACCTTGATCAGGCCGTTGACCGGCTGGAGCCGTTCCTTGATCACGGTGTCCACGAGCTCTTCCGGCCTATTAGCGCCCGGATTCTCCGGATAAATGATATTGGGCGTCGAGGCGACGAGATGGACGTCGGCGGCATCGCAGATTCCGAGCGAGGCCATGCTCCCGCGATAAACGGGGACACCGGTGCCCAGGCAATACGAGGCTATTTTTTTGCTCTCGGTCAGGCCGTGCATGCAGGATTTAATATTGATGATGTCCGCGGCTTTCCGGCTGACCAACTGATGGACTGAGTGCAGATGAGTCACCGCCTCGTCGGCCATGATCGGTGTGTCCAAAGCCCGACAGAGCTCGGCCGCCCCGTCGATGTTGTATTTGGAAATCGGCTGCTCGATGCGAAGGAGGTGAAACTCCTCGAGCCGCTTCAGGACCTTCATGGCCACATCAGGGGTGTATCCCTGATTGGCATCAGCGTAGAGACCGATCTCCTCGCCGATGGCTGTCCGGACGGCCCGGACGTTGGCAATATCTCGGAGAGGATCGATCCCGATCTTCATCTTGACCAGCTTCATTCCCAGGGCCACCTGCTCCTCCGCTTGGCGGACGACCTCCCCGGTTTCGCCGATGCCGATCGAATTGATGGGCAGCGAGACCTCTTCCCGGTACACGCCCCCCATGAGCTGGTGCGCGGGAACATCAAGGGCCTTGCCCATGATATCCCACAGCGCATACTCGATCCCCGCCTTAGCTACGGGATTTCCCTTGATTACCCGATCGAAAAGGGCGAGAATGCGTTCGAGGTCGAATGGATTCGTCCCCATGAGCACCGGGGCCAAATACCGGTCCGTTACGAATTTGACCGTCTCGATGCTCTCCTCCGAATAGAGGGGGAGTGGAGCAGACTCTCCGATGCCGACGACTCCGTGATTTGTATACACCTGATTGACGAGATAGCTTCTCCCCGCCACAACACCGAAAGACAGCGTGACCGGCTTGTGGAAGGGGATCGTGATCGCGGTGGAAGCCAGGCGGCTGATTTTCCATTCTTTCATTGCGGACTCCTTTCGTGGTCATTCCAAAATTCCGGGAATCAAGCCGACTCCCTTCACCCACAGAGCGCTCATCCGACGGATGAGATCGCCCACCCTTTTAATACGACACCAGCCTATGCTTTTTTAGATCCCCTAGGAGCCTGAGATAATAAGTCTTATCGCTCCGGCCCAATTCGGCGCTAACGGCACAATAGATATCGAGTAGATTGTGTCGGCCGTCCATAAAATTCAGAATCTCCGCTCGTCGGTCTGACCAGCTCGGATCTTTTTCGGCGTAGGCCGAATACCATCTCCCGTCCTCCCCAAGAAGATCTTCAAAATAGTATTGCGATATAGGCCCCCGAAAGAGCCGACGGGGGACAATCGTCTTAAGCTCGTTTTCCTCCGGGTCCGCTCGCGGCGGCCCGGGTGGAATCTTTTTCAATGTGCTGAGCTCCGCGAAATATCTTGTGAGCCTCGCTCGTTCGGATTCCCTCTGTCGATCTAGGTCGGCGGCTAGGGTCACGACAAGCTCGCGGACCCGGGATGCCATAGAGAGTTTCTCGACAGACGCGACCGCCCGAGTCTCGGCTCGGACACGGGCATCGATGAATGTAAGGTCCTCTTCCAGATATTTGGATAAGGCAGGCAGCGCCGAGGCGTCTCCGCAGAGCTTCAGAAACTCGACCGTGGACCGGGCTGTTTGTTCTGCGATCCTTCGAAATCCTCGCTCCGCGACATCGAGCGCTAGGGTCAGGACATCCGCCTCCTCCGCCCAAGCGACAAAGAGAAGAGTGCCCAGGGCGATGAGCCCAGTTTTTCCCAACTCATGGACGTTGATTTTGTCGAGGTTATCCAGACTCGTGTGATGGAAGATGTCCTCGGGGTGACCGAGGCAGACGCTGGAGACGCCGATCGTTGAATCGCTCAACATGAAATGATCACTTCCACCTTCGTACGGCTTCACGCGCCAATGGATGCGGCCGGCTTCGCCCAAGGGAGGGCTCGCTTTCATGTCATCGACGCGAGAGATCATATTTTCGACAAGATCACCGATAAAACTCGGATTAGCATCCGGAGGCCGGACGAGGTCCAGGACCGAAAGCGTTTTGTTCAGGTCTTCGCCGACCATGTCTAGATTGAGACCGGCCACGCCGCGACTCCCGATGCTTACGTCGCGCGCTAGATAGCCTGCGAATCCGTGCATCTCCCCAACCCATAAAAACCGGATCGATCGGGCGGGCGGGCTAATGCGCCCCTGTTCAATGAGGACGCTCAAAGTCCTGGCGATCTCGAGAAGCGCCGCCGAGCCACTTGCGTTGTCGTTCGCGCCAGGAGAATAGTGGTCGAGATGGGCGGTTAGAATCATTTCCTGATCCGGATATCGGCTTCCCTTGATATACGCTGAGACTGTTTCCGTCTCGGAATCGAACAACCGGGCGTTGACGACCACCCTAAGCCGGAGGTCCTTCGAACTCTTGAGGGCCTCGGTCAGCTTTTGGAATTGTCGATAGGACAGGGAAAACCCAAACCGGCTTCTCTCCCTGAGCGACTTGTTGCACCTGATCGTGAAGAGCCGGACAAGATCCGGGTACAGGAGAGAAAGGGTGTCCGAATCGTCGGGGCCGACAACGACGCCCGCCGCGCCTCGTTTGACGACGGCCTCCCGATGAACGATCTCTCCATCCCCAGTTGCGACGACGATCTTTCCCGCGACGCTCAATCCCTCATAATCCGAATCCGCAACCCCCTTCCCGGCAAACACGGCGACCGCCGATATATCAGCGCTTTGGCTGTACTCAAACACACTAACGGGAATATCGGCGTACCTGGCTAGGATCTCGCCCGTGCCGTCCAAACTGAGCTCGGCTCTCCGGACATCCCATCCCGGCATGGATCTCCACAGGAGGTACATCCGTTCACCGTCCGAAAAATCCTTACTGATGTCAACCTGATAAGAGCCCAGGGATTTCATGACGCCGGCGACGTACTCCACGGCCTTATGATAGCCATCACCTCCTCCCGCAATCCGGTGAAATCGACTAAGCTCGAGGACATGCCTCGCGGCGATGTTTCCTGAGAATTCGTTGGCCAGGATCCCCCAGAGCCTGTCGTTCACGAGAGATTCCTGAGGGCGGGCCTCGAGCGGACCGGACCACCATAGGAAAACGACAAGAAAAAAAAGAGAATCGCGACGTCATTTCGGCGAAACCTCAAAAGCGCTCTCGCCCAAACCTCCTTGACTCTGTCTGCGGATCTCATCGGAACGTCGCGTATTTACAATCCGAGCAATCTCGGTCGCCGCTCACAGATAAATTCATCAGCGCTCGGTAATTTTCAATATCCATATCATCCTGGCTGTTTTTGCCGAGCGCGATGACATAGAGCCTGTTCGGGGGCGGGGGTGTACCCTCGCGCTGAAAGCTAGGAATCCTCAGGATCCTCAGTTTCAGCATCTCTGGTGAAACATCCTGGCCGTCCAGGCGGAAAAAGATCTCGTACCTGCCCGCCTCTTCATCCGCGTAAGGATCAAAATAGGTGCAGTTGACGAGCGCCCAGCGGCCCTCGATTTTGGCGAGAGCAAAGAAGTGGCCGTTAATCGTCACGTCCGGTTGACGAGGCTTATTGATTAACGGGCAGGCTTTGCTATAATCGGGAACATTCCCCGTGGCAACAAAACGGGTCTCGCTCAGCCCCGCCGCGTGCGCCAGGACAATAAACGTCTTTGCAGCCGTGGTGCACCCATCGCTGATGCCGAACTCGACAGCCTCGGCGCCACTGACGGCAAATGGCATATCATCGGGCAGGATATCCTTTTTTTGGACGACATTCCTATAGACCCAGAGGTCGTGTTCTCCATAAAAGACTGCCTGCTGCCACTCGTCTCTTTTTCTGACATCGGTTTCCGTGAGAAGCTGGCTTTTTCTTTTCTCGTAGAGCCTAGCGAGATTATCTTTCGTGCGTTTCAAGTCGGCTTCGAATTGATCGGCCCTTGAGCTGTCCTGGATCCATCTCCCAAGACGCGAACGGTCGACTCTGACGAACAAGAATTTATCATGCATGAGGGCGATAATCTGGTGCACTTTTTCCAGATCAGATCCCGAGACGTCGTGCCGCGCGATGAATTCTTCAACGACTTTCGTGACCTTGAGAGCATCATCCCTATAATCCTTATCCCATGCTTGCGCCGAAGCTAAGGCGAGTGTAAGAATTCCTAATATAAGAAATCCCCCTCCCCGGACTGAATGTGGCATATCTTCCCTCCTATGAATTAATCGACCGATCTAAGTTCTCGCGTGGCCTCATCTCCCGATTCCTTCCGCCTCGCTCTAATCGCATCATTTCGGATGAATTGTCATGTTCGCCGATTCAATGGACACATTTGCCGAATTATCTTCAAAAAGACTCGCTCGCCGTTGAGTATGCTCTCGAGTCGCCGGGACAATCTCCTGAATCTCATAAGAGGTTTTTTCCAGGGAGCCGATTAGCACGGGCTTGGTAACCAAGCGATCGCGATGGTAGAGAGTGATCACAACCCTGTCTCCAATTTTCTGCCGACTCAGAAGATCCGGCCAGTTCTCGTAAGTGACACGCTCATCCCCCGCGGCGAGAATGATATCGTCCACGTCCAGACCTGAGTCGTAACCCGTTGATCCGGGCACGACATCTCTTATTGTGGCTAAATTATCGAGCGTTTTCTGGATATCCACGCCCACCCAGGGAATAGCCGGATTCCGATTCGTTGCGAGCCTCAATCCGACAAACGACAGGGCATCATCCGGGGCGATATCTTCCGTGCCCTTGATGTAGCGGTCATAGAAGCCGGTAAAATCGCTCCCCGAGACCTCGTTGATCGCCCGAAGAAGATCCTCGTTCAAATACGCCCGATTTTTCCCTCCGTAGTTTGTATCCAAATAGCGCAAAACGTCATCCAGGCTTTTTCGGTTTTCGGTCTTCTTTCGGATTTCGAGATCAAGCAAGAATCCGACGACGGCTCCCTTGGTATAATAGGAGATTCTAGTGTGCGTTGCATTGTCGGGTTTGAGCCAAATGTCCCAGCTTGCCTGCTCGAGACTCATAACCTTCTTTCCCGGAGAATTTTCGTAATCCGCCACCTTAGAGGCCATGTCTTGGTAGAACTTCTCCGGGGTCCACAGTCCAGCCCTGACCAGGATGAGGCCCGCGTAATACGAGGTTATCCCTTCGGTGAACCAGTGGCTCAAGGTATAAGTCTCTTTGGTGTAATCGAAAGGGCCCCATCCCGAAGGGCGGATGCGCTTAATGTTCCACAGGTGGAAGTATTCGTGTGCGGTAACGTCGAGAAATTCATCGTATTTCCGCCGGGCCAGAAAGTCCTGCCGGTTGAAAATGATGGCCGTCGAATTCGCGTGCTCGACACCGCTCCGTCGTTCGCGGTCCGTGAGGTGATAGATAAACGTGTAATCCCGGTACGGAAGTCCATGAAAAAGCTTTCGACAGGTCTTGACAATCTTGACGATGTCGCCCTCGATGAAGCTCGCGTCGAAATTCCCAAGCCCGTAAACGGCAATGTGATGAGGGATTCCCTCCACGAAAAAATCAAAACCAGCAAATGTTCCAATCTCGGTCGGGCAATCAATGAGGACGTGATAATTGTCGGCTCGAAAGACTCCATCAGAGGCCGTTTTTTCCAACCCCGTTGCGATTTTCCACTCGTCCTTTTTTAGGATTTCCAGGACGACCGGGGTATCCAACGCCCCGACGACATAAAGAAACACGGCGGCGCCGTTGAAAAACGCATGAGTCTCATCAAGATGGCTGGCAATATTCGCGTTGATCAGGTTATTAGCAAAAACTCTATACGTGATTTTCATCCGACCATCCCGGCCTTTCCAAACTCTCCAGGTTTGTTTATCAAGCTTGGAAAATACGAGTTGACCGTCATTTCCGTCGTATGCGGCGAATTTCTGAACGTTCCTGGCGAGGTCGAGGATCGCATTGTATCCGGGGAGCCACGCGGGCATTCCTAAATCGAGATAGGGAGTTGTCACTCCCTCGACCGAGATCGTCACTCGAAACAAATGAGTGTGAGGCTGACGGAACGTCAAGGGCATAAGAAATATTGAGACTATCCTTCCCGCCAGCCCAAACGATGCCGCCCGCTATCGAAAGTTCTAGCACGATGCAAAACAACGCCTTCTTCATCACCGATAATGGGATTTTAGACATTCCAAACGCTCCAAGAAGCAGTTAGTACGCCTCGTGCCGCCTCCGGTTCGTGCCTGGCGTTCAATCCGAATTTCCTTTTTTCTCCAGCAGACGCCAGCGGCACGTTGAATCTCGCGGATCTCCGCTTACGGATAGGTTCATCAGGGCGACGTGATTCTCGACATCGAGATCATCGTTGGCATCTTTCCCGACTCCGGCGATGAGCAATTCGCTCGGAGGAAAATTCTCTTTCTGAAAGGAGGGGAGCTTGAGAATCATCCCGACGAGTTTTAACGGAACGATTTCCTCTTCTCCGAAGGTATTTAGGATTTCGTAGCGAGTTTCCGGAGAAAGACTGAAAGGCTCGAAGTGCGTGCAGTTCACTAAAGCCCATCGTCCCCTAATCTTGATCAGCGCGACCATGTGGCCGTCGATTTCCACATCCGGCATGCGCTGGGCCCCGAAGAGGGAACAGGCTTTCCGGATTTCGCTGACATTTGCCCCGACGACGAAACGCACGTCCTTTAATCCCGCTGCTTTCGCCAGGGTAATAAAAAGATGAGCCATCGTGGTGCAGCCGTCCCGGACCCGGTGCTCGATGGCCTCGCTTCCGCTCACAACGAAGGCCAGGTCCTCGACCCTCATCTGTTTTCGCCGGAGAAGATTCTCATACACGCGGAGATTGTGCTCGCCAAAGAAGATCTCTCGAGTCAAATCCCGCCGCTCGGCGAACTCCTTCTCCGTCAGGACTTTCCCGAGTCTCAGCCTGTCCAACTCCACAAGTCGTTTTCTCTTTGCCTCCAGGCCGGACCGGAAGACCTGGACCAAGGAAGCATCACGGATCCAGGTCTTGAGCAAGGGGCGGTCGATTTTGACGAAGAGTGACTCGTCGTGAGTGATCTCAATAATTTTATGCACGATTTCAAGGTCGGATCCTGCAATCTGGTGCGCTCTGACAAATTCTTTGACGGTGTCCGTGACTTTGAGAGAATCCGCTTGATATTCGAGTCCGAAAAGGCGGAGCGGCATGGCTAGGGCCACGATAAATGGCAGAAGATTTCGTCTCTTAGCAGCGACTAAACTCGTCATGCATCTCCTTGTATAAAGTATTTTAAATATACATTCGAACGACCATGTCAAGCGAATTCTCATCGGTTCGCCAAGCGAGCAGCAGTCAGAAAAATCAGGCGGGCGGAATCGGCCAGGACATCAGGGTTGATCCGATAGATCGAGTCTCCCGTCCTGTGATAAAAAAGATGAGGCCCGTTGGAGGAGAAGGAAGCACAGCGAATTCCCTGGAGCATAAAAGGAAGGTGATCGGATACCTGAGACCGGCTCAGAAGCAGTTCGATCGACGTCAAGATGTTCAGATTCGCGGCGGCATCCCTGACGATCTGACCGAGATCGGAAGAGTTCGGATCGAGAGTGCAAGTAAGGCCATCCCCCTCCCCCACCATATCGGCATTAAGCATTCCGTCCACCTTCTCGAGCACATCCGGCAAATGTTTTGAGAAATAATCCGAACCCATAATGCGCATTTCCTCACCCCCAAACAGGACGAAGAGGACCGACCGCCTAGGTTTTGGATTCAAGCGTGAGAACGCTTTGGCTACTTCAATGATGACGGCGCTGCCGCTAGCGTTGTCATCTGCACCGCCGAAGAGCAGACCCATATGCCGGCCGCAGTGATCGAGGTGGGCGCCGACCACAATGCCATCCGCACGAAGACTCGGGTCCGAGCCTTTTGCCACCCCGATCACATTATAACCGATTGCGGCCGGGAAGTGCCGGGAGACAATGGTTAATTGGGCCAAGGAATGGAGAACAAAGGAAAAGGGCCTCTTGATCGCCGTCAGGATTTCCCGGAGTTTTGAGCATGACATCCCGTCTTCCTTCATTATCAAATCTGCGGCGTGTTCGCTGATGACGGCGTGGATGATCCCGGCTCTCCACAGCGAGCTGGGGTTAGCCTGAGGCTCGGAAGCGACGATCAATATTCCTTTGGCGCCCTTTTTGATCGCGGTTTCGACACGCGGATAAAGGGAGTTGTAGCTATCGAACCGACGGTCGGCTTCGTCGGGGCTTCCCCGGAAACAGAGAACGAATTTCCCCCTAACATCGACCCCAGCGTAATCGTCATACCCGAGGTCCGGGGCACTGATTGCCCAGCCAGCAAATACGATTTCAGCCGTGTGGCTCCCGCTGTCGCTAAATAAAAGAGGCAAAAAGTCCGTCCCGACACGCAAAGCCTCCATTGAAGGCTCCGTCGGGAGGCCAGCCTCCTTCCCTTTAAACCCGATCTTCAGCTCCGCTTTGTCGACAATCGTATATGGACTCGGGAAGGGCTGCAGATAGCCGTCCTTTGCATCGAACGGAAGGAGCCCGCAGGACCGGAATTGCCTAGCAGCCCATTCAGCCGCCGCTGTGTATCCTTCGTCCCCTGTCAGCCTTCCTGCATATCGTGGTTGGACCAGCGTCTTGCAGACGTTATATACGCTTTCAGCCTGAATCGTCGCGAGAGGCCTTTTTAAGTCGATTTCGACAGTTTCCGATGCGGACAATCCGGAAGTTGCCGAAATTAAAATGATGAGAAGGCGAAGCCAAGCCCGAGATTTTAATGACCGTACGAATTTTCTCCGCACTCTCGAACACGGATTCTCGAACGCTAGATCACTCATCGTTTCGTTTTACGAACGTCTTCCAGGAATTTTCCCATAGCCAAGAGGGCCTTGCCGTTATTCTCAAGAAGTTCCTCGGTTGATTTGAACCGTCCCCATTCCGTGAACCTATCGATGCCGTAGAAATCCAATCTACGATTCTCAAATTCCGTGTACAGCCGGCTGATTTCGGGAGATTCGAGATGGGCCAGAGACCAAGAAGCCTCGGCCGTTTGGACACGGTACGCTTCGAACTGCTCTAGCATTTTCTTGAAGAGCATCTTGCGCGGAGGAAGTTGACCTTTAAACTGCGACAGGGCTTCTACGATCGGACGGCCCTGGCATGTCCGAGGAGGAACAGCGTCCAGTAAAGTGCAGATCGTGGGAACGACATCGATGTGTTCGGAATATGGAATCTTAATGCCTCTCTTGATCCCCGCTCCCCACAGAATGATGGACGTGATCGCCGCGTCCGTAATTTCCGGAGGATGATATCCGGTGTCGGCTTCTCCGTGGTCTCCCATGATGACAAGAGCTGTCTTTTCGAGAATCCCTTGTTCCTTTAGGCCTCTAACAAAACGCCCGAGCAGATCATCGGCCTGTTTCAACATCTTCAGGTACGGAGACCCTTTGGCCCAGATATTCCTCCGCCACGGGACGTCCTCCTTGAGATTAAGGATTTGAAAACTGGCATCGCCGACCTCCTGGAGGTGAAGGCGCATAAAAGCCGGCCTGCCAATTTTCATATATTCAAGGGCGATGTCGATGCCTTCCGGATCCGGTCCGAGCTTTTGGTAAGAATAGTGATAAAAACGGTTGAGACTGCTGTAGATTTCCGTGTTTGCGATAAAAGCCGTTGTTCTCTGCGGAAAGAGGCTTTGAGGAAGATACCCGGTCTCCTTGCCTATGAATAATGTCCCCGCGATCAGAACCGGATTGGGAATCGAGCAAGAATGAAGCTCAGCATAGGGCCCTTGGGTCGGGTGTTCCGAAGGAGGCAAATAGTTTTTCTCAACGAGGACACCGCTATCGATCATTTTCTTTAAGACGGGAAGCTCGATCCGGCCCCAGGTTTTATAGGAGAGCCCGTCGATGATATACAATATGACATGGTCGGGCTTGGTCGCGAATTGGACAGTGAGGGGATCGAAGGCTTCCTCCGCCGCAGAGAGAACACAAACCAAGGATGCGAATAAGGCGAATCGAAAGATCACTCTCGTCAAACAAAGAAATCGCATTTTTTCCCTCCTTCTAAGTTGAACCCAAACATAGAAGCCGCCCGCCGATTACGCAAAGCCCGGATTGACAATAAATTCTGCCGGTTGATGATCTCTCAGACGCAGGAAATTTTCATACGAGATTCGAATCCGCCTCGTCCACGTATCCAAGGTCGCCCCGGCCATATGGGGCGTTACGATCAGGTTGTCAAGAAGGAGCAGCGGATCGTCGCGCAACGGCGGCTCGGGCGAAAAGACGTCCAAAGCGGCGCCCGCGATAAGCCGACCTGACAACCGCCTGCGGAGCTCGTTCTGATCGACGAGCTCGCCCCTCGATGTATTGACCAGGAGGGCCGTACGCTTCATGAGGTCGAATTCCCGCCGGCCGATCAAACCCTTGGTCTGCGGCGTCAGGGCGGCGTGGAGGCAGATGATATCGGACGCGCCCAGGAGTTCAGCAAGCTGAGAGAACCGAACGCCAAATTTAGCCTCCTCCGCCTCAGGGAGCCTGCGGATATCGTTATAGAGGAGGAGGCACTCGAAGCCCTTGAGCCTTCGCACGACTTCTCCTCCGACATAGCCCATGCCGACCAGGCCGACGGTCCTTCCCGCGAGCTCGCCGAGATCAGCCATCAGGCGATGTTCGAGCCATAGGCCCCTGCGCGTCGTCTCGTAATGGACCGGCAGCTTTTTCAGGAGCGCCAGGATGAGCATGATCGTAAATTCCGCGACGGCGACGCAATTCCCGTGATTGTTCGCCACGGGGATCTTCATCCTATTCGCCGTCTTGAGGTCAAACTTGTTGTACCCCGCGCTCAAGAGCTGGATGAGCTGGACCTTCTCTAGAGCCTTAAATTCTTCGGAATCGGGCTCCGCCGAGAAGAGCATCAGAAAATCGGCCTGATTATAGAGGGCGAGCTTTTCCTGCCGGGGATGATCCTTTTCAATCGCCGCTAGACGAAAGCCCGGAGGAAGCTCGCGACGCGCGATCTCGACGACCTCCTCGGTGACGTAGACGGGATCGAAACAAAAAACCAGGCAATGTTCATTCTCCACTCTATCCTCCTTTCGTTATCCCGAGATCACGTACTCGAAATGAACGGACCCAGCCAGTACTCACGTCCCGGGTTCACGGATCTTGTCCCGCGATTCAATGGGTTCTTCAGCTGTAGTCAGGGCAGGCTGCTTTATCCGAAAGTAATCCTTCGTCAGGGTGGCGGTGATCCCGCTGAGGCCGATCAGGCCGATCAAATTAGGAACGATTTTGATAGCATTTATAATATCAGCGACTGACCATACAGCTTCAACTTTCATTACCCCGCCAACAAACATCATCCCACATATAATCCAATAATAAGCTTTTTTTGCTTTCGACCCAAGAAAAAATTCGCAGCTTTGACCACCTGTATAGGCACCGCTGATTAACGCCGTAAATCCAAAGAGGACCAAGCTGATTGCAATGATATAACCCCCGATTCTTGGAAACGCAGAATTAAAGGCTGAAGCTACTAAGGCCGAGCTAGTCATTCCATTAGACCACCTTCCAGAGACAATAATCGTAAGGCCGGTCATAGTGCAGACAATCATGGTATTGATAAAAACAACCCATAAAGATATTAATCCTTGTTGGACAGGCCCTTGAGTTTTTGCCGCTCCATGAATGATCCCCGCCGTCCCTATGCCGGCTTCATTCGACATGACGCCGCGAGCAACACCATATCTCAGAGTCCGTATGACAGCCGATCCTGCAAATGCCCCTGTCGCCGCCGTCGTGGTGAAAGCATGAGCAAAAATCAGTCTAAACGCTTCCGGGATGGAGTGGAAATGGTATAAAAGCACAGCGATTGACGTCCCGACATAGATGATTACCTTAATAGGCACAACCTTCGATGAGAATTTTGCGATCGACTTAACTCCGCCGACAACAACTAGCCAAGCTAGGAGAACAATGAAGACAGCTGTCATGTAGCGCGGAATCCCGAATTCTGTTTGAAAGACCAAGGCGATCGAATTAGTCTGCATCAAGGGGCTCGTAAAAAAATTTCCTACGACGACCATGCCGGCAAAAGCGCCGCCTAATAAAGGCATGTTAAGTCCGTACCTAAGATAGTACATGGGGCCTGCCGCCGTCGTTCCATCCTTAGCCCTAATCCGAAATTTCACACCCAAAAAAACTTCGGTAAATTTGGTCGCCATACCGAATATGCCGGAGATCCACATCCAAAATAACGTCCCTGGGCCGCCGATGGCAACGGCGGTTGCGACGCCTGCGATCGTTCCTGTTCCGACGCAGCCCCCGAGCTCCGTGAGAAGGGCTTGAATTGGAGAAATATCGCCCACTTGACCGAGTCTCGAGCTTCGGCCCTTTCCTCTGAAAATAAGCCCTGTGGCTAAGCCGAATTTTCGCACTTGAATCCAGCCCAATCGGAAAGTCAAAAATATCCCGGTGCATACGAGCAAAATCACGACAGGCGGCCCCCAGACGACGGAATCTATTTTTTCGATCAGACGGTAGAATGTGTCCATACGCGCACTTCTTCCCGACACAGATCATTCCAACACGCGAGCCGGGGTAGGAGATGAATCCTTGTTTTTAGCACGATTCGTATATAATATTTTTTATACAATAGATTCGTTTAAGTCAAGTAAATTATTTCACGACCCAGAAAATGGATGCCGCCTAGGCTTGGGATGAGGGACAATAATAAGAAAAAACGCGCCGCGTTTCTTTCGGTTTTCTTTCACTCATTATCCTGAAAAAAACCACCGCGGCAGAAATTGCCTTTTCTCTCTAAGAAAGCGCGGGCTATGGGAAAATAGTCAGCGAGATATCAATACGGTTTTGGCTCCCCATGGCTTTTACGGTTTTTGGCGGACTGGCTTGAGATGGAAACGGCCCGCCTTGTAGAGAAACTCGGCTATATTGAACCCAGCGTTATTATTATCGGGATCTTTGTGAAATGTTTCCTGATCGTCGTTTATTTCCATCAATAAATGCCTGCAAGTTTTCCCATGAAGTGACCTCTCTTCGCCAACATATTTGAAATTCACAGCTATTTAGTTGAAGAGATCGGATCTGAATGTAAGGGTTAAGCCGAACTTCTTATCTTATCGATTCTCACCTCTAATCCGAAGATCTTAAATAGTTCAATTTTGGTTTCATACCGTTTTCCTTAACCCTCGGATCCAGCCTTGAGCTAGGCGGGATCCGAGGGACTTCAGCTACATCGCCGATTATTAATATTTTTTTATCTGTACCGTCTCGGCTCTCCTAGACCGTGCGGATTTTCTCTTTTCGTAGCCCTGACTTTTCTAATCTCCCCTAGAAAAAAGTAGCCGCACAGGACAGAGAATTAAGCTAGCAGAAGCACTACCTCCTCTTCGAACCTTGAGAAAAAGACTAATCTTCGTATGCGGGATTCCTACTCTTTTTTTCTACCAAGTCTCTCCGAAGTCCTTTTTGAAAGCATCGCAGAACTTCCGGCCCCAGCCGTCGAGAGCCGTCAGTTTGCCGAGGAAGAATCTGAGCACTGGAGGCTCCGAGATGAATTTCAGGCCTTTGATCAGTTCGCGGTTCTTGTAGATCCAGCCCAGCCTGTCGATAATGTATTCGATGTGGGAAACCGAGTAGACCCTCCGCGGCAGGGCGATTCTCGCGAGCTCGAGGTCGGCGTAGACCTCCTTCCCCTCCTTGTTCCGGTCGGTCGAGATCGTGCCTCGCTCCATCGCCCGAACGCCTGTGGCGATGTACAACGCCGCCGTCAGCGACCCCGCGATGTACTGCTCCTTGGGGATGTGCGAGACGAACTTCCTGGCGTCGACGTGGCAGGCCAGGCCCCCCGGAGGCGTCACGACCGGAATGCCCGCGGCATCGAGAGCTTCGACAAAATACTTGATCTGTTCGATGGAGCAACCGGCGACCGACGGGTCAACCATTTCTCTGAGGCCGATGGTCATGGCCCCGATCTCCCTCATCGACATTCCGCCGTAGGTGTAGAACCCCTCATAGAACGGCAGCCAGGGCTCGAGCTGCTCGATCAGCTCCTTCCGGTTCGTGGCGATGAACCCGCCCCGGACGCTCGTGTTTTTCCGGCCGCTCAGGTAGAAGAGATCGGCCAGGCCGGCCATCTCCTTGACGATTTCGGCGACCGTCTTGTTCTCGTAGCCCTTTTCCCTCTTCCAGATGAAATAAGCGTTTTCCGAGATCAGGCTGCCGTCGATGACCAGCAGGAGGCCGTTCTCGTCGCAGACCTTTCGGACGGCCTTGAGGTTCTCCATCGAAAACGGCTGTCCGCCGAGCAGGTTCGTCGTCGCCTCCATCCGGACGAACCCGATCTTCTCCCGCCCGTATTTCTTGACCGCGTCCCGAAGCCTCTGCAGGTCCATGTTGCCCTTGAACGGGTGGGCGCTTTTCGTTTTCAGGGCCTCGTCCGCGTAGAGCTCCAGGCAGGCCATGCCGCCCGTTACCTCGATGTGGGCCTTGGTCGTCGTGAAGTGGTAATTCGTCAGCACCGCCCCGCCCGGCTTGCCGAAGATCTTCGCCAGCAGGTGTTCCGCCGCCCTTCCCTGATGGACGTTCATCACGTGGGTGAAGCCCAGGACGTCCTTTACGGCGTCAGCGAATTCGTAAAAGGTCATGCTCCCGGCGTAGGCGTCGTCGGCGTTCATGAAGCCGGCGAACTGATTGTCGCTCATGGCGTTCACGCCGCTGTCGGTGAGCATGTCCAGAAAGATATCCTTCGTCTTGAGGAGGAAGGTGTTGTAGCCCGCCTCCTCTATCGCACCGAGCCTCTGTTCGGCCGGGATGAGGGAGATCTTCTGGACCATCCTCGCCTTGTACATTTCGACGGGAATTTCCTTGCCGTTCAATAATTTAAAGATCATAAATAACCTCCTTTATATTAAGATCGAGCGGAAAAATACTTGTTTATTCAGGCAGCCTTCCTTTTCTAATATTTTCTTTTCGAGCACGTGAAAATCGACCGGGAAGAGGCATCGATTTTTCGAATCCTCTTTTTTAATTATTTTGTATTTAAAAGCCTAAAGCCTGAGTTGCTTACGGAAGATATGGCGACGAAGGTCTCAACCTTATTGATAAATTCTATATTCGTCAATTTTCTAACGACAAACTCCCGAAGGTCCTCTACATCTCTCAGATTGACTATGATAAAATAATCGTATCGTCCGGTTACGAGATAGATATTTTCGATCTCGGATAGTTTTTTAAGGCTTTCTTCGACGCTGCTGAAAACTTTGCGCTTGTTATAGCGTTCTAAATCAAGAGCGATGACACAGGTCAGGCCCTTCCCTAGCTTATTTTTGTTCAGGATCGCCTTGAAGCCCAAAATAATACCTTCTCTTTCGAGTTTTTTAACTCTTTCTAGGGTAGCCGGAGGCGTGAGTCCTATTTTATTAGCCAAGGAGGCGTTCGAAATCTTGCAATTATCCTGAAGAATTTCGAGAATCTTTTGGTCAAATCGATCGATTTTGAGGGCTATAATTTCTTTTCATATAGAAAACGAAACAATATGTCAAGGAATATTAATAAATTTCTTTTATTATCTATAGATAATTAAGAATTATATCATTTTCACTTAATATTATTTCCCTGCACATTAACCGGTTAGAAGTACCTCCGGAGCTTGACAGAATTCGCTTGAAGTGTGGTAATATTAAAAAGAGTCTTCAGGCGGAAAAGTCGGATATAATCTATATGGAAGAAAGGAGGGCAGACAAAAGTAGCGCTTCCGTTTTTCTTTAAATCCTTCATGTTCTGATCGGGAAATAGACGGAGGGAAAATCGATGCAACAGAGTGCGATTATTATCGATCCCTTAGACAATGTCGCCATGGCCCTAAGGCAAATTAAGAAAGACGAATTGATCCGAATCGAGACCAAAGGTCGCGTCGTCGAGGTTACTTTATTTCAGATAATTCCGTCCGGACACAAATTGGCCCTGAGCGATATTGATAAAGGTAAGCCGATTATCAAATACGGAGAAGTCATAGGTATTGCGGCAGGAAAGATCAGAAAAGGCGAGCACGTTCACATCCATAATATCGAAGGTCAAAAAGGCAGGGGAGATAAGTCATGAAGTTTGAGGGATATCGCAGGAAGAACGGCAACATTGGCATACGCAATCATGTGCTGATATTCCCGACAACGATCTGTGCCTCAACCGTGGCACAGTTGATAAGCAGAGAAGTGCCCGGCACGGTTTATGTCACCCATCCTCACGGGTGCGGCCACCTCGGCGAGGAGGAAGAGCACATGGTCCGGACCATGGCTGGCTTTTGTGGTAATCCAAATGTGGCAGGTGTCCTGTTGATCGGACTTGGCTGTGAATTGTTGACTCCCGAATTGATAGCCGGAGAACTAAAAAAGGCAGGCCAGAGGATGGAAGCCATCAATATCCAGGCTTTAGGGAGCACGGTTGATGCCGTAGCCAGAGGAAAGGATATTGCCCATAAACTCTTGGAAGAAGCGGCTAGCGCCAAACGGGAAAGTGTCAACGTCTCTCGGCTTATCGTAGGCACGCATTGCGGAGGATCGGACACGATGTCAGGACTCACCGCCAATCCGGCACTTGGGATTGCCTGTGATTTATTGGTGGCGAAAGGCGGCACGGCCATGATTTCGGAAACGCCGGAGATGCTCGGAGCGGAACATGTGTTGGCTCGAAGAGCCGCCGATGATGAGGTAATAAAACGTATCTGGGAAATAACGATAGCTATGGAGGCCAGGGTCAAAGCCGTCGGGGTGGATATTCGGGGACATGAGCCGGGTCCGGGAAACATAGAAGGAGGCATAAGCACGATCGAAGAAAAATCGCTCGGCTCTATCCGTAAAGGCGGGACTTCAACAATTATGCAGGTCGTGAGATTTGCTGAAAAACCGACGCAGAAAGGGCTGGTGATCATGGATGGGCCGGCCCACGATGTCATATCTGATACCGGAATGATAGCAGCGGGAGCTCAAATGATTGTGTTTACGACCGGCCGGGGTTCGCCGATTGGCACGCCGATCGCTCCGGTCATAAAAATATCCTCCAATAGTGCCATCTTTAATCATATGAAAGACAATATTGATATAAACGCGGGAGTTATTCTGGACGCCGGGAAGTCCATAAAGGAGATCGGAAAACAGATATTCAATGAGATTTTAAAGGTTGCCTCGGGCAAATTGACCAAATCCGAAATCCAGGGCCATTATGAATTTGCCATACATCCGATCGGCCCGACGGTATAGCTTTCGTGATCGAATTACCTGACCAAAACTCCTGCGACGATTATAAATTCACGAATCGCAGGTTTCTATTGCGGCTATAGAGGTGGTAGAGAAAATGAAAATCGTCATCCTGAATCATAAAGAAGTCACCGATCTGTTGCCCATGCCAGAATGCATTAAGGTAATGGCCGAAGCATTGAAAGCGCTTGCGATGGGCAGAGTCTTTATGCCATTGCGTATAACGGTTCGCCCACATGATGCAAAAGGAATAATGGCTCTGATGCCCGCGCATATATCAGGTGAACAAGCGGCTTATGGACTCAAGGCGATCTGCGTTTTTCCGAACAACCCAGCCAAGGGAAAAGACGCCCATCAAGGCTCGGTCCTCCTCTACAGTTCGGAAACAGGTGAGTTGCTGGCAATTATTAACGCTTCAGCTGTTACAGCTATCCGTACCGCAGCTGTATCCGCAGTCGCGACCCGTTTGTTGGCCAGAAAGGACGCTGAAGATGTAGCCATTATCGGAGCCGGAGTGCAGGCCCGATCTCATGTGGCAGCAATGGCTGCTGTTAGACCGTTAAAGCGAGTCCGTGTTTCTGATCAAATATTTGAGAGAGCCCAGAAACTAGTGAACGAAATGTCGGCCAGCTATCCATTCGTGATAAGGGCTGTAAGAAGCATCGAAGAAACGGTCAGGGATGCCCACATTATTATTACGGTTACAAATTCAGTAGAACCAATTTTGAAAAAAGATTGGATTGCCCCCGGTACCCATCTTAACGTCGTGGGGGCGTGTATTCCAGATGCTCGTGAAGTCGATTCGGCAACCATGGCTATATCAAAGATATATGTTGATCGACGTGAATCTATTTTAAATGAAGCGGGCGACTACATAATCGCAGCCAAGGAAGGCGCTATCGGACCTGATCATATAAAAGCAGAAATAGGCGATTTGTTAATCGGCAGAGCCGCAGGCCGTACCTCTAACAATGACATTACGCTGTTTAAGGCGGTAGGATTGGCGGTAGAAGATCTAGCAGCTGCTCAATACCTGTATCTTCAAGCGCAAGATAGAAGCGCTGGCACCTGGGTGGAGTTCAACTAATCGCTCTCGAGAGATATCCTCACGGCTAGCCCAAGTTCGACACTTTCGGAATTAATCAAAGGTCACATCTTCACTTTATAATTTTTCTCGTCCTCCCGCATGGATGATGGCAGACAAAGGCACTACCCGGCGCAGGCATAGGTGTGAATTTGTTTATGTCTCCTACGTAACAGACTGTCCCCTTCCATTGCCCCAAAACGTGGGCACCTTTCGGCCGCCCCTTTAAATAAAAAATCTCATATCCCCCACATCTTCCTCGCCTTTATATATTCATTGAAGTCTATGACACCCCTTTTTCGAAGGTTGCTAAGCTCAAGTAAAAGTATTCCCGCGATTTCCGGCTCTGTCAGGTTTTTCAATCTGCTTTCAAGGTCGTCCATACTCCTCCCCTCCAACACAATCCACTCCAGCTTCTAATGCGAGTCGCGCCATTTGATATTTTGATAATCGCATGTTTCTTAGTTGAAGTTCCCAAATCTTGTCTTCGAGATATTCGTTATAAGTTTCCTCTGATTCCTTTATCCTTATCTCAAACAGCTCATCTGCAAACGTCTTAAGAAACCTTAGCGGCTTTTTGTATGGTGGAATATATCATATCAAAACTTCTTCGGCTACGTTCAGGCACTCAAAGTAGATTCGGTTTCTTACCTTTTGCTGATCCTGAATTGCTCTGTTTCCCTGCTCCTGGATTGCTCCGTTTTCCCGTTTCGTAATAGTCGCATGATCCGCGCTATCTTCTTCCTCGAAGCTATCACCAGATGAAACCGCGTTCTCCGGCTCTGTCATGCCCAATTGCCCGCAATTGTTGCTGGCTTCAAATTGACTGGGTGCTTGTTCCCTGCCATCTTCATCTTCGAGGTCGCCACGAAATGAAACCGCTTTTCCCTGTACTTGCCTTTGGCCAGCTTGCCGGCTTTGAAATATTTTCGTGTTCCCAAGCGTGCCCATTTACATAGCTAAAACCAAACGAAGCCTCTCTCTCCGTCACATTAGTTTTGGGCTCAGTATGTTTCAAAATGTCAGCCTGCTTTTCATTCCCAAAATAGACTGTCCTGTTCTTTTGCCCTAAAAGGTGGGGGCTGTTCCGTCGATCATCTAAATAATCTCTCATATCTCCCCGCCTCCATTTCTGTTGTTGCCATTCCCTTTCCTTAGCATCTGCACTTTTGCTTTAAGGAATTCTTGGTATGCTGTCAAAGAGTGGATTGCTCGTTTCTCGAATAGCCTGTCTGCTGCCTGCTGGATCTGAGGCAATGGGTTACTGTAAGCCACGATAAACCTCTTCAGCATCTCGTGGGCATCACGCACGCACTCCTCATAAATTTGGTTGTTCAGTTTTCTGAGCTGCTCCCGCAGGGTATTGCTCTCTTCTTCTGTTATGTTCGTAGTTTCCCAGCCATTTCCGTTCCTGAAATTTCTCACAAAGCTTATTGCTTCCATACCTTCCACCTCCGCTTTTTTAGCTCGGCTCTTGGTTGAACCGAATCTATTGAGACAATATTTGTCGCGGAGCGACCTTTGTTATTGGCGGGAGGCGGCAAGCTCTTTTTTGTGTTCTCCGAGCATATGATAGGCGAATGAATAGAAGTTCCAGTAAGGGAGCCAATCTTTCATCGTTGGGGATCCGGGATCGACGGTCTTGAAGATTTGGATAGCTTCGCGGGGACGATTGATCCTGATCGCTCTCAAACCGTAGCCAAAGGCGTTCAAAGCGGCGGGATCGAGTTCATAAAAACGCTTCGCGGCCTGGTAAGCACCCAGTTGGTCTCCTTTGAGAACCGCAAAATAACCTTCCAGACGAACGATTTGCGAAGGTGTCAACCGTTCCTTTGAGGCTTCGATCTTGTGAGCGACTTCTTCAGATTGGGCATACTGATCAAGATTGTAGTAAGCGGCGGACATGCTAAGTAGAGGGCTGATGAAATTTGGGTCCGCTTGATTTGCCTGATCATAGAGCTCGATGGATTTGGCGAAATCGCCTCGAATGAATGCCTTCCGTCCTTCCGAAAAGGCCTGGTAGGCCTGGTAATTCGGAATCTGGCCGATTGAGAATAACGAAGTTCTCGCGTCGAAGAGGACGGCCAGAGTTCCCATGACCTTCTGGCTTAGGGCCTCGATAACCTTGACCGGTTCCTTGGCCGCGCCGCTCACGGGCTCAACCGCGTTCAACAGCTTTCCTTGCAGAGCGTCGTGGACCTGAGCGGCAAACCGCATCGTCTCGCCTTCGAGGTAATAGGCTCCCGTCACGACCTTTCCCGACCTTGTCGCCTTAGCGATCAATCGGACCTTATCTTTCTCGTTCTTGATATCCTTGAGGGCATCGGGGTCCGGGACAGACGACACGGCGACTCCTTCCAAACGCGTCAATCCTTGGGTGATCCAGTCGCCGGTTTTGTTCTCGAAAGGAGCGACGACGACGCGTTTCCGGTCGAGGCCGGGGGTGTGCGGTTTGAGAAGAAAAAACAAGCCGGCCGCGATCAGCACGACGATCGCGGCGGCGGGAAAGATAAGCTTTTTGGGCGCAAATTTGACCGTGATCTCCCGCGACGTCAGCGTTTTCCTCTCGGGCACCACCCTTTCGGTCGTCGGAATGCCCTTTTCGATTTTCTCGAGCTCCGTCCCGACCTCCGCCGCAGTCTGATATCTCGCGTTCTTATCCTTCTCCAGACAGCGAAGGATGACGACGCTGAGGTCCTCAGGAATCTGGGGATTGACTTCTCTTGGATTCTTGGGCATCTCGCTTTTATGTTTTACGCCTACGGTGAATGGGGTGTCTCCTTCAAACGGTACCAGGCCCGTGACCATCTCATAAAGGATAACTCCCAGCGAATAGATATCCGTCCTCTGATCAACGTCTTTTCCCTCAACCTGCTCTGGCGACATATATTCGGGAGTGCCGATTATTACTCCGGCACCTGTTATTCCTTTCCCCCTCAATGAGCGGGCAATCCCAAAATCCATGATCCGGGCATTGCCTTCCTTATCGATCATGATATTGGAAGGCTTGAGATCCCTGTGCACCACTCCTAAAGCGTGCGCCTCGGCCAATCCTTCGCAAATCTGTTTGGCGATATCCACCGCCGTCCCGATGCTCAGCCTCTTCGACATCCGGATCATGCTCTTCAGGTCTTCGCCGGCCACGTATTCCATCGTTATGTATGGCGTTCCTTCAGCTTTACCGAGGTCAAACATTTGGCAGACGTTCTTGTGCCTGATCTTCCGGGCGAACTTCAACTCATTACTGAATCGTTCGATCGTCTCCCGATCGGCGGCGATTTCAGGCTTGAGGAGCTTAAGGGCGATTCTCTCGTTGATGGAAGTATCGAGGACTTTATATACTTTCCCCATCCCTCCCTTCCCCAGCTCTTCAATAACCTGGAAGCGGCCGGCAAACGTCGAGCCTGTGGTCAGTTCTTTGATAGGAGTTTGGAGAGTTTCTGTGACTTCCGGATGGGTATCTCTGGAAGGGGGCAGCTGAGTCCCGCAATCTCCACAGAACTGTTTGGTCTCAGGATTCTCAGCCTGACACTTCGGGCACTTGACGGACATTGCTGACCCCTTCTATTCGGGATGGCTAAAGATTAACAAGGAATGGAGGCGGAGTCAACTGGGCCAGACTCAAACCGGCGCGGAACTTTCGTTCCGAGAGAATTTAAAGCTCTTGAGTCTACCAATTCCGTGTCCCCGCAGAAAATGATGTACCCCGTGCCTAATATACTTTTCAATTCAAACTCTATTTATAAAATCTTTGAGAAATCTTTTCGCCCTTAGGATATAGAAGTCGGAAGACTTCCGTGGATTTAGATTAAGAAACCTTTGGCTTCTTGGACTCCGGGGGGTAAAGGGGGGGTGTTGAGATCACTCTTTGCTCCGTCGGAAGTACAGGCCTATAGCTCCGGCCACGGAGATCCATGTTAAAGGAGGGCGATATGTCCCGCCGCTCGCTGCTATCCGATGATCCCTCGACGAACCCCTTTTCCTTCCTTCTCAACTTCACCGGTAACCACGCCTATTGATTCATTATTCATCCCGGTTAAAGGACGCTTTTATTTCTAGTATGTCTATAAGACTTTTTTGCCTTCCGCTATCGTTTATCTCGGCAAGGTGATTACACCCCACCGAACATTCTTTACTCAACGTCAGACTCCTCTCCCTTCTGCCCCCCTCCTTCGCCCTCCCTCTCCGACTTGCCCTAGATGCTGATCGTCATTAAAAAGTAAGACGATAGCTAATTCTACAAGCTTGGCTCTTCCTTCAAGAGCCCAGGATTCAAACAAAATTGAGATTGTGCCGTGTCAGGGGGTGAGGATTAAGACTTATTTGAGAAGCTCCCGCCCTCGCGATCGTTTATCAAGAAGTTCTGATGGCCACTGAAGCTTGCTGTGAGCATTTTTTATAATTCTCTCTATCTCCGGGAGTAGAGGTCTGGGCGATTTCCGGCCCTTTTGAGCGTCCCTGCGGCTTTCTGACCCGTCAAAAGGGATTCCCGACGGTCCTTGACATCTCATCGAGCCGTAACCTATACTCCCCCACGATGGTTGGATGGGATCATCGAGGTCAAGATTCGTCTGTGGCCGGCGGAGCGGAAAACCAAATTCCTATGATAAAAGCCTACGGATACGAAGCGCACGTTTGAAATGCAATCGGGATATCTCTATTCCCCTTGATTTAGCCTCATTTATAATCTACTATATTCCCGGGATTGTTAGACCAAATAAAGACATGACTCCCTTTATGAATCCAGGCGAGCTCTTAGGATTTATTAGGGAGCATTCTGCACTAGAGCTTGTTCGTGATTACATTTTCACCGGGCTCCCCTATGTTTTTCGTTACAATCCAACCGCTCAGCAAGTTTTAAAACAACATTTGTCATCCGGTCTCGAAGTAAACCAAGATAGAATTCTGGTAGTAGGTAGCGCCAGAACTGGGTTTAGTTTAGATCCCAATAATTTCCCTCGGAAATTTTACAGTAGGTCGGACGTTGATGTGATCATAATCGACGAAGGTTTATTCGACAGTATTTGGAAATCACTCTTAAAATGGCATTATCCAAGGAAGTTTACCCCCTTAAGGGATGCAGAACTTAGATGGATTAGACATAGAAAGGACGATGTCTTTTGGGGTTGGGTGTATCCCGATAAATTTGCCTATGACGGTTTTAGTCTCCCTTATGAACTCCAATCCATAAGAGACATATCCGAAAGATGGTTCGGAGCCTTTCGCAGTCTTGCCCAATATGTTCGTTATCCTGATCTTGCTAGAAGAGAGGTTACTGGAAGGCTCTACCGTACTATGGAACATGCATGCTTATATCATGAAAATGGCCTGCTGCGCCTCTGCGCAAAACTAACAGCCGGGAGAGCATGAAATGGATTATGATTCCACTCAACAGACTATCGCATGGTTTCACGACCGATACCGAGAGGGATCGTTGAAACTAAGCCCTCCATTCCAACGAAAACCGGTCTGGGCCGCAAAACAAAAATGCTATCTAATTGAATCGATATTGCTAAATCTCCCCGTACCAGAAATCTTTATTCAGCAGAAAACCAGTCCGGGTGGTGTAAGCACCTACACAATTGTCGATGGCCAGCAACGGATAAGAGCTCTCCTTCAGTTTATTGGATCAGAAACCGCGCCGAGTGAGCAGCAATACAACAAGTTCATTCTGGACAAACTTCCGATTGCCTCATCATGGTATGGAAAGTCTTTCGTTGACCTGACTGAGGAACAAAGGAGACTATTCTTTGGATATAGATTTTCTGTCCGAAATCTGAACACAGAAGACGAGACAGAAATACGGGATATGTTTAAGCGGCTCAACAAATTTTTGGCACCATTAAAACCTCAAGAATTGCGGAACGCTACTTATTCAGGACCCTTTATTAAACTGGCGGAAGGACTCGCAGACAATGAATATTGGGCTGAAAACAGAATTGTCCTTCCCGCTTCAATAAGGAGAATGGGGGATATTGAATTCATTAGCGAGCTCCTCATAGGGGTGATGCATGGTCCACAGGGCGGGAGTCCCACGATAATTGACGAATACTACAGGCAATACGAAGATTATGAGGAAGAGTATCCTACGCAGCGCAAAACAGAACAGATCTTCGGAGAAACCCTAACTACGATACAGAAGCTGTTCTCCGATATCAAGGAATCTCGTTGGGGAAACAAAACTGATTTTTATACTTTGTTTGTCGCTCTGGCAAGTTGCCTAAGATCTAATAAGCTATCGCTTTCAAGAATCCATGCATTAAGAAAGGCCCTGCTTGATTTTGCTAAAGACGTTGATAAAAGACTTGCAGATGAAGAGTACAGCGCCGAGACAAGAGTCATCGATTATGTTAGAGCGGTTGAAAAGGGCGCTAATGATAAGCAGCGACGGGCCACACGTTATGCGATTGTTATTGCAATTATCGAACCTCACCTTAAACCGCTTAAGAAAAATGCCTAAGAGGAATCTTTATATCATCTATAAGGCTGATTCTTTCGAGTGGCTATGCAATCGGAGACCAAAATCTATCCATGCGATAGTAACAGACCCGCCCTATGGGATTATTGAGTACCTTCCTGATCAACTTGAAAAGAAAGAGAAGAAGCAGGGAGGAATCTGGCGGCTCCCCTGTAATTATGATGGTTTTGAAAGAAATCCTATGCCTCGATTCACAGTCTTGAGTCCAAGAGATCACGAGAGGATTTCTCAATTTCATTCCAGGTTGGCAAAATTATCTCACAGGGTGCTTGTGCCAGGGGCACATGTGATAATTGCCTCCCAGACTATTCTTTCGCACCTCGTGATATCCGCATTTGTTTCTTCCGGTTTTGAATTAAGGGGTCAGGTTGCTCGAATAGTAAAAACGCTACGTGGCGGAGATAGGCCCAAAGGCGCACATGAATTCTACAAAAATGTTTCAGTTAGCCCCAGGGCGTGCTGGGAGCCTTGGCTTATTTTTAGAAAACCATGTGAAGGACGGGTAAAAGATAATCTAGAGAAATGGTGGACGGGAGCGCTAAGAAGACCAACAGAAGATAAGCCATTCAGTGACGTTGTGATGTCCATCCCCGCACGAGGGATGGAGCGTAAACTAGCTCCTCACCCATCCTTAAAACCTCAATCTTTTATACGCCGAATTGTGTGGGCTGCTTTGCCCCTCGGAAAGGGCGCAATTCTTGATCCCTTTATGGGATCGGGCTCGACAATTGCTGCCGCCCAATATTGTGGCTATAAGAGCATAGGTATCGAGATCAACCGCAGTTACTTTAATATGGCAAAAAAGGCGATTCCTTCTCTAAAAGAAATTAAAGAGAATGGTTCCACAAAATGTCTGTAATCTGAAAACCACGTATTCCCTTCCTCGCTACTCACAATTTTATGGGATAGGAGTTTGGTTTTCAATTACGGCAGAGCACCGTGACGTTATGCTATCTCTTTTCTTTCGTCCCATTGCTTGACGTCAGCGCTTTGGAAACATCATTGATACACATATCCAACTCGCGAATTGAGCGCCTAAAATTATCCAATGTTATGGATGAAATGTCTTGTATGCTTGCTTCCCCGCTGAGAATTGTTACTTGTCCGAAGCCCATCATAAAAGCCCTCAGTTCCTTTTTCACGTTATCAATCAAACCGGTAACTTTCCGCATTTGCACTTCACAATAGGCGGCATCTTCGAGTTTTACTTTTCGGGTCAGGGGATCACGGCTCCACATTATGTCATACATACTGCGCTCCCCATATCTCCCTTCTTTAACTATACGATCGGAGACCACCTTTTGACGCTCCTTATCAATCTTCCATTCTTTTACAGCTTTGCAGAAAGTATCAGCGGCTGTCAGCGATGGAAACTTATAGAGAGAAGCCGCGTCAACAGTTCCGCTCTCGACCAACCTAATCCTTTCCAGAGCCTTCTCGACTTTGTTCTCGGTCCAGTTTCCACCCAGAAACTTTGTTATCATAGGTGCTCCAACTCGGACACGCTTAACCTCGGTACCCCCCGAGGATAAGATTTCTCGTGCTCTATCGGGGTTTTTGTCTAGAAAATCTCTTGCCGCTTTTACTGCGTCATCGACAGCTCCAGGCACACAGGAGTACACTTCGTCGTTTTCACCGGCCATTATCCTTATCATCTCCTCATCCGAGAAGTCCTTCACCGAAATGTCTATTTCCTCTATCGGGGGATTCATTTTCTTTAGAGCCTCTAGCCGATGGTGACCATAAGCAATTTCTATTTTTCCGCTTTTTTTTCTGCCGATGATGTTTCCCCAAAATCCAGTCTCCTTGATCGAATTCATCAGAGATCGGACTTTCTCTTCCGATATCGGATACAAGTTGAAATTCCTATAAGGATTCGGTTGGATGTCTTTGAGTTTGACCCTAATACTCTCCTTAGTTTCTTTTCGCATCTGTTTCTTCCTTTCAATTCTTATTCTTTTTTCCCCGGAGAATAACAAAATAATGGCCGAGACAACCTCAGCCGGGCTGCTTCCTTCGGAAGCGTGCACGGATGAAAGGTTGTCGAGGCCAATTCAGCCAAGCCGCTTCTAAAGGAAGCGCGCGGATGAATTGGCCACCGTCCTCCCAATCACTATCCTCGGCTTCGCCTCGGGGGATACAGCGTCTAATAAATAAATTATTTAAAATAAGGCAAGTTTTCTTGGAGTCACTTATCCAACCCCGGAAAATCATTTCCCCTCAGCCTCGCCTTTTGATTTGCAACAAGAATCGTTGCCATTACGGCGTAGGCTTTCTCTAAGTTTATTGGCCCGCTCCAAGTCGTAACTTATCCGTAGATGAGCTCGCATCGGTTTTACCCAGACCTCCCAATCTTTTTTGTTGACTCCGTAGAGCACATACTCGTTCGGAAGCTTCACGCCGTGCCTCACTCGTTTTATCCACTCTGCTTGCTCCAAACTACGCAGACCTTTCCTGATCGATTCCTCAGATCGATTAAGCGATGACGCAATTTTCGCAATCCCTATCGTAACTTTGGGGAACCGGTTTAGCTCCTTCTCTTTCGCATAGAGGTGGAGTAAACAAAAGACAAGCTTCCCTGTAGGATTTACTGATTGGTCGAGTATCAGCCCTTTCGGAATTTGAGCGTAGAACGGCGGGACCTTGTTCATCTTCATTTTTGCCATATACTCGGCTTCTCTCTCGATTACTTTTTCTAGATCTTCCATCGGTATCCGTTCATTTTTCCCCTGTAGCTCTAAGAGCCTCTTCTCTCCTAAAGCCTTTACTTTTTGCCTTGTTCTCTGGTATTTTTTGCGGTCCTTTTCAACCTCTTTATTCCAATCGTTAATGAAATTCCGTTTCCGTTCCAAATCTCTCCATATTGGCTCTTTTATCGTTCCGTCTTTTAAATAGAGCCGTCCGTCTTGTAAAAATGCCATATTTATAGCCCTTCTGGCTGGATGAATTGGTTTAGCGATCCGCTCATATCCTTCTCTATCAAAAATATTCAAAAAAATCCGATAAAAAAGCTGGAAATTATGGGTTTAAATTGAAAAACAAAAACAGGGATAAATCGCTTAAATAATTAGGGTTTAGGTGGTGGAGCTGACCGGGATCGAACCGGCGACCTCTTGACTGCCAGTCAAGCACTCTCCCAGCTGAGCTACAGCCCCACAGGAGTGAAGATATATTACAGGAAGAGCGTCCTTCCGTCAAGATAAAGCAGACCGGAAAAAGAGTTGCTTCCCACATAGGCCGGAGTTGGCCAGCTCGCTCGACGGCGGCAACTGCCTTCTTTGATTTTAACGGCCTTCTTGAATACAATGGAGCCAGACATCCTCATGAACGCTCAAGGAGAATAGTCTTGGGTATTCTTAAAAGACGAGTGCTTCTTTTGTCTCCTCTTTCATTGGCTTTTCTTTTTACTTTTTGGGCGCTCGGGGCAACCAAAACCCAACCACAACCCAAAGCCCAAGGTCAATCCCAATCTCAGTCCCAAAAATTTCCGATTATGACCTGGCCGGGTCCGGACAAAAGCTTGCTCACCCTGGAAACTTATCAAAAAATCGCCGAGGCCGGATTCTCCTTAAATATGTCTTTTTACGGCGAACGGGATATCAATCTCAAAGCCCTCGACCTGGCCCAGCAGGCGGGCATCCAGCTCCTCATCCAGGATGCCCGCGTCGCCAAATTGGTCGAGGACACTTCCTTGCCTCTCACTTCTCTCGACCCGATCATCGCCGTTTATAAAGACCATCCTGCATTCTGGGGATACTTCATCTTGGATGAGCCGAACGCGGCCAAGTTCGATCGAATCGCCGAGATTTTTGATTATCTCAAAGACAAAGACCCTGCTCATCCCGCCTATGTCAACCTCTTCCCCACCTATGCCACTCCTCAGCAGCTCGGCACGGAAACCTATGAGCAGCACGTCGCGAGCTTCCTGGAAAAAGTGAAGCCGACCTTCCTCAGCTACGACCATTATCCGATTACATCCACGGGCCTGCGCGAAGATTATTATCTCAACCTGGAAATTATCCGCGGCATGGCAGAGAAATTCGGCCTCCCGTTCTGGGCGTTCACGCTGGTCACTGCCCATGCGGTCTATCCACCGCCGACCGCCGCCCACATCCGCCTCCAGCTCTTCAGCGATTTGGCCTACGGCGCGAAAGGCCTGCAATATTTCACATACGGAACGCCCACCGGAAGCGATTTCGACTGGAAATACGGCCTGATCGACCCGCAGGGAAAACCGACGCTGACCTATGAATTCGCGTCAGAGATCAATCAGCAGGTCCGCCAGATTTCCCCGCTCGTCGGCAGCTGGAAATCAGAAGCGGTTTACCACAGCGACCCCATCCCGAAAGGCTGCCGGCCGCTGGCGAGCGACGGACTGGTCCAAAAAGTACAAAGCTGCCCGTTGGTCGTCGGGATATTCAACAGCGCGGGCGATACATACGTCATGTTTGTCAACCGTGATTATGAGAGCGACCGGATGGCTATGGTTCGGTTTGCGCCGAAAATCAAAAGGCTCATCGAGGTCGTGAAAGACTCGAGCCTGCCGATGAAAATCGGCTGGTCCCTGGATGAGAAGGAAAAAACCAGTGCGCTAAAGTTTCGGGCCGGGGATGCGCGGATATTCAAGGTCATCTTTTAGTGTTACGAAAATGAAAACTAGAATCGTCGTCGTCGGAAGCTCGAACACGGACATGATCATCAAGACGGCGAAGATTCCGCGGCCCGGTGAGACGATCCTGGGTGGCGATTTCCACTTAGCGGCCGGCGGAAAGGGCGCGAACCAAGCTGTGTCGGCGGCGCGGGCCGGCGGAGACGTGGCGTTCATCGCCCGTGTCGGAAACGATATTTTCGGCAAGAAATCTATAGACGGATTCGTCCAAGACGGAATCAATGTGAAACATGTCTACAAGGAAAGGCGAGCCGCATCCGGTATCGCCTTGATTATTGTTGGAGCTGACGGGGAAAACAGCATTGCCGTGGCCTCGGGCGCCAATGCCAACCTGACGCCCGAAGATGTGCGGCGGGCAGGGCGCACAATTTCCTCTGCCGACATCCTCCTCATGCAGCTTGAAACGCCGTTGGAAACCGTCCGGGAAGCCGCGGAAATTGCCGCTGCATACAAAGTCCCCGTCATCCTCAACCCCGCACCCGCCAGGCCGTTGGATAACCATCTTCTCCGGCGCATCTCCATCCTAACGCCCAACGAAACCGAAGCAGAAATTTTGACGGGTATCAAAATCAAAAAAGAATCCGATATGGCCAAAGCCGCTCAAAGGCTATTAAAAAAAGGCGTACGAGCCGTCTTCATAACGCTGGGTTCAAAGGGCGTCTTCGTTGTTTCGGAAGCAGAAAAAATCCGACGAATCATCCCAGCATTCAAAGTGAAAGCCATTGATTCGACGGCGGCCGGCGATATCTTTAACGGAGCACTGGCCGTGGCGCTCGCCGAAGGCCGGCCGCTTCTCGACGCCGCGCGCTTCGCCAATTCCGCGGCGGCCCTTTCCGTGACCAAAATGGGAGCGCAGCCGTCTGCACCATACCGAAGAGATATCGAGAAGCTCTTGAAAACCAAAGGGAGTCCATCATGACATTAAAAGAAGTCCAGCGAGCGCGGGAAAAAGCCTATCAACTTCTTCAAAAAGCCAAAATCGTAATCACCCGGAAAGAAAAAGAAAATATGGAAGTGTCGGACTTCGGCCTGAATGATTTCAAGCACTTGGGCTTCGCGATCATTGTCTATGAAAACAATGACCGCTATTGCGCCAAGGAGTTAATCCTCCTCCCCCGCCAGATCTGCCCGGAGCACAGGCATCCGAAAGTGAGTGAAAAAAATATCGGGAAACAGGAGACGTTTCGCTGCCGCTGGGGCGAAATCTATCTCTATGTCAAGGGCGATCCAACGCCCAAGCCGAAAGCCGTCCTTCCTGAAGGCCACAAAAAATATTTTACGGCCTGGCATGAAGTCATCCTTAGGCCCGGCGACCAATATACCCTGCCACCCGACAACCTGCACTGGTTTCAAGCTGGTGCTAAGGGTGCCGTCGTCAGCGAATTTTCCTCGACCAGCACGGACGAAAACGATATCTTCACAAACCCAAACCTCAGGCGCAGCCCACAGATTGAGTAGGCCCTTCGCAAAAAAGAAAAGATTGCCGCGGAGCAATATGCCTCGCGATGACGCTCGGGGCCTTGCTCGCGATGATGAATTGATTAAAAGGCTATGATCATTCAAGACATCCCGGCCAAAATCGCAGAAAGCCGCCGCTTTCTGACGCGGCTCTGGCATCTTGAGAACGCGGAGCGGCCGGCCTTTCTCATCGGCTATACCGGCCCGCGGCTTAAAGGCGGAACGCCCGTGCGCAGCGCCCTCTTTTCCACGGAAGGCAAAGATACCGTCCGGAAGAGGCTTCAGGACCCGAAAAAATTCCTCGCCGCCCAGCTCGAAGAAATCCAGGGGCAGCTCACTTTCAGAGGCGATTTTGTCCCCGCCCTCTGCCCTACGCTCGGAGTGATCGCCATTCCCTCGGCATTCGGCTGCCGAGTCGTCTGGTGGGAGAACGACTTTCCCTCCGTTCGGCCTTTGATCGGCGATGACCCAATGCGCGTATACGATTTATCCAAGCCCGAATTGACCTCGGGCGTGCTGGGCCGAATCCTCGATTATGCCCGCTTCTTCATCGAGCAAACAGGCGGGCAGTACCCCGTCCGCCTGGCCGATGTCCAGGGTCCGCTCGACAATGCCGCCCTTATCTTCGGCCATACCAATTTTCTGGAAGCCGTCATCAGCAGCCCCCGCGAGGTTCATCATCTGCTCCAAATGATCACGGATTTTATGATCGAGTTTATCCGGGCACAGCGGGACCTCGCGATTAGATGCGGCGTAGAATTCGTGCCGAGCGGATTTCAGCCTTGGATTCCGGATGGATTCGGGATCTCCATCGCCAACGATACCGGCGTGATGCTTTCACCGGCGCTTCATGATGAGTTCAGCGTTCCTTACATCAACCGGCTTTCGGAAGCATTTGGGGGCGTCTATCTCCACTCCTGCGGCAACTGGACGCACCTCATTCCGAGCTTAAAAAAAGTCCGCCATTTGAGGGGCCTTGAATTCGGCGCTAGCGAAACAGCATTTGGACCCGTCTTTGAACACTTCGGCGGCCGGGCCGTCCTAGCCTGCAGGGTCGGGCTGCACCGCGATATCAAGTTCAGCGGCATGGCCGATTATGTCTCGAAAATTATAAAGATGTGCAAAACATACCGCGGCGTCTTTATCCATGTGGACATCACAAATGGGCTGGTCGATGAAAACTGGCCGGAAACCGATTTAAATGAGATCTACAGGCTCATAGATTGAAGCATGATTTTTGATACTATTCATGAGCGGCTTCGGCCATAGCGGCCACATTTTGGGGCGGCACGTTGGGGAGGAGCGCTTCATGGCTGGGGCTCACGATCCAGCTCGGGCCAAAAAAGCCCCTTAGCCGCCGCACCTCGTCCTTGACCTGCATCGGCGTCGCGTGGATGAGAAGCTGCTGGGTGTTGACGCCCCCGAGAAACGCGATCTTTCCTCCGAACTCGCGCGAGAGGAGCTCGGCGTCCATGTTTTTCGCGCGCGCCTGCAAAGGATGCAGGCAGTTGACGCCGGCCTCGATCAATCGAGGGATCACCCGATAAATCGAGCCGCATGAATGCAGAATCACCTGGAAGCCTTGGGCATGCGCTTGATCGGTAAATTTCCGGAACCAGGGAAGGACGAATTCCTCAAAATGCGTGGGGCTGATGATGAGGTCGAGCTGTGTGCCGAAATCGTTTCCGAAAAAATATCCGTCGATGAGGCCGGCGGCTTGGGCGAAAAAGCGGCGGTTGGCTTCGAGGTAAAATTCACAGACGCGGGCAGTCACCGCATGAACAACCTCGGGATTCATGTGCATCTTGACGAAATAGCTCTCCATGCCAAACAGGTCCATGACGTCGTGAAAAAACGGGGCCCAGAATCCACTGGCCCGATAAAAAGGGCCGGCGTTCTCAAGGGCATGCAGGCATTCAGAAAAATCGAGATAGTCCAGGTTGGGCCAGCCAAATGCCTCGACGTCACGCAGGGTTTCAGCTTCGGCCAACGGACCGGGCTGACCGTGGGATCGCTTCTCCTGTCCCAAATCAAAAATCTTTTTCCTTTCCGGGTGCTTGTAAGTCGAATCAATTAAGGACGGAGAGATCCAGCGGTAATCGTCGCCGAGCTTTCGACGCAGCTCCTCTTCGGTCGATGTCCCGAAATATTGATGATAGATCGGCCAGCTGTCGGGATAGGGATTCCCCAGCCAGAACCCGCAACGGGATGCCGCCAGACCGCTGATGATCTCGCGGACCAGCTCTCGGCTTGTCAAGTTCTCCAATTTCTATGCATCTCCGGGTTCAGGCCTCGTCAGAACAAATGAGGATGATATCATACTCCGTATCGGAATGCTTCTTACTAAGCGAGGGATTTCGAGTCCTTTGCGTCAAGGGCTCAGAAATGATATAAATGTATAAATAAAATGATCTTAAAAGAGTATTCAAAATGATTCTCGCGAAGCCCGAAATTCTCAGACAGATCATGAATGGCAGAATAAGAATAGAGCCTTATGACGAGAATGCCATTGGCCCTGCCTCAATTGATTTGACATTAGATAACAAATTGCGGATTTTCAATACCAACCAGCACATCACGCAAGCAGATATAGACTACAAAACGCTGACCAACCTTGTTGATATTAGCGATGGCTACCTATTGGAGCCAGGTGAACTGGTGCTTGGGATCACAAGAGAGAGGATTACGCTCCCCGAAGACTTGTGCGGGTGGCTGAACTCACGTTCGAGATTCGCCCGAATTGGACTGATGAGTCATATCGCAGCTCCGTTCCTAGCTCCGGGGATTTCCAACAAGCAGATTCTTGAAATATACAATGCCGGACGAAATAAAATAAGGTTAACACCAGGAATGAAAATCTGCCACGTTGTTCTTCAAGAATGCAAAGGCACCGCAAAATACACTGGGGCTTGGAAAGACCAAGAGCTGTAGGGCCCGGGGGGATACTTACCAATTCTATGCCCCTGCAAAATATTTGACCTCATCCGTAAGAAATAGTCCACTCATAATGTGAGTTCTTTAGCAAATTGGACCTGCCCCCTGATTGGATCTATATGCCTCGTCAGGTATCGCGTAAGAGTCAGGGGCTTATTTCAAGTTAACCAGGAGTCTGGGGGGGTATATAGGGAGGGGATCAGCTGCCCTTCAGCCCCGCCAACCTCTTCCTGGCATCCTCAACCTCGGGCTGGCCGGGATCGGCGTCCTTCCAGAGGTCAAGGAACTTCGTGTAATTTTCGATCGCCTTGGCTTTGTCGCCGGTCTTCTCGAAGACCTGCCCGAGCATGTAGAAGCTCTTGGCATACTGCTCTCCATAGAACATCCGGCCGACAGTCATTTTGGTGACATCTTCGAAAGCTTTCCTCGCTTTTTCCATATCCCCGGCCCGGAAGTGGGCCAGGCCGAGATGATAAATCGGCCAAGACTGGTTATCGGGAATCTCCGATTGGGCGGGCCAGAGGGTGAGCGCTTTCTCGATGGCCGAGACCGCCTTGCTGTAATTCCCGCGTTCGAGCTCGATATTTCCCTGGAGAGCGTCCGCGTAACGGACCCATTTCTTGGTCGTGAGATGAGCGGCCGCCATATTCCTGTATTCATCCGCCATTTTTTGGGCCGTCGAAAAATCTTTTTGGCCGATGGCAATAAGACAAGCTAGAAAGGGAGCGTCTAATTTGTAGAGGGATATGTTATTCTTGTCGACGAATTCGCGAAATGATTTAGATTCGCTCTGGGCTTGAGCATATTCCCCAAGTTGCAGCAGGTTATAAACGATTTGCTCCTGAGAATATGCCATCGCCTCGGTCGAGTTTTGCTTTTTCGCCAGGTCATAGCGGAGACGCGCCTGCTCCAGGGCTTGACGGAATTTCCCCTGGGTGCGATAAAGGATTTCGAGCCAATACCTCGCAATGAGCTGGTTTCCCGGTTCCGGCATGGCTAGGTATCGTTGGCTTTCTTTCTCACACTTGTCCCATTCGCCTTGCAGGAACCAGATGGTGCCTTTGCTGTAGCTCGTCGGGTTCAGGGCCATGGCTTTGTCGGCTTCCGACAGGGCCTCGCCGTATTTGCCTTCAATCGTGTAATACGATGCCAAATAGGCATGAATCACTGCACTATCCCCGCCGATCGGGACATAAGCCAGGATGGCTTCCCTGGCTTTGTCGTAACGACCGAGTTTCGCGTAAACGGTGCCTAAATCTCTATAGTCTGTCATGTATTCGCTTTTCTCTTTCCGGCAGAATTCACCGTGGTAGACAGCTTGTTCCCAATCTTCCAGGCCACGATAGATATCTATTAACCACGAATGGGCGAAGAGGTCATTCGGATTGAGCTTAAGCAATCGATTCCCGAGTTCAATGGCTTGGGGATAGGTTTCTTCAGAATAATAGTAAGAGGTGAGCTGGATAAGATTTTTCTCCCGCTCCGATAGCCTATCGCTCAATTCGAGCGCTTTCTTGATGAAATCCAGGCGTTTGGTCCTATTCCCGAGTTGACTATACGCGACGGACATGGACCTGTAGGCCATGGCGAAACCGGGATCGATCTTGACGGCGTCTTCCATGAAGCTGATGCTGCGGAGAAGATCGTTCCGAAAGTAGAATTTCCTCCCTTCAAGGTAATATTTGAAGGCTTCGGGAGACGACGTGGTGATTTGGCCGACCTCCAATTCTTCTTCAGAAATCGGCTGGGCTCCGGCTTGGCCGAAGCGGGCTTTGATCTTGGTCTTCAGCTCGTCGATCATTGGGAAGATGCTCTGCTCGCCCGTCCCTTTGACCTCTTCCGAGCCGAGAGCCGTCTTGGTTTTTATATCCTGGATGGTAATGTCGATGCGGAGTTCATCGCCTGCCTTCGTCAAAAAGCCGCTGACGACGTGAGTCGCTCCGGTATCGGAAGCGACGTCCGCAAGGTTTTCAGCCGTATAACTTTCGGTCTGGAGGAGATTCTTGCGCGTGAGGCAGCTCCTCATCCGGTCCTCTCCCACGACATCGACGGCCGAGGACTGTGAGATATCGGCGATCAACAGATTGGGCAGGCCCTCTTTCCAGGGGTCCATCTTTGGGTCGCCCGTCATGTTCCGGAAGTGGAGCACGGCCAGCTTGGGTTTGTTGCCGGCGGAAGAAATCACCGCTTTTTTCGCGGGAAGCACAAGCAGAAGGACGGAGGCGACGACGATCAGGCCGAGGGCGACGGCCGGAATGACGAGCTTCCGCGGGTTGAAGGATACCGTGACTTGCCGCGACGTGCCCATCTTTGTCGCCGGGACGACGCGCTCAGTCGTCGGAAGTCCCTTCTCGATCCTGTCGAGCTCGTCGCGGAGAGCGGCGGCCGTTTGATAGCGTTTCGCCTTGTCCTTCTCAAGGCATTTGAGGATGACCGCGCTAAGGTCGTTAGGGATGGTGGGATTAAGCGCTTTCGGGCTTTTCGGCGTCTCGCTCTTGTGCTTCATGGCGATGCTGAGCGCTGTCTCCCCGGCAAAGGGAACGCGGCTCGTGGCCATCTCGTAGAGAATGATCCCCAGGGAATAGATGTCAGAGCGCAGGTCGACATCCTTGGCCTCGGCCTGCTCCGGGCTCATGTATTCCGGCGTCCCGATCATCACCCCGGCCCCGGTGATGCCCTTATCCGAAACCGAACGGGCGATCCCGAAGTCCATGATCTTCACGTTCCCGTTCTTATCGATCATGATGTTCTGCGGCTTGAGGTCCCGGTGAATGATTCCGAGACCGTGAGCTTCGGCCAGCCCATCGCAAACCTGCTTCCCAACGCTCAGCAGCATGCCCAGGCTCAGGCTCCCAGACATGCGGATCATGTTCTTCAGATCTTCACCCTGGACGTATTCCATGGTGATGAAGTGGGCGCCTTCGGATTCACCCAGGTCGAACATCCGGCAAACGTTCCGGTGGCCGATCTTGCGGGCTAGGCGGATCTCGTTGCTGAAACGGTCAATCGTCTCTTTATCGGCAGCGACTTCCGGCCGGATCAGCTTGAGCGCGACCTTTTCCTTGATCTTGGTGTCGAAGACTTTATAAACGCGGCCCATGCCGCCTTTGCCCAACTCCTCGATGATCTGGTAGCGGCCGGCGAAGGTGGAGCCTGTGGTCAATTCTTTAATGGGAGTTTGAAGAGTTTCCGTGACCTCGGGACGGGTAGCCTTGGCAGAGGGGAGCGGCGTCCCACAATCTCCGCAGAACTGTTTGGTCTCCAGATTCTCGGCTTGACATTTCGGGCACTTGATGGCCATTGCTGACCCCTTTTCTACAGGATGGCTAAAGACTATCAGGGAAAAGCGAGAGAGTCAACTAGTGGTGCGTCTCACAAATAACTTACCTTTAGGACGATCTCTAAAGACGCACCACCGCGAGGGAGTTTGAGGGGAACGGCGTCGTTCCCCTCAGGGGGTCAGCGGAGCGGAGCGAAGCGCCGAGGGGGGGAGCTTGACTCCCCCCTGGAAGTGTCCCGTCCCTGCAGAGGACTTTGAAAAGAGATTTACGGGACGGGACACTGGGCTGATCACCGAGTTTAGCTATCGAAATTTTTTGACGGCGTCGTACATGGCCGCGATGTTCTTGGGCGGGACGTGAGGCATGATGTTATGAACCTGGGTGAATACAAAGCCGCCGCCCGGAGCGAATATGTCGGTCCGCTCTTTGACGTGCTCTTCGATCTCTTTGGGCGAGGCGAGCGGCAGGACGCGCTGCGTGTCGCAGCCGCCTCCCCAGAACGTGAGGTCATTGCCGAATTCCCGCTTCAGCTTCTGCGGGTCCATGCCTCGGGCGCTTGTCTGGACGGGGTTGATGATTTCGACGCCGAGTTCGATGAGATCCGGAAGGATATCGACGATCGAGCCGCAGGAATGGAGGAAAAGGTGAAGGCTGGAATGTTTTTTCACGGTCTCGAAGATCAGGCGCTGGCGCGGCTTGAAAACCTCTCTATAAATTTTAGGGGAGATTTCCAAGGCGAGCTGTGTTCCAAAATCGTCGCCCATCTGGATGATTTGAACATAGCCGTCGACGGCGGGCAAAAGTTTTTCGAGATTTTCAAGATGCATCTCGAGAAGCTTGTCAAGAAGGGCGGAAACCTTTTTTGGATTATCAATGATATCCATCAAGAACTGGTCGAACCGGCAGAGATACTGGCCCCACTCCAATAAGTTTCCGCCGAACCCGATCATGACGGCATAGTCGGTCGTTTCATACAGGTGTTTGGCCCGGTTCCGTATATCGGCGAGATGCTCAGCGGTCAGCGGCCTATGATAAGGCGCCGTGGGCAAGGCCGACCATGTCACTTTACCCATGAATTCAGGCAAGCGATCAAGCACAGTCAAATCCGAGCCATCCCAGTCTTTGAGCGGAAATTGCGTCTGGCTGAGATAATATGCGTCTTTCGGCATCGCGCCGATGATATCGCCCTCTTCGTTTTTTGCCAGCCAGCCTCCATCGTGCGGAACAAAATCGGCATAGGCGGGGATTTTGGCGGGCGATCCATCGGGCAGCGTGAATTCTTTCCAATCACCCCCCTCCGTCAGAAATGCGCGGCCCAGGTCTACGACATCGGATTCAACGTAATCAAGGATGGCTTGCTCCGGCTGGGCAAGCTGCTGGACGACATCATAGACATAGGTGTGCCCTTTGCGTATTCCCAGATACTTTTTGAGCCGGCTGTAGGCGACGGCCGTTATGCCTGTGGAGCGCATGGCGCCCAAGTCCACCGGCATTTTGTCCGGTTCTTTGTGCTGAATCGAGCGCAGTACCCGCTCTCTTTTCGTCACGGCCCGTTCCTCTGCTTGATCATACCGAATTTAATAAAGAGGACTCAAATGCGATCAAGGAAAAAACTTTCTTCGTTGTATCGTGATGAACCGCCAACCACTTTCGCCATCGATCTCGATCAGGAAAAAAGTGGGGATTCCCGATCGATGTTTTATTCATTGCCTTTTGACTTGGCGCCTTCTATGCGGGCTTGATTTCCCTTCGGTACCACGTGAAATAAAGAACGATAGAGAGGGTCGCGGCGATCCCGGCGAATACGACCGCCCGCCCATAAGCGCGGGCGACGAGATACATCGGAAACACCCAGAGCGAAAAAAGCCATGGAATGCCGATGGCCACGTTGAGCAGGCTGATCCGGAAGGGCTCCTTTTTGAATTCCGGAAAGAGTTTTTTGACCTCCCTTTTAACGGGGCCCCACAGCCCGGCCGGTTGGATTGTTTTATAAAAATTCACCAGCACATTTTCATCGGTTGGAGGAGTTGCATAAGACACAATCACCGAGACGACGAGCCCGATGCCCGCGATGACGGGGAAATATATATAGAGCGGAGCGCTCGAAAAAAATACCGCTTGGACGAGCGACGCTCCGATTCCGACCAGGACCCCGGCTGTGAACCCCCAGCCGTTAAGCCGCCACCAGTACCAGCGCAGAAAATTGGGAAGCAGCACGCCCGCCCCAAGCGCCGCCATGATCCACTGAAAGACCTTATGAATGGATTGGACCGTGGCACCGATGGCGATGCCGGTGGCGATGAGCAATAATGAGGAAATGTATCCGGCATAGACCAACTGCTTCTGTGTCGCGCGCGGATTGAGGAATTTTTTGTAAATATCCACCACGAGGTAGGAGGCACCGGCATTGACCGTGGAGTTGAACGTGGACATGAAAGCCGCCAACAGCGCCGCCAGGACCAGCCCTCGAACGCCCACGGGCAGGAACTGGTTGATGACGGCGGGCAACACGCTTTCATAATCCTTGACGCCCATGAAGCCGCTCAGAAAAAGCAGGGCGATCCCCATGGCCATCGGCCAGCGGAGCGTGTGCAGGACACCCCAGAGCAGGCCGAGCTTGGAAGCGTCTTTCTCGTTTTTGGCCGACAGAAAGCGCTGAAAGTCATAGAGCTGTTCCGGACCGCCGAAGCAGAGCAGCAGTCCTTTTCCGATCCAGGCGATCGTCAGCGCGCCGAGAAGAAAAAATTCGGTCTCCCCGAGCGCCGGCTCTTTCCAGTGGATGGACAGGTTGAAAAAAGCGCCGCCCATCTTCTGACTAAGCGCGGCCAAGTCCACCTTGGCGAAACCGATGACGGCGATGATCACCGCGCCGATACTCATCAAGATCGTCTGGACGACTTCGGTAATAATCAAAGAATGAAATCCGCCAAAGATGATATAAATGCCCGTGATTCCCAGAATCAGGACCGAACAAGTGCCTTTGGAAAAGGGAAGGAACTGGGTCCCAAATTTTCCCATACCCACGGCATCGTAGGCGAGAAATCCGGTCACCGTGACGATGGCCAGGACGGCGTAGGCCGAGCGGGCGGAGCTCCCGGCGCTGTCTTCGCCGAAGCGCGTCTTCATCCATTCGGCCGCGGTCAGGACCTTGGACTTGTTGATCCACTTGCCCATGAAGAAGGCGAAAAAGACGGGAAGGGGCCAGCCCCAGATCCACTGGTGCCACATGGCCTTCATGCCCATGATGCAGAGGAGCGAGACGATCCACATGGTGCCGGTGATATCCCAATAGGAGGACGATCCCGACATGGCCAGCATCCACCAGCGTATGCTCCGCTCGCCCAAGAAATAGGAATCGATGCCGCGCTCGGCCCTTTTTTTCGCCCACAGGCCGATCCAGACGAGTACAAGGATGTACACGGCGACGATAAAAATGTCGATGGCGCCCAGCCCGCTCATTATTTATATTTCCTCGATCAGTCTGACCTCCCGCCATTCCCCCGACCTATCGATGCGAATGGTCTTGATCTCAAACGGCCGGAAGGCGAGTTTTATGGAAATTTTCGGCGCACCGGATTTGCGATACTTTGCGATCTTTAAAGACACGTTTGTCCTCATTCCGGACGTCTCGTGCAGTCGCACGACCAGCGCTTTTTTATCCCATGACTGCTTGCAGGCAGTCATACGAATATTCGCCGGACGCAAAAAAAGCAAATTATGGAATCCGATAGCCAAACTCAACTGCTCATCATCCTTACGAGATGAATCCTTTGTATTCCCCCTCTTTATGAAGGAAAGCGAGTGGGGATTTACCAATGTTTCACTGTCGATCCCAATTGGCAAATGGGCATAAGCGGCAGGAGGCGCGCTTAGCCAGTCGGCGAGTCCGGAAAGCATCGAGCGCACTGTGCTAGGATCTCCTGCTGTCACAAGAAGCCTGAAGTCATGCACGCCCAGGTCTGCGAACTTCCGCCGCGGTGACTTCTTGATCTTAAAGCCCTGTTCATGACAGTAGGCCGAGCTTCGCAAAACAGACAGCCGGATCTCGCCGTCGGCAAAGTCGAAGCCGTGCTGCCCGGAGTTGACGATGCCCAAGGCCGTCTCTTTCCCGGCGGACTCTCCCGCGGCCAAAATCCATCGGCCGTGGACGTGCTCCTGGCCGTCGGCCGGCCGCGCGATAGCGCCGCCCGGAATTTCACATCGCACGTGGTCGGGCTTAAAAGCAGTGCGAATGGAAAGCTTCAGCCTCCTGCGCTCCTCGTTCCAGAGCAGCCTAAAACGGAACTCCAGGACAGGCCAGGAAGGATAGGCTATCGTGTTAAGCACGATCCGGCTTTTTTTATAAGCGAGAACGGTCTCGATAATCGTCCGAATGGGGCCTTTCTCTATGAGTCGAGGACGTCCTTTCGGCTGAAAAGGGCCTTCCACCTGCCGATAGCTCCAACGGTCCGTTCCCCAGGAATCACCTTCGTCTATGATCACAAGTGGCCGGAAGAGCGGACCGGCCAAGCATTCGCGGCCGCCGGCTCGGAGGGACGTCAACAATCCGACTTTTTTGTCCAGCTTTGATAGTAAATCGAATTTGGCGAGCGGAGAGTTCCTGCGGTCTTTTTCCGCTATGACATCGTCTCCTTTGGTCTGGAATATGAAACAAGAATCATTCTTGGCGGTGCTCTTTATTGAACGACGCGGGCCATCCCCCTTGTAAGCCCGGATGTCGTAATGCGAAACTCCCAGTCCGGGAAGGTCGGCCATAAAGCTCACCTTCCGGCGCCAGCGGTTGAACGGGAGAAGCGACTCCGGCTGCTCTTCCTGGCAGGGGATTTCCGCGCTGGCGAGCTTAAACAGCCTCAGGTGCCATCGGCCTTTCCAGAACGGCCTGTAATCCGCCATGCATTCGACTTCGACGGGGGCGTGGATTAAAGAAGGATTGGCGTTTAAGACTGTCAGGGGAACGTACAATTTTCTTGTCGCGCCCCTATTAAAAGCCGTGGCCGCTTTCAAGCGCAACTGGCGCGCGGAGTCTGAAACCTTTCCGTAGAGCTCAAGGGCGTCTTGTTCGGCCGGCTTCGTGCAGGTGCCGGTCAGGATGTCGTGAAAATCATTGAAGAGATGGCCTTGCCAAGCTTCGCGGAGTTCATCAGAGGGATAGTCTTGTCCGCAGCCCCACCAAGAAGCTGCCCTAAGGGCTTCTGTCTGAACAAGTCCAGCCAAGCTCTTCTGGGCCGCCCGCTTGATCCTCGATAAAGACGTGTAGCAGCCGGTAAATACTCTCTGCAAATCGCCTTCGACAAGCGGAACACTTTTTACCGCAGGTCTGAGCGCCTCATAAAGTCGGTCGGGTGAGCTGTGAATGATCCGGACCCGCTTTTCCTTCTTCGTCAAGGCGTCGATGAAGCGGAGATCTTCGCGCGCAGCCCCTCCCCCGTGATTCCCCAATCCCCAGAAGACCGGGACATCGCGATTGAGCCGCAGGGCGAACTCTATGCCGTCGCCGATCTTTTGTTCGATATTATCGCGCTCGGAGTGATAAAGCCCGACGGTGATTCTATAGGTCAGGATCTCCGAGCCGTCTGTGCCACGCCACCGGTAGAGGTCGGAAGGAAGCTCGAGCTCATGGCTCTGCGGCCTCATATGGATATACATTTTATAGCCGGAACGCACCAAGACCTGCGGCAGCCCACCGCTATGGCCGAATGAATCGAAGTTATAAGCGACTTTAGGCGTGGTACCAAATTTCTCCCCGAAATATCTTCGCCCCTCGGCAATCTGCCTGATGAGGGATTCCAGGCCGGGCATGTTAACATCGGGCTGGAGATACCAGCCGCCGCTCGGGGCCCACCGCCGTTTTCGGACGAGCCTCTGGATTTCCTTGAACAGGGGGGGATCGTAGCGCTCTACCCACTGATATAGAACGGCCTCGTTATGGCAAAAAACCAGCCGGTTGTGCTCATGGAGAAGCTCGACAGCCGTATGGAATGTCGCCAGCGCTTCAGATGCGCCTTCTTCCCATCGCCATTGCCAGACGGGGTCGAGATGGGCATTGCAGATGAGATGGACAGCCGGCTTGTTCATCGTCTCAACATCATTCAGCGATTGGGGTCAAACCTACTCGTTACGCATAATTCTCTTGGGGAAGATGCGTAATGAGTAGGTTTGACCCCATTATATTTCGTCTTTCGAGGGGAGGTTTTTATACCAGGTAAAATATAAAACGATCGAAAGCCCAGCCGCGACGCCCGCCCAGATTCCAAACTGGGTCCAATTTCGCAGAAACGCGTAAAACGGAAGGAGCGCCAGCGAGAACTGGAAAACGGCCGTGATCAGTCCGTTCAGGGCATCGATGGCCGGCATTTTATCTTTCGCCGGGACAAGGCCGCGCTTCACCGCTTCGCGCCTCACCGGACCCCAGAATCCGAAGGGCCGGATCTTGGAGTAAAATTTCACTAGGATCTCCATGTCCGCGGGCTTCGTCAGGAGCGTCACGACGACCGTCGTGACAAGGCAAAGCCCCATGTCAGTTGCCAGCGAGGCCGCGGCGTGGAGCTTGCCGAAAAAGATGATGCGCAGGAAAATCAGGACGGCCGAGACCCCCATGCTCCAGACGAAACCTTTGGCGCCGAAACGCCAATAAAACCAGCGCAGCGTCGCGGGGACGAGAATGACCGTCACGACGATAAAGACCATGGTTTCCCAGGCCGTGACGATGTTGGCAAACGACAAGCTGAAGACAAAACCGATCAAGATGGCCGCGACGGAAGCCAGCTGGCCGTATCGAACCAACTTCTTTTGGGGCAGATTTTTGCCGAAATACCGTTTGATAAAATCATTGATGATGACCGAGCTCGTGACATTGATCATGGCGCTGATTGTGGACATCAGGGCCGCCAGCAGGATGGCCATGAAGAACCCGCGCATGCCGATCGGAAATTTCTGGAGGACGAGGGGCATGATCTTTTCGGCGTCAAAGCCGGCCTGCGAGCCGAGGTAAAAAATCCCGAGCACCATGAACGCGCATCCTAAAATCCAGCGCAGGGTGTAGCCCACCGTCCACATCCCGCCGGCAAGCTGAGCATCGCGCGGCGTCCGCGTTGTCAGGAAGAATTGAAAGTCCCAAACGTTCGGGCCGCTGAGCACGCGGAAGACCATCCAGAGAAATCCGGCCATCAGGATAGGGCCGAAGAAATTAAAGTGCTGGTAGGCCGGCGACGTATCCGCCATATACGACGGCCAGAGCTTCCAGGCGGGGGCCAGCGAAAACCAGGCCGGGTCTTTGGCGATAAAACTCGTCGCGGGAGCTTTTTGGAAAACCATCACGGCCATGATGACGGCACCGATGGCGATCAGCATCGTTTGAAAAACATCCGTTAGGATGACGCCAAAAAAACCGCCCAGGGTGACATAGATCCCGACCACGGCCAGCACGATCAGTGTTGCTTCCCAGCGGGGGAAAGGCAAAAATTCCTCGGCGAATTTGCCCGTTCCCACCGATATAAACATGAGGTTGCAAATCATGAGGACGAGGAGGAAGATCGCGGCCGCCAGCCGGGCCGCCTCGGCATCGCGCGTCGCGCCGAACCGGGTCTCGTTCCATTCGGCGAAGGTCATGACACCCGAGCGACGGATCCATTTGGCCTGGAAGGCCATGTAAAAGCAGATGATGAACCAGCCCCAGAAGATATGGGTGGCCCAGAGGGACTTAAGGCCCAGGTAAAAAATTGCGCCGATCATGGACATGGTGCCGCCGATGTCGATGTAGCTCGAGCAGCCGGACAGACCCAGCATCCACCAGGGGACGTTGCGATCGGCCAGATAGAACGAGTCCAATTTTTTGGTAGCCCGTTTTTTAACCACAAAGCCGATCGAGGCAACGACAACGAGATAGAAGGCGATGATGACAAGGTCGATCCAGTGAAGATTCATGAAGAGTAATCGTTTATATCAATTCGGAAGTTATTGTCAACAAAAAAAGAATTGGGGGAAGGGAGGCCAAAAGGCCGGTCCCCGATTTTTTTAAATATTCACCGATTTTTAGCCGGATTTTCACGATTTTTGGCCCGTTTTTTGAGTTTTTTTCAGTTTTTTTCTAAATTCTTTCTTAACAAGAAGCTGAATACGTGGTAAAATAATCTTGTTTAAAGGAACATTCAATGGCAACGAAAAAACCAAAACCGATAAAAAATATCGTTTTCTGGATGGCTGCGGGCGTCATCATTATCCTCCTGTGGAGCCTGCTTCAGCCTCCCAACATCATCAAAACCGAGATCAACTTCAGCCAATTCCTCAACGATGTCGAAGGAAAGAAAATCGAAGATGTGACGATCACCGGAAGCCAGGTGAAAGGGACGTACAAGGACGGGACCACTTTCAAAACCGTCCTGCCGTCTCAATATAACGACCTGGTCAAGACCCTGCGTGACAACAAGGTTAACATCATCGTCAAGGACACGAACCGAAGCCCTTGGTTTTCTTATCTTTTTACGGCATTCCCGATCATCCTCCTCATCTTTTTCTGGCTGTTCTTCATGAGGCAGATGCAGGCCGGCGGGAACAAGGCGCTGTCCTTCGGCAAGAGCCGGGCTAAGCTATTCTCCGGCATACAGAAAAAGATTACCTTCAGAGACGTCGCCGGCGTCGAAGAAGCCAAAGAGGAACTCCAGGAGATCGTCGGGTTTCTGAAAGATCCGCAGAAATTCCAGAAACTCGGGGGACGCATTCCCAAGGGTGTTATCCTAGTCGGCGCCCCGGGCACGGGCAAAACCCTGCTCGCCCGGGCCGTCGCCGGCGAGGCGGATGTGCCGTTTTTCTCAATCAGCGGGTCGGATTTTGTTGAGATGTTCGTCGGCGTAGGTGCCTCGCGCGTCCGGGACCTGTTCGAGAACGGCAAGAAACACGCGCCCTGCCTGATTTTCATCGATGAAATCGACGCCGTCGGCCGCCAGAGAGGCGCCGGCCTGGGCGGAGGGCATGACGAGCGCGAGCAGACGCTGAACCAGCTCCTCGTCGAAATGGACGGCTTCGATTCGAACGAAGGCGTCATCCTGATCGCCGCCACCAACCGGCCCGATATCCTTGACAGCGCCCTCCTTCGTCCGGGACGGTTCGACCGCCGCATCGTCGTCAACATGCCCGATGTCAAAGGCCGCGAGGAAATCCTGAAAGTCCATACCCGAAAAATCCCGCTCGATAAAGATATCGACCTGAAATTGTTGGCCCGGTCAACCCCCGGATTCTCGGGCGCCGACCTGGCCAATCTGGTCAATGAAGCGGCCCTCATCGGCGCCCGGCTGGGCCAGGACAAGGTCTTGATGAAGGACATGGAATACGCCAAGGACAAGGTGCTCATGGGCGTGGAGCGCAAGAGCATGATCATCAGCGACGAAGAAAAAAGGAGCACGGCCTTTCACGAGGCCGGTCATGCTCTGATCGCGGCGCTCATTCCCGAGGCCGACCCCATCCACAAAGTCACGATCATCCCGCGGGGAATGTCCCTCGGCGTCACCCAGCAGCTTCCGCTCGACGACCGCTATACCTACAGCAAGGAATATCTCGAAGCCCAGCTGTCCGTGCTCATGGCCGGCCGCGTGGCAGAGATAATTTTCCTGGACAAGACGACCACGGGCGCCGCCAATGACTTCGAGAAAGCCACGGAAATCGCCCGCAAGATGGTCTGCCAGTGGGGCATGTCGGACCTGGGCCCCCTGACCTTCGGGGAGCGTGACGACCTCATCTTCCTCGGCCGGGACCTGGCCATTAATAAAAATTTCAGCGAAAAAACGTCTGAGCGGATCGACGAGGAAGTCAAAAAGATCGTCAGCCGGAATTACGAACGAACACGCCAGCTTCTCGAAAAGAACAAGAGCAAGCTGAAAAAGATCGCCAAGCTCCTGCTGGAAAAAGAAGTCCTGACCTCGGATGAGATCGAGGCCGTGGCGAAAGTCAAGCGGCCCAAAAAACCCAAAGCAAAAGAAGATGTCAAAACCGTTCCGCCTTTGGAAAAACCAGATTTGGCAAAAGTGTAAGAGGTGAGGAAAGCATACAACTTCCAGGTCAAACACCAAACATATTGTCTCGGCCGGCACACCTGGATCTTAGGGGTTGTCAACGTCACACCGGATTCATTCTCTGACGGAGGACTTTATCTGGAGCCCGAGAAGGCCGTCGATCGCGGCCTGGGTCTGCTCGCCGAGGGCGCGGATATCATCGACGTCGGCGGGGAAAGCTCGAGGCCCGGCTCCGACCCGGTGCCTGCCGAAGAAGAGATCCGCCGCGTCATCCCCGTAATCGCCGGCCTGAGGAAAGCCAGCCAAGCCTTGATCTCCGTAGACACGATGAAATTCGAGGTGGCCGAGGCCGCCCTCGACCACGGCGCCGATATCATTAACGACATCCGTTCCGTTAGCCTGGACACCCGGCTTCTGAGCCTGGCAGCCCGGAACGACGCAGGCTTCATCCTGATGCATATGCAGGGGAATCCAAAGACGATGCAAGTCCATCCTTTCTATGTGGACGTTCTCAAAGAGATCCGCTCCTTTCTCGCCGAAAAAATCGAAATCGCCCTGGCCTATGGGCTCAAGAAGGAAAATATCATCATCGACCCCGGTATCGGCTTCGGAAAAAGGCTTGAAGATAACCTTGTCTTGATCAATAAGCTCGACTTTTTCGAGGCGCTAGAACGGCCTATTCTCGTTGGCGTCTCGCGCAAGTCCTTCATCGGGAAGGTTTTGAACGCGCCGCCGCAGGACAGACTGGAAGGCTCGATCGCCGCCGCCGTGGTCAGCATCCTCCGGGGCGCCAGCCTCCTTCGGGTGCACGACGTGAAGGCCATCAAGCGGGCGGCGCTCGTGGCCGAGGCCATCCTCAACGATGATCCGGAAAAATACTTTGGGGAAGAGAACAAGAACCGCTATGTTCACTAGCATCACGACCACCCTGTCGCATTTCACGCTCACCGACGCGCTGGATATCCTTCTGGTCGCTTTTATCCTCTACTCCTTCTTCCTGTTGATCAAAGAATCCCGGGCTTACCAGATGGCCATCGGCGTCGCGATCATCGCCCTGCTCCTGTTTATCGCCCGGTGGGGGAGATTCGTGGTGACGAACTGGTTGATCAAAAACGTCATCGCCTACCTGATCATCGCCGTCATCATCCTGTTCCAGGGCGAGATCCGAAGATTCATGACCGGGATCGGGTCCCGGTCGTTCCGCAAACCCCTGACCCTGAGGTCCTTCCAGGAAAAGATCGAAGACCTTTTCATCGCGGTCGATTATCTCTCCCAGAAAAAGATCGGCGCCCTCGTCGCCATCCAGAAAGAAATTTCCTTGGCCGCCTATGCCGACCGGGGCACCAAGATCGACGCCCTCCTGTCCAAAGACCTCGTCGTCAGCCTCTTCTTCCCTCATTCTCCCCTCCATGACGGGGCTGTCATCATCCAGGGCAACAAAATCGTGGCCGCCGGATGCCTGCTTCCGCTGCCGGCCTCGCACAACCTGGGCGTTGAATTCCTGGCCAGGACGCGCCATTTGGCCGCCGTCGGACTTTCCCAGGAGACGGACGCTGCCGTCATCGTCGTCTCCGAAGAGACAGGCGGAATCTCCCTATCCACGAGAGGAGTCCTAAAAGGAATGCAGGACAAGGAGCAACTCAAAGAATATCTGCTTGAGTATTTAACACAATGATCAGATTTATCATCAACCTGTTGACACGAAACTGGCCCTTGAAGCTGCTGGCCCTGGTCCTGGCCTTCGTTCTCTGGCTGACGCTAATTCCCGAAGAGAAAATATTCTCCGAGAAAACACTGACCGTGCCTCTGGAAACAAGAAACATCCCGCCCGAAGTGGAGCTCGTGGAAAAACCGACGTCCATGATCGAGGTCACTCTCCGGGCGCCCAACCGGCTCCTGGGAGAGATCTCCTCGAGCAACGTCCAGGCTATTTTGAATCTGGAAAGGGGCACTATCAACCAGGAAGATTATCCGTTGAATCTCTCCATGATCCGCGTTCCGTCGGACGCCAAGGTCCTCCGGATCTTCCCGAACAAAGTCCACCTGAAGCTCGAAAAGAGCAGGGCCATGTTGATGGAAGTTTTTCCGGTCATCATCGGCAAGGCCAAGGAAGGGTTTACCATCGATAAGATCGAACTGACTCCTTCTAAGGTCATCGTCCGGGGACCGGAAAGCAAGTTCAGCCCCAAGGATAGGGTCCAAACGAGCCCCGTCGATATCACAGATCTCTCCCAAACCGCACAATTCGAGGCCGACCTGATCCTTCCCAAGCCGGATTTGAGGCTGGGCACGGCCCAGACCAGGGTCCGGGTCAGGGTTTTCCTCTCCAAGCTGAAATAGGCTCGGTTTGACCTCCCCTTCTCAATCCGCTACAATTGAGTGCCGAATTAGGGACTGAGGAGATTCATGAAAAAGCTGTTTGGGACGGACGGAATCCGGGCCATAGCGGGCGAATTCCCCCTCGACCTGAAATCGATCTGTGCCCTTGGCGAAGCCCTGGTGGGGCTCCTCGGCGCAGAGAAGCTCGAGCCGAAGGTGCTCATCGGCCGCGACACGCGCGAGTCGTGCGGTTGGATAGAGGGGGCGCTTGTCCAGGCGATCCGGGATGCTCACGGGGAAGCGATATCGGCGGGCGTCATCCCGACCTCGGCCGTTTCCTACCTCACCAAAAAGCATGCCTTCGCTGCGGGGATCGTGATCTCCGCTTCGCATAACCCCTATCGAGATAACGGCATCAAGATCTTCTCGTCCAACGGCTTCAAGATCTCGGATGACTGGGAGGCCAGGCTCGAAAAAGATATCGTCTGTACCAAAAAGGCTTTCCTGGACAAAAAAATGACAATAAGGCCTGAACCTTTTTATATCAAGGACTATAAGGCATTTTTAATAAGCCAGATAGCTCATGTCCGGCTCCCCAAGAAATTCAGGGTCGTCCTCGATTGTTCCAACGGAGCCAGTTCTCATGTCGCTCCCGAAGTGCTCGGGGATCTGGGCTTCGATGTGGTCGCCATCAGCCGGTCGCCGAACGGCAAAAATATCAATGACGGCTGCGGCTCTCTCTATCCGCAGAACCTTGCGAAAACCGTAGTCAAGGTCGGGGGAGATATCGGCATTGCCTATGACGGGGATGCCGACCGTGTGGTCTGGGTCGATGAAAAAGGTAGGATTCTCAACGGCGACCACACACTTTTCGTACTGGCCAAGTTTATGAAAGATAGGGAACGCCTGAGATCGGACAGTGTTGTGGCCACCAGCATGAGCAACATGGGACTCGAGCTCGCCCTGGACAAGATGGGGCTGAAGCTCATCCGGACCAAAGTCGGCGACAAATATGTCCTCGAAAAAATGATCGACATCCGGGCGAACCTGGGTGGAGAACAATCCGGACACACGATTTTTCTGGACGACTGTCCTACGGGCGACGGGATCCTGACCAGCCTGAAAATGCTGGAAGTCCTGGCCTTGAAAGACATCCCCTTCTCAAAACTCACGGAGGGTCTCGTGGAATATCCGCAGCTCCTGCTGAACGTTCGGGTGGCCAGGAAAGTGGAATTTCGGAAGATTCCCGAGATCGGCGGGGCGATCGAGGATGTCGAGCATCAGCTCCAGGGCCGGGGGCGTCTGGACGTCCGCTATTCGGGGACGGAGCCGTTGGCCAGGGTGATGGTCGAGGGAGAAGACCTCGACCAAGTGACGCGCTGCGCTCAGCAGGTCGCGGACGTAATCGCCAAGCATCTAGGTCAATAAATCGGACCGGGGACATGTCTCTTTGGGACGCGTCCCCGGTACAGAGTTCCCGATACAGGAGTCAAACGATGAGATTATCCGTCAATATCGACCATTTTGCGACATTGAGGGAAGCCCGGCGGGCCTCGGAGCCGGAACCGGCTCTCGCCGCGCTTCTGGCCGAGCAAGCCGGCGCGATGGGAATCACCACGCATCTCAGGAGCGACCGGCGCCATATCAAAGAGCGGGATCTCGAGGTCCTCAAAAAAGTCATCAAGACCAAGCTCACGCTGGAGATGGCCGCCACAGAGGATATGAAAAAAGTCGCCTTGAAGATCAAGCCCAATGTCGTCTGCCTGGTCCCGGAGCGGCCGGAAGAGCTCACGACGACCGGCGGACTCGACGTTCTCTCGCATCGCAGGGCTCTGGTTTCTTACGTAAAAGAGCTGGCGAAAGGCGAGATCCGCGTCTCCATCTTCGTCGACCCGGAACTCAAGCAGATCGAGGCCTGCCGCGACCTTGGAGTTCCTCAGATCGAGATCCATACGGGGATCTACGCGGACCTCAAGCCCGGCAAAGCGCAAGACAAAGCGCTCGCCGAGGTCCGCAAGGCAGCTGATATCGGGCACAGGATGGGCATTGAGGTGACCGCGGGCCACGGCCTGGATTACCGGAATGTTGCTCCGATCGTTGCCATTCCCCAGATCACCGAACTCAGCATCGGATTTTCCATCGTGGCCAGGGCGGCCGTTGTAGGGATTAGCCAGGCCGTTCGGGAAATGGTTGACCTGCTGAAAAGCTAAAGGACGATTCCTTCCTGTGGATGAATTATGCAAATCAATCTCAAGCGTCTCAAAAACGAAATTGAAGAGCTGGGCCGGATCGGCCGGGATCCGAAGGGAGGCGTCACCCGGCCCTCATTCAGCAAGGCCGACCTTGAAGCCAGAGTCTGGCTGAAAGAGAAAATCGAGGAAGCCGGCCTTTCTCACCGCGTTGACGGGGCCGGCAATATTTTCGGACGGCTGGGTGAAAACCAAGGGAAAGCGATTATGGTCGGCTCCCATATCGATACCGTCATCAACGGCGGAATGTTCGATGGGTCAATCGGTGTTTTGTCAGGCCTGGAGTGCCTGAGAAGAATCCAGGAGGAATGTTACCGCCTCTCTAAGCCTTTGGAGCTTGCGTCGTTCACGGACGAAGAAGGGAATCTCGTCGGGGATTTTTTGGGAAGCCGGGCGTTTGTCGGGGAGCTGAACAAGGGGCTCTTGGAAAAGAGGTTGACGGCGTTCGGCCGTCCCCTCAAGGAGATCCTGAGGGGAACAGAATTCACGATCGAAAGCATCCTCGAAGCGCATAAAAGTACGCCCGAAATCGAAGCTTACCTTGAGCTTCACATCGAACAGGGGCCGGTCCTGGAAACAGAGGACGTTCCGATCGGCATCGTCGACCTCATCACCGGCAAGCATTACCGCTGGTGCTCTTATATCGGGAACGCCAGCCATTCCGGCACAACGCCGCTCGAGCTCCGCCAGGACGCTTTTCTCGGGCTGGCCGACTTCGCCTTGAAAAGCACCCAGTACGTGGCGACAAAACATTACGGAAGCATGGTCACTATCGGCAAAGTGAATGTCGCGCCAGGCGCATTCAGCGTGGTGCCCGGCCAAGCGGATTTTTCCTTTGAATTCAGGAGCGGCTCTAAGGAGACAATGCGCGCGCTGGAAAGCACCCTCTTTTCTCTGGCGGAAGACGTTGCCACAACGCGCGGCCTGACATTTGTTTCAAAGATCATTGACCAGACCGAGCCCGTCAAAATTCCGTCGCGGCTGGTCAACCTTCTCCAGGAAGAGTGCGAGAAACTCGGCTATCCCTTTATGCCGGTGACGAGCGGGGCGGGTCATGACGCGCAGATTCTCGCCTCAAAAACGGACGTGGCCATGATTTTTATCCCAAGCCCGGACGGAATCAGCCATTCCCCCCAAGAATCCATCCGGTGGGAAGATCTGGAAAAAGGGGCCAACCTCTTGCTGCAGGCGCTTCTGCGGCTGGCCTCTTAAAGATCTTCAGGGCCCGGCCGGAAAGCGCGACCCAATTTGACGACGGCGTGTCTTCGCTTGTCCTCGAGCATTTTTTGTTTAGCCCGTTTGGACCGCTTCCTCTTCTGCCGGCGGATCTTTTCGATCCTCTGCTGCTCCTCGCTTTCTTTTCCAAGGATCGTGGCTTCTATCTTGTCGGCAAGAATACGCCGGGCCAGAAACCGGTTGATGGATTGCGACCGTTCCCGCTGGCACTTGACCTCAATACCGGTCGGCAGGTGTTTCAAATACACGCAGGTCGCAACCTTGTTGACATGCTGCCCGCCCTTGCCCTGGGAACGGATAAATTTTTCGACGAGATCGCTTTCCCGGATGCCGAGGCGCTCCATTTTGCGACGCAGGGCTTCTTCTTTCTCCGGGCGCACGCCAAAGATCAGCATGGAATCAAAGTAGTTGATTTCGCAAATAATGTCAAAGATTTGGCGCGGGTCCTGTCTCCGGCCAGCCCCATCGTCCTCATTGAAAAATTTGGGGGCACGATCTCAAATTCACAAATTCTGTATTCTCCCCAAATTTTCTTCAGTTCCGGGCGTTGGGGCGCCACCCGCGCCACCCGCGCCGAAATCCGCTCTCCTTTGGCCTTCTCGTTGACGCGAGAGCAAGAATTCAATAAACTCTTTTCTCATATGGAAATAAACCAAGAAAGGAAATAGATATGCAACGATCAACAAAAATGATCCCCATATTGATTCTCTTTGCACTTTTAAGCCCGGCTTTTTCCCACGATGCTTTTGCCCAGAAGCAGCCTCAGACCGTGGCTGAGGCGACAAATTACACCGCTACGTCCCGCTATGCCGACGTCATGAATTTCGTCCGGGAGCTCCAGAAGCAGAGCCCGCTCATCAGGGTCGAGACGTTATGCCGCAGCACCGAAGGCCGGGATGTGCCCCTCCTTGTCATCGGCAATCCGGTTCCTGCATCGCCATTCGAGCCCAAGAATAACAAAAAGGCGGTCATCTATATCCAGGCTAACATCCATGCCGGTGAAGTCGAAGGAAAGGAAGCCTCGCTCATGCTGGCGCGGGACATCTTGCAGCAGGCCAAGCCTCCCTACCTGGATAAGCTGGTCATCCTGATCTGTCCAATCTTCAACGCCGACGGCAATGAAAAGATCAGTCCCAATAACCGCCGCCAGCAGCCCGGCCCCGAGCAGGGAGTCGGCGTCCGGACGAACGGCCAGAACCTCGACCTCAACAGGGATTCGATCAAACTCGAGAGCCCGGAGCTCCAGGGGCTTCTTAAAAACGTCCTCAACCGCTGGGACCCGCTGCTCCTTATCGACTGCCACACGACAGACGGCGCCTACCATGAGCAGACCGTGACTTACGCCTGGCCGATCAACCCGAACGGCGATGCCGCCCTGATCGAATTCCAGCGATCGAAAATGCTACCCGCGATCAACAAGATCATGAAGGACAAGTACAACACCCTTGGCCTTCCCTACGGCGGCTTCCGGGATCCCCGCGCGCCCGAAAAAGGATGGGAAACGCTCGAGCCCCAGCCGCGCTACATCACCAACTGCATCGGGCTGCGGAACCGTCTAGCCATCCTGGACGAAAATTATGTGCATGCCGATTTCAAGACGCGCGTCCTGGGCAATTACAATTTTCTCCTGGCCACCCTGGACTATTGCGCAGCGCATGCAGACGAATTGCTGAAGATGATGGCCGACGCCGACCTGAGGACGATGGCCAGAGGCGCAGGCCCCAAACCTACAGATTTATTCGGGCTCGAATATGACATCAAAGCGCTGCCCGAGCCGGTGACCGTCCTTGGCTACGAAATGGAAGTGATTCAGAGAGAAGGGTCGCCGTATCCTCAAATGAAAAGGACGGATAAGAAAAAGACCTTCGTCATCCCTTATTTCGCGGATTTTAGCTTCAAAAGGTCGGTGCCTTTGCCGGCCGGCTACCTCATTCCCGCCGCTTCGACCGAAGTCATCCAAAAGCTTCTTCAGCACGGCCTTCTTGTGGAAAAGCTGGTCCAACCTGCCACTCTCGACGTCGAGTCCTTCAAGACCAAGGAAATCAAGGGAGCGGAGAGGCTCTACCAAGGCCACCGCACCAACATGATCAAGGGGGAATATGCCAAAGAGCAGAAGGAATTTCCGGTTGGGACGATTTTCGTCACGGCGGCCCAGCCCCTCGCCAATGTCGCCGCTTACCTCCTGGAGCCGGAAAGCGATGACGGGCTGGTCGTCTGGAATTATTTTGACCGGGACCTTGTCGGCCAATTTGGCGGCGGCCCGACTGGCTTTCCTATTTACAAGTTGTCTAAGCCGGCAAACCTAGTCAAAGAGACCGTGCGCTAAAAAAGCGGGGTCAAAGCTACTCATTACGCATGTTCTCGGGGAAATTTTTGCGTGATGCGTAATGAGTAGCTTTGACCCCTATTTCTTTTTCTTTTTTGCGGCGACGAGGTATTTTCCGCAGTTTTCGCAGACGTAAATATCATTGCTGCCCTCGATCGCCGAGCTCATTTGGGTCGAAACGTTGATATTGCACCCCTGGCAGGCGCCGTCGTCCACTTCGGCCACGGCGAAACCGTACCGTTCCATGAGCCTGTCGAAGCGCGCCAGCAAAGCCTGGTCGAGCTCCTCCCGGATGTAGCTGGCCTGCGCTTGGAGCGTCTTAATCTGGGCCTTCGGGGCCTTCCTTTTTTTCATCTCGACTTCCTGGAGTTTCTTAAGCAGGCCGGCGCGGCTGACGATTTTATCCTCCTGGGGAAGTTTCAGCTCGATCTCGGACAGGACGTTATAAAGGTCGTTTTTGTCCTTCGACCCAAATGCCCGCTGTCGGAATTCAGATTTCCGCAAAAACTGGGCCAGCCCGGCGAAGAGGTGGTTAAAGAGGCCGGGAAGACTCGGGTTCCAGACGATCAGAATGACCAAGTGGACTTTCTTTTTATCGAGGGCATCGAAATCAATCCCTTTCTCGGACCTCCCGACGGCGACGGCAATTTCTCCGCCCGTATCCACGCGGGCGTGGGGAACGGCCACGCTTTCTCCCAGAGCGGTTGAATCCAGGCTTTCGCGGTCAATGAGGCGGGTTAGGATGAGCTTTTTATTCCGGATCAGCTTTTGCTTGGCCAGGACATCCAAGAGCTCTTCAATAGCCGGGACTTTGTCCTTTGCTTTGAGGTCATAGACAATTTGGGCGGGTCTTAAATAATCGGAAAAGTAGGTAATGCCTAAAATATCCTTCTTTTCCATCGGTTATAGCCATTCTAGCACAAAATCCGTCTAAGAAAAAGACACTTTATGATTTTCGGGGGAAGGGGCTGGTTAAAGCTCGACGAAATTTTAAAGCCAGGTCATACGTTTGCGCGACCCCGGCCAGGCTGACGGCTTGGGAGGCCAGGCGGATGCCAAACAATGCCGCCTCGGAAATCGAGGTTCCCTCGGCCAGCCGGTGCATTGTACCCGCGCAAAAAACGTCTCCGCAGCCTGTGGTGTCTACGATCGTCTCGGCTCGGGGAGCGCGCATCATTCGGGATCCGGCCGGGGTTGAGACCAGAACGCCTTCCTTTCCCATGGTTACGAAAACGGTCTTGATGCCTATTTGAAACGCATCCTGAACAAAGCCCGCGATTTCTTCCCCGGCGGGCCATTCCTCGGGGTGTCCGAGCATCGAAGCCACTTCCTGCCGGTTGGCCTGGAGATATGTAACGCCTTTGACCCATTCTTTCCAATCGTCCAGGGAGATATATTCCCTGTGCTTGCGGAGATGCTTGGCCAGCGCCAGCGAATGAATGTCCAGCCAGATGGGGCAGTCCGTGCTGTCGGCGATCTGCCGCCAGTCGCCAAGCGTGATGTCAAAGCCCGAGTTGAAGACCATGAGCAGCATCTCGATTTGATCTAGATCGGCGAGGACCCTGGCCGGGTCGAGAGGAGGGACCACGGATTCCAGGATCTCTTCCCGTTCCTTGAGCTGCTTTGAATAGCGAAGGAAGACTCGGTTGCCCGGTCCCGGGACAAACTCCAGGCCGTTCGTATACAGAGTCGTCCATGCATCGATGAGCGGCTGCACTTTTGGCTTAAGCCCCTGGCCGCAGTTTGTATAAAGAAAGGCTTCATCGCCCAGGCCGCAGAAGGCGGCCGCCTGATAGAGGATTCCCCCGATTCCTTTCAACGTGCGGCCGGCGTCATGCGTGATCGTATCGGAAGTGATGGTGCCGACCAACCCGAATGTGCTCATGCGCTCCAGGCCCCATGGTATGCAAGAACAGCAAAAATTTCAAGGAATCCGACAAAAAGCCGTTCAAACCAAGAAAGTCACACAGATATTCAGACAATGCTGATCTGCAGTTGTTTGCCCAAAGCAATCGCGACTTTCTCGAGTGTCGAGAGCTTAATGTCTTCCGCATGATTCTCAATTCGAGATATGGCGCTTTTCTTCGTTTTCAACCGGCGGGCAAGCTCTTCTTGAGTTAAGCCCGCTGCTTCTCGCGCCTGACGGAGCATGACTCCTATCTTAAACTTCGCATATTTTTGGTCAAAGTCACCGGCAAACTCTATATCTCTTTTTTTTCTTTTTTTTATATATTTTTCAAGATCACTCATGTTTTATCCCCCTTCTCAAAAAATCTCTTCGATATACGTCGCCCTTTACTATTTCAATTTTCGGCGTTTTTTGCCTTTTTTGATAAACCCATTGGTCAGGACAATTGTTGAATTGTTTAAAAAAAACAAAGTATCCGGTAATGATTTGATCCAAATTGAATCCTGCATTCCCATAAGTCGCCCGTTCCTTCGAGTTTCTTAAAATAAATGATCGGAATCCTATCGAGCTCTTCCAGCAATTTCAGAACCCAAGCGATCTTTTGAGCATCCTTTCCAGGGAGAGAATCGAAGAAATCTTCGACGGGGCATTTGCCATCGACTGTCCTGTAAAAAAGTATCTTTCTTTGAGCATTCATATGTTAACTTACATGTTAACTTTTGTCAACATCGTTAATAAACCTTCTCAAAGTTTAGACGCTCTGCCTCGTGTTATGTCATCACCTCAAATGAGAAAATGATTCACGAATTTGGTAACCGATTGAAAATCCATCAGTTTTGAGTTAAATTAACCCTGGCAAAAGCAAAACATGAACGGGGAACTGGTCCGCGACAAAATTAAATTTATAAAATTTCAAAGGCCATGACCATACATTTGGGGACGTTGGGATGGAGCTATCCTGGATGGGTCAGCCTTTTTTACCCCGAAGATCTCTCGTCCAAGGACTGGCTGAGTTTCTATTCCCAAAACTTCTCCACGGTCGAGATCAACATGACATTTTATCGCTTCCCAAAGCCGGACACGCTGAGGAGCTGGCTGGAGAAAACACCCCCGGATTTCACATTCACCCTCAAAGCCAACCGTCAGATCACCCACCTGAAAAAGATCAAGAATGTCCAGCACGAAGTCCGTTACTTCTACATCCTGGCCAACTCACTCAAGGAAAAACTGGGGTGCATTCTTTTCCAGCTTCCGCCTTCCATCCACTTCGACCTACCCCTGCTCGAAGATTTTCTGTCATTGCTGTCGCCAGATTATAAAAACGTTATCGAGTTCCGGCACGAGAGCTGGTATCAGCAGGCCGTCTACGACCTGCTTCGATCTGCCAAAGTTGCCTTCTGTATTGTCTCCTCCGCGAAAGTGCCCGGCACCATGATCGAAACGGCAGACACGGCCTATGTCCGTTTCCATGGCCTAACGGGGGAGCATCGCCACAACTATACAGATGACGAGCTCAAGGAGTGGGCGGAAAAGATCAAAATGATCCAAGCAAGGGAATGCTTCATTTATTTCAATAATGATTACGAAGCCTACGCCGTGGCAAACGCCAAAACGCTGGAACCGTTGCTTCGCTAATCAGAGGAGGAGATGGCCACGGCGCGAAGCGCCTCGCAATGAAAATCTTTTTAACCTGATTAAATACCTGTGCCCGAATTTATTCCCTAGATTTACCTCATGCCGTAGTTGAACGGCGTCCTCTCTTCGTTGCGGTCGGTGGCCGGCGGCGGTTCGGGAGAAAGCGATGAGATCTCGTCCCTCAGCTCGGGAGTCATCTTGATATCGATCGCCGCCACCGCGCTCTTTAGCTGGTCCATGCTGCGCGCGCCGATGATCGGCGCGGTCACGGCCGGATGACTGGCCACCCAGGCGATCGCCAGACCGGCTGCATCAAAATGATTCTTTTTGGCAAATTCCGTGAACCTATCGGCCGCCTCGAACATCCAATCCAGGCTATAGCGGGTTTGGTACATTTTGTTCTCGATCAGCCGTCCGGATTTGGGTCGTTTGCCGACTCCGTATTTTCCGGTGAGCAGCCCGCCGCCCAGCGGGCTGTAAGTCATGACTCCCAGATTCTCGGCCTGAGCCATCGGCAGAATTTCCACCTCGGCCTGCCGCTTCACAAGGTTATACATGGGCTGGAGGCAGGCCAGCGGCGCCCATCCTTCCTTGGCGGAAATTCCCACTGCCTTCTCCACTTGCCAGGCGGCAAAATTGCTCGCCCCCAGATAGAGAATTTTACCCTGTCTGACAAGATCGTCCAGGGCGCGCAGCGTCTCCTCAAGCGGCGTTTTGTCATCGAAGCGATGGATAAAGTAGAGATCGATGCGGTCCGTGTCGAATCGCTTCAGGCTGGCCTCGACGGCGTTCATGATATGGTAACGGGAGGCGCCCCGGGCGTTGATGTCTTCGCTCATGGGAAAATAGGCCTTGCTCGTGATGACGACTTCCTCGCGGCAGTCCCGGATTAGCCGCCCCAGGATCTCCTCCGCCTTCCCTCCTCCATACACATTGGCGCAGTCAAAAAAATTGATGCCTTTTTCGCGGCAGTAACGGAACATCGCCGCCGCTGGCGCTTCGTCCGCCTCTCTGCCGAACGTCATGGTCCCATAACAAAGCGCGGACACTTTGATACCCGTCTTCCCTAAGAATCGATACTCCATGTGCACCCCTCGAAAAGCGAATTCTTATTTTTTCAGCCGCGCCAGCTCCGCCTCTGCTGCAATCGCGCCGAAAGCGGGCCAGTAGGGAAGCCCCGCGATCTTCTCAAAATAGCCAGCCGCTTTCTGCTTGTCGCCGCTATACAGATGCCAGCAGCCAACCCCATATCCCATCGTCGCTTTGTCCAGGTCCGTGACGGCGAGCTTTTCGATGTCCTGCTCGGTCTTCAAGCCTTTGTAAAAAAACAGCAGGTTGTAATAGGCTTGGCTTTCGCCGGCCTTCATGCCCTCCGTGATTCCATCCAGGGCCTTTTGGGCCTCATCTTTTTTCTCGAGGCGCCGCAGCGCGATGTACAGCCAGTTAGAAATGGAAATTTTCGATTCTTCCGCCTTGGCTGCTTGATAGCATTGCCTATACGCGTTGACGGCCTTTGCGAATTCTCCCTTGAGATAATAGGCCAGCCCGAGGTGATACCAGATGTCATAGTCCTGGTCATTGAGCTTGGAAGCCCTAGTCAAATCAACGACGGCCTTATCAAATTCCCGGATCGTAATATAGCGGTGTCCCCGATGCCTGAAGATCATGGCATAATCCGGATGCTTTTCGATGCCTTTTGTGAAAACGGCAATGGCCTCACGGTACCGCCAGAGACCCGCCAATGCCCGGCCATAAAGGATGCAGTTTTCCGGGTCATCCGGGTTCGCTTCATACTTTTTTTGGGCCTCCTGGAGCGCATTCTGCAACTTCACGAGGGCTTCCCCTGTGGGCGGCGTGGCAAAAAGCTTTTTGCCTAAAAGAGAAATAGCCTCGGGCTTCTCCTGGCCCGATCCATTCGTGAAAGGCGGGGCCCAGACGCCTGCGGCAGAGGCGATTTGAGATGCAATGAAGAAAACCAAAACAAATGCGCAGTGACGCTTTTTTTTAAACATGATCGGTGTTGACGTTTAGAAAGATCTTTTTTTATTTCGCCTCGGTGATGACCTGAACGGTGCCGTTTTTGTTATTCTTGTTATAGCCAAAAATCAGCATCTGATTATTTTTTTTCGCCTGAATAAGGCCTCCCTCGCCCGCTGTGTTTGACATCTCGATCTCCCAGCCCTTCGCCTTGAGCTCTTCTGTGTATTTTTCCACAGCTCCGTCTTCAACATCTTGAAGGATGATATGCCAAGACGGCTTTCCTCCCTCCTCGGCTTTGGTCACGGCCTTGACCTTGCCCATGGTGAATTTCGGGACATCTCCGGGAAGATCGTTCGGCCATTCTTGAGCGAAGGATAGTTCGGCCTTTTCCCCTTTGTCTGAAATCTTGATTTTTCCTCCGGCGATATCAACCTTGGCTTTTCCGCCCGTGGCTTTTTCAATAGCTCTCTCGGCCATCCGTTCACTGGCGGATTTTCCTTTGCAGGCAGTGAGGCTGACAAGGCCAAAAATCACCAAAACGACAAAACTCCATAAAGCCAATTTTTTGGGATTCCCGTTGATCATGAATTACTCCTTTCATCAAGATATTTTATTACTTAAAAAGAAAAATTTCCAGAAATTTGACCTTGTCCGCATATTCCGTTAGGATGAATAGGAATGAGTCGAAATCCCGATAAAGGAGCCTTTTCATGAAAACGATATTCCGGATATGTTCCCTTCTTTTCTTAGCTTTTCTGCTTGCGGCTGCCTCTTTTTCCCTTGCCGCAACGCAGGCCTCCCCGCCCAAAGCCAGCCCGCCGATCTTGCTCACAGCCTGCGGCCAGAGCCCCGAGTTATCGATGCTAAAGGTCATGATCCAAAAAGCCAAGATTCCCTACGACATGGTCGACCTGGCCACGGCTCAGGACCTCGCCAAAAAAAAGAACGCCGGCACGCCGTACAAGACCCTGATCGTCCTTATGGGCGCCAGCCTCAAAGGCATGGGCGCAGCGGGCATCTCCATCGATGATGAGATCAAGCGAACGACCGAGCTCATCGACGCAGCCAAGCGGGACAAAATCACGATCATCGGCGCTCATATCGGAGGCATGAAGCGGCGGGCCCAGGGCGCAGAAGCCGGCGATAACACCGACGAGCTCAGCATCGACGCCGTGGCCCCGAAATCGGACATTCTCCTGATCAACAAAGAAGGCAACACGGACAACCGGTTCACGGTTATCGCCAAACAGAGAAAGATCCCCATGATCGAGATCGAAAAGAACATCGAGCTATCGAAAGAAATCGAGGCTCTGTTTAAGTAAAATCTATTTCTGTTTTAGCGTCACGAACCCGATCTTCTCCAAGAACTTGAGATAATCTTCCACATTTTTGAGCGGGATCGGGTCAAACTCCGCCGCGGCGGCGTTGCGGATATCCAGGACGCTTTTTTTCCCATCTATGAAATTGCGGACCTCGGCTTCGGCCTGGCCGAGCCTCATCGGGGAACTTTCCTTCATCTCTCTCATTTTCATGTAGAACTCATAGGCATCGAAATAACCTTGCATCTTTTCTGTCCGGACGGGGACGATTTTGCCGAGCCGCACTTCATCGCTTGTCGAGGCGGGCTTTTGCGGCTTGATGTTCTCTTTCAGGCAGCGATATTTATAGACGTCCTCGATGCCTTTTAGCAGCGGCACTTTTTGGTCCTCGAGGGCCTTCAGCTTCAATTTGAGCAGACTTTCGAGGTCGGTGTTCTTTTTGATGAAGAAGCGGATGGAGGCCAGTGTGTCGGATTCCCGGACCAAGGCCTGGCCGACGATGTTTTCGGCGTCCTTCAACGCTTCATGAATCTTTTCTTTGGCCGCGGCCTGGATGAGGCCCTCGGCTTTGGATATTTCGGTTCCGATTCTGCCGAGCGACCGCTTCCCCACTTCGGCGATCATGGTCTCAATCTCAGCGACATCGGCATTGGCCAGGAAAACGGCCGAAGACGCGCCCAGAAATGCGATTCGCTTGAGCTGGGTGGAATCGGATTTATCCGTAGTATCGCCGCTCGTATGGTACCACATATCCGGCCAAACGATGAACATCACGGCCGGCACTCTGACGCCGCCGTCCACGAAGACGATATGGTCGCTGCCTCCGGAAAAACGGGTCACCAGGTAGTAGAAAGGATCGCGCGATCCCGTGGGCGACCAGATGGGCAGGACCGCCTCCCGGCCTTCGTTTTGTTGTGTCTCGCCCACCCATTCCACAAAGGACCGGACGACATCGTTCAGGTAAGTCGGAAGCGACCAGGGTGTTTGCTCCAGGTTCAGATAGCTCAGATTCTTGATCAGCCCTTCGCCCACCATATCCTCGTTGATATTGGCGAAAAATCGCTTGGCGGTTTCTGGATATTTCTTGAGATACGCCGCCGTCCCCGAAATTTCGGGAACGAATAAAAAGCGGACCGACCTTTTGAGCGCCGGGATTTTTCCGTCGTCCATGAGCTTTTTCAACGTACGCGCCGTTTCCAGGATGGCCACGCAGCCGCTGATATCGTCGTTGGCGCCCTGCTTGGCCAACCCTTCGTAGAGATGGGCCGTAAACACAAGCTCCTCGTTCGGATAGTCCTTGCCCTTGATGAAAGCGTCCACCATCTGTTCCTTATAAGGGACCATTTGGGCTTTGGCGATGGCTCTCAACTCAATCTTCTGGCCGCGCTCGAGCATATCCCGGAGGTCATTGCCCAGGCGCGTGGAAATCATGAAGCCGAATGTCTTTTTTTCTTTTTCCGAAGCCCTGATCGAACTCCAGCCGACCTCGTCCGGGTCATATTCGGGATGGCTCGAACCGTAGCCGATAAGACCCAGAGCTCCATTCTGCTCCACAGCTAATTGCCGGGCCATCTCGGGCATGCCGTTGACCAGGACGATCTTGCCTTTGACATCTTTCCCTTCGTAATACTCCTTCCGATTGCCGGGGCCGACATAGATGAGATCGGCCGTTGTGTCCGTCGTAAAGCTTCCTCCGCAGAGAGAAGCGGCAATTTCCTTAAGGTCGGCGATCTTGCGCTTATAAGGCTTGAGAATCCACAGCTCGCCGATTTCGGCGTCCCAGGTCTGTAGGCCGCGTGTCGGGAGGTCGATGATCCGGGCGTCCGTGATGCCATATTCTTTAAGCTTCTCCATCAGGAATTTCGGCTCGAAGTATCCGCTGGCGTACTCCTCGGGGAGGCGGTTCCGGTTGACGCCGGCAATAAAGATTTCGTTCTGGAGGGCGAGGTCGCCGGAAGCCTCGTTGATGATCTCCCGGAGCAGGCTCACGGGAAGCAAGGTCTTGGGGATTCCCTCCGCGGGCTGGGCGGATACGAAATTCGCGAAAAAGAGAATCAGAGCGACGGCAGCGAGCATTTTTTTCATCCAATCCTCCTCAAAGGCGATATTTTCTATTTTTCCATCGGATAAGTAAATACGCAAAATCAGACAAACCGTTTCGTGATGAACGGGATATTGAAAAATCGCCGCGATTCATCTACAGTAAAAGCTTGTTTCTCACCTTGAAAAGGAGCGCCGGCGCATGAGCATGACCGCCTCGGCCTCGATCATCCTGGCGGCGATGGTTGCCGCGTATGTCGTCGCCAAGATTTTTAAGATCTCGACGGAGCTGTCCATTTTTGGCGCCGCCCTGGTGGGGGGCCTGGTCGGAGGGGCCGGCATTCCGGCGCGGCACATCGTCGAAGGGGCCTTCACCTACCTGGACATCTGCCTGATCTTCATTACGGCGACCATGTTCATGAATTTTCTCAAGGAAGCCGGCGGCGTGGCCTTTGTCGTGAGGAGGATCCTCAAGAGGTTTCACCGCCGGAAGTCTATGCTCTATATTTTATTGACCGTCCTCCTGCTCGTTCCCGGAATGCTGACGGGCGCAGGAAGCGTCACTGTGCTCATCGTCGGGGGCACGGTGGCCACGGTTCTGGGATACATGGGAATCCCCAAGCCCAAGACGGCCGCCATTGTTTTCATCATTGCCGGGCTGAGCGCGGCCGCCCCGCCCGTCAGCCTGTGGGCGATGCTCACGGCGGCAGGGGTCAATATGCCCTATGTGGGGTTCTTTGTGCCGCTGATGGCGCCCTGCCTGCTGTTGGCGCTTCTGACCATCTTTATCCTCGGCTGGAAGGCCAAGCCGGTTGACCTCGAACAAGCACTCAAGGAATTGCCCGAATCGCCGGCCAAGATGAACTGGCTCAAGGTCCTGCTTCCCTTCCTGATTTTCCTGGTCCTCGTCGTCGCGGGACGGATCTGGCCGTTCTCTTTCCCGATTATGGGGCTGCCACTGATTTTTTGCTGCGCGGCCGTGATCACGCTGGCTCTTTCTCCGATTAAAATCGATATTCTGGAAGTATCGAGGAAGACCGTCCACCAGATCCTCCCCCTGATCGGGACGCTGACCTGCGTTGGGGTGCTGGTCCAGATCATGACGCTGACGGGCGTCCGGGGACTTATCGCCGTGACGACAGTGACGCTCCCGGTCATGGTTGTCATCCTGACCCTGTTCATCACGCTCCCGGTCTCAGAGACGGTATTGATGTGGGGCGCGGCGCCGGTTCTGGGCGTTCCGCTCGTGCTCCTCTTCAACACCATCGGTCTCAACCCCATCGTGGCTCTGGCCGGAATGAGCGTCATCTGGCCTCTGGGCGACGCCATCCCACCGACGGCCATCATCGGCCGATTGACGGTGGAGACTATCGGCATGAAAGAACCCTATATAAAATTCCTGAAACACTGCATTGTTCCCGCGATCCTCATCATCATCGTCGGCACCTTGATGGTTCTCTTTAGTAAAAAATTGGGTTTTTTGACGGTATTTTAAGAGGGAATTCCTATGATCATCACAATCCTCTATTATCTCCTGGCGGCGTACGTGGTGTTCCTCATGATCTGGAACATCATTAAGAGCAAAAAATGGCAGGAGGAAGTCCTTTATGTGATCGTCCTCATCCCCTTCCTCCTGAGATTGCTCCGTCTAAAATGAACAGAGGAAAAGAGATGTTGCGAAAAATATTGATCCTAGCTCTAGGGCTTGCTCTCGCTTTCTTTTCCGGGCTGAGCTTTTTCCGGAGCCGACACCTCAAGGAACCCGTCGTGCTGGGCCCCGGCGTCACACAGGTGAAAAAGCTGAGCGAATATTTCCCGGCCCTCAAGGGAAGCACCAACGATGAGAACGTATATGTGCTGGAGGGAGCAAAAACGGGTGGGTCGATCCTAATCCTGGGGGGCTCTCATCCAGAGGAGCCAGGCGGGCGCCTGACGACTTGGATCCTGGCAGAAAATGCAGCCGTGGAGCAAGGCCGTCTGTTCGTATTAAACTCGGCCAACCGGAGCGGGACAACTGTCACAAGGCTCGGCGGGGCTTATCCTGCGGATTACACGATCCCCACGCCCTGGGGCGGCCAGAAATTCCGGACGGGTGACCGCTGGTCCAATCCCTTGGACCAATGGCCGGATCCCGAAGTCTATATCCACTACCCGACCCGCCAGGAGCTGGCCTACGTGGACATCAGAAATTTGAACCGCGACTGGCCGGGCCGGCCCAATGGAACGCTCACGGAAAAGACGTGCTACGCCCTGATCCAGCTTATCAAAAAAGAGAAAGTCGATATCGTCATCGACCTCCACGAAGCGGAGCTGCAGTACCCCGTCATCAGCGTGATCGTAACCCATCAGAAGGGGCAGGACCTGGCGGCCATGGCTTCGATGATGGTCTCCAGCGAAGAATTCAAGCTCGGCATTGAAAATTCCCCCAAGGAACTGCGCGGCCTCTCTCATCGCGAGATCGGTGACAACACCGACGCCATCTCGCTCCTTTTTGAGACGCCCGAGCCTTTTTTAGACGCCACGCGCGGACGGACGGATGCCCGCCTGCTTCTCGAGGGAAAGGATGAATTCGTGGTCAAGGCCGGAAGGCACGGGCTGCTTTTTGAAAAGATCGACGAAAAAGGCTGGCCGATCGATGTCCGGGTGGGCCGGCATTGTTCGACCGTCATCCAAGTCCTTGACGTCTGGTCCCAGGACCATGCCGACAAAGCCGTCATCATGAAAAACGTCCCGAAATACGCCGAAGTCATCCAAAAAGGAATCGGGGCGTTCTTGCATGACCCCGCTAAAGCCGACCCGAAAAGAATTTATTATGAATAATAATAATATTGGGGACATGTCCCTACGGTACGTGTCCCCATTCTAGAGGAGCTTTTATGAGAACAAATGAGTCGCTCGGCTTAGGAATTCCCGAGATTCTTCTCCCCAAAAAAGGCACAGACCTGACCAAGTGGGCGGTCATCGCCTGCGACCAGTTCACCTCGGATCCTACATACTGGAAAAAAGTCAGCACCTTGGTCGGCCAAGCGCCGTCCACGTTGAACCTCATCTTCCCGGAAGTCTATCTGAGCGAGAAAAATCCCGAGGTGAGGATCGCCCGCATCCGCGAGCACATGAAGCGATACATGGACCAAGGCCTATTCGAGGAAACTGAAGGATTCATTTATGTCGAGCGCAAAGTCGGCGACCGTACGCGAAAGGGCCTGATGGTCTGCCTGGACCTGGAACACTACGATTTCCGCGCGGGATCGACAAGCCTCATCCGGGCCACGGAGGGCACGATCCTGGAGAGGATCCGCCGCGGGTCAAGATCCGCGAAGGGGCCCCCATCGAGCTGCCCCATATCATGGTCCTGATCGACGACCCGGACCACACGGTCATCGGTCCTCTGGCCCAGAAAAAGGACGAGCTCGAAAAACTCTATGATTTCGAGCTCATGATGGGCTCAGGCCGAGTCGCGGGCTACAGGGTCGGAGACCAAGCGCTGGAAAGTGGCATCCTGAACAACCTGAAAGGGTTGGCGTACTCCGCGAATTTCTTAAAAAAATACGGGCTAAAACCGGGAACTCCCATCCTCCTTTTTGCCATGGGAGACGGCAACCACTCGCTGGCCACGGCCAAAACCATTTGGGAAAAAGCTAAGGAAGATGCCGCGGATAAAGCCAAGCTTATGGGTTCTCCTCTTCGCTACGCCCTCGTCGAGCTCGTCAACCTCCACGATGAAGCCCTGATTTTCGAGCCTATCCATCGGGTCCTCTTTGATATTGCGGCCAGCAAAGATGTCATCCAGGAAATGTATGCTTTCTATAAGGGACGATGCCGGTATACGGCCTCGGCGGGCTTCCACGAATTGAAGGCTGAGGTCGACAGCCAAAAAGAAGACTCTCATAAAATCGGCATCATCACGGCGGTGGGCTTCGGGATCGTCGAAATCCAGGATCCCGAATCCAATCTTCCCGTCGGCACGCTTCAGCCTTTCCTCGACGCGTTCATGAAAGACAAGGGCGCCCAGGGAATCGACTATGTCCATGGCACGGAACCCGTCACCGAGCTCGGAAAAAAGCGGGGAAACATGGGCTTTTACCTGCCGGCCATGAAAAAGACCGACCTGTTCAAGACGGTCATCCTGGACGGCGTCCTGCCCCGCAAGACTTTCTCCATGGGAGAAGCCTGGGAAAAGCGGTTCTACATGGAGGCGCGGAAGCTTTTCTAAAGGCTATCCTTCTCTATTTTTTTATCTTTTCCAGATCCTCGAGGATTTTTTTATCATTTGCCGCATTCGATAACCGAGACCGAAAGCGCCGGGAGGAGAGCCTTAAGGGAAACGGTCGTCTCGAGGCCTCGTGCGTCCGACCGGAAATATCCTGAGAATAAATACGACATGCCCGTTTTTAAAGCGATAGCTCCCTGGCTAATCGATCCTGGTGCGCGCTTCGAGGCGATGATCCTGGCAGATCGCTTCCCGTTCCAAGCATTGTTGGCATCGTAGGCCCAGGAAGGATTCTGATCCCAATCACGGTCGTTGAGGTTCAACGCGCCCTGGTGATATACCCATTTGGCCGTTACGGAAACTGGGAAAAAAGCAAAGCGCAAAAATTATCGCGTTCGATTTTAAAAAAACGGTACATAGATTCCGACAAAAATCGCCCGGCCAAAGATTGACTGCTGGTCCTTTCGGCCGGAGTAATCCCCCGCGTACTCATACCGCAAGATATTGTCGTTGTTTAAAAGGTTGGTGACGCCGAAGTAGACGACGACAAGCCGCTTGAAAATATTCACGTTTTTACTGCCGTTGATGTCCATTCTTTGATAAGCGGGATATCGATCGCTAAAGGACGCCCCCAAACCGGGAGGTATGTCTCGCTTTCAACATCCCATTCTCTTCCGGCGAGAGGCGTAAAAGGCCGGCCCGAGGCATAGGAATACCTGAATCCGATGGACCAGGTTTTCCATTTCCATTTGAAGATGCCGGTCAGGGAATGGCTGATCTCATAAGGTGATGGGGCCAGCCAGGGGGCGTCATTTTCCTTGCGCCTCGAATGGAGGAAATTATAAACGAATATAGCGTCGTAGCGTTTATTCATTTTCTTGATGAAAAATTCGGCGCCGCGGGCATAGCCGCGCCCCTCGTCGCTGACGAGTCCATCGGGTTGATTGAGAAAAAGATGTCGGTATTCTTTGTCGTAAAGGGTGGCCCGGAGCTCTGTCTCTTCCTGGATGTGGTCATAGCTCAAAGCGAAGTGGACGGCGCTCTTCGGCCGAAGCTCCGGGTTCTGTTTCAGAACAAAATAATCTCCGAATTGATGATAGGTTCCCGCCGAGACCCGGACGATATCGTTGCGCGTCAGGAGATAGGCCGCCGAAATCCGCGGGTCAATATTCCATCCGGTCTTTAAAAGATCGATATGCGCGATTCTTCCTCCCAAATTCATAAAGACGTGGTCGGAAATCCTGAACTTATCATTGACATAGAAGCCGAACCTCGTCCCTTGCGCTAGATACGTTTGCTGTTCTTTGTCCGTAATAGAGGTTTCCAGGCTCCGGTTTTGAATATCCGCGCCGAATTCCAAAAAATGCCGCTCCAGGTCCCACAGGCCGTCCCACCTCGCCTGGCGGACATCGTCTTTCTGCTGGATCAGGAGGGAATCCTCGATATTCAAAGCGACATCATATCGGGTCGCCGATAAAAGGATTTTGCTCATAAAATTCTGGGCGGGTGTCGACGTCCAGGAAACGGCGGCCAGCGTGTTTTTAGAATCGGCGCCGAACGCCTGCTTTTCAGAATAGGTATAGCTATCATACAGTCCATAAATTCTGATCTGGTTGGACGGGTTGAGCCGGACATTGAGCTTGCCGAAGGCATGTTCGGTCCGGAATTTATGATCTCCTCCCCGGCTGTTAAGTTTCGTCAGCACGTCGGAAAAACCCCGATCATAGCTCCCCACGAAGCCGATGTCATCCGTCATCGGCCAGCCGAGATAGCTGTTCAATCCCAGGACGGAGAGCCCCAGGCCTCCTTCTCCCTTGGCCATCGTATCCTTGGCCGTAATGTCCATGACGCCGGACAAAGCGTCGCCGTATTTGGGATGAAAGCCGCTCGTCGAAATGTTGAAATTGTCCACGACTTGATTATCGAAGATGCTGAAATAGCTCTCGTGCATGGTCTCGCTGAGGAAGGGATGCCTGATTTCGATGCCGTCAAAAAAATAGCCGACTTCATCGGGAGCGCCTCCCCGGATGATGAGGCTCGACGTATCGGGCAGCGCGTTCACACCGGGCAAAACTTGGCTGGCAAGAACGGGATCGGCGGCCGTCCCGGGAAGCGTGTAGATGTCCATTTTGTTCAAGGTGACCGTCTTTTTGTTCTTTTCGTCAGAGACAACGCTGTCCGCGCTGACGACAATCTCGTGGGCGGACATTGGCGCGAGCTCCAGCGCGATGGACAGGAATTCCCCGATTTTTGCCTCGACCTCCATTTTCTTGTAGCCGATGAGCCATATCGTAAGCTTCGTCGTTTTCGAGCTTTTGGGGAGCCTAACGCTCAGCTTAAAGAATCCCTTGGCATCGGCGGTGCTCCCTATGCCTCCCTCCTCCAGCATCACATACGCCGGCAAAGGGTCGTTTGTCTCTTTATCAAAGATTTTTCCCTCGATGGTGGAAATTTCTTGCGCCTCTCCCCAGCCGACAACGGCAAAGACAAGCAGCAGGAAGATCGCTCTTTTCATGTCCCGCGTCGCTAGCGTTTTTCTAGACCCATGAGCTCTTTTTTGGCCAGCCCAAATTCGGGATTGATCTCCAGGGCTTTTTTCAACATCTCTTTGGCTTTCTCAAAATCTTTCTTTTGTTCGTAGCCAATGCCCAGGTAGGTATAGGCCTCGTCTTTTCCCCAGGAAGGCTGGAGCGGGTCTCGAACGACTTCTTTATCGAAATGGCTCACGGCCCTGGTCAGCGATTCTATGGCCTTATCCGCTCCCCCTCCGTATTCTTGGGGCGTATAGAACAAGGAAATTCCCTGGAGAAGGTGAATCCTCGGGTTCTCCGGCTCTTTCGCAATTGCCTTGGACATATAATCAAAGCTGGCCATGCCCAGGGTCATCGCTTTTTCCGGATGAAGGCCGATTTCAAACCCCAGAAGATAGCCGTAGAGAGCGCCTGCTTCTCCGAACGAGGGATCAAGCGTCATGGCTTTTTCCAGATACTTCTGCGCTTCAGCCAGGGATTTCTCTGCGTCTTCATTCGCTTTTGAAGAGAGATAGAAGGTAATCAGCCGGTAATCGGCCAATGCGATGTGATAGAGGATAAACGCATTTTCCGCTTTGGCTTTCATCAGGCAGTTGATGAAACGGTCCCGGGCCGCTTTGAGAAGTTCAAGGTTCCAGGTGTTGATTCCCGCCTGAAGTTTGGCCTTTGCGTCTTGCATGTCTTGGCCGAGCGAAGGGCTTTTTTCGGCTTGAGACAAAGGAGCCGATGGACGTTGCAGCGAAGCATCCGCCAGGCTAAAAATTAAAAAACAAATTACGATTGTGCCCAGAGCTTTCGTCCAGACTGTTTGAAAAACCTTGACGTTTTGGCCTTTCATATATTCCTCCTTTTTTGAAGATCACGAGCCCGATCGAGGGCTCAAAAAAACCGTTCTCTCTAGATTTTGCCAATATTTCTGCCGGCCTATCCTTTCTCTGTGGGGAGGTAGCTTTCCAGCGCCTTGAGATATTTGGCGAAGGCCGACCGTCCCTTCTCCGTCAGCGAGCACGTCGTCAGCGGCTTTTTGCCCAGGAAGCTTTTTTTGACTTTGATGTAACCGGCTTCTTCGAGCTTGGCCAGGTGTGTGCTCAAATTCCCGTCCGTCGTTCTTGTCTCCTGCTTTAAAAAATTAAAGTCGGCCTGTTTGGCAGAAATCAGAATGGACAGCACAGCCAGCCGGACCTGGGAGTGAATGACCGGGTCCAGGGGCTCGAACATGTCGGGAGTCATTTCGCCGCCCGCTCTTTTTTATACTTCGCCCGAAGGACGAACAACGGAACCAGGTAAGCCGCGATGAACAGGATTATGAAAACGAGGATTCGGCCGCTGTCGCTCTTCATGAAGGACATGCCGACCGCCCCGACCCACCAAAGAAAACCGGCCCATATCAGGAAAGGCCATTCATAGATGCCGCCCATGACGATAAACAGGATGCCGCTGACGGCGGCGATGAGAATGGAAATCGCCTCGTAGGAATACACCTTCAGGGCGGGAAAAACGATGCCCACGAGCAGGAACGCCGTGCCGCAGGCGAAATACAGATGGCGGGCCGCCGTCTGGATATACGTCCGGACCGGCTCTCGGCGTTCCTTGCGGATGCCGTAAATGACGCTGTAAATCCAGCCCGCGACGGTCACCGCGATCCAGTTCAACCATTCCCAATCGTACTTTTTGAAATAGGCCAGGACAAAGTTCCCCACCAGGGCCAGGGCGATCAACACGCCCCAGACCATGAACAGCGTCCCGGATTCGGCCGTGGCTTTTTTAGTTTTTTCCAGCATGGCTTTGATCAACTGGATTTCCTCTTTGGCCTGCATCTCGTCCATATCGTCCTCCTCTTCAGGCCCAGCCTGACATTTAATGAATTATATCAAAGTACTTTGTGTTACAAAGTAACTATAAATAAAGAGGCGGTCCTTGTCAAGTCTTTTTTTGAATTTTATGGGTTTCTTATGGAATCGAGCTTGGGACGCGCTGACATCAGGTCTTTTTTGAGAATTCAAAAAACGATAGGCCGGCCGCGACCATGAACAAATAGAGGCCCACCAGTGTCAGAAAAAGCTCCGAAGGTTTCTGCGTCCGCTCGTACAGGCGGCCTTCTCCCGGCTGTGGCAGCGGGATAGGGTCCCAAGGCAGGCCGAACGGCTCGGCCAACCCCTTGACATAGAGGAGATGAATGACGGGGATCTTCCGCAGGGCCATTTCGTGAATGACACCCCGTCTCTGCGGCATGGGAATCTCGACCGGATCGGTCAACCCCGGCTTGAGTTTTAAGACGACGGAATCGGTCCCCAAGTTGGCCCAGTTTCCACCGATATTGACAAAGGCCTTGATCTTGGCGGGGCCGGCCCCATCTTCAAAGATTTTCATTCTTGTCCGGACATTCATGATCAGGTCCGGTTGGTCCAAAATGGCGGTCCCGCTCCTCCTAATCTTTTCGGCCAGGAGCGCTCTGCCCTCCTCCGGCATGTTCGTGCCGGCGTCGTTCTCTCCGCCCACCGCGATGGCAAGCGGCCGGACATCGAAAATATCTGCTCTGTGCAGACATTCGGACATCTCCAGCCAGGTGAACCGAGGATCGTTCGCTCCCCATTGAGAAGCCCCGAGGGAGTTGATGACAAGGGGCTTCAAGCCCAAAGCCTTCGCGGCAGATAATGTCGCAACAATCAACGCCGGGAACGAGGCCGAGGCTCCGACCGCGACGGTGTCCCCTCGCTCGACCCCGGCCTTTTTCAGGAGGAGAACGACAAGGCCGGCGAAATTCGGGTTCGTCGATGTCCTTTTGGCTTCCAGATTTCCCAGGGAAGTCGTGATCGGAGAAGACTCGAGGCCAATGAGTCCGGTACGATTGGGATCGTCTGCGCGGCTCGCCGTCTCGTGGTTGGGCAGGGCGCATGCGCGCACGGCCTGGATGGCTCGGGACATCGTCTCCGATGCCTCGAGCATGTCTTTGTCCTTGACCGAGTCTTTCACGGGCGAGACATACCTGGACAGGATAAAGACGCCAAGGCTGAGAAGGGATAAGCCAAAAATGATATTTCTGCGGATATCGGTCTTCATAACAAGGCCACGATTCGGGCGATAAAATATGTCAGCACGGAGGCCGTGATCAAAGAGGCCAGGGTCGGCAGGATCTTCTGCCGCTCGCAGTTATTGGCCAATAGGCCGGGGATAACCCAGCCTATGACGCGAAGGTCTAGCGGCGTTGAAAAAACATGCGGCCAGAGGACAAGCCAGAGCTGGCCGAATAGCCCTCCCAGGAGAATGAGCAGGACGAACCGCCGCCGGCCGAATAGAACAAAATACCGCGACAATAATCTGAAGCATAAAAGGGCTAAAAGGGCGGCCGCCACTGTGGCCCCAACACGGAGGGGCTGGTCCAGATAAAGCGCGATGTAAGCGGGAACGATGATGCCGCCGGGCATAATGCCCGTCGCCTCGGCATAGAGGAGGGCCGACGCGATCCCGATGAAAATCGTCCCGATCATGAAACCTCCGCCCCGATCTTGGCCCAGTAATCGACCAGCCTGCCTCCCAGGCCTCCTATATTCCCCAGCCCGACGAGAAGCGCGTCTCCGGATTCACAATCGAATAACATGTCCATAATTTTTTGGGGATTCTTTCCGGGCAAGACGGAGATTTTCGGCCTGGAACGCTCGGCCCATTTCCGCCTCCGGCCCAAGGCGCGAGCGTGATCGCCGATAAAAACCAATCTCTGGAAATCGTCAAAAAATCCGTCTTCCAGGGCTTTGAGCCATTGAAGGCTTCTATCGCCCCTGTCCTGCCTCAAGTTCAAAAGCCCGATCATTTTCCCGGGGAACGCGCCCCCTTGGCGTTTAAGATGAACAAGGGCCTTGCCCGTGGATTCCGGGTCATTGGCGGCAAAGACGCTCGCCACATGCCAGGTGCGCACCGGATCGGCCAGCCTGACTTTGAAGATCTTTAAGCTCCCGAAATCAGGCCGGGCTTTTTGGATTCCCAAGCGGGCTGTTTCTTCTTGAATCTTCAGAAAATTGGCGACAGCCAGGGCGGTCTTTATATTTTCATCGAATTCGCGGAAGGCTCTTCCCTGGCCTCGGAGAAATTCCCGCGGGCGAAGCGCTTCCGGGACTCGCACCACCGTAGCCCCGGCTCTCTCGGCCGCCTCCTGGAAAGCGGGATAAAACTCTTCCTCGGAGACAAGCGCCGTGCCCTTGCAGGGAATCGCCGCCGCCATGGACTCGGCAATCTCGGGCTTGGTCCGGCCCATGTCCTCGACATGGTCCAAACGGACGTTTGTAATGATCAAGATCTGCGGCCTCAGGAGTTTTTGCGATTCAACCCGAAGGCATTCCGGCTTAATGCTCATCATCTCGGCCACGACGGCGTCGGCATGGAATCGGACTGCAGCCCTCAAGACTTTTTTCTGCTCGAGAATCGAAGGCCTACCGGCCCGCCTGACCTCTCTCTCCGTGCCATCGGGGAGGATCCAGACGGGCTTCGAGCCTGTGGTCTTAGCTAACGTTTTTACCCCCGCCTCCCTCAGCACGGAAGCGATCAGCCGCGTCACCGACGACTTTCCCCGCGTCCCCGTGACACAAATGCGGAGGCGAACGTTCCGCAGCCTTTTGGCGAGAAAGATCTTTTCGAAAAAGAGATAAAGAAGCAGGACGGCCAGACAGAATAAAAGAGCGAGCAGCGGCTTAAGGGGTGAGATCACTGCGTCGCTCCGCTCCTGGTGATGACATCTTCATGAAAGAGGGCCGCCGATCTTTTCAATCTCCCTAAGTTTCAATTCATATCCATTATAGCGAAATTGGATAAAATGGAAACAAATTCCGGGGAGTTATCCAAGCCCCGTCTGCGTCAAACCCGTCGAGCGGAGGGTTCTGCGTTTATTGATCGAGAAAAATGAATATGCCATAATAGTGCCTCCACGCGGCCCACACAGAGGAGCAAAGATGAAAATTTTTAAGGCCGGCCTTCGAGGGATCCTGTTCCTAAGCATTTTGGTGCTTGTCTCGTGCGCACCGTCCCTGGTCCCGGAAGGATGGGAACTTTTGGCAAAGCGAGAAGTGAGCTTCGCCAGCAGCCGCGATGTCATCGAACTGCCAATGGCGGCCAAATCCCTGAAGAGCCTGTTGATTGTGCCCCGGATGAATGACATCGAGATATCCGGCATCAGGATCACATTTGAAAACGGAGAAGATTATTCGCCGGACCTCCGTCTGAAAATGAAGGCCAATGTGGACAGTCAAACGATCGACCTGCCGGGCGCTGAAAAGCGCGTCAGGAGGGTCGAACTCCAGTATAAAAAAATTATTCGATCGACAAGGCGGGCCGCTATCGAACTTTGGGGCAAATAAAAAAGGAGGCGAACGAGAATTCCACTCTTTCGCCTCCCCACTGAAAGGAAGAGAGTTGAAAGATTTATGAATAGGCACCTCTTAAAGTGCCTCTTTATCTTTCCCCGGGATTATATGCATATTTTGTGCCAGCCGAAATTAGGGGCGGAATAGGCTTATCCGTAAACAATTTTTACAGTTGTGTTCAATTTATTTATACTTTTTCGGGCCGAGCAGGGATGGCATCGAAGGATGAAGAGATCCTTGGACGGAGATGAGCGATAATTTTGGAGAGTCTTTGTCGATTAAGCCCTGTGCCGGACGAGCTGGTTGACACCCTCCAGGAGCAAATCGACTTCCTTAAAGGAAATATAGATAGGCGTAGACACTCTCACGGCCGCCATCTCTTTGCTGCCGATCGTTCTTACGACCAGGTTGTATTTGTCCCGGACATAGTCCACGATCTTCGAATTCTCGACGCCCTCCGCGGAAAACGCCGTCAAGCCGGCGCTGAGGTAAGGATCGAGGGGCGTATTGATCTTCACGCCCGGGATCTTGGCCAGCCCTTGTTTTAGGTACGCGGCCAGGGCTTTGATTCTTTTCTCCACCTTCACCTTGCCGATATGATCGATAAACTCGATGGCCTCGCCCAAGGCATAGACCATGGCGTCCGCCCGCTGGCCCTGAGGGTCATACTTGCGGGCGCTGGCCGTCGTGTCCCAGCCCGAGGAGACGACCGTCGGCCAGAGCTTGTCCTGGGCCTCCTTGCGGACATAGAGCAGGCCAATGCCCGTCGGAGCCCCCAGCCACTTATAAGGGCTGGACGCAAAGAAATCGCACCCCAATTCTTTCATGTTGAGGCTGATCATCCCCAGGCCGTGGGCGCTGTCGGCCATGAGAAGAAGACCCTTGTCGTGGGCCATCTTGCTCAACTCCTTGATGGGCGAGATGAGGCCCGAAATATAGACCGTGTGGCCGAGGCTGATGATCTTTGCCCGGGGCGTAACGGCCGCAGCAAAAGCCTTGACGATCTCCTCCGTGCTTTTCGGGGGAAGGCCGAGCGGGACTTCCTTGATGACCACGCCGTAACGTTTGGCCTTGAGCCGCCAGGGATTGATCGACCCTGGATGCTCCATGCTGGAGACGAGGACCTCGTCCCCCTCCTTCAAATCCAGGCCATTGATGACAAAATTCAGACCTTCCGTGGTATTGCTGGTCAGAGAGACCTCATCGGGGGAGGCATTGATGAACTGGGCCAATTTCGTCCGGACCTCTTCTTTCTTGGCCGGGAGGAAATTATAAACGTCGAAGGGGTTACTGACCTGGGTCCGGAAATATTTCATCAGGGTGTTGAAGACGGGCTTGGGCATCGGCCCGACCGTGCCATTGTTCATCATGATCAGCTTGTCCTCAAACAAGAAATATTGGCGCACGGCGTCCCAATAGGCACCGTCCGGCGATTCGTCTTCGATGTATTTCTGGTTGAGCGACAAGATGCTCTGATAGATCCCGGCATTCAGCTCGCTGAGAGCCGTAACAGAGAGCGCCGAGCCCGCCAGCACATATTTCATAAAATGTCTGCGCGAAAAACTGCCGGGCGCAGAGTCGCTCGGATAATTGTTGACGGAATGAACCATGGTTATTAGCCCTCCTTGCGCGCTATTGTACAATGACAGGAGCCAAATCTCAAACCTTATTATGGATTTCGAGAAAAACACACCCCCCTCGGGTGTTGGATGGGGAATTCGGCAAAACGGATTCGCGGGAGAGAGCCCCTCGGCCTTCACAGGCTCCCTTACATTAATACAGACCCTAAAATTTGAATTTTTATCCCACTTTTCGCAAAAAAATCTTCAAATAAAAGGAAAAAAACATGCCCCTTGAAAAAGCCCGCGCTTTTCTTTAATATTTCTCATGCCTAAGACAGGGGATAGACCGTTCATGGAACTCGAAAAATTGATCAAAACAAAGCAGTTTCTGGAGGAGATCACGAGCTCCGTCCATTCGATCATTTGCAGGAAATTCCCCCATCTCAACGGCGGAGATTATGAAGACGTCGAGCAGGAAGTGAAGCTCAAAATATGGAGAATGGTCTCGAATGGGAAAAAAATCGACAATTTGAAGTCTTATTTATGGAAGGTCGTGTATACCACAACCCTGGACATCATGGAAACCCATCTGAAAGAGCTTTCCCTTGAAACCTATTTGGAATCCATGAAGTCCGCCTCCCCCCTGTCCGGAGAGCTGGGCAAGATTGAATCGGGGATCGAAAAAGAAGAATTAAAGATGATTCTGGAAAAAATTATCGATTCTCTGCCGCCGAAACGCAGGACTGTCCTGAAGCTGCATCTGGCCGGCATGGACCTGGACGAAATGGCCGATTTTCTCAGCTGGACACATCATAAAGTCCGGCATTTATTTTACAGGGGTCTGCAGGACCTGAAGGTCAAGCTCAAGGCGGGGGAACGACCTTCAGGGACTTTTTTTAAAGAGGGAACCAATGAAAAGCTTGCCAAAAACGTCGTGTCCTGATCAGGATACGTTCGCTAAAATTTTTTTAAATGAGGCCGGGACCGAGGAGCGCGAAGCGTTCATCGACCACATCCTGGAGTGCGGCCTGTGCCGGTCGCAATTCGATGTCCTGAAGCAGGTCGGCAAGGAATTTCGAAGTCAGGAAGGCGAATTCTCCCCTCTCGCCCGAGAGAGCTGGAAGGAACTGGAGGCGCAAAAAAAGGGGACCCGGTCGGGTTGGACTTGGAGCCGGCCGGCGCGCTTGGCATCCAGTGTTCTCATGATGTTAGGTCTTTTGGTCGTTTCCTATCTCCTCCTGGTCCGACCTTCCCAAACGAACGTTTTGCGGACCGGGGAAAAACCCCGGCTGCGCTTGGTCGAGCCGGAAGGACAAATCCCCAAACCGCCGTCCTTGTTCAAATGGACGCCCGTTCAAAAAGCCGATTCTTACAGGCTCGAATTGATCGATGACAATCTTCAGACACTCATTCGCCAAGACGGAATCAGGCAGAATTCCTATGGCGTTCCCACCGACGTCCAGAAAAAGATGGCCAGGGGGAAACCGTACGTTTGGACCATCGAGGTCTTTGACGACTTAGGCCTCAAGGTTGATTCCGGGCAACAATATTTCGAAATCGAATAGCCCAATTCATCGGCCATTCAAGACAAACGCCGCCCAGTAAAACGGGTGCGCGTAGCGAGACTCCAACATCTGCAGCTTGGCCAGCCTCAGCGCCTCGGGGGCGGGCTTTCCTCCCGTCAGATGGCGGTAAAAATATTCCATGAACACCGCCGTCGCCTTGTCATTGACGCTCCATAAGCTGAGCAGAATCGACCGGGCCCCGGCGTAAAAAAACGCTGACGACATGCCGTTGATCCCTTCCCCCTTTTCCAGCATGCCGATGCCTGTCTGACAGCCCGAGAGGACCAGAAGCTCCGGGCTGAAGCGCAAGAAATAGATTTCCGTCGGCTGAAGGAATCCGTCATCCACGTTCCGGGGATCCTTGAGGAGAAGCATCGCCGACCGCCACCAGTTCCAGTCGTCGATGATGCCATGGGCGGCCAAATGGATGATGCGATAATCGGCCAGCCGAAGTTCCTTGAATTTCTTTTCTTCGGCCTCTTGGCCCATCAGCAGCGTCGTTCGTTCCGGCCTGAAGAAATTCTTGATAGTCTGGATTTCTTTGCGGGCGGACCGGAGGCGCGGGAATCGAACCTTCTGGTCCAGGGACAATCCATAGGCGCTCGCCGGATAGGGATTGGCCAAGCCGAGAAAATCCATGGGCGGGGTGGATACCCTGACCCGCTCCCGCAAATTGATCAGGCACGAAGCGGAAGCTCCATACAGGATTTCATGATCTTCGATCAAGAATCGGGACGTTCCGCTGTTCTCCATAAGGGCTTCGAAGGGCAGATAATCGAGCGACCCATCGGGAACGATGATCACGGTCTTGATGTTCTTTCCCAATCGTTCTTGAAAAGGAGCGATCAACACGCCAAAGAGCTTCTGCCCGCCTTTCGTTCCCTTAAAGGAACCGGATACCCGCATGGTCAGGAACTTCAAATAGTTGTCGATCAGGGGCGTCAATTCTTTTTCCGGGGGCAGTGCGGCCACGGCAAGTTCGTCCCGGGTGACAAGGAAGGCAAAAGACCGCCGCGCGCCGATCACGAATTCAAGAAGGGCCGTGTCGGCGTTCACCAATTTTTGTCTGACAACCTCACAGCTCGAAGGCTGGACATAATGGAGCCGGAAATATTTGGGATTGTTCCTGCGACTCTGGACTATAAAGTCCCTCACTTCGCCATCGGCCTTGTCAAGCGCCTGGAGAAGTGTTCTTCGTCGTTCCGTAGAAAGGTCCGGACGTTGCAGCTCGATCTGGATACGCGTGACGTTCTGGGCGATCGTCCGGTATTGCTCCCGGAGCCCTTCGTCCTGTTGCTTTTCCGCATCGAGGTCGGACTCTTGGAGGAATGTGTGGAGACCCATGGCCTTGGATTTTTCCGCATAGAAAAAGGCCTCCCGGTCGTAGCCTTTGGAGGTCTCTTTCTGATTCAACTGCAAGAGCAATTGAATCAGGGCTTCATAAATACTGATCTTGTCCTTGCGAAACCCGGAGCGGAAGATGTGGAGAGGGAGCCCGAGGCTGATGTTTTCAATGATGGCGATCGTTTTTTTGTAATAATCCGCGGCCTGGACGAGGTCCGCCTGAAGTTCCGAGATGCGGGCCAGGCCAAAATAGGCGTGCCAAGTCAATTCCTCGGAATTCAAATCCCTCGCCAAGCGGAGGGTTTCTCGATAATAACCGGCGGCGTGAGCTGCATCACCGGCCCCGACAAAAACATCTCCCAGGAGATTCAGCAGAAGTCCCTGCCTTGACTTTTGGGCTTTGGCTGTTTCATACCCTTCGTGTGGACGAATGACAAACAGGCGGCCGATCATGGGTTCGATTTTTTTGATGTCTGAATTCAATCGGGCCTGGTCAAAACTCAAGACATTTTTGCCGAGGCTGATCTTATTTGTCGCCGGGGCCGGGGGAGCCAGCCCGTCTTCATGGAAAAGAGTATCGCAATTCCAGGCCATGATCTCTTCGGCACGGAAATAGAGGTGGTCGTAGCCCGTAAACACCAGCCGGGCTCGGGAGACCAGGCTGTTTCTGACATCGAGCCCATGGGCGTCGTTGGTGACAAAGGCCGCCTGGCAGCGATCGACAATGATATTCTCAAGGACCGCCCGCCCGATATGCGATTCTTTGTCATTGATGGAAACGGCATCGGCCGTGTCCACGAAGGCTAAATCACGGCCCTTCCAGAGCACGTCCGGGCTGTCGCGCTGAAGGATTCCATAAAAAGAATTCTTGAGGACAAATCCTTCGATTTCGGCCTCGGCCTGCACGATAAAAATGGAAGAGCCGGATTCGGCCGAGCCGCAGATGATGGCGCCGAATAAATTCTTAGCCCGGATCGTTATCTTCTTGGTGAGGACGATATTTTTCTCAAAATAATATCCGTCCTCGACTTCAATCCGGTCGCCGTCCCGGGCTGAATCCACGGCCGACCGAATGGATTGGAAATCGCCGGGGACATTGATCGTGCGGGCGCCCGCCGGGAGAAAGGCCAGGACAAGAACGATTGTCAAAAAATACGGATGGCAATCCAGGTCGGCCTTCATTCCGCGAAGATTTTACCATGTTTTGATGCAAAAGAGGACGACCGGGAATTGGCGGCGGGAAAAACGGAAGGGCTTCCTATGCTTCGTCCTCATAAAAACCGGATCGTCTTCTTCATTTCCTAGGCCAGCATTGGAAGCCCGTCCTGGATTTTCGCTTTTGAGCGAGCCTATCCCAGGCCTCCGGAATGGGGGCCAGGCGGCCCTTGACCTCGGTCTCAGGAAGGTCACCCCTCTCCTTCGACATGGCTACGTCCTGTATTCCTTTTCCGCCATCTCCTGCAGGCTGATCAAATAATCAATGGAACGGCTCAAGGCGTTGAGGTCCAGCGGCTTGACAAAGAAGTGGCTGATCGAGAGGCGGCTCAATTCATCGGGATTGATTTGGTCGGGATGGGCGGAGATCAGAATCGCCTCTCCCCTGTACCCTGATTTTCTCAGCCTGGGCGATGAGCTCGAGTCCGCTCACGGAGGGCAGCTTCAGGTCCACGATCATGAGGTCGATCTTGGCGTTTTTGAAACGATCAAGGGCCTCCTGGGAATCTTTGGCCAGATAGACCCGGTATTTCTTGTTCAGGATCAAGAAAAACGTCTTCCGGATGGATTCATCGTCATCAACCACGATAATCTTTTTTCCTAGCATTGGCTTCAGTCCTTTCATCCTTCCGTAGAAAATATAAGCATATTTTGTGCCAACCCATCAAACGGGGGATTCCAGGGGAAAAAGGGGCAAATCAGGAGCTTTTTGAGGGGTTCGAAATAAAGATATTTACAGGGGGGGCGTAAAAAAATTTGGAGCGCGCACTCCCCCTTCCGCAAGGGGTCGGCATCCCCAAGCCTTCAAACCGTCAGGTGGTATTCCTTGATTTTTTTATCGAGGGTAGGCCGACTGATTTTTAGGATTTGGCTGGCTCTGGTTTTGCTGCCTTTCGTCGCCGTCAGGACGTATTGGATGTAGCTCTTCTCAACCTCCTCCAGCGAGACAAGCTCGCGGGCAAAGAGCTTTTTCTCGTCGGACTCGACGGGCAAGTTCTCCTTCAGGATGACGTCCCCCTTAGCCAGGATGACGGCCCGGGTCAGGGCATTCTCGAGTTCCCGGACATTTCCTTTCCAGGGAAGGTCGGTCAGCAGCTTCATAACATCCGGCGGCACCTTCCTCACATTCTTGCGCAATTCCCGGTTGATCTTTTCGATCAGATAGGCTACGAGCTCGGCGATGTCCTCTTTTCGTTCCCGGAGGGAGGGCAGCTGAATCTCCACGACCTTCAGCCGGTAATAGAGGTCTTCGCGGAACTTGCCGGCTTCGATCAATGATTTGAGGCTTTGGTTCGTGGCGGCGATAATCCGGGCTTCGGTCTTCATGACCTTTTCGCCGCCGACCTTCATAAAATCCCGCGTCTCGATGACGCGGAGGAGCTTGGACTGGAGATTGGGGGAGACATCGCCGATCTCATCCAAGAACAGGGTGCCCTTCCCGGCGATCTCGAACTTGCCCTTGGTCTCACAGACGGCGTCCGTGAAAGCGCCCTTGACATGGCCGAACAGCTCGCTCTCCAGCAGGGTGTCCGAGATGGCTGAGCAGTTGATCACGATGAACGGCTCATCCTGGAAAGGGCTGTTGTAGTGGATCGCCTTGGCCACCAGCTCTTTTCCCGTGCCGCTCTCACCCTGGATCAGGACATTGGTCCGCGTGTTGGCCACGGACCCGATCAATTTGAACACTTCCCGCATCGCCGCCGAGCGTCCGATGATATTATCGATCGTGTATTCCTTCTGTTTCTCCGCCACCAGGTAGCTGACTTTCTCCTCCAGGGCTTTGACCTGGAAGGCTTTTTCAACGGTCAGGTCCAGGGCCACATAATCCAGCGGCTTGACCAGGTACTCAAAGGCGCCCAATTTCACCGCCTCGACCGTCGTTTTCATGTCGTCATAGGCGGTCATGATGAGGACGGCGGCCCGCTTCCCTATTTCCTTGATCTGCCTCAGCACTTCCAGGCCGTCGGCATCGGGAAGCCGGATATCCAGCAGGACCAGGTCGGGACACATCTCGGCGTATTTTTTTAGCCCGCTCTCTCCGTCTTGGGCGGTCTGCGCATCGAATCCGTGCTTGGCCAGATGAGAGGACAGCGTTTTCCGGATCAACGGGTCATCGTCAATGATCAATATGGATTTCATGGTTCTCCCTCACATGGGATCAGAATTTCAAAGGACGTGCCTTTGCCCCGCTTTTTCACGACTTTGATCGAACCTTTGTGCTGCTCGATGATCTTTCTGGCATTGGCCAGGCCCAATCCCACGCCCGAATGCTTGGTCGTGAAGAACGGTTCAAAAATATTCTCCCAGTCTTTTGCCGGGATACCGCAGCCGTTGTCGGAGATCTTCACCCGGATTTTTTGGGACCTGTTGCTATCGACCTGGGACAGGGACAGACTGATCCGGCCGCCTTCCTCCACGGCTTCATAGGCGTTGCGCAGGACATTGCAGAACACCTGCCGCAGGCGGTCCCCGTCCACGACCACCTCGGGCAGCCGCTCGTCCCATTTTTTCTCGATGATGATCTTTTTCTCGTGGAAACAGTCTTTCATCATCTTGACCGACTCTTCCAAAATCTGCTCGATGGCAAACGGGGCTCGCTGCAGCTCCGAGACCCGTGTGAAATTCAGAAGGTCTTTGACGAATTTTTCGATCTGGACGATTCCCTCCTGGGACAGGCCGAGGTGTTCCCGCTCTGTCGCATCCAGCGCGTGATCCTCGAGGACCTTCTGGATATTGAGCTTGACGGAGGTCAGAGGATTTCGGATTTCGTGGGCGATGGTCGCCGAGAGCCGCCCGATGGAGGCCAGCTTCTCCGCATGGATCAGCTTGCGGTGGGCCTCTTCCATCCTGTCCCTCATCAACTGAAGCTGCTCGCTCATGGCGTTGAAGCTGTGGGCGAGGTCGCCGATCTCGTCCCGAGAGTGGATCTCGATTTTATCCGAAAAATTTCCTTTGGCGATCCGAACGGTGCCGTCGGCGAGTTTCTTAATGGGCCGTGAGATGCGGCGGGCGAGAAGCGTAGCCCCGGTCATGCCCAACAAGAATCCGGCCAGCCCGATGACGATCAGCATCAGGCGCGTTTTGTGGATCTCAGCGCGCATGTCCTCCAGGGACAGGCCGATCTTGACCGAGCCCCATTTATCGGGCGAGCCCTTGGCGAAAATGGGAATTTCGATCTCGAGGATCCTCTGGATCTTTCTGGCGAAGTACACATCCCGGGCCTGCGAAAAAGAGATGTCTTCCCGAGTATTGCCTTGGAGATGGCTGCAACAATAGATATCCTTCCGGTCCGTGATCCGCTTGTTATAGACAAGCGGGGTCGCATAGAGGTCATAGAAAACCACATAGAGAAGCTTGTCGTCGATCTGGGCTTCGATATTTTCTTGAATGTCCTGGATGCTCCAGGAGAGAAGGGATTGATAATTGCGGTCCGCTATGTTCTTGGCGATCAAGAGGCCCTTGTTCTTCGATTCCTCAAAAATGGTGTTGACCTCCCGTTTTTCGATGATGAACAGGATCGACACAACCAGAAAAACCAAGAGAAGGGTAATCCACAGCATGAATCGCGTGTGGAGAGAGAGCCGCAGGTTCACCCTCTCACTCTTTTCTCACCAGCCAAATATCCTTGGCGTCAACATAATCAAAGCCCAGGGCGGGCACTTTGAGGCCCCGGACGTAAGGCTGCACCGCAATCCTCCGCTCCTCGGAATAAAGGGGGATCGCCGGGAGATCCTCCCCGAGGATCTTCTCCATTTTGCGAAAAAGCTCGACCCTCCGGGCCCGGCTCCGTTCCACTTCCGCTTCTTGGAACAGCTTGTCCAGGCCCGGATTGTCGTATCCGTACCAGGTCCCGCTGTTGTCGGTCGCGGAATAATAGAGAGGCCGGACGATGTTCTCGGCATCCGGGAAATCCATCATCACCCGAATGTTCGCTAAAAAAGGCTTTTTGAATTCTCTCAGCTCCGTCAAGGATTTATAATATTTTATATTCAGTGGGATATCCAGCTTATCCAGCTGATTTTCCAGCTCTCTGGAGAATTTCAAATTGAAGTCATTCCTGGGCGAAGGCAGGAACAGGGTCAGTTCGGGAAATCTCTTTTCCGGCGCAAAACCCTGCTCTTCCAGGATGCGGCCGGCTTTTTCGAGGTCATAATTCTGCGCGTCATAGATGGGAAAAAAGCCGGGCAGCCGCGGCGGGATATAATTATATGTGGGCTGCCGGATGGAATCTCCATCCGCCAAGGCCTGAACAAGCCTGTCTTTGTCGATCCCATAAGCGAGTGCCTTGCGGATGGGGAGCCTGTCCAAGGGAGGGATCCGGCAGCTCATCATCAGACAGGTGACGTTGTAAGGACCGCCCTGAAGAACCTGGCCTCCCGAAGCCGCCAGCCGGTCCGAGACGAAGGGGATCATTTCGATCTCGCGGTCCACAAAATGGTTGACCGTGTAATAGGGGCTGAACTCAAGGGCGTCCAGATAGGACTTCCTGCCGAAATAATCGCCGTTCCGCTCCAGGCGCACGCCCACGATCTCCAGCTTGGGGCTTCTCAGCCAATTTTCGAATTTGAAGGCTCCCGTCCCGATGGGCTTCCAGAAGAAGTCGTTCCCGTGCCGCATCACAAGGTCCCGGGGAACGACCTTGCAAAAGCTCATGCTCAACAGGGACAGGGCTGAAACATACGGATTATTCCAGTGAATCTCAAAGACATACTTATCCGGTGCCTTGAAGCCGGAAACCTCGGTGGCTTTCCCTTCGCGAAATTCAGGGGCGCCCTCGACTTTCGAAGCCAATAACTCATAGTACGGCGAATTCGTTTCTTTATGGATCAGCCGTTCGAAAGAAAATTTGACGTCCTGGGAGGTCATTTCCCGGCCGTCATGAAACCTGACCCCCTTCCTTAAATAAAATGTATAGATTCTCCCATCGCCGGAAGGCCGCCAATATTCGGCCAGAGAGGGGATGATGTCCAAGTTATAGTCCAGGCGGACCAGGCCGTCAAAAATCTGTTCGGTGATAAAGATCCAGGAACCGGACGTGGGATCCAGGTTGGGCTTGAAGACATCCCCAAAAGCCTTGACATGGAGCGTCCCGCCGTTCTTGGGCACCTCCTGGGTATTTCGGATGGCAAAATCGGGCGGCGCTAAGAAAAGCACCAGGGCCAAAATAGTGAACAATAAGTGCAGGCCCTTTTGTTTGAACGACATGCTCGCCTTCTTCAATTATAAACCAACTCCAAATTTCTTGGAAATCGCTCCAGGAGGATTCCATAGCAAGAGACGATGAGCAAATGAGCAATCTTTATGCCAAATCAAGGAAATTGTAATGGATTGAAATTATTGAGGTTAGATATTTTAAAGGGATCAAAAAAGACAAAAAATGTAAATTTATTTTACAAGCAAAAAATGCGCTCAAACCTACTCATTCCGCATCAAAAACCCCCGCTAAGAGAAACCCTCTCCTCTATTCGCTCATGATCGCAAGGATGCAAAATGAGTAAGTTTGACCCGATTATCGATTCATTTGGTTTTTTTCGAAGCGTCGAGCACGCTCTGAAACACACGCATAATATTGCCGCCCCAGATCTTTCCGATCGCTTTCTCGGAATAGCCGCGGCGCAGGAGCTCCATCGTGATGTGGAACATCTCGCTGACATCATCGCAGCCGATGACTCCGCCTCCGCCGTCAAAATCCGTTCCGATCCCGACATAATCGATGCCGGCGACTTTCACCACATGGTCGATATGGTCGACGATGTCCTTAACGGTCGCCCGGCCTTGAGGATATTTTTGTATAACCGCCTGTCTCTCCTGCATCGCCTTGCTCCGTAAAGTTTCGTCCTTGATGTCACGAATGACGCCGTATTTTGCCTCAAGCTCTTTCAAGGCTTTCTCCCGCTCCGGGCTGGGCTGGGGGGCCTTGAGATAGCCTGAAAGAATGCACATCTGAAGGACGCCGCCATTCTTAGCCAGAGCCCGGATCATGTCGTCGGTGAGGTTCCGGGGATTGTCGACGAGGGCCCGACAGCAGGAATGGGAAGCGATGACCGGCGCTTTCGTCACGTTGATTACGTCGCTGAAGGACTTATCGGAGATGTGCGAGACATCCACCATGATCCCCAATCGGTTGCACTCGGCGACGACGCGCCGGCCGAATTCGCTCAGCCCTCGGTCTTCGGGATTCCGCCGGTCCGTGGAGGAGTCGCAGATATCATTGTCGGCCGAGTGGCATAGAGTGACGTAGCGGACACCCCTCTTATAAAATCCTTCGAGCAGGGAAAGGTCCGTATCGATGGGATAGCCGTTTTCCATGCCGATGAAGGCGATCCGCTTGCCTTCCTTTTTTAGACGATAGGCGTCGCCGGGAGTCATGGCCAGGCCGACGAGGTTCGGATATTTCTGGCACATCTTGTCAATGGCGTCTAACTCCAGGCTGGCACGTTCCTTGGCCTTTTGATATCCCTGGGGCGTCAGTTCTCCCTGGCCGACAAAAACGCCAAAAAAGAGGGCATCGAGCTTTCCTTCGACCATCCGCGGCAGGTCGATTTTGCCGCTGCCCGGCTTGCCCGGCTCATGGCGCTCCCCGATGTCCCAGTTGGCCCTGGTCATCGCGGAGGGCGTGTCGCAATGGGTATCGACGGACAGGATCCGGCCATGGATCTCTTTGGCCTTGGCCTCCAGGCTTTTTTCATCGAGTTGAACCTTGGCCGTCGAGCAGGCGGCTGTCATAAAACCAAAAGACAAAAGCGGCCCTAAAATAAATAAAAGAAAAATTCTTTTTCTCATCGAGCGTTCCTCCTCATTTGAATTTCAATCATGGCGAAGGGCGACGACCGGATCGACCTTGGCGGCACGGTAGGCCGGATAGATCCCGGACACCAAACTGACGATGACGGCAAAAGCGATCGCGCCCAGGCAGAGCCACAGCGGGAAGCTGAAATATTCAAGAAAGGGAAGCCCCTGTTTGGCCAGAAAAAAATTGATGATGCGGTTGATGATCCTGCTGACGACCCAGCCCAGGGCCAGGCCAAACATTCCACCCAAGAAGCCGATCGAGCTGGATTCGAAGAAAAAGATCTTCTGAATGTCTCGATCGCTTCCTCCCACGGCCTTCATGACCCCGATTTCCGAATACCGCTCCAAAATTGACATGACCATGGTGTTGATGATCCCCAGAGAAGCCACGAAGATGGCGATCATTGCCACGGCCGCCAGGATCATGTCCATGTAAACAAAGCTCGTCTTAATCTGGTTGAACTGGTCGATCAGGGCGAAGGTGGAAAAGCCCATGTCCTGGATCTCCCTTTTGACCGAATCCGCAGCGCGGGGCGAAGACAGCCTGACATTCACGGCAGAATAGCCGAGCGTTCCTTCCCTGGCCCGGAAAAGGTCCCAGATGTTCGTGAAGGGCAGCTTCTCGATGCGCCGGGCCGAGCCGGGCGGGATGAACACGTCGCTTTGAAGCGGCGAGGATCCTCCGAAGCCCATCTCTCCCATCACCCCGATCACAGTGAATTCGTGGGTCGTCTTTTTAAATGGAAGCTTGTTCCCCTGCAAAAATGAGGGAATATCCATTGGATTAAAGGCCGTGAAATCAAAGGCTATAGAGGCGATCTCGATCTTTTGCCCCAAAACGGACGCAGCGTCCCCCATTTTAAGCGGACGGAGCAGAGATCTGGCGATGATGATGGAATCTTCATCGTCACGGTCGAAGGGTTTTCCGGCCTCCAGCTTGATGAGCTTGGAAGAGGCGATCCCTGCCGGAATTACCTGGACCAGCCTCAATTCCTCGGCGTTTTTATATTTGACCAGGGCGGGAAATCGGATCTCGGGAAAAACACTCTGCACGCCCTCGAGCTTTTCAAGCTTTTTGATGGCCTCGTCATCCAGAACGGCATTCTGGCCTTTGGGATTCTCTTCGGGTTTGACTTGGTCGTCGGGGTCAAACCCAAATCTTTGGCTTGTCGGGCCGGAGGGAAAGACCGTCAACGAATTAAAAAGATCGAGCGATTCAAAGCTTTCCGTCATATTTTTCTGCATCCCCTTGCCGAACCCGACCATGGCCACAAGCGCTCCGATCCCGATCGTCACGCCGAAAACCGTCAAAAATGTCCTGAGCTTCCGTTTCCACAAGTTGGAAAAAGACAGCTCAAGATAATCGGAGATTTTCATCGGATATTTTCCTGCGACTCCAGCCGGCCGTCTCGCAGCTCGATGATCTCCCCGGAAAATTCCCGAGCCAGGGCGACTTCGTGGGACACCAGGACGACCGTCAGCCCCTGCCTTTGGTTGAGGTCGGCCAAGAGCTCGAGGATTTCGCGGGACGTGCGGCTGTCCAGGTTGCCGGTGGGCTCATCCGCCAGGAGAATTTGAGGGTCATTGATGAGCGCCCGGGCAATCGCCACGCGCTGTTGCTCTCCCCCCGAAAGCTCCGCCGGCCGATGGTGGCGGCGGGGCAGGAGCCCCACCCGGTCCAGCATCGTGTCGGCCCTGAGCTTGCGGTCCTTTTTTGCGGTGTTGGCAAAGATCATGGGGAGCTCGACGTTTTCGAGAGCCGTGCGCGAAGGGATGAGGTTGAAGGACTGGAAAATCATGCCGACGCCGAAGCGACGGTAAAGGGCCAGCTCCTCCCTGTTCATCTCCGAGATTTTTTTCCCCTTGACTTCAATGGCGCCCGACGTCGGCCGATCCAATCCGCCAAGCAGGTTCAGGAGTGTCGATTTTCCCGAGCCCGATGCACCCGTGACGGCCACAAACGCCCCTGGGGCGACAGCGAGGTTAATATTATGGAGAGCCTCGACCTGGACCCTTCCGGTCAAGTATACCTTGCTCAGCTGGTTTGTTTTAATGATTTGAGGAACATTCATCATATAGAGTTTCTCGCGATGACAATAGCCGTCAATATTTTCCGTCCATCTGGAACTCGGAGCTGTCGAGCCAGAAACCGGAGCCCGTCACCGAGTCATACTGCGCCTGGAGCAGGTCGTAATGGAAGTGCTCCTCGTCCGAGATCTTGATGAAAATCTCTTTGGCCACGGGATCGTCGCCTTGCTCGGCCGCGGACTTGAAAAAGTCGATCGCCTTTAGCTCGAGCTCCATCCCGATTCGGATGGCCTCGATATCGCTTTTATCCTTGGCCTGCTCGAGGCGGACCACCAGCTCTTCGATGACCGCCGACTTTCCCTTGAGCTGCTCAGCCTTGATATATTTCTTCCACTCGTTCGACTTGATCACGGCGCTGAAGAGCTTACTGAAAGCTTCGAGATGCTTGACCTCTTCCTCGGCCAATCTCTTGAACATCTTTTTCCCCAGAGAATTCGGGGTCAGGTCCGCAGCCTGCAGGAAGAACTCCTTACCGCGGATTTCGAGCTTGATCGCATCTCGGATGAATCCCTTGACCTGGTCGCTGATTTCTTTCATCTTCGAACTCCTTTCTAAGGCTGAGAAGATCTCTGCAAAATATAAAAATTCCCAGGCTTGGGCCCGGTGGTTTTCCGAAAATCGATCACTTGATAGCCCTTGGCCAAAAGGCTCTTGAACGCCTGACGGGTTTTCATTCGCCAATCAAGGGGAATGCGTCGGACTCCGGGATCCGAGACATCGGTCTCCCTGAGCATGATATAAAAATCCAGGGGAATCTGGACGAATAGAAGATCGGAGCGCAGCTCGAGGTCGATGTCTCTCACGACTTCGAGCTCAATCGGCCGCGTCTTACCCTGGACATTCGAATATTCCGTCCGGACGACGAGACGGCTGTCCTCCAACCTGGCTTCAGGCCGATGGCTCGGCCGCCCTGCCGGCTTCTTCAAATTCCAGGCCATGAAGAACCTGTCTGTGGGGACATCAAGCCGGTTGAGAAGGCCTCCGCACTCCCCGTACGTGGCCGCCCTGTATTCCAGGACCTCCATGCCAAAGCGGTGGACATTCCTGTGGGCATTCACCCCGGTCAAAGGGTCATATGTGCATGTCACCGTGTGAACGCCGAAGGTATCTTGAAGGATGTCGCGCTGGAATTCCTTAATCAGGATGCCGAGGCCGCGGCCCTGGAAACCGGTCTTTACGCCCGTGTACTGGGAGTAAAACCAGAGATTATCGAGAGATTTGAACGCTACGGCTTTGTCTTTGACGCCGACGAACCCGTAAGAAAAGCCCACGAGAGACTCCCGGTCCTCCCGGAAACCACCCCCGGCCTCCTCCTGATACACGGCGATAAACAAGCTGCTGCCCTCATGGAGAAAGTTTTCGCACATCATGTTCCGGGTGCCCGGCAGGTTATCTTCGGGGAAGTCCCAAATTTCGTCCCGCAGCTCTTCATATTTGGCGTAATCGGAAGAACGGGAGGATGTCTCCACCTTGAACAGAAACTTTTTTCCCTTAATGAGAAGGATTTTTTCCAGGTCGCTCATGGGTTCGAAAAAGCTCTCTCTGGATTAAGCCCAGATTTTAGCCGAAGAATCCGGCCATTGCAAACGAAAGATTTTTGGTATATGGTAAGTAACTCTGAAAATGTGAACAGCGTCTTCTTCAGGAGTCTCATCATGAATACATTTATGAAAAAAGCCCTATCTCTGCTCATACTCGGCCTGATCATGCCCTTGGCTCTTCGGGCCGACATCGAAGTCAAAGTCCTTAAAAGCGAACTGGATCTGCCCGAGAGGTTCTGCAGCATCTGGCAGAAAGGCGATTTTCTTGTCTCGGACGGCCGCTCGCTCATCCTCATCGGAGGCGTGCCTCGGCCGCTCAAATCCACAGGCGGCAATTATCCGGCGCCGAATGCCATGGGAAGCATTCTCAGCTTTGTCCCGGCCGGGAAAAACCTGCAGAGCAGCATGAACATCGGCGCCGGCCAGGTCCGGATCAAGGACAAAACAGACTATGTGACCTATAGCCTCGTCAGCCCCGGTGTGATGAACCCTGCCGAAGGGAGCGTTTCTTTCGAATGCTCGGCGGTTTATGAGAACAAGGACAAAGCCAAGCTCGAAATTAAGACGACCTATCAGATTTCGCCCGGATCGGGGAAGATCCTCCTTTCCTCCTCCATCAAGAATATCGGCACCGCCGAGGTCAAAGACCTGAGCTATTCGTTGTATTTGGGCGTCAACCACAGCTACTCTTTCAGCCCCTATAACAGGACTTCCTCGCCGCAGCTGAATTTCCGGGTCTATCCAAAAAAGGGCCATTATCTTGCCTGGTGGAACCCGAATCCGGTGGAAGAGGGAGACAAGCGGCTTCCCGGAAAATTGGCCCCCGGCGAATCGTCCAAGGTCCAGTATAGCCTGTTTGGCGAAACCCATGCCGATGCCCTTCTCCAGACGATTTATCAGGCGCTCAATGTCAAGACCTCGCCAGCGACGCTTCACTTCAAAAGTGTCGAGGGACGATTCATGGAGGTGATCGTCCGGGACATCCTCACCTCGACAGTCTACTTCCGCACGTTCTTAGAAGAGCCGTTTTCCACGACGGTCTTCCTGCCCCAAGGCATTTATTCCGTCCGGGCCAATTTTTTCCCGGCCGTGCGCGAAACGAATTTCGCCGTCAAGCCGAATGCCGATAATCTCTGTATCCTCGACAATCCCAATCACGGGCTGGTCCGGGTAAAAATCAGGAACAGCCAAGGTGAATTTGTCCCCGGTAAGGTTACGTTTATCGGCCTCGACCCGACCAAAACTCCTTACTTCAGGCCGGAGAACCCGCGGGATACGGGCAAGAGCTGGGAAACGTTCAAAGACTCCTGCTATCCGCCGGAAGAGGGCTTGGACATCAGGCTCCCCGTCGGCGCCTATCTGGTCTATGCCTCGCGCGGGCCCGAATACACAAGAGACCAAAAAATCATCGAGATTCTCAAGGACGACCGCCAAGACCTCCTCTTGACGATTGATAAGGTCCTCGAAACGCCGAACCTCATTTCCCTCGACCCGCACATGCATACCCAAAATTCAGACGGGCAGATGCTCGTGCCCGAGCGGTTGAAATCCATCGTCGCCGAAGGCGTGGACGTGGCCGTCGCGACCGACCACAACTATATCACCGATTATTTGGGTCCCCTCAAAAGGCTCGGCTTGAATAAATATCTGGCCGTCCTATTCGGAAGCGAAGTGACCAAGCCGTCCATGATCCACTATAACACCTATCCCATGCAGTATCGGGAGGCAGAAGACGATCACGGCGCCATCGAGATCGATTCCGACGATGTCTCTGCCCTGTTCAATGCCAGCCGGACGGCCGATCCCCAGGCCGTCCTTCAGGTGGATCACCCGAGAGCCGGCGACCTGGGATATTTCAACAACTATCAACTGGACAAGGATGCCGCGGCCTTTGCCAAAAAGAATATCGACCTATCGTTCAACCTCTTTGAAGCCATGAACGGCCCCACGTTTTTTCGCGGCAACCAGGAGGCCATCGAAGACTGGTTCCATCTTCTCAACCGCGGCTATTATTATCCTATCGTCGGCTCCTCGGATGCGCATGGCATCGATGGCTCGGAACCCGGCTTTTCCCGGACCTACGTCTATTATTCCGGAGGGAAAGGAGACGCGCTCGACACGGGCGCCTTTTTTCAGGCCTTGAGAAAAGGAAGGTCTTTTGTGAGCAATGGACCCCTGGTTGACTTCAAAGTCAATAATAGCTATGCCCCCGGGGACACCCTGACGGCCAAGGACGGCAAGGTGGACATTTCCGTCAAGGTGACCGGCGCCCCGTGGGTGTCCATGGATGAAGTCCGGCTGATCATCAACGGTGAGCGAAGGATCATTTTCCCCATCAAGGCCGTGGATAAAAAACTGGAAAAGTTCAGGCAGCAGGTGACTTTAAACCTGGAGGGGGATGCGACTTTGGTGGTCGAGGTTCTGGGCAAAAAGACGCTTTACCCGGTCGTTCAGCGGCAGACGGCCGAGGGACTTCCGGCCAATGCTTCGCTCCCGTATGCCTTGACCAACCCCATCTTTGTCGATGTGGACGGAAACGGCAAGTTTGACCCGCCCTGGCCCGAAAAAGTCAATTTGGAGGGGAAGACCCCTTCCAACGGGCGCCGGTAAAACCCGGCCGCCCTGCCTCCCCTTCTCGGGCGGGGCACGAACCCCCGCCCTGCGACCACCAAACATCCCTGAAACGAACATTTTTTGGCCTGGGAAGAAAGAAAACCAGATTTTTCTCGTCTAAATAATGGGTAGGTAGTTCGGCAAATGCGCTCAAAGCCCATGGATCTGCGCACGGGCTTTGACAGACACCGGTGAACATGCTACTTATTATTTTTTAGGTCTGTATATGCCCCACAAGCGAAGACGATCCGTCCTTTCCCAGAAAAGGGTGGCTTTGATCATCAACCCCTCATCGGCCCAGAATAAATGGCTGAGGAGCAAGAAGCTCCGGCAATACCTTCACAAAAAGTTCCCCGGCCGCATTTACGACCATGCCCAGGACAAAGCGGGGATGATTGAATTGGTCAAAAAGCTCAGCCTGGAGAACGATGTTCTGATCGGCTTCGGCGGAGACGGCACGCTGGCCGATATCATGCAGGGAATCTTTGACGCCGGCCGCGAAAATGAGGTGATCCTGGGCATCGTGCCGTTCGGAAGCGGAAACGCCCTCAGAAAATCCCTCCAGATTCCCAAGCAGGTGAAGAAAGCGATCAAAGTCCTGATCAAGGGAGAGCCCAAGCCCATCGATCTCATCGATGTCGGCGGCCGGGTGGCCAGCTTTGTCAGCATCGGCGCGACTGCAAAAGTGACCCATCGAAGATCCCAGCACAAGATCCCCGGCTTGCTCGGCATGCTGTTAGCGGCAGGGATTATGTTCACACACCCGAGAGAAGCGATGGAGATCGAGCTGTTCGACGGGACCGATGACAAGCGACACCGCTTTGACCGAAAGACTTTAAACCTGAAGCTCTTTGACTGCGTCGTGAACAAGACGAATCATTTCGGATACAGCTGGACGGTGGCCCCCAAGGCCAAAATCGACGACGGCTATCTGGACGTCACATTGTTCGATATCCGGGCGTACTCTTACCTGCTGTATTTTCCCCTGATCTATCTGGGCCACTACCAGAAGATCCTCAAGCATTTCAAGGCCAAAAGAATCATCGTCCGGGGCAAGGCTCTTCATGTCCAGTACAATGGTGAAGTCCTCGAGACCCGGGACGAAATCGAGTTGAAAGTCCTTCCCAAGGCTCTGAGAGTGATCGGTCCCCGCCGGCTGGCCCAAGCCCACTAAGCCTGACCGAGTCGGCCTGACCTCTTCCGCTCGGGCATGACGATCGCACCCGTCCGAAAATCGCCGAACACCCGGGCTTTGCCCTGAAGGTAGAGAAGCCCGACCAAAGCGCCGGTCGCGGCATCCAGCTCGTGCTCGGAAATCTCCTTGGCAAGCCCCTTCACGCCCAGCCGCATGAGTCCCCGGCTCAGCATTCCATGGTCATGCCGCGCCCGGGGAATCCCCCACACGTCCTGCGCTCCCCCCGGGTAAATCTCGACGACTCGAAAACCGTTCTCTTCCAAGATACCACGGAGTTCGATCCCGCGGACGGTCAAGGCCCGCATGGGACCGAGCGTGATAGGAAAAAATGGGATTTTTTGCCGTCGGAGTTCCAAGTCGCAGAGGCGATAATGAGCGCCGTTCCTGTCCTCGATGGAGCGCCGTCCCGGAGGCAGATTCAACGGCGCATCGATAGCCACTAGATCGGGCTTCTCCCTGCGAATGAAATCAAGAATGTCGCCGTCTTCAAAGAGGATGGCGGTCGCAGCGTTGAATTCCTTTAAACAACACACTCCCGTGGGACGGCGGGGGACCCCAGCCAAGTCGATTCCGGCGACAGTGAATTTTTTCACGCAGCTTCTCCATCCGCTCCAGAAAAACATACTGAAATCCCAGGTTTTATGCAAGTCCAGGGTTTGGTATAATCTTCGACGAGAGGTCATCTCATGAAAAAAATAAGCGTCATTCTGGCGGCCATCGTCTTCACGACCGTCTGCTCACCCCAGTTTCACCTTGATTTTCTGGGAAAATCCGATATCGAGGAAGTCGTCCTCACCCGGAGCGCGGCCAAAGAAAAAATCCTGGTGATCGATGTTGAAGGGACGATCAGCTCGCTCACCGGCACGAGCGCACTTGCCCGGGAAGGGGACCTCCTGTCCCAGGTCTACTACAGGTTGGAACGCGCTTCGACCGACCCCCTGGTCAGGGGCGTCATCCTGCGCCTGGAAACCCCGGGCGGAGAAGTCACGGCCAGCGACATCCTTTATCACGAAATCATCAAATTCAAGGAGAAAACGCGGCGGCCCGTGGTCGGACTGATGATGAGCGTCGCCGCCTCCGGAGGATACTATATCGCTTCGGCGTGCGACACGATTATCGCCCATCCGTCCACGATTACGGGAAGTATAGGCGTGATCTCGATTTTCCCGAGTGTCGAGGCGCTATTCGACAAGATCGGAGTCAGGATGAACATCATCAAATCCGGCCGGATGAAGGATGAGGGAAGCCCGTTCCGCTCCATGACCGAGGACGAGAAAAAATCCTTCCAGGCGATCATCGACGAATATTATCAGGACTTCCTGGATGTCATTCTCAAGGGGAGAAAGAACGCCCTGTCCCCTGAAGAGCTGCGGCTGCTCGCCGACGGTCGCGTCTACACGGCCCGGCAGGCGCTCAATCACAAGCTCATCGATGATATCGGCTATTTTGATACCGCTCTGAAGAAAGCCCTATCGATGGCTGGGCTCGGGGAAGCGAAAGTCGTCGCTTATACATACTACCCCAAGACCAAGACCAATATTTATGCGGCCAGCCTAAAGGAGACAAAGGTGCTTGAAACAGGCCTGGAGACCTGGCTGCCGACACTCAAGAGCGGCTTTTACTACCTTTGGCTTCCGGAATCCCAAAAATAAGAATCATTGGGAAATCTTCGCCTCGACTTCGAAGAGCGGCGGCGTCAAGATATGCCTCTTGACGGTGCACTGGTCCGCCGCTTTGATCACGGCAGTCCTGTATTTTTGGGGAAAACCGGGCGGGAGCATGATTTCGATCGAAATCCGGGCGATCATTTTGGTTTCGGGATTCTTTTCTGTCTTCATCGATAAGGCCAGGCCTTCGGTCGGGATCTGCCGTTCTTGGCAAAACGCCAGGACAAAGTAGCCGGCGCAAGTCGCCAACGAGGCCAAAAAGAGGTCGAAGGGTGCGGGCGCAGTGTCTGTTCCTCCTTCGTAGGTCGGCTGGTCGGTCTGGATCACAAAACCTTTAACCCTGGCATCGACACGCACGCCACCGGGAAATGAAACCTGAATGACTCGACTCTCCATGACAACGCTCCTTTCAGGGGACACCATACGCTGTCCCGATCTCTTTTATAATAAGGAAACAGGATTGTGCCGCCCTATGGTCCATCGGGCCCTTTGGAAAATAGGGCCAGCAGGAAGCTTCGGTCTCTCTCGGTCAGGACCAGCCGTCCGAATATATCATGCACGATGTCCGTCACGTGCCGCTTGTTTGTCTTGTGAATGAACCCTTTGTCTTCCAGCTTTGTCAGGATGAGTCGGATACCCTCTTCCTGGTTTCTTCGCGTCAACGGCCGAAGACCTCTCCCGGCTTTCTTCTGAGGAGAACTCATAAAAATGTGGAATAGGGTGAGGAGGACGGCCGCGGCCAAGTTGTATGAGGGCTGGCGGCTTGCCTGGGGAATCGTGAATAGCAAATTCGCGCGGCGAAGCTCGTCGGAGGTCAACCCCGTTCGCTCGTTTCCGAAGAGGAGCCCGATTTTCGTCCACGCAGGCCACTCGAACATGTTCTTCACCGCCTCGGGGAGTGCCAGGGGCTGGAAATTTTTTCTCGGTTTGGCCGTAGCGGCATAAACGACTTGAAGGTCGGAAACCGCCTCCTGGAGGTCCGTATATCGCACGGCCCTGTCCAAAATATCCTCGGCATGGACGGCCGTCTTATAGCATCGCGGGTCCAGCCGCTCAATCCCTGCCAAGCGCAGCTCAAGAAACCCGGTCGTCTTCATAGCCCGAGCGGCAAATCCGATATTTTCGGGGCTTTCGGGACGGGCGAGAATCACGGAAAACATGAATCCATTATACAAAATTTGGCAAAATATGAGGACGGGTTTCGAATAAAAAGCCGAGAGAATCCGGAAATATTCTGGTATAATACCCGTAATTTCTGAACAAAGGACATGTCCGATGATCAGCCAAAAGAAACTTGAGCAATTGTTTGTGAAGAATGGGTTTTCCGATTTCCGCTGGATCGACCCGGGAAAAATCGTCGTCTCCCAGTGGGTCAGGATGAAGTGCATGTTCGGGTGCGGCGAATACGGGAGAACCGCTGCCTGTCCTCCCAACACGCCGGGGGTGGCCGAGTGCAAACGGTTTTTCCGGGAATACAGCAAAGCCGTGATCTTCCATTTTGAAAAGAAGGTCCGCAAGCCCGAGGACCGCTTCGCCTGGACATGGAAGATGAACCTGAAACTCCTCAAGCTCGAAAAAGAGGTCTTTCTGTCCGGCCAGGAAAGGGCTTTCCTTCTGTTCATGGACAGCTGCAACATCTGTGCCGAATGCACGGCCAGGCGGGAAAGCTGCAAAGAACCGCGGATGGCCCGCCCCACTGCGGATGCGCTGGCCGTCGATGTCTATTCGACGGTCAGAAGAGTCGGCTATCCCATCCAGGTCCTTTCGGATTACAGCGAGACCATGAACCGCTACGCGTTTTTGCTGATCAAATAGAACGCCTCGATAAACATTGGGGACAAGCGCCCCGGAGAGGCAATCCCCTCGGGGAAGATGAAGGATGAAAAGACGAGACGTCCTAGTCATGATTCCGGCAGCCGTCGCGGGCGCCAAAAGCATCTGGAAAATCGGCGATTTAACCAACTCCGATCCCCTTCAGAAAAATAAAGCCGGCGTCCCAAAACCCTTGCGCGCGGAAGTTAAAATCCATAACCGTCGGCCGGCGCTTTTTCTCAACGGCCGGCCCACGTTCCCCGCCATCTGGTGGGTCTCGGCGCCGACGCCCGACAAATGGGATTTTTCTCGGCAAGCCCGGCGGAGCGCTGAAACCGGCATCCACATCTATGCCTTCGATGTCGGGAAGGGGACGGAGTGGATCGGCCCGAAAACATCGCCCGCCAGCCCGTTCGATTTTTCGACGGTCGAAGCCCGCTTCGGCCGCATTCTCGACGCCGACCCTGAAGCGCTGTTTCACCTGCGCATCTACTTGGAGACAGGGCACGGCGACTGGTGGGAAAAAGAATATCCGCAGGAGTGCGAAATCCTTTCGGACGGGAGAAGGAACGGCCAATCCTTCGCATCCCGAGTCTGGCGCCAACAAGCCAAAGAATTTTTGCGGGCTTACGCCAAGCATTTTGAAAAAATCGGCCTGGCCGAGCGGGTCCTTTCTTACCAGGTCGGCGCGGGCCACACCGGAGAATGGGTCAAGGGCGAAAGCTCTATGCACGCGCTGTGCGGCGATTACAGCGATCCCATGCGCCGGCACTTCAGGGACTGGCTGCGTGACGAATATCACAACGACCTCTCGGCATTCCGGGCCGCCTGGAACAAGCCAACAATCCATTTTGAGAGGGCCGAGGTGCCCTCGGCCGAAGCCCAGCTTCTGGCCAAGCGCTATACGTTCCGGGACCCCCTTGCCGAACGGAATGTCATCGACTATTTTCGCTGCTTGGCCGAACTCTGCGCTGACTGCGTCATCGATCTCTGCCGCGCAGCCAAGGAAGCCGCAAAAGGGACCAAGCTGGCCGGAGCGTTTTACGGATATTTGATGGACCTCGCCTGGAACGGCGGCTTCTTCAGAGAACGGCCGGATAGTGATTTCTCCACGTATCAGCGGAGCGGGCATCTCGGCCTTCGAAAAGTCCTCGCATCTCCCCATGTTGACTTCCTGGTCAGCCCCTACAGCTACGGCTATCGCGGCATCGGCGGCGACGGGCCGAGCATGCTGCCCTCGGAGTCGGTCAGGCTGCACGGCAAGCTCTGTCTCATCGAAGACGACACGAGGACCCACGTGGACGAAGAAGATGTCAACTACGGCCGCGCCAACTCCCTGCGGGAAACGATTGCCCTCTTGAAGCGCAATATGGCCCAGGACTTAACCCACGGTCAGGGCGTCTGGTGGGCATCCTGGAAGGTGGACCCCCTCAAAGAGCCTGCTTTTGCGCCTCTGATCAAGGGCTTTCAAGAATTGGGAACGTTTGCCCTCGACCTCGACCTCAGGCCGAGCGCGGACATCGCGGTCCTCGTCGATGACGAAAGTTTCTTTTACGAATCGTGCGCCTATCATTTAGACATTCCTCTAATCTTCCAGCAGCGGCTCTGGGGGCTTCCGAAAATGGGAGCGCCGTTCGACCTGTATCTGCTTCAGGACTTCGTCGAAGGCAAGCTCAAGGCCTACAAGCTTTATATTTTTCTGAACGCCTTCAGGCTCGACGAGAGGCGAAGGGAGGCGATCAAGCGGCACGTCCGGCAGGGGAAACGCGCGGCGCTTTGGGTTTATGCGCCGGGATACATCAACAAGGACAGTTCCTTAAAAAACATCGAAGAGCTGACCGGATTCAGGATGGGCAGGGGCGAACAGCCCTGGGGGCCTTTGGTGCACATCACGGATTTTGCCCATCCCATCACGGCCGGCTTGCCGCAGGATCTTGTCTGGGGGACGAACAACAAGCTGGCGCCCCTCTTCCATGTCGATGACCCGCAAGCAAAAATTCTGGGCCAAGTCGTCTACTCGCAGGGCAACTGCAAGCCCGGGTTTGCCGTCAAGACCTATCCTGAGTGGATTTCCATCTATTGTGCGGCCCCCAATATTCCTGCCTCCGTCTTAAGGAACATCGCCCGGTTCGCCGGCGCGCACATCTACAACGAAGAGAGCGATGTGCTCTATGCCACACCCCAGCTTCTGGGTGTTCACACCATCTCCGGCGGCAGGCGGAGATTCAAACTTCCGCTGCCTGTCGAGGAAGTCTATGACCTCTTTGAAAGAAAGACCATCGCCGCGAACGTTGGCGAATTCCAGGCGGACCTGACTCCGATGTCCAGCGCGTTGTATTACACGGGAGCCTCGGTCCTTCTTTCGTCCTTGCGTCGTCCGTCTCGGGCATGATAAAGTACCGTCCTTTCAGCCATGAAAGAGAAAATCCTTCTTTCTGCCTCTTTTTTTCATGCCCTGACCGACGCCTCGACGGTCATCATGCCCATGATCTTTCCGGTCCTCTACAATCAGGGCTTCATCATCAGGCACTATTCTCAGATCGGCCTCCTGTCCAACCTTGGGCTGCTGGCCACATTCGTCATCCAGTTTCTCGTCGTCCGAATTTCCTACCGCTACGAGTATCGCAGCCTTCTCTTCTTCAGCCTTACGGGGATCTGTCTTTCGATGTCGCTTATCCCCTTCAGCCGGTCCTTTGCCGGCCTTCTTTTCTTCTTCCTTCTCTTCCGGCTGTTCACCAGCTTTTATCACCCCGTCATCATCGCCTGGGTCGCTAAATCACAGTCGTCCTCGGGCCAAGCGCTGGACGTCGCCATGGGCATCCAGAGCGGCTCGGGCAACGTGGGCGTTGTGCTCGCGTTTCTCTCTGCCGGCATCCTCATCCAGCGCTGGAATTGGAAGCTGCCGCTCTTCGCTTGGAGCCTGTTCGGCCTTCTCTTAGGAACGATGGGCCTGATGGTCCTCCGCGGCGTCTCGTCCCGGAGCGAAAAGCGGCCGTCGCTCAGCGCCGGGTCCTGGCTGCGCTCCTTGGCGGCGATCAAACGCTACGTGCCGGGATTCTTTTTCGGCGGCATGGGCTGGTCGGTCACGGTCTACTTTGCACCTTCCCTGCTCAACCATAAGTTCCACATCCCCATGGGCCAGACTGGGCTCTATCTCGCCCTGTGGATGGCGATCGGCACAGTCACAGGCTACGGATATGGCATCTGGAGCCGGCGCTTCGGCCGCAAAGCCGTTTTTCTGACGAGCTTGGCCGGGGCGGCGGTGAGCCTATTCGTCATCGGCTTTGCTCCCCAAAAACGATTGGCCGTCGCCGGCTTGCTGGCCTTCGGCGGATTTCTTCTGATGACGTATCCGTCCCTTCATACCTTCGTCGGCTCGACCGTGCCCGCGGCGGGCCAGACCCAGGCCTTCAGTTGGGTGTCCAACATCCAACTCGTATCGGGAGCGGCCATTACGCTCGGGTCGGGATATCTCTCCGATGCGCTGGGCATCCATTTCCCGTTTATCCTGACGGGGATTCTGACGCTGGCTGTTCTTCTTTATTACATCCCACGGGGCCAGGAGTTTTTTGGGGGGAAAAGCGGCCCGGCCATCATCCCTGAGCCAACCCCCGACGGTCTTTAAATGTCGCTGGATTTGCATTTTTCTCATCAGCCTTCTGAACTCTTGACAGGGGTGCTCAACAGACGACATAATTCATTTGGAAATCGAAAGATGCCATTTCCCCTTAAGAAAAGTGATCTCCATAATTGTCCTCATAAAAAGGAAATTCCTAGTTATAATAGCAGGCTGCAGAAAACGATATTTGATGGAACCAGCCGGCTCACGGACCATTTCCCGAGGGCAGGCGCTCGTTTCTTGGATTTTACGTTCCCTCCTCTGGTGAACAACCTCCTTCTGTCCACGCTTTTCACTCACCATAATCGGAGGGTGGTGCAGAGTCTCAAGGCCTTTCGCCGTTTTCTTGTTATTCCCGACATCCATATTGGCGATGCGGTTATGACCCAAGCCTCCATCTCCGCCGTGCGAGATTTATTCCCCGATGCCCATGTGGATTACGTCGTCAACAAAGCGGCGTACCCCTTGATCGAGGGGAATCCTGAGGTTACCCGGGTGCTGCCTTTCTTCACGGGAGGATTCTTCCCTTCCGCGGCTAACCTCGCGGAGCTAAGTGATCTGGTTAAAGGCGAGCCGTATGATCTGTGCTTGAATTTCTCTCCCTTCATCAAGGACAAAGAGATCGTGCCGGACGGGCATGGCATTCTCAATATCATGAGCTACGCGCCAGTCATTATCCGCAATGAAAAGGACACCGCCCGGATCAACCATTTTATCTATCATGATTACAGGTTCACGCGGGACCTGCTTTCCATCGTGGCCCAACCCGTGAGAAAAGAAGCCTTCCGGGGCGTCCGTCTAACCCTTACCGCTTCGGCCATCGAGCAAGCCCGGCGGTTTGCCTCCGATGCGGGTTTGTCGTCCGGGGCGCCCACGGTCCTCTACAACCCGGATGCCGCTTCCCGCTATTCTCGTATGCCGTTCGAGAAACAGGCCGACCTGCTGGCCCGGTTGGTGCGCCTTGAGGCATTGATCCTGTTGGGCGCGGGCCACACCGAGGTCGGCATCGGAGAACGCCTGAAAGCTTCGCTGCCCGTGCTTTTTCGCTCCAAAGTGAAAATCATCCCTTCCGACGTGCCTCTAGAGGTCTTTTCGGCTCTTATTGATTTCAGTGACGTATTTATCTCCGGCGACACCGGCCCTTTGCATTTGGCTGCAGCTCGGCGTTATTCCCGCTCGGGGCGGTTCGTGTTCCGCAACCGCACGGCCGTACTGTCCCTTTTCGGCGCCACGCCCGCCCGTATGTCGGGATACGATTCCTTCCAGCCGGGCTACCTTCCGGCCAACCAGGATGCCCCATCCTGGTCCTATACGGCCGGAAGCCCCTGTCGTAACATTACTTGCCTGAACAAAATGTTTAAGACGTGCCGCACCGTCCGCTGCTTTGAAGAGGTGGACGTGCGGGGCCTGGCGCGACGGGTCAGGTCCTACCTGGAGGGCCTGGCCCATCCACCCGCCGTACGAAAAGAGCAGAGCACGGTCTAATGGACCGCCTCTATCTCTTCCTGTTGGCAATGGGCATGGGCTTCCTCGCGGCCATTCCCATCGGCGCCTCCCAAATCGAAGTGGCCAAAAGGGCGATCCACGGACATTTGTTGCCCGCCTGGATGGTCGTCCTCGGGTCCGTCTCCTCCGATGTGGTTTACGGCATCGTCGCCCTTTTTGGCATCGCCCCCCTCCTGGAAGTTCCGGCGGTTATGGCCTCCTTCAATGCCGTAGGAGCCGTCATTCTATGGTTTCTAGCCTACCGGACGCTCAAGGAGAGCAAAAAGCCCCACGAGTTGAGATTGGAGCAGTCTTCGCTCAAGAGCAAGCACTGGGCGTACCTAACGGGATTCTCCCTGGCGTTTGCCAATCCGCCCATGATCCTTTCATGGCTGTACGGCGCGACCCTGGCCAAGCATTTCGGATTGGCGAATCCCTTCCTGCCTGCTCAGAAAGTCCTTTTTATCGCGGGAGGAGCGTTGGGGCTTGGCGGCTATCTGGGTTCGCTGGCAGTTGTGATGTACCGCATCAAACATTTCATCCCGATGAAAGCTATGTCAAAAGTGTATTTCTGGTTGGGGATCGGCCTGTTTTTTCTTTCGTTTTACTTCGTTTATCATGCTCTAAAACTTTTTTCAAAAACGACTTTTTAAGGCTTTTTAAAGCTGTTGACAGGGATTCTCCGCTTGCGATAGATTCGTTTCAAAGGTCATTTTTTTCATCGGAGTGTGCATCATGAAGAACATCAAACGCTTATCCCGTCGCTCCGCGCTCCGCACGATAGGCTCGATCGGAGCGGCATCCGCGCTGGGAGCGGCGCTCGCTCCCTCCCGCGCCTTCGGCGGCGCCCGCAAAGCCGACGCCTTCGCGCTGGTCGGAGACCGCTGGCACAATTTTGACTACATCCGCACCGCCCTGACCAGGACTCTGGTCAAGGAATCGGGCATCACCGTCACCTTCACACCGGACAGTGCCCTGCTGACCCGCGAAACCCTTGCGGACCATCGGCTTCTCATCATGCTCTGCGACGGTCTGGCATTCCCCGGCGGATATTCGACCCCTTATCCCTTCTACGATCCTGAGAAAATGAAAATTGTCAGCGATCCGCCGCTGCCCGAATTCGATGAGAAGGCTGCTCTGTGGATTACTCCTGAACAGGGAAAAGCCATCCGCCAGTTTGTAGAATCGGGCGGCTCGGCCTGGTTTTTCCATAATGCCAGCTACATCTCAGGCGCGAACGCCGACTTCCGCCACGTGGAAGGGGCGCTCTTCACCGGGCATACGGCGTTTCGTCCTTACAAAATGAAGATCGCAAACCGGGATCATCCCATCACCCGGGGGGTGAATGATTTCGTGGTGACCGAGGAACAACACTACCTGCTGTTTGACAAAGACGCCAAATCCGTGCTGGTCCGGAGCGTGAACGAGGAAGGGCTGGAATACACGACCGCCAAGTACGGGAACCAGGGCGCCTCCTGCGAGGCTTGCTGGGCCTACGATTGCGGCAAAGGTCGGGTCTGCTTCATGGCGCCCGGCCACACCATCGCCAGCTTCTGGAACCCGGAGTATGTGAAACTTCAGAAGAATGCCCTCAAGTGGCTTCTGAGGGAAACCTGATACGGCAGGTATGGGATCAAACCTGCTTATTTCTCAAGATGAGCGGGTCCGACCCCAAATCATCTCCGTTTTTTGTTTTGTCTTGACATGCCTTCGACAGCTTTCAACTTGGCAAATACTTCTTGGCCCAGATATGGCCGGGCGTATACATGTTCGAGGAACGCACCATTTTTGGCTTCGCGCGAGCGCTCGGGGGAGAATTGCCGCTCGGCGAATATCTGGCCATCCCTATCAAAGTCAGGTTTGACCTTCTGCCGAATGGGCCTTCTCCTCTGGCCGTCCTCTTGGGACTCAAAATAAGGATTTGATTCCCGATTGCAAAAATCAGCTGACCCTTATCGAGAAGAAATAAGAGCTCGTTGTCTATTTCGAATCAAACATTTAGCAGCGTTCGTCCCATTTCTTTTTCTTCTTGAAAACATTTTTCAGCTCTGCTACTCTAGGTGAGATTTTCATGGACATTTTTAACCTTTATAGACACAGAACTTAACAAAGGAGCCTTTCATGAAGCAAAAAAGAGCCGCTCATCTGTTCATCATGACCCTACTTGTTCTGCTGATCGTCTTGGTTAAAGACTGCTTCGGCCAATCCTCGCTAAAAATTTTGCTTTCCAATGACGACGGGATCGATGCCCCCGGCCTGGCGGCCCTTTTCGATAAACTCATTCCGCTGGGATCTGTGACCGTTGCCGCGGCCACAAAAAACCAGAGCGGCGTAAGCCATTCGATCGCTCCTGAGGGACCCATCTGGGTAAGTGAGATGGAGAAAAAAGGACATAAGTGGTACGCGATCGAAGCACCCCCCGCGACCTGTGTGCGCCTCGCCCTGGAATCTTTGCTCCCGGAGAAGCCCGATATCGTCATTGCCGGTATCAATAAAGGAGATACTACCGGTGTCGTCACCTACTATTCCGCGACCGTGGCCTGCGCCCGTGAAGCGGCCATTGCCGGTCTGCCCGCGATCGCTGTCCACTTGGAGAGAGGCGAGGCCATGGATTATGAGGGAGCAGCTTCTTTTATCGCCGAGCTTGTCCAGGAGATCCAGAAGAAGGAGCTGAAATCAAGAATCTTCCTCAACATCTGCATTCCATCCTTGCCCAAAGACCAAACCAAGGGCGTCTTAATCACCAAGCAGGACACAAGGGTCACGCAGGAATTCTACGAAAAAAAAATCGACCCCTCGGGAAAGATGTATTTTCTGCGCAGCTTCAAACGCCTCGACCCGGCCGGTGAAAACACAGATATTTGGGCCTTGCGAAACGGCTATATCTCGATCACGCCTCTGCAATTCGACCAGACAGACTATGCCGCGCTGAAAACCCTGGAGTCCTGGGCGGCCGCGAAATGGAAAAAATGATTCTCAGCTCCTGTTTTTAGTACAGCCCGGTGCTGCCGAAGCCCCCTTCACCGCGCGAGGTATCGTCGAGCTCTTGGGCTTCCACAACCCTGACCTCCAGGACCGGCTGGATGAGCATCTGGGCGATCTTCATGCCCGGCTTGATCGCAAAAGGCTTGCCGCCCAAGTTGACCATCACCACCTGGACCTCGCCCCTGTAGCCCGCATCGACCACTCCGGCCAATCGATGGACACCCTTGAGCGAAATCCCGCTTTTGTCCCAGATGAGGCCGACAAAACCATGGGGAATGGCCACTTTGATACCGGTCGGAACGGCCTTGACCTCTCCCGGCCCCAGAACGCAGTCGACGCCGGAAAACAAATCGAGCCCGGCATCCCCTTGATGCCCGTACGAAGGAAGCTTGGCCTTGTCGTGAATTCTTTTGACTTTAAGCTCCATGGTCAGACTCCTTCGATCCGGACCTCGCCGAAATGCGGCCGGGCTAGTTCCGCCATATTGCAGAGCTCCTCCCGGGCAAAAGGCTGAATTTTCTCAAAGTCGCCGTCGATCGTGTTAACGGGCGAGAATTGCTGGATCTGAAAGACGGTCGAGCCGCCGAGCCAGCGAGAAATTTTGCGAATATCCTCTTCCCCGACAAGCCCGGGAACGACCGTCGTCCGGAACATATAATTCAATCCGGAGGCGCGGATGATCTCTGCGCTGCGGGCCACTTCTTCGGGCCTCACTTTGGACCTGGTGACGTCCTGATAGCGCTCCAGCGGCGCTTTGACATCCATGGCCACCCAGTCCACGAGCTTGGCCTCGATCAGCGCTTCTAGTTTTTTCGGGTAAGAGCCGTTGGTATCCAGCTTGACGAGAAGGTTCCTCTCCCTGATCACCAACAGGAGCTCCTCCAATCCGGACTCTAGAAGCGGCTCGCCGCCCGAGAGGCAAATCCCCTCCAGCCAGTTCTTCCTCGAATCCAGATAGGCCAAAAAAAAATCCATGGGAATCGTGGCATAGGTGTCCGGCCTCAAGACCAAGCCCGAATTATGGCAGTAGGGACAGCGGAAATTGCAGCCCGGAAGAAACACCGTCGAGGACAAGTAGCCGGGAAAGTCCTTGGGGGCGAACTTCTCTAGCCCCTTGATTTCAACCACTCTTGGACCTCCTGGCGGGTGTTCATGACAGCGACCACCTGTCCGTTTTCGTGGAGGACCAGAATGGGGAGAATGATCGAGCCCTTGTCATCGCGCTTGATCTGGCCCAAGAATTCCCGGATTCTCAGCCGCCCTTCTTTTTCTTCGACCTTGTATTCCCGCGCAGGAATGGTCGCCTCCCGAAGGCAGGCCTTCATGTCTTCGCATTTCTGGCAGTTCGGGTAGGTGAACAAAAAATAATCCATCGCTCAGCCGATCCTGGTGTACGGCGTGCGGTCCTGGAATTCCTGCTGCTTTCCGTCGTTCCAAGTCCGCACCGGCCGCAGATATCCGACGATCCGGGAATAGACTTCGGTCTCCGTCCCGCAATCGGGGCAAGTCTTGTGCTGGCCCTTGAGGTAGCCGTGGTTCGCGCAGACGCTGAACGTGGGCGTGACGCTGAAATACGGGATCTTGGTTTGGGCGATCTTCTGGACGAGCTTGCGGCAAGTGACGGGGTCGATGGCTTCGGGCAGGAAGGTATGGAAGATCGTGCCTCCCGTGTACAAACTCTGGATATCCTCCTGGTGCTGGAGGGCTTCAAAGACGTCGCGCGTCGCATCCACATTGAGTTGGGTCGAATTGGTGAGGTAGGGAAATCGATCCGTGCCTGAGGTGATGATGGTCCGGAACTTCTCTTTGTCGAGCCGGGCTAGGCGGTAGGACGTGGATTCGGCCGGCGTCGCCTCCAGGTTATAGAGATTGCCCGTTTCGTCCTGGTACTGCTTCAGGACGCCCCGCATGAAATTCAAGATATCGACGGCGAACTCCTTTCCTTCGGGCGTGCCGATGCCCTTGCCCAGTAAATTCAGGCAAGCCTCGTGCATGCCGCACACGCCGATGGTCGAGAAGTGATTGTTGAAGTGGCCGAGATAGACCTGGGTGTAGGGCATGATCCCCTTGGCCAGCATGCTGTTGACCATCTCGCGCTTGGTCTCGAGCGACTCTCTGGCCATGTCCATCAATTCCCGGAGCCGCGCCTTGAACTCATCCGCGGTCCTGCTCATATATCCGATCCGATTGAAATTGATCGTCACGACGCCGATCGAGCCTGTCGAATCGCCAGGGCCCCAAATGCTGCCGGGCCGCCGCATCAATTCCCTCTGATCCAGGTTCAGCCGGCAGCACATGGCCCGGATGTCGCCCGGGTTCATATGGGTGCCGATGTAGTTCTGAAAATAGGGAATACCGTACTTGGCCGTGGCTTCAAAGAGGAGCCGGGCGTTCGGCGATTCCCAGTCAAAATCCCGGGTCAGGTTATAGGTCGGGATGGGAAATGTGAACACGCGGCCCTGGTGGTCCCCTTCGATCATGAGCTCGAGGAAGGAGCGATTGATCACGTCCACCTCGGCCTGGTATTCACCATAGGTCGATTCAAGCTCATGGCCGCCGACCACGACGCGCTTGTCTTTCAGGTCGTCGGGAATGGTCCAATCGAAGGTGAGATTGGAGAAGGGCGTCTGCCAGCCCCACCGCGAAGGCACATTGAGCCCAAAGATGAGTTTCTGGATGTCCTGCTTGACCCTGTCATAATCGAGCTTGTCGTGCCGGACAAAGGGCGCCAGCAACGTATCGACGCTGGAGAAGGCTTGGGCCCCGGCGAATTCCCCCTGCATGGTTCCGATATAGTTGACCATGTGCAGCGTGGCCGTTTCCAAGTGTTTGGCCGGCGCCGAATGGACCTGGTTCGGGACATGGCCGAAACCTTTCCGGAGCAATGTCTCGAGCGACCAGCCGGCGCAATAGCCGACGATGGGATAGGACAAGTCATGGAGGTGGAAGTCGCCTTCCTGGTGGGCCTTTTTGACTCTTTCCGAATAGATCTGGTTGAGGGCAAAATTCGATAACACTTCCCCCGAGACCCTGGCATTCAGCCCCGAGAAGCTCATGACGCCCTCGTTGCTGTTCTCCCGGATCTTCCAGTCCATATCGCTGATGTAATCTTTGATCAAACGCTCCAGGTTCAGCCCGGTCTTTTTGGCTTCCCGGATTTCCTTGTGCCTTTCCCGGTAAAGAATGTACGACTTGGCCACATCATGGTAGCCTCTCTTCATCAGGACCATTTCCACGATATCCTGGATCTGCTCGACGGCAGGAATGGTGTATCCGCCGAATCTATCCTCCAGGACGAAGGTCACGATATCGGAAATGGTTTTCGCGTCTCCGTTCTCAATGACGCCCTGAGAACCCATGGCCTTGGCCACGGCGTTCGTAATCTTGTCCTGGGTAAAATCGACAATGGTTCCATCGCGTTTTTTAATTCTGGAAATGACTCTTGAATTCACTTGGCGCCTCCCTTCCTTCCTGTCGAAATAGCGAAAAATCTAATAAAAATACGCCAAAAAGCCCTTAACTGACTGCCATATATTGTGGAACTTTAAGCTTATAAATACAATATCTTGTATTTACATCATGCAATTTATCTATTTTTTGAGGTGCTGTCAAGTCCTTTTTTTATAAATTTTTTGGTGACTTTATTCCATTTATTTTCAAATAAATAAAGGCGTTTTGGGGGCCAATTTAAAATATTTTTTGATGGCTCCGGTCGAACCCGTATATTTCCGTAAACAATTTTTATAAAATTTTTTTATTTTTAAGAATTATTCCTATCGCTTTCGCCTCGCTTCTTTGCCGCGAGGAAGTGATTTGTGATATCTTAGAATCCGCCAAATTCCATGAAAACCATTCATGTCAAAACCCAGGCCAAAGAAGAATTCATCAATATCACTCATGAGGTGCAAAGCGCAATCCGGAATTCGGGAACAAAAAACGGCGTCTGCATCGTCTTCATTCCCCACACGACGGCCGGGATCACGATCAATGAAAACGCCGACCCCGACGTGAAAAACGATCTCTTGACGGGGCTAAAAGAGATGGCTTCGGATTCCCTGCCCTGGCGGCACTCTGAAGGCAATTCTCCGGCTCATGTCAAGGCCAGCCTTCTCGGCTCGTCGGTCCATATCATCGTCGAAGGCGGAGACCTGCAGCTCGGGACCTGGCAGGGGGTTTATTTCTGCGAATTCGACGGCCCGCGGCAGCGAAGCATATTCATCGAAATCTTGCCGCGGTAACCTCTGTTTGGTTTGGAGATGACTTAGGCCTGGACGCCGAGCTTCCTCAGCTCGGCCTCGAGGTCGGTTTCGGGGGTGAACTGAACGCCTTTGATCCCGATCCTCGCCGCCCCCTCAATATTGGCCTGGATATCGTCGATGAAGACCGCCTTCTCCGGCTTCGAACCGGCCAGTTGGAGGGCCGTAAAATAAACCTGCGGATCGGGCTTCATCAGGCCGTAATCGAATGACAGTACATACCCATCAAAAATCATCAGCTCGGGAAATGTTCTTTTGATATAAGAAAACCGCGCGACGTCGGTATTGGAAAGAAGGACGAGCCGATATTTCGGCCGGAGCGTCTTGAGAACGGCCAGGGCCGGGTGGTTCACGGCGAAGACATCGCAGTAAGCCGCAAAAAAATCCTCATAGCTCACGGCGGCCTCGAGCTTGGCCTTGGCCTGCCGATAAAATTCTTGGGGTGTGATTCTCCCCGTATCGAAGGATTCGACAAGCTCGACATTGGCATGCGTCACGGCCCGGATCTCTTCTTCGGAATGCTTTGTATACTGCGTCATTCTCCGGAAAAAAAGCTGGTTGTTGAAGTGCAGGACCACTTTTCCCATGTCGGAAATCACGGTATCGATCATCACGATCTCTCTAGGCGACGCCGGCTTTCTTGGCGGCCCTTTCCAATCCACCGCCTTCACGGACATCGGCCCTTTTGAGCAGCATGGCAAAAATCAATCCAAAGAAGCCGAGGCTCGTAAACATGAGCATACTGCTGGTATAAGCATGGGTGAGGTCGCGCAAGAGCCCGTTCAATAGAGGGAACAGGGCCATGCCGATATTCTGGATCGCCGTCATCAGCCCGAAGGCCGTCCCGACACGCTCTTTTCGCACGATGAGCGGAACCGAGGGCCACATCGCGGCGGGGACAAGAACAAAGGCCGCGCCGAGGGCGATCATCGGATAGACGGGATAAAGGCGCGTCACGCCCATGATCAGGTGGCTGGGGATCATGATCAAAGAGCCGATGATCATCAAGGTGGCCCGTTTCCCGATCCTGTCGACAAGCTGTCCCGCGAATGGCGCCAGGACCATCGAGGCGAAAATGATGATCGAAGAAATGCCCCCCGCGGTGCTGAACATGTGGAGAAAGTTGTTGAACACCTGGTGCAGAAATCCGCCGCCGGCTTTGGCCACTCTGGCGATTCCCCATTTATCCACAAAAAAGTCCGTGGACAGGCTCGTGAACGGAAAGATCGCCGAATAGAAGGTCACACAGAGGAAGGTGACATACCAGAAGGTCGGCTTGAATTCCTTGATGTCTTTCAAGACGATCTTATCGCCGCCGGCCTCGTCTTTCAAACGGAGGACCCGCTCGCCGCGGCGGTCCATGAAGATATAAATCAGGTTTCCTAAAAGGGATATGCCGCAGGCCGCCACGGCGACAAGAAGCGCATAGTGATAGCTGCCGAAATAGCTGGTGAATAATTCGCCCGTATTAAAGGCAAACAAGGAACCGAACCGGCTCACGGTCAGGGTGATCCCGAAAGAAAGAGCGAGTTCTTTGTTTTTAAACCAGCGGGCCAGGATCGCGCTCTGGGCGACGATCAGCGGCTCTGAGCCGGCCCCAAAAATAAACCGTCCGATTAAAAAGACCGGGACGCTTTTGGCCATCCAGACAACGCCCGCACCGATAAACACCAGCGCAGAAAAGAGGAGGCTGGCCTTTCTCGTCCCCAGCCGGTCGATCAGCATGCCCCCAATCAACACGGCCAGGACGGCGGCAACACTGTAGGCGGTAAAAAATGCACCGACCGTGCCGCGGGCCGCATGCAGGTCTTCGACGAGCGTCGGCGCAATCCCCGATACGATGTCGTAGGCAAAATAGCTGCCGAAGGAGAGGGAGGCCACGAACACCAGAATCGTAAACCGATAGAGCTTCTTCGACGGATGAAAAGCCCCGACTGCCTCAGTCACCGTTGTCATCATGGACTGTCATCCTTTTTTATGAAATTGTCCTCGCCACCTGATCTTTTCCAGCTAATAACATACCCATCTCCAAGCCCAAAGGCAAGCAAGAAAATCCGGTGCCTGTCCCTGCATGTTCCCGCTACCAATGCGACGGAAAATATGATAAAAACTTAAAACGAAAAGGAGATTGTTCATGAAGAAGAATGTCATCGTCTGGAGCCTCCTGCTCGCGAGCGTTTTAGCTTTAAGTGTTTGCGCGAAAAAGCAGCCGCCGGCCAGGTTTTCCTATCTTCCCGAAAAGCCGCTGCCCGGCGATAGGATCACAATCCGCTTCGATCCCGCCGGAACCGGCCTGGCGAATGCGCCATCCATTGAGGCCGTGGCCTACATTTATGCCAAAGGCCAGCCGGAAGCCAAGGGCCTTTCGCTCAAAAAAAATGAGACTCTCTGGGAAGGAACGGTGGATACAAAAAAGACGGACCGGGGTATCGTCGTCAAGTTTTTGGCGGAAGCCACCGTCGAAAGCAACCAGAAAAGGGGTTATGTCATATTTCTCTGTGATCAAAAGGGCAACCCGGTTCCGGGCGCGGAAGCCGGGCTGGCCGAGGCCCTGGGAGGTTGGGGGGCGGTTTATGCCGATTTGGCCAGGGACCAAACACGGGCCCTGGACCTGTTCCAAAGAGACTTTGCCGGCCACTCCGAGATCAAAAGGGAATTCCTGGCCTCGTATCTCGGCCTGGTCACCGGCCTCAAAAAAGAAGAAGGAGAAAAGTTGGCCGTGCAAGAGATCGAAGCGTTAGCCAAAAGCCCGGATTTGAGTATCAAGGAGCTGGGCACGCTTTACAGCTGGTCCTTCCGGTTGAAGAATACGGAAGCCGTTCAGAAGTACGCGGCCCTCATCAAAGAACGAGACCCCGAGGGCGAGTTCGTTCAGGGCGAGCGTTTTCAGGAAATCTACAAGACCGAGGATATTCAGAAAAAGACGCCGCTCCTTGAAAAGTTCAAAAAGGATTTTCCCAAAAGCGAGTTGATCCCGCAGCTCCATTATTTCATGATCTCAAGCTTCATCAAAAAGGGAGAGTATCGGCAGGCCAAGGCCTATCTGGACAAGCCCGGGACCGATGCCAACTGGACCTCGTACAGCCTGCTGGCCGCGGACATGGTCAAGAACAACAAGGAACTCCAGCTGGCCGCGGACGTGGCGGCCAAGGCGACCGAGCTTGTCCGCCGGGAGCTCGAGACGCCGACTATCAAAAAACCGTCCACCCTGACCGATCAGGAATGGAGCGAAAGCATCAAGAATTCCCTGGGCTATATGCTATCCACCCAAGGCGCCGTCCTCCTCAAACTCGGCAAAAACGAAGATGCCCTGAAGGCCCTTGCAGAATCCGAGACGCTGACGAAAGCCAAGAATCCCGAGACAAATGCGCTTTATGGAGAGGCGCTGGCCAAGGCCGGCGATCCCGCCCAGGCCATGGCCGAGATTGAAAAAGTCCTCGCCGCGGGCAAAGCCACGGACCGGATGAGGGACCTCCTCAAGGAGGCCTACAAAAAGAGCAAGGGAAGCGAGGAGGGGTTTGTCGAATATTTGGCCAAGATCGAAAAATCGTCTGAAGATAGGGTCACGGCCGAGTTCAAAAAACAGATGCTCGATATCCAGGCCGCTGACTTTACCCTCCCCGATCTCGACGGCAAGAATGTGAGTCTGGCCGGGCTCAAGGGGAAGATCGTCATCATCGATTTCTGGGCCACGTGGTGCGGCCCCTGCTTGGGCTCATTTCCCGGCATGAAAATGGCCGTCGAAAAATACGCCACGGACCCCGACGTTCGGTTCCTGTTTATCGACACGGCCGAGCGGGTCGAAAACAAGAAGACGAATGCCGCCGATTTCATGGCCAAGACCAAATACCCCTTTCATGTGCTCCTAGACAACGACAACAAGGTGATCCAAGCCTACAAGGTCGAGGGCATCCCGACCAAGTTTGTGATCGACAAGGCCGGAAAGATCCGTTTCAAAAGCGCCGGATTTGACGGGAATACGCAAAAGTTGGTCGAGGAGCTAAGCCGGATGATCGAGATGATCCGGTAGGGCGAAAGGAGAGCCTATTTTTTCGTCCCGGTGACCGGGGCGGTCATCTCCATATCCTGGATCGTGACCGCGCCGTCCAGCTTCATATCGATCAGTTTCATCTCAAATTTAACCAGTCTCTCGGCCCCATCCGGAGGGGTGGGGACCTTGGCGGAATACTTCAATGTCTGTTCGTCAAATGTCGCTTCCAAAAGAGGGGAATCCTTGAACATTCCGGACTGTTCGCTGAGCGTGCCGGCCAGTATTCCTTCGCTGGCCTTGAGCTCCAGGATTAAGTAGTAAAACTCGTTGCCGGCATTGATTTCCAAGCTCCATGTGCCCAGGATTTTTTCGTAATTGGGCTTTTGGACTTGGCCGACGGCCGGCGCGGCGAGAACGACTGAGAACACGAGGGCCACCACCGCCAGGCTCGACTGTTTTGTCTTCAGCATGCCATCGACTCCTTGTTGGGCGTTGTGAATTTGCTTTTTTAAAAAAGGAGATATTTTATCATGCCGTGGGCGATTTGAAAAGCGCGCGGATAACGATTACAATGATGACAGATGGTCAAAGCTTTCATCGAGACTTTCAACATGGAGCCTTATCAAGAGGTCATCCAGAAAGCCCTGGCCGATTTTCAGACATCGGACATCATCGCCCGCATTTGGAAAAAAGATCACACAGTCTGGAAAGACAAGGACGAAGAAATATCCGGCCGACTCGGTTGGCTGGAATCGCCCGAAAAGATGGCCTGTGTACGTCCGGAAATAGAGAGGTTCGTGGAGGGGGTCCGGCGGGACGGATACGACCAGGCCCTCCTTCTCGGCATGGGCGGCTCGAGCCTGGCTGCCGAGGTCTTCAGCGAGGTTTTTGGAACAGCCAAGGGCTTTCTCCAACTGAATATCCTGGACAGCACGGACCCTGAAACCATTCTTGGCTTGGCCAATTCCCTGCCTCTTGATAAAACGCTGTTCATCGTCTCTTCCAAATCGGGAACGACACTTGAGACCGCCTCATTCTTGAACTATTTTTATACACGGGCGGCCGAAGCGCTTGGAAAAGACCGGGCCGGCAGGCATTTTGCGGCCATCACCGACCCAGGAACGCCGCTCGAAAAAACTGCCCGTTCTCTCCAATTTCGGCATAACTTTGCCGGCCTCCCTGATATCGGGGGTAGGTTTTCCGTGCTTTCTCCGTTTGGCCTTGTTCCGGCCGCAGTCATCGGCCTGGACATGTCAAAGCTTTTAGAAGCAAGCCGGAAGACAGCGCGCCTCTGCAGAAATCCCGATCCCCGCCACAACCCCGGAGCATGGCTTGGCCTGATCCTCGGGGGGCTGGCTCAAGCCGGCAAAGACAAGGCGACTTTTCTCATCTCCCCCCGGATGGAAAGCCTCGGCGCTTGGATCGAGCAGCTCCTCGCCGAAAGCACGGGCAAAGAAGGACTGGGCATTCTGCCCATCGTCAAGGAGCATGAGTTTGTCCCTGACAAGCTGGCCAACGACAGGGTCTATATCGGCATTCAGCTTGGGGAAGACAGGATGTACGATCCCGTCATCGGCCTGCTCAAGCAGTCCGGCCGGCCGTTGGTGACAATGACAGTGGCAGACCTTGATGAGCTCGGAAGCCAGTTCTTTCTGTGGGAAATGGCCACGGCGGTCGCGGGGCGAGTGTTGAAAATTAACCCCTTTGACCAGCCCGATGTCGCAGCCTCAAAGAAAAAAACCGAAGTCCTGCTCAACGTCTATAGGGAAACCGGGTGCCTTCCCGAAGAAAAACCGAGTTTTGAAAGCCAGGATCTTGTTTTTTATTCTGAGGCCCCGACACGGAACCTGGCACAGGGGCTCCAGGGATTTCTTGGGGAGGCGCAACCCGGCGATTACATCGCCATCCAAGCCTTTCTACCTGCCAGGCCCGAAATCGACGCCGCCGTTCAAAAGCTCACGGCCAAGCTTCGTTCCAAGACCAGGCTGGCCGTCACCGCCGACTTCGGCCCGCGTTTTCTCCATTCGACGGGGCAGTTCCACAAAGGGGGCAGGGGCAACGGTTTATTCATCCAGTTGACGGCCGAGAACAAGGTCGATGCGCCTGTTCCCGATGGGCCGGGAGCGCTCTCTTCATCCTATTCGTTCGGCATTCTGAAACAGGCTCAGGCCCGCGGCGACTGGGAAGCTCTCAGGGAAAAGGACCGGAGGATCGTCCGTGTCCATATCAAGAATGACGTTCGGGAAGGCCTAAAAAAGTTGATCTCTTCGCTGGCGGGCGAATCCTGACGGCTCCGCCCCAACTTCGTAGTTAATAAAGTCCGGCGAAGACGACGTCTGCGTGGAAAATCTCTTTGTTCTTGGCGCGGAGTTTTTTGTCCACGCTGTCTTTAATGTTAAAATAGAACCAGAATGTGTCGAACAGTCTCAGCTTCTTGATGTAGTAATTGGCGAATTCGGTCGCGTTGTCGACGATGATCTTGGCGACCTCTTTGCCTTTTTCATCGACGATCGAGATGGCGTTGCCCTGGTTGTTGGGGCCGGGAACAAGCTTACCAAACACTTTCCCCTTGCCTTTCCCTTCCCAGTCTTCGCTCTTGTTGAGATTGGTGATTTTCAGCTCCTGGTAATCGCCCCTCACTTTCTGGTCAAAATAATCCGGGGGCGAGTTCTTGTCCGTTGTGGTATAGACATTTTTCCACTGGTTGGCGCTTTCTTTGACGTCAATCGTCTGGGCGACGAGCAGGTTGGGCTTTTCCCGGTTGAAATCGCCTTTGATTTTGACTTCTTTACCGACCAGGGCAGCCGCGTCTCCGCCGTCCACCTGACCCATGACGACGATATCGAACCCCTGGACGGTCGGAATGAAGAAATATTTGCCGAGGCCGAATTTCACGGTTCCCGCCACGTCATTCAGCCCCTCTTTGATGCCGGAAACCTCAGGGGCGGGAGCCTCCGCCTGCTGGGCCTGACCAGGCACGGGCGGGCTGGTCCGTTTGCATCCCATCGTCCCCGTTGATATTAATAAAAATGCCAGTACGCTGAGGCCAAAAACCACCGCTGCGCTCTTGAATTTGGGTCTCAATCTCATTGCGGATACCTCCAAACTAGAAGTCTTCCCGATAGAGAAAATAGAATATTTTATACCACTGAAAAATGCAAATGTAAAGGAAAAATTGACCGCCGTCCCCTATTTCCTGCGCACCCGACTGGAGGAGGAAGAAGAACGGGATGAAGAGCTGCGGGAAGAGCTGGAGCCGGAAGAGGAACGGGAAGGAGCGCTATAGCTTCTGGAGGGTGCGCTGTAGCTGCGGGAGGGAGAGCTCGAACTGCGGGAAGGCGCGCTGTAGCTTCGTGAGGGGGCACTATAGCTCCTGGACGGAGAGCTGTAGCTTCTTGAGGGCGCGCTATAACTCCTGGGCGAAGAGCTGCCTCCGGAATAAGAAGAAGGGTTATCCCTGGACGAGGAGGGATTCCTTGACTCAAACCGGGATAAAAAATCTTTGACGCCGCTTCCCCGATCATTCGTCCCCCGCTCTTTGATCACCGACCTTTGGGGGCTTTGAACGGATGGCGCTTCCCTCGAGCTCGAGCGCTCTTGGATATTCCCGCCGAGCGAATTGTTCCGCGAAGGAGAGGAACTCGAGCTTCGCGGCTGGTATTCTCTCAAAGATCGGCTTTCAGGAGCATTGAACGATGAATCCTTCCTTTCCATACGGGGAGTGACTGCCCGTTCCTCGACCTTCCGCTCCTGCCGGACTCCGGACGACCCGAAAGAGGAGGAAGGGGGAGAAAATTCTTTTATCCGTGAGGAAGAGAGATCTCCGGACCGCTCCCTTAAACCCGACCCGGGAGACTCGAGAGACTGCTTGGACGGGTACGAACGGATCTCACGCCTCGACTCAGTTTCCCGCATCGGCTTGATCGAATCCTTCAGGTCATCCCTGGATCGGATTGCACTGGATGAAACACCTCCGTCTCTCCTTTGAAGGGATGGTGACGACACGCCGGGCTCCTGGCTCCTGATCATCCCCTCCGACCTATACTTTTCCAGGTTCTGGTTGGTAACGGCTCTGCTTCGCGAAGCAGATGAAGCGCCTGGGGCGCCGGGCTCTCGAATTCTATTGCTCTGGACTGTAGAGCGGATCTCCTCCGAGCTAAGCCGTCTTTGGCCCGATAGATAGCCTTTGCCGACTTCCCGCAGATTGTCGCGGGATAAGGCCCTCAGGCCTTCAGCGCTGATTCCTCTGTTTCCGCTGGAGGCCGGCCGGATATTCGGCTGCGAGGCCTGGAGCTGGATTCTGCCAAGGCGTTCGACTGCCTTCTGGTTCAGAGCGACATCCCTCAACCTCGGCGATTGGAGCTGGTTCCTATTGACAACAACCAAGCTCCTGGAGTTGGCGGGGAAATAATCTCGGTCATAGCGATCATAGAAATGATTGTTAAGGATAACGGCCGGACGGTTATAGTAGCTCAGAGCGCACCAGCCATAATGGTCATATCCATGGTACCAATGGACCCAAGCCGGACCCCAACCCCAATGATTGTGGGGAATCCAGTACCAGCCAAGGCCCATTCTCCAGCCCCAGCGGCCGTAATGATACGTGCACCAGCCCCATGGCTCATAAGAAACCCAGGTCCAGCCGATGATGGGGTACCAGACCCAGCGCCCATAGTCATAAGGCCGCCAATCATAATCGCTAATCGTCGGAACCCATACATTGCCGTAGGGGGCTTCATAAGCCCAGCGGCCGTAGCCTGACAGCTCGGACTCGTAATCGCTGTAATCCTCGGGGAGATTTGTCCGCGTCACGCGCTGCGCGTAAAGAGAATCGCGTCCGGAGTTCCAATCGCCGAAATCATCGCGGCTAGAAGAGAGAGAAACGGGCGAGGAGGCAAACCGGCCGTTGGCCGCCGTAACCTGTTCGCCGTCCCGGACCTGGACCGAGCCTTCTTCACCGGCCGCCTCGGCCGAGCCGCTATAAGCTCTGAATTCGGTTTCTTTGTTCTCGAGGACGTTGACCCGGAACAGGCCGGGTTCCATGACATAGAACGAGGCGTCGGGCGTATGAATCTCAAAATTTTTCTCCCGATCCAGGGTGTTGATTCTTAAATAGACGCTGCCGGACATGAGGTGCAGCTTGGTCAGGTCGCCGTCGCCGCTCGGGAGGTTCACCATATCCACCAGGGTGTCGCGGTCCAGACGGAGATAATTTTTCCGGCCAAGCTGGATTTCCGCGCGGCCTTCCCTTGTCCCGAGTTTGTCGCCCGCGATGACGACGAGGTTCACTTCTCCCTTTTCGTATCCAAGATCCTGGGCCCGTTGGACATAGACATCTCCCTTCACGTAGCTAATACGGGTGTAACTTCCGCTGTAATAACCTTCGGATTGGCTAAAGGCAAGAAAGGGGAAAATCACAACCAGTGCCGTTGCGATCATGATGAGTCTTTTCATCTTATTTCTCCTTGCACTTTCCAATAAGGCAAGAAATGTGCCAAACCTCTTCCCTGATGACAGGCGGGAATTGAAGAAAAAGAGCGTTGGGGTGTCCAAGATTAAGGACAGATGACAGATTCAGGGGTCAATAAAAAAAATCCCCTCGCTCTCCCCTGAATCCAGGGGAAAGACGAGGGGAGGAGAAGACCTTGTCTTGATCGTATCTATTATCTTACCACCACCAGCCGCGTCTCATGAGGTTACGCCACTTCATGCCCCAGCCCCGTCTACCACGAGGGCCCATCATTCCGCGTCCGCCGAAACCTCTTTGTCCAGGTCCCATAAACTGCTGTCCATGAGGTCCCATGAACCGGCCTCTTTGCATAAACTGTCCTCGGCCCATGCCGGGACCCATGCCGCGGCCTCTCATCATCATACCCCGCCCCATCATCCGGCCTCTAACCTGGCTCAGTTTATCCATCTGTTCCTGGGTCAGGATCTTCTGCAGGGGGTTCCTGTTGGCCAGGGCCTTTTTCATCCGGTCACCGTTGAGCTTCGTAATCTGGTCGATCAATCCGTTAATCTTGGTTTGATCGGCCTTGGGGTCCTTGAGGAGAGGATTCAGCTCACCACGAAGTTTCTGCATCTCGTCGCGGAAAGCTTTCATCTCATCCTGGCGCGATTTCTGCAAATCTTTGATCTTCGCTTCCTGTTCAGGCGTCAGCTTCAAGAAATCCTTCAGATTGCCCAAAGGCCCTTGCGGGCCGGGCGCAGGCTTAGAAGGTTTTTCCGGCTTTGCCGGGGGTTGCTGGGCAAACCCGCCCATGGTCAGGAAAAGAAATCCAAGGATCGTTACGGCTGCTAAATATTTCTTCATAACAAACCTCCAAAATTGACCTTACAATTCTTTAGACAATAATGTGTCCCATTCCTTGGCAATTTTCCAGAAACTAAAACATGTCCTCATTATCCTTTATGTTGTTTCCCAGGCCAAAAGGCCGGTCGCGGACAGCGAGACCGGAATGACCCGGATGCCTCTGCCCAACGCATTGATTTTCTGGATCATCTGCCGCCGCAGCACATCGTCGCCGCTGGCCAGAACAGTCATGGAGCCGCCCTTCCCCCCGGCTCCATTGACTTTCCAGCCCGCAGCGCCCCATTTCCTGGCCAGATCCGCAACTGCATCCGCTTCCCTGGCGATCAGGCGCGAATGGAGGTCCCTCTGACATTCGTTGTTGCGGATCATGGCATCGCCGTAGGCTTCGAAATCGCCGCCGGCAAGGTATCCCTTGGCTGCCTGCGCGATGCCCGTCAGCTGCCGGATATATTTCAACTGGGGCCCTCCGGCTTCAAGCTCGGCAATGACATAGTCGTGCATGGAGGAGGAGCGATGGGGCTTCCCTAAATAGACCAGACACAGCCTCCGGTCAAGTTCATGCCAGACTCGGTCTTCGACACGGACCTTGCGCACAACAGACTCCGGATACCGTTGCATATGGATAAAAGATATCCCTCCGTGGGCCGCGCAGATCTGGTCCTGGATCCCGCTTTGCTGCTTGAGCTTTTCTGTTTCAACCCTATGGGCGAGCGAGGCGACTTCTGCCCAGCCGTATTTTTTCGCTCGGAGCTGGTTCAGCGCGCCCAGCAGGGCCACGCAGACCGAGGCCGAGGTGCCGGTGGAAATCCCGGCGGGAACGGGTGAGCAGAGGTTGATCTCGAGCCGCCATTCCTTGGGAATCGGAAGGCTGGCGATCGTGAATTGAAGCAAGGCGTGAGGATTGCGTCTGGGCCGACCTGGGTTCATCCGGAATGTCTCTTGAAAATTCTCCGCATAGACGATGACCCGGCGCCGTTCCAGACGGAAGTTGTCAAAGACTTTGACCTGGACTTCGACGGCGGGGATGACGGCCAGGTTGAGGACCTTGCCTTCGCCGGCAAACCAAGTGTCCGTCCAGCCGCCGATGTCGTTTATCCGGATCGGGGCACGGGCGTGGATGACCTTGACCGGCTTTTGTGGGGGCTTGCTTTTCATGGCGAAGGTTTCTCAGGCTGCCCGGCGGTGGCGAATCTGGTCCAGGCTCACGGCCGCGACAATGATGACGCCGATGATAATCTCCTGGATGTAATTGGGCCAGCCCATCATCGTGCACCCGTTGCGCAAAAAAGACATGATGAAAACGCCGATCATCGAACCGAGGATGCTGCCTTCGCCGCCGCTCAGGCTGCCGCCTCCGATGACGACGGCGGCGATGATATCGAGCTCGAGCCCTACGGCCACCGTCGGGTCCCCGACGGTGAGCCGCGAGAATTCCATGACCCCGCTGAGCCCGCAGAAAAGCCCGGCCAGCGTGTAGATGATGATTTTGGCCCGCTTCGTCCGGACCCCGCAGAGGCGCGCCGTTGCCTCGTTGGAGCCGATGGCAAACACGTGCCGGCCGAAGACCGTGTAGCGAAGGAAGATCGCCATGGCGACCGCCAAGACGATCATCAGCCAGACACCCGGCGCCAGCGACAGCCACGCCGGCCGCGGCGACTTGGCCATGAGCTCATTGACCCAGGTCAGAGGCGCGTCGATCTTCTGGTTCCCGGCGATCCACTTGGCCACGCCGCGGGCAATTCCCATCATGCCCAGGGTGATGATGAACGGGACGAGGCGGAGCTCGGTGATCAGGCCGCCGTTGATGAATCCTATGAAACCTCCGGCGGCAATGCCCAGGATCAAGCTGATCAGAGGCGGAATGCCGGCATTGATGGCAAAGGCCGTAATGACGCTGGACAGTGCGATATTGGAGGCGGCCGAAAGGTCGATTCCGCCGCTGATGATGATCACGGTCATGCCGAGAGCGCCGAGGGCGACGATCACGGACTGGGTGGCCACGCTTTTGAGGTTGGCCAGCCGGAGGAACCGGGATTGGACGTCCGGGATGGAGGAAAAAATTGCGAGGACCAGGATCAGGCCCAAGAAGGGAGCCAACAGGTTGATCAAGGATTGGAGCTTCGTCTTTTTTTTCATGTGTGACTCACGCTCGGCCGGTCGTCAACGCCGCCATCAGACGCTCATCGCTCCAGTCGCGGGCCGGCCGGATATCGACGAGCTGGCCTCTGTAAAAGACGGCGATCGTGTCGCACACCCCCAACAGCTCTGGAAAATACGAGCTGACAAAGAGAACAGCCTTGCCTTGGGCGGCCAGCCGGCTTATCCATTCGTAAATCTGGGATTTGCTCATGACGTCGATCCCGCGCGTCGGCTCGTCCAGGAGCAGGATATCCGCCTCCTGGTGGAGAAGGCGGGCGAGGGCGACTTTCTGCTGGTTGCCGCCGGACAGGCTCAACACCGGCTGCCCGGGATTCTGGGCTTTTATCTTTAAAGAATCGATCCATCCGGCAACGGCCTTCGACCGTTTGTTAACGCTTAAAAAACCGAATCGTCTGTAGGGAGCAAAACGGCTGAGCGTCACATTGTCCGTGACCGACCTGGAGAGGGCCAGGCCTTCACCCTGGCGGTCCTCGCTGAGCAGTCCCATGCCCTGGGCGATCCGCGACCATGGCCTGGCTTTGATGCTTTTCTTGCCAAAGATCTCGACGCTGCCCTTGTCCAGTGCGTCCAGGCCGAAGATCGTCCGCAGAGTTTCGGTCCGGCCCGCGCCGATCAGCCCGGCCAATCCCAGGATCTCCCCGCGATGAAGCTCGAAGCTCAAAGGCTCCTGCATGGTCTTGCCCTTCAAGCCTGTCAATGACAGCAGCGCTTCGCCGCGCTGATGTTCGACCCGGATAAAGAGATCTCTGATTTTCTGGCCGACCATGAGCTGGATGAGGTCATCGAGCGTGGCCTTCGCCATAATCCCGGACCCGACATTTTTCCCATCCAGGAGGACGGTGTAACTGTCGGCAACGGCCTGGACTTCCTCCAAAAAATGGCTGATGTAAATGATGCTGACGCCTTCGTCCCTGAGCTTGCGGATGACCTGGAACAGCCGGGCGGTGTCTTCCCGGGTCAAACTGCTGGTCGGTTCGTCCATGACCAGAATCTTCGCCCGGTCGATGATGGCGCGCGATATTTCGACGATCTGGCGCGCCCCGACGCTCAGCTGGCGGATGGGAACGTCAAGTGCGATCTCCGGGTGATGGAGGAAGTCGAGCGTCTCCTTGACTTTTTTCCGGACCTCGCGCCGGCGGAGAAATCCCGCTTGATGGACTTCTTTGCCGAGCATGATATTTTCTTCGACCGTCAGATGCGACGCCAGGTTCAATTCCTGGTAGATCATCGAGACGCCGCTTCGAACGTCCGTCGAGCGGGTCAGAGGGATGATAGGGGCGGCCGTCCAAATGCATCTCACCCTGGTCGGGCTGGATGGCGCCGCTGATGATCTTGACGAGCGTGCTTTTGCCAGCCCCGTTTTCGCCAAGCAGGGCGTGAACTTCGCCCTTGCCCAGGCCGAAATCCACTTGATCGAGGGCGCATGTCGCCCCAAAATGTTTGGTGATGCGCCCCATTTCAAGAGCCAGGCGCGTTTTGGAGGGGGAATCGCTCCGCATTCCCCCTTCCAACGGTCGCTCCGATTTCATAGTCGCTCCCTGCCTCCCCTTCTCGGGGGGGAAAAGAACTCCTGCCCTGCGACCAAGGGGGTATACTCCCTTGGATTCCCCGACCAATCTGTTCTTAACAGAAAAAAAATGAACGTGAGAACAGATTGGTCTCCGGTCTGATTGTGATTCATCAATCCAGGATTGAGAGGTCCGGAGAAAGAAGGGCTTTGATCTCCGGCGTGTCCATATTTTCTTTGGTCGCGAGATAAACGCCCGTGTCCACGCGCTCGGGAATTTTCTGGCCGCGAAGATACTGCACCATTTCGGTGACGCCCAGATAGCCCATTTTCACGGGGTTCTGAAGGATCAAACCGTGAAGATGGCCGTCCCGGAGGGCCTGGACGAGCTTGGGCGAGCTGTCGAAGCCGACAAACTTGACTTTGCCCGCCAGCTGCGACTCCTGGAGGGCGCGCAGCGTCCCGAAGGTGCTGGATTCATTGGGACAGAAAATGCCTTCGACGTCGGGAAAACGGCCGATCAAGTTTTCGGCCATCTGGTAGGCGGACTCGGTCGTCGTGCCCGCGTACTGGTCTTTGACGAGAAGCGTGAAGCCCGGGATTTCCTTCCGGACGGTATCCAGAAAGCCCTGTTCCCGTTCTGTCGTCGAGGCCGATCCTTCCTGGTAGCGGATGAGAAAGACCTTGCCTCTTCCATTCAGGAGCTCGCCCAATCGTTTCGCGCCGAGGACCCCCCCTTGATAATTGTCCGTGGCCACGAAGCTGAGGTAGTCCTTTCCCTGCAGCCCGGAGTCGATGATGACCACAGGGATCTTCTCGCGCATGGCATCCTGGACGGGACGCCGAAGGGCCCGGTCGTCGAGCGGCGCCAGGACGATGCCGTCCACGCCGCGGCTGATGACATCCTCCACGACCGTGATCTGCTGGGCGCGGTCATCCTCTTTCTGCGGTCCCTTCCAGATGATCTCGACGCCCTGCTCGCGCGCGGCCTGCTGGGCGCCGGCATGGATGGACTTCCAGAATTCATGCGTCATCCCCTTGGGGATCACGGCGATTTTAATGACCTTGGCTGGACTTTGCGCCGAGGACGTTCCCTGGTTCTTTCCGCAGCCCGTCAGGACAAGGCTGAGGCAGATCAATAACAGGACGATTTTTTGGGATGGACCGTTCATGCTACGAGTATACTCAGAAGAGAATTTTGCGTCAAAGCCTTTGACAGGAGTCAAGCCCGGGCATGACCGACAAGGGAGAGAGAAACAGGGAGGGTACCGATCCGAAACCGTCGCCGGACCGGATCGGTACCGTCCCCCGAAAAATGAAGAGGATTTATTTTTTCTTAAGAATGGGCATTCCGGTTTTGGTGGTCTCGATGACCTTGTATCCTTCCGGAACGGCATCCAAGGCGTCGGGCCGGACATCGCGGGCGAAATAGAAGATTCTCTGCTTGCGGCCCCCCTTGAGCGTTACTTCTCTGGAGTGAAGAAAGTAGGCCACCCCTTTGGAATTTTTGAATTCAAATGCCATTTTATTTAACCTCCAAATTGAATTGAGTTCGGCCCGTTCCATACGTCCACATTCTTTGTCTTCTCATCTCACTGGATTCATGATTATGTCTTGTCCAAGTAATATATAAAAAAGGCGACGTTGTCAAGAAGACTTTCAGCGAAAAAAAATTTTTTCCGAATTTTAAAAATTTTGCTTGCGTTTTGAATTTTCCGAGTTATAATAAGTATGGCTTTCTTGCGCGGGCTGGAGAAAGCCCCCACCTTTTTGGTTCCCATCATCAACCCCCCTTTTGCTGACAACAGCCCGCACTTCTCCTCCCCTCCTCCATGGTCTCCCCGCCCCGCTGCGCCGCTTCGTCCGCGGCATCATCGTTCAATCGGATCACCGTCCGGGTAACTATCGACGACCTCGCGGGGCACTTCATAGACTTTGCTCCAGCCGCCGTATCGGTTGACGAGCTGGGCATTCGTCAGCCCCCGTTTTTTCCCCCGTTCGATCAAATAGACCGGGCGGTTGCTGCGCGAGCTCTGCTCGATGATCATCCGGCCCTCAAACGTCACGTCAATCATCTGGCCGACTTTCATCTTCTCCAAGGTGTCATAGGAAACCTCGACCAGATACGCCCAGGGGTCCTTGCCCCGATTGCGGTCATAGTTGTAACGCCACAAGCTCTCCAAGTTCTTGAAAGGAAGGCGAACATAATTGCCGATGGCTCTGCGTTCGATCAGATACACCGCGGCATTCCTGGCTTTGACATATTTTTGGTCGAGGTAGGCCAGGTTGTCCGCCGCCGGCCACTGCGAAAATTCACGCTCTATGCGGCTGAGAATTTTGCGGCAGTCTGCAAGCGCGTACGGCATCACGCCGCCCCTGCGCATCTCCTCTTCCAGTTCGTTGAACGAGCCGGCCAGGTAGGTGAAGGCATTGTAGATATTCGTCCTCACGAAGTCTTCCCGGAAATATCCCGAGCGGGCTTCGGCCAGCTTCAAAAAGAGGCGGCAGGAAGCGGCAAAGGCCTCCGATTTAAACAGGATGGCCTGCTCCTGGTCGGAGATCGTCCCATTCCAGCCTTTGAAGTGCTCGAAGCTATCCTGAGCCAGGCTGGCAGCCAGCTGTACCAGATTGGCGGCCAGGTCGTAAAGCGCGGCGCGGCGGTCGGCCTGCGCCGAGAACGCGGCAGAATAAATCATGGAAACGAGAAGAACCAACGGGACCATCGGCCGAAGAATTTTGCGAATCATGATGTCCTCCTTTACATCCAGAAAATCAAAGACAGCTCATTCACAATAATATTGGATCATCCGGCGGACCGCCTCTTGGCAGACCGGGCAGAGGGGCTTCGTCCCCTTGGTGAACATCAGGCAGTCCACGGCCGGACGGTACAGGCCTTTGGCCGCATAGCCCGCGCCTTCAAAAACGCCGACTTTCCCGGCAAACTTGCTCTTGGCCAAAAAGGCATCGACCCAATCGGCCTGTTCTTTGGACAGCCGTTCGGACTCTGCCTCTACTTTGGCCACTTCGGCCGCCGGTGCGCCGCTCCGTTTCATGGTGGCGATTTTTAGGTTAATATCCCGGCGGACCTTCTGGTAGGCGTTATCCTTCCTGTCAAACTCGTCTTTCTCCCACGGCGTGGGGACGGCCAGGCCCGGCGTGGCCAGCTTTTTCCATTTCAGGTTCTTGGGATCAAGAAGCGCCGTGATATTGGCCTCCCGGGGCTCGACGCCCTTGGGATAGAATTCATTGTAAGCGACATCCGAGGTGTAATATTCGTCGGCGAGCCCGGCGAAGGAATGGCCGAATTCGTGGAGAAAGAGGTATTCGTACCACTGATTGTCCACGGTGAACGTGCAGAAGAAATTGTAGATGCCTCCGCCGCCGTAGCGCTTGTGATTGACCATGATGAAGAGCGTGTCATAGGGAACGTGGCAGGCGATGTCCCGGAGACTCTTGTTGTCTTCGGTGAGAACGTAGCGCTCCGAGCCGAGCGAATCAAAGCTGGCGTTCAGGGCGGTGTTCTTGAAACTGCCGTGACTCGGCTCATCGCAGCCGCTTTCGTCCGAGGGCTTGAAAACGCCGTAGATATTGAATTGATTTTTCCGGCTTTTGTAAGGCTCCAGCTTGAAAAGGACCTGGACGAACCTGTCCAGGTCGGCCTTGAGCTTCGCCTCCTCGTTCAGCGTATAGCCTTCCGCGATGAAAGCGATATCGACTTTCTGGTGGGGGTCGCCGCTTTTGAGGAGCTCGAACACTTTCACGCCCGATGACACGGGCTTCTTGAGGATGCCGGTCGAAGCCGGGTCGATCTCATCGTTGAAGACCGGATGGAAGAGGTTCTGTCGGTCGCGGGACTCGAGGCTAAGCTTGATTTTGCCTTTGGGATAGGGGATGAGCGCGGATTCATGATAGGTCCTCTTCACGCCGCGCCCGGCGGCATCCGTGGTCTGGTACTCTCCAAAATAACTGTCGAACCCCTTGGAAAAAATGAGCGTGCCCGAGGCTGAATCGTAGACCTTGATGTAGGTGCGGCCGTTGTCGAATCCGTCGATCAGATTTTTCTTGCTGCCGGCCCAGAAGCCCTGTTGATAGACCTGATCCAGCGTGACCATTTCCTCTTTAGCATTGCCGATATGAAAATAGTCCACGCGCATGGTTTTGTCGATAAAGTATCTGTCGAAGTTCACGCCGGATTGGGAAAACCCAAACACGGGATGAAGGAAAACGACCAAGAGCCCATAAATTCGAATCTTCATAAAAAACCTCCTTAGGATTTCTTTACGAACTGGATGGCGGCGAAGCTGACGGCCGACTGCGTCTCCGGCTCCTGCCAGAAATCATAACCGAGAAGGACGCCGCGCGCAGAAGGCAGGACCTCCAGGAGGCAGGCTAGAGAGGAGAAGCCGCAGACATTGTATTCATCCCTGACCCGCTTCGATTCCGCCCACAACGCTTCGGCGTCGCCCTTGGCGCAGGCCTCGATCAAAGCCTGGTCATGCCGCTTCGCCTCCAGCAGCATCGAAGCGGCCGGCCGCCGATGGCCGAATTTGGGCCCAATATGAGAAAAATCGATGCCGGCCACAATGAGCAGGCGATCGCCGTTTTCGGCAAGGATCCCTGTTAAAGCCCGCAGAAAATCTCCGACGCCGGGAATTTTTGAAGCGCGGGAAACCCGGAAGAGTTTGGCCGTGAAGGACCCGCAGAGAATGGGAATGAGAACAAAATCCGTCCCGAACAAGCGCTGGAGAAAAATGACCTGGAATTCGATGGAATGCTCCCGGCGGTGGGCGAGGTCATCCGGGGCAACGGCCCTGGCTCCGGCATGTCTGAGGGCTTCGACCGAAGCCTTGTCTGTCCGCGTCCGGCCCAGGGGGGTCTCAAAATCTTTTTCGGTCAGAGAAAAATATCCGCTCTCGAGGCTGTGCCCGGTGCCGAGCACGATGATCTTTTGAGGTTGGAGATGCCGGAGGGCGCGATAGGCTTGGCCATAGATCTTTCCGCCGACACCGAAGTCAATATGGGGAGCCGCCAGCGCGCAGACGGCCTCGCCGTCCTTTTTTTCCGGCCCGTCTTCTCCGAGTTCCAGGATGGAATCCAGAAAGCGCTCCAGGTCTTTTTTCGAGTCCGGAAAACTTTGGCCGGCATGGGCGGCCGCTCGGACCTTGAGCTTGGCGTATGAATCGGCGAGTTGCTTCTTTTGACCGCGGTAGCGGTCGCTGTCCAGCAAATGGACCCGGTCTAGCTCGGCGAACTGATTTTGGATGCTTTCGGCGCTGATGAACACGCCCCCTCCTCTGCGCATGAGCAGCAGCTGGATATCGCGGACGGTGCGCTTCCCGTCTGCCAGGCTCAGCAGGTTCAACGCGTCTCCCTCGAGGAGCAACGGCTTTTGAATCAACCCCAGAAAATCCCGGATGATATAAGCCTGTTGACCCTGGTAAGTCGTGGGCATGATCTCAAGGTCTGTCCGCAGTTTGGGAATGGGGCTGTCCATCGGATTGCACTTCGGATCCGTTTGTATTAGTTACACGGAATGGCCAAAAAATGCAATATGAAGTTCTCCCTTGATTCAATAGCGAGTCAAGGGAGCCCTTTGAAAGGAGGGGTCGGGAGAGGGCCCGCTGCCCTCTCCCCTTTTCACAACCTCGGCGTAGCCTTGGATGAGGTCTCGTCGCACCGAAAGGCTGCGAATGCCCCTATGCTGGCATAAGGAGGATGGGCGATCAATCACCTCTCGGGATCAATTTTGGGGTGAATTTGGCCGTGCTTTTCCTCCCCCAGACAAATCAGTGCGACTAACCCTTAGATTTTAAGCTGAGCGAGGGGTAAGTCCCGTAGAAAGCCGGCCGCAGCGGAGCCCACATAGATAAAATAATAAAAAGCGCATTTTGTGGATTTGTTTTTAACAAATCCGCGGGGGTTCCAAGGGGGTGTGCCCCTTTGGTCGCAGGGCGCAAGACCGAGAAGGGGAGGCAGGGAGCGAAGCGACCGTTGGAAGGGGTCTTCCCCTCCAAATTTCGCAAGTGGGAAAATGCGCGTCTTTCCGAGGGACTCACCCCGAGCCTTGTTTTGCTTTTATTTCAAAACCTGACTATAATTTGATGGCACAGGGCTCAAGGAGGTCCGCCCATGAAAAAAATTGGGCACATCATCGCCGCCAGGAAGGACACCGTCGAGCTGCTGAACGTCGCCCTAGCCCATGAATGGGCCGTGAGCTTCGAGTATCTCCTCCATGCCTATTCCATGCCCAAGGCAAAATTCTTTTACGAAGACCCGGTGATGAAGCACAGGATGGATGTGCGGGCCCAGACGATCCAGATCGGGATCGACGAAATGTATCACGCCCTCCAGCTGGGCATCATCATCACCCAGATGGGAGGCGTCCCCACCTTTAAAACCGACGATGTCATCCGCTATCCGAAGATCATCGATAACCTCAAGCGGGACAAGACGACCGAGGACCAGGTGACCGACCTTTACCAGACCGCCCGATTTAAAAAAGGCCTCTTCCCGAAGGTCCTCAACATGATCCTCAACATTTCCTGCGATGAGGTCCGCCATTCCAAACAGTTCGAGGTTATGATCGAAACCCTCGAAAAACACGGCCATGCCGAAGCCCTCTGTTTTCCAGCCAATCCCGAGATCGACGGCCGGGGCGAAGCCGCTCTCCTCCATGACATCATGCGGCTCGAGAACGAGATCATGCATCGCTATCTCAAATATGTCATCCTCTTCAGCGACCACCAGGACCTCAGCCAGCGCCTTTTTAAAAACTCCATCAACCACATGAGGCACTGGGACAAGAATTCCGGGCTGCTGGTCAAGATGGGCACCGTCGTCCGCATCGAGAATGCGGAGAAGCGGTCCGGCGGAGAGGAAAAAAGCTTGCGCCCCATGCCCGTTTCGTATCCCGGACGCAGCCGGCTGTCCACTTTAAAAACCCTAGTCCCCGCCGAACAAAATCTGATCGCTAAGTATGAGCAGCTGACGGCGATGATGCCCGAGGGAGAGATCAAGGACCAACTCAGGCTCAACCTAGCCCTCAAGCGGGAGCATCTTTTCACCCAAGAATGGCTGCTCGCCGACGCCCGCAAGATCAAGGGCCTCGATAAGGGGTCGGAGCGGCACGCCTAACAAGGAGGTGGCCATGAAAAAAATATCGTCGCAATTTAAAAAGTTCCAGTATTTCTACCCCTACACGGTCGCCCTGGTCGGGGCCCAAGCGGGAGCCCAGACCAATTTCATGAGCTGCGCCTGGCACACGGCCCTCTCCTTCGACCCTCCCTTATTTGGCGTCCTGGTTTCAAAAAAACGGTTCACCCACAAGCTCATCTCGGAAGCCAGGGAGTTCACGGTGAATTTTCTGGCTTTTGAGACCGTCAAGCTCTCGGCCCAGATGGGGCGCAAGTCGGCCTATGACATCGACAAGCTCAAGGAGTTCCAAGTCAAGCTGGCCCCCTCCAAGGTCATCCAATCGCCGCTGATCGAAGAAGCCTATGTCTCCTTCGAATGCCGGCTGGCCGAAACGGCGACCTTCGGCGATCACGATCTGTTTGTCGGCGAAGTCCTGGCCGTCCACGAAAAAGAAAAATCCTTCAACGCCGGGGGTGTGCTCAATGTGCGCAAAATCTCGCCCCTGCTTTACCTGGGAAGCGATTTCTATATCACGATCAACCCGGACACGCTGAACCACGTGGTTCCGGATTAGAGAATAGCGCGGACGGGTCCAAGCGAATCTTCAAGCTGTTCCAAGAAAACCTGAAATAAAGGGCTCGACGAATTGTCTAAATCGGGGTCAAACCTCAACATTCAACATATTTAGGCATCCTCAGAGTAGATCGTTCCGCTCTCAACCCCCTCTAAAATTTTTGTTGAAGGTTGAGGTTTGACCCCGTTTATCTAAATCCATATAATAAGCACAATGAAAACGGTTTTATCGCTTGAGAATGTCCATAAGTCGTTCAAAGTCGGCTTCATTCCCAAGAAAAAAGAGATTCTCAGGGGCATCTCCTTTTCTGTCGGCGAGGGAGAGATCTTCGGCTATCTGGGGCCCAACGGCGCCGGCAAGACCACGACGCTGAAATGTGTCCTCGGCCTGATCTTTCCCGACCGGGGCAAAATCGAGATCTTCGGCCAGCCGCACCTTGAGCCGAGGGCCAAGGAACGGCTCGGCTTCCTGCCGGAAAACCCGTATTTCTATGACTATCTCACGGCCCGGGAATTCCTCGATTTCTATGCTCAGCTCTTTCGGATTGACAAGAATGAGCGAGAGGCGCGGATCGCCTCTCTCCTCAAGCTCGTCGACATGGAGAAAGCCCGCGATCTTCAACTCCGCAAGTTTTCGCGCGGCATGCTCCAGAGGATCGGCCTGGCCCAGGCCCTGATCAACGAGCCCTCGCTCATCCTCCTCGACGAGCCGCTGGGCGGCCTGGATCCGCTCGGCCGCAAAGAGATCCGCGACATCATCATCCGCCTCAAGGGGGAAGGCCGGACCGTTTTCCTGTGCTCGCACATCCTCCAGGACATCGAGATGATCTGCGACCGGGTGGCCATCATTATCGGCGGCAAAATCCTGAGCCAGGGGCCCCTGACCGACCTGATCTCGGAAAGGATTCTGTTCACCGAGATCACATTGTCCGGCCTCGACCCCAAAGAGCTGGCCGGGCTCGGAGAAAGCCTGTCCGCCCAGGGCGGCCGGACGCTGATCAAGGTTTTCCGGGAAGACAAGGTCCAGGAGATCCTGGACCTCGTTAAGAACAGGAACGCAAAAATCCATTCCCTCATCCCCCGGACCCAGACCCTGGAAGATCTGTTCGTGGAGATGGTGAAATCCCAATGACCATCAAGACCATCGCCCTCAATACCTTCAAGGAAGCCGTCCGCGACCGCATCCTCTACCTTCTTCTGTTCTTCGCCGCCCTGTCCATCATCGTTTCCCGCATCCTGGCCCTCCTTACCGTCGGCGACCGGGTCAAGATTATCAAGGACGTTGGGCTGGCCTCCATTTCCTTGTTCGGCGCCCTGATGGCCATCCTGATCGGGACGGGCCTCGTTTACAAAGAAATCGAAAAGCACACGATCTTCACCCTCATCTCCAAGCCCATGCGGCGCTACGAGTTCCTCCTCGGAAAATTCTTCGGCCTGGTCCTGACCTTGTTCGTCATGCTCCTCTTCATGAGCGTCATCTTCCTGGCGCTCGTCTTCTTCCATACCTATACCATCGAATGGAAATTGCTCCTGGCCATCCTCTATATTTTTATCGAGCTCATCCTCATCACCGCCGTGTCCATCCTCTTCTCCAGCTTCTCCACGCCGATTCTGAGCTCGCTGTTCTCGCTCTGCTTCTATCTCATCGGCCATTTTTCCTGGAGCCTGGAAACGCTGATCAAGAAAATTCCCGCCGGCCTGTTCAAGGTTCTGGCCGAGATCGTCTACACGGTCCTGCCCGACCTTGAAAATTTCAACTACAAAACAGAAGTCGTCCACGGGCTGCACATTCCGGCCCAGGCCCTGCTCTATTCCGCGGCCTACGGAATCGTCTACACCGTTTTCATCATGGCGCTGGCGGTTCTTGTCTTCCGGCGGAGAGACTTCATTTAAGCGATGAAAAAAAGCGTTTCTCTCGTCCTGATCCTAGGCCTGTCCTGCCTTCTGCTCATGGGCCTGAAGATCCAGATCGACCGCATCCCCCGCAAAAAAATCCCCGGCTCGAGCATTATCTACATCCCCTCGGGTAAGTATTTGAAGATGGCGACATTCGGCTTCTCCTCCCTCATGGCCGATATCGTCTATCTCTGGGCCATCCAGTATTACGGCAACGCCGCCATTCCCAATAAGCTCGATCATTTCGTCCACATTTTTTCCATCATTGCAGAGCTTGATCCCCGCTATGTCGACCCCTACGAAGTCGGGGCGATGATCGCCCTGTATGATGCCAAGAACGTTCCTCTCGCCCTGCAAATCTTGGACATGGGATTGGCTAAAAACCCGGACATGTGGATTTTCCCTCTCGAGGCCGGCCATTACGCCCAACTCTATAAAAGGGATTTCCCGTTGGCCCGGGAATACTACAGAAAGGCGATGGACATTCCGGGCGCGCCGGACATCGCCAAGAGGCTCTACGCCAACGCCTCTTTCAAGGCCTGGGACATCAAGACCGCCTGGGAGACTTGGCTCGAAGTTCACGATACAGCCAAGGATGAGCGGCTCCGGAAAATCGCCTCCAACCACCTTTACAACATCAAGGCCACCGTGGACGTCCGCGGCCTCAGGTCCGTGCTTGAAAAATACAAGGCCAAATACGGACGGTATCCGGACGAGCTCTCCGGGGTCGTCCAGGCTGGCCTGCTGCCCTTTATTCCCAAGGATTACGATAATAAAGACTACGTCTACGATCCCAAGACCGGCGAAGTCAAAACGGCGGTCATCCCATGGAAACGATAATCATCATTGCGCTTTGCGGGCTGGCCTGGGGAAGCTTCCTCAACGTCGTGATCTACCGTGTTCCCCTGCGCCTGAGCCTCGTCCATCCGCCCTCGTCCTGCCCTTCCTGCAAAACACGGATCAAGTTTTACGACAACATTCCCGCCGTTTCGTACCTCGTCCTCCGAGGCCGATGCCGGTATTGCGGGCAAAAAATTCCCTTCACCTATTTTCTGGTCGAATTGCTCACCCCGACGGTCTTTCTGGTTTTGTATGGAAAATACGCCCTCAGCTTGCAATTTTTCGCGGCCTGCCTCTTTTCCAGCCTGCTCATCGCGCTCGGCCTGATCGATTATTATCACAAGATCCTGCCCGACCGGATCACTTTTCCCGGCATCGTTCTCAGCCTGGCCTATTCCTTCTTCCGCCCCGACCTCACATTTTGGAAATCCGTCATTGGCGCTGCCGTCGGCGCAGGCTTCCTGCTGTTCATTTACGGCACCTATTATCTTGTCCGGAAAAAGGAAGGCCTGGGCATGGGCGACGTAACGATGATGCTCCTGGTCGGCGCTTATCTCGGCTGGCAAAAAACCTTGCTGACGCTGATTCTGGCGTCCTTTGCCGGGGCCCTGGTCGGGATTTCCCTCGTCCTCATCAAAAAGAAAAACCTTCAATATTCACTCCCCTACGGAACATTCCTGGCGCCGGCCGCCTGGGTTGCCCTGGTCTGGGGCGACCGGATTATCTCCGCATATTTGAGCTTGATGCCCACCCGCTAAGAATTTGCTACTAATATCAACGCAATAATTAAAATGACATACCGGTTCGGGCGGCACTTAGGCCGCCCCTAGCCCCCGGGCCCCGGGGAACCAGTCCCGTCGGTTCCCCCCGTCGGAAAAGCCGACGGGTCCCCCCTCCGCTACGGGGGCTTAAGGACGGCCTAAGCGCCGCCCATACATTGTTACTTCATTTATTACGTTTGTATTAATTGAATTTGCCCCTTTCTTATGGTATTGATTGGACAAATGAACCAGGAAAAAAAGACGGCCACGGCGGCCCTGCGGATCATGGCCTTGTTTTTTCTGGGTTTTTCCCTGTTCATCAACCTCCCAGTCGTCCATAATGGCTTTCTATCGGCCGACCAGGCCGTCTATTATGCCATGGCCCAGAGCATCGCCTTTGACCTCGACCTCAAATACACCAAGAAAGACCTTATTCGGTATTACGAAGATTTTCCCGCCGGGCCCAACGGAATTTTTCTAAAAAAAGGGAGAGACGGAAATCTTTACTACGCGAAATCGTATGCCTATGCCCTGTTCACCGCACCCTTTGTCAGGGTTTTCGGCGCCAACGGCCCCCTGGTCTTTCACTCCGCGCTCTTGTTCCTGCTGCTCCTCATGGGATTTTCCTATTTTTCTCTTTCCAACAGCCCCGGCCTTTCGCTGCTCCAGGTCCTCACCTTCCTGTTCGCTTCCCTTGCCGGCGTCTATTTCCTCTGGATCTCTCCCGATTTTTTCAATCTTTTTCTCGTATTCACAGTGCTCTTCCTCTGGCTCTATAAAATAAGAAGGAAAGAAGCGCCCCCGGCAGTCCCGCCGGCGAAAATGGGCAAATTCCAGGCGTTCTTGCTGTCCGAATCTTCGGACTATCTGGCCGCATTCCTCGCCGGCATCGCTGTTTTTTCCAAGCCGCCCAACATCGCGATCATGGGGCCGCTTATCCTTTGGAACCTGCTCAGGCAGAAATTCTTAAAGACAGGGGCCATGATCCTCTTGTTCGCCCTCAGCGCCGGCCTCTTCTTCGGCACCAACGGCCTTTTGACCTCTTCGGGATGGAACTTCCAGGGAGGGGAGCGCAAGACATTTTACTTCGAATATCCCTACGAAAAAGACAGTGTCACTTTCGATAATGCCAAGTACTCGAACGCGATGACATCGGAGAACTACCTCGAACGCTTCCTGTATCCGTTTAAATTCGTCTTTTATAATATTTTTTATTATTTCTTCGGGAGGTTCACCGGCATCGCCTGGTACTTCTTCCCGGCGTTTCTGTTCCTCATCCTGTTTTTCCTCGGCAAAAAGTCTTTGGACCGCTGGCTGATCCTGATTGCCATAGCCGGGGAAATAATGATTTACATCGTTCTCATGCCCGACAACTACGGCGGCGGGGGCGGGTCGCTGGCCAACCGCTATTTCCTCAATATCTACCCACTCTTCGTGTTTTTGCCCCGGATCAAGATCAAACATAAAGAAGTCATCCTGTCTTGGGTCATGGCCTCGGTCTTTATCTCGCAGATCCTCGTCAACCCTTTCCAATCCTCGTCCTTTCCATACATATTCTGCAAAAAGTTTCCCTTTACTCTTCTGCCGGTGGAAATGACGCTGATCAATAATATCCCAACCACAGCGAGACCGGAAGCCAACCGGCAGCGGTGGGGAGAGCCGCTCTTTAAAGACCGGTTTCTTTATTTCTTAAATGACAATTTCTACAAAAAAGACCCGAACGACAACGGCTGGTGGACGATGGGCGACCGGAAAGCGGATATTATTCTCAAGACTTATTTCCAGGTCCAAGAGATCGATTTCCGCTTATTGAACAATCCCCGCCATTCCAACCAGATCATCGTTTCCGTGGATGGAAAAGCCCAAAAAGTCATGCTCGGCGCCAAAGAATGGGGGACGCTCCGCTTTCCGGTTGGGAAGGGGTTTCAGATCAAGGAGCTTAATTATCATCGGATCAAAATCAAGGCCGGCAAGGGTGCCATTCCCTATTTCGAAGTCGATTCCAGCAGGGAAAAGCGGTTCTTGGGCGTCTTTTTCGAGCTGGATGTCGTTCCCAGGAAATAAATGTGCGGAATTTGCGGGATCGCCAGGATTTCCAGCAGCCAACCCATTAACCCTTCCGTTCTCACGGCCATGTGCCGGGAGATCATCCACCGGGGGCCGGATGACGAAGGCATCTTCATCCTCCAGAATGTCGGCCTGGGGAACCGCCGGCTGAGCATCATCGACCTGGCCGGTGGCCATCAACCCCTGTCCAACGAGGACGGCACGGTCTGGATTGCCCACAACGGTGAAGTCTATAATTTCCCGGAGCTCCGCGAAGACCTCATCGCCCGCGGGCACATGTTCAACACCAGGTCCGACACGGAAACAATCGTCCACGCCTACGAGGAATGGGGGGAGGAATTCGTCCAGAAATTGCGCGGGATGTTCGCCTTCGCCCTCTGGGATCAAAAAAAGCAGTGGCTCTTGCTCGTTCGGGACAGGGTGGGAGTCAAGCCCCTCTATTATACGCTGCTTGAAGACGGCACGCTTGTTTTCGGGTCCGAACTGAAGACAATCCTCGCCCATCCCGGCGTCAAGCGGGAGCTTGAGCCGAAGGCCCTCGATCTCTTTTTAACGCTCGAATACATCCCGGCCCCTTATTCGATCTTTAAAAATATCTTCAAGCTGCCGGCCGGGTGTTTTCTCGCCTATAAGAAGGGCACCCCCACGATCATAAAATATTGGGACATCTATCCGGAGGAGGCGCGGGAAGAGCGGGCGGACGGCCCGGCCAAAGCGTCCCTTTCCGATATTATGGACGAGCTCTATGCCCTGCTCAAGGAATCCGTCAAGTTGAGGCTCGTCAGCGACGTGCCGCTGGGGGCGTTTTTAAGCGGCGGGATCGACTCAGCTACGATCGTCGGGCTGATGAGAGAGCTCGGGGCTTCTCCGCTCAAGACGTTTTCCATCGGCTTTAAAGACGCCTCTTATAACGAGCTCGACCATGCCCGGCGCATCGTCCGGAAATTCGATACTGAGCACGAGGAATTCATCCTTGAACCGCAGGCCCTCGACCTCAGCCAAACGCTCATCCGCCATCTCGATGAGCCCTTCGGGGATTTCTCGATCTTCCCGACCTATCTGGTGTCCAAAATGGCCAGGACTTATGTTAAAGTCATTCTCTCCGGCGACGGCGGGGATGAAATCTTCAGCGGCTATGAACACTACCAAGCCCAAAAGCTATCGCGGATTCCGGCGATGCCGGTACTGGGGAGAGCGCTGGGGGCAGCCGTCAACAGGCTCAGGCCCTCGGAGCAGAAAAAAGGATTCTGGAACAAGACGCGGCGGTTTACCCAGGGCTTTGAGCATTCCGGAAGCTTGAGGCACCTGCGCTGGATGATGTTCTTATCGAACCGGGCAAAAAAAAGCTTGTATTCGGATGCTCTGAAGGCCGAATTGGGAGAGATTCACAGCTTCAAGGACCATCCGCCGTTTTCGGAAATCTTTAGCCACCTTGGGGAATTCGACCGGATCAACGGCGAGCTCTATCTAGACCTCAAGGCCTACCTGGTTGACGACATCATGGTCAAGGTAGACCGCATGAGCATGGCCGTTTCGCTCGAAGCCCGAGAGCCCCTGCTCGATCACAGGCTCATCGAATTCGCCTTCCGCCTTCCCGGAAAACTCAAGCTCCACGGCCTGACGACAAAATGGGTCTTCAAGAAGACCATGGAGCGTCTGCTTCCCCGCGAAAACATCTACCGGAGCAAGGAAGGCTTTAGCATCCCGATCAAGCACTGGCTGCGGGCCGAGCTCAAAGACCTGATGCAAAGTTATCTCAGCGAAACACGGATCCGCGAAGAGGGATTGTTCAACCTTGCTCCCATCCAGAGGATGATGGATGCCCACATCTCCGGCAGGGAAAATTACAGCCACCAGCTCTGGGCGCTTCTGGTGTTTGAGATCTGGAAAGAAAATTACCTATAGTCGGCTGAGGGCCAAGACGGTCTTCGTCTGACCGGTCAGCTTAAATTCCTCTGCCACGGGAAGCCCCAGCACCCACACGATTTTCCCCCCCGAAAGAAAAACGGGATGCTTGTCCCGATCCCGAACGGGAATTCGCTTGGCCCGCAGGATTTCCTTGAGCTTTTTTCGACCCGGCGAGCCGAGGGGCCGGTAGCGATCGCCGTCCAGCCGGCTGCGCACAAGAAGAGGAAAATCGAGCTTGTCGGCATCGCAATAACAGCGGGCGGCATCGCCAAATCGATAGCCTCGAATTTTATCTCTCTTGATTCTCTTGGCCCGGAACCTGGCATCGATCTCGCGAACGGGCAGAACGCCGCGGCCGTCCCAGAGATATTGATAGCGAAGCTTGGGAATCGTTTTTTCCTTTACAGAGATGAAACCGCCTGTCCGGGACAAGACGAGGCCTTTTTTAAGTGGAAAGTCTTTGCCATCACCCAGTCCAAGCAGGACATCCGCGTCATGATACGAGATGCCGCGCAAATCCCCTATCAACTCTCGGAGATATTGCCGCACGCAGCGCCGGGCCAGCGCCTCGGGAAGAGAGGAAACCCGCCTCATATCCAGGAGCCGGGCAGTCCCCTTGTGAATGATAAAGCGCCGGCACTTTTCCCGTGTCACCTTATCCAGAAAGTCATCTTCGGCCTGGGTGATGGCCGCCAATCGGCTGAGGCTGCGAACGATCGCCGGGTCATAATTTTTTTGAAGATAAGGAATGAGCCCTAGGCGCACCCTGTTTCGCAGAAAGCGGCGGTCCTGGTTGCTCTCGTCGCGGCAGAAGCTTTGCTTTTCTTTCCGGAGATACCTCGCCAAATCTTGCCGCTCGATGCCCAAGAGAGGTCTGATGATCTCACCGTCGACCATGGGCGGAATTCCAGCCAGGCCGTGCGAGCCAGCCCCCCGCAGCAGCCTCATCAGTACGGTCTCGGCCTGGTCGTTCATCGTATGTCCCGTGGCAATTTTGTTCGCGCCGATTTTAGCGGCCGTCCTTTTGAGAAAATCATACCGGAGCTCGCGGCCGGCCTCCTCGAGGTTGAGCCTCCCGCGCCGGGCGTAAGCCCTGACGTTCTGTAACTTCACAAACAGCGGAAGTGCCCATCGCTCGGCCGCCCTCCGGACAAACCGCTCATCTCTTTCCGCCGTCCGGCGCATCCGATGGTTGAAATGGGCCAGGGCGATTTCAATGCGCCATTCCCGGCGCAATTCGAGCAAAAGATGGACCAAGGCGGTAGAGTCGGGGCCTCCCGAATAGGCAACCAGGATTTTATCGCCCGGTCGGACCAGGCGGCCGCGCTTTACGGACTCACGGAACGCCTGAAAAACTTGCATCGAACGATATTTTACCACTTTTGGGAATGGAATACCGTGTGAAGAAATGGCGGCGGAGGGATTTGAACCCCCGACACTGCGGATATGAGCCGCATGCTCTGACCAACTGAGCTACGCCGCCCTGGGTGGGTCAAATTTTAGACGAATCCCCCGCCGAAGTCAATTTGGAGGGGAAGATCCAAAATTGCCAATAGAAACGCCCGACGCGTCCTGTCGCGGTTCACCCCCGAACCACGCCACCCATCGGATATCCGTACTTTCTATAAATTTAACGGAGCGCTCTGAGTTTTTGGCGAATTAGCAGTTCCTGCGGCAATTTTGGCCGAAGACGCCTTCCAACGCGCGCCGGGAATCTCAGACAACTTCGCCGGCCGGCTTCTTCCGAGCCGGCTACCCTCGAAAGAGGGCTTGGGAAGGCTAAACCCTCCATGGTCGCTTCGGCCTTCTCCGGATCGTTTCACTTTCCTATCCGTACGAAATAGAAGAGAGGCATTTAATGAAATTGATAAGGGCGAGAGAGTTTGATAAAATCCTTGATAAGGAAGGATCATGCAAGATATTCTCAAACAAATCGCCCTATGCGTCGAAAAAGGCAAAATCGCCCGCGAATTTCCCCACCCAGCCGAGCTGGCCGGCCAGGACGGCGTTTACGAGCTGGCCAAAAAGGCCTTGGATGCCGGCATCTCCCCCAATGAAATCCTATCCGAGGGTTTGATCGCGGGAATGAATAAGGTGGGAGAGCTTTTTCAGGCAGGGGACGTTTTTCTGCCGGACGTCCTCGTCTCGGCCAGGGCCCTGAGCATGGGCATGATGCACCTCAAGCCCTATTTTCACTCCGGCGCCGTGAAACACAAAGGCAGAGTCGTCATCGGCACGGTCCAGGGCGACCTCCACGACATCGGCAAACGTGTCGTATCCATGTTCTTCGAGGGAGGCGGCTGGAACGTCATCGACATCGGGGTGAACATCCCCGCCCAGAAATTCTTGGATGCCGTCGCCGAGCACTCGCCGCAGGCCGTTGCCCTCAGCGCCCTCCTGACCACGACCATGGTCAATATGGAACACATCACCCGCATGATCAAGACGGCACAGCCAGGCGTGAAGGTTGTCATCGGCGGAGCGCCCGTAACCCAGTCTTTTGCCGACCGCATCGGCGCCGACTGCTACTCTCCCGACCCTCAGGGCGCGCTGGAATTTCTGAATAAGCGCTGCTCCTGACGCGTCCTCCCATCCATGACAAGCCGCGAGATCCTCACCGCCATCGTCAAGCACAAGCTCTGCCCCGAACGGATGGGACTTCATGAATCGTTCTGGCAGGACACGCAGCAAGAGTGGGAAAAACAGGGGCTGCCGGCGGGGATCAATATGCTCGATTATTTCAACCTTGACGTGCGCGAAATCCAGGGCTCGCTGTTTAGGACGACTTCGCTTCCCATCGACGACGAGGTCGTCGATGAAGACGAACAGACTGTCATCAAAGTCAACGGTTGGGGCGCCAAGTTTCGTGAGTGGAAAAACAAGCCGGGCGTTCCCGAGCATATTTCCTTCGACCTAACTCACGAAGACATTTGGAAGAAAAAATACCGGGACAACCTGTTGGAGCTGGATTTAAGGCGGTTCCCCGACCTCCAGAAACTCAAGGAAAATTACTGCGCCGGCATGGCCTCGGACAGGTTCTGCGTTTATTACCAGCTCATCATCTTCGAGATCATGCGCAAGGCCATGGGCGATCTCGTCCTGCTCGAAGCGATGTATTTGAGCCCGCGCTGGATCCACGACTTCTGCGACGTGGTGACCAATCATATCATCATGCATCTGGAATATTTAATTCGCGAAGTGGGAAAGCCGGACGGCATCTGGCTCTATGAAGATATGGGATACACCAAGGCGCCGTTCGTCTCGCCCGCGCTCTATAAAGAATTCATCTTTCCCTACCACAAGCGAGTCGCAGATTTCATCCACAGCTATGACCTTCCGTTTATCATGCATTCCTGCGGGCGGATTCGGCCCCTGCTGCCTCATCTTGTTGACGCTGGCATCGACGGTCTTCAAGCCTTGGAGGCAAAGGCTGGACAGCATGTCGGGGAAATGGCCGAGGCGACAGGGAACAAGATCGCTTTCATGGGAAATCTGGATATCCGGGCCTTCGAATCCAACGACCGACAGACGCTCGAGGCCGAGATCATTCCCAAGCTGACGGCCGTTCGGAAACAGCGCATTCCCTACGTCTTTTTTTCCGATCATTCCATCCCGAAGTCGGTCAAGCTCGAGACGTACCGCTACGCTCTGGATCTTCACAAAAAGTTTGGCCGGTATTGACAATCTCATCCGTCCAGGACTTGACAAAGACTAAGCTTTGGGCAGTATAATGCGATCAAAGACGGTTGACTGCGGGTGACAAACCTTTCTTGCTATGTGTACGGCGGAGATCGGAGTGTTGCTGTGGCCGTATCTTCGGCTGGGCTTCGAAAGCCTGCCGACGGAAATCGGGAACTAAGGAGAGAGCCATGAAAAAGAGCTATCTGGTCATTATCGTTTTACTTCTTCTGCCGGTGGTTGTCTATGCGGTGGATTTCAGCTTTGGATTTCAGGCCGGCCTGAGGACGGTCAGCGATTCCAACATCAAGGATGTCTATAAAAACGGCGTGTGCTATTTTCCCTACGCCGAGGTCAACCTCTTCAAAGGCTTCACCATCGGGGCGGGCTACGAGTTCGGCTATTCCCGGTCCGGGACTATCGGGATTTACAACGAAGCCACGACGCTCAAGGTCACCGGGATCGAAGCCTTTGTCGGGTACCAGTACTCCCTGCCGCTGGTGACGCCGTATGTGTTTGTCGGGTTCGCCTCGTTTTCCTACACCCAGACGGTGGACAGCCCGGCGGCGCAAGCTGTGGACGCGACGAAATCGACCTTCTTTGTCGCAGGCGGAGTCAAAGTCTACCCGATGAAGAATCTCTATATCTCGGCGGAGGTGAAATACGTGCCGCTCAAGGTCCAGCCGTATGAAGACGAAGTTGACCTGGGCGGGCTAAGGCTGATGGGCGGCTTGGGCTTCTCGTTTGGGTATTAGAATTCTGGATCTAGCTATCGCCGGAAGCGCTCGAACCCGCTGACGCAGACAAAATCGAGCTTTTCTTTCTTTTCGACCTGGTCCAACAGGAGGTTCAACCCCAGCACATCGCTGGCGATGTGGCCGGCGATGACCACGTTCAAATTGGCCTTCTTGGCGTTGGCCAGGTGCTCTTCGCTCAGGTGCATACAGACCAGCGTACTGATGCCGCCGGCCGCAATTTTGTCGAAAATATCCTTGGAACCCTCGGTCCCGCCGGTCATATCGACATAAGTTTTCCCGCAGGAGTTGCCCTCCGAGCCGCTGACGATCTTAGCCGGCACCTGGAGCCTGGCGGATTTTTCGTACTCGGGAATGGCCTTCAGGAGTTTCACCACATCCTTCAGCCGATAAGGCCTTTTTTTCTCGAACAATTTCGTGAGATAGCTCGTCACGCAGTTATCGCCCGGCGTGTGGAGGCACATCAAGGGAATCCCCAGGATCCTCGCCACGTCGATCTCCCGGGCGTGATTGATGGGCATCAGGCGCCGCTCGACCTCGCTGACTCTCTTCTCCATGAGCTGTTCGGCAACGCTGATCGTAACCCCGTATTTGGCCAGCAGCCTCGCCTGGAGCTTCATGACGTCGTACATCTGGGCCAGGGCCATTCCCATCGGGTGGTGGGACAGAACCAAGTCCAACTTGGGCCCTTTTTCCTTGTTCAGAAGATGCGCCAGAAGGATCTCCCCGACATCGATGTCGATTCCCACCATCAGCCTTTTGATGTTCGCGCCCAAATTCCCGTTCAAGACGCGCGAATCGGCAAACGGGTTGAACAGCTTGTCCTGGTCGTAAAACTTTTTATCGTCCTCCTTGAGGTCCTTGAACTTTTCTTGCTCGTCCTCCAGGATGCGGCGGATCTCGTCCCTTGGCCGCAAATCATTGGCGATTCCGACCTCCACAGCCTTTTTATAAAACTTTTCAAGCTTCACGAGTCTCTCCTTTTCTTGGTTCACCAAAAGGTTCATTTACCATATACCACAATGCCATAGACAGATAAAGCCCCGCTCATTGACGAGCGGTTCCAAGGGGCTTGCCACGGGGCAAATGAACCGCTCGTCAAAAAACAATAGAAGTCTGCCCCCCAATAAATTAGGGGACACGTGCCAAAGGTATATGTCCCCATGGGATTTAGCTTTTGGCCCAGAGCCTGTTGATGACGCGGAGCAGGACCAGCCCGCTGATAATAGAAACTCCCAAGAGCATGAGTGCATAGTTCGTGCGGCCGTAAAGAAAATTCCCCACTGTGAACAGGGCCGACCAGATGACCGTCGTTCCCGATACCCAGCCGATCAAGGCCAGGGGCATGTTTTCATGGGTCGCCTTGGCCTCGGTCTCTGTGATGCCCGCCTCTTCGCGGATGGACTTCCAGCCAGGCCCAAAAGGCCGGACTTTTTTATAAAAATCAATCAGCGTCTTGCGCTCGGTTTTCGGGCCGAAGAAGGCCGTTAGAAGCCAGCAGACCGTTGTGACGGCGATGGTCAAAAGAAGGGCGTAGTGGGTGGGGATGACCACGCCGGTTTTCCGCAGGAGAAGCAGGAGCACGGAGGCGCCAAAAGAGCTGATCATCGCGTTGACTTCGCACCAGGCATTGACGCGCCACCAGAACCAGCGGACGAGATAGAGCAGGCCCGTACCGGCGCCGACCTGGAGGATGATATCAAAGCTGTCCTTGGCCGTCTCCAGGACAAAAACCAGTCCTCCGGCTGCGAGGAACAAGCCGACCGTAGCCAGGCGGCCCGCCATAACGTAATGCTTTTCGCTGGCATTTTTCCGCAGAAAGCGCCTATAAAAATCGTGGACCAGGTAGGATGCGCCCCAATTGAGGTGAGTCAGGTTGGTCGAGGAGTTGGCGGCGATTAATCCCCCGACCATCAAGCCGATGAATCCCACCGGCAAAAACTTGAGCATGGCCGGATAGGCGATATCGTGGCCCAGGAGTTTCGGGTCGAGGTTCGGAAAGGCTTTCTGGATGTCCGACAACTGGGGGTACACGATCAATGAGCACAATCCCACAAGGATCCACGGCCAGGGCCGAAGGACATAGTGGGCGATATTGAAAAACAGGACAGAGCCGAGCGAGTCTTTCTCGGACTTCGAGGCCAGCATCCGCTGGGCGATATAGCTGCCGCCGCCCGGCTCGGCGCCCGGGTACCAGACCGCCCACCATTGAACGGCGATCGGCATGATGAAGATGGCGATGGCCATATCCCAGTTGCTTTTGAAATCGGGCAGCATGTTCAGAAAATGAACTCCGTTCGGCCCCGTCTTGGCGGAGAGCGTGGACACCAGGACGTCCATGCCGCCGATATATTTGACGGCGAAGTAGGCCGCGGCGATGACGGCGGTCATCTTGATAAAAAATTGGACCATATCGATGACCAGCACTCCCCATAGCCCGGTGACCGTGGCAAACACGACGTTGAGGACTCCGACAAGGAGAAGCGTCTGCCAGCGCGGCAGGCCGAACAGGATGGCGGCGATCTTGCAGGCGGCCAGGTTCACCGTAGCCATGATGATGCAGTTGAATAAAAAACCCAGGTAGACCGAGCGGAAGCCGCGCACGACGCTGGCCGCTTTTCCCGAATAGCGGAGCTCATAGAATTCCAGGTCCGTCATGACGGCGGAGCGCCGCCACATCCGGGCGTAGAAAAACACCGTGGCCACGCCCGTCAGGGTGAACGCCCACCAGACCCAATTGCCCGCGACGCCGTTGCGGCGGACAATATCGGTCACCAGATTGGGCGTATCGCTGCTGAACGTGGTGGCCACCATGGACAGGCCGGCCAGCCACCAGGGGACGGCGCGGCCGGAGACGAAGAATTCCGACGTGTTTTTGCCCGCCCGCTTGCGGAAGAACAGCGCGGGAATAAAACAGACGGAAAGGGAAGCCAAGACGATCACCCAATCAATGGTGCGCAGATGCATGGTCAATATCCTTTCGCCCGAGAGGATAGAAACGGCATGATTGAAGTATTATATGGAGATTGGCTCGCTCTGACAACCTTCGCGTCGTCTCTTTTTTATCCATTCCTAGAAGCCGTCCAAATATGGCCTAAATTGAATTATTTCAGTAATTTGTGAAGATCTATGGTATGTTTTTTCCGCGTCGAAAAGCCAAAGCATGCCTCGGCTTTTTCCGCTCCGCCCTTGCGGCTAGCCGTTTGGGGTGAATCGGCCTCACCGAAAGGTGAGCCCCAGGGTGAAAAAAATAGCCTAAAAGTTCATCGCTAAAGGCTATTGAGGGAAGAAGCGTGAAAGATGGAAGATATGGCTATCAGAAAAGCCTCTCCGCTCTATGGAAGGGAAGCTCACTTTCTGATAACGGCAATTGTATTTAAATATATAAAATTGAGGGCAATACGCTAAGCCAAACGAAAAGAAGGACGAACATGCCTCAAAAAAAAGGGTTTACTCTTGTCGAGATGCTGGTGGTTGTTGCCATTATGGGAATCCTGAGTCTGGGATCCGTCCCCGCCATCTTGAACAGCTTAGAAACCAGGTCCCTGGAGAATTCGGCCCGGGATATCTTGACGACCATGCAGCAGGCCAAGTTGCTGTCCGTCAGCACCAAGCTGAACCACAGGGTGATATTTTCGAACGCCACCGGCTCGTGGGCCTATTGGATCGAAGAGGAGACCAGCTCCGGCACGTGGACACGGCATGCCAAATATCCGTACATGGAAATTCCTTCGAAATTGACGCCCACCATCAATCTGCCGGCGGATCTGACCGTCGAATATTCATCCATCGGCTTTGTTACGAATTATGACGGCCTCCATAACAGCATCACCATCGAGAGCCCCAAGCTGAAGAAATACAGCCAGCCCGACCTCCGCATCCTGATGATCTATGCCGGAGGGTCGATTCAATACATAAAATCTCAAACCTAATTTTCCGGGAAAACCATGAGAAAAAAATTACAGATTTTTCATCCGCCAAAAAAACAAGACGGGTTTTCTTTGATCGAAGTGTTGATCGGCGTCTCCCTGATCGCCATCGCCTTGATCGGCCTGGCCCAGCTCTTCACCATGAGCGTGACGAACAACCTGCGAGCCAACCAGCTCAGCACCGCCAGCTTTTTATGCCAGCAGCAGATTGATTATACGCGGACTCTCACGCCGACCGAGCTCGATCTCCTGCCTTTGGTCCAGGACGAGCAGCTCGACATTAACGGGGACGGGGAGATGGACTTCCGGAGGATCACGACAATCCAGAAGAATCTCAATTACTACAAAGTTTTAGTTTATCCTCCCAGCCAGTTCGCCACGCCCGTCAATACTTTGATCTTGGAACCGCTGACCCATCAGGTCAAGGCCCAGATGGGAACCATCATCCAGAGGTAATAACCATGACCGGCAACAACATCATGAAGCAAGCAAGAAAAAAATCGAGGGAAAGAAAAAAACCGGGCTTCACGCTGATCGAGCTTTTGATCGGCGGTTCGATCATGATAATCGTCATCCTGGCCACTCTTTCGATTTATATGGGAAGCAACAAGGTTGCCGTCGACCAACAGGGATATGCCGAGATGCAGCACGACGTCCGGTCGTCCATGTACTTCATCACCCGGGATATCCGGATGACGGGAATCGGCCTGCCCCAGGAATTCATGGGCTATTTTCTCGAGGGCGTCGATAATGACACGACGGATACCGCGGCCGGTATCACTCCGGACCGGCTGCGCATGCTGGGCAATCTTGAAGAGCCCTTAAACCTGAAAATTTATCGTTACATGGGCTCCTCGGTGACGTTGGACCTGGACAATTACAGCTTTGAACAAAATCCTTATTCTGACGCCTTTTACGACAATAAGATCGTCATCATCATCCCCAGCCCCACCTCTCCCTGCCGTGTCGCAGAATTCCGAGAGGTCAGCCATGTCACCCATGACACAGGCGCTACCACTGAAAAGCTGAATTTTTCTCCCGGACAGGCGCCCGGGATAAATCCTCCCGGCGGGTTATCGGGCACATGTTCGGATTCCAGCAACTACAATGGAGGATTGGTCACGTTTGTCAATGTCAAAGAATATTGGCTCGATGTGACCGGAAATTTTCCCGGTTTGTCGGCCGGGACAAACGGCTACATCGGAGGCGGCAACGGGAATATTCTCTATCTCACTGAGAACGGTATCCATTATCCCATCGCCCAGAACGTCGAAAACCTTCAATTCCAGTACAACGGCGACCTGGACAATGACGGAAACCTCGACGGATTCCAGGATTGGAACACAAACTGGACCAACGACCAGATCAGCCGTATCCGCCAGGTACGGGCTTGGGTGCTGGGAAAAACGAGAAACAAGTTCGTCAGCGTTTCGGGGACGCCGCCCGACAACATTCATCTCTACCGGCGCCCGGCCGTGGCCAATACGGCGGCAGCCGGCTCGGATGATCTCTGCCGACGATTCTTGCTGGATTCGACGGCGAATATCAGGAACATGACTTTGAATATTTACAACACGGGCCAGCGATGATGAGGGAACCATGAAACATCAGCGACGATTTCCAACGAAAAACTTCTCGGATCGGACGCACAACAAAGAGCAAGGCGTGACCTTGATCATAGTCATTCTTGTTCTGGCCTTCATGTTCACGGTCGGGCTGGCCCTGTTCAGCGTGACCCGCTCGGGTCCGACGGTGGCGGGGAACATGCGCTGGCACCAGGAGGTGTTCAACGCCGCGGAAGCGGGAGTGGATTCTGCCCTGAATTACATCAACCAGAATATGGCCGACTTCTACGGACACTACCGGACGACCTATAACGGCCAGCCGGGACTGGACGATCCCGCCAGTCCCAATTTTTTTCGCAGGCTCAGCGACGAGCAGATTTTGACCGACATCAAAACCAATGCCGATAACTATATTTTTTCTTTGGTCGCCATGCCCTATGATAACAACCTGACCTACACGTCCTTCCTGATTGACGGCAGTGTCGGGGGGCCTACCCCGAACCCCACGGCTGCGATTCTCGTCGTTATCGGCCAGGGCCCGCAGAACACGTATGTCCGGCTGGAAGTCACGATCGGAGTTCAATAATTCAAAAAATAAATAAGAATAACGAAAAGGATTAGGTGAAGGCCATGAAAAAACATAAGTCCATCATTTTGCTTTTTGTCATGATTGCCTCGGCGGCCCTTTATTTCAACCTGACAGGTCAGTTATGCGATACGCAGAGCGGCACTGTCGTCGGTTACACTGGCGGCGACGCATCCACGATCGCGGTCATGGACGGCGTCAGCAACGACGTGAGCGGCCAGCATCTGCGGCTGAAGGCCAAGGGCGCCAATTTTCAGCCTTCCAGCAACTACCCGGTAACGACCAACTACCGCATGACGGGGGCCTCCGCAGACTTCAACAATGACGGCTACGTGGACCTCGTCGAGGGCGGCCGGGGGACAGATTACAATACGAACGGAAGCCTTGGGAATCTCAACCCCAACGACAGCAATCTATCGATTTTTCTCTGCAAAGGAGTCGACCCCGTCACCCCGACCAAGTTCAAGTTTGACGGACCCTATTACATTCTTTATGAAAGCAGCGCCCTGAGCAAAACCTATGAAATCATGGCCCTGGGAGCGGGAGATTTTGACGGAGACGGCGATGCGGACTTCGCTGCCCTGAGCTGGTCGGGCAAGCTCTGGATTTTTAAAAACCTGTTAAAGGAAAATAACATTCCGGTCGGGGGCGTTCCCGTGTTCAGCACAACCGTCACCCTGCTCGGAGATTTGATCAACGACGGATACGGAGAATGGGGACAGGGAGCTTCCAACTGGCGGTGGGAAAGCAATATCGCTGCTGTTGACATTGATAAGGACGGCGATCTCGACCTGATTGTCGGCATCCCTTCCCGGTTTGCCTCGACCCGATACGGAGAGGTTGTCATTTTCATCAACGACGGCCACGGGAATTTTTCTAGATTGATTCCAAAAAGCCTGATCAATCCGTATCCGAACAACGCCACGTATATTTACGGGGTGTGCGGCGTTGCCGCGGGAGATTTTAACGGCGACGGATTTATCGACTTTTACGTCGGGTCGGCGAGTGACAGGACATTATATTATTACCAGAACGACGGACTGGGAAATTTCAAAAATGTCAATAGCAAAAAGATCACCATCCCCGCCAGCCACGGCAGCACCTCATTTCTCTCGGCCGGCGATGTAGACACGGACGGGTTTACCGATCTCGTCCTGTCCACCGACGGTGCGGCGGGGGTCAATTCGCCCGGCGGCTATGTGTATTGGCTCAAGAATGACGGAGCTGCAAATTTCACCATCAATTGCGTTCCCTCCGACTGCAGCAAGGTCTCTTCATCCAGCGACTTGGATTCGGGGGCCATCGGCGACTTTGACAACGATGGAGATCTCGACTTTTTCGTGGCTGACGGTAATAACTCCTTGAATTGCTATTTCTTCATGAACGATATTTTTCCCATTTATGTGTCACGGGGAACAACCTATTCGAAAAACCTCCTCCAGTGTTCGTTCCTCACGTCCGACAATGCCGTCGTCTCCGCGACGATTACGGTTCTAGAAACCAAACCCACCGGGACGAAAATTACGTACTACCTGTCCAATAACGATGACCAGAGCGGAAATCCCAAGTGGGAAGGACCCGTGACGCCCGGTGTCGAATTCACCTTTGAAAACCCCGGGACCTTTCTCCGATGGAAAGCCGTGCTTGAATCGACGGACCAAACGTTAACCCCCAAAATTCACCGCATCGATCTCGCCTATAAATACATCACCAAACGAGAATATTCCCGCACTTCCCATGCCCTGACGACGGCCAATGTCAATCACGTGCGGCCGGGCGACGAAGATGTCCTGTACTCGGCATCCTTCGAGTTTCCGACATGGAAGGGCCACTTGCGTTCCTGGGATGTCACCTCGCTGAACCTGCCTTATTCAAGGAGCTCCGAGCTTCGGAATGTGGCGACCACCGGCGGCGTCTTCGTCGTTGACGCCGGAGAAGTCTTGGCGGCGCGGGCTTGGAGCACGCGGATCGTCTACGCGGCCTATGATCAGCAGGGTGACGACATTATGAATGACCGGATGGATTTCACTGTTGCCAATAAAAGCGCGCTCGAGCCATACCTCGGGCTCGGAGTCGGCAGCCCGGAAACCGAACCTCTGATAAAGTTTGTTCTCGGCTACGACAGATCCTGGAAGCTGGGCGACATCAACCACTCGTCGCCTGAAGTCGAGGAGCCGCCCTACGGCACTCCCTCGCTCATGGGCGATGGGTATGCGGAATTTAAAGAAGCTAACAAGAACAGGCAGAAGGTCATTCTGGTCGGCGCCAATGACGGGATGCTCCACTGCTTCGATACGGAGAATTTGAACGAGCTCTGGGCGTTTATCCCGAACAACCTTCTCTATAAGTTGAAGAGTATGAGGGTCACGGACCCCGACTGCGGAGTATTCCTCTTCCACCATTTCTTTATCGACAGCACGCCCGTGATTCGCGATGTTTATTTCGGCGGCGTCTGGCATACGGTCGTGGTCTGCGGCCAGGGCATGGGCTGGGGAAGAGACCACAATTTCTATTATTTCGCACTCGATGTGACCGACCCTCTGGCGCCCCAGCCGATGTGGGAGCTGACGGACCCGACCATGGGTGAGACGTGGTCGGTGCCCTTCGTCGGGAAAGTCGATGTCAGCGGAACGCCGACATGGGTCGCCTTCATGGGATCCGGGTACAACACATGGGATGTCGCCGAGCCCAAAGGCAACTATGTCTATGCGGTCGATATCTCGACGGGTCAGATCATGAAATCATTCGAAGTCAAGGAGAACGGCGAGCCGGCCAGCCCGTTTGGAATTGAAAATACGGTGCCGGGCTCTCTAAACGGCGCCGATAATGACCGAGACGGGTCTATCGAATATGTGTATTTTGGCGATCTGCATGGACGGTTCTGGAAGATCGACCTGTCGGGGGCTGCCCATACATGGGCGGCAAACGTGATCTACCGTGACCCCTACTATCATCCGATTGTCACCAAACCGGCCGTTTATGTGGATTTGACCACTTCGGTCGTCACTCTTTACTTTGGGACCGGCGGAGACGAAAAAGCTCCGGGCACGGAATACTATTCCTTCGTAGCGCTGAAAGATGCCGGAGCGACAGGCGTCGTCCAGTGGTACATGGGATCCGCCGATTTGGCCTCTCGGCTGGGCATCGATAGCAATCTCAAAAAAGGTGAATTCCGCCAGGGAGAAAAAATCTGGGCCGACGACGTCATTGCCGACCAGCTGGTTTATATTGCCACCCTGACGGGATATATCGAGAGCCTCAACCCCTGCATGACTCTATCGGGAGGCGGCCGAATTTATTCCCGCTATATCACGGGCGGACAGATGGGAGGCTCGGCCCTCGTCGGAGCCACGGGGACGGCGGTCGAATCCATGGTCACCGCTCAAAAAGTCCGTTCGGCCGTCACCGTTGGAAAACTCGAGCAACTGACGCAAGAGGGCAGCCCGACCATCAACAAGCGGCTTGTCTTCATCCAGAGCTACACCCAGGTCGGAGGCGGCCGGCCCGAGCCGCCCAGCGAAGTCCTGGCCCAACCGGTGCCGGTCTACACGAGGCTGACGATCAAATCCTGGAGAGAGGTCTACAAGATCATCCGGTAATTTTAAACGTAAAAGGGGACGGTTCTTTTTTTCACAAAATAGAAGCGTCCCCCTTTTTTTATCTTCTGATTAAATCCAGGATCTCCCTGGGGGGCAAAGCAGCTTTCTCCAATATCTTCCTGGCTTTTTCCGGCTCTCCAAGCCTCTGCAGCGCGAGCCCGCCAAAATAAGCATTCGGGCCCCGGCTGTCCGCGTTTTTGAGCGTATAATCGAATACGGATCTCAGCGCCTCCCCGGCTTTGTCTCTCTGCCCGAGTTTATCGCAACAGACCGATTCAAGATAATCCTGCTTCCTGAAGTCCGGGTCAAACGGCTTTCCCGTTCCCAGTCTCTCCGGATACTCTTTGGATTTCTCGAGGCTTTCGACGGCCTGTGCCCAGTCGCCTTTTCTCATGCTCTGGAGGCCGAGCTGGATGTGAGTCTCGGCATACAAACCCTGGATTTCGCCCGCCCCTTCATAAGGAAGCGCCTCGACCTTGTCCAGGATGGCCGCGGCATCTTGATAGCGCCGGGTGCTCATCGCGGCTTTCACAACGTCGATTTGAATAGGGACTTCTTCGGGGAAAAGCTCCGCGGCTTTCCGTGAATCCTCCAGGGCTTTCTCCGGCTTTCCCCGCTTGAGCTCGAAATCGACCAGCGCGTGCCAGCTCCGCCAGTTTTTTTCATCCATCTGGACGGCTTGTTCAAAATCGGCAGAGGCTTTTTCCGGGTTGAGTTCGCGGTAGAGAGAGCCGCGGGCCAGAAAGAACGGCGCGAAATCAGCGCTGTCACACTCCTCGAACAACTTCTGCGTTTCCTCGACCCGCCCCTTGGCCGAGTAGATGAGCCCGAGATAATACTTGGGCTTCCAGTCCTGCGGCTGTTGGATCATGGCCCACTTGAACAAGGGGATCTCCTCCTCCCTGAAGGGAAAGACGAGCGCGGGGGAGAGTCCCGAAGCTTTCGCCAGATACGCTTGGCTCTCCCCGGGAGATTTATCCTTGAGGAGAAGGGCCAGCCAGTAATAAACGGTCGCATATTCGGGAGCGTTTTTTAGGAGCAAGACGGCGTCCTCATCGCAGCCGATTCTTATATAGTAGAGCGCCATCTCAAGATAATTTTCATGCGGCAGCTCATTGCGGATCGGAAACTTGAATGCCTCGAGGTTTTCCTGGCTCGGCTGGAGAAGATAGGCTTCGAAGCGCGCCAGGTGGTCGAGAGGGTCGATGTCAAGGACCTGGTTGATGATTTTATTTGCGGCTTGGGCTTGATTCAGCTTCCGCAAGGCCGTGGCCTGTACGTCATAGCCGCCGATATTGAACTTATTGAAATCGACGGCCCGCCGGCCGTACTCCGCCGCCAGGCTGGGGTTATTTTCGGAAAGGGCGATCTCGGCCAGCTGGACGTAGGCCGACGACCTGAATTCCATAGAACGGGCCGCCCAGCCCAGCGTTTCCTTGGCATCGACCAAATCGCCCAGGTGGCGGCTGATGATGGCGTAGGCGAAGTTGGCTTCGGGGTCATACATATTGTTTTCCAGGGCTTTTTGCGCATACGTCAGGGCTTTTTGGTATTCGCCGCGGCGCGTGTAAAGCTCGGCCGTCCTGGCCAGGGCCCGCAGATGGACGGGCTCTTTGGCCAGGCAGGCCAGGTATTTCTGGAGGGCCTCCGGATACAGCCGCTCTTTTTCCAGGCGCATCCCACTGAGATAGAGGCCCTCCGCGGCCGTTTCATCAACCGCTCTGAAACGGAGCGGCCTCTCGATATTGCCGGCTGTCGGATCGCTCTGATAAACGAGCGTGTTGCCGACCGCAACCGTAATCGTCTCGCCGGCCGAATTGATGGGCACATCTTTCTTAAAAACCTGCCCGGGTTCGAGCTTGAGGCGCTCCCGGTAGAGCTCATTCTTCGTCGTGCGAACGACCAGGTCTTCGTCGATGGCCTGCAGCGCGAATAGGCCGACCTTGACGGAATGGCCTGCGGCAGCGGCGCTCAAGACGCCCGTTGGGGAAGATTTCACCATCGGGCCGATATCCTTGTACGGGAACCAGATTTCTTGCCAGCGGTCCGCGGCATTCGGTTTGAAAAATTCATGGTCGGACTGGTTGAGCAGCCGGCCGGCCTGCGGCTCGGTGTACTGGCCGTCCTTGTCGGTCAAGAGGTTGACCCATATCTCGCCCGCCCTCGACTCGTCCCAAATCCAGACTTTGTGGCCGGGCATGTCGTCGTAAAGGGCCCAGTGGCCAAACCCAGTGTCCGAGTTCTGGTACCAGGCGCCGTAAAAATCGCTGTATTCTCCGACCGTGAAGTAGCTCTTGGAGCCGCCAAAGGCATTGTTCCTGTACCAGGAGAGGTCGCGGCCCTGTTCATCGACCGGCCAGGGTCTGAGCGGGACGGAATAGTCATGCCCGATCTGGAAGCGGCCGGGGAAGATGTACTTGAGGTCGTCGCCCGTCTTAATGGCCGCGCATGACCAGTAGTAGTAGGACTGGCTGAACGGCGTCGGATTGTACCAGGCGCCGTTGGTCTCGAAGTAGGCCTTGTCTCTGGCAAGCTTGATCGTCACGCTCCAGCGCGTCCGCGAGGGAAGGTCCATGCCGCCGACGATGCAGCTGACGCTGCCGTCGGCGTTCCTGCGGACGATATAATCGACCGGCGTGGCGGTGGAGGGCGCATGGCCGACCAGGCCGAAATTGAACTCAATGCCGCCCGATGTCCAGGGCCCGCGCATGGCGATCTGGCGGAACTTCATGACATGATTGGTGTAGAGGAACTCCCTGCTCGTGGATTTCTCCATCGCACCCCAGACTTTGCCCCCGACCTGGGGAAGGACGGCGACCGAGAGAAAGGGGTTTTCCAAGCGCACGACGGTCCACGGCTTGTCGCTGCCCACAGCGCTGAATTGATCGAAGAAAAAATACGGGTAGAGCCTGGCCCCTCGGCCCCACGGACTGGACCGGGCAAAAATGGGCACCGGGTCGGGGTCGGAAAAGGGATAAGTTTTAATCATTTCCTGCTTTTCCTCGATACGGGCCGCGCCCGACGAGGACGAGCTGCGGCAGGAGAAGGACAACAAAACGGACAAGGCCGCCAAAAGAATCATCGGGATGCGCCATGGTTTTTTCATGATGACCTTCCTCTCTTTATTTCTTAGTACCATATTTAATAAAGGTAGACAATAGCCGACGATGGGGATATGGATCGAGGGGCTGTTGATCTTACGCCTATGGATCCAGGTGCCTGACCCGTCGGACCTTGTCCCCGAAATTGACATGCCTCTCAATAAAAAATATGATTTTCAAAAACATCGCCAGGAGGAAGGCATGAAGAAAATAATTCTAGTGATCGGAGTGACGGTTTGCGCCCTGTCTTTTCTCTTAAGCGCGGAAGAAATTAAAAAGCGGCCGATGACCGTGGACGACGGACTGAACATGGTCAGCGTCGGAAGCGCGCTGATGTCGCCCGACGGGAAATCCGCTTTTTATTCCCTGTCCGAGCTCGACTGGGCGAAAAACAAGCGCAAGGCAACATACTATATGATTTCCGCGGACGGCGGCGACGCCTATCAGTATATCGGCGAGGCGGGCGGCAGCTCGTTTCAGTTTTCTCCCGACGGCAAGTCCCTGAGTTTTACCCGTCCGGTCGAGCAAAAAGCGCAGATCTTTCTCATGCCGACGGGCGGGGGCGAGGCCGTTCAACTCACCAATCATGAAAACGCCGTCGGCCCTTTTCGATGGTCGCCGGACTCCACAATGATCCTGTTTCTTGCCGAAGAGCCGAGGAGCAAGGACGACGAGAAAAAATACAAAGCCGGCGACGATGCGGTCGTTGTCGATGAAGGCCCAAACGGACAGACCGAAGGAAGCTGGAACGCCCTCTGGCTATTCGATGTCAAGGCCAAGAAAGAGACGAAGCTGACGAACGAAAAACTCAACATCGGAGGGTTTGATCTATCGCCGGACGGGACGCGCATTCTCTACACGGCCCGCTTTGAGAACCGCCGCAATCAGGGTTATCTCTCCGAGATTTATTTATTCAATATCAAAGACAAGACAAAGACGCGCCTGACCGATAACAGGGCACCGGAGGGCGGACTCCTTTGGGCTCCGGACGGAAAAAGATTTGCCTACAGCGCTCCGGACGATAAAGTCTGGGAGCTGCGCAACAGCAAGATATGGGTCATGGACCCCGAGACAAAACAGTACCGGATGATTTCCGGACAATTCGAAGGAAATATCCAGGGGTATGTTTGGGCTCCCGACGGGGCCAGCCTCCTATTTTCAGGGCTTCAAAAAACGAATTCCAATTTATTCAAGCTGGAGGCAGCCTCGGGCAAGGTGACCAAGCTGACCAATGTCACGGGTTCGCTTCAGGTGAGTTCCTACTCCAAAGACCGGAAAAAGATGGTCTATTCGTTCTCTGATTTTGACACGCCCGGCGATCTCTACGTTTCTTCAACCGAAGAATTCAAGCCCGTGCGCCTGACCGACGCCAACCCCTGGGTCAAAAAAGAGCTGCTCCTAGCCGGGGCCAGAGTCATTCGCTGGAAGAGCAAAGACGGACTCGAGGTTGAAGGTCTGCTCTTTCTGCCTCCGGATTATCAGCCGGGGAAAAAAGTCCCGTTGATGCTCAATATCCACGGCGGGCCGGCCGGCTCGTTTTCCAATCGATTCGGCTCCATCTATCACATCTACGCCGGGCTCGGCTACGCGTCACTCTGCCCCAATGTCCGCGGCAGCTCCGGCTCGAGCGACGGCCTCCTCCGCGGCAACATGCGCGACATCGGCGGCGGCGATTACTGGGACCTGATGACCGGAGTGGATTGCGTCGTCAAGGAAGGCCATGCCGATCCCGACAAGCTGGGGCTCCGAGGCTGGAGCTACGGCGGTATCCTCGGCGGCTGGACGATCACGCAGACCAATCGGTTCAAGGCCGCTTCGGTCGGGGCCATGGTCTCGGACTGGACCTCGGAGTACGGCCCGGGCTTTAACCACGACGTTCGACTCTGGTATATCGGAGGCACGCCTTGGGACAATCCCAAGGGCTACCGAGAAAAGTCGTCCCTGACCTATACCAAGAATGTGACGACACCCACGCTGATCCTCCACGGCGCAAACGACACGACCGACACCGAAGCCCAGAGCATGAACTTCTTTGCCTACCTGAAGGACATGGGCAAGACCGTCCGCTACATCAAGTTTCCACGCGAGCCGCACGGCTTCGGCGAGCCCCATCACCAACGGATCCGCGATATCGAAGAGATCGCCTGGATGCAGAAATATGTGCAGGGCATGGACTGGAAACCCTGGGAGCGCAAGGACGAAGACAAGAAAGAAGAGAAGAAATAATTGGAACATGGGGACACGCACCTTTGGTACGCGTCCCCAACCCTTTTATTTGTACTTCGGCTGCAAACCCATGTTGAAGAACAGGAACGAGTAAATATCCGTCAACTCGTCGATCGCCTTCGTGATGTTGCTCGAGCCGTGGCCGGAGCGCGTTTCGATTCGGATGAGCACCGGATCTTTTCCCTTGTGCTTTTCCTGCAGCGTGGCGATGAACTTGAAGGAATGAGCGGGAACGACCCGATCGTCATGATCGGCGGTCGAGACAAGCGTCGCCGGATAGGAGACGCCGTCCTTGATATTGTGCAGCGGAGAATAGGTATAGAGATTCTTGAAATTCTTCTCATCATCGCTCGAGCCGTATTCCACCGTCCAGCCCCAGCCGACCGTAAACTTATGGTAGCGCAACATATCCATCACGCCGAACGCCGGCAGCGCCACCTTGAATAGATCCGGATGCTGCGTCATGGCGGCGCCGACCAGCAGCCCTCCATTGGAGCCACCTTCGATCGCCAACCAGTCCGGAGATGTGAATTTTTCGCGGATGAGATACTCCGCCGCGGCGATAAAATCATCAAACACGTTCTGCTTGTTCAAGAGCATCCCGGCCTTGTGCCATTTTTCACCGTACTCTCCGCCTCCCCGCAGGTTGGGCTCCGCAAAAATCGCTCCATTCTCGAGCAGGACGATGTACGACGGGCTGAAGGCAGGCTGGACGCTGATGTTAAACCCGCCATAACCGGTTAGGAAGCAGGGGTTCTTGCCGTCCTGCACCAATCCCTTTTTAAAGACGATGAACATCGGCACTTTGGTCTTGTCCTTGCTCTCGTAAAAGACTTGCTTGGCCTCGTAATCCTCGGGATTGAACTTGACCTCGGCCTTGCGGAAGACGTTGGATTTGCCGCCGGCGATATCATATTTATAGATCGTCGGGGGGATGGTAAAGGATGTGAAAGTGTAGAACAAGATCTTGTCATCTTTCCAGCCGCCCAACCCTCCCGTCGTTCCGAGCGCCGGAAGCACGATCTCCCGGACGGGCTTGCCGTCCAGCTCATGCTGAAAGACCTTGGTGTTGGCATCTTTGAGGTAGGTGCAGAACAGCTGTCCGCCTCCCGTGTTGGCGCCGGTCAGCACGTCAGGCTGCTCGGGGATGACCGTCTTCCAATTCTCCTTGGCCGGTTTCTTGGGGTCGATCAGGACGACCTTGAAATTCGGCGCATCGGCGTTTGTATAAACAAGGAACTTGTCCCCGACGTTATCAACGGCGCCGGCGTCATAGTCGAAGCCCTTGATCAGGAGCTCGAAGGGCGCGCCCTTCTTGGTCAGGTCCCTGGAATATAGCTCTGTGCCCGACGTCCCCTGGGAAACGCTGAGAAAGGCGTATTTCTCGTCTTCCGTGACGGATAGCCCGAAATAGCGCAGGGGATGCTGCTTGTCTTCATAGACCAGTGTGTCCTTGTCCTTCGGATCGCCCAGCTTATGATAAAAAACTTTCTGGTATTCGTTCTTGGCGGTCAGCTCTTTGCCGGGAGCCGGCTTGTCATAAGCGCTGTAATAGAACCCGTTCCCCTGGAACGATGCTCCCGAGAACTTGACCCACTGGATGCGGTCGGAAAGCTCTTTCTTGGTGCCGATCTCCATGACCCGGATCTCGGACCAGTCCGAGCCGGCTTCGCCCCGGGAGATGGCGGCTAATTTCTTATCGCCCGAAAAGCCGATCAAGCCGATGCGCACGGTGCCGTCGGGCGAGAGCTCATTGGGGTCGATAAAGACTTCCGGCTGGCCCTCCAGCCCCTTCTGGATATAAATGACGGCTTGGTTTTGCAGCCCGTCGTTTTTGGAAAAGATATAGTATTCGCCGACACGGAAAGGCGCTGAATAGCGGGGATAATTAAAGATATCGGTCACCCGCTTGCGGATCTTTTCGCGGAAGGGAATCTTGGCCAGGTATCCGAATGTGACGTCGTTCTGGGCTTTGACCCAGTCTTTGACGTCCGCGGCGTTGTCATCCTCGAGCCACCGATAAGGGTCGCCGACTTTTGCGCCGAAATAATCATCCACCTGGTCGACTTTTTTCGTCACAGGATAGGCGATCTTCTCCTCCTTCTTGCAGCCCGGCAGCCAAACGAGCCCAAACATGATTAATAGCCCGATCCATTTCTTTGCCATTCTTGCCTCCCTAGTGAAAATTTGCGTGTAAAAAAGAGATGTATTTTATCAAGCTTTTTAACAAATTGCATCTTCGATAATTTCGGCGGTGTGGGCGACGCGCACATTTTGGCCGCGCTTTCGGCAGCCGCCGCGGATCTGGAGCAGGCATCCAGGGCAGTCCAGGGCGACGATCTCGGCGCCCGTTCGTTCGATCGCGGCAAGCTTGTCGGCGAGCAGGGCTTCCGAGATTTCCGGGTTTTCGACGCTGAAGCTGCCGGCGAAGCCGCAGCATTTGTCCGGCTCATCCATCTCGATAATTTCGTTTTTTACGGCATTTTCGATAAGCTTCCGCGATGCGCCGGAAGCCTTTAAGAGGTTCTTATGGTGGCAGGAATCGTGGTAAGTCACTTTTTGGGCTGCCCGACCGGCTGGCATCAGCGCCGAAAGGCCGGCGCGCTCCTTCTCGAAAACAAACTGGCTGAACGTTATGACCCGCCCGGCGAGCTCCTTGGCTTTTTCCGAACCATTCACCTCCGGCCCTTTTTTAGCGAGCATGGTCGTGCACGTCGGGCAAAGTGTGATCAGGGGGGTGCCGATCTCCGTATTCTCCAAAAGTTTCGCAAAAGCCTTCCCGGAGGCCTTTCTGAAGCCAGCGTTCGATGGGGGGAATCCGCAGCAAAGTGCCGGCGCGAGCTTGACCGTATGGCCGAGCCTGGAGAGAACACGGGCAGCGGACATCCCGATCTCAGGATAGAAATTTTCGACCAAGCAGCCCGCGAATATGGCCACCGTCCCCTTTTTTTGTTTATTTTCAGTCACTTTCGGGTTAAGGCTCTTCTCAAATAAAGCAGAAAACGGCTTCTTGGCCGGGGCCGGCAGAGAGCGAAACCGGTCATACTTTTTCATCCAGGCCGGGAGCTTTCTGCTGAAACCGTCTTTTTTGCTGATGAGGCGCCGCGCTCGTCTCGCCCCGCCAAAGGCGGCCTTTTGAATTTTCGGCCGGGCCATCACGCCGTCAAAGGCCAATCGTTTCCAGAGCGGCTTGCCGGCCTCCTGATTGATGCGTTCCGCCAAATCTGTGATCAGATCCGCAATCCGAATTTTTGTGGCGCAGTACTCTTCGCAGCGGTGGCAGCGCAGGCAGAGTTTGGCCAGTCTCTTTGACTCTTTGAGGCCGTGGATCCAGGCCGTGAACAAGGTGCCGATGCCGCCCATGTAGATATGGGAGAAATCGTCGCCGCCGATAATCTGATAAACGGGGCAAACATTCAGGCAGGCCGAACATTTGACGCAGCGCAGGACTTCGCGAAACTTCGGATCGGCCAGGATCTCGGAACGGTGGTTGTCGAGCAGGATGATGTATTGCGGTCCGTTGTGCGGTCCGGCTATGAAGGAGACATAGCTGGTGATTGTCTGACCGGTCGCATTCCGCGGCAAGAGCTTCAGCAGCAACAGCGCATCCTCGACCTTGGGCAGGATTTTGTCGAGGCTGGCCAGCACGATGTGAACGGGCGGAATCGTGGACACCAGCCGGCCGTTGCCTTCGTTGGTGACGATCATAATCGCGCCGTCCTCGGCGAGCAGGGCGTTGGCCCCGGTCAGACCGGCCTGGGCGCCGAAGACCTCTTTGCGCATCTCTCTTCGCGCGATGCGAACGAGCGCAGGAATCTCTGCCGGGACTCTGTGTCCCGTCTTCTCAGAGAAAAGAGCGGCCACATCATGCCGCGTCAGGTGGATGGCCGGCATCACCATGTGCGTCGGCTTCTCGGCGGCCAGCTGGACGATCCATTCGCCGAGGTCCGTCTCCCTTGCCTCGACACCGTGCTCAGCCAGGAAGCCGTTAAGGCCGGTCTCCTCACTGACCATGGATTTGCTCTTGACCATCTTTCGCACGCCGTGGTCGCGGCAAATCTTCAAGATCAGGCGGTTGGCCTCGTCACCGTCGCGCGCCCGCAGCACGACACTGCCATGGGCCCGGGCCTTCTCCTCAAACTGGGCCAGGAGTCGTTCATTGTGTTCGAGCGCACGGTCTTTCAGGGCTGCCAGCTCCGTGCGGAGCGCCTCAAAATCATAGCCCCGGAGCACGTTCTGCCGCTTATCGAGATAGCTTCGGGAAAAAGCCTGGAGGACGGCTTTGAGGGCGGAGTCGATCTTTTTCATCCTAAATTATTGAAAGACATGAACCTTGGCGGCGTGTCCCATTATTTTCCTATCAAGACAATAACGAGGCGCGAAGGGCCATGAACCCCGATCGTCAGCTGAGATTCGATATCGGAGGTCCGGCTCGGCCCCGTGATCAGCGAGACCTGGGGCGACGGAATGGCTGTTTGGGAAAGATGCCCGGAGATTTCGGCGGCGATGGCCTCCAGCCGAGGGACAATCCTTTTCTGCTCCAGCAAGCAGACGCAAATCTCCGGAAGCGTCCAGGCGTTTTTTTCTGCGTCGCTTCGGTCGAAATGGACCAAGGTGCCGGTTTCCGCGACACCGTAATCCGCGGCAACCAGGCCTGCTCCCACCCAGAGCGATCCCTCAGTCAGGCTTGTTTCTAGGCTGGAAAACTCCTTCTTGAAAGGATCGCGCAGCTTAAGTTCGGGAGAAATGATCGCTTTCAGGATATGGTTTTTCTTGAAAAAATCCTTCAGGGTGCGGACCGCGCCGTCAAGGTCATCGGCCTGCTCGACCTCGGCGCCGGCGATTGTAGCCTTTTCGATGAATTGCTCGACGACGTGGTTCATCTTTTTACCAGCGCTTCGCCTTTTTTGGCTCCATTTTTCGCAAATCGAGCCCCTGCTCGAGAGCGCCGATCCGATAAAGACAAATTTCCCGGAGTGACGAAGGATGATGGAGGACTTCGGACAGCGACTGATGTCCGACGGCCCAGACGCCCCCTCCCCTGACGACAACAATTTTGTAATCATAGAGAAGGTGAATCAGCGTTTCCGTTTCAACCTTGGCCGGGACGACGGGAATGACAAGATAGAGGAAGCCCCCCTCGGCATCGATGGGGATGATGCGGTCCTGCGGTGCGTCTTGGCCGGGATAGCGAAAGTGCGAATGGGCCTCGGCTTCCGGCAAATAGCAATGCATCACGGTCTGAAAATCGGTCTCGGCATAAATGATCTTATGCAGGCTCAGCTCGGCCGAATCCGTAGGGTCCGACCGGAGAGGCATCTTTAACAGAGGCCCGCCGACCTGGCGGGGCATCGACGCTTTCGGCGCATACAGAAGGTCGCTGACGCCCCGCACCGACATGGACCCGGTATGAAACGGCGATAAGCGAGACTCGAAGATCCTGGCGCCGGATTTATTGAATTCCTTGAGGATTTCAACCTCTTCGGGAAATTCACAGACCTCATCGCCCTCGATGGTGTACGCATCCGGTCGGCAGCGGAAAAACGAATCCGGCCCGGATTGGATGGTCTTGCGCACACCTTCGACATTCACCCCCTGCTTTTTCGCCTGGCGGACGACCGCACCCGCATTATTGGCAAGGCAGATGAGGAAGAACGCTTCTTTGAGCGTCCGTCCCCGCGCGAATGTGCCGTGTGTCTGGATGACGGTCACGGGATGGTCGGTCAGCTTCTTAGGGATGACCTCGGCCATTTCCGGGGAGCCGCTCGGGATGGCCACCCAATCCACATGGATGTGACCGCCCAGATGGTAATAGCCCAGCGGATCGATCGGAACAAAATCCGCGGGCTGGTTGGGTTTGTTCGCATCATCGAAGGTGACGATGGCCAAGTCCTTGGTATGGGCATGAATGGAGGCCCGCACGCCTTCGATGGACAGAACCCGAGCGTGGATGTCCGTTTCGGAAGAGGCCTTGTAATACCCATAATCCGTGTCCGTTGCAGACAAAAAACAAATCTGGTCCGGTTCGAGGTCTCCCTTCTGGGAACCGGTGGCGGTGATGATGATCTGGTCTTCGCCGGTCTCGTCTTTGATCCGGATGGCCATATTTCCGCTATGGCTGTCCTGGATGTCATAGACGAGCGAGGCGCGGCCGATGGATTGAAAGAGCCGCAAGATCTCTTGGCTGGCCTTCCATGTCCTATGGTTCATTTCTTCCTGCCTTTGATACGGAGGGTTTTGAGGACGGCTTGGGCGGGACGCCCTTTCTCGTCCCAGTCCCTGACCCGGTAATAATCCCTCCTCATCCTGTCCTGGGCATCACGCGAAACGACTTTTTCTTCGCCGGCCACAACGATCGGGACCTGACTGAACCGCTCGGGGAGAGTATCGTCCACCATGCAGGCGCCGGCCTCGAGGTTGAACATCCTCTCCAGAGTCGCGATCCGGTTGGCGATTTCTTCGAGCCGTGCCACGGAGAAATCCATGCCCGTCACCCCGCTCGCCATACGGGCCCACGGGTCAGTGGAAAATGCGAACCCGGTGAAGCGGCAGATGCCCAGGCTGTCCTGAAGGATGCCCGTGTTTTGCATGTTGCGAATGGCGATGGGCGACTGGAGAAGGCTGAAGCGAGGGATCTCCTTGGTGCCGCCGAAAAACGCCAGCGACACGGCATAGCCTCCTCGCAAATGGCAGGCGCCCGAGGGCGAGGTCATATAGCCGAGGGCTTGGGTGAACGAGGCCCTCGGGTCATAGCCGGGAATTTCCAGCTTTTTAACGGACATGGAAAGCTCGGAATGCCCGAAGCTCTTTGCCAGCCGGAACGAGCCCTCGGCGAGCCTGTCTCCGATCCCCTGCCGGTGGGCCGTCTGGCGCGCCAGCGTCTCCAGCACGCCGGCGTTTCCAAATTTCAGATCGAGCCCGTCCGCATCTTGGGAAGGGATGGCGCCCCGTTCAAAAAGTTCCATAGCGCAGGCCATCGTGCCGCCGAAGCTCATGGTGTCCATGCCGAGTTCGTTGCAGCGGTAATTGGCACGGGTGATGGCCGGCAGGTCGTATATGCCGCATAGCGGCCCCATCATGACGACGGTCTCGTACTCTGGCCCTTCGCCCTTTTCGCAATCGCCCTTCTCCGTCTCGACCTTAGTATGCCGCTGGCAGCCGATAGGGCAGAGGAAGCACCCGCTGGCCCGCTCCAGCAAAGTCTTGGCCAGGGTTTCGCCCGACACTTTCTCCAGGTCCTCCTCGATATGGCAGCTGTCCAGGAAGTTGCGGTGCGGCAGCATGTTGATGACATTGATGAGTTCGACAAGCCCGGACGTGCCCAGCTCGCGGAGCAGGCGCTTGGTGATCGGCGCCTGTTTCATCAAATACATCGACTGATCATACCCGGCTTGATATCGCTCCTTGTCCTGGATCTGGATCTTGGCCTTGCCCCGGACGCGGATGGCCTTGAGCTTCTTGCTCCCCCATACGGCGCCCGGGCCGCAGCGGCCGTACGTCCGGTTCTTGTCGTTGACGACTGCGGCGATCCTCACCAGGTTCTCGCCGGCCGGGCCGATGCAGAGCACGCGGGGACGATTGCCCGACTCGCTATCGGCAGTCAGTACGTCCGTGGTTTGGTGGACATCCATGCCCCACAGCCGGTCGGCCGGGAGAACATCCACTTTCTCGGGGCTGATGTCGATATAAACCGGCCCGGAAGCCCGGCCCTTGACGACGATCGCATCATAGCCGGTCGATTTGAAAGCGCTGCCCCATGTTCCGCCCGAGTTCGAAGTGCCGATGACATCGGTCAAGGGCGATTTAAAAACCATGTGCCCGCGGCAGGCCGTCGGAGCGTTTGTCCCGAGGAGGGGTGAGGTGGCGATGACAAACACATTGTCCGGACCGAGAGGTTCGCACTGGGGATCGACAGAATCATAAAAAAGGCGTGTTGCCAAGCCGCGCCCACCCAGGTAATCGGCGACGAGAGAGGCTTCGAGCGGCCTGGCCTGAACTTCGCCGCCGGACAGGTCGACCTCCAGGATCCGGCCGTGAAAACCATAGGGGGCACCGCTCATGCCGTCTGAAGTCCTTTCATTCTCGGGACTTTAGAATACTAAATCATCCCCCTTCTGACAAGATAAAAGCACACCTTTGGAGAGGGGCGTGTCCTGAGCCTATCCCCCGCCCATGAGCGGGAATATGGACAGGACATCGCCGTCGCCGAGCGGGGTTTCAAGACCTTGCAAGGACTGGATGCTGGCGCCGTTCTTCATGATGACGATATGGGTTTTGAGCGTGTCGCCGTTAAAAATCTCGGAGCGCCGCTCCGCTGAATCGCAGACGAAGACCAGCGCGTCCCGGACGGTCGTCCCGGTATCCAGGGGGAACTCTTTTTCTTTGGCCGCGAAAAGCTCGCGGAAATAGGCGAAAAACTTGACTCTAGCGGACACGGGTTTTGACAGCATCGACAATGCGGCTCAGATCGTGCTCCTTGGTCTCAAAAATTTCCAAGGGCACCGGGCCCAATTTTTTCTTATAATCTTCGAGGACGCCTTTCCGAATCACCAGGAAGCACTGTCGGGACGGGTCGGCCAGGACCTGACCAAGGGAAGGCCAGACGCCTTTCCCCTCAAGCTCCAGGGGACCGGCCTCATCGATAATCAAAAGTCCGGGGCTCCCACTGCGGCCGATGATGCTCTTGGCTTCGGCCAGCCCCGCAGGAAGGACATAATAGGTCCCGACTTTCTGCCAGCCGTCCCGCCCATTCCTTCTTAGGAAGGGAATGCGCGTCCTTTTTCTCAGGTCGAACAGATCGTAGCCCGCGGTTTCGTCACCGTCCTTGATTCGCTCGCTCAGAAAGCCGTCGATCTGGACACCGCGGAATTGGAGCTCGGCGACAATTTTTTTCAGGAGCGCCGTCTTTCCCGACCCGACCTCTCCCGTTAAAATGAAGATCATGAGCTCAGGATAATGCAGAAGAAGCTTAAAGTCAAAATTCTTCCAAGCGGCAAACGAGTATGGGCAAGAAAGACGCTCATAAATTTTTCTGCGCTAGGACTGATAGGCAAAAATAAGAGAGCTTTGAGAAGGGAGCGAACCCCTTCTCAAAGCTCTCTTAAGCGGCATACCCCGAGCCTCTCAGCGGATGATGATCCTCGACTGGCTCCCCTGGAACGAGACGGCCTGGCCGGATACGCTCATGGCCGAAGTATTTGCCAATCTGACGAAACCCTCCCCGGGGCTCTTGCCTTCGAAAAGGAGAGTGGCCAGCGTCCCCCCTCCCTTCATGCCTTTCCCGAGTTGGGGGCTGGAAAATCCGAGTGTGCAAATGCCGGAGTTGTTATCGATATTCTTTAAAAAAGGTACCTTATCTCCCAACAGCCGCGTCAAACCGCCCTCGCGGACTTCCTTCAGTGTCGCGAGCTTGGGGTCAAAACTGATGGTCAGCGACATATTCCCGATCTCCTGGTCGCTCCGGATATTCACAGCGATATTGAAGGCGCGGTTCGGCGGACCTTCATAGTTGAGAGGCAGCAGGGCAACTTGGTTTGCGCCTCCTTCCTGCCGCAGCCGCTGCTGAATCGCGCGCATCGCTTCCTCGGGATTCATCTCCCGGTCCAAAATGTCCTCAGCGCTCTGGCCCGCCCTATCGGAGGTCACGGATTCGACATCGACCCAGATCGCCTTCATGTCCTCAGGGCTGAGTGAGATGGTACGGACGATATGGGGGGTGATGGTCAGGATGACTTCGGTCTGCTCAATCGTCGTGTCTTCGGCGCCAAACAGTCTTCCCAGGACCGGGAGGTCTTTGAGCCCGGGAATGCCCTTGAGCGTCTTTCTCTCCTCGTCCCTGAGCAAACCGGCGATGAGGTTGGTCTCGCCGTCCTTGAGCCGGATGACGTTCTTGACCTCCCGGTTGTTGATGATGGGAATATCTCCATACCCCTTTCCGCCGAGCGAGGAAACCTTGATATCCAGGTCGAGCGTGACCTCCTTCTCAAAATGAACCCTGGGCTTGATCTTGATCTCGATGCCGACATCCTGCTGCTGGTAACTCGTAATCGGCACGTTGTTGATCCCGCCCGCGGCGAATGTCGAGAACTGGGTCAAGGGCATCGGGATTTTCTGGCCGATCTTATGGCTGATTTCCTCATCGGACACCCCCCGCAGGCGGGGCTGGGCGACAATCTTGGTCTCGGAGTCCGATTCCAAGAACTGGACGAAGGAAAGCGGAAAACTCATCCAAAAGTTACCGGCCTTGGAAAAATCAATGGAATTTAGGTTGAACCAGCTCGTGGTCGTAGTGTCGTCGGCCGCCGCTTCGCCGTATCTCAGCCCGACGACGTTCTGGTCGAAGCTGATGCCCAGCTGGCGCAATTTTTGCCGGGACACTTCCATGATTTCCAGGTCGACAATCACTTCGGCCTTGGCCTTGTCCCAGACCTTGATGAGCTTCTCGGCCAGCTCGATCGCTTGGGGCGCATCGCGGATCGTGATCGAATTCAAGTCTTTATCCGAACTGATGGACGAAACCCTCATCTGCATTTGGGAGCGAAGCATCATCATCAGCGATTGGACCAGGGTTTCGGCCTTGATGTTGGACAAGTAAAATGTCCGGATGACATTGGCTTCGTACTGTATGCGCAACTGCGGCTGGTCGGGGACGACAATCACCGTCCGCTCATCGATAATCCGGTAAAAATTCTTCGTGGCGAAGCAAATTTGCCGCAAGGCCTCTTCGAAATTCATGTCCGTCAAATCGGTCGTGTATGGGATATCCTTGAAATTGACGTCGAACAGGATATTGATTCCGGCCGATTTCCCGAGCGTGAGCAGGATCGAGCGCAGACCCGTTTCCGCCCCGACCTTGAGCTGCAGCTTTTCATCCTTGGCCTTGAGCTTGATGGGGAACTCCAGCTTCTCCCGTTTGAGCTCCGGCTCCTTCGGCTTCTCTGCCATCATCGTTCGGGCTTCCAAGGCAATCGAGGCGTCGCCGGGGTTAAAAGATAAAGCCTTGGCATATTCGGCGGCGGCCTCCTCTTTCTTGCCCTGGCCGGCCAACTGGCGCGCTTGCTGGACGTGGGACTGGCTGGCGGCAAGCTTGGCCCGTAAGAGCGACAAACGGTAGACCGGCTCCTTGGGATTCTCCAGACTGGCTTTTTCATAGAGCTTGACCGCTTCCTCCCAATTCTTGTTCATCTCAGCCTGGGTGCCCATTTTATAGGACAAGCTGAGCGTCACACACGCCCAGCTCATCAGGACCAGAATCACCACTAGCGCCATTTTTCTCATTTTCGCTCCCCTTCCAGCCCGAACTTCTGGGACTTCCCCTCTAAATTCTGAACCTCAATTTCGTCTTTTCTCATTCCGCAATCGGAGGTGAATTGGGCGATTCCGTTGATTTGGCTAACCGATTCTTTATATTTTTTGAAAAATTCCCGGATTTCGGTCTCCGATTCTATTCTTTGTCGCCATATTGATCTCCGGCTTATTCCAGGTCATCATGACACCTTTCTTCTCTTAAGGAAGAAAGCACATGCCCACTATTTAAATCTTGAAAGATATAATTATTCCGCTCTCCTTGATGTTTGTCAATGAAAAGAAAAGGCAAAAAATCCTGCATCCGGTGCTCATCGAGATTTAGATTTTGGCAAATAGATGATCTTGAATCTGCCGCCAAAATAAAAAAGGCGGAAACGGCCTCTCTCCGGCCGTCCCCGCCTTTCTCGGAAGGTATGCTTCTTCTAGAAGTCTACTTGCCGGTGTTCCCGGGCGGCGCAATAATCCCAAACGAGCGGCGGAACCGCGGCTTGTCTCCTAACGTCCCCCACGAAGTAACCTGAGGGTAAATCCAGGATGCCGCCCAATCAATGAACCAAATTCCACTCTGCGGTCTGAAAACGATGGTTTCGCTGCCGCTCGCCAAATCTTGATCACAGGGCACGGGCACATCACCGTCAGCCCCCCATTGATGCGTTAGATAACTTCCGTTCAATTGATTGTAGTAGAACCAATAACCATTCGAAGGCCGGAAGATTCCCATGACGGAAGTCCCCGCCCAACTGAGCGCCAAGGGAATATCGCCCTCCGTGCCATAAGGAATTACCCAGGACGTGGCGGGATTTGAGGATTTACGAATGAACCAGGTATTAGTTGACGGCCTGTAAACAGCAAGGTCTGCTTTCCCGTCCCCATCATAGTCGGCCGGCATCGGAATATCTCCCTGCGCCCCCCACTGAATAACCTGCGTTGCGCCTGAATGCCGATGATAGATAAACCATGTTCCTGCCGCTGACACCCAAGCTCCTGGACGGAAAACAGCTATATCCAACTGTCCGGCTCCGTCATAATCGGCCGGAACCGGGATATCTCCGTTATCCCCCCACTGGAAGGCAAACGCCGGGTTGGCGCAGAACCATTGGTATGTGCTCGGACGGAGAACGCATGCCTCGGCCTTCCCGTCTCCGTTCCAATCACCGGGAAGAGGGATATCACCGTTCGTGCCATATTGAACAGCACTGGTCGTCCCGTTAGGCAGACGATAGAACCAATACCCGTTGCTCGGCCGCCAGACTGTCATGACCGGGTAATTTGGCGTATCAGAAATATTATACGTCCCGCCGTAAACCGGAACAAAGGGAGTGAAGTGAATCCATTTGCCGTTTGAGAGCGATGCCGTATAATACGAATATTGCTCGCCCACAGTCCCTGCAGGACCTTCTATACCAACTGTAGCACTTAATCCGTAGTCATGGCTTGTGTTTCCTGGAGCGACGTTAGAGTACGTAAAAAACATGATATCAGGAAGAAACACATGATTATGGTTCACGATCCATAGTTCGAAGCTGTATTTGTGTGTGGAATCACCCCATAGGGCAACATTTCTCCATTCGATAAGGATATAATTATTGGCCTGGATAGTATAGTATACTCCGTCTGTGCCGGTGGCGTATGTTAGATCAAGATCGTCCCAAAAAGGAGCTGCAAATCCATTTGGAATGGCCGTACGGGGGATTGGTTCAGGAAACGTTGTGCCATCCGTAGGCGCGCTTCCGAAACCGAACGTCACATACCCGTTGGTATGAATTCTTATGTGGGTGACTTTTTTTCCGTAAAAATAGAACGCGTTCCCAGCCGGCACGGCTAGATCAAAATGCCCATCGTCTAAACTCGTCCAAGACGTAATTTTAGTGGTTGCCGCTTGATAATACATTATCCAAGACATCAGCTTGTCCGACACGATGTACTCGTAGCCGAAGAGAGACGCGGACAATAAGCCCAGAAAAAGAAAAACAAACACTTCCGCCCTAAATTTTTTCATTTTTCCTCCTCCTTAGACTCAAGTAATACTTTTTTGTGCATATGTCAAGCGATTTTTTCTTGAGAAGTTCCGCTAAAATTTTAGGATGGAAAGAGCCATCGTGAGCTTTTTTCGAGACCGTAGATCGAAAAACAACCGTCATCGGAATAGAGATGGTTACAAGGGGGAAAGTATTTAAATAAATCCTACGTCTGGCCCTCTTCTAGAGTTGGCTTTTTTGGCAAATTGATGATCTTGAATCTGCCGCCAAAATAAAAAAGGCGGAAACGGCCTCTTTCCGGCCGTCCCCGCCTTTCTCGAAAAGTGCGTTTCTGCCTAGAAGTCTATTTGCCAGTGTTCCCGGGCGGTGCAATAATCGCGGTCGACCGGCGGAAGCGGGGTTTGTCTCCTAGGGTCCCCCAGGCAGTAGGCGAGGAATAATAACTCGGTGCCAAAATGAACCAATATCCACCCTGCGGCCTGAAAACGCATAATTCGCTTGCCCCCCCCATAGATTCATCAGAAGGCATGGGCACATCGCCATTCTGTCCCCATTGAAATAGGTTTGTATATCCATACACCGGGTTCCTATAGAACCAATATCCATTGGCGGGGCGGAAAACGGCTATATCGGAATATGGGCTACTGGCCAGAACTTGAGCCGCAAAGGGAATATCGCCGTCCGTGCCAAAAGGAATTACCCAGGACGTGGCGGGATTTGAGGATTTGCGGATGAACCAAGTATTGCTATTCGGTCTATAGACAGCAAGGTCTGCTTTTCCGTCCCCATCATAGTCGGCCGGCATCGGGATATCTCCCGTCGTTCCCCATTGAAAGACTTCCGATACGCCCGAATGCCGATGATAGATATACCAATAGCCCGCTGGCCCTGTCACAAATCCTCCCGGCCGGAAGACAGCGATGTCTAGCTGTCCAGCTCCATCATAATCGGCCGGAACAGGAATATCCATGTCTGTTCCCCACTGCATGACAAACGCCGGGTTGGCGCAGAACCATTGGTATGTGCTCGGACGGAGAACGCATGCCTCGGCCTTCCCGTCTCCGTTCCAATCTCCAGGAAGGGGAACATCGCCCTTCGTCCCATACTGCGTAGCACTGGTCGTCCCATTCGGCAGACGATAGAACCAATACCCGTTGCTCGGCCTAAAGACTGTCATGACCGGGACATTTGAGGTTCCAAAGATATTATACGTACCGCCGTAAACCGGGACAAAAGGATTGAAATAAATGTGCCTGGAGTTTGTCAGCGATGCCGTATAAGCCGAATATTGCTCGCCCTGGGTCCCTGCAGGATGTTGGATGCCGACCACGGCGCCTGCCCCGTAATCATGGGAAGGCACTCCAGAAGAGACTTTATTATAGAGAAAGAAGATAGTATCAGGAGCATTAGGTTGGGTATGGCAGAATAGCTCCATCTCAAAAGTATAGGTCGTGCCCGGATAGCTCCATAATGGGACATTTCTCCATTCGATCCTGGTAATATTGCCTGCTAATACATCATAATACATCTCACCGCTGACGCCTAAATAAAAATCATCCCAGAACGGAGCTGCTATTGCCCTTGGATTACCCGGATAGGGGATCGCAACATTCCAATCCGTGCCATCCGTAGGCGCGCTTCCAAAACCGAACGTCACATATCCCTTGGTATGAATTCTGACATGGGTGACTTTTTTCCCATAAAAATAAAACTGATTAGCAGCCGGCAGCGCTAAATCAAAATACCCGAAATCCCAATTCCCTCCAGTCAAAGTCGTTATTTTTGTACTCGCGGCCGAAAACGGCTCAATTATTTTCAGCCAGTTGTCCGACATGATGTACTCATAGCCGAAGAGAGACGCGGACAATAAGCCCAGAAAAAGAAAAACACATACCATCGCCCTAAATTTTGTCATTTTGCCTCCTTTTAACACATAAATAGTACTCTTTTGGGCATCTGTCAAGCGATTTTTTCTTTTTTATATTCGTCAATTTAGTACTATCTTACTAAAGGAATATCTCCCTGTGCGCCCCATTGATAAACGCCCAGTCCCATAATAAACCAACAGCCGTTGGATGGACGCCAGACGGCGATATCGGATATGCCGATGCTTTTAAATGCGCCAGGCGTGGGGACGTCTCCATAAGTTCCCCATTGGAAAGAAGCCTGGCCGCCTTTAGAGTATCGGAAATACCATGTGCCCTCTGTTGGTCTCCAGACTGCGGGATCGCATTTTTTGTCGGCGTCGTAATCGCCCGGAACTGGGATATCCCCGATCGTTCCCCATTGGACGATCTGAATTCCGCCTCCCGCATACCGGATGAACCAATAGCCATCCGACGGACGCCAGACAGCGATGTCTGTCTTCAAATCGTTGTCATAATCACCGGGAACAGGAATATCCCCCGCTGTCCCCCATTGAACAATCTGTGTCCCGCCTCCTGCATACCGGATGAACCAGCAGCCATTGGACGGACGCCAAACAGCCGTTTCTGTCTTTCCATCGGCATCGTAGTCGCCGGGGACGGGAATATCCCCCGGCGCCCCCCATTGAACGATCTGTGTCCCGCCGCCTGCATACCGGATGAACCAATAGCCGTTGGACGGACGCCAAACAGCCCGGTCTGTTATCCCATTCCCATCGTAGTCTCCGTTCACAGGAATGTCCCCTTCCGTCCCCCAGTTCTCGACACTCCCGTTTCTAACATACCAGTTTCCTTCAGAGGGGCGCCAAACTGCAATATCAGAAAAACCGTCTCCGGTGAAATCATGCTTGGCAAAGACGGGCTGATGGTTTTTGCTCCTTGCGCGGACGGCAATGTCAAATCCCCGGCTGCCCATTTCGTACCAGGGGCCGGCCGGATTAAGGCTGATATAGGTTTTATTTGTTTCGACGGGGGCAAAGCCGTCCACGGCTATCGGATAGTAATAATTGGTGCACTTCCCTTTCACGACGACATAAAAAGCATTTTCTTTTTTTACCCAGACACTGGAATCTAGATTAGCGGAGTAATAACCGGGCAGGGCGCAATAAACATCTTTGGGCCCGAAAAGCTTGTTGGATAACGTCGTTCCGTCAAAATCGTCATAGATTTCGATCGTGTACGTGGCGTCATCGTCTGTGGCCCAGAAATCAACCGCCGTGACACAATCATCCTTAGCCGGTGTGAATTTCACAAGCCCATAGGCTGTATCTTGGCCGGAGAACCCATAAGAATTGTACCAGCCGGCTTCATCATAATGGTAAAGCGTGTCGGTCATCTCCAGATAATCAAAATGCTTATATGTGTCAAAATAGGATGAGTTTGTACCTATACGGGCGGATCCAAAGGCGATATAGAAATAACCGTTTTCTCCCCAGCTTGTCCCCCAACTGTTCTTGCAGATCCACGCCCCCGATCCACCCGGATGAACGCGCGCATCGTCCCAGCCGACAATGACGACGGCGTGATTGGGAGATTCCGAGCCGGTGTAGTAAAGAACAGACGTGCCGTTGTATCCCGAAAACCCTGGAAAGGACGCATACATCGAGGTATACACCGGCCCTACATAATAAATAGCGTTCTTGATAGAGTTAATGTCGTTGGGCAGGACTTTCCAGCCGGTGGCCTGTTTAATTTTGGGACAAACGGTGTTGCAATTGTTTGTATCGTACGCATGATAAGGATCACAGGCTTCTTCTGTCGTCCCGGCGGTCGTTAAGTGATTGGCCGCCACGAAAGCATTCCCGCCGGCGCATCCATAGCCCCAATAGTTGCATTCCTTCAGATTTTCTTCCGAAAAATCAAAGGCTTTGCCGGATTTAATGAGGACAAGGGACTCGAATCCTCCCATGGCGGCAAAAGCCCAACAGGAGCCGCAATTGCCCTGATTCTGGACCGGAGTAACGCCTCCATAGATTCGCCAATCCCAGGCCGAGGGGAGTGCACCCACCGTCACCTGGAAAGGGGCGCTTATATGGCTGGTATCCACCGAAGCAGGCCGGTAGCCAAAATGAACTAACGGCGGATTCAGGAAATCCGGATTGAGCGGTGCGGGGATCGGCTCATCTCCGGATTTCTGAGACCCGGCCGGGGAAAAAGCAGATGTAGTGGCCAAAATGATACCGAGAACCACAATGATAAGGATCCATATTCTAGGTAACCTCATGATTTTACACCTCCTAGCTGAGTGTAGGCACTGATTTTCCTTCCCTTTGAGCCGAGTGATTTCAAATATTCTCTAAGCGAGTCCTTCCATAAAAGCAATTCAATATGAGGGTTAAATTTGGCCATAGAAAGGTCCAGGACTGATTGCACAGGCCTTTTTGTTTGCTCCGCTTCCAGATTGAACAGACATACTTACGCATGTTTAATATATTGCGAGCGGGTGGAACTTGTCAATAGCAATCATATTTAAAAATGCATGCGTTTCCTCACCAAAATTTGCCCGAGCTTGACATTTTTTCTCCCCAAATGTATCTTTCGTGACTAGGCGAGCGGCCTAAATTTTACAAAAATATATGTGTTTGAAGAAGGGCTGCTCACAAGACAGGAACAGTCTTGGAAGCACAAAATAGCAACGTATCTTCTCCTCTTACCCGTGGCCGGTTGCTTGCACGAAATTCCATCCTGAACCTGATCGGTCAAGGAGTTCCCTTGCTCATCGCTGTCTTCACCATGCCCCTGCTCGTGAAGGCATTGGGGGCTGACCGGTTCGGCATCCTTGCGCTTGTCTGGGTAGTTATCGGGTATTTTAGCCTCTTTGATATAGGACTTTCTCGGGCGACCACGAAATACGTGGCGGAGACACTCGGCAGCGGCGCACCCGAGAAACTCCCCGAAGTCGTTTGCACCTCCCTTGTCCTAAATTTGCTGCTCGGCTGTATCGCAGGTACTGTGCTCTTTATGTTGACGCCTTTGCTCGTTGACAAGGTCTTCACAATCCCTGCGAGCGCTATTAACGAAGCACGATCAATCTTCCGCATCCTTGCCCTCTCGATTCCGGTTATCCTAGAGTCGATGGTTTTAAGGGGAGTCCTCGAAGGGGGACAGCGGTTTGATCTCATCAATAGCGTGCAGATTGTAGCGGGATCCTTGAGCTTCATCCTGCCCCTCTTCGGCGTGTCGGTTGGACTGGGCCTACCAGGAATCGCGCTGCTTCTGATCGCGGCCCGGGTTGTCGTCGCAGTAGTGTTCCTGACTCTGTGTTTCAAGGTGTTCCCTATCCTCAAAACAAGGTTTATCGTTTCTCCCCATCTGATCCGGCCGCTCCTCTCTTTTGGGGGATGGATGACAGTCTCCAACGTCTCCGGACCCATTTTGCTCTATTTGGACCGTTTCATCATCGGCTCTGTAATTTCTATGGCAGCGGTGGCATACTATGCCGCACCCTATGAGATCGTGATCAGGCTTACGATCTTCCCGGCCAGCATGATGTTGGTCCTATTCCCCGCGTTCAGCACGCTTAGCGTTGGCTCAAAGGACAATATCGCCCGCCTCTATACACGCTCGATGAAGTACCTCCTCATCATCATGGGACCGATTGTCGCGCTCGTGATCTTGTTCGCAAAGGAGATCCTCCAGGTATGGCTTGGCGCCGAATATGCCCTCCAGGGGACGCTTGTCTTTCAAATACTCGCTGCCGGTATTCTTCTGACTCCGGCTCAGGTGTCGCTGAGCCTCATTCAGGGTTCGGGACGACCCGACATCACCGCGAAGTTCTATCTCTTCGAGTTGATAATTTATATCCCGCTCATTCTGTTGTTCGTGAAGGAATTCGGCATACCGGGCGCGGCGGCGGCATGGAGCATCCGGGTAGCACTCGACACCGCGCTTCTTCTCGCTGCCGCGGGTAAACTCTTCGACATGAGGATCCGAAATATGATAGAACACGGGTTAATCCGCGCTGTCATAGTTGTCAGCATTCTCATCGCGGCCAGCATGGCAATACTCCTCTTTGGATGGCAGAAAAGCATGATGGCCGTTGCCGCCGCAGGCTGCATTTTAGTTTTTGCCGCAGCTTCCTGGTTTTATGTCATGGACTCACAGGACCGAAAAATCCTCAGTTTCGGGAGAGCGCGATAACTGAGGGATAGCGCTAGCCCCCTTGTCCTCTTTCCTGGGATTGCCAATAACCCTAAATTGCCGATAGGAAAATCTATTGAACGATACAGACTCCTGGTATAAGGTGTTTTTGGTCTAAAAACAGACTCACCCTGGGGGTGAGACCTTAACCAGGAGGGCGAGAGTATGATACAGCAAGGCATCCTGCCATTCAAGATTGAACTGACTGACGAGCTGATAACGCCGCGAAGCGGTCTGGCTCTGTTTGCCGAAGTCATCCATGCCTTCAAGGTAAAAAGGAAGGTCGAGGCGTATTTTCCCAAGCCCGGCTCGAACCGGGGCTATGAAGCGTGGTCCTATATTGAGCCGCTGTTATTGATGATGGAAGGCGGCGGCCAGCATATCGAAGATCTCCGCGAGATTCGGGAGGACAGAACGCTGCGGCTTCTAATCGGGCTTGAGCGGATGCCGTCGCTGTCAACGTATGGGGACTGGTTGGCCAGAGCGGGAGCAAATGGCGGAATCAAGGCGATGAGGAAGGTCGGGGAAGAGACGGCGGAGACGATCTGGAAACGAACAGCGAGGCCGGAGTATACGCTGGATGTGGACGCGACAGTGATCGAAGCGGAGAAGAAGGAGGCGGAGTGGACGTATAAGAAAGTTAAAGGGTATCAGCCGATCTTGGGGTACTTGGCGGAAAACGGGGTGTGTTTGACCCATGAGTTTCGGGAAGGGAACGTCACGGCCCAGAGCGACGCCTTGAAGTTTCTGAAGCGTTGTCTTCGGCTCTGTCCTAAGATTAAACGCCTTCGTTCTGATAGCGCCTTCTATCAGGCGCCTGTCATCAATGAGTGTGAAAAAAACGACCTGGGCTTCACGATCACGGCCGACCAAGATGCTGGCGTGAAAGGAGTTATCCCGACTGTTCGGGACTGGAAGCCGCTCTTGGATGAGGACGGAAAAAAGACAGACCGGGAGATTGGAACGGGGATTCATATGATGACCAAGGCCAAAGAACCTTTCCGGTTGGTCGTCCAGCGCTGGCGCGAACCTCAGCTCCGGCTCTATGAGCCGAACGGCTATCGTTACTATGTGATCGCCACCAACAGGGACGATCTGTCCCCGGAAGGAGTGGTCTGGTTCCATAACCAAAGAGGCCAAGTCGAGAACCTCATCAAGGAACTGAAGATCGGGTTTGGCATGGAGCAAATGACCAGCGGCGACTTTGCGGCCAATGCCCTGTGGTTTTCGATCGGAGTCCTGGCGTATAACCTGACTCAGGCCCAGAAGCTCCTGTTTATGGATCCGGAGTGGAGGCCCAAGACGATGGCCACGCTGCGCTGGCAGCTCCTGGAGACCGCCGGCCGTTTAGTTCGTCATGGCCGGTGCCTTGTCTTACGGATCGCAGCGTCCTGGGAAAAACTCCGGGTGTTTCTTCAGATCCGGGAACGCTGCGCGGCGTTTTCCTAACTGCGGGCAATCCGTTTTTATTCGGATAAAATCAAAGCGACGATTATCAGGGAGAAGCTCTCCTAAAATGCCCGCCTTTCGCCAACACCAAGTCAAATCGCGAACAGCAGCGTTTCCGTTTTGAAGATTTTAGCCTTTCATCACCTTCCGGAGGTTTCCCTTGAAGCAATTCCTTTTCCCAAAATTATCCTATCGGCAATTTCGGGCAATAATGCCTCTCTTGTTATTGACATCAGGAATGTGATAAAAAAGAGAAGTCGGAAAGAATCGAGAAAAAAGGAGCTGCCATGGAGGAAATTGGTTGTTCTTCTGGCAGACTGCCTGAGCCCAGTGGGGTTTGTGCTATTCACATTTTTTGTGGATTATCTCCAGAGAAAAGGCAAGGAAGTCTTTCTTTCAAAAGTCCGTTGAAGATCGATTTGTTTTATGTCTGACAGATCCATCGTGACGATTTTAGGAACAAAAATTCTGAAGGCTGTAAAGTCGAGAGGGATGGGAGGACTCCTAGATTCGGGAATCTGGAAGTTGTTATCACTCTTGAGAAGATCCCTCTACTCCTTGAAGGGGCCCAGTTATGGGCTGAGCGAGGCCGTATTTTGGCCCAAAAATATTGATTATTGGCTGAGGAATTCATGGACTTTGGATTATCTCTCGCGAAATTCTCAAGGCGACGAATGCCTCGTTTTGGATATCGGCTCAGGCGAGGGAGGTCTTTCGGAATTTGTCCAGTTTGCAGAAAAGCCTCAATCTTTGAGACTGATCCTGTCTGATTTTGATAAGGAAAAAGTTTTCCGGGGCAAAAGGAAAGGTTTTCACCTGGGAAAGGTTGTCGCGAATGCCGCCCAGTTGCCTTTGAAAAATCAATCTCTTGATTTTGTGGTTGCCATGGATTTAATAGAACACCTCTGTCCAAATATAAGACACGATTTCTTCAAGGAAGCTTTAAGGGTTGCCAAGCGAGGGATTCTCATTCACAGTCCTCTGGATAGCAAAAATGGGGAATTTCGAGCCCGGGCTTATGATTTGCTCTTTCAAGAAAACCATGTCCAAAGATTCCATAGGAAAGAGCCCTACACAGATGAACACGTAAGATGCGATTACCCCGTTTATGAAGACCTTATTGAGCGCTTCCCTCAACTCGTCGTGGAAGGCGATCAGAATGCAGACATCTGGTTGAAATATATGATGATGTATCGCCGACCATTAATCGGATATTTCTGTGGCCTCTTCTATCTCCTCAAATGGAGGTCCAAGAATAAAAAAGGACCCTATTATAGCGGCATAATCTACAACAAAAGCGATTTCCAAAAAGAATGAACCATTTCATGGAAAAATGGCCCAAAGTCGCCGTGGTCATTCTCCATTGGAACAATTATCCGGATACGAAAGAATGTCTTCTCTCTCTGAGAAAAATAGATTATCCCAACTATCAGGTGATTCTCATCGACAATGGGTCCACCGACGGTTCTGCGGAAAAACTAAAACGGGAATTTCCGGACTGCCATTTCATCCTTCATCAAAAAAATGAAGGTTTTGCTAAAGGCAGCAACGCCGGCTTTCGCTATGCCACCAGAAATCATTTTGATTACATTCTATCTCTCAATAACGATACGACAGTTCATCAAAATTTTCTAACACAGCTTGTCCAAAAAGCTGAAAAAATGCCGACATTCGGAATTTTTTCTCCGAAGATGCTCAATTATTATCATCCTGAAATTCTTGATTCTACAGGACACACTTTTCGCCTTGGGACCCTCATCGACCGAGGGCATGGGAAGGTGGACCGGGGTCAATTTGACCGAAAGACAAGGATCATCGGGGCCTGTGCGGCTTGTGCACTCTATCGGGTGGCTATGCTGAAGGACATCGGCCTTTTTGACGAGGTCTACGGCACACAATATGAAGATGCGGAGCTTTCGTGGCGGGCTCATCGCCGAGGATGGAAAGCCAAGTTTGTACCGCTTTCGATCGTTTTTCACAAAAGGGGGGCTACGAAAAGAAAAGACGCCCAGATTTATTATCAGCTTGAAGGACCACGCCATCTAGAGAACGTTGTTAGGACAGTCAAGAGACATGGATCGGTAGCTCATAAACTTTTTTTCGCGTTATATTTATTAAAAACAATAATTTATAAAGGCATCAAAGAAAAATTCAAGGTGTTTTCTAATCCCTATACCGAAGCTCTTCGTCAACTCTTAAGAAGACAATGAACAAGATCATCTTCGAAAATAACTCTTGGCAACAGTCGTCCTCTACTAAGTCCACTTTTGTCAAACATTGTCCATCAGGTCTTTAAAGTCTCCTATCGATCGTTGATTCGGACCCGTCCTGCTAAGTTTGCCAGGATCCGGAGCCGCCGATCGATAAAATTAAAAGTTGCTCTGAACATTATCAAAACTGAAAATAAAGCAAGAGGGCGGATTCGTGAAGTGTACAAACACAATATAGATTACTCTACCGGTCGGATTGGAAAAGTGGATGTCTCCTCCAAAGTGGATGAGATAAGCTAATTTTAATGATACAATGATGATCAGAATGCCCCCTAAGAGGAGTCGGGACTAGACTGTTACAATGAATATGCCGATGAGGACGCCGAAGGCGAAGAGTACGCTTTTCTTAATGGCCACGCTTGTCTATTCTTTTGGTCTTTTCGTTTTCTATTTGAAGTACGTTCCTCTCGTAAAGCCCTTCCAATACGTTCTCATTCCTATTCTTTTATTGATAATGACCTTAACGGCGATCCATGTTCCATCGGGGACATTCATCTTTGTGTTTTTCTTTCCGCTCATCAATAACCTCCCCTATTTTTTTGGGATCTATGAGCCGATTCCCCACGCTCCTGCCGCGCTGGTGTTATTTTTATTCTATTTCCTCGGTTGGCTAGTGCACCACATTTTTAGGAAGCCAGAGACGTCTCTAAAACCTTCCATTTTTAAGCCTATCCTTTTATTTTCTATCCTCGTTTTTCTATCCGCCATTTTAACCGTTTTTCGATATACCAACTTCTATCCGTTTCGATCGGATTATGGATATGAATTCGTGACAAACGTGATCGGAGTTACAGCCGGCGGAGCCATCATGAGTATCGTTTTCAACTCATTGAATTATCTCACCGGCTTTGCCCTCTTTTTGATCCTGCTGAATACGCTGTCATCAAAAGAATATATCAAGAAGATATTATCCCTTCTATTGATGAGCACGTTTCTTTCCCTCGCCTTCGCTCTTTTTCAGCATTTCAAAGATATCAACTTTGGGAATAATCCGATAAGTTTTAGCCAAGGAATCATTAACGGAACGTTCAAAGATGCCCTTTCTTTCGGGGCCTACTTATCGGCCTGTATTCCTTTGATCGCGGCACTGATTTTTACATTTCAGGGGAAAAAAAGAGCGGTTTCATTATTGACTTTATCTCTTGCTATTTATGTTCTTCCTCATACGGGATCACGAATAGGATTCGCCGCAACCTGTATTTTTCTTTTTCTGTTTCTCTTGATCGTGGCTAAATCCGAATGGCGGAAAATCAAGAATGACAGAAAAAAGATATTGTCGTTCTTTTTAGTGATGTTGTTTGTTTGCATTTTCACGAGCGGCTTGATTTTCCTTGCTTTCCATAAATCAAAAGTCTCACAAAAACTGAGGTCGCCCATCCTCATGCAACTTGGGATTCAATATCGATGGAATTACCTGTGGAAAATGGCTCTTCTCATGATCAAAGATTATCCTCTGACAGGAGTGGGGATCGGGGCTTATATCATCGAACTTCCGAATTATGCAGAGATCAACAAAAGCTATTATCGAACGACCGATTCTTCAGAAAACTATTTTCTTCAAATTGGGGCAGAACTGGGAGTTGTTGGATTATTTTTTTCGTTATGGATTTATTGGGAAATTTTCAAACAGATAAAAAAGAAGATGAGGAGATCATCCTCTTGGGATCACTGGAAATATATTCAATGGGGCATTCATTTGGGGATTATTTCTCTTTTTATAAATTTCTTTCTCCATTCTTTTATAGGAAGTTATGAAATCATCTATACCTTCTGGCTTTTGGCCGCATTGATTTTTTCCTCGGAACAAGGACGGGAGGCAAAAGAATTCTAAAACAACTTCCTTGGAGAAGGACGTTCAAGTTTGTTTGGGTTCTCATTTTCGTCTTGTACGGTGGAGCACATTTATGGAATTCCACGCATACGCTTTCTTTAAAAAACAGGACAGATAAGTTCAATCTGAAACAAGATTTTGGCCTCGATAAGCTGGAGAAGACATCGGGGGGACTTGAGTTCAGATGGACAAAACGCTCCGGTGGGGTGACACTCAACGTAGCGAAACCCATGATCAAAATCCCTTTGCTCGCTTCGCACCCCGACATAAGAGAAAACGCCGTGAGGGTCAAGATTTTTCTCATCAAAAATTTCTTTAAACAAAAAAGGTTGCTGGATGAGATTGTCTTGAGGAGTCCTGAGTGGAAGACATTTGGGTATGATCTTTCCGGTGAACTCAACGAACGAGTGATTCTTTTATTCAAAGTGAGCCGCACCTGGAATCCTCAAAAAGAGCTTGGCATACGTGACTCCAGAAATTTGGGAGTAGCTATCGGTAAAATAGAATTCGAAGATAGCAGGTTATCCATTTTCGAGATCATTAATCCCTATATCTATGATGGAAACGATTTCAACGGCGATGGTTTGACAGAAATATCCGTCTGGCGGCCGACGAACGGATATTGGTACATCCGAAATGGAGATCTCAAGCAATGGGGAACGTCTGGCGATATTCCCTGCCCAGGAGATTTTGATGGGGATGGAACTACGGACCTTGCCATTTGGAGGCCATCGAATGGCTGCTGGTACGTGAAGGATCAATTTATAACCCCGTGGGGAACGAACGGAGACATTCCTGTTCCCGGGGATTATGATGGGGACAAAAAAACAGACATTGCCGTCTGGCGCCCTTCTAGCGGACAATGGTTTATTCAAAAATCAGGAGGAGGCATCAGTATTATTCAATGGGGTGCAGCTGGAGACATTCCTGTTCCCGGGGATTATGATGGGGACAAAAAAACAGACATTGCCGTCTGGCGGCCACCAAGTGGACAATGGTTTATTCAAAAATCAGGACGAGACATCAGTGTTATTCAATGGGGTGCAGCTGGAGACATTCCTGTTCCCGGGGATTATGATGGGGACAAAAAAACAGACATTGCCGTCTGGCGGCCATCAAGTGGACAATGGTTTATTCAAAAATCAGCCGGCAGAATGGAACTTATCCAATGGGGAAAGGATGGTGATATCCCAACTCCTGGGGATTATGATGGACGCGGGAAAACTGAGATTGCTGTATTCAGGCCGGCCAACGGTTTGTGGTTCGTGAAAGATCAGATGGTTATCCCGTGGGGTGCCTCAGGCGACGTTCCGTTGGTTCGGTAGAAAGCCCATTGCTATTTATAAATAAGAAGTATCTTTTTCCCCTTTTCTTCTTAGCCCTAGAATGCCGAGAGGAAAATCTATTGAACGATAAAGTCTCCCGGTATAAGGTGTTTTTGATGAAAAAACAAACTCACCTGAACTGTGCGCAATCCGTTTTTTTGGATAAGATAAAAGGGGCGATGATCAAGGAGAAGCTCCCTCAAAATACCGGCTTTTCGCCAACTGCCGGTGAAAAATAAGAATGCCTGAACAATACGAGAGCTGCTATTTCTTGCTTCTTCGTTATTTTAACCACGCTTAACATCCGAGCCGGAGATTCGGCAACTTAGCTTTTAAAGATAAAAGTTTTTGCCTGTAGATTGGCATTTTTTTTAAGCCAGGCCAGGGGGGTAATTCACTTTTTTAAGAGGATTGAATGGGGCATGAGAATCACAACTCCACCGAATACTCCCTCTCAATAGCGAGGAGGCGGCGCAATGACTGAACGGGACCGGCGACAGCGGGGCTTGTCTCCCAATGTTCCCCAATTGATGACGGTCGCCTCTCCAATTTGGGGGCAGGCAACCAAGCTAAGCACTATGAACCAATTGCCCTCACTGGGTCTGAAGACGGCGTAATTGGAGAATCCGTTGCTCTCCCAATCATTCGGAACAGGTAGATCGCGATCGATTCCCCACGGAAGAGTATAAATTGTTCCGTTAAATTGATCGTAAGAAAACCAATAACCATCCGAGGGGCGATAGACACAGATGTTGGCATAGGCAGCGTTCAACATTTTGGCTGGAAAGGGCACGTCGCCGTCGGTTCCCCAAGGAACAATCCAGGAAGAGGAAGGATTCGAAGATTTTCTTATAAACCAGGTGTAAGGATTAGACCGATAGACGGCACAATCGGCTTTCCCGTCGCCGTCATAATCGGCGGGGAGCGGAATATCTCCCTGGGTTCCCCATTGAATGATCTCTGAAGTACCGCTTCCACGATAATAAATAAACCAGTATCCGCCGTTAGGCCGAAAAACAGCGATGTCTGTAGTCCCGTCGCCGTCATAATCAGCGGGGACGGGAATATCAAAAAGTGTTCCCCATTGGATGACAAAACTCGGGTTCTGACAAAACCAGTAGTAAGATTGCCCCGGCCTAACGACACATTCCTCGGCACCGCTGTCTCCATCATAATCGCCAGGGACAGCGATATCTCCTTTGGTTCCCCAATATGTCACACTCACATCTGAGCCGTCATTCTTCCGTTTAAACCAGACGCCATTGGAGGGCCGGAAGACAGTCAGGTCCGGCTTTCCTGTCGCCCAGAAATCGGTTGTATCATAAATAGGAATAAAAGGAGTAAAAGCGATAGACCGGCCGTTCCCGATATCGGCCTGCGTGTTGAAAGAATATTCCTCTCCTTGATACCCTGTATAATGTTCAATCCCGATCGTTCCAGTCATTGCTTTGTCATGCGCTCCTGTCCCCGAATCAGTGTCATCGTAAGAGAAAATGATCGTGTTTGGACAATACTGATAGGTTGAAGAATATATTAGCAATTTGAATCTATATTTCGCTGTCAAATCATCATGATGAGGAATATCTCTCCATTCGACGATCGTCACGATGAAGTTCGTGTCATACCAAATAGAACCTCCGGTGGTCAGATCCCAATCATCCCACCAAGGAGCTGCGAGGCCGTTTGAGCCGCCCGGATTGGGTATTGGATTGTTAACAGGATTATCCGTATCTGTAAGAGCACCGCCAAAACCGAACGTGACATAGCCATCCGTCATAATCCTGATATGAGTGACCTTTCGGCCGTAAAAATAGAAACTTGTATTTAGGGCGAGGTCGAAATAGCCATCATTCCAATTCCCGCCTGAGAGAGCCGTGACTTGGTTGGTGGGAGGGGAGTAGTAGCCAGTATATTTTGCAGTGATGTACTCATAAGAGAAAATATTAGCCGACAAGACAAAAAACAGGAACCCTGAGAATAGCATTTTCTTCATTTTTCTCCTCCATTTTTCAAAGCGGTAGATAATATCAAAGTTTTTTTTAGTGGCAAGATATTGAGCCGGCTCACTTTTCAACTTTTCCTGACAGATACTGATCAATCTCCTTGGCTTCGTGTTTGCCTTCCTTATAAAGAGTCGCGAATCCGAACGAACAGTTGAGGAACCCTGAAAACGATGGGCTGTCTCATCCGCTATCGGACGACAGGAATATCCCCGACCGTTCCCCACTGAATGATCTGATTGTCTTTGACGTACCAGCAGCCGTTCCCGGGACGCCACACAGCGATCTCCGTCTGTCCATTCCCGTTATAGTCCCCGGGCGTAGGGATGTCATCGGAAGCACCAAATTGAACCATGGCCGTTCCGCCGGTGGAGTATTTGATGTGCCAATTCCCGTTCCCCGGACGCCATACAGCAATATCCGCTTTTGAGTCGGTGTCATATTTACCAGGAACAGGAATATCTCCGGAGGTGCCCCATTGGATGAGGGCCACGCCGCCGCCCGAGTACTGGATGTACCAAACACCGTTCGAAGGACGGAACACGGCGATATCCGTCTTGCCGTCTCCGTCATAATCTTTGGGCACGGGAATGTCCCCTGAGGTGCCCCATTGCACTATACCCACGCCGCCGCCCGAATATTTAATAAACCAATAGCCATTCGATGCCCGCCAAACGGCGATGTCTGTCTTGCCATCGCTATCATATTTCCCAGGAACAGGAATATCTCCGATCGCCCCCCACTGGGCAATAAATTGATCCTTAATAAACCAGTACCCATTTGAGGGTCTCCAGACGGCAATGTCTGTAATGCCGTTGCCGTCGTAATCGCCATTGGCCGGAATATCGCCATCGATGCCCCATGGCGTTTCGGGGATGCTTGAGATATACCATTTCCCTTGGGAGGGCCGGAAGACGGAGATCTCCGAGGCCCCGTTTCCATTGAAGTCATGGCCGTCGAAAATAGGAAGACCTTGGCTCGGCGAGGCAGTCATATACAGAATCTCCCAATTCCCGCCGACCATTTCAGCATAGACCAGATGCGCTCGGCCGGAATTGTCGATGGCGACACTCGGCATCTTTGAAAGAGCCGCACTCTGGCTGACGTTGCCCGGGCCGGTCCAAGATCCTCCGATGCGGGCGTTGGCATAGATATCGTCATTTTCCTTCCACGCCACGAGAATGTCGCCGCTATTCTTGTTCACCGCAAGGGCGCCTTCTTGGGAACTGGCCGCACTCTGCGATATGTTGACCTCCGGCGCCAATGTGCCATTACTGTTCACTATCCTGAGAAAGATCTCGTCATTTCCAGCGGTCCCGTCCATCCAGATGATATAAGCGTTTCCGGCGTTGTCGCAGGCGACTTTGGCATAGCTCCAGTCTTCACCCACGTCTCCCTTAATTAAAACGGGCTGGGTCCATGAGCTGATATTCTGGGGCGTTTGGTTTTTTGAATACCACAATGTTCTGCCCCACCCCGTCGTCCAGATCAGATGGGCCGTTCCTTTTCCATCGATGGCAATCTGCGGCATGTAGCCCCCAGAATGCGGAAAGAGTTGGGTCGGAGACCAGCTCCCCGACGAGCTTCGATATCTCAGCAAAAGGTTCCATCCCCATTCAAGGCCGGTGCCGTCCTGCCAAACGATATAGGTGGAATTATCAACGGGATTCACCGCGCAGCCGGAATAGCAGGACCCTCCGTTATTATTAGAGACATTTGTCAACGCACTCCAGCTGTTATTTTCATACGCAGTATGATAGATATCGTACGATACGTAAGTGCGGCCGTCCTGAAACGACAGATGGCAGACGCCGGATGCAGAAACGTCCATCCAGGGATATCCTGCTTCTGAGGCATTATATAGGATCTGCTCGACATACTGTGGCGACGACCATTGACCGCTTTTATTCGTCGCAAAATAGAAACTTCGACTATTTTGGTACTCAAACCAGACAACATAGGCGGCTCCGTTTGCGTCTACTCCGACCAGTGGCGTGTCTGAATCCGTTGCGGATAGGGATATGTTAATGAGGGTCGGATTGCTCCCCAGGAGCGGCCTAACCTCTGGGCTCTGCCCCTGTGGCGCCATCACGCTGAAGACTGATACAGCCGCCGCCGAAAAAATCAGGAGGAATAATATAAGCGTCGCTCTTTTCATCGGACGCTCTCCTTTCTTTACATTTAGAGCCGGACCGGATTGTCCAGCATAAGGCATCTTTCTACTACCATTAGGTCGAAAACCTGTCAACTATCTTGATGGCCACATATTCCCTCTTTTTAGTTTTTTCCCTCAATAGCCTTTTGGGATGAATTTTCAGGCAATTTTCATACCCCCGGGCTTAGCTTTTGAGCAGTTTGATTCACCCCAAACGGCTAGCCATCAAAATGACCCGAAAAAATCTCAGCCTCACCCGGCCTTTTCGGGGGGGAAAGAGCAGCCCCAGATGGCGGCCTAATTATTAAAATTTCTACAATTAGACTGTCTTTAATCCGCGCCAGAGCCAGGTCAGAATGAAGTCGGCGGGAGCCGGCCAAGGAAGGATATTCTTTGCCTAATCTTGCGGGACGCCCCTCGTATTTTATTGACTTCTCGCTCCCTCGGTACTATGCTCTATTTGGCTATGGGAAGAGGAATAGGACGTAAAATTCCCTAAATACAGTTTTGAGTGTTTCCATTAGTATTGGATTCTTCGCCAGGAGAGGAATATGCAAAAAAAAGCTGGAAAGAAAATAGCTTATATCTTTATGGCCCCTATCTTATTTCTTGGACTTACCTGGATCATTTTTAGTACAACCGCTAGCGGCACGATCGTCGCGTGGGGAGGGAACGGCTACGGTCAGTGTACTGTGCCCTCGCCCAATTCAAGCTTTATCGCCATAGGCAGTGGTTTTTATCACAGTCTTGGCCTCAAGGCTGGCGGCTCGATCGTAGCGTGGGGGCAGAATGACTATGGGCAGTGCACGGTGCCCGCGCCCAATTCAGGCTTTATCGCCATCTCCGCTGGCGGTTATCACAATCTCGGCCTCAAGTCTGGCGGCACGATCGTCGCCTGGGGATTGAACAACAGTAGCCAGTGCACTGTGCCCATGCCCAACTCGGGCTTTATCGCCATTGCCGGTGGCGGTTGGCACAGTCTTGGTCTTAAGTCTGACGGCACGATCGTCGCGTGGGGGTCGAACTACAATGGCGAGTGTACTATACCCGCACCCAATTCAGGCTTTATCGCTATCGCCGGTGGCGGTTATCACAGCCTTGGCCTAAAGTCTGACGGCTCGATCGTCGCGTGGGGATTGAACACCCATGGCCAGTGTACTGTGCCCGCGCCAAATTCAGGCTTCATCGCCATATCTGCGGGGAGTAGGCACAGTCTTGGCCTTAAGTCTGACGGCTCGATCGTCTGCTGGGGGAACAACTATTATGGCCAGTCAACTCCGCCCTCGCCCAATACTGGCTTTATCGCCATTGCCGCGGGTTGGCTTCACAATCTTGGCCTTAAGTCTGACGGCTCGATCGTCGCATGGGGGCAGAATGACTATGGGCAGTGCACAGTGCCCTCGCCCAATTCAGGGTTTATCGCCATTGCCGGTGGTGAAGAACACAGCCTTGGCCTCAGGTCTGATACATTTTTTCCTATATTCGACGGCCACGACTTTGACGGAAATGGTAGATCAGACATCTCAATCTGGAGACCCTCCAATGGGATCTGGTTTATTAAGGACATCGCCTATCCTCAATGGGGCACAGCCGGCGACATCCCTGTCAATGGCGATTATGACGGCAATTTGATCACAGATGTTGCCGTCTGGAGGCCCTCGAATGGATATTGGTTTGTGAAAAATCAATCGACTGTTCAGTGGGGGACGAACGGAGATATCCCTGTTCCCGGGAAGTATGACAGCGATAATAAGACAGACATAGCTGTCTGGAGGCCCTCGACAGGATATTGGTTTATTAAGTACTCGGGGGGTGGCGTCGGCGTTGTCCAATGGGGGACCTCAGGGGATATTCCTGTTCCCGGGGATTATGATGGGGATGGCTACACGGACATTGCCGTCTGGAGGCCCTCAAATGGGTTCTGGTTTATTAAGTACTCAGGCGGCGGAACCGGAATTGTTCAATGGGGTGCTTCAGGGGATATTCCTGTTCCCGGCAAGTATGACAGCGATAATAAGACAGACATAGCTGTGTGGAGGCCGTCGGATGGCTACTGGTTTGTTCGGAATTCAGCGGGTGGATATAGTATTAATCAATGGGGAACGAGTGGAGATATTCCGGCTCCTGGGGATTATGACGGGAACGGAAGCACAGACATTGCGGTCTTCAGGCCCTCGAACGGGTATTGGTTTGTGAAAGGCCAGATGGTCGTCCAGTGGGGAACCTCAGGCGATGTGCCTCTGGTCCGGTGAGAAGTCCTCGGCAAGATAAAGCAAGTCGCGAATATTGTTGCTATGAATTGAAAAAAATGCCACAATTCATATCGGCAAAGCCGAATTCTGTCTAGCAGAAAGTGTCTCTTTAAGTAATATCTTTATCCTCCAAAGGGGGAAATTCATATTATTTTGACAAAAATTTAACAAATTCTTAACAACTTTTGTTTGCCATAGCTTTAGATTAGAGAGTAGATATCATAGTGAAACTGTCAAACTAGAAAAGGAGGGTATAGAAATGAATAAAAGGACTTTGATCATGGCCTTAGCTTTGGCAATTGTTTTTCTCTTTGTGTCGAACAGTTTCGGGCAGTCTGCACAACCGTCATATGGCTGGACAAAGATCATGGGCGCGACATCGGATGATCGTGGCAATGCCATCACCACGGACTCCTCGGGCAATGTTTATGTCACGGGAGACTTTCAGGGCACAGTGAATTTTGGCCTTGATTTTGGGACTACGGATATCAAGACATCTGCGGGTTCTACTGACATCTATGTCACCAAAATAAACGCAAACGGCAGCTATGGCTGGACAAAGACCATGGGCGGGACATCGGATGATCGTGGCAATGCCATCACCACGGACTCCTCGGGCAATGTTTATGTTACGGGCTCGTTTATGGGCACAGTGAATTTTGGCCTGGATTTTGGGACAACGGATATCAAGACATCTGTAGTAAGATACGACATATTCATCACAAAGATCGACTCAAACGGCACCTATGGCTGGACAAAGATTATGGGCGGGACATTGGATGTTGTTGGATTCGCCATCACCACGGACTCCTCGGGCAATGTTTATGTCACGGGATGCTTTTCAGGCACAGTGAATTTTGGCCTGGATTTTGGGACAACGGATATCAAGACATTTGCAGGTTATCTTGATATCTATGTCACCAAGATAAATACAAACGGCACCTATGGCTGGACAAAGATTATCGGCGGGACAGGGCGTGATATTGGCAATGCCATCACCACGGACTCCTCGGGCAATGTTTATGTTACGGGCTATTTTCAGGGCACAGTGAATTTCGGCCTGGATTTTGGGACAACGGATATCAAGACCTCTGCTGGAGTAGAAGACATATTTATCACCAAGATAAACGCAAACGGCACCTATGGCTGGACAAAGATCATGGGCGCGACATTGATTGATATTGGCTATGCCATCACCACGGACTCCTCGGGCAATGTTTATGTCACGGGAACCTTTTATGGCACAGTGAATTTCGGCCTGGATTTTGGGACAACGGATATCAAGATATCTGCAGGAGGAGCCGACATATTCATCACCAAGATAAACTCAAACGGCACCTATGGCTGGACAAAGATCATGGGCGCGACAGAGAGTGATTATGGCTCTGGAATCACCACAGACTCCTCGAACAATGTTTATGTCGCGGGATCCTTTTATGGCACAGTGAATTTTGGCCTGGATTTTGGGACAACGGATATCAAGTCATCTGCAGGTAATTTTGACATCTATGTCACCAAGGTAAACTCAAACGGCACCTATGGCTGGACAAAGATCATGGGCGGGACATCGGATGATCGTGGCAATGCCATCACCACGGACTCCTCGGGCAATGTTTATGTCGCGGGAAATTTTCAAAGCGTCGTGAACTTTGGCCTTGATTTTGGAATTACGGATACAAAGACCTCCGCAGGAGGAGATGACATTTTTATTACAAAACTAATTAGTGAGGAAGCGGCCTATTATGTCTTTGACGGCCACGACTTTGACGGCAATGGTAGATCAGACATCTCAATCTGGAGACCCTCCAATGGCATCTGGTTTATTAAGGACATCGCCTATCCTCAATGGGGCACGGCCGGCGATATCCCGGTCAATGGCGACTATGACGGCAATCTGATCACAGATGTCGCGGTCTGGAGACCATCGAATGGATATTGGTTTGTGAAAAATCAATCTACCGTTCAGTGGGGGACGAACGGAGATATCCCTGTTCCCGGGAAGTATGACAGCGATAATAAGACAGACATGGCTGTCTGGAGGCCCTCGACTGGATATTGGTTTATTAAGTACTCGGGGGGTGGCGTCGGCGTTGTTCAATGGGGGACTTCAGGGGATATTCCTGTTCCCGGGGATTATGATGGGGACGGCTACACGGACATTGCCGTCTGGAGGCCTTCGAATGGATTCTGGTTTATTAAGTACTCAGGCGGCGGAACCGGAATTGTTCAATGGGGTGCTTCAGGAGATATTCCTGTTCCCGGCAAGTATGACAGCGATAACAAGACAGACATTGCCGTCTGGAGGCCGTCAAACGGCTACTGGTTTATTCAGAAATCCGCTGGGGGAATGGATGTCATCCAATGGGGAACGAGTGGAGACATTCCGGCTCCTGGGGATTATGACGGGAACGGAAGCACAGATATTGCGATCTTCAGGCCCTCGAACGGCTATTGGTTTGTGAAAGGCCAGATGAACATCCAGTGGGGGACGTCAGGCGATGTGCCTTTGGTCAGGTGAGAAGTCCTCGGCAAGATAAAGTTATTCACGAATATTGCTGCTATGAATTGAAAAAAATATCGTAATTCATATCGGCAAAGCCGAATTCTGTCTAGCAGAAAGTGTCTCTTTAAGTAATAACTTTATCCTCCAAGGGGGGAAATTCATATTATTTTGACAAAAATTTAACAAATTCTTAACAACTTTTGTTTGCCATAGCTTTATATTAGAGAGTAGATATCATAGTGAAACTGTCAAACTAGAAAAGGAGGGATTAGAAATGAATAAAAGGACTTTGATCACGGCCTTAGCTTTGGCAATTGTTTTTCTCTTTGTGTCGAGCAGCTTCGGGCAGTCTGCACAACCGTCATATGGCTGGACAAAGATCATAGGCGGGACAGGGTGGGATGATGGCCGTGCCATCACCACGGACTCCTCGGGCAATGTTTATGTTGCGGGATTCTTTCAGGGCACGGTGAATTTTGGCCTTGATTTCGGGACAACGGATATCAAGACACCTGCAGGATGGTGGGACATATTCATCACCAAGATAAACGCAAACGGCACCTATGGGTGGACAAAGATCATGGGCGGGACAGGGTGGGATCGTGGATTTGGAATCACCACAGACTCCTCGGGCAATGTTTATGTCACGGGATTCTTTGAGCGCACAGTGAATTTTGGCCTTGATTTTGGGACAACGGATATCAAGACATATGCAGGAGGAGAGGACATATTCATCACCAAGATAAACGCAAACGGCAGCTATGGCTGGACAAAGATCATGGGCGGGACAGAGTATGATTCTGGCTCTCGCATCACCACGGACTCCTCGGGCAATGTTTATGTTACGGGATTCTTTTATGGCGCAGTGAATTTTGGCCTTGATTTTGGGACAACGGATATCAAGACATCTGCAGGAGATAGAGACATATTCATCACCAAGATAAACGCAAACGGCAGCTATGGCTGGACAAAGATCATGGGCGGGACAGGGTGGGATGATGGCCGTGCCATCACCACGGAGTCCTCGGGCAATGTTTATGTTACGGGCTCGTTTATGGGCACAGTGAATTTTGGCCTTGATTTTGGGACAACGGATATTAAGACCTCTGCAGGTAATTATGACATCTATGTCACCAAGATAAACGCAAACGGCACCTATGGCTGGACAAAGATTATGGGCGGGACATTGTCTGATTCTGGCTCTGCCGTCACCACGGACTCCTCGGGCAATGTTTATGTTACGGGCTCGTTTATGGGCACAGTGAATTTTGGCCTTGATTTTGGGACAACGGATATCAAGACCTCCGCAGGTTCTACTGACATCTATGTCACAAAGATAAATGCAAACGGCACCTATGGCTGGACAAAGATCATGGGCGGATCTGGTGGCTCTGGCGGTGGCTCTGCCATCACCACGGACTCCTCGGACAACGTTTATATCATGGGAAGCTTTTCAGGCACGGTGAATTTTGGCCTTGATTTTGGGGCCACGGACATCAAGACTTCTGCAGGATCTGGGGACATATTTGTCACCAAGATAAGCTCAAACGGCAGCTATGGCTGGACAAAGATCATGGGCGGATCTGGTGGCTCTGGCGGTGGCTCCGGCATCACCACGGACTCCTCGGGCAATGTTTATGTTACGGGATACTTTTATGGCACAATGAATTTTGGCCTTGATTTTGGGACAACGGATATCAAGACCTCTGCTGGAGACGACGACATATTTATCACAAAGTTGAATAGTGAGGAAGCGACCTATTATGTCTTTGACGGCCACGACTTTGACGGCAATGGTAGATCAGACATCTCAATTTGGAGACCCTCCAATGGGATCTGGTTCATCAAGGACATCGCCTATCCTCAATGGGGCACGGCCGGCGACATCCCTGTCAATGGCGATTATGACGGCAATTTGATCACAGATGTTGCCGTCTGGAGACCCTCGAATGGATATTGGTTTGTGAAAAATCAATCGACTGTTCAGTGGGGGACGAACGGAGATATTCCTGTTCCCGGAAAGTACGACAGCGATAATAAGACAGACATGGCTGTCTGGAGGCCCTCGAACGGCTGCTGGTTTATTAAGTACTCGGGAGGAGGCGTCGGCGTTGTTCAATGGGGGACTTCAGGAGATATTCCTGTTCCCGGGGATTATGACGGCGATGGCCTAACAGACATTGCCGTGTGGAGGCCGTCGGACGGCTGCTGGTTTATTAAGTACTCGGGAGGTGGAGTCGGAGTTATTCAATGGGGGACATCAGGGGATATTCCTGTTCCCGGCAAGTATGACAGCGATAGCAAGACGGACATTGCTGTCTGGAGGCCGTCGAATGGCTGCTGGTTTGTTCAGAATTCAGCGGGTGGATATAATATTAATCAATGGGGAACGAGTGGAGACATTCCGGTTCCCGGGGATTATGACGGGAACGGGAGGACAGATATTGCGGTCTTCAGGCCCTCGAACGGCTACTGGTTTGTGAAAGATCAGATGATCGTCCAGTGGGGGACCGCAGGAGATGTGCCTCTGGTCCGGTGAGAACTTTCAGGTAATACCGAGCTATTAACGAAGATTCTCGCTATGAGTTCACTATATGAACTCGTTCAAATACATTATGAACTCGTTCAGATACATTAGTGACAAAATTTAGTTTTGGTGATAGTATTCATATCAAGCGGGCAGGCTAGTGAGGGATACGAGCATCAGCTTTCCCAATGGAGAAAATCAATAATTTGCGCTTGTCGGGAATTTCTCTCAGCCAATTTCAAAATATAAGCTGGGATAAATGTAGAGGAGGGGTTCAAAATGAAAACGAAGGTGTTTTCGGTCGTATTAGTCTTGGTGTTTATTCTGTTGTTGATATCAAAGACTTTTAGCCAGCCTGTTCCATTATCGTATGGATGGACGAAGAGAGTCGGCGGTGCTTTTTATGATTCCGGCTGGAGTTTCACAACTGACTCCGCGGGAAATGTCTATGTCACGGGAAGCTTTACCGGGACCGTGAATTTTGGTCTTGATTTTGGGACAACGGACACCAAGACATCCACAGGCTATGAAGATATCTTTATCACGAAGATCAACTCCAACGGTACGTATGGCTGGACGAAGAGAATCGGCGGTGCTTCTCATGATATTGGCACGGGTATCTCTATAGACTCCTCGGGAAATCTCTATATCACAGGAAGTTTTACTGGAACCGTGAATTTTGGTCTTGATTTTGGCACGACGGACACTAAGACATCCGCTGGTGGTAGTGCTGATATCTTTATCACGAAAATTAACTCCAACGGCACCTATGGCTGGACGAAGAGAATGGACGGCAATGGTGACGATGCTGGCTATAGCGTTACCACAGACACATGGGGGAATGTTTATCTCACGGGATATTTCCATCTCAGCGTGAATTTTGGTCTTGATTTTGGGACGACGGACAACAAGCCGTCCGCAGGCTATGACGATATCTTTATCACGAAGATCAACTCCAACGATACGTATGGCTGGACGAAGAGAATGGGCGGTTATTCGACTGATACAGGCCGCAGCATTGCCACCGATTCCTCGGGCAATGTTTATGTCACGGGGAACTTTGATTGGACTGTGAATTTTGGTCTTGATTTTGGGACGACGGACACCAAGACCTCCGCAGGCTATGACGATATCTTTATCACGAAGATCAACTCCAATGGCACGTATGGGTGGACAAAGATCATGGGTGGGACATCGTATGATTATGGATATGCCATCACCACGGACTCCTCGGGCAATGTTTATGTCACGGGAGGCTTTAGTAGCACAGTGAATTTTGGCCTTGATTTCGGGACAACGGATATTAAGACTTCTGCAGGTAATATTGACATCTTTATCACGAAGATCAACTCCAGCGGCACTTACGGCTGGACGAAGAGAATGGGCGGGAATTCTTATGATTATGGTCGGAGCGTCATTATCGACCCCTTCGGGAATATCTATGTCACGGGAAGTTTTCAAAGCGTCGTGAACTTTGGCCTTGATTTTGGAATTACGGATACAAAGACCTCCGCAGGCTATGACGATATCTTTATCACGAAGATCAACTCCAACGGCGCCTATGGCTGGACGAAGAGAATGGGCGGGAATTCTTATGATTATGGTCGGAGCATCACGACAGACTCCTTCGGGAATATCTATGTCACGGGAAATTTTCAAAGCGTCGTGAACTTTGGCCTTGATTTTGGAATTACGGATACAAAGACCTCCGCAGGAGGAGATGACATTTTTATTACAAAACTAATTAGTGAGGAAGCGGCCTATTATGTCTTTGACGGCCACGACTTTGACGGCAATGGTAGATCAGACATCTCAATCTGGAGACCCTCCAATGGCATCTGGTTTATTAAGGACATCGCCTATCCTCAATGGGGCACGGCCGGCGATATCCCGGTCAATGGCGACTATGACGGCAATCTGATCACAGATGTCGCGGTCTGGAGACCATCGAATGGATATTGGTTTGTGAAAAATCAATCTACCGTTCAGTGGGGGACGAACGGAGATATCCCTGTTCCCGGGAAGTATGACAGCGATAATAAGACAGACATGGCTGTCTGGAGGCCCTCGACTGGATATTGGTTTATTAAGTACTCGGGGGGTGGCGTCGGCGTTGTTCAATGGGGGACTTCAGGGGATATTCCTGTTCCCGGGGATTATGATGGGGACGGCTACACGGACATTGCCGTCTGGAGGCCTTCGAATGGATTCTGGTTTATTAAGTACTCAGGCGGCGGAACCGGAATTGTTCAATGGGGTGCGTCAGGGGATATTCCTGTTCCCGGCAAGTATGACAGCGATAATAAGACAGACATAGCTGTGTGGAGGCCGTCGGATGGCTACTGGTTTGTTCGGAATTCAGCGGGTGGAGTTAGTGTTAATCAATGGGGAACGAGTGGAGACATTCCGGTTCCCGGGGATTATGACGGGAACGGGAGGACAGATATTGCGGTCTTCAGGCCCTCGAACGGCTACTGGTTTGTGAAAGGCCAGATGAACGTCCAGTGGGGCACCTCAGGAGATGTGCCTTTGGTCCGGTGAGGATTTCTTGATAAAATAGCAGTTTTAAAAGCGAAATAGCAGATGCTCAATTATAAAGGGAACATTCTTCCTTATTGCCTTGACATATTTTAGGTTCAACTTGACATCCGATCACGCTCCGATTTATCATCCCTAACGATGGGACGAGGCAAAAGTGGGGCATCTACGCTCATTCAGCCTACGCAGCAGAAAAGCAGGTTCCTAATTGCCGCGGAAAATTGATTCGGACATCGGAATGGCCATAATGGTCACAAACGGCAGGCCAAGAATGCATCTTCAGAAGGCCCCTAAATTGTCTAAAGAAGGGAGCCGACCTCGGTTGTTCTAATTTATTGGACGATGCATATAAATTAAAAGGAGGGTTTAGAAATGAATAAAAGGACTTTGATCATGGCCTTAGCTTTGGCAATTGTTTTTCTCTTTGTATCGAGCAGCTTCGGACAGTCTTCTCAAGTATCATATGGCTGGACAAAGATCATGGGCGGGACATCGGGTGATAATGGCTGGGCCATCACCACGGACTCCTCGGGCAATGTTTATGTTACGGGAGATTTTTTAGGCACGGTGAATTTTGGCCTGGATTTTGGGACAACGGATATCAAGACCGGCGCAGGTCAGGTTGACATCTTTATCACTAAGATCAACTCAAACGGCACCTATGGCTGGACAAAGATCATGGGCGGGAATTTATTTGATGATAGGGGCCATGCCATCACCACGGACTCCTCGGGCAATGTTTATGTTACGGGAGACTTTTGGTACTCAGCGAATTTTGGCCTGGATTTCGGGACTACGGATACCAAGACTTCTGCAGGACAGCAAGACATTTTCATCACCAAGATAAACTCAAACGGCACCTATGGCTGGACAAAGAGGATGGGCGGGACATCGCAGGATTTGGGCAATGACATCACCACGGACTCCTCGGGCAATGTTTATGTTACGGGATCCTTTGGTGGGACGGTGAATTTTGGCCTTGATTTTGGGAACACGGATATCAAGACAGGCGGGGGAACATTCATCACCAAAATAAACTCCAACAGCGCATACGGCTGGACAAAGGTTATAAGTGGAACAAGTGGAAATGGCATTGTCATAGACTCCTCGGGCAATGTTTACCTAACGGGAGACTTTCAGGGCACGGTGAATTTTGGCCTTGATTTTGGGACCACGGACAGCAAGATCTCTGCAGGATCATGGGACATATTTATCACCAAGATAAACTCAAACGGCACCTATAGCTGGACAAAGGTTATGGGCGGAACATTGTGGGACGCGGGAAATGGAATCGCCACAGACTCCTCGGGCAATGTTTACCTAACGGGAGACTTTCAGGGCACGGTGAATTTTGGCCTTGATTTTGGGACCACGGATATCAAGGCAGGCGGGGGGACATTCATCACCAAAATAAACTCCAACGGCACATACGGCTGGACAAAGGTTATAAGTGGAACAAGTGGAAATGGCATTGTCATAGACTCCTCGGGCAATGTTTATGTCACGGGACAATTATACGGCACAGTGAATTTTGGCCTTGATTTTGGGACAACGGATATCAAGACATCTGCAGGCATTTGGGACATATTCATCACCAAGGTCAACTCAAACGGCACTTATGGCGGGACAAAGATCATGGGCGCGACATCGGATGATCATGGCTATGGCATCACCACGGACTCCTCGGGCAATGTTTATGTCACTGGATCTTTTCAGGGCACCGTGAATTTTGGCTTTGATTGGGGGATAACAGATATCAAGACTTCTTTGGGAGTGTATGACATATTTATTACAAAGTTAAATATTGAGGAATCGACATATTATATCTTCGACGGTCATGACTTTGACGGAAATGGCACTTCCGACATTTCGGTCTGGAGACCCTCCAGCGGGATCTGGTTCATCAAGGACATCGCCTATCCTCAATGGGGCACAGCCGGCGACGTCCCTGTCAACGGCGATTATGACGGCAATTTGATCACAGATGTTGCCGTCTGGAGACCCTCGAATGGATATTGGTTTGTGAAAAATCAATCGGCTATTCAGTGGGGGACGAGCGGAGATATCCCTGTTCCCGGCAAGTATGACAGCGATAATAAAACAGACATGGCTGTCTGGAGGCCGTTGACTGGATATTGGTTTATTAAGTACTCGGGAGGAGGCGTCGGCGTTGTTCAATGGGGGACAGCCGGGGATATTCCTGTACCCGGGGATTATGATGGCGATGGCCTAACAGACATTGCCGTCTGGAGGCCGTCGATTGGGTACTGGTTTATTAAGTACTCGGGAGGAGGCGTCTGCGTTGTTCAATGGGGGACAGCCGGAGATATCCCTGTTCCCGGGAAGTATGACAGCGATAATAAGACAGATATTGCCGTCTGGAGGCCTCCGAGTGGTCACTGGTGGGTTCAGAAATCTGCTGGCGGAGTAGACGTCATCCAGTGGGGAACGAGAGGGGATATTCCGGCTCCAGGGGATTATGACGGGAACGGAAGCACAGATATTGCGATCTTCAGGCCCTCGAACGGCTATTGGTTTGTGAAAGGCCAGATGATCGTCCAGTGGGGAACCTCGGGAGATGTGCCTTTGGTCAGGTGAGGATTTTTTGACAAAATTGCAGTTTTAAAAGCGTAACAGCAGATCCTCAGTCATAAAGGGAACATTTCTTCCTTGTTGCCTTGACAGTCCCCCCAAAAAAGTATTAAGCTTCGACCTAGTTTTTAAGATGCGATTCCATTCTCCGCAAAACAAGCAGATCGTGCATATTTTAAAAGTCGCTTTTGTTATCTTGCTGGGGCTTTTTTCCCTTGCTTGTTCCGAAGGCGTCTCTCCCCAAAAATCAAAATTTGATTTTCCGAATATTCTCTTAATTTCCCTGGATGCGTGCCGGGCGGATCATCTCAGTTGCTACGGCTACCAGCGGAAAACATCTCCTTTTATAGATAAGATCGCCAATGACGGCATCCGCTTTGCTAACGCTTTTGTCAACACGCACGGGACAAATCCTTCCCACACGACTATGCTAACATCCTTGTACCAGGAGTCCCACAAAGTCTATTATAACGGATTTGATGCGCAAGCGCCGATCATTCCTATCCCGACACGCGCTGTGATGCTTCAGGAAATTCTCAAAGTCAACGGCTATATCACCTTGGGAATAACAGGAGGAGGACAACTATCCAGAGTCTATGGTTTTGACAGGGGATTCGTTGAATTTGATGATCAATCTGGCGACGTGGCTGCGGGATGCCTGAAGTTGGTCGATCTCGTCAGCAAATACAGTCAGGCCCAGCATCCGATTTTTGTTTTTTTCCATACCTACCAGACTCATTCTCCTTATTTTCCTCCGGACAACTATAAGTATCTGTTTGGCAAGTACGACAGCCAATTTATTCCCTCCAGCGAAAATTTACTAAAGCATTGGGAATCAGCTAACAGGGATTTGACAAAGGACGACTTTAACAGCCTGAAAGCCTTGTATGACGCAAACATTCGCTATACGGACGATGTCTTGAGGACGACTTTTGAGGCGCTGGAAAAAACCGGATTTTTTAAGAATTTCCTTCTGATTATTACCGCCGACCATGGAGAAGAATTCGGGGAGCACGGGGGCCTCTTGCACAGGAAACTGCTATACGATGAGCTTTTGCACGTTCCGTTCATCATGGCCGGGACGAGAATTCCGAAAAACAAAACTCAAGAAAAATCGGTTTCCAGCATAGATATCGTTCCGACCATATTGGACTATGCGGGAATTAAGGCCCATACTCCCCTGATGGGAAAAAGTCTCATCGCTTCTCGCGGCACTTTTAAAGACGAAATATTTTCACAGTATGGATCCCTTCGCTATTCGATCAGGACCGCAAAATGGAAATTTATTTTCACAGCGCCATCGGGAAACCCGGAGCTCTATGATCTCCAAAATGATCCCCAGGAACAAAACAATATCGCCGCCGATGAGCCAACTCTTTCGGCTTCATTCAGGGATAAAATCGACCGGTGGAAACGAAGTCTTTTTTCTTTCGATGATCTGACCGGAGAAACAAAAAGCAACAAAATGGACGACAAGTTGATCGAAAAACTAAAATCTCTCGGTTATGTCCAGCCCAAAAAATAAAATCCCAATCGCCGGCGGAGTTTCATCCTATTCCAAGATTCTATCAGCGGATGATGATCCGTGATGCCTGGGTCTGGAAGCTGATGGTTTGGCCGCTGGGGCTGCCCGCGGAGCAACTCGTGATGGAGATAAGGCCTTCCCCCGAGCTTTTGGACTCAAAAAGCAGCGTGACCAGCGATCCGCCGCCTTTTATACCCTTTCCAGTTGGCGGACTTGAAAAACCGATCGTACAGATCCCCGCACTATTATTGATGTTTTTAAGAAAAGGGACTTTGTCGCCCAATTGACGCATCATCCCGCCTTCGATGACATCCTTCATGTTCATCAGCCTGGGGTCGAACTTGAGCGCCAGAGACATGTTGCCGATCTCCTGCTGGCAACGGACGTTGACGTCAGCCTGGAATTCATGGTTGATGGGAATATTAATATCTGCCGGGAAAATCGAGACCTGGTTCGCATCGCCCTCTTGAGGCTGTCTCGCTTTAGGGGGATTCATTATCGTACTGATGCTACGGTTACTATCTGCAATTTCGTCTCCAATTCCGCCTTTTCCACTCTGTTCAGCCCTCACGGATTCGACATCGACCCAGATCGCCTTCATGTCCTCAGGGCTGAGTGAGATGGTACGGACGATATGGGGGGTGATGGTCAGGATGACTTCGGTCTGCTCAATCGTCGTGTCTTCGGCGCCAAACAGTCTTCCCAGGACCGGGAGGTCTTTGAGCCCGGGAATGCCCTTGAGCGTCTTTCTCTCCTCGTCCCTGAGCAAACCGGCGATGAGGTTGGTCTCGCCGTCCTTGAGCCGGATGACGTTCTTGACCTCCCGGTTGTTGATGATGGGAATATCTCCATACCCCTTTCCGCCGAGCGAGGAAACCTTGATATCCAGGTCGAGCGTGACCTCCTTCTCAAAATGAACCCTGGGCTTGATCTTGATCTCGATGCCGACATCCTGCTGCTGGTAACTCGTAATCGGCACGTTGTTGATCCCGCCCGCGGCGAATGTCGAGAACTGGGTCAAGGGCATCGGGATTTTCTGGCCGATCTTATGGCTGATTTCCTCATCGGACACCCCCCGCAGGCGGGGCTGGGCGACAATCTTGGTCTCGGAGTCCGATTCCAAGAACTGGACGAAGGAAAGCGGAAAACTCATCCAAAAGTTACCGGCCTTGGAAAAATCAATGGAATTTAGGTTGAACCAGCTCGTGGTCGTAGTGTCGTCGGCCGCCGCTTCGCCGTATCTCAGCCCGACGACGTTCTGGTCGAAGCTGATGCCCAGCTGGCGCAATTTTTGCCGGGACACTTCCATGATTTCCAGGTCGACAATCACTTCGGCCTTGGCCTTGTCCCAGACCTTGATGAGCTTCTCGGCCAGCTCGACCGCTTGGGGCGCATCGCGGATCGTGATCGAATTCAAGTCTTTATCCGAACTGATGGACGAAACCCTCATCTGCATTTGGGAGCGAAGCATCATCATCAGCGATTGGACCAGGGTTTCGGCCTTGATGTTGGACAAGTAAAATGTCCGGATGACATTGGCTTCGTACTGCATGCGCAACTGCGGCTGGTCGGGGACGACAATCACCGTCCGCTCATCGATAATCCGGTAAAAATTCTTCGTGGCGAAGCAAATTTGCCGCAAGGCCTCTTCGAAATTCATGTCCGTCAAATCGGTCGTGTATGGGATATCCTTGAAATTGACGTCGAACAGGATATTGATTCCGGCCGATTTCCCGAGCGTGAGCAGGATCGAGCGCAGACCCGTTTCCGCCCCGACCTTGAGCTGCAGCTTTTCGTCCTTGGCCTTGAGCTTGATGGGGAACTCCAGCTTCTCCCGTTTGAGCTCCGGCTCCTTCGGCTTCTCTGCCATCATCGTTCGGGCTTCCAAGGCAATCGAGGCGTCGCCGGGGTTAAAAGATAAAGCCTTGGCATATTCGGCGGCGGCCTCCTCTTTCTTGCCCTGGCCGGCCAACTGGCGCGCTTGCTGGACGTGGGACTGGCTGGCGGCAAGCTTGGCCCGTAAGAGCGACAAACGGTAGACCGGCTCCTTGGGATTCTCCAGACTGGCTTTTTCATAGAGCTTGACCGCTTCCTCCCAATTCTTGTTCATCTCAGCCTGGGTGCCCATTTTATAGGACAAGCTGAGCGTCACACACGCCCAGCTCATCAGGACCAGAATGATTGCCAGGGCGATTCTTTTCATCGTTGGTCTCCTTCGCGGGAAAACGTCAGGGATTTTCCCTCGGGGCCCTCGGCCTGCAGTTCTTTGGCCGTGATTTTGACGACCTTCCAACCAGGCCCGAGTGTGTCCCCTTCTTGAACGGTCGTCACCTGCTCTTGGAAAAAAATCATGGCAAAATATTTTTGCTTCGTCTGGTTGTAGCCGAAGCCGATATAATGCAAGACCAAGGGCGGTTGGGACTCGGCGGCCGGGGTCTCCTCGTCCGCAGTCGTCTTCACCTTCGGCATCACCAGAGGCATGACTTGATTCCCCAAAATGCTCTGAGGAGAGAAAAGGTCCCTCTTGATGGCGGCCGTGCCGCCCGTTTTTTTCTGGAGAAGATCCTTTCGGATCAGGGGCTTTAGCCGTTTAGAGCCGGCGGGCTTCTCCGGAGCCTTCTTGGCGGTCTGGCCGCTGCAGACCAAGGCTATGGCCGCCGCCATGAACAGTCCCGACAGGATTCGTTTACCGTTCATAGTACCCCGCCAGATTGACCCTGAGTTCGAGCGGCCCTCCCTGAGCGGCGATCTGAGAGAAGGCGATTTTTTCGACAAAAAGAAACTTGGGCCGCGTTTCGATCGTCTCCAGGAAATTTTTCAAAGCCGCGTAAGAGCCGGAAATCGTGAAGCCGGCATCGACCTTCTCGATGCCCTCTTTCGTAAAGTCGGAGTATTCATATTTGATCTGGGACATGTTGATCCCGGAGGCGGCAAAGATCTGCTGCAGGTCGAGCTGCAAATTCTGCCCCTTTGATTTCTGTTCGTAAAAATAGCTGTCTTTGAGCTCCTGCATATCATGCAACGCGTCCTGCCATCTCCGGAAATCCCGCTGGGCCTCATCTCTCTGCGCGATGAGTATCCGGAGGTTTTGTTCCTCACTGCGCAGTCGGGTTTGGGCCCGGCCGGCCGTGGTCCGCTCTTTGAGCAGCACGAAAGCCAGGAAGAGTAACGCCGCGGCCAGCAAAAGGCAGAGGACACCGGCGATTTTCCGCTCCCGAATGTCTAAAAGGTTAATCCATTCTTTCATAGCTGGCCGATATTTCGGAGACCATCTGGCCTTCGATTTTGGTTTCATTGATGACCAAGACATTCTGAAATTTCAGCGAATAGAGATTCTGGACGAGCTCTTGGAGCCCGGCATAATTTTGGGTGACGACTTTGAAGTGCACGACGAGCTTCCCGGCGGAGATCTGCTCGGGCGCCATGCCCCCCGTGATATAGCTCGAAGCCGGCAGCGCTTGCTCGAGGAGGGAGAAAAACTCCACCCAGGAAAAGCTTTTTTTCAGGATCAGGGTGTTGATCAGGACGATTTTTTCCTTGTATTTTCCGGAAAGATCCTGGATTTTTCCCGACCAGCCAGCTTTTTCATTTTGGGCGGTTTCGCGAAACTTGGCGATCCGGGCCAACTTTTGGCCGGCCCTTCCTTCCTGCCGCCGATATTTAATAAATTGGCTGCCGGCCAGGTACGAGACGACGAGAAAGGCGGCGGTCAACACTCCGACACAGGCGAAAAAGAACCGCCGGTTGCGGAGAGGCTGGCTGGCCAGATTTATGTTGACCATCTTCCAGCCTGTCATGACACCAATCCGATCAATGTCGCCAAAACCTGCTGGTCGCCGGCATCGGACATGGGAGGTCCACCCGGTTCGACAGGTCTCCAAGGAAGGGCGGTTCGTCCTCTCGAGAACGCCAGAAGGTCGCCCTCGGACTTCGGGGCGGCCGAACGGACCCAAACGATATCCACCTTTTTCTTCTCCCGGTCTTCGATAAAATGTGCCGTGTTTTCCACTTCATTGACGATGGTCTCGAATTTTTGCGCCGGGAGCATGGCCTGGAGAGCATCCGGCAGGAATGGCTTGAACCGGTAGAGCGAGACCTCGAAGTCCAGGACGGCCAACAGGCTGACGGAATCCGCTTCGACATTGACGATCAGGGCATTTTTGGCCTCCTCGCGCTTGAGGAGGTTGATCAGGTTGATGGCGGGAATTCCAATGACCCTGACCTTGATGCCGCAGCGGGTGAACAGCCCCTCGTATTCCTGAATGACGGCAGCCCTGGCCATGGCCAGGAAGACCTTTGTCTGCCCCTGGGAATGGATCACATCGTAGGAAATGCGCATATCCGGAGGCTTGACCGGGACAACCTTGTTCAGCCTCCAGCGCAAGAGCTCCTCCCGCTCCTTGAAGGAGGCGGGAAGGCGGTCAAAAGAAAATACAAACACTTTCAGGCAGGATTCGGGAACAAGCAGGGACGCCGTGCTTTCGGTCGTTCGCAGCTTTCGGACGCCCTCCTTGATTTTTTCTTCCACGACCGCTCTATTGAGGATGTTCTTTTTATCGAACGACGGCTCGACGGCCCCGGGCGGCAGGGGCAGGATGAAATGGCCGCCGAATCTCCGGTCTTTCCGGGAAAAATGAATCCCACTCACATACGAGCGAGAGACCTGAAAGGCGACCGGCGGATTCGCCCGCTCCATGAAGAAGTCCTTGACGCGGTTGATAAAGGAGGCCATATCTTATTCCACAAACGTGACTTTATTGAGCTCTTTGAGGCTGGTGATGCCCTTGAGGACCTTTCCGATGCCGACTTCTCTTAAGAAAATGATCCCTTCGCTCTTGGCCTTCTTCTTGGCTTCGGACAGGGGCTTCCGCTCTAAGATCATTTCCCGGATTTGATCGGACAGCTCGAGGAGCTCGGCGATCGCCGTCCGGCCCTGATAGCCCGTAAAGTGACAGTCCGGGCAGCCCTGGGCTTCGTAGAAGACCTGCTTTTTGTAGACGCCGGGGTCCAGGCCCGATTCCTGGAGCTGGCGGTCCTCATAATGAACGGGGGCTTTGCATTTCGGGCAGAGGACCCTGACCAGCCTCTGGGCCAGGATGCAGTTCATAGCGGAAATGAAGCTGTAGGGGTCGACCTGCATATGAAGAAAGCGACCGATGACATCAAAGACATTGTTGGCGTGGACCGTGGTAAAGACGAGGTGGCCTGTCAAGGCCGACTGGATGGCGATCTGGGCCGTTTCGGGGTCCCGGATCTCGCCCACCATGATCTTATCGGGATCGTGGCGGAGGATGGACCTCAGGCCGCGGGCAAAGGTCAGGCCTTTTTTCTCATTGACGGGAATCTGGGTGATTCCGTCGATCTGATATTCCACGGGGTCTTCGATGGTAATGATCTTGTCTTCCGTCGACTTGATCTCGGTCAGCGCCGCATACAGGGTGGTCGTCTTGCCGCTTCCCGTGGGGCCGGTGACAAGGATCATGCCGTAGGGCTGGGTGATATAGCGCCGAAATTTTTTCAAGACCAGGTCGGAGAAGCCGAGCAGGTCGAGTTTGAGCTCCTGGATCGCCTCTGTGATCATTTCTTTATCCAGGATGCGGATGACGGCGTCTTCGCCGTAGATGCTGGGCATGATCGAGACGCGGAAGTCGATCGTCTTGTCTTTGATCTTCAGCCGGAATCGGCCATCCTGCGGAACCCGGCGCTCGGCGATATCCAGGTCGGACATCACCTTGACTCGGGAGATGATGGGCGACTTGAACTTCTTGTCGATCGGCTCCATGGCCTCACTGAGGACGCCGTCGATTCTATATTTGATCAGGACGCCCTCTTCCTTGGATTCGACATGGACGTTGCTGGCCCGCTTTTGGACCGCCGTAAAAATGATCGTGTTGACGAGTTTGATGATGGAGCCATCCTGGTCGGCCAGCTTTTCGATCGAGATGACCTCTTCTTCCTCGCCGCCCTCCTTCTCGACGACCTGCATGATGAACCCTTCGGTGGCGTCCTTGAGCACCTGGAGGGCGGTTTCGCTCTTGCGCAGGGCTTCGTGGATGGCGCGCGCGGGTGCCGCATGGACCTCGACTTTCTTTCCCAGGAACGACTCGATGGCGTCAATCGTGGCGATGTCCGAGGGGTCGGCGATGGCGATCTTGAGCGTGTTGTCGTTCGCTTCCAAGGGGATGAAATTGGACCGATAGAGAAAGTCGGGCGGAAAGCTCAGGACCAGCTCGCGGTCGATGGGGACAGCGGCCAGGTCGATATAGGGCACATGGTACCGCTCGGCGAGCTTGCGCGTCTCCCGTTCCTCGGAGAGGAGGACTTTCTGGCTTTCTTGTTTTGATTCCTGTTTGTTCATTTTATCGCACGACCTTGATGATATTGAAAATGGGCAGATATACGGACAGGAGCATGGCCGCGACAAGGATGGCCATGAAGATGATGATCACAGGCTCGATGAGCGATACAAACGTGTCGATCTTGGCTTGGATTCGTTCATCATAAACTTCTGCGACTTCTCTCAACATTCCTCCGAGATTGGCCGATGTCTCGCCGATCCGGACCATGTCCAAAGAGAGCGGCGGGAAAAAGTCGGCCTTGGCCAGGGATTCGGACAGGCTTTCCCCGTTTTTGATGGAGGCTGGCAAACCATCCGTTTTCGAGCCTAAGTATTTGTTGGGAATCGCCTGGTTCGAAATCCCCACGGCCGGGAGGAGGGCGATGCCGGCCTCCAGGAGCAGGCTCAAGGTGCGGCTGAACATCGAAATGGCGGATTCGGTCCAGATCGGGCCTCCAAAAGGGATATTCAGCTTAAGCTTGTCCAAGAAAATGACCGCTTTCTCCCTTTTCTTCATCTGGAAATAAACCAAAACCAGAAAAAATATCAGTATCAGCCAAAGATACCAATGCCGCCTGATGAACAGAGCGACCCCTATCAGCAGCTGGGTGATGAACGGAAGCTTGGCTTCAAAATCACTATAGAAACCGGCAAATGTGGGGAGGACAAAATTGATTAGGACCCCCATCAGGCCTATGGAAAAGACCAGAAGGAGCGTGGGATAGATCAAGGCCGAGCGGATCTTGGACTTGGTCTGGGCGATGACCTTGGCATACTGGATGAACTGGCGGAGTGTTCCCGCCAGGTTTCCGCTCTGTTCGCCGGCCATGAGGGCGGCCGTGTAAATTTTGGAAAACCGTTTTTCAAAAGGGGCAAACGCTTCGGACAGGGACTTCCCCTGCCGGATGTCGCTCTCCACCTTTTTGAGGACTTCCTTCAGATAGACGTTTTTAGCCCGGCTAGAGATGACTTCGATACTCCTGAGCACCGGGTAGCCGGCCTTGATGAGGGCCATGAGCTCCTGGTTGAACATGATAAAATCGCGGTCCCTGATTTTTTTTTCCAGGGACAGCGAGGAGAGCTTGACCTTTTTCCAGTCCCGGTTGACAGCCAGGACGAGGTAGCCCTCGGACTCAAAATGCTTCCGGCATTCTTCGAGCGAGGCGGCGAGGTGTGACTCTGAGAATACCCGGCCGTCCTCAGCGGCCAGCCGGCAAAGAAAATAGGGCATCTTGGCTACCTTACGTTGCCTTTTCGGTCAACCGAAATCGATAAAAATACATATTTTAGCCTCAATATTAGGCTAACGTCCCGCTTTTGTCAAATTAGGGCACGAATCCTCATTACTATATATCTCTCGGTCAGTGAAAATGTTAATGGGGCCTCACCCGGCCCCATTTGACAAACCGGGGGCAAAGTCTTATCTTGTAAGAGCGATGAGACAAAAAATCATCGGTTGGGCCTTCCTTTTTCTGGTCCAATCGCTTTTCCTCGTTCTTTCTTTGCGAGGCCTGAATCCAGCCCAGCAGAGCGAGCCGCCCAAACAACAGGCCAATGATTATATGAGCAATTTTCTTATGAGGGACACGAAGCCTCTGGGGCTTAAGGGAGATCGGCGCTTGGAGAAGCTCTTAAAGCAGCCTGCCATCGATTGGGCGATTCGGGCCGGGGCCAGACACATCCTGGATTAGCCAAGGCCTGCATATATTTTTTGAATGGCGGATTCAATTTTTTGGATTTTTCAAAAAATTGAAGCTATAATGTAGCTTCTATGAATAAAAAGGCGTACTGGCTGCTGGTCCCGCTGGTTCTCATCCTTTTTCTGGGCGGGCTCAATATATACAAGAAAATCGTTTGGAAAGAGCCGACGGACGGCGTGATCTGGGAACGAAAGCCAGCCGGCCTGACGGCCATCAAGGTTGAATCGGGCAGCCCCGCTTACATTGCCGGGATTAAAAAGGGGGACATCCTCTATTCCATCAATTACAGCCTGGTCAAAAACAAGATCGTCATCACGAACAAGATCGAGCTGACGAAGAATCTTTGGAGAGCGGGGAACACCGGGCAAAAGGTCACTTATGAGATCTATCGGGCGGGAGAGATCACGCCTTTCAACTATAGCCTTTTCCTGGCCCAAAAGGGAGCCAGCCTGGTCTATTTTTATCTTGCCCTGATCGGGCTAATGACACTGGTGATCGGCCTGATCGTCTTCTTCAATTCGACGAGGCCTTTCTCCCTTCCCTATATCTACTATTATCTCCTCTCCTTTCTCTTGTATTCATTCTATACGTTTTCCCCGACGGGTGAGCTCGACCTCTTCGACAGTATTTTCTATTGGCTGGACAAGGCGACATTTCTGGCCTTCCCTCCTCTCCTCCTTCATTATTTCCTGATCTTTCCCCTGAGAAAGAAACTCATCAAGGACCAGCCGTCTCTAATCTATTTTCTCTACCTTCCGGGGTTTCTCCTGCTTCTGGCCAGGATTGTCGTCCACCTTCCTTACATAAATAATCTGGACAGCGTCCTCGTCCTCCGCCTCTACGGCTCTCTGGAAAAGCTGGACCTTCTCCATTTCTCCGTATATACCCTCATCACCCTGGCCACGATCTCCCACAGCTACTTCAAGCATCCCAGCGTCCTGGTCCGGCGTCAGCTCAAGTGGGTCGTCTACGGCTTGGGCTTTGGCACCATCCCCTTTACTCTCTTTTACGCCGTTCCCTATCTGACGGGGCATGCTCCGACTCAGGCCGCTGAGTTGACGATTCTTCTCCAGGCGCTGGTTCCCTTGGCGTTTTCTTACTCGATCTCCAGATATAAATTGATGGACCTAGAAGTCATCCTCAAGAAAGCCGCCACCCTGATTTTATCCTACTTCGTCCTGGCCCTGCTCTACCTTGGCGTCGGCGCACAAACCAAGATCTTTTCTGAAAACAAGCTGAACACCCTGCTCCTGTGGATCCTGGCCATCATCCTGGGCGTGACCCTGTTCAATCCCCTTAAAAAGCTCTTTCAATCCTTGTTCGACCGGGTCTTTTACAAGCGCAGCTATCAATACCGGAAAACCCTGCTCTCGATCAGCAAGGAATTGAGCCGCGAGCGGAACTTAGAAAACCTTGCCCGCTCCCTTCTTGAGCTGATCGCCAACGCCCTGTCCGTCCGCAATACCGCCCTCCTGCTTCCCATGGAAGCCGACAGCCGGAGCTTCAATGTGTTCAGCGCCAGGGGCGAGTTCGCGACAATCCCTGCCCAGCTGACCTTTGATCCCCAGATCTACAAAGACCTGAAAGAAAAGGATTCTCTCTCTTTGTACTCGCTGCGCGAAAAGGGCGGGCTTCCCCAAAAATTCGAAGAGCTGCGCTCGGCAGGCTTTGAGCATTTCCTGGCCCTCAAAGTCGAGGACAATCTGATCGGATGTCTGGCCATGGGCAAGAAGCTCGACACGACCTTTCTCACCAGCGAAGACTGGGAGCTGCTGACGACCATCTCCTCGCCGGTGGCTTTGGCCCTGGAAAACGCTTCCCTTTACAACCAAGCCAGCATCCGCGCCCAGGAGCTCGAGCGACTCAAGGACTACAGCGAGAACATCATCGAAAGCCTGACTGTCGGCGTGGTCGTGCTCGACCAGAACGGCCGCATCATCGGCTGGAACAGGGTCCTTGAAGACACGTTCGCCAAGAAAAAGAAAGAGGTCATCGGCGACGGCCTGATCCGCATCCTGGGGGCGGAGAATTTTGCCGCTCTCTTCCCCCCGGACACCCAGCAGGATTATCACCTCCTGAGCGAGATCCCGATCGAAATGCCGTCCGGAGAAAAGAAGATCTTCGACATCGCCAAGACTCCCCTTCTGGACAACCGCCTGAACCCCTATGGAACGATCATCGTCTTCGAGGACATCACGGACAAGATGCGGCTCCAGCAGCAACTCGTGACTTCCGAGAAACTGGCTTCGATCGGGCTTCTCTCGGCCGGCGTGGCCCATGAGATCAACACGCCCCTGACCGGCATCTCCAGCTACGTCCAGATGCTCCAGAAAAAGGTCTCCGACTCCCATTTCGCCCAGATCCTGGAGAAGATCGAGACCCAGACCGACCGCGTCTCCCGGATCATCAAGAACCTTCTCAATTTCGCCCGCAACCCCTCGGACATTGCCTTCCACCGGGTGAACCTGAATGACAGCCTCCAGGAGATCATCTCGCTGATCGATTACAAGCTGAAGACGATGAACATCCAGCTGGAGCTTAACCTGGCGCCGGTGAAGCTCATCTGGGCCCAGGGCGAGCGTCTCCAACAGGTCTTCATCAACATTATCCTGAACGCCATCGACGCCATGCCTCAAGGCGGGACGCTCAGGATCGACCTGATCGAACTCGCCGCCGAAGTCCAGGTCAAGATCACGGATACCGGGACGGGGATCAAGGAGCAGCACCTGCCCCATATTTTCGACCCCTTCTTCACGACCAAAGGCCTGGGTAAGGGCACCGGCTTGGGTCTGTCCATTGCCTACGCTATCATCAATGAACACGAAGGACACATCGGCGTTCAAAGCGAAGTCGGCAAGGGCACCTGCTTCACCATCTCCATCCCCAAAGACCTGGACAAGAGGAAACTGAGCTTTCCCAAAAACGAAATTTCTAACAAGAAAGATTAAGCCATGAGAACGAAAGGTTTGATCCATGTTATTGACGACGAGCCGGTGATCCACGATGTTCTCAGCCAGCTCCTGACATCGGAGGGATTCGAGGTCGAGCTCTCCTCTTCCGGCGAGGAGGGGCTCCAGAAGTTCGCTTCGCAGAAATTTGATCTCATTCTTCTGGACCTGCTCATGCCCGGCATGGACGGCCTGGAAGTTCTGGCGGAGATCAAGACGATCGACCCCAAGGCCATCATTATCATCATCACGGCCTATGCCTCCGTAGAGTCCGCGATCGAGGCCATGAAGATCGGAGCCTATGACTACATCCAAAAACCGTTCAAGCACGATGAACTGCTGCTGACCATCAAGCGCGGCCTCGAGCACAAAAGCCTCCAGGAAGAGAACCTCCGCCTCCGGGACGACCTTAAGCGGAAATTCAGCTTCGGCAATATCATCGGCCGCAGCAAGCCCATGGAAAAAATTTTTGATCTCATCAAGGCCGCCGCGCCCACCCGGAGTACGATCCTCGTCCAGGGCGAGAGCGGAACGGGCAAGGAGCTGGTCGCCCGCGCCATCCACCTCAATTCCAACCGGGGGGATTTTCCGTTCATCGTCGTGAACAGCGGCTCGCTCCCTCCCGACCTGCTGGAAAGCCATCTGTTCGGGCATGTCAAAGGCGCCTTCACGGGGGCCGTCAGCGAAAAGCAGGGCCTGTTCGAGGCCGCCGATAACGGGACGATCTTTTTCGATGAGATCTCCTCGTTGAATCTGGAGACCCAGGCCAAGCTGTTGCGGGTCATGCAGGACAAGGAATTCATGAGGCTGGGCGGCACGAAGACGATCAAGGTCGATGTCCGGATCATCGCCGCAACCAACACAGAGCTCGAAGAGCTTATCCGGCAGAAATTTTTCCGCAAGGACCTGTTCTACCGGTTGAACGTTATTAGAATCGAGTTGCCGCCGCTCCGGGACAGGAAAGAAGACATTCCCCTCCTGGTCAAGCACTTCATCGATGTTTACGCCAAGGAAAACAGCAAGGAGATCGAAGGCGTCTCGCCAGACGTCATGGACATCCTGGAAAAGAACGGCTGGCCGGGGAATGTCCGGGAGTTGGAGAACCTGATCGAGCGGGCGATCGTCTTTGCCAAAAGCAAAATCATCACCCGCGAGAATCTCCCGGAATTCTTTTTGAAGCCCGAGGCCGCCCGTTCCGACCTATCGTGGTCGGCGGGTTCGGAGTTCAACCTCCGGGACCAGACCGCCGCCTTTCAGAAAAACCTCATCGTCGCCACTTTGAAGAAGGCGAGAGGCGTGCAGAAGACAGCGGCCCGCCGACTGGGAGTCAAACCCACCACGTTGAATGAGATGATCAAAAGACTCCGGATCGACGTCAACGAGTTTTAAGAAAATTTCCCAGGAACAAGCTTATCCGGATTAATTTTTATTCTGGACGGCTTGGTGGCGAGCCGGAATTCGAACTCCTTGGTTTTTTCATCGATCACGATTTTCTGCCGAACGGGTGTTCCCTGCTCGACCCACTCGAGCCAAAGGGGGAAGACAAAAACCTCTTTGGTCTGGTTCACCCGGAATTTGAGCACATACCCGTCTTCGGATTTCTGCAGGGCATGCGCCGCATACACTTCAGGGAGCGTGTAGGATTCAAACCAGCCCTTAAAAAACGCCTGGAGATTTTTGCCCGAAACTGTTTCCATGATCTGGACGAAATTCCGGGTTCGGGCCCCCCTATACTTGTACGTCTCAAAGAACTGCCGCAAGCCCTTGAAGAACATGTCGTCTCCCAGAAGTTCCCGCAGCATGTTCAACACCACGGCCGTCTTGTTGTAGACAATTGCCTGGTAGGCCATAAAATCCAAGGCGCTGATGCGCGAGCCCAGCGTGATCGGGCCGAACACGGATTTCTTATCGGTCCATTGGGAAAATTTCTTGAGGATATTCAAAAACACCCGGTCGCCGAGTTTCGTTTTTAAATAAAACACGGCGGCGAACTGGGACAATCCCTCGCTCAGCCACTGGTCATGATACCGGGCCCCGGTCACCCCCTGGCCCCACCACTGGTGGGCTATCTCATGGGCAAGGTAATACTCCTTCCATCGGGAGAGGTCCACCGGGCTCTCGGTGTTGACATGGGAAATATTGACGTCCGGAGTCCGAGGGATCTCGTTCAGGATGACGAAGGAGGCCGGGCTGTGCCCGCCGCTGGTCGGCCAGATTCTTTGGACCACGCTGAGCTTTTCGTACGGGTAAGGGCCGAACCAGCTTTCGTAAGACTGGAGAATGGAGCGCATCTCGTCGAGGATGCTCTTTCTCGGAATGCGAACATCCTCCGAGGCAAAGGCCTGGAGCGGAACGGTCGTGGGACGGCCGTTCCCATTTCCATTCGTGACGGGGTTCAGCTTGCCGACGATGAAGGACAGGTATTTCACGGGAAACTTCGTCTCGAAGGTGTAGAGGGAATTGCCCAACTTATCCAGGGCCGCGACACGCCGGACCTCATCCAATTTTCCTTGCTCGGTGAGCATCCCGTTGGCGATGCAGATGTAGCGCGGGGGAATGCTGAACCTCATTCGGGCCTGAAAATAATCCTCATCGGAAGGGGCCGGATACCAGGAGGCCGACTGGCTGTAAAGATAGCTTTCAAACCGGGGCAGGACGAGCGAGATCGTCTCATTGTATTGGCCTCCCGGCAGGATATCCGTCGTCTGGACGGGAGGCTCGAGCTCTCCCCGGTAGTACACTTCAATGGCAAACGGCCGGCCTTTCGCGGCGGGCTGGAGAAGATAAACATACAGGTACTTCCGCAGCTTGTCCTGGGTGTAGAACAGTTCCCGGCTTTCCTGGTCATAAATGCGCAAAATCGTCAGGCTGGGGCTGAAGGTGAACTGCAGGTTGTCCAGGGAATCCATGAGGGGAAGGATCTCGATGTGGGCCTTCGCCGACAGATAAAAATTCTCAGGCTTGAAATCGACTTCCATCTGATAGCTCTGGACATCGAATTTCTGCCCGAACGAGATGAACATCTGTTTCCCCTCGCCTTCATCCCGGGCGGGCGAGTACAAGTTGATGAGCCGACCGTCCTTCCGGGAGATGAGATGAATCTCATCCTCGGAGAACGGCGAGTTGATATAGGTGAGATCGCCCAGGTGCTCGGCTCCCAACTCGAACACGACCTGGTTGCCCTGCGGGGCGAACGACAGGAACTCCCCCGTCAGCGAATTCTCGATGGTGAAGGAATTCGGATAATACTTCATGAACAGCGAATAGGCTCGGTTAGCTGCCGCCTCCGGGACCGGCTGTCCCTTGTCCTGGTCGGCCTTGAGGATCCTGACGTTGTTTTCGAAAAACGAATTCGAAAAACGCAGATAGACAGAGTCCAGGCTGTCTTCCAGGAAATCTTTTTTATAGAGCAACTCCAACTGATGCTTCTCGACAGGGTCGGCGGGCGAAAAAAAGAGGTGGCCTTTGCCGATCACGATCAACGCTGTTTCCTGAGTGGGGATGTTATCATAGAAAATCCAGGCCTCATTGAACGTGATCTGGATATCATCGTGCCGAATCTCGATGCGGCTGGCGCGCTCCTGCTTTCCCGAGGGCAGGCGGACCTTGAGGAGATTGTTGATGTTTGCCGTGACTTCTTTTGTCAGGATCTGCATTCGGCCCGCGGCGCTCTCGAGGACGACATGCCATATTTCGAGCATGCCGGAATAGGCATTTTCGTAGAGGACTTGATAATAGAGGCTGGGGTTGAGGTCCGTCTCCTGGCCCCGGGTCGCCCGGTGGAAGTTGATCTTGTCCATCTTCCATTTGTCCAGGAAGGAGGAGACAACGGCATTCTCCTTAGGGCGAATATCGGGGGAAAAGTCGTTCAGATAGGATGTCAGGTCTTTCGTCTCAAACGACTTTTTGAGCCGGGCAAAAAGGTCATCGATGCTGTCATCTGAAGCGATGGCCTGCTGACGCAAAAAAAAGAGGATGAACAGGACGACGACAAGGCGTCCCCACGATCTCCATCTCACCTTTTTATTATAACAAAAACAGGTCCGGACCGGACACATTATTTTCCTCACCGAGCTTATTAAAAGCATTTTTCGTGCCAAAAAAATAATAGTCCGGGCAGGGCAAAACAGCGTATTTTCAAGGGATTATACCGGAAAAATCGAGGAAGGATGTTTACGTTTTGTAAACAATATTTACAGGATCTATTTTTTCTCCAGGTTCTTTTTTAGCTCTTTCTTGAAATCTTCTTCCCAGGTCACAAAGCTGTGGAAAAATTTCCAATCCCCCTCGTCGATGCCGCGGGTGATCTCCGTGATATGCGATGTCGAAGCCCCAAACGCTTCGACCGCGTAAACGACAGCCTTTTCGGGGTCGACTTTATTGCCGCAGGTATAGATATCGAGCGCGCCGTAGCGCATCTCCGGCCAGGTATGCGTGGAGATATGGGATTCCGAAATCACCACCACGCCGCTCACGCCGTTGGGAGGAAACTTGCTGAAGGAGATCGCCCAGACCTTGGCGCCGGCAATCTCCGCGGCTTTGACGAGGATTTCCTGGACTCTCTGCACGCTGCCGATGATCTTCGGGTTGCATCCGGACGCTTCCACGATATAGTGATGACCGATGGGCTCATAGATTTTTTTGGGCATCGCTCCGACCTCCGAACCGCAACGGTATTATGGCACAACCGCGAATGCTGTCAAGAAGACTTTTCAGACAAAAACCCGCCGCTCGTCCTTCACGATATTCAAGACGATATGCGTGACCGTCCTGCCGATGAAGCGCATTGCGTTCAGCTTCTTCAAGAAGTCGTTAAGATCCTGCCGGCCCTTGAAATACGCGATCACCAGCGAATCCCATTCCCCCGTGATGTCATAGACGGCCGCCACCCGAGGGATTTGAGCGATCTTGCGCTGCGTCTCCAGCAGCTTTCCCTGAGAGATGCGAAGAGCGATGATCGCCATCAGGTCGAAACCGAAATGCCCGGCATCGATGACGGGAATATAGCCCTTGATGGACCCCAGGCCTTCCAGTTTTTTGACCGCGTGGATGACGACTGCTGCCGACGTCCCGACCTCCTTGGCAATTTCCCGGAAGCTTTTTCGGGCGTTTTGGTTCATGACCCGAATGATTTTTCTATCCAGATCATCGATCATGGCATTTTCCTCTGTTTTAGATTCTAGACAATTTAAATACAATTGTCAATATTTATTAAGTTTTTCTTGACAAACATATTTATATTTTATAAATATATTATCAAATGTTAATATCCGGGCTGGGTGCCCCTTTCCGGAGATGGACCGGAAAAGGGCCCGTCCGTTTTCATGGTATGAAAAGGAGGTTAGACATTGGATCATTCAAAAGATCAGGATGTGAAAGATTTAGAGTTTGAAAATGAGGAAGACGTCCTGCGTATTGTTCTGGACCCTTCCCGCAAAATCGAGTTTGTCCGGATCGTCTTTCCCGACATTCTGGGAAGGCCCATGGAGTTCACCTTCCCCAGCTCCGAGCTCGATAAAGCGTTTCGTGACGGGAAAGGCTTCGACGGATCATCCGTCGAGGGATTTGTCCGGATCGAAGAAAGCGACCTCAACATCAAGCCGGACCCGACGACCTTCAAGATCCTCCCCTGGATGTATCATGGCTTTGCCGAAGAGACCACCTGGCGGGAGGCAGTCATGTTCGGCGACATCATCACGCCCGAAGGCAGCCATTACGTAGGGGATTCGCGTTATGTCCTCAAGCAGGGCCTGCGGCGGGCCAAACAGGAATTCGGCTTCGACGACTTCAAAGTCGGGCCCGAGCTCGAATTCTTCATCTTCCCCAACAACCGGGAGGCCGTTCCCCTGGATGAGGGCGGTTACTTTTTCGGCGGCCGCCACGGCGAAATCCGCAAGGAGATCCAGCTTCTGCTGAAAAAAATGGGCATCGATTCCGAATACGACCACCACGAAGTCGCCCATGGCCAGCATGAGATCGACCTCCGCTATACCAACGCCCTGGACATGGCCGATACCGCCATGATCTTCCGGTACATGGTCAAAAAAGTCGCGCGCATGCACGGCCTCTATGCGACGTTTATGCCCAAGCCCATCAACGGCCAGAACGGAAGCGGCATGCATGTCCATCAGTCTCTATGGAAGGGCGGCAAAAACGTCTTTTTTGACGCCGGCAATCCCTTCCATCTTTCTCCCGTGGCATTATCCTATATGGCCGGATTGATGTTTCACGCCCGGGAGATCTCGGCCGTCTTCAGCCAGTGGGTTAACTCATATAAACGCCTGATCGAGGGCTACGAAGCCCCCGTTTATATCGCCTGGGGACAGCGCAACAGGTCGGCTTATATCCGGGTCCCGGAATACCAGCCCGGCAAGGAGAACGCGACCCGGATCGAGCTCCGCTCGCCGGATCCGGGCTGCAACGTTTATTTGGCTTTCGCCACCATGTTAGCAGCGGGTCTGCGGGGCGTCAAAGAGGGCTATCCGTCGCCTCCCGCCGTCGAAGAGAATATCTACAAAATGAGCGGCAGCCGACAAAAAAAATTCAAGATCCAGACACTCCCCCGGAACCTCGAAGAAGCGCTGAAACTGGCGGAGAAAAGCGACGTGGTCCGGACGACGCTCGGCGACCATATCTTCTCCCGCTTCATCGCCAACAAGTGCCACGAGATCAAAGATTATGCTAAGAACGTCAGCGCCGAGTTCGATAAGCAGGTCAGCGATTACGAGGTCCGCCGCTATCTTCCCTTTTTATAAAAAGCCGCTTTTGTTTTAGCCATTTGGGCTATTTGCGCTGTTGACACCGATGACTTTTGTGCGATACATTCTTTTGGGGAATGAGCGTGGCGATGAGATCCGTTCATGGATAAAGACGAGGCGCTCAAGGAATTCTTAAAAGGCGTACGCGTCGCCCTCAAAACGGTCCTCATTTATCACGCGGAGCACGCAGCGGTCATCCGGGCGGTCGAAGAGCTCAAGAAAAAAATCGACGCCCTCCTGCCATTGATGAATCCCATTAAAATCGGATTCACCCAGCAGTCGCTCCATATCGACGATAAATTTTGGGAAAACGATAGACTCTATCAGGAAACCGCCAAGGCGTTTCACCAGCGAAAGATAAAAAGTCTGGAGATCCGCCAGGGCATTGACATCGAAGAGTTAACGGCCTTCATCGGCAATTTCTCCCTGTCCGCGAAAGAGATCGCCCAGCGAGGAGGATTCAAGAATATTCTCGGAGAGGAAGACGTCCTCAACCTGACCGTTGAAGAGCTTGACTATTCCCAGCTTCTCAAGGGCGAGGGCGAAGAGCTCCAAGATGTCTGGTCCTACCTCCTCCATGACGCTCTCGACGAGGACGATCCGGAAAAACTCGATGAACTGGCCGACCATTTTGACCGGGTCGTGTATAAGCTCAACCCCGACGAGATCGCCCAGGTCGGGAGACTCAGGGAGAATTTCTCCCGGTTTTTCTCCTATCTGAAAGAGAACAATGAGGTCAAATACAGCAAGTGCGCCAAAGACCTGGTCCGCGCCGTCATCCGCGACAAGAACCTTTCCTCGGAGGCCAACCTGGAAAAACTCAAGTCGATGGTGGCGGGCCTGCCCGAAAAAGAATTGGCTGCCCTCCTCCATGAAGAGATTATCAGCAATGACCAGTTTGACGCCTTAAGCCTCAGTCTCTTTTCAAAACTGACGGAGGGCGACCAGGACAACAAGATCTCCTCACACCTCAGCCAGCTCTTTCAACAAGACCTGTCCAAGGGGGCCATTCCCGAATTTAAAGACAAGATCAAACGATTGTTGTTCGGCACCGAAACCTCGCTGATTTCCGAGAATTACCGCAAGGCGCTGGGCCTTCTGCTGGAAGGCGTGACCTTCGAGAAAACGCGCAGTTTCGATGCCAATCTCCTTCGGAAAAGCTACCGCTTTCTGTTGCTGAACCTCCTGGACAAAGCTTTCCAAAAAGAGGCCGCCTTCGATCTCCTGGAGCTTGTCCGCAAGGAATGGAAAAACATCATCGACGAAAATGATCTCGACTACCTGAAGAATCTCTTGGAAACTTTGCAAAAAAAGGAGCGATATCTGTCCGGCCAACCCCTTGCCCGGAAAATCGAAGAGCTCGCGGCCAATTATGTCGAAAAGGCCATCCTGGAAGGAGCCGAGCGGCCCGTTTTTGACTATTTCATCAACGCCTTCAAAACGGGAACCCTCGACGGGAACCTCTATTTCCGGACCCTCTTTACATCCAAGAAGATCACGCCCTATATCCTGCGCGCCTTCTTCAAGTTCCACCCGGATTTGATGCTCTATTTCAACATCAACCTCCAACAACATGCCTCCGATTCCGCATTTTTAGGCCGCTTGATCGAAAATCTTCAAAACGTCGACTCGCCGTTGTCTCTCACGGCCCTCAAGGGCATTTTCGCTCTGAACAATCCGGAGATCAAAATCCGGGCCCTCCAGGCCATGCAGCACCTGCCGCGATGCGATGAAAAATTCCTCTTTCAGCTTCTTAGAAAAGGGGATGCCATTTTCAAAAAAGAGGCCTTGGCGGTGCTGGTCAAGTTCGATTCGCTCAGACCGAGGGCCCTGCACAGGCTCTTGGCGCTCCCCTCGTTCTTCGGCCTTCAAAATCAAGCCCTCCTGGAACATCTCAGGATCGTCAAAGAATTGCACCTGACCCAAGCCAGGAGCCTGGTTGCGCCTCTTGCCCGGAGACGATTGGCCTGGAATAAAAAACTGAGAGAAGAAGCCCGGCGGCTGCTCGAGGAATGGGATGCTGGATAAGATTAGAGCGTTTCTGATCGATTTTGTCTCCGCCATCCAGGCGGCCAAGATTTACTCCGCGGACCACCCCCAATTCAAGGACATGATCGAAAGGGCCGCCCGGAACCTGGAGGTGGTCCTCAAGGAAAAAAGGGAGATTTCCATCGGGATCGTCGACAATGAATTGGCCTGGGAAGAAGAGATCCTGTTTGACCTCAGCCAGAAGCTTCAATCGCTCCTCCTCTATTTCAAAGAGCGGGGCATTGAGCGCATCACCTTTGAAGCCCCGCTCGGCAAAGACGAGTTCAGCCGGTTTGTGTCGGCTTTGACGAATCCCAGAATCAAATCGTATGAAGAACCCCAGGATTTTTTGACCCAATCCGGCATCCAGAACATCAAGGTGGGCAGACTCTTGGCTCCGCTGACAGCCGCGACGGCCGCACAACAAAGCCGGGAGGACGTCAAGGTTCATTATGAAGCCTCGGCTCAATCCGTCGCCCAATCCATCGAAAGCATGCTTGAGGGAAAAACAATCAGCTCTCTCGACCTGGGGTTCAGCATGCTGGATCTCATGGACAGCTTCACGGGGAAAAACCAGAAATTCCTGGGTCTCATCTCCGTCAAGGAAAAAGATATCCTCACTTTTGCCCATCTCATGAACGTGTCCGTCCTGTCCATGCACCTCTCCTCGAAGATGGGCTATTCCAAGGACGAAGTGCTGGAACTGGGCAATGCCGCGCTCTTCCACGATATCGGCAAGATCTTCGTCTCGCGAAAAATCCTCAAAAAGAAAGACACGCTCAGCCGGGCGGAGTTTTCGATGATCCGGGACCATACGGTCCACGGGGCCAGAATCCTCCTCCAATACGTAGAGACCCTGGGGACCTTGCCGGCCGTTGTGGCCTTTGAACATCACCTGCGCTATGACCTCAAGGGATATCCGCGCCTGGCCTTTCCTTACCAACCCCATCCCGCCTCGTTGATCGTTTCCCTGTGCAACGTCTATGATGCACTCTCCCAAAAACGGACGTATAAAAAAGATTTTCCGCCGCTCCAGATCTACGAGTTGATGACCAAGGAAAAGGGAAAGCTCTTGGATCCTGAAATAGTCGATGAGTTCTTTAAAACCATGGGGGTTTGGCCCGTGGGAACGATCGTCGTCCTGAGCGATGAAAGGATTGCCGTCGTCCGTCAGGCCAATGAGCAGGATATTTTCCGGCCCAAAGTGGAGGTGATCGTTCCTGAGGACAAACGGGAGCTTGTGGATCTCATCGAACAGAAAGAGAAGCTCGAAATTAAAGGCTATCTCAATCCCTTTGGAGAAGGCCGGAAATATCTGGACTTCATCTGAGTTCTCTTCGCCCTTCTTCCCCTTGACAAACGCGAATTTTATCTGTTATAAAACTCCTCTTATTATTATTGCTTTTGGCTTTTTAGGTTAAGAAGAGGAGTTATACATTTTATCTTATGACTGCGGTCTGCATTCTGTCCTTCCCCAAAATCCTCCCGCCATCCGACAATCCTTATCGCCCCGCCTGGGACTCCTCCCCCTGTTTTCGAAGGACATCATCATAAAAACAATCCATTCTGGAGGAAAATAAGTGGAAGCCGTCACCTCGACCCTGAACACATTCCTTTCAAAACACAATCATGAAAAGCGGGCCTTGATCGCCATCCTGCAAGACATTCAAGCCGAATACAATTACCTTCCCCAGGAGGCCCTGCGACTGGTCTCCAGGTCCCTGGACATTCCGCTCATCGACGTGGTGGGCGTGGCCACATTCTACCGGGCCTTCAGCCTCACACCCCGGGGAGAGCATGTGGCTACGGTCTGCCTGGGAACTGCCTGCCATGTCCGGGGGGGCCCGAAAATCCTGAATGAATTCGAAAAGAAGCTGGGCATCAGAGCCGGGGAAACGACCAAGGATAACCGGTTCACCCTGGAAACCGTAGCCTGCCTGGGCTGCTGCGCCATCGGCCCCGTCGTCGTCGTGGACGGCAACTATTACTCCCATACCACGATCGGAAAAGTGGATTCCATCATCAAGACCTATGCCAAGAAAAGAGTGAAAAAATGAGCGCGAACAAAATCACGTCCCTTAAACAACTCCAGGCGGTTATCAAGGAGCAGGCCGACCTGAGAAAGGCCGAGACGAGGCCGGTCCTGACCGTCTCCGCCGGCACCTGCGGCCGGGCTCGCGGCTCGCAGGACGTCATCGACGCCCTGCAGCGAATCATCAAAACACAGAAGCTCGAAAAGAAAGTCAAGATCAAGGTGACCGGCTGCCACGGTTTCTGCGAAGCCGAGCCCAATATCATCCTCCATCCCAAAGAGATTTTTTATCAGAAGGTCGGGCCCGGACACGCGGCAGACATCGTGCGCAAGACCGTTCTCCAGAAGAAGGTCCTCGACGACCTCCTCTACGTCGACGCGAACACGGGTGAAAAAGTCCTGACCGAGGCCGATATTCCTTTTTATAAAAAGCAAAAACGCCTGGTCCTGGGCGATAATGCCCTCATCGATCCGACCGACATCGATGATTATTTTTCCATCGGCGGCTACGGCTCCCTCATCAAAGTCCTGAGCGGCCTGGCTCCCGAGCAGGTCATCGACCAAGTGAAGCGCGCCGGCCTTCGCGGACGGGGGGCGCCGGCTTCCTGACCGGATTCAAATGGGAGCTCGCCCGCAAGGTCAAGGGCGATCCAAAGTACGTCATTTGCAACGCCGACGAGGGCGACCCCGGCGCTTATATGGACCGCAGCCTTCTCGAAGGAAATCCCCATCGTGTGCTGGAAGGTATGATGATCGGGGCCTACGCCATCGGCTCGACCAAAGGCTATATGTACGTCCGCGATGAGTATCCCCTGGCCGTGAAACACATCACCAGGGCCATCGAACAGGCCAGACAGCTCGGCCTCCTTGGAGAAGACATCCTGGGGACGGGATTCCATTTCGATATCCAGATCGCCAAAGGGGCGGGCGCATTTGTCTGCGGCGAAGAGACCGCGATGATCGCCTCCATTGAAGGCCGGGTGGGAGAGCCCCGCCAGCGACCGCCGTTTCCGGCGGTCAAAGGCCTTTGGGGCAAGCCCACCAATATCAATAATGTGGAAACCTGGGGCAACGTTCCCATCATCATCCAGAAGGGCGGAGACTGGTTCGCCAAGATCGGGACCGAAGGCAGCAAAGGCACAAAGATCTTCTCGCTGGTCGGGAAGATCAACAACACAGGCCTGGTCGAAGTGCCCATGGGCATCAGCCTTCGTGAAATTATCTACGACATCGGCGGAGGGATTCCCGGGGACAAATCATTCAAGGCCGTCCAGACGGGCGGTCCCTCGGGAGGCTGCATCCCCAAAGAAATGCTCGACCTGCCCATCGATTACCAGAGCTTGGCTCAGGCCGGCTCCATCATGGGTTCGGGCGGCATGATCATCATGGACGAGAACACCTGCATGGTCGATATCGCCAAATACTTCCTCAACTTCCTGCGCGACGAATCCTGCGGCAAATGCCTGTCCTGCCGAGAGGGAACACAGAGAATGTGGGAGATCGTCAAAGACATTACTGAAGGGAAAGGCAAGGAAACCGACCTGGAGCTGCTCAAGGAGCTGGCCTTGGCGGTGAAAGATTCGTCCCTATGCGGGCTGGGCCAGACGGCGGCAAATCCCGTCCTCTCCACGCTCAGGTATTTTCGGGACGAGTACGAATACCACATTAAGCAGAAGAAATGCCCGGCCCTGGTCTGCAAAGAAATCCTCTCCGCTCCCTGCCAATACATCTGCCCCATCGGACAGGAGGCTTCCACATATATCGCCTTGATCGCCCAAGGCAAATACAAAGAGGCCTTCAACATCATCATGAAAGACAACCCGCTGCCCTCGGTCTGCGGCCGGGTCTGCAACCACCCCTGCGAAAAGGTCTGCCGGGCCGGCGAAAGCGGAGATCCCATATCCATCCGCGGCCTGAAGCGGTTCGTCATGGATTGGGCTGAGAAACGAGGCATTCGCCACTCCGTCAAGCCAGGCCAAGGGAACCGGGAAAAAGTCGCGATTATCGGCTCGGGTCCTGGGGGATTGACGGCGGGCTACTATCTCGCCCTGAAGGGATTCCGGCCGACCATTTTCGAAGCCCTCCCGGTCGCGGGCGGTATGTTGGGTGCGGCCATTCCCGAGCACAGGCTCCCCAAGAAAACTCTGAACAAAGAGATCGCGAACATCAAGAAAGCGGGAGTCGAGATCAAGACGAACATGAAGCTGGGCAAAGATTTTTCCCTGGACGAACTGTTTCTTGATGGGTACAAGGCCGCGTTCATCGCCACGGGCGCTTGGAAATCCATGAAAATGGGGATCCCCGGCGAAGACGCCGAAGGCGTCGTGGAGTCGCTCGAGTATCTCAAAGCCGTCAACTTGGGCCGGCCGATTCCCGTGGGAAAACATGTGTGCGTCGTCGGCGGCGGAAATTCGGCCATCGATGCGGCGCGCGTGGCCATCCGGGACAAGGACTGCCGGAAAGTGACAATCCTTTACCGTCGGACCAAGAAAGAAATGCCGGCCTTCCCGGAAGAAGTGGAAGATGCGATCGCCGAGGGCGTGGATGTCCAATTTCTCGTGGCCCCGGTGAAGGTTTTCACCAAGGGCGACAAAGTCGAGGGCGTCGAGTGCATCCGGATGAAGCTCGGTGAAAAAGACGCCAGCGGCAGGCGCAAACCCGTCCCGATCAAAGGATCCAATTTCAAGGTGAAACTGGACACTCTCATTCTGGCCATCGGCGAGCGGCCGGAAACGTCTTATGTCTCTCCCTACGACAACATCAGCATGGCCAAGGAAAATATCGTCGTCGACGGAGAGACGTTCAAGACCACCCGGGACGGTGTGTTCGCCGGCGGCGATGCGGTCACAGGCCCGAACACGGTCGTCGATGCCATGGCTGCCGGGAAAATCGCCGCGGAAACCATCGAAAAATTCTTGGAAGGCCGCCCGATGGTACGGACGTATGCGCTCACCAGGCCTTCTATGTATATCAAGCCTGTCGAGCTTTCCGAGGAAGAGGTGGCCAGGGCCAAGAGGCCGAAGATGCCCCAGCCTGACGTCGGCCCAGCGCAAAAAGAATTTCAAGGAAGTCGACCTGGGCTTGAGGGAAAGCGCGGCCTGCCGCGAAGCCCGGCGCTGCCTGCGCTGCGAGCTGGAAACCGAAGACGGGAAGAATGCATTGGGAGCAAAGAAATGATCGAACTAAAATTAAACGGATTAGAGGTCAAAGCGGAGGAAGGCTGGACACTCCTCGAAACGGCCCGCTTTTACGGGCTGGAAATCCCCACCCTCTGCTACAACGAGGGACTCAGCGTATTCGGCGGCTGCCGGCTATGCCTCGTTGAGATCGGCGAGAGCCCGAAAGCGAGGCTCGTCTCGTCCTGTACCTATCCTGCCGAGCCGGGCCTTGTCGTCCGGACCGACACCAAGCGGGTGGTGGAAGCCCGGCGGATGATGATCGAGCTGATGGTCTCCATCGCTCCCTACTCGAAAAAGATCCAGGACCTCGCTTCGAAGTTCAACGTCACCAAGGTCCGGTTCAAGGTCCGAAACGAAGAATGCGTTTACTGCGGCCTTTGCGTCCGGATGTGCCGGGAGCAGATGGACGGCAAGGCCATCGGCTTCCAGAACCGGGGCTACAAGAAGAAGATTTCCACACCGTTCGACATGCGTTCCGAGGAATGCCGGCTGTGCGGCGGCTGCATGTATATTTGCCCCGCCTGCCAGCTCCGCTGCCAGGGACCCGACGCCGAGACAGCCCTGTGTAACGCCTGCTTGACCATGGACCCCACCTGCCTCGACCACTACGACGAGCTTCAGTGCTGGATGTATGATGCGGGCCGGTGCGGCACCTGTGTCCGGGAAAAAGGTAAGCAATGACCATTCATCATAAATTGCTTAAGAAAATTTTGAGAGGATCATAAGGAGGTAATCATCATGGCCTATACGAGACTCAATCGAAGCGCTGCTACCTTGACCAAGAACAGGACGGAAGGCTCGATCAGTCCTTTCAGCGGGATGTGCGTGACCTGTGTCGACGGCTGCATCGGGATGTGCGAGATCGGAAAGTCCGCCTACCGGGGAGCCGAGGTTCTCTATCCCCAACCGTTCGGGATCATCACGGCCGCATCAGAAAAAGAATATCCCGTGGACCTGTCCCATTTCAGCATCATGGGAACGGCTGTCGGCGCCTACGGGGTGGAGGCGGACAGCGACAAGGCCACGTTTGAAAAAGTCACCATCGAACAGAAACTGGGACATGACAAAGGCATCAAGATCAAGGTCCCCTTTGTCCTGGGCGGCATGGGCTCGACCAATGTCGCCAAGCAGAACTGGGAGGGGCTGGCCATCGGCGCCGCCCTATCAGGAGTGATCCTGACCATCGGCGAGAACGTCTGCGGCATGGATGAGGAAGCCGAGCTCAAGAACGGAAAAGTCGTCCGCAGCCCCGACATGGAAAATCGGGTGAAACTATTTAAGGACTGGCAGGACGGATACGGCACGGTGGTCGTCCAGGCGAACGTCGAAGATACTCGCCTCGGCGTCCAGGAATACGCCATCCATAAGCTGGGCGTCGACACTGTGGAGCTTAAATGGGGCCAGGGCGCTAAAGACATCGGTGGCGAAGTCAAGATCAAGAGCCTCAAAAAAGCCCAGGAATTGAAGAAGCGCGGTTACATCGTCCTCCCCGACCCCGAAGACCCCAGCGTCATCCAGGCCTTTGAAAAAGGCAGCTTCAAGGAATTCGAGAGACATTCGCGGCTGGGCATGGTGGAAGAAGAAAGCTTCATGAAGCGGGTGGAAGAGCTCAGAAAAGCCGGAGCCAAGTATGTCTTCCTCAAGACCGGCGCTTACAGGCCCGCCGACCTGGCACGGGCCGTTAAATTCGCCTCTAAAGCGAAGCTCGATCTCCTGACCGTGGATGGCGCCGGCGGCGGAACCGGCATGAGCCCCTGGAGAATGATGAATGAGTGGGGTGTCCCGAGTGTCGAAATCTGGTCGTTGACGCACCAGTACGCCTATACGCTAGCCAAGAACGGCGAATACCTGCCCGACATCGTTTTCGGCGGCGGGATCACGTTTGAAGACCAGATCTTCAAAGCCCTGGCTCTCGGCGCGCCTTACGTTAAGGCTGTCGGGATGGCCCGAGGCCCCATGGCCGCGGCCATGGTCGGAAAAACGATCGGCAAGCGCATCCAGGAAGGTCAAATCCCCGTGTATGTGGAGCGGTTCGGAAACAACGCCGAAGAAATCTTTGTCACGGCGCCGGAGCTCAAGAGAAAATATGGCAAGAAGTTCGACCAGATCCCGACCGGCGCGATCGGGCTCTACACCTACTTCAGAAGATTGAGCCAGGGCCTGCGCCAGCTCATGGCCGGAAACCGAAAATTCGCGCTGGGCTACATCACCAGAGACGACATCGCTTCCCTGACCAAAGAAGCGGCCGACCTGAGCGGCATCAGCTATGTCCTTGATGTGGACAAGGACGAGGTGGCCAAGATCCTCAAAGGATAGGATCTAGCAGATCATCTCCGAAGAAAAAGGAGAGGATGATGACCGTTAAGCAGCTGCTCATTATGTATCTGATCACGCTGGCCGTCTTTTTTCTGATCGACATGGTCTGGCTGGGCGCCGTGGCCAAAGGATTCTATATGACCTCTCCAACCTGGCCACGTTGAAAGACTGGCCTCTGGTCGTGACGATCGTCAACCTTGTCTGGGGCACGGTCCTCGGCGGCGCGGTCTCCTTCGTCAGCGCCATTCTCGGCCGTTGGCTTCTGAAGCTCTAGGGCAAGCGCTTTCAAGACGACCGCGGGAACAGTTTAGCGGAATCGCCCCTGGCAAACTGCTTGCACCCCCGAAATGGGATATGTTAGACTGAGGGTGCACAAGCTGGTGTATGCAAAATACGACAGTCATTGTCGTAAATTGCATATGAGGATTGGCATTGAAAAAGGATGCAATCCACGATTTCATCGACGGCCTCCAGGCCCGGGGACAGTATTATTTTCTCAAGCGACAGCTCCTGGAGAAAACCGGGCAAGCTGAGAAGGTCGCGAACAGGTCCTTAGTCAGACTCCAGGCGAAGAACCGTATCCTGCTCGTCCGGCGCGGCTTTTACGTTATCATTCCCATCGAATTCCGTCGGACCGGAGTCCTGCCTCCCGAATGGTTCATCCATAACCTGATGCAATTCTTGAATGTGGAGTATTATGTCGGCCTGCTGAGCGCGGCCGCCATCTGGGGCGCTTCCCATCAAAAGCCCCAGGAGTTCCATGTCCTAACGCCCCGCCAGTTCAGGCCGATTGGGAACAGGACGCTCAAAATACGTTTTTTCCGAAAGCTCGATTTTCCGGATCCTGCATTCTTTAAGAACCAAAAAACCGAGACCGGTTTCATGAGGGTTTCCAGTCCAGAACTCACCGCTTTGGACCTGGTCCGATACGGCAAAGCCGTCGGCGGGTTGAGTCTTGTCGCTACGACTCTGGCAGAGCTCGGCGAGAATATCGAGCCGCGGGCCTTACTCAATGTTGGCCGTAAGGAAAAGCCTCTGGCCTCGCTCCGGCGATTAGGGCTTATTCTGGATCACTTGGGCTATGGTTCTCGGACCAACGAGCTCGCTGAGTTCGTTCGGAATAAGACCGACATCCCCATTTTGCTGGATCCGTCTCTTCCTCGGGCTGATTCCCGATGGATTCGGAAATGGAACATCTTTGAGAATCTGAAAATCGAGGCCGACGAGATATGATCCCCCGAGCTGATATCGTCCAATGGAGGGAATTTGCCCCCTGGATATCGGACGCTCAAGTCTAGCAGGACTTAATCATCAGCCGTCTCCTCGTCGAATTCTATCAAGATGAGCTCATCCGCGAAAAACTCCTGTTCAGAGGCGGCACTGCGATCCATAAGATTCACCTCAGCCCGGCCGTCCGATATTCCGAGGACCTCGATTTTGTCCAGAGGGACGCGGAGGGCATCGGTGAGGTCTTAAGCGCTATAAAAAAGATCTGCCGGCCTCTTTTCGGAAAGCCGCGGACGCACCAGAAAGAGGATAGCGTCATCCTCACCTTCCACTCGACCTCCGAGATTCCTCCGACGATCCCGCTTCGCATAAAGGTCGAAGTCAATACGAGAGAACATGCCGCCGTGTTCCCGATCGAGCATAAGCCCTGCGAAATCGATTCCAGGTGGTTCGCGGGCCGGTGCAGGTTGGCGATTTATTCGTTGGATGAGCTTCTAGCGACCAAGCTCCGGGCGCTCTATCAACAAAAGAAAGGCCGCGACCTTTTCGACCTCTGGCACGGGCTGACCAGAGGAGAGGCCGTCCCGGTCCGGATCGTCCGGGCATTCCGCCTCTACCTTGCAGGTCAACGACTTGACATTCCGAAACTTCAATTCCGGAAGAACCTGGCCCTGAAAGTCGCGGACGGGCACTTCCTCAACGACACGCGACCACTCCTACGGCCGGACGTCTTGTATTCGCCGCTGGACGCGGCTAGACTTGTCGATGAAACGCTGATCGATCTTTTGGGTGATTGAAAAATGGAGGATCTCCGGCCCTTCTGAGCTTGCCCCCGGCTTCCTCGCCTGCTTTCCGCGATTCTGAGCCCATGTTACGCCACAATTGAATTGTCGTATTATTGCCACATTTGAAATGTCGCATGTTAAGATAAGCCTGAAGGAGGTCCCATGCGGCGGACCTAGTCGTCCTTTCTTTCTTCGTCCCGCGCAACCGGCTGGGCGACGCGGCGCCCCTTCGCGAGGCCGACTTGGCGTTCTTCAACAGGGTTATCAAAGCTAAACCCAGGGCTGTGATCGCCATGTCCTACGGCAACCCGCATCTGCTCAGGAAGCTCGAGGCCGTGCCCGCCTTCCTGGTCGGATACGGTGAGCGCGGCTGGTTCGGCAACCAGTCCGTTTATTTCGATTCGTTTGTCAAGCTGCTCAAGGGCGAGATCAAGCCGAGCGGCAAGCTTCCGGTCAAGGTCAGCGATCAATATCCGTTAGGAAGCGGATTGACATACTGATCCGTTTTCTAAGGTGTATGTGACGGACACGGCGGGGGGATGGTCCCGTGTCCGAACGACTTGGCACCTGGTGAAAATATTCAGTGATGCAAACTGGAAATGCTGTGTGCGTCACCGGATTGGGGAATAATAAATCCCGACCCCCAGCTCTCTCTGCAGGCTATCAGGCGCTTCCTGTTTCGGAATCCAGGTCCGCGAGCATTTAATTTCAAGCCCGGCAAATGGGCGGCGCGGCAGCTTCAAAATAAATGAATGCCAGTCATGATCGTTAAATTCGAGAACTTCGGGTTCGCCCCCATCGATTCGGAAGCTGACCCGGACCGGAGACGATGCGATGTCCGGGTGATTGCAGATGGCGTGCAATTCAAGCTCGGTGCGGTCCCGGATTTCGATCGGGTCCCAGGCTTCCTTTTTTGTCCAGCGCATCCAAAGGTCTTCGCCCCAACGCTCCCAGCCCCAGAATCCTTTGGCCAATCCCGGGACGGCCTGGATGCGCTTGAGCAACCGGCGGGAGGATTTCCGCGATCCCCATCTCCCTGATTTGGCGTAAACAAAGAACGAACGCCGCGAAAACTCAAGCCTCTCGTCATAGCGCTGATGCAAAAGCCGCTCGACCTCGCCCAGCCGAACAAGCCCGGCGCGGCGGAATGCCCGCTCCCACCAACCGATTGTGGCGTGAGTCAGGTGGCCGAGGTGCGGCCGGCCGCGGTCGTCGAGGGGAATGTTGCGGAAGGGAATGCCCAAGCCGGCATCCCGGCGCCATTCTTCATACTGAAGAGGATAGAGCTCGGAGCCGAAGGCATTGGGACCATAGGCCGGGACGACCGTATAAAAGATGCCGCACGGGGCAAGGGCGGAGGCCAGGTTGGCAATCGCCTGTGGCACATGCTCCGGCGGAAGATGCTCAAGAATATCCAGGGCCAACACCATATCATAGGGCTGGCCAGGCTGCTTCAAGTCCAAGACATCTCCCCAGCGAACCCAGGGCCGGACATCGGCCGGGGCGTTTTTAATACACCATTCCGAAAAATCGAAGCCCTCGGCGTCCACGCCGAGTCCTCGCAGACCTTTGACGAGCAGCCCCATGGCGCAGCCGGCTTCCAGGACGCGCCGCGGCCCGAAATTCAGAGCAAGAAGAGCGGCCACGGTTCGCTTGTCTTCGCCGTCGTCATAGATGATGGCGCTGTCGATTTCGCTCAGCGGCGGCCGGTAATAATCCGCTCCGTAAAAATCGCCTTGGAGCTCTTGGCGATAAAGGCCGGCATAATCCGGGGCGGAATCCGACATCGGGCCCCGTTTGCTTCTCTTGATAATTTCCGGACTCACTGGCCTGGCCGCCTCGATGCCATATTGCAGGATTGTCTATTGGAATATTTTTACGAATTCGGGAATGAATTATATAGATTTTTTAGGCTGGAAATCTATCTTTTTCTTTGCGCGGCCTTCATCGCTCGTTCGATCGCTTGAGATAGGTCAGCGGAGTTGAGAGGCTTGGCCACATAATCGTCCATTCCCGCAGCCAGACAGCGGTCCCGGTCCCCTTTCATAGCATGGGCCGTCATGGCCACAATGGGAATATGCCCGCGCGTTGTTTTCTCTTTTTGCCGAATGATCTGGGTGGCCTTGAGACCATCCATTAAAGGCATTTGGATGTCCATCAATATGAGATCGAAAATGTTTTTCTCCATCGACTCCAATGCTTCCTCTCCGTTCGAGACGTAGGACACGTGGTGCCCTTGTTTTTCAAGCATATAAATCGCCACCCGTTGGTTGACGACGTTGTCCTCCGCGATCAGGACCCGATACGCCCGAAGCGGCTGTTGGTCGGGAGCTTTGGCCAGAGGAGCCGCGACTTCAACTTTCTGAGGAACCATCCCGGTCATCTCTTTAATTTTTTCCAGGAGCTCGGAGGGTTTGATCGGTTTGCTCAGATATGTCGAAATCCCGGATTTCCGCCAGGGGGCCGCATCTCCGTCTGTGCCGGATGAGTTTAACATCATGATGATGGATCGAGCGAGGCCGGGTTCGCCTTTGAGATAATCGAGAAGAAGGAAGCTGTCCTGACCCGGCAGATTGGCATCCACCAGAATCACGGCAAACGGGGGGCCTTTTTTTTGCCTGGCCCGGTCCAAAAGAACGGTGGCATCCTCGGCGGTGTGAGTTTCCGTGGGCGTCAAATTCCAAGAAGTCACCATTCGTTTCAGGAAGCGGCTGGTCGTCGCATGGTCATCCACCAAAAGCACGGGAAGACCTTTAAAATCCACGCATTCCGGCTTGACGGGCGTCCCCGAGGCGTCTTTTTGAAGCCCAAAACGTGCCGTAAAATGAAACCGGCTTCCTTTTCCCACCATGCTCTCGACCCAAATCTTGCCTCCCAGCAGGTTGACGAGCTGGGCGGAGATGGACAGGCCCAAGCCCGTCCCTCCGTATTTTCGCGTCATATAGCTTTCCGCTTGGATGAAGGCTCCGAAGATGATTTTTTGTTTTTCCTCCGGGATGCCGATTCCGGTGTCGGCAATCACAAAATGAAGGACGACGTGGTCCGCTGTCTTCGATTCCTCTTGAATACAGATGACCACTTCGCCTTTCTCGGTGAACTTGATGGCGTTGCCGATGAGGTTGATGAGAATCTGCTGCAGACGTTTGGAGTCTCCGATGACGGCGCGACAGACCTGCGGCGGAATATCGCAAATGAGCTCAAGCTTCTTCTTCATGGCCTGGATGGCCAGCGGGGGAAGGATTTCATAGATGAGACTTTCCAGATTGAACGGCGACAACTCCATCTCCATTTTTCTGGCTTCAATCTTGGAAAAATCGAGGAGGTCGTTAATCAAGGACATCAGGGATTCGGCCGACGACTTAATGCCTTTTAAATAGACTCGCTGCTCGAGCGAAAGATTCGTGCCAAGGGCCAGCTCGGTCATGCCCAAGATGCCGTTCATCGGGGTTCGAATTTCATGGCTCATCTGGGCCAGGAACTCGCTCTTGGCCTTGCTGGCGGCCTGGGCCTGTTCCCGGGTGGAGACGAGCTCGGTCACATTGATGATGTTCAAGAGGACACCCTCATACTGTTGCCGGCGGTAGACAGGTTTCATATGCAAAATAACATCCCGGCCGTAGAACTTCCTTTGATAGACCACCTGGGTCGAATGAGGAGTGCGCCGGAAATTTTCGATATCGACTCTCAGCTTCTCGGCCGTCGCACCGACATGGAAATCCCAGAGCGTATGACCGATCACCTCGCGTTTTTCCCTCTTCATGAGGTTCAGAAAAAAATCATTGGCCTCGAGGATCCGGCCGTCGCGGTCGGCGTAGACAATGCCCTCTTCGACCCCCGAGATAATGGCCCGGTATTTTTCTTCTGATTTCAGCAGCTCTTCTAACGTCCTTCTCTGCTCTTCGTGTCGTTCTTCCGGAATCATTTTTTCCTCAGGCTCTAAATTCGATATATCTATACCTCTACGGTTTTCAACTTGATTTTACGGAGAAAAGAAGATAGGGCAATCGCCCTTTTAGACGGAAACAGGGGTGATTTTTATGCCGATGCGCTCACCGCTGCAGAGGGGGTTCGAGTAGTCGGCGAAAAACCCAGTGGGACGCCCATCCCTTTTCAAAGCTCTTCTCTTATGCTATAAATACCCCTGGTTTAAAAATGAACATCGTCTCCATCGTCATCCAGATCTTTGTGGTCCTATTTGCCATTACCGTTCACGAGGCTTCTCACGGCTGGGCCGCCTTCAAAATGGGAGACCCGACGGCTCACAATTTGGGCCGGGTCAGCATCAATCCCCTGGTCCACATCGATCCCGTCGGGACGGTTCTCCTTCCCATTTTTCTGGTTCTTCTGGGCCTTCCGGCGTTCGGCTGGGCCAAGCCCGTTCCGGTCAATCCCTATAACTTTAGAAATCCGCGCCGCGATCACCTGGTCGTCTCGGCGGCCGGTCCCGTATCCAATCTGCTGACGGCGTTCGTCTCGCTCGTCCTTCTCCTCATCCTCAAATTCGCCAGCCCCGGCGTAAGTTATTTTCTAAAGAGCCGCGCTCTCTCCCGGGCCGTCCTTCCTCAGGGCTTTTACCCCCTGGAAGGCTTGGCCATGGTTCTGTACCTAGCCATCTTGATCAATATTTACCTCGCCGTTTTTAACCTGATCCCCGTGCCGCCCCTGGACGGGAGCGGAGTCCTCATGGGACTCCTCTCGGATGAGGCCGCGCAAAAGTATGATCGTCTCCGGCCTTACGGGTTTCTGATCGTCGTGGCTTTGATCTATCTGGGCGTCCTGGACATGATTATTTTCATGATCAATGTCTTCATCAGCCTTCTTCTCCGATGACCAAACAAAACACCGAACAAAAAAAAGTCGTCTTGAGCGGGCTTCGTCCCACGGGTCCCTGCCATCTGGGCAACCTGGCCGGCGCCCTTCGCAACTGGCTCAGGCTCCAGGACATCTACCAATGCTATTACAGCATTGTCACGTGGCACGCCTTGAGCTCGGAATACATGGAGTCGAAAGCCATCAAAGAAAACATATTTGAGGTCGCCATCGACTGGCTCAGCATCGGCCTGGACCCGGAAAAATGCGTGATCTTTGTCCAGTCCGAAGTCAAAGAGCACGCCGAGCTCCATCTCCTGCTGTCCATGATCACGCCGCTGCCCTGGCTGGAAAGGGTTCCGACCTTCAAGGAAATGCAATCCGAGCTCCAGGATAAAGACATTAATACGTATGGCTACCTCGGCTATCCCGTGCTCCAGACGGCCGACATCATCATTTATAAAGCCGATATCGTCCCCGTGGGCGAAGACCAGGCTCCGCACGTGGAGCTGGCTCGGGAGATAACCCGGCGCTTCAACCGGATTTTCGGCCCGATTTTCCCGGAGCCCCAAACTCTCCTGACTGAAGTGCCGCGGCTGGCTGGCACGGACGGCCGCAAGATGAGCAAATCCTTCGGCAATGCGATTTATCTCAAAGATTCGCCCCAGGTCATCCGGCAAAAAATCGCCCCGATGGTGACCGATACGCGCCGCATGAGGAAAAGCGATCCGGGCGAGCCTGAGGACTGCCCTGTCTTCACTCTTCACAAGGCCTTTGTGCCCAAAGACAAGCAGGACGAGATCGGCCAGGGCTGTCGGACCGCCGGGATCGGCTGTCTCGATTGCAAAAAGGTCGTCATCGACACGCTGATTGCCATGCTCGCGCCCTTCCGGGAAAAACGCAAGCAATTCGAAAAGAACCCCCAGCGGATCCGGGACATTCTCGAAGAAGGCAACGGGAAAGCCCGCCGTGTCGCGGCGCAAACCATGGATGAGGTCAGGGCCGCTCTCGGATTTTGATGGACGCCGAAGAAAGCTACCAGGTCAGGCTCGAGGTATTTGAAGGCCCGCTCGACCTGCTTCTCTTCCTGATCAAAAAGAAAAAGATCGATATCCACGACATCCCCATCGCCCTGATCACCCGGGAATATCTGGACTATCTGAACCACAAGGACAGGATCAACCTCGACCGTGAGGCCGAGTTCCTGCTCATGGCCGCGCTCCTCATCTACATCAAGTCGCAGATGCTCCTCCCCCGCGAGCAGGTGCTCGAGCCCGAGGAAGACCCGCGGAGGGAGCTCGTCGGCCGGCTCATGGATTACCAAACGATCAAGGCGGCCGTCCAGGTCCTGCGTGAAAAAGAGGACGAGCAGCTGCAGGTCTGGAAGCGCTCGGCCCTGACCGCGCCCCTGCCGGACGGAGACCTCGACCTCATCGAAGTCTCCCTGTACGACCTGGCCGAGGCGTTCTTCACCTTGATGAAACGGAGGCAGGAGGAAAACCTCAAGGTCATCAAGGGCAAAGAGGTTTCGATGGCCGAGAAGATGAACGAAATCGTCAGTGTCCTCAAGGAGCGCCATTACCTGGATTTCCTGGAGTATCTTGACAATCAGGAAACGCTGGAAGAGGCGCTGATCGCCTTTTTCTGCCTTTTGGAGCTGATCAAGGCACGCCTGGTCACCGCCATTCAGGAACAGCTCTTCCACACAATTAAAGTCTGGCTTCGCAAAGAAGCCCACGTGAAGGTAACCCATGACTGAGAAGCTCAAAGAAATCATCGAATCCCTGATCTTCATTTCGGTCGAGCCCTTGACTATGGAGAAGATGAAGGAAGTTCTGCCGGACGTCCCGGAGCAGGACATCGTCCGGGCCGTCCAGGATCTGGCGGCGGGCTATGCCGCGAGCGGCGGCGCCATCCACATCGTCCAAACGGCAGGCGGATATGTATTTTCCACGAAGCCCGATTTCGACCCTTATGTCCGGCGCCTTCTCCAGATTGAAAGAAAATCCAAGCTTTCCCACCAGGCGCTCGAGACCCTGTCGGCCATCGCCTACCATCAGCCGGTCACCTTGCCGGAGATTTCGACGATCCGGGGCTGTGACTCCACTTATGCCCTGCATTCTCTGCTTGAAAAAAAGCTCATCAAAATCGTAGGCCGGAAAGAAGCGCCCGGCAGGCCCTTGCTCTACCGGACGACGGACAAATTCTTGGTCTATTTCGGGCTGAATTCTCTGGAGGATCTTCCTAAAGAGGAGGAACTCAAGAAACTCATGGAAGAGGAAAACGCGTGAAACACGCCGCGGCCCTGGCGATGATCGCTGCGGCGTTTTTTCTTGCATCCTGCCGGCCTCAAAAGGTCATCATGCCCGAGCCGCCTCAAGACAGGCATGTGCCTTTTAATTATGTGGGGCGAAAAGCCATGGTTGTTGCTGCCCATCCGCTAGCCGCCCAGGCCGGATTGGAAATGCTGAAAAAGGGAGGCAATGCCGTGGATGCGGCCGTGGCCACGGCCTTCGCCCTGAATGCCGCCGAGCCTTTTGCATCGGGGATCGGAGGCGGAGGCTTTATGGTCATCTATCTCGCCAAAGAAAAAAAAACGACAACCTTGAATTTTCGGGAAAAAGCGCCCGCGGCCGCCGGGCCGACTTTGTTTGCCGATAAAGGCGAAGCCCAGGAACAATGGAGGACCGAACGCGGCACGGCCGTCGGTGTCCCGGGGATGCTCGCCGGATGGAACTATGCCCTTCAAAAATACGGGACAAAAAGCCTGTCCCAAGCTGCCGCAAGTGCGATCGAGATCGCAGAAAACGGTTTCCCTGTCAGCCGGACCTTCAGCACAATCAATAAAGACGAATATGAAAAGCTCTTGAAAAACGCGGGTGAGACCACCTGCTACCTCAACGGGGGCGTTCCCTATGAACCGGGAGATACCTTCAAGAATCCCGAGCTGGCAAAAACGCTAAGGCTGATCGGCTCCCAAGGGATCCAGGAATTTTACAAAGGAGAGATCGCGAAAAAGATCGTAGCGGCCGTTCGGGCCAAGGATGGCATTATGACGCTGGAAGACCTGGCGGCCTACGCGCCGGAAGAAATGCCGCCCCTAGAGGGGACCTACAAGGACTTCACGATCGACACAGTCCAACCCCCCGCATCGGGCGGACTCCACATCATTCAACTTCTGAACGTTGTTGAAGACTGGCCGCTCAGAGAATGGGGACATAATTCCGTGGCCACGATCCACCATCTGAGCGAGGCCATGAGGTTCATTTTTGCCGACAGAGAACATTATATCGGCGACCCGGATTATGTGACGATGCCGGTCCCTCAGCTTCTTTCGAAGGATTATGCGAGAGAGATGCGTAACAAGATCTTCTCGGAAAAAACAGCCGGCCATTATCCCTACGTCCGTTTTGATGAACTCCTGGAAAAAAAAGAAAACACCACGCAGGTCTGCGCCATCGATCAAGGCGGCAATATCGTCGCCCTGACCCAATCGATCAATGACTTCTTCGGGACGGGCATCATCCCGGAAGGGACGGGCTTCCTGTTGAACGATCACATGGCCGATTTCTCCACCGACCCTCGATCTCCCAACGCAGCGAACCCCGGCCGCCGGCCCGCGAGCTCGATGGGCCCGCTGATTATGTTTAAGAAGGGAAAGCCGTTCCTGGCCCTGGGCTCGCCGGGCGGAACAAGGATTTTCCCTTCGCTCGTCCAGATCATCATCAACATCATCGACTTCGGGATGCCCCTGGACGAGGCCATCGAGGCGCCGCGCTTCTTCAGTGATTCGGCGGCGGGCAGACCGCGGCCGATTTCGGTGGAATCGCGTATCCCGGAAGCGACTCTCAAAGCGCTTGAAGCGCTGGGCCACAAGATCACCATCAAGGAAGACTACGATAAATACTTTGGCGGCGCCCAGGGCATTATGGTCCTGCGGGACAAAAAAATCATCCAGGGAGGTGCGGATTCCAGGCGAGACGGCGTCGGCATCGGATATTAAGAATCGGGGACGCGTGCTTTTGGAGCGCATCCCTAAATTTTAGGCAGGAGGAGATAGAGATGAATCGTCGGCGAACAATAAAAGTCTGGCTTTCCTCTTTCGCATTCTTGGCCATAGCCGCCTGGCCGCAAGCTCAAAGCCCGCAAACCGTTTTTGAGCAGCCGGCTTTGATCACATCGGCGGGTCAGAGTGCGGACGTCCAGCTGGCTTCGGTCCTGGCCAAACGGGCGGAACTGAAGGCGGATTTATCGAAGCTGGCCGTCGGCCAAGACCTGGAAAACTATAGAACTCTTATGCTCGTGCTCGGCGCCAGCCTGAAGGGGCTGGGCGCCGCGGGCCTCGATACGAACAAAGAAAGAGAGAGGATCGCCCAGCTGCTTGCCGAAGCCAAAAAACGGAACATCCCGATCCTCTGCCTCCATCTCGGAGGAGACGCCCGGCGAGGTCAGCTCACGGACGAGATGATCGGCGATTACCTTCCGTCCGCCAAGTTGGCCATCGTCGTCAAATCGGGTAACAAAGACGGCCTTTTTACCAAAATCTGCAAAGAGAAAAACATCCCTCTGATCGAGGTTGAAAAAACCACGGACATCGTCGCCCCGCTGAAGGCTGCGTTTAGATAAAAATAAATATTTATGCCTGACTACCTGATCCTCCTGCTCATGGTGGCCGTTTTTATCCTGCTGGCCACCGTGCTTAAACTCCCTATGGGCATCAGCCTAGCCCTGTCCGCGCTGGCCGGGTCACTCGCCGGCGGCGAGGGCATCGCCCTGAGGCACCTTGTCGAGGGAGCCTCCGGCTTCTTCGATATCATCCTCATCATCGCCTCGGCCATGATCTTCATGAAAGTTCTTCAGGAGTCCGGCATCCTGGACAGCCTGGTCGCCGCTATCCTCAAGGCTTTGTATAAAAGAAAAATTTGGCTGCTCCTGACCGTCATGCTGGTCATCATGTTCCCCGGCATGATCACGGGGTCTTCGCTGGCGGCCGTCCTGAGCACCGGCCCGATCATCGCTCCGGTCTTGATGAAGCTTGGACTGCCCCCGCTCAAGACGGCAGCCTTTATTGCCGTGGGCGCCATCCTGGGCATGATCGCACCTCCCGTTAACATCTTAGTCATGATCATGGGCGGCGGCGTGGATATGCCGTACGTCGGGCTGACGGCGCCGCTCCTCATCATCACCGTCCCGCTGGCGGTCATCACAGCCCTTTGGCTGGGCTTCAAGGACATCAAGATCGTATCCGAAGTAGAGATGAAGGCCCTGTTGCCCCCCTCGATATCGGAAAAATATGGTTTTCGCCTCTACCTCCCGCTTCTCCTCATCCTCGTCCTGATGGTCCTCCAAAACATCCATCTCCACTTCCTGCCGGACATCGGCCTGCCGGCGATTTTCTTCATCGGAAGTTTGAGCGGGCTGGTCTGCGGACGGCGGTTTCATTTTCTCCGGGCGACCCAAAAGGCCGTCGAAGAGGCCATGCCCATCCTGTCCATCCTGGCCGGGGTGGGCATGTTCATTCAGGTCATGACTCTGACGGGCGCGCGTGGCTGGGCCGTGATCACCTTCCTGTCCCTGCCGCCGGTCCTGCTCTATTTGACGATCGCGGTCAGCCTGCCCCTCTTCGGGGGTGTCTCAGCCTTCGGCTCAGCCTCAGTCCTGGGCGTTCCCTTCCTGCTGGCCCTGATCGAAAAGAACGCCTTGATCACCTCTTCGGCTCTCTCGGCGATTGTCGGCATCGGCGACCTGATGCCGCCCGCGGCGATGGCCGCTCGATTCTCCGCTCAGGTCGTCGGCGAAAAGATGTTTATCAGGATCCTGCGCTATTGCCTGATCCCGGCTCTTTTCATCTTGGCCATGGGCATAGGGGTTCTCCTGCTGGCGCCCCTGCTCGATAAGATTCTATAGGACCATGCGCATTATTTATCATCTCATCGTTTTGTACTTGACGGGCCACCTGGTCTGGTATTTATTCCGAGAGAAAAAATTTTGGAAACAGGCGGGCATCGTGCTGGTCTTGGTCCTCTTCCTGCTGAGGCTTTTTTTAATTGAATAACATGAAAGGTCAACAAGTTACCACAAGCGCGGCGCTTTTAGCGCTCACGCTGGTTGTCGGATTCTTTTCCGGCCGCGAATTCCTGAGCATGCACAAGCAGGACGCAATTTTTCCGAGTCCGGGCCTGACGGCAAAAAAGATGCTGAGCGATTATTTCCCGGCCCTCAAAAACACGCCGGGAGATACAGAGGTTTTCATCTTCGCCGGCGCGGCAAAAGGAGGAAATCTCCTCATCCTCGGCGGCACGCATCCCAACGAGCCGGCCGGGTACATGACGGCGATTCTCCTCACCGAAACAATCCAGACGGCCAAAGGGAAAGTCGTCGTCGTGCCCTGGGCCAATGCCAGCGGTTTTACTCATAGCGACCCCCAGGAGGGAAGCCCGCAGCGATTTTTCATCGAAACTCCGGGGGGGCGGCGGTGGTTTCGCTTGGGTTCCAGGGTTACGAATCCCGTTCATCAGTGGCCGGACCCCACGCTTTATGTCAACCCGATGGGCCAAAAGCTGGCCGGCATCGAAGCCCGTAACCTCAACCGTGCCTATCCTGGAAAGCCCGATGGTTATTTGACCGAAAAAGTGGCCTTCGGGATGATGGAGCTCATCCGGAATGAGGCGATCGACCTCGGCATCGATTTACATGAATCCGCGCCCGAATACCCGGTCATTAACGCCATTGTCTTCCATGAGAACGCCGCAGACCTGGCGGCAACGGCCCAGATGGAGCTCCAGGCCGAGGGGTTTGATTTCCGGTTGGAGGCCTCGCCTCCCAACCTACGCGGCCTGACTCACAGGGAATGGGGCGATGCGGCGCATATCAAAGCCATCCTGCTTGAAACCCCAAACGCCTCTCATGGCCGGCTCAAAGGCAGGCCCACGATCTCTCTCATCGTGGACGGAAAAGACAAATATTACGAAAGGGCATCGCGCTTGGGGCGCCTTTTTGTGCCCTATGGACCGGAAGGAATCCCTCTCCAGCAGCGGATCGCCCGGCATCTGGCCGGCATCCGGGCCATCCTGTCCAGCCTCAAGGAACTCCAACCGGCCGAAGCCGTCGAGATCGAATACGTCCCCTCTGCAACCGACGTCCAAGCCAAAGGGATAGGGGCTTTCCTCCATCCTTCTCTAAAATAGAGATCCGATAGTAGCCGTAGCGGCCAAGGCCACTATCGGATCTCTTGCCTCTAAGTCAAGGTTTCATCTACACTTAGCATTGACAAAGAGGGTTCAATCAGATAGGATATCTCCTCATTCATCGCACAAGAAAATGGAAATTATCATCGCCAAGAATACAGGATTATGCTACGGCGTGAAACGGGCCTTGAAGCTCGCCAAAGAAACCCGTCGCCGAAAAGAAGGCCTGGTCTCCACCCTTGGTGACCTCATCCACAACCCCCGGGTCATTGCCGACTTGAAGAGCCAGGGGATTCTGTCCGCGGATGACTTGGACAGTCTCGGCGAAGGAACGGTGATCATCCGCAGCCACGGCGTTTCCCCCGATGTCTACGAACAGCTTCAAAAGAAAAAGATCGAAGTTGTGGACGCCACCTGCCCGATCGTGAAAAAAATCCAAAAGCTGGTGGCCAAGCTGGCCAGGGAAAAGGGGGAAATCGTCATCGTCGGCAACAAAGAACATCCCGAGAGCAAGGGACTCATCGGCTACAGCCGCGGCCGGGGGGTCATCATCGAGAACGAAAGCCAGGTCGTCCCCCTGCCCCTTAGAAAAAAACGGGCGGTTCTGGCGCAGTCGACCCAGGACCCGTTCCTGTTCCAGAGGGTCGTCTCGGCGCTGACCGAAAAAACGGAGGAGCTCCGCGTCTACAATACGATCTGCGTTTCCACCCAGACGCGCCAGCGCGCCACGTCCGAGCTGGCCGCCCGGGTCCAGGCGCTGTTCATCGTCGGCGGGAAAAACAGCTCCAACACGTACAAGCTTTTCCAAATCTCCAAGCGTATCCTGCCCCGCACCTACTTTATCGAAAGCGCGGACCAAATCATGCCCAAAATGCTCCGCGGAGCGAAAAAAATAGGGATCTCGGGAGGAGCGTCCACTCCGCCCGAAGCCATCGAAGAGGCTGTCGAAAAAATCAAACAGAGCTTCGAGCAACAATCTCAAGAGGAGAGTCGCGTCCAATGTCAGAGATAACCAAACGCCAGGACAAAGATGAGAAAATGACTTCCGAGGATTATGAACACCTGCTGGACAAGTACCAGTTCAGCGCCAAAGAAATCAGCCCGGGAAAAATCGTCAAAGGCAAAATCATCAAGGTCACGCCCACTCACGTCCTGGTGGACATCGGGCTCAAGTCCGAAGGGATTGTCCCCCTCGAAGAATTCCTGGACAGCGCAGAGCCGCCCAAGCCCCGCTTGGGCGATGAGATCGAAGCCATGCTTCAAAGAAGCGACCGCAGACAAGGCTATTTTGTCTTGTCCAAAAGAAACGCCGACATCCAGAAAGCCCTGGATGCCCTAGAAAAAGCCTTCAACTACCAGACGTGGGTCACGGGGAAGATCACGGAAAGGATCAAGAACGGCTACACGGTCAACGTGGGCATCAATACCTTTCTTCCCGACTCGCATGCCGACATCCGGGTGATCAAGGACCCCGAGAAGATGATCGGTCAGAGCTTCAAGTTCAAGGTCATCAAGTTCGACCGCAGGACGGAGAACGCCGTCCTCTCCCGGAAGCTGTTTCTCCAGGACGAAAAGGAAAAAAAGCGCCGCAAAGTCTTCAGCCACTTGGCCAAAGGTCAGAAAATCAAGGGCCAGGTCAAGTCATTGACGAACTTCGGCGCCTTCATCGATATCGGCGGCGTGGAGGGGCTGCTCCATATCTCCGATATATCCTGGGGAAAGATCAGCCATCCCTCCGAGCTTCTTCAGGTCGGCCAGGAAGTCGAAGTGATCGTCCTCGATTTCAACGAGAAGGACGAGAAGATCTCTCTGGGCTACAAGCAGCTGACGCCCGACCCCTGGACGAACATCGCCGAGAAATTCAAGGCGGGGCAAAAGGTGTCGGGCAAGGTCACCAGCCTGACCGATTTCGGCGCCTTCGTCGAGCTGGAAAAGGGCGTGGAAGGGCTGGTCCATATCTCCGACCTGAGCTGGTCCCGGAAGATGATCCACCCCAAGAAACTTCTCGCGTCCGGCCAGGAGGTGACGGTTACCGTGCTCGACGTCAACCCCGCCTCCAAGCGCATCTCCCTGGGCCTCAAGCAGTCCTCTCCGCATCCGCTCGAGATATTCAAGCAGAAATACAAGCCCGGCGCCCATGTCCAAGGCAAGATCACCAGCATCACGGATTTCGGGGCCTTCATGGAAATCGAACCGGGCATCGAGGGGCTGATCCACATCTCGGATATCTCGTGGGAAAAAATCAAGCACCCTTCGCAGAAGCTCAAAGTGGGCCAAGAGGCCGAGGCCGTCATCCTGAACATCGATGTGGAGAAGCAGAAGGTCTCCCTGGGTATCAAGCAGTTGGAAGGAGATATCTGGGAGGAGTTCTTTGCCAGGCACAAGCCGGGCGATCTGGTCAATGTCAAGATCGTCCGCATCGCCGATTTCGGCGTCTTTGCCGAGATTACGCCGGGCATCGAGGGCGTGGTGTTCTTGTCGGAGCTCGACGAACGGAAAATTGACACTCCCGCCGAGGCCTTCAAAGTCGGCGAGGAAAAAACAGCCAAGATTATTAAATTGAATCCCAAGGATAAGAAGATCTCCTTGAGCTTTCGGCAGGCCCAGATGGACATCCAGAAGCAGGACTACCAGAGATATATGGATACCCAGGACGACCGGATGACGCTGGGCGATCTCATGCGAGACCAACTCAAAAATATCCAGACTCCAAAAAAACGGACCAACAAAAAGGAGGAAAAAACCGATGATTAAAGCCGACCTCATCAACAAGATCTCCAAGGAATTGAACATCCCCAAGCAGGAAGCGGAAATCGGTGTGAATCTCTTTTTTGACACCATCAAGGACGCCATCCTCAAAGGCGAAGAAATCGAAGTCAGGGGGTTCGGAAGCTTCCGTTTCCGGAACAGACCGTCCCGCTCCGGCCGCAACCCACGGACCGGAGACCCGGTCAAAGTGCCTTCGAAAAAAGTCCTCTATTTCAAGCCCAGCAAGCTTCTCAAGGAGCTGATCAATAAATAATGAGGTATATCGCGGCTCCTTGGCGAGAGGTCTATGTCCGGAGTGTCAATGACATGAAGGAATGTATCTTCTGCCGCGCCCGCAAGCTCAAACACGACCGAGAAGCTTACATTCTTTATCGGGGGCGCCACAGCTTCATTCTCCTCAACAAGTTTCCCTATCTCCCCGGTCACCTGATGATCGCGCCCTACCAGCACTTGGCCGCGTTTGAGCGATCCCGGAAAGAATTGAGCGATGAAATCTCTGACCTTCTGAAAATGAGCCTGGCCATCCTCGGTAAGAACTATCGCCCGCAGGGGTTCAACTTGGGAATGAATATAGGCAAAAGCGCCGGCGCCGGCATCGCCGATCATTTCCACTTCCACATCATCCCCCGTTGGACCGGGGACTCGAATTTCATGCCCATCGTCGGCCGGACTAAAGTCGTCATCGAGGACCTGGACACGACGTACGCTCGGCTACAGCCATTGTTCGAGAAAAAAAGGGGCTCGCGATGAACTTCGAACTCAGCGAAGACCAAATCCTCCTCCGGGACATGATCCGGGATTTTGCCGAAAAAGAGATCCGTCCCCAGGTCAAAGGGCTGGAGGAAAAGCACGAATTCCCGCAGGCCATCATTCGGAAGCTGGGCGACCTCGGCATCCTGGGGATGAGTATTCCCGCCGAGTTCGGGGGCATCAAGACCGACGCCATCTCCAATGTTCTCGTTCTGGAAGAGCTGAGCCGGATCTCACCGACGGTCTGCCTCATCGTCAGCGTCCATGCCTCGCTTTTCTGTTATTCCATCTTGAAATACGGAACGGACAGGCAAAAAGCCTTGTACCTCCCGCCCGCGGCCAAGGGAGAACTGTTGGGGGCTTTTTCGATCACCGAGCCCGAAGCCGGCTCTGACGCCATGGCGCTGAAAACAAAAGCGCAAAAACAAGGCAACGCCTATATTCTCAACGGGACAAAAGCCTGGGTCTCCACCGGCACCGAAGCCGGCGCCCTCATCATTTTTGCCATGACAGAGAAGGAGCCCGGCCTTAAAAAGCTCAGCGCCTTTATTATTGAAAAGAACTTCCCCGGGTTCCGGGTCGGAAAGGTCGAAAAAAAGATGGGCCTCCATTCTTCCCTGACGGCGGAAATCGTCCTGGAGGACTGCCGGGTTCCCGCGGACAACCTCCTGGGCGAAGAGGGAAAGGGAGCCTCGATCGCCTTTCACTGCCTGGATTATTCGCGGATTGGCATCGCCGCCCAGGCCGTCGGCCTGTCCCAAAGGGCTCTTGAAGAAGGGCTGAATTACGCCAGGCAGCGGCAGGCCTTCGGGAAAAAAATCGCCGAGTTCGAGGCCATCCAGTTCATGCTCGCCGACTGCGCCATGCAACTGGAGGCGGCCCGGCTTCTAACATACAGGGCGGCCGACCTCTTCGACAGGAACAAGCCGTTTTCGAAAGAGGCGTCCATGGCCAAGCTGTATGCCTCCGAAGCCGCCAATCGAATCGCCTACCAAGCCCTTCAGATCCACGGCGGCTACGGGTACTCCAGTGAGTTCGAGATCGAAAGGATCTACCGGGATGCCCGGGTCTTATCGATTTACGAGGGGACTTCGGAAATCCAGCGCCTGGTGATTGCCCGCCACTTGCTGAAAGAATCGTCATGAAAATATTCGCCGAAAGATTTTGAGGTGAGACCATGCTAAAAACGATGCGGAAAAATGTGAAAGCGCTCAAACCCACGCTGTGGATCGTTGTCGCCACGTTCATTGTCTCCATTTTCGTCGTCTGGGGGGGCGGCCTGACCAAGGGAGAGGCGGGCGGAGCCGGCGCTCTCGTCTCAGTCGGAAAAGAGCATTTTTCCGCCGACAGCTACGCCCAGACGCTGAGAAGCCGGCTGGAATCCATGAAAAATCAGTTCAAAGAGCTCAACCGCAGCTTCATCGAACAGCTCAACATCCCCCAGCAGGTGCTGGAACAGATGATCGAGCAGGCCCTCCTCTTCGGACTGGCCAAGGACATGGGCATCCGGGCCTCGGACGAAGAAGTCCGCGATAAGATTGTGAGCTTTCCCGGCCTCCAACAAGACGGCAAGTTCATCGGATTTAGCGAATACAGGCAGCGCCTAGCCTGGAACAGGATCTCCTTGACCGACTTCGAGAACGGCCTCCGGAAAGACATCGTCCTGAACAAGGTCGTCCAGATCATCACGGCGGGCGTGGCGATCACGCCCGACGAGGTCTGGCAGAGCTATCAGAAAGACAAGGAAAGCGCCAAGATCGAATACCTGGCGCTCGAAAAAAGCAAGGTCGAACTTGCCCAGAAGCCGCAGGCCGCCGAAGTCCAGAGCTATTTTGATAAGCACAAGGATAAATACAAGATTCCGGAGAAGCGGGAGGCGGCCTATGTCTTCCTCAAGACAGACGACCTGAAAAAAGAGATCGAACTGAGCGAATCGGAACTGGAGTCCTATTACAAGGCCAACCTGGCCCAGTTCCAGGCGCCGGAAAGGCTCAAGGTTAGCCGCATCTTCCTGCCGTCCGCCGGCAAGGACAAGGCCCTCGTCCAAGCCGAAGCCCAAAGCGTCATGGACAAAATCCGCAAGGGCGAGGACTTCGCGGCGCTGGCGAAATCCTATTCCAAGGACAACAAGGCTAAAGACGGAGGGGATTGGGGCCTCTACGACTGGCAGACTCTTGCGGCCAAAGAGCAGGAGGAGATTAAGAAGCTCGCCGCCGGCAAGGTGTCCGACCTCATCACCTTGGACGACGGGATCGCCTTGATCAAGGTCACGGAGAAGGCCGCGGCCACCACGACTCCGCTGACCGAGGCCAAACCCAGGATCCGCAGCATCCTCCTGGACCAGAAGGCCAGAACCATGGCCTCAGACAGAATCTCCAACCTTGAGAAAAGCGCCAGGAAGGAAAAAAGCCTGGAGGCCGCCGCTCGCAGGCTCGGCTTCAAAGTCCAGGACACCGGCCTCTTGAAGGAAGGACAGGCGATTGAGGGCATCGACCCTTCGGGAGCGATCAGCACCTCTCTATTCAAGCTCAAGGAGAAAGAGATTTCGACGCCGGTCTTTTCTTATGGCGGGGTCGGGACGACCGAGCTCCGCAAAACCGAGGCGCCCCGGCCGGCGAACTTCGATGAGGTCAAGACGGACGTCGAGAGCGACGTCATCGAAGCCGCCAAAAAGGAAAAGGTTCTAGAGACCATCAAGGAAGCCCGCGCCAAGCTCACGGATAAAAACTGGGAGGAGATCGCCCAGAAGTACAAGCTGGAAAACAAGACCGTCAACGAACACAAGAAAGAACAGTACATCAGCGTCATCGGAGAAAGCCCGGAAATCGACCAGCTGGCCTTTTCGCTGCCCCTCAAGCAGGTGAGTCCGCCCATCGCCTTTGAAAACGGCTATGCCCTCCTGCGCGTCCTGGATAGAAAACAGGCCACTCGTGAAGAGTTCGAAAAAGAAAAAGAGACCCAGACCAACAATCTCCTGGAAACAAAAAAGACCAAGTTCCTCCAATCCTATCTCACCAAGCTGAGGAACGACAAGGGAGTCAAGATCAAATACTCCCTCTATCTGCAGACGACAAACGACCTTCTCTCCCGCTACGAAGCCGCGGAAAAATAGAATGGATTGGATCAGCTCTAAAAAGTGATCCAATTCATAAAATGGCCATCCAAGCGAAGCTGACGACCTTCGACACCACGATGATCGTCGTGAGCCTGGTCATCGGGATCGGGCTATTTCGGACACCGGCCATTGTCGCCCAAGCGACCAAGACGCCGACATTGTTCTTCGCCGCCTGGATCCTGGGCGGCCTGATCAGCCTGCTGGGCGCCTTTACCTTTGCCGAGATCGGATCACGATTTCCCCGGCCCGGCTCCTTCTACAAGGTCGTCGCCGACCACTATGGCACCGCCCCGGCCTTCATGCTCAACTGGACCAACGTCGTCATCGTCAACGGCGCCGGAGTGGCGGCCGTGGCCTTCATCGGTGCCGAATATCTGAATCCGATCGTCCTCCCTCCGCGTCTTCAGTCGCAATTGGCTGTCCAGCTCAGCGCGACCGGATTGGTCCTAGCCCTACTCCTGATCAACTATCTGGGGATCAAGACCGGCGCCTGGGCCCAGAACATTCTCACCGCGCTCAAGATCGGTATGATCGGGCTGATCGTCGTCGCCGCCTTTGTTCACCGTGGCGGCCCGGCCCCGGCGGCTGCGGCCGCGGCATCTCCGAAGCCCTGGGGGCTTGCCCTGGCCGCGGGATTGATCTCTGTGTTTTACACGTACGGCGGATATCACCACACGATTAATTTCGGGGCAAACGTCCGGAACGCGCGGCGGAACATGCCCCGGGCGATCGTCCTGGGCATCCTGATCATTCTTGCCTGCTACGTGTCGATCAACTTCGCGTATCACAGGGTCTTGGGCCTGGCAGGGATCGCCGGGGCCAAGCTCGTTGCCGCCGAGACGGCCAAAGCCGTGTTCGGGAATATCGGGTATTTCGTCGTGTCCTTGGTCATCGTGCTATCCTCCCTGGGATTCCTGAACGTCACGCTCATGCACATGCCCCGTATCTACTACGCCATGGCCCAGGACGGCGCGATGCCGTCGATTTTCAAGAGGGTCCATCCGCGCACCCAAGCCCAGGGATTCGGGCTGTTCTTCCTGGGCGCGATGATCATTTTGTCCGTTTTCTTCTTGGGCACCTTTGAGGCCATCGTCAATTACGTGATGTTCCTGGACAGCTTGAACATCGCCGTCGCAGCCTCGACGATCTTCGCCCTGCGTCGCAGGGCGAGGCGGACAAGCCACGCCTATGACGGGTACAAAGCCCCGCTTTATCCGGTCCTGCCAGCCATCTTCACCCTGTTCCTCTTCGGCATCTCCTTGAACGTCCTTTTGACCCAGACCCGGGAGGCCCTTCTGGGCGCGATCTTTTTCATCACCGGACTTCCAGTGTTCCTGCTGATGCGGAGAATCCATAAGAACCGTCAACTCGATGCCGAAGGCGGGGAGGCAGAAAAATCGGGGGCCCAAACCTGACTTTCAATCGAGAGCATCGAGAGCAACCTGCCATGACCCAAAGATGGGATGTCTCGTCTGGGTCGTGAACTGCTTGGTCTCGTAGATGTAGCCGAAGCTGAGCTTGAGCCTTTTATGACGAAGCGCCAGCCCCAAGCTGATGTCCCCCCGGAAGGGATATTTCTCAACGTGGTGGCTTTGGCCGAAGCTATTCCCGTCCAAGAAGAGGTCTCTGGCGACCGCATGTCCTTCGAAGACCAAGAATCCATACAGGCCGAAGCGACCTTGACCGGACCGTCGCGATTCCCGATCTTCAAGGAGCGAAGAGCTGTCAGGCCCCGCTTGAATGCATGACGTCCCGAAGTCTCTTGGAATATTCCATCCCAGCCGGAGCTCCACCCCGGTGTTTGCGCCCGTCAATGCGTTGGACAGCTCACCGCCGCCGTGAAAAATCACGTCCGAGCCGAAACCGCTCGGCTTTTCCCCCTGCCAGGCCTTCCATTTATGGTCATAGGCGATGCCGAGGACCGGCTCGTCCTTGAGCTGGTGGGCCCATCCATTGACCGGCCTGAAGCCGAAGACCCTATGGACAAATTTTTGCATGTCGCCGGCAAACGAATGGGGCCCGACGATCCCGATCTTCAACTCAAAGGTGTCCAAGGATGAACGGCCGAAGCTGTGGAAGCCGAGCCCCGCGTATGTGATCCCCGCGTAAGGCCGGTCCCAGACGATGAGATCGGAACGCTCAATGTCATTGGGGGTGTAGATATTCTGGCCGAAGAAAACGGAGACCACCCGCCGTGAACCCGGCGCTTGGAACGGCGAAAGCTTCCGGCTCAGGAAATCCAGCCAGTCCGGCAGGCGGAAATTCGGAGGGCACCCATTGAGTTCCGGCGAGACCCAGACGAGCTTCACGCCGTTGGTATAACCACGGTCGGTCCCTGCGAAGACGTCATTTTCCACAAACAAACTGAAGATTCCGGAAGGTTTTCTCGGCTTGGCTTCCTGGGCCCTCGCGGAAATGACGAAAACCGCGCAAGCCGCAAAAAAAGGCCAGAAGGCCCTTCTCCAGGCCTTCCGGTATCTCAACAAGGAATGTCACTCCTCTGATAAGCCGTATTTCTGCTTGAGACCCTCATCAAAGGGCGCTTTTCGCCCCTGGCAGCGCTCCCGCTCGCAGAGCTGGCAGGAGAAAAACGTGACCTCGGTTGGAAAATAAAAGCCGGAGATGGATTTTCGGGGGATCATCAGCATGCTGTCTGTCAGACGGACGCCGATCTCCGCGTCCGTATTTCCCAGCAGGGCAAAGAGCGGCCTCTGCTCGGTCACCGGCCAATCGGCAAGAGACCCTGGACTCATGCTCGAGATCTTGCCCAGGCCGTAGCGTTTCTTCAGCTCTTTCTCAAAATAGGTGCCTGCCGAGCGGAGGGCCAGGTCGGCGATCGTTTCCAAGTAATACTGTCTCAGGAGGTCTCCGGAAAAACCCGCTTCTTTTTCCAGGGCCCCCCCGATCGTGAGGACAAAAGGAAAGACCCTTTCCGCCTGGTCCAGATTCTTCCGCAGAACGCGGCTGGCAAAGCCCACGCCGTCGATCACGACGGAGGCCTTCTCTTTTTTATCGATATAAGCGGCCTTAAACAGGGCCCGGGGAGCGATCAAAGGCCGGGCCGTGGCCAGGAGCTCTTCAACAACGCCTGGCGTGTTTTCGCGATTGTGGAGACGAAGATGCTTGATGATCTCGTCAGGAGCGAGGGACACGGGAATATTATTCAGGATCATGAGCAATTATTTTATCCAATTTCGCATCGAGATGCCAGGCGTAGTTTCTTGTAGAAAGCATCTTCCTGAAATCTTCTTTGAATAATTTTCTTTTGCAAATCCCGCAAAAAATAGTGTAATCTGAAAGCCCGTGAACCGTTGGAACAGGTGAGAGCATGACACCCAGAGAACGCCTCATTCGGGCCTTGAACCACCGGGAGCCAGACCGCATCCCCGTCGATTTCGGCGCGACGGCCGTCACAGGCATGCACGTCAGCTGCGTCATCGGGCTGCGCGAACATTACGGCCTGGACAAACGGCCGGTCAAAGTCCATGAGCCCTACCAAATGCTGGGGCTGATCGAGGAGGACCTCAAGCGGGTGCTGGGCATCGATGTGGAAGGCGTCTACGCGGTGGAAACGCTCTTCGGCTTCCGCAATGAGAATTGGAAGCCCTGGCGCATGGACAACGGAACCGAGGTCCTTGTTTCCGGGCATTTCAAAGTCACAAAAGACGCCAACGGCGACACACTGATCTTTCCCAAGGGCGATCTTTCCGCCGCGCCCTCGGGCCGCATGCCCAAGAACGGGTTCTTCTTTGATACCATCGTCCGGCAGGAACTGATCGATGAGGCCAAGCTGAATCCTGAGGACAATATCGAGGAGTTCGGCCCTATCTCAGAAAAAGACCTGCAGTATTTTGATGAGGCTTCCAGGCAGGCCGCCGAGACCGGCCGCGGTGTGATCGCAACCTTCGGCGGCACGGCCTTCGGCGACATCGCCCTGGTCCCCGCGCCCTTCCTCAAAACGCCGAAGGGCATCCGCGATATCGAGGAATGGTACATCTCGACACTCACCCGGCAGCCCTATATCCATAGTGTCTTTGAAAAACAAACCGAGTTTGCCCTGGCCAACCTGGCAAAAATCCAGGCTGGGGTCGGCGACCAGGTCCAGGCCGTTTTCATCTGCGGCACGGACTTCGGCACCCAGCAATCCACGTTCTGCTCGGTGAATACGTTTCGATCGCTCTATATGCCCTACTACAAAAGGGTCAACGATTGGATCCATAAGAATACATCCTGGAAGACTTTCAAGCACTCCTGCGGCGCCGTGGAAACATTGATTCCCTCTATGATCGAATCCGGATTTGATATTTTGAACCCTGTCCAGTGCTCGGCGGCGGGCATGGAGCCAAAGACGCTCAAGAAAAAGTACGGGGGCGATATCGTTTTCTGGGGAGGCGGAGTGGACACCCAAAAGACGCTGATGTTCGGCACGCCCGGGTCCGTCCGCGAGGAAGTGCTCCGGCGCTGCGAGGTCTTGGGCAAGGGCGGCGGGTTCGTCTTCAACGCCGTGCACAACATCCAGGCCAATGTCCCTATGAAAAACGTTGTGGCCATGTTCGAGACGCTCAAGGAATAATGAAAACTCACAAAACCTATGTCATTTTTGTCTCCGTCGTCGCGGCCATCGGCGGCCTCCTGTTCGGCTTCGACACAGCCATTGTCGCCGGCGCCACCCGGTATCTCAAGGACCAGTTCTCGCTGACCTCCCTCGGGGAAGGTCTGGCTGTCAGCATCGTCCTCATCGGATGCATGTTCGGCGCCGGAATCGCGGGCACCGTCAGCGATAAGATCGGACGCAAGCGGTTCTTGTTTATTTCCTCCATTCTCTTTTTCGTCTCGGCGATCGGGTGTGCCCTCCCCCGGACAATGGCCGCCTTCCTCATTTTCCGCTTCATCGGCGGCTTGGGAATCGGTTCCGCCTCCATCCTCTCCCCGCTCTATATCTCGGAAATCGCGCCGGCGCGCATTCGGGGAGCGCTTGTCTCCGTCAACCAGATGGCCATCGTCACGGGGATCCTGCTCGCCTATTTCGTCAATTGGATTTTCGCCGGCATCGGCCCCTCGAACTGGCGCTGGATGTTTGCCAGCGGCGCGGCGCCCTCGATCCTCTTCTTTGCCCTCGTCCTCAGGGTGCCGGAAAGCCCGCGCTGGCTGGTCAAGCAGGGGCGCGAAGAAGAAGCGCTCGCCATTTTGACCAAAGTCAACACGGCCGAGACGGCGGCGGCCGAAATCGTCAGCATCCAAGAGACCTTGGCTCTCGAAAAAGGAGCTCTCTCCGAGCTCTTTCAACCGGGCTTCAGAACGGCCCTGCTCATCGGTGTCGGGCTGGCCATCTTCCAGCAGATCACGGGCATCAACGCCGTGCTGTATTATGCGCCGCGGATTTTCGAAACCGCCGGGTTTGAACGCATGTCGGCCATCGGGCAGTCGACCATCGTCGGCCTGGTCAACATGTTGTTCACCGTCGTGGCCATTGTCCTGGTCGACCGCATCGGCCGGAAGCCGCTGCTGCTGACGGCGGCGGGCGGCATGGGAATCTCTTTCATCCTGCTCGGCGCCGCCTTTAAGTTCCAACTTTTTACAGGCAGCCTGGTCCTTGTCTTCACCCTGCTTTATGTGGCCTTTTTTGCCATGGCCATGGGACCGATCGTCTGGGTGGTCATGGCGGAGATTTTTCCGACGCGCATTCGCGGTCGGGCCATGGCCGTCGCCACGGTCATCCTCTGGTTCTCGGACTTTCTCGTCTCGTTGACGTTCCCGGTGATCGCCGACCGGTTCAACGAGTCATCGGCGTTTTGGCTCTATGCCCTGATGTGCATCATCGACTTTGTCTTCATGCTGGTCGTGTTGCCGGAGACCAAGGGCAAGACGCTGGAGGAAATCGAACACCGCTGGCTAAAGGGGTCAAAGCTACACATTTGATAAAAATATCGATAATATTCAGGACAGGCTAAGAGGGTGCTCTTCACTTCATGGTTTCTTGTCAAATGTGTAGCTTTGACCCCGTTCCGCTATTTGGGAATAACGATGATCGTCTGGTTGAGCTCCGGGGCGGTCGAAGGAAAGACAAGGTCCTGCTCGCCGACGCGCGCTTTTACATAATATTCGATATCCGTCATCATCGCGGGGACATCCATGATGTAAACGCTCCGGGCCATCTTCTTTAGAGGAATACCCCTAAAATCCCCTTTCCCCAGTTCTCTCCAATAGAAAAGCACCTTCCGGGCCGGCTTCTGGGCTAAAATGATGACCTTCAATCGCGTGTGCTCTCCGGCCTGATAGCTCGCCCTCACCGTGGGGACGATCATACGCGCCGGACCTTCGTAAGCTTTTGATAACTGGGCGTCGGCCGGAAGCTCTGCTCCGAGAAGCTTGATGAGCTCCTGGCCCGGTTTCTCGATCGAATCCGGAAGCAGATGCTGTTCCCAGTTGGCGATGGTCCCGAGCTCCCCCGTGTTGCTCACCGTGGCCAGCAGGCAGCCGAATATCGTTTTCAATGAGCTTACCATCTGGACCCGGATCGGCAGCAGGCTGTCCTTGGCTGCCCGGGACTTCTCGGTGTCATTGGCCAGAGCTTTCATCTTTTCCAAGGCCTGGTTATATTCCGCCCAGAGGCAGCAGTAATGGGCGATTTCCCGCATGTATTCGAAATTCTTCAGCCAATAGTCAAAGCGCTCCGCATTTCCTTTCCCTTTGATGCGGGGCTTGAACGCCGCCAGATCATCAACGAACCGGTAGTTTTTTTGGACTTCAACCCACGGCCTTTTCTCGGGAGCAATGCCGCCCGGGCCGCCGATCCAGTTCACCGGGATGGGGAGCTTTCCGTCCACCCTGGCAAATATCTCGGCAATCGCGTTGGCGGCCGTCTGTCCGAACTGGTTCTGGGCCCAGTCCTGGTAAAAATCGAGCGCGGCGAGAGAGCGGGGCGTCTCGGGCCAATCGGCATCATAGTCGAGGGCCTTGGGGCCGCCGCAGTTAATTTTCTTCATGTATTTCTCTCCGGCCCCAGTCGTCCCTTCGATCACGAGGCCGGCCAGGGAAGGATAGTGGATACGGTCCCCGAAATCGATGGCCATTTTCCCGTCCGTCACCTTGACGTTTTTGAAGGCCAAGTCCAGGGCTTTATATTTTCCCACGCGTTCAAAAATATCCACTTTCTCAGCCAGCTTATTCCCCTGGATTAGGATATCGAACACGCGCGCGCCTTTCTTGTCGAACTCTCCTTCGCAGAATTTGAGGGTGACCGTGTATGTTCCGTCCGGGACCGACAAATGGTAGCCGTAAACCCGGTCCCGGATATCCTTGTAGATTGCCTCTTCCTTCGTGCCGGCGATTGTCTTGTCCGCAAAGGCTACGTACTGGCCGTTGATAGGGCCGACTATGTCGGCAAATTTGGCGGGCATCGTGTTCCAGCTCTGGTCCCAGGCAGCCCGGGCCAGGGCCGAGGCGTTCGCCGACAAAATCCGCGTCCGCCAATGGATCCCCATCAAGCCGTCGCAGCCGTATTTCAGGGCATCCACGGCATCGCGGCGCATGCGGCCCACCCAAAGCTGGGGCGAGGTGAGCGACGGGTCGTCCTCAAGCCAGGGAATGGCCCACATGGAGCGGTCGCTGATCTTGGCAAAATTGGGATCCACGGGCGCTTTTCCCACTTCACGGTTGATGCAGCTGGCCGCTACCGTTTTCGGCAGGGCTTGGTCGAACAGCGTTCGGTTGCTCGGCGGGCCGAGCACCCAGCCGCACGTGGCCAGGCTGAAGGGGACCTTCAGCTCGGCGGCGGCCTGGACGGCCATGTTCAAATCGGACTTGACGGCCTTGATCGCTTCCTCGCTCGCGTCCGACCACGTCCAGCTCTCCGTCGTCCAGAACCAGTAAAAATCGAGGGGGTAGGCCGCTAAAATTCTCTGGAATATCCCCTTGTAAACCTCCTTGACCATCTTTGGGTCTTTGGGATTCTTGCCCATCATCTGATAGCGTTGACGGACCAGGGCAGGAACGGTCAGGGGCGTCTCTGTTCCGACGCACGTCTTGATGCCCAGGTCCCTGGCAAACGTGAATGCCCCCCGGAGCATGGCCGCTGTCCGATTGAACACGGCATTGAACTGGTCGGGCAGCTTCGGCTCGGGCACCAGACCCTCCATGACATCCGCGCCGTAGCCGTCGTGATCGAACAGCTCGGCGGCGCCGAAGTGAAAATCGCCCGTCTTTTTGGCCTGATAACCCCAGTTGCCGCGCAGCGTATTTTGGAAGCTCGAGGGATAGCTGTAGGTCACCCGGCCGTCTTCATAATAATCGCCCGGAAAGCCGATCCAGACCGTCGGCTCCGCATTGGGCCCCCCCTCGGGGTAAGTATGAAGGCCGAAGAAATTCATGCGCAGCTTCGGAAGCTGGCCCAGGATCGCCTTATAGGTATCTTCATTCCACCAATCCGGGCCCTCTGGAAAATCATGGAAGGGCTGGATGCCTCTGAGCTTGAACAGCGGCCGTCCTGTTTCGTCGAGCTCCGGCACATGAAACTCCGATTTTTTGTCCGGGACGACGTCTCCGTCGAGGTAGAACCGGACACCGAGCTTTTCGATAAATGCGTACGTCCCATAGAGCATTCCAAATCCGTCACCGCCGGCGATGAGCCAATGGGTTGTCCCGTTCTGCTTGAATGTCTTCAGCCAATAGTCATCAGGATAGAGCTTCGGGAATTTATCGAGGGGAATATTTTCGGCCGAACCTGTTTTTTCCCCGGCTTGGTGGAGGAGCCTTCCATTCTGGCTCACAACAATGCCGGCATCTTTGAGTTCGGCCAACGAATCAATCTTGGTCACGGGAACGAGATCGCCCGTGCACAGATAGAGATAGCGGCGCAGCTCGGCCGCCGCGATCGATTCCAGGCGTGAAGCCTCCCTGGGAAGATAGATCCCCGGGCTTTTGAGAGCCCGGCCGCGGCCGCAGGATACAGAAAACACCAAAGCCAGACAGACGATCCAGAGGGTTTTATGTTTCATCGTGTCCTCACTCTCAGGAATTATTCTAGTGACTGGGCTTCAAGAATGCAATTTTTTCCTGCTTTGACGGATGGAGATTTTGGAAAGAGATGCTTTAGGCCCGAATCAGCTCGAAAAAAAGCCTGTTGACGGTGGCCTCGAGAGCATTTTTAAACCGTTCGACCGTTTCCTCGAAACCGCCCCCTAGATAATCGGTGACCACCAGCGGCTTGCCGACATTCACAAGGACCTTGCCCGGAACCAGAAACGGACGCTGCGTCCCGTATATGGCCAAGGGCGTCACGGGAACTGCGATTTTTTCCTGCTGATACATGTTGTAGGAAATGATCGAAACCCCCCGGCCGAAGGCTTTCACATAAGGGTTGGGGTCCTTGGGCACAACCCGTCCATATCCCTGAAGAGCGATGATTTTCCTGCCTTGTTTGAGGTAGTCCTGGCAGCGCTCGATCGCCTCGCGCCGTCCATGATTGCCTAAATCCACGGGAATCGTCCCGACTTTCGCGACGTTGGAAGAGATATATTGAACAAAGAGGAATTTATAGGGATTCAGAAAAAAATTGAGGAGAAGGCCGAAATTCTTGACGTGCCGCCGAAGGTGCTTACGAACAAGATGGCTGAACTCGCTCCTCGTAAAAATCTCCCGATTGGCCGTGAAAAAGAACGGCCAGGGCACGAACTTGCAGATGATGGCGACATCCTTGTAGCTGCCGCAATGGTTCCCGACGATGATGGATGGGCCTTCCTTGCTGAAGTGTTCCTGTCCGCGGACGAGCAATTTTTTACCGAGCAGGGCAATGGCGCTCGCTCGGCGAGCGAACGGTTCATACCGTTTCAGCTCTTCTTCAAAGCTCGCCATGGTGGACCTCATTTTATCCTAAAACTAGAGATTTTTCTATAAACAGGGAAATCGTGGGGAACGACTCCTTCATGGAATCGGGGAAATGAATGGGAGGTACGGATGTTGCCCTGTGATGCCCGAAGGACCCAGATCTCTATTCGCGCCTTCGGCAAAGAGGCCGAGGTCCTTGTCAATGGAAAACAGTCATGATAATTTAGCACTAGGTATCTTGTCTCAAGGAGGCCGCCGTGATTACGCTCATCCGCCGGGGATTGGTTTTTGGGCCGCAACCGCTCGGGATAAAAGACATCCTGCTCGCCGGAGATCAGATCGCCGCCGTCGCCGAGCCGGAGTCCATCAAGATCCAGGGCATCGAGGTCCGAACCTTCGACGCCCGGGACAAGCTTGTTCTTCCCGGACTGATTGACAGCCACGTCCATATCCTGGGCGGCGGCGGAGAAGGAGGTCCGTCGACACGGGCGCCCGAAATCGCTATCGAGGAGATCATTTCCAGCGGAGTGACGACGCTCGTCGGCTGCCTGGGAACGGACGGCGTCAGCCGCCATATGGAATCCCTCTTGGCCAAGGCCCGGGCCCTTGAGATCGAGGGCGTCACAACCTACATCTTTTCCGGATCGTACGAAATTCCCGTAAAAACAATCACCGGCAGCGTGCGGTCCGACTTGGTCCTTATTGATAAGGTCATCGGCGCGGGCGAAATCGCCATTTCAGACCACCGCTCCGCCCAGCCGGTGTTTGAAGATATCGCCCGCCTCGCCGCCGAATGCCGCGTGGGCGGGCTGCTCGGCGGCAAGGCGGGCGTGCTTCATCTCCATCTGGGTGACGGGCGGCGGGGACTGGAGTTCTTGTTCCGCCTGATCCAAGAGACCGAAATCCCGGCCAGCCAGGTCATTCCCACCCATGTCAATCGCAACCGCCGGCTGCTCGAGGAGGCCGTCGATTATGCGCTCGCGGGCGGGACGGTGGATTTAACGGCCGGCGTGGACCCGGAAAAAGAGAGCGATTCCGATGTGAGCGTGGAAACCGCCGTCCTTCGCTGTCTTGAAAAAAAAGCGCCGTTGAGCCAGATCACAGTCAGCTCGGACAGCAACGGCAGCCTTCCTGTTTTTGACAAGCTGGGAAACCTGGTCGGCCTGACCATCGCCACCCAAAAGACTCTCTTTGAAAAATTCCGGTCCTTGATCCGGAGAAAAATCCTGGACACCGAGCAGGCGGCCCATCTTTTTTCCGCCAACCCGGCCCGGTTTTACAAGCTCGGCCGGAAAGGGGCCCTTGAGGCGGGAAAAGACGCGGACCTCATCCTGCTCGACCGAGACCATCATCTCACGGATGTGATTGCCAAAGGCCGCATCATGATGGCCGACGGCCGTCTCTTGGCCAAAAGCACCTTCAGCCGATCATAACCGATCATGTCACTGAGAAAGGATACGAACATGGGATCCGAAAAAAATGTTCCGCAGAAAACGCCGTCTCTCGGAGTGGCGCTGCTCCCTATGATAGCCATGGGCTTGCTCCTGGGAGTCGGTTACGGCGTTTACAAAATCCGGCCTCAGGTCTTGCTGGTCGCCGCAGCCTTCTTGACAGGATGCCTGGGGTGGATCCTGCGCTTCAGCTGGAAAGACATGGAGAGGGGAATCGTGGACAGCATCCATAAAGCCATGCCGGCCATCCTGATCATGCTGACCGTCGGCATTCTCATCGGCGCCTGGATGGCCTGCGGCACGATTCCGATGGTCATCTACTACGGTCTCAAGCTCATCTCGCCTAAATTTTTTCTGTTCACGGCCTGTCTTGTCTGCAGCATCACGGCCTTGGCCACAGGGACTTCTTGGGGGACGATCGGCACCGTCGGAGTCGCCTTTATCGGCATCGCCATGGGGCTTGGCGTCCCACTGGGGGCGGCCGCCGGCGCGATCGTCGCCGGCGCGTATTTCGGCGATAAAATGTCCCCATTCTCCGATATCCCAAATCTGGCGGCCGTGACCGTCGGCGCCAATCTTTTCGACCACATCAAGCATATGGTCTGGTCGGCGGTCCCCGGCTGGCTTTTCAGCCTGGCTGTCTATTTCTTCGTCGGTTTAAGATACCAAGCCAAACCGATTGAATCCCAGACCATGACGCTCATTCTGGAAACGCTCAAGAAGAATTTCAAGTTTAACGTCGTGCTGCTCCTACCTATGATCATCGTATTCTATCTGGCCTTTACAAAAAGACCGACCATTCCCGGCATGCTCTTGTCCTCGCTCGTCGCCGGCGTCCTGGCCGTGATCTTCCAAAAAGCCTCCATTCCGCTGATCGCCCAGGCGTGGAACACGGGCTACCCCGCTCGGACGGGAGTCGATGTCGTCGATAGGCTGCTATCGCGGGGCGGTTTGATGAGCATGATGGAAACACAGCTCGTGGCATTCACTGCATTCAGCTTCGGCGGCATCATGCAGAAGACGGGTATGCTTTCGATCATCCTCGATCGGGTCATGAAATTGGCCAAGAAAGTGGGGAGCCTTGTCTCGGTGACCATCGGCTCGTGCGTGGTGACGGCCCTGGTCACCGGAAGCTCCTATCTGTCCGTGATTATCCCCGGCGACCTCCTCGCTCCCGCCTATAAAAAAAGGGGCCTGGCGGCCAAGAATTTATCGCGGATCATCGATGAATGCGGAGGCATTATCGTCCCCCTGATTCCCTGGAGCATGGCCGGCGTTTATATCAAGGGGACCCTGGGCGTTGAGGTGTTTTCCTATCTCCCCTGGGCCATCGCCAACTATGCGGCCATTGTCATCCTGGCGCTATACGGAGCGACAGGATTCACCATGGCGCCAAAAATCCGGGACGACGAAACACAGGCCGGCAGCTGACGGCCGGCCCCAGCCATCAATCCGTCTTGTCCAAGTCGCCGAAGGCCTTGGCGAATTTTTCTTTTGCCTTTTGGCGCTTCTGCTTCTCGATCTCGGCCGTCGCCTCGAACTTGTGCTCGAACCCCTCCTTCTTCTTCTTTTCCTTCAGCAGGAGGTCGTCCAGGGATGCCTTTTTTTTGGCACCCTTCTCGGATTTGATCACGCTCTGCGCCGAGGGGTCCACCCACAGCGTGGCTTGGCAGCAGGGGCAGGTGACTTCAAAGACTTTTTCCTGGTCGGTGCTCATCCTATCAAATTTAACAGAAAACCGGCAAAAAATGAAGGGATCGCTAGTTCTTGGAATCCGGCGAGACCTCGATCTTGTATTTTTTCAGCAGTTTGAACAGGCCCTGTCTCGACAGCCCGATTTCCTCGGCGGTCCTGGCCTTGTTGAAATTGGTGCGCAACAGCGCCTGGTTGAGGAAGCGCCGCACGAAATCCGCCTTGGCCTCGAAAAAATTGAAGGGAGAGCCGGCGGCGGCCTGGCCGCCCGGATTGAGCTTGGGCGAGAGATGCTCTTCGCGAACGAGCTTTTCCTCGCCGCACAAAATGATGCACCTCTGGATCTCGTTCTGGAGTTCCCGGACATTGCCGGGCCATGGATAATGGAAGAACAATTCCTGGACACGCGGCGAAAAAAAGACCCTGTCGTTCCTGATTTCCCGGCTGTATTTCTCGATGAAATAGTCCATGAGCAGCACCAGGTCGTCCCGCCTCTCCCGGAGCGGAGGGATGTCGATGGTGATGATTCGCAGGCGGTAGTACAGGTCCTCCCGAAAACGGCCGGACTCGACTTCCTTCTCAATGTCTTTATTGGTGGCGCTGATAAAGCGGACATCGACGGGACGCGTCCGGTTCTCGCCGATTCTCCTGATCTCTTTTTCCTGGAGCAGGCGCAGGAGCTTTGCCTGAAGCTGAAGAGAAAGGTCCCCGATCTCATCCAGGAAAAATGTTCCGGCATCGGCTTCCTCGATCAGGCCGGTCTTATCGCGCACCGCCCCGGTAAACGACCCTCGAGCGTAGCCGAACAATTCACTCTCGAGAAGGTGCTCGGGGATCGCTCCGCAGTTGACCGCCACAAACTGGCCATGGCGACGGACGCCGCGGAAATGGATGGCCCTGGCGATGAGCTCCTTGCCGGTGCCGCTCTCCCCGGAAATGGAGACTGGCGCATTCAGGTCCTTGACCTTATCGATAAGGCTCTGGATTTGGCCGAAGGCCTCGCTTCTTCCGATCAGGGACACATCGGGATACAGGCGGTCCATGTTGGGTTGGCACCTCGACGACGAAGGCAGCGTCACATGGAATAACGATGCAGCGCCCGCTTTTTTCTCACTGGTGGATTGCACCCACTAAGGCTTTTCCTAAAAACCAGAACGGCCGGCGTCCATAAAGGCATGGATATTCTCCAACGGGGTCTGCTGGGGGAGGTCGCAGCTGGAGCCCAGAATAAAATTAGCGGAGAAAAATCTATCTCCGCCCTCCGCCCAGGATCGAGCCCAATACTCCGCGGACGATCTGTCGGCCCACAGAGCTTCCGATGGAGCGCACCGTACTCTTGGCCATAGCTTCAAACAGCGTATCCCTGGGCCTGCCGACGGGCCGCGGCGGGCGCGGCGCTTGGGATGGAGGATAAGTCGGCGGCGGCGGATACCCGCTGGGATAAGACGGCTGCCCGGGCGCGGGAGGTTGAGGCTGGGGCGGCTGTCCAGGCTGGGTAAATTTTTCGGCGCGGGCGCGGAGTCTCTCAAAGGCTGATTCCCTGTCGATGACCTTTTCGTAATGGCCGTAGAGGACCGAACGGGAAACCATCTGCCGTCGCGCATCCGGAGTGATCGGCCCGATCTGGCTTTTGGGCGGCACGACGAACGCCCGCTCAACGATACCCGGCTGGCCTTTTTCATCAAGGAAGGAGACGAGCGCTTCTCCGACGGCCAGCTCGCCGATGACTTTTTCAACATCCAGCTTGGGGTTGGCGCGCATGGTTTCGGCGGCCGCCCGGACTGCCTTCTGGTCGCGCGGCGTGAATGCCCGCAGGGCGTGCTGGATGCGGTTTCCCAATTGGCCCAGGACGACGTCCGGGATGTCGAGAGGATTTTGCGTCACGAAATAGACGCCGATGCCTTTGGACCGGATCAGGCGGACGATCTGCTCGATCTTCTGGAGCAGCACTTGCGGGGCATCCGTGAATAAAAGGTGGGCCTCATCGCAGAAGAGGACGAGCTTGGGTTTATCCATGTCCCCCACCTCGGGCATTCGTTCAAAAAGCTCGGCCAGCAGCCAAAGCAGGAATGTCGCATACATTTTCGGAGACTGCATCAGCTTGTCGGCGGCCAAGATGTTGATCATCCCCCGTCCCCCGCTTTCGGTCTGCAAGAAATCGTCCAGGTTCAGGGCGGGTTCGCCGAAGAGCTGATCGCCGCCCTGGGTCTCGAGCTCTAGAAGCGAGCGCTGGATGGCGCCCACGCTGGCCGCAGAGATGCGTCCATACTCCGTGGTGAAGGATTCGGCATTGTCGCCCGCGAACTGGAGCATGGCCCGCAGGTCTTTGGTATCGAGCAGGAGGAGCCCGTTGTCATCGGCGATCTTGAAAACGAGGGAGAGCACGCCGGCCTGGACTTCATTCAGGTTGAAGAGGCGGCTCAAGAGCAAGGGACCCATTTCGCTGATCGTGGTGCGGACGGGATGCCCCTGTTCGCCGAAAATATCCCAAAATGTCACGGGACAGCCGGCGAAGGCATAATCGGCCAGCTTGAGCTGCTTGATGCGCTCGGCGATCTTCGGCGTCGGGGACCCGGGCTGGCTGATGCCCGAGAGGTCACCCTTGACATCCGCCATAAAAACGGTCACGCCGACCCGGCTGAAATTCTCCGCCATGACCTGCAGGGAAACGGTTTTGCCCGTCCCCGTGGCGCCAGCCACCAGTCCATGCCGGTTGGCCATCCTGGGAAGGAGGTAGAGCTCCTTCTGGCCTTTAGCGATTAAGAGTTGTGTTGCGTCGCTCATCGTCCCTTGTTTTCCTCCAGGCTATCCTTATAACCGGGAGGCCTGTCAGTGTCAATAGCGGGAATGGGTCCTGTCACGGCACCTCCGGCCGGGATCTCCCGATTTTGAGTCTTAACATAACGACCGCGTTCAAGATATACTCTTATGTGAAATGGATGATAAGGAGCGCGCTTTGGTCGAACGAGTCCTGAACGGAGACCTCGATGCGTTTGAGCCACTCATTACCCCCTATCGGCAGCCGCTCCTCAGCCTGGCCTACCGGATCACCCGGAACTGGGAGGACGCCAAGGAGACCTCGCAGGAGACATTCTTAAGGGCGTTCAAATATTTAGGGAAGGTCAACGTCCGGAGAAGCTTCAGGAATTGGATCTATCAGATCTTGATCAATACGGCCAGGAACCTCAAGAACAAGCAGGTCGTTCAGGAACGGCTGCGGCTGGACCTGCCTGTGGATAAGGTTCCCACGACCTCAGAAGGCAATCCCGAGGAACATCAGCTTGATCAAGAATTGCGGTCACAGCTCATGGACTGCCTGGACGGTCTGACGGACCGGGAAAGAGAAGTGTTTCTCCTGAGAGACATTGAAGGCCTGAACATTAAAGAAAGCGCCCATGTCCTGGGCTGCTCATCGGTCTCGGTCCGGGTCCATCTATCGGCGGCGCGCAGAAAGATCCAGGAGCGGATCAAAGAAAAATATCCATCCCTGGTGGAGGTCCGGCGATGACGTGCAAAAAAGTAAAAAAACTCCTTCCCCTGCTGGCCGGAAACGATCTCACTCGGAAGAAGACGCGAACGGTGAAAGCCCACCTCGAGACATGCGCCGCCTGCCGCAAAGAGGCCCAGGAGATAGCCCTCGCGCTCCATGCGGCCAAGGACCTGGCCCGGACCGAAGCCCTCAGGGACTGGACGGACACCGAATGGCGGCGGATGCTGAGCCACGTGACGGGCGTCAAAGTGGAAAAGAGAAAAACAACGTGGGGGTTGGTCCAAAAGCCGGCCTTTGCCTTCGGCCTGGCTCTTCTCGTTTTTGCCGCCGGCATGTTTCTGCTCAATAAAAGACTGCCCTTCAAATCTGAGGAGCGCCCCGTTTCCCTTGGCCGATCCCAGAGGACGGCCCAACAGAAACCGGCAGGACAGGACGTTTTGTCGATGACGATTGTTTCGCAAGAGACCGGTCTCAAGATCGTTTGGTTTTTCAACAAAAACTTTGAATGGAAGGAGAATCAACAATGAAAAGATTCGCCCGGTTGGCCTTGGCCGGCGCCTGCCTATTCATCGCTTCGGGATGGCTGTTCGCCGAGGACGACGTCCAGCAGAAGAGTGCCCCGCCCCCGTTGCGGAAAGAGCTGATTAAGCTGAAATACATCGACGCCACCGATATTATGATGCTGCTCCAATCCTACCGCAGCCGCGACGGCAGCCTGAGCATGGCCCGCGATGCCAACAAGAACAACCTGGTGGTTATCAGCGATACGCCCGACCTCGTGGAAAAAATGGTCGCCTTGATCAAAAACGTTGACGTCAAGCCGGCCGAGCTCCTGTTCACGATCCAACTCGTCCTCGGCTCCGAATCCGTCGAAGAAAAGACGGATGACTCCTTGAAGAGCGATCCCGTCATCAAAGAGATAAGAAATCTCTTGCGATATAAAAATTTTTCGCTCCTGGACACGACGCTGGTCCGGACCATGGAGAGAGAGGATTCTCAGGTCCGCTTCGGGAAAAACGGGGAATACTCGCTTTCTCTCCGGCCCAAGTACATCAAAGACGAAAAAGAAGAAAATATCCAGGCCGAGATCCGGCTGGGGTTCTCCATGACCCTTTCCAATACTCCCCAAAATTACCTGATCGCGACCACCCTGACCATGAAATCTGGAGAGAAAACCGTCGTCGGAGTCTCGAAAATGGCGGGCGGCAGCGACAAGGGCCTCATCCTCATCATCTCCGGAAAAGTCGTCAAATAAAAGACAGACGCACCGCTCCCCGATCAGGGAATGCGACTCGCTTCGAGGCGAGCGAGCCGCGTTCCCTTTTTTTATGCTACAATACAATCGCCATGGACAAACCATACCTTCAAAAAATCGGTACGATTTCCAATTCCAACGTCTATCTCGTCGACGGCAAGTACATCCGAGACCACCTCGACGAGGAGTTCACCAACTTCGGCCAGCACCTCCGCTTCCGATTCATCCCGGCCCATGAGTTCTGGATCGACCACGAGCGCACGCCCGGTGAGGAGGAATTTTTCATCCACCACATGCTCATCGAAAACCGGCTTATGGCGGAGGGCTATCCTTACGACGATGCCTTGGCCCAGGCGGATAAGGCCGAGATCAAAGAGCGGAGAAAGGTCGATTTCATCAAGAAGAAAATCCAGCCCCATCTCAAAAAAGAGGACTACCTTCCGAGGGTTCACAAGCAGCTTCTCGAAAAATACAGCGGCGGCGGCGTCAAGGTCTGGATTGTCAACGGCGAGCTCGTCCGGGACCTATTTTTTATAGATTACACCGAGGGCGGGCACGACAAAGTCTATCCTTTTGTCCCCCCGGGAGAAGTCTGGCTGGACGACGACCTCCAGCCCAGTGAGCTAAAATACGTGCTGCTCCACGAGCTCCACGAACGCCATCTCATGGCCCAGGGCTGGGATTATGACAAAGCGCACCGCTCTTCGAGCCACATCGAATATAGCTGCCGTCATCACCCTCAGGAACTCGAACAGAAGCTTCAAGAAGAAATCGCCAAAAATCAATAGACAAGCCCCTCTGGGCTGGGCTCCCTCGGAAGTATCCCCCCCGATTTAATCCGCCAAGATCTTCTCCAAGATCTTTAAGCGCTTGGCCACGTTTCTGTGTTTCGGGTTCCAGGCCTTCACTTCGCGATAGAGGCTGATGGCCTTTTGGTTTTCGTTCATATCCTCATACAGGATGGCCAGGTCATAGGTGAGGACGAAGTACTGTTCCGACCCCTTTTGGGTCATCTCGAAGGCCTGTTCCATCCAGCGCAATGCCTCCGGAAGGTTCTTCTTCTTTTTGTAACAACGGCTGATCAAGGAAAAACAGTCGACAGTCCGCTCGGGGTCTAGGGCGGCCAGCTTGAACTCCTCGAGGGCCTCGTCGTTCAGGCCCTGTTCCATAAAGGCAATCCCCAGGCTGTAGCGCGCCTCGTAGTTTTGCTTGTCGATCTTCTCTTCGACATGCCTCCGGAAATCGACCACGATGTCCGAAAGCTCTTTTTCAATCATGCCGGCCTTTTCTTTGATCTGCTTATAGAAGACCGATTCGAGGACGTCCAGCTCTTCGTTGATCCGGTCTTCCAGGTTATAAAAGGCTTTGGGCCTGGCCGCGGGCGCGGCGACCGGGATGATATCGGTTTCGGCGAAGATCTCCGCCGCGGTCACTTTTTCTCCCGTTTCCGCCACCTCTTCCGTTATCTCGATGTGTGCCGTCTCCGCAGGCTCCGCGGCCGCCGCGGGCTCTGGGGACGCGGCCTCCACCACGACGGGCTCGGGAACGACGGGTTCCGGCATGCCCATCGATTCGACGGTTGCCCAAGGCTCTTGCCCCTGGGGTGGTTCCTCGATCTTCACTTCCTTTTCTCTTTCTTGGGAAGTCACTTGTTCGATGATCAGGGGAATCTCTTCGTCCCCGACAGACGGCCTGGCTTTTTGAAGAAGCTCCAACTGCTGTTGAATTCTCGGCTCCTCCGGGTAGAGGAGGTCCAGGTTCTCCAGGATCCGTCGCGCGTTGCGGACCAGGCCCTGCTGCAAGTACACCTCGGCCTTGGCCAAGTTGGTCTGGATGATGTCCCGGTCCTCTTCGGAAAGCAACGAGAGCCGTTCTTCGATTTTGTCCTCTTCCGCCTGCTGGAGCTCCTTGGCCACGCTCTTGTCGTACTCTTTTTGGAGTGCGGGGTCTTGCGGGTTGAGGTCGACGAGTTCCTGCAGGACCAAGAGCCGTTTGTCTTCGAGCTTGGCCTGCCGGTATTCTTCGAGCAGTATCCTGTCCACAATCTCGAGGTTCTTATTCTGGACCGTGTTCTTATAGATGGAAGCCAGCCTTTCCAGACTGGGGACGTGCATCTGGCCGGTCATCAAGATGAGGCCGAGAAGGCCGACGGCCCGGTCTTCCCTATTTTTTCCTATGAGCGTGATGACAATCGGCTCCAGGAACGTCATAAGCCTTGTCGAGCTCGCCTTTTTGGATTTCGATGAATCCCAGCTTGGCGCGCACATCCACATTGTCCGGATCCTCTTCCAGGAATCGATTAAAAATATTCCCGGCCTTCTGATAATCCTTGTTCTCCATATAGAGGTTGGCCAGAAGGGTCAGGAGGTCCTGGTTTTCGAGATTCTTGAGATGACCGTGCTCGACAAGCTTGATGGCATCCTTGATCCGGCGGTCCTTGCGATAAATGCGGACGAGATTGGCCAAGCTGCGGGGATCGCTGTCTACGAGCTGCCTGGCTTCTTCCAGGATCTTCTCCGCCTGCTTGAAGTCGTTCGTCACGAACAGCCATTCGGCCGCGTCATTGAGCTCGGCCACGGCTTTGTCCGCCATTCCTTTTTTCACATACAGAGAGCCCAGCCTCAGCCGCGGTTCGATATCCCCCCGCTCAAGCTTGGTCAACTTGTCGTAGAGGGCGATTAGGCTCTCGGTATCCTGCTTCTGCTCGAGCTCTTCCGCCGCCCGAAAATATTCGGTCCTGGCTTCGGCGGCGAAACCCAGGTGGCTGTAGAGGTCGCCCAGTTTGACCGTCAGCTCGGTATCGGCCGGGTTCAGCTTGTTAATTTTCTTGCAGATGGCCAGGGCCTGGGAATAGGCGCCCTTCTTTTCCAAATAAGCGATGTTGGCCTGGAATATTTTAATGGCGGCATCGATCTGGCCGAGCTGGACGTAGAGGTCCCCGATGATATTGTTGATGGGGACGTCCGGGCCGCCGCCCTGGAGCAGCTTCCGGTATTCGGCAATGGCCTCCTGGAGCTTGCCGCTCTTGACCTTCTTCTCGGCGGCCTCGATGATCCTGATCCGCTCGCCTTTTTCGCTCATTGCCCTTTTCCTAAGATTTTAAATGAAAACTCTGTCGATGAAAAGAGGTTTGGCCATATTTTTGCAGGGCTCGGTAATGCTCCTGGGTGCCATACCCTTTATTTTTGTCGAACGAATACCCTGAAAAAATGAGATCACAGCGAGCCATCATCTCGTCCCGGAGGACTTTTGCCACAATCGAAGCTGCAGCGATCGAATAGCTTTTTCGATCTCCCTGGGGAATGCCTTGTTGGACAAAGGGGACATCCTTGAGCTCAAATCCATCGACAAGCAGGACGTCCGGACGGAGGGGCATCTGCTCCACGGCCCGCCGCATGGCTTGGAGGGATGCCCAATAGACATTGATTTGGTCGACCTCGACGTTCGAGCAAAGCCCAACGCCGATGGACTCGGCATCGGCCAGGATGAACGGCAGGAGCTCTTGCCGTTTCTTGGGAGTCAGAAGCTTGGAGTCGTTGGCCTGCCGGAGCCAGGCGGGGGACCGTCCCTGGACCAGCGCGGGCGGGAAGACCAGGCTGACGGCCACGACGGGGCCGCACAGGGCTCCCCGACCGACTTCATCCACCCCCGCGATAGATCGATAGCCTTGTTTTAAGAAGCGCTTCTCGATCTCAAAATCGGGCACGTTGGCCTTTTATTTTTCTTCCCGGAGCCGGGCCGCTTTTCCTTTCAGGTTCCTCAGATAATACAATTTGGCCCGACGGACTTTCCCCTTCCGGACCACTTCGATCTTCTTAATGGCCTTGGAATGCACGGGGAAGACCCGCTCGACACCGATGCCGAACGAGATCTTCCGGACGGTGAAGGTCGTGCTCAGACCGGTTCCCCGCCTGGCGATCACATCTCCCTGATAGACCTGGATGCGTTCCTTGTCCCCTTCTTTGATAATGACATGCACTTTGACCGTGTCCCCCACGCCGAAGAGTTCGACATCTTTTTTCATGTGTTTGTCTTCCACTAATTGGATCAAGCTCATCGTTTGTTCCTCTCGTTTTGGATTTGGTCCAACATTGTCTTTTCCTCCGGAGAGGGCGCTCGATGGCCCAGGAGGTCGGGCCGGCGCAGGCATGTTTTTTCCAGCGCTTTCTTCCGGCGCCAGGCCTCGATCTTTTTATGGTCTCCGGAGAAAAGAACCTGGGGGACTTTCATCCCTCGAAAATCCCGGGGCCTGGTATACTGGGGATAATCCAGCCGCCCCTCAAAAAAAGAATCATGCCTGACCGATTCTTCCTTGCCCACGACACCGGGGACAAGCCGGGCCGCGGCATCGACAACCACCATGGCTGCCAGCTCCCCTCCAGACAAAACATAATCGCCGATGGAAATCTCATCTGTCGCAAGATGTTCGCTCACCCGCTCATCGACGCCCTCATAGCGCCCGCAGATGAGGATGACCTGGGAACGGCGGGCCATCTCCTGGGCCAGGCGGAAATCCAGCTTCCGTCCCTGGGGGGAGAGGAGGTAAACAGGGGTCTGCAGGGATTTGCGTACGTGTTCGACAGCGGAAAAAATCGGCTCGGGTTTGAAGACCATGCCCTCTTCTCCCCCATAGGGGCGGTCATCCACCCGCCGGTGCTTATCCGTAGTAAAATCTCGCAAATTGTGCACTTGAATCTCGATCAAGCCTTTCTGAAGCGCTCTTTTTAAAACTCCCCCTGAAAAAACGGCTTCAAACATTTCAGGGAAGATAGTGATTATATCAAATCTCATTCAAGTCTAAAAGGCCGTCGGGAGGGTCGATCACGATCGTTTTCCGGGCTCGATCCACCTCCGGACAGATGGCCTCACTGAAAGGGATGAGAATTTCTTTCCCATTCCGGTCACGCTCAACGACCAAGAGGACCGACTCTCCGATCGTCCAAACGTCCTTGACGATCCCGACCGTCTCGTGCGTCTTCGTGAAAACGCTGCAGCCGACGAGCTCGGAGGAATAGTACCGTCCTTCCTCGAGAGGCTTGAGATTTTCCTCCGAAACAAGAATGTCCGCGCCGCTCAACGCGTCCGCCTGGGGCAGGGAATCTATCCCCTTGAGTTTGAGAACGTGAAAGCTTTTATGGGCATAAAGGGCCTCGACATCGAACTCTCGAAGGCCCCCGCGTCCTTTCAGATAAACCTTAAAAAAAAAGCCCCGGGCGAAACCTCGACATACAGCTTAACCTTGAGCTCCCCTTTGTTCCCCTGGCTTCGTTGAACTTTCCCGATGCTCTGCAAATCAGCCTTTCTCGATAATCTCGAGGTTGAATCTCCTCTTCAGCTTCATGCCGGCTGCACCAAGGATGATGCGGATGGCCCGGGCCGTTCTGCCCTGCTTTCCGATCACTTTACCCAGATCTTCAGGCGCAACCTTGAGTTCCAGGATCGTGGTCTGTTCCCCTTCGAGCTGGGACACCTGCACTTTCTCCGGCTGGTCGACTAGGGCTTTGGCAATCAATTCTACGAGCTCTTTCACTGTAACCTCCTTTAAGACTTAGAGTTTTGTAAATTGGAAAGTTTTGATGGCGTGGAAACCGAACGCAAAAGAGACTGGACTGTCTGGGACGCCTTTGCGCCTCTTGCCAGCCAAAATTTGGCTTTATCCAGATCGATATGAATTTCCGGAGGCTCCTTGAGCGGGTTATAATGGCCGATGAAGTCCTTGGCTCGGCTTTTTCGAGGCTTCTTCGAGTCCATGACGACAATCCGATAGGAAGGCCTGTTCTTTGCACCAAATCTCATCAAACGCATTGAAATCATGATAGGTTAATCCATTCTATTGAAATGAATTAAGATAATAGCGAAATTTCGGGCCTAAGTCAATAAGAAAAATGGCTCGGAGTATGCCGCTCGCCAAGCTAAGAATTCGAACGTCCTTCTTTGACAATTTGCATTCATCTTGATACTGTTCTCCCGTGGGATTGAAGGATTGGGTCGTCGTTATTTTCCTCTGTCTCATTTCCCTGAGCGTCGGCCTGTATTTCACCAAGAAGGCTGGTAAGCAGGGCGCGACGGGGTATTTCACCGGAAACCGGAGCCTTCCCTGGTGGGCCATCGGGCTGTCCAACACGGCCACCTACCAATCGGGGAACGGCGGGTTCGTCATGCTGGTGCTTGTCTTCGGGCTCGCCGGCAATTGGATGTGGTGGGCCTCCTGGATCATCTGGATGCCGCTGGTGGCCATCATTTGGGCACGGATGTGGCGCCGGATGCAGATCGTCACGACGGCCGAGCTGATTACCCTGCGCTACGGGGGAAATGCCAGCCATTTTGCCCGGAAAATATATGCCCTGCTGCTGTTTTCCTATGCGGTCATCATCATCGGCTATATAACCGGATTTTTTGCCAAAACTATTGCTCCCCTTGTTCCGTTGACAGAGGCTCAGATCTTGCTCATTTTTGGCGGCGTGACCATGATATACACGGTCTTCGGCGGCCTGATGGGTGTTGTCTTCACCGATGTCGTGCAGTTCGCTATTCTACTTGTCGGCAGCCTGGCGTTCTATTTTATGATCGTTCCCCGGCACGGAGGCTGGCCGGCTATTGTCGAAAAAATTCGATTCGTCCGGCCCGACGCCTTTCAACAGGTCCCTCCGACTTCGCTCATTCCGGCCCTGACTGTCGCCATGCTGGTTCTTCAAGGGCTGTTCTTCGCCGGATCGCCGACGGCCGGCGAAGGCATGACGGCCCAGCGTTTCATGGGTGCCAAGAATGAAAGGCACGCCATAGGCGGCCAGCTGTTCAATTCCTTCCTCGCCCTATCCCTGCGAACTATCCCCTTGATCGGTCTCGGCGTCGTCGCCCTTTCGCTGTTTTGGACCCGGGACCTCTTACAACAGGCCGGTCCGGTGCCGGCCGGAATGAAGCTAATCGCCGACCCGGCCTATGCCTGGGGGGAACTGATCAACGCCTCTCGCCTCCCGGCCGGTTTCATCGGCGTCCTCGTCGCTTCCGAGGCAGCCGCTTTTATGTCTACCTTGAGCTCCCTCATCAACTGGGGATCGAGTCTTGTCATCAATGATTTTTACAGGCCGCTCCGGCCTCACGAATCTCCCCGGGGCCAGGTCCTTACCTCCCGGGTGGCGACGCTGCTGCTTTTCATCTTGGCCGCCCTAGTCGCCATATTTTACGTCAAGGGCATGGTCAGCTGGTTTTTATTCATTAACTCGGTCATGGTGATCTTCATCCTCCCCCTCTCCTGGCTCAGGTTTTTCTGGTGGCGCTTTAACGTCTGGGGGGAGATCGCGGCCATTGTCCTGGGGCTGCCTCTCTCGATTCTTTTCTGGTTCATCCTGGGCTTCCAAAACAAGCCTCTCTGGCAAGGAACGGGGCTTCTTTTTCTTATTAGCAATGTGACTTTGATTGTGGTCGCTTTGCTCACGCCTCCCGAGTCCACGGAAACGCTTCTCAGGTTTTATGAGCGGTGCCGGCCCCCGGGCCTCTGGAAGCCGATTCGCGAAAAGGCCCATCTGATCCAAGGCGGAGACCCGTCCTTCGGACATTTGATGTTTGATTGCGCCGTCGGTATTGCCGCCTGCTTCGGCCTTGTCTTGGCGACAAATTCCATGTTCGCCGGTGCTTGGGGCGTCTTCGGCGGGGGAATGATCGCGGCCGTCGGCTTCGGCTACTGGCTGATCCGGCGGATTTTGGTTTAATTGTTATTTGGGCTGAATGGAGGAGACAGTTCATGAAAAACAAACAGATTTATGCGCTTGCCTTCATTTTAGTCACAATTTTTGGGGTCTCGATTTCTAGCAGACACTTATTCTCCGAAGCTCCCCAACAACAAGACGCCCCTAAACCGAAATTTACGGTCAGCCTTCCTGATAAAATCCTCCCCTTTCCGACCCCCCTCTCCAAGGGCCAGGCAGAGCCAAAATTTAGGCTCCGCGGCACGAAGGGCTGGGCCTGGACGCCGGAACAATTTCTGGCCGAAATCCCCACCCTGGCCCAATACAAGATGAATTTTCTCATGAGCTGCTACACGTGCGTATTCACGGACATGGAAAAATTCATCAACCGCTGGTGGGAGCCCATACCGGAGGACCGCAAGAAGGGCCTGGAGCAGGTTGTCCGCGCCTGTCAAGAAAAGGGAATTCACTTCTGTTTTTCCATGCATCCCCAGCTTTATTCAGAGAGACCTCTTAAGCATGACAGCCCCGAAGATTTTGAGGCCCTCTGGCAGCACTACGCCTGGATGCAGGGCCTGGGCGTGCATTGGTTCAGCCTGAGCTACGATGACATCGATACCAAGGGACAGGACATGGCCAAGCTGGGCGAAGCCCACGCCGGGCTCGCCAATAAACTCTCCCGGCGGCTGCGGGAGAAGGATCCGCAGGCCCAGCTCATCTTCTGTCCCGTTTATTACTGGGGTTGCGCAGACGCCGGCGATGCCAAGCTTTATCTGGATGCCCTAGGACGGGTGATGGACAAGGACCTCTTCGTCTTTTGGACGGGCGACGGCGTCGTCACTCTGAGGATCACCCGGGCCTGCGCCGAAAAATTCAAGAATACGGTCAAGCATCGGATCATTATCTGGGATAATTACCCGGTCAATGACCGGACGGGAGCCCTTCACCTGGGGCCGGTGACCGGTCGTGACCAGGACTTGGACGAGGTCGCCTACGGCTACATGAGCAATCCGCACTGCCCTCAGAATGAAATCAACCGGATTCCCCTTTTGACCTGTGCCGACTACGCCTATAATCCCCGGGCCTATAATCCAGAGCGTTCTATCGGCCAGGCGATTATCCATCTGGCCGAGACTCGTGCCCAGCAGCAGGTGCTCAAGGACCTGGTCGAGCTTTATCCGGGGAATTTGCTCTCGGGAAGCACCAACACCGGCTACAACTGCGTGCTCGAAAAATTCAAGGCGCTTTTAAGAGAGCCGAATGCGAAAGACCCGGCCGGCCACTTTATCGCCCGGGTGCAAGATGCAGCTTTACCGTTGGACAAAGAATTTCCCGGCCGCTTCGCCAGAACGAAAGAAACCATCGCCGACCATCTCACCAAGCTTAAGAATGAATTCAAAAAGAAATTTATGGATTCCGTCCTTTCCGTCGGCACCGTCACGATCTCCAGGGATATATTAAAAGACAAGATCAAGGGCGGTTGGGCTGGGCAAGCCATCGGATGCTCCTTCGGCGGCCCGACGGAATTCAGGTTCCAAGGGACGTTCATCCAGGATTATCAGCCGATCCCCTGGGATGAGTCGTCCATTCTTTCGAGCTTCAAAAATAATCCAGGGCTCTATGACGACATTTATATGGACCTGACTTTCATGGAGACATTCGAGAAGGAAGGCCTCGACGTTTCCTCGGCGACGCTGGCCCGGGCATTTGCCACCGCGAAATTCCCGCTCTGGCACGCCAACCAGATGGCGCGCTATAACATCCTGAGAGGCCTCCTTCCCCCTCAATCGGGACATTGGCTGAACAACCCCCATGCCGATGATATCGACTTCCAGATCGAGGCCGATTTTGCCGGCCTCATGTCGCCGGGTATGGTCAACACGGCCGCAGAGTTCTGCGACAGAGTCGGGCATATCATGAACTACGGAGACGGGTGGTACGGGGGCGTTTACGTCGCTGCTATGTATGCGCTGGCATTTGTCGCCGAAAATGTCGAATTCATTACCGAAGAAGCGCTCAAGGCGATTCCGGCGGAAAGCGCATTCGCCCGGACCATGCAGGATGTCATCCGCTGGCACAGGGAAAATCCCCAGGACTGGAAAGACACTTGGTTTAAGGTTCAGCGCAAATGGTCGGAGGACATCGGCTGCCCCGAAGGCGTCTTCTCCAGCTTCAACATCGACGCCAAGATCAACTGCGCCTGGGTATTGCTCGGGCTTCTGTACGGAGACGGGGATTTCGGCAAAACTCTGTCCGTGAGCGCTCGTTCGGGCGACGATTCCGACTGCAATCCTGCCAGCGCCGGCGGGATTCTGGGGACCATCATCGGGTATAAAAATATCCCCGACTTTTGGAAGAAGGGGCTGCAGGCGGCCGAATCGATCCCCTTCAAGTACACGCGCCTCTCGTTGAATGATGCCGATGGCCTTTCATTCATACACAGCCTGGAAAATATCGATAGAAACGGCGGAAGCACCGGCGGCCAAGACGTTCAGATCAAGGTCCAGGAGCCCAAGCCGGTAAGATTGGAAGTCTCCTTCGAAGGCCATCATCCGTCGGAGAGAAGGCCCTTCGATAGGCAGCTCGATAAAGAGGCCACTTTTGAATTCGAAGGGATCGGGTTTGCCGTCAACGGCGAGGCGACATCCACGGGTGTCGACCCGTATCGCTTTAAGGTGGAAATGTCGGTAGACGGAAAACCGGTCGAAACGTCAGATTTGCCGACGGACATCCTCGTCCGGAAAGAGACGCTCTTTTGGAAGTACGCGTTGCCCACGGGCCGCCATAAAATTCAACTCAGAGTGTTGAATCCTTCCGACAAGGCGAAAATCGTCATCCGTGACGCGATCTTCTACAAGGAGGATTGACCATGGCTAAGATTTACTATGTCGGCGATTGGGCCGTCATGACAGGACCCGTTTTCGCCGAGACGCCTTTCTTTCACTCACCCAAGGGGCTGGACATTTTTAATTATGGAATATGGCTTAAAGAGGCTCTGGAGTTGACGGGCCGGCACACCGTGAACTCCGTGCCCAGCTGGGATTTTTACAACAGGCTCGGGCCCGGCGATTATGAGGCGATCCTCGAAGAATATGACGTCCTGATTTTCAGCGACGTTGATGCCAAGCTCTTCCAGCTGGCTCCGAACTTCTTTGACAGAACGAAATTCGGGAAAAAACCGTTGACCTTCCCGGACCGCCTGCGCCTGACCCTGGACGCGGTCAGCGTTGGAAAGGGCATCATGCTCCTGGGCGGCTGGTATTCATTCACGGGAGAGGTGGGCAAGGGAGGCTGGGGCCGGACGCTTCTCAGAGATCTGCTGCCCGTGCTCTGCCTGGATTATGAAGACCTGGTCGAGTTGACGGAAGGCTTTTCGGCCGAGGCAACGGATCCGGGGAAAAAATTTTTTGGGAAGATCCATTTCAGGACGATGCCTCCGATCCTTGGCTATAACAAAACCTTGCCCAAGAAAGAAGGACGGATCCTCCTGAAGATCAAAGAAACGGGCGACCCACTGCTCGCCGTTCGAGGCTATGGAAAAGGCCGCGTCCTTGCTTACATGTCGGATCCGGCCCCCCACTGGGGGTGCAATTTTGTCTATTGGGAGGGATATCATCGTTTCTGGCTGCGGTGTCTCGACTATGTCTTAGGCGAAAAATCATGAGTCCACTGACGGTCGGATACGGCGAGAGGGTCATCACTCCGCCGCTGGGCGTGGATTTGTGCGGATACGGGTTTTACCTCGACCGAAAAGCAGAGCGGGTCCGTGACTACCTAAAAGTCCGAGCCCTGTTCCTGAGGAACAAGGATCAAGCGCTCGTTTTGGCGAGCTCGGACCTCGTCGGGTTCAGCGTGGATTTCTCGGATTCGGTAAGGAGGACGATCGCCCGAGATCACAAAATCCCCGTCCAAAATATCCTCCTCGCCTGCATCCACACGCATTCCGGCCCGGCCACTCAGTCTCTTCCGGGCTTGGGAGAAGTTGACGAGAAATACATGAAAAAGGTCCAGCAGGCGATTGAAGAAGCCGTGGCAGAAGCGCACGAGCGCATGAAAGAAGCCGATTTTACCTTCGCCTTTGAAGCCATCGAGCCTATCGGCTATAACCGCCGCACAAAAAATTTTAAGGGTATCGATCCAATCCTTAAGGTTGCCCTCTTCCGTCAAACATCGCAAAAAATCTATCTTTTGAGCTACGCCTGCCACCCCGTGGTCTTCGGCCCTGAAAAAAATGTCTCCGCCGATTGGCCGGGCGCGGTGGTCAGCCGGATTGAAAAAAAAGGCCATCAGGCGATTTTCTTCCAGGGATTCTGCGGCGACATCGACCCGGTCAGCCAACTCAATCGCTGGGGAGCGGGGACGGATGAGGACCTGGCTCTCTACGGAGAGATGCTCAGCCGGCGCACCTTCAAAGCGGAAAAATTCGCCGTCGATCCGCGCAAAAACTCTCTGAAGGCGGTTGAAACCAGGATGGCGATCCCCCTTCAGGTTCCCTCCAAAAAACAAATTGAGGAAGAAGCTCAAGAATTTGCAGAAACCTACGCGCAATTTCCCGGGGCTTTATGGTTTGCAGAAGAATGGAAGGACAAAGCCCTCGACGCGCTTTCGACCTTTCAATCCAAACCCTATCTCGAAAATGTCCCACTTCAGGCGATGGCCGTCGGCCATCTAAAATTCCTCGGAATTCCTGGAGAAGTCTTTTCCGGGCTGGGGCTGAAGCTCCAAAGAAGATGGCATCCTCTCTTTCCGCTGGGCTATGCGAACGGGAGCATTGGCTATATTCCCACACGGCGCTCATTCGGGGATGCGGCCGACTACGCCTGCTATTGCGCGCCGAAATTTTATGCCATCTTCCCCTTCACTCCTGAAATCGAAAACATCATCATCCGCGAGAGCCGTCGGCTGCTCGCCTCGCTCTGAAGCCGCGGGCCGCTCCGATAGAAGAAAGCAGGAGGTCGGCTCTATTTAATCGGCGACTCTTCGGCTCTGATCTTGACGGCGATGAAATCGCCGCTCTTGACGGTCATCCGAATTTGATAAAAATCTCTTCCCTTCCTTGCGGCCGTCTGTCCGGTCCTCAGGTCAGTCCAGATATAAGTCTGGACCGGAGCTAAATTCAATGGGTAGATCGCTAGGTCCGCAGCCTTTTGGCTATAATTGACGGCGGCCAGCCTGTACTCGCTACCGGCGGACGATTGGGCGAAATCCATGTCCTCGGTCCCTCCTTCTATATCGAAGGGCCTCGTCCGGCCGACTTTGGACAGGGCCAAGTCCAGGACATCTCGGACTAGGTCGGGCATGACCTTTATGGAATCGGCAACGCTCAAAGGAATCGTCAAGACAAGTCCTTTCCCGAACGCGTTGACGAGGACGGCCGCCGAGCCGTCCTCAAAGACCGCCGCGCCTTTCGCGGTCGTCGGAACCCAGGAAGGGAATGAGGCCGCGGGAAAATCGAACGTCCTTCCTTGCCGGGCGCGCGCAAAAAGCGGCTCCCTGACTTCGACACGGAAATGATTCCCGGGCTTTGCGTCTTTCCCGCCGACGATCTCGCCGCGGTCGAACTGGTCGCCGTAGGGAATACGCGGGCCGAACAGGACGGCCGTGCCGCCGCGCTCGACAAAGTTCTTTAGAAGGAGGCTGTCCGTGTCCTGCATGCCGGCAATATCCGGCAGGACCAGCACCATCTTATGGGAAATCAAATAATCCGCCTGCTCCTCGTTGAGGTGATAAGGATAGTAGGGGAGGATTTCCTCGCCCTTGGGAGGGATAAAAGGAATGATCTCGGCCGAAGCGCCCAGCCTCCGGAAGCCGTCCAGGGCCGGGACAATCGAAGCCGACCAGCGGTCAACCCACCAATCGCTGTAGGGGATATAGATACCGACGCCTCCGGATTCGTTCGCAGTTTCCTGGGCGATGATTCGAAAGGCTTCGAGTCCCCGTTCGACACCGGCCGCACACTTCGTGACGTCCGGGATCTGTTTGCCCATAGTATGGATGTTGTAATGATACGAAAACAGGGTTATCCCGTCGGGACCGTAACAGGAGGCGGCGCTCAGGATTTGACTGTAGATATCCGCCGGACTCGCCAGGTAAGCGCCGGCGTAGCGTTTTTCCAGGTAGCCAAAGAGCTCGACATGGGACAGGGCGATCTTGTTTTTCTGGAGGGCCGCGCCTGCCGACAGAGCGGCAAAATCCTTTGTCCGCCGGATGGGAAAACATTTGCGATTGTCCGGGCGATAGGACGCCATGACCGCCCCTTGGTAGATCACGACATCCAGAGAATCAATCGCCGCCAGGTAGCCGGCGAGAAGGGGATCATCGATATATGGCGCGCAGCCGGACAAGAGGCCTTTGTTGAGGGCCTTGACGGCATCCGAAAAGTCCCGGACATACTCGGCCATGTAGGTCCCGCTTCCCTCCTGGTAGCTGTAGAATCCGATCAAGGACGGATGGTGTCCGTATAGTTCCCAGAGTTCTTTCATGACGGCCTTTGCGCTCTGCAGATATTCGGAATAAGGCATTTTCTTTGTCATATCCCAGACGACGGTGATCATCAAGGGAAGTCCGAATTTATCCGCTAGCTTGAGGGCCAGCCCAACTCTGTCCGCGACACTGTTTTCCGGTACTGACTGGGCGCAGATCTTTGAGGGGTACCAGGCCCTGCGGTTGATGATGTCATGAAGGATGAGCATGTTCCCGCCGATGCCCACGAAACTCTTCATATAGGCGGACGCATCCTCTTCCGCCCCTGCCTCGGACAGAGCGCTCACGATCATGAAATCGCCGATGGCCTTCCCGACGATGAAGCTGGCTTTGCCGATCGCCTGCCGCGATCCCTGGTTGGCTGTGACGGTGATCGCGTAAAAACCGGCCGGCGCTTTGGCCGGCAGGTCGATCTGGCCCTTGTAAAGCCCCAGTTCTTTGCTGGCAAGGGTCAAATCCAGAGTTCCCATCCCAAGGGTCGGCACCAAGAGCATGGACTGGATCTTTATATTTTTGAGCGTCCCTGATTTTTTCACCAAGACGCTGACCTGGACCGTTTCGCCAGGAATCGGTCGCAGCTTGTCCACGGACACTTCAACGGAAAATGCCTGGACCGGCCTTCCCCCCGGCCGCTGACATGCGGTTGTCAGCCACAAGCCTACCAGCAAACTCAAACCAACGGAGAAGAGCCCCCGCTTGAAGAAAAGCCCGGATTTCCTCATTGGGCCTCCTGAATTCCGATCCCTGTCAAGTCTTCTTATATACCAGTTTCGAGTCGAAGACAAATGTCTTGGCTGGTTTGTCCTATCTTTTCGCTCGGAAAACTTCGGGTTGCAAAACGCAAAGAGAAGCGTTATAGTAACCGCATAAAAAATGGGCGGAAAAATTGTCGTCGCCGATGACGATCGCGTAACCCTCCAACTTCTCTACCATGTTCTTGTTGATAATTCGTTCTATGTCTATTCTGCGCAAGACGGACAGGCAGCCTTGGACTTGGTCAAAAACTTCCTGCCTGATATTCTGATCAGCGACCTTGTCCTGCCCAAGCTGGACGGCATGGAGCTATGCAAAAAAGTCAAACAAGACCCGGACTTGAGTGGGACAAAAGTCATCATGATGACGGCCGTCTACAAGGGTTCGGCGTTCAGGCCCCTGACACGGGACTGCGGCGCGGATGCTTATATCGAAAAGCCGATCAATGCGACGAGCCTCCTAGAAAAAATCTATAAACTGCTCGCTGAGACCGCCCCGGATATAAAAAAAGAAAATCCGGACTGATCGTCAGGACCTATCGGCCCGCGGCTTTTTTCTTGAATTTCAGGTTGATCATATAACAGGCGTGATTCGGAAGAAACGAGGAGATCGCTGGAATGAAAAAAGCATGGTTAGGCCTTTTTCTCTTGGCCGCCTGTTTGGTTTCGGAGAGTAACGCTCAACAAACCGGCGTCTCTCTGCCGCAAACGCCCTCGGGCCGGCGCGTTGAAGCCTATTTGAAAGCCTTCAATGCGGGGGAATCGGCGATGCGGGAATTCATGGCCGGACAAACGGCCAAAGACTCGCTCCAGAAAGTCCCGGTCGAGGTCCGGCTCAACCGCTACCGCCAGATGCGCGATCGGCTGGGCGCTCTTGATCTCCGTCGGGTCGCCGAAAGCCGCGCCGATTTCGTCAGCGTCATGGTCCACGGCAGCAAAGGGCCGCTTATCAATCTCGAGTTTCAATTCGAGCCGGCGGAACCATTCGGGCTCATCGGCATCCGCATCACGGATGTCGGAGAGGAAGACATCCCCGCCAATCCCAAGAAGGACCGTGCGGAGTTTGTCGCCGCCGTCAGGGATTACGCCAAAAAAATATCCGGAGCGGATGAATTTTCCGGCGTGATTCTCGTCGCCCAAAACGGCGCGCCCCTCTTGGAGGAAGCCTACGGCTTGGCCGACCGTGAAAAAAAAATCCCGAACCGGGTCGATACGAAGTTCAATATCGGCTCGATCAACAAATCCTTCACCGGCCTGGCCGTTCAGCAGTTGATCGCCCAAAAGAAGATCTCGCCCGACGATCCGATCAAGAAATTCCTTTCGGACTATCCAAATCCGGACGCGGCGGAGAAAGTCACCGTCAGGCATCTCCTGGACATGACCTCGGGCATCGGCGATTTCTTCGGGGAGAGGTACCAATCGACGCCCAAGGAGAAGATCCGGTCGCTCCAGGATTATCTCCCCCTCTTTGCCGACCAGCCGCTGGAATTCGAGCCGGGCACAAAGAACCGGTATTCCAACGGAGGGTATATCGTCCTGGGCTTGATCATCGAAAAAGCCTCGGGGGTGGATTACTACACCTATCTCCGTGACCATCTCTTCAAACCGGCCGGTATGGGCGATACGGACTCGTTCGACAGAGGCGCCGCCATTCCGAATCGGGCCATCGGATATACGCGGGACGGCTCCTCCAGAAAGCCGAACGATGACACGCTGCCCTGGAAAGGAAGCTCGGCGGGTGGCGGATATTCCACGGCGCGCGATCTCCTCAAGTACGTTATGGCTTGGAAGGACGGCAAGCTTGGCGGAGCCGAGGAGAAAACGAGATCGGAGTTGATGATCGCCGGCGGCGCTCCCGGGCTCAACGCCGCGCTTTATTGGGACGCGAAAAGCACATACACAATCGTCGTCCTGGCCAATTACGATCCGCCCGCCGCGGGACAGGTCGTCAGACAAATCCGCTCCTGGCTGCCGCGCTGACCGAGAGCGGCTTCTAGCGAAAAGAAGAAAAGAGTTTCTGGAAGGCGGATTTTTTCATCATCTTCTGCATTTCCAAGAACTGCTTGAGGAGTTGGTTGACTTCGTGGACCGGGCGCCCGCTGCCCCGGGCGATCCGCTGGCGGCGGCTGCCGTTGATGATCCTCGGGTCCAGCCGTTCCTCCGGCGTCATGGAGTTGATAATGGCCTCGAAATGCAGGATCTTCCGGTCATCGATCTGGACCTTGTCCAGGTTTTTGAACGGCCCGCTGCCCGGCAGGTGGCTGAGCACGCCGGACAGCGACCCCATCTTTTTGAGCTGCCCCATCTGTTTCTTGAAATCTTCCAAGGTGAATTCCTGCTTGCGGATCTTGCGGGCCAGTTCCTCGGCCTCCTCGCGGTCGGCCTCCTGTTCGGCCTTTTCGATCAACGTCAGGATATCGCCCATGCCCAGGATGCGCGAGGCCATGCGGTCCGGATGGAAGACTTCGAGCTTATCGAATTTCTCACCCACGCCGATGAATTTGATGGGCCTCCCCGTGACGGAGACGATCGACAGGGCGGCGCCGCCCCGGGCGTCGCCGTCGAGCTTGGTCAGGATGACCGAGGTTAGGCCGATTTTATCGGCGAAGGCCTGGGCGCTTTTAACAGCATCCTGGCCGGTCATCGAATCGCCGACATAAATCACCTCGACAGGATTAAGCGCCTCCTTCACCAGCCGCAGCTCGTCCATCAGCTCATCGTCGATGTGCAGGCGTCCCGCCGTATCGACCAGCAGGAGGTCATAGCCGTGGTTCTTGGTGAATTTAACGAGCTCGCCCAAGGCATCTTCGGGGGAGGTCAGCCGGAGCCGATCCATCTCATAAAATGGAAGCCCAAGATTCCCTGCGATCATTTTCAACTGTTCCTGGGCCGCCGCTCTTTTCATATCAAAGGAAACCAGGAGCGGGTTTTTGCCCCGGCCGAGCGCCCACTTGGCCAGCTTTCCGCAGGTGGTGGTCTTGCCACTTCCCTGGAGCCCCACGAGCATGAAAATCGATGGCGGGAAGCCTGAAAACGTCAGCGGCTTTTCCGATCCACCCAGGATCTCGGTCAGCTCGTCGCGGACGATCTTGATCACCTGCTGGGCGGGCGTCAGGCTGTCGAGCACTTCCTGGTTCAGGGCCTTGGCCTTGATCCTCAGCTCGAAATCCTTGACGACCTTATAGTTGACGTCGGCCTCCAGGAAGGCCATCCGGATCATTTTCAGGGCTTCGCCCATGTTTTTCTCGGTGACTTTTCCCTCACTGCGGAGGAACTTCATCACCTTCTGGAGCCGGTCCGAGAGCTGGTCAAACATCTAGGGTGATCCGTGTCAAAAAGATTGAAATATCATAGGTTAAACCTTTCGTTCAGTCAAATTCGACGGAAGAAGGACCGGCTCCAATTGAACTTTGGAGGGGAAATTGCTAAACTATCGCCGATGCGGCCAAAAAAATTTTGGGCGATTCTGCTGCTCGTTTGCTTTTCCTCGGCTGCGGCCCTTGAACCGCCGACCAAAGATCAGTTGGAGCAGTATCAAAGGGATGGTTCTCTCTACAAAAGAATATTGAATGCGCTGGCGCTCGGCAACCATCTTGTCGCGCCGGAGCTTGTCCTGAATTTAAAATATAAGCTGTCGGTCATGGAGCTCTTGAGGGAGGGGCGATCGCGGGCCGAAATCGCCAAACTCCTGGGGCTCCCTCCGGGAACTTCGAACGTCCTAAAAAGCAAAGGAACTCCCAAAATCTTCGTCCTTCTCATCTCCTTTCCCGACTATCCGGCTAACGAGAGCCCGGATTCGATCAATACAAAGATCTTCGGCAACGGCGCGGGTGAATGGCCGCGGGAAAGCCTCCATAATTACTATTGGCGCTCCTCGTATAACACGCTGGACATTCAGGGGACGGTGTTGGGCTGGTACCAGCCTTCCTATACACGGGCTGGAATGCCCCAGACGGTCGCCGCGCGCGAAAACTTGATCAAAGAAGCCCTGGCCTATTTTGACAACCAGGGCCATGATTTTTCCCAGTACGACAATGACGGAAACGGCACGATCGACTATTTCATCGTCATCTGGACGGGCCCCAACAACGGCTGGGCCAATTTTTGGTGGGGATACCAAACCTCGTTTTCCGATTCGAATTTTAAGCTGGACGGCAAACGCCTCTACCAGACTCGCTACTCATGGCAATGGGAATCCAACCCGTACCCGGGGACTTTCCGTCCCTATGTCGTCATCCACGAAACAGGCCATGCCCTTGGTCTTCCCGATTATTATGACTATGACGCCGCAGTCGGCCCCGGGGGGGCCTTGGCGGCCTGGATATGATGGACGCCAACCAAGGCGACCACAACTGTTTCAGCAAAATGCTCCTCGATTGGATATCCCCTCAGGTCTTCAACTACGGGACCCGGGATTTCGAGCTCAACGCCTCGGCCATCACCCAGGATGCTTTGATCGTCATGCCGGAATTTGCCTCGCAGGCGCCTTTTGATGAATTCTTCATGGTCCAGAACCGCTTCCGGCTGGAAAACGATTATTACCTCCCGGGAGACGGGCTTCTCATTTGGCATGTCGATGCCCGGCTCAGCGGAAGTTCTTTCAAGTACAACAATTCTTATACGGAGCACAAGCTTCTGCGCTTGATGGAGGCGGACGGGCAGGAGAGCATCGAAAAAGGCTATACCGCTCATGCCGGAGATTATTACGTCCGGGGCTACGCGATCGGCCCTCAATCATTTCCCAACAGCAACCGCTACGACGGCACGGAGTCGGGCGTTTCCGTTTACGGGATATCCCCGAGCTGGGTGACTATGGGTTTTGCGGCGGACATCCACTACACACTCTTCGCCCCTCAAAACATGACGATCCAGAGGACGGAAGGCGACTACATTTTCTTCCGTGAATATATCAACAGGCTGGCCTGGGAGCTGAACCCCGAGAACCGGACGGCCATCGTCCGGTACAAGCTTTTCAAGAAAACCAAGAGCTTTCCCGACAGCGCTTATACGCTTCTGGCCGAGGTCGAACAGAATAATTTCGTGCACCGGGGGCTCAAAAAAAACGAGCTTTATACTTATAGGATCATCGCCGTGGACAAGAACGGAGTCGAGAGCATCCCAGGAGTCTTCGGCAATTGAAACCGTCCCCGTGGAGAAAAGCCGGCATGGTGGTCATTTTCCTGACGCTGGCGTATACGACCTCCGACGCCCTGACCATCCAGGCCGGCGTCCTCTTTGGCCTGCGAAAAGTCAATGACCTCAAGGTCCAAGCCGCCTATAAGGACAGGAACGTGTATTTCCCCTACCTTGAAGTCCAACCCTGGAAAGACCTGACCTTCAGTATCGGCTATGAAGGGGGATATAGCGAAACCGCGCTGCTCGGTCCCTTTCAATCGAAGGCCGATCTGTCGGTCACAGGATTGGAATTCCTTGTCGGATACGAATACAGAATCAAGCGCTTGGCCTTGTTTGCGAAGACCGGGTTCGGTCTTTATTTCTATAAGCAGACCGTCCAGGACGAATATGTTAAAGATTACGAGGTTGACCAGTCCCAATCGACGATCGTCCTCAAAGGCGGTCTCAAGCTCTACCCCTGGAAGTTTTTATTTTTAGCCCTCGAGCTGAAATATGTCCCGCTCAAGGTGAAGCCCTATGATTATGAGGTGGACCTCGGCGGCATGCGCTATCTAGTCGGGTTCGGTGTTACCTTCGACTATAAGAAACGTCCATGAAGCTTCTCAAGATCGGGATTTCCGGCGTCCGCGGGATCGTCGGGGAATCCATCACGCCCAGGCTGGTCATGGACTTTGCCGGGGCCTTCGGCACATTTGTCAACGCCAAACCCGTCCTCGTCGCTCGGGACACGAGAATCTCCGGTCCGATGCTCTATGCGGCCTGCGCCTCGGCCCTTCTCTCCTCGGGATGCTCTGTCCTCGACCTGGGCGTCTGTCCCACGCCCATCCTGCAGCTGCTCGTCAAGCCTTTGCGAGCCATGGGCGGTATCTCCATCACCGCTGGCCATAATGACATCAGATGGAACGCCTTGACCTTCGTCAGCCGGGACGGCACCTATCTCAATTCCTTTCAGGGCGCAGAAGTGCTGGATATCTACCACCTGGGCAAATTCAAGAAAGTGACCACGGACCACCTCGGCCGGATCAAAGACACGGAACGGGCGGCGGAAACATATTTTGAAAAATTGGCTGACTTCATCAATGCCGCGTCTGTAGCCAAAGCCGGGCTCAAGGTTGTCATTGACGCCTGCAACGGAGCCGGTGCTCCGTTCCTCGGCCGTCTGGCCGAAACTCTCGGCTTCGAGCTCATCCCCATCAACCATGAGCCCAACGGGTTTTTCCCCCATGATCCCGAGCCGCGGCCCCGCAACGCCCAGCAGGTAGTGTCTATCATCAAGGCCGTCGGCGCCGATGTCGGGTTCCTGCTTAACAGCGATGTCAGCCGCGTTTCCATCGTCACGGAGATGGGAGAAAGCCTGTCCGAAGAATTCACGTTTCCCCTGGTCGCCAACGACCTTCTCAAAAACCACTGCGGCCCGGTCATCACCAACCTCTCAACATCGCGCATGATTGAGGATGTGGCGCGCAGCCGCAACTGCCCGCTCATCCGGACAAAAGTCGGCCAGTCTTATGCCATCCAGTCCCTCCTCCAGGAAAACGGCGTGATGGCCGGAGAAGGAAGCGGCGGGGTGGCTCTGGCAAAATTCCAGCCGGCGTTTGACGGCTTTCTAACCATGGGGGCGATCCTGAAAGCGATGGCCCGCCGGGGAAAAAAGATCTCCGAGTTGGTCGAGGAGCTTCCCCGGTACCATATCGTCAAAGAAAAAATCTACTGCCCCCCGACAAAAATCCACTCCGTGGTCAACGAGGTGAAGAGATTCTTCCATAAGCACGACTTGGACACTTCGGACGGGATCCGGGTGGAGGACAAGCACGGCTGGGCCCAGGTCCGGGCCTCAGGCACAGAGCCCATGATCCGGATCATCGTCGAGGACCGTGCGAAAGACAGGGCCAGGCAGCGGGCCGACGAAGTCATTCATTTCATCAACCTGATCATCTAATGAAAAAAGTATCGTCCCTGAAGATCAGCATTTCCGGCGTGCGGGGAATGATCGGGGACAGCCTTACGCCCCAGCTAGCGGCGGCCTTCGCCCAGGCCTTCGGCACGTATGTCGGGGGAGGCCCGGTCATCGTCGGGCGGGATGCACGTCCATCAGGGACGATGATCGAGCAGGCCGTTATCGCCGGTCTTCTGGCCGTGGGCTGCCAACCGGTGGATGTCGGCATCTGCCCCATTCCATCGTTTCTTTTTTTGACCAAAGAATCGAAGGCCTCGGGCGGTATCGCCGTGACCGCCAGCCATAATCCGAAGGACTGGAACGGGATGAAGTTCATCAGCCGAGACGGCCTATACTTGACCCCGCACCAGACGGAGGAATTCCTGGATATCTACCACCAGGGCGAGTTTTATCTTATCGAACCCGAACGCTACAAGGGACTCAGGTTGGAGCCGAACCCGGTTGAACCCCATCTCAAAAAGCTCTTATCCCATTTTGACGTGGAGAGCATCTTCGGCAAGAGATTCAAGGTCGCCATGGATTGCTGCAACGGCGCCGGGGCTGTCCTCGCTCCCCGGCTGCTGGGGGCCCTGGGCTGCCAGACCGTTTTCATCCACGCCGCGCCCGACGGCTCCTTTGCTCACCATCCAGAACCCCTGCCCGAAAACATCACAGAGATCTGCCGGACGATCCGCCAACAGAAGGCCGATGTCGGCTTCGTCCAGGATGCGGATGCCGATCGTCTGACCATCGTCAATGAGAAGGGAGAGCCGCTTGGGGAAGAATTGACCTTGGCCCTGGCTGTCCAATACATGCTCGGCAAAAATCCGGGCCCGGTGGTCTGCAACCTCTCGACAAGCCAGGCTATCGATGATATCGCCCGGCGATCCGGAGCTCCGGTCGTCAGGACCAAGATCGGTGAAATCAACGTCGTTGAAAAAATCTTGGCCATGGACCCCAGTCCGGTCATCGGCGGCGAGGGCAATGGAGGCGTCATCCTCCCCGACATCCACCCCTGCCGTGACAGCTTCACGGCGATGTGCATCATCCTGGAATACATGGCCGCCTCCGGCAAAACCGTCTCCGCGCTTCAAAAGAGATTGCCCAAGTACTTCATGATCAAGGAGAAGGTCGAGGGGTCGGCCGAGCAGGCCTATCGCCTGGTCAACCTCCTGAGAAAAAAATATGAGGGGCAAGGGAAGATGGACGTCCGGGACGGGCTCAAGGTCAAGATGAAAGACCACTGGATCCATGTCCGCCCGTCCAATACCGAGCCCATTATCAGAGTTATCGCCGAGGCCCGGCGTCCGGAAATAGCCAGGGCCGCCGTCCGCCGGCTCAAGGCGGAAATCGCCGCCTTTCGGCAGAAAATGTAAGGGCGTCCGTCTTGACACAGCCTGGGTTTTGCTGTTAAGGTATTACTACTTTTCCGTAGAATAATCGTAAAGTGAAGAAAACAAATAGTTTTTCTAATTTTGTCGAGGAGATGGCTATGGACCCAAAGATCGATTACGAAGAAATTAGCAAGATCATAAAACTCCTGGAGGAGAAAAACCTGGCCGAGTTTGAGCTCGAAATCGAAGGCTTCAAGATCAAAATCAGCCGGAATTCCCATGTCCTCTTTCCCGCCGTACAACAAGCCAATCACGGCCTGGGGCAGCCTTCCAGCCTGCTCCAGGAAACCGTAAATTCCGGCGCCGGAGAGCCGCAGCCCCAGACCGGACAAAATCGACTGCACTACATTACCTCCCCGATGGTTGGGATCTTCTACCGAGCGCCAGCCCCGAACGCACCTCCTTTTATCGAGGTCGGAGAGCCGGTGAAGAAAAAACAGACGCTCTGTATCATCGAGGCCATGAAGCTCATGAATGAGATCGAATCCGACGTGGACGGCGTGGTCAAAGAGATCCTTATCGAAAACGGAAAACCCGTGGAATACGGGAAGAAGCTATTCGCCATCCTGCCCAGCGCGTGAGCGATTGATGTTTACCAAAATCCTCATCGCCAACCGCGGGGAAATCGCCCTGCGGATCATGCGGGCGGCCAAGGAGCTGGGACTTAAGACCGTCGCGGTCTATTCCGAGAGCGACCGGAGCGCCCTTCACACCATGCTGGCCGATGAAAAGTACTGCATCGGCCCGGCCAAGGCCCAGGACAGCTATCTGAACATCCCCAACCTGCTCAGCGTTGCCGAGATCACCAAGGCCGACGCCATCCATCCCGGCTACGGGTTCCTGGCCGAGAACGCCCGTTTCGCCGAGATCTGCGAGACGTTGGGGATTACCTTTATCGGGCCCGCGGCACCTCTCATCAGGCTGATGGGCGACAAGAACCGCGCCCGTCAAGAGATGATCAAGGCCAAGCTGCCGGTCATTCCCGGCAGCGAAAAGATCATTGATGATATCAACGATGCCAAAAAAATCGCCCAGAAGATCGGCTTTCCGGTCATCCTGAAGGCGGCGGCGGGAGGCGGGGGCAAGGGCATGCGCATCGCCCGCAGCCCCAGCCATCTGGAAGAACAGCTGCCGATCGCCCAGAACGAGGCCAAGTCGGCGTTTGCCGACCCGTCGCTCTATCTCGAGAAATACCTGACCAATGCCCGCCACATCGAGATCCAGGTCGTCGGCGATAAAAAAGGAAATGTCATCGTCTTCGGAGAAAGGGACTGCTCGCTCCAAAGAAAATACCAAAAGGTCATCGAAGAAACCCCGTCCCCGTTCGTGGACGAGCGGCTGCGCAAGAAAATGATGAATGCCGTCGAGGACGCAGCCAAATATATCGGCTACGATAGCCTGGGCACCTTTGAATTCCTGGTTGATGACAAAAAGAGGTTCTATTTCATGGAGGCCAACACCCGGATCCAGGTCGAGCATCCCATCACCGAAATTGTCTACGGGATCAATCTGGTGAAAGCCCAACTCCGGGCGGCCCAGGGCGAAAAAGTGACCTTTCCCTTCGAGCTTGAGATGCGCGGCCATGCCATCGAATGCCGCATCAACGCGGAGGATCCTGAGACCTTCGCCCCCTCCCCCGGCACAATCGATTTTCTCGTGCTCCCCGGGGGGGAAGGCATTCGCGTGGACTCGGCAGCCTACGCCGGCTGGAAGATCCCTCCGGATTATGACTCGCTGGTGGCGAAGGTCATTGCCTATGCGCCAAACAGGCAGCTGGCGATCAAAAAAATGCAGACCGCCCTGGAAATGACGACCATCGTGGGGATCAAGACGAACATCCCCCTCAACCTGGACATCCTGTCCAATTCGGATTTTATCCGCGGAGAGTACGATACCCAGTTTTTAGAAAGGGTGCTCCAGAAAAACGGCCAGCCCAAACCATAACCGGGGTCAAAGCTACTCATTACGCAAAATTTGCCAGGGGAAGGTGCGCAATGAGTAGCTTTGACCCCGGTTTATTTCTTGCGGTAGATCGAAACCTCATAAGAACCGTCGTTGTCCCCGACCACCAGCTCATTGATCCCCAAAATCAAGCGGCCGTCCACAGGAAGCAGCATCTTGTTTTCTTTTCCGATATAGAACACCTGACCGATATCTCTCTTGCTTTTTTCGCCCGTCTGCTTATCGGTCGCGACCTCGACTTTCTCCAAGACCTTCCCGATGAGGGCCCCGATGTTCTGGTCGGAAAGAGGCTGCTGCTGCGTCCTTAGGTTGACTCCCTCAGGGCCGCAGCCGGCCACGGGATTGTCCTTCTGGAGAGAGATCTTGCCCGTAGCCATAAAATAAAATTCCTGACCCTTTAGGACTTCAAGACCCGTGTCGGTCCAAGCGAGATTGCCGGGAACAGTGATCTTTTTGACCAGCTCAAAGTCCTGGAGCTGATTTTCCTGGAAGAGCCCGGGAGTCCAAAAATTTGCGGTTGCGCAAAAAATCGCAAAGAAGAAGATGGCAGAAATAATCTGGCTTTTGGCGTTCATGGCAGATTCAACACATCCATTAAGGCCTGGTGAACAAGGCCATTGCTGGCGACAACCTCCGGATGATAGATATTCACCGGGTGGCCCTGGAAGTCCGAGACCCGGCCCCCGGCTTCCTCAACGACGACGGAGCCGGCGGCCGTATCCCAGGGGCTGAGCTTCATTTCCCAGAACCCCTCAAAACGGCCGCAGGCCACATAGCACAGGTCCAGCGCCGCCGAGCCGCACCGCCGCACGCCCTGGGCGCGGAGCAGGATCCGATTGAATTGCTTAATATTTGTCTTGGTCTCGCGGATATCGTAGGAAAACCCCGTGGCCAGAAGACTTTTGTTGAGGTTATCGATTTCTGAAACCCGGATCCGCTCGCCGTTGAGATAAGCCCCTCCTCCCTTTTCCGCCCAGAACATCTCATCCCGCATCGGGTCATAAATGACTCCGCAGGCCAGCCGGCCTTGGTGTTCAAGGCCCAGCGAAACGCAGAACACGGGAAATTTATGGGCAAAATTGGTCGTGCCGTCCAGGGGGTCAAAAACCCAGCGGAATTCGGCACCCTTGAGAGCTCTCAAGCCCTCTTCGGCCAGGAAATCATGGTCGGGGAACCGGGCGGAGAGCCGGCTAAAGATCAGGTCTTGGGACTCGGTGTCGGACTTTGTGACCAGGTTGACCACACCCTTAAAAAAGATCTCTCCGGTTTCACGGACATTCTTCCTGAGCAGCTCCCCCGCTTCGCGGACGACGTCCCTCGCCGCATTCAGATAGGCCTCGTACTCACCCATGGCCGTTTTATCATACCAACTCTTATTTTTTAGGGCAAGCGGAACCGCACGCTCCTGAACTTTTTGCCTTTTTGCGCGTAATATACTATGATATTTGATTTTAAGAGGCAAATACCATGAAGAAGAATACCAAAAGATTGTTAATTTTTTGGGTCATCATCATCATCATCGGCCTCATCATCCTCCTGAACCTGCGTACCCAGAGAGAAAAATCGGTTAAAGTCACTGTGGACAAGGTGAAGCGCACCGACCTCACCGCCATCATCTCCGCATCGGGTGAAATCAAGCCCAAGAAAAACGTCAATATCAGCGCCCATGTCCCGGGCCGGATCACAAAGATCGGCGTCAAGGAAGGACAGGATGTCAAGGCCGGAGATTTCCTCCTGAAGCTGGATTCGACTCAGTATGAGGCCAACGCTGAACGGGACCGGGCCACGATCCAGACCTATCAAGCTGAGCTCATCAAAGCGGACGCTACCCTAAAAAAGAACCAGGCCGACTACGACAGGCAAAAAAAACTTTTTGATAACCAACTGAGCTCTATGGACCAGCTCGAACAAGCGAAAGCTCAGCTTGATATCGGCCAGGCAACCCGCAGGTCCATCACATTCCAGATCGACCAGGCCCAGGCCTCTTTGAAAAGCACCCTGGACAACTTGGGCAAAACCGCATATGCCTCGCCGATCGACGGCGTCATCACCAGCCTCAGGGTGGAAGAAGGCGAAGTGGCCATGATTGGCACCATGAACAACCCGGGCACGGTGCTCATGACTATTGCCGACCTCTCGGTCATGGAGGTCGAAGTCGAGGTGGATGAAACGGACGTGGTCGGAGTCCAAATGAGCCAGGAAGCCAATATCCGCGTCGATGCCTTCCCCAACCAAATCTTCAAGGGAAAAGTTACGGAAATCGGGAGCTCCGCTCTCCAGAAATTGACGGCAGGCTCGACCACCCAGGAATCCAAAGATTTCAAAGTCGTCATCACCCTGGACAATCCTTCCAAGCTGATCAAACCCGGACTTTCCGCTTCGGCCGACATCATCACGGCCGAGAAAAAAATGTCTTGGCCGTGCCCATCTCCGCCCTTGTCCTGAGGGAAAAAAAGCAAGAAGCAGGGGCCGCCCCAGACAAAAACAAAAAAACCAACGAAGAAGAGGGCATTTATGCCATTGACAACGGACACGCCAAATTCGTTCCGGTTAAAAAGGGTGTCATGGGCGGGCTGTTGATCGAGATCGTCTCCGGCCTCAACGAAAGCCAGGAGATTGTCGTCGGGCCTTACGATGCCCTCCGACAGTTGAAAGACGGGACCCTGATCAAGCCCGAAGTCAAGCCGCTAGAACAGAAAAAATGATCCCCGACGATAACCTCATCATCTTCGCTGAAGATCTCTGCAAGACGTATATCCTTGGCAAACAGGAAGTCAAGGCCCTCTGCCACGCGACCTTCACCGTCAAAAGGAGCGAGTTCATGGCCATCATGGGGCCGTCGGGGTCCGGCAAATCCACGTTGATGAACCTCCTGGGCTGCCTGGATACGCCGACAGATGGAAAATATTACCTCAACGGCAAGCTCGTGAGCACGATGACGGAAAACGAGCTCGCCCACATCCGGAACCGCGAGATCGGCTTTGTCTTCCAGGTGTTCAACCTGCTGCCGCGGGCGACTGCGTTCCGGAATGTCGAACTTCCCCTGATCTACAAGGGAGAAAAAAAGAAGGACCGGCAGCAAAAAGTATTCACGGCCCTGAAGCTGGTGGACATGACGGACAGAAAGGACCATCGGCCTCCGGAGCTTTCGGGGGGAGAACGCCAGAGGATCGCCATCGCTCGCGCCCTGGTCAACGAGCCGTCCCTCCTCCTCGCCGACGAGCCCACCGGCAACCTCGATTCGAAGACCGGACAGGAGATCCTGAACCTTTTTCATAAGCTGCACGCCCACGGAAATACGATCATCATCGTCACCCACGACATGAACATAGCGCAGCAGACGCAGCGCATCCTGTTCCTCAAAGACGGCCGGATCGAACGAGAAGAGCGCAAAGGAGGGAGGAGATGAGCTTGTTCAACCGCATCCAGGGAGCCTTTTTCAGCCCGCAGCCGACGTTTAAAGCCCTTTCCGAAAAGCCGGTCTGGGTGGATGCGCTCATCATCATTTTCATCGTCACGGCCGTGTTCTCCTATCTCACGGCCCCCTATACCAGCCAGGACACCTATAAGGCCATGAAAGACAACGTCAAGCTCCAGGAGAAGATGGGAAAAGAGCGCTTCGAGGCGGCCATCAAGGACCTGGAAAATCCCACCGAGATGTCTCGCATCCGGAGCTCCTTGCTCTACATTCCTGTTCCCCTGGTCCTCGGACTCCTGATCTCCAGCCTCTTTCTGCTAATCATCGGCCGAATTGTTTCTACGGAGGGGACCTTTATCGCGGTCTTTAGCGCGCTTCTCCACGCCAATTTCATCGATAAAATTCTCGGAAACGCCGTAAGGTTGGTTTTGATCTTGATGCGAAAATCCGCGATCCAGACAACGACCAGCCTGGCGCTTCTGGTGCCCAATGCCGACTTTACGTCCAACACCTTCATTTTATTGAGCCAATTTGATTTCTTCCAGCTCTGGATGTTCGCCGTGATCGGCTACGGGCTGTCTTTCATATTTAAAATCTCCGTAAAGAAGGCCCTGGTCATCTCCTACGGCTTCTGGGTTCTCAAGAGCTGCTTCAATCTTGCGATCATCTTCCTCTTCCGCTCCTTCATGGGGTAGGGACTCGGAATCATGAAAGAGATTTTGTTCTCCGGCTCGCTCGCAGAAATGCCTTTTCCCCAACTCCTCTTCAAAATCTGGCAGAACGAGCGCTCGGGCTGTCTGCGCCTTCAGAAAGGCCCCGAAGAGCGAAGCCTGTATTTTGACAAGGGGCATATCGTCGTCGAGAACGAGACATTCTCCGATAAGGACTTCTTGGCCGCGCTTGTCAAAAAAAAGGTCATTGAGCCGGACGAGGCGGAAGAGTGCGAACGCTTTGCCGATGCGCACAGCGCCTCCCTCATCAAAGCCCTGAGTGAGCTCGGCTTGATCTCTCCCCAGCTCCTGTGGAAGCTCATCGAATCGTTTTTCGCCCGGCAGCTTTTTTCGCTTTTCGACCTGCCGCGAGGAGATTTTGCTTTCGAGCCGGGGGACCAGGTCCAGGACCACCATCGGTTCGGCCTGATCCAAACCCACGCCTTCATTCTCCAGGGCGTGCGCCGGATGCAGAATTCCTGGATCATGGAACAATTCCTTCCCGCCGAAGACCAAGCCATCCAGGTTTCGGCGCCCTATTTTCTCCACCTTCTCAACCTGGAAGCTCACGAAAAATACGCCTTGCAGATCCTGAGCAGCTCGGCCAGCCTGAAGTCTTTCTATGACCGCTGCGAATTGGGCAGGAAAGAAAGCCAGAAAATCCTGTTCGCCTTCTTCAACCTGGGCATCGCCAGCGTCGTTGACAAGAACCAGAAAGCAAAAACCACCGCCGAGTGTTTCGCCTTCGACCCCGGAAAAATTCAGGCTTCATTTGACGAAAAATGCGCCATGATCTACAAATATGTCTCCAAAGAACTGGGCCTGGTTGCCCAGAACGTGCTCAACAAGTGCCTCGAGGAGATCCGGCCCTCTCTGGGACCACTTTTTCAGAAGATGCAGCTGCTGCCGGACGGACGGATCGAAGTGGATGCCGCCCTGAAAATGAGTGTGAACCATCTGGCTGAGGACCTCTTCAAGAATTTGGTCAAAGGCTACGAAGAAATCCTGATGGCCGAGGTCCTGGCCGTCAAAAAATCGCTGGGCAATGTCCATGAATCGGCCCTGGTCAAAAACCTGGAGAAGGTTGGATGCCTCTGAAACGGCGGCAGCTGTTCGCCCTCCTCGTTCTGATCACGGCCGCCGCCTTAGTTTTTTTCATCAGCATTGGAACCTGACACGAAACACCTCATCCTCATCGTCGGCCCGACGGGCGTCGGAAAAAGTGCCGCGGCCATTGTCTTGGCCGGAGCGATCGGCGGAGAAATCATCAACTGCGACTCGATGCAAGTCTACCGGGGCTTCGACATCGGCACCGACAAACCCTCGGCCGAGGACCGGCAAAAAATCCCCCATCATCTCCTGGATATCATCGACAGCTCGACCCAGTTCACGGCAGCGGACTTCGCCGCTCGCGCTCTGGACGCTATCCGCGCGATCCACCACAGAAAAAATATCCCTTTGATCGTCGGCGGAACTGGCCTCTATTTTAAAGCGTTGCTCGACGGGCTCTTTCCCGGGCCCGGCAAAAATGCGGCCATCCGTCGGATGCTCGAACAGGAAGCCGAGGAAAACGGGCTCGAGCTCCTCTGGAGACGGCTGGAGGCCGTGGACCCCGCCTATGCCCAAAAGATCGGCAAAAAAGACAAGATTCGGATCATCCGGGCGTTGGAAGTCTATGCCCTAACCCGCACGCCGATGTCCGAGCATTTCCTCCGGACGAAAAGCCGCCTTGAGGATTTTCATTTGCTCGAAATTGGATTAGAATTAGAGAGGGAGGAGCTTTATCGAAGAATCGAGGACCGGGTCGAAAGAATGTTCGAGCGCGGCCTCGTCCAGGAAGTTCAAAAGCTCCTCGCTGGAGGGGTCAACGAGCAGGCACCGCCGTTTCGGGCCCTTGGCTATAAAAACGTGCTCAAGCTCGTCCGGAAAGAAATCAGCCGCGAGGAGGCCGTGGCCCTGACAAAAATCGATACGCGGCATTATGCCAAAAGGCAGATGACATGGTTCAAAAAAATGAAGGACGTGAACTGGTTTTCACCACATGACCTGCCCGCCATCGTGTCTTTTGTGGAAAGCCGCCTGAAGTAGATGGATGCCCCATGGAAAAAGCCATTCTAGTCAACCTTTCGACGAATCAAAAAGAGAAACTGGAGGCCGAGGAATCGATGGACGAGCTGGCCGGTCTCGCCCTGGCCGCCGGCGCCCAGGTCGTCCACAGGGTCTTCCAGGTCCGCCCATCCGCGAGCCCCAAGCTCTTTATCGGTGAAGGCAAGGTCGAGGAGATCAACCAGCTCAAGGACGAGCTCGGAGCCGAGCTCGTCATCTTCGACCACAACCTTAGGCCTACCCAACAGAGAAGCCTCGAAAATGCCCTCCAGACAAAGGTCATCGACCGGACGCAGCTCATCCTGGATATCTTTGCCCAGCGCGCTCATTCTAACGAAGGCAAGCTCCAGGTCGAGCTGGCCCAGCTGAGCTACCTCCTCCCCCGCCTCGTCGGGAAAGGGATCGCCCTCTCACGCCTCGGCGGCGGCATCGGGACTCGCGGCCCTGGCGAAAAAAAGCTCGAAGAGGACAGGCGGCGAATCCAAGACCGGATCGCCAAGATCAAACGTGAGATCCGAAATGTCCAGAAACGGCGCGCCGGCCAGCGGCAGAGCCGCCAGGAAAGCTTGATCCCCCTCGTCTCGTTGGTGGGCTATACCAGCGTCGGAAAGTCCACGCTCTTCAACGCGCTCGCCCAGGAAACGACGTTTACTTCATCCCAGCTCTTCGCCACGCTCGACCCTCTGGTCCGCCGCGCCTATTTTTCCGACGGGTTGTATTATTTCCTGAGCGACACCGTCGGCTTCATCAAGAAGCTTCCCGTGGAGCTTGTCACGTCCTTCAAGGCCACGCTGGAAGAAGTCAAGGAATCCGACTGCATCATTCATGTGATCGACCTGAGCTCTTCCGGCTCAGAAGGGCAGGCCGAGGCCGTTTCGAAGGTCCTGTCCGAGATCGAAGCGATCGATATCCCCGGCATCAAAGTCTATAACAAAATCGACCTTCTTCCCGACAAGGAGGACCTTCTGTCGAGAAACGCGCAGACGGCCTCCGACGGCATTTATCTCTCCGCCAAATCGGGAGAGGGCGTGCCGGCTTTGAGAGCGAAGCTCCGCTCGCTGCTGTACAAGGATTTGAAGATGTTCAATCTCCATATCCCGAAAGATCGGCAGGACCTCCTGGATTCTTTGCCCCGCTGGTCCCTGGTCTTGAAAAAACAGGAGCACGGGGATTATTATGATATGCAGGTTATGGCCAATCCTCAGCGGATGTTGGATTATCTGCCTTATCTGGAAAGAGGAGAGAAAAATTGCTGAAAAAAGCCAGTTTGCTTGCCTGGGTGATCAGCCTGTCCTGGGCCTGCGTGACGATGGAGGCCCCGCCGCCGTCCTTTTATATCGAAAGCCCCGCGCCGGCTTTGTCCGCAGAGCTCTCGCTGGATGCCCGCATCGCGGTGGAAGACGTCTGGAACAACCTGAAACAGGGCAAAGCCGAAAAAGCGGAAAAGACCCTCGCCAAGCTCGGCAGCGGCAACCCTTTCTATTACCCTGGCCTTGGCTATGCCGCTCTTCTTCTCGGAAATCTTCCGGCGGCCGAACAAAATTTTCAGCAAGCGGTCCGAGACTACCCGGACATGTCTTTGGCCCATCTCGGGCTGGGCCAGGTCTTTCAGAAAGCCGGAAAAGAGGATCAGGCGTACAACGAATTCCAGGAGGTCCTGAAAAGAGACTCGGACAACGCATTTGCCTCGAAGGAGTCCGCCGATATCCGGACGAAAAAAACGGCAGAGCTAATCAATGAAGGCAAATCTTATGCGGCCGACGGCAACAAGGAGAAAGGCAAGGAGTCCTACCTGAAAGCCCTCCATTATTCTCCAAAACTCCAGGAGGCGCATCTCGCCCTGGCCAGGATCTATAAGGAAGAAACCAATTACCAAAACGCCTTATTTCATTTGCGGGCGGCCAATGCCAACGACCCCAAGGACAAGACCATTCTCGGAGAATATGCCGAGACGCTCTATCTGGCCGAACAATTTCCCAGAAGTTTGGACATCTACGAACGACTGGTGGAGATCGACCCGCAGAACAAGACGGCCAAAGATCGCGTGGATCTTTTAAAAAACAAGCTGGGCATCATTGAGCTCCCCAGCCAGTACAACAGCATCGCCGGCTCCGAAGCCGTGACGAAGGAGGATGTCGCAGCCCTCATCGGCATCAAATTCAGGGACGTCTTGGGCGAGACAACCCCCAAACCCCCGGTCATGGTCAACATCGCCACGTCCTGGGCCTCGCGTTTCATTCTCAAGACGACCTCCTTGGAGATCATGGAAGTCTACTCCAATCACACCTTCGAGCCCAAAAAAGTCGTGAGCCGCGCCGAAATGGCGGAAACCCTGGTCCGTCTGGTGAATTTCTTAAAAAAGAACGGGTCTAAAATTGTTGAGCAGATTCCCATCGAGCGCATCCAGATTCAGGATGTCCCCCAAGATCATTTTTATTTCCAGCCGATCGTCCAGATCCTTTCATACCAGATCATGACTCTTGCGCCGGATCGGACCTTCAAGCCGGAGCTCGGCGTGTCCGGCCAGGAGGCGATCAAGACTCTGGATATTCTTCTGGGCCTGATAAAATAGGAGCGAGAGGAAACGTCGAGTGGACGAGGATAAATCCCGGGCTTTAAAGTCGGACATTCTGACTCTCCCCAACCTGTTGAGTGTCTTCCGCATCCTGCTTGTGCCCGTGTTCCTCTGGTCACTGTTGAACAAGAAGTCATTAGAGGCCCTCCTCTTATTTTTCCTGGCCGGCCTGACCGACGTGCTCGACGGCTGGACAGCCCGTATTTGGCATCAAAGGACAAAGATCGGCACCATCCTCGACCCCGCAGGAGACAAGCTGCTGATGGCGACTTCCTACGTCGTCCTCTCCATATCTTCGCTGGCGACCCCGAATTTCATCCCGATCTGGCTGACCGTGGTCGTATTCGCCCGGGACCTGCTCATCGTCACGGGCGCCTTCATCGCTTATCTGAGCTGGAGGCAGAAGACATTCGCGCCCTCCCTGCTGGGGAAGATCAGCACGATCTGCCAGGTAGGGACGGTTTTTCTGGTGCTATTATTGAATTTCTACCAGGTCGCGCCCTGGTATATGCACGGGGTCTATTATCTCACCTTGCTGGTCACGCTCGCCTCGGGAGTGCACTATTTCATCTACGGCTTGCAGACGCTTCACCAGCGCCGAAAAGCTTGAAATCATTTTCAGATCACCGGCTTTTTGGCGAGGCGAGGGGGTATGCCGCATATAAAAAAATGGGGGTGGCACCGACCGGGGAGCCCCATCGCCCGGCGACCGTTTTAATCCCCCTTAATTCTCTAAGGGGGGGATTTAAAAGCAGGAGCAAAGAATTAAGATTTATAATTTATTAAACCCCCTACCCCCTTGACCAATCAAGGGGGATTTAAAAGGTCGGAGGACGATGGGGCTGGTCGGTGACAGGCCCCCCTCATTTTAGGAAGCGCTTACCCCGAGCCCTCTACTTGAGGTTCTTGTTGACGAACCCCTTCCGGAGCAGGGTCTTCCAGAGGATCTTTAGGTCCAGGGAAAAGGACCAGTTTTGGATGTAATAAAAATCATACTCCAGCCGTTTTTCGATGGACGTGTCCTGCCGCAAGCCATGAATCTGGGCCCAGCCCGTGATCCCCGATTTCACTTTATGGCGGAGCATATATTTCGGGATCTGTTCCGTATATTCCTTGACAAACTCCGGCCGTTCGGGCCGCGGCCCGACCAGGCTCATTTCCCCTTTGAAGACGTTGAGGAGCTGGGGGATTTCGTCGATGCTGTATTTTCTCAAGAACCGTCCGAATTTCGTCACTCTCGGGTCGTCGGGCTGGCACATCACGGGCCCCGTCTCCTTCTCCGCATCGCAGATCATCGTCCTGAATTTATGAATCGTGAAGTGCTTTCCGTCGATCCCAAACCGCTCTTGATGATAAAACACAGGCCCTTTGGACGTCAGCTTCACGACCAGGCCGACAACCAGCATAAAAGGAAAAAGAACGACAATCGCCAGGCCGGAAATGACCAGGTCGGTGAGCCTCTTGATGACCCGGTTGATCCCGCGCAAAGGGACTTCGTCGATCGAAATGACGGGGAATCCGTCCAGGTCCTGGATATGAGCCTTGAGGGTGAGCAGCTGAAAGAGGTCGGGAATCAGCCGCAGGTTCACCGGATACTTGTTGACGATCTGGATGGTCTCCAGGATCTTGGAATAGTTGTTGAGATCCAGGGCGACATAGACCTCTTGAATGCCGTACCGTTCGATGGCCTGGCCGAGCTCGAGGATCCGCCCCACGACTTTGATCCCGCTGCCGGCCGCCATCTCGTCTCCGACCTTGCGCTCGTCATCCAGCACGCCTTTCACGACAAACCCGAGGTCTTTGTAGCCGAGCAGCTTCTGGGCGACCGAAAGCCCCATGTCCCCGGCGCCCACGATCAGCACGTTCTGGAGGTTGAGGCCGCGAGCATAACGCCTTTTCATAAAGTAATAGATCTGGTTGCGGAGAACGGATATCGTAAAAATGACGCCGATGAAATAGACCAGCAGGAAAACGCGGGACGGCTCGATGAGCGTCGCGCGGAAGAGAGCCGCTTTGCCCCGGCTGTAAGTGACCATGATGGCCATAACGGCGAAGATGAACAGGATGGTCAGCAGGGCATTCAGGCTGATGAAGAAAAAGTCGTCGATCTGCGTTCGCCGCAGCCGGCTGCGATAAAAACCCTGGAGATAAAAGATGAACAAGTGGACGGCCAGAAACATGGGCAGAAGAACGAGGTATGAACGAAAGGGCGGAATCCCTTTGGCCGGGTTGACGGGAATGATAAAATAAAAACGGAACAGATAGGAATAGATAAAGGAAGCGATGATGGCCAGGCCGTCGCTCAGGACGAACAACCCGACCAGACGGGCGCGGTGTCTTTTGATCACTTGGCTTCCTTAAACTCCAGCCACTTCCGCCGGATCAGGGCCTGGATTTTTTCCTTGAAAACGTCCCGCGAGAAGTTCAACGCGTGGGACCGGATATCAGGCTTATTAAATTCTAAGCCCTGGAATTTGTCAAGCGCAACCAGGAGGCTCTCGACCCTCGGCTCGGGGAAGAACAAGCCCGTTTTTCCTACGATGACGGTTTCCAAGGAGCCGCCCCTGCCGTAGGCGATCACGGGCGTTCCGCAGGCTTGGGCCTCGAGAGCGGTGATGCCGAAGTCCTCCTCGCCCGGCAGGATGAGCGCCCGGGCGCCCTGGTAAAGACGGAGAAGCGAGGACGAATCGACGGCGCCGATGAACTCGATGTTCGCAGCGGCCAGCTTTCTCAGCTTCCGATCATCCGGCCCCTGGCCCACGATTTTGAGCCGGGCGCCGTGGCGCTGAAAAGCCCTGACGGCCAGGCCGATCATTTTATAAGGGACAAGCGCGGAAACGATCAGGAAATAATCCTCGCCACGGCCTTCGGCGGGCCGGAAAAAGTCGGAATCGACGGGTGGGTGGACGACATCGGCGCCGCGCCTGTAATACTTTTCGATCCGGCGGGCGACGTTCGCCGAATTGGCCACAAAATGGTCGACCCGGGCCGAAGCCGACTCATCCCAGATCCTCAAATAATGAATGACCGGCGGGATGAAGATTTTGGAGAAAAACGATAATTGCCGCGGCGAAAAATAGGAAAAATACTGATTCCAGGCATAGCGCACAGGGGAATGGAGATAAGAAATGTGGAGCGCGTCCGGGTGGGGAATGACGCCCTTGGCTACGCAGTGCGAGCTGGAGATGACGAGCTCGAATTCCTGCAGGTCGAAGAGCTCGGCGGCCAGAGGAAAAAGGGGAAGGTAAGAGCGGTAATGCTTTCGCAAAAAAGGCCACCTTTGGAGAAAGCTCGTCCGGATCTCCCGCTTCTCGATAGCGGGAGCCTGGCTTCCCTGAAAATGAAAGAGCGTATAGATAGGCGCCCGGGGAAAAATGTCGGCCAGGACTTCGAGGACTTTTTCTCCCCCCCGCCTTCCCGTTAGCCAATCATGGACGAGAGCGACCTTGATGTTCTCCATTTGAGCTGATTATAAGGGGGGGTTCGAAAATTGTCAATTTGAAGGGCTTATCGATTTTCTTCGTTCAAACAGCTTTAAATAAAGCTGTTCCGTTTCTTCGACCATCCTGGACAGTTGGAACCGGGAAGGGATAGACGCCTTGGCCCGCTCCGCAAGGCCGGCCGCAAAATTCCTGTCTTGAAGTAGGCGGAGGACGGCTTCAGCGAGCGCCCCGGCGTTCCCGGGTTCGACAAGAAGGCCTGTTTCCCCGCCCCGGATGACCTCACGAACGCCGTCTATATTCGTAGCGACGATTGGCTTTCCCAGGGCAGCCGCTTCGAGCAACACCAATGGCAGCCCTTCCCAAAGGGACGGCAGGACAAAGATGTCAAACAGCGAAAGAAGCTCGCGGGCATCTGCTCGTTCTCCCAGCATGACAAAAAATCTTTCCAGGCCGAGTTTTTGCGCCTTTTTTCTCAGGGCCTGTTCCAAGGGCCCGCCTCCGACCACAACGATTTTTGCCTGGGGCGAACTGCGATGGATTTCGGCGGCCGCCTGCATGAGATCAATGACGCCTTTCTGACGATGGAGGCGGGCGACGGTCCCCACTATCGGCGGGTCCAATTTCAGCCTCCATTTCAGTTCTTTTTTCTTCTTTTCCAAGATTTCCGTCTCTCGGAATCCGGCGACATCGATGCCGTTTCTTATCAAAATCCTTTTCGCTTCGGGCGCCAGCCTATGCCGCTCGCCCTTTTTTAGATCCGCCTCGGAAACAAAAATGACCGCGTCCGATCGGCGCGAAAGACTCCTTTCGAGCAGAATATAGAGAGACCTGAGAGCTTTGTTCCGGTAGTGCAGATAGTGGATGCCGTGGAGCGTGTGGACAATGACGCGCGTTTTGCTTTTTATCGCCGCCCGCCGCCCGAACCAGCCGGCGATGCCGCCGTGGGTATGGAGGATGTCGATCTCATTTTTTTCAAGAATGCGCTTGATCCTTCGAATGACAAAGCGGCTGTATTTTTTTTTGAAGGGCAGCGGAAGAAACTGGAGGTCGAGATTCCGGGCCTCATCGGCCAGCGGCCCGCCGTCTTTCGCGCCGACAAAGACCTCGAACCGCTCCTTATCCAGATGAGCGGCCAGAGACAAGAGTGCGGCCTGCCCTCCCCCCAAAGAAGGCCGGTCGATCATCTCCAGGACCCTGATCTTTCTCACGCGCCCTCTCGACGCCCTTTCAGTAACCCGGCATATTGCTCGCGCAGCCACTCCCCCGACTCTCCTCGAAAACTCCCCCGCCAAGCCAGGAGACGGATATTCAGCCTGAGGTAAAGGCGCAGCAGGAACTGCGAGGTCTTTGAATTGTGTTTGTGATAAAAGGCCAGTTGGCTTTTTCTGTATTCGAGCCGGCTCGGGACAAAGTGCAGCGAGGTCGTCGCGCCGCCCTCGTGCAGGACCTTCGCCTGCGGAAGATAAACGAGCATCCAACCGGCTTTTCCGATTCTGAAACAGAGGTCGATATCTTCAAAATAGATAAAAAAATTTTCATCGAAGCCCGCCACGCTTTCCAGGGCAGCCCTGCGGACGAGGAGACAGGCCGCGCTCAGCCAGCCGACGCTCCTCTTGTTCCGGCTCCGCTTCAGCACGATTTTATAGAAGGGATTCAAGACCAACTTTTGCAGAAACTGGGAAAAGAAACTCACCCGCCGGCCAAAAGAAACCTGGTAGGCACGGCGTCCCCGAAAGAGCGCCGGGCCGACGGCGCCCGCTTCGGGATTGGATTTGAGCTCATCCAACAACCGGCTCAAGGCACCCGGCTGGACGGCCGCATCCGTATTCAAAAAAAGGACAAATTCTCCGCGGCTTTCCCGCCAGCCCTGATTATTGGCCCTGGCAAAGCCGACGTTCTCGCTGTTGGCGATCAGCTTGACTTTAGGAAAATTGTGGGCGATATACGTTTGGCTCCCGTCGGCCGAGTCGTTATCGACGACAATCACCTCGTAGTCCAGGGAATCCGCGGTATTTTCAATGGCGGACAGACATTCCCCCAAGTGATTTCGATCGTTGAAGTTGACCAGGACGACCGAGAGTTTCATTATCTGCCCGTGATCATTTTTTTCGCTTTGCGAATTCCAGGCATTCGTCGATCACCCGCTCGATCTTCTGGACCTGCTCCTCCAGCGAAAATTGTTCCCGGACCGTTTGGAGCGCCCCGTGGATTACCCGGAGGACGCGTCCCGGATCGTTCAAGATCTCGCGCAAGGCCCCTGCGATCAACTCAGGCTGTCTCGACTCGATCAGAAATCCGTCTTGGCCGTGCCGGATGATCTCGGGAAGTCCCCCGACCCCGACGGCCAGCACAGGAATGCCCGCCGCCATGGCCTGCAGCGCCACTCGGCCGAAAGATTCCACCACGGAGGCGATGACCATTACTCTCATGAGGCCCATGAGGTCGGGCAGGTCGCGCCGGTAACCCATAAAAGCAACGTTTTTCTCAAGGCCCTTTTGGAGGACAAGCTGCTGCAGGGCACGATAATAGCGGGCGTCTTTTGTATCTCCCACGACAAGCAGCTTAATCTGGGGAAATTGGGGCAGGAGCTCGGCCACAGCCTGAACGGCTTCTCGTTGCCCTTTTCCCTCGTAGATCTTACCGACCACCCCGATGACGATATCGTCTTCACTGATCCTCAGCTCTTCTCTCAACTTCGCCTCTCGGTATACGTCTCTTTCCCTGCCTTTTGCCTCGATCCCGTTGTGGATGAGGACGACGCGTTCGAGGTCACGGAATGCTTTCAAGGTGGCCCGGGAATTGACGATGATTCTCGAGGAATACCGGGTGATCAGGCCGGCCAAAGCGCGGCGCCCGAACAGAAACCGGACAACCACCCGCTCCCCCTTGAGAATCTCGTGAATGGCCCAGACATGGGGGGTATGCCTCCTTCGGGCGGCAAACGCCCCGCTGGCCATAGCTGCAGAATTGGAAAAAACCAGGTCAATTTTTCGTCTTCGGATCATCTTTGACAACCGAAACACGCTTCGGACATTCACGAGCCAGGCAAAGGGCTGTTTCCAGGCCCTGGGCCCTTCCGTAATCCACCACTTCATCGGCACGATTTCCGTTTGCACGCCCGAGAATCGCGCTTCCTCTTCAAGGAGTCCGGGCCGGGGCACGACCAGGAACAGGCTGTACTTCTGCCGGTCGAGTTTTTTGAGCGTATCCAGGAGCCAGAGCTCGGCACCGTTGAGCTCGGAGGAATGTGAAACAAAAAGGATATTCTTCATCCCAACCCCGCCACCGCCGCGTAGAAAGTCAGCGTTTCCAACGCGGTTCTCTCCCATCGAAAATCCTGCGCCCTCGTCCGGCCTTTCCGGATCAAGGCCTGCTTCAAGCCTTCATCTTGCAGGATCATACTGATTTTTTCCGCCATGTCGTCTGGGCGCTCGGGATCAAAATAGAGTGCGGCGTCGCCGGCAACCTCCGGCATAGCCGCGACTCCCGATGCGGCGACCGGCACGCCGCAAGCCATGGCTTCAATCAGGGGCAGGCCGAAGCCCTCGCAGAACGAGGGAAAAACAAACCCCGAGGCGGCCTGGTAGAGATTCCTCACATCGCGGTCGGGGCGGTAGCCGAGGACCCTGACCCATGGACCGAGCCCGCGGGCGGCAATCCTGGCCATGAGGCGATCATGATCATCGCCCCTTCTCCCCACCAGGACAAGAGGAATTTTCTTGAATCTGCGATGAACGAGAGCCAGCGCGTCCATCAGGTTCAAAAGATTTTTTCGCGGCTCGGTCGCTCCGACAAAAAGAAGAAATTCGGGAGGAAGATCGAGCGCTCGCCGGGCTGCGTCAAGCTCTTCGCGGCCGGCCGCTTCCAAGAAAGCGCTGTTGAGCCCCAGATAAGTCACTTTGATCTTGTTTTCGGCGAGCCCGAACCTTTCCATCAGGGCTTTTTTTGTGAACTCGGAGATGGTGAGGATGCCGTCGGCTTGGTCAAGGGAGCGTTTCGCTCCCCTAAAAAAATGCCGACGGGCCTCCCGGTCCGCTTTTCCGGGAACATCCATGAAGAACAGGTCGCAGACCGTGACGATTTTTTTCCCCCGGGTGGGAAGAATGATCGGCGTCGGAGAGTGCGTCAGGTCCAGGTCGGTCTTGAAAAGGGAGTCCAGCCGGGGCCGGCCCAACTGATACCAGAGAACATTCACCGCTTTCACCGGCCAACGCAGGTCGCGGAAGTGTTTCTTTTTAAACGGAGGGATCTTGGCCGACTCGAATCTGTCTTTCCAAGACGCCGAAAAAAGGTAGTATTCATTCTCGGCATCGAGACGGGCCAGCTCGAAGAGCAGGTTCTTGAAATAGACGCCGACGCCCGTCTCTTCCTTGAGAAAGGGGCGGATATCAAAGCCGATGCGCATTTTGTCTAAATGTATGCTCAAAACCCTCTAAAAGTCAAATTGATGGCTTGATAATTTTCAAGACGGATGATATAGTCATTTTCAATGACCTTCTCACTCAAGGAGCGTCTCTATGTCATTCGGAAAAATCTCTAATCGCATCGATTCCTATCGCGACGAAATGATCAATCTGCAAATCAAGCTCGCCTCCCTGCCGGCCATCGCCCCCGCGAGCGGAGGCGAAGGCGAAGTCAAAAAGGCCGAATTCCTGGTCAAATTTCTCCGGGAAAACGGGTTCCAGGACATCGAGGTCATCAATGCCCCGGACCTCGATGCCCCGTCGGGTTACCGTCCCAATGTCCTGGCCTACTACCGCGGGAAAAGCTCGGCCAGGACCATCTGGGTCATGGCCCACACGGACGTCGTCCCTCCGGGCGAATTGTCGCTCTGGAGCGGAAACCCCTTCAAGCCCTGGGTGGAAGCCGGGAAAATCTACGGCCGGGGCGTCGAAGACAATCAACAGGACATGGTCGCTTCGATCTATGCGGTCAAGGCTTTCCAGGCGGAAGGCCTCAAGCCCAATTTCGACATCGGCCTGGCCCTTGTCGCGGATGAAGAGACCGGGAGCGAGAAAGGCCTCGGTTACATCCTCCATCATGCCAAGGTTTTTCGGCACAAAGATATCATCATCGTGCCCGACGCGGGGAACGAAGACGGGACGCTGATCGAGGTCGCCGAAAAAAGCATCCTTTGGCTGAAGTTCAAGACGCTGGGAAAACAGGCGCACGGATCCATGCCGGAGAGAGGCATCAACAGCTTCAAAGCCGCTTCCTTTCTGGTTACCGAGCTGAATGGGCTTTACCAGACGTTTCCCCACAAAGACCCGCTTTTCGACCCGCCGATTTCTACATTCGAGCCGACCAAAAAAGAGGCCAACGTTCCCAACATCAACACAATCCCCGGCGAGGATATTTTCTATATGGACAGCCGGATCCTTCCCAATTACAAAGTCGAAGACGTCCAAGCAAAGATCAAGGAGCTGATGGTCAAGATCGAAGCGCAGTTCAAGGTCAAAATCACCGTCGAAGAGCATCAGAAGGCGCTGGCCGCCCCGCCGACATCGGCCAAGGCGCCCGTCGTCTCCGCCTTGGAAAAAGCCGTCAAGCAGGTCTACGGGAAGGACGGAAAGGCGATGGGGATCGGCGGAGGGACGGTAGCCGCCCTTTTCCGCAGAGCCGGCTTTGAGGCCGCCTGCTGGTCGCGCATCGACGAGACGGCCCATCAGCCCAACGAATACTGCATTATCGACAACATGGTCGGGGACGCCAAGGTCTTTGCCCATATTTTTCTGCAAGAATAGAAGACATGGCTGATTTCATTCTCGTCCTTTCGACGGTGCCCTATGAGCAGAAAGGCTGGGAAATCGCCAAGACCCTGGTCGGTGAGAGGTTGGCGGCCTGCGTCACGGTCTCGCCCGTCTCCCGGTCTTTTTACTGGTGGGAGGACAGCATCTCCGAAGACAAGGAGTGCGTACTCCTTGTGAAAACGAAATCCGCGCTCTATCCCCGGCTCGAGGCCAGGCTCAAGGAAATCCACCCGTACACGGTCCCCGAGATCATCGCCGTCCCCATCGTCCAGGGCTCCGAAGCTTACTTGAAATGGGTGGGCAAGGTCACTGTCTAAAAAAATCTTTTCTGCTCTTTCTGGGCCACTTTGATCGTGTTGATGTGGACAGCGACACTGTCCTCGACATCCCGGGCATAGCCGCCGGCAAACAATATGACGAGCGGAATGCGAAGCCGCCGCGCCCCTTCGATAATAATCAGGTCCCGTTCCATAAGCCCGTGCTTGGTGACGGTCAGGCCGCCCAATTGGTCTCCCACGAGCGGGTCGGCGCCGGCCAGATAAAAAACGATATCGGGCTTGAACTTGCGATACAGCCGGGGAAAATGCTCATGAAGCGCGGCCAGGTATTTATCATCGCCATCTCCCGCCCAAAGCCCCACATCCAGGGTGCTGGAAGGCTTTTCGGCCGGATAGATATCCATTTGGTGGATGGAGAACGTAAAAGCATACTCCTTTTTAGCGAAGATAAAGGCCGTCCCATTGCCCTGATGGAGGTCGCAGTCCACGACCATGGCTCTCTGGATTTTGCCCTCCGCCTTGAGCTTCTCCAGCGCCACTGCCGCATCATTCAAAATGCAGAATCCCTCGCCATGGTCGGGAAAGGCATGATGAAAACCGCCGCCGATGTGGACGGCCAGGCCGTCCTTTAAAGCCTGTTCTGAAGCGACGATCGTTCCCCCGACATACAGCCAAGCGAATTTTATAAGCTCGGGAGAATAGGGGAGCTCGAGGGACTGGATTTCCGAGTGAGAAAGCCCGTCTGTTTTCAGCTTTTTCAAGTATTTGGCCGAATGGACGAGCAAGAGCTCTTCATCGGTAGCCGGCCGCGGGAGGATAAAATTGTCCTTTTTCGCTCCCAGGGACAAAAGTTTCTCATAGACCATCCGGTATTTTTTGACCGGAAAAACGTGTTTTCCGATATCCACCATCCAGTAGTCTTCGCTATAAACGAACTTGGAAGCGAATCTTTTTCCGAAGAACAGATCGAGCAGTCCCATGGGCAAATAAGCATATCACAGCCCCAGAAAAACTCAAGCGGGCTGAAATGTGATATAATAGCTGACTTATAATAACGCCTTTCCCAAGGCCCATTGCCATACCCATCACCAAGGAGGCCTTTTGAGCGTCTATCGCATCGAACAGCATCCCATCTTGACGCCCGCGGCCGTCGAAGATATCACGTTTTATTGGAAAGGCCGGCCGCTCAGCGCAAAGAAGGGCGAGACGATCTCCGCAGCCCTCTTCGCCCACGGGGAGAGGATCTTCAGCTATCATCATAAGGACCATGCTCCCCAGGGTATCTTCTGCGCCAACGGTCAGTGCGCCCAGTGTCTGGTCTTGGCCGACGGCCTCCCCGTCAAAGCCTGTATGGAACTCGTCCGCGCCGGAGCCCGGATCGAACCCGTCGACGGCCTTCCCGAGCTCCCGCCAGCCACAAATCCCGTGCCGATGGGCTCCATCGATGAGGTGAGTGTGCCTGTGTTGATCATCGGCGGCGGCCCGGCCGGGCTGTCCGCAGCCATCGAGCTCGGCAAGCGAGGTATCGAGACTCTGCTCGTGGACGACAAGCACCGCCTGGGCGGCAAGCTTGTCCTCCAGACGCACCGTTTCTTCGGCTCCTACGAAATGGTCTACGCGGGAACGCGGGGCATCGACATCGCGACCAAGCTCGAGACCGAAGTCCGCGGATTCTCGAGCGTGCGAATCTGGCTCGAGAGCGCAGCCCTGGCCGTCTTTAGCGACCAGAAGGTGGGCATCCTAGCTGAAGGCAGGCGCTATGTGCTCGTCAAGCCCCAGGTCATGCTCGTCACGGCCGGCGCGCGGGAGAAATCTCTGGCCTTCCCGGGAAACACGCTCCCCGGCGTCTATGGTGCGGGCGCCTTCCAGACTCTCGTCAACCGCGACCTCGTCCGCTCGGCCGAAAAGCTGTTCATCGTCGGCGGCGGGAATGTCGGCCTCATCGCCGGCTATCACGCGCTCCAGGCCGGCATTTCGGTCGTCGGGCTTGTCGAAGCCTTGCCGGACTGCAGCGGCTACAAAGTCCACAAGGACAAGCTGCACCGGTTCGGCGTTCCCATCTACACCTCACACACCATTCTCAGCGCCAACGGAAAAGACTCGGTCGAATCCGTCACCATCGCTAAGGTCGATGAACGGTTCCGGCCCATTTTGGGAACCGAGCAATCATTCGCCTGCGATACTATCCTCATCGCCATCGGGCTCGATCCGGTCAACGAATTTTATCTCAAGGCGGAAGAATTCGGCGTGAAGGCCTTCGCCGCCGGAGACGCCGAGGAGATAGCCGAAGCGTCGGCCGCCATCTTTTCGGGAAAAATCAAAGGCCTGGAGGTCGCGCGGGCTCTGGGGCATGACGTGGGCGAAATATCGCCGGAGTGGTACGAAACCGTGGCCATCCTCGGATCCAAGCCCGGGAAAACGATCCCGGAAGAATATCCTCAGGAAGATCGCGGGGTCTTCCCAGTCCTCCATTGCATCCAGGAGATCCCCTGCGACCCGTGCACAACGGTCTGCAAACAGAATCTCATCCATATCGACTCGAACGATATCCGCTGCCTGCCCTATTTCGCCGTCAAAGAGGGCGAAAAAGGCTGCACGGGCTGCGAAAAGTGCGTCACGATCTGCCCGGGGCTGGCGGTTTCCCTTGTCGACTATCGCAAAGACCCCCAGTTTCCCACCGTCACGATCCCTTACGAATTTCTCAAAGACAGCCTTGAGGCCGGCGACACGGTCACCGTGCTCGACACGGAAGGCGCCGAACTCGGGCGTGTCGAGGTCATCGGCGTCCGGGCGATCAAGGTCAACGACCGGACCGTTCTGGTTAAGCTCAAGGTCCCCCGCGCCTACGCCAAGAAGATCGCGGGCATCCGCGTCCAGGAAGACCTGGCCACAAAACCCATGGACCGCTATGTCGAGCGCACGGCCGACGACACCATCGTCTGCCGCTGCGAGCGCGTCTCGGCCGGCGAGATCCGAATGCTGATCCAACAAGGCTATCGCGACATTAACGAAATCAAAGCCGTCACCCGAGCCTGTATGGGTTCGTGCGGCGCCAAGACATGCACCCCGCTCATCCACCGCCTGTTCCGGGAGGAAGGCATTCCGGAAAAAGAAATCGTGGACCAGCCCAAGCGCCCCCTGTTCATGGAGGTGTCGCTGGGCACGTTTGCCGGCTGCGAAGGCAAGAAGGAAACGGAACATGGGCAGTTCTAAAAAGTCCTTCGACGTCATCATCATCGGGGCCGGCAGTGTGGGAACGCCGACGGCCATGTTCCTGACCGAGGCGGGGATCCGAACCCTTGTCATCGATAAGTTCTCGAGCGCCGGCCAGGGATCGAACAAGCATGCGATCGGCGGTCTGCGCGCCACGCATTCCGACGCGGCCAAGATCCGCATCTGCCTGCGGAGCCTGGAGATCTTCAGCGCGTGGAACAGCCGTACTGGAGAGAGCCTTGAATGGCACAAGGGCGGATATGCCTTCGTCGCCTATGCCGAGCGGGAAGAGAGAACCCTGAAGGAGCTGTTGATCACGCAGAAAAAGCTCGGGCTCAACATCGATTGGCTCGATAAAAAGCAGCTCCTCGACATCATCCCGGACCTGAAACCGGACGATCTCATCGGGGGCACGTTCTCCCCCGATGACGGCCACGCATCGCCGCTCCTTTCCGCCCACGCCTTTTACACGCACGCCAAGCGGGCGGGCGCGGAGTTCCATTTCAACGAGCCGGCGACCGACCTCATCATCGAGGGCGGCCGTGTCCGGGGCGTCAAGACAGACCGGGCCGGATACGGCGCCGAGATCGTCATCAATGCCGCCGGAGCCTGGGCCGGGGATGTTGCCAAATGGGCCGGAATCGACGTGCCCGTTCGGCCGGACTCCCACGAAGGGGCCGTGACCGAGCCGGTGGCCCGCTTCCTCAACCCCATGGTCGTGGACATCCATCCGACGGAGGCCTCGACAAACTATTATTTCTTCCAGCACGCCACGGGACAGGTCATCTTTTGTATCACGCCCAACCCGAGCATCTGGGGGTTCGACACCAGGGAAACGAGCTCGTTCCTGCCGTTGGTGGCCAACCGGATGGTGAACATCATGCCAAGGCTGAAGAACATCCGCGTCAGGAGGACCTGGCGCGGCCTTTATCCGATGACGCCGGACGGAGCCCCGCTGGTCGGCTGGGCAAAGGAAGTCCAAGGGCTGCTCCTCGCCGTCGGCATGTGCGGCCAGGGCTTCATGATCGGGCCGGGGCTCGGCGAGATGCTCGCCCAGCTCATCAAGGGCGACCTTCCGGCCAAAGATCGGGAACTGCTCGAGCTTCTTTCGCCCTATCGGACGTTCGCCGCTATGGAACAGCTGAAATGAATTTCATCGCTTGTCAATAAGCCAAAAAATAAATATTGTCTATGACATCCATAAAACAAGGAGGTTTTTTTCATGACCAAGACGAGGACACGCATAGCTTTCTTTCTCTTCATTTTTTCTTTGAGCCTGCTCCTTCCGATGTTTGCCGCCGCCCAGGATCGGCTCAAAACGTATCCCGGCTACGAGCAGTATCAGAAAATGAGCAAGGAAATCCAGGGCGCGGTCAAGCTGGGGACCTTGCAGCAGGTGACCTGGAAGGATGCGGGCAAAGCATTTGAGTACACCAAAGACGGCAAAATTTGGCGTTACGATATCAAATCCAAGAAAACGACCGAGGTGGGCCCGGCCCAGCCTCCCACCAAGCCCGAAGGTATGGGACGTCCCGCCGGCATGCCGGAGCGGGGCCGGCAGTTCACGGAGGCGATTTCGCCGGACAAAAAGCTCAAGGCCTTCTATCGTGACCGCAACCTCCGGCTGAGCGATGCCGACGGCAAGAACGAGTTCGCCGTCACGACGGAGGGCAACGAGAAGGCCCGAATCAAGTATGGCTCGGCCAGCTGGGTATACGGCGAGGAGTTGAACCAGAACTCGGCCATGTGGTGGTCGCCCGACAGCAAAAAGATCGCCTACTACCGTTTCGATGAGAGCAAAGTGCCCGATTATTTCCTCCAGCTCGAACAGACCAAGCTCTACAGCAAGGCCGATATCGAGGCCTATCCGAAAGCGGGGCAGCCGAATCCGATCGCCGAAATATACATCTACGACATCGCGGCGAAGAAGATCACTCAGGTCGACATCCGCGAAGGCAAGCCGTTCGAGGACGCCGTCGTCGGGCATTACGCCTATCACGTCGCCTGGTCCCCCGACGGAAAAGAGCTGCTCTTCAACCGGACCAACCGCCGTCAGAACATCATGGAGTTCACCGCGGCCAATCCCGAGACAGGCAAATGCCGGGTCATCATTCGCGAAGAATGGCCGCCGAGCTGGACCGAGAACTCCCCGCCCATGCAGTATCTCAAGGACAACAAGCGGTTCATCTGGACCTCGGAGCGGACCGGCTTCAAAAATTTTTATCTGTACGACTTGAGCGGCAAGCTCCTGGCCACGCTCACCAACCATCCCTTCGAAGTCTCCAACATCGTCAAGGTGGACGAGGCTGCAGGCCTCCTCTATTACATGGCCCGCGACGGCGCGAACCATATGATGATGCAGCTCCACCGCGTCAGGCTCGACGGCAAAAAGGACATCCGCCTGACCGACCCGGCCTACAACCACACCGTGAGCAGGGACAGTGTCTCGCCGGACAACAAATATTTCATCGACACCGCCCAGACCCACGACCAGCCGCCCTTCACACGCTTGATCGACGCCAAGGGAAGGACGGTGGCCGAACTGGCCAAGAGCGATATGACGAAGTTCGACCAACTCGGCCTGAAAAAAGTCGAGTTGTTAAAATTCAAGTCTACCGACGGAAGCCGCGATCTCTACGGCGTCCTCAACTTTCCCTCCACCTTCGACTCGAACAAAAAATACCCCCTTCTGGTGAGCGTCTACGCCGGGCCAGGCTGGGCCGGCGCCTCGGAGCGGTTTTCGACGCCCAGCCCGTTCACCGAGTACGGTTTCCTGGTCGCCTCGTTCGACACGCGCGGATCTTCCGGCCTGGGCAAGAAAGCGATGGATGCCATCTACATGCATCTGGGCGTCGTCGAGATGGACGATCAGGCGGCGGGAGTGAAGTCGCTCTGGGACCGCCCCTACCTCAACAAGGAGCGCGTCGGCATCTTCGGCACGTCCTATGGCGGATACGCATCCGCGATGTGTCTCCTCCGTCACCCGGAAGCGTTTGCGGCGGCCAGCGCCGGCTCGGCCCCGACGTCCTGGTATCAGTATGACAGCATCTACACCGAGCGCTACATGTGGATCCCCCAGGAAAACAAGGACGGGTATGAGGCCGGCAACGCCATGAAATATGTCGATAATCTCAAGGGCCGGCTGATGATCTATTATGGAACGGCGGATAACAACGTTCACCCCACCAACGCCATGCAGCTCATCCAGGCGTTGCAGCGGGCGGGCAAGAGCTTCGAGGTTCAGGTCGGCCCCGACGCCGGCCATTCCGGCCTGCGCATGGAACGCATGATGGAGTTCTTCATCGAGAACCTGGTGCTGAACAAATAAAGAAAAAATAAGGGGGACGGCAAGATTTTTAAACAATCATAATTAATCCCCCTTCTGCCTGGCCCTATCAAGGGGGGCGTTAAAAAGACTGCTCCTGCTAGGCCAGTGAATGAGGGCGTTAGAAAAGTCGGAACTCTAGCAATGAAAAAGGCCTACTTCCTTTCCGCGCTTTTCATGGTCTCCGCGATTTTCGCGCGCAGCGGTGGGACCCCACCGGCTCAAGGAAGCCCGCCAGCGACCGGCAAAATCAAGAACGCGAATTTCCTGCTCAGTTATGACGGGCGGGGTGTAACCGGGCTGTCTAATCCCAAAGATCCCTCCGATGCCGAATTCTTAACGCCGGGCGGGCGCCTCGGCGAGCCTGTGTTGAAATATCGAATCGGCCTAGGGGATTGGCTCGATATCTACACGAGCGAGCGCTCGGTCATTGCCGAACCGCAGGTCGGCTCCCTCACCTATACGGATCTCGTCCAAGGCGCTCCGATGAAGATGGTCCAGCGCTTCAGGACCGACGGCACGGTCCTTGATTGGACGATCGACCTAGAGACGGTCATGGACTTTCCCGTCGTCATAGGCGACTTAGCTTTCCTGCTGCCCTGGCGTTTTCCCTTTGGCGAGAATCCACAGGTCGTTTTTGAAAAAAGCTACACCAAGCACCATTTCATCTCAGGCCACGGCTCATTCCTTTATTTCGTCAAGCCTAACGGCGAGCCGCCATATCTCGTCGTCACCGTTCACCCCGGGACCAAGCTCGAATATTATGCCAGCGAAGGCCGGAGTGGCTATCGGGCGTTTGTCCATTCGTCCTTGACGGGGGGCATTGAAACGCGGGGGTCATGGCGCCAAGAACATACCTCTTTGAAACTCGGGCCGGCCGCCGCGCCGGACAACAAGGCAAGCTATGGGATCCGGTTTCAGTGGGCGAACTCCTACGACGAGATCAGGGAGATTCTCTACCGAGAGGGCTTGTTCGATGTTCGCGTCGTCCCCGGGATGACGGTGCCCGATGACCTCTCGGCCCGATTCGCCCTCCATACAAAAGCCAGGATCGAATCGGTTACGCCCGAATTTCCCAAGGAGACGAGACTCACCGACATGGGAGAGAAAAAGCCTGGCTACCATATGTACCAGGTGGAATTCAAGCGCCTGGGCGAGAATCTGCTGACCATCACCCATGACGGGGGCCGCAAGACTTACCTTGAGTTCTTCGCCACCGAGCCGCTCGAAACTCTGATCAAAAAGAGAAGCGGTTTCATCGCTGGCCGCCAGCAGCACCGAGATCCATCCAAATGGTACGACGGTCTGTTTTCGGTCTACGACATGAAAAACAAAGTCCTGCGGGGACCGGACAATACCGACGGGTTCGATTTCTGGTGGGGCTACGTGCTCGCCTGCGACGACCCGGCCTTATGCAAGGCCCCCTTTATCGCCTCAAAGAATGTCCATTTCCCGGTCAGGGAAGAGATCGCGGCGGTGGAGTACTACCTCGAACATTTCGTCTGGGGCAAGCTGCAACGGACGGATAAGGAAACGCCCTATCCCTACGGCATCTACGGCGTGCCGAACTGGATGGTCAGCCGCGATCCCGTCAAGCGGGCCGCCATTGAAAACCGCAACCTTGATAAAATGAAAATCTGGCGTTCCTACGATTACCCCCATGTTGTCATGCTCTACTTCCATATGTATGAGATCGCCAAAAAATACCAGAGCCTGACCAAATACCTCGACGCTCCTGGATATCTGGAGCGGGCTTATCAGACGGCCCGGGCCTATTTCATCTATCCCTACGAGATCCTTCCCTGGTACGAAACATACAAGTGGGGATGCTACAACGAATTGGTGATCCTGAGCCTGATCGATGCGCTGGAGAAAGAAGGCTTCAAGGACAGGGCGGATTGGCTGCGTGCCGAGTGGGAAAAAAAGGTCAAGTATTCCGTCTATGACGATAAATATCCCTTCCGGTCGGAATACGCCGTTGACCGGACAGCCTTCGAGTCGAGTTACGCCCTGGCCAAATACGGCGCCACCAACGAAATGAAGCCGGATACGAACCTCTGGTTCGATAAAAGGCTGGAGAAGTGGTATTCACATCCCTTCGTAAAGAAAGAGGACTCGCGCGCTTTCATGGACCGCCAGCTCAAGGCAGGTTTGGCGGTGCGGGGATGGCTCGAAACAGCCTATTATCTGCTCGGCGCCGACTTCACGGCCTCATCCGATACCGGGTCAATGAGCTACATGGCCGCCATGGGCGGCTGGGCAATCCTGGATTATGCCGTCAATTTTGCGCCCGTCCCCTACGATTGGCTGCAGTTAGGCTACGCCTCCTTCCTAAGCTCATGGTCGCTCATGAACACGGGCCGCCCCGAGACCAACTACGGCTACTGGTTTCCCGGGAAGGAAAACGACGGCGCCACCGGCTGGCAGTTTTTGACCGCCAAGTACGGCCGGGCCTGGATCCGCAAGGAGATGCCGAGAGGAGCCTGGCACTATGATGGAGAAATCGATCTCGGATATGGCGCCGCACTCCGGACGGCTGCGACGGTCCTGACCCGCGATCCCCTCTTCGACTGGCTGGCCTATGGAGGAGCATTGACCATTGACCGGGATGGCTTGTCGATTATTCCGCGCGACGGCCTGCGCCAGAGGTTTTTCGCGGTGCTGGCCAAGGAGAGGCTCAAGATCGAGCTCGACCGCGATGGCTTTGCCGCCGGGCGCCGGATCGATACGGATAAAAACCTAAATAAAGTCCACTTCATCATGGAAAACAGGACCGGCGATGCCCACGCCACAATGTTCAAAATTTTCCCGATGGGCAAAGCAAGCTACATTGTCTATCAGGACGGGAGAAAAATCGGAATGGCGAAAGCCGGCACGGAATCGATCATCGCGTTTAGGGTTTCCGAGCCCTCGGCGGATATAGAGCTTATCAAACAATGAAAAAGTTATCTGTTTCACTTGCTTTCATGGCCCTATTATCTCTGAGCGCCGCCCTCGTAACTTCCTGTCTTGGTCGAAGTCCCGCAGCGGCACCAAAGAGTAATGCGCTTTTCCCCGCCGCCGAAACAACCATCGCTGAAATCCATAGGGCTATTCGGGAGGGCCGGCTGACTTCGCGGAAGCTTGTCGAAGTTTATCTCAAGCGCATCGAAGCCTACGACCAGCCGACAAAGTTAAATGCCATTATCATTATCAACCCGGAAGCCCTAAGGACAGCGGACGACCTCGATCAGGAAATCAAAAGAACGAAAAAATTGCGGCCGCTCCATGGCATCCCCGTCATCGTCAAGGACAATTACGATACCAAAGACCTGCCGACGACGGGCGGTTCCCTGGCCCTCAAAGGATGGGTTCCGCCGGATGACGCATTTCAGGTCCGGAAGATCCGGGAAGCGGGCGCCATCATTTTGGCGAAGTCCAACATGGCGGAGTGGGCCTTCAGCCCGTATCTCACGGAAAGCTCGGTCGCCGGGACAACAAGGAATCCTTATGACCTCGAGCGCGTCCCGGCCGGGTCGAGCGGCGGAACAGCCGCGGCCGTGGCGGCGAATTTAGGTGAAGTGGGGCTCGGCACCGACACCGGGAATTCCATCCGCGGCCCTTCATCGCACAATTGCCTGGTCGGAATCCGGTCCACGATGGGCCTGACCAGCCGCGACGGCATCGTGCCCCTTTATCTGCGGAACGACGTTGGCGGCCCGATGGCGCGCACCGTCGAGGACGCCGTAAGGGTCCTCGAAGTGATCGCCGGTTACGACCCCGCCGATCCCATCACCGAGGCCTGCCGCGGCAAAGTCCCCAAAAACTACAGGCAATTTCTGGACAAAAACGGCCTGAAGGGAGCGCGCATAGGCGTTTTCAGGACGTTCATCGACACGCCCAAGGCCGATCCGCAAGTCAAAGCGCTGGTCGAAAATGCTATCATGGATATGAAAGCCCAGGGCGCCGAGATCATCGACCCTTTTGTCATCCCAAACTTCGAAGCGCTGACAAAGAACCTGTGGTGCGATATGTTCAAGCACGACGTTGAGCAGTACCTCGCCTCGCGCGGCGGGACGGTCCCTTTTAAGACGCTGGCCGAGATCATCAAGTCCGGGATGTATGCGCCCTACATTGAGCGCCGGCTAAAGCAGGCTTTGGCGCCGGACGAGAAGAACGAACCTCTCTGCCAGGATCTCTACCACGAGCCACGGAACATCAAATTCCGTGAAGCCGTGGAGAAAGCGATGGACGAACGGCGCCTGGACGCCATCATCTATCCGACCTGGAGCAACCCGCCGAGAAAGGTGGGCGATATGGAAAGCCCGGCCGGCGATAACAGCCAGATCATCCCGCCCCATACAGGCTTTCCCGGTTTTAACGTGCCGATGGGTTTCACCCACGGAAACTTGCCGGCGGGGCTGCAGATCGTCGGAAAACTTTTTAGCGAGCCAACGCTCATCCGGATCGCCTATGCCTACGAGCAAGCCACCAAACACCGCCGCCCGCCGGAAAAGTTCCCCGAACTTAATCAACAATAGATAAGCACAAGGCTTTCAAAAAATAGACTGATATCCAACGATATCCGCGCTACTTCAGTTCTAATCCCTTTTTGATCTTCTTCAGTAAATCATTCGCGTCCTTCACAGACTTAGCAGGTGGAGCGGATTTTCCGTCTCCCATCTCGACTCTGACATTAAATCGGAAGGGAACTTTGTCCTTGGCTTTTATATCAAGCAGTTTGGGTATAATCTCGGCAAGGTCCTGTATTTGAGAGGGTTCGAGCTCGCTATCTGCAACAAGAATATTATCCTTTCTTTCTTCTGTTCCCCCTCTCCGGCCCGGAAATCCAGAGCTCGGCTCGCTTTCCTTGAATCGCGCAAATTGAGCGGATGGAAAATCGCACGGCCAAGGATTTGATTCTTTCGCCAACTCAAGGAAACGCGCCTGCAGCGCGCTGCTGATGACATCCCGAACCGTTTTCCATGGGAGGGTCTTACCCGCCTTTATGGAAAGCGCGGATGCGATTGACAACCCCGTCGCGATTCCATCCTTCCATGCATCGTGGAGGATTTCCTGCATGATTTCCGCCGGCGATATCGGCGGAGGAGGAGCGCACAGCTTAGCCTGTGAACTCAATACTCCCGCCGGCATCGGTTCCCCAAAAATGCTGGCCGGGCCGGACAGGAGCCAAATCACTCCATTTTCGACCGCCGCACAAATAGCTTTATCGACGACATCCTGCGAAGCCTTTGGTATATGCATAGGTTCTTTATAGCTACCTCTATCGACCTGAATAACTGTTGAACCACGGAAGTAATCATGAACCGCTTTTACTATAATTTCTTCGGCTTGCCATAATCCCGGCAGCTTATCGTATGCGAGGAGTGAAGGCGACAATTCATTGAGCTCCGCACCGTAGGGTAGAACGAGCTCCAGGGCCGAATCGCAAAGCGCATTTTCGTCCAGGCGCGTCATCCACCATGTCCTAAAGGTTCCATCAGGACGAACAAGCCGCAAAACAAACGTCCCCTTCTCACATCCCTCCGCAAGCGTGTCATGAATAGCTCCGACCTTCAACATCTTCGGCAAATGCGGCAATTGGGCAAAAGCTCCAACCAGATCCTTGACGCGCCGGGACGTTTCCCCAGGCCGCCAAAGGTTATAAGGCCCATCCAGCAGAAGAGCCTCGGCAGTGATCGGCGTCTCCTGAATACGAGACCGTCTATCGCTTTTGATGATGCTAAAATGAGGATCCTCAGTGATCGTGATTTTAAACGCCTGTGACTCATTCTTTTCCGAAACCGTGACGACTATGCAGTAAGCCTGCCTTATTGATTCAGTGATGCGACCCTTCGCTTTATCGATATTCATCTGCAACGTCTGTGCGCGCGCCGCATCAACGTTTCCATCCTTCTGTTGTTTTTTAATCTCCTCTCGGACGACTTCCCAAGCCAAGTAATCCCGCACGCGATCCATCGCCAATTCCAGGCCATCCTTCGACGGCACAATTAAAAGGATCGCGTTCCGGTAAACGCGAGGTTTATCAGGCCCGGTGGTTTCTTCCAAGAAGCGCTCCGCCTCTTTGCTCGGTTTCCCGGATTCCGATGCCGCATTCGCCCCCAGGACGGCGAAATGGAACCACCCGTCATCTTCGATGTCCCTGGGCCGTGAAGGAAGTGTATGAACACGCACGCCGGTCGCCGAAGCGCCGGTAGTAAGCGATTTCGCCCTGTCGATTTCGTCCACCAACCGAGCGCGGACTGTATCATCCGGTACATTCTTGGCCGCTACGGCATGCATCTGAACGAGATTTGGCCGGTTGCCTAATCTCCACGTCCCGGGCAACTGACTATCCGCGCCCGCCGTATAAGCATCGTCGAGCCAATAGCTAGTCTGAGCCCAACGAGTAAGGCCTTTTTCGAGTTCAATTTTGTCAGGGCGGCTGGTGCCAAGCAGCAACATCAAATCCCTTGTCTTGGCATTTTGTCCGATCGGTTGAGAATGCAGGAAGGTCCCTACAGCGGCCTGTTCGATTTCGCGAAACCTTAACCCGAGCGATTCCGTTTGAATCAGCCTGGCCTGAGAGAATTCGTTATCAAGGATTCCAGTCCAAGCTTGTTTTTTGCCTTCCCATTCTTCGGTATCCGCCACTGTGACCAATTCCCTTAACGATTCCGAAAGGCCTTCTTTCTGGGGAGCGGCCAGAAAAATAGCCGAACCGATGAGTGGGCACGTGTCCCACTTCTCTGCTTCTCGCAAAGCCAGGGCAAAGGTCCGCAAGATTCCGCGTGTACGCTGGAATCGCGCCAATTGCGTCCATTTGGAATAAAGGACATCCGTCAGGTCCGGATGAAAAGGAAAGCTCTTCAGGAACCTTTCCTCCGCTGTTGCGCCTTGCTTAGCCGTCTGCTCATCCACGGCCGCAACACCTTTCAACGCTGCCATAACATGCTGGCGGAAAGAGTCCCGGTCTTTAAGGGATTCTAGGGTGAAAAAGCGGCGTCGCAGGACTTCGGCGATATCTTCTTTTATGACCGGCTCTACTGCTTCTTCTCTCTGGCGCTGGAATATCTGATAAAGCTCTGCCTGTATTTCTCGCCCCAATTTATCGCTTTTCCTTGGATCAGTGGCCAAGAGAGACGCAACCAGACAACATTTATCTACTTTCACGACCGCTTGAGTGAGATATTGAAAGAAGTTAGCCAGCTGCGTTCTCGATTCGGGCTTCTGGTCGACTTTTCCGCGGGCGTACATCAGCACTTCATCAATTAAAATAAGGGTGCCCAATCCGTCCATCCCCGGCCGCTCCAGGAGCTCGATCAGAAGGTTCTCGGCAGGCGCGGAATCCCGCTCTTCGGCCTTATCATTCGCATGCAGCAGTTTTAAGCCTTCATCCCCCGCAAGTTGGAAGGCCAGGACGCTCCATGGCTGTTTGAGCCTCCGTATTTTTCCCTCCGGCGAATTGACTTCCATCCCCTTTTCAGCATCCAGTTTATCGAAGCAAAGACCCGCAACGCGGCACTTGGGCGGCGTTCTGCCGATTTCCTGCACGAACTCCTCAACGGCGGGGAGGTCCGGCAGATTGGCCGGATCATGCACGAGGTGCCACAGCGCGATAAGCGTATGCGTCTTCCCCCCTCCATATGTTAGCTCCAACTGCCGGACGGCTTTGTCGTTTTTGCCCGCCAACCTTAATAAAACGTCTCGAACAAGCTGTCTCAGATTGTAAGTTGGAAAAGTAAGCGCGAAGAACTGTTCCGGTTTCTCATAAGCCGGCCGCTTCCCCCTCTGCGTCATGACCTCATAGAGATCCGCAGCGAACATGTGAAGCGGCAAATCTCCGGACTTGAGGTCGTCGCGGAGCTTCACCACTTCATGCCAGGGTTTCCATGGGAGTTTAGGCATCGGATTTGCCCTCCTTTTGCCGAATCTCGAGTAAACGTCGAGTTTTCAAAATTTCCTGCCGTAACGCTTCTTCATCAGGCAGGACCGTTAAATATTTCGAGGCGAAGACCTTAGCCCGGATTCCGCCGGTTGCGTATTTAACAACAGCTTCATCCTTGTCGCCGCAGAGAATGATGCCTACAGGTTCGGATTCGCCGGGCATCATTAAGTGTTCCTTGACGTAATTCAAATATAAATTCATTTGGCCGGCGTCGGCATGGGTGAAGGGCCCGCGTTTGAGGTCGATAACGACAAGACACCGAAGTCCCCGATGATACAGAAGCAAATCAATGCGATACCATGAATCTCCGACTCTGATTCGCTTTTGACGGGCGATGAATGTGAAGCCGGAACCCAATTCCAGCAGAAACCATTCCAGATGGCGGATAAGCGCTTCTTCCAGGTCAGACTCGCCGTATTCATCCTTGAGGTTCAGGAATTCAAGAAGATAGGGATCTCGGATTTCTTCTTCGACGGCGGTTTCGTCCGCTGGTTTGGGCCGACGCCCTTTGGCCAAGAAATCATCCCGGCGTTTAGAACCAAGTGATCGTTCGTAGAACTGTGTGCCAATCTGGCGGTCAAGTTGTCGAACAGACCAGCCTCCGCGGATGGCTTCTGTCTCATAAAAGACGCGCGCTCTCGAATTCACCACTGAAATTAGCCGCACGTAGTGTGACCAGGATAATGGGAAAGCCGATGAAAAAACGATATGAGTATTATGAGATTCTGCAGACAGTGTCCGCCGTTTATCATCGGTCGTTTCTCCCGGAGCAATTGGGGGTATGACTCGAGCCTCTAATTTCGCAGACGGTGTCTGCGAAATCTCCCAACCGAGATAGAAAGCGCGCATCTGTTCTAGGTTGCGCTCGGAGAATCCTCGCCCAAGCTTTGTTGTCAAGTCCCGCGAAAGCCGGTCTAGAAGACGTTCTCCGTAGGGGGCACGCTCTTGCCCCTGTTGTTCATACTCGACGATTCGGCGTCCGATATTCCAATAGGTAGCCGTAAGGATACTATTCACTGACCTTGCGACTGTCCTGCGAGCTTTATCAAGGAGGTCAGAGATGTCCGAAATAAGACGGCCGTACTCACCGAAGCCAATCGGGATTATGGCTTTATCGTTTGAACTATTCCCGCTTCTATCGGCCTTCTTTATCGTCATGATTCCTCGCTTTCCAGGGCTAGTTTGCCTTGCCGGTCATCCATTACGGCTCCCTTTACCTGGATATGGTTGCTGATTGATTCTAGAAGCGAACGCTCTTCGCTTCCTCTCGGGGAAAGCTCGATAATCGATTGCAATAGCCGTCTGAAGAGATCATGTCGCCGCAAACCATTCTCATCCAGGTAATCGTCCACTTTATGCAGGTCGCCGCCTTTCCAGAGATGCATCAGCCGATGGACCCGGTCAATAAGCGGGATAGGCTTGCCGCCGGGCGCCTCGTATCCCATAGACCGGCTTTTACGCTGCGCCCAGGTTTTGAGTTTCACTTTACCTCCGGAGTCTTCTTCGTCGCCCAGCTCGGTCTCCGCGTCAGCATCCGCTTCTTCCACGACCTCTTCTTCAGGCTTGCCCTTAGTAAAACCGATGAGATCCCAAGTCCCAGCCAAATCTCTGTCGGAAATCCCGCACGAAATGGCATACAGAATGCACGCTCCCGCGGGAGCCTCATCCAAGCCGAAGTCATGCCGGTGGAGAAGGTAATATGCGGTCGGTTCGTCGAGTTTATCGGCAGCCGTTTCTTCGATGTTTTTATCTCCATCGCCTGAGAGAACCCGGCCAACGACAAAATCAACGACAATACGCCGGACCTGAGAGAGGAATTCCGAGACGGTCATTATCTGGCCGGGATCGTTGGCTTTTTTCACTGCCGGATGCTTGCTGTACGCCTCGAGCGCCGGGCCCGTAGCCGCCCAGACGAAGTCCGGCCCGCGAATTCCCGCGTCCCAGAATTCCCGGAGCTTTTCTCGTATATTCGCCCGCATTTCCTCGAGAACATGGTTATCCCATCCTGGGCGAGCATTCTCAGGACGTTTCTTGCAGACCAGCCATACAGAAGAGGATAGCGCTGCCGATGAAACCGAACGAGTTCGGCCAACCCGCTCTGTCTGTATAGGCCAACTTCCGCATACAATGAAACCTGCACGAATGATCGCAGAAACAAGTGTCTCCCATGCTTCAGGATTCTTGTGAGCAAAAACGACTACGAGGTATCCGAAAGGAGAAAGGGCCGCTCCGCAGGAAACGAAAGCTCTGTACATGCCATTCTCATACACAGCTCTTGACGTGTTCTTGTCTCCCCCAAAGCGACTAGCATCGTCGATAAGCTCACCGTCATTCCGTGCCAGGTCCCACTTCGGGGCAAGCTGTTCAGTGAAAGCAGCGTCAATATCATTGGACAGCCCCGACAAGGTACGGCGCAACCAGACGTAGTAATAGTCCATCAATACTGAATAGCCGATTGCGTCATAATATGGTGGATCAGTGAGAATAACATCAACGCCTGAGGTAACCGTGCCAACTGCCGATGTCTTGGAAATGCTCGAATGTGCAGCCTGAAACTCGAGACGCGTAAGGTGCTCTGCAACTTCGGCTACCCACTCAACCGCTTGGCCGTATCCGCCGCTTACGTTAGCTCCCGGCGAGATTTCGGCGAAATCCCAAGTCATTGGCAATGCCCAGTGAGTGAACGTAGGGCCGATCTTTTCGGCACTCGTTTGCCACCATCCGATCTTGCTATTGCGGTCAGCCACTCGATCTACACAGATTGCCAGGGCTGTCAAGATAGCCTGAACCCATGTATCTGGATAACTTGCTCTGTTAAGCGCTAGGGACGCATGACGCGTGAGCTTTGCGAAGGTTCCTAGCGACAGTAGTTGGCGACGACTAAAGAGCTTCCTGAATCTGTCAACGCCATACAGGACGCACCAGGTGTTCCCTTTAGCATCAGCAGTAATCTGTTCCTCTGGAATCCCATAGGGGATATCTGCAAACATATGGGTTATCTCGGCATCCGCAATTGATGCAGCATCCCTCTCCTCTGATGTTGGCGAACGATACTCTTTGCCTTCGAGTCCGCTTACAATGGCAACAGTCATCTCTTCACCGAGATCATCACGGAGTCCTGCTTGCCTCAAGTCTTCCCTTGTCATGATGGTTCCGCAACACGGACACTTCGCGCCGGAGCGGGACATAGTGCCCGCACTAATTCGCTTATCATGCTCGCGCCGCTGAGCTGCGTTGCCGCCCTTCACCGGGACATTAGTCTCGATGCCGAAGACAACGCCGGCCTTGTCCTTATTCGGCTCCATCGTAAGAAGAACACGTTTTCTGTCTTTCTTACAGAGCCAGCGGGTCTTAAGGAGCGGAATCGTCGCGCGGCAGTTCTTACATTTGACGGTCCGAGCCCAAAGATAAGCGACCGTCGGTTTTGCTACCCACCTAGGATTGCGGCCATCTGCGAGATATTCTTCGCTGAATTCGGCATTAAGCCTGTCGCCGTCGGTCCGGCCGTCTTCCTTGAGTGGGATAAGCTTCATAGGTTGTTTTTCGTAAGGCTTTGAATGGCTCTTGTTCAGCGGCTCAAAATCCGCATATGCCGGATAATATTGGGCCAGCTCTCTTCGCGCCCTGTCGAGAACCCATTGGCCCCAAGCTCGGACATGCCAAGAAAGGTCGGCCTCTGTGTTCAGGGCTTCATTTTCAGAGAATTGGAGCGGTCTGGTTTCGCCCTTTTTCAGCTCTCTCCCGAGCCGTTCTAATAGGCCGATGACTCCTTTCTTTTCATAGCCCTTAGCTTTTATAAAGAAATCCCGCATGAAATCTTCATGGCTGAGGATAAATTCTGGCAATGGCCAGGTCTTACCGGCAAGCTTCTGCGGATATTCGAGTGTGCATTTCAAGATGAACCACGCGACCGGGTTTATGTCAACGGCGGTCGCTTCGCAGCCAAGGCGCATGGCCTCGAGCGGAATCGCTCCTCCACCCGCGAAAGGATCGAGCACTTTCGGTACTTGTCCGCCGTATGCTTTTTTGATTTCCTGCCGGAACCACTCCAGGAGTTCTTTGTTCTCGGTCTCTCGGCCCCAATGGAGAATGCCTCCCTCCGTGATTTCTTTCTCGCGCTCAACGATTTGACCTGAGGGCATCCGTTTACGTTCGATCTTTTTGATAACTTTCCCGCCTATTTTTTCGCAGAGTTCTTTTCTTCGGCGGATAACCTCCTTCTGCCATTCTTCATCGTTTAAACCCTCAGGCTTCGGAAACGCGCTTGGGTCCGGAAGAAGCGTGGCTATAAGCGCAGCCCGACAAGCTGCCAGCGGCCGCCGCGCCGGCCAGATATGAAGCGTCGATATATGCCCATGCCGGACATTTTTCTCATGAACCGAGTCCAAGGAAGTTTGTTTTAGCGGGAAAGCATGTTCGATAAGGCGGGAAACGTTATCCATGACAATCACCATTCTTTGGGTTTTGAGAAAGGCCCATGATTATCCTGCATTTGAGGCGGAAATTGAGCTTTTTTAAGGGCTGAGGTCCTTATGTGCTTATAGAAAGTTGCCTGTTTCTCTAAAACTCGGCAGGGAATTTTTTGTGGATTTATGACGCCTACGGGTTTTCGTAGCTTTTCCATGACGATCCAAATAGGTGTCAACAAATCCGAGTCTCCGCTCAACACGACTGCGCATTCAAACCGATTTTGATAGGCATCGTGAAGAAGATGGGAGGCTAGATTGACATCGGAGCCTTTTTCTTCGGTTTTGACGACAACGACATACTGAGGCAATCCGGGGAGCGGGACCGCGAGCGGCATTTTGACCACATGGGTTAAGAAATGCCCATAAAATATTTCGAGGTTCGGCAACGTCTTTAAAGCTCGGAGGAATGTTCTTTGTCTAAAAGGCTGATCAGGATCTTGAGGCCTTGCATTTACTAAAGCAGTAAAATATTTGATACTAACAATGTCATGTTTCGGCAGTATGATATTGGATAGCTTTTGGAGATCGAGCCATTTAAAAGGAGTTCCCTTAACGGCTCCGAAATATAGATTGAAGGCGTCAACATATAAAAAAGTTTTCAAAGACGCCCCCCAAAAAAAGCAAGAGCCGTTCCACAAGAACGGCTCTGCACCCTTTCGCCTAAGCTACTCGGGGGGTTATCATAAATAGTATAGCTGTTTATCCAAATCAAAGTCAAGGAAAAGAAAGCAGCCTTTCGCAAAATCAGGGGATAAAGCCGGGCAATCTTTTTTATGTGAAAGTGCTTCATTTTCATTTGTCGCCGTATTCGAATATCTGGCTTGCGGAGAGCAATATGCTTCCTTTTGCCTTCGCTAATAATCGGCCGAAAGGATCCTGCACCCGCACCATCCTTGGGTTTGGCGTCGCGCAGTCGTAGACGGCATAGAGCCAGTATCCGTCACGCATATTGCATGCTTTAGCCCATTCATTAGCAGAAACTTCGACATCACCGGTGCTCGCTCGTCCCTTGACTTCGATCGCGCGTCTCTCATTTCCAGACCGGACGGAAAGTAGATCAAATCCGGGATTTTCAGGAAGTCCTGCTTGGCGCGCCAATTCAGGAGTATGGACATCGATAACCTCAGCCCCATCTTTCTGCTCTAGCGCCCAGGCAATCTTCATGGCCGCCAATTCTACGTTGACATCATGTTCTTTGATATCCTCCGGATCTGAAGAAAGAACTACCAAGGCATGCGCGATGAAGGTTATTGTCCCCGGTGAAATAAGCTCTGGCTCCCGCTTTAAAGCCAATAGAGTGCTTTCGCGTCGGCCGGCCAATTGGCTCTGCTGGATCTTGACGTCTTCGAGAGCTTCTATGGCTTTCCGGTTACCCGTTCGCGCTTTCTCAGAGTGCCTGGCCCGGCCGGCGGCAAGTTCTGCTTCCTGATAATCGAAGCTCTGCAAAACGAGCCTTTCACGTTCGGGAAGTCTCTTTTGGAATAATCGCGTGTGTTCGAGCGCCATTTCTCGCGCTACCCGCTCAAAAAGATATACGCGAGCAGCTTCTTTCCTTTCATTCGCGGCGGCGGCCGGCCGCTGGGCTGAAGCCGGCAACCCGCGGCCTCCCTTCAGGAGAAGGAGATGCTCCACCGGGCAAAGAACGATGTCCGCTCCTTCGCATTGCTTTATACCGACCAGCCGGCATTCCATAAGCTCTTCTTTGGCCAAAACGGAGATTTCCGGATAGGCTTTTCGGATGACGGAAAGGAGAGCAAGGTGAAAGAAGTAGGGTTTTTCAGTAGTAGGGTCAATGAAGATCGCTCCTCGTTTTCCCTCCTCAGCAAGCAATCCGCCCACCAATCCGCGGAATTGCTCAAATACCGGTTCGCCGGGATGAAGCCATATAATGTCTTTCCGGTCCGGAGGCCTGATGACGGAAAAATTGTCCCGCATTTCCTCAGGGTAACGCTCCAACACTGAAAAAAGAGAATCCATCGCACTTGGTCGTAAGGGACGAAGTGTGAAAACGCCGTCCAAATCTCCATCGATCGCGATATTGATATGCGGCGCAGCTTGTTGGATATATTGACGCACGTAGCCCGGAAGCAGCTTAAAATAAGTCTCTTTCTCCAAGTCAGCACGAATACGAGGAAGTTCCTTTGCCACATCCCCCCCAGTGCCGAAAAGCATCTTCTCTCGCGCGGCAAGAGCTACGACTTGTTCCTTTGTGAGGCGGCCGTCCAGGTTCCGGGCTATTTCTTCGGCGTCTTCCGTGACGGCCAGCTCCATGTAATGCTTAAGAGAGACGCCTTCGAAAATGCGGCCGATGCAGTCATAGACTTTTTCGGATCGCAGTTCTTTGCGGATTTTCTCAAGCTTGTCGAGAAGGACCTTGAGCACCCTTCCTTCTCGAGTCGAAGGCGCAACAAGGTTCAGGATAATAACCGGATCGTGCTTCTGTCCGTAGCGATGGATGCGGCCCATACGCTGCTCAAGACGGGCCGGGTTCCACGGCACGTCATAATTGATCATGATCCAACAAAATTGGAGATTGATTCCTTCACCAGCGGCGTCCGTGCATATGAGGAATCTGGCTCCGTTTTCCGAGGCCCGTTTCTTAAATTGATCAATTTCGGCTTCTCGCTCCTTATAGTCCATGCCACCGTGAATCTGCGCGATTTGGCCGGTATATCCCATGCCGTGCAATCTTCTCACGAGGAAATCCATCGTGTCGCGGTGCTCCGTGAAGACGATGAATTTTTCGTCAGCGAATTTCGGGTCGGCCATAGCTTCACGCAGTTTCTCGAACTTGGACTCCTGACCTAAATCATAGACTTTCCGGGCAAGGGCCAGGAGACGATGAACTTCGTCTTTCTCCGCAATGAGGTCGGCAAGAGAAGCCGCCACTACGCCTTGGAGGAGTTTCTCCTCGTCGATTTCATTTTCTTCTCGGCCATCCTGGGGCGTTTCATCATCAGCAGTCCTTGTATCGAGCACACCTTCTTCCTCGCCCAGGTGGATCTGAAAGGCGTTGAGCTGATCCGATGTCATTGCTCCGGACTGGACGTCCTCAATGAGTTTGTTCAATTTCTCGATCCGGCGTTCAAATGACCTTAGCAGCGCGTAAGTCGAGCTTGCCAGGCGGCGTTGAAAAACGCTCATCGCAAGGCGGGCAGCTTCGCGGTTTAGAAGTTTTGCTTTATTATAGACAAAACGAAGATATTCGGTTGTTTCATCATAAAGCTTTTGTTCGCTTTCTTCGCCCTGGCTCAACTCGAAACCGAGAGTGTTCGATATCCGCTTTGGATAAAGCGGCCGGCCGTCAAGGTAGATCATCTCCTCCTTGGAGCGTCTGATGAAATGGGATCGCCGCTCGTCCTCAGGAAATTCCTTAAAGGCCTCCGGCGTTGAAAGAATTTCCGGTTCCAATAAGCGCCAGAGGGCATAGTATGGATAATCCTTTCCCATATGAGGCGTCGCGGTAAGGAGTAAGAGATGGGAGGGTTGCCAGCTCAGGCGCCATAAATCATCCTGGATTGGCACACCTGCTAATGATTCGGCTAAACGATAACGATCGGTCTTTCGGACGCGCATATCGTTGCCGCGGTCCGCGGCCAGCTTGTGCGCCTCATCAAAAATAACGAGGTCGTAAGGAACAACCGAGGTCTCCTTAAGTCGGTTGAAAACGCGGAGACCAGCCAGAGTGTTGACGCTGACGATCAAACGGTCGCTGTCTTCGCCCATAAAGGGATTTTCATGAAGGGCATCGAAACCGCTGACAATGCGGAACGAAAGATTAAAGAGCGTGAAAAATTCTCTCCGCCAATTACCGACAAGTCCGGCCGGGGGGGCGATAAGAATGCGCCGAATAAGCCGCCGGGAGAGCATTTCCCGAATATAGAGACCGGACATAATGGTCTTTCCGGCGCCGGCATCGTCTGCCAGGAGGAACCTTAAACGGGGCTGCTTGAGCATATGGTCGTAGACAGCGATACGTTGATGGGGCAAATGGTCGATGTTGGAGATTTCCGCGGCAAAAGCAGGATTAGCAAGGTGCCCGAAAGATAGCCTTTCGCCTTCCGCTAACAATTTGACGATATCCGGCCGGGCGGTGAAATCGAGAATAGACGGGCGGCTGGATTTTTTGTTCAGTTCCCTGCTCAAAGCAGGAGTCGCTTCGTCCAACAAGTCCTTTTCTAACTGCCTGAGTTGATTCCAAGAAAGCTGGGAAGGCTTGGCTTGCTCGTTCTCCCATCGATTGACTGTAACAAAGGAAACCCCGAGGCGATCCGCGAGCGCACGTTGAGTAAGCTCGAACTTGGCCCTAAGTCGTTTTATTTGTTCCGAATAATCAATATCTGGCTTTAAATTGATGATCGATTCAATCGCCATTGGGTTTCCTTGTAGTATTCCCAATTTCTTTTAAATTTAGATTTATTATAACACATGTTAATAGCTTTGTCAAGTAGGCACGCGATAATAGTTATACTATTGATAAAAATATGCTTATCTTGTTTGAAATTCGGCTATTACTGGCGAATGTCTAATTATCGGTCTTGGGACCGACATACCCAGGGAACAATCATAGAAAATCGTAGATTAGATTGAGAAAGCCCGTTATAGGTATATCAATGCCATAAGTTCGGCCACCACGGCCGGCTTTTTTTCACCTTCGATCTCCAGAGTGTTCTCGAATTTGAGAAGGACTTTCCGGAATCCTTTTTTCTGGATATCCTCAAGGACGGCCCTATTGCGGATGCAGGCGCCGGGGCTGGACAAAGATGATTCAAACCATCAATCCGCAGCGTCTTCTTTTTTGGCCAGCGCCACCTGGGCCGCCGCCAGCCGCGCGATCGGGATCTGGTAGGCCGAACAGCTCACGTAGTTCAGCCCGATCTTATGGCAGAAGACGATCGACCGCGGGTCTCCGCCGTGCACGCCGCAGATTCCGACCTTGAGGTTCGGCTTGGTTTTGCGGCCTTTCTCTACGGCCATTTTCATTAGCTGCCCCACGCCGTTTTGGTCGATCGTCTCAAAGGGGTCGTCCTTCCAAATTCCCTTTTCGAGATAATAGTTGAGGAATTTCGCTCCGTCATCGCGGGAGACGCCGTAGGTCGTCTGGGTCAGGTCATTCGTGCCGAAGGAGAAGAATTCAGCTTCCTGGGCGACCTCATCGGCCGTGAGAGCCGCCCGCGGGATCTCGATCATCGTGCCCACGGTATAGGTCAGCTTGACCTTGTGCTTGGCCATGACTTCTTTGGCGATACGCACGATGATCTCCCTTTGATTGGCCAGCTCGGTGACATTGCCGACCAAAGGAACCATGATCTCGGGAAAAACCTTCCCCCCCTCCTTCACGATCTCGCAGGCGGCTTCGAAAATCGCCTTGGATTGCATCTCCGTGATCTCCGGGTAGGAAATGCCGAGGCGGCAGCCCCGGTGGCCCAGCATCGGGTTGAACTCGGACAGCGCCTTCACCCGCTCGAGCAATTTTTCGAGTTCCTCGATCTTCGCCTTGTCCTGGCTTCCAGAGGCCTTCAGCGTGGCCAGCTCGACCATCAGGTCTTCTCGATTTGGCAGAAACTCATGAAGGGGCGGGTCGATCGTCCGGATGGTCACCGGATTCCCGTGCATTTCTTTAAAGAATTCATAGAAGTCTTTTTTCTGGAAAGGCAGAAGCTTGTCCAAAAATCTACGCCTGTCTTCCTCGGTCTCGGAAAGGATCATTTCCTTGACGATCGGCAGCCGGTCGGGCCCAAAGAACATGTGCTCGGTCCGGGCCAGGCCGATGCCCTCGGCGCCGAAGGCAAAGGCCGTCCTGGCATCCTGGGGGGTATCGGAATTGGCGCGCACCTTGAGCTTTCTGAACTGGTCGGCCCAGGACAGGAGCTTCGAGAAATATTGATAGATCGTTGAGTCTTTAGGTTTTTTTTCGCCGCGCACGACCTGAATGATCTCCGAAGGCTGGGTTGCGATCTCGCCCAAGAGGACTTCGCCCGTGCCGCCGTCGATGGAGAGCCATTCGCCCTCGGCGATCTTCTGCTTTCCGATATGGAAATACTTCTGCTCTTCATTGACTTTGACGACGCCGCAGCCGACCACGGCCGGCTTGCCCATCTGGCGTCCGACCACGGCGGCGTGGGAGGTCATGCCGCCCGTCGCCGTCAGGATGCCCTGGGCGGCGCTCATGCCGTGAATGTCGTCCGGCGATGTTTCCTCTCTGACCAGGATGACCTTTTTGCCCTCGGCCTTCCAGGCCACGGCTTCGTTGGCGGTAAAAACAGCCTGGCCCGCGGCGGCGCCGGGAGAAGCGGCCAGACCGCTGGCCAGAACCGCATGTTTTTGCTTCTCTTCGAGGTCAAAGACAGGATGGAGAAGTTGATTGAGGGCATCGGGCTCCACCTTGAGCAGGGCCTCTTCTTTCTTGATCAATTTTTCTTCGACCAAGTCTACGGCAATCTTGACGGCCGCCTGCCCCGTCCGCTTTCCGTTCCTGGTCTGGAGCATAAAAAGCTTGCCTTCCTGGATGGTGAACTCGAAGTCCTGGACGTCGCCGTAGTGCTTCTCCAGCCTGTCCGTGGTCGTCTTGAGCTCGCGGAAAACCTTGGGCATTTCGTCTTTGAGCTGCCGGAGCGGTGACGGCGTCCGGATTCCGGCCACAACATCCTCTCCCTGGGCGTTCAACAAATATTCGCCGTACACTTCTTTTTCGCCGGTGGCCGGGTTACGGGTAAAACCGACGCCCGTGCCCGAGGTCACGCCGAAATTGCCGAAGACCATGAGCTGAACATTGACGGCCGTCCCCAGATCATCGGGGATATGGTATTCCCGGCGGTAGGTGATGGCCCGGGGATTGTTCCAGGACTTGAACACAGCCGTGACGGCCATGTCTAACTGCTTGTATACATCCTGGGGAAAATCACGGCCGGTCTCGGCCTTCACCAGCTTTTTGTAGTCGGCAAGGATCTCTTCCAGGACCTTTTCCGAGATATCCGAATCTTTTCCGATCTTATATTCGTCTTTTTTTGCCCTTAGAATCTCCTCGAATTTCTTCTTGGAAACATCCAGGACGACATTGCCGAACATATGAATGAGGCGCCGGTAGCAGTCGAGCGCAAACCGTCGATTCCCGCTCTTGCGCGCCAGGCCATCGACGGTCTTATCCGTGAGCCCCAGGTTGAGGATGGTATCCATCATGCCGGGCATGGAAAACTTCGCGCCCGACCGGACGGAGACAAGCAGCGGATTGACTTCATCGCCGAACGTCTGGCCGGCGATTTTCTCCAGCTTTTTCAGGTTGGCCAGGATTGATTTGTGAATGTCCTCGGGGAGCTTTCCCCCGGCTTTGGAAAAGAGGTTGCAGACTTCGGTAGAAACGGTGAAACCCGGTGGGACAGGCAGCCCGATCCCCGCCATTTCGGCCAGGTTGGCGCCTTTTCCGCCGAGGAGATCCTTCATGTTCTTATTGCCTTCGGCAGCGTCGGTGCTGAAAAAGTACACGTATTTTTTGCCCATGATTTAACTCCTTGGCATATAAGCGAAAATATAAACTGTTATTTATACCTCAGAAACGGGGCAAATTCAAGCTAGCCTTGGGATTAGGTGGTTGCCTGTCATGATAAATCTCCCTATAATTCAAGCGTGTGTACACTGGATAAATTATCGCCCGTCCGCCGGAAGTTTGCCGCGTCGGCATGTTGTCTCCTGCTTTTGCTGTCGGGGACCGCTGCTATGACAGCTCCGCGCCAAGCCGGGTTGCGAGCCGAGGTCAAGGATCTTAAGGGATCACCGGCAATCTTCGTCAATGGCCTTGCGCTCAGCCCGCTCATGTTTTTCGGATGGGCCGACAGCCCTCCCTATTATGAACAGGTCCGGCTGGCGCGGCTGGCCGGTGTCCAAGTCTATTCTTTCGGAATCACGATGCCCTGGCCCAAGCCAGGCCACAGCCCCGACTTTGGTCAGGCCGACTCGGCTATCGAACTAACTCTTGCCGGCGATCCGGCGGGGCTCGTCCTGCTGCGTTTTGAGGCGGGACCTCCGGAGTGGTGGCTCCAATTGCATCCCGAAGACCGGATGCTGTTCGACGACGGCAAGACCGAAGGCTGGTCCATGGCGTCTGAGGCATGGCTCGAAGAGATGCTGGAGCACCTTAGGACGCTCGTCCGGCACTGCGAAGAAAAATACGGAGACCGCATCCTGGGCTATCATCCCTGCGGCCAGACCACCAGCGAGTGGTTTTATTTCCGGTCATGGGAGCCGAGGTTGAGCGACTTCTCTCCTGCCATGAACCGTGGATTCGCCAAATGGGTCAGCGCCAAGTACCACACGGAAGAGTCTCTCCGTCAGGCCTGGAATAATCCTTTGATGACATTCGGGCAGGTCACCGTCCCTTCCCCCGGCGAGCAGCTTCATACGGACCTCGGCTTCTTCCGCGATCCCCAGACCGACCGCAAGGTCATCGATTATTTTGAATACAAGCAGTCGGCCATGGAAGAGCCCCTCGAACGCATCGCGCGCGTGATCAAGGAAGAAACAGCCGGGACGAAGCTTGTTTGTTTCTTCTACGGTTACACCTTCGACATGCACGGCCTGCCCCTGGGACCTCAAGGCAGCGGGCACTTGGCCATGGCAAAATTGATCCGCTGCCCGGACGTAGACATCCTCTGCTCGCCTGTTTCCTACCTGGACCGCGGACTGGGCGGCGCCGGTTGTTTCATGAGCGCCGTGGATTCTGTCCGGAGCGAAGGCAAGCTCTGGCTGAGCGAGGATGACACGCGCACTTACCTCAGCCCCCCCGACTCGAATTTCGGCCGGGTCGCGACGCCGCAGGAGACATTCTGGATCCATCAGCGCAATTTTGCTCAGCTCTGGCCCCGGCGGCTGGCCTGCTGGTACATGGACCTGGGCGGCACCGGCTGGCTGAGCGGGCCGGATATTTGGGAAAACATTGCCCATCTCCAGCAATTCTGCGAACGCCATATCAGCGAGCCGGCCAGGTGGTTGCCGGAGGTGGCGCTGATCGTCGATGAAACCAGCCCGCTCTACACGGCTTGTACCAGCGCACTGCATTCCCCTCTCGTCTATCAAATGCGCAGTGAATTTTTCCGAATGGGAACCTCGTTCCGCATCCATTTGCTCAGCGATCTGGTGGAAGGACATGTGCCGCCGGCCAAGGTCTATTTCTTTGCCAACTGCTTTCGACTCGACTCTGTCCAGCGCGCCGCGATCTGGAGGTTCACCCGCGGCCGAACGGTGGTATGGTTTTACGGCGGGGGGTTTCTGGCGGATAACGCCGAGGACGCCAACATGACGGCGGCGACCGGAATATCCGTGGTCCGCAGCACGCCTCAGTCCGGGAAAGTGACCCCCGACGCAGTGGAGAGCCGGTTTGGAGAAGGCCTCAGCGAGCCGTTCGGGACCCAGGCCGTGCTCGATCCCCTGTGGGCCGTGAACGACGATAGAGTCGAGGTGATCGGCAGATATCTCAACGGCGAGGTGGCGGCGGCCGCCAAGAGGACTCCTGCCGGTCTGCGAATCTACATAGGCACCTTGCACTGCCCGGCCAAGCTTCTTCGCAATATCCTCCGCCTGTCGGGGGTTCATGTTTACAGCGACTCGGATGATGTCGTGCTGACGGACGGCAAATTCCTGGGCTTCGTCTCCACCAGCGCCGGACTCAAGCATCTGATGTTCCCAAGCCCCGCCCTGGTCATCCAAGTCCTCGACGGCCAAACGATTGCCCAAAGGGTCGATGTTCTCGACGTTGAAATGCAGCTCGGAGAAACCAGACTTTATCAGCTGAAAACGATCCGTCGCGAGTGATCCATCTCGCCGTCCTCCAAATTGACATCGTCAGGCGGTTTGGGCCATAATCAAAAAGCATTCATCATCGGTAACGAGGAGTCATCCATGGAACTTTCTCGACGAGGCCAGACAATCCAAGCCTCTCCCATCCGCAAGCTCAAGCCCTATGCGGATCAGGCCCTGGCCAAGGGCATCCATATCTATTTTTTAAACATCGGCGACCCCGACATCCCCACCCCCCAGCCCATTCTCGACGCCGTCCACGGCTACAGCGAAAAGATCCTGGCTTACGGGCCGGCCCAGGGATTCCTGGAACTGAGGCAGGCCATCGCCCAGTATTTCAATTCCTATCGGATCCCCCTGAATTCGGAAAACGTCATCATCACCTGCGGCGGCTCGGAGGCGATCCTTTTCGCCTTTTGCGTCGTGGCCGACCCGGGCGATGAAATCATCATCCCCGAGCCTTTTTACACAAACTACAATGGGTATGCTTCCGCATCCAGCATCAACATCGTCCCCCTTACTCTGCATGTGGAAGACGGCTACCGCCTGCCTGCCAAAGGCGTCATCGAGGCCAAGATCACCCCGAAGACCAGGGCGATCGTCCTCTGCTCACCCAACAATCCGACCGGCACCGTCTATACGTCCGAGGAGTTGGAAAGGGTTGTTTCCCTTGTTCTCAAGCATGACCTGTTTCTGATCGGCGACGAGGTCTACAAGGAATTCGTCTATGATGGGGTAAGACACAAGAGCGTCCTGGAGTACGAGGACATCAAGGACAGGGTCATCGTCGTGGATAGCATTTCCAAGCGGTTCAGCTGCTGTGGAGCACGGATCGGCGCCGCTATCTCCAGGAACGAGACCGTCTATCAGTCGCTTCTCCGCTTCGCCCAGGCAAGGCTCTGTCCGCCGACCATCGAACAAAAGGCCGCCCTGGCTGCTTACAAAATGGGCATGGCCTATTTCGAACCGGTCCGGCTGGAATACCAGAGGAGACGGGATATCCTTTACCAGGGTCTGAGCGCCATCCCGGGTGTCGTCGTCCATAAACCCCAGGGCGCTTTCTACATGAGCGTGAAGCTTCCAATCCGGGACACCGAGCGGTTTGCGGTGTGGATGCTGACCGATTTCAGCGTCGATAAAGAAACGGTCATGGTGGCGCCGGGACCGGGATTCTACTCGACGCCAAGCAAAGGCAAAGATGAGATCCGGATCGCCTACGTTCTCAACGAAAAAGACCTGGCGCGCGCTATAAAATTATTCAGGGCTGGGCTGGAAAAATACAAAAGCACGGTTGAAAAATAGGTGCATCCGTCATGAGGCGGCCGCGCGTCGATCTTATGAAGTCTATGACGGGCCGCGGATAGCAATTATTCTCCATGAATTTCAAAAAAACAGTCGCGGGGGCAGCGCTGATCGTCCTCGCCGCCGTTCTTTTGGGGCTGGCTGCCAACTTTCCCCTGTTCCAGAAATTCCTCAGAGGTGAATTCCGGGAGAGCCTCTTTTCGTCCGCAAAATATCCCGGCATCACTCTGATCAGCCTAGCCGAGGCCGAAGAGCTGTTTATCCGCAGAGACGCTTTATTCATTGACAGCCGGCCGAAGCAAAAATTCTCGGAGGGGCACATTCTGAACGCCGTGAGCGTCCCTCTCGAAGATAACAAGGAAAAACTCAATTCGCCGCTCAACATCCCATTCGAAAAAACGATCGTGGTCTATTGCGATGGCAGAGATTGCCAGGACAGCCTGAGCCTGGCCAAGGTCCTGCACGGCCAGGGCTATAAGAACATCCGCGTTTTTACGGGAGGCTGGGCCGAATGGTTGCGCACCGGCCACCCGACTGCCGAAGGACATGATTCGCCATAAATATCTTCTCCTCATCTTCCGTCTGATTGTCGGGGCGGCGTTCTTTGCGGCGGGCCTTCTCAAAGTCGGTGATCCTTTGGATTTCGCCCAAAACATCAAGAATTTCCGAATCGTTTCTCACGAGGTGTCCTTATTGGCGGCCCTCATCCTTCCCTGGATCGAGATCCTCTGCGGGGCCCTGCTCATCACGGGAATCTTGCGCCGGCCGAGCGCCCTTCTTGTTTCCGGCCTCCTTGTTGGATTCATCATCCTGGTCGGAGTCACCATGGCCCGGGGGATCGACACCGACTGCGGCTGCTTCGGAAGCCTCAGCCACAAGGCCGATTGGCTACTCCTCGTTCAGGACGGCATCCTTCTCTTTCTCTCGGTGAATATATTATTCGCAAAATCCGATCCAACGGCTTGAGGGGAACCTTTCAGCCTGTTGCCAAAGGGCGCATATTCTGATATTGTTCCTGCGAATTGGGAACGGCGATGACCAAGGACCCCTCGGCAAGAATCGTCCACAGGCAGGCATGGGGCGATTATTTTCTTTTCCGCATCGAATCGCCGGCGCTGGCCGGCGGGGCCAAACCCGGCCAGTTTCTCATGGTGCGAGTGAGCGATCGGGTCTATCCCCTTTTGCGCCGCCCTCTTAGCATCCATGGTAGGGATTCGAATAGCCTCGAAATTTTTTTCCAGATCGCTGGCCAGGGCACATCCCTTCTCGCCCAAAAAAAAGAGGGAGACGGGCTTGATATTTTGGGACCGCTCGGAAAGGGCTTCGACTGGGACGCCGACATCAAAGGAAAACTTGTTTATCTCGTGGGCGGAGGAAGGGGAATCGCTCCTTTGTATTTCTTGGCGCAGGAACTTCGGACGGCCAGCGCCAGAGTCAAAGTGCTGTATGGAGGCCAGAGCCTGCCGGACCTGCCTCTCAGGCAGAAATTCGAAAAAGCCGGCCTGGATGTCGCCTGTTCAACGGATGATGGGACCTGCGGATTTCGCGGCTTTGTCACCGCGCTCCTTCAGAAAGACATCAATAAACAGACGCCGGCGGCCCTGTTTGTCTGCGGGCCCGATCCGATGATGAAAAAAACGGCGGAAATCGCCGCCCGCGAAAAGATTCCGGCCCAATTCTCTCTCGAATCCATGATGGGCTGCGGCTTCGGCGCCTGCTGGGGCTGCGTGAAGCGCATCAGGACGGGCGATAACGGGACGTGGAGAAAGATCTGCGAAGACGGTCCCGTATTTTCCGGCGATGAGATTATCTGGGAAAAGGAAGGCTAATGGTTGACCTGTCCGTGGACCTGGGTTTTTTGAAGCTGCGCAATCCGGTGCTCGCCGCCAGCGGCACTTTCGGCTATGGCCTCGAGTTCGAGCCATTCCTGGACCTCAATGCCATAGCAGGAATCGTCGTCAAGGGACTTTATTTTGGGCCGCGCGAAGGAAACCCGCCGCCGCGGCTCGTAGAAACGCCGAGCGGATTGATCAACGCCATCGGACTGCAGGGCGTCGGCGTGGAACAATTTGCGAAAGAAACCCTGCCCCGGCTCCGGAAATATCAGACGGCCATCTTTATCAATGTCTGCGGAGCGAGCGACGAGGAATACCTCAAGGTCATCGACTATTTGAACGACCAGAAAGGCCTCTCCGCTTTTGAGCTCAATATCTCCTGCCCGAATGTGGAAAAAAACGGGTTCTGCCCGGCCTTGGACCCCCGCTCGACCTTCTCACTGGTGAAGCTGGTCAAACAAGCCAGCCGTCTTCCGATCATCGCCAAGCTCTCCCCCAATGTCACAGACATCGTCGAGATCGCCAAGGCCGCCGAAGAAGGGGGAGCCGACGGCATTTCTCTGATCAACACGATCCTGGCCATGGCCGTGGACATCGAGACGCAGCGGCCCAAGCTGGCCAACATCTTCGGCGGGCTCAGCGGCCCGGCCATCAAGCCCATTGCCCTGAGGATGGTTTACCAGGTTGCTTCGGCCGTAAAGATCCCCGTCATCGGCATGGGCGGCATCATGACGGGGGCCGACGCGCTCGAGTTTTTGATTGTGGGCGCCAGGGCCGTCGAAGTCGGGACGGCCAATTTCGTTGACCCGGCATCCACGCTGAGAATCGTCCGGGAGATCGAAGATTTTTGCCGGAGGAACGAGATCAAAAAAATCGCCGGATTGGTTGGAACGCTGAAGCTATAATCGGGGCCGGGAAATTCCGGCATCTTCTTTCTTAGGTCCGGCTGGAGAAAACCCCCACCTTTTTTAATTGCTGAAAAAGATCCCCCCGACCAGCATGCCGAATCCAAATTGAAAATCAGAAGAAAAAGTAAAAGCGCGGCAATAACGGTACTCCATCCGAATGCCCAGGTTACGAGTGAATTTGATCTTCAAGCCGCCTCCCGCGTTCCAGATACCGAATCCTACCGGGCTCACCAGAATCCCCGTGCTCAAGCATGGGCTGATGGGCTGATCCGAAAACGGATTGGCCACGATGTTCCCGCCGAAAAGGAAGCCCAATAAGCCAGCGCCGGGAAAGTAGGCCAGATAGCCCTCACCTCCGATTCCTTTTTTCAAATATCCAACATTTATCACGCCTCCCGGTAGGACGAAGGGGCCGTATTCAGAAACGACCGCCATGCCATTGATACCGAACTCTCTTTGGCTTTCCTGGCCAGCGGCGGGATCCCGAAAAAAATCATTAAAATCAAGCCGGCCGCTGCTCCACCCAGTTTTTTTTGGCAGGTTTTGAATTTGCTCTTGCTCATCTCGAGCCTCCTTCATATCGACTTCGATCACAATCTAGCGTTTTCTTCGAAAAGAGTTGTTATAAATATGTCAAAAGTTTGTTAAAAGTTTGTTAAAATGGGCACAGGATACCGACCCCAGGAGGAATTTCGATGCCGTCAAGCCAAGATCTGAGGAACAAGGTGATCATCGCCCTGGATGTGGAGAATAAAGAGCAGGCCTTGGCCCTTGTCCGCGAACTCCGGGACGCCCGGGTTTTCAAGGTGGGTTTGGAGCTTTTCACCGCCGAAGGGCCGCCCCTGCTCAAGGCGATTCGCAAGTTGGGCAAAAGCGTTTTCCTGGACTTGAAGCTGCACGATATTCCCAACACGGTGGCTGAAGCGGTCCGCATCGGGGTGAGGCTGGGCGCGGCCATGATGACCATCCATGCATCGGGGGGCGAGGAAATGATGAGAAAAGCCGCTGAGGCGGCGACTGAGGAGTCGGAAAAATTGCACACGGCCAGGCCACTACTCCTGGGGGTGACGGTATTGACCAGCTTGAAGAGCGACGACCTTCAGGCAATCGGAATGGCTCCCGATACAGCAGGCCAGGTTCTGCGCCTGGCTGGCTTGGCCAAGCAGTCGGGGATGGACGGCATCGTCTGCTCGGCGCAGGAAATCGAGATTGTCAGGCGCGAGCTGGGCCCGGGTTTTGTCATCGTGACGCCGGGAATCCGGCCGGCCTGGGCCGCCACCCATGACCAAAAAAGGATCATGACGCCTTTGCAGGCCATCCAAAAGGGGTCGGATTATCTGGTTGTGGGCAGGCCTGTCACCCAGGCAGCCTCCCCGCAAGGAGCGTTATTAAAGATTCTCGAAGAAATCGAAAAAGCTTAGCGCCTGCCGGATTAAATGCCGCTGATTTTTCCTACCGTAAAAATGGCCCCCAGGACGAGGAAGACGACCATCGATAGGACAACGATTACGACGATGCTGACCAGCAAATAGCCGACGACTTTTTCCTTGGGAGTGTCCATCAGCGGATTGTCAAACCCCAGATAGAGGATATAAAGGCCGTACAGGCTCGCCAGCCAAGCCAGGAATCCCAGGAACGGAATGATATAAAAAATACCCCCGATCCACATGGGCGTCATGCTGAAAACCGCCAGCTTCATCGCATTCACCGGGCTCTGCTTCGAGCCGAAGCTTGGGGCCAGGGCATTGATAACGATCCCGAAGAGATAGACGCTGACCAGCGTAAAGACATAGTAAAGGATGGCCTCGAAAAGCGCCGAGCCGATGCTGTATCTCACCCAACCAGCAAAGGGAATCCTCCTGCCGACCAGTCCGTGGCCGATAAACTGGGCAATAGCCGGGATGGCGGCCAGCAAGATGGCGTATGAGGTGAAAAGCTGTGCAATGGTCGTGGACTCGGCTTTGATCTTGCCCCATTCCTCTTTGGGCTTCAAAATGATGGCCTGAGCTCTTGCGACTAAATCCATTCCATACCTCCTTACTTGAGTTGAAAAGACTATATAATGATTGACATTCCCTGTCAAATCATTTTCGGCCAAAGGCAATTATAGTGGAGGCGCGGGTCGGACTCGAACCGACGAATCGAGGTTTTGCAGACCTCTCCCTTAGCCTCTTGGGTACCGCGCCCTCTTTCTCATAAAATGCGCCGTCAAGCAAAGCAAGAATTGGAGCGGGCGATGGGACTTGAACCCACGACCTTCTGCTTGGCAAGCAGACGTTCTACCTCTGAACTACGCCCGCTTCGGTCATCCGCAGCTCGTCGGGAAGAAACAGGGCTTAAACTAACAAAAACCGGGGTTTCTGTCAATAAGGATGGGCGGGGATGTCAGCAACTCAATGTCCGTGACAGGTTCCATCGAACATTTCACAGAAATCGAGAAGCGTCTGACGACGATTTACTTGACCTGGACAGATGAGCCGAGCCGGATGGCATCCTTGCAGGACAGAATTTTTATGGTGGAGGTCTGGCTGCCGACATCGATCACCACGGAATTGCCGACCGGCTCGAGAGGAAGGTCCCTTTGGAGGATCTTGAAAACGGTCAACTGCTGGCCGACTTGGATTCCCTGGGCTTTGCCCATGTCAATAATGGCCCAATGGCCGGTGCCGACCTGACTGAGGTCATTCTGCAGATATACGAGTTTTCCGGTCTTGGCTCCCTCTTTGGCCTGGACACTGTAGCCGAGGTCTTTCCCCAGCAGCCCTTCTTTCTCTTGGAAGGGGACGAGGAAATCTCCAATCGCTATCCGTCCGCAAGATTTTTCGACTCTGGCTAGACTGCGGCCGGCCTCCACTCGGAGGATTCGGGCGCGGCCGCGCTTGAAAGCGACAGGGCCGAGCGAAAGGCTGATTTTATTCCCGATTTCCAGGATGGTCCAGACCTGGCCTTCCTGAAGACCGTCGTCCTTGGCTTTGTCCACAAAAAAGGTGTCCGTATCGGAAAACATGGTCTTCTCGGCATCGCGATCGGCGCCAATGATCTTGATCTTGGGGAATTCCTCTAGGATAGATAAGGAGCAGTAGAGGTCCGATTCGGAGATGAGAGGATAGGTATCCCGAAAAATTTTCGCCTTTTCAATCTGGGTCTGCACCTCCTGTCCGCTGGCCGCACACAACCATACGAGTACCGGGATGAAACACATGCAAAGCCGCACACATTTTTTCATAGTCACCTCTCAAAACTTATTTTTTCCCACTCCTGATAAAAGAATTATAGTGGGCAAAACTTCCGCTGTCAATTGATTCCTTGAGAGGGTCAGAGGCATCCCCATATATTTAGTCCCGGTCAACATCAATAACTTGACAACGGCGTTTATTCTTTCTAAGATAATGACATATAATTTTCATACAGGGATTAATAAATTCATCATAGGATCAGCAAGGAGGAGAGGAGGTATCTCATGGGCAAAAAAGAGATCGTGGCCAAGATGGCCAGGGAAGCAGGCATCACTCTGCACCAGTCACAGAAGGCCTTCCAGTCGCTTCTTGAGTCCGTCAAAGGGTCCCTTCGAAAAGGGGGGAAAGTGAACCTGTCCGGTTTTGGCAGTTTTGAAATGAGAACCCGGGAAGCCCGCCGGGGCCGGAACCCAAAAACGGGAGAGGCGATTGACGTCCCGAGGAGGAAGAGGATTAAGTTCAACCCCAGCCGGATGTTCAAGGGCAGCCTGTAACATTCCATTGGGGATCAGACCCACTCATTGCACATTTTGTAATCCAGGACACGTGCCGAACTCCGGATCGTGCGGGGCCTATGACCGGATCTATTAAAAACGAATAGTTTTCCCGCGGTTTCCGATGGCATGGACAAAAAGGCCTGCATTCTATACAATATCAACTTGGTAGCGGCGATCCTATGGCCAAAAAGACAACCGTAGCTTTGCTTTTCGGAGGGCGCTCCGCGGAACATGAAGTCTCCCTCCGGTCGGCATCCGCCATTTATCGAAACTTGGACCCTAAAAAATACAAAGTCATCTCCCTCTATATCAATAAGCAGGGCGGATGGAAGCCGGCGCGTTCCCCTCTTCGTCCCTTATCCGAGCTGGTCCAAGGGCCCTTTCACTCCTTCCTCCCGTGGGCGAGCCAAAATCCGGCCGGCGCCATCAACGCGGACATTTACTTTCCCGTGCTCCACGGCCCGTCCGGCGAGGACGGAACGATCCAAGGCCTCCTGGAAATGGCGGATGTCCCTTATGTGGGAGCCGCCGTTCTAGGGTCGGCCGTCGGCATGGACAAAGCTGTTATGAAAACCCTTTTCCAGGCCAAAAACCTGCCCGTGGCAAAATTCACTGTCCTTCACGAAATAGAGTGGAACAAATCCCGCCGTGAAATCCTGAAGCGCATCCGCCGGGAATTCGGGCTTCCTTTTTTTGTCAAGCCGGCCAATCTGGGATCAAGCGTGGGCATCACCAAGGTCAAAGATTACGCCGGAACCAGGGCCGCCCTGGAAACCGCATTTCTTTATGACCGCAAGATCCTCGTCGAAGAGGGAATCATCGGGCGTGAGCTCGAATGCAGCGTCCTCGGAAACGACAAACCCGAGGCTTCGCTTCCCGGAGAAATCATGCCCTTCCGGGAATTCTATGATTACAGCGATAAATACCTCGACGGCAAGACAAGGTTCGGCATTCCCGCGAAGCTGCCGGCTTCGATCATCAAAAAAATCCGGAGCCTGTCGGTCGAGGCCTTCAAAGCCTGTGACTGCTCGGGAATGGCCCGGGTAGACTTTTTCCTTGAGGCCCGCACGCGGAAGATTTATTTGAGTGAAATCAACACGATACCCGGGTTTACAGAGATCAGCATGTACCCCAAGCTCTGGCACGTGAGCGGCGTGTCCTTTCCTGAGCTCGTTGACCGGCTGATCAAGCTTGGCCTCGAAAGACACCGCACGAAAAAGCGGCGCGTGGAAAGAGGCCGGGCGTGAGGGTCCTCGGCATCGACTTCGGCGACAGGAATATCGGCCTGGCCATGAGCGATTCCTTGGAGTTGACGGCCCAGCCCCTGGGTTGTTATACAATCAAAGACCGCCAGGATTCCGACAAGAAATTCTTTGCAGACCTTGTGCGCAAACATGGAGTCGGCAAGATCGTCTGCGGCATTCCCCTGAGAATGGACGGGTCGTCCGGATCGCGGGCAGAAAAGACCCGAGCCTTCGCCCTCTGGTTGGAGCAGGCTGTGGGCATTCCCGTCATATTATGGGATGAGCGATTGACAACCCATCAAGCCCAGAATGTCATGCACGAGCAGAAGGTTAAACTCAAAGCCAAAAAGTCCGTCCTCAACCAAATCTCCGCCGCCATCATCCTTCAAACCTACTTGGACAGCCAGCGAGCCGATGCCCATGTTTCTGAGAATCATTAGGGCGGCCCTCGTCCTCGTCCACCTTATCATCCTCAGCCTGGCCGGCTGGCTTTTCTTCGAATCCCTGGCCGCTCGCGGGGCAAAGCCCCAGACGGTTCTTTTTGACGTGGACAAGGGCAAAGGTGTCCGGGCCATCGCTGCGGCCCTTGAACAGAAGGGGATCATCCGAAAACAATGGCGGTTCGTGCTCCAGTATGAATTCTTTTTTTTCCCCAAGAGCCTGAAAGCGGGGGAATACCAATTCCGGTCCTCCCAGTTGACCCAGGAGATCCTTGAAGATTTGATCCGCGGCAAAATCTATCTCCATCCCGTTACGATCGCCGAGGGCCTGACCGCCCGGGAGCTGATCGCTGATTTCCTGGCCGCCGGTTTCGGCACCGCGGAAGAATTTATCAAGGCCTTCGATGAGCCGGACGCCATCTCCGCCTGGGATGAAAAGGCACGGAATTTAGAAGGCTACCTTTTTCCGGAGACCTACTTCCTCCCCAAAAGCATCCCGGCCGGGGGAATTTTCGAGAAAATGGTTTCTCAATTCAAGGCCGTCTTCGACGAGTCCTGGCGCCGGCGGGCCTCCGAGTTGCGAATGAGCGTCCGGGACGTCGTGACCCTGGCTTCGCTGATCGAAAAGGAAACCTCGCTCGCGGATGAGAAAAGGCTTGTCTCGGCCGTTTTTCACAACCGGCTTCGCCGCGGCATGCGGCTGGACTGTGACCCGACAATTATCTACGCCCTGAAACAGAAAGGGCATTTTGAGGGAAGGCTGCACGCCAAGGACATCAAACTGGACAGCCCTTACAATACCTACCTCTACCCCGGTCTTCCCCCCGGACCCATCTGCAACCCGGGCAAAGGATCGCTCCGAGCGGCCCTCGATCCGGCCCCGGAAGATTATCTCTATTTCGTGTCCAGGAACGACGGCAGCCACGCCTTCAGCCGGTCCCTGAAGGAGCACCAAATGGCTGTAAAGAGGTACCAAAACTAATTGCGAAAAAGAACTGTTTTTGGTATATTGTTTATTTCTTTTTGAGGCCAGAGTGGATACTGCGTGCGGAGAAGCCCCAAGTCAACTCGGAGGAGAAGACCCCTTCCGACGGGCGCCGAACTTCGTCCGACGCCCTGCCTCCCCTTCTCGGGCGGGGCATGAAACCCCGCCCTTCGACCAAGGGGGCGACTCCCCCTTGGAACCCTCTCGAACGGCTCCCCGTGGCAAGCCACGGGGCATATTCGCCGCTCGTAAAATATCTTTACAGAGAGTCTTCAGCAATCTTGCAGAAAAATAAGCAATTAGCTCATCGACAAATTGGCATAATATTTGCTCTATTTGGGATGAGAAAGTGTATAAGCTTCAAATAGAGGAGGATATATGAACACAAGAAAGCTTATCGTTCCGGTTCTTCTTGTAGGACTGCTCTTCAGTTTCGTTTTAGCTCCCGGCTTTGCCCAGCAGAAAGACAAGCAGGAAGCCAAGCCCACGCCCGGCCAAAGGATTTTTATTCCTAAGGAAGTCAAAGCCATTCTCGAAGAAGGACTCGCATCCCGCCAAGCCCGGCAGGATATTCCTTTTAATATCTATCGAACGACGTTCCTTCCGGCCCAGCAGGCATTTTACGAAATCTTTTTCATAAAAATGAAAAATGCCGACCTGGGTTATGCACCCGCCGTGGCCCCGCAAGTCCCGGCGGTCGAAGCGGCGGCGGCGCCCGCGACGTCCAAGCTCAAGGCCAGCTTCCACGTCTTCCTCCAGTTTAGAAAGCTGGAAAACAACGTGCCCACCCAGATCGTCAAAGAGGTCTATATTCCGGCCAGCACCGAAGCCGACAGTGAGGGTTATAACCCGGACAAAGAGGAAGTCTATACGATCGGCTACGCCCTATTTCCCGGCAACTACCTTCTGGCCATGGCCGTGACCTCGGTTGACCTGAAAAAAGTCGGGACCCAATATTTTGAATTCTCACTTCCCGACCCGAAAACCCTGACCAAAGAGCTCGATGCGACACCGATCTTCCTGTCCAAAGACCAAAAAGACCTGACCACGCCCGAAACCGTCGCCTCCGTTCATAAAGGCTATTTCATGTACTCCGTCCGTCAAATTACACCCAATTTTGACAACACGATCGGCGTGGGAGAGGTGCTCGATGTGTTCTACTATGTGATCGGCGCCCAGGCCCTCGAACCGAAACAGCCCGGCGAACGGCCGACATGGAACATCGAGGTCCAGTACGAAGTGAAAAAAGGACAAGAGGCCGCCATCCGCTTTCAACCCGCCAATTACGACAACCCTCTGGTGAGCCACCCGCTGCCCATGAAACAGACGCTCCTCATCAAAGAGGGCGACAAAGAACGGACGGAAAGCAAAGACTTGGGACCGGGCAACTATACTCTGAATGTGAAGATCACAGATAAGATTTCCGGGAATTCCTGCACCAAAAACTTCGACTTCACCGTCAAATAAGACCGACTGCGAGATTTTCCCCCGCCCTGTCCTTCCCGTTCCAAAAGACGGGAAGGGCAGGGCGTTCCCTTTTTATTGCCTAATTTTTGATTGTGAAGATCTTCCGCGACTTCCCGATTTCTTTGCCTGTGACGATGACATCGATAAAATTTTTCCCGGGGCTGAGGTCGCAGGCAAAGGTAAAAAAAATCTCTTTCATTTTTTCCACGTCCTGCTCCTTGCCTTCGAACGGTCGGGATTCCTTAAACGTCTGCTTCCGGGCGGCGCCTTGTTGATAAACGAAAAATTCAAACTCAAAATCGGCCTTGAGGAGTCCGCCGTCGACTCTGAAATTCAGCGTCTTGGCGGGAAGAGAAAGGATGAGTTCCTTTTTGGCCCGGTCATAGGTCACGTCGAAATTCGCATATTTTCGTCTGAGGCTCCCCTCCTCTTGATAGACGGCCCCCAGTTGAGCCGCCTCGATCGCCCCCACGAGGTCGCCCGTGATCTCGTTGATCGTATATTCACCGACCCCCTTTTCATCCACGAACTCAATCCCAAGATCATATTGATAGTAAATCCACCAGATCAGCGAACCCCGAATGCCCTGCGTCGGGGCGGAAATAAACTCTTCGGTCTTCTCCGGGGGCCCGAGATAAACGTAGAGACGTCCCCGGTCCGTGTTCCAGCCTCGTCGTCCCTCTTTAAAATGCTTTTGGGCATAGTCCAGGCGACTTTCGAACTCCTCTTTGAATTCGTTGCCTTCCGTGTCCGGGTCGGGGTCCCTCTTGGTCCAGAAATCCTTGATGAACTCCCGCCGCGATTCCGTATCCGGGAGATGATTAAAAATGTCCTTTTCGGCATCGACCATGACCAGGCGGGCCGTCTCATAAAAAACACGGCTCTCCGGGTCCAGGGCAATCTTTTCCGTGGCCGCACAGCCCGCCATGAAAACGACGGCCCCCAGAACGAGAGCGGCTTTTCGTATTTTAGGAATCATGCGTCCGCCCGGCCCCCGTCATTCTATTTTTTCTTTAAATAATCCAGAAAGCTCCTGACCTGGGATGCTCTCGGAGAATCAGCGTCATATTTCAGGTATGTCTCAAAGGTTGTGACCGCCTCCTGATTTCTCTGCAGCGAGGTGTAGGCCAGACCGAGCTGATAGAGGCCGTCGAGAAAGTCCTTCTGGAGTTCCACGGATCTCTGAAAATATGTCAGGGCCTGTTCGAACTTCGACAGCTTGTAATAGTTGTTCCCGATGTTATAAAGGACGATGGGGTCGGTGATCTTTTCGAACTCGATCTTGTTGTACCATTCCATGGCCTTGTCGGTCTGGCCGCGGTTGGCGTAACAGTTGCCGATGAGGAGCATGGCATCGGTGTCGTTGGGGTTTTTTTCCAGGACCTTCCTGTACGCTTCTTCTGCTTTGTCATACTGCTCCTGGGCGAAATAACAATTGCCGACATTTTTCCACAAGAGATAGACAGCCGGATATTTCTCGAGCATGGCTTTATAGCTATCCAGAGCGCCCGGATAATCTTTCTGATCAAACAGTTGATTGGCCTTGATCAGGAGCTCGTTCACGTCCCCGGTGAGGACAAGGCCTTCGACTTTTTTCAAGTTGATTTTGATTTCCGGGTTTTTTGCGTTTTCCGAGGCATCAAAGCTGATCTTCCTGGACTCGTAGCCGACCTTCTCAAAGTCGATGTTCCAACCGCCTCCCCGGACCCAGGCGGCGATCCATTGGCCATCCTTGTCGGTCTTGACCTCGAAGCCCTGGTTGGCTTTTATGGAGAACAACTTGACTGTCACGCCCTCGATGGGCTTCCCCTCCTGGTCCAAGACAATCCCGAGCATCCTGCCTCTGCCTTTGTAGTCCTGGGAGGACAAAAAAGCGCTGATAATTAAAACCAAGGACACCATCAGGGCGGCTTTCTTCATTTCCAACCTCCTCGCTTATCACAATCGCATATTTCGTGCCAATTCGTTTTTATTTTAACACCGATCGATCGAAAAAAAAAGAGCCGGAGAGCGATCATGGCCGGCTTGAACTCATTCCTCGGCGTTGGCGATATTTCCCTTGAATTCCTTCGCCAGATTATCTACACTTGAATTTCCATCATCATGAAATTCGTCGCCGACCTTCATCTTCATTCCAAGTTTTCGCGCGCCACGTCCCGGGACATGACCTTCGACATCATGGCCTGGTGGGGGAAAGTCAAGGGGATCTCGCTCCTGGCCACGGCAGACTTCACCCACCCGGAATGGTTTTTTCTGACGAAGCAAAAGCTGGAGCCGACGGGCAACGGCTTTTTCCGATTAAAAAATCCGCAGACGCCGGAGAACGAATACCTGCGGGCCGTCCCGTTCTCGCCCGACGATGTCTCGTTCGTCCTGTCCACCGAGATCAGTTTCATTTATTCCAAGAAGGGCAAAGTCCGGAAAATCCATCTTCTGCTTCTGGCGCCGGATTTCGAATCCGTAGAAAAGATCAACGGCCGGCTGACCGGATTGGGGGGCAATTTGAGGTCGGACGGCCGACCCATCCTGGGCATGGATGCCAAGGCCTTCGTCAAGATGGCGGCCGACCTGTGCCCGAAGTGCGTCGTCATTCCGTCCCATATTTGGACGCCCTGGTTTTCCCTCTTCGGCGCCAATTCGGGTTTCGATGCCATCGAAGAGTGCTTTGAGGAGATGACGCCGCATATTTTCGCCCTGGAAACCGGGCTCTCCTCCGACCCGCCGATGAACTGGCGGCTCTCGGCTCTCGACAGGTACACCCTCGTCTCGAACTCGGACGCCCATTCCCCGTCCAAGATCGGGCGGGAAGCCAACGCCTTCGAGACCGAGTTCAGCTACAAGAGCCTCGTCGAGGCGATCCGCAGCAAAGATCCCGCGAAATTCTTGTATACCGTCGAATTCTTCCCGGAAGAAGGCAAATACCACTATGACGGCCACCGCAAGTGCGGCATTCTCTTCTCCCCCCGGGAATCGATCGCCCACCGGGACGTCTGCCCGAAGTGCGGAAGGAAGCTGACCATCGGCGTCATGCACCGCGTGGAAGAACTGGCCGACCGGGAAGAGGTGAGGGACACCAGCCTGCGCATCCCCTACAAGAACCTGATCCCCCTGAACGAGGTCATTGCCGGGGCCTGCCAGAAAACATCCGAATGCCAGAGCGTCTGGGACATTTACTTCCGCTTCATTCACGAATTCGGGAATGAGCACAGGATCCTGACGGAGGTCCCCGTCTCCGAGCTATGTCGCGTCCCCCCGGAAAAAGTCGGCCGGGGCGTGGAGCGCATGAGAAAAAGACTGGTCAAGATCGCACCCGGCCACGACGGGTTTTACGGCATCATCAGCCTCTTCGAAAAAGAAGAGGACCAAGCTACCGCCGGGGGCCAGCTCTCGCTTTTTTAGATGCCCTGCGAGGAGCTACGCGAAATGGAACCTGTCGCCGACCACCCATTTAGCCCAACTTCTCGCATCTCAATCTAATATCAACGTAATAATTAAAATGACATCCCCGTTCGGGCGGCGCTTAGGCCGCCCGCAGCCCCCGGGCCCCGGGGAACCAGTCCCGTCGGTTCCCCCCGTCGGAAAAGCCGACGGGACCCCCCTCCGCTACGGGGGCTTGAGGGCGGCCTAAGCGCCGCCCATACATTGTCACTCTATTTATTGCGTTTGTATTAGATATTTTTAGCTTGTGGCCAACAATATATAGCAATGGCTTTATGCAACGAAATCCTGACCTTGCCGAGTTCTAAAAATGGGCGGAAAAAATGCGAGCGATGTTTCTGTCCAGCGCTCAGGATTGACCCATGAAACGATGTTTGATTTCGAAGGAGGCTGGTCATGTCGTCACAATTTCTCGATCACAGGCCCGGGATGCGTTTGACCCGGGAAGACACTCTGTCATATAATAATCAGGTGAGAAAACATGCTGTTGTCATTCTCATCGGCGGGCTCCTCTGCCTGGCCTTGTTCCTCCCCGCCCAGAAGAAAAAATCAGTCAAGGACCTGCCTCCCCAATACCGGAAATGGCTGCAGGAAGAAGTCGTCTACATCATCACGCCCAAGGAACGCGATGTCTTTCTTCAGCTCGAGTCCGACCGGGAACGAGAAATCTTCATCGAAGCCTTCTGGAGGGTGAGAAACCCGAACCCCAACTCAACCGAGAACGCCTTCAAGAAAGAGCACTACCGGAGAATCCAATACGCCAACCAATGGTACGGGAAGGAATCGCCGGGGGGCGGTTGGCGGACCGACATGGGCAGGATCTATATCATGCTCGGCGAGCCGAGATCCATTGATAAATTCGAGAATCTCAGCGAGATTCGTCCGGTGATCATCTGGTTTTACGACGGCATGGCTGAATATGGGCTTCCCGGCTCTTTTAGCCTGGTTTTCTTTAAAAAAGACACATCCCGAGCTTATGAGCTATATTCTCCCATCAAAGATGGGCCGCAGAATCTTCTGATCTACTACTCCGGCGATATGGCAAATTACCAAACGGCTTATCAACAACTCAGAGAAGTCGAGCCGACCGTGGCTGAGGTCTCTCTCTCTCTGATTCCGGGAGAGTCACGATTTTCCGTGTCGCCGTCCATTGCTTCTGACGTCCTTGTCAATCAGAGAATCCCGGCGGCGCCCTATGAAAAGGTAAAGGATGCGTACGCCGAAAAACTCCTGAAGTATAGAGGCGTTGTCGAAGTGGATTACTCCGCCAATTGGATCGACAACGACTCCTTGATTAGAGTCTACCAGGATCCGAGAGGGTTCGCCTTCGTTCATTATAGCATCGAGCCGAGCAAGCTAACATTTGAAGAGATTGAAAACCGCTATCGCGTCAATATTGAAATCAATGTGAACGTCACCGACTCCCAGAATCGGACGATCTACCAGTTCACCCGGGCCGTTCCGATCGAGATGATCGCGGAACAGCTTGCCAAGATCCGCACGAAACTCTTCAGCTATCAGGACATGTTTCCGCTTGTCCCCGGGCAGTATAAAATGCACCTGCTTCTCAAGAATGTTGTTTCGAAACAATTCACCTCTGTCGAAGCGGACCTGCTCATACCGGAACCGACGCAGCTGTCCATGAGCGCGCCGGTCCTGGCCAATAAAATCGACCGGAACTCCAAGTACAAGGGTATGAACAAGCCGTTCCTGCTGGGGAACATCCAGCTCGTCCCCTCGCCCCGCAACGATTTTCTCAAAAGCGACACCCTTTACCTATTCTTTCAGCTGCAGGGGCTGCCGGCCGATGTCAGAGCCGACGGAGTCCTGGAATATACGATCTTCAAAGAGACCGAAAAAGCCTTGTTCGTGACCAAGGGCCTCAATGAATATCCGAGCCAGACGAGCTTTTTTGAGGAGTTTCCCCTGGCCAGCCTATCCCCCGCCAATTACAGGATCAAAGTCGCCCTGTTAAGCCCCAGCCGGCAGGAAATAATCGCCGCCGAAATCCCGTTTTTTATTACACCGAGGTTCGACCTGCCGAGACCATGGATCGTCTCCACCCCGCAGTCGCCATCGACCGACCCCTCCTACGCCAATATTTTGGGCAATCAGTATCTCAACAAACAGGATTACGCCAAGGCCAGACCCCTGATCGAAGCCGCCTACCGTTCCAATCCCGCATCTCTTCAATTCGCCCTGGACTACTGCCGCCTCCTCTTCCAGATAAAAGATTATGCCGGCGTCAAACAGGCCGCCCAGCCGTTCCTTCAAGGAGAGACACGCTATGATTTCCTGCAGATCGTGGGCGAGTCTTCGCAGGCCTTGGGCGAACTGGCCGAGGCCGCTTTTCACTATAAAGATTACCTAATGCACTTCGGCACGAACATCTTCATTCTGAATGCGATCGGCGAGTGCTACTCCCAGCTGGGGAATATGGCCGAGGCGCTCCTCGCCTGGGAAAAATCCCTCGAGCTCAATCCCAATCAGGATAAGATCAAGTCCCTGGTTAAATCCCTCAAAGAAAAAAAATGAAAAAAGCCGCGTTCCTCCTGCTCCCTCTGTGCGCTCTGTGGTTGGCGGCCTGCGCTTCCTATCATCTGGAGAAAAGCCTGGACCCGGACAGCCGGGATTTTCTATCGAAGGTACGGTATATCATCACCAAGCAGGAGCGAAAGACGTTCATCAACCTGCCCGCCGCCGAACGGAAAGACTTCATCGAGGAGTTCTGGAAAAACCGCGACCCGGACCCGAACACCGAGGTCAACGAATTCAAGGAAGAATATTTCAAGAGGATCGAAGAGGCCAATCACCTTTTTTCGGAGGGCGGTCCGGGATGGCTCCAGGACCGGGGACGGATCTACATTCTTCTCGGCCCGCCGATGAACCGGGAAACCTATCCGCGGGGGATCACCATGTACGGCAAGCCGACCGAGATCTGGTACTACGGATTTTTTCCGATCGGTTTTGTTGACCAGGCCTGGAACGGAGATTACAAACTGGACCCGGTGAGCGCCAACCAGCTGGCCGAGATCATGTCCGTGCAGATGTACCTGAAGCCCGTCGTCTTCAGCGAGAAAAAAGGAACGCTGGATTGCGAAATGAATGTCCAAAAACTCGGGAACGATGAAGCCCTGGCCCGCATCGTGATTCCCTATAAAAATATCTGGTTCAAATCCGAAGGCAAGAACTTTCAGGCTACCCTGGAGGCCACGATCGAGATCCTAAATACTTCAGAGAAAAGACTCTGGGCGGAACAAAAGGCCTTTCCTCTCTCGCTGACCGAAAACCGGCTGGCGGAAGTCATCAAGGAAGATTTCGTCATGGAAATCCGCGTCCCGCTAAAGCCGGAATACGCCCTGTTGAACATGAAGCTGACCAACACGACGGACGGCAGCAAGGTGCATAAAAGGCTAAAGCTGACCTGACGGGGCATTCCGAGCCATGCCAGGAACTTCCTCTTTGCCGGCCAAAGGCTTGAGATTGCCACGCTACCTGCGATATCTCGCCATGACGTTTAGCCATGAGATTGGCACATAGTTTGCATTAATATTTTTGGAGGTTAAAATGACGGCTAAAATACTGAAAAATCTAGGATTTATAATTGTCCTCGGCTTATTGGCCTCCGGTTTGGCCTTTTCACAGGCCGGGCGAGGCATCGGCAGGATCGGTGGCGTCGTCGTCGATCCGGACGACAAGCCCATCGAAGGCGCCAAGGTGCAGGTTGTTTTCTCCCAAAACGAAAACACGAAATTCGAGACTCTCACCAACAAAAAAGGCGAGTGGGCGTTCCTGGGCCTCGGCACCGGAAACTGGAGCATGACGGCGTCGGTCAAAGGCTATCTCCCCGTCAGCAAGTCTCTCTATGTCAGCCAGCTGTCCGTCAACCCGAAAGTGACGATCAGGCTTCAAAAGGCATCGCCGGGCGCAGGCGGTCTCATCCTGGACGAAACGACGTTCGTTTTCCTGGAGAAGGGGAACCAGCTGTTAAAGGACGGCAAGTATGACGAGGCCCTCGCTTCCTACCAGCAATTCCTGGAAAAGAATCCCGCCGCCTACCAGGTCCAGATGAGCATCGCCGACTGCTACCGGGAAAAAGGCGAGGTCGACAAAGCCCTCGATCTCTACAACAAGGTCATCGAGCAGGCCAAGTCGGACACGGCCGGGGGAAAAGACGCGACCGCCAAAGCCCAGGCCGGCATCGGCAATAGCTATCTCAAGCAGAATAAGATTCAAGAAGCCCAGGAATTCTTCAAGAAGTCGGTGGACAACACGCCCAACGACGAAATCCTGGCCTACAACGTGGGAGAGATCTATTTCAAAAACCAGAACTACGACGAGGCCCTCCGCTACTTCGACCTGGCGGCCCAGATTAAGCCAGACTGGCCCGACCCCTATCTGAAACTGGGATATGTCTATCTCAACAAGGCGGATTACGCGAGTGCCACCGGCAAGCTCGAAAAATTCCTGAGCCTGGAGCCGGAAGGAGAGCGGGCGGCGCTCGCCAAAAACATCCTGAACGCCATCAAAAAGTAATGGGCAAGAAAAAGCGCGATCGAAAAAAAAAGCGGCGGATTCGGCAGGCGCGGCTCTCGTCCGCTTCAGCGCAGACCGCCGTCGAACCGGCGCGAAAAAAAGGCAAGACTTCGAAGCTTGAGCCCGCCGACAAAAAGGGCCTCCAAAAATTCCGGATCGTTCTCGTCGCGCTTTTCATCGTGATCGGGGCCGCGGCGCTCTTCTTCTGGCTCCGGCCGCGCAGGATTCCCATCATAAGGGACGCCCGGCTGAATGTCCTGCTCATCACCCTGGACACGACACGGGCCGACCGGCTGGGCGTTTACGGCTATGCCAAAGCGAGGACACCCAACCTCGATGCGATCACGCGAAACGGCGTCATGTTCTCCAACGCCTATTGCCAGGTTCCTCTGACCCTCCCTTCGCACTGCTCGATCATGACCGGGACCACGCCACTCGCTCATGGAGTTCACAACAACGGGACCTATGTCCTTGGGGCCGACAAACTCACGCTGGCTAAGGTTTTAAAGGACAAGGGATACAAGACGGCCGCCTTTGTCTCCTCGTTTTCCGTCGATTCGCGCTTCGGGCTCGATCAGGGGTTTGACATCTATGACGATAATTATCAGGAAGACTCCCCGTTCAAAGCCCTGAATGCCGAACGTAAGGCGGAACAGGTGCTGGCCGCCTTCACTCCCTGGTTCGATAAGCTCCGGGACGAGCCGTTTTTCTGCTGGGTTCATTTCTTCGACCCGCACCTGCCCTATAGCCCTCCCTCGCCGTATAGGGAAGAGTTTAAGGACCGCCTGTACGACGGCGAAATCGCCTACATGGACTTCATCATCGGCGAGCTCCTGAGAAAGGTCAAGGAACGGAACTTATTCGGCCGGACCCTAATCGTCGTGGCCGGAGACCACGGAGAAGCGTTCGACGAGAAGGGCGAAGCCGGCCACGGCATTTTCCTCTACGAAATGACGATGCGGGTGCCGTTGATATTTTATTCTGAGAATCATCTTCCCTCAAACATCATCGTTCCTGCGCGCGTCCGGTTGATCGACATCCTGCCCACAGTCTTGGACATCCTGAACATGCCGAAGCCGGCCTTCGTTCAAGGCATAAGCCTCGTCCCTTACATTCAGAAAAAGAAAAAAAACGACCTGGATTCTTATCTCGAAACCTATTACCCCAAGGAAAATTACGGTTGGTCGCCGCTGGTCGGCCTTATCGCGGGCGGCTGGAAATATATCCGGGCCCCAAAGGAGGAGCTATACAACTTGAAGGCCGATCCTGCCGAACAAAAAAACGCATTTGCTCTGGATAGAAAAGCCGCGGCCAAGCTCAAGGCCTCGCTGGACGAGCTGATCAAGGAGACCGCCCTCCCCGGCGCGTCGGCCAAGCGGACATTGACGGCCGAAGAGCAGGCCCGGCTGCGCTCCCTCGGCTATGTGGATTATTCGGACAAGACGACGGCGGGGGAAGCCCCCGACCCCAAGGACAAGCTCGACGAGCTGCGGATGATCCAGGAGGCCGAAAGGGATGAGTTCGAAGGTAACCTCGCGGCCGCGGCGGCCCTCCATGAAAAAATGCTGGCCCTGCGGCCCAACGCGGCCTCGAGCTATGTCAACCTGGCCCTCGCCCAGGCCCGGATGAAAGACTTCGACGCGGCCATTCAAACCCTGAAGCGGGGCATCGAGAAAATCCCCGGCTCGCCGCTTCTCCTGTCGCGGCTGGGCTATACTTACCTGGTGACAAATCGCAGCCAAGAAGCTTTGGCAACAATGGCCGAAGTCCTGAAAATCAATCCCCGTCACATCGACGCTCTGACGGCTTCGGCCGTGATCCTGGACAATCAAGGAAAACTGGAAGAGGCGCGGAGCTTTTTTGAACGAGCCTTGGCCGTTGAGCCGGAGAATAAATTTGTCCGGATGAGTTATGCTCAAAACCTGACCAAGAGCGGCAAACTGGCCGAGGCCATCGCCGTCTTCACCAAGCTCACGCAGGATTTTCCTCAGGACAACCAGCCCTTTGAGTTTCTCGGAATTACGTACGCCATGACCCGCGATTTCGACAAGGCCATCGAATACCTGAGGGACGCGGCCTATATCAAGCCGACGCCGCGGGCTTATTACTATCTCGCCATGGCAAATAGAGAAAACGGCGACATCTCCGAAGCCGTCCGCTTTCTCGAACTTTACCTGGAGGACACACGAGGCGAACCTGAGACGAGAGTCAAGAACGCCGAGACGGGCCTGAAATATTTGAAAACCCTTTTAAAATAATAGAGTCAATTTGGAGGGGAAGACCCCTTCCAACGGGCGCCGGGAAGACCCGGCCGCCCTGCCTCCCCTTCTTGGGCGGGGCATGAAACCCCGCCCTGCGACCAAGGGGGCGACTCCCCCTTGGAACCCTCTCGAGCGGTTCCCCGTGGCAAGCCACGGGGCATATCAACCGCTCGTCATAAATCGACGCAAAAAAGCGGTGCGGGTGGCGCCGACCGGGGCGCCCCAACGGATACTCTTGGAGGAGGACCCTATCAAAGGGTCCCCCTCCAACGGGCGGCGGCAAGTCCCGCCTGTCCTGCCACCCCTCCAAGGAGCATCCTCCCATGAATTCATTGCGTAATGCTCCTTGGAAGGAAGGCAGCGAGCGGAGAGAGCGTTGGAAGGAAACCCTAGGCAAGGGTTTCCTTCCAAGAGTGTCCGATAGGCCCTGCACCGCTAAAAAAAAAGCCCGGCCCCCCCGCCGGGGGGCCGGGCCTTCGTATCTTGTTCTGCGATACTTGCTTCTACAGGAACTCCTGTCTCAGAATGAAAAACGGGCGCCCAGCCGCAACGTCCAAGCGGGGTAGTAGCTGGAGGGTAAGTTGAAGCGAGGATCGGGCGTGTGAGTCGGGACTTGGGCTTTCCAGTCGAAGTTCCCAGTCAGGTGCTCGTCGTCCGTGGCATAGATTGTCGTCCGGCACGCCGCGGTGGAGTAGCTCTGGACCGTTTTCGTGTTCGTAACGTTGTTGATCGTAGCGTTGAGATTGACCAGGTACTTTTTGGCAATCCTCAGGTTGTACTCGAGGTACATATCAGCATAGAACGTGAAGGGAAGACGGCCGAGGTCGCCGTAATTTTCCGGCATGACGGTCATGTCGCGGAACGGTATCGTTGTTGTTATCGGGTAGCCGCTCCGGCCGTAGGCCGCGACACCGACCGTCAGCCCGAACGGGAAGGCGTATGATCCGTAGGCTCTGAAGTAGTGGGTGCGGTCGTAGGGCTGCGCCCCGTCCAAAGGCTTGCCGTGGATGTCATAGCGCTCAAACCACAGGTCGAAGTACCGGTTTTGGTTTGCACCCCAACGGGCGGTCTCGTCCTGGGAATTGATGCCGCCGTAGTTCCCCGCGATACGGGACAAGGTATAGCTGACGCCGCCCTGCCAGTTGTTGCTGAAGCGCTTTTCGAGTTCCACGTTGAGGCCCCAATACTCGCGCTTGGCTTTGGGGCAAGGCCAGAATTTGTCCAACATCTTTCCGCCACTGGACGCCGGCAGCGTATAACCATAGCCCGGGTTGGCCTGGTAGTACGCCTCGCTCATGTTGCCTTCGGCGTCTGCTTCCAGGACGCCCACGTCTTCGATCGCCCGGATGAGGTGCTTGTAAACGCCGCGCACGCTGAAGGAGAGGTCTTCCATGATCTTCTTCTCGAGGCCGATGGACGTCTCGCTCTGGCTCATCGGGTGCAAGTTCGGATCGATCGTCGTGAAGGCCGTATGCCGCCAGTTCCGGGAGCCATAGTAGGTGCCGCCGGCAGCCTGGTCGGCCTTGTTGGTGACGTCGCCGCTAGCCGCGATCTTGGTCCAGTCATAGTTGTCCAGCGTATAGTAGCTTGTCCACCACTTATCCCCGCCGCTCGTGCTCTGGGCAATATACAGCTTCATAACGTCGTAGTAGATGCCGAAGCTGCCGAAGACCTTCAGGCTGGAATCCCCGAACACATCATAAACGGCGCCCAGCCGCGGAGCGAACTTCTCAAAAAACTTTGATTTTCCATCCGCGTACGAATAGAGAAAGCCGAACTTGAAGGGCTTGTCGGAATAGCCGGGCTCGGTTGTGTCATTTGACATCGCCGGGATATACTCAGCCTCGTTGCGGAAGCCGAAGTTGACCGTCAGCTTCTGGCCTATCGTCCATGAATCCTGGAGGTAGAAGGCCCAGTTGTTGCTGGAGACGTCCCAGACAAGGCCGCGTTTCGACTTAAAGTCGCTGATGATCGTGTAATAGCCGTATTTTCCCTGGCACCGTTTTATGCTGCCATCGGCCTGAGGCAAGTCAATGAAATCGCCCCAACTCAGGCTGACCGCAGGATGCTGGATGGCATTGTCCGAGTTTTCGTGGATGCGATTATACTGGACCCCGAACTTGAAGGCGTGCTCGCCGGCGAGATTCGTGTAGTAGGTCGCATCCAGGTTAGCGGCTGCGCGAGAGTAAAGGTTCGAGTTGATCGCGTAGGCTGTGGCGCCCCAATTCGTATAGCCGGCATAATTGCGGAACTGGTCGGGGATATCGGGGAAGAGCGTTGTGTCGGTGTTGGCACGGGCAAAAGCGTATTGCGTCCCCGGCATCGCGACCCCCGGGTTCGTCTGGTCGGTCACGTTATACCCGGCGCGGAGGCCGATCAGGAAGTTGCTGCTGGCCGTGTAGTCTGCCGTCATGTTGAGGGTCAGGTTCGGATAATCCCAGCCCGGCTCCTTATCCGCGTTTGGATAGATCGTGTTGGTCCAACCCTTAGTATAGGGAAAGTTCTTGGCGGACGTACCCGTGAGGCCGGGAATCTGTCCGTACTGGGTATACCAGTTGCTGACGCCCGAAACGGACATCCGCAGGCCCTTGAAGGGCATGGCCGTCAGCTTGGCCGCCCAATAGGGTTGCCAGGTCTTGCTGTAGAAATTGTACACGTCCCGGCCCTGGCGAGGATCGTACTGCAAATCGCCCGGTATCTTAGCTTTGGTGAGGTCTACGGGGTCGGAGTTGAAAAACCGGTCGCCGAAGGTGTAGGAATAGATCGGGTTGAAAGAGCCGAAGAACCACAGCCTGTCCTTGAAAATGAAGCCGCCGAGGTTGAAGACGCCCTCGAACCGCTGGGTGTTGTCGCGGTCCTTGCCGCCGTTGTAGTACAGGTCATCGTTGTTGTAGTACTCGGCTTTTGTCTGGTCGTAAGGGTACAGCCGGAGAGAGTTCCGATCATGACCCTGCATCCACAGCCTGTTGTTGTTGTAATAGCCGAAGATGTCGCCGTGGAACTCGTTGCCGCCTGAACGGCTGATGACGCTGATCACGCCGCCCAAGGAGCCGCCGAACTCGGCGTTGTAGCCGGAGGCCGTGACTTTGACTTCATCAAGCTGTTCCATGACGATGCTCGAGTTCACCGATCCCCTGTGCACGCTGGTGATGTCCGTGCCGTCGATGAACCACATGTTCTCCCCGCCCGAGGCTCCGTTGACAAGCATACCGTTGCTGCCCTCATACGAGACGCCCGGGACCGTGGCCAGCAGGCCGGTGAAGTTCCGGTTGCGGGGAAGCTGCATGAAGACTTCCTTCGTCATCGTGCTGCCTTTGACCGTGCTCTTGACATCGATCAGAGGGCTCTGGCCCACAACCGTGACTTCTTCGGCAAGGGCACTCTGCTCCAGGTTGACGTTCAGGGAGATGGTCTGTTCCAGTTGGAGGATGATGTCGCGCCGGGTGAGTGTCTTAAACCCGGGAAGCGTGAAACGCACGGAGTATGTGCCGGAAGGCAGAGAAAATATGCGGTAGGTGCCCGTTTCATCGGTGACGGCGTTGGCGACGCCGACCAACCTGGTGCTGTCGCACGTGACGGAGACCCCGGGAAGGGGTGCGCCTTCAGCATCGGTGACTCTGCCGACGATTTTTCCGGTCGGAGCCTGAGCAACAGCTAGGCCGAACGTCAGCATGACGACAAGAGCTGTGAAGATTGTTTTTCTTAACATTCTAATTTTTTCCCTCCTTTTTTCTTGAATTTCCCTCAAAAGAAGGATCCAAGATAAAAAGTTTTCGCCCCCCCTCTCTCTGGGATCGGGCGAACAAAACCATAAGCCCAGGAGCAGAAGAAGCATTCTCTGCTCCGAACCCTAAAAACATAGGATTCGTATTTTGTTATTCTCACCTCCTTATTTCTCATAACTCTGCCTTAATCTTTTTTAGATATATAGGCAAAAAACATGCCAACCCTATTTTATATGTATTTTATTTATTTTCAATTGGTTGGCATTTTGTCTTTTATAAAATCATCCAATTCCTTGAATTCTATCCAAAAATTTGAATTTAAGGGTCAAAAACCTAGGCTTTCTGACCGCCAATCACTTCAACTGCAGGAGCGACACGATATCCAGCCCCCCATAGAAATTCAAAAAAACGAAGGCTTTCCAGGGAACCTATTGATTACATCTTGGTTTAGGGGTCAAACCTCAACATTCAACATCATCGTCCCCAAGAAACAAGTAAATTTCGACATCGCATCCACCTTTAGTTTTTGTTGAATGTTGAGGTTTGACCCCGGCGTTTCCTTGACATTCGGGGGGGGGCATTCTATATTTATCATGAAGGAAGGAGCAACGCGATGGAAATTGAGATGAAAATCAAGGGCCTCGTTGTTGACCCGATTTCCAAGATGCCCATTGTCGTGCTGGAAGATCCGATGAGCGATCAGATCCTGCCGATTTGGATCGGCGTCTTCGAAGCCAATGCCATCGCGTTGACCATTGAAAATATCCCCACCCCGCGGCCGATGACCCATGACCTGATCAAGAATTTCTTGAACAAGCTGAGCATCTCCTTGGACCGGGTCGTGGTGAACGACGTCCGGAACAACACGTTTTACGCGACCATCCACTGCCGCTACCTGAACGAGGAGCTGCTGATCGATTCCCGCCCCTCCGACGCCATCGCCCTGGCCCTGCGCATGAATTCTCCGATCTTCGTCGAGGATGATGTCGTCAAGCGGGCGCACGGGCTGAAACTGGACGAAAACCTGGAGAATTCCGAAAACCTGAAAAAATGGCTGGAGACCCTCAAGCCCGAGGACTTCGGCAAATACAAAATGTAAGGGCTCGGGGGGAACGGCCTCGCTCGGCTTTTTATGTTCTTAGGCGGAATAAAAGGTACAGGCCGATGAGGCCGAAGATCAAATTGGGGCCCCAGGCGGCAAAAAAGACATTCAAAAAACTGACATAACCGAGGCTCTTGAAAACGCCGATGGCCACCCAATACGCCATCGAGATGGCCAGGCTGATACCGATTCCGACCAAAGCGCCCCGCTTCCCCATCGAGAACGCAAACGGGATGCCCAGCAAGGTCATAATCAGCGCCACGAACGGAAAAGAAATCTTTATGCCCAGGTCCACTCGGAAGCCGACGGTCTCGAAGCCCAAGTCCTGGATTTCCCGGATATATTTCCGCAGCTCGCCGTAGGTCATCTGCGAGGGCTCCCTCCATTCTTTCAAAAAATAGCCCTTGCCCTCCTCCAGCGGCAAATCCAGCGTCTTGAACACCTGGAGGCTGGAGCTCTTGGGGGTCTCGCCGGCAAATTCCCTGATCCAGCCATTTTCCAAGTGCAGGAGCTCGCCCGCTAGAAGGCCCTTTTCCGCATGGACCCTGCGCTTGAGGGACCAGGTGGAAAGGTCCATGTCAAAGATCGAAAGCTGGCTGAACGCGGCTTTGTCCGGGTCAAAATAGCTGTAGTGATAAAACCGGTCTCGTTTTTTATTGGCGACCCAGCGACGGTTCATATAGCTGTAGCTGCGGGGAGAGACATCATTGATCCTGTTCCAGATTTCCTCGGCTTTCTTGTTGGATTGGGGAAGGATGCGCTCTTGAATATGGAAGGCCAGGCCGCCCACGAGCACCGCCAGGAGCACCACGGGAAGGACCGTCCGGTAGATGCTGATCCCGCAGGCTTTCATAGCCGTGACTTCGTTGAACTTGGTAAAAAGGCCCAGCGTTAGAAGCGATGCCGTGAGCGCCATCACGGGCAAGCTGTAATGCATGAACTCGGGCAAGCGGAAGCGGATATAGCTGAGCAGCATGCTCATCGGCTTGTGATGTTCATAGAGGTTGCCCAGGCGCTCGAAAAAAGTGATGATCACGAAGATAGAAATCAGGCTCAAAAAGACTAGCCCGGCGATGGCCAAATATTTCCTGATGATATAGCGGTCCAGGATGTTCGGGAACGGGAGCGATAGGCGCGGCCACTTCCAGCTCCATTTCTGTTTCGTCCGGGCGGTCAGCCCCCGGACCGCGGCCCGGCGGCCGAACAGGCTGAGCAGCGGGGATTCTTTCGCGTACCGCAGGAAGAGGACGATGCTGAGAGCACCGAACAGGATATTTCCTCCCCACATCCCGAGGAAAGGCGAAATCCGGCCGTCCAGGGCGAATTTTTCGCCGGCCGTGATGCAGATGTAATAAATCAGGATGATGACGAGGCTGAGCGTGAAGCCGCTCGTCCGGCCGCCTTTTTTTGTCGAAACCCCCAGCGGAAGCCCGAGGAATACAAAAATCCAGCAGACAAAGGGCAGGGCGAATTTTTTGTGGATCTCGACCTTATGGGACCTTCGGTCGCCTTCGGCCTGCATCCGGGCGAATTGGTTTTTGACGCTGCGCAGATCGTCCTTGGCGATCCCCTTTTGACGGATCTCGTCTCTCTCTTTCTCCAGCCCGGCCAAGTTCTTCCGGACAGCTTGAAGACCCAGGACGAGCTCTTGGATGTTTTTTTCCCTCACCCTCTTCTCCGAGGAAAACGAGGCATAAAGGTTTTCGATGTCGATTTCCTGCTCGGTATAGGCTGTGGAGGACACGCTGTAATCTTCGGGATCGGAAGCGGCGTTGGCATGCTGGAGGACGTCATACAACTCCAGCGTCGCCCGCCTGGCCTGGGGATAAAAATTCAGCCGGCCTTTCCGGGCCAGGACCAGGCGCGGCTTATCGGGAGAATCGGTGAAATAGACGAGGATATTCTGCCAATTTTTTTGCTCGGTGATGTCCTGGATGAAGATCACCGTGTTGGGAATATCTTCAAAGAACTCCCGGGGGTTGATCCGGAGTTGGACCTTGTCCAGGACGGATTCGGTCAGCGTCTGGACCCATTTGAAATTGAAATAGGGCGCGAGATAAAGGGTCAGGACCGAGGTCAGAGCCCAGCCGGCGAAGGCAAAGACGATGAGCGGACGAAGCATCCGCCGGGAGCTGATGCCCAGCGTTTTGAACGCCGTAATCTCGGAATCCGAGGAAAGACGGCTGAGACCAGCCAGGATACCCATCAGCACGGACATGGGAATGGTGAAGGCCAGGATGGCCGGGATAAGATAAACGAGAAGCTTCAGGGTGACGCCGAGGGTGGCTCCCTTGGCGATGAACAGCGTCGGGAGTTGGAGGAGCTGGTTCATGAGCAGGACGAAGCTGTAAATCAGAAGGCCGAGAAAGAAGGGCGGGATGATCTCCTTGAGGATATAGCGGTCGAAGAGCTTGAACATCGGGAAAAATATAACACAAATCCAAAAAAAAAGGGACGGTCTGAAGACCGTCCCTCGGGTGCGTGTCGCGCGATTCTTAATACATGTCGCCGCCGGGCGGGGTGGGATACTTGGGGCCCTTCTCTTCTTCGGGGATATCGGTAATCAGTCCTTCCGTGGTGAGCATCAGGCCGGCGATCGAGGTGGCATTCTGCAACGCGATCCGGACGACCTTGGTCGGGTCGAGGATCCCGGACTTAATCATGTCCTCGTATTTCTCGCTCAGCGCGTTGAAGCCCATATCCTGCTTCATCTCTTTGACTTTTTCGACAACGATGGAGCCTTCCTGGCCGGCGTTGTTGGCGATCTGGCGGATCGGCTCTTCCAGGGCGCGTCTGACGATATCCACGCCGATCTTCATGTCCCCTTCGGCCTTGACGGCGTCCAGGACTTTCTGCGTTCTCAACAGGGCCACGCCGCCGCCGGGAACAATGCCTTCCTCAACGGCCGCTTTGGTGGCATGCATAGCGTCTTCGACTCTGGCTTTTTTCTCTTTGAGCTCGGTCTCGGTGGCCGCTCCGACTTTGATCAGGGCCACGCCGCCGACCATCTTGGCCAGCCGTTCCTGGAGCTTCTCTTTGTCATAGTCAGAGGTGGTTTCTTCGATCTGGGTCCGGATCTGCTTGATCCTTGCCTGGATGTCGGACGCCTTGCCCTTGCCCTCGACGATGGTGGTATTGTCCTTGTCGATGACGACTTTCTTGGCTTCGCCCAGCCACTCCATATCGACCTTCTCGAGCTTGACGCCGATATCTTCGGTGATGACTCGGCCGCCGGTCAAGATGCCGATATCTTCCAGCATGGCCTTCCGCCGATCGCCGAAACCGGGCGCTTTCACCGCGGCGCAAAGGAATGTGCCTTTCAACTTGTTGACGACCATGGTGGCCAGGGCTTCGCCTTCGACCTCTTCGGCAACCACGACGAGGGGCTTGCCCATCCGGGCCACGTTCTCCAAGAGCGGCAGCATCTCCCTCAAGTTGCTGATCTTCTTTTCATGGAGAAGGATGAGGGGGTTCTCTAAGACGCATTCCATGCGGTCGGGGTCGGTGATGAAGTAGGGGGAGAGATAGCCGCGGTCGAACTGCATCCCCTCGACGATATCCAGGGTCGTATCCATACTCCTGGCTTCCTCGACCGTGATGACTCCGTCCTTTCCGACTTTTCCCATGGCATCGGCAATGATCTTGCCGATGGACTCGTCGTTGTTGGCCGAGATGGCGCCGACCTGGGCGATCATCTCGCCGCTGACTTCGCGGCTGAGCTTCTTGAGCTCCTTGATCACCTCTTCGACCGCCTTGTCGATGCCTTTTTTAATGAGCATGGGGTTGGCGCCGGCCGTGACATACCTCAGCCCTTCCGAATAAACGGACTGGGCGAGCACGGTGGCCGTGGTCGTCCCGTCGCCGGCCACGTCCGAGGTCTTGGACGCGACTTCCTTGACCAGTTGGGCGCCCATGTTCTCGAGATTGTTTTTAAGCTCAACCTCTTTGGCCACGGTCACACCGTCTTTGGTGCTCGTCGGGGACCCAAATTTTTTGTCGATCACGACGTTCTTTCCCCGGGGGCCGAGTGTGGCTTTGACCAGGTTCGATAAGATATTGACGCCTTTGAGCAGAGACTGCCTTGCGTCATCGCCTAATAGAATTTGTTTTGCCATTGTTCTTCCTTTCTAGCGGATCAGCCAAGCTTGGCCAGAATTTCTTCTTCGCGGAGTATGATGTGCTCGACACCGTCGATGGTCACCTCGGTCCCGCTGTACTTGCCGATCAAGACCTTGTCGCCCTTTTTGACTTCGAGGGGTATCACCTTCCCTTCATCGGTCATTTTGCCTTTGCCCACAGCGATCACTTCGGCTTCCTGGGGTTTTTCCTTGGCCGTATCGGGGATGATAATTCCGCTCTTCCGGACTTCCTGTTCTTCTATCCTTTTGAGAAGAACTCGGTCGTACAATGGGGAAATCTTCATTGAAACCTCCTAATTTGATTTATTTAGCAGACTAAATAAAGAAGTGCTAATTATAAGGAAAAACAAAGGGCTTGTCAAGAAAAAAATTGTAAAATTAGCAGTCTTCCCCTAAGACTGCCAAAAAAGTCTATATTTATCTTAATTTCTTTATTTTCAGCGATTTTGCCCGATTGTGGAGGGTGTTGCGATGAATCCCGAGCGCGCCGGCCATCTTTGTCATATTGCCCTTATATTTTTTCGCGGCGATCTCGATGTATAGCTTCTCAAATTCACGGTGGCCGTCGCGGAAGCGAATATCCTTTTCAACCATGTCCTTGATGGTGATTTCCAATTTTTGATGGATATTGAGGTCATCAAATTTTTTGTCCATCTTTTTTCCCCCCTTTCACGATATCCTGATACGCCGCCCTGAACTGATCCTTCAGGTCCTGGGGAATGAGATGAATCATCACTTTGGTCACTCCGTAACAGTAGGGCGCCAGCCGCGAGTCGAGCAGGGCCTCTTTGCGCAGGGGAAAGACCAGGAGCCCGAAGACAAGCACGCCGCAAATGAGAATGCCTTCCAGGAATCCGACGAAGCCGCCCAAAAGATGGTTCATGAATTTGAGGGGGCCCTTCATGAGCTTGGATAGGAGATACGCAATCAAGGACCCGACGGCGACCACGATCAAAAACACGATGATAAAGCCCAAAAACTTGGCCACGGTGGGCTGATGGATCAAGCGTCCTATGAGGTCGGCGAAATAGACATAATAATGGGCTGCCAGGATGAACCCGGCGATGATCGCCACAACGCCGATCACTTCCTTGATCAGCCCGCGGACCAGTCCCGTGATGAACATTGCTACCAGAATAACCGCCAAGACGATATCCAGCCAGCCGATCATGATTCCCCCCTCCTTTTCTGAAGTTCTTCCACCATCCAGTAGTGCCCGTCTTTGATCGAGCCGAACGTGACGTGCGGCTTGATCCTGCCGTGAAAATCCGAGCCGGCCGTCGGGACAAGGTCGAGCGCGTCCGCGGCTTCGGCATAAAAGCGAGTCTGTTCGGGTGTATGGTAGGACGTGAAGACTTCGAGTCCAGCCAAACCCCTCCCTTTCAAATGAACGAGGTCCTCGCGGTTCGCCTTCTCAAAATAGGCTCCCGGGTGGGCGAGGACGGGCACGGCCTCCGTCTCGGGAGCCAGGTCCAGGACCTCCAATAAAGCCATGTGCCGTTTCGGCACGAAGGCGGGCTTCCCCTCCATGAAATAATCCCGATAAAAAAGGTAAGGCGCCAGCGGACGGTTCGCCTCCGCCAAATAGGGGCTGAGGACAGGGTTCTGTTTCGATTCCGGTTTGTCGAACATAATTTGGGCGATGCTCACGCCCAGGGGGGGCACGCCCTTGGACGCTTTAATCACTTCCGGCCAGCTCAGGTCGAACCCCAGCTCCCGAAGCTTGGCCACGCGCTCCTGGGCCTCAAGAAGCCTGCCCTCTGAAACGCGGGTCATGATCCGGCGGACGACCTCTTTTTTCCAATCCAGGAAGGGCAGCAATAGGTGGAACTCCCGGCCGTTGAAAAGCGTCGTGACCTCCATACTGGGGATGACTTCGACCCCCGAGCCGTTACTGACGTCCAGAGCCTCCGGATAGGCCGCCACCGTATCGTGATCCGCGATTGAAATCGCGGCAAACCCGTTGTCCTGGGCCAGATGGACGAGGTGGAGGGGAGAGAAATCGCCGTCGCTGCTTCTGTTGGAATGGATGTGCAGATCGACGAAACCGTTGTTCATCAGAGTTCATTCTTTTCGGTCAGCAGGCGATAGATCTCAAAATATTTTTCGGACGTTTTTTTGATGATGTCCGGCGGGAGAGGAGGGGGCGCAGACTGCTTGTCCCAGCGCGTGCTCTCCAGGTAATCCCGGACAAACTGCTTATCCAGGCTCGGCTGCCCCTTCCCGGGAGCATAAGTGGCCAGAGGCCAGAACCTGGAGGAATCGGGCGTGAAAATCTCATCGACCAGGATCAGATCATCTTTATCCAAGCCGAATTCGAATTTGGTGTCGGCAATAATGATCCCCCGCGAAAGCGCATGGAGGGAGGCTCTCTGATAGAGCGCCAGGCTGACTTTCTTGATCTTGTTGGCTAGCGAGGCCCCGACGATCTTCTGCATATCTTTAAAAGAAATGTTGAGGTCATGGCCTGCCTCGGCCTTCGTCGAGGGCGTGAAGATCGGATCCTCCAGCCGGTCCGATTCCTTGAGCCCGGCCGCGAGCTTGATCCCACTCGTCTTACCGGTCGCTTTATATTCCTTCCATCCCGAGCCGGAAAGATAACCCCGGACGACGCATTCCACGGGAACGACGCTTGTCTTCTTAACCAGCATCGTCCGCTTGTCCAGCATATCCTTGTATTTGTGGAGGATGGCCGGGAGCTTGGCGATGTCGGTCGTCAGGACATGATTGGGACAAACCAGTTGGGTGTAATCAAACCAGAACTTGGATAGCTGAGTGAGAATTTTTCCTTTGTTCGGGATGAGCGAGGGAAGAATATAGTCAAAAGCGGAGATGCGGTCGGTGGCCACGACGAGAAGCTTGTCCTCAAGCTCAAACACGTTCCGGACTTTCCCTTTTTTGAAAAGGGGCAATTCGGGAATAATAATGTCCGAATAGGCTTGTTCCATGTTGCACCCGCAATAGCAAGAATTAGAAAGCGACCTTTATCTTAATGAAACCAAAAAACAATTTCAACACCCCCGCGCGGCAAAATCATTTTTTCGATTGGCCTTCGACCTTGCCACTTGACAAATTCAAAAAACGGGGTCAAAGCTACTCATTACGCAACAAAGGCTGTTTTCCTCGACCGAAGCTTGCGTAATGAGTAGCTTTGACCCCGATGAAATTGAATAATCGCGCTCTCTTATCGCGGTCGCGACGGTAGGACAAGAGGCGGGCATCGCAATGCGTGCAGACAGAGAGCGTAAAAATATTTTTTTCGTCGAGGCCTTGACCGCGAAGCTGCAGGCGGGTGGCGGAAAGCAAATCCAGGAAGTATTTCCCCGGGCGCTGAGGATGGGGCCAGAAGACATCGAGCGGAAGGCGCGCCGATTTAAATCCCTGCCGCACGTCCTCCCCCACATCATAACATCCCGGCCCAATGCAGGGGCCCAGAGCGGCGAGAAGAGAAGAAGGCTCGCAGCCGTAATGGGCGTGCAATTCCCGGACCGTGCGTTCGGCGACCCGCTTTTGGGTGCCCCTCCAGCCGCAGTGAACGCCGGCAATAACCCGCCTGGATTCATCCACAAGAAAGAGAGGCAGGCAGTCCGCCGTTTTGATGATCAAAAAAACTCCGGGCCACGCGGTGGCCAGGGCATCCCCTTTCGCCCTCTGCCGGGGAATTTTGTCAATTTGGAGGGGAAGACCCCTTCCAACGGGCGCCGGGAAGACCCGGCGGCCCTGCCTCCCCTTCTCGGGCGCGGCATGAACCCCCGCCCTGCGACCAAGGGGGCGACTCCCCCTTGGATCCCTCTCGAGCGGTTCCCCGCGATTGGTCACGGGGAACCGCTCGTCGATGAACTGGATTTCGTCCGAATGAACCTGGTCCAACCAGACAATTTTGAAATTGCGCCAATCCGCGCAATCCTGAAAATCCCGAAGCTTCCAATCTTTGGTTCCGAAGCCGTGGACCAGCCAGGAAATCCGGTCGAACCTGGGGATCGTCAGATATTTTTTCACGTCAGCCACACGCATCTTCTTAGGTGATATAGCATAATCCAAAGAGGTTTGAAAAGGGATGAAGCGACCATCGACCTTTTGAATCCCCCTTAATTGGCTAAGGGGGTAGGGGGTTTAATAGCACTTATTAAAAATCTTTTGCCTGATAAAAGAATCTATCGGCGTAGAGCGGACTGAATATCTTTTCGGGGAGCCTCTTTGAGGCCGGCGAGAATGTTTGAGCTTGAATAAAAAAAGGAGACGCCGAAGTGTGGACGAAGACATTTTTTTAACGCGGCCATCAAATATGCGAGAAACGCGGCCGCCGAAAAAGTCGAAATTTTTATGGCGTGAAAAATCCCGTTAGGGAGCGAATCCCTTTTTAAAGCTCTTCCCCATATTTTTTCGTGGTATAATTTTTATTTAGAAGTATGGCCAAAAAGGAACCCGCGCAAAAGTCTGAAGCGGCTTACCTCGACACTTACCGGGGAGGACGCCTGCAGGAGAAGATCGAAAAATCTTTTCAAATTATGGAAAGTTGCACGCTCTGTCCCAGGAGCTGCGGAGTCAACCGCCTGCGGGGAGAAAAGGGCGTCTGCAAGGCTGGGCTCGATCCCGAGGTCTCGTCGTACAGCCCCCATTTCGGTGAAGAAAGCCCGCTGGTCGGGCGGCACGGCTCGGGGACGATCTTCCTCACCCACTGCAACTTGCGGTGCTCGTTCTGCCAGAACTACTCGATCAGCCATCTCGGCGAAGGCGTGATGGTTTCTACCAAGAGGCTGGCCGGGATGATGGTCGAGCTTCAAAAGCTCGGCTGCCATAACATCAACTTTGTCAGCCCTTCCCATTATGTCCCCCAAATCCTCAAGGCGCTCTCCGTGGCCATCGAAGCCGGCCTCTCCATCCCGCTTGTCTATAATACGGGCGGCTATGATGCGCTCGAAACCCTGAAGCTCCTGGACGGCGTCGTCGATATCTACATGCCCGATTTCAAGTTCAGTCGGAGCGAGCCGGCCGAAGAACTCTGCCATGCCCCGGATTATCCCAGGGCGGCAAAAACGGCAATCAAGGAAATGCAGCGGCAGGTCGGAGATCTCGTGATTGATGACCGGGGCATTGCCCTCCACGGCCTTCTCGTCCGGCACCTGGTCCTACCGGGCGGCCTGGCGGGCACGGAAGACGTCATGCGCTTTCTGGCCGAGGAAATCTCCCGGAACACGCACCTGAATATCATGGACCAATATCATCCCTGCGGCGACATCCAATGGAGTTCACTGCTGAGCAGGAGAATCACGGCCGGGGAATTCCAGAACGCCGTGGACGCCGCCAAGAGAGAGGGGCTGACGCGCCTTGACCTGCGAGAGCGCTTCCGGATTATATTTTAGCGGGCGCCGGTTCAAAGATAGATGAGGCGACTGACGCCGGAATCTTCTCCGTTTCCGTGAAAATTGATCATTCGTGTTGTGGGTGGCGCCGATAATGCCCCGCCCACCTAATCCTCGAATCATCGAAATCCTATGATGAGGTCATCGCCGAATGCTCCTTGGAAAGGAGGCAGAGAGCAAAGCGATCGTTGGAGGGAAACCCGGACAACGGTTTCCCTCCAAGCGTGTCCGACAGGACTCACAGAACCCTCCTTTTAAGGCATCACGGAAATGGAGATGCTGGCCCGACCCCTTGACAGCTTGCTCTTTTGGGGGGCGCCGGGTATCATATTTCTGATATTCCCTGATGGCCGTGAATATTATTTTTTTGTTAAGCCAAAAATCATGGGGAGCAGCATGAAAATTTTCTCTTTGGGCTTGATTTTTTTCTTTATCCTCAGCTCGACCCAGTTTTCCTCCCAGGAGCGGCCGCGGCTCAGGGAATTTGGAATCAAGACGGGCATTCTAAACCCCGGCCCGCTGAACGCCATCACGGATGTGGCCGGCGTCAAGGTCGGCCACGTGACCCTGATCGAAGGGGATAATGTCCGGACCGGCGTGACGGCGATCCTCCCCCACGAAGGCAACATCTTCCAAGACAAAGTTCCGGCCGCGGTCTATGTCGCCAACGGCTTCGGCAAATTGACCGGAACGACGCAGATAGAAGAGCTCGGAAATCTCGAAACGCCGATCATCCTGACGAACACCTTGAGCGTGCCCACGGCGGCGGACGCCGTCATCGATTACATCCTCTCCCTGCCGCAGAACGATGGAGTCGGGTCGGTCAATCCCGTCGTCGGAGAAACGAACGACGGCTGGCTGAACGATATCCGCGGCAGGCACGTCAAAAAAGAGCACGTGCTCGAGGCGATTCAGAACGCAAAAGGCGGGCCGGTCGAAGAGGGCGCGGTCGGCGCGGGCACCGGGACGATCTGTTACAACTATAAGGGCGGCATCGGAACATCTTCGCGAAAGCTAGCCGCCCAGCGCGGCGGATATACCGTGGGCGTCCTCGTCCAAACCAACCATGGCGGCGTCTTTCAAATCAATGGAATTCCTATCGATCGAAAGCTCGGCGAATCTCCCGCGACGGGCCGGCCCGAACCGAACGCGGAGTTGGGCCCGGTTTCAGAAGGATCATGCATGGTCGTGGTGGCGACAGACGCGCCTCTCGACAGCCGCAACCTGAAGCGGCTGGCCAAGAGGGCCCTGCTCGGAATCGCCAGGACCGGCGGATATTATTCGGCCGGGAGCGGCGATTATGCCATCGCTTTTTCTACGGCCAAAGACTTGAGGATTTCCTACCTCTCCCCAACGCCGACTCAAACCGTAACCCTCCTGCGCAATGAGCAAGTATCCCAGCTGTTCTTGGCGGCCGCCGAAGCCACGGAAGAAGCGATCCTCAATTCGCTGTTCAAAGCCAAAACCATGAAAGGCAAGAACGGCCATACGGCTCAAGCGCTACCCCTAGAAAAAATCAAAGAGATAATGAAATAGGGGGTCGCAATGAAGAGGACGACGATTGGAATATTGGGAGGGATGGGGCCTGAAGCGACGGCCTATTTTTTCCATCTCCTCATAAAAAATACAAAAGCGGCCCGTGACCAGGAACACATCCCCATTCTGATCTGGAACAACCCAAAAATCCCGCCGCGGACCGATGCCATTCTCCAGAAAGGAAAGAGCCCTCTTCCGCTGTTGCTGGAGGGCATCCGCATCCTGGAAAAGGGCGGGGCCGGCATGATCGTCATGCCCTGCATCACCGCCCATTACTGCGCCCCTCAAATCCGGGCGCGCGCCAAGGTCCCTTTCATTAACCTTATCGAGGAATCGTTGGGTTATGCCAAAAAAAACGTTCCCGGCCTGAAAAAAGCAGGCCTCATCGCGAGCTCCGGCACCGTCACCTCGAAGATCTTTCACAAAACATTTGAACAAGCAAAGATCGAGATCATCGTCCCCGAGCGGGGCGAGCAGGAGCGGGTTATGAATGCGATTTTCGGAAAAAAAGGGATCAAAGCCGGGTTCACAACGGGTGCGCCAAAAAAAACCGCCGTAGAGGTCGCCCGCAATCTCATCCGGCGCGGCGCACAGGCCATCATTGCCGGCTGCACTGAAGTTCCCCTTGTCCTTGAGCCAAAAGACATTTCTGTTCCGCTCATCGAGCCGATGAAGATCGGAGCCCTGGCCTGTATCAACAAGGCCGGTTATAAAATAAAGGAATAATATGGGAGGTAGGCATGACATCCAAAAAAACCGCTTCGCTCGTGGGACTGGTTGTAGCCGTGATCATCGCGGTGGGCCTTTTGTATGTCTTCAGGGCGATGAAGGAAAAAGTGGCTGAACCGATGGCACCCGCGCCCTCGCTGGCCAAAGCCGCGGACATCCAGCAGCGTCTGGCCAAATTCGCCCCGACGGAGATCACCTTCGATGAAAAAATATTGACGGCGGAAGACAGGGCCCTTCTCAACAAGTTCATCAGCGCCGCTCAGCTCATCGACGACATCTTCTGGAAGCAAGCCTATCCCCCCGGCCTGGCCATCAAAGCGCAGCTCGAAAAATCCACTTTGCCCGAAGACAAGGATTATTTGCGCTTTCTCCTGATTAACTTCGGGCCGTTCGACCGCCAGGACGAAAACAAACCCTTCCTCGGCACCGACCAAAAGCCAGCCGGCGCTGGTTTTTATCCTCCCGACCTCACCAAACAGGAATTTGAAGGTTACATTGCGAAAAACCCCGGCGAAAAAGAACAGCTCGAAAGCTCGTTCACGGTCGTCAAAAGGCAAGACGGGAAGCTCGTCACCGTTCCCTATCCCGCCAAGTACAAAGACAACCTGGAAAAAGTCGCCCAATCCCTGAGGGAGGCGGCCGCCCTCACCTCCAACCCGTCTCTCGAAAATTACCTGACCCGCCGCGCCCAGGACCTGTTGAGCAACGATTACTTCGAGAGCGACTGTCTCTGGATCGACCTCAAGGACAATTTGGCTGAGATCGTCATCGGGCCGTTTGAGGTCTATGAGGACGCGCTCATGGGGATCAAGGCCTCCTACGAAAGTTTCGTCTATGTCAATGACCGCGAAGAAATGAAAAAAATCAAGGGCTACTTGGATTACCTGGAGGAGATGCAGGCAAACCTGCCGGTCGAGCCAAAGTACAAGGACCAAAAGGTCCGCGGCCTGGATTCGCCGCTCAACGTCGTGTATGAAGTGTTCACCGCCGGCGATACGAAAGCGGGCGTCCAGACGTCGGCCTTCGTCCTGCCCAACGACGAAAAAGTGCGCGAGAAAAAAGGGACGAAAAAAGTTTTTCTCAAGAACATGATGGAGGCCAAGTTCCGGAAAAGCCTGATCCCGATCTCCGAGCGGGTCCTGACCGCGGACGACGCAAAATTGGTGTCCTTCGACGCCTACTTCACGGAGACCATCCTCCACGAGATCTGCCACGCGCTCGGCGTGAATTACGCGACCCTGCCCGACGGGACGAAGGCGACGGTCAACAAGGCCCTCAAGGACCGCTATTCGACGATCGAAGAGGCCAAGGCGGACGTGGTCGGGATTTACAACGTGCCGCTCCTTGTCAAAAAAGGCTGGTTCCCAAAAGAAAAGGAAACGGAGATCTACACTTCCTATCTGGCCGGCATGTTTCGCTCGATGCGCTTCGGCGCCACTGAAGCCCACGGCCTGGGCGTCCTGCTCCAATTCAACTTCCTCAGGGAAAAAGGCGCCTTCGTTTATGACCCGGCAGCCATGAAGTTCAAGCTTGATTTCGCCAAAATCAAAGATGCTGTCCGCGACCTGGCCCGGCAGTTCCTGGTCTTGGAAGGGGACGGCAGCTACGACAACGTCCGCAAGTTCATCGACCGCTACGGCAAGATGGATGAGATCACCAAACAAATGATCGAAAAGCTCATGGATATTCCGGTGGACATCGCCCCGATCTTTAAGACAAGCTACTGATGATCGAGGCGCGTGCGTTGCCGGTTCAGTGCTTCAGGACGGCGATGTTCAAGACGGGATTGACTTCGTGCCACTCGCGACCGGGTTGGGCGTCGTAGCGGGCTACGCCGTAGACTCGGACACGGCTGCCCTCACGCGGGAGGGATATCCCGATGGGGCTTATGATCTCGCATACCACAAAGGGCCCCGACCCTTGCGGGATCTCTACCAGCTTGAAATGCACGGTTCCTTCTTCCTTATCCACATGCAGGTCGCGCACGTAACCTTCGGTTGAGATGTGAGGCTGGGTATTCAATCGAATCTCCGGGATGCTCAGGGGACGGAAGTTGCTGAAGTCCATAGCACTCCGTTTAACCGTGACGCTTTCCCGTTCCCCAAACAAGACTCTCCGGTTTGAGACCACCAGGAGCGCCGAGAGCACGAGCACCAACGCCGTGAGTCCCTGGACCACACGTGGAGTTGTCAGCGCGTAGAGCCAATTCTCCCACAGCCGAGCCCACCTGTGGCGCCCAGTGACAATTTCGCCCATATCGGCCATCATCGCTTCAAACTCCGGCGCGTCATGAGTGCCCTCCGGGTTGAATTGACGGAGTTGTTGCGCCAACTGATGTCCGGCTCGAAGTCGCGCGAACATTGCCCGGCACCTATCGCAGTCGAGCATATGCTTCTCCAATCGCTTCGCCTCGTGAGGCGGGAGCGCACCCTCAAGATAAGGCACAAACTTCCTATGTAGGTAAAAACGCCAGCAACTCATCGCCAATACCCCTTGCTCTCAGATTTCTTTATAAGAGCCGCCTAAAAGGGCGCAGCCGCTCCTCCAGTTCCGCCAATGCCCGGTTCAGCCTTGAGGCCACCGTCCCGGGCGCGCACCCGAGCACCCGGCTCATCTCCTCGTAGGAAAGTCCTTCTAAGTACTTGAGGACAACCACATCCCGCATCTTGAGAGGCAGTTGTTTTACCGCATTTTGTAGAATGAGCTTGCGCACGTCATGGCCATCCGAAATGGGCCTCGTATCAATTTCGTCGCTGCTGCCGAGAATCGCCTCCAAAGGCACATGCGCGGCGTTGCGCCGCCGCTGATAATTCAGACATTCGTTGCGGGCAATCCGGTAGAGCCAGGTGAACAGGCTGGATTGAAACTTGAAGCTCCCGAGACCCCGGAATGCCTTAAAGAAGACGGTTTGTAGCACGTCCTGCGCCTGGAGAGAATCTCCGATCGAATAAACGACCAGGGTCCAGATCCGCTCGCGATAAGCATCATAGAGTTCCCGAAACGCTCCCGAATCGCCGCGCTGCACAGCCACGGCAAGACTCCTCTCCTGCTCGTCGTTATCAATCCTCATAGTTTGCCCGACACGCTTTCACATCCCTTAAGCCTGCGAATATCTTTTTTACCTCAATGGAAATATATCCCGGCCGACATATGGTGTCAAGGAAACCAAGAAGCGAGGACGTCCCGTATTCCTTTTTTTAGCTTTCGAGAAATGGACTTTTCAGAGAATTGGAAGAAATAAGCTCATTCTTGTGTCTAATTTAAATGTAGGAGGCTATATTATGGGAAAATTACGCTCCAAACTCTTGTTTTTCTCGTTCTTTATCCTCTTTTTGTTGGTTTTCCTAGCCGGTCCGTCCTTCGCCTCGTCCTGCGACAAGAAGGACGCGGATAAACCTCAGGCCGCGAAGAAACAAAAAGCTGATGATCAGACCGCCCAAGAGACCAAACAGCATATCGAGATCACTGTCACCGCGCCCCGCGTGGAAATTGCGCTCAAGGCCAACCCGGCCGCGACCACGGTCGTCACGACCCAGATCCTGCAGACCATGCCGCGGACCATCGCCATCGACGAGGCGCTCAAGCTCGTCCCGGGCGTGAAAGTGGACAACCAGGCCGACGGCGAGCGCGTCCATCTCTCGATCCGCGGCCAGGGCATCCTGACCGAGCGCGGCACGCGCGGGATCAAGACGCTCGTCGACGGCATCCCGCTCAACGACCCCTCGGGCTTCGTCTCCGACTTCTTCGACATCGACTGGGCCACGGTCCACCGCATCGAGATCCTGCGCGGACCGGCCGCGGCGTTCTACGGCAGCGCCTCCTCGGGCGGCATTATCAATATCCTGACCAACGACGGGGGCACGACGCCCGTCTCGGGCAATGGATACCTCACCGGCGGATCCTTCGGCTTCTACAAGGGCCAGGCCGAAGCGGGCGGAACGACCGGACCGCTGAACTACCGCGTCTCGGGTTCCTACACGTCGAGCAACGGCTATCGAGACCATACCGACTTCTGGGCCGACAATTTCTACGGGAAGTTTCATCTCGACGCATCGTCCGCGGTCAAGCTGACGGCCGTCCTCGGGTATACCGATTTCTACAACGGAAACGCAGAGGGGCTCAACCTCGCCTGGTTCAGCGCTAACCCGAGCCTGTATCGCAAGCTGGCCAATCCGGATGCGTATTCCCTGGAAGAATACAAGAAGACACCCGAGTGGTACCAACAGATGTTCGGCCTCGACCGCGTCCCCGGCAACGAATACCAGAGGACGGGTCGCTTCACGAGCGGAGTGACCGGCACGATCAAGCTGGCCGATAACTTGGACCTGGCGCTGACGGGCTATTTTCGCCACACCAAATACACGGAATCCGTCCCCTCCTCCGTCATTCACCGCAAATACGACACCCCCGGCTTGTCGCTTCAGGTCAATCACGTCGCCGGCGAAGGCTGGCTTAAAAACCACTTGAGCGTCGGGGCCGATTTCGGCTGGCAGACCATCGGCGAATATAAGCATCCTAATCTCGGCAACGCCGTCGAGGGACCCGAGTTACTCTCCGACCAGACCATGAACCAGAGCGGCGTGGGCATTTTCGCCCTCGACCGGATCGAGTTCGGCCCGGAGTGGGGCGTCTCGCTCAGCCTCCGCTATGACAACGTCACGTGCAAGCTGGACGACCATATCGGCAGTCTTTCGGGCGACGCGTCGTATAACAAGGCGACGGGCCGGGTCGGCGTGACGTGGAACCCGCTGTCCGACTTCGGCCTATACGCCAGCTGGGGAACGGGATTTCTGCCGCCGGGCACCGAGGAACTCGCGAACAATCCCAATGCCTTCGGCGGATTCAACAATGACCTCAAGCCGGCTACGTCCAACGGCGAGGAGGTCGGGGCCCGGGGCTCGATTGGGCCGTCCTTGGTGTATGACATCGCGCTCTTCCATCTGGCGACGGACAACGATTTCGGCCGATACCGGATGGCTTCGCGGCCGCTCGAGACGTTCTACGGGAATGTGGGCTCGACCACGCGCTACGGCCTGGAGACTTCTCTTGCCTGGTATCCTATCGAGCCCCTGGCGTTCAGATTATCTTACACTTATTCGCATTTCAAATACGATACCGTCCAGACGCTCGATGCGGCGGGCACATACAGCGGGACTTGGCTTCCCAACTGTCCTCAGCACCAGCTTTATCTCGACGGAGAATACAAGATCACGCCTGCGCTGACGTTCGGCGCGTCCCTGGAGTACGTGAGCTCGTGGTATATCGACTCGACGAATAGGGTGTACGAGTTCGACCCGGTAGACTTCCCGGGCGTTTTATACGGCCGCACCGACCCCTATGCGCTTGTCCATGTCCGCCTCGGCTACAAGTTCGAGGTAGGCGGAGCGCCCTGGGAGCTTGTGCTCTCGGGCCGGAACATCCTGGGCGTCGAATACTATGGCTTTACCGAGCCCGACCCGGACGGGAACTCGTATCAGCCTGCGCCGACCGCCGAATGGTCGCTCAGCCTGCGCCTCGGACTCGGGCGCCGCTAGATAGAAAACAAACAAGACTCCGGGCCCGATGGGATTGCGGCTTGACTTTAGCCGCCTGATCGGGTATAAATTCCATACTTTTCCATACGTGAGGAGGTGAATGGTTTGGCGTTTGTTCTTGTTGAAGAAGGTGAATCGCTCGAAAGCGCGTTGAAACGCTTTAAAAGAAGAGTCCAGCAAGAAGCGATCATCAAAGAAATCAAGAAGCATTCCGTCTACTTTAAGCCCGGCGAACGGAAGCGGATGAAGGAAGCCCAGGCCCGCAAGCGGATGCGGCGTCGCATGAAGCGAGAAAAAGAACTCGAATATTGACCATTCGTCCTTCCGCAGATTCCCGTCCTGCAAAAAAACCTTCCTGGCTGAAGGTCAAGTTCCCTTCCCATGCGAATTTTTTTGCCGTTTCTTCTCTCCTGAGCAGGCACAGCCTGAACACGATCTGCCAGAGCGCGAAGTGCCCCAATATTGCCGAGTGCTGGACTCAGAAAACCGCCACCTTCCTCATCCTGGGGAATACCTGCAGCCGGAACTGTGCCTTTTGCGCCGTCCAAAAAGGAATTCCGGCGCCTGTCTCCGCGGATGAGCCCGTGCAGGTGGCGGAGGCCGCCAAGACCCTCGGTCTATCATACGCGGTCATCACGTCGGTCACCCGGGATGACCTGGACGACGGCGGCGCCTCCCAATTTGTCCGCTGTCTGCAAGCGCTGAGAGAGCGGATCCCCGGGATCAAAATCGAAACGCTCATCCCGGATTTCGGCGGAGGCGAGGAGGCCTTGAAACAGGTGATCGAGGCCGCACCCGACATCCTGAGCCATAATCTGGAAACGGTCGAAGCCCTCTACCCGCACATCAACCGGCCCCGTTCAAACTACGGCCGGTCCCTGGCTGTTCTCAAAAAAGCCAAAGATTTATGCATCGTCACAAAATCCGGGCTGATGATCGGGCTGGGAGAAACGGAGGACGACCTCATCCGGACATTCCAGGATTTGCGGCGAGCCGGATGCGAGCTGCTGACGATCGGCCAGTACTTGCAGCCGACCCGCGCCCATGCGCTCGTCGAAAAATATTATACGCCCCAGGAATTCGACCGCTGGAAAGAGATTGGCCTGGCCGTGGGGTTTGCTGGTGTCGAATCCGCGCCGCTCGTCCGAAGCTCTTTTCACGCCCACCGTCTTTATGATAAGGTAGTGAAGACTTCAAAAAACTCGTCATGCGATACCTGATTTTTACGGATATTCACGGAAACGTCGAAGCCCTGAACGCGCTGTTAAAGTTCATCCAAAAACGAAAGATCGACCACTTCATCTGCCTCGGTGACCTCGTCGGATACGGAGCCTCTCCCAACGAAACCATTCAAAAAGTCCGCGGCCTGAGGCCGCTGTCGATGATCCGAGGCAACCACGACAAGGCCGTCAGCGGGTTCGATTCCATCGAAACCTTCAACCCCATCGCCGCCTCGGCCATCTACTGGACCAAGAAGAACATCCTTAAAAAAAACAACGAGTTCCTGATCAATCTCAAAAAAGGCCCCCACGTGGTCCACGGCCAATTCGCCATTTGCCACGGCGCGCCCTTCGACGAGGACTATTACATCTTCGGAGAATTCGACGCGGCCGAAGCCTTCGAATACTTGAAACTTCCGCTTTGCTTCTTCGGCCACACGCACTTTCCCTTCGTCTATACGAAGCGGGACAACGTGGTGGAGGGGACGTTCCTCGAAGGCGATTCCAATGAAGTCAAACTGGAAAAAAATGTGACCTATCTGATCAACCCGGGCTCGGTCGGCCAGCCCCGCGACCGGAACCCGCGCGCGGCATTCGCCATCTACGACTCCGACGCCCGCGTCGTAAAATTTTTCCGGCTGGAATACGACGTCGAGGAAGCCCAGAAAAAAATCCTCAAAGAAAACCTCCCACCGGCGCTGGCCGAACGGCTGTCGTTGGGCATATAGCATCGTGTGGGTCCTGTCGCCGACCAGCCCCTTCGTCCTCACTGAAAAATTTGCGGATTCATGAGTCCTTTCTAGATTTAAGCATGCATCTGCAAATTTTCGTCAGTTCCGGGCGCTGGGGCGCCCGGTCGGCGCCACCCACACGTTTTTGTCGCGAAGAGACAAATCTCGGCGCTTCGCTGCGCGTCATATCCTGGGGTTGGCGTAACAATAAAGGCAACCATGAGGACAGGATTGGGTGTAACTTCCGATGTCTATGGACTCCGTGCAGCCGCATTCGGGTCGCTGGCTCCTGTCTTTGGCCGATGAAGCCGCTTCTCGATGCGGGTGAAGCTTTTCGAGAAGCCGGCCGTCGATACACGAAGATCCCTGGATTCCGGGCACCTCGGTTAAAAACTTCTGACTGCAGGAAAAGAGTCGGACTCCCCGCTTCGCGGCAATCTCAACGAGCTGCCGGGCCGCTTTGGTCTTTTCGGCTTCGGGGGATCCACATAATGAAAATGATTTTTTCGGGCCCGGCGCAAAGCCTTGCCATACCATTGGGTGAAGCTCAACCGGATGTCCTCGATGCCCAGCCGGCCGGCCCGCTCCGCGACCGTATCAAAAAAATTCAAGTTGGTCCTGACGGCCGGTCCCCCCTCATCATGGACGCGGCCTTCTTCCGTCCAATAGACGATCGGGTCAAACCGCACGGAAACCCGCTTGGCCAGCCCGGCGATCTCGATCAAGGAAGGGAGCTGGGAAAGCGCAGCAGCGGGGTCCGGAGCGCCCCTCTCGATAAACGACCCCCCCAGTCCGGTTATGGTAAAGAGAAGATAGACCTGATCGTATTTTCTGAGTCGATCCCGAAGTCCATTTTTATTGTTCGTCAGGTTCGAAAAATCTTTCGACCAGAGGACGATGCTATGGACGGCGCCGGGCCTCAAATCCGCCTCGTAGACGCGGCCCGACGGCCCGCAGACCCGGGCTTCCTCCCGGTCGAGCGCTTCCGCCAGCCATTCCGGGAAAAAAGCAACGAGGTCCGTTCGCCGCGACGCGCTAATGACTTTTTTGATCATGCCTTGACAGTCCCGGTCAATGACTTTAGTATTGTAGCCGCTGAGGCCGCATCGTTCAATGTCGCTCCTGGAAGCCAAAAATCTCGTCAAGAGCTATGGCAGCCGCGTCGTCGTCAAGAACGTGGATGTCCGGGTGCAATCGGGCGAAATCATCGGCCTCCTCGGCCGCAACGGCGCCGGGAAGACGACGATCTTCCAGATGATCGAGGGTCTGGTCAGGCCCGACAGCGGACATATCTTCCTGGACGGCGAAGACATCTCCCGGGCTCCGACCAACAAGAGGGCTCTGGCCGGACTCACCTACCTGCCCCAGGAAAACTCGGTCTTCCTGAAGGCCTCCGTCGGGAACAACCTCCGCCTGGCGCTCGAGCTCCAACCTTATTCCAAAGAGGAGAGGAAAAAAATCGGGCGGGAGCTTCTCGAGGAATTCGGCCTGTGGCCACTGGCCCGACAGTCTGCCTACAGCCTTTCCGGGGGCGAACGGCGCAGGCTGGAGATTTGCCGCGCCCTGATCCTCAAGCCGAAGTTCCTTCTCCTCGATGAGCCGTTCACGGGGATCGACCCCCTGACAATCATCGAGCTCCAAAAGATCATCGCCCGCCTGAAAAACAAAGACATCGGTATCCTGATCTCCGACCACAACGTCCGGGACACGTTTAAAATCGCCGGACGCGCCTACATCATCGATGAAGGCGAAATCTTGATCGAAGACATCCCCGGCCGGATCGCGGCCAACCCGGGGGCCCGGGAGCGTTTTTTGGGGACAGAATTTTCGCTCGGCGAGGAAAGGCAGCTCTAGTCTTTCGCGGAAACGACCCTGTCGCCAAGGGTCTCTCCCAGGAAAAACAGGAAAAGGAAGAAGTAGGCAACGAGCAGGACCAGAAAAAAAAGGACGAGCGAGCCTGCCGAAGCAGACGCCAATTTTAAGATCGGCGCCGACATGATGCGGGACGCCAGGACGAGCGAGACGGCCCAAATGATCAAAATGAAAAATAGGTCAAAAAGAATGGCCTTGAGCCTCGGGAAAATCCCGAGCGGAGGCTGTGGCGCTTCCTCAGTCCGGGAGGGCTCAGTTTCTGCCTCGGCCGGCTCTGCCGATTCGCCTTCCTCCGCTTCTGCTTCCCCCTCTCCCACTAACGGAAGAGAGTGGGTTACGGTTTCGGGGATGCCCATGCCGGTATGGGGGGAGGCGTATTGTTCCGCATGGCTGAGGACCTCTTCTTTAAACTCATAGGTGTCTCCGGGTGCATAGCTCGTTTCCTCTTCTCTTTCCTTCTGCTCCTCTAACGGTTCTGAGGGCGGCGCTGCTCCGGCGCCTGGCACCCACGACGGGAGTTCTTCTTCTGTGTCGCGAGCCGTCCCCGCCGCTATTTTCTCCCCTAAAGGCTCGATGAACTTTTCTTGAGCCTTCAAGCTTTCTTCCTCTTTTTGCTTTCGCTCAAGGGCGGCGATGATCCGGGCGATTTCCTCCTGCTCGTCGAGCGGACTCTTTCCCTCCGCCGGCCGTTCGGCGATGATGTATGCTTCTCTTTTCTCTATCTGAGGCTCGACGGGAAATTCTCTCGCCTGCCTCTTGGCTTTTTCCGGGACCTCTTCAAGTTCGATCGTGGCGGGGGCGAGCTCCTCATCGACCTCGCTCAAGACCCCCTCTTTCTTCTGGGCTCCTTCTTCAAGCTCTTTAACGAGTTGTTCTGCCGGCTTTTCCGGGGCTTCTTTTATTTCATAAGTCACCGGCTGCGCCTCTTCTTCAGGCTTTTGTCCTTTCTCTTCTCCGGGTAGAGACGCTCCCCCTTCCAGGACTTCCTCGAGGTCAATTTCCTCTTTTTCGATTCCCTCGTCCTGGAAATCGAGGGGCGGCTCGGCCTCGTCTTTATCTTCAAATTCCGTATCGACGATTTTTTCGCCCGGGATGTCCTCTTCGACAAACTCGTCCTCGGGGAAAAGGAGCTGCGTGCCGCAATTATTGCAGTATTTCTGCGATTCGTCGATGATTGCTTTGCAGTAGGGACAGCGTCTAATGGCCATTAGTTTATTTATAAAGGGAAAACCGAAGAAAGTCAATAAAATCAAGAAATTGACATCCAGAAAAAAAAAGATTAAAAATAGGGCGGCTGGGCGATTAACTCAGCGGCAGAGTGCTACCTTCACACGGTAGAAGTCAGAGGTTCAAATCCTCTATCGCCCATTTTCTTTTCTTATTCTTCGGCTCCTCCCTTTGGCCTTCTTTTCATATTTACACCATGATATTACAGAAATCCTTGCTTTCCTGGTGTAAAACTATTGACTTTTTTTACACCATGATTCATAAATAATATAAATATTTCCTGGTGTAAAATGGTACTTGAATCCAACATCGTTTATCTCGAGGAAGAGATCAATAATCACCAAGAACGTCTGCAATTGATCGAAAGGTATTTAAAGGATCATCCCGCTGTTTCTGTTTACAAACGAAAAATTCATGGAAGTGTCTATTACTACAAGAAATATTGGAAAGACAGAAAATCGGTTTCTGAATTCCTTTGTCGAAAAGAAAATGAATACCGAAAAGGAGCAAGACAAATCCAAGAGGCCAATAAAAAAAGAAAAATAATCAAAAGGCAGCTTCAGGATATCCGGCAGACTCTTAAAGCCCTTAAAAAACAACTCCGAATAGCCAAAAAGGCTTATAAGAATGTATGAATTTGAAAAAGAGTTTCATAACATCCTAAAGAGCCTCCATGAAATCGATGCGCTGCGACATCTTATTTTAATCGGCAGTTGGGTATTGCCTGTCTATGCAGAGAATTATGCAATTTCCCGTTTTTCATTCACCACCGCTGATATTGACTTCAGCATTATCCGGCCTCATGATTCTGCTAAAAAATCAAATTCCTCTATTCATGTTAAGCTTACCGAGATCGGGTATATTCCCCATAGAAGCCCCATCACGCAACATGAAAAATATATCCCGGCACTTGAAAGCGCCAAGAATAAATTGAGCATTGAATTTTTGTGTGAGCCTGGCCGCTTTATCAAAGCTCCTTATAGAATGAAAGGATTAGATATCATTATAACTCCGTTGAGATATCAGCGAATTCTCCATGAAAATGCCATAGGCTTAATCTATAAGGGTATCCATGTTACTGTCCCCAAACCCGCCTTCTGGGCAGCCCACAAGATTGCCATGTCTCAGCTTCGATCAGGAGAGCAATCCGAACTCAAAATGATGAAAGACCTTGATGGAGCGAGGATCATTGTCGATTTCCTCGGGCGGGAAGAAGTCATTCAAGCTGCACAATCCTATAAGGGCAAGTTTCTACGCTTATTCCAGAAAGGCTGGAAAATTTTCCAAAGCCGATTTACTGAAGACCTCATAACATGATCGAAATTAGCTCCAAAATTGGATTCCCCTGACTTAGTCTTCATCAAGCTTCATCGTCTTCAACAGAGCTCTGAACCTGGGATCTTTCTGAATTTCAGCAACAAATAATTTGGTATAGATATGAACGAACGGCATCAAGGTATCGCGCTCTTCGCGAGCCTTGTCAAAATATTCAAAAGCTCTATCGAAATTCCCCAGGGCTCCCGATAACCACCCGATGCACATGGATGACACATACGCTCTTTTCTTCTGTGCCAGCATCTCGTCCAGGATTCGTCCGGCTTTCTCTCGATCGCCCTCGGAGATATGGATCAGGCCGAGCCAACCGTCCGCCCAGCCGGAATAAACCGCCAATTCCTTTGATCTTTGTAAGGCGGCGATCGCCTTTTCGGTTTCCCTTTTCAAAACATAAGCCACCCCAACATGGAAGTAAGCTAATCCCGAATGGGGATCCATTTCGACCGCCTTTTCGAATTCTGAGATGGCGTCATCAGGTTTCCCGACAGACCAATGGATGCCCACAGAAAAAGCATAGAACAACGGCATGAGCGGATCGAGGCTCTGAGCCAGCTTGATTTCCTTAACGGCTTCTTCAAATCGCTTTCGGGCGACGCATACCCAGGCATATGTGGCATGCACGAGCGCATTCCCGGGATTGATGGCCAAGGCTCGCTCGTAGCTCCTTTCTGTAGTTTCCCAATCCCATTCGAAATAAAAAGCGATGTAGCCCGTATGAAAATGAGCTTCAGCCAGGCGTCTATCCAATTCTAGAGCCTTCCGGAAGCCCATCTTGGCCTTGGGCAACATATCGGCTGGAGAAGCCAAGCTCATGATCCCCATATTGGCATAGACAGCGGCCATTCCAGCGTAGGCGAGGGCAAAATTTGGATCCGCGTCGATCGCTTTCCGAAAATAATCGAGAGCTTTGTTTAATGCTTCAGGGCTTGGCCTATAAGTGAAATAAAGCCCCTTGAGGTAAAGGTTGTAAGCCTCCGGATCATCCGTATAACGTTTCTCGATGGCTGCCTTTTCTTGGGTCAGCAGCGTAACTCTCAAATTCTCCACGATGGCCTTGGAGATTTCGTCCTGGATGGCGAAGATTTCCTCCATCTCCCGGTCAAATTTCTCGGACCAGAAGTGAAAGCCGTCCTCGACTTTAATCAGTTGAGCGGTGATACGAAGCTTGTTTCCGGCTTTTCGGATGCTTCCCTCGAGCGCCGTTTCAACGTTCAATTTTCGGCCGATATCTAGGACATCAACTTCTTTTCCTTTGAAAGCGAACGCCGAAGTCCGGGCCACGACACGCAAGTCTCTGATGTGGGTCAGGCCGTTGATGAGCTCCTCGGCGATGCCGTCACAAAAATATTCCTGGTCCTTCAAAGGGCTCATATCCACGAAAGGAAGAACAGCGATGGAAGGTTTGTGGGCATTTTGTACTGCTACAGATGAACCTCCTGAGTATAAAATATTCGGATATCGTACTCCAACATTCTCGAACTGCGAAAGATGCGGAAAGCTCGTCTGTGATCAATGTCACATAGCTGTTTACGATCCTTTTTATGAATACGGCATCGTTTGTAAAGACTGCTATGCGGCCAAGGAACAGCAGGATGAGAAGGAGAGGGAAGAGTATTGGCGGGAGGAAGAGGAAAACAAGATAGAGGAATAGCCGTATTTTATGAGCCTGACGCGAGGGTCTTAAAATCCTCCAGGATGATTTTTAGGGCTTTTCCGTAAAGCCCTTCATTGCCAGCAACTTACTGAAAAATTAGTTAGTTACGAGAAAACGGGGTGTATTGTACTGTTTGTATTGTCTGCATGGCTTGCATGGAGCTATGCAAATAGGTGACACAAAAGTGACACAGTAGGGCTTCGTCCGATTGCTGCGGGTCGGGAGTTCGAGTCTCTCCAGGCGCGCTCCCTTATTCCCCAGGGCATAAGCGATTTTGTCTAGATTGCGGGGCCTATCGATCTGTCGCCATTTCACATAATCTTAACCATTTTTAGGCCTCTGCTGAGCACAATCTGAGCACAGCCGGAAAACTCCCCTCGCGGCCCATGCCTGTCTTCCCCCGACCGTCTCTGCCACGCAGACTGACCGCTCTCGCATCCGTGATACGATTTGGGGCATATGTGCCAGGGCTAAACCTCGAACTACTCTGATGGTATCGGCGAAGCCTCACTCGGATGGCAATTCACAATGACCGAAGAATCGACACGCGCCGGGCTTCAGGATTCCGAGGACCCGGGCCTCTTCAGAACATCTTTACCGATTATTGACAACTTCTTGACAATTCGGCTCTTTGAACGCACTATATTAGTAACGTGGAGGGGACGGGCCGCTGGGCGTGCCTGAACTCAGAAGGATGTCAGCTTCTCCGCGGCAATTCTTGCGGCGGACGTCCCTGTCCGGCTGAGGGCAGCGCGGAGCCACGAGCAGTACTGAAATGAACGCCCCCTTGGGATCGCCTGAACAATTCGACAGGGTCTTGTCCGGGGGACAGGATCTCGAGGAGGGGGGCGTTAAAAATCTGGCCCAACTCCTCTTCCAGCCGTTGGCCCACCGGGACGAACGGAGCGAGGTACTCATCAGCCATGACGGCCCGCGGCTGGTCCGGGTCTCCTTGCCTCGGCTTCGCTTCATATCGGCCCGGCTCTTCGCCGAATTCCGCAAGAGAGGCATTCGGCCTGGGACAACGGTTCTCCTGGCAAACGTCCCCGGCAACAGCGAGCTCTTCCTTGCGCTGTTGTTCAACGCCTTGGCAGCCTACGGCGTGAGGACTCTGTTGCCAATGTTCATGGAAACGGCGGTGCTCGAGGAATGGTTGGACCTCTGTGGCTGCACGGCGGCCATCCTCCCGGAACAGGACATGGGCGATTTGGATCACCACGAGAAAGAAAAAGCCATCCTCCGCGTAGTGAAGGAGACCGTCCTCCGCCGGGGCTTGCCCTGTTATGACAGCTTGGGGGATTTTCGGCTTCGAGACTGGCTGTATCAGGATGTGCCGGATCCGGACGCGATCGCCGCCGCGTCCGAAGTCGTCGGGGCCATCGCATCGACAGGCCCGCAGACGGAAGCTCTGCTGGTCAGCACGTCGGGTTCTTCGGGCAAGTCCAAGTTGGCTGTCTACGAGCAGGGGGCGTTCATAAGGAGCTGTCTGAGCTGGCAGAAAGCCGGTTTTTACGATCCGCGCAAACTCGGCGGCCGCGGATTCACGCCCCTCTTGACCCACACGATGGGCATCCGGGCCTTCTTCAACGCCCTGTGGACGGGATCGCCCGTCTGCCTCATCACTACGGAATGGTTCGCGGAGAAGCCGGAGACGGTCCGCTACCTCCTGCTCCAAATGAAGCCCGAACACATCACCGGCGGGCCCGCAGTCTACCAGCTGCTCCTGGAATTGGCGCGCAACTTCCCCGAGCTCAAGGACGAGCTCAGGTCGAGCCTGAAGACCGTCGTCCTGAGCGGCGCCCCGAACGGAGGCCAGACGGCCAAGGAGATCGCCTCGGCTTTCGGACTGACCCTGCATAACGCTTTCGGCATGACCGAGACCCAGCAAGTCTTGAGCACCCTGCTCTTCGAAGACGCCTCGGAGGAGAATCTCGGCTCGCTGGGGCGTCCGCTCCCGGGGGTGACCGTGGGGCTCAAGCAGCTGCCGGAGGACATCGGCTCTTTCCGTCTCTATGTGAAATCCCCGTTCGGCGCTGTGCGCATACTCGGGGAAACGCCATCCGCCGACGGACCCGAAGGCTTTCTCGATTCCGGAGATAACGTCAGGCTGTCCAATGGTGAGCGGCTCGTTTACGAAGGCCGGGAGGGCGGGGATTTCTTCAAGGACGGTTTCGGCGTGAAGATTCCGCTCCCGTCCCTCGCCCGGCACTACGAGGCGCTCCACAGGGAGGCCTCTCACGTCGAGTATTTCCCGCTCAGGAACTGCCCCGGTCTGGCCGCGCTCATCTTTATCAAGGACGGTTCTCCCGGAGGGGGGGTCGTCACCTACGGCGCGGTCCTCCGCAAGTTCTCGAGGCTGGTCGCCGAGATCAACACGCATCTCTTCAGGGTCCTGGAGCCGTTCGAATTCCGCCATCGCTCCGTCCGCCGCTTGGCCTTGGTCGACGGCCCCGTCCCCAGGACCGTGAAGGGCGGCGTCTCGAAATTCAAGATCGGATCGGATTACGCCGAGCTCATCGAGACGCTCAGGGATCCCCAGGCTTACCGACCCGGGATCGAGACGGTCGGGAACGAGCTTGAGGCCCCTGAGACGTTCACCCGGTTTCTCAACCCCTACGTGGGGCGCATGCTTTCCGGCCTGAAGCTGGATGTCGCCTACCATAGGGCCCGGAAGGATTCGCTGTTCATGCTCAAGGACGGACGGGAGATCGAGGTCCTGGACCTTGTGGGCGGGTACGGCAGCAACCTCCTCGGGCACGACAACGACGACCTGAAAGAAGCCGTGGTCTCGTTCCTGGCGAGCGGGGGAGTCCCCCTGGCCTCGCAGGGGAGCATCCAAACACACGCCGGCAACCTCGCCGAGGAACTCGCCGATGCGGTCGGCGAAATGACGGGACGGGACTACACCGTCATGTTCGGCTCTTCCGGTTCCGAGGCCGTGGAGATCGCCCTCCACCATGCCGCCCTGGAATGGCGGGCCAGGATCGATAAGATGGAACAGCAGCAATTCCAGCAATTCGGGGAGGCTGCGGGCCGGGCGGTTTCCTCGGTCTGGCGGGACAACAGGCGGGCCCTTGACACCGTCCCCCTTCAGGTGATCACCCTGAAGGAGGCTTTCCATGGCAATACGTCCGGGCCCCGGTCTCTCCTGGGGAACGACGAGCAACGCAGCATGTTCGGGAACATCACGGGACTTCGACGCGCCGTCCTCGACGACCGGGCTCCCGACTGGAGGGACCAGATCGATCGCCTGCTGGAGCGGGCCAAGGTCCGGATCCGGAGCATCGTCCCCGCCGACGGCGGTTGGGGCATCGAAGATTCGACCGTCGGCACCGTCGTCGCCGCGATCGCCGAGCCGATCATCGGAGAAGGGGGCGTGCGGACCGTTCATCCTGACGTTCTGCGGCAGCTGGGACGATACGACTTCCCGCTGATCATCGACGAGATCCAGTGCGGCCTGGGCCGCTCGGGAAGCTTCCTGGCCTCCGAGGGGGTCGCGGGCGATTACTATCTGTTGGGGAAGGCGTTGGGCGGGAACATCGAGAAGATCTCGGCGGTCCTTGTCGATAAGAAACGCTTCCGGGAGGATTTCGGAAAATACTACGTCTCTACGTTCGCCAACGGCGGACTGGCTGCCCACGCCGCGCTGACGGCTCTTTCGGTCATCAAGCGCGACCGCGTTCCTGAGCGCGCCCGGGTCCAGGGCGGCAAGCTCCTCGAGCGGCTGACCGCCGTCCAGCGAAAATTCCCTTCCGTGATTGCGGAGATCACGGGCCGGGGTCTCATGCTGGGGATCCGGTTCGGTAATTTCACGGCGGGCGACCACGTCCTTTTCCGGGCCCTCGCCGCGAGCAAGGTCTTGGGCTATGTCTTCTCCGCGTACCTCCTCAAGCGCTGGCGCCTCCGCCTTCTGCCGACGCTTTCCGCGCCGAACGGATTGAGGATCGAACCTTCGGCATACCTCATGGACGAGGAGATCGACAGGGTCGCGGCGGGCATCGAAGACCTGGCCCGCAAAGTCGAGGGCCGGCGTGCCTACGAGATCTTCCTGCCGTTGATGGACGGCGATCCCTTCGAGGACAACAAGGGCCGGGAGGCCCGCCCGGGTCTCATTCATTCGCGCGAGGACGAGCCGGGCGAAAAGGCCGCGCGGGTGGCGTTCATCGCGCATTTCAGCCGGCCAGCCGAAGAGCTCAGGATCATCGACAAAGAGCTGGCTCAGGCCTCGGACACGGGATTGCGAATCCTGTTCAACAGGCTGCAGTCCGTGTTGGAGATGAAGCCGGTCAGCCTCTACGCAAAGAACATGTTCGGAGGGAGGATCCATTTCCGCTTCATCGCCCTGCCGGCGGACTCCGCAGAGCTCGAGCGCCTCCACCGGCTGGGTCAGACCCGGCGCATCGTGGCGCGGATCCAGGACGCCGTCGACCTGGCGGCCCGGTCCGGCGCAACGGTGATCGGCCTGGGCGGATACGCCTCGATCCTCAGCCGGAACGGATTGGCGCTGGTCGAGCCGGAGGGAACGCGTATCGTCACAGGCAACACCCTGACTGCGGCCAGCGCACTCTACCGGGTGACCGAAGAGATCCGCGGCCTCCGTCAGGAAGGCACGAGGCTGACCCTGGGGATCGTCGGGGCGTCCGGCAACATCGGGGCGATCATCACGGAGATCATGCTGAAGACCAACGGGCTTTTCGAACGGATCGTCCTGATGGACCGGAGAAAGGCGAAACTCGACGCCTTCGCGGCCGGCCTGGACCGGGGGAATTTCACGGGGATCCTCGAAACGGTGGCAGACGTGCGCCCCCTCAAGCAGTGTGACGTCATCGCCGTGGCGTCCAACACCAACGACCCGATCGTCTTCCCCCATCTCCTGAAGGACAGGGGCCCCGTGCTGATAGCAGATGTGTCCATCCCGTCGGCGCTGTCCGCAGAGGTCGCCCGCATGGAACATGTCAAGACGCTCCCCTTCGCCTCGTACATCGTGCTGCCGGAAGACCCGGACTTCGTCATAAGCTCGCACACCCCGAAAGGGGCGGCGTTCTGCTGCGCGGCCGAGGCCATGCTCTGCGGCCTGGAGCCACTGGACGTCCCCCTAAGAGGTCGGATCACCGCCGAGGCGATCACCCTGGTGATGGACAGGGCTTTGAAGCAGGGCTTCTTCGAGAGATCCGGGCCGGTGGCGAGTTTCCGGGCGGACCGGTGAACATGAAGCCCTTATACGACTACGGCATCTCCCAGGAGGACGCCCTGACCGAGCTTGCGGCGCTGGATGTCCGGCCCGGCGACCGGCTTCTCTGCATCGCCAGCGGGGGGGAGATCCCGCTCAATCTGCTGGCCCTGCGGAACGCCCGGATCGTGGCCGTAGATGTCTCCCCCGGTCAGCTATTCCTGTCGCGATTGAAGCTGGGGGCCTGCCTGGCCCTGGAGCCGGCCGAGGCCGCCGCTTTCCTCGGCTTCATGGAGGCCCCGACCGAGAGCAGGAGGCGGCTCTTCGCCCGGGTCGCCCCTCTGCTCACGGAAGACGACAGGCGCTTTTGGGGCGGGAACATGTCCGCCGTTGAAGGGGGTCCCATCCGGGCCGGCCGCTTCGAGAAGTACTTTGAGAAGTTCCGCTTCGCCGGCTTGGCGGTCCTCAAGAAAAAGCGCCTCCGGGACCTCTTCGAGATGGAAACGCTCGAGGAACGGCGGGATTTCTTCGACCGGTTCCTGAGCACGCCGCTCCTTAGAGCTCTGTTCCGCGTCGCCTTTCACCCCCTCGTTTACCGGAAGCGGGGGATCGCGGCCCAAGGTCTGATCCATGGCGGCTCGAACCGCGCCGCGGATTTCTTCTACGGTCGATTCAGGGATTTCTGTACGACGACGCCGCCCCGCAGAAACTATTATCTCCAGTTCAGCTTCTTTGGTTGCGTCCTTTTTCCCGAAGCGCTGCCCGAGTACCTGACGGAGGAAGGGGCGAGACGCATCCGGGAACGCACGGGCCAGATCGATTGGCGCCTGACGTCCTTCGAGGAGGCGCTCTGCGCGGGCGCAGCCGGCGCTTTCAACAAGTTTCACTTGTCCAATATCGGTGACTGGATGTCCCGGAAGGAGTACGCGCAACTGCTGGCCCTGATCCGTGATAGGGCGGCGGCTTCGAGCCGGGCGGCCGTCCGGTACATCCATCTCGACCATGGCGTCCCGGAGGGTTTGCGAGACCGTGTCGCCAGGGACGAGCGGCGCGGCGAGGAACTCATGCGGCACGACCGCTTCCCGTTCTACCGTCTCGTGATTTTGGAGATTCCATGACCCCAGCGTCCGACGTGTTCCACTTGGAGGAAATCTCCCGGGAGCGGAACGGGAACATGCTGGAAATCCTCGCCGAGTCGCCGATCGAGACGCCGGGGTTGGTCGTCGGCTTCGACCGGGCGCCCGACATCTTCGCCCTCCCGGAGCTGTTCTCCGAGCGGGTGACATGTGCCGGCGTCCTCAAGGGGGATGAGCTCTTCGGCTTCGCCATGCTGTCCTATCAAAAGAGGTATGTCAACGGCGAGCCGCGGCTGGTGATGTACTTCGGCAACGCCCATGTCAGAAAAGGCGGCCGGGGCCACGGTTTCACCTACAGGATAGCGGACCGGCTTTTCAAGGGCCGTGACCGACGTTCGGACATCGGCTACGCCATCGTCATGACCGGCAACAGGCCGGCCGAACGGTTCATCGGTCAGCATAAAGCCGGCTATCCGGACTTCCCCGCTTCGCGGACGATCGGCGCTCTGTGCGCCAGGAACATCTTGATCCTGGGCCGGAAAAAGGAGAGCCCGGCGTTCCGCGTCCGGCGGGCGACGCTTGCCGATGTGGACGCCATTGTCTCCTTGCTCCGGGATGAGTTCCGCCCCAGGCTGTTCGGGCCCGTCGTCGACAGGGACACGTTTCTCGAAAACGCGGCCAGGCGCCCGGGCTGCGGGCTCGAGGATCACTATGTCGCCGAGAGGGACGGCGAGGTCGTCGGGACCTGCGCGGTCTGGGACATGGAACGGCTGCGGCAGACGCGGATCGTCCGGTACGGAACGAAGCTCGGACTCGCCAAGAAGGTCCATTCCCTGTTCGCCCCGATGGCCGGTTTCCCACTCTTGCCGCGGGAAGGCGAGAGGATCAAGGACGTCACGATCACCGATTACGCTGTTCGGGAGAGGAGGCCCGAAATCCTCGAGGCCCTGCTGCGGAAGATCTCCAACGACCTTCACGCGAGGGCTTTCAACATGATGACCGTGGGAAGCTGCCGGCAGGACCCTCTCCTTCGGGCGACGCGGGGGTTTATCAGTCACCCGGTCGTCTCGAATATCGTGCTCTTCGCCAAGGACCCGGCGCTCCTCGCCGAGGGGCGCATTGATGCCTCCCTGCCGTATGTGGACCTGGCCATGATCTGAGGCGAGAGGTTTTGCATGAACCGTGACGAGACCATTCCTCTTGGGGAGAGGCCCCGCGCCGAAGAGCGAGGAGCCCGCACGGATGTCCTGTCGGAGTTCTGTGCTCCCGGCGCGCGATCGTGCGACCGCTTGGTCCCTCTCCCGAACGGCGTCTCGTTGAGGATCGTCACCTTCACGCCGGCGGAGAGGCGGCAGCCGTTCCCCGTGGTCCTGGTGCCGGGATTGGTCTCGGTCATGTTGACGTTCAAGAACCTGCTGGTCGAACTGACACGGGACTTCGTCGTCCATTACGTCGAAACACGGGAGAAATCCTCGTCGGTGGTCAGGGGAACGGTCGATTACGATGTCGGAGCGATCGGCTCGGATATCATCGAAGCGGCCCGCCATCTAGGTCTGGAAGACGGGAAGTATATCCTGTTCGGGGCGTCGCTCAGCGCCACGGCCATGGTCGATCGGGCCGGCGATTTCCCGCACGCTCCTCTCTGTCTGATCCTGCTCGAGCCGAACGCGATTTTCGATTACCCTCCTTGGAGCCTCCCGATCATCCGCTACGCCGCCCCCTTCTACCGCTGTATCAAGCCGATCGCCAAATGGTATCTGAGAACGTTCCGCGTGAACACGGCGGAGGACTATGAGATGTACCGGATCAACTGCCGGGCTTTGGACGCGGCCGATCCCTATAAGCTCAGGGATACCGTGCTCTCGATATGCTCCTATCGGATCTGGGACCGCCTCGGGTCGGTCCGAACGCCGACCCTGGTCGTGAGCGCCTCGAAAGACACGTTTCACCGGCACGGAGATATCTTGAGGATCATTTCCATGATCGAGAAGAGCACGCCCTGTGACCTTGAAAGGCACGCGCGCATCCACAGCCCGGAACTGGTCGACCATGTGCGAGAATACGTCCGGAGCCTATAAGGACGTCGCCGTCGTCCTTGGGCGAAAGCCGTCCGGAGCGGGGGGCCGTCCAGGGTCCCCGCCCGCCGTCAAGCCACCGGCCATGTTGTCTCGCGGCCCGGGTCCTCTCATCCCGAACCTCGGAGGATCCGCCGCGAAAAATAGGAACGAGCACAGATCCCTGGGGCACCCCCTGGCCACCGGTGCGCTGTCGAATACGCTCAAGCTGTTGTGGGGCAACGGGGGCGTCGACGGCCGGTTCCTTTTGAGGGCCCTCAACATCATTCTCTCGAACCTCGTTTTGACTCCCTTTCGCCTCCTCGAGGTCTCGAAGTGGGCGGGCGCGGTCGAAAAGACCGAGGTTCGGGACGCCCCCATCTTTATCATCGGGACCTGGAGAAGCGGGACGACCTATCTCCATAACTTGATGGCCCAGGACCCCGGCCTGGGCTTTGTCTCGACGCTTCAGGCCTTTTGTCCGGACCTTTGCATCGAAGGCGCCAAAGTCCTTTATCCGATATTCCAAAGGTTGCTGCCCAAGAAAAGACCCATGGACAACATGGCCATGGCCCTCGAGTATCCGCAGGAAGAGGAGTACGCCACGGCCAATCTCTCCCCCTATTCTTTCTATATCGGCTATTCGCTGCCCCGGAGGATGGCCTCGCTCTTCGACATGCTGTCCTTCGAGGACGGCTGCGGCGACGTCCTGGACGCCTGGAAGCGGGTCTATCTCAGGGTCCTGAAAAAAGCGACCCTCATCAAGGGGGGAAGGCGACTGGTCGTCAAGAATCCTTTGAACACGGCGAGGATCCCCGCCCTGCTTGAAATGTTCCCCGACGCCGGGTTCGTTTTCCTTTACCGGAATCCGTACGTCATTTATCCCTCCCTCTTGTACACGTTCTCCCGGATGATCGGGGCGTTCCAATTGGAGCGGGTGGCGACGGAGGAGATCGAGGACAACGTCCTCGCGATCTACGAGAAGATGATGCGTGCCTACTGGAAGGACAGGGGGTCCATCCCGCCCGAGAATCTGGTGGAAATCCGGTTTGAGGAATTCGAAAAGGATCCCCTGGCGGCCGTGGAAGGGATCTACCGGCGGCTCCGTCTCCCCGGTTTCGAGAGGGCCAAGGACAGGTTCGAGAAATATCTCGCCTCGCAGGCAGGCTACGAGAAGAACCGGTACACGGTGAGCTCGGAGACCGTCGACCGGATCTCCCGGCGCTGGCGATTCGCCATCGAAAG